>NZ_AP035785.1:0-945000 GCF_055381405.1 Prevotella mikamonis
ATGAAGATGAGTCCTGATGCTTGTTGGGGCGAAGCCCTTGCGCTCATTGCCAAAAATGTGAGCCAACAGCAGTTCGCAACATGGTTTAAGCCAATTGCTTACGAATCATTCGATGCGGAGACAAAGACACTTCTTTTGCAGGTTCCCAGCGTATTCGTATATGAATACTTGGAGGGAAACTATATAGACCTGCTGAGTAAAGTGCTTTGTAGTACGTTCGGAGAGGGTGTGCAATTGCGTTATCGTGTCGTGACGGACAAGGAACACAATCTTTCACAGGAATTAATGGCCGACCCGGCGGATGCCGTGGAACGTACTCCAAGGCAGCATGCGAATCAATCTCCGACGATGCTTGATGCCGCCCAACCACAGCAAATAGACTCTCAGCTCAATCCGCACCTTACTTTTAAGAACTATGTAGAGGGCAATAGCAATAAGGTTCCACGCAGTGTGGGACTTTCAATTGCTGAGCATCCGGGCAACAATCAGTTCAATCCGATGTTCATCTATGGTCCTTCAGGATGTGGTAAGACTCACCTTGTCAATGCTATAGGGATAAGAACGCATCAGTTGTATCCAGAAAAACGAGTGCTATATATTAGTGCCAGACTCTTTCAGGTGCAATATACGAATGCCGTTTTGCAGAATACGACCAATGATTTCATCAACTTCTATCAGACGATAGACATGTTGATAGTCGATGATATACAGGAGTGGGCTACTGCAACTAAGACACAAGACACTTTCTTCCACATCTTCAACCATCTTCACCGCAATGGAAAGCGTATCATTCTGGCCAGTGACAGACCGCCGGTAGATTTGAAAGGTATGAACGAGCGACTGCTTACACGCTTCCGTGGTGGCTTGGTAGCAGAGTTGGAAAAGCCCAATGTAGAGCTTTGCGTGGACATCTTAAAGAATAAGATTCATCGTGATGGCCTGCATATTCCTGATGATGTGGTAATGTTTGTTGCTTCGACGGCCAATGGAAGTGTCCGCGATTTGCAAGGAGTCATCAATTCATTGCTGGCATATAGTGTGGTCTATAATTGCGATATTGACATGCGACTGGCCGAACGGGTCATCAAACGGGCCGTAAAGATAGACGATAAGCCTTTGACGATAGATGAGATAGTGGAGACGGTGTGCAACCATTTCAATGTAACGCCGACCGCAGTGAACAGTAGAAGTCGTAAGCGCGACCTGGTAGAAGCCCGTCAAGTGTCCATGTATCTGGCTCAGAAATATACCAAGATGCCTGCTTCGCGCATCGGGAAGCTGGTTGGTAATCGCGACCATTCGACCGTAATACATAGTTGTTCGCAAGTAGAGATGCGGCGAAAGACCGACCATTCCTTTAGCGACGAGTTGGTGTCTATAGAGAATGCTTTCAAACTAAAGAAATAAGATGATACAGCCTCGAAGAAATTCGAGGCTTTTTTGTTTCCGTTTGTTTCTGATGCAGGGACAAAAAATAGCGCCATAATCTCACGATCGCAGCGCTAGGTATTTACTAAAATAAATTAACTCAAGTCTTTCCGTACTCTCACGAGCTAGGAAACAACCTCTCACAAAGGTGAGATTTATATATATGCGAAAATTTTTAAAAGTCATACATGGTTGCAGTCTCTAACTGAAAACCACATTATAGTTGCAAAGATAACTAAAAAAATGAATGTATCATACGGATACCCTGTCTTTTTTGGCAAGAAAAAAGAAATATATATCGTTTTTTTGTTGTTTGTATTGAGAATCTACGGAAAACACCTGAAGACCATATAATAGTGGTCTGCACAGAATTGTATTTGTTCGCCCAGCGATTCATTGAGCGTCCCTTGCCAGCTGTGTTCGTAAGCGAAGCTCTGCCACTTCAGCCCTTTGCTCTCAATATGGTTGCATCCGAAGTTGAAGATACTGATTTGTTGTCCCGGCTTGCTTCCAAACGTACGGTCTCCATGTGTCGGTATAAACACGCCGTGGTCGGTTATCATCGTGGGGGCTATGCCCATGTTTCGATAGTAGTGCATCATCAGCGAGATATTGGCCAAGCTATGGTCTTCCCGCTTCCCCGTTGCTCCCAGGTAGGCAATATGGCGGAATCCCATCCCAATACAGTGTCGGGTGGCTTTCGTCAGGTCGTTGCTGTCCTGTTCGGCTACCTCATGCAGGATGTTGGCATACTGCTGTTTCAGCTTGTTAGGGAGCGAATCGCCGTCTCCGACGATGGCATTGGGCATGTAGCCCTTGCCAACGTACTCGGCAGCAGCCCCGTCGCAGCAACATATGTACTTTGCATGGGCCAGCAAGGTCAATGGCAAAGGATGAGTAGGGAAGTCGCCTGCTGCCAATATGACGGCATCGAACTCTGTTTCAGGCGTTATGAGTGGATAGTCCATCGTTCATCATTTTTTTCCATTTGTAGTATCCCATGATGGCTATCACCACGTAGAGGGCGTACAAGCCGGATTTAAACGGAATACCTTTATATAGATACAATGCTGCCAGTACGATGTCTACGACAATCCACACGAGCCATTGCTCCACGTATTTGCGAGCCAATGCCCACAGTCCTACAAAGCTTAGCGCATTGGCAAAGCTATCTGTTACCGGCACATTGCTGTTGGTGAAGGTAATCAGAATCCAGTAAATCGCGGCCCATGCCATAAGAAAAGCTATGGTTACAGGTAGCCATAGTGTTTTTTTCATGTGTGTAATGGGCATGGCCTCACCCTCATGCTGATTCTTTTTTTTGCCGAATTTCCAAACCATATATCCGTAGATGGCCGCCAGGGTGTAGTAGATTGCCATGCCAAAGTCGGCATAGAGTCCTGCTTCGTAGTAGAGAAAGATGTCTACCAGTGGCATGATGATACCCGTCAGCCAAAGATAGATGCTGGCATGATACTCCTGCCAGATGTAGATAAGTCCGAGAACCGTGGCCGTCACATCCAGTGCCAGCAGGAAATCGGGACTGTTCAGAAACTCTTGCATCGTTCGTCTGTTTAGAAGTTGATGGATAGATGAGCCATCCAGTTGAATGGGGCAGAAGGTGCAAATCCAGCTTGGTAGAGGTCGTTATTGGTATATGCGATGACCTTTCCGTTTTTATCGGCCTTGAATCCTGGTGCTGCCCATCCGTTGTTATCATATTTTGCACTGAAGAGATTGTATAGCGTCATCCCGACAGTTGCATCTTTCAAGCCCACTTTCTTCAGTCCGAAGTGATAAGCCAGATTCAGATTGGTGTTGAAATGTCCGTCTATCAGCATACCCACCTTGGTCTCTTCTCCATTCTTACCATACGAGATATACTCCTTGAAACCGGTGTTCGTCAGATATTGGTCGCTGATATACTGGCTCTGCACACTTACCGTGAAGCCCTTGTAGTCGAGCGAAAGAATGTTGTTGAAGATGAAGTCGGGCGAGAAGCTCAGTGGCGTGTCGCCCAGATTCAATGGCTTATTGGTCTCTTTATCGGTCACCGTCCAGTCTTTCGCACGGTTCTTGCTCCATGTGGCATTGGCATCCCAGCGGAACCAATCTGCCGGTTTCCACGATGCTTCCAGCTCCAATCCCATGCGATAGCTACGTCCCGAATTGTCGTTGCTGGCCTTCATCTCGCCTATTTCGTTCAGCTCTCCCGTCAGCACAAACTGGTTGCGATAATACATATAGTAGAAGTTAGCACCAGCCGAGAACTTCGCGCTCTGATATTTGTAGCCCATTTCCAGGTCGTTCAGCTGTTCCGCCTTCAGCTGCATGCCTATGTTGTCCTCGTAGTCGTTGCGTGTCGGTTCTTTGTGAGCAATGGCATACGATGTATATACTTTGTGGTTGGGTGTGATGTCATAGTTCAATCCAAACTTGGGGTTGAAGAAATCGTAGCTGTCCTTCATGCTGTAAACCACCTGTTTCGTATCCTCCCACTGGTCTGTAGGGCCATTCATCTTGTAGTTTACGTGGCGATATTGCAGGTCGATGAATGCACTCAAGCCCTGATAGAATTCCCAATTCACCTTTCCATATACGTTGCCGTCTGTCTTTGTCGACGAGTTGCGATAGTATTCTGTGTCGGGGAAGAGTTCGGGCGATACGATATATTTGTTCGTCTCGTTGCCCTCAGCGTCGGTTACGATGTAATATGGACTCCCAGCCCACTTCACCCGGCCGAAATGGTCGCCCTCGTATTTGTTCCAACCGCCTCCCAGTGTGGCCGTCAGTCCGTTCAGGCTGTTGTAGTTCAAGCTCGCGATAGCTCCGTAGAAGTCGTTGTCCATCTTCTTCTGGCGTACCAGGTCGCCCCGCATCTTCCAATCGTTCGTCAGGCAGAACTGTGCCCATTTACGTCCGCTCTTATACTCTTCATA
Organism: Prevotella mikamonis; assembly: GCF_055381405.1. NCBI lineage: Bacteria > Pseudomonadati > Bacteroidota > Bacteroidia > Bacteroidales > Prevotellaceae > Prevotella > Prevotella mikamonis. The sequence continues at coordinate 4,368 of NZ_AP035785.1, forward strand.
GTAGCCTTGCCCCTTGGTGTAGTGCAGGGCAGCGTTCAGATTCCAGTTGCGATTGATGGATTGGTCCCAAATCAGCTGATAGTGCTGCTGGTGATAGTTGTCGGTCTGGTCCTTGTAGTAGCGGGTTTGCCCATTTCTGTCGGTGTACTCTCCACACGAATTGTATGTACGTCCATACAGGCTCTGCTCGTATTTCGATGTGTAGTTCCACGCATGATAGGTCTGCTCGTTGCCGTTGAAGGTGATAAACTTCACCATCGTATTGTCACCGAAGTAGCCTGCCTGTATGAAGTAAGAGTTCAATTTGGTGAAAGCACGGTCCAGATAGCCCTTGCTGCCTATGTTCGACAGTCGGCCTTGTATGCCCCAGTGGTCGCCGAGCAGTCCTGTGCCGAAGCGCAGTGTCTCCTTGTGCGAGTAGTACGAGCCGCCCGAAAGGTCCAGTCCTATGTAAGGCTTGATGCCTATGTTCTCGGTCTGCATGTTCAGGGTTGCTCCGAAAGCTCCCGACCCGTTGGTCGACGTACCTACGCCACGCTGTATCTGCATGCTCTGTACGCTCGAAGCGAAGTCGCCCATGTTCACCCAGAACACCTGAGAACTCTCTGCGTCGTTCATCGGTATGCCGTTAGAGGTGATGTTGATACGTGAAGGGTCAGTGCCACGCACGCGCAACGACGTGTATCCGACACCGTTGCCGGCATCCGATGTCATGGTGACCGATGGAGTGAGTGATAGGAGGAACGGCACATCCTGGCCGAAGTTCACGGCCTTGATTTGCTTTTGGTTCAGGTCGTGATAGGCCACCGGCGTCTTTTTGTTGGCGCGTGTAGATACCACTTGCACGTTTTGTAGCTCGTAGGTACGCAACGTATCAATCTTTTCTTGTTTGGGATTAGCCGCATGAACAGTTGCTGCACAAGCGAGTGCAGACACAAACAATACATTTTTTTTCATGAATACCTTAAAAATATAATACACAAAAAGGGGCACTTTTCATGTCCTTATCCCTACGCCGGCATTACCCGAATCAGGTCAGAGGGTCTATTCTCAGCCACGAAATGTCGTGACACCCCTTAGTCTACAGTCTGTAGACCGCTGCAAAGGTATTGCTTTTTTGGCAATTCTTGTGCTGTTGAGTCGAAAAAGATAAAACGATGAGTTTCTTACCGATTCTGTAAAACCAGATTAGCTCTCTACTTTGAATCCTCTGATATCCCTGACGCACTTTTTGAACCATTCTATTTTTGATAGTTGCATAATCATTCTGGCAAGAGCAGTTAAATCGTCTGAATTGGTGAGATATGCACTTCCTTGTATCCTGCTTTACAGCCATATAGAATTAAAATGTATTCATCAAGAAAATCATGTAATTTTAAGTCTTTGAGTGCAAAGGCTTCGCAGCAATGCTGCAAGGACCGAACAGTAATGCTGCCACGGCTTGGCAGCAAAACTGAAAAGCCTCTGCAACAAAGTCACAGAGGCTCAGACTTGAAATTAACTTATTTTCTTAGTAACTAAAACTATCTGCCTGGGAATCTTACAGGCATATCTTTATATATGTTATCCTTGATTATCAGGGCGTCGGGAAGGGGGAGTATTCTGCCCTTCCCGTTTTTATGTAAATGTACCTGTCGGTGTTTTCTTGCATCTGTTTCCCTATTATTTTCTCAATTTTATATTTCGAACAGCCTGCGGAGTAGGGGGTAGTATCCGTTATACCATGTCTTGATAATATGTTTAGGACCTGAATCGGAGTGATTTTTATTGAAAAAGAAAAATAATTCCATATTTCTAGTTATAAAACGATTATGGGGTTGTCTAACCATTCAGGTGGTGAGACCGCATTGTCTGCACGATGTTGCTCATCAAGAATCAAGAAGACGCGAGCTGCCTATAAGCTGGCGGGCGTAGAACCGGACTATCATTGATACCATAATCGAGATATTAACCTATGTAATCATTTAACCTAAAGCTTATGTGTAGATTATTTAAATCGAGACTGTTTGCCTATGTTTTGGCTACACTGTTAATGGGGAATCCACTCCAGATGGTGGCGCAGCAGCAGAAAGTGTCGCTCAAGCTCCATCAAGTGAGCCTGAAGAAGGCATTAAGCGAAATCGAAAAACGAACTCAGTACAAGTTCAGCTATCGCGATGTGACGCTCGACGGCTGTGCCCCCGTGACGTTTCAGAAGAAAGATGTGCCTGTGGCTGCTGTGCTGGCAGAGATTCTTGGCGAGCGCGGACTGGAATACAAGTGGGTGCAACCCTCGACAATTATTATCTCGGTCAAGCCTGGTGCGAAGCCCGGTAGCAAGAAATTGGACAAGGCCAGCGGTATGGTAACCGACGCGCAGGGCGACCCTGTCATCGGTGCTATTGTGCAGGTGGTGGGTAAGAATCGCCGAACGACGACCGACCTGAATGGTAAGTTCGTGCTTGATACGGAAGAGGGTGAACAACTGGAAATCAGTTACGTAGGTTTCCAGACGGTGCGTATGCGTCCGAAGGACAACATGAGTGTGGTCATGCAGGAGAATATGGAGTCGCTCGACGAAGTGGTTGTTGTGGGCTACGGCACTCAACGCAAGCGCGACCTCACGGGTTCTATCGCCATGCTGAAGGGCGACGACATGAAACTCGACGGTCTGTCGTCTGTCGGTCAGGCCCTCGGCGGTAAGGCAGCCGGTCTCTATGTGCGCCAGAACAGTGCGCAGCCCGGCGGTGGCATTGACATTCTGGTGCGTGGCGCAGGCAGTGTGAATGCCGGCAACGACCCTCTCTATATTGTAGATGGTTTCCCCATAGCCAAGCTCGACCAGCCCAGTGGCGGCGATGCCAAGATGGATCCGGGCACACAGAGCATTCTCAACTTTCTCAATCCCAACGACATCGAGTCTATCGAAGTACTTAAAGATGCTTCGGCTACGTCTATTTATGGTGCTCGTGCTGCCAATGGCGTGGTGCTCATCACCACCAAGCGAGGCAAGACCGGAAGTGCCAAGGTGTCTTATTCTTACGACTTCTCATATCAGAAATATTCTGATATGTACGATTTGCTGTCGCTCAAAGAGTGGATGCAGATACGCAACGACATGGCACTGGAGAACTACATGTGGAACAACCAAGTGGCGCCCTATGGCAAGAAGACGCTGGCCGAGGCGTCGGCCAATCCCTACAACGGCGTGGCACTGAGCTATCCTTATACCCAGGCACAGATAGATGGTGCAGGCGAGGGTACAGACTGGCTCGGTCTCATCACACGTAATGGGCATATCAACGAACACAACATAAATTTGCAAGGGGGCAGCGAGAATACCCAGTATATGCTGTCGTTCAACTATTTCAACCAGAAGGGTATCATCAAGAATTCGGGATTGAGCCGCTACACGCTGAAGACCAATATCGACCAGGGATTCCTTAAAATCTTCAAGGCCGGACTCAACCTCACCATGACACGTATCAACAACGACAATACACAGCTTGGCGGTGCGCAGTATGAGAATTCGGGCATCATTCGGTCGGCCATTCAGATGAGTCCGGAGGTGCAGGCCTACGATGCTGCTACAGGCACGTATCCCGTCAATCCGCTCTTGCCTAAGCAGCCCAACCCTTACTCTCTGCTCACCAACACCGACCAGGGACGTACCAATCGCTTCATCGGAAATGTCTATGTAGAGGCTCGTCCGATAGAGGGACTCGTGCTTCGCGGCTCTCTCGGTGTAGACCATGCACAGATGGACCGCAAGACTTATCAGCCCCGCACGACGGTCAACGGCAACACACTCGGCGGTGTGGCCTACATATATAATATGAATAACGACCAGTATCTGGCTGAGGCCACTGCCACTTATCACAAGACGCTGGGGGACATTCACAATGTCAACTTAATGGTGGGAGGTTCTTACGAGGAATTCAACTATGACAGTTCGGAGCTGGGCAACAACAACTTCCTCACTGATGTGTTTCTCTACAATAGTATCAATTCCGGAACGGGCAACAAAATCATCAGGTCTACTGCCACGAAAAACAAGATGGAGTCTTACTTCATGCGTGTTTCCTACGTTTTGCTGGACCGCTATCTGTTCACCGGAACGATGCGTGCCGATGGTGCCAGTGTCTTTGCCAAGAACAGGAAGTGGGGCTATTTCCCCTCTGTGGCCCTGGGATGGATTGTCAACGAAGAGAGTTTCCTGAAATCTGTGAAATGGCTTTCCAACCTGAAACTGCGTCTCAGCTGGGGACAGACTGGTAATGCCGACATCGGTACTAATGCCTTTGCCAGTTTCGTGACGGAGAATGCCTACGTAGGTGGCGACCATAAAACCGTCATTGGTGTAAAGAAAGGTAAGTTCGACAATCCCGACCTGAAGTGGGAGACTACTACGGAGTGGAATCTCGGTCTCGACTTCGGCTTCCTGAAAGGTCGCATCAGCGGTTCGATAGATGTTTACCAACGCACCATATCCGACCTGCTCAACTATCGCTTGCTCAACTCTTACCAGGAACTTCCCAAAGTTATGTCGAACATAGGCAAGACCCAAGGACGCGGAATCGAAGTGATGCTCAACACACGCAATATCGAAACCAAGAACTTCAGCTGGTCTACCAATCTCACCTTTACCATGTATCGCGACAAATGGAAGGAGCGCACACCCGACTGGAAGCCTGCTGTGTATGAGGGAGTGAACGATCCTATACGTGCTATCTATTCACGTGTGGCCGACCATGTGCTCCAGACTGGAGAGGCAGCACCGGCAGCTCAGCCCGATTTGTTGCCTGGTCAGATGGTCATCAAAGACCTCGACGGCTACAAGCGCGATGCTTCAGGCAATCCCGTGACCGATGCCAATGGTCGCTTTGTGCTGACCGGTGCTCCCGATGGTAAGATAGACGATGCCGATACCAAACTCATCGGTTCGAGAGATCCGGGATGGTTGGCCGGTATCAACAATGTATTGCGATACAAAGATTTCGAACTCTCCTTTATGTTCAATGGCATGTTCGACCGCAAGATAGAGAATCCTACGATGGCATCCTACGGTATCAACAGCTTCGGTATAGCGGGGGCAGGCCTCAACGGTCTGCGTACTAACCTCGACCGTTGGACACCTACCCGGCCGTCGACGACGATGCCCAGTGCCTATGCTGCCATCGGGCGCGGTGCTTTCTACACAATGGGCGACTATTACTATGAGGATGCCTGGTTTGTTCGTCTGCAGAATGTGTCTCTGAGCTACAATGTACCCCGTGCATGGCTGGGTAAAATCAACTTTGTCAGCAGTGTACGCCTGCACCTCTCGGCCAACAATCTGTTTGTTATCACGCCGTACAATGGCCTCGATCCCGAAACCGATGCCTACGCGGCAGCCTATCCTAACGCTAAGACCTATAGCTTTGGTGTGAACATAACCTTTTAATATTCCAACAGCAGTATATTATGAAAGTATTCAATCAATTCAAATATGTAGCCTGTACGGTGGCTCTGGCCTTTAGCGCCACTCTGTTTACGGGATGTGCCGACCTGAATCCGGTGGACTATTCTGAAATGAATAGCGAACTCTTTCCCAAAGTGGAGAGCGATTATGTGACGCTGGTCAACGAGTGTTATCGCTCTATCCGTTCCAGCTGGTTTGATGGTCTGTTTGCCACCGACGACCGTGGCTGTGTCGCTATCAACGATGCCACCACTGAAATCCTTACCGCGCGTAGCTATATCTTCAAGAAACAGCACGACTTGGATTGGAATTCCACGGACGACTATCTGGTAGGATTCTACTACACAGAGAAAGACCCGTCGGGCGGTGGCTATCGCGACGGTTTTGCCAACGATATAAGTCGTTGCACGGCTAACCTTGCCTACATCGAAAAATCTACGACGCTCACCGACGCAGCCAAGAAGAAAATGGCAGCCGAAGTGCGTTGTGCGCGTGCCTTTGTGGCCTATACGCTCTACGATATGTTCGGTCCGCTGATTATAGCTCCTGCCGATTTGCTCGACAATCCTCGCAACGACAAACCGCTTCCGCGTATGAAGCGCGAAGAAATGGTAAAATATATAGAAGACGATTTGCTCTTTGCGGCTGAGAATCTGCCTTCTCCCAACGATGTGGAGTATGGACGCTTCAGCACCGGTTTGGCTAAAATGCTCTTGATTCGCCTTTATCTGCACGAGACGCGCATAGACAAGAGCTATTATACAAAGGTAGAGACGCTGGCCAAAGAGCTGATGCAGGCCTCCAATGGTTATCAGCTCCAACCCAGTTATATCAAGATGTTCGAGCTTGGCGGACAAGGGAAAGCTAACAAGGAAATCATCTTTGCTCTGCCTGTAAACACAGAAATGGTGAGCTGGAACGACTGGCACATGTTTGTGTTGCCGGCCGACTTCGCCAGTAATGGTATGAAAGGTGGTTATCACAGCCTGACGAGCACCTGGCATTTCTACGACAGTTTTGAGCCTACCGACACCCGTCGTACCTATCTGTTGGCCGAATATAAGAGCAGCAAGACCGGTATGGTGGTCCATCGTGGCGACTATCCTAATCTCGATATAGGCCCTATACCTATGAAGTATGGTTTCGATACCGAATTGTTCAAGAACAGCGGGCGCAGCAGTATCGACCCCATCGTGTATCGTTATGCCGACGTTTATCTGTCGTTGGCAGAGGCGCTCTACCGTAAGCCGGGAGCTTCGACTGCCGATAAGCAGTCGGCTCTCACGTATATCAACGTCATTCGTGAGCGTGCCGGCATCCCGGCCTTGGCTTATACAGAGATTGATAGCGATGCGAAGTTCGTAGACGTGATTCTCAAAGAGCGCATGCACGAGTTTTGGTGTGAGAACGGACAATACCGTGCCGACCTTATCCGTATGGATAAATTTGTGGAAAGTGCAAAGACCATCAATGGTTCTGCCTATGCCACGAAGGCCAAGGAAGTCTATCCGCTGCCCAAGAGCGTCATTACCGACGGTAAGGGTGTGGTTATTCAGAACGAAGGCTACGATTGATACATCGGCTTGGAGCTTGAACAAAAATAAAATTTTATAGAATGGACAGACGTAATTTCCTGAAGCGTGCAACAGCCCTGGGCATGGTAGCGACCTTGCCTAGAGGGCTGTGGGGCACGCCCTCTATTGAGCAGACTGTAGAAGCTGCACCCATGACGGATAAACTGTGGGCTTGTCTGCTGAATCTTTCTTTTAATTTCGCGGGCCAGATAAAGCTTTTTGGCGGGTTGAGAACGGAGTTTGAACTCCAAATGGCGGTGTGGGATGCAGCCATCGAACGCATGGTGAGTAACCGGGTGAACATGGTGTTTATCAATCTGGACGACTCGGTGGGTTGGCATAGTCACCCTGAAATATCATTGGCCCATTCATGGTCGCACACACAGTTGAGGCAGCAGTTGGCCCGGCTTCGCAAGGTCGGTATCGAACCGATGCCGATGTTCAACTTCTCTACCACTCACGATGCGTGGCTGGGCAAGTATGCCAAGATGGTGTCGTCGGATAAGTATTATAAGGTGTGTGCCGACCTGATAGCCGAGGCTATCCAACTGTTTGACACGCCACGTTTCATCCATTTCGGTATGGACGAAGAACGCATCGACTATCAACTCTCTGACTATATCGTCATTCGACAGCAGGAAACATGGTGGGCTGATCTTTATTTCTATATTGCCGAGGCCATGAAACGTGGTGTACGTCCTTGTGTCTGGTCTGATTACGTGTGGCATCATCCCGATGATTTCTTCAAAATGATGCCCCACTCGGTGGTGCAGTGTAACTGGTGGTACACCGAGAAGTTCTCTATCAACGATGTGGCTATTCGCTCTTATCTTGATTTGGCACGTGAGGGCTACGACATTATTGCTACGGGCAGTTTTGACCAGAATAATCCTAAGAGTATTGGCAACACCATGCGGTTTTGTGCCGAACATATTGATAAGGGGCATTTGCTGGGGTTCATGCAGACCTTTTGGAGGCCTGTGACAGAAACTTATCGCCAGCCTATCTTGCAAGGTATTGACTTGCTGGGAACAGCTCGTACAGATTATGAAAATAAAAAGAAGAAAACGGTATGAAAGATAAATTGATATGGGGATGTCTGATTCATCTCAGCTTCAATATGTGGGAGGAATATATCTGGTCTGGACGTCCTTTCAGAGGCTATCGTCCGGATATAGAGTTGAGTGAATCTCTCTGGAATAATGCTATCGAACTGATGGGCCAGAGTGGTGTCAACATGGTCGTGATAGATCTTGGCGATGCCGTGAAATATCAGAAGCATCCGGAAATAGCAGTGAACAACGCATGGTCGGTAGCCCGTCTCAAACAAGAATTGAACCGTATGCGGACATTGGGCCTGGAACCTATTCCCAAGCTGAATTTCTCTGCAGGACATGACACGTGGATGAAAGACTATTCTAAGATTGTTTCTACTGAAGAATACTATCGTTTCTGTACTGACATGATAGCTGAGGTGTGTGCTATTTTCGACCATCCGAGGTTTTTCCACATTGGCATGGATGAAGAAGGTTACACCATGCAGCAGACGTATAAGCATGTGGTGGTGCGCAAGAACGATGCCTGGTGGCATGACTTCATGTTTCTTGTGAGGGAGTGTGAGCGTCACAAGGCTAAGGCCTGGATGTGGTCGGACTATATGCTATGGCACCAGCCCGACCAGTTTTTCGCCCGAATGCCTAAGTCGGTAATGCAAAGTAACTGGTATTACGGCGAAGAGTTAAATCCGGAATGGGATATGGTGAGGCAGTATATAGATTTAGAGAAGCATGGTTACGACCAGATTTTGACCGGAAGTTATCATGCTGAAACCCCCAAGAGTATAGGTAATACTGTGGCCTTTGCCGAGAAATATGTCAGTCGGCAACATCTCAAAGGTTTCTTGCAGACATGGTGGAAGCCTACCATTGAGGAACATCGGGAGCGCATCCTTACAGGTATTCGGCTGATAGGAGAGGCACGCAAGGCCCATGAAGAACGGCACATGTAATAAGATAATCTTATGAAATCTACTTTCTTTTTACTCCTTTTCTCTTTTTTCTGTAGCCCTGTGCAGGCTCAGATACCTCATAATGCGGTCGCTGATACGGATCATATCATGTCGGAAGGCTATTGGCAGATGTGGAATGACTCTCTACAAAGCGCCATTGACCAGCGTATAGAGCAATGTCGCAAGGTATCGGCCAGTGTTGAATTGGCTGACGTAAGGCCTGGAACCGCGGTCAAGGTGGAGCAGCTGAGTCACTCGTTTGTCTTTGGGGGAAACATCTTTGTCTACGGCCAGCTGCCTACACTGGCTATGAACCGCAAGTATGAAGAGACTTTCGGAATGCTTTTCAATGCTGCCACGATACCCTTTTATTGGAAGACACTGGAGCCGGAGCAGGGCCATCTACGGTTTACGGCGGGCAGTTCCTATATCTTCCGTCGTCCGCCCACAGACCCCATTGTAGACTTCTGCAATGCCAAAGGCATCATAACGAAAGGGCATGCCATCATCTACGGTCTCCGATTGCATGGGCATCCCACGTGGATGCCTGAGAGTCGGCCTGTGATGGATAGTCTTTTCCGTACCCACATACGGCAGTTGGCCCAACGCTACGGCAATCGTGTGCGTTTGTGGGATGTGGTAAATGAGCCTATTGATCAGGCAAATCGTGGTATGATGCCCGACGATTACACTTTCAAATGTTTCCAATGGGCCAGGCAAGAGTTTCCTGCGAACGTGCAACTCAATATCAACGATGTGGATATGCACAGTCCGGCGACACTTCATCGGCGTTATGCCGAACTCACGCGTAACCTGATGAGCCGTGGGGCGCATATCGACCATATCGGCATCGAAATGCACATCTTCGACCCGCTGGAATCGGCTGATATTGCAAAAGGCAAAGACCCGTACATTGCTCCGGCGCTTTTGGAGGAAAAGCTGGATTGTCTGCGAGCGTCAGATTTGCCCATCCATGTCAGTGAAGTGACAGTCTGTGCCCCTGATACCACGGCGCATGGCAAACTGATACAGGCGGTTATTGCCCGTAATCTTTACCGCCTGTGGTTCAGCTATCCCACGGTGGAGGCCATTACCTGGTGGAATTTAGTCGACGGTGGTGGTGCGCCGGGTGAGCCTTCCTATTCGGGAATTTATGATAAGAACATGAAGGAGAAGCCTGCCTACCATGTATTGAATAATCTTATCAATGTAGAGTGGAAGACAAAGTTTAAAACTCGTCTGGGGAAAGAGCGCATATTACGCTTTCGTGGTTTCCGTGGCAAGTATCTATTGACGTGGAAAGACCGTTGTGGCATGGTGCATCAGAAAGAAATAGAAGTGAAATAGTGAAGGTATCAACCCTTAAAAGAATATTAGAATGAAGAAGCATATATTGTTGTTGTTATCCCTGTGGCTGACAGCCATGATGGCTGTAGCCGACAACCGCTTTGCCGGCGTACAGGCATTGATAGACCGTCGTGTACCGTGGCTGAAAGATAAGGTGTCACTGGAGTTGATGCCACAGACAGATGAGACGGAAATTTTCATCCTGAGTACGCAGGGTGGCAAGCTCTTAATCAAGGCTACGGGCGAGAGTGTCGCCTGCATGGCCCTGAATCATTATCTGGAAGACTATTGTCACCGTTCCATGTCGCACATGGGCGATAATCTTGGACCTGTTGCGAGGCTGCCTGAAATCAGTTCGCCTGTAACTCGCCGCATCGACCTGCCAGTACGTTATGCCCTCAATTATTGTACTTTCAACTATAGCATGTCGTTCTATCAGTGGGAAGATTGGGAGCATGAACTTGATTGGATGGCTTTGCATGGCGTCAATCTGATGCTCATGCCCGTCGGTATGGAAAAGGTTTGGCAGAACACGCTACGCAAGTTTGGCGTCACAGATCTGCAAATCCGCAATTTCATTCCAGGTCCTGGCTACACCGCGTGGTGGCTGATGGGAAACCTTGAAGGTTGGGGTGGCCCTGTATCACAGAACTTTATCGACGGTCAGGCACAGATGGTCCGTCGTTTGTTAGAGCGTATGGAAGAGCTGGGTATTCGTCCGGTGATGCAGGGATTTTACGGAATGGTATCGCGAAGCATTCGCGATCGGCATGCCGATGCAGTGATTCCACAGGGAATGTGGGGCTTCTTCGAGCGTCCTGACATTCTCAAGCCCACCGGTAAACTCTTCGACGATATGGCCGATGTGTATTATCATGAAATAAAGAAACTTTATGGTGGTAATTTGAACTATTTTGGTGGTGATCTTTTCCATGAAGGCGGACTTACAGGAACACTCAATGTGGCCGACTGTGGTTTGGCCGTACAGAAGGCTATGGAGCGTCATTTTCCTGGTAGTACATGGGTATTGCAAGGATGGAGTGGTAATCCCAAACCGGAACTGCTGGCCAAGCTCAACCGAGAAAAGGTGTTGGTAGTGGATTTGTTTGGTGAGAATGCAGAGGTTTGGGAGCAGACACGAGCCTATGGTGACACTCCATTTGTATGGTGCGTGGTGTCCAATTTCGGTGAACAGTGTGGTATGTACGGTAAATTGCAACGCATAGCTCTGCAGATAGATAAGGTGCGCCATAGTCCTTATAAGGCTCGACTGAAGGGAGTGGGTATCATGCCTGAGGGTATCAACAACAATCCTGTAGTCTACGATTTGGTTCTTCATGCGCCCATGACCGACGAGCGAATCAATGTGGAAGAATGGTTGCGGTCGTATATCACTTATCGTTATGGTGCTTTCAATGAGGATATTTATGCAGCTTGGCTTATTTTCCTGCAAACTATTTATGCCAGTGTTCCTGAAAAGTATGGTCTCCCTGAGAGTGTTTTTTGTGCTCGTCCGGGTACTAAAGTGGTCAATACCTCATCGTGGGGTGTACGTGCTCGCTACTACGATATGGACTTTTTCAAGGAAGGAGTGAGACGATTTATGAAAGCCCGTACAGCTTTTGCCGAGTCGGAAACTTATACCTACGACATGTTTGATTTGCTGCGTCAGGTGCAATCAGATAAGGGGAACAAGGCTTACGATGATATGATTGCTGCCATTGATTCTAAAGATGTGGCACGCTTTGAGCATACTTCCAAGCGATTTCTCCATCTTCTGCTGCGCCAAGATACCCTTCTTGCTCAGAGCAGGCACTTCACTTTAGCTCGTTGGTTAGGCCAGGCGGCACGCTTTGGAAAGACTGAAGCCGACCGTGCATTGGCTTTGAAGAATGCCAAAATGCAATTGACTTTCTGGGGGCCTGACTGGAATCCTAACACTACCGTACACGACTATGCTGCCAAGGAATGGGCTGGTATGCTCAAAACGCTCTATTATGAAGAGTGGAAAATGTTTGTTGATGTATGGCACCAGCGTATTAGGGGCATCGAAATGATAGAACCTGACTATTACGGTTATCAGATATCATGGAGCAAACAGCCTGTGAACTATACTCCTGTGAAGCTCAATGAGATGCAGATGGACGCCCTTGTGGCCGATATACTGCATTGATGGAAAGATGATGCACTGTTATTTTTCCAGATATAAAGTTTGGTGTTCCATTTGGTTTTGCTTATTTTTGGGCTTTGAAAAACAGTTTGTCTCCCAACGACATTACCTTTTGAAAGAACCTAAATAAAAAGTGGCATCACATGAATGCGACATCAACTAAAGAAGATATTCTGATTTGGCTGCTCAAACACGACTCTCAATGGGCTTTTGACAATCTCTATCGGATGTATGCGCACAGGCTATTGGCCTTTGCCATGGAGTATTGCCATCATTGTGAGACCGCAGAGGAAATCGTGGAGGACACCTTTATCTGGATATGGACTCATCGTCATGAGATAAGGCAGGAGAAAACGCTGTTCAACCTGGTCTTTATCAAGGCGCGCCATCTGCTTATCAATGCTTACAGGGCCACGCTCAATAGTCCTCGTTTTGAAGACTATGTGGACTATGCTGACCGTCTTAGTACAGAGAATCATGGCTCGCAGATAGACTACGATTACTTTATGCGTGTTATCAGGAAGGGACTTGACCAGTTGCCACCCACACAGCGGCGGGTCATAGAGTTGTCACGCTTTGAGCATAAGAGCGTGAAAGAGATTGCCGTTCTTATGGAACTGACGGAGCAGACGGTGAGAAATCAGTTGTCACTGGGACTCAACCAGCTGATGACTTACGTCACTCAAGCTGGTTATGGAGTATTCACTCTTCTGTTGTTGAATTCTTAACAATGCGTAAAAAAGGAGTATATTTCAATAGATTACATGTCTATCCCTATAACGAGGAGAATAAAATATGAGCAATATAGAGGAAAAGTACAGGAGAGGAAGACTTAATAAAGCCGAGCTTTTACAACTCCGTGAACAAGTGAACGGTTCGTCGGATGTCGAGCTGGGCACTGTCATGGAGGTCCATTGGCAAGAGGGAATTGATACATCCCGTGTGGACGATACTACGATAGATGCTATTCAGGAGCGTCTCGACGGGCAATTCAACGGTTCGCAAACATTGCATCGTCGTTTGTGGCGTGTTTTGGAGAAAGTCGCTGTGGTATTGTTGCCTATCTGTTTATTGGGTTTGGGCTATCTGGGATATGAGCGTCAACAGGCTATCAATGACTTGCTGACAATTTCTACACGTCAGGGAGAGCAAACAAACATTATTTTCCCAGACAGTACACGCGTGCAAGTGAACGAGCATTCCATCATGACTTATCACCCTAAAGCCTTTTCCCATGAGCATCGCGAGATTGATTTTCGTGGCGAAGGTTATTTTGAAGTGTACCACGATAGCCGTCATCCGTTTGTCATTCATACGCCTGATATGAGTGTGAAAGTGACGGGTACAAAATTCAATCTTACTAATTATCCCCAGTCTACTACCGTAACGCTATGCCTATTTGAAGGCTCTGTGGTACTCCGTTCTATGAAAACGCAAGAACAAGTTACTGTGAACCCTCATGAACGGTGCACGCTTAACAAGCGTACCGGTCGGTTCTCGGTGACTCCATTAGACCAAGATACGGCTTATTATACGGCTTGGCGACGCCATGAGCTGGTGTTCCGTAGTGTTCCGCTACAGCAAGTCGTCCGGAAATTGAGTGCCATCTATGGTGTAGAGATAGAATTGAAGAATGTCAATACAAACGATCGTTTTACGGGTACGTTGCCTTCATCGGATTTCAACAAGTGTATGGTTGTCATCTCCAATCTCTATCATTGCAAGGTGAGCCGCACGGATAAAGCTGTGGTATTGACCCGATAAAATAGCATTATAATAGGAATCTAATGAAGAAGGGCTATCCTCTGGACGGTTGGAAGCATTGCTTTCAGCCGGTGAGGGTAGCCCTTTTTGTCTTATATGGTGTAAACTATTGATAAAATTCTGCCTTTATGCTGTGGCTTTCTTGGCAAATAGTTTAGTCCTAAGCCATTCTCTTACAGGCAAGTCGTAGAGTTTGAAAGAGGCGTAGGCTATCAGAATCGCAAGGATGAAGAGGCCGACCGATAACATGATATGGGCTGCGAGCGGTGCGTCGCGATGAGCCACTCTCCATGCCATCTGTGCATAAATCAGTGGATAATGGGTGATATAGAGCGGATAGGAAATTTCGCCGAAGAACTTACATACGGCTGCCGAACGCCTGTCGGTAACCTTACTGCCTGCTCCCATAGCCACAATGAGAGGGAAGAAAAACAGGATGGCTACAAGTTCGTAGACGCCATTGAGCCAGGGAGAGCTGTCAGTGCCGGCAAAAGGCATCACCAGTAGAATGGCTACGAGCAGTGAACACCACCAGAATCCGCCACGAACGGTTATCAGTTTGCCCATGCGCGAGATGAGCAGACCCATGAAGAAAGGATAGAGCAAGCGTGTGCTACCTATCAACAGCTGGTCAGGAGTGAGACTCCAGCCGCCAATTACAGTGTAGATGGCATACTCGCGGGGCTTCAGGAAGTTTCCAAGGTCGATGTTCAGGCAGAGGTTGGCAGTGAGCAAGGCGAAGATAGCCACGCACACCATGAGTGCCTTCTTGGAGAAATGGCGGATGACGAGGGCATAAAGCAAGTTGGCCAGGTATTCCCATTGCAGCGACCAGGCAGCTCCGTTGAGCGGATTGGTCTCTGCCCATCCGCGTATATCCATCGTTTTGGGCAACGGTATCATGGTACAGGTAAAGAGGAACACTGCTACAACCATCCACCAAGGAGTGGCCGAAATCATTGGGAAAGCAGGACTTGCACCGAAATAAAACATGCACATGCCGAAGAAAGAACCGAAGATAACCATGGGGTGCAAGCGTATCAGACGGCGTTTGATGAAGTTCCAGGTAGACATGCGATTCCATCGGTCATCGTATGCGTAGCCGATTACGAAGCCCGATAAGAGGAAGAAGAAGTCTACGGCCAGGTAGCCGTGGTTGAGGATTTGGAATCTAGGGCCGAGTGAATAGGTCTCGAACAGGTGGAAGGCCACGACGATTAGTGCCGCCACGCCACGCAGTCCGTCAAGTATTTCATAGCGCGGTTTGGAAGCTAGATAGATGTTGTTCTTGTCCATTTGAGGTTTTCAGAAAAATGTATTAGTAGTAATGTCGGCAAAGGTAGCGATTTTTCTTGTATATTCCAGAAATGCAGCGAGGGGATATTGCATAAAAAATCCCTGCCACCTTTACGGTGCAGGGATTCTTATACTGCTGTTTGTTGGTATTACTTCATGGGGCAAGTAGGACTCCAAGGCTTCAGTTGCTTGAAGAAATCATTGCCTTTGTCGTCTACCAGAATGAAGGCGGGGAAGTCTTCTACGTCAATCTTCCAGATGGCTTCCATGCCTAGTTCGGGATATTCCACGCACTCAATGCTCTTGATAGAACTCTGTGAGAGGACTGCTGCCACACCACCGATAGTGCCCAGATAGAAGCCACCGTGCTTCTGACAAGCGTCGGTAACGGCCTGCGTACGGTTGCCTTTGGCTATCATCACGAGGCTTGCACCATGATCCTGGAACTCGTCTACGTATGGATCCATGCGGTTTGCAGTGGTCGGTCCCATCGAACCACAGGCATATCCCTCCGGAGTCTTGGCCGGTCCGGCATAGAGTATAGGATGGTTCTTGAAGTAGTCGGGCATTCCCTCGCCGGCATCCAGACGAGCCTTGAGCTTGGCGTGGGCTATGTCGCGCGCCACGATGATAGTACCCTTGAGGTTGACACGTGTAGATACAGGATATTTGGTAAGCTCTGCACGTACGGCATCTATACCCTTGTCGAGGTCTATGGTAATGCCTTGTGCGCCTTCTCCGGGTCGACGATACTCTTCTGGAATCAATTCTGAAGGATTCTCGTCCATCTTTTCCAACCATACACCGTCGGCATTGATTTTGGCCTTGATGTTACGGTCGGCCGAACAGCTCACACCCATACCGATAGGGCAACTTGCACCGTGGCGTGGCAAACGGATAACGCGGATGTCGTGGGCCAGTGCCTTACCACCAAACTGTGCACCGAGTCCAATCTTGTGGGCTTCGTCGAGCAGCTTGTTCTCCAGGTCGATATCACGGAATGCACGTCCGGTCTCATCGCCTGTAGTAGGTAGGTTGTCGTAGTATTTGATGGAAGCGAGCTTCACGGTCAGCAGGTTCTTCTCGGCCGACGTACCACCGATGACAAATGCGATGTGGTAGGGTGGGCAAGCTGCTGTTCCAAGACTCTTCATCTTCTCTACGAGGAAGGGCAGCAGTGTGCCTTCGTTCTGGATAGTAGCCTTTGTCATGGGGTAGAAGTAAGTCTTGTTGGCCGACCCGCCACCCTTGGCCACCATCACGAAGCGATATTCTGCCCCTTCGGTAGCTTCGATGTCTATCTGTGCGGGTAGGTTGCAACGTGTGTTCACCTCGTCATACATGTTGAGCGGAGCATTCTGCGAGTAGCGCAGATTGTCTTGTGTGAAGGTGTTGTATACACCGCGCGAGAGTGCTTCTTCATCTTCGAAGCCAGTCCAGATCTGCTGTCCTTTCTCTCCGTGGATGATGGCTGTACCCGTATCTTGGCAGAATGGGAGTACACCTTTGACCGCAGTCTCGGCATTGCGCAGGAATTGCAGGGCTACATACTTGTCGTTCTCCGATGATTCGGGGTCGGTAAGGATGGCTGCCACCTGCTCGTTGTGCTCGCGACGGAGCATGAATTCTACATCGTGAAAGGCCTGCTGACTGAGCAATGTCAGGGCTTCCTTGCTCACTTTTACAATCTGTTTGCCTTCAAATTCGGCTGTGCTGACTCCCTCTTTGGTCAGTAGACGATACTCGGTATCGTCTTTTCCCAACTGAAACATGGGAGCATACTTGAAATCTGGTGCTTTTGCCATAATGTTTTTTATCTATAATAGGTTGTTTAATATCCGAAAATGGTCTCTGTAGACACGCGTTTTACAGGGCCAATCTTTTCCAGTTCTTTCATGTTCAGGTTTTTCTCGTCGCCCAGGATAATGTAGCGATAGGGCTTGCGAGCCATGTGCTGCTGCTCGAAGTCGACGATATCCTTGAGTTGGATGCTTGGCAGTGTCTCGTAAACCTTCTTGTTCAGGTCGTAGTCCAGACCGAGGTTCTTGGCTTTGAGATACGCATTGAAGAGCCCACCGCGCATGGTGCGGATGCTGGCATAAAACTTTGTTAGGCTCTGCTTGGCCAGTTGGAAAGCTGCTTCGCTTTGTGGTATGGTATCAAGAATCTCATTGAAGACGCGAATACAATCGGCCATCTTGTCGTTCTGGGATATGATATAGGTCTGTGCCCATTCGGGACGTCCCTTCAATCCGGGCGACATGTAGCGGGCAGATGCACTGTATGCCAGTCCGCGAGCTTCGCGTAATTCTTGGAATACCACGCTGTTCATACTGCTACCGAAGTATTCGTTGAAGACAGCTTGAACGGCTGCACGCTCCGGCGTCCACTGCTGGTTCTCGTTATGATACATCATCATATAGATATTCTTAGCTTCGTAGGGAGCTAACAACACCTCGTTCTGTGTCGTGGTTTGCTCCTTATACTCCTTCATGGCCGGTACGCTGAGCAGTTTCTTGCCCATACGGTGCTGCTTGTCTACGAGCTTGGTGATGGTGGCAAGGCTCGATGGACCACAATAATATAAGGTGTGCTGATAGTTGCTCAGATTCTTGATGAGGTCGACAAGTGTCTGCGGATTGGTCTGTTTGAGCTGTGCTGCCGACAACATGTTCAGCTGTGGATTGTATTCTCCGTAGATACCATATCGGGTCAGGGCGCTGAAGTTAGACTGTTGCGATTTCTTGTTGTTGGCGCGGCTCTTTAGAATCAGGTCTACGTATTTCTTATAGGCCTCTGTATCTACCTTCATGTTCTTTAATATGTCTTCGGCCAATACCACGGCGTCAGCCATATTCTCGTTCAGGCCTGACAGGCTTATGGTGATAGCATTGCCGGCAACGCTGATTCCGAAGTCGCAGGCTAGCTTGTAGAATTTCTGTTTCACCTGGTCGGCAGACAGCTTGTCAGTTCCCAGCAGGTCGGCATAGCTGGCTGCATAGTCATATCTTACGTCGCTCTGGCTGCCAAATTCATAGCGATACATCAGGCTGAAGAGCTTGTCGTTGGCTTCCTGACGATATACCACGGGCAGTTTCTTGCCAGTCTTGGCGAAGGTCAGGTCGCGTTCGAAGTCTACGAAGTGGGGCTGGATAGGCTCAGGCTTGCTGGCAGCCACTTCGCGTAAGAAGTCGCTACTCTTGTCTCTGTTGGTAGGTATCGGCGTAATGGCCGGCTTTTCTATTTTCTTGATGCTCTTGTCTTCGCCTGTCTTCTTGTATACGCAAACGAAGTTCTGGCCGAAATATCTGCGGGCAAAGTCTACTATCTGTGTTTTCGTCATCTTCGATATACGGTCCATGCGACCCACTACCTGCTCCCATTCCGTACCGTTGATGAATGCGTCGACATACTGGCTGGCGCGGGAATTGTTGTTCAGCAACGATGCGTAGTAATCGCGCTTCATGTTGTTGACTATCGAAGGAAGCAACTCATCGGAGAATTCTCCGTTCTTCAGCTTCTGTATTTCGCCCAGGATGAGGGCACGTACCTCTTCCAGTGTCTGTCCCTCTCTGGGACTTCCCACCACCAGGAATGTGCTGTAGTCGGCCAAAGCATTGACACCTGTGGCTACGCCCTGTACCTTCATGGCCTGATTCAGATTCAGGTCGAAGAGGCCGGCACGGCCGTTTGCCAGCAGCGAACTGATGACTTCGAGCGTATCGTTCTGCAAAGAGGAGGCCTTGCCGAATTTCCATCCCATCATCAGGTTTTCTGCTTCCAGACCAACGACTGTCGTGTCTATGGCTGCGGTGAGGTCGGGCTGAACGGGGAACTCAGGACGCGAGAGATTCCCGCTCTTCTTCCATGTACCGAAATACTTGTCAATCATGGCCACGGTCTGGTCGGGATTCAGGTCTCCGGCCATGCAGATAGCCACGTTGTTAGGCACGTAGTATTTGTTGAAGTAATTCTTGATGTTGACGATAGAGGGATTCTTTAGGTGGTCGCCCACGCCGATAGTGGTCTGTGTGCCGTAGGGATGGGTGGGAAATATTTTCGCGTTCAGTGCGGCCCAGACTTTCTGATTGTCTTTGGCCAGACCGATGTTGTATTCCTCGTACACGGCTTCAAGCTCGGTATGGAAACCGCGAATCACCATGTTTTGGAAGCGGTCGCCCTGTACTTTGGCCCAGTTCTCTATCTCGTTGGCCGGAATATTCTCCTGATAACAGGTCACGTCGTTGCTCGTATAGGCGTTAGTGCCTTCTGCTCCGATGCTTGCCATCATCTTGTCGTATTCGTTCGGGATGTTATACTTGGCTGCCAACTGCGACAGGCTGTCTATGCTGTGATACCAAGCCTTGCGCTTTGCAGGGTCCTTGATGGTGCGATACACCTCGTAGCGATTTTGTATAGAGTCGAGCAGGGGCTGTTCTGCGGCCAGATTGCTAGTCCCGAAATGGGTCGTACCCTTGAACATCAGGTGTTCCAGATAGTGAGCCAGACCTGTGGTCTCGGCAGGGTCGTTGCGCGAACCTGTGCGTACGGCGATGTAAGTCTGGATACGTGGTGCATCTTTATTGACGCTCAGGTAAATCTTCAACCCATTGTCCAGCGTATAGATACGGGTCTGCATGGGGTCGCCCTTGACGGTTACATAGCGGTAATCCTTAGCTAGCATGCCCATGATGGAGCAAGCTAAAACCACAGCAAAGGCAATGATTTTCTTTGTTTTGAACATTTTCATATTTTTATAATATTATACTGTTTGCTTTGTCTGGTTCGCTTTCGCGGTTCAGCGTGTCGATGAAATCGCCCAGCACGCTCTCTTCCACGTCGCCCGATGCCGATTCTCGCTCGGCATCCTGCCGTATGCGGTCTGCCCATGTGCGCTGTGCAGTGGCGTAATCTTGCATGATGCGTTCGACCATGTCGTCGGTCAGCTCAGACAGGTGGTAATAGTCGAGTATCAGCTGATATGCCCAGGCCCATTCGTAGTTGTGATATGACGTGTGGATGTCGGCCAGTCGGTCAATGATGTCCTGTACGGTCTCGATGTCTCCGTTCCGTATATCGTCGATGAGGGCGCGTTCTTCACTGCTCGGCAGCAGCATACCGCCGAGGTCAGTCCATTGTCCGCATCCCGTTCGTGTGTACGGTTGTTCGGCTTCGTTCAGCTCCACGCGCAGCTTCAGCACCGTTCCCATGTAGATGCGCAGGGCCATGTCGTAGTTGTCGATGCCTAGGTTTAGGTCGGCGGCCGTGATGGCATGCTCATGATAGTAATAGGTGGGAGCATGCCCGTCCGATGCTTCGCGCAGACGTTCGAGTATCTCTTTACCCTCGATGATTTCGCCTACGGTGAACGGACTCAGCCAGTCGAAGTCGACAATGCTTCGCTGATGGCCTGGAATACGCACATCGCGCTTGGCCCACTTGCGCACGTCGCGATACAAGCCTGCCGTGGTGAGCGTGTGGCCCGGTTTCAGATATATGGTGTCGCCCACCGCCTTGATGAGCGAGAAAGGCATGGCGAGTGTGTCCGGATGATGCCGTAGCACGCCCGAACATATCGAGAACGCACCTATATGGGCCGGCATGGCGAGTAGAGTGCCACTCTCTGTGGTGCATCCGCGCTCTAATATGCCGTGGCGGATAGCCCCCATTCTGCCGCAGTCGTTGCTGAAACTAGTGGCATTGCCCGCGTTATAGAACGAGAAAATGCCGCTCAGCAGCAGGCCGTTCTGATGATGATTGGTAGTGAAAGGACCGCAGAAAGCCGCGCAGGCTTCGCCCTTGCTCATGTAGGAATTGGCAAAAAAGACACTGCTTGTAGCCGTAAATCCATTGCTCAGCTGGCATGCTTCGCCCACGAAGCAGTCTTGCATCTTCACACCATTGGTGATGGACGAACCGTCGCCGATGATGGAATTTTCGCAGATGACGGCCGTGCCGATAAACACACTGGCATTGAGCGAACTCATAATCGTGCAGTCGCTGAGCCGCTCGGCACCGCTTATCTCGCAGTCGTCGTAGACGATGGTGTTGACAATCTCCTTGGTATTGACAATCTTTACCTTGTTGCCGATGCTGCCACGGTCGGGCATGTGGCGCTCTATGTCCTCGTGGATAAGGCGTCGGAAGGCTTCGCGCAATGGCTTGTCGTCGGCATGCTGCACCATCAGGGCGGCCAACTGACTGTTAAGACGGTGGAAAAGTATCAGGTTGCCTTCGCCCGACTCGTTGGGTACGGAGATGAGGTTGCCCTCTCCGTAGGTTGCCCCCTCGGCCGTTTCCATCATGGCCACGTTGCCGATGTAGCAATCGTCGCCGATGGTATAGTTGTTGATGTAAGTGCCGATATTCTCGATGAGACAGTTGTCGCCGATGCTGACGTTGCGCAGCGTAGCGTTGCTGATGCCGCTGTGCTTCATGAATCCGCGGCTCACTTCTACGTTTCTGGTGAATTCGCCCAGTTCAATGTCGCCGTAGAACATCACCCGATGCAGGTAGTTGGGCATGAAATCCTCGGCCACGGTTATCGCCGTCCAGTCTTCGGCCCAACACTGATGCTCTTCGAGCGTGATGATTTCTTCGTCTGTCAGCTGTCTCATAGTTGTCTTGTTTTTACTCCTCTGTCTCCGGATAGAGGAAGTCGTTGTACGGGTATTTCTGCACATGCAGCTCGCGCACCTTTTTATATAGCACGTTGCGGAACTCGTCGATGTTCTCTCGTTGCTTGGCCGAGATGAACAGGCAGTTCTCGTTGAGCCGGGCCATCCAGGTACGTTTCAGTTCATCGAGCGTGATGTTCTCCTTGCGGATAGGTGTCAGGTCGTCTTCCTCCTTCTCTATCCACGAGTAGTTGTCTATCTTGTTAAAGATAATCATGCACGGCTTCTCGGCACAGCCCAGTTCGCTGAGTGTCTTTTCTACCACCTGTATCTGTTCTTCGAAGTCGGGGTGTGAGATGTCGACCACGTGCAACAGCAGGTCGGCCTCGCGCACCTCGTCGAGCGTAGACTTGAAAGAGTCGACCAAATCGGTAGGCAGTTTGCGGATGAATCCTACGGTGTCGGCCAGCAGGAAAGGCAAGTTGTCGACCACTACCTTGCGCACGGTGGTGTCGAGCGTGGCAAAAAGCTTGTTCTCGGCAAACACGTCGCTCTTGGCCATGAGGTTCATCAGCGTCGATTTACCCACGTTGGTGTAGCCCACCAGTGCCACACGAATCATGCGACCGCGGTTTTTGCGCTGCGTGGTTTTCTGCTTGTCTATTTCCAGCAGTCGCTGTTTCAGCAGTGTGATGCGCTGAAGGATGATACGGCGGTCCATCTCCAGCTGCGTCTCGCCAGGTCCGCGAAGTCCCACTGAACCCTTTCCGCCACCCGAACCGGAACCGCCTCCCTGGCGTTCCAAGTGAGTCCAGAGCCGTTGGAGTCGGGGCAACATGTAGCGATATTGCGCCAGTTCCACTTGAGTCTTGGCATTGGCTGTCTGTGCGCGCATGGCAAAGATGTCGAGAATCAGGGATGTGCGGTCCAGAATCTTCACTCCCAGTTCGTTCTCGATGTTGCGTATCTGCTTGGCCGACAGTTCGTCGTCGAAGATGACCATGCCCACAGGGCGCTCGTTTTCCTCTTCGTCCTTGATATATTGTTTTATCTCTTCCAGCTTACCTTTGCCCACATAGGTCACCTGGCTTGGGCCGGCCACCTTCTGTGTGAATCGCCTTACGGTGACAGCTCCGGCCGTGTCGGCCAGAAACTCCAGCTCGTCCAGATATTCCTTGGTCTTGGCCTCGTCTTGGTTTTGCGTGATAAGTCCCACGAGTACGGCTGTTTCGGCCTTTACTTCTGAGATGACAAATTCCTTCATGTATATAGTGTTATAATCCTTGCAAAGTTAAGAAATAAACTCATAATTATGGCATTTCCAACTAAGTTTTGTACACTTGGATTACTGCAAAGGCTCGGCAGCGTTGCTGACTGGGCTTTGCAGCATTTCTGCTAAGCCTTTGCAGCGGTTGTGCCGAGCCTTTGCAGTAATCCATTGGAGGAGGGTGTTGGCTTGTGTCGAAAAGCTGGCTAGGTAACAAAGTGCTCCATAAAGCTGGTAGAAGGCGTGAGTGCATGGTATATGAGTTATGAATGACTACGCAGATATAGGAAAAAACGATGACAGCAAAACGGAGTGGGGACATGCAGCAAACCTGGTCTAGGAGGGCTGATTGCCACGCTGGCTTGGCAACGGCGCGTTATAAAATATTAACTTTGAGAAAAATTGCTATATTGTTCTGTTTTCTGATGTTTTTATGTTATCTTTGCTAATTCAAAGAAATAAGTAAACTAACTTAATTAGCAACCATGAGAGTAATCATTGAAAAAGATTATGAGAAGCTGTCTCAGTGGGCAGCAGAGCATGTTATCAACCGTATCAATCAGTTTAATCCAACACCAGACCATAAGTTTGTACTTGGTTTGCCTACAGGTTCTTCGCCTATCGGCATGTATAAGGCACTGGCAGAAGCTTGCAAGGCTGGAAGAGTGTCGTTTAAGAACGTGTTGACTTTCAACATGGATGAGTATGTGGGCTTGCCCGAATCTCACCCCGAAAGCTACCATTCGTTCATGGCACGTAACCTCTTCGACCACATTGACTGCCCGAAAGAGAATATCCATATCCTCAACGGCAATGCAGAAGACTTGGAAGCTGAATGCGCTCACTACGAGGAAATGATTGCCGAGGCCGGCGGTATCGACCTGTTTATCGGCGGTGTGGGTGTTGATGGCCACGTGGCTTTCAACGAACCCGGTTCATCATTGACTTCACGTACCCGCCAGAAGACATTGACCACCGATACACGTATCGTCAATTCACGTTTCTTCGACAACGACGTGAACAAAGTTCCTGCTTACGCTTTGACCGTAGGTGTGGGCACGGTGATGGATGCTCGCGAGGTGATGGTGCTCATCAACGGCCACTCTAAGGCTCGCGCTTTGCAGGCAGTGGTAGAAGGTCCGGTAACCCAGATGTTCACCATCAGTGCCCTTCAGTTGCACAAGCATGGCATC
Source organism: Prevotella mikamonis (assembly GCF_055381405.1). Classification (NCBI taxonomy): domain Bacteria; kingdom Pseudomonadati; phylum Bacteroidota; class Bacteroidia; order Bacteroidales; family Prevotellaceae; genus Prevotella; species Prevotella mikamonis. Next base: position 29,044 of record NZ_AP035785.1, read on the forward strand.
ATTGTATGCGATGAGGCTGCTACTGACGAGCTGAAAGTGGGTACATACCGTTATTTCAAAGATATAGAAAACAAATAAACGAACTTTATCATATAGGAGGTAAATCATGAGACTACACCTAAGTTCACAAATTGTACTGAACAAAGTACCGGAAGAGTTCTACCGTCCACGTACGGCTGTAGAGCGTTCGGAAATCACTCGCTGCGAGAAAGTACCTACAGAAATCTTCGCTAAGGTCGAGGAAGGAGCTGCCAATATAGCAGACGAAATCTGCAAACTCGTCAACCAGCGTAGCAATGAAGGCCGCAACTGCGTGCTGGGTCTTGGCACGGGTAAGTCGCTCGTACCCGTTTATGAGGAATTGATAGCACGTTTCGAGAAGAAAGAGTTGAGTTTCAGCAATGTCATAGTATTCAACGCATACGAATATTTCCCCTTGAACGGTGGCAATGAGCATAGTGCTATGGCTCAATTACACGCTATGTTCCTGGACAAGACCGACATCAATCCGCAGAATGTATATGGGCCTGACGGTACTGTAAAGCAGGATGACGTACAAGAGCAATGCCGTGCCTACGAGCAGAAAATCGCTGAATGCGGTGGCTTGGACATCGTTCTGTTGGGTATCGGACGCAGCGGTAACATCGCTACCAACGAACCCGGTTCAGGTCTTAGCAGCACTTCTCGCCTGATGTTGCTTGATGCTACTTCGCGCGAAGAGATGACTATGAGCTTCAGTTCGCAAGAGCCTGTTCCTCCATGTTCCATCACGATGGGTATCGCAACCATCCTGGCGGCTCGCAAGGTGTTCATCACGGCATGGGGAGATGAGAAAGCTGAGGTTATCCAGAAGATGGTCGAGGGTCAGATTACTGACGCTTTGCCCGCTTCGTTCTTGCAGACTCACAACGATGCCCACGTGGTTATCGATCTCGCAGCAGCCGGCAAACTGACACGTATCGTCCATCCTTGGTTGGTAACTTCTTGCAAGTGGACTGATAAGTTGGTGCGTTCTGCACTGGTATGGCTTTGCCTGAAGACCGGAAAGCCCATCCTGAAGCTCACCAATAAGGACTATAACGAGAACGGACTGTCTGAACTTCTGGCCCTGTATGGCTCTGCTTACAATGCCAATATCAAGATTTTCAACGACTTGCAGCATACTATTACAGGTTGGCCCGGAGGCAAACCCGATGCCGACGATACCAATCGTCCGGAACGTGCAAAGCCATTCCCCAAGCGTGTTATCGTATTCTCTCCGCACCCCGACGACGATGTTATCTCTATGGGTGGTACTCTGCGCCGACTTGTTCAGCAGGGCCACGAGATGCACGTAGCCTATGAGACCAGTGGAAACATTGCCGTGGGCGACGAAGAGGTGACTCGTTTCATGCACTTCATCAATGGTTTCAACCAGATTTTCGGCGACGAGAAGGATGAAGTTATCAAGAGCAAGTATCAGGAAATCAAGAAGTTTCTGGCCGAAAAGAAAGAAGGCGACATGGATACACGCGACATCCTGACCATTAAGGGATTGATTCGTCGTGGCGAAGCTCGCACTGCTTGTACTTACAACGATGTGCCATTGGAGCGTGTTCACTTCCTCGATTTGCCATTCTATGAGTCGGGTAAGATTGAGAAGTTGCCTATGGGCGAAGCTGATGTGGAAGTGGTATTGGAGCTTTTGCGCAAGGTGAAACCCCATCAGATATATGTTGCTGGTGACTTGGCCGACCCTCATGGAACTCATCGCAAGTGTACTGACGCTGTCATGGCAGCTATCGATGTAGAGAAGGAAGCCGGTGCTGAGTGGCTGAAAGATTGCCGTATCTGGATGTATCGTGGTGCATGGGCTGAATGGGAAATCGAAAATATCGAGATGTGTGTGCCGATGAGTCCTGAAGAATTGCGTGCTAAGCGTAACAGTATCTTGAAGCATTCAAGCCAGATGGAAAGCGCTCCATTCCTCGGAAACGACGAACGCCTGTTCTGGCAGCGTTCTGAAGACCGCAACCGTGGTACAGCTAAGTTGTATGATGATTTAGGTTTGGCTTGCTACGAGGCTATGGAAGCATTCGTAGAGTATAAGCCACTATAGTCTGTAGAAGCAATATAGATTGATATGAGGGCGGAGATATGCAAGTATCTTCGCCCTTTTTCGTGCCTTGAAAGAAAGGGGATAGTGGCTGTAGAAGCCCTTCCTGCCTACCTACTTGTAGGTAAATTGGCCATCGGTCGTCCTGTTTCTTCCTATCACCTCGTCTATTTTCCATATCTTTGTTAACCATTAATTATTTAAAAATCTACCATATGAAACATTTATCTCTATTAGTATGCTTGCTATCTGGCATATTCTCATCTCTTTGGGCCAGCGATTATGACACCTTTCCATCGCAGCATTTGGAGATGGAACATGATGCCCGCATCTTTGTTGGAGGTGCTCTTACCTATTGGAATAATCAGGAAGACCATAGTCACACGTTCAACTTTTACCCCGAAGTAGGCCGTCTGTTCAATGAAACGTGGGGAGTTGGTGTGATGTTGGGCTTCGGAAAGGAGAAAGAAAGTGATGGTACGAAGACCACAAGCTACAAAGTATCGCCTTTTGCCCGCTACTACTATGTGCATAAAGGGCCTTTCAATCTGTTTATGGATGGCGGTGTGGGCTACAGTTACCGCAAGACTTCGGAATCGACCGAGAAGCGGAACGGCTATGAAATAGGTGTGCGTCCGGGCGCATGTGTCGACCTTACTGAGGGCCTTTGCCTGTGTCTGCGTATGGGTTTTGTCGGTTATCGCAATCATTATACGGGTGGCGAAGAGGCCGAAATCGGCAATTCGGGCTGGGGCATCCGCTTTGCTCCGGAAGAATTGATGATTGGTCTGGAGTTGGAATTTTGATTTTTATCGGCCGATAACAAAAGAATATCATCCTTATCTGCACACTTCAGCGACAGATGATATTCTTTTGTTTGTTCTTATTCCCTTTTGCTTCTTTTTCGTCGGCATCGTTTTCAAAACATGCAAATGTAATGTTTACTTTCATGGCAGTTTGCCGTAAAAAGCATACATTTGCACTAATATATTTCAATCTAAACGAAATTACGATGAAAAAGTCACATTTATATCTTCTTACGGGAGTGCTATTCGGCTTGAATACAGCCGTTCAGGCCATTGACGTCACCACCTTTCGCTATCAAGGACCGTATGCTGTGCATTGTCCGTTGATGCTCGACAGCATTGATATCAATACCAAGACGTTTTCGGATGAGTCGTTATTGAATACAAGTCTGTCGCTTCAGCCCGTCTCTGAAAGCAAGATATTCTCAGGCAAACATGCGCCTGTGAGTGCCGATGACTATGCCTTGCATCTGCTACGGTTCAATCTCCGGTCGCGAGGTTATGCCAAGGGGCGAATCATAGTGACAGGCTTGCGGTCGTACGAAGTGCTTGTTGACGGCCTGCCTGTCCAAGGCGAGCAGACGTTCCAGCCCGGAACGTATCTTGTAACCGTCAAATATCTCTCGCGTGGTGGACAGCGAGAGTCGTTCAAGGTCAGCGTCAAGGCCGATCATGAGTCGCTCCTGTCGGTAGATACCGACACCAAGCGTAGCTATTCCTTGTCCGATGTACTGGATGGCAAGCGTATATCGGACGTAGAGTTGTCGTCTGACGGGCAATATCAGATAACGGGTTATCGCATAACTGAGCCGGGTGGCAAGCAGTATTCGGTGTGGCGTGTCGTCGAGACAGCCACAGGTCGCCTGCTGACCGAGTCTTCCTCGCCCCTTTACTGGGTGCCTGGGCATGCGGCCTATTACGTGGAAGAAAGTCTGAAAGACGGCGTTCGGTTGGTCATGACCGATATCCGGACGGGCAACCAGCGCGTGTTGGCCAGCCGATTACCTCGCGACGGGTCGTTTCTCATCTCTCCCGACCTGAAGTATATCGTTGTCTCTAGGATGCAGGAAGGCCCTGCCGAAGCCAGAGACATCTATCAAATTGTGGAACCCGACGACCGCCAGCCAAGTTGGCGCAACCGCAATCACCTCTCTATATATAAGGTGGAAACCGGCATGTTGCAACCTTTGACCTTTGGATATCACAATGTCTCGATGGAAGATATCTCTGCCGATGGGCGTTATCTGCTCGTCATGACGAACCGTAGCCGCCTGACGAAACGGCCGACGACCCTCTATTCGCTGATTCGCATAGACCTCCAGGAGATGAAGGCAGAGACACTTGTGGCCGATGATGGTTTTCTGGCTGGGGCCAGATTCTCGCCCGACGGGCACAGTCTCGTCGTCAAAGGCTCTCCGGAGAGTTTCGGAGGGGTGGGGAAGAACGTTCCCGACGGGCGTATTCCCAGCATGTACGACTATCAACTCTATACCTTCGACATAGCCACACATCATGTGACACCGCTTACACGCACCTTTAATCCATCCATTGAGCAGGTGGAATGGAGCAAGGCCGACGGCCAAATCTATTTCACGGCATTGGACAAAGACTATTGCCGCCTGTTCCGCCTGTCGCCCACCGATGGCAGAATTGTGCGTATGGATGTACCCGAAGACATGGTGTCGGAGTTCTCTTTGGCCGACCGAAGCACCCAAATGGCATGGTACGGGGCAAGTGCTTCGAACTCTGACCGACGCTATCTGCTCGATACCAAGAGTGGACAGTCGAAGATGGTTGAAGACTTGAGCCACGACATTCTCAAGGATGTGAAGCTCGGTCGGTGCGAGGCTTGGGACTTCGTCAACAGCCGCGGCGACACCATCAGCGGCCGTTTCTATCTGCCGGCCGACTTCGATTCGGCTAAGAAATATCCGCTCATCGTCAACTACTATGGCGGTTGTTCGCCCACGAGCCGCGATTTTGAGACCCGTTATCCGCATCATGTGTATGCTGCTATGGGCTATGTGGTCTACGTCATCAATCCGAGCGGTGCAGCAGGATTCGGGCAGGAATTTGCCTCGCGCCATGTAGCTACGGCCGGACAGGGCGTAGCCGACGACATCATCGAGGGTACACGCAAGTTTTGTGACACCCACCCTTACGTCAATGCGAAGAAGATAGGCTGTATCGGGGCGTCGTATGGTGGCTTTATGACGCAGTATCTCCAGACGCGTACCGACCTCTTTGCCGCTGCCATTTCGCATGCGGGTATCAGCGACCACACCAGTTACTGGGGTGAAGGCTACTGGGGATACAGCTATAGCGAGGTGTCTATGGGCGACCGCTATCCCTGGTCCGACCGTCAGCTCTACGTCAATCAGTCGCCGCTATTCAATGCCGACAAGATTCATACGCCGCTGCTCTTCCTGCATGGCAGTGTCGACAAGAACGTACCGCTGGGCGAAAGCATCCAGATGTTCAATGCGCTGAAGTTGTTGGGACGTCCCACGGCTTTGGTTGTTGTGGCAGGACAAGACCATCATATCGTGGATTATAACAAGCGGGTGAAGTGGCAGAATACCATTTTCGCATGGTTTGCGAAGTACTTGCAGGACGATTCTGCCTGGTGGGACAACCTGTATCCGAAAGTGGCTACAGATGAATGAATTTACTGCAAAGGCTCGGCAGCATCACTGCCGAGCCTTTGCAGTTTTACTGTTGGACCTTTGCAGCAACGCTGCCGAGGCCTTGCAGTAAAATAAGGTAAGAGTTAAGAGGTAATAAGTAAGAGTTAAGAAGTAATAAGATAGGAGTAAAATGACGAGATACAAGTAGACAAGTAGAGTCTACTGTTCGACGCTTACGAACATCGAACTCATGTTGATGGTGGTTTTACGGAAGCGATGTACGAGGTCCATTCCCATTCTTCCGTCTGCGGTAGAGACCCATCCATGGGACTTCGGGTCTACATACACCTGCTCGATGTCGACCGATGTGCGACCTAGCGTGAACGTCAGTCGAGGCAACATGTAGACCTCGCGAATATAGATACGGCCGTATTCCACCTGTGCAATGGAGTCGCGTTCGGCCGTTTGCAGCACTTCCGAGCGGTGTCTGTCGAAGTATTTGTAATAGAGCGACCCTGTGGTATCGCCTGTATCAAATACGAAGGTAAGCTGTTCGTTGCCCCTGTTTGCCTTGATGTATGGCACGTTCTGAATGTAGAGATTGCGCCCCGAAGCAGGGAGGGGTGTCTGTTGGGCCGGGAATATCAGCCTGCGTTGGTCGAAACATATCTGGGTTTCGCTCACCGCCGAAATGAAGTCGAGTCCCAATACGGCGTCGATGGTTGTGCCGATGAGCGCGTTGAGCGACGAAATACCTACGTAGACGATGAGATTGTGATACGTGATTTGGCCCACGCGCAGACTGTCGACGAAGGCCCGGCGGGCTTGCTGATAGCCGTTCAGTGTGATGGTGTCGGGCAGGAATCGGAGTCCCATCCGCTTGGCCGTGGCCTCAGACAGGAATGTTTTCGAAGCTCCTGTGTCGAAAGCCATTTGCAGTGGCTGTCCGTTGACGTATGCCTCGACGGTGAGCAGATATCCTTTGAAGTCTTTCCTGGCCTTCTCCACCCACGTTTCCTGATTTTTTGCCTGCATCTGTTGCAGTGTAAACGGCACTGAGACATCGTTTTTGGTGCGCTGGAGAGACGGAGCGGGAAGCTGGTCCAGCCATTTATTCTGTGCCTGAAAGTCCTCCAGCGGTCTCCAGTCTTGTTCGCTTGCCCCCTCTGCCTTGCGTTCCTGCGTCATCTTGCCCAATGCCATTGTGGCCTCACGATAGCGTCCTACGTTGTTCAGCATGCGGCATCGGAGCATCGACAGGCTGTAGTAAGCCTCACGATGGCGGTGATAAAACTGCCTGTTGAGCAAGGTGTCGAGGTATGCGACAGCCTTGTGCGGCTTGTTTTGCAAGTAGTTGAGCATGGCATCGGCAGTGAGTCTCACGGTCTTATCCTTGATACGAGGGCGTAACGAAGTGTATTCGGCATCCAGCGCGAACCAGTCTTCCTGCTCGATAAGGCTGTTCACACGGTCGTCGGAAGGTTCTGTGGCTGCATTGCACGACAGCATACAAATGGCCGACAGGATGATGAGGAATGGTCTGATCATTGATGTTTCTGTCTTAAATATTTCCACCAGGCGTAATGTTTCCTGCGCAACAGGTAGTTGGGGTCGTGCATGTGGGCGTAGGCTTCGCGTTCCATAGAGATGTGGGTATATGCCCTGCCGTGCATGAATAGGCGGATAAACCATTCGACTACGTACCACAGATAGAACCCGATGAATCCCATCTCCAGCATCTGAGCCGTGTGTATGCGCTCGTGCTGAATGAGTTCGAGCGTGATGCCGGCTCCCTTGCGGCAGAAAAGCAGTCCGAAGAGATTGATGGCATCGTATTGCTTGAAGGGTATAAACCTGTTGTGGATGATTCGCATGATGATTTTTAAATAACTATCCAATCTTCGACGGCAAATGTAGGTATTATTTTCGATACTTCGAAATGTTGATAGTGAAACATTCTTATTTGCCGGAAAGAGATATTTTTTCTATATTTGTACAAACGAAATATCATGGATGCCAAGATAGGAAAGAATGAAAGGCTGGACGGCACTGCTCTTTCGGAGAGTGCAGAAGAGCGGCGTTTTGTACTCGACCCAAGTCAGCAGGAGGTTGTGGATGCCCAATCGGGTTTCCATCTGGTGCTTGCTCCGCCCGGATGTGGGAAGACTCAGATACTCACTGAGCGTATTCGGAGGGCACATTCTTTGGGTGTAGACTATGCCGATATGCTGTGTCTGACGTTTACCAATCGTGCTGCCCGCGGCATGATGGAGCGTATTCGTGGGCAAATAGCCGATGAGGGAGTAGACGAAGTGTTCGTGGGAAACGTGCATCGGTTTTGTTCCAAATATCTCTTCGAGCATGGGCTGATACCGGCCGAGGCCTCGATTATCGACGAGGAAGACACTATCAGCATCTTGGCCAACATCCTGAATGAGGATGAATATGAGGTGGCTGCCGCGCCACGTCGCCACCGTGCTTACATGGAGGTGATGCAACTGTCGCATTTCATGTATCAGCTGGTGCATGGACATCCGCGCTCTCTGCGGCTTCATCCGGAATGCCTGACTCCCGACGATGTCGAGGCTATGCGGGCGATATGCCGTCATCAGCATCTGGAACTGACTGCCCAGACAGTAGAGGACCTCTATTCGAATGCCGATTTCTATTTGGATGAGGCACGAAGCGAAGCCTACGATATAGGCGAGCAGCAGATAGTGAACCACTTGTTGGTCAAGATGCGCACGGCAAAACAGTTCGATGTGTACCGTACGGAGAATAAGCTGGTGGATTTTGAAGACTTGCTGTTGCTCACTTACGAGCATCTGCGACATGCCCAAGAGGCTGATAAGAGGGTGTTTCAGTGGGTTCAAGTGGACGAAGTGCAGGACTTGAACGCGCTTCAACTGGCTATTATTGATGCGCTGACAGCGTCTGGGAATCCCACGGTAGTGTATCTTGGAGACGAGCAGCAAGCCATCTTCTCGTTCATGGGGGCTAAGATGTCGACCCTTGAAGTGCTGAAAGAGCGGTGTAAGGGCCATCTGCATCGCTTGCAAATGAACCACCGTTCGCCCCGCTATCTGCTCGATGTGTTCAACTGTTATGCCCAGGAAGTATTGCAGATAGACCCTGCTTTGCTGCCCACGACGGATTATGAGCCGGTCCGTCTGGGCAATGAATTACAGCTGGTACAGTCCGAGAATATCGAAGCAGAGTGTTTGGATGCGGCCCAGATAGCCGGCCAAATGATGCAGGATTATCCCGATGAGACCACGGCAGTCGTCGTTAGCTCGAATCGGGATGCCGATGCTATCAGCCAGGCATTGAAGTCTCGCATGGTCAGCCATTTCAAAGTGTCGGGTGAAGATCTCTTTTCGTCGCCCGTGGTCAAGTTGCTTTTCGCTCATCTCAACCTGGTTTCGTGTGAACATAACTTCATTTCGTGGGCACGGGTATTGAAAGGTTTGCACGTATTCGAAACCAATACAGCTGCCCGTAACTTTGTCCGGACACTGCTCAACCATGCCATGTTGCCCTCCGACTTCCTGCTGTTTCCCGACTCTTCGTATGTACAGAAGTTTGTAGAGGCATACGATAACCGCGAGATAGTGGTGTTTGATACAGAGACAACGGGGTTGGATGTATTCGAAGACGACATCGTGCAGATAGCAGCTGTGAAGATGCGAGGAGGGCAAGTGGTCGAGGGAAGCCGGTTGTCTTTGTTCATTCAGACTGCCAGACCGATTCCCAAGATGCTCGGAGACATCGAGAATCCTATCTTGGAAGAACTCCGTCATCATGAGCTACTGTCTCCCCAGGAGGCTTTGCAGCTGTTTCTTGACTATGTGGGCGATGCCGTTTTGCTCGCCCATAACGCCGAATACGACTATCATATCCTGACTTATAATCTGCAACGATACCTCCCTGCGGTCGATTTGAGCCGTCTGCATCCGCTTTATTTCGATTCACTGAAATTGGCCCGACTGCTTGTTCCCGGTCTGAAGGAGTATAAATTAAAGTATCTCTTGGCCATTCTCCATTTGGAAGGTGAGAATTCTCACTTGGCCGATGCAGATGTCGAAGCCACCGTCAACGTAGTGAATTACTGCTATAAGCAGGCTTTGGAGGTGGTCGAGGGGCAGCGGAAACTGATGCAGCAGAAGCGTGTAGTGTCGCGAGTGGAGGTGTTGCGCCGTGTCTACGGACCAATCTATGCCCATACGCAAGCCCGACTGTACACGCAGGAAGTGCAGGGTGAACATCCTGCATTGGTCGATGAGTTGCTTTATATATATGGCGTCTTGAAGCGAGATAAGATAGTTGAACCTGTCCGCTCGCTCGATTACATAATCCGTTATCTTTCCCACGACCTGATAGACCGCGAGAGTGGGGCAGCGCTGGTGGAGCAGTTGGCCCGCCATCTCACCACGATGAATACACTGAAAGAGGCCGACTTATGCAGCAGTGAATCCATAGAAGACCGTATCTTTGTGACAACCGTACACAAAGCAAAGGGATTGGAGTTTGATAACGTGATTATTTTTGATGCTGTGGAAGACCGTTATCCCAGCTATTTCAGTCGTAACAATCCTCAACAAATGGCCGAGGATGCCCGTAAGTTCTATGTTGCCATGACGCGCGCCAAGAAGCGTGTCATCGTCATGCAGAGTGTTTCACGGCTCGATTATCACGGTGTGCCACAGCCACGTAGGCTCACTCGGTTCATGACACCACTGTTGAAGTATTTTGATTTGAATGCCTCGCCCATGCCCCTTCTTCCATAGAGAGCGGAAGAAAAGGCACAGGGAGACCTTTGAGGGGATTTCTATTTCTTCGTAGCCTTGACGAAATAGAGTATCAGAAGCACGTAGGCAACAAGCGAACAAAGCTCGGAGAGCGGATTGGCAAGCCATGCGTCATTTACCAGATTGATGCCGCCGAAGCGCAGGAGTGCGCTCACCACACCCATCAATGCTCCTCCGGCAATGAAACCGCTGGCAATGAGCGTGCCTTTCTCGCCACGCTCTTTGTTGACCTGAGCGTCTTTGCTGCGCGAAGTAACAAACCAATTAATAGCACCACCGACCAACAGAGGTGTGTTCAGTTGCAAAGGAATGAACATACCGAGGGCAAATGCCAGGGCCGGAACTTTGCAACGGTCGAGGATGATGGCGATAGCCGCACCGATACCATAAAGCACCCAAGGCGCACCGACGCCGTTCATGAGTGGGTCGATGACTGCCGCCATAGCGTTGGCTTGCGGTGCTGCCAACTGTCCTGAGGTGAATCCGTAGGTCTCGTTGAGCAGCATCATGACGCCGCCGACGGTTGCTGCACTCACCAGTGTGCCTAGGAATTTCCAGCTCTCTTGCTTCTTCGGTGTCGTACCGAGCCAGTATCCAATCTTCAGGTCGGTGATAAACGAGCCTGCCATCGACAGGGCTGTACATACAACTCCACCCATGATGAGGGCAGCCAACATGCCGCCAGGACCGTTCAGTCCCACAGCTACCATCACTACCGATGCCAATATCAGCGTCATGAGCGTCATTCCCGAAACAGGGTTGCTGCCCACGATGGCGATAGCATTGGCTGCCACGGTGGTGAAGAGGAATGCAATGAGCGTTATCAACAGAATTCCGACAACGGCATGGAGCAGGTTTCCACTCATTACACCGGCCCAGAAAAAGACGAAAGTAACGAGAATCGTAACGATACTCCCCACAGCTATAATCTTAAAAGAGATGTCGCGCTGCGTGCGTTTCTGTGCAGCTGCGTCTCCACTACCGTCTTTCAGCTCCTTGGCAGCCAGCGAAGTAGCACCCTTGATGATGCCCCAGCTCTTGATGATACCGATGATTCCGGCCATAGCGATGCCACCGATGCCGATGCTCTTGCCATAGGCCGAGAATATTTCTTCGGGCGACATGCTGCCCACCGTAGCCTGGATAGAGGGGTCCCACATATTCAATACCTGGTCGTGGAAGAGGATTGACATGCCCGGAACAATGAGCCACCATACTGAGAGCGACCCCAGACAGATAATCAGGGCATATTTCAGGCCCACGATATAGCCCAGTCCGAGTACGGCTGCACCCGTGTTGACTTTGAATACCAACTTGGCTTTGTCGGCCAACTGTTCGCCAACTCCCATGACACGCGACGTGAAATTCTCGTTCCACCAGCCAAATGTGGCCACGATGAAGTCGTAGAGTCCGCCCACGAGTCCCGATAAGAGCAACGGTTTGGCCTGTCCGCCACCCTTCGCACCGCTCACCAGCACCTGCGTGGTGGCCGTAGCTTCGGGGAAAGGATATTTGCCGTGCATGTCGCTCACAAAGTATTTGCGGAACGGGATAAGGAACAGAATGCCGATGATGCCGCCCAATGCCGAGCTCATAAAGATTTTGAAGAATGATGCGGTCATTGCATCGCCATACTTGGCCTGTAGGATATAGATGGCCGGCAGGGTGAAGATAGCCCCGGCTACCACAGCTCCGGAGCAAGCCCCGATACTCTGTATGATGACGTTTTCGCCCAATGCGTTCTTGCGCTTGGCTGCCGTGGACGCGCCCACGGCAATGATGGCGATGGGAATGGCGGCCTCAAACACTTGTCCGACTTTCAATCCCAGATAGGCAGCGGCGGCAGAAAACAGCATCGCCATGACAATGCCCCATGTCACCGACCATCCGTTGACTTCAGGATAGTTGCGTGCCGGATTCATGATAGGCTTGTACTCCTCGCCGTCTTTTAATTCTCTGAATGCGTTCTCAGGTAGTTCCATTGGGTCTACCTCTTTGTATTGTTCTTCTTGCATGAATGTTAACGAAATGGGGTTAATATGCCACAAAAGTAACATTTTTATATAAGAAGACCATTGGAATGTGTGAAAAAAAACGTAATTTTGCAACACTTGCTCATCGCAGGTGATACTATAAGGAACTTCGACAGGCTGGACGGAAATACCGTGGACATACACTTGAAAAACTGCAAGGCCGTGGCAGCAATGCTGCAAAGGCCAAACAGCAATGCTGCAAAGCCTGGGCAGCAACACTGCCGAGCCTTTGCAGTAAAATGGGGGCAATGCCTTGACAAGACGAAACCTTACATCTGATATTCTGTTAAACTCAAAATAAACAATGAATTTTATGCAACGTATTTATTTAAAGGTAGTTATGGCATGCCTATGTTGTATGCTATGTGTCATGGACGGAATGGCTGTTCCGGCCAGACCGGGGCAGTGGCGAACCATTTATCTGGCAGACGGGACGGCGCTCAAAGCCGAACTGGTGGGCGACGAGAACTTCCATTTTTACCGAACGGCCGAAGGTGTGCAGTATGTATACAATCCGGACCGTGGCTATTATGTTTTGCGCGATGCCAAGACCGCACCTACGCGCTCGATGATGAGCCTGAAGGCGAATGCCGGCACGCGTGGCTTGCATCGCCACAATGCTCCGACTCAGCCGAATACGCTGTATTCGGGCAAGAAGAAGGGGCTGATTATCTTGGTCAATTTTGCCGATACAGTGTTTGCAGCTGGCCACGACCAGGCACTCTACAACCGCATTGCCAACGAAGAAAACTTCAAGTATGGCGACTTTTGTGGCAGTGTGCACGATTATTTCAAGGCACAGAGCAACGGGGCTTTCGATTTGACCTTCGACGTGGTCGGCCCGGTTACGTTGTCCAGTTCACAGGCCCTTTATGGTGGAAACAATTCTCGCGGCTCCGATATGTGTCCGGGAGAGATGGTAGAAGAAGCCTGTGAGGCTGTCGAAGATATGGTAGATTTCTCGGAATACGACTGGAATGCCGACGGCGAAGTGGAACAGGTGTTCGTGCTTTTTGCCGGTCAGAGCGAGGCCGATGGGGGGGCGAAGTCGTGTATCTGGCCTCATAAGTGGGACTTGGAAAGCGCTCTGGGCTATCCATTGATGATTGATGGCATGGTCATCAATACCTACGCATGCAGTAACGAACTCAAGGGAACGGGGGCTATCAATGGCATCGGGGTTATCTGTCATGAGTTTACCCATTGTCTGGGATTGCCCGATTTCTATGATACATCGAAGCCCAGTGTGAACTATGCCATGGGAAATTACGACCTGATGGCGGCGGGTGCATACAATCAGGGAAGCTATATGCCGCCTTGCTATACGGCGTATGAGAAGATGGCTTGCGGATGGCTGACTCCCATAGAGCTGAAAAACGATACGACGGTAGAGAAGATGACAGCAAATCATGAGCATGGACCGGCCTACATTCTATATAACGAAGGAAATCGGGATGAATACTATCTGCTGGAGAACAGGCAGAAGAAAGGGTGGGATGCCGCCATTCCCGGACAGGGATTGCTGGTGACCCATGTGGATTATGATGCGAAGTTGTGGATTGGCAATAAGGTAAATCAGGATAAGAACCATCTGCGTTGTGCCATCGTGCCGGCCGATGGTAAGTTGGGATGGGACTATCGCTCGATGGCAAACGACCTCTTCCCGTATGCCGGTAACGACAGTCTGAACCGCTATTCCCTACCTGCTGCCACACTCTTCAATGACAATGCCGACGGAACGAAGTATCTGCTGGGTGGTCTGAGTAGCATTAAGCGGAATCCAGACGGTACAGTCTCGTTCAAGTTTAAGGCAGGCCGACTGCCCGACAATACCACGGGTGTGGTTTTCTATGAGTCGTTCGGCAAGTGTGCAGGAACTGGTGGAAATGATAATCAGTGGGACACCGTGAGTGGTTTCAAAGGTACTTTTGCTGCCGACAAGACGGGATGGAGCTGCACACAGACCATGTATGGCGGGCATCAGTGTGCTAAGTTCGGGTCGAGTCAGCATGCCGGAGCCACTTTGACGTCTCCTTCCATCATGTTCATGGAGGACGATACGCTCACATTCCAGGCTGCGGGAGTGGGAAAAACAACTTCGACGGTCGATGTCTATGTGGGCAATACGTTGCTCGATGTTATCACGTTGAAGCCTCAGCAATGGTCATCTTATCAGTTTGTCATCAAGGATAAGGGAGCGAAGACGCTGCGTTTTGTGATGTCCTCGCGCATGGTATTGGACGACGTGAAGGTGGTTCGAAAGAATACGGCGACCGCTATCCGCCGCTTGACGATAAGCGAGAGCGGGATGGAAGATGGTCGTATATACTCCGTTATGGGGCAGTATATGGGGACAGACGAAAGCCTGTTGCCGCCGGGTATGTATATAAGAAATGGGAAAAAGTTCATCAAGCTGTGATGAACCTTTCCCCATGAAAGTCTGATATTTGTCAGTTTTTGAACACAAGCCCATTGTTGTCGGCATCAATGATGATGGGCTTGTCGCGTAATACGTTCTCCGACAGGAGCTGTTTGCTTAAATCGTTGAGCACGAAACGCTGGATAGCCCGCTTCACCGGACGTGCCCCGAACTCCGGGTCGTAGCCCGCTTTGGCCAGGAAGTCGACTGCGTCGGGCGTCCACTCTACGTTGAAGCCCTGCTGTTCGAGCATGCTGCGCACGTGTTTCATCTGTAGTGTCACCACCTTGCCTATCTCTTCCTTTGTCAAAGGCAGGAACATGATGGTCTCGTCGATACGGTTCAGGAACTCCGGTCGGATGGTCTGTTTCAGCATTTCCAACACCTGCCGGCGCATTTCGTCGATTTTTTCATCCCTGTTGTAGACGTTTATATCCTGCATCTGCTGCTGGATGTACTGGCTGCCGAGGTTGGATGTCATGATGATGATGGTGTTCTTGAAGTTCACCGTGCGTCCCTTGTTGTCGGTCAGACGCCCGTCGTCCAGCACTTGTAGCAAGATATTGAAGACGTCGGGATGTGCTTTCTCTATTTCATCGAAGAGTACCACGCTGTAAGGTTTGCGTCTTACAGCCTCCGTCAGTTGCCCCCCTTCGTCGTAACCCACATATCCCGGAGGTGCGCCGATAAGTCGGGAGACACTGAATTTCTCCTGATATTCGCTCATATCTATACGCGTCATCATGTTCTCATCGTTGAATAGATACTCAGCCAGAGCCTTGGCCAGCTCCGTCTTGCCCACACCTGTAGTACCCATGAAGATGAAAGAGGCTATCGGGCGTTTGGGATCTTGCAGTCCGGCACGGCTTCTGCGCACCGCATCGCTCACCGCCTGGATGGCCTCTTCCTGCCCGATGACACGCTTGTGCAGTTCCTCTTCCAGATGTAACAGTTTCTCTCGCTCGCTCTGGAGCATTCGTGTGACAGGGATTCCTGTCCATCGGCTCACCACTTCGGCAATGTCGTCGGCCGTCACTTCTTCCCTTACCATGCCCTCGCCACCTTGAGTAGCCTTGAGTTGCAGCTGTATATTGTCGATGTCATCCTGCAATGCTTTGAGCTTGCCATAGCGTATTTCGGCCACCCGTTCGTAGTTTCCTTCGCGTTCGGCACGCTCGGCTTCGAACTTGAGGCTTTCCATTTCCTGCTTGTCTTGCTGTATCTTGTTTACCAATCCCTTCTCCGATTCCCACTTAGCACGGTACTGATGCTCCTCTTCCCGCAGTTCGGCAATCTCTTTATCGAGCTGCGCTATCTTGTCGGTATCGTTCTCGCGCTTGATGGCTTCACGCTCTATTTCGAGCTGTTTGAGCCTACGGGTAATCTCGTCAAGTTCTTCCGGCACGGAATCCCGTTCCATGCGCAGCTTGGCAGCAGCCTCGTCCATGAGGTCGATGGCCTTGTCGGGCAAGAAACGGTCGGATATGTAGCGCTCCGAAAGCTTCACTGCTGCGATGCAGGCATCATCCTGTATGCGCACTTTATGATGGTTTTCGTACCGCTCCTTCAGTCCACGCAAGATGCTGATGGCATCCAGTTCGTCCGGTTCGTCCACCATGACTGTCTGGAAACGGCGCTCCAATGCCTTATCCTTTTCGAAGTATTTCTGGTATTCGTTGAGCGTTGTTGCACCGATGGCACGAAGCTCTCCACGGGCCAGCGCAGGCTTCAGGATGTTGGCAGCATCCATTGCTCCCTCGCCGCCACCAGCCCCTACGAGCGTGTGTATCTCGTCGATGAAGAGGATTATATCGCCCTCGGCGTTGGTCACTTCCTTGATAACACCTTTCAGTCGTTCCTCGAATTCGCCCTTGTATTTAGCTCCTGCCACCAAAGCACCCATGTCGAGAGAGTACAGTTTCTTGTTTTTGAGGTTTTCGGGTACGTCGCCTCGCACGATACGTTCGGCCAGTCCCTCCACGATGGCGGTCTTGCCTGTACCCGGTTCACCTATTAATATGGGGTTGTTCTTGGTTCGCCGAGACAGTATCTGTAGCACGCGGCGTATCTCATCGTCGCGTCCTATGACGGGATCGAGCTTACCCTGGCGTGCATCTTCGACCAGATTCTTGGCATATTTCTGCAATGCCTGATAGTTCTCGTCGCCACTCTGGTTATCCACTTTCTTGCCTTGGCGCAGTTCGTTGATGGCTTGCAGCATGCCCTTCTCGGTGCATCCTGCATCCTTCAGAATCCTGCTGACGGTAGAATTGACACTCAGCAGCGCCAGCAACATGGGTTCGATAGACACGAATTCGTCTCCTAATTTCGCGCTGTAGTCCTGTGTCTGCTGCAACACGGCATTCGTTTCGTTGCTCACGTAAGGCTGTCCGCCCTGCACTTTGGGCAAGTGTTGAATCTCCTGTTGCACTGCCGATTCAATCAGTTGGGTATTGATGGCCAACTTCTGGAATATGAAATGAGTCACATCTTTGCCTTTCAGCATGATACCCTGAAGCAGATGAACCGGCTCTATGGCCTGTTGGCCGTTGCGTTGGGCAATGTTTGCAGCCTCTTGCACGGCCTCTTGGGCTTTGATAGTAAATTTGTTGAAATCCATATAGAGTCTCCTTTCCTCGATTAAATAGTCTTTTTATCCTTTTCGTAAAGGAGAACTCAAAACCTATGCCTTGCCCCGTTTCATGTCTTTTTGGCATAAAACGGTGTCAAAAAGGCATAAAACGGAGCGGGCTTATTGCTGTACTGATTTGATGACTATCAGTCTTCCATGTGCAGCGCTTCCATAAATCGCTTGATAATCTCCGGCTTTCCGGTGTGCTTGCCGTTGTCTTCGCTCAACTTGCAGGTATCGTTGTAGAAGTCCCACGACTCCGTAATCTTCGCTGCAACGAGTTTGATGACGATGTTCATCGGTTCGATATCCTCGAAATCATTGGTGAAATGAGTACCTATGCCGAACGAAGGCTGGCAACAGTCTTTGGCATATTGCTGCACTTCGATGGCGCGGTCGGTGTCAAGGGCATTGCTGAATACCACTTGCTTGGTGCGTGGATCGATGCCGAAAGACTGGTATTTGGCCACGATTTTCTCCAGCTCTTCGCGATTGTCTCCACTGTCTATACGCAGCCCTTTGAACAGGTTGGCGAAGTCTTCGGAAAAGTTGAGACAGAAAATGCGCCACCCGAAACTGTCGTAGAGATAAGTCCCCAAAGCGCCACGGAAGGTGTTGCGCCACGAGTTCATGGCAATGTGGTTGGCCATCTGCGGACCATACATGCCGCCGATGGCGCAGACAAACTCATGAGCCATCGTACCTACAGGGGTCAGACCATGCTTCATGGCCAGATAGACGTTGCTCGTGCCGACAAACTTGCCTGGCCACTGGCGCGATTCCGAGCAGTCTTTCATGGCCTTTATCACCGTGTCTTCGGCCTCGAACGATGCACGTCGGCGTGTACCGAAGTCGCTGTAGACGCATCCGGCAGCCAAGAGTTTCTCGGCCTTGGCATACGATTTCGTGTAATACTCGTCGTAGTCTAATTGCGCATCTTGTCCCGTCACCATATAATATAGTTCGGACACGATGGCCAGCACTTTCACTTCGAGCAGGATGGTGTCCGACCAACTGCCCTCAAATTCTATATGCAGATGTCTTTCCTCGTCTTGCCATACGCGTGTCCATTGGTGTTTGAAGCGGAAACCACGCAGATAACGGTAGAACCAGTGGGGTATATAGTAACACTCGCGCTGCATGAAGCGTATCTCTTCGTCGGTTATAACGAGGTTTTCGAGCATCTTGATTTGCTCGGCCACGAGGTCGGCAAAGCCTTCCGGATAGACGGTATTGTTGCGGTCGACAAACTGATATTTTACCTGTGCACGCGGAAAATTGTCTATTACGGCGCAACACATGGTGAACTTATAGAGGTCGTCGTCGGTGAAGTGTTGTATGATTTGTCTCATGATTGTAGTAGGGTAAGAGTTTTACAGGTATTTATTCGTAAAGATAGAACATGCGCTCCATCATCTTCCATTTCTCGTCCGAGGTGCTGCCGGTGGCACATTGCTGGAACTGCGACACGTAGTCTTCCCACTCTTGTTGTCCAGGCAAGGTGGCGAGTCGGCTCATGGCATCGTCCCAATCGAAGTCTTCGGGCGTCTCGACTATCATGAAGACGCGTGTACCTACGATGTATAGCTCCATCTCCAGAATTCCTACTTGCCTGATACCGTCTGCTATTTGTTGGCGGAAGTGTTCACGGTCGTGAGCTTCACGATAGCGTCTGATGAGTTCGGGGTTGTCGCGCAGGTCCATCGTCTGGCAGTATCGTTTTACCGGACCATCGTATTGTTTCACCTTGTAGCCTTCTGTCTTCATATTGTTTTCTTTTATGTTTTAAAGCCGAATGCAGCCTATTTTCTGCAAAGATAAACATAAAAGCGAGACGACACCATCTTTTTTGCTGTATTTATACATCCGGGTCGATGGGCAAGGCGATTACTTTCGAATATTTGTCTGGCCTGCCTGCTATTTCATATCCTGCCGGCTTGATTTTCTGCAAGGCCTCGGCAGCGTTGCTGCAAAACCCAAACAGCATTGCTGCAAAGGCCAGACAGTGGTGCTGCCAAGGCCTTGCAGTTTTTTGAGTTTGTAAGTTTATAAGTTCATGAGTGTTATAGGTGAAAGATATGGCTATCTTGTGGGCCGATGCACACGCTTGCTGATGAGGGTATGGTCGACTTATATGCCTGAAAATAAAATTGTTAGTTATTTTTAAAACTCTTATCAGGCGTATTATGCTACTTATTTTATACTTTTGCAGCCAAACAGAACATAAGGTAATTAACGCAAAGACATAAAACATTAAAAGCACGAAATGAAGGAACATAGATTGAGGTGTGTCGTGGGTATGGCAGCATTCATACTCCGAAATTTTATTGGTTTTGCCGTATTGGCAATGCTGATGAAGCCTCTCTTCATGCTTTATAATCATCTTGTATATGCCGAAACCACGCTGAAAGACTATGTGGCTGTGATGTGGCATGGGCTTCCGATGGACTTTGCCGTCGGTGGATATCTGACGGTTGTACCCGCCCTGCTCGCGCTTGCCGTGCCTTTCGGGGCTGCCGGTGTGCTTCGCAAGCTGGCCAAAGTCTACTATGCCGCGGTGGCATTGCTGCTTGCCATGATATTCGTGGTAGATGCCGTGCTCTACGGTTATTGGGGCTTTCGACTCGACATGACGCCCTTGTTCTACTTCTTCTCTTCGCCCACAGATGCCGTGGCGAGCGTCGGTGCAGGCTTCATAGCACTGGGTGTAGTGGTCTGGCTGCTGTTGTCATGGGGCATTTACAGTTTGGCAAGGCATTGTCTGATGCCACTTCCTTCCGTCGGGGGCAGTTGGCGCGAGAAGATGCAGGGCCTTCTGACGGGTTTGGTATTGACGTGTTTTCTTATTATCCCGATACGTGGTGGCGTCACGACGTCGACCATGAATCTGGGAAATGTGTACTATAGCCAGAATCAGCGGTTGAACCATGCAGCCGTGAATCCCTGTTTCAGTCTGCTACGTTCGTGGGTTGACGGTAGTGCCAAGCTGTCGGAGCAATATCGGATGATGGATGCCGGTGAGGCCAATCGTGAGTTTGCCCGACTCGTGAAAACCACTAATCGCACGCATAAGGGCGCGGAGACTCAGTTGCTGCGCAGCCATCGCCCCGATATCGTGTTGATAGTGCTGGAGAGTTTCTCGGCCCAAATCATGCAAGAGCTGGGTGGACAGCCCCATGTGGCGGTCAATATGGACCGTCTGGCACGCGAGGGAGTACTGTTTACCTGCTTCTATGCCAACAGTTTCCGCACCGACCGCGGGCTGGTCTCCATCCTTGCGGGCTATCCGGCACAGCCCACGATGAGCATCATGAAGTACACGGAGAAGGTGGAAACCCTGCCTTCGCTGCCACGTGAGCTGAAGAGTCTGGGTTATAATCTACAATATTATTATGGTGGCGATGCCGACTTTACCAACATGCGGTCGTTCTTGACCACTGCCGGATTTGAGAAGATAGTGGCCGATGTAGATTTCCCCGTGAATCTGCGGTTGAGCAAATGGGGCGTCCCCGACGGTTATGTGTTCGACCGCGCGGCCAGCGACATTGAGCAATATCGTGGTGGGCCGTTCCTGAAGGTGATTCAGACGAGCAGTAGCCATGAACCTTACGACGTGCCTTACCATCGACTCGACAACAAGATACTCAATGCCTTTGCCTACGCCGATGACTGTCTGGGTAAGTTTGTAGAGCGCTTACGCCGTTCAGGTCGGTGGGATAACACGCTTATCGTGCTTGTTCCCGACCACTTGGGATGCTATCCCGAAAGCATCAGCAACTACGATTTCGAGCGTTATCACATTCCGCTCATCCTGACAGGTGGCGCGGTGAAAGCGGCGCGCCGCATTGATACCATCGGCTCGCAGATAGACATTGCGGCCACACTGCTGGCACAGCTGGGCCTGTCGCACCATCGGTTTGCTTTCAGCAAAGATATGATGGATGCCGATGCACCACACTTCGGCTACTTCACCGTACCCAATGCCTTTGGCATGATTACGCCTACCGACTCTGTAATGTACGACCTTGACACGCAGAAAGCCGTGCACAGGCGCGGTCTGCATACCGACCATACGCTGAAGCAGGGCAAGGCCTATCTTCAGAAACTTTATGATGACTTATCAAAACGATGACTATGACGTCAATACTGCAATATCTGAATAGCGTGGACCAGAGTGTCTTCCTCTTCTTCAATGGTTTCCACAACAGCTTCTTCGACACGCTGATGTGGCAAGTATCCAACCGCTGGGTATGGGTACCGATGTATATAGCCATCGTAGTGGCCAATGTGCTGCACTTCAGAAGCGACTGGCGCAAGCTCATAGGGGTGATAAGTGTCTTTCTGATAGCTTTCGCACTGAGCGATTATCTCTGTGTACAGTTGATTAGGCCGTGGATAGCGCGTCCCCGTCCGGCCCAGGACGACAGCGTCATCTGGCAGCTGGTGCATATCGTCAACGACTATCGGGGAGGCCATTATGGTACTCCGTCGAGCCATGCCACCAATACTTATATGCTGGCCATGCTCACGATGTTGTTCTTCAGACGCCGTAAACTTACGCTGTTTATGTTTGTTTGGGCTACGCTCCAGTCTTATAGTCGCATCTATCTGGGCGTACATTATCCCGGAGATATTCTGCTGGGCGGTGTGTTGGGCATTTCCGTAGCCCTCGTATGCTACGGTATCTACCGTTGGATGATGCGCGAAGACGGCTGCAAGTGTTGTCCCTATTTGCAGTTGGTGGAATATACGGGGCTGTTGATTCTGCTGGCATTGGTGGTATCGGCGTTTGTGATGCCTTATCTGGACTGCTTGTTGGCAGTGTTGTAGACACGAAAAAGGCATGTTATGAGTTGCAGTCATAACATGCCTTCTTACTTTTTCCTGTGATTATCGTTTCATCTTGGCTTGTCGGGCAAACTCGAACAATTCGAGTGGCAGGTGGCAATAGCCTTGAGGATTCTTGTCCAAATAGTCTTGGTGATATTCCTCTGCTTTGTAGAACATTTGCAGGGGGGCTATTTCCACGGCCAGAGGTTCGTCGTATTTGGCCTGTATCTCGTCGTACACCTTCTGTATGACGGGTATTTCTTCGGCCTTAGTGTAGTATATTCCGGTGCGGTAACGTGTGCCGACGTCGTGTCCCTGTTGGTTGAGACTGACAGGGTCGATGGCAGCAAAGAACATCAGCACAAGGAACTCCAGACTCACTACGTCGGGATTATAGACCACGTGCACGGCTTCGGCATAGCCGGTCGTGTCGGTATAAACCTCTTTGTATGATGGGTTGACGATGGTCTGGTCGCCATTGACGAATCCAACTTCGGTGTCGATGACACCCTCTATCTGCTTGAAAAAATGCTCGGCGCCCCAGAAACAACCGCCTGCTATATATAAATCTTGTGTCATAGCTGGTTTGTTATTATTATTTGTTGATGTGTTTCAGACGATTGACGGTCTTCAGCGCCTCTGCTCTCACTTCTGGTTTAAGACTGTTGTCGCGACTCATTTCGGCTGCACATTTGGCTATTTCGGCTGCCTGATACGACAGGTTGTGCCATCCCAGCATCTCCAGCAAAGCTACCTGAGCTTCGGGCTGAGCTTGTGTGCGGAGATAGTTGAGTAGCTCCGGAATGCGGTGATGGGGACAGTAATTGCGCAGTCCGCGTATGGCTGTGAGCCGTTTTTTGGCAGTCGTGGTGGGTGATACGGCCATGTCTACATATTCACTCCATTTCTGTGTGGCAGCGGTAATGAGTCTTTCGTAGCGCTTGCGCTGCTTTTCTTTGTCGATAAGGCGCAGTTGCGGATTGTCGAACTGGCGCTGGAACTCTGCTAATAATTTGTCCTTGGGGAAGAGAGTGAGGGCATTGAGCGCATTGAAACGGCAACGCTCGGAGAGGCTGTTGGTCAGGTTGGCGGCAATGATAGTGGGTATCAGGCGGTCGTCGCCACTCTCTCCAATCAGGTGGAGTGCCGTACGTTGTACCAATTCGTAGCTGTCGTCGGCAGCCAGTTTCAATGCTTCGATGAAGTTGGTATCGTCGTGTTCTGTCAGTGAGTAGAGTGCCTGAAGGCGCACGAGTGCCTCGTCTGAATGGCGGAAGATGTCGAATAGCTCGGCAGAAGTCATTTTCCCATCTCTGTTCAAGCGGTCTATGGCGATACATTTCACGTCGGCATGGGTGTCGGTTTTGAGCAACTTGTGCCATGCAGCATCGTTGTTAGTGGCCAAGAGAGCCGGGATCTCGGCCGACTTTTGTGATGGCACGAACGTAAAAGTGGGGTCGCCTATGACGTGCGACTCCATATAATAGGAGAAACGGGCCAATTCACCGACGCTGGCCCCTAATCCCAAGAGACCCATATAGCGGTCGCTCCACTTGTTTTGCAATACATTGACGCTGTTGGCAATGACAGCAACGGTGCGTCCGGGGCTGAAAATATACTCGTTGGCAATGCTGTTGTCGCGATGGAACGACCCATTGAAGCAGGCGTCGATGATGATGACGCGGCAATTCGGGGCGTAGTTGTACTTGGCAAAGTCGGTGGTATGCAGGTCGAGCAAGTCGTTGTCGAGTGAGTCTTTGGCAATTATCTTGGGGTCGAATGTGTTTTCCAACCACGTGTGGGGAATATCCAGACGTTTCTCGAAAGCTGCCATGACGCTGTCGGCATTCTGCCCTCTGTCCTTGGCATCGCGTATCTTGCTGCGGAAGAATTGCTGCATGAAGGTTTTGGCCTCGCTTACATTGTTGGGCGAAGGGATTCCATTGAGATACTCTGTGTCCCATGCACCGTGGTGATGGAGTATTGCGAAGTCGAGGTCTTGGCGCATCAGCTCGTCCATCAGTTTGAATTTGACGTTGCGGTTCTGCAGATGACTGAGGTAGCTGATACCGTTTTGCTGACGTCTCAGCCAGGGGAAGTGTTCGTAGAGTCCTGCTTTCTCGTCGACGCGGGCCGCGAATGACTGCGAGATATAGCCGTGGCCTTCGAAATAGAACATCTTATTGAGGCTACCGGCAGCACGTTTCTCGCGCACCAGCTTGGTCAGATAGTTGCGTAGCTTGGCGTATCTGGATGTCCCTCCGGCGTCGGTCGGGCGAATACGACCGCTGTATAGCGTCGGATTGAGTACCTGTGGCGACTCTGCTGTGAGCGAATAATAGAAGTATGGCGCATCATTGTCGTGGCCGAGTGGTTTGAATTTCAAGTTGAAATCGTCGTAGTAGCGGTCTGAAGGTATCGAAGAACGCTTGCGGTTAGCCTGTTGATTCATCTTGAAAGCACTTGCAAAGTGCTGTGCATCGCGTATCATTGCGACTGGTATGTCGCCTATAAAGACAGCTCCTTCGATAGGATTCTGGCGCAAAGCATGTAGTCGTTGCAGCTCGGCACGAATGGAATCGGGTACGCCCCAACGGTCTATGACGGTGTAGACATGCAGATGCTGCATGTCCTGGATGGCCTTGGCATAAGCCTGAATCTCGCTCTTGGCCTCGTCATAGCTCTTCCTGTCTACGACGATGGCGAAGCCGCGACCTGCCAATGCCTGCATGGTTGACAGCAGGCAGAGGCCTATCATTACCAAAATCTTCTTCATAATGCTTGTATAATATGGTTGTTTCTTT
The DNA here is from genome assembly GCF_055381405.1 of Prevotella mikamonis. NCBI lineage: Bacteria > Pseudomonadati > Bacteroidota > Bacteroidia > Bacteroidales > Prevotellaceae > Prevotella > Prevotella mikamonis. Next base: position 54,098 of record NZ_AP035785.1, read on the forward strand.
GTTAGAATTTGAGACTTACACCGGCGTTGATGGTGGTTCTGGACTTGGAGTCGAACATCTTTGAATAAGTCGCATCGTCGTTATAAAACTGGCATGCAACGTTGGCAAAGAGGCCAAACCATGTGTTTGTCCCATATAGTTGGACGGGGAAGTCGGCCGACACGTGTGCCTTGAAGCCGGAACTCTTGGCCGATAAGTATTCAAAAGTGGGTGCAGCATAGGCCTCACGAGTCGATTCCTGAATGAAATCGGCCTGTTTGTCACCGATGGCAAAGCTGGTATAACCATCCAAGAGACCCTGCATGCGACAGCTGCCCAGCATCCAATACTTGCCGATTTCCATGTCGATGGTGGCTGTAGTGAACTTCTGTTCGGCCATCTTGGCTTGATATTGTTTGATGTTCATGCCATTGATACCGGCCGAGAGTTTCAGGGTGAGGTCGGGAAGTCCGTTTTTCAACTGGTCGAACTGATAGCCCACGTCTCCCCGATAGTACGATGCGTCGTGCACCTTCGACTTATTCAGTGTTTCGTAATAAGCGATGTTGCCATGCTCAGTGTCGGTCTTTTTGCGCTGGTCGTACCAATATCCCTTACCTTTATAGTAGCCGAAACTGGCTGTGATGTTGTGGATAAATCGGTTGTTAGAGACCAATCGCAACCTGTCGGCAATGCTGACACCTCGTTTATCGTAGTCTCCTGCCTTGAAGGTATAGGCCGCTCCACCGTCTTCCGCATCCTCATTGATGGATGAGAGTTCTACTTCGAGGATGTTGGAGAGGGCAGATGAAGCCGGTGCAAAGACCCATTGGGCAGCGCCTTTCAGCGTATTGCCGCTGTAGTCGCGTGGATATCCGGCCAAATCGCCGTTTGTGCGGATGATATAATCGCCCGAACCTTTCATCAGGAAGTACGCATAATTGGTGTAACCGTTGATGATGGTGTGGGTCAGCTCTGAACTATAGAGCGCCCATGTAGCCGAAAGGCCGAGCCTATGTGCACTCCCCAGTCTGAATTCTACGCCCGGATTGATGGCAAACCGCGACGAGTTGACCTTCGGACGAGGGTCGGTCTGGTCGGCACTGCTGCCTGCTTTGTAGGCCAACTTGATAGCGCCGACGAAGAAAGGGCTGAACTCATAGGCCGCTCCTACAGACATGTTGAACAGCTCTGTGCTCACATCGCTGGCTATGGAGTCGCCGATTACGAAGGGATTGGTGCGTGTCAGGAAGAGCGTAGAATTCCATCTGCGGTCGTACTCTTTGCTGTTCACGTAGCCGATTTGTCCTTCTATGCTGAGCTTCTTGAATCGCTGTAGGCCGTAGAGAGATGCGTTCAGACTGCTGATTTTGCTGCCCGCATCTGCCTGATGGAATGCTCCACGCTCGAAATGTCCAAACACCGAAGCGTCGGTCACAGTCCCTACGCCGTTGTAGGCCAACCCAACAGGGGTGGATAAGCCTTGATATATGTTATCTATGTAATTATAGTCTTTGTAGAAGAAATGCTCGTTGGCCTTGCTCGGCATGCCCTGTGCAAGGACCGTACCGATACCGATGGTCGCCAGCATCATGAGCGCCACTCGCTTACCTATTATATTATGGTGTGTCATTCTTAACATCTTTACGTTCTTTTATTTATTATTGATCTACTGAAGTGGGCGTCTGGCCCGGCGTAAGTTCCTGATTATTCAGGAAGTCGTTGGCCGAATTATTGGTATCTTGGTAGTAAGCACGTCCGTTGATAATCTTGGTTACCTTTCGGCGGACGCATTTTCCGGCATTGGCCGTGCTTGCCAATACGCCTTGGGCATCGTCTTTTGGTAGGAATGCACCATAATTATTGCTCCTCTTATTGTTCCATATATCCACCGCATCCAGCACGTATTTGCTCGGAATCATGAGAAACTGGGTCTTGGCAGTCGTTCCCGGTGTGGTCATGATGTTCTTCGGGTCGGCAGCAAACTCTTCGGGTGTCATGTCTTCGGGGCACTTCGCCATGAGATAGGCACGCCCATTGACACCTATACCAAAGGCTCTGATCGTGGTGCTGTTTTGGAAGATGACCTTGACATCGGGTGTAGGGTGGTCTACTTCTCCTTTCACATTCTTGATATATACTTCCCAGTCGGCCTTCGAAAGGTCAGGACAATGATTGCCTTTCTTGGCTGCCGCAGCATGGTCTACAGGCTCGTTAGCCAGTACAATGCTCTGTCCGGGCTGCAAAGGATATTCCTTTCCGGAGCCTGGGAAGGCTATCACCATGCCCTGTCCGCAGGCGTAGAGGTCGGCATAGCCATGTGCCTGCCAGGCATTCTCTTTTGTCTGTCCGCCTTGTGGTGCCGACAACATCAGCCCATCGAGATATTGTACTTCATCAGAGTTGTTCACTATCTCGAAGTATTGGTCCAGGATATAGCCCTGTTGTCCGCCAGTGGTGTAAATAGACTTGAAGATAAGGGGCGACTTGATAATCTTAGACAGGTTGATAGTCGACGTGGCATCGGCGAAGAGCAAGGTCTCCGCATTGCCCGAAACATAGGCGGCTGCCTCGTCGGCCACCTTGCCCGACAGAACCAGTGTGTATTGCCCTTGCAGCAGATTGATGGTCGTGTCGCCCGACAATGAGAATTCCTGTGTGATGCCATAGTCGCTTGTAGCCACCAGCTTCATCTTCGCGAGCTTGTTGCCCGACAGCGCTTCTTCGGGATTCAGGGTAATCTTCAGATTGTGATATTGCGGTATGCTCGCCTCGTCGCCACACGATGCCATGAACACCGCGGCTGTCAAGAGTAGCAGATTGATAATTTTTTTCATCTTGTTTTGTTCGTTTCGTTTAGAATTTGAATTTCACTTCTGCACCGAAATAGTTGTCGGGATAGATTTGCGACTTGGCCAATGTGTTCTTGTTCACATGCCATTTAGAGGTATTCAGGAAGTTGTTGGCCGTGAACGACAGCTCGCATATCTTTCCAAGTTCCTTGGTGAAGCGGAAGTTGAGCATCACCCAAGGACTGACATGGTCGCTGTTGAAGTCGTAGAGTCTGTACTGGTCAACCATCAGACTGTATTTGCTGTTGGTGGCGTAGTCGGCTTTCCACTCTGTGTAGCTGCCGTCGTTGCTGTAGAATCCGCGTGGTTGCACCTCGTACAGCTTGCCGTCGCCCGACAACGCGTACACGTTGCTTCCGTCGGCGTATTCGTATGTGGCACGTGTATTTTCATACCAGACCACCTGTACCGTGGTTGTGAAAATCATCTTCACGGCTGGTATGTGGGTGATGAAGCGGAAATTGGTGTTCACACGGTCTCTGATAGTGCCGTAGCCTGCCGGCATCATCGGCACATAGTCGTATGTAGAACTGATGTAGTTCAGGTAGTCTTTCTCGTTGATGCGCTTGATGTGAAACCACGCACCGTCGATGTTGAGCGATGTGCGCAACGGTTTGAACACGCCAAGGTCCAACGAATACTCGATACCCTGCTTGTTGCTGCGCGATGTGTTGTCGGGCATCGACCATAGTGCGTTCTGTGTGGCAATGGTCGAAGTGGCTGTCTGCTTGCTGCCGTTGAGCGTATAGGACAGTTGCGAGCCGTCGAAAGTCAGGTCGGATACGCCCTGCGGCACGTTGAAGCGAGGATACTGCATACCCAGGAACATGGAAGAAAAGCCATATTCGTGGCGGTTGCTCTCATTGAAGTAGTTCACGTAGCCCTTCACCCTGCCTATCTTGAAGTTCACACCCACTTCCCATTTGCGGTTGGTGGTAGGCTTGATGTTGGGATTTTGCGTGTTGTTGATGGCCTGGGTCTGGATGAGTGCCAATGAAGAATGGTCTCCAATGTAACTCAGACTCACGTTGTCAAAGTAGGCATTGTCAGGATAGAGATAGAGCAGGGTAGGCATCTTGTTGGAGATACCGAATCCACCACTGATGCTCAGCAAGTCGAAAATGCTGTTGTTGTGCTTGTCCAGCAGGTTGTATTCTGCATTGATACGTGGTTCGGCCACGACAATATTGCCGCGTCCGCTCTTGCTCTTGTTCAGGAACATGTTGCTCAGTCTGACACCCGCAACAAGGTTCAACCAAGTCTTACCGAAGCTTATCCGTGTGTTGTCTTCGATGAATCCCGATAGATTATGCAGTGAGGGGATAGAGCTGAACGAGCGTGGACGCAGAGTTTGCGAGCTGCTCGACTTGGGCGGATTGCTCATGTTGAATGTCAGACCGTCGCCGGCATTGTCGTCGAAACGATAGTCTACACCGGCCTTGATGTTGGTGTAGTCGCGTTCGTTCAGCTGAATATACTTGTTGGCTTTTACCTGTGCATATACGTTGATGGGCAGACCCTCTATCTTGTAATCGCTGAAATAGGCCTTGGTGAGGAACTGGGCCGGAGCAATTCCGGTCTTCAGATTGTCGGTGACCACACCGTCGGGTGTTGCAATCCAGTTGTGGTGTGTGTCTACTGTGCGCGAAACCTGTGCAGAGAGGTCGTAGTTGATGGCTGTGAGCCAGTTGTCCATGCGGATGTTTCCGTCGATAGAGACGCGTCCGCCCACGTTCTTGTTCTTGTAGTTCAGTTCCAATTCCGACATCTGCGGGTCGTGCTTACGGTTGTTGATGTTCGAGTAGAACGAGCTGCGCAGATTGAATGTGACCGGATGGCTGCCTTTGGCATTGAATACATTGGAGTAGCCGAGCGAGAAGGTAAGTCGGTCGTAGCCCATATAGTGCCGACGTGTGTCGGAGTAAGACTGCGACCAGTCTACGCCCAGGTTCAGTGCACCGCCCTGGCTGAAGTTGAATCCTTTGCCCACGTAAGCCAGCTTGGAGTAGGGGTCGGCCTTGAATTTCACTTCGAGCGGTGTGTGTCCGGCCTTGGTCTTGACGATAACCACACCCGAAGTCAGGTTGCCGTATTCCACCGAGGGGATGCCTCGAATCACCTCTACCGATGCAATGTTGTCTACACCGATGGTTCTCAGGTCGCTGCCTTTGCCGGCTGTGGTCTGATTGCCCATATCGTCGGCATTCGACGACGAGCTGTTACCATATCTGGTGGGCGACAAAGCCTGTAGGTTGCCGTCGTTGCTGAGGGGCGAACCGTCGAGAATGACACTCGTACCGAGTGCATTGTTGTTGTCGCCGCCAATCTCGCGCAGGTTGGCTTGCGCCAGATTGTTGAGGCTGGGATTGGAGGTGAGGCTACCCGGCAATAGCTGCAAGATGTCCGAAACACTCTTGGGTTGGATATGACGGATGGCATCCTGCCCGATTTCCGACTTCGAGCCGATGGCCGACTGGCGAGCCGTTACGGTGACTTCTTTCAGTGTCAGCGCCTGTTCCTGGAGCTTGATGACCAGCCGTTCGCTGCCCGTTGTCACCTTGAACCGCCCTTTGACCGTCTCATAGCCTATACAGGAAGCCGTGTATTCGAACTCTCCTGCCTTGACATTGCGCAGCAGGAATTCGCCTTTCTCGTTGCTCATGGCCGTCATGACATTGTTGAAAGAGATGTAGGCCACGTCGATGGGGTTGCCCTTGTCGTCGGTAATCGAACCTTTAATCGTGAAAGTACCGGCCGAGGTCTGTGCGATGGCCGGCGAAAATGCAGTCAGCGCCGATAGGAGCGCGACCCAAAGCAAAATTATCTTTTTTGGTTTCATAATCTGATGATGCCTTTCTTTTTCTACCTTATTATATATATGGTGGTGGATGTTGTAAACTCTCTGATTGCTGCAAAGCCTCCGCAGTAGTGTTGCAAAGCCTGGGCAGCGATGCTGCGAGGCCTTGGCAGTGTGATTGCAAGGGCTTTGCAGTAATTCCTAGTTGATGACTTGACTTTTAACTCTATTATATTGACAATGCAAAGTTAACGATTTTTAAATACACTGTCAATACCCTAATGTTGGTATTTTGAAAGTTTTTTTAAGTATTCTCCCGACTTCTGATTTCTCGGTTAAATCGGATTCAGACGTTTGGATAGTAGCAATTATGGCCTGAAAAGTAGTAAAATATTACAATTTGTGGGTAAAAAGGCGGAATAAAGAACAAATCTTTGAAAAAATAGAAAAATTCTTCGAAGAAAATTATGAAGTTTGAAAATCATTTCGTAACTTTGCCTGTGTAAAACAAAAGAGATGGTTTCGACCACTTGGTTTTACATCTGAATGGAAATTATAGTTATGTCCAGATAGATTATAAATTTTGAGTTAATTACTGTTTTGTAGGGGGAATGGTTTCGTGAGAAAGTGTTCTCTCTTTTTTTATGTCCTTTTCTGAAGATATTTTGCTAGTCACTTGATGTTGTATTCCATTTATTTCCTATCTTTGCACGTATAAGAATCGCAGGAGCAAACAACAGGGACGGCAGATGAGGGAATCGGTTTCATGCTCTGGGCGATAGCAAACAAATCTACATTATTACAAATCAAACGTTTCGAACATGGAAAATAAGAAGTATGGGCATTTCGACGATGCCAACCGCGAGTATGTCATTACCGACCCGAAGACACCGTGGCCGTGGATAAACTATCTCGGCAACGAAGATTTCTTCTCGCTCATTTCAAATACGGCCGGAGGCTATAGTTTCTACAAGGATGCCAAGTTTCGTCGACTGACACGCTATCGTTACAACGGCGTACCGATGGATGCAGGAGGTCGCTATTTTTACCTGAAAGATGGAGATACGGTGTGGAATCCGGGTTGGAAGCCCTGCAAGACACCGCTCGACTTCTATGAGTGCCGCCACGGAATGAGCTATACGCGCATCACGGGTAGGAAGAACGGTGTAGAGGCCAGTGTGCTGTTCTTTGTTCCGCTCCATACTTGGGCCGAAGTGCAGAAACTTACGCTGACCAACCATTCGGCCGAGACGCGCCGACTGAAACTGTTCTCGCTGGCCGAGTGGTGTTTGTGGAATGCTGCCACCGACATGGAAAACTTCCAGCGCAACTTCTCTACGGGCGAAGTGGAGGTGGAGGGCAGTACACTCTATCATAAGACGGAGTACCGCGAGCGTCGCAATCATTATGCTTTCTACCATGTGAATGCACCCATCGACGGGTACGATACCGACCGCGAAACGTTTGTGGGCCTTTACAACGGATTTGACGAACCCGAAGCTGTGGCCGAGGGAAAGGCGCGTAACAGCTTCGCTCATGGTTGGAGTCCGATAGCATCGCATTATATAGAGGTGGAACTACAGCCGGGCGAGAGCCGCGACTTTGTGTTCTTGCTAGGCTACGTGGAGAACGCGCAAGATGAAAAATTCTCAGCTCCGCAGACCATCAATAAGCAGAAGGCGCATGAGCTGATAGCTCGTTTCGACACAGTGGAGAAGGTAGATGCCGCTTTCGGGGAACTGAGAAGCTACTGGGACAGGCTGCTTTCGGTATTCGTATCACACACGGGCAACGACAAGCTCGACCGCATGGTGAACATCTGGAATCAATATCAGTGTATGGTGACGTTCAACATGTCGCGTTCGGCGAGCTTCTTCGAGAGCGGTATCGGTCGCGGCATGGGGTTCCGCGATTCCAACCAAGACTTGGTGGGCTTCGTACACCTGATTCCGGAGCGTGCCCGCGAGCGTATCATCGATATTGCCTCCACGCAGTTTGCCGATGGCGGATGCTATCATCAGTATCAGCCATTGTCTAAGCGTGGCAACAACGACATCGGTGGAGGTTTCAACGACGACCCCTGTTGGTTGATATTCGGTACGGTGGCCTACATCAAGGAGACGGGCGACTTCTCGATTCTCGACGAGATGGTGCCCTTTGACAATCAGCCAGGCACGGAGGTTACGTTGTTGGAGCATCTGCGTGTGAGTTTCAATCACGTGGTAGAGAACCTCGGTCCGCACGGATTGCCGCTGATAGGGCGTGCCGACTGGAACGACTGTCTGAATCTGAACTGCTTCAGTTGGGACCCTAATGAGAGTTTCCAGACCACCGAGAACAAGACCGAAGGCTCGAAGGCAGAGTCGTTGATGATAGCAGGACTGTTCGTCGTGACAGGTCGCGACTATGCCGAATTGTGCCGTCGCATAGGTAAGGACGACGAGGCTGTGCGTGCATTGCAACATGTAGATAGCATGGTCGAGGCCGTGAAGCAGCATGGTTGGGATGGCGAATGGTTCTTGCGTGCATACGACTTCTACGGCAATAAGATTGGTAGTGATGAAAACGAAGAAGCAAAGATATTCATCGAGTCGCAAGGATGGTGTACGATGGCAGGCATCGGACTGGAAGACGGACTGGTAGACAAGGCGCTCGACAGTGTGAAGGAGCGCATGGATACCGAGTTTGGTATCGTCCTGAACAATCCTGCTTTCACCAAGTATCATGTGGAATATGGTGAGATAAGCTCCTATCCGGAGGGTTATAAAGAGAATGCGGGCATCTTCTGCCACAATAATCCCTGGGTGATTATCGGCGAAACGGTGGCCGGTCGTGGCGACGATGCGTGGAGTCATTACACCAAGATATTGCCTTCTTACGTGGAAGAGCGTTACAGTACCCTGCATAAGGTAGAACCTTACGTGAATTGCCAGATGGTAGCGGGTAAGGATGCGGCACGTCCCGGTGAGGGCAAAAACTCTTGGCTCACGGGTACGGCAGCGTGGATGTGGTACACGGTGTCGGAATATATTCTGGGTATCAAGCCCGACTACGACGGTCTGCTCATCGACCCCTGCCTGCCGTCTACGGCCAAGGAGTATACGGTATGCCGCCAGTTCCGTGGTGCAACCTATCGCATAACGGTGAAAAATCCCGACGGTCGTGCCAAGGGTGTGCGCCAACTGACGGTTGACGGCAAAAAAATAAGTGGCACCGTAGTACCACTTATGGAAGGCAATCACACGGTGGAAGTCACCATGTGATAAGGCTTGAATATTCTATACCAATGTTGCGACGATTTCCTCACGTGTGCCTGGAAGCATATCGATGACGGGAATCTCGGGCATGGTGTAGCATCCGGGGTGCAGGCGGAGCGAAGCACGGGCCACGTTGACCAGTACCTGTGCCGTGAGGGCAGGGTTGTTGATGCTCATGTTGAATTCCAGACGCTGGTTAGGAGTCTGTCCGCTCACGCCTTTGCGAACGAGGTTGACACCGTGGCCCATGTCGCGTACGTCGTCGACCGACGTTACTGCAAACACATGAGTCTCATCGTGGGCGAAGTAGGGGTCTGCCTTGATTTCGGCAGTAACATCCTCCAGTCGTGCACCCTCTTCCAGTTCTACGTAGACCATGCGGCGATGAATGCCTTCGCCCAATGGGATGGTAACAGAGAGCGCATTCTTGACGCCCTTCTTGCCGCGTGCGCAGACAGAGTGGCCCATAGACATGCCAGGGCCGAAGTTGGTATAGGTGAGTCCTTTAGGAGCGAGACTCTGCATGAGTACACGCACGACGGAGTCAGATCCAGGGTCCCATCCGGCCGCAATGACGCTCACCCTGCCAGCCTTGACACAGTTCTCGGTCTGGTTTTTGCGATATTCCAAGATGGAGGTATGGATGTCGAAGCTGTCTACGGTGTTGATGCCGAGGGCCACAATCTTAGCTGCATACTCCGGACAAGAGCGTGTGGGAGTGGCCAGGATGGCTACGTCGACGTCTTTGAGTTTGGTTATATCGTCTACCACTTCGTAGTTGGTAAGTTCGAGGGGCTTGTCTTGTGCTCCGTTACGACGCACGATACCTGCGATTTCAAAGTCGGGTGCAGCTTCTAAAGCCTGCACGGCGTACTGACCGATGTTGCCGAAACCGACAACGGCTGCTCTGATTTTTTTCATAATCCTGATATTTACTATTTGTTCAAATTTTCATTTTGTTTGGTTGCAAAAGTACACTTTTAAACTTAAAACGCACATTCCCTATCACATTTTTTGCATTAAATAATGGAAAAAGGAATTTATGTCAAAGGGTGATGGGAAAAATTTTAAGTGTGTGGAATGAAGACAGATATGGTGTATGCCGGCGATTGCGGCATATACCTACATAAAAAGGTGGAGACTTAGAACAATAAACAGGGGCTTCAAGCCGTTTATATGGTACACAAAACCATATAAAAAGCAAGACCTATGATAGAATATATAAAGGGGGAATTGACAGATGTGACCCCTGCACAAGCTGTTGTGGAAGCCGGAGGAGTGGGGTATGCAATGAATATTTCGCTCACAACATATAGTGCTATACAAGGAAAGAAGGAGGTGAAACTATATATCCACGAGTCGTTGGTGACCGGTGGACGTGATGACAGTTACACTTTCTTTGGCTTTGCAACGAAACAGGAGCGTGAACTCTACCGTATGTTGATTACCGTTTCGGGCGTGGGAGCTAACACGGCACGCATGATGTTGTCGTCGATGTCGCCTTCAGAGCTGTGCAATGCTATAGCCAATGGCGACGATAAGATGATTAAAAATGTGAAAGGTATAGGGCTGAAGACAGCTCAACGTATCATCGTCGACCTGAAAGACAAGATTGTTGCCAGTGGCATTGCCGATGAATTCCATGTTTCGTCGAGTGCGAAGGAGACGTTGGTCAACTCTCCTGTAAAGGATGAAGCTGTGGGGGCGCTTACCATGTTGGGCTTCTCGCCGGCACCGACGGCCAAGATAGTGGTTGCGATATTGACCGAAAATCCGTCGCTCAGCGTAGAAGCTGTGGTGAAAGAAGCATTGCGAAGGATTAAATAAGGAGCGTGTGAGAATACCGAATCGTCTGCAAACGATATTGATAGGGGTGCTGGCTGCCACGGCAGTCAGTTATGCTGTGTCGTTGCCTTTGATGCAAGACGATTCCAGAAAGAATAAGAAGCAGACGCCGAAAGACTCAAAGATAGAGGTGGTAGGGCAACCGGTATTGGACGAAGATACCGTCCCCGACAGTTTGCTTCATCCCCGATGGCGCATTCAGCGTACCATGCCCATCACTATTTCCGACCTTGACAGCAGTGTGCTCGACCTGAAAACGCCTGAGAATGTGCGTCAGACGGTGGAATATAATGACTCTCTGAACCTGTATTTCATCGGTAAGAAGATGGGTGGAACGTATATATCTGCCCCTATCATGATGACACCGGAGGAGTATCGGGTATGGAGCGAGAAGCGATTGCGCTATAAATACTATCGTACGAAGAACGATGCCATCTATAAGACGAAGGGGAAAGAGAAGTTTGATTTCTCTGATATGCACTTTGATTTAGGGCCGGCCGAGAAAATTTTCGGTCCGGGAGGTGTGCGTATCAGAACCCAGGGAACGGCCGAACTGAAGTTTGGTGGTACGTTGAAGAATGTGGATAATCCCTCGCTGCCTATCAGAAACCGAAAGACGACAACCCTGGATTTCGATGAGAAGGTAAACTTGAACGTCAACGGAAAGGTGGGTGACAAGGTGAACTTCGACTTGAATTACAACACAGATGCCACGTTCGACTTCGATGCACAGAACATGAAACTGAAGTATGATGGCAAAGAAGATGAGATTATCAAGCTCGTTGAGGGCGGTAATGTGTCGTTTCCTTCTAATTCTTCTTTGATACGTGGTGCCAGTTCGTTATTCGGTTTGCGCACCGACATGCAATTCGGAAAGCTGAAATTGCAGTTGGTGGCATCGCAAAAGAAAACCGCCAGCACCAGTGTTTCGAGCAAGGGAGGGGTGCAGTTGAAGCCATTTGAGATAGGCGCGGCAGATTATGAAGAGAACCGCCACTTCTTTCTTTCCCAGTATTTCCGCGACCATTACAATGCCGGTATGCGCACATTGCCTAATGTGATGACTGGTGTACAGGTGAATCGGGTGGAAATTTGGGTGACGAACAAGACAGGAACAACGACCAATACGCGTAATATTGTGGCATTGACCGACCTTGGTGAATGCACAAAAATTTCCAACTCACGGTGGACGGCGAGCGGTGTCGTGCCGGCGAATGGGGCTAATAGCGAGTATGGTGAGATGGTGAGTGCCTACAGTGGTGCGCGTGATATAAACCAAACGTCGACAATTCTTGATGGCGCAGGACTTGTTGGGGGAACAGACTATGAGAAACTGGAGAGTGCCCGATTGCTCTCTTCGAGCGAATACACGCTGAATTCGCCACTCGGATACGTCTCGTTGAAAAGCTCGGTGCAGACCGATCAGGTGGTGGCAGTGGCTTTTGAGTACACCTATGGAGGCGTGACTTATCAAGTAGGAGAGTTTGCCGGCAATCAGACCGATACCGGGAAGGCCCTGTTTGTGAAGTCTTTGAAGAATACAAGCAACCATCCTAAGCAAGGCAACTGGGACTTGATGATGAAAAATGTGTACTATCTCGCTTCGAATGTAGAGAAAACCAAGTTCCGTTTAGACGTCAAATACCAAAGCGATACCACTGGTGTTTATCTGAATTATATACCTGAGAGTCAGGTCAAGGGTACTCCTATTATCAGGTTATTGGGAGCTGACAGGCTTGATAACAACAGCAAACCGAACAGCAACGGATACTTCGACTATGTGGAGGGATATACGGTAAGCAATGGCAGGGTGTTCTTCCCTGTGACTGAACCATTCGGCTCTTATCTGTATGACTATCTGGTAGGCAAGGGTGTACCAGCTGCCGAAGCGTCCAAATATGCTTTCACGGAACTGTATCATTCGACCAAGACTGTTGCAAAACAGACTGCTGAGAAAGACAAGTATCAGTTGGTGGGACAGTTTAAGGGAACTTCTGCCAACGTCATATCGCTTGGGGCATTCAATGTTCCGCAAGGTTCGGTGGTGGTAACAGCGGGCGGAATAGTACTCAAAGAAGGCGCTGATTATAGCGTGGATTATAGTGCCGGCGAGGTAACCATCCTCAATCAGAGTATCTTGGATGCCGGTACGAATGTCAATGTATCGCTCGAAAGCAATACCGACTATGCACAGATGCGCAAGACGATGTTCGGTATGAACTGGGAATACGATTTCTCCAAGAACTTCCAATTGAGTGGAACGATACAGCATCTGTCTGAACAGGCACTCACTACCAAGGTGAATATGGGTGCTGAACCGCTTAACAATACTCTGTGGGGCGTCAACCTGAACTGGAAGAAAGAGAGCCAATGGCTCACCAATATGCTCAACAAAATCCCCCTGTTGCATCTTACTCAACCCTCCAATATCTCATTGACAGCCGAGTTTGCACATCTTATTGCCGGACAAGCCGGGGGTACTCAAGACCATGCTTCATACTTGGATGACTTTGAAAATACAAAGAGTACCATCGACGTTTCTACGCCAACATCGTGGATTCTGTCCAGTGTTCCGAGTCTGTTTGCCGAGCATAGCGACAAGACGGGATTGTCCAGTGGGTTCAATCGTAGTTTGTTGGCATGGTATAACATAGACCCGTTGTTCACCCGGAGAAGCAGTTCTTATACGCCGGGACATATCAAGAGCGACCTCGACCAGTTGAGTAATCAGTATGTGCGCGAGATTCCGACGATAGAATTGTTTCCCCATCGCAATGTGAGTAGCTATACCGGAACCACCTCAACTCTCAATATTCTTAACTTGGCATACTATCCTAATGAGCGCGGACCATACAATTTCAATCCTAATCTGGATGTGAATGGCAAGCTGCCTAACCCCACTCAGCATTGGGGAGGAATGATGAGGAAGCTCGATACCAACGACTTCGATGCTGCCAACATTGAGTATATTGAGTTTTGGTTGATGGATCCGTTTATCTACACCAACAAGCAAGCCAACGCGTCAGATTATGGTGGCGATGTCTACATCAATCTGGGAGAGGTGAGCGAAGATATTCTGCGCGACGGACGGAAATTCTATGAGAGTGGAATGCCGGTCGACGGGTCGGCCACTTACACCACTACGCAATGGGGAAAGATACCCACTTCTTCTAATATAACCTATGCTTTTGCCACCTCAAAGGGCGCGCGAGCCTTGCAAGATGTGGGGTATAACGGGCTTAATAATACCGAGGAACAGCAATTTCCTACTTATCAAGCCTTCTTGTCATCCCTCCAGGGGCGTGTGAATCCTGCCGTATGGGATTCTATTTGGAACGATCCTGCCAACGACGATTACCATTATTTTCGTGGAACAGACTACGACGATATGCAGGCAAGCATCTTGCGACGCTATAAGTATATCAATAATCCGCAAGGCAACTCGCCTGATTCGGAAAATCAGCGGGAGAGTTACAACACGTCATACAAGACCACTCCTGATGTAGAAGATATCAATCAGGACTATACCCTCAACGAGTATGAGAAATATTTCCAGTATCGTGTGTCGATGCGTCCTGAAGATTTGGTGGTTGGTCACAACTATATCGTAGACAAACGCGAGGTAGAACCTAAGCTCAGAAACAACAATTCGGAACCTGTCACATGGTATCAGTTCCGCATACCGGTAGATGAATACGAACGGAGGGTGGGCAGTATATCCGATTTTTCCAGCATTCGGTTCATGCGAATGTTCCTCACCGGTTTCAAACATCCGATAGTATTGCGTTTCGGCACACTCGACTTGGTGCGCGGAGAGTGGCGTGTCTATAGCCAGTCGTTGGAAAATTCCAGTGGCACTGGAACAATGTCGGTGGGTGCAGTGAGCATCGAAGAGAACAACGACAAGCGACCTGTCAACTATGTGTTGCCTCCCCGTATACAGCGTGGGCAAGACCCAACGCAGCCACAGTTGGTGGAAGACAACGAACAGGCATTGGCCATGACGCTCGATAATCTCACTTCAGGTCAATCCAAAGCAGTATATAAAACCACATCGGTAGACCTACGGCAGTATAAGACGATGCAGATGTTTGCCCATGCCAATGCGTTTGAGCAGAACACCACGGCACTGGTTGACAATCAGTTGGCTCTGTTTGTGCGTTTGGGGTCGGATTATCGCAACAATTACTACGAATACGAAATTCCTTTGAAACTCACAGCTCCTGGGCGATATGACAATAATTCCACGACAAGCCGCACCATTGTGTGGCCCGAAGAGAATATGCTCAACATCCCTCTGACCGTCTTTACCGATATCAAGAAGTTGCGCAATAAGTCGCGGGCTATGGGTGCAGCCTCTTATACCTCTGCATTTACCACTTACGACGAGGGCAATCCGTCGAATAAGATTACCGTCATGGGAAACCCTACGTTGGGCGATGTGAAGGTCATGATGATTGGTGTGCGCAACAAGTCGGGCAATCCGAAGAGTGGAGAAGTATGGGTCAACGAGCTTCGTCTCAAAGGATATAACAACTCTGGAGGCTGGGCTGCCAACGGAGTTCTCAACATGCAACTGTCTGATTTGGGTACAGTCAACATGCAGGGCAAGTATGTCAGCGATGGTTTCGGAGGCTTGGAAGATGGTGTACAGGCCCGTTCTCAGGAGACGTATAAAAACTATTCCGTGACCACAAACCTGGAATTGGGTAAGTTTTTCCCCGAAAAAGCGAAGGTCTCTGCACCGCTTTATTATTCGGTATCGAAAGAAATATCCAGTCCAAGATACAATCCGCTCGATACAGATATGAAGTTGGCCGACGCATTATCAGCGACAGCGAACAAGCAAGAACGTGATTCGATAGAACGGATAGCCGTCACTAAACGGCTCAACACCAACTTCTCGTTGTCCAATGTGCGCGTAGGCATCCAGACCAAGCGGCATCCTATGCCCTACGATCCGGCTAATTTCTCTTTCTCTTACAGTCATTCTCATAGTCACACGGTGGGTGAGACCACCGTGTATGAAAACGAAGATAACTGGAGAGGTGCGTTGAATTATAATTGGACGCCCGTCTATCGTGCATGGGAACCTTTCAGGAAGTTGAAGAGCAAGTCTAAATGGCTTGATATCCTCAAGCGTTTCGGCCTGAACTGGCTGCCTCAGAACGTGGCGTTCAATACCGAACTGACGCGCGATTATTACGAATTGCAGGAGCGAGACATGGATGCTATGGAGAATACCAAGCTCCCCGTGACGTTCAGTTCGGCTTTTTTGTGGAATCGTGAGTTCACGCTTAGATGGGATTTCACGCGAAATCTGCATATGAACTTCCAAAGTGCCACCCATGCAGAGATAGAACAACCCTATGCACCCATCAACCAAGACCTCTATCCCGACCAATATAGTGCTTGGAAAGATTCTGTGTGGACGAGCATCAAGCATTTAGGTTCACCGCTCGATTACAACCAGTCGCTTAGCTTGTCGTATCAATTACCGCTTTATCTTATCCCTGTTTTCGATTGGATTACCGGTAATACCACCTACGATGCGCGTTATAACTGGGTGCGCGGAACGAATCTTGAAAACGGAACTTCGGTGGGCAACACCATCGTCAACAATAGGGAGTTGAGCTTCAATACCACGTTCAATATGGAGAAGCTCTACAATCATATCCCATTCCTGAAAGCTACGAACGAGCGTTTCAACCGCGATACGGATGTGAGTATGGCCAATCGTCGTCGATCGAAGGTTGTCAAGAAGACTTCTGCCGACAAAGAAGTGAGCCGGCAGCAGACTGCTCTGCCACTTAACAAGAAGAGCTTCGAGCAGGAAATCACACTCTTGCCCGACACGACATTGGAACTCCGCCACAGCAAGAATTCCAAACGGCTTATGGTGAGTGCGCGTACAACCGACGGCAAGTTGTATCAACTGCATTTCAAACGGCTCGACGACAATCGCATCCGTATCACGAACAAGGTGGATTCTGCGCTAACCCTGAAGGTGACCGTAACGCCGAAAGCACCGCTGGAGAATCAGAAATGGTATCGGACGGCACAGAGTGTGGCGCGTGTCATGATGATGGTACGCAACATCATGGTCAACTATCGCAATCAATATTCCATGTCTCTGCCCGGCTTCATGCCCCATGTGGGCGATGCTTTCGGGCAAAGTCGTGGCACAGATGCACTGGCTCCGGGACTTGGATTTGCCTTCGGACTCACCGATGATTCCTTTATCGACAAGGCGCTTGAACGCGACTGGTTGCTCCTCAATGACTCTATAGCCACCCCGGCAGCCACCAATCAGACCGAAGACCTGCGCATACGCATGTCTGTAGTGCCTTTCCGCCACATGAACATCGACCTCACGGCGAGCCGAAACCAAACCACTGCGCGTAGCATACAATATATGTATGAGGGCCGTCCCACCACGCAGAGCGGCACATTCACCATGACCACCATCTCTTTGGGTACGGCTTTTGAGGGTATGGGCGATGCCAATAACGGCTTCTATAGCAAGAGTTTCGAGAAATTTTGTCGTTCGCTCGATGGTTTCCGCGACCGGGTAGAGGCCCAATACGCCCATGCTGTGTATCCGAATGGTAGCAAACTGGCCGGAGGAACGTTCGATGCGGCCAATGGGGCAGTGGATAAATACAGTGCTGACGTGATGATTCCGGCTTTCCTTTCCACCTATACAAGCATGGGCGGAAATTCGCTCAGTATCTTCCCGACCATCACCCGACTGCTTCCCAATTGGACTATGCGCTACACAGGACTTGGCAGACTACCCTGGTTCCGCGATGTTTTTAAGAGTGTAAACCTCAACCATGCCTATCGGAGCATCTATGCCGTGGGGGCTTATAGCAGTTTTAGCACTTTCATGGAATATATGAACGGACTTGGTTTCGTCACCAATACGGAGACGGGCAATCCTGTTCCGAGCAGTATGTATAATGTATCGACAGTCAGCATTAACGAGAGTTTCTCGCCGTTGCTGGGTGTCGACATGACATTCAACAACGACCTGACGGCCAAACTGGAATATCGTACCACACGCACCCTCTCATTGAGCATGACGAGCATACAGCTGAATGAGATTATCAGTCGCGACTGGGTATTGGGATTGGCTTATAAATTAAACAATATCAATTTGTTTGGTGGGCGTAACTATCGACGAATCAAAGCCAAAACCAAGGGTAATGGTACGAACGATAGAAATCAGAATACTGCCCAGGCAAACAGGAATGGCAGTAGCGGTCGCTCAAGCAGTGGCGTCAACCACGACCTGAACATCCGTTGCGATGTAAGTTTCCGTCGGCAAGCATCCATCAGTCGCGACATCGCCAGTATGACTTCCATGGCCAGCAGTGGCAACAATGCCTTCAAGCTATCGCTTGCAGCTGATTATACCTTGTCTAGGATGCTGTCCATGACGTTCTACTACGACCATCAGAGCAACACGCCTCTGCTCTCAGCCAATAGTTATCCCACGACCACCCACGACTTTGGAGTAAGCATTAAGTTCTCGCTGACGAGGTAAGGATAGAGGTCTTATTACAAAATAGGTTGTATATGAAATACGCAAACTATTAAAAATATTCCCAAAGCCTTTGGTAGATTCTTTTTTTATTTATGTGTTCCTTTCATTTTTTATTTGTAAATTTGTGCCATAGAGCTAGTAAGATGAGCCTGTAAATAACAGAGAAAGGAGAAATGTATGGATAAAACTAGAAAAGAAGTTCTCGAACGGCTGAAGAAGGCAAAAGAAATAAAAGCTAATGCAGTAGAGAAAGCAAAGGCAGAGCTAGCTGAACTTGTAGAGAAAGAAACCGGAGTCAGGCCTACAAAGTTCTTTGTTCTATGACTTTGCTCTCCGAAACTCGAATCAATGCTGTTGCTCCTTATCGTGTTAAGGTTCTTAAAGATGGCGGAGCATTCTTTGCTACAGACAATGGCTTGCATTATATTGTCAGCTTTGATGCCGATGATGTGAGTCTTTCTGTACTATGTTATCAGCTGGTTATAGTCAATGTAGACAATAAGCCGTCGCCAAGAGACCATAAACTGCGTGATACTATTATTGCCATTGTAGAGGAGTTCTTCTCTTCCAGCAATGAGGTATTACTTTATATCTGCGAGACGGGAGATGGAAAGCAAGCTTTGCGCAACAGACTTTTTCAATATTGGTATTCACAAAATGGCCAACATAAAGGTTATACATATCTTTCTGCATCTGTTTTGGATGATGATGGTGTGATGAATTATGCTACGCTGATTATGCGTAACGACAGCCCCCATTATGCAACTGCCTATCGTGATTTTGGTGAATCCATCCAGATGTTGAACAATAAGTTTGAATAAGGGTAGTAAATTCTGAGACGTACCTAATTCACTGTGATAAAACTGCCTAGGCTTGGCAGCGTTACTGTTTGGCCTAGTCAGTAAAACTGAAAAGCCCCCGCAGCGATGCTGCGGAGGCTTGGCAGTGAACTGATGGATTTGCTGATAGTTAGCGAAGTCGACCAGTTGTTATTTGAAATGCGCTGAAATCGCGATTCCAGAGGTATGGGCTGGAACGGCAACCGGGCATTTAATCGTTGTCGTCGGCAAACAAAGGGTCTTCGGGAACAACCATGAGAGGTTTCTGTTTCTCCAATTCCAGGATGTTGGCGGGTACATATTTCTTGTCTACGACAAGGCGGAACATGTACTCGTTGAACCATCGGTTGGTCATGATGTAGCAGCCTTGCTGTCCGCTGTCTGTTCCCCAACTGTTCTCAACCTTCCATTTTACGGGCTTTCCCTGTGCATCAAGGTCTACGGCAGTGAGTGTCATGGCGTGGGTACTACCGCTGTCGAAAGTACGGATGCGGTCGGCTTTGTTCATTCCGAATGTCGTTCCAAGCAAGCTGGCATAGTCGAAATTCTCGGTATCGAGGAATCCGCGCTTGCGGTCGAGCTGCTTTCCTACGTCGTAAGAAGAATACATCTTGCGACCGTCTTTGAGCGAGGCAATAGCCATCTGGGCGATGTCTTCCATCGGCAGGTTGATGTATTTCCAGTTGTGTCCGTCGTAGGTGTGGCGGTCCAGTTCCACTTCGTAGGTCTTGTAGTAGGGGCGTCGCGGGTCGTTCATAGCCATGATGAACGTGCTGTTGACAGGTCCACCTACCGTTTCCTTGTAGAACGACTGTGGCGTGTAGGTCTTACTTTCGCCCACAGCCTTTCCGTCTTTGTCGCGGAATGTGTAGGTAAATTCTTTCACCGGTTCGCCCAACGTGAGTGTCAAGATATGATACACCGTGCCGAGCATCTCGGTCTTACGGGCATTGATGGCTGATGCAGATTTCTTCTGGGCCACCATGTTGCGCAGTTCGAGACCGAATTCGCGCAGTTTGCTGGACAGCAGTTTGCCCATGCTGCGTGTGTTCTCGCTGGAGAAAGTCTCTGGTTGTGCGCTCATCGGTGCCAGGCCGTATTTCTCTACCAGGTCGGCCACTCCGCAGAATGTACCGCCGTCACCGATAGGCTGTCTGAAGAAGAATTGTACGCGTGGGTCGTCGATGGGCTTGTTGGCACAGTCGATGACTCCTTGTAGCATCAGATTGGACTTTTCCAACTGGTCCCAGAAGAAGAGATAGTCGTGAGAGAACTCTACGATACGCTTTTGCTCGTCGCGCAGGGCAAACATGCTGCGCAGCGTGTTCAGTCCGGAGAACATCCAGCAACGGCCCGAACTCTTCTGATTGTGTATGCTCTGTTTGGGCGTCTCTACGCTGAAGTGTGTGTCGAACTCACCCAGGTTGGCATGGTTCTTGGCGAGGTCTTCGATGTTGTTGGAGGCTATTGCGTTGAAGATAGCCTTGTTGACGGCAGCTGTGGGCTGCGATTTCTGAATCTGTTGCAGCATCTGTGGGGAGATTCCTCCGTCTTTGGTCTGTGCCCCGACGGCCAGGGATGCTGCCATACATATACCCATGAATGCGGTTCTTTTGTTCATAATAGATAATGATTAATACCACAAAGTTAAATATTAAAAATGAGAATAAGGAGCAAAATGGCTAAAATGGTAGAAATAAGGCGTTGGGCTTACAAAAGTTTTAGTATCTTTGCATAGTATAATCATACTATAAGTATTGATGGATAAAAGCAAATTCGGCCTGTTAGGCAATATCAAATATCCGCAAGATTTACGAAAGTTATCCGTAGACCAACTGCCGGAGGTGTGCAAAGAGCTTCGCGAAGATATTATCGAGGAAGTAAGTGTAAACCCCGGACACTTCGCATCGAGCCTCGGTGTGGTGGAGTTGACGGTGGCGTTGCACTATGTTTTTAATACGCCCGAAGACCGTATTGTGTGGGATGTGGGCCATCAGGCCTACGGTCATAAGATACTGACGGGGCGTAGAGACGTGTTCTGCACCAACCGTAAGTTGCATGGTATCCGGCCGTTCCCGTCGCCGATGGAGAGCGAGTACGATACATTCACGTGCGGACATGCCAGCAACAGCATCTCGGCTGCGCTCGGTATGGCCGTGGCAGCTAAGAAAATGGGCATGGACAATCGACATGTGGTGGCTGTTATCGGCGATGGTGCTATGAGTGGAGGTCTGGCTTTTGAGGGATTAAACAATGTCTCGTCGACATCCAACAATCTCTTGATTATCCTCAATGACAACGACATGTCGATAGACCGGGCTGTGGGTGGAATGGAGAAGTATCTCTTGAACCTCGATACGACGGAGACTTACAATAAGTTGCGTTTCAAGGCCAGCCAGTGGTTGAACCGTAAGGGCTATCTGAACGATGAGCGTCGGAAGGGGATTATTCGTCTGAACAATGCGCTGAAGAGTGCGCTCAGCCATCAGCAGAATATATTTGAGGGACTGAATATCCGATACTTCGGACCTTTTGATGGGAACAATATTCAGGAAGTGGTGCGCCTGTTGAGGCAGTTGAAAGACATGAAAGGGCCGAAACTGTTGCATTTGCATACGGTCAAAGGCAAGGGATATGAACCCGCAGAAAAGTCGGCTACGGTATGGCATGCACCTGGTAAGTTCGACCCGGAGACGGGCGAACGGCTCGTTGCCGACTGTGCCGATGAACCCATGAAATATCAGGATGTGTTTGGCGAGACCTTGTTGGAGTTGGCCCGTATGAATGATAAGGTCTATGGAGTGACTCCTGCCATGCCTTCAGGGTGTTCGATGAATATTCTGTCGAAAGAGATGCCCGACCGTATGTTTGATGTGGGCATTGCCGAAGGGCATGCCGTGACCTTCTCAGGCGGTATGGCCAAAGACGGCTTGATACCGTTCTGCAACATCTACAGTTCGTTTGCACAGCGTGCCTACGATAATATTATCCACGATTTGGCTATCCTGAATTTGCCCGTGGTGCTTTGTCTGGACCGCGCCGGGCTTGTGGGAGAAGATGGGTCTACCCATCATGGTGTGTTTGATATGGCAGCTCTGCGCCCTATACCCAATCTGACCATTGCTTCGCCGATGAACGAACACGAATTACGCAGGCTCATGTTTACGGCTCAGTTGCCCGATAAGGGACTGTTTGTGATACGTTATCCCAGGGGCAGAGGCGTGTTGAAGGATTGGAAGTGCGAGCTGGAAGTAGTGCCGGTAGGCAAAGGGTGCAAGTTACGCGACGGTCGCGAGGTGGCTGTTCTTAGCATCGGCCCGATAGGAAACGATGTGGCAAAGGCCATTGAGCAAGTGCTGAAGGCACGTCCTGATGCCAGCATTGCCCATTATGACATGCGTTTTCTAAAACCACTGGACGAAGAATTGTTGCAGGAGGTGGGTGCGTTGGGTTGTCCTGTCGTGACCGTTGAAGACGGAGCAAGGACTGGTGGAATGGGCAGCGCAGTGATGGAATGGATGTCAGACCACGGCTATGTGCCGCGTATTATGCGTCTAGGAATCCCTGACCACTTTGTGGAACACGGTAAGGTAGAGGAGTTGAAGACATTGTGCGGACTTGATATAGACAACATCGCTGCCCGGATAGACAGTTTGTTGCCCAATGGAGAATCTATAAACTGAGCGTATGAAGATAATCATTGCGGGTGCCTACGCCATTGGAACGTATTTGGCCAAGTTGCTTTCGCGTAATAATCAGGATATTATCTTGATGGACGAGGACTTGGAGAAACTGGAGAAAATAGGTTCGGATTATGATTTGATGACTCTGAACGAATCGTGTACAAGCATCAAGGCGCTCAAGGACGCGGGGGCAAGTAGTGCCGACCTGTTTATTGCAGTGACTGATGACGAGAACCAGAACGTGACGGGTTGCATGCTGGCCAAGGCTTTGGGTACTAAGAAGACGGTAGCCAAAGTCGATAATGATGAATATGTCGAGCCTGATTTGAAAAGCTTCTTCGAAGGACTTGGCATCAGTTCGATTATATATCCTGAAATGTTGGCCGCGCAAGACATCAATAACGGTTTGAAGATGTCGTGGGTAAGGCAACGTTGGGACGTTCATGGCGGTGCGCTTGTGATGCTGGGTATCAAGCTGCGCGAAAGCTGTGAAGTACTCAACAAGCCGCTGAAGAATATTTGCGGACCGACAGATCCCTATCACGTAGTGGCTATCAAGCGCGACGACGAGACGATAATTCCCAGTGGTAACGACGTGTTGAAACTCTACGACATGGCCTATTTCATGACAACCAAGCAGTATATACCGTATGTGCGCAAGGTGGTGGGCAAGGAACACTATGTAGATGTGAAGGATGTCATGGTGATGGGAGGTGGAAGAACGGCTGTACGGGCGGTGAAAACCATGCCCGAATACATGAATGCAAAGATTATAGAAGTGGATGAGTCGCGCTGTGAGAAGCTGAACGATTTGCTGAATAATGACCGGACGTTGGTCATCAATGGAGACGGACGAGACATTCCTTTGTTGCAGGATGAAGGTATCAGGAGCACACAGGCATTTGTAGCATTGACCGGCAATGCCGAAACTAACATCCTGGCTTGTCTCACAGCCAAGCGAATGGGCGTGCGCAAGACGGTGGCGATGGTCGAAAACATCGACTATGTGCGTATGGCCGAGAGTCTGGATATTGGTACGATTATCAATAAACAGGCCATTGCGGCCAGCCATATCTATCAGATGATGCTCGATGCGAATGTGCATAACGTGCGGTTCTTGATGACGGCAAATGCCGATGTGGCCGAATTTATTCCGCAGGAAGGGTCGAAGGTGACCCGTAAACCGGTGAAAGACTTGGGGTTGCCCAATGGTGTAACCATCGGAGGACTGGTGAGAAAAGGTGTCGGAATCCTTGTTTCTGGTAATACCATGATTGAGGCGGGTGACTCGGTGATGGTGTTCTGCCACAATGTAAACATGAAAAAGATTGAGAATCTGTTCAATTAATGATTGATTGGAAGACGATATATAAGGTATTGGGGTCACTGCTTTTTATCGAGGTGGCACTCATGTTATGCTGCTTGGGAGTGGCTTTCGGTTATCAGGAAGACGACTCTATGGCCTTCTTGGTGAGCATTATCATCACTTCGTTTGCCGGACTGGTGCTGAAATTCTTTGGTCGTAAATCGGATAACTCGCTGTCTCGACGCGACGCTTATTTGGTAGTGACGCTCTCGTGGGTGGTCTTTAGTTTGTTTGGTACGACCCCGTTTCTTATCAGCGGATATCTGACGAGTTTCACGGATGCCTATTTCGAATGTATGTCGGGATTCACGACGACCGGCGCTACCATCATAGACGATGTGGAAGCGCTGCCACATGGACTGCTCTTTTGGCGTTCATTGATGCACTGGATAGGTGGTCTGGGCATCGTTTTCTTCACGATAGCCCTGTTGCCTTCGCTGGTTGGCGGGTCGGTCAAGGTGTTCGCTGCTGAAGCTACAGGCCCTATCAAGTCGAAACTCCATCCCCGTCTCTCTACGAGTGCCAAGTGGATATGGGTCATTTATCTGATTCTGACGGCGGCTTGTCTTGTTGCTTACTATGCCTGTGGGATGGGATGGTTTGACAGTATCAACTATTCGATGGCCACGACGGCCACAGGTGGTTTTGCCACCCATAATGAGAGTATCGAGTTTTTCCGCTCTCCAAGCCTGGAATATTGTTGTACGCTGTTTACATTCCTGTCGGGAGTAAACTTCACATTGCTCTATGCTGCCATCATGAAGTTTAAGGTGAAGGACCTGTTTAGGAGCAGTGAGTTCCGCTTCTATCTCCTGGTGGTGCTGGCATTTTCTGGATTTATCATGTTTGAACTGATGCTGCACAATGATTATGATGTGGAACATGCTTTTCGTAGCGGTATCTTCCAGGTTGTTTCATTCATCACCACGACCGGTCTTTTCAATGATGATGCGAGTAAATGGCCACATGTCACGTGGGTTGTTTTGGCCGTGTGCATGTCGCTGGGAGCTTGTTCCGGATCAACGAGTGGTGGTCTGAAATGTATCAGAGGAACGATGTTGCTGAAGATTGTGCGCAATGAGTTCCGCCAGATATTGCATCCCAATGCCGTACTCCCGATGAAGGTAGACGGTGTGAATGTGCCTTTACAACCACGAGTGACGCTGCTTGCGTTCCTCACAGTGTATCTCTTGCTGTGCATCTTCATCTCGTTTTCGATGATAGTGATGGGCATTGACAACACCAACGCCATTACAATCACTCTCAGTAGTATCGGCAATGTGGGGCCGACGCTGGGTACTGAGATTGGACCTACAATGTCTTGGAGCATGCTGCCCGACTTGGCTAAGTGGGAATGTTCGCTCATGATGCTCATCGGGCGATTGGAAATATTCACCGTTCTCGTCATTTTTACACCTGAGTTCTGGCGCAGAAACTGATAATTAAAGTAACTAATATATATAAGGATAAAGTATATGAAACCATTAAAGTTTAACGCATTATTGAAAACAACGTTGTGGGGTGGTGATAAAATCATCCCATTCAAACATCTTGACGAGCACCTCGACAACGTAGGTGAGAGTTGGGAGATATCTGGAGTCAAGGATAATGAGACTATCGTAAACGATGGCGAGTTTGCCGGAAAGACTTTGAACGCCGTCGTAGAGACCCTGAAAGGTAAGTTGGTGGGCGAGGAAAACTATCGTCGTTTCGGAAATGAGTTCCCTCTCTTGATTAAATTCATCGATGCGCGCGACCAGTTGTCTATTCAGGTGCATCCCACCGACGAGATAGCACAGCGTCAGGGACGTGGCAATCGTGGTAAGACCGAGATGTGGTACATCATGGATAGTGCGCCCGATGCCAAGCTACGCAGTGGTTTGAGCAAGGAGATTACTCCCGAAGAATACAAGGAAATGGTGGCCAATGACACCATTACCGATGCCCTGTGCGAGTATAATGTGAAAGAAGGAGACTGCTTCTTCTTGCCGGCCGGTCGTATCCACAGCATCGGTACGGGATGTTTCCTGGCCGAAATTCAGCAGACCAGCGACGTGACTTATCGTATCTATGACTTCAAGCGTAAGGATAAGGATGGCAATGAGCGTGAGTTGCACACCAAGGAAGCGGCTGAAAGCATCGACTATCATGTAGAGCCGGATTATCGCACTGCCTATACTCCTGCCAAAAATCAGGGTGTAAGCCTTGTTCATTGTCCGTATTTCAACACGGCAGTGTACGACTTGACCGAACCCATGACACTGGATTACAGCGAGCTAGACAGCTTTGTTATCCTCATAGGACTGAAAGGTGAAGGTACAATCAAGGACAACGAAGGCAATGAGCTTAGCTTCACAGAAGGTGAAAGCATCCTAGTTCCTGCTACCACGGAAACCATCAAGGTGAGTGGAACTGTCAAGTTCTTGGAGACATACGTGTAATACCATTTTCTCCAAGCATCCATATCAATAAATAATCCTGCTTCGGTCGGTATCGGCCAGAAGCAGGATTATTTGTTTTAAGGGTATTGTGAGTACCCTTATATGGGCTGCATGCGTTTATTTAGCAGTCAGGCTGGTAATGAAGTCCTTAATCATCGGCGTGTTTTCCACTACACAATGATAGAGTTTCAACTGGTTACGTGTGCGGTCGAGGTTGTGTGTCGGATACTTAATCTTGTAGTAGGTATCGCCGTTGATGTAATCAGCCAGGAAGCGGACACACTGCATGTAGGGGAAGAGAGCAACCGCATAGGGCAGCAATTCTATTTCCAGCGGCGTCAGGAACACCTGTGCCGACTCGATGTAACCGCGTGTGAATGCTTTGAATACCTCTTCGTTGAAAGCCACATTGTCCAAGTTCGGGTCGTCCTCAGCGGTCTTGTTGGCACTTGTACGCAGGAAGTCTCCGAAGTCGGAGAATACGAAACTTGGCATCACGGTATCGAGGTCGATAACGCAGAGCACGCGTCCTTCTTCATCGAACATCATGTTATTCACTTTCGTATCGCAGTGGCAGATGCGCTTCGGCAGCTTGCCTTCGCGATAGAGACGCTCAGCCTGGCACATGGTATCGGCATTGGCTTCTATCTCGTCTACTATTTCCTGCACCTCGGCCAGTCTTCCTACCGGGTTGGCAGCGACTGCTTCGCGCAACTGGCGGATGCGTAATTCCATGTTATGAAAGTCGGGTATGGTTTCGCCGAGCTGTTCGGGCAGGTCGGTCAGCATGCTTTCAAACTCTCCGAAAGCCTTACCTGCAAAGTAAGCATAGTCAGGTGTTACGGCTTCAAAGGTCTTCGCGCGCGGTATAAATACCATCACACGCCAGTAGCGACCATCTTCATCCTGTGTATAGGTCTTGCCGTTATCGGCTTTTACAAATGTCAAAACCTTGCGGTCAATGTCGTCTGCACCGGCTTTCTGGAGCTTTGCACGGATATGACTGGTCACGGTTTCGATGTTATGTTGCAACAGTTCCACGTCTTGGAACACAGCATTGTTGATGTGCTGCAACACGTAGTCGGGGCAATCGGCCTCTTTCGTAGTCACCTTGTAGGTGTCGTTGATGAGTCCGTTGCCTAGCGGAGCAATCTTTTCGACCGTTCCTGCGAACTCAAAATGAGAAATAATCTGGTAAAGAGCTTCTTCTTTCATGATATAATATAGTTGTTTGGTTCAGATTGTAAAGATAGTAAGAAACTGCCAAACGAGCGTCTGTATGCTCTTTCTTTTTAGTTATTTTCAGAAATTATGTACAATGTCTGAATAGTAACTTTCTTTTTTCGTACTTTTGTACATACGAAACTGAAGACAGATATGAGGAAATACACTTTCGCACTATTGAGCCTTTTCATGGCAGCAACGGTTTTTACCACCTCTTGCAGAAAGTTGCATCGGGAAGAAGATATGGGTGATACCGTGGCGGCAAGCATGTTCGAGCCGGCCGATACACATGTTGTCAAAACCGCGAAAAGCAAGAAAGCAGCAGTTGTCAAGGACAGTGCGAATCTCTATTACATCGGTTTCGGGTCTACTCACGAACTACTTCAGCTCGTCAGCTATCCCTCTCGTCGCGATACATTGACTCTTGGTAAGGCTCGCCGTCTGCGGGTTAACGGCAGTGCCGACTACGACCACATCGTCCGTCCCACCTTCTTTGTCCTGAAAAGCGGCGACAGTATTGTGTCCCGTTTGGACGAATGGAAGTCTGCACAACCCTGACCTATATATAATAGGTGTAATTATTGGTCGGGATATTGCTGGTAAATGGTGAGTCCGAATTCCGGTACGAGTGCGTAGATACGCTCCATGAGGGCTGCCTGTGCATGCTCGTAGTCGGTCCATACCGTCGTACCGATGAAGAAATAAAATTCGATGGGCAATCCTGTCACGGTTGGTTCCAGTTGTCTGACCATCAGTGTCATGTCGGGATTTACTTCCTTTGCTTCGCCCAACATTTTTTCCATGTATGTGCGGAAAAGTGTTAGGTTCACCACATTTTCTTCTTTCAACTGCTCGTCGGTAGCCAACTGGCGTTCTCGAAGATGCTCTTTCAGTTTTTCATCTGCTATCCTGATGCTGCGGAAATCGAAGAACAGCTTGCGCTTCACGCGTCTCCCAGCGCCTTCCTGCATGGTCTTCCAGTTTTGGAACGACCCGTTGACCAGTGCCAATGGCGATACCGTGGTGATGCTGTTATCAAAGTTTTTCACTTTCACGGTGGTCAATGTCATTTCCTCTACCGTACCGTCAGCGCCAGCCGAAGCCACCGTTATCCACTCACCTTTATGCAGCATTTCGTTGCTTGTGAGCCGAATGCCGGCCACGAGTCCCTCTATGGTGTCTTTGAATACCAGCATCAGCACGGCCGAGGTAGCTCCCAAGCCGGCAAACAGAGTGCTTGGGTTTTTGCCGAGGATGATGGCTGCCACGATAATCACGGCTATGAAGATGGCAATAATTTTCAGTACGCCGCAAAACGATTGTAGATATTGGCGCGTGCTACTGCTATGTGCGGTGTTCAACTGCTGCACACTGGTGAGCAGGGCCGTCACCATGCGCACCGACATGATGGTGATGTAGATGTCGGTAAGTCGTTCCAAGACGTCGCGTACCACGGGGAACTGGTAGAAAACCATAGGCAGCAGCCATCGGATGATGATTGCCGGGATGATGCGGCAGGCCGAATGAAGCACCCGGTCGTTGAATAGCTGGTCGTCCCATTGCGTCGCTGTGTGGTTGGTTATCTTATGGACGACGGGTATGACGATTCGCCTGACGATGTAACCACCGCCCCATGCGAGCAACATGGCAACGATGACGAGTGCTATATGTCGTACGATGGGGACGGCACTCCCCGTTATTCCGGTCAGTTGGATGAGTGACTCTACGAAAATGCGGATTGTTTCCATAAGACAGTGGGGTTTTTAATTGGGGTTACAGAGTATCGCACAGATGCGGTCTTGAAACGCTCTGGCTTTGCGATGGCTTAATATTCCCTGGTTCAGGATGGCAAAACAGAGACGGTGGCCATTGTAGGCTGTGCAGTAACCAGCCAGGCTGCTTACACCTTTCACCGTTCCGGTCTTGGCTTTAACATTATCCTTGGTGTACGTACCTTTCATGCGCGAGCGCAGCGTACCGTCCACCCCGGCAATAGGCAGTGCCTTGTTGAGGTGGATATAGATATTGTTGTTGTGGTAAGCATGTCGCAGCAGCATGGTTTCGAGTTCTGCCGATACGTAGTTGTAGAGCGACAGCCCCGATCCGTCGGCAAAGTAATAGTTGGATGGGTCGAGTCCTATCTTCGACACCAGTTGTCTGATGACGTTGCGCGAACCCTTGGCCGTGGCCGGTTGGTCGCCTACGAAGGCCGATAGCTGGTAGAACATCGACTCTGCATAGAGGTTGTCGCTCTCCTTGAGCATGCGCATCAATATCTGGTCGATGGTGTGGAATCGCGTACAGATAGAGTAAGTACCCACGGGGCGTTTGGCTGTGGCCACGAAAGCGTCTACCACGATGCTGTCGGCACGTAGCTCTCTTACAAACCTGTCCATGAACTGGTCTTTGCGCGAAAGGAGCAGGGGAGTGAGGTTGGGATTGTCGTCGTCCCAGCACCATCCCTCGCCATACATGTCTCTCGTCTTCATAGACTGGTCGGCATAGAGGTGTCCGCGAATGGTGTCTACGCCCATCTTGCGCAGTGTTTCCACGAAGGCTCTCAGGTCGTCTGTGCCGAATCGGGGGTCAAGGCCTCCCACACAATAGACGTCGCCGCTGAGTGTGCGGTTCTCTATCTTGCCGGTATAGCACAGTTCGGTGCGGAAACGGTAGTCTCCACCGAGCTTGTCGATGGCCGTGATGGCCGTAATGACTTTCATCGTACTGGCCGGTCGCATGGTCTGTCGCTCATTAT
Organism: Prevotella mikamonis; assembly: GCF_055381405.1. Classification (NCBI taxonomy): domain Bacteria; kingdom Pseudomonadati; phylum Bacteroidota; class Bacteroidia; order Bacteroidales; family Prevotellaceae; genus Prevotella; species Prevotella mikamonis. The sequence continues at coordinate 84,685 of NZ_AP035785.1, forward strand.
AGCGGTAGAGTACGGAGTCGGCTGTGAGGTCGTACACCATCAGTCCCAGTTGTGAGGTCTTCAGCATGTCGCTCTCCAGCAGTATGTCCAGATGATGCTGTATGTATTGTGGCCACGGCAGCGCTATCGAGTCTTTATCCAAACTCGCAAAAGCGGTAGAGTCTGTGGCGCTCGACAGTTCGTCGTCTTCGGTATTGTTGTCTTCGGTCTGTGCCTGTAACGGCAGGCAGACGACCATTGTGATGAAAAGCAGAATCCATTTCCCGATAGCTTTTCCCTTAAATTTCGTCATGTTGTTTTAGTCTCTTGTTCAATTCGTTTCGGAAAGATTCCCCGTTTTCAGGTTGCAGACTGGCCAGATGCCCATTGCCATATTCCAGCAACAAGTAGCGCGACAGGCCAAAGGCCGAAGTCATCTTCGTGATTCTGACGACCTCGCTCACCCTTATGGTGATGGTTCTTGAAAACCGTCCGCGCTGAATCAGCAACACATCGTCTGCCTCCTGCCTGTCGAAGATGTAGACCGTATGGAGCAGGCGTTCGGTCATCAGCACGATGGCAATGGCTGTCAGAAATCCGGGAATGGGCATCTTGAGCCAGAAAAAATAAAAAGCCAACAATGCAAAGACAATGATAGAACAGACTGAGACGGGCGTAAGACGCTGATGGAATACTCTCCTCATTAATCCTCTTTGATAGTGATTCTCTGCAAAAGTACGAAAAAGCTGAGACATGCCCAAGGCATATAGACAATTTAGCATAATTGTCCGTGGTGTTGTCTGGGATTCTGTGAACAGAAGACTACAGGCAGGGATGAGGCTATTATTGCTTGCAGATGCGGCATCCGCATTCGTACAATATTCTAAATTCTTACCTATCTACTCTCCATTCTCAATTTTCAATCAATTTCTGCAAAGGCTTGGCAGTGTCACTGCAAGGGCCAAACAGCAATGCTGCAAAGCCGAGACAGCAGCGCTGCCGAAGCTTTGCAGTTTTTTTAGGTTGACGAGTTAACGAGTTGACAAGTAAACAAGATACTTATTGAAGTAGGCAAACAATAAGTAATTTCCGCCCTTATCTGGAATGATAGGGGGATTTCTGGTAGGGAAAAGGCTGTGGAGTTACACTCTGGCCCGATATTCGTTCAGCAGCCATGCCTGCTGTTCGGCGATGCTCATGTGGCTGTTGTCCAGCTCTACGGCGTCGTCGGCCTTGCGCAGCGGACTCACTTCGCGATGCGAATCTATATAGTCACGCTCCTGCACATTCTTGAGTATCTCGTCGAAGTCGGCCGGCATGCCCTTCTGCTTCAATTCGTCGAAGCGGCGTTGGGCGCGAACTTCGGCCGAAGCCGTGACGAAAATCTTGAGTTCGGCATCGGGAAATACGGTCGTGCCGATGTCGCGTCCGTCCATCACGATACCTTTCTCCTGTCCCATCCTCTGCTGTTGGGCCACGAGAGCCTGGCGTACGAAGGGGATGGCTGCAATGGGGCTGACGTGGTTGCTCACTTCAATGGTGCGGATGTCGCGCTCCACCAGTTCGCCGTTGAGATAGGTGTCGGGCGCACCTGTGGCCTGATTGAACTTGAACGAGATGTTGATTTGGGACATCTGTTGTTCCAATCGTGTTGTGTCGATGCTGCCGTCGGCTGCAAAGAGGCCGTTGCGAAGGGCAAACAGCGTGACGGCACGGTACATCGCACCGGTATCTACATAGATGTATCCTATTTCTTTGGCCAGATTCTTGGCCATCGTGCTCTTGCCACAAGATGAAAAGCCGTCGATGGCAATGGTGATTCTATTCATTGTTGTTGGGTTTATTCGATTGTTCGATGATTTCAGAATGGTGGAATCTATAGGCTGTAGGCCACGTTGATGGTGACGGAATGGCTGCTCACATGGTATCGGCCATAAGCCAGATTGAGCTTGAAGCGTTCCAGATTGAGACCTGCACCGAAGTTCCAACCAGCTCCGTGACTGCTTTCCTCACGACGGCTGTTGACGATTTTCATTTCGTTGGCACGCCTGAAGTTGTAGCCCGCTCCCACCCAGATATTGTCGCTGAGCAGAAATTCAGCACCCGCTACGACATGATAGAGGAGCTTGTAGTCCCAGTGGTTCAGGTCTACGAGCGTGGCAGAGATGCGCAGCGGGGCGTTGAGAAATCGCTTGCTGAAGCCCAACTGCACGTCGATGGGCATGTGTTCGTAGATGTTGTCGTAGGCTTTCAGCTGGCCACCGAGGTTCTTGGCCACCAGTGATGCAGAGAATTCGCGGTCGCTGTCGTAGTAGTTGAGGCCCAGGTCTACACCCACGGCTATCGAGTTGTAGTCGCCGATATGCGATGTGATGAATTTTGCAGCGATGCCGCCGACTATCCGGTCGGTCAGCATATAGGAGAAATAGCCCGTCATGGCTACGTCCCGTGCACTGAATTCGCCTGTCTGGATGTTGTTCTCATCCACTTGTTTCATCTTTCCATAGTCTATATACTGTCCCGAAACGGCCCACGATGCGTGCTTGCCGACATTGCGGTTGAAAGCTGCCGAGGCTGTAGTGACGCCCGACATATAGCTCATGAAGTTGAGGTTGATGGTCTTGTCGGTTACCGACGAGAGCAGGGCAGGGTTGTTGAAGATGAAGGATTCGTCGTCTTCGATGATAGAGATGTTGTCTCCACCGAGAGCAGCAGCATGTGCGCTGACAGGCAATCGAAGGAAGTTGTACCCCGTCAGACTCTCCTGTGCCAAGGCCGGAAAGGCTGCTATGCCAAGCAAAAAAGCGAAAGCGACTCTTTTCATTGAATTTTTTCTAATTATTCGGCAAAGATACAGCTTTTCCAAATATAAGAAGTAACTTTGCGATGTTTAATCAGTATTGTAACGTTGAAAGGTGGATATTATTGCCATCCTGTCAGGAAAGGCAGTCTGCTGGATGTCAATCGGCGTGCGAAGTAGGTTGCCCCTCAGCGTTTTGACGACTAGTCGCTTTGGAAGTAAAGAAATCATATAAGGCCAATCTGGAGGACAAACGACTCACGATGTTCCTCATCGGACTCGTCTTGGTGCTGTCTGCATGCTTCGTAGCATTGGAATATACGGCCACGACGAGACTGGACGATGCCAAGGATTTGCTGAGCGACGACGACCGGGACGATTTGGAGATGATGTCGGCTATGGACAGGCAGGATATGATTTCGGCAGCCCCGGCTTCTGTATCGCGCAGCGTGACCAACAAAGTGAAGCCCGTCGACCATCTGCCGGAAGTCTTGGACCGGCTGAATCCAAATACCGGTGACGCCGAGCAGGGGGCTGATGCAGCCGGCACGAAGGCAGAGAACGGGCAGACAGAGACGCAGGACCAGCCTCCGGTAGTGGCATTGAATCAGAACGACGAGCCGGTCAGTTTCCGAATCGTACAGCAGTTGCCTGAATATCCTGGCGGTATGGTGGAGTTTATGAAGTGGCTGACGAAGACGCTGAAATATCCCGTTTCGGCCCGTCAGGCTGGCATACAGGGCAGGGTGGTCGTGTCGTTCATCATCAATCAGGATGGTTCGATAGCCGATGTACGCATCGAGAAAGCAGTGCATCCACTGCTTGACCGCGAAGCATTGCGCGTAGTAGGCATGATGCCGAAGTGGAAACCCGGTATCATGTATAACAAACCCTGCCGAACCATGTTCTCGATACCGATAAACTTTAATCTATAGACTTGAAAGAATACCATTTTAATGAATCAAACAGACGAAGATATGATATTAACAGCAGACGAGATCTTGGCAAAAGTCAATGCCTATCTGGACCAGTTGCCATACGATAGAAAACCCGCAGTGCTTTACGACCCCGTGAAATATGTCCTTTCCATCGGCGGAAAGCGCATTCGCCCTACGCTCATGCTGTTGGCCTACAATCTCTATAAGGACCATCCGGAAGACATACTGTCTTCGGCTTGCGCTCTGGAGACCTATCATAACTATACGTTGTTGCACGACGATTTGATGGATGAGGCCGAGATGCGTCGCGGTAAGGAGACCGTGCATAAGCGTTGGAGTCCTAATGCGGCCATCCTTTCGGGCGACTCCATGCTCGTCTTAGCCTACGAACGCATGCTGCAATGTGGCGAGAAGCATATGAAGGAAGTGCTCGACCTGTTTACCGAGACAGCTCTTGAGATAGGCGAGGGACAGCAGTACGACATGGATTTCGAGACGCGCAACGACGTAACAGAGAGCGAATACATAGAAATGATACGTCTGAAGACGAGCGTACTGCTGGCTTGCGCCATGAAGATAGGTGCTATTCTGGCCGATGCCTCGGCTGAAGATGCCGACAATCTGTACCGCTTCGGTGAGCAGATAGGGTTGGCGTTCCAGTTGCAAGACGACTTCTTGGACGTGTACGGCGACCCCGGAGTATTCGGTAAGGCTATCGGTGGAGACATCATCAGCAACAAGAAGACCTATATGCTTATCAATGCTTTTAACAGGGCCGATGCCCGTCAGCGTGCCGAGCTGACCAAATGGGTGGAAGCAACGGAATTTGATAAGCAGGAGAAGGTGGCTGCCGTGACTCGTCTCTACAATGAGATGGGTATCGACCGACTGGCGCTTGATAAGATAGAATATTACTTCTCACAGAGCGAGGAATATCTGGAAGCTGTGCAAGTGCCGGCCGCTCGCAAGACTGAACTGACAGCCTATGCACGTAGGATGATGAAACGCCAAAGTTGATAAAGTGCTTGTAATATGCCCTACAGACGTCTGCCGAAAACCGATAGTGCCCGCCTGAAAGCATTGAAGACCTTGTTGGACTGCAATGATATATACACTGTGCGCAATCGCTTCGTTGACTGGAAGACCATCAACGACTCGCAGACGATGTACGAACAGTTGCTCACGGCCAATTCGCAGTATCAGTTGTGCTTTCAGGCCCAGACACGGCAGACGGCCAAAGTAGATAAGGTGCAGCGCAAGGCGTTCATGTATCTGAGTCATTTCGTACAGGTATTGCTCATGTCTGTGGAGCGCGGAGAAATCAAACGGCAGCAGCTGCCGCTCTATGGACTGCCTGTAGACGCGTCGGCCCTGCCCGACATGAAGACCGGCGACAACCTTATCACATGGGGCGGAAGGGTGGTTGAGGGCGAAAAGGCGCGTATCAAGGCCGGTGGACGGCCCATCTACAATCCTACGATAGGCATGGTGTCTACCCATTATGATATTTATCGCGAGGCCTACGAGCGTCAGCAGCAGGCCCAAACCCGTACGCAGGAGGCGCAGGAAGCCCTCAAGGAGATTCGCCCGAAGGTGGATGAGGTGCTTCTGGACCTGTGGAATCAGATAGAGAAGCATTTCGAGAACGAACCTCCGGAGGTGAGGTTTGCCGAGTGCAGGAAGTTGGGTGTAGTGTATTATTATCGTCGTCACGAAGAACATCTTTATTAATTCATGGCTTATACATTTATAGATACTCACACACATTTGGATGGTGAGGAGTTCAGGGAAGACCTTTTGGCTGTCATGCAGCGTGCGCAGGAGGCCGGAGTGTCCAAGGTCTTCATTCCCGCGATAGATTTGAAATCGGTCGATACGGTGCTGGCTGTGAGCCGAGCCTATCCCGGATTCGCTTATCCTATGATAGGCTTGCATCCCGAAGAGGTGAAGGCTGACTGGCGCGAAGTGCTCGCCGAGATGAAGAAACGGCTTTGCGAGCCTCATCCTTTCATCGCTGTGGGCGAAGTGGGATTGGACTATTACTGGACTCGCGATTATGAAATTGAGCAATTGGAATGTTTCGAAGAACAGGTGAAATGGTCGATAGAATATCGCTTGCCACTGATGATTCACTGCCGGAAAGCGCAAAACGAGATGGTGAATCTGCTGAAGAAGTACAATAGGGAGCTTCCAGGTGGGGTGTTCCATTGCTTCACTGGAAACGCCCGCGAGGCCGAACAGCTGTTGCAGTTCGACGGATTTGTGCTGGGTATCGGTGGCGTGCTGACTTTCAAGAGCAGTCATCTGCGCGAAGACTTGCCGGCTGTAGTGCCTCTGGACCGAATCGTCTTGGAGACCGACAGTCCCTATATGGCGCCTGTGCCGCATCGTGGGGAGCGTAATGAGAGTGCTTTCGTGAAACTGGTTTTGCAGCAGTTGGCCGCCAGTTATGGCGTTTCGGAAGAAACGGTGGCCCTCCAGACCAATGCCAATGTGAAGCGGGTGTTCGGTATTGAATAATCTTTCACAGGTTTTTGAAGTAAATGTAGGTTTTATTTTCTTATTTCCTCGTTATTTATTAAGTTTGCAATCAAATTTTTAAATTTATATCATGACACCATTAACCATTGCAATTGTTGTTACGTTTGTCGTAGGCTATTTCTTTATAGCCATCGAAAGTTTAGCAAAAGTAAACAAGGCTGCCATCGCACTGTTGATGTTCGTAGCTTGTTGGACGCTCTTCATGCTCGACCCTGGAAGTTATATGACGGGGCTTAGCGGGCAGGCGTTGATAGACGCTGTGGGTGCAGCCATAGAGCATCATTTGGGCAGTACGTCTACAACCCTCTTCTTCCTGATGGGTGCGATGACTATTGTGGAGATAGTAGACCAGAACGGCGGTTTCAATTTCGTACGCGACAAGCTGAAGTCGAAAAGCAAGCGTGGTCTATTGTGGAAGATAGCCGTGATGACATTCTTCCTCTCTGCCATCCTCGACAATCTGACGACAAGTATCGTCATGATTATGATTTTGCGCAAATTGGTACACGAACGTAAAGACAGACTGATTTATGCTTCGTTGGTCATCATTGCTGCCAACTCTGGTGGAGCGTTCTCGCCGATTGGCGACGTTACAACGATTATGTTGTGGAATAAGGGCGTTATCACGGCATTGGGCGTCATTTCAGAAGTCTTTATACCTTCTGTGGTGTCGGTAGTCGTTCCGGCTTTGCTGTTGCAAGGAATGCTCAAAGGTCAGCTGGATGGTGCAGATGCCAAGTTGAAGTCTGATTATGAAGTACTTGATTTCAACAGCTCGCAGCGCAAGATGATATTTGCCATCGGTGTGGGCGGTCTGGTTTTCGTACCTATTTTCCGTTATCTGACCAATCTTCCTCCCTTTGTAGGTATCTTGCTTGTACTGGGTGTGCTGTGGACAACGACCGAGGTGTTCTATCGTAAGTTAGGGTCGGGAAACGAAGGTATGCAAAAGCGAGTTACCAATCTGCTGAGCCGTATTGATATGTCGACGATCCTGTTCTTCCTAGGTATTCTCATGGCTGTTGCATGTTTGGAAGAAGTGGGCGTGTTGACAGCCTTGGGTCAGGGACTGAACGACGTGTTCAATGGTAACCATTATGCTGTGACGGGTATTATCGGTGTGCTTTCGAGCATCGTAGACAATGTGCCTCTGGTGGCTGGATGTATGGGTATGTACCCTGTAGCTCCTACGGGCGACATGGCTATCGACGGTATCTTCTGGCAGCTGTTGGCTTACTGTGCCGGTGTGGGGGGGTCTATCCTCATTATCGGAAGTGCAGCAGGCGTCGTTGTCATGGGTTTGGAGAAAATCACTTTCGGCTGGTACATGAAGCACATCTCATGGATTGCACTTGTAGGATATCTTGCCGGAATCTTCTCTTATTGGATTCTTCGCAGCTTTATTATTGTAACTCCGGTATAAGAATCATATTTCGGGCTGTTCCTCGGGGGATAGCCGATAGATGAGATGTCTCATCTGATGCCCTCCCCATGCTGAATCGTTGGCGTATTGGAATCCCACTCGCCTGTAAAGATGTTCAGCATGGGGATTTCCTTTGTCTACCAACAGGCCGACTACGGGTAGATGTAAATGCGCAGCCCGATTGATGGTAGCCTTTAATAGCTGGGTGGCAATGCCTTGGCCACGATGAGATGGTGTCACACAGAGACTGTCGATATAGAGTTCGCCGGCCTGGGTCTCGTCGTCCATGTGGCTGAAATCGCGTCCGAAGGTTTCTTTGGCTGCATTGACAAAGGCTTCTCGTAAGGAGTGTAGAAGTGCGCCGTCGTATGTAATACATACCCCGACAACTCGGTTTTCGGCTGTGGTGGCTACGAGTGCATTGCGATAGCTGTACTGACTGTCGTCTCGCAAGATGAGCGAGACCATCATCTCTTGGAAGTCAGCAAGCGTGTGTGACGGTCCGGCAAAGTATTGGCAACACTCCGCATTCATGGCTTCCATGATGAGTGGAGCTATTTGTGATGCCATGTCGGGGCTTGCCTGGTGTATCTGTATTGTTTCCATAATGGATGATAGATGTATGTATGCGTTGATTGGCATAGGCAAAGATACGAAAAAAGCGAGCATCCTGATAAAGTGCTCGCTCTTATTATACCCGATTTCGGGCTAACTTCGTATCGTTTCTTCTAAATTATTTCCTGTCCACTCGTTAAGTTGTACCTCGTCAATTTCAGGCTTACTTATAGAGGATATTCCTCAAAAGCGTAGAGTACGGTGGATAGATAACGCTCTCCAGTGTCAGGCAGCAAGGCCACGATGGTCTTGCCTGCATTCTCAGGACGCTTTGCTATCTGTGCGGCAGCGTATGCGGCTGCTCCCGAAGATATACCTACGAGCAGGCCGTCTTGCTGTGCCAACTGTCTTCCGGTACGGATAGCATCGTCATTTGCTACTTGGAGAACCTCGTCAATGACATTGGCATTGTATGTATCAGGAATAAAACCAGCTCCGATGCCTTGGATTTTATGAGGGCCGGGACTTCCTCCGCTCAGTACGGGAGAGTCTGCTGGTTCTACGGCTATCACCTTCACGCCGGGGTTGTATTCCTTCAGACGCTTGCCGATACCCGATACAGTGCCGCCTGTTCCCACACCTGCTACGAATATATCTACCTTTCCGTCGGTCTGATTCCAGATTTCGACGCCGGTTGTTTCGTAGTGTTTCTGTGGGTTGGCAGGATTCAGGAATTGACCCAGAATCACAGCGCCTTCAATAGAATCGCGCAGTTCTTCGGCCCTCTTGATAGCCCCTTTCATACCATCCTTACCACTGGTGAGTTCTACTTTAGCTCCGTAGGCCTTTACCAGGTTGCGACGTTCCACGCTCATGGTTTCGGGCATGGTGAGGATGAGTTTGTAACCTTTCACGGCAGAAACCAATGCCAGCCCTACACCGGTGTTGCCACTGGTCGGTTCGATGATGGTTGCACCTGGTTTCAGGATACCTCTCTTTTCGGCATCTTCAATCATAGCAAAGGCTATGCGGTCTTTTACGCTACCGCCAGGATTGAAAGATTCTACCTTGGCAATGATAGGGTTGCCAAGTCCGTTGGCTACAGAAAACTTGTTAAGCTCTACTAATGGAGTCTGACCAATGAGGTCAGTTATTTGTTTTGCGATGTTTGACATAATGATATATTTTTGTTGTTGTGATATTCTTATAACGTTGTTTTGTAGTATTATTGTGTTTGATGGAGAGTCATGTTATTTTTATTCATCTGACTCTCCATGATTTCTTCGCTTGAATCTACTTTACGTAGTCGAAAGCTTCGTTCAAGGCATCAATAAGATCTTCCACATGTTCAGTGCCGATACTCAGTCGGATGGTTGACGGATAGATGTGTTGCTCGTTGAGTTCCTGCTCGGTCAGCTGCGAATGTGTGGTGGTGGCGGGATGGATAACGAGTGATTTTACGTCGGCTACATTAGCCAATAATGAGAAGATGCGCAGATGGTCTATGAAAGCCCAAGCTTCGTCTTGGCCGCCTTTGATGTCGAAAGTGAAAATCGAACCGCCACCCTCAGGGAATAATTCTGCATAGAGTGCATGGTCGGGATGGCTGGACAGCAACGGATGATTGACACGTTCTACCTTCGGATGAGCTGCCAGATACTCTACAATCTTCTTCGTGTTGTAGGCATGGCGTTCTACGCGGAGACTCAATGTCTCCAATCCTTGTAATAGAATCCAGGCGTTGAATGGTGAGATGGCAGCGCCGGTGTCGCGTAGGAGTACCGCGCGAATGCGAGTGACGAATGCCGCTTTTCCGGCTACATCGGCAAATACAGCCCCATGATAACTTGGTTCGGGCTTGCCTAATGAAGGATATTTGTCGGCATTGGCTTTCCAATCGAATGTACCGCCGTCTACGATGACGCCGCCAAGCGAAGTTCCGTGGCCACCGATAAACTTCGTTGCCGAGTGTACTACGATGTCGGCACCATGTTCCAGTGGACGGAAGAGGTAGGGTGTGCCGAACGTGTTGTCTACGATGACCACTGTATTGTGTTTGTGGGCAATCTCACTGATGCGGTCTATATCGGTGACGCTGGCATTGGGATTGCCGAAGGTTTCGAGGATGACAGCTTTGGTATTTTCCTTAAAGGCAGCATCTACTTCTTCAAAGTTCGACGGATCTACGATGGTGGCTGATACGCCTTGGGTGCTCAATGTGTGCTGAATCAGGTTGAATGTGCCTCCGTAGAGATTGTTGGCAGCTATGATGTGGTCGCCATTACGAGCAATGTTTTGCAGGGAGTAAGCTATGGCGGCAGCTCCTGAGGCGACTGCCAGTCCGGCTACACCACTTTCGAGCGCAGCTACACGAGCTTCGAAGACACCCTGAGTAGAGTTGGTGAGACGACCGTAAATGTTTCCGGCATCGCGCAATCCGAAGCGGTCGGCAGCGTGCTGTGCATCGTGGAACACGTAGGATGTAGTCTGGTAGATGGGGACGGCACGTGAATCGGTAACAGGGTCGGCCTGTTCTTGGCCTACGTGCAGTTGTAGTGTCTCAAAGCGTAGTTTCTTCTCGTTGCTCATAATCGTTTCCTTTCTTTTTATTTGTTATATATTTCTCTCTAATTCTCTGATGCAAAGGTACAGCGAAATTCGGAATTGTCCTATCGCATAAAAGCGTCATTTGTGCTACCATAATCATGGTATATGGTATGGTTAGGTATCTTTTATACCTATATATAATAGTATTATCAGTTTGATGACTGAATTTTCTTACATTCAAGAGAGATGTTTATAATATAATTGAGTATTTTTGTATGGACGTAAAGATGGAGGTAGGGTATAATAGAATAAGTATTTGCTCAAAGAGAAATGGACGTCTCTTCCATATATCGCTGGCGAATGTTCTCTCTCAAAAATAGAATATGATTCAACGAATTTACTGGTTGAATTAGATTCTTTTCTTGAAAATCGTACGATTAAAGTTTGTTTCGAGAATATATTCTCGTATAGAGTTACCTTAGAACATTTCAGATGGGCTAATTTTCGTTATGCTCCCCAAACGTCATCTACTTTGATAAAGGTAGAAAATTCCAACTATATCAAATGGCTTGAAGAAGCTGGGGTGAAACTGCTTTACGATTCTACATTAGATATCAGTCATTATATGTTGCAAACTACAGAACATATAATAGATGTAGCATTGTTGGCAGAGTCGTCTATAAGTATTGACGGCAATATCATATAACGAATATGAAACTATTGCGTTTGTATTTATATACAATCAATGAAAAGAAAGCCCCATCCCATTCGGTATATTAATGATAAAGGTATAAGCATGTGCATGTTTCTGTAAGGGACAAATCAATGATTACGTCAGCGAAATGTTGGTAAATGTTATTTGTGTTTTATTTCTTGGACTATATGATTTTGTTTTGTATCTTTGTCGATATAAGTATATTAATTAAAGGATTATAGATATGGAAATAAATAAGAAATTATCAGATATAGGGCTGATAGGACTTGCCGTTATGGGCGAGAATCTGGCTCTCAACATGGCCAATCATGGTTGGCAGGTGTCGGTTTACAACCGCACAGTAACAGGATTGGAAGAAGGAGTGGTAGAACGTTTTGTCGAAGGACGTGCCAAGGGCAAGTCTATTGAGGGGCATGTAGACATTAACTCGTTTGTGGCTTCGATAGCACAACCACGTAAAATCATGATGATGGTGCGTGCCGGGAATGCTGTAGACCAACTGATGGAGCAGTTGTTCCCCCTCTTGTCGCCCGGCGATATACTCATTGACGGGGGTAACTCCAACTACGAAGACACTAACCGACGTGTAGCCGAGGCCGAACGTCGAGGTTTCCTGTTTGTTGGCAGTGGTGTTTCGGGAGGTGAAGAGGGTGCGCTCAATGGTGCGTCTATCATGCCCGGTGGTAGCAAGGCGGCTTGGGAGAGCGTGAAACCTGTGCTGCAAAGCATTGCCGCCAAAGCCGAAGATGGTACGCCTTGTTGCGACTGGGTAGGTCCTCAGGGTGCAGGCCATTTCGTGAAAATGATTCACAACGGTATCGAGTATGGCGACATGCAGCTCATCAGTGAAGCCTATTGGGTGATGAAATGGATGGGCCGAATGAGCAATGAAGAGATGGCCGATGTGTTTGAAAAGTGGAACGAGGGTAAATTGCAGAGCTATCTGATTCAGATTACTGCCGAGATTCTGCGACATAAGGACGCCGACGGTACTTATCTTATCGACCATATACTCGACGCTGCCGGGCAGAAAGGTACTGGTAAATGGTCTGTCATCAATGCGTTGGAGCTTGGCAAACCGCTCGGACTGATTGCTACAGCAGTGTTCGAGCGTAGCCTGTCGTCGGAGAAATCATTGCGTCAGCAGGCTGCGACACGGTTGGATGGCGGCAAGGAGGTTGTTTCCGACCTCAATCTAGAGAATCTGTTGGACGAAGTACATGCTGCTTTGTATGCCTCGAAGATGGTGAGCTATGCACAGGGATTTGCCGTATTGCAGGAAGCATCCGACCGTTTCGGTTGGAATCTGGATATGGCCAGCATTGCACGGATGTGGCGTAACGGTTGTATTATCCGTAGTGGATTCCTCAATGACATTGCTGCTGCATACGAACAAGAGACAGATTTGAAGCATTTATTGCTGGCCCCATACTTTGCCAACGAACTGAAAGCACAGTTAAATGACTGGAAGCATTTGGTAGCCAAGACGCTCGAACGGGAGATTAGCATTCCCGCATTCTCGTCGGCACTTAATTATCTGCTGTCATTGAAGTCGGCCGATCTTTCGGCTAACATGATTCAGGCACAGCGCGACTATTTCGGTGCGCACACATTTGAGCGGAAAGATAAGGAGAGAGGGCAGTTCTTCCACGAAAACTGGACCGGACATGGTGGTTCAACGAAGTCGGGTACTTATAATGTATAAGGAGGAATACGCATGGATAATTTTGTAATGGTTATCTTCGGAGCTTCCGGAGATTTGACCAAACGAAAACTGATGCCGGCTCTGTTCTCCCTGTTTAAGGATAAACGGTTGTATGGTAGGTTCTCTGTTTTGGGAGTTTCGCGCACGGCTTACACCGATGAAGAATACCGTCGGTATATCTCTGAGCAGATACACTTGTTTGTGAAAGCGGAAGAGTGCAAGGAAGAAGAGTTGCAGGAGTTTATTGCTCATCTGCACTATCAATCGCTCGATCCGGCAAAGGCCGAGGGATATGTCGGCCTGAGAGAACGGCTGAAGGAGTTGGCACATACCGACACTCCCGACAATCTGCTCTATTATCTGGCCACGCCCCCCTCGCTCTACGGAGTCGTACCGCAGCATCTGAAGGCCGCAGGACTCAATACTAAGGGTTCGCGCATCATTGTTGAGAAGCCTTTCGGATATAATTTGGAGTCGGCCTTGGAGCTGAACCGCATCTACGCGTCGGCTTTCGAAGAGCATCAGGTATATCGTATAGACCACTTCCTTGGCAAGGAAACGGCACAGAATGTATTGGCTTTCCGATTTGCCAATGGTATTTTCGAGCCCTTATGGAATCGGCGTTACATTGACTACGTGGAGGTTACGGCTGTAGAGAATCTTGGTATCGAGAGCCGTGGTGGCTTCTATGATCAGGCCGGCGCATTGCGCGACATGGTTCAGAACCATTTGATTCAGCTCGTGGCACTGGTTGCTATGGAACCGCCATCGAAGTTTAATGCCGATTATTTCCGCAATGAGGTGGCTAAAGTGTATGATTCGCTGCGTCCATTCAGCGGTACGGATTTTGCCGAACATGTGGTCCGGGGGCAGTATATCGCTGCCGGCGATAAGAAAGGTTATCGCGAAGAACAGGGGGTAGACCCACTGTCGCGTATCGAGACATTCGTGGCCATGAGGTTGAATATAGACAACTGGCGCTGGAGCGGTGTACCGTTCTATATCAGAACAGGTAAACAGATGCCGACAAAGGTAACCGAAATCGTGGTACATTTCAAGGAAGCACCCCTCCAGATGTTCCGTGGCGAGTGCTCGGTACGTCCGTGTCCCAATCGCCTGACGCTTCGCATAGCCCCCAACGAGGGTATAGCCATGAAGATAGGAATGAAAGTTCCGGGTAGCGGATTCAATGTGCGACAGGTTTCTATGGACTTCAGTTACGACGAATTGGTCGATGCCAAGCCAATTACCGATGGCTATGCACGATTGATAGACGACTGTATTCAGGGCGATCCTACACTCTTCACGCGCAGCGATGCGACTGAAGCCTCGTGGAAATTCTTTGACCCAATCCTGAAATATTGGCAAGAGTACGGCGATGCACATCTCTATGGATACCCCGTCGGCACTTGGGGACCGCGCGAAAGTGATAAGCTGATGCACGACCATAAGGCCGAATGGACCAATCCCTGTAAGAATCTTACCAATACCGACTTATATTGCGAGCTATGATGAGAGTACATACCTACCCATCGAAGACAGACACAGCACGTGCCATCGTGAGGCGGTTATTAGCACTTATTGATGCTGCCGACAAGCCATATTTCCATCTGGCGTTGAGTGGGGGGACTACTCCTGCTCACATGTTCGATGTTTGGGCGGATGAGTTTGCTGCCCAAACCCCTTGGAAGCGATTGCGGTTGTACTGGGTCGACGAGCGTTGTGTGCCGCCAACCGATGCTGAAAGCAATTACGGAATGACCAAGAAGCATCTGTTAGACAAGGTGGCTATGCCCTCGGAACAGGTCTTTCGTATTTACGGAGAGGCCGATGCACAGGCAGAAGCAGTGAGATACGCCAGGATGGTAGCCCAATCGGGCATGCCCATGCAAGATGGTTTCCCCATATTCGATGCCATTTTGCTCGGTGCGGGCGACGACGGACATACCTCGTCCATCTTTCCTGACCGCATGGAACTGCTTCAGTCGCCACATAGTTACGTCGTAGCCGTGCATCCGACGAGTGGTCAAAAGCGTATCGCATTGACCGGCGAACCAATCGTTCGTAGTCCTCATGTACTTTTCCTGATGACCGGAGAGGGCAAGCGCCCTGTTCTCCATGATATGCAAAGCAGCGCAGATACAGGGCCGGCGGCCTATGTAGTGCATCATGCCAAGCACGAGGTCGAGGTTTTTACCGACCTTGGATAATCTTTATTTCTCCTCGGTCACTACGGCGTCTCGCTTCGATTTCGACTTCGTTACGAGCCAGACGCCGGTGAAGACGAGGACAACGGCCAATCCCTGTGACCATTTGAACACGGCGATACCGGCCAAGACACTCACCGAAACCGATACCAGGGGCTGTACGTAGTTATAGATACTCACCACCGTGGGGCGCAAGACGCGTTGTCCTATCATTGTGAGAATATAGCTCAGATATGTTCCGCAGAATACCACGAAGCCTACTTCCATCCATGTCTTTGTCTCAATGGCAGCCCATTCAGTCTGCATCACGTGCCGACCGGAGAAAGGTAGAATCATGATTGTGGCCCATAGGAACATCCACTTGTTGATGGTGAAGACAGAATATCGCTTGATAAGTGGATTGAACAGACTCAAATAGAGGGCAAAGGACAGCTGGGCTGCCATGCAAAGCAGGTCGCCACGGATGTCGCCTACCTTTGAGCTGGCTGCCGTCATGCTTGTCAGAATCAGTATCAAAGCTCCACAACATCCCAGCAATACGCCTCCGGCCTTTTTCAGGGTGATGGGTTCGTGCAGAATGATGAACGAGAGTATCATGGCAAAAATAGGCATGGAGGTGGTCATGATGCTGGCGTTGCTGGGCGAGGTGATGCTCAGGCCGATGGTATAGCAGCACTGGTTGCATACCAGACCGAACAATGCCGCTCCTGCAAACTTCACAATGTCGCGCATGGGCACATGTTCGTATTTTGTAAACAGTGACGTTATCCAGAACAGGATAGCCCCACCCAACACGCGGAACGAAACCAGGCCGATGCCATCTATCCCATGCAGCATGGCATCTTTACCTATCGGGGCCATCAATCCCCAGAATGTGCATGCACCCAGCATGCTCAGATGGGCTATGAGTGGTTTGTTGTTTGTCATCGCTATAACTTATATATTAAAAAGCGTTGCAAAAGTACGAATTTATCGGGAGGGCGTGTAGCACGATGGAATATTTTTACTAAATTTGTAGTAAACCAATTCTTAGACTGTTATGCCTAAATATGCAGACTACATAGAGCAGATAGAAATCGAGTCGCTTTGGAGTGGTGTCAAGCACGTGGTATGGAATCTGGACCGCCGGGTGAACATTCTCAGCGGCGTCAATGGTGTGGGCAAGAGTACCATCTTGAACAAAGTGCTGAAAGGCTTGAGCAGTGGGGGCGAGTTTCCCAGTCACATGCTCAAAGGAGTCAGACTGCGTGTGTCGCCCGATGATGCCCGATGGATACGCTACGATGCCATCCGTTCGTTTGACCGACCACTGCTGAATCTGGATACAGTGGCCAAGATGGAGGTGTCGCTCGCTACCGAACTAGACTGGCAGCTGTTCCAGTTGCAGCGCAAGTATCTCGACTATCAGGTGAATATTGGCAACCGTATCATCCATACTTTGCAGAACGGCGAACCCGACAGCGCCCTGAAAGCCCAGTCGTTTTCGGCCCCGAAGCAGCTTTTCCAAGACATGATAGACAGTCTCTATGCCGAAACGGGCAAGACCATCGTGCGCACTGAGAACGAGATTCGTTTCTCGCAGTTGGGTGAGACGCTCGTGCCTTACCAGCTGTCGAGTGGCGAAAAGCAGATACTGTGTATTCTTCTCACCGTCTTGGTGGAAGATAATCAGCCCTATGTGCTTTTCATGGACGAGCCGGAAGTGAGTCTCCATTTTGAATGGCAGAAGCTGTTGATAGACCTGATACTGAAGCTGAATCCCAATATCCAGATTATCATGACCACCCATAGTCCTGCCGTCATCATGAACGGATGGATGGAACATGTGACCGAAGTGACCGATATAACCCTGTAAGCCTATGCCCAACCGACTCAGTGCGAACGTCAATTCGCAGTATTTTCATGCGGCTAATCAGCTTACGGCCAAGCATGCGCGTCGTAAGATAGCCGTCTACGTGGAGAGCTACGACGACATTTACTTTTGGCGCACGGTACTCAACGACTTCGAAGACGATACCCGATATTTCGAAATCATGCTTCCCTCGCGTGGCGTACATCTGGAGCGGGGCAAGAAGGCTGCCATCTCCAAGCTGTTGGAAGGGGTGGGCAGCGACATGATAGCCTGTGTGGATGCCGATTACGACTACCTGATGCAGGGGGCATCGCCGGCATCCAAGATGATGATGGAGAATCCTTACATCTTCCATACTTACGCCTATGCCATCGAAAATCTGCAATGTTATGCGCCGTCGCTCCATAGCGTGTGTGTAGCCGTGGTGCTCAACGACCGCAAGTTTTTCGATTTTGAGACCTATCTGGCAGCCTATTCAGAGATAGTATTTCCCCTCTTCGTGTGGAATATATGGTTTTACCGCAGCACACATTACCACGATTTCACCCTGACCGACCTGAATGCAATTATTGATATAGGCGATTTCCACTTGCGGAACGTGGAGAAAGGATTGGAAAACCTGCGGAAGAAAGTGGGGCGCAAGATGGAAACGTTACGCCATGCCTATCCCAATGCCAAGGACAGCTATCAGCAGGTGAAGAACGACCTGAAGGCTTTGGGCGTCACACCGCAGACCACCTATTTATATATACAGGGCCACCACCTCTTCGACAGGGTCGTAGTGCCGATGCTCAATTCCGTCTGTCATCAGCTATATCGGGAGCGCGAAGACGAGATACGCAGGCAGGCGGTCCACAATACACAGTATCGTACGGAGCTGGCGGCGTATGACGGGAGTACCGGTAACATCTCAGCTTTGCTGAAGAAGAATACGGGCTATATGCAGTCTGAGCCTTTCAAGCGCATCCAATCAGATATTGCCACATTCCTGGCGAACACACCCTAAGCACCCGTAAATATTAGATAGAAAATACTGCAAGGTCCTCGTATATCTGGTATTAGTTTCTTATTTTTTGCAAAAGTAATCTTTTACCGTGAGTTCGATGAGTGAAATAAGTTGATGGTTCTTTGGGCAGTACAAAGAAAAAGAGGTTGTTGAAATGAGGAAAACTTGTGATGATGTTATTCTGCGAATTATCGGAATGCGATAAGTTATCCTGCGAAAAGTGTAATAAAGCACCTTTCTTATCATCGAAAAAATGTAATTTTTGCTTGTTTTTATCATCGGAAAAGTGTATGTTTGCAAAAAATGATTATTTATGAAAAGGAAAGTATTTAATCAACTTGAGGCATGGAAGAAGCGTAAAAGTAGAAAACCGCTCATTCTTCTTGGAGCCAGGCAGGTAGGTAAGACATGGTTGATGCAGGAATTTGGCAAGACATGCTACGAGTCGGTAGCGTATATTAACTGCGATGCCGAGCCTTTGGCCAAGGACTTGTTTGCCGATGATTATAATATGGAACGCATATTATTTGCTATACAGGCAATTACCGGGGTCAAGCCAGAGCCTGATAAGACCTTGATTATCTTTGATGAGATACAGGAAGTACCGCGTGGCCTTCATAGTCTGAAATATTTTCAGGAGAATGCAAACGCATATCATGTGATGGCAGCTGGCTCATTGTTAGGCATCACACTTCACCAGGGCGATTCCTTTCCTATAGGCAAGGTGGATATACTTACCATTCATCCTATGGACTATGAAGAGTTCTTGGAAGCAAACGGTGAAGAAACCCTGTTGCAACTCCTGCATCAGGGAGATTGGAAAATGATGGAGACATTTGCATCTAAATTCATAGAGCAGCTGCGTTACTATTACTTCGTTGGAGGAATGCCTGAAGTTCTGTCACATTTTATTCAAAATCACGATTTGTCGGAAGTGCGTAGACTCCAGCAGAATATCCTTGACGCCTACCGCAATGATATATCCAAGCATAGTTCCAAAACAGAAAGTATCCGTATTGGGCAGGTACTGGACAGTCTGCCTTCGCAGTTGGCAAAGGAAAACAAGAAGTTTATTTATGGTGTCATCAAACAAGGAGCACGTGCAAAGGAATATGAACTTGCTATCCAATGGCTTATTGATGCAGGTATTATTCATAAAGTCAGTAGGGTGAAAGAAATCCAATCGCCCATTAAGTTCTATGAAGATTTAAGCGCTTTCAAACTTTTTCTGCTTGATTGTGGTTTGTTTGCTTGTATGGTGGATGCTCCCGCTAAGCAGATGCTTATAGGGGATAATGTTTTCAAGGAGTTTAAGGGTGCTTTTACAGAACAATTTGTATTGCAGCAACTCGTAGTGCAAGGCTTCACACCTTATTACTGGAGCAATGGTACCTCACCAGCCGAAATAGACTTTGTTATTCAGACGGAAGACCGGGCAATCCCCATCGAAGTGAAAGCCGAAGAGAATGTCCGTGCCCGTTCTATGAAAACCTATATTGACGGCCATCCCGAAGCTCGCTTGAAAGGTCTCCGTATTTCCATGAAGGGGTATGTAGACCAAGGTTGGATGGAAAATATTCCTTTGTATTCTACGCTTGATTTCTATATAAAAGATTATCCTGAATGTAGATGAAAGGGATAGGTGGCATTGTTGGGACTTTTATATCAATTTACTGCAAGGCCCTCGCAGCATCGCTGCCTAGGCTCGGCAGCAATGCTGTTAAGCCTAGGCAGTAATGGCATGTCATTTTGCTTGTTTGGGAAGGGCTGCTCCTTGGTATGCCTTGTTGAGCCTTCTTCTAAGAATGTTCTGCAATCTGAAGAGTGCATCAGGGTGCTTGCTGACCAGATTTCAATGTTTCTATATAAGTGGATGGAGTCATGCCCGTTTCGCTCTTAAAGATTCGTGTGAAGTGCTGGGGATATTCGAACCCCATGTCGTGGGCTGTTTCTCCAATGGTCTTTCCCGATACCAAAAGCATTTTTGAACGCTCAATGATAAATCGACGGATATACTGGATAGGACTTTCACCCAACGATTTGCGAATGACATCGCCGAAATAACTGGGCGACATGAACAGTGCGTCTGCACAACGTTTCACGCTGGGTATGCCGTAGTCGTATTGTTTACCTTGGTCGTAATACTGTAACAGCATGTTTTGAAAGCGAGCCAGAATATCGGTGTTAGTTTCGGTAGCCATCTGAAACTGACGGTCGTAAAAGCGATTGCAAAAATCGGCCAGTAGCAGAATGTAGTCTTGCACAATGCGATTGCTATGAGGTAAGCTGGCCTTTAACTCACGCCTTATGGCCTCCATGATGCGATTTGTAATGGCTATTTCGTCATCGGTAAGTTTCAATGCTTCGTTGCTGTTATACGAAAAGAAATGATAGTGGCTGAGGTTTCGCTCGAAGTCTGTATTGTAAATGAATTCCGGATCGAACATGAGTACCCAGCCATGATATTGTGCCATGGTACCGTCGTCGTCTTTTCCGCCTATTTGCCCAGGAGCGTAAGCTAACAGTGAGTTTGTATCGGCAACATATTTTCCCACACCGTAGGCAAGGTCTGAAGGGAAATTGCGTTGAACAAAGAACGCATACACGTTGAAATGGTTGAGCGAGTGGCGAATTTTGCCCATCTCGTCGTAGTGAATGACAGCTATATGACGGTGATAGGTGGGGGCACCTATGTCGTGGGCATAGTCGTTGGCATTATTGATAGTGAGTATTTCTTTCATTGGCACTTATTGCTTTTCGGTTGTAAATTTACTGTTTTTACTGCAGAAAACAATAAAATTGGTAGGTTTTGCAATAATTTGGTTATAACCACTGGTGGATATTCTTCCTATCTTTGCAATAGAGAAAATAAAAAATATGAAGAAAAGTTTTTTAGTAACATTATTGATAGGAATGGTTATGACAGCAAATTCACAGAATGTAAAACGTACGATGATGCCAAAACCGACAAAGTTGGAATTGACACAGGAGTGGGATAAGGTTTTTCCAGAGAGTGAGAAGGTAGACCATAAGAAGGTTACATTCGTTAACCGATATGGTATTACACTGGCAGCTGATATGTATACACCTAAAAATGCTAGGGGCAAGTTGGCAGCAATAGCTGTAAGTGGTCCTTTCGGAGCCGTGAAAGAGCAAAGTTCTGGGTTTTATGCACAGCATTTGGCAGAGTGTGGATTCCTTACCATAGCTTTTGATCCCTCATTCACCGGCGAAAGTTCGGGCGAACCTCGCAATGTGGCTTCACCCGATATCAATACAGAGGATTTCTCGGCGGCGGTAGATTTCCTTTCTGTGCAGGATAATATAGATGCAGAGAGAATAGGTGTTCTCGGTGTGTGTGGCTGGGGGGGTATTGCACTGAACGCAGCAGCTATGGATACTAGAATCAAGGCTACGGTAGCTTCGACCATGTACGACATGACACGTATTATGGCCAATGGCTATTTTGATGCAGACGACAATACTATTGCGCGCCATAAAACGCTTGAGGCTTTGAACGCTCAGCGCACTAAAGATTATCGTCAGGGGTATTATGACCGTGCAGGAGGATGTCTGAAAGAGACAGAGCTGACAGACAGTATGCCGCAATTTGTGAAAGACTATACAATGTATTATGAAACCAAACGTGGTTTCCATCCTCGTTCGGTTAACTCTGTTGATGGCTGGAATAAGTCTTCGGCACTCTCGTTTATCAACCTACCGTTCATGCAGCGTATTGGCGAAATCCAGTCGGCAGTGCTCATCATGCACGGTGATAAAGCGCATAGTCTCTATTTCGGCAAGACTGCTTACGGCAAACTCACGGGTAACAACAAGGATTTATTTATCATCCCAGGGGCTAATCACACCGACTTGTACGACGGTGGGGATAACAATTATATTCCATTTGATAAACTGGAGAAGTTTTATCGCGATTATTTGAAATAACGCAATGTATATCATTATTAATCAACGAAGATACCCTGTGCAGTTGGAGCAGAATGCCACTGCGCAGGCTTTCGTCAGTCTTTTGCCCCTGGTACTTGATATGGAAGAACTCAACGGCAACGAAAAATATGTGTATTTGGGAGAGCATCTGCCCTCAGAGCCACAATGTCCTGGTATGATAAACGCTGGCGATATTATGCTTTTTGGCAGTAACTGTGTGGTGGTGTTCTACGAGTCGTTTCGCACCCACTATGCTTATTCGCGCATTGGCAGGGTGCTATCCACTGAGGGTTTACGGCTCGCGTTGGGCAAGAGCAATGTGAAAGTTGCATTTGAATAATAGTTGTATAATATGAGAGTCAACATGAAAATAGCTTTGACTGTACTCTTTTTGAGTGGATTGGTATTGAGTGCTATTGGTTGTAATAGAGATGCCAATGATGAAAATATGCCTGAAATACCAACTCTGCCTTTGGTATCCAATGACGGGAATGTTACAGACGTGAATACCATGGCATCGGTTGAGGGACAGAAGATTCTTCTGAAAACAAGCACTGGTACACTTAGTATGACTCTGATAGACAATGCTGCTACTCGCCAGCTGGTAGCCTTGTGCAGCAAAGGTGAGCTTACGGTGAAGATGCAGCAATATGGTGGATTTGAAATGGTGGGCAGTTTACCCCTGTCGCTTCCGGCAAGCGATAGGCAAATAACTACGACCGTAGGTGATGTTATGTTATACAATGGCAACCAATTGGTAATTTTCCTTAGTTCAAACTCTTGGAGCTATACTCGTCTTGGCAAGATAGATGGCGGTAGCGTTGAGGAGGTGAAAAACTTCTTTGGAGGTGACAAAGCCGTTGTGGTATTGAGTTTGCCAAAGAAGTGATTGCCTAAGATATATACATGCGGCAATTTATGGATTGTTCGAGTTGCTTTATAATATCAAGTGGAAGATGAGGAGAAGATTATTTTTATGTCAATAATGTTTTCTTTATTCCTGGAAACAATATCCTTCATTTACTGCAAGGCCCTCGCAGCATCGCTGCGAGGGCCTTGCAGTGTTGCTGCCTAGGCTCGGCAGCAATGCTGTTAAGCCTAGGCAGTAATGGCATGTCATTTCGCCTGTTTGGGAAGGGCTATTCCTTGGTATGCCTTGTTGCGTTCCTTTCTGAGGATATTCTGCAAATCGAACAGGGTGTCGGGCTGTTTGCTGGCCAGATTCTGCTGCTCGGACATGTCGCTATGGATGTCGTATAGCTGTGGTGTGGCGAGGTAGCCGCTCTCTGCATTGCCTGCCCATGAGATGATGGGCTGGCCATCGCTAGGCTCGATATATTTCCATTGGTGGGTTCTTACAGACAGGGCATGGTTGACAGCCTGCTCTATTACCCAAGGACGGCCGACGGTGTCGTCGCCCATGAAAGCCGACATATAGTCGTGGCTGTCGGGAGCACTGCCTTGGGGCAGGGTCGCGTTCACCAGCGAGGCGAGCGACCCCATGAGGTCGATGTGCGAGAGCAGGGCCGGCGAAGTGCGGTTGCCTTGAATCTTTCCTTGCCAACTGACGATGAAGGGAACGGCTGTACCTCCTTCGAAAGTGCTGTACTTGTTGCCGCGCCAAGGACCTGCCGGGCGGTGACCGTTGAGCAGTTCCTTTGCCTGGTCCACATATCCGTCGTCGAGAATAGGTCCGTTGTCGCTTGTCAGGATGATAATCGTGTTGTCGGTGAGTCCCAGTTTGTCGAGTGTCTGCATGATTTGACCCACCGACCAGTCAAATTCTACGATGGCATCGCCGCGTAGGCCCATGCCACTCTTGCCGCGGAAGCGTGCATGGGGAAATCTGGGAACATGCACGTCGTTGGTTGCGAAGTACATGAAGAAAGGATTCTTCTGATGGTCTTGAATGAAGTTGATGGCATGGGCAGTGATGGAGTCGGCGATGTTCTCGTCTTTCCAGAGGGCTTTGCCGCCACCTTTCATATAACCGATGCGGCCGATTCCGTTGACGATAGACATGTCGTGTCCTTGGCTTGACTTCAGGTTGTAGAGCAATTCGGGATTGTCTTTGCCTGTAGGCTCGCCCGGAAAATTCTTTTCATAGCTTACCGAAATGGGGGCTGAAGGGTCGTGGTTGACCACCTTTCCATCCTCGATGAACACGCAGGGAACACGGTCGGCCGTGGCTGCCATGATGTAGTGGTAGTCGAATCCGAGGTCGCCCAGGCTTTGGGGCAGGGGGGCATTCCAGTCTTGCGTACCCTGCTTGTCGCCCAGCCCCAGATGCCATTTGCCGATGGCAGCAGTGTTGTAGCCACGGCTCTTGAACATGTCGGCAATGGTAAACTGGCCGGGGCGGATAATCATTCCGGCATTGCCGGCCGCGATGTCGGTGTCGGGGCGTCGCCAGGCGTATTCGCCTGTGAGCAGCGAATAGCGCGATGGGGTGCTGGTAGAAGCGATGGCATGGCCGTCGGTGAATCTGATTCCACAGCCGGCAAGACGGTTGATGTTAGGTGTTTTTACGTTTTTGGCGCCGTAGCATTCCAAATCTCCATAGCCCAAATCGTCGGCAACGATGAGTATAACGTTCGGACGTTGCCGGTCTACTGTTTTCTTTCCTCGATTATTGGCAGCATTGGCAACCTGTGCGGACGACGCCAACAATAAGGCACATGATAAATAAGTCTTATTCATTCCTTTTGTTTAGATTATTTAGAAATTTTGGTATTTGTCTACAAAAATAGCTAATAAAGTTGACAATGGAATTCACTGGCAGGGAAAAAGATTTTTGATTATATATTTTTGTTTGTGTCTGGATTCTGCTATCTTTGTGGAAAAGAACGATACGATATGAGAAAAATCAAAACAGGGAAACCCTTGTCGGAGCGTGAAGGAGAGTCCTTGAACCTGTATCTCGACGAAATAGGAAAGGAAATTCTGTTGACAGCAGAGGAAGAACAAAAATTGTCTGAGGAGGTGAAAGCCGGTAACAGGCGCGCTCTGGATAAGTTGACAACGGCCAACTTGCGCTTTGTAGTGTCGGTGGCTAAGCGGTATCAGGACCAGGGGTTGGGCATTACCGACCTTATCAGCGAAGGAAATCTGGGACTCATCAAGGCTGCCCAGAACTTTGATGCGGCTCATGGTGTGCGCTTTGTGAGGTTTGCCGAGCCGTATGTGCGCCGTGCCATCGAGCGGGCCGTGAAGGAACAATCGGGCATTTATCGTTTGCCGGCGGGCGAAAACAGTCAACAGGAGCAGGCCAACAGCCATCCGTTCTCGGTAGATGCGCCGTTGGTTGAGGGCAAGAAGATGAGTCTGCTGAGTGTATTGAAGGACGAATCAGCACCGGCAGCCGATGAGCATGTGCTCACAGAGTCGCTGCGCGAGACTCTGGTGGAGGCCATGGCGGTGCTCGACGAGCGCGAACGTGTGGTTGTGGAGGCGTGCTTCGGAATCAATAGTACGCAGCTGCCGATGGCCGAAATCGGTCGTGAGATGGGGCTGAAGCGGGAGCGTGTGCGCCAGATTCGCGATAAGGCAGTGCGCAAGATGCTCCGAAATTCGGATAATGGTCAGTTGAAAAGCTATCTCAAGTAGCGTTTCAACTGATACGCCAGTCGTGGGTCGCCATTCTCCAGATGGATGATTCCACAATAGGTGAAGCCATATTTGAGGATGGTATGCTGCATGATGGCATTGTCGCGATGGGTGTCTATGCGCACGTTGTCGGTCTGCGTGAAGCAGTAGTCCATGATGGTGCGGAAGACGCCGTGTACCTGTGGCAGACTGGCTACGCGATGTACTACGTAGTAGTCGGATGTGTCGTCGGTCCAATGGCCATCCTCTATGTATGTATAGGTGGAATCCGGGCCTGGAATGAAGGCAAAGGTTGCCACGTCGAGTCCTTGCTCGTCTGCCATGAGATAGCAATGGTGATGGTCTATGTCATCGATAATCTGTTGGCGCGAAGGGTGGTTGTCGTCCCATTGATTGAGATTTCCGCTGCTTCGCATAATTTTTCTTCCCTCGTCGATGAGTGCCATCACCGTGTCGAGGTCTTGGGGTTGGGCCTGTCTTATTTTCATTGTTTCCAAAATTCTTTTAGTTCGCTGATTCTTGCGCATGCTGTCTCGCGTCCATGCTCGTAGACTTGCTGCATCTCGTCGGGATTGTGTGAGATGTGCTCGATAGACAGTCTGGCTGTCGGACGGATGACCAATGCCCTGCCGGCTTGCTCTTCTTGGGCTACGTATTCCAATTGCTTATTGTACATGGTATGGCGGTTGGCGCATGTCTCTACGAAGTTGGGATAGTGTCGGTACTTCCATCTGATGAGTGGCATGAGCCTGTTGGGCGACTTCGTGTAGCCTGCGGGTTGTGTCAGTACGACGATGTTGCGGTCGTAGCCTTTGGTCTGGAAGAATTGTAGGGGGATGGAGTCGGCCAGTCCGCCGTCCAGCATTTTGCGCCCATCCAGTTCTACTATACGCGACACCAAGGGCATGGAAGCCGACGCGCGTATCCATTCGTAGCATTCGTAGCCGTGTTCTTGTAGTCGGCGATATTCTGCTTGACCAGTCTCTAGGTCGGTACAGACGGCATAGAAATCCATCGGATTGGTGTCGAAAGTGTCGGTATCAAACGGGTCAAGCTGTGTGGGGAGCGTGTGATAGCAGAATTCTCCGCCGAAAATGTCGCCTGTCTTGATGAGCGATGACAGACTGCAATAACGCTTGTCGTGGGCATAACGCTTGTTATAGCGGATACATCGTCCCGGTTGTCTCGACTTGTAATTGCAGCCGAAAGCAGCTCCTGCCGATACACCGACAAGTCCGTCGGGTTCTAGTCCTTGTTCCATCATGACATCGATGACACCTGCGGAGAACAATCCCCGCAATGCACCTCCCTCTAATACCAATCCTTTTTTCATACAAGCAAAAGTAGTGAAAATCACAGAATCATAAAAATAATGTAGCAGAAAAAAGAAAATCCCCATTCAGATGACTCTCATCACTGAATGGGGACTTGTGTATGGTGTGCTGGTTTACAGCAGTTCTTCGATGGCTTTTTCTACATCGGCCATGCTCTGTGTTGGTTCGAAGCGTGCAACGACTTCACCTTCTTTGTTCACGAGGAACTTGGTGAAGTTCCATTTGATATCGCTCTTCTTGTCCCAATCGGCATCGGCTTTAGACAGGATATCTTCCAGAATAGTCTTCAATTCATGCTCGCCGAAGCCAGCAAAACCTTTCTGGCTCTTCAACCATGTATAGAGGGGAGCTTCGTTGTCGCCGTTTACCTCTATCTTCTTGAATTGTGGGAATTTTGTTCCGAAGTTTAATTGGCAGAATTGGTGGATTTCCTCATCGCTTCCGGCAGCTTGTCCACCGAACTGGTTGCATGGGAAGTTGAGTATTTCCAAGCCTTTGCTTTGTAGTTTATCGTATGTTTTTTCGAGATCTTCGAACTGCGGTGTGAATCCACAAGCTGTTGCGGTGTTTACTACCAGCAATACTTTACCCTTATATTCAGACAAACTTACTTCGTTGCCTTTTCTGTCCAATACCTTGAAATCGTAGATTGTAGCCATCTTTTAAATCTCCTTTATTTTATATGTTCTTGTATAATACGTAATAGTTTACTATCTTTTACGATGCAAATATACGTCGAATAATTGGTTATCACAAAATTTTCAGGAAGATAGTTGCGTTGCTTAACTCTAATTAACCATTATCGCTGACGATACAACTATATCCGTCTTACTTCAAAATTCTTACCCTTTGCTCGATGGGCAGGAAAGTTTTCTCGCCTGGTTGGCCTGTTGCTGTGCCGAAAGGCATTTGTGCTCGCAGCGTCCAGTTGACTGGAATGTCGAAAGCCTGAGCCACTGCTTCGTCGATAATCGGATTGTAATGCTGTACCGAGGCAGCCAGACCAGCATCGTCCAAGGCGGTCCAAATGGTCAGTTGGTGCATGGCGTTGGTATGTTCAGACCATATAGGGAAGTTGGGAGCATACGTTGGGAACTGCTCTTGCAATGCCTTGACAGGTTCTTGGTCCTCGTAGAACAAGATAGTACCATACCCACTTTCAAACGATGTGTTGATTTTAGCTTCGGTAGCTGTGAATGCTTCAGCCGGTATGATGGCACGCAGGGTATCTTTGGCAATCTCCCAAAGGTGGCGATGCTTATCGCCCAAGAGCACGACAATGCGCGTACTCTGACTATTGAAAGCCGATGGGACGTGCAAAACGGCGCGTTCGACAAGTTGCTGTATCGCTTCGTCGGAGATGGGAGACTCGTTTTTGAGGGCGTAATAGCTACGGCGATGCGCTATGGCATCTATGAAATTTCTACTCATATTCTTATTCTTTTTATTAATTTGTATTTGATACGACAAATATAGGGAGTATATTTGGAAGCCGCATCATGACGCTATGGTATTTTTAGTTTTGTCGTCTAAAAATACCATAAACATGGCATGGCAGAATAAGAAATGTAGGACTAGATGAAGAAGAGCGATACGCCGATAACAGAAATCACTGCTCCGAGCACGACACGCAGCGTAATGGGCTGGTGGAACATATAATAAGTAGGCAGTAATATCATGATAGGCGAGATGGCCATGAGGGTACTTGCAATGCCGGCCGCGGTGTATTGCACGGCCAGAAGAGAGAAGCCAACGCCGATGAACGGGCCAGACAGCACGGCGATGAGCATTGCCAACATGCCTTTACCATTGTGCATGCTCTGTTTGAAGCGCTCGCCCTCGCCACGCAGCAACAGCCATGTAGAGAACAGGGTGAGTCCGGCAATACAGCGAATCAAGTTGGCACTGAAAGGGAGGAAGACTTCTATCTGTGGTAACACATCGGACGGAACGTTGGCGGTGTAATGGTCCAGGCCTATCTTACTGAGTACCAAGCCAACGCCTTGGCCCATTCCGGCACCGATACCATACAGGATTCCCTTGGTGGGAAGGTCGATGGAGAGTCCACGCTTGTTCTGACTTCGGCCCAGAATAGAGATAGCTATACCGGCCATCGTGACCGTCATGGCCAGCAGACTGCCCCAACTGAGTACTTGCCCTAATGCCGCCCACGCGGCCAGTGCGGCAAACATGGGGGCCAGGGTCATGAATAATTGGCCGTAACGCGAGCCAATCGTGAGATAACTGTTGTACAGACACCAGTCGCCGAAGAAATATCCCACTGCACCCGAAAGCAACAGCCATATCCAGGCTTGGGTATCGGCGTAGACGGGAAAAGGCGTACCCAAGAGAATCCAACAAAGGAGTATGGAGAAAAGAAGTGCCAGCGACATGCGCCATACATTCATTACAAAAATGCCCAATCGCTTGCTCCCCACCTCGCTGGAGAGAGCAGCAATGGTCCAGGAGAATGCTACTCCTATGGAAATGATTTCACCTATATATTTTATCATGTATTTGTAAATTTGCAAGAGAGGTACAGGCAGGGACGACGATGCCCTTTATTATCCTGCCAGCTCCTTGCGTAGAAGTCTTTATCCCTCTCTCAGGAAGTCAAGACACTCCTTGATTTCCCCGTCGGTAGCGGTCTGATTGATTTTAATGTGGCCGATGTCAGAGAGGAGGGTGAAGTTGATACTGTCGGCAGCATTCTTCTTATCGTGGTGCATCAGTTCTATCAATTCAGCATAATCATCGCATGTGATGAGCAACGTGCCGTAGTTTTGGCGGATGAAAGTCACAGTCTGGCGCATCTTGTCAGTGGGAAATGCCGTCTTCAGGCAGCTGAGGTAAAGCTCGCAGATGAGTCCGAAGGCCACGGCATACCCATGCAGCAGTGGCATGTGATCGGGTTGTGTAGCACGGCGCAATGTAAAACTTTCGAAGGCATGTCCGAAAGTATGGCCCAGATTGAGGGCCTTGCGGATGCCGTGCTCGTGTGGGTCTTGTCGCACCACGTGCTGTTTTACTTTTACCGAGTCGCCCACCATCTGTTTCAGTTCCTGCCAGTCGGGCTGCTGTAAGTCGAATTTGAGCAGTTGTACCCACATCATGTCGTTGCTGATAAGTCCGTGTTTGAGCATTTCGGCATAACCCGAACGGAGGTTCATCTCGTCGAGTGTCTTCAGGAAAACCGTATCGAGGATGACGAATCTGCCATCGCTGAATACTCCAATTTCGTTTTTCAGACCATTGAAATTGATGCCTGTCTTGCCACCCACAGACGCATCGACCATAGCCAGCAGGGTAGTGGGGACATTGATAAAGTTGATGCCACGCTTGAAAGTAGATGCGGCAAAGCCGCCCAAGTCGGTTACCATGCCTCCGCCAACATTGATAAGACACGAGTGGCGGGTAGCGCCATGTTGGCCCAGCTCTTCCCATACATGCGCCAAAGTGGCTATATCCTTATGCGTGTCGGTAGCTTGGATGATGATGGGATGTGCCGTTCTGAGACCCACGTAGTGTTGCAATATGGGCCAACAGGTGCGGTGGGTGGTCTCATCGAATAAGATGAAGAGCTTGTCGTGTTCGCATTCAGAGATGGCAACGGCCAGTTCTTGCTCCAAATGTTCTGAAATGATGATACTCTGTTCCATATTATACTTACGTAGATGATGCTTTCTGCGCACAAAAGTATATCATTCCCGTAATACAGACAAGAAAAACAGCATTTTTTCTCGTCAGGGTATTAAACTAATAATGACGTGCGACGTCTAAGAAAGCAAAGACTTAATTGAAGAATAAACAACTAGCAAGTATGAAGAGATTCCTTTGGACGATGCTGTTGTTGCTGACAACAACGGCATTGTTTGCCCAGAATAGAAATATAACGGGTACATTGACAGACAAAGATACGAAAGAACCGCTGGTACAGACGACCGTTCAGCTGTTGCGACAGAAGGACAGTACGTTTGTGTCGGGGGCTATATCCAATGAGAGCGGAGAGTTCTCGGTAGCTGCACCTGCGGACGGGCGTTATATCGTCAAGATTTCGAGTGTGGGCTATCTGACCGTCTTCAAGCCGGTAACGGTAGCCAATGGGACTAATGTGGCACTGGGCTCGATAGTGATGAATGCCGATGCCATCATGCTGAAAGGGACTACTGTCATGGGGCATGCTACCAAGGTGGTACTCCACGAAGATACCTTTATGTATAATGCAGCGGCCTATCGCACGCCAGAAGGGTCGACCATCGAAGAGCTGGTGAAGCGTCTGCCGGGTGCAGAGGTGAAGAGCGACGGCACGATAACGGTCAACGGGAAGGAAATCAAGAAGATACTGATAGACGGCAAGGAGTTCATGACGGGCGACACCAAAACGGCATTGAAGAACTTGCCCACCTCTATCGTAGACCGCATCAAGGCATACGACCAGAAGAGCGACCTCTCGCGGGTGACGGGTATTGACGACGGCGAGGAGCAGGCAGTACTCGACTTCGGACTCAAGCCGGGCATGCACAAAGGTATGTTCAGCAATATAGACCTGTCGGTGGGAACGAACAGCCGCTATTCCGACCGGATGATGGGTGCTTACTTCAACGAGAAATACCGCTTCATGCTCTTTGCCAATGCCAACAACACCAATGATATGGGATTTCCCGGTGGTGGTGGAAGAGGCAATTTCGGTATGGGCAGGCAGGGATTGATAGCCACAAAGATGATTGGGGCTAACTTCAATTACGAGGATAAGGGTAAATTGGTCATTGATGCCAGCATGCGGTGGAACCATTCGGACGGCGATGCCAATACCCAAACATCCGTCCAGAACTTTATGGCTAAGTCGGGTGCTTACTCGAATACCAACAGTCAGAACTATACGCGCAGCAACAGTTGGGATGGACGGATGCGTCTGGAGTGGACGCCCGACAGCATGACCAACATCATGTTCCGCCCGTCGTTCACATATTCCACGAACGATAGCCGTTCGGTACAAACCTCGGCATCGTATAATGTTGACCCTTATACACTTGTCAGCTCTCCGTTGTTGGCAGAATCGATAGCCCTGTTGGCCTCGGACAGTCTGATGGTCAACACGCGCAATACAAGCAGTCTGGGCTACGGCAACAATAAAAACGTGAACGGCGTATTGCAATATAATCGTAAGCTGGGGCATAATGGACGCAACTTTACGCTGCGCGTGGCTGGCAATTACGGGTCGAGCGATTCCAAAAATCTGTCTCTGAGCGATGTTCATCTCTATCAGTTGATGAACGCATTGGGCAACGACTCCACTTATCAGACCTATCGTTGGAATCTCATGCCTACCCGCAACTGGGGGTATAGTGCCGAGTTCACGTATAGCGAACCTCTCTGGCGTGCTGTATTCCTACAGTTCTCTTACCAGTTCCAATACAAATATACGAAGAGCGATCGCTCTACCTACGACTTCAGCCATCTGGGCAACGGTTTTTTCGGTAGTATTCCCTTGCTCTTCAGAGGATGGGACAACTACCTGGGGATGCTTCCTGACAAGCTTGAAACTTACGAGGACAAAGACCTGAGTCGCTACTCTGCATATAAGAACTATATCCACGAATTCAACTTAATGCTTCGTGTGATTCGGGAAAAGTATAGATTGAACGTAGGTGTCATGGTGCAACCGCAGCATACCAGTTACCAACAAGACTATCTGGGCATACATGTAGACACTACGCGCTCGGTGGTAAACGTGACTCCGACGTTTGATTTCCGCTATAAATTCAGCAATGTCAGTAATCTCCGAATCAGCTATCGGGGTACGACGTCGCAACCCTCTATGAGCCAGTTGCTCGATGTAACCGACGACAGTGACCCGCTGAATATCTCGAAAGGAAATCCAGGTCTGAAGCCTGCATTTACCAATAACTTCCGCTTCTTCTATAATAATTTCGACGAGAAGAAACAGCGTGCATTCATGACTTTCCTCAACTACAGCAATACGCGCAACAGTATCAGCAATATGGTGACCTACGATGAGAAGACGGGTGGGCGCATCGTGCAACCGCAGAATATCAACGGCAACTGGAATATGATGGGGGCTGTGATGTATAATACGCCGATAGACTCAGCCGGATTCTTCAACGTGAATACATTTACCAATGTAGGATATAATAATTATGTGGGCTATCTGGCTGTAGACCGTACTTCCAGTTCGGTCAAGAATACCACCCGTTCGCTCTCGCTTGGCGAGCGTCTGGAGACGACCTATCGCAATGGTTGGTTGGAATTGGGACTCGACGGGTCGCTCAATTTTACGCGTAGTAAGAACCAGTTGCAGCGTTTGAGCAATCTCAATACATGGCAGTTTGCTTACGGTGGTTCGGTGAATGTCACGCTGCCGTGGGGAATGAGTGTCTCTACCGGGCTGCACGAGAACAGTCGTCGGGGTTATAGCGACGCGTCGATGAATACCAACGAATTGGTATGGAACGCACAGCTGTCGCAGGGATTCCTCAAAGGTAAGCCGTTGACGGTCTCTCTGCAATTCTATGATATACTCAACAAGCAGAGCAACCTGAGTCGTGCCATCAGTGCAACCCAGCGTACCGACACATGGTATAACAGCATCAACAGCTATGCCATGCTCCATGTGATTTATCGTCTGAATGTCTTTGGTGGTAAAGATGCGCGTGTCGGCGGACGCCGTGGAGGTCCTGATGGTCCGCGCGATGGTGGTCGTGGCCGTCGTCCCGGAGGCTTTGGCGGATTCGGGCATGGCCGGTTCGGCGGCGGTCCGGGACGCTTCTGATGAGCAGGGATATTTATATGGTTTTACTGCCGGGCCTTTGCAGCAATGCTGCATGGGCTTGGCAGTTTTGCTGAACGGGCTAGGCAGCATTGCTGTTAAGGCCTTGCAGTTTTGCCAAATGAAAAAAGCGATATGGTCGGTAGGGCCATATCGCTTTTCTTATGCTATACTTTCGTCTGTCGGGCAATAATCTTCTCTATTGCCTGTGGGAAATATTCCTGTTCCAGCAGTTGCTCCTTGGCGGCAATATCGTCGGGGGTGTCGGTTGGGAGAAGGGGCGTCTTGTATTGTGCCAGAATCTCTCCGCCGTCGCATTCGTTGCTGACCCAATGCACGGTCATGCCTGTCTCTGTCTCTCCGGCAGCCTTTACGGCCTCGTGGACATGCCGTCCGTACATACCTTTGCCGCCGAACTTAGGCAGCAAGGCCGGGTGGAGATTGGCCATCCGATGGTCGTAGGCAGAGATTAAAAATGGTGGAATCATGAGGAGAAATCCTGCCAATACGATGAAGTCTATCCGATACTTGTGCAGCAACGGCATCAAGACGGCTTCGTCGTTGAATGCCGATTTGGGGACAATCTCGGTGGGGATGTGGTACTTGCGGGCGCGGATGAGTGCATAGGCATCGGCCTTGTTGCTGAGCACAAGGGCCACCCGAACGGCGGAATGCTCGCTGAAATAGCGAATGATATTCTCGCAGTTCGAACCGTTGCCCGAAACAAATATTGCTATCTGAGACATTGCCTATGTGTTAGAATCTGTATATGTGGAAGTCTGTCATTCCTCTTCGTCCCATCCTTCGTCGTCGTCGAATCCGAAGATGGAAGGCTCTACGAAAGAGTCGAGAGCCCGACGTTCTTTCTTGGTGGGGCGTCCTGTACCGCGTGCCCTGTCTACAAAGCCGCTGATGCGGCTCATTTCGAGCAGTTCGTATTGCTTGGCTTCGGTCACATTCTCGTAGACCTGGGGTACAAGCTTGGCGCCGACGCGGTTTTCAATACATTGCAGTATCTTGAAAGAATAGACGACGGGTGCTTTCCTGACGCTGATGGTTTCGCCTACTTTCACAGTCCTGCTGGGCTTGACAGTCGTTCCATTGACCGAGACGCGGCCGTTTTTGCAGGCGTCGGCAGCAATGGAACGCGTCTTGAAGATGCGCGCTGCCCACAGCCATTTATCTATTCTTGCAGTTTCTGCCATGAATTATTTTTTTCCTAGTTTGTTGAATTGGTTCATCGTAATATCTATGCCGGCGAGTGCAAAGCTCTTGATAATCTCGCAAGCGGTGTCGATAGCTGGTTGCAAGGTCTTCATGTCTTCATCGTCGTAATGTCCCAATACCCAGTCTACCTGTGCACCGCGAGGATATTCATTGCCTATGCCCATGCGCAGCCGGGCATAGTTCTGCCCGATAAGTTGCTGTATGTGGCCCAGGCCATTGTGGCCTCCGTTGCTTCCGTTTCCTTTCAGTCGGAAAGCTCCGAGGGGCAGGGCTACATCGTCACTGATGACAAGCAGTCGACTCTGGTCGATATTCTCTTTGGTAAGCCAGTATCTCACGGCATTGCCACTGAGATTCATGAATGTGGTGGGCTTGAGCAGAATAATCTTCCTCCCCTTGATGGAAGTTTCGGCGATGAAGCCATATCGCTTATCCTCAAAAACAATATTGGACGCTTTAGCAAAAGCGTCCAATACCATAAATCCTGTGTTGTGTCGGGTGTCCTGATATTCATCACCGGGATTCCCCAACCCACAAATCAAATATTTGTCCATTAATAAAGGCTTACCTGCATTTATGCTTCAGCGTTGGCAGCTGCTGCAAGAGTTGCCTGACGTGTCATCTTGATTGAGCAAACGATAACGTCCTTGCTTGTAGCAATGTCAAGACCCTCGAATGAGAGTTCGCCTACCTTGATGCTCTTACCAATCTTCAGAGCTGTAACATCTACATCGAGATGCTCAGGAATCTGCTTGTAAGGAGCTGTTACATTAATCTTACGGATAGAGAGGTTCATACGACCACCGTCACGTACACCCTGTGCCAAACCAACCAACTTAACGGGAATACCGATAGTGATAGACTTCTCCTCGTTAACTTCGTAGAAGTCTACGTGCAAGGGAGCGTCTGTTACGGGGTGGAATTGAACTTCTTTCAGGATAGCTGTGTGGGCTTCACCCTCGATATCCAGATTGATTACATAGATGTGGGGGGTGTAGATAATCTTGCGAAGCTCGCTGAAAGCAATCTGGAATGCAAATGCTTCGGGAGCACCGTTTCCGTCTTTCTTCTCACCATACAAGTTGCAAGGAACAAAACCTTCCTTACGGAGTTGTTTAGAAGCTTTCTTTCCAAGGTCTGTACGCTTCTTACCTGCTACATTAATCTCTTTCATAATTGTGTTACTCTAAATTAAGTTTGAATTAAATAGAATGCCTTAATTCGCCATTACACGAGATGCGCTTTGCGAAAAAGCTGTGCAAAGTTAATGCTTTTCTTCCGATTGGGCAAAAAAACAATTAAAAAAGTCAGTTTTTACGAGTCCATGTTTGCCAGTTCAAAGGATTTTAGTTACATTTGCATCAACAACAACACGAACATAAGATAACCAAATTATTAGAGAATGATTAATCGGGAACTTATTAGAATAAAGATAGTTCAGTTAACCTACGCATACTATCAAAACGGGAACAAGAACATTGATACTGCTGAAAAAGAATTGTTTTTCAGCTTGTCCAAAGCTTATGATTTATATAATTTCCTGCTGGAGCTTATTGTAGCCATCACGCGTGAGGAGCGACATCGCATAGATATTGCCACACAGCGAGCACAGCGAGAGGGCACGGAAGTTCCTTCGACCAAGTTTGCTTACAATCAATTCGCCGTGCAACTGGAGGAAAACAAGATGTTGCAGGAGTTTGTGGAGACCCAAAAGCAGACTTGGGAGGAGGATATCGAGTTTGTTCGTAAGTTCTGTAACCTCATTGAGCAGAGCGCCATCTATCAGGAATACATGGCGAGCGAGGACGATTCGTATGAGAACGACCGCGAAATCTGGCGCAAACTATACAAGACTCTTTTTCTGGATAATGCTGAGCTGGATGCCCTTTTGGAAGAGAAGAGCCTGTACTGGAATGATGACAAAGAGGTGGTAGATACATTCGTGTTGAAGACTATCAAGCGTTTCGACCCGAAAAACAGCAGCAAGCAGGAGCTTTTGCCTGAATATAAGGACGAGGAAGACAAGGACTTTGCCCGCAAACTGTTCCGCGCAACAATTCTCAATGCTGCCCAATATCAGCGTTACATGAGCGATGCCAGCCGCAACTGGGACTTCTCCCGTCTGGCTTACATGGATGTCGTCATCATGCAGATAGCCATTGCCGAGATGCTTACGTTCCCTAATATCCCGGTGAGTGTGACCATTAATGAGTATGTAGATCTTGCCAAGCTCTACAGCACTTATCGTAGTGGTGGCTATATCAACGGCATGCTCGACACCATAGCGCGTTATCTTATCAATTCGGGCCACCTGATGAAGGCTATTGACGAGCCTCGCGACAAGCGTCAGGCAGACCACATCTCTCGCATGGAACGTCAGAGCGAGCAGGTCGAGGATGTCGCGGAAGAAACACAGGAAGAGAATAACAATAACTAAATATACTAACGAAAATGAATTCAATCGTTCTGGCTGCACAGGCAGCCCAAGGTGGTGGCGGCATGGGTATGCTCGTCATGATGGTAGCAATCTTCGCTATTATGTGGTTTTTCATGATTCGTCCTCAGCAGAAGAAGCAGAAGGAAACCCGTAATTTCCAGAACTCTCTGCAAGAAGGGACAGCCGTTGTCATCGGTGGCGGTATCTATGGAACTGTAAAGCGTGTAGATATCGAGAAGCATACTGTGGATGTTGAGGTGGCTCGCGGAGTGGTCCTCACCGTTGACAAGACCGGTGTCTTTGCAGATGTAAACGCTGTTACACCCAACGCATAATTCCTGTCTATGTTGAAAGCCATGAGGCAAATATATCAGAAAACCAGAAACTTCCTGTTCAGTTTGGTGAATAGGGAGTTTCTGGTTTTTTTGTTTTTCCTCGCGTTGAGTGGGGGCTTCTGGCTTTTGACATCGTTGAACGAGACTTACGAGGCCGAGGTGGCAGTGCCGGTAAGGCTTGTCGGCGTACCGCGCAATGTGGTGATTACCAACGACATGACCGATACCGTCCGTGTGATGGTCCGCGATAAGGGCTTTACCATAGCCACGTATCTGCATTCAGACCGCATACGTCCGCTTGTGTTCAACTTCTCTGCCTATGCCAATACGGCTGCGGGCAAGGGCGCGATTAGTGCGTCTGATTTGCAAAAGCAGTTGTACCCGATGTTGTATGGTTCTACGCGTATGACTTCGCTGAAGCCGGACAGACTCTCTTTCTTCTTCAATTATGGAGAGTCTAAGAAAGTGCCGGTACGCCTGCATGGCAACATCAAGGCCGGCAAAAGTTATTATCTGGCCCAGACACGCTTCTGGCCGGAGTATGTAACTGTGTATGCCAGCCGTCAGATATTGGATAGTATCCAGTCGGTTTACACCGTCCCAATCACACATACTCATCTCCAGGACACCCTGATAGAGCGTGTTGCTTTGCGCCATATCCAAGGTGCGAAGTGCATTCCGGCAGTTGTCAAGGTAGGTTTCTATCCAGATATTCTGACCGAGGAGACCGTGTCTGTGCCGATAGAGGCTGTTAATATGCCGGCCGGTAAGATATTGCGCACATTCCCATCGCGCGTGAATGTCATTTTTACGGTGGGTGCAAGCATGTTCCGCAGGATTGGTCCGGAACAGTTCAGGGTGGTTGCCGACTACAACGATATTGTCAGTCAGCACACTGATAAGTGTCCACTTCATTTGCGCGTTTATCCACACGGTGTGCGTGGAGTGAAGCTGGAGATTTCCCAGATAGATTATCTCATCGAGCAGCAATAATCCTTTCAGCATGAAACAGCGTCTCAAGGTTGCCATTACGGGTAGCATGGGTAGCGGTAAAAGCTATGTGTGCAAATTGCTGGCCGAGCAGGGTATTCAGGTGTATGATTGCGACGAGGGGGCTAAGCGTCTCATGCGCACATCGCCCGAATTGCAATGCGAGTTGCAAAGGTTGGTAGGCGAAGAGGTCTATAAGGACGGAGTGTTGCAAAAATCGGTATTGACTGCGTTTCTGATGAAGAGCGATGCCAACCGCGAAGCTATCAATGAGGTGGTGCATCCTGCCGTAGCTCGCGACTTCGAGGCATCGGGACTCGACTGGTTGGAGAGCGCCATTCTGTTCGATAGCGGATTTTATCGCCGTGTACATTTCGACCGGGTGGTCTGCGTGTCGGCGCCACTCGAAGTGCGGATTGACCGTATCATGCAGCGCGACAGCCTTACAAGGGAGCAAGCCCTCGACTGGATTCGTCGGCAACTGCCACAAGAGGAGGTCGTCGGGCGCTCTGATTTTGAAATCGTCAACGACGGACAGGCAGATTTAAAACAACAGATAAAACGAATTATCAAACAATTATAATACATTATTAAAATGGAAACAATACTTTCTATAGCAGGTAAACCGGGACTTTACCGCTTGGTATCACGTGGTAAGATGAATCTTATAGTAGAGGCACTCGACGCTACTCACAAGCGCATGCCGGCGTTTGCCACCGACCGTGTGACAAGTCTTGGCGATATAGCCATGTATACCGACGCAGACGATGTGCCATTGTGGCAAGTACTCGAAAACTTAGGCAAGAAGGAAGACAGCAAACCTTCTTCGCTCAACTACAAGAAGGCGAAGAGCGAAGAGCTTCGCAGTTACTTCGCAGAGGTATTGCCCAGCTTCGACCAGGAGCGTGTACACGACAGTGACATCAAGAAGCTGATTCAGTGGTACGACATCCTTGTGAACAACGGCATTACCAATTTCAAGGAGTCTCTGGCTCCCACGGAAGGCGACAATGTAGACGACCGCAAGAATCAGCAGCCTGCCGAATAGGCAATAGGATGGCCGTAGATGTGGGGATACATCTTCGTGCCGGTCATGCAAATCCTATCCCCATCTATAGGCAAGCATCAATGGACCAGGCTATTGTTCATTGATGCTTTGTTTTTGCCCACTGCTGAGCAATCAGTTCAGTATTCTCTTTCTTGGCATTCTTACCGTCTGCACTGTCCTGTATGTTTATTCCTGACGGGTAGATTGGCAAAAGTTAGGGTTGGTATGGACTCCCAATAATTCATCAACTCACAAATTCAAAAAACTGCAAAGCCTTGGCAGCGTTGCTGACTGGGCTTTGCAGCATTGCTGTTTGGCCCTTGCAGTATTTTCATAGACGAGTCAAGGATATATTAGTAGGCGAGCTTTTGAGTTTGTAAGTATTAAGTTAAGGGTGAATAGGTCGTTGGGAGGGGGTAGGACAGGTGGGCATCGAAGGCTGATACCGTAACGTCTGCTTAGTCGGCTATGCTTTGTCCCACGGTATAGCCGGTGGTCCAGGCTGCCTGGAGGTTGAATCCTCCGGTGATGGCATCTATATCCAACACTTCGCCGGCAAAGAAAAGATGGGGGCAAACCTTGCTTTCGAGCGTATTGAGATTGACGTTGCTCAGGGCTATGCCGCCGCATGTGACGAATTCTTCTTTGAAAGCCCCTTTGCCATTGATGTTGTACTGGTCGTTGACGAGTGTTTCTACGAGTTTGTTCAATCCTTTTTTGCCCACCTCAGCCCATTTTTTTTCTGTACTCAGGTTGGCTCTCTCGATGATGAATTGCCACAGTCTGGAGGGTAGTTGAAAGGGAGGAATAGTACCCAGTTGCTTCTGCGCATGGCGTAAGGCCAGCTCCGTGAGCTGTGTCTGCACGTCGCTGTTGTTGGTACATCCCGTCCAGTTCACGGCCACAGGCAACCTGTATTCGTGTTCGGCCAAGTATCGGGCTGCATGCGATGACAGCTTGAGAATAGCCGGTCCGCTCATGCCCCAGTGCGTGATGAGCAGTGGTCCGCTTGTCCGAAACTTCGTTCCCGGCATCTGGACGATGGCATCTATTACCACCGTGCCCATGAGTTGACGGAGCGACTTGTCGGCTATGTTGAAAGTGAAGAGCGAGGGTACAGGAGTTTCTATGCTGTGTCCCAGTGCTTCTAAGTAGGCCAATCCTTTACCATGTGGCGATCCCCCGGTGGTGATGGCCACTCTGTCTGCGGTCATTTGCTTGTCGGCCAGTGCCAGGGATAGCTGTCCGTTGGTCTGTGGTACGATGTTTTTCACCTCGTGGCGAGTCAGGATGTGGATACCGAGTCGGTGTGCCTCGTTTACCAGGCAGTCGATGATGCTTTGCGAACGCTGCGATTGTGGAAACACACAGTGGTCGGCTTGCGTTACGAGTTTTACGCCGTGCGCCTCGAACCATTCGTATGCGTCGCGCTCGTTGAAGCTCTTGAACAGGCGTTTCATGAGCTTATGACCGCGCGGATAAACTTGCTTCAGGTCGGTGACGTCTTCAAACGAGTTGGTGAGATTGCATCGTCCACCGCCCGACACGCCCACCTTGGCCAGCACTTGGCTGGCTCGTTCGAGTATACAGACATCGGCTTCGGGATGCCGGCTCTTGGCAGTGATGGCAGCGAAGAAGCCTGCCGCCCCTCCGCCTACAATGGCTATCTTCATCCTTGTCGTTGATTTGATATAGGTTGCAAATATACTATATTTTTTCAATACATCTTGCCGATTTGTTTGGCACTTCCCTTAAAAAGGGCTAACTTCGCGTTGTCATCAACCAATATATACGTATGTCTAAGGCTAATAAGCAAGAGCAAATACTCGTGAGCATTACGGGGCAGGACCGTCCCGGTCTCACGGCTTCGATTATGGAGATACTTTCCAGTCATGGTGCCGACATCCTCGACATCGGACAGGCCGATATTCACAGCACCCTCTCACTGGGTATCCTCATCCGATTGGGCGAGAAGCAGTCGGGACAGGTGATGAAAGAACTCCTTTTCAAGGCCACCGAGCTGGGTGTGAACATAGGCTTTTCGCCTATCCCCGACGACAAATATGAGGATTGGGTGAACCGGCAAGGCAAGAATCGCTACATCCTTACGCTGATAGGGCGCAGTCTGTCGGCGGCCCAGATAGCTGCCTATACCAAGGTAGTAGCCTCGCAAGGCCTCAATATCGACTCCATCCTGCGCCTGACAGGGCGTCCGAGCATTAAGCATACCGAGCGTAATGTGCGTGCATGTATAGAGTTCTCGCTTCGCGGTACGCCCGACGACCGTGCCGTGATGCAAGC
Organism: Prevotella mikamonis; assembly: GCF_055381405.1. Lineage (NCBI taxonomy): Bacteria > Pseudomonadati > Bacteroidota > Bacteroidia > Bacteroidales > Prevotellaceae > Prevotella > Prevotella mikamonis. Next base: position 126,966 of record NZ_AP035785.1, read on the forward strand.
CGAATTCATGAAGTTGTCGGCAGAGATGGGCATCGACTTCTCCTTCCAGGAAGATACGATGTATCGCCGTATGCGTCGGCTTATATGCTTTGATATGGATTCCACGCTTATCCAGACCGAGTGTATCGACGAGTTGGCAGCTCGTGCGGGCGTGGGCGAGCAGGTGCGCAGCATCACTGAGCGTGCCATGCGTGGCGAGATAGACTTCAAGGAGAGTTTTACCGAGCGCGTGGCACTGCTGAAAGGGTTGGATGCGAGCGTGATGCAGGATATTGCCGAACACCTCCCCATTACCGAAGGTACGGACAGACTGATGTCGGTATTGAAGCGTTGTGGCTATAAGATAGCTATTCTCAGTGGTGGATTTACGTTCTTCGGCGAGTATTTGCAGCGTCGTTACGGCATCGACTATGTTTATGCCAATGAGCTGGAAATAGGCGACGACGGTAAGTTGACGGGACGCTATGTGGGCGAGATAGTTGATGGACACCGCAAAGCCGAACTTCTGAAGCTCATTGCCCAGGTGGAAAAGGTAAATCTGGCGCAGACGATTGCCGTGGGAGACGGTGCCAACGACCTGCCTATGATTTCGGAAGCGGGTCTGGGTATTGCCTTCCATGCCAAGCCGCGTGTAAAGGCCAATGCCGAACAGTCTATCAGTACCATCGGTTTGGATGGTATTCTCTACTTCCTTGGATTTAAGGACAGCTATCTCGGAGAAGACGGACATTGACGTAGTTCTTTTCCAATATTGTTGTAAAGTTTGCACAAATGGGAACAAAATTTCGCTTGTTGACGGAATTTTGTTTCCTTTGTAATCCATAAAGCAATGGGGGAATGAACAGCCATATTCAAACCATACTGACCATATCCGGTTCCGACGGCACGGGAGAATCGGGTGTACAGGCCGACATCAAGACGGTTTCGGCCTTGGGAGGGTATGCCGTTTCGGTCATTACCTCCGTCACGGTGCAGAATACGGTAGGCATTCAGCGTTTCTTTGACATACCGGCCGACGTGGTCAGCGGTCAGATAGAGGCCATCATCAACGATGTGCAGCCGTCTGTATTCAAGATTGGTATGGTGCGCAGTGTGGATATTCTGCGTGTGCTGATAGATGCTATCGTGCGCCATCAGCCGCGCCATGTCATCTACGATCCGATAGTATATTCTTCGCGTGGTGAGCGTTTGATGGGCGATGATGTGCTGGCTCAGGTGCGCCAATCGCTGTTGCCGCTCTGCTCGCTCGTCATCGTGAAGCCTCATGATGCCGCTTGTATGGTAGGTATCAAGGGGCGTCAGTCGGTCGAAGAGCAGGAAATATTGCAACGGTTGCGGGCTTTCGGGTGTCGCGAAGTGCTGCTGATGGACAATCGTTCGCCTATTCTGCACGGTCAGAGCAATGCGCTTTCTTCTGCCATCGCCACTTATCTGGCGCAGGGGAACACCGTAGAGCAGGCTGTGGCACAGGCCCGTTCGTATATTTCTCAGCAGGTTATGCGAGCCGAAAATCTGCAAGGTAGGAGTCCGGAGTTATACAACGACTTCATTGATGCTGTGCGTCTGCATTGCCATACCAACAGTGATGTGGCTTTCTATGCCGATTATCTGAACGTAAGCAGCCGATATCTGGCGCAGGTGACGCGTAGAATAGCCGGCAAATCGCCCAAGGAGATGATTGATGACTGCCTGATAGAGGAACTGGTCAGGCAACTGTCGACTACCAGCAAGACTGTACAGGAGATAGCATACGAGTATGGATTTTCCTCGCAGGCACATTTTTCACGATATTTCAGGAAGCAGAAAGGGATGACACCCAGTGCTTTCCGACAGAATAAACAGTAAAGTTAAAACTAAAATAACCACTAAAAAACAAAGAAATGGAAGATAGACAGACGTTGAATCGCAACTTGGCCCAGATGTTGAAGGGCGGTGTTATCATGGATGTAACGACGCCCGAACAGGCTCGTATAGCCGAACAGGCTGGTGCATGTGCCGTGATGGCATTGGAACGTATACCGGCTGATATTCGTGCAGCGGGTGGTGTGTCGCGTATGAGCGATCCTAAAATGATACGTGGTATACAGGAAGCTGTGTCGATACCGGTGATGGCAAAGTGCCGTATCGGTCATTTCGCTGAGGCACAGATACTTCAGGCTATCGAAATAGACTATATCGACGAAAGCGAAGTGCTCTCTCCGGCCGATGATGTGTACCACATCGACAAGACAAAATTTGATGTTCCGTTTGTCTGTGGGGCTAAGAATTTGAATGAAGCGTTGCGTCGTATTGCCGAAGGAGCAACCATGATTCGTACCAAAGGTGAACCGGGGACGGGCGATGTTGTGCAGGCTGTACGCCACATGCGGATGATGCAGAGCGAGATGCGTCGCTTGGTTTCGATGCAGGAGGATGAGTTGTTCGAGGCTGCCAAGCAGATGCAAGCCCCTCTGGAACTTGTTCGTTACGTGCATGAACATGGTAAATTGCCTGTCGTAAACTTCGCTGCCGGTGGCGTAGCTACACCTGCCGACGCTGCTCTCATGATGCAATTAGGTGCAGAGGGAGTATTTGTAGGTAGCGGAATCTTCAAGAGTGGCAACCCTGCAAAGCGTGCGCGTGCCATCGTTCAGGCTGTTACCAACTTCCAGGATGCCAAGATGCTGGCTGCCCTTTCTGAGGATTTGGGCGAGGCAATGGTAGGTATCAACGAACAGGAAATAAGCCTGTTGATGGCAGAGAGAGGCAAGTAATGAAGATTGGAGTATTGGCGTTGCAAGGCGCTTTCCTTGAACATGAGCAGATGTTGGAACGTCTTGGAGTTGAGACGGTGGAAATACGACAGCTCAAAGACTTCCAGCAGTCGATGTCAGGCCTTGTCATTCCGGGCGGAGAGAGTACGGTTCAGCTGAAGCTCCTGCATGATTTAGGCTTGTTTCAGCCCATTCGAGAGGCCGTCAATCACGGACTTCCAGTATTCGGAACATGTGCCGGACTGATTTTATTGGCACGTCATGTGGTGGGCGATGAAGTGGAACGATTGGCCACGATAGATATGACCGTTTGCCGAAATGCCTATGGTAGGCAGCTTGGAAGCTTTCATACGCAGCATGTGATGGCTGGTATTCCGGGCGAAGTGCCTATGACTTTTATCCGCGCCCCGTATATTCAGGCAGTGGGTGATGGCGTAGAAGTGTTGGCAGAAGTCGATGGACATATCGTTGCTGCACGACAAGGACACCAGTTAGTCACTGCTTTTCATCCCGAACTGACGGCCGATTTACGGGTACATCAGTATTTCTTGAATCTTATTGAGCCTCGTTAGTTGGAGTTTTGTAGGCTTTCATGAGGGTGATAATCTGCTTCAATGTAGGCGAATTATCACCCTTTTTCAGTCGTTCTTCGGCTATGTCTTCGATGGTTTTGGTAGACAAGCCATCTTTTTAGGCTATGTAATCGTAGAAAATGAAGACCGTTGACAGCAATAATACCACACCTATCTGTGGCAAGAAGGCCCATAAAGCCTGATGGAAACGCTCGTAGAGTCGTAAACTCAACTTGGCAGCACCTATTAAGAGAAAGGTGTAAGAGTTGATTGTGAGGAAAAGCAGCCATCCCAAAGTCTCGTTAGGTGGATTGTCGAAGATGAATATAGAACCGAAGTAGACCAGTGGGGCTGCCAGCGTTGGCAATAACGAGAGTGTGAGATAAGCTTGCAACCATTTCGGTGCAGCATCAAATCGTTTGCTGATTTTAATTTTCATCGTTTTGAAAGATTAATCCTGTATGCTTATTTCTATATCCTGTCCTTCCTTGTATGCCTGCCTTAATTCCGCGTATTCTGCATTGTGTTGAGAAATAAAGGCTGGTGCTTCTATAATATCCCCTGTATCTTGCCTCTGAGGACGGAAGCTAATGAGGCCGTTATCCTTTAAATGTAAGATGGGGTAGCCGTTCTGGTCTGTTCGAATACCCAGTACGGTATCTTCGAAATCAAGCTCTTGTACCAGTAAAGAAAAATCCGCATCTTCGTCAACGATATAGACGAATTCGTGATTGCGATATCTTAATTCCCAATAGGAGTTGGAAGAGTAGAACTGCACCTCCAATTCTCCGTCGTAGAAGCCCCAGTATATTGTTTCAAAAGTTATTGGCAAGTGAGCCGACTGATGTCTGATGGCTTCGAAGACAACTTCGCTTACGGGTTGATGTTGGTCCCAAGTATCGAAATTGTATAGGGATATTTGGAAGTTGTCTTGCATTGCACGTTCGGTCTTCTCGCCCTTGATGACGAATGCAGAGGCTCGCAGCATTCCTTCAAACATGGCATATTGCACCATATCATCGCCCTTTAGCATGAGGTAGCGCTTGATATTGGCCAAATGATACTGCCGTATAAGATAGATTATTCGCTGATATGCTCCCTTGATAAGGGTTTTGCTCTCTTTCAATGGTACATCAATAACTACAGTCATGAACTGAAAGTTGGGGGCCAATGCCGTTTCGTAGTAAAACTGTTGAATACGTTGGAGCTGGTAGAAATAATCGGTTAGCAGTCTATCTATCTCCTTGTAAACTGCTTGCGGATGCTCTGGGGGCAATGGTAGAGTGAACTTCAGGTGGATAGTGTATTGACGATGAAAGATACTTCCCTCTGACTCAAGCTGATAACTGCATGGGATGAGTGTAGGCTGTATGTATATTTCGCCTTCAGTATCGTCGAAAGGTATGTCTATCGCATCCGTCATCACTTTACAAAACCTGCGGCTTGGTCTTTGCCATATATAATAATAAGGTATATAGAGTGCTGAGATAATGAGCAATCCGTAGATGAGATACCACGGATTGAGCAGTGAAGAGAGTATGATGGCGACCAATATAAGCACACCATAGACGATACTCAGTAAGAATCTGACACCTAAATTCATACGCAGTGAGATTGGGTTAGAGCAGTCTACTGCAAAGATACCAAATCAGGCAAGGGATTCCAAGAGATACTCCCAATTTTTTTTGAATTGCGGCATGTTGTCGAAAACGATGTTAGCTCCCTCTTTCGCCAGCGTCTCATTGGGCAATGGACCGCTGTTTACTGCCACGGTGAAGATACCGGCAGCCACTCCTGCGCGTACACCCATCGGTGCATTCTCTATCACGATGCCCTCGTTCGGGCGCATGTTTCCTGCTTTTTGCAATCCCATGAGGTAGGGATCGGGTGCTGGTTTTCCATGCTTTACGTCGTAGGCTGTCACGATATGCTGTTCGTCTACAAAATCCCTGAAGTCGTTGAGTACACGGGCTATGAGTGGACGTTGCCCGCTTCCGGTAACAATACCTATCTGCAGACCGTCTCGTTGCATCTTACCCATCAGGTCGATGACACCCTCCATGATGGGCGCGGTGGGCAGCAGACCGAACTGTCGGGTCTTTTCGTCGTACATCATCTGCGCTTCAGCCTCGTCAATATCCTTGTTTTGTTGCTGTTTTACGAGCATGCGAATGGTGTCTATACCGCGCATTCCCTCGGTGGCATAGGCATCTTCCTCGGTCATATGGATGCCGAATGAGGCCATAGACCGTTGCCATGCAATCGAGTGATTGGGCATGGAATCGTATAATACCCCATCCATGTCGAATAGTGCCACACGTGGTGAGAATCCTTCGGGTGCTGTACGCAGCAGTTGAAGATCTGTTTTTATCATGAATATAACTTAAAAAGGGATTAGCAACCCATCTTGGCACTAATCCCTAGTCTTTAATCTGTCATCTCTTTATTCAGCAGCCAAGCGTTCTTTGATAGCTTTGCTGTCGGCCTCGTAACCAGGTTTATCGAGCAGGGCAAACATGTTTTTCTTGTATGCTTCTACTCCCGGTTGGTTGAATGGATTTACACCCAGCACATTACCACTGATACCACATGCGATTTCGAAGAAGTAAATGAGCTGTCCGATGTAGTATTCGCTGAGTTCGGGAACACTGATGCGAATATTTGGCACGCCACCGTCTACGTGTGCCAGACGTGTTCCCAGTTCGGCCATCTTGTTTACTTCGTCCACGCGTTTTCCTGCAAGGAAGTTCAGGCCGTCCAGGTTTTCCTCATCATTAGGGAACAAGAGCTTGCGGTTAGGCTGTTCTACACTGATGACAGTCTCGAAGATGGAGCGCTCACCCTCCTGAATCCATTGTCCCATAGAGTGCAGGTCGGTAGTGAAGTCGCACGATGCAGGGAAGATACCCTTGCCGTCCTTACCTTCGCTTTCGCCGAACAACTGCTTCCACCATTCACTGATGAAATGGAGTTTGGGTTGGAAGTTGACCATAATCTCGATTTTCTTGCTAGCCTGACTATAGAGTCCGTTGCGTACGGCAGCATACTGTGCAGCCAGATTCTCGGCAAAAGGAACATCCTTACCGGTAGCTCTCTCCATGTCGGCAGCACCCTGTACCAGTGCCTTGATGTCGAAACCGGCACATGCGATAGGCAGCAGACCTACCGGCGTGAGTACCGAGAAGCGACCTCCCACGTTGTCGGGGATGATAAAACTCTTGTATCCTTCCTTGTCGGCACATGTACGTGCAGCCCCACGCTTGGCATCGGTAACGGCTACTATCACATCCTTGGCCTCTTCTTTACCGCGTTGTGCCTCGCATTGCTTCTTGAGAAGGCGGAACGTCAGAGCTGTCTCGGTGGTCGTACCCGATTTCGATATATTGATGACACCGAATCGTTTGTCGGCCAGATATTCTGTCAGTTCAGCGAGATAGTCTTCACCTATGTTGTTTCCTGCATAGAGAATGGCAGGATTCTTCTTGTCGTTGATGAGCCAAGAGAACGCATTACACAAGGCTTCTATCACGGCACGTGCACCCAGATAGCTACCTCCGATACCCGCAACTACCACTACGTCGCACTTTGCGCGTAATGTGTCGGCCACGGCCTGTACCTCGTCGAGGAATGCTGGAGTGATGGAAGAGGGGAGATGCAGCCAACCCAGGAAGTCGTTTCCAGGGCATGTACCGTTCTCAAGTGCTTCCTGGGCAGCCTTTACCTGTGGTTCGAAAGCCTCTACTGCACCCTTCTCCAGGAATTGTGCAGCCTTTGTAATGTCTAAGCTGATACTTTTCATTATCGTGTATTTTTTAATTTGTTGTTTCTATCTGAAGCTGTCGGTCAACAGCTTGATTTCTATCTGTGGATTGATTCGCTCGTAGAGGATGTTGTAAACGGCATCCAGTATGGGCATATTGACGTGCATGTGGCGGTTGATTTCCTTCATACACTTCGTACCGTAATATCCTTCGGCTATCATCTCCATCTCTATCTGTGCACTCTTTACGCTATAGCCCTTGCCTATCATCGTACCGAAAGTGCGGTTACGGCTGAAGTTGCTGTAACCGGTAACGAGCAGGTCGCCTATGTAGACAGAGTCGTAGATGCTCCGTTCGATGGGATGTACGGCCGTCAGAAACCTGTTGGTCTCCTGTACGGCATTGGCCATGAGCACTGCCTGAAAGTTGTCTCCATACTTCAATCCGTTGCAGATGCCGGCAGCAATGGCATACACATTTTTCAATACCGAAGCGTATTCGATACCGATAACGTCGGTATTGGTCTTGGTCTTGATATAGTTGCTCGACAATACGTCGGTAAACATCTGGGCTTTCTGTCGGTTGCCGCAAGCCACGGTAAGGTAGGAGAGACGCTCCAGTGCCACCTCCTCGGCGTGCGACGGTCCGCCTATGCAGGCCAGATTGTCGTATGGAACATCGTAAACTTCATGGAAATACTCCGAGCACACCAGATTTTCGTCGGGAACGATGCCTTTGATAGCCGTGACGATGAACTTGTCGCGGAGCGGATATTTGAGTTTACGCAGATGATTCTTGAGATATGGAGAGGGAGTTACAAACACCAATGTGTCGTAACTCTCTATGATTTTATTGATATCCGATGAGAAGAATATCTCGTCTACGTCGAAGTGAGCGCTCGTAAGATAAGCCGGGTTATGTCCCAGACGCTTGAAATCTTCGATACGGTCGTCGCGACGCATATACCATCCGATGTGATGCGTATGTGTGACGATGATTTTTGCAATGGCTGTAGCCCAGCTCCCACCACCAATAATCGCTATTTTACCGCAGCCTAACACTTCGATATATTCGTTATGAGGGGTTTGTTTAAGAATTGCTTCTGTCTATCCAAGTCTGGAACTCATCCACTTTCGGATTGTCGTAACCTAGTTTGTACTTCTTGTTGACACCGCAAACGTCCATCTGGAGTTTCTGTGCTTTTACCTCTCTGATGTCCGATACCATGTTGTAGCCGGCTTTACGGAATACGGCTACCCATTCTTCGGGTACACCTATCTCGCCCCATTCGGCAACTGTACTCTGTGGCATCTTCTTCTCCGGCTTCATCTGTGGGAAGAACAACACCTCTTGGATATTGGTCTTACCGGTCATCAGCATCACCAGTCGGTCGATACCTATACCGATACCTGAGGTTGGTGGCATGCCGTATTGCAGTGCACGCAGGAAGTCCTGGTCTATAATCATGGCCTCGTCGTCGCCCTTGTCGGCCAGTGCCATTTGCGCTTTGAAGCGGTCTTCCTGGTCTAGTGGGTCGTTCAACTCGGAGTAAGCATTGGCCAACTCCTTGCCATTCACCATCAGTTCGAAACGCTCTGTGAGTCCTGGTTTAGAGCGGTGCATCTTCGTCAGGGGCGACATCTCTACCGGATAGTCGGTGATGAAGGTGGGTTGGATGAAAGTTCCTTCGCAGAACTCGCCGAAGATTTCGTCTATCAGCTTACCCTTACCCATTGTATCATCAATTTCCATATGGAGTTTCTGGCACACTTCGCGAATCTCGTCTTCGCTCATGCCGTTGAGGTCGTAGCCTGTTTTCTCCTTGATGGCATCGAGGATGGGCAGGCGGCGATAAGGCGCTTTGAAGCTGATTGTCTTGCCGTCGACCTCGCGTTCGGGCTTACCGTTTACAGCCATACAAATCTTTTCGAGCAGCTGCTCGGTGAAACTCATCATCCAGTTATAGTCCTTGTACTGCACATAAAGCTCCATACAGGTGAATTCCGGATTGTGGTTGCGGTCCATTCCCTCGTTGCGGAAGTTCTTGCCGATTTCGTATACACCCTCGAAACCGCCTACAATCAGGCGCTTCAGATAAAGTTCGGTGGCGATACGCATATACATGTCTACGTTGAGCGCATTGAAATGGGTGATAAACGGACGCGCACTGGCACCTCCGGCAATCGATTGCAGCGTAGGAGTCTCTACCTCTGTGTACCCGGCTTCGTCGAGTGTATTGCGCAGGGTGCGCAATACCGTGGCGCGTTGCAGGAAAACATCCTTCACACCCTCGTTGACAACGAGGTCTACATAGCGCTGGCGGAAACGCAATTCGGGGTCGTCGAACTTGTCGAAAGCCTCACCGTCTTTGTATTTCACGATAGGCAGTGGCTTCAGACTCTTGCTGAGCAGCACCAATTCTTTGGCGTGGACAGAGATTTCACCCGTCTGGGTCTTGAATACAAAACCCTTCACACCGATGAAATCGCCAATGTCCAGCAAGCGCTTGAATACCTTGTTGTATAAATCTTTATTCTCGTCGGGGCAGATGTCGTCGCGAGTTATATAGACCTGTATTCTTCCTTTTGAATCCTGAAGCTCGGCAAAACTGGCCTTTCCCATCACGCGGCGGGTCATCATGCGGCCTGCAATCACGACTTCCTTCTCTTCTCCCTCTTGGAAATCATTGATAATATCGGTGCTGAAAGCGTTTGTGGGATACTCGGCAGCAGGGTATGGATTGATACCCATATCGCGCAGTTCCTGAAGACTTTGGCGGCGGATAATTTCCTGCTCGCTTAATTCCAATACGTTCATATTATAATCTTATAGAATATATTCTTTATCTAACACTGCAAAAGTAATAAATAATTCTGAAACATCGGGGCTTTTCATTGTTTTTTGAGTTGTTAAGTTGAGGAATTGCAGGGGCGAATTGCATTCGCTCAGTGAGTTGATGAGTTTTGAAGTATTCAACTAAAAAAAACTGCCAAGGCTTGGCAGCATCACTGTCTGGGCTTTTCAGCATTGCTGCCGAGCCTAGGCAGAAGTGCTGCGAAGGCTTTGCAGTAAATCGAGGTGGACAGCGTATGGTTTGTATTCGGCATTTCCAAAGTTTAAAAAAGGTTCATTTATATTAAAATAGGGAGCGGTGGATATCGGTTTTATGCAGTTTTCTTTACTTTTGCGTAAGCGAAGAAACGTAATAATCTAAATGATTGAAAAGATGAAAAGGAATTATGCGACGTGGTTATTCACTGGCCTGTGTGCCGGGTTGTTGACTCTCTTCGCGGCCTGTCACGATACGATTGACGACCCAACAGAAGAGGAACTGCAATTATCAATACCTGTGAAGCAACTGGCTTCGATGCAGGAAGTGGCGACGGCAGATACCGTTTATACATTCGACGTGCTGAAAAGCAGTGGTGCTTTCAAGGTGAAAGTGGGCGAGGCAAGTAAATATGCAACTCCCAAAGTGACAGTCAACGGGCAGCATGTCACCATAGGACTGCTGGCGGAATTTACCTATGTGACGGTAACCGATGAAGCCGGGCAGGAGATTTCTTTTAATATCCACTCTTCGCATGAAGACCTGCTGTCGCAGAGTAATGTGTATTATGTGTGGTATGGCTGCACTTTCCATTATCCGAAATTCAAGTATGGGCTGGGCAATATGAGAGTCTTGTCAGGAAATGACAATAAGCGTGTGGCCAGTGTGTCGTTTGATGAGAACAACGAACTGAAAATAGAGAGCGAGAAGAATGGCAGTTCGTATTTCACGGTGGCCGACGGTAGGGGTGTGGCACGTTCACTACAGGTGGTCGTGGAAGAGGGTTACGACATGACGACCGACAGTCTGGAGGTGACGAGTACCAATCCTTCGACGATTTATTTTCCCATCAAGTATGGCAAGCGTGGGGGATGGAAGCTGGTGGACAGCTCTGAGCATAGGCCTACGGACTACGTGATTCACCTGCCGAGTGGAAACGTAGATTGCGATTATGATTTGCTGCATGTTTATATTAATCAGGCTTATGCGGCCAAACAGTATAAATACTACTTGGAGAACGAGGATGGCAGTAAGGGAGTAGTGGTCGTGAATGTGGTGAAAAAGAAATAGAATGAGAATATAGAAACGAAAAAGCCGAGCTGTTAGTTGTTTGCTAATAGCTCGGCTTCTTTGCGTGCAGGCTTTCCTGTTTCGGTGGTGGGAATATGGTCTATGGTCTTGAATAGCTTGGGCTGCCAATACTTGGGCAGTACGTGTTGGCAGATTTGGCGGATTGGCTCCAGGTCTTTCGACTCCGTGAGCAGCACGATAATCTCTCCGAACTTCTTGTCTGGGCGTTTCGTAATGATGAAAGCGTCGTGCAGATGTGGGCGTAACTGGTTTTCCACGTCTTCTATCTGCACTTTGATACCGCCGGTATCAATCACGTTGTCCTTTCGTCCGAAGATGCGGAATCGTTGTCCGTCGGGTGACAGCTCGGCCAGGTCGTTGGTGACAAGTGGCTTGGCGCAGACCAGTGGAGCATCGATGACGAGACAACCATCGGCATTGAGCGACACATGGACGCTGTCGAAGGTCTGGTACCATGTGTCAGTTTGCGGCCCATTGAGACGGCGCAGGGCGATGTGAGAGAGTGTCTCGGTCATGCCATAAGTGCTCCAAACATGGTGGGGGAAGTCTTTGAGAGCTTCGGCTAGGGACGGGTCGATAGCCCCACCACCTATAATCAACTGGCGGATGCCACGTAGACACGCGGCTTCCTCGGCCACTTGCAGGCTGTTGTACACTTGCATGGGTATCATGGCTGCAAAGACGGGCGACGTCTTCAGGCCTTTTAGCGGATGGCCGGACGGCTCGACGGTGATGAGTCTTAGATGGCGTTCGAGACTGCGCACGACGACCATCTTGCCCGCAATATAGTCGAGGGACATGCAGAGGAGGGCAGTATCTCCCTCTTTTAATCCCAGAAAATCGCACGTGATGCGCGCGCTGTTGAGCATACGGTATTTCTCTACCCACATAGGCTTGGGCTTGCCCGTCGACCCACTGGTGTGTACGAGTATCGTGGGGCTGTCGTTATGCCATTCGGCTAGGAATTCTTCAAGCACCATAGTTGTTCTCCTCTCGTTTCTATCGGCATGTCGATGTTATCGGTGAAAAGCTGTCCGGTGCCTAGTCCTTGTGGCATCTGCACTGTCGGCCCGTAGAGCTTGGCTGCCAGCTGGGCTACGCTGTTCAGTCCGACATTGCTCTCCAGTGCACTGGTTATCCACGAACCGATACCTCGTTGGCGTGCCAGATCGACCCATTCTTCTGTTCCGCGCATGCCACCATGCAGGGTTGGCTTCAGAATAATGTATTGCGGACGGATGGTTTCGAGCAGTTCGGCCTTCATCAGGGGTAGGTTGACGCCGATAAGTTCCTCGTCGAGGGCAATGGGCAGGGGCGTGTTGCGACAGAGCTTGGCCATGTCGGCCCACTGATGCTGCCGGATGGGTTGTTCGATGGAGTGGATGTCGAAGCGCGACAGTTGCTCCAGTCGCCGCATGGCATTATCGGGTGTGAATGCACCGTTGGCGTCTACGCGCAGCTCTATCTGCTCCTTGGAGAAGTGGCGGCGTATGTGCTGGATGAGCGCCAGCTCCTGCTCGAAGTCTATTGCTCCGATTTTGAGCTTCACGCAGTGGAATCCTTGCTCCAGTTTCTGTTCGATGCGATGGCGCATCTCGTCGAAAGTACCCATCCACACGAGTCCATTGATGGTGATGCCTTCTTCTCCTTTACCGAAAGGTGTATCGAAGAAATCAATGCTTCCGCCGGCTGCTATCTGGGCAAAGGCAGTCTCCAGACCGAAAAGGATGGACGGGTAGGGGCGCAGCATATCAAAGGGTATGCTGCCCGTAGTCTCTACCACTCGGCATACTTCGCGCAGTATATGTTCGTATTCGGGGATGGCATCGCAGCTCAAGTCGGGCAGGGGCGCACACTCTCCGATACCTGTGAGACCGTTGTGGGTAACGGTGAGCAGCCAGATGTCGTGGGTAGTGTAGACTCCCCTCGATGTTCCAGCGGGGTGCTTGAAGTGCAGTTGCCTGTGGGTAATGGTTATCTGATAATCCATATTGTGTAGTTTTGTTGGCAGAAAGACGATTTTAGACAGAAGAACAGAAGGGCATAGGTATATAGAATATTCTTATTCACTTCTGTCCTTCTGTTCTTTTGTCGGTTTGTCTATCTGCCTAAACAGCTTGCTTTATGGCAATATGGGGTATTGGTCGAAGTTGGGCTTGCGCTTTTCCAGGAAGGCTTTGCCCCCTTCTTGCGCTTCGTCCATCGTGTAGTAGAGCATGGTGGCGTCGCCAGCCAGCTCCTGTATGCCTGCTTGCCCATCAAGCTCGGCATTCAGTCCGGCCTTGATCATGCGCAGAGCGAGCGGACTACGCTCCATCATGGTCTCTGCCCATTTTACACATTCGTCCTCCAAACGGTCGAAAGGAACAACCTTGTTCACCATCCCCATGCGTTCTGCTTCTTCTGCCGTGTATTGCCTGCAGAGAAACCAAATCTCCCTGGCTTTCTTCTGGCCAACCATTCTGGCCAGGTAGGAAGCACCGAAACCGGCATCGAATGAACCAACTTTAGGGCCTGTCTGGCCGAAGATGGCATTCTCGCTGGCGATGGTTAGGTCGCACATCACGTGCAGCACATGGCCGCCACCAATGGCATAGCCGTTGACCATCGCAATGACAGGTTTGGGCAAACGGCGAATCTGCATTTGCACATCGAGTACATTGAGGCGTGGCACACCGTCGTTGCCTACGTATCCGCCACGTCCTTTCACGTGCATGTCGCCACCTGCACAGAAGGCTTTGTCGCCTGCGCCGGTAAGAATGACCACTCTTACCTCGCTGCTCTCGCGGCAATAGCTGAATGCCTGGCTCATCTCCCACGTCGTCAGTGGGGTGAAAGCATTGCGATAGCGCTCACGGTTGATGGTGATTTTGGCAATATGATGATACATCTCGAAAAGGATTTCCTTGAAATCAAATCCTTCTATCTTCTTCCATTCTCTTGTTTCCATTGGCTGTTATTTGATAAATATGATTCCTTGAATAGATGATATGTCCGTTACCTCATCCTGTATGGTCAGGTAAAGGTAATTGATGGCAAGCAACATGTTCTCTCCCTTGGCATAAAGGAGACTTGGCTTCGAGGCATGAGCAGCCGATTTCAGCTGCTTTTGGGAAAATGTAAACTCGTATTTCTTGTCGTTTATTTCTACTACGGCTGTAATATTGTCGCCTTCGGTCTTGACAATTTCGCAGCGCGAATTAATCACATAAATAAACGAACGGTACCCGGACGGGATGGGCGTTGGTTTTTCAGAGATACACTCAATACTATAGCTCTCTTCTGTAGCAATATTATCTGTAACTATAGTGTTATTGATGAAGAAATAAAGCAGATTCTCTTTGTTCCACATATCTGCTTGCTGATCGGCTCTGTAGTTTTGGGTAAGGTATTGACCTTTATCCATGAGCACTTCCTGTTGGTCTTTCGGTAATGTTTCAATAAACTTGCTAAGTGTTCCCTTCGTAATGGGTAACTGCTGATTGGGAGCTTGGGCGAATATCTGTTTCACCTGATTTTTCATAGAGTGTAGCGTGATATTGGCGTAACTCTGTGGTCCTACAGAGGTGAGCAAGGCTATCATGGCAAATGAAACTGGCACAAGAAGCATGCGACGGCTCTTGTTGAGAATCAGGTAGAGACATACGGCGTAGCACCAGATATTGAAAGTGAGTACATATAGACGTGCCACGGTGATGCCGTAATCGCTGAGTCGGCGGCCAATGCCAATCGACATCAGCACTAAAAGGGGCAGGGCTGCCACGGGCAACCAGCGTAGAAGATACTTATCGAACTTCTTGTCTTTGTGGAATTGTAAAGGGTATAGCAAGCCCATGATGGTCAATGTGCCCAGCATCATGGCTGTTACTAACCATGAAACCCAGCCGTTGGGCAGTTGCCAAGTGGCTAAAATCTTGATAGCATAACTGTAAAGGGTGAGGAAATAGGCCAGAAGCAAGGGGATAAGCGCATAGTGTACGATGCCCAATAAAACTGAGGGTAATCCTGTTGAGGATTCGTCGTGTTTCTGGTCTTGTTCAGGAATGAATTGCAGAAAGATGAGTGGGAATACGAATGTGTAGCTTGCGAAGACAATATCTATACGATACCGATAGTCTATATTCCATTCGAAGAGCTGCTTGAATGCTTCTATCAGCATTTGGATACCGGCCATTAACACGCTTGCAGCAAGCAAAGAGATGATGATTCCTATCAACAGGCGATAGGTAAAGTTCCATAGGCATAGTTCAGTTTGCCGTTTCAGGAATGAAACAACGAATAACATAACCAGCAATACCACTGGTAAGGCTATCATGGCTGTGGATTCTACGATACCGACTGGCATATTGTTGGAAAGCCAAAAAACTAATCCGAACCACCCTATATGCAGCAACACCTGTATGATAGCGCTTCGCTCGTGATTCTTCACTTCCTCGCTCCATAGCTTGAGTACCAGTGCCAGAAGCATGGCTGTGATGGGGTAGTAGACCAACAGCGTCGCAGCTTGCGCCTCCATGATATATTCTTGATGGTTCAGATAGATACATCCCATTGTCGATAAGACGGCAAAGAGGATGACAAGGGGGAAACGCTGGCAACCAGCGAGCAACTTTTCCTTGATAGTTTGGATGGATAGATTCTTAAACATGATGTTATTAATAATTTGAGTTAAATGTATTTGGCGAATTCACGCGTGTCGGTCTCGGCATCGGTGAAGATTTCCAAGAGCGATGGACGGTCGGAATCAGAGGACATCCACTCCTGCATGGTTGTGCCATTCAATTCGGAAAGGTTGTGAATAGCATGGTATTCTATATGATAACTTTGGCACAATCCCTCGGCAGAAGTGTGGTGGGTAGCCATTACCAGAGACTCTCTGGCAGGGCTGTCTTGCAGTCCGGGAAACTTGTTGAAGATGCCTCCACCCCCGTTGTTGAGCAATAGTATGCGGAAGTTTCCATGCAGATTTTGATTCCACAGGGCGTTGGAATCGTAGAAGAAGCTTAAATCTCCAATCACACAATAGGTAGGTAGGCTTGCTATCAGTGAGAATCCGGCAGCGGTGGAAAGACTACCTTCGATGCCATTAGTGCCTCGATTACAGCTTACATATTCCTCAGCGAACGTGTCGACGAGTCTCACCGACATGCTGTTGGCGGCATGTAGATGGTATGGTTCGGCCACAGACAGCCGTTTACAGAACTCCTTGACCACGGCAATCTGTGAATACTCAGGAGTCAATAGCTGTGTTTGGTGTGCCGCATTGGCGAATAACTGTTGCCATTTGGCATGGAATTCATGGCTCAGGACAAAGTCGCCGAATTCTATTTTCCGCCTGATAGCCGTGGAGGTATTGTCCAATATATATCCCGGTCGGCCTTCTATGACGTGGTAGAGATTTTGGAATGTATCATATATATTGCCACTTCGGTTCACTATCCAGGTCTTTGCATTGGTGGCATGGCGCAGGAATTGCTTGAGTCTTTTGCTCACCAGAGTCCCCCCGATGTACAAGATGGCATCGGGCAGGTAGTCGTCTTCAGATTCCATCGAGCCTAATACCTTGTCGATATGTAGTGCCGGAGCGATGGAAAGGCTCTCATATATGACGGTCATCTTATCCTGCAAGCAGTCTACACATTCACTGATATACGCGGCCTCGAAACGGTTGATTTGCCCAATGACAATCATCGGACGCTGCGATTTCAGAAATTCCTCTTCTATATCTCGGTAACATTCTGCGGATTCCGTACTCTCGCTAAGTTGGAATGCACGCTCTGTGGGCAAAGTTTCGATGCTGAAATCGAACAGCGGTTCGCTGATAGGAACATTGATATGTACGGGTGTGCCACCACTTTTTTTACATGCTATCAATGCTTCATTGACCAGTCTGTTACATAGCCAATGTTCTGTCTCGTCGTGGGGTTCGGGTAATGACACCGCTTTCCTGACGAATTTTCCCAGCGCATCGGTCTGTGGAATCGTCTGACCGTCCTGTTGATCAATCCAAGCCAAGGGGCGGTCGGCCGATATGACAATGATAGGCACGTGTTGATAATAGGCTTCTGCTACAGCCGGCAACACATTTAGCAGTGCTGTACCCGACGTCACGCAGACCGCAGTAGGTTGGCCCGTGTATTGGGCGATGCCCAAAGCATAGAACCCCGCTGATCTTTCGTCGGTTACGGGGAAGCATTCTATCTCTGGACAAGTGTTGAGGTTGTGGGCAATGGGGGCATTCCTACTACCCGGACAAATCACGGCATGACTGACACCGTGTTCCACCAACAGGGCGGTGAGTATATTGATGTTTGCTTTGTTGCTATACATGGTCTATTAGCTGCTGTCGTGCAACGGTGTATTCGTCAATGAGTCGGTACATGATGTCGGCCACAGAGTCTATTCTCTCAACCGAAGCTACAATCTGTCCAATCTCCAATTCGCCGTTCTCAATGTCTCCTTCGAAGATTCCACGCTTCGATGCAGCCGTGCCTAGCAGTTCGCGTAATTCGTCGGCTGAGGCTCCACGCGCTTCTGCTTCGGCAATGCGTTCGTACAGGTCATTACATACCAATCGGGTAGGGGCAAGTCTCTTCAAGGCCAACATCGTGTCTCCTTCTCCCAGTAAGAGACATTTTCGCTTGAAACTATCAGCTGCAGAACTCTCTTTCGATACGGCAAACAGCGTTCCTATCTGTACTCCCTCTGCACCTAGAGCATGTGCGGCGAGGATGGATTGACCGCTTCCGATGCCACCGGCTGCTATCAGTGGCAACGTTGTTGCGCGTCTGACTTGCGGTATCAGCGTCATGGTGGTCGACTCCTCACGGCCATTATGCCCTCCGGCTTCAAATCCTTCAGCCACCACGGCATCTACTCCCGCTTCCTCACATTTGCGTGCAAACCTGCTGCTGGAAACCACATGAGCCACTTTGATGCCTGCTTCGTGCAGCCGAGCTGTATATTTCCTGGGACTTCCAGCCGATGTGAATACAACCTTAACGTGTTCCCGAATAATAGTATTGATAAGTTCGTCTATTTGCGGATATATCAGCGGTACGTTGATACCCCACGGCCTATCGGTGGCTTGTCGCATTTTTTCGATGTGTTCCAGCAACTTGTCGGGGTGCATAGAACCAGCCCCCAACAAGCCCAATCCGCCTGCATTGCTCACGGCTGAGGCCAGTCGCCAACCACTGCACCACACCATTCCACCTTGGATGATGGGATATTGAATACCGAATAAAGCGGTTATCCTATTGCGTTGTGTCATCATATAGTAGTCCTTTCATTGTTTCCATTTTTGCTTCCGTCTCTTTCCATTCCTGTTCGCAGACACTGTCGGCCAGCAATCCGCCTCCGGCATAAAGCCGATATAGCTTGCCTTCTATCTGCATGCAGCGTAGTGAGACATACAGATGAGTCTCTCCCTGTGCGTCGATTGGTCCTGCAAAGCCACAGTAATACTTGCGTTCAGACGTCTCGTGGTCGATGATAAACTGCCGGCACGCATCTTTCGGTATACCGCATACTGCCGGGGTAGGATGTAAGCTGTCCAGCAATTCTCCCAGTTTCTGTGTTTGGGACAATTTGAACCGGAAGTCGCTGCGCAGATGTACGAGGTTGGCTGCACGTGTGGTGTACGGGCCTTCCTCGCTGAAGTCGGCCTCATGTTGTCGCAGACAGTCTTCTATGTAGCGTGCCACGTAGCGTTGTTCCTGTATATTCTTTTGGCTCCAGCGTATCTGTTCGGCCTCGCCGGGATGGGAGGGATTGTCGAAATCGAGTTGCGACGCGTCCAGTTGCATCGTTCCGGCCAGTGCCATTGTGTGCCATTCGCCCTTGTTCCCTTCCAGCAGGATTTCAGGCGTGGCCATGAACCATGTACCGCTTTGTGGTGTATGTATCAGCATCACCATCATGCGTGGGTAGCGGTGGCATGCTTGTACGAAGAGTTCTTCGGGTGAATGTACGCTCGATAGTTCTATCTCCGTAGCCCGTGCAAGCACTATTTTCCTGAAGTTTCCGCGCTTCAGCTGCTCGTGGAAAAGCTCGAACATAGCTGCATAGCCTTTCTTGTCAGCCGTGTTTTCCAACCTTTCCGCATGTTTATAGGTCTTCCAGAGGCCAGTGGGAATTGGTTTTGTCTCAATTTCGTCGGGCTGTAGAAGCAAGATAGGACATTCCGCCGTAGGCGCGAAGGGAGCTAATACGAAGCCACTTCTCCCATTCAGGTCGGCAACCGATGTCAGTTGCAGCGGTTGTCCGCCATGTTGTACCACCCTTATATATTGGTGGGAGTGTGGCAGTCGGTAGAGTGCAAAGCTATTCATGCTTGCGTGGCGTCATAATATAATTGGTTACCTGTACGGTCGAAATCAGGTCGCCATCATCATTTGTTATATCAATATTCCATACGTGCAGTGTCCGCCCCTTGCTTTTGATGCGGGCCAGCGCCGTGACGCATCCGCCGTAAGCTACGGCCTTGACATGGTTGCCACTTACATTGATGCCCACGCATATCTTGCCCGGACAGAGAGCCATGCTGCCTACGCCGGCCAAGTTCTCGGCCAGTGCCAATGATGCGCCGCCACTCAGGAAGCCGAAGGGTTGCTTGTTTCGATCGTCTACTTTCATACGGGCCATCACCGTATCGGGTTCCGGGGTGGAAAAAAACTCCATTCCCAGTGTTTGTGAGAGGCCCGGACCGTTCCCGCGTATTTCTTTTGTCTTTTCAATATCCATAGTTGTCGTTAATTTGCAACGCAAAGATACTAAAACAGAATTATAATTCCAAATAACAGAGGGGTAAGAACGCCATACCTTGAAAGTTTGTTTTGTCGGATATTCCTGGGCAGTGGGTGTGCAGAATATATGATAAATATATTTGCAGATTATACCTATATTATTTATCTTTGTATGTAAGTATATATTAATCTCAATTATATGTCGATGCTTCAAGTTCAGAATCTATCGTTTGGCTATCATAATTCATCGTTCTTGTTTGATGATTTTTCCATGGAATTTACGCCCGGTCACATTCATGGATTGCTGGGTGTAAATGGTGTGGGCAAGAGTACGTTGCTCTATTTGATGGCGGGTTTGCTAACACCGCAGGCTGGTCAGGTCACCTTCAAAGGTGTGAATGTGCGGAAACGGTTGCCCATTACGATGTCCGACATCTTCATGGTGCCGGATGAGTATCGGTTGCCCAAGGTCACTCTCTCGCAATATATTCGTACCAACAGTGTGTTCTATCCGCGCTTTAGTGAAGCAGACATGAAGCAATATCTGCAAGTCTTCGGTATGACAGACGATGTGCGTTTGGGCGAACTATCACTTGGCCAGGGCAAGAAAGTTTTTATGAGTTTTGCCATGGCTGCCCATACACAAGTGCTGCTGATGGATGAGCCTACCAACGGACTCGATATTCCGGGTAAAGCACAGTTCCGTGAGTTTCTTCAGGCGGGCCGTACAGACGACAGTATCTTTGTCGTCTCCACCCATCAGGTGAAAGATGTAGAGCAGATACTCGACCATGTGTTGTTGTTGGAACGCAATAAGGTGCTGATAGATGCAGATGCTCAGGAAATTTCTGTGGGCGGTCAGCTCGATTTGGAAACGTTCTTCAATGAGCATGTCAACTTGCAAGGAAAGGAGAAACAACTATGAATAGTAAACAGAATAACTTCTCGTGGCCACGTTTTCGTGCCTATTTCGTGAAACTGTGGACCGAGCAGTGGCGCATCAATCTGCTGCGTTGGGGCATATTGTTTGGGGTAGGGACGGTATTGATGCTATGGGGTGGATTGACAACCTATCCTGCGGCGAATAAATATTTTGCCACTCATCCGGAAATAACAGGACGATATGACGATTTTATAGAGACTGTGATGGTCTGTGCTGTGCTTTTGGCTTTCGTTGTTATGGCCTTTTGGAGTTCGCAGGTAATAGCCGATGCCGTGAGCAAGGGCAAGCG
The DNA here is from genome assembly GCF_055381405.1 of Prevotella mikamonis. Classification (NCBI taxonomy): domain Bacteria; kingdom Pseudomonadati; phylum Bacteroidota; class Bacteroidia; order Bacteroidales; family Prevotellaceae; genus Prevotella; species Prevotella mikamonis. The sequence continues at coordinate 148,172 of NZ_AP035785.1, forward strand.
TATAGCCATGCTTACGACACCGGTTACGCCGTTTGAGAATTGGTTGGTACGTTGGCTACTGGCTGTGCCTATACCTATTACTATATATACGCTGCTCTTTCAGGTGGCCGACTTGATTCGTGTCGGTCTCTGTGCTCCCCTCTTTCCGCATGTTCCTATTCGTCCGGTTTTCTTGTGGGCCACTCCCTATCTCTTTGGGAGTAATGATTTTGGGTGGACATTCCAGCTGGTTCTGCTTTGCAGTTCGCTTTTCCTGGTAGGCGGTATGTTCTTCCCGAAGCGTCCGGTTCTGAAGACCTCTATCACGCTGTTTATTCTTTTCTGGGTGTTCTTTATAGCCGGAGGCAGTATGTCTTCTTGGTTTGACACCGATGAAGCTGTACTCATGATAGTCTATCGAGTATTCTTGGGACTTTCCATTCCTTTCCTGTGGTGGCTCTCCTATGTGCGGTTCAAAGAGTTGGAAGTAATTTGATTTGAAAAAATATCAGCAATGAAAAATTCTACAATCTTAGTTTTTGCTTATATCATAGTTGCTTTCTTGGTATCTTTACTGGCACCGGCAGTTGTCAATATGTTTGCATACCGGCAGCCTGTCTTCGTCAATATTACAAAAATGACAGAGGAAAAGGTTATGCCTGTTATGCAGATAGAGTCGCAGGTAGATGCGTTGATAAAAGATAGTTTAGGTCTGAATATTCAGGTGGAAGTGTCTGTCACCGACAATCCGGCTCTGTGTAGGGTAAGTTATCCTGCTGATATAGTGGAGATTGTTTGTAAAGACGGCAAATTCAGTTATCGCTTCTCGCCTTTTTTCTTGCGTAAAGTCAAGGAGGGAATGGAATTCGTAGTATCTGATAAGGGGACGAAAGAACCGCCGTTGGTAGATGCTGACAGTGTAGTGGTGCTGACAGAAAACAATGTCGATAGAGCTAGGCTGATTGTTATCAAGGTTGTAACGACTGAGGCATTACATCAAGTCAGACTGCGAAATCAGGAACACTTGGTGTTGTCGCGTGCCGTTTTGCCTAAGTTGCTGTGCCATGTGCGGGCTGATATGGATGTGGAAAAAGATTCCAAGATAGGCCATCTGGTGTTGGAAGGTCATCCAAGTCTGAGAGTGAATGCCTGTGCAGTGGACACATTGGAACTTGAGTGTAGGCAAACAAGAGAATATGCAGAGTCCAATTATCAACTGTCTTGCAATGATGGTGGGTATATTCGAAACTTGATAGTGAATGGAAGTGGCGACGTGAATATCGGAGAAGATACCTGTATAGACCATATTACTGTAAATCCTGCTGCGCACGAAGTCATCAACTTGACGAGAGTTAACTATGTGGAGAGGAGTATAGTGCTGAAGTAAGAGTGAAGGTTTATATCGGGAAGTTTGTCAAAATGGCATACTTGGCTGTCATTATGGCTTATATCGTAGCTTGGTATGTTACTTGCAGAGTCTTTTACAGATTCAATAACAAGAACAAATTAAAGTAAAGGAGATAAGATTATGATGTACAGAAATTCATGGTTACCAGTTGTTTTCAATGATTTCTTTAACAACGTAGATATGCCTAAGGCCAACGCGACAGCTCCGGCCATCAATGTGAAAGAGTCAGATGTTCAGTATACGGTGGAACTGGCAGCTCCGGGCTTGTGTAAGGAAGACTTCGATGTGAATATCAATGCCGATGGCGACTTGACTATCAAGATGGAGAACAAGCGCAATGTGAAGGAGGAAAAGGAGCATTACCTGCGCCGTGAGTTCTCTTACGCCAAGTATGAGCAGACACTTATCTTGCCCGAAGACGTGGATAAGGAGAAGATTGCGGCTCGTGTAAACGACGGTGTGCTGACTGTAGACCTGCCCAAGGTAAAGCATGAGGAGCAGAAGATTGCCCGCCAGATAGAGATAGGATAACGGCTCCGGAGAATTTTCAATAGGTAAAATAGATTCCCCCAAGATGAAAGGAGTGGGGGAATAGGTATAAAAGGACAGAGGCGATGCTATGGCATCGCCTCTTTTTTATTGCAGTCTATTATTATTATGAGTAAGTAGAGATGGAAGAGAGGTCAGCTTTCGGAGTTAGCCAACAAAGATAACTACCATTCCCAGCCTGTAGGGGCGAATTGTATTCACCCTCTAGGGCAGTTTTCTCCATCACCCTCGAAACATCTACTTTTATCTCTTGTGTTTTTCTGTTTAAACACATGTTTAGTTGGTGAGTTTATAAGTTTCTGAACTATGCGACAAGGGGATTATTCCCTACACGCAGTTTGCAGGGAGGATACTATATAAGGCTTCGGATTTGGAGAGAATGCTGGAAGAGAAATATCAAGAACTAAAATGCCCTTTCATAACTGTAACTGTTTGAAACGATAGGCTTTGTATTTGTAGTTGATTCTTAATTAAGTGTATAAATAATTCCATCGTGCCTAATCATTAAACAAAAATTAAACGAACTATCAAAAATAATGATATCATCGACTATCGGATACCAAATATAATCAAAGTACTTAACGGCATCATCATATTTAAAAACGTCAATATTGTAGAAAGAATCCCAGCATACATACAAGTTGATTGGTAATGTTTTTATATTTAAATCATTTATCAAACGACCTAAATTAAATTCTGCGTCTTCGGCATTTGTAAAATTTATATAGTGTCCTTTATTCTGAATATAATTAAAAATATTCGTCCGCTCGTTTTCTTGTATCTTATATTTTGTACAAAAAGAAATAAAGGTATCATCACACTTCTTTTTTGAAAGTGTGATAAAATTAATATTTACCGTTTCATGGTCTTTTCTAAAGAAATCTAATTTAAATTGTTCCATGTATTGTTGCGTTTCAGGATGAATGCTTCGCCGAACAGAACATCACGTTTTCGTCCTTAGGCCACACTGTCTTTGGTTGCTATCGTCATCTTAAAGGCTATAATACTAATTTCCCTTTTTCCCACTGCTCTATAGTCATTTTAGCTGTTAACGAATGAATATTATTGCCACTTGCAATAGTTTGCAATATTTGCACGGCATTGCGTTCAAAAACAGGCAAAAGATATGTTGCAGCCCACATACGAGCACCAACAGATTCGCTATCTAGGAGTTTGGACAATAGCTTTAGGCTATTTGTCTCTTTTAAATAACGAGTACTTTTAGCTATTGCCTGATAGCTTTTGTTTGCTTGTGTGTAAGTACCAGCTTCTGTTGCTTCAGCATGCTTTATCGCAGCTTCTTCAAACCTCCTACAAGCAGTTTCTATTCTTTTTAAAGATTCCATCCGGATTTCTTTAATGTTTCAATTCGAAATTTATATTGAGCATAAAGTTACAACAAGATTCGCTAATCACAAAATTTGCAAAGACTTATCATTCGTCGAACTTACGTTAAATAGTTTTTTAGTTTCTTAGTTTGTAAGTTGATAAGTAAATGAGTTTAGGAGATTATCAACTCTCAATCATCAATTATCAATTTGCCCCTACACCCCTATATATTTAAGTATGCAGTGTGTTACAGTAGGACGCGGCATGCCGCGTCCCTACAGCTCACGAACTCTTCAACTCAAAAACTTGCAAACTAAAATAGCAAGTTCTTCAATATTTCCATGTTTCAGTTTCTTTTTAAAGTGGGTTATTCCTTTTTGTATTCAAAGAGATTATTGCTATTGAAGTTATCTTTAGTTACCACCCTTTTATCATAGAGTCTTCTTGTACGTATCTCATCAAATGTATTGTGTTTTGCTTCCGACCATTTTATGGCATAAATATAGCAAGTATCGTTAAGGAGGAATACGCTTGGATTAACAAATAACACAGCATTGGGTATTGCGAAATGCCCAATAATAGAATTGCTTAATACTGTTTCCAACTCTTTTGAATCAACTGGTATCTTGATTTCTTCATCTCGCTTACTCCAATATTTTTTATTAACAAGAGTATCTGACTCTGACAGCTCTATTAATAACGTATCATTTGTACTGTTTTTGATAAAAAAAGTTGTTTTTCTGTCCATAATACAAGAACATAATATAAACAGTAGTAACACTGATATAAAAAGAGAGCCCAAAGTTATTTTTTTTGTATTCATTATGATTAAATATGATTGTTAGTAAATAATATTTTCTAAATAAAAATAAGGCTGCTAATCATACCTATTCTTGTAATAGTTTGATATGGTTTCCTGTATTGAAAAAAGACCACAGGCTTCTACTATATTTAACATCATTACCCACCAAACATTTACCAATATTTTATTTTCCTTTTTGAGCGAGGCTTCTTACCTTTTGGGGTAACAAAATAACTCTTTGTCCAATTTCCTTTACCATCATAATTAGAATATAATATATGTAATTTATTCACTTCGTTGTTGGCATAGGGGACTATATCACTTAGAACTGACGTGCTATCTACTTTTTTAATTTCATCAGTTAATCGCCCCATTCTATCATAGGAATAGAATATGCTATCTGTTTCATTAAAATGCTTGGTTTTTAGAATCTTCTGTTTCTTTTCATTATAATAGTAGCAGACTTTTGTCATTTTTTTATTATTCCTTTGCCAAGCAGTTGCCTCTTCATTACTTAGCAACAAACCATCATCATATACAAAATTGTCAATGTATAATGATGCCGTATCTGAACCATTCATATACACTCTACGTTTATAACATACTCCCAAAGGAGAAAAAAAGTCTTCGTATTTTTTTACCAACTTAGGATACAAATCACTTATATTAGTTATTCTTATTGTCACAAGACTGTCCGTAACAATGTAATCATATATATGATCGGACTTCAACTCTTTTTTGTGAAATGCCTGTTCACGCATAAGATAGCCATGTCTATCGAAATAACAAACAACTCTCCATTTATCGTACATTGAGGTCGTTAATTTTTTGATTCCTTTACCATATATTTTATAATAATCAAATTCGGGATTCAAGGAATAGGCAGGAATAACAGTTCCCACAAATAAAAAGAAAAGATAAAATAAACTCTTCATATTGTACCTTTTTATCGTCTTTTTGGTGATGAATACAAATAGTACACTTATCATCAACAACTTAGGGGTGGGCTATTCTTATATAACCGCTATCATTCTTCCTTGCGATAATCTTTGCAATAAAATGAAAACATAAGTTTATTGACCTCTCTATTATAACGGAATCTCAATCGTATCAGGTAACTGTTCTTGATAATTTCTGTTGTATAATATTCATACAGGGGACCTTCGAAATCATAACTTTTTATATATCCAATCACACTATCAAAAGGACATGGCTTAGGCTTGATAAGATATACACTATCTACCAGACCTTTGGGATTGACCCAAAACTCTATGATAACAGAATCCTGCATAGTATATATTTGTTTTCGATATTTATTTCTAAGAAACATTGTCAATCGATGAATAAAAAAATCCCTTTTTTCACGAAATTCTACATCCTTCACTTCTGGTGGCAGTTCGTATACTTTCCATTCCTCCTTTGTAGAGTCTATGCCACATAGTGATGAACTGTTAGTGGAATGAACACAAGGTACTAAACTCAGGAAGTTTAATGACATAATAATAAACAAAAGTCTTCTCATCATATATTCTTATTTTTTAGGTTAACGAATTTCAACTTCTGGCAATATTATAAAAACAGAGCTAAAAGTTATTTCTTCATGCCCATGAATATCGCGGCAGGCAGCAATACACAAGATAACAAACGCTGATAACAGCAAGCTCTTCAGTATTTCCATGTTTCTATTCCTCTTAAAATTGATTGTTATACTTGATTTTGTTGGACGATTAAAATATTCAGGCTCTCTTATTTATTCTTCCTTGCGATAATCTTTGCAATAAAATGAAAACATAAGTTCATTGGCATTTTTATTATTACGGAATCTCAATCGCATCAGGTAACTGTTCTTGATAATTTCTGTTGTATAATATTCATACAGGGGACCTTCAAAATCATAACTTTTTATATATCCAATCACACTATCAAAAGGACATGGCTTAGGCTTGATAAGATATACGCTATCTACCAAACCTTTAGGATTTACCCAAAAGTCTATGATAACATAATCCTGCATAGTATTTATTTGTTTCTGATATTTGTTTCTAAGCAACATAGTCAATCGATCAATAAACAATTCACCTTTTTTACGAAATTCAACCTCCTTCACCTCTGGTGGCAGTTCGTATACTTTCCGTTCTTCCTTTGTAGAGTCTATGCCACATAGTGATGGACTATTAGTGGCATGAACACAAGGTACCAAACTCAGGAAGTTTAATGATATAAGTATAAACAAAAGTTTTCTCATCATATATTCTTATTTGATAGTAGGTCTACGAATTTCAACTTCTGGCAATATTGATATAAAAACAGAGCTAAAAGTTATTTCTTCATGCCCATGAATATCGCGACAGGCAGCAATACACAAGACAACAAACGCTGATAACAGCAAGCTCTTCAGTATTTCCATGTTTCAGTTTCCTTTAAAGTTAGTTATTATATTTAATACTATTCTATATTCCAATTATTTGAAGGGAGAATCCTCCCTTTTATGATAGTGGATTATTAAAAGCGTTCAGATATCTTTTATTGATATTTTCCAATGACATTTTTGTAATTGCTTTTCTGTGAACCGCAATCTTTTATAAAGTCTGTCTTTTCTGATTGTTGCCCAGCTGTGATGATTAAATGTACTGGCTGGTAATACCAAAATATCAATAATCTTCTGTTCATTTGATAATGCAGGATGCTCTCTTGTTCCTCCAACATTCGTTATATATTCCTCACCAACCTTTGTTGGGAATCCTAATAATATGGGTAATCTGTCTTGAGGTATCAGTCCTATACCATCATGATCCTGATAGATAAAGGTGGTTTCCTTCGTCTGATTACGGAAACTTAGACGTCCCCTTGGAGGGTCGATAAACAAGCAACTGCTACAAAATATTAAAAGAATCCACACTGAGCCTATAGCTAGGCAATATCTCTTCATCGTATCTTTTGTCATAGCAAATGTTTTTTTGAAATGATATTACTTGAGAACATCCGGTGTAATCATGACATTCCAGTCTTGGCGGTCTAATGCTTCGGCACTCCATGACATCTTCTTATATAGCTTACGTTTCCTAATCTCATCCCAGCTATACTCTTCTATTGTATTCTCTGTAAAAAAGTAGAAGATATATTTGAAGCCCTTCAGCTGCTCTACTGTTTTACCCCTATTATCATTCCAATACCAAACATCCCTTTCTGGAGAATAAAAATCTAAAGGGACAATCACTTTCGGTAAGCTATCTGCCATGCAACTGTCTATAAACAGATAGAAACTTGTTTCGCTTTCATTATGTATTGTTATAGTGTGAAACCTGTCCTCACCAAATATACAAGAAGAGAATACAAAAATAAACAGTAAATATATATATCGTACGTGCATAAAATACTTTTTTACCAGAAGATAGTCTTATTGTATTTATATGAAACAGTAGTCTGTGCTTATCCGACAAACTCGAAGCACAAAACAACGGAAAAGAATAGGGCATGTTTCATAGGCTACTGTTTTATGAAGTGCTAATATGTCCTCATGCGAGTGATGTTTCCAATCTAAAAACCTGTTATATCATGATACGATGCGAATATAGGAAAAATATTGATACGTTCCAAATGTTTATGAGTTTTTAAGTTTGTGAGTTTATGAGTTTGTAAGTTTGTAAGTTTGTGAGTTTAGGAAATTCTCAATCATCAATTCTCAATTACCAATTCCCAATTATCAACTCTCAATTATCAATTTGCCCCTACAATCCTATATATTTAAGCATGCAGTGTGTTACAGTAGGGACGCGGCATGCCGCGTCCGCAGGCAAGAAAAGCGAAACCTCTCCCCAGCCCTCTCCCAAGGAGAGGTTTCTACTATCGGGCTTGCGGTTATGGTTGTTTCCTGTATGTAGAGACGGTGTGTACACCGTCTCTTATGTTGTCTTGTAAGTAATCCATTACTGACTATGGAGACGGAGTACACTCCGTCTCTACCGTCATCCTATATTGATTGCGCCATGCAATTCCCCCCTATGGGCCTTGTTTGCGTCCGCAGACAAAGAAGTGGGGGAGATATGCAGAGTAATTGGGCGAATGCAATTCGCCCCTACATGCAGGGATGAAACTTACCCTCGGACGCGGCATGCCGCGTCCCTACAATCTTCTCAATTCCTACCTAGTCAATCATCAGCTCTTAATCATCAATTTGTCCCTACAACTCACAAACTCACAAACTCACAAACTCATCAACTCACAAACTTACAAACTTACCAACTCAATATGCTCTTCTGTCTAAACACATCAAATCGACATGTTACAGAGACATACCTGTCAACTTACAGGGGGCAAGGTATCTCTAGGGACGACTATCCTTCCCCGTACCGTCTCGCTTTGCGAACGTCTCGTATGGCGGATACATCTTTACATCCTTCATTGCCTCGGTAGGGGGATAGGTTAATACCCAATTACAGTGTTTTAGGTCCTCTAGGCTTAAATCATATCTAGCCAAAAAGTAAATCTTGGCATCAGGATTCTTTTTTTCGAGTTTTTCAGCATCAAACACAAATACCATTAAGGTATCGCTCGGAATTCTTTTATACCCTTTATACTCTTTGAAAGCCGCTTCGTATGTGTCATGTGGGTGTAAGGAAATTGCTTCATTGTTTAGACTATAAGGGTCTACTCTGTAAATCTCAGGTTGTCTAAGCACATACAAATGGTTTACAGTAGTATCCGGATAATTTATTTCTTCAACTACATACAGTTTCGACGCTATGCTGTTATAAAAAGTAATACGATGATGATGATTCTCATCTTCAATAGGTCTACAGCTGATAAATATACAGAGCAGCAATAGTTTAGATATAAACAGACTATGTTTCATTATTTCATTGTTTTAATTCTAATACATTAAGTATGATTGATATAGAAGTATGACCAAATGCAATATCTGCCCATCCCAAAGACATTATACCATTTCTCAGTACGGCCTGATTTTCGGGGCTATCAATGGATTTTGTCCTGTTATACCCTATGATAGGATTATTTTTAAAATCCCATCTGGGGCTAAAAATATTATTGTATTCATTGTTTTTCTCGAAATTAGGAACATGTTTAGAGAAATATTTGAATGCCCTAATGTTTGCATCCTGCTCCGTGGCATGATAGCTGTGATTGCTCTTGCTTGCTGCGTCAATAGCACTTGGAATAGCATAGCGTTGCAGATAGAAGAGGCCTGCCCATTGACTCTGAAGATAATGTCCATATTCGTGTTGGAACAACGAATTATTAGGGTCGGCTTGTAATCCTCTTTGCCCGTTTACGAAACTACCTAATGTAAATGCTCCCCATCCTTCACTATAGTATTCAATAGCAGTAGCTCCACCATAATAGGATACGCCTTTCACCCCATAAAGAGTATTTTGAACGCTTCCTGCAAGATGTCCTAAGCCTGTTTGAGGAAGTTCCCAAGTCAATCGAGACAAAATCTGTCCTATATTTCCCTTGACTAACCCCATATCTATTTTGAAAGCCATTCTGGTAGAATGCCAGTTACTGCTATTTGACCAAGCGTTAAATCCTTGATCCCAAACCTTTATAAAACTATTGACTACAAAATCTTTGACAGCATTAATGATAGTAAAGATGAAGAATTCCCCGTTCTTATCCACATACTTCAACGGATTGTTCAGGCAATAGCTGTACCTATTGAAGCTCTGTGTGAAGTCGGGCATCTGCACGTAGGGGGCGGGACTGAGGAATCGGCCCAGCATCGGGTCGTACAGGCGGGCATTCATATTGATAAGACCGAACCAGCGCAGATGTTCATGCCCGGTATAGCCACGACCTAAAAACAGTTCCGGCTCTTTGCCTTGCTCATATATCTCTTGCGATTGCGGATGGCGCAGGCGTCCCCAAGCATCGTAACTCAGTTCCTGCTTCAACGTGCCGTCGGCATTGGCTATATGGGTGATACTGCCCTGACAGTCTCGACAGATATAGTAGAGCTTCCACGCACCGCCCTCCTTTACATATACAGCCGGAGCATCGTAGGCGTCGCCATACAGGTAGAGACGCTCCACGCCTTTAGGCCCGTCCAACTCGTATTCGTCGTCAATATAGTAGCGTGTAAGCAACTCTTGATTGCCCTGCACTACCTTCATCTTCACGCGGTTGCCATCGGTGTTGTAGACGAGTGTTGCCGTGATGCCATTCTCCACGATACTGTCAGGACGCTGGAAAGAGTTGTAATGCAGGTGTTGCTCCCTCGGTGTGACGGTCGGCGAACTCGGAGTGAACGCCGTTACCTGATAAGGCCTGCTGCTATTGCCGTAACCCAATGTTCCGGCATTGGGCATCACCGTGAGATTCCCTTTCTCGTCGAAATCAATACCCTTTCCCGTCATCACCTGCAATCTGTTCAGATTGTCATAGACAAACGTCTCTTCAAGGTTTCGACGATTGTCTTTCCTGCTACTCAGCGAGCCTATCTTCGCATTGAACTGAAAGGAGAAACTCTGTATATTACCGGCTGTCCTGCCTGTGGGTAGCCCAAAAGCATCGTAGCTGTATGTACGGGCCAACGCTCCCGTTACGGCCTTTGTCGGTTGTCCCAGACCGTTTTCCTCTGTCAGCTTCCATATACTGGTCGTATTGTTCAGTTTCACTTCTGTGTTATGCCCATTGGCATACACGTAATTCTCCGTACAGATGCCACCCTTTTGCGAAGTATATTGTATGCTGGCAAGGTTGCCGTTGGCATACTTATAGCTCTTTGAGAGGAACACACCGTCGGGTACGTCCGTGCGTGCTGTGGCTATACGTCCGTAGGCATCATACGTATAGCTGACAGCCGTTCCGTTATTGGATTTGACTGTAGACAAATCTCCGCCTGCATTATACCGATACTCCGTATTCAGCTCATCCCGCTTCGATTCCAGGAGACGCCCATACTTGTCGTACTTGGATGTTATCATATGTCCGTTTGGCTCCCTGGTCAGGAACGTGCGACTGCCATCCGAAGCATACGATTCTGAGAAATATTGCTTTCCGACACTGGGGTCGTCTATGATAAGGCGACGGCCAAAATTGTCATAGCTGAACGAAGTCACGGCGTTACCCGGAGCAACAATCCTGGATGGTTGTCCGTCTGGCCTGATCTCGTAGGTGATAATGCCTCCGGGGTCTTCCGCCTTCACCACAGCTCCCAGCTGGTCAAAGGTCCTGGTAGTGGTGATTCCGTCTTTCGTCTCCATCGTCCACAGTCTGCCATAGTGCCAGGCCGACGTTTTGCCCGAAGCTTCCGTCAGGCCGACCGGGCGGTTATACGCGTCATAGGAATAGGTATTCCAATGGCTGGCTGTCTCTCCTCTGAATGGGAGCGACACTTTCTCCAGCCGTCCACGCTGGTCGTACACACGGTCCACGAACTGCCATTGCCCGTCGAACCGCTGACTGCCTTTCCTTATCTCTCGGTCCAGTGCATCGTAATGTATCGTCGTGGCAGGTTTGCCGGTATCCAGACCGGAAGGCATACTCCGTCTGGGTCTCAACTTACGATGAGCGGAAGACGTATCGGGAGCATTGTTTACCTTCTTCGGCCCCTCATAGGTAATAGGACCGAAATCAAACGGTCTGCTTTTATAATAACAGACTGTATCATTGCCCATGCCAGACCTTATAGTGTCGGTTGGCATGACGAAGCTGCTATCCGGCAGAGTCGTCTGTTGCGCATATAAAGACGGTATTATAAATGTAAGACCAACAGACAGACCTACATAGCGCAAATGACGATGATTCATAGTCCAGGGTGTTTTGGTTACTGCTTGATGATTTTCCAACTACTCGATTGCCCATATAAAGTAATCCGCAGGATATAGATACCTCGTGGATACTTCGTCATGTCTATGGCAGTAGATTGTGTTAAGGGTTTATTCACTTCAAGAACGCTACCTCCTGGATGGTAAAGGGAATAGGTAGCAGACGAAGATGAATCAAACTGAGAGATAGAGACAGTTAATTCTGTTTGTACGGGATTGGGCCAGATTTTTATCTGGCGGTCTGACAACATTTCCCGGAAACTCATGGAATCAGTGTGATGAGACTGCGACTTCACAGCCCGTGACTTCAGAACTATAACACGACTTACACGATTGCCTGCCTGGTCATAAGCGTATGACATGGTAGACTGTGCCTGGCTGGCAAAAGCAAAGCACAGAAGCATGAAAATGAATAGATCTCGTTTCATAGGCTACTGTTTTTATTAGACCGTAATATTTATTGAAATATGATAGTGTCTATGACCTGAAAAGATACTACTTCATGATACGATGCGAATATAGGAAAAATATTGATAAGTTCCAAATGTTTATGAATTTTTAAGTTTGTGAGTTTAATTGTCAATTCTCAATTCTCAATTCTCCCCTACAATCCTAATATATATAAGCATGCAGTGTGTTACAGTAGGGACGTGGCATGCCGCGTCCCTACAATCTTCTCAATTCCTACCTAGTCAATCATCAGCTCTTAATCATCAATTTGTCCCTACAACTCACAAACTCATCAACTCAAAAACTAATAAACTCACACTCAAAATACTGCAAGGGCGTGGCAGCATCGCTGCAAAGCCCGAACAGTATTGCTGCGGAGGCCAAACAGCATCGCTGCCAAGGCTTTGCAGTATTTGATGTGTAGGATAAGCGAAATGTAAGTCGGTGTGTATTCAAACAAAACAACGAGGATTCCTCCATATCGGAAGACTCCTCGTTGAGGCTACAAGTGATCCCGTTGGGATTCAAACCCAAGACCTTCAGAACCGGAATCTGACGCTCTATTCAGCTAAGCTACGGGACCTTGTTGTGATAGCGTTGCAAAAGTAGGGAAAAAAAATGAATTACCCAAATCCCTATACTGAAAAAGCAGAAAGACAGGATGGATTGTGTCAGAAAGTGAAGTTGGCGGGCATGGATGGTTAACAGAATTCTGTAATCGCGGGTTTCTGTCGATACAAAAAGATAGGAATAGAAAAGTATTCCTGTCTTTTTGCAGATTTTGTACGGATAATACTTGTGTTTTAGCTATATAAGCCTTATCTTTGTGGCCTAAAAGAAGACGATAAAAGAAAAGAATATGGCTAAATTAATCAAACCGGAAGGGTATAAGGCATTGCTCGACATGAGACAGACCGAGCAGGGTATTAAGCTCATTAAAGAGTTTTTCCAGCAGAACCTGGCCACGGAATTGCGTCTGCGTCGTGTCACAGCACCGCTTTTCGTGCTGAAGGGGCTTGGTATCAACGACGACCTGAACGGTGTTGAACGCCCTGTGGCATTCCCTGTCAAGGATTTGGGAGATGCCCAAGCAGAGGTGGTACACTCATTGGCCAAGTGGAAGCGGTTGGCTCTGGCCGAATACAAGATAGAACCGGGATACGGCATCTATACGGATATGAATGCCATTCGTGCCGACGAGGAGCTGGACAACTTGCATTCGCTCTATGTAGACCAGTGGGACTGGGAGGCCGTTATCACTCAGGGACAGCGCAATGTAGCTTTCCTGAAGGATGTGGTGCACCGTATCTATGCGGCCATCTTGCGCACGGAGTATTTGGCTTGTGAGACTTATTCTCAGCTGAAACCGTTCTTGCCTGAAGAGATACACTTCGTACACAGCGAAGAATTGTTGCAGATGTATCCCGACAAGACGCCGAAAGAGCGCGAAGATGCTATCTGTGAAAAGTATGGAGCGGTGTTTATCATCGGTATCGGTGCGCGGTTGAGCAACGGCGAGAAGCACGATGGGCGTGCTCCTGACTATGACGACTGGTCGACAATGGGCGAGGATGGCAAGCCGGGACTGAATGGCGATATATTGATATGGTATCCAGTGCTGGGGCGCAGCTTCGAGTTGTCGTCTATGGGTATTCGTGTTGACAAGGAGAGCCTGAAGAGACAGTTGGCGCTCGAAGGCAAAGAAGACCGCGAAAAACTGTATTTCCACCATCAGTTGCTGACCGACCAGCTGCCGTTGAGTATCGGTGGCGGTATCGGACAGAGCCGTCTTTGTATGGTCATGCTGCACAAGGCGCATATCGGGGAAATCCAGGCCAGCATCTGGCCAGACTCTATGCGCGAGGAATGTAGGCAGGGGGGAATGCCGCTTATCTAGGCTTTGAGGATATAAAACGAACGCGGACAATCTCGTAGGAAGATTGTCCGCGTTTTGTATGTATCGTAGTGGGCTAGGTCAACTCTAGGTCCAAGGTCGCACAAAGTTTCTCCATAGCCGGGTATTTGCGTCTCACCTCGTCATAGATTTCGCGTTTGGTCAGTACCTTTGTCACCTCTTCGGCCTTGGCCAGGCGTAGGGTGAGTTCGATGTTTCCATTGTGCAAGGCCTGCGCCATCGTCACCTTGATGCGCGACTTGATGTCTTGTATCTGGTTCAGCAGTATCTGGTTGTCTACGATTACCTCGATGTTGGGGTAGTCGGTGATACGTGGCCGCATGTTTTTCATGCGTGAAGCCATGCCCGTGAGCGACTGCGGCATGCGGTTGCACATGGACAGCCACTGCAATTCCAGGTCTTCTTGGCTGAACTCGTTGTGCTCGTGGCTATTGGTAATGGTAATCTCTTGTTCGGCTATCTTGTCCGGACCGTTTCTCAACTCCTTGAATGTGAAGCCCAATTTGTTCAGTTTGATGCGCGGCTTCGGAGTAGTAGGTGAACTTTCGGGGGTGGCATGGGCCGTCTCCGTGGGCTTTGGTGTCTCGTTGTGGAGCTGTGTGGCTACCTTTGCTCTGTCCGTTCGCCATGCTCCACCAGTATTCGTTCCAACCCCGGCTACCTGCGATGCCGGTTTAGGTGTGGAAGAAATCAATTTCTTAAACAGGGATTTTAATCTGTGAGGGCTACGCCCCGCGCCAGCATCTTCATCGGCCGGCTGGGTGAGTTGCGCCACCTGAATCAGCGTAAGTTCTACGAGCAGACGCTTGTTGCTGCTCTGTCGATAGTTGACGTCACACTGATTCATCAGTTTTAGTGCGTTGTATAGGAATCGGGTGGGGCACTTAGCTGCCTGCTCCTGATAATGTCTGCGCTGTTGTTCGCTTGCTTCGAGCAGTGGAATGGTCTGATTATCCTTGGCCATGAGTACGTTGCGTACGTGGCTGGCCAGTCCGATGATGAAGTTGCCGCCGTCGAATCCCTTGCTGATAACGCTGTTGAGCAGTACCATGATGTCGCTCACTTTGTTCTCGATGGCCAAGTCTATCACCTTGAAATAATTCTCGGTATCGAGTACGTTCAAGTCTTCGAGTACCTTTTCGTACGTCAGGTTTCCCATGCAGAAGCTGGCTGCCTGATCGAAGATAGACAGGGCATCGCGCATACCGCCGTCGGCTTTCTCGGCAATAATCTCCAGTGCGCGTTCTTCGTAGGTGATGCCTTCTTTCTCTGCCACCATCTTCAGGTGGTCGATGGTATTGGAAACGCTCATTCGTTCGAAGTCGTATATCTGGCAACGGCTCAGGATAGTAGGCAGAATCTTGTGTTTCTCGGTCGTTGCGAGAATAAAGATGACATGCGAAGGAGGCTCTTCCAGTGTCTTCAGGAAAGCGTTGAAAGCTGCGGTGCTGAGCATGTGTACCTCGTCGATGATGAACACTTTGTAGCGTCCTACTTGCGGTGGGATGCGTGTTTGTTCCATCAATGCCTTGATATTTTCGACGGAGTTGTTGCTCGCAGCGTCCAGTTCGAAGATGTTGTAAGAGCGTTGTTCGTTGAACGAACTGCAACTTTCGCACTCGTTACAAGCCTCTCCGTCCTCACGTGGATGCTCGCAGTTGATGGCTTTGGCAAAGATGCGGGCGCACGTGGTCTTTCCTACGCCACGCGGACCGCAGAATAAATAGGCGTGTGCTAGCTTACCGCTCTTCACCGCATTCTTCAATGTCGTGGTCAAAGCAGATTGCCCTACCACGGAGTCGAAGCTCATAGGGCGGTATTTACGCGCCGAAACGATGTATTCTTCCATCTCGTTTTAGGTTTTACAGTGTTTTGCAAAGATACGTTTTTTATCTGAGAAGACGGCAATAAGCCATGAGATAAAGATGCCGATAGGATAAAATGAGTGAGGAAAGAGGTGGGATTAAAACACAAAACCCAGGTTGATGTGGAAGTAGAGTTGGTCTGTTTTGTTGGAGAAACCGATGCTTGCACCGAGTGGTCCTAGCATACTGTTGTAGTAATAAGATGCCTGATAGCCCATCATCGGGCCGCGGTCGAGCAGCCCTTTCAGTTTCTTGGCATGCTGAGCGCCCGTTATCTTTAGCATCACATAGTTGTTGTCGGCTATGCGTTGCTGTAGTTTCAGCTGTAAGGCGATGAATTGATTGTCGGTAAACTCTACATACCCCATGCCGGCAAAGGGCATCTGACGGTCGAAGTAATGCGAGTCCCAGTCGCCACCGATGCTGTTTTGCTTCACGCCCGGTATATCCGAACCAAACAACAGTCGCCCATAGAGCATCGGTTGCAGGGTCAGTCGGCTGTTCAGGGGGAATGCCCAACGCCACGAAGCATTCAGTGCGCTGAAGCCCAGATGCCCTTGATAGCGTGCGAAGTCGTCGGTATAGTATCCATAGCCGGCTTCCATATTGGCACCACGGGAAGGAAAATACCAGTTGTTCTCGGAGTTGTAGGTCACGTGGGCGTGGTAGCTTAGAAGATGAAGGTGGTGAAGGGCGGAGATACCGGAGACGATGTCCTGGTTAGACAGGATGTTGTGGATGTTGTAATAGTCAAAGTGTGGACCGATGGTCACATTGAAATTACGGATATTGAAATCAAAGATATTCAGGCGAACGGAATGTTGATTGTAGGTAAAGTTGAAAATCCTGTCTCCCCGTTCGTTCACGTTGATGTCGTTATGTTGGAAGATATAGGAGAGCATCATGCGTCCCCAAGAGTAGGGATGAATAGAGAAATCGCCCCTTGCCATGATACGTTTGCCGAGCCGCACGGTGAAATCGGCCGTCATAGGAATGCTCTTGCTCTTGATGAAGAAGCCCGCATTGGCTTGCAGCGCCACTATCTCTTCGGTATCGAAGCGCACTCCTAAGTTCAGTTTTGTGGCTTTCTTGGTGTTTGCCACGACGTGTATGTCGTAGCTGTTGCCGGCTTGTTGATAGGCCACGTCAGCATCGTCGTAGTATAAATCCATGCGCATAGTGTTCACAATCTCATCCATGTCGGCCGTTGTGATGCTGTCGCGCCGGTTGAGTCTGTATTGCCGTTCGAGATAATTACGGTCGGATGCGTCCACGCCTTCAAAGCTGATGCTTCCCAGCTTCATCCTGTCGGGCAGGGGAGAGGCGTGTTGCAGGTTCTTAGCTGTGGGGCGGTAGTGGGGCGGCAATCCCAGTTTGGTTTTTAAGGCAAGCAGTTGTTCCCACTGTCTCATGGCGTCGGCTTCGCCTCGTGCTATCAAGGTGTCGATGGCAGCGTGGGTAAAACTGGCAGCCGAATAGCCGGTGGTATTGGCTTTGATAAGCACATCGGTATTGGTAATGTTCTCATCATACTTGTTCTTGCAGTTCACATCGACTATCTGACTGAGCACGGCAGCTCCGTTCGTCAGGTCGTCTGCGGTCTTCGGAGCACCTTGTACGGTCACTCCTATCACGTAGTCAGCCCCCATTCGGCGGGCAATATCTACCGGATAATTATTGCGAAGACCGCCGTCGACCAATACCATATTGCCCTTTCTGACAGGAGAAAATACCCCTGGAATGGCCATGCTGGTACGCATAGCCTCGGCCAATACGCCGTGATGGAAGTCGTATTCGGTGTTGTCTACGATGTTCGTAGCCACGCAGGCAAAGGGAATCGGGAGTTGGTTGAAGTCTATGGAGTCGCGATAGGCAGATGTCAGTTGGGCAAAGAGTTTTGAAAGATTCTTCCCACGGATGATTCCTGCGACATTGGCAGACCTCTTAGAGAAAATCATGTCGCGTGTCAAGAGGTAGACATTCTGTTTCTTTCGGTTGTCGATGCTGCTACTGCTGACGTCTACCTTGTCTGAAAGTACGAACGACCAGTCTTGCTCTCTTACCAGTGAGTCGAGCGTATGGGCATCGTAGCCCACTGCATAGAGCCCACCGATGATACTGCCCATAGATGTACCGGTGATGATGTCGACTGGGATGCCGGCCTTTTCTATCACCTTGAGCGCACCGATATGGGCCATTCCCTTAGCTCCACCCCCCGACAGGACGACAGCTACTTTAGGTCGCTTCTTGCTGACAGGCTGCCCCCATAGGGCAGCGCATGCAGTTGTCAAGACCAGAAGTAGTGTGAGTCGTCGCATGGTATGGTGGGTTTAGATGATGCTATTCGTGAGTGGCAAAGCGTTGTTCGGCCATTTGTTCGTACTTCGTACCGGGTCGTCCGTAGTTGGCATAGGGGTAGATACTGATGCCCCCGCGCGGTGTGAAGATGCCCGTCACCTCTATATATTTAGGCTCCATCAGTTTGATGAGGTCTTTCATGATGGTGTTGACACAGTCTTCATGGAAGTCGCCGTGGTTTCTGAAGCTGAAGAGATAGAGTTTCAGACTCTTGCTTTCCACCATCCTTTCGGCTGGCACATACGATATTCGAATCTCTGCGAAGTCGGGCTGGCCGGTGATGGGACATAAAGAAGTGAACTCAGGGCAGTTGAACCTGACCCAATAATCGTTCTCCGGGTGCTTGTTTTGAAATGTCTCTAGCACTTCGGGAGCATAGTCCATGCGATAGTGGGTTGCAGCACCCAGTGCCTGCAACCCCTCTTCTTCGCGTTTATCTTGTTGTTTGATTGCTTGGTTTTCCATACTTCTGTAATCTGTCTTTAGATACTCAGCAGTTTGAACACGTTATAGTTGATGCCGTCATCGTAGGCATCTTCGCCCTCATGTTGTTTGACGGCACGTACGATACGGATGGTCAAAGGCAATGCCACGACTTCGTACAGCGTTTTGAGAATCACCTGTCCTATCATCAGCACGGGCAGTTCATTGGTAGGAACGATGCCTGAGAGGGCCAAGGGGAAGAAGATAACTGAGTCTACACTCTCGCCGAACACCGTACTTAGGATGGCACGGGCAGAGAAGTTCTTGCCTCTCGACGATATTTTCATGCGACTCATCACATAAGCATTGACGAACGAACCGCATAAGAAAGCGATGAACGAAGCGGCAGCGATACGAGGTGCCAGGCCGAATACGGCGTGGAAGCCGGCATCATTGGTCCAATAAGGAGCGCCGGGAATCCAGTCGCAGAGTGCGCCGAGCGTCACGAAGAAGAAGTTCATGGCAAATCCTATCCATATCAGCAGGCGTGCCTTGCCATATCCCCACACCTCGCACACACAGTCGTTGATGATGTATGAGACAGGGAAGACGATGAGTCCGCCGGTCAGGCTGATTGCACCCGTGGTGTAACCACCGGGTAATGTGAAAGGACCTAATGCAATTTGCTTTGTTTCGAGTACGTTTGCCGCAATCAGGCAAACGCAAAAGAGGATGCTGAAAAGCATAAACAGCACACTCACCATGTTACGTTTTTTTTCCATTTTCTTGTTTTTTACGAGGTTTACCAAGCACTCGGTTCTTATTTAAGAGGTTGCAAAGTTAATTAAAATCAGCGACATGGACAAGCAAAAATGCGTTTATCGCATCTATACCTGTCGCATGTCGCTGTATGGATAGTTTTGTAGCCTTTTCTTGCAGAGGACTTATACCACCTGATAGAGCAGATAAGTCAGATAACCAATGAACGTGGCTGCGAGGACAGCACCCTCCCATCGCGCAATGGTATATTTGGTAAAGGAGAACAGCCACAGCATAATCATGGCTACTACCATCACAGATAGATCGGTCGTGGTGATGCCCTGAATCATCATCGGCGATATGATGCCCGTGATACCCAGGATGGCGAGGATGTTGAACACGTTGCTGCCAAGCACGTTGCCGATAGCAATACCACTTTGGCCCTTGCGTGCCGACACCACACTGGTGGCGAGTTCGGGCAGCGAAGTACCGCCTGCCACGATTGTCAATCCTATCACGGCGTCGCTCACGCCCAATGTATGTGCCACATTGGTAGCTCCGTCGACGAAAATGTTGCTGCCTACGATAAGGCAAGCCAGGCCCAATAACAGGAATCCCACGGCCTTCCACACGTTCATGGGCTGCTTGGCTAGTTGCTCAACGGCGTCGTTTTCGGTTTTCGCCCCTTTCAGTGTGGCATACATGAAAATGCCGAATAGAACTAGTAAGATGATGGCGTCGATGCGCGAAATGTCGCCGTCCATGCACATCATCAGCAATACGACGGATGCCACGAGGGCAAACGGGATATCTTTTTTTACTGTAGAGTGCAGGATGGTCATGGGAGCAACCATCGCGGCTGTGCCCACGATGAGCAGCGCATTGAAGATATTGCTGCCCACAATGTTGCCTACAGCCAAGTCGGGTGTACCCTTCAGGGCCGACACCAGGCTCACGCAAAACTCTGGCATGGACGTTCCCATAGCCACAATCGTAAGTCCGATAACGATTTGGGGTATATTCATTCTCTCGGCCAACGCCACTGCGCCGTCGGTCAGACGGTCGGCTCCCCACAGCACCAGTACGATGCCCGCGAGGATAAAAACAATGTTCAGTATCATAATGTCGGCAAAATTAGGCAAAAAACCTGATATTAAAAACTTACTAACTCAAAAACTCGCCAACTCATCAATTTGCCTATTCTACTGCAAGGCCTCGGCAGTGTTGCTGTTTGGGCTTGGCAGCAATGCTGTTAGGCCCTTGCAGCGATGCTGCGAAGCCTTTGCAGTAAATCGGGTTTTGCCATTTTTATATTTCTAAGTTTTGAAGTTAGCAGATTTTTGTGTATGTTTGCAGTAATATATGTATAAAGACGATTTTAGCAAATGGAAATAACCGAAAGATTTATCAATTACACCAAGTTCGACACCCAGTCGGCCGAAGATTCAGAGACCGTGCCGAGTACGGCGAAACAATTAGAGTTTGCCAAGTATCTGGCAAAGGAATTGGAGAATGAAGGACTCAGCGATGTGGAGATGGACGACATGGGGTACATCTATGCCACGCTGAAAGCCAATACCAAGAAGAAGCTGCCGACTATCGGTTTCATCTCTCATTACGATACAAGTCCCGATGCCAGTGGCTACGGAGTGAAGGCGCGCGTCATCAAGAATTACGACGGTAAGGACATAGAGCTGTCGCCGGGCATCATCTCAAGTACTGAGAAATTTCCCGAACTGCTGGAGCATAGGGGAGAAGACATCATCGTCACCGACGGAACTACGCTGCTGGGAGCTGACGACAAGGCCGGTATAGCCGAGATAGTACAAGCGATGTGCTATCTGCGTGACCACAATGAAATCAAGCACGGAGACATCCGTGTGGGCTTCAATCCCGACGAGGAAATCGGTATGGGTGCTCATCATTTCGATGTAGAGAAGTTTGGGTGCGACTGGGCCTATACGATGGACGGCGGCGATTTGGGCGATTTGGAATACGAGAACTTCAATGCGGCCGGCGCCAAGGTGTTTATCAAGGGTGTGAGCGTGCATACCGGATATGCCAAGGGCAAGATGGTGAATGCCAACCGATTGGCCTGTGAGTTTAACAGCATGATTCCGGAGACCGACTTACCCGAAACGACCGAAGGCTATCAGGGTTTCTACCATCTGCTGGGCATAGAGAGTCGCACGGAAGAAGCAAAGCTGAGCTACATCATCCGCGACCACGACCGCGATAAGTTTGAAGACCGCAAGGATTTCATGGAGGACTGCGTGAAGCGCATGAACGAGAAATACGGCGAGGGAACGGTACGCATAGAGCTGAAAGACCAGTATTACAACATGAAGGAGAAGATTGACCCGAACATGCACGTCATTGATATTGTGCTGAAAGCCATGCAGGAAAGCGGTGTAGCACCGAAGGTAGCTCCTATACGTGGAGGTACGGACGGTGCACAGCTTAGCTTCAAGGGCTTGCCATGTCCCAACATCTTTGCCGGCGGTGTGAACTTCCACGGTCCTTATGAGTTTGTCTCTGTACAGGTGATGGAGAAGGCTGTCGACGTCATCGTGAAGATATGCGAGATTACGGGAAACTATGAGGATTAATCAAGAGAACTATTTATAGGCAAGCAAGGAGCTGAATGAGCGTGTATCGCTTGTTCAGCTCCTTTTAATATCGAAAACTTTTATGGCCGAACTGCCACACCTTATAGCCGACCTAGCCTTGATATTGGTCGTAGCCGGCTTTGTTATACTGCTGTTCAAGAAGTTGCGCCAACCCCTCGTGTTGGGCTATATTCTTGCCGGATTCCTCGTCTCGCCCCATATGCCCTACACCATGTCGGTGGTGGACAAGGCCGACATACAGACCTGGGCCGACATCGGAGTATTGTTCCTCCTGTTTGCTTTGGGATTGGACTTCTCTGTGAAGAAAATCCTGAAGATGGGGCTGGCGCCGGTGATAGCCTCGCTCACCATCATCTTCTGTATGATGTTGCTGGGTATCAACGTCGGTCATGCCTTCGGGTGGGATAAGATGGACTGTATCTTCTTGGGCGGAATGCTGGCCATGTCGTCTACCACCATTATATATAAGGCATTCGATGATTTGGGATTTCGGCAGCAGAAATTTGCCGGACTGGTGATGAGTGTGCTCATTTTGGAGGATGTATTGGCCATCGTATTGATGGTGATGCTGAGCACGTTGGCCAGCGGTAGCAATCCCGATGGGGAAGAGCTGTTCGGCTCGTTGTTCCGTATTGGTTATTTCCTGGTACTTTGGTTTGTAGTGGGGTTGTTTGTCATACCCAGTTTCCTGCGCAAGACGCGCAAGCTGATGAATGGTGAGACACTGGTCATTGTGGCTTTGGGACTGTGCTGCCTGATGGCTGTCATCTCTACACAGGTGGGGTTCAGTAGTGCGTTTGGTGCATTCGTGATGGGCAGTATCTTGGCTGAGACGGTAGAAGCCGATAAGATTATCCGCGTGGTAGAACCCATCAAAAACCTCTTCGGAGCTATATTCTTCGTCTCCGTGGGCATGCTGGTAGACCCCGTGGTGATGATGAAATATGCCGTTCCAATCGTGGTGTTGGTGCTGGCCATTCTCATTGGTCAGGGCGTTTTCGGTACATTTGGCTTTCTGCTTAGCGGTCAGTCGCTGAAAACGGCCATGCGATGCGGTTTCTCTATGGCGCAGATAGGTGAATTTGCCTTCATTATCGCTTCGCTGGGACTGTCGCTAGGTGTGATAAGCAAATTCCTCTATCCGGTGGTGGTGGCTGTATCAGTGATTACAACTTTCCTTACGCCGTATATGATGCGGGCTGCCGAACCCTGCTATGCGCTGATAGAAAGACGACTGCCCAAGCGTTGGTTGCGACGTCTGGACCACTTGAGTGCAGGCAGTCATGCGACTAATGAGACTGGAACATGGAAACGACTGCTGCGGAAACAGTTTGTGAGTACCGTCATCTATGGCACGCTGTCGGCCGCATTGACCGCTATGATGCTCACTTTTTTCTTGCCTTTTGTACGCCAGCTGTTGCCCCACTGGTGGGCAAACGGGGTGTGCGGTGTGCTGACGGTGGCCCTGATTTCGCCTTTCTTGCGTGCGTTGGTGATGCGACACTTTCATAGCGACGAGTTCAAGTTGCTGTGGACCGAGAACCGAATCAATCGCTTGCCGTTGCTGTTCACGAGTCTGGTGAAGGTGATTATCGCATCGAGCTTCATCTTCTATATCTGTAACTACCTGACGAGATTTACAGACGCGCTGATGATAACGATTGCCGTGTCTGTGATTATTTTCATGATATTGTCGCGATCGTTGAAGCATCGCAGCATCAGACTGGAACGACTGTTCATCCAAAACTTGCAGTCGCGCGACATAGAAGCCCGTGTACAGGGACGCAAGCGTCCGCTCTTCGAGGGTCATCTGCTAGACCGTGATATTCATATTGGCGACGTTGTCGTGCCTGAAGATTCGATATGGGCCGGCCGGTCGCTTCGCCAATTACAGTTTCGCAATCGGTTTGGCGTACACGTGAGCAGTATCTTGCGTGGTAGGCAGCGACTGAATATCCCTAACGGTGACATGATAATCTTCCCTGGCGACAAGATTCAGGTGATTGGCAACGACGAGCAGTTGCACAATTT
Source organism: Prevotella mikamonis (assembly GCF_055381405.1). Classification (NCBI taxonomy): domain Bacteria; kingdom Pseudomonadati; phylum Bacteroidota; class Bacteroidia; order Bacteroidales; family Prevotellaceae; genus Prevotella; species Prevotella mikamonis. The sequence goes on from NZ_AP035785.1 coordinate 172,457, forward strand.
CTCTGCGGCGATGAAAGGCGAAGTGGTGCCCGAAGATGTCGAGATAGAGAAACGCGAGATGAAACTGCGCCAACTGGTGATAGGGAAAAACAGCTGTCTGGCTGGGAAAACCTTGAAGGAAAGCGGTATCCGCGACCGTTACAACTGCATGGTGGTGGGAGCTGAGCAAGGCCAGCAGGCACTGACGGTTGTCAATCCGACTCATGTTTTCGAAGTGGGCGATGTGGTCTGGGTGGTAGGCGAGGAGTCGTCGCTGCAAAAATTGATGGAGCTGGGATGAGATAAGGCTGTTACTGCCTGTAAGACAGAGATTTAACATGCTTTAGGTTTTTAAGATGCAAGGTTCTGTAGTTTGTGCATTTACTGTTTGAGTACTCACCTACAAATAAGTATTAACGCAAAAAACAGAATGGATATGAAAACGACTAATACTGTCTTCAGACTAATCAAGAAGGCTAATGGGATGAAAGTAACAGGATTGTTATCTTTATTGGCGGTGGTAATGGCGTCGATGCTGGTGTCTTCGTGCGATATGGACGACGATGACAACAGGGTGCTTAACAGCTATGTAGCCAACGCTGTGGTGACTATTAAACCCATGAACGATGGAAAAGAATTTTTTATCTGGGTGACAGACAAGAAAGGGGGAGTTGCCAGTAACATCACGAAGTCGCCTTTTGGTGGCAAAGAAGTGCGCGCGCTGGCCAATCTTCGCGACGACGGATTGAACAAGAGTGGTGTCCAGCAGTTTTATGTGAACTGGTTGGATAGTATCAGAACCAAGCCGGCCGTGAAGACCTTGGGAGAAAAAGAAGACATGGTCAAGTTTGGAAACGACCCAGTAGAAGTAGTGCAAGACTTTACAACTGTGGCCGAGGATGGTTATCTGACGTTGAGATTCCGCACGTTGTGGGGTGTAAAAGGTAAAAAACAGCATGTGGTAAGCCTTGTGACAGGAACGAATCCAAAAGATCCATACGAGTTAGTATTCCGTCATCATGCGCATGGAGATACGAAAGGAACTGCTGCCGATGCGCTTGTAGCCTTCAGACTGGCCGAGATTGACAGCATCGCTAAGGCACAAGGAAAGAAAGAAGTGAAGTTGAAATTGACTTGGAAGTCGTTTGCCGGTCAGAAGAGCGTGAACTTCAGCTACCGCGTGCGAGACGACAATCTTTATAAATAGGTGCAACTGACAGAGAAACAGCAAGAACTACACATTGTACAAGGACTTCGCCAACATGACAAAACGGCGATGAGGGACTTCTATGCTCTATATGCGGGGAGACTCACCGCCGTTTGTTCACGTTATATTGCGAGTGATGCCGATATGAAAGATGTTCTTCAAGAAGCTCTGATTAAGATATTCACGAATGCCGATAGCTTTGAATATAGGGCTGCGGGTTCGTTGTTGGCGTGGGGTAAAAGGATTGTAGTCAACGAGGCATTGAGTTTTCTCAGAAAGTCGAAGACAGTACCGTTGTTGTTCGACGAAAATTTACCGGAGGTGGCGGATGAGGACAATACGCCGGTGGACGATGTGCCACCGAAATTGTTGCAAGAAATGATAAGGGAGCTGCCTGATGGTTATCGCACGGTGTTCAATCTCTATGTGTTTGAGGATAAGAGTCATCAAGAGATAGGAAAAATACTGGGCATCAAAGAAAGTTCGTCGGCGTCGCAGCTGAATAGAGCAAAAACAGTATTAAAAAAGAAAATCATAGAATATAAGAAAGGAGGACGGATATGAGCAATGAATGGACAAAAACATTGCGCGACAAGATGGAGCATTACGAGGAGACTGCCCCGCAAGGGTTGTTTGACGATGTAATGGACCGCTTGGAAGTTCTCGAACAAAGTGCAGCACCGGTCTCTGTAGAAGAGAAGGTGATGCCAAATAGGACGGGAAGGAAAGCCACCGTCGTAACTTTGATGATGGGTGCTGCGGCTGTGGGATTGGTCTTGCTGACCAATACATCAGTCAACAATGTGGCTCCAGTCATCAAGCCGAATGCACCATTGGCAAGCATTCAGGAACAGGAAACTCCTACAAAACAGTATATAAATACCGAAAAACATGGACAGGCTTCCCAAATGAAGCGTGTAGAAGAAGGTGCGATGGTAGCAGAAGTGGCAGAACAGGCTGATATGGCAGTGTTGCCTGGCCAACAGGAAGAGCCGTCTGAGAAGATGGAAGAGGAACTGCCAGTGCCTGAAAAGCCCAAGAGGGCCATTTCTGCACGACCGCGTGAGGAAAGGTTGTTGGCTTCGGCAAACGACCGTCGGACTGTGCGCAGAGGATTGAGGTTTGGATTATCGCTCGGTGGTGTGCCTAATGTATCGTCGTTGACGAACTTAGGTCATGCGGAACTCGACTATAGTGCAACTTACGGAGTGCCTACCTTGGTAGCTGTCGATTATGTGCCTGTAGGTCAAAACGAGATTAGCAAGAAGGCACATCACCATCAACCGCTGACGGCTGGGGTGACGGTGGCAGTGCCATTGACGACTCGTCTGAGTATAGAAACAGGGTTGATGTATAGTTACCATAGCTCAACCATTGCTTATAGTATGGGTTCGGTATCGTATGACAGAAGTCAACAGCTCCATTTCGTAGGTATTCCGGTGGATTTTAATTACTCCTTGTGGCAGAATAGAAAACTGAATGTCTATGCCGCAGCGGGTGGAAGGGCAGAGAAGCTGGTCTCCGGTCGCCAGGAGGATGGGGAGGACCGCAAAGGAGAAACGTCGTATAAGAAAGTGAAGATGGACCAGTTGCAGTGGTCGCTGAGCGGTCGTGTCGGCATGGAATATAAATTATCGCCCAAGTTAGGGCTATATGTTGAGCCAGGAGTTGGTTATCATTTCGACAATGGTTCAGATGTTCAGACGATTTACAATGACTGTCCGATGACATTTGAATTGAAAGCCGGCATCCGGTTTAACACAAGATAAGTGGTTCATTAAAAGAAAAAAGCGAGGCCGATAGGTCTCGCTTTTTATTTAATACCATTGAACGGCACTGGTGACACCACTTCGTTTGTCGTATTTCAAAGCATCGGTCAGGGTGCTGGCATTACAACGGAACGTGAAGTTATAGCTTGTGTAAGGTGCCAAAACCACCGAACAGCTCATGTTGAAGCAGTGGAGATCGCGCTGTAGGGAGGCTGTTGTCATGCTCATTTTGTGGTAGTCGAAGTCGTAACCACTGGAGAAGCTGATGTTCCAACCGTCACTGATGCGTAGGTTTCCACTCACGTTGAGAGTCTGGGAGAACTTATAGGGATAGCGCATCGTCTTTGTATTGAATGTACCGCCAGTGTTCTCGCGCATCGTAATACCATACCCGAATGTCAAAGACCATGGCATAGAGAACGTCATGTAACCGTCGTCATCGGTCTCGGCCTTGCCTCTTTTCTGCCTGGCTCTGGCTCCGCGCTGTCCTTCTATCATGTCGTCGTCGACGTTACTCTCTATATCTGTATCCACGCCTTCGGCATCCGGATCGTTCTTTTTCCTTTTTTTGTCGTCTGAGTCTTCGTCATCGCCACCGCCAAACCATTTCTTTATCTTCTCTGGATTGAGCGTGAAAGAGAGGTTCTGCGACATTCCTTGGAATCTTCCGAATCGTCCCCGTCCCCATTCCGTGTGTGTACCAATGAATGGTTTGCCATCTGCACCAAGCTCATAGGCATAGGTTGCGAAGACGGCATTGAGATTAAAGGTGTAGCTTTTCCACCATTTCAGGCGGATATTCATGTTCAAATCGCTCCAAGGTTGCTTCTTATCGGCCGCATTATACGACATGCTGATGCCCAGATTGTCTATAATACTGATTTTCTTAAAGCCCGTAGAGTCATCGTCCGACTTTACTTTCATCTCTATATTGTTATCAATGGCGAAGCTAAAACTCTTGGTTTGGCCGATTGACGGGACTCCGTATTTGGAGTCGGAATAAGGAGAATACTGTTCCCAGGTTACGTTTCCGTCGGCATCGGTCTTCTGATATGAATCCCAATAGCCATATCGTTTTGTACCGAAGTTGGGTGCATAGCTGAAGCTGACGGTCGGGGTGATGACGTGGCGGATAGCTTGTACCTTGTCGCCGAAGAGCTTACGAGAGGGGATAAACATACCATACAGCTTGGTACTTGCGCTCACGCTGAGATTCCAATTGTACAGATTGTGGAAGCCGTAAGTGGTATCGGCCACCTCTTCTTGTTTGGCTGTGTCCCACGAACGCATCACTTTGCGGGTTGTCATGCGGTCTTGGAAGTTGAAAGAGGGTGTCACGTTCACGACATTGAAGAGCGAGAAACTTCCTGTTACAGGGATGGTGTGCAACATACCATTCTTCCAATCCTTGATAAGACTGGCATGGAGCAGACGGTCTTCCTTGGTTCTGATGGAGTTGGAAAACTGTCCTGTATAGCTTACGGATATTTTCTCGTACCACCGCAGCTTCCCTGCTACGCTCTTACGGCGGAATGGATAGAAGCGGCTCAAGCTGGCATTGAGGTCGGGCAAGGTCATTTCTATAGTCGAATCCTGCATGTTCTGTGCCAGGTTGGCGGTACTGCTTAGGGTCAATCCGATGCTTGAGAAGGTGGTACTCCAGCTGACTGAAGAAGTACGTGTACTCTGTGTAAGCGTGTAGGGATTGTACATGCTGTTCAGGTTGTTGCGCTCATAGCTCGATGTAGCAAAGTTGACACTGGCCGAAAGCGAGCTGTAGGGATTGGCTTTGGAGTCTTGACGGTGACTCCACTGAACCTTGAAACTCTTCTGATTGGAATAGTCTGGCAACCCCTTATCGCCGGTCTTGGTGTTTTGATAGCTCAAAAAGAAGCTGCCATTGTATTTATAACGCTTGCGGTAATTGCTTGCCGCACTCAGTCCCCACGACCCTTTGGTATATATTTCTCCTAAGAGTTTTAAGTCCCACTTGTCGCTCATGGCAAAGTAATAACCGCCATCTCGCAAATAGAAACCGCGTGTACTCTCATCGCCATATGTAGGCATGATGAATCCGCTGGAATAACTTTTGGTGAAGGGAAAGAAGCCATAGGGGATAGCCAGAGGTAACGGCACATCGGCAACAACGAGGTATGCCGGACCGAAAACGACATCCTTTCCGGGGCGAACCTTTGCTCTTGATAACGCAATGTAGAAGTCCGGATGCTCTTCATCGCATGTTGTGTATCGGCCATGCTGCAAGAATATCTCGCCATTGTCATTGCGTTTCGACAATTCACTGGTCAGGAAGCCGTCTTCTTGCTTTGTATATGTGTTTCTGATGAGGCCCTTTTTGGTCTTGAAGTTGAAGGCCATCGTATCACTTTCGTATGAGTCACTTCCCATTTTGAATACAGGAGTACCGGAAAGGTCTTTCTGTGCAGAGTCTTTGTAGACTCCGGTGGCGTGTACCAGGCTGCTGTCAAGATTCATATAAATCTTGTCGCTGGTCAAATCCATCGTCTCGTATTTCACGTTAGCGTTGCCATAGAGGTGGGCTGTCTTCGATGTGGCATCGTAGACGAGCGAGTCTGTGGCTGTATAAGTGACGGGAGCATCGATGCCACTCTTTTTCGTGCGGTTGATGGAGTCCTGTCTTACAGAGTCGTCTATCGCCTTGTTGTGGTGATAGATGGCTAACTGCAAAGAGTCCATGTGAAGGGTATCGGGGACTATTCTGCCGAATGAATCTCTCAACACACTATCGTTCACCTCTGTTGTATCCTTGGTAGAGGCCCTACGTTTCTTCTTAAAGAATTGCATATTGGAATTTGCCAACACAAAGATGAAGGCAAATAACAACAATACTATGAACGAACATCTTCTCATAATCTCTACAAAGGTAAGAAAAAAGTGCAGATTGGGTCTTTGTGCATGATATATTTAACGTTTTACTCGAACAATTCACACCAGGCATCAAACCTTATCAGGCCGTCGCTGCCAAACTTTTCGAGGCTTTTACGGGCTTGCTCCACGGTCTTCTCGCGGTCTAGATGGGTCTTGCTGTAAAACTTGTCGGCATAGCATATCAGTTGCTCTTCCAGCGTCTCGGGCAGGAAATCACGACTGGGCAGGGGCAGGCTTTGCTCTTTGATAGCCATTGCTGATATGCCGGCACCGGTATGCCGTTCGCATACGCGGGCATGCTTCTCAAAACCTTCTGCCCGCATCATGTCGGCTCCCAGGCGTCCATGACAGATATAAGGTTCCGTGCCCATGCAGTGAATGCCCGGTGCCTGGCACTTCATGATGCCTATGTCGTGGAGCATTGCTGCCTCTTCTACGAAATTCCTGTCGATATTCAGTTCCGGATGTCGGTTGATAATAGCCAATGCCTTGTCTGCTACACTGCGGCTATGTACCATTAATATATGGCGCAATTCGTTGTCTTCGGGATAATACTTGTCTATGATGGCTTGGTAATCCATAGGTCCTTTACTGTTAATCTAAAAAGGCACAACTCCTTTCATGGGGTTGTGCCTTCCGTGTATAGTTTTATATTCTTACTCAGCTGCGGGTCTTTCGATGTATGCTATCACGTCGCCCTTGTTAATCTTAGCACCTTGCTTGGCGTTGATTTCAACAAGTTTGCCTCCGAGTGCAGCCGGAACTGTCTCGAATTCTCCCCACGGAGTCATGATATAGCAGAAAGCATCGCCCTCCTGATATTCCTTGCCGATAAACGGCTCTATGGCCGGAGCAGCTTCGCCTTCGCCCTGGAACTCCCAGAAAATCTGTCCCTTGACAGGCGCAACAATGGCATCTGCCTTGGCATGCTTGAATGCAGCAGCCTCTTCGGGAGAAACCTTTGCACCGAGCTTGGCGTCTTTTGCAGCCTGTAGGTCGGCCAGGAAGTTCTTCTTAGCCTGTCCGCTCTTGTAGTTGCGATACTGTTCCGGGTGCATGGCCAGCTCGAAAAGTTCTTCGTCGTCCTGTCCGTATTCCCAGCCATTCTCGTCCATTTCCTTTCTGAAATCGTCGAGATTGTTCTTCAACAGTGTGTGTGGGTCGGCATCGGTGAATTCCAATCCCTTAGCCTTGGCAAGCTCTACAAGTTCCGGGTCGATAGTTCCGGGAATCTTACCGCTCTTTCCGAGAATCATACCCCACATGGTATCATCCATCATGACGAATCGGCCCTTGCCCTGTTCGAGTGTCAGCAGGTTCATCAGTGCGATGTTCTTGGTGTACTGGCTGAACGGAGTTACCAATGGAGGATAACCTACGCGCGGCCATACATAAGCCACCTCGTCGAACAGCTTGACCAGCATGTCGTCTACCGAAAGCTCTTCTTCGCCTTTCTTCTTGCGCAGGTTGTTGATGGTCTGGCGGATACCTGTCAGGTCGGCCATCATGCTTCCCATCATACCACCAGGCAAACCGCAGCCCAGAAGCAGTGAACTCATCAGCTTGTTTTGCGGATTGATGAAGTAGCCCAACCACTCGTCGATGAACTCCTGAGTCAATGCACGTGCCTTCATATAGGCATTCATGTTGATTTCGGGTACGTCGAAGCCCTCGTTCTTCAGCATGCTTTGTACCGAGATAACGTCTGGATGAACCTTACCCCAAGACAATGGTTCGATGGCAGTATCAATGATGTCTGCACCGTTGTTGCACACTTCGAGGATAGACGCCATTGAAAGTCCGGGACCGGAATGACCGTGATATTCAATGATGATTTCAGGATGCTTGTCCTTGATAGCCTTGGTGAGCTGACCCAGCAGTGCAGGCTGTCCGATACCGGCCATGTCTTTCAGGCAGATTTCTTCAGCTCCGGCTGCAATGAGCTGCTCGGCTATGTTGGTATAGTATTCCAATGTATGCACCGGAGAGTTGGTGATGCACAGTGCAGTCTGCGGTGTCATGCCGCCTTCCTTGGCCCACTTGATAGAAGGGATGATGTTGCGGACATCGTTCAGACCGTCGAAGATGCGGGTAATGTTAGTACCTTGTTTCGCCTTCACGCGATACATCAGGGCACGAACATCGTCGGGCACGGGATACATGCGCAGCGCGTTGAGACCGCGGTCGAGCATGTGGGTCTTGATGCCTACCTCGTTGAAAGGTTTGCAGAAAGCACGTACAGCTTCGTTAGGATTCTCGCCGGCGAGCAGGTTCACCTGCTCGAAAGCACCACCGTTGGTTTCTACACGGGCAAAACATCCCATCTCAATGATGACGGGAGCAATGCGAGCCAACTGATCTTTGCGTGGCTGGAACTTACCTGAACTCTGCCACATATCTCGATAAAGGAGACTAAACTGTATTTTTTTCTTCATATTTCTTATTTTCTTTGCTTATCGGGCGAAGTGGATAAATTCCACTCGTCCGTTGTGGTGCAAAATTAGATAAAAAAAATCAAATATCCCACCATCTAATATATTTTTTACAATTATTGCATTAACTTTGCCATACAAAATCAGAACGTTATGAAAATCCGCACATTGTTTGTTTTAGGCATTGTCTCGTTGGCTTTGGTGGCTTGTGGAGGAAAGAAAGATAATCGGGAAGAAAAACCTAACGGCTTGTTGGCCGGGGCAGAATTGCTCCACCGCGACAAGGCTGTCTACGGGCTGGCTTGCGAGGGTTGTACCGATTCTGTAGTGGTATTGCTGCCGCCCGACGGCAGTGATCCGGTTACGTATAATATTATCAATGCCCACCGCAACAATCAAATCTACGGTAAGGTAAAGATTGGCGACTGGATAACGGTGGTGTTGGACGACAATAACAAGAAAGTGGCGACGTCGGTGGTCGACTTGGATGACTTGCGAGGCATCTGGTGCTATGTGGTCATGCCGCAGATGCGCGACTACGATAAGATGAGCAAACACCTGCAACAGACGATGATGCGCGATATGCCCGACTCGGTAAAGGCCACCTATCTTATTCCGCGGGAATATGGTTTCTGGCTTCGTCGCAACTGGGTAGCGCAGAGTGTGGGCTATGTGGGCGAGAAAAGCTCGCTCGAAGATGAGAGTCCTGTGGTATATCCACAGCTGGGTTATTTTACGGGCTGGCGTATGTGGAATGGCAAACTCGTAGTGGCACGTCTGGCCTATCCCTATGGTACGGTGAACGAGAAAAAGGGCGACAGCCTGATTTACGACACCTGTAACATCGACTATCTGAAAGACGACTCCTTGGTTTTGAGCAGCGACGGTATCAGCCGTGGCTATTATCGCAAGAAAAATATCAACGACGTCAATAAGAAAGCCATCGCCATTGCTGCCATGCTCAAGCGGAAAGCATTGAAGCAGGCTACGCAATAGTTCGCATTCCCAATGTCTGGAAAAACTGTCGGTACGTCATTTGTAAGCTGACTCAATAACTTGTCAACTCAAAAACTCCTTATGTTCCAGGTAAAAGAGCATAAGGGTATAAGGCAAGGAAGGGTAGGTAATCGTTTGGCAAAGCTATGGTTGGGATGCAGCTCAATAACTCATCAACTTAGAAACTCATGAACTTAAAATACTGCAAGGCCTCCGCAGCATCACTGCAAGGGCCAAACAGCAATGCTGCAAAGCCTAGGCATCACTGCTGCCGAGCCTTTGCAGTAAACCGACTCTTTTTTGGCTACGAGGCAACGGATAGTAGGTTGTGAACGGAAGGTGGGTAAAAAAGATTTTTATTTCCTTCCTTTATTAATGATAATTGCTTACTTTTGCACGAAAGAAGTATAATGAATCGTCGCTTAAACGCTATTTGGAGCTTGGCAGCTCACTATAAATACCTCATCGTCATAGTGGTGGGGGTAGCTATCGTGGGCTTTCTTGACGAGAACAGTTTCCGTAAACGCATGGAACTGGAGCTGCAAATAGACGATTTGAAGAGTGAGATAGATAAGTACACGCGACAGTATGAAGCTGATACAAAGCAGTTGAAAGACCTTCGTCGCAATCCTAAGCACATAGAGAAGATTGCCCGTGAGCGTTATTTCATGAAGGCCGACGATGAAGATATTTATGTATTGAGCGACGAAGAAGTACCCGTAGAAACTAAAGATGAAACAACTGAGTAGATTGCAGAGTGTCCTATTCATGGTAGGTGGAGCGCTGATGGTTATCGGTGCAGGGTGTTTTGTATTTATGTTCCAGCAGCAGATATTCTGTTGGGTGTTCCTCTTGGGAGCAGTGTTGTTTGCCCTGATGCAGATGATGCAGGCCTACGAGGGCAAGAACTTTATCGTGAGCCGCCTCAAGAAGATGCTGACACTGGCCGACCTCCTGTTTGTCTTGGCCGGCATATTGATGCTCAACGATGTCTATGGCATCTTCCGCCCCCTGTTCTCCAACGTACTCGACTATGTGAACTACTTATATAATAAATGGGTGGTCATGCTGCTTGTGGCTGCGTTGTTGGAGATGTATGCCATGCACCGCATTTCGGCGGAGCTGGACAAGGAAGCTGCCGGAAACCGATAGTAACAATACTGAATACACAGCGTTGTGTGCTGTGTAAATTATGAAAAAAATATAAAAGCACCGTGGAATCAATTAAATACCATGAATTTGTTTTCTTACATCGCGAATACGCATTACCTTTGCTATAGAACAAGAATACCGTTTATGAATAAAGTCTTATACGCATTTCTGACTATCATGACTATCACCTCCTGTATGAATTCGTACAGCGTGGATGGAACGTCGAACATGTCTACGATTGATGGCCGGATGTTGTACTTGAAAGTGCTGAAAAACAACGAATTTAAGAAATTAGACTCCTGCGAAGTAGTTCATGGGCAATTCCATTTTACTGGTCCGGTAGACTCGGTGAGAATGGCCAACATCTTCATGGACGACGAGAGTGTCATGCCGTTGATACTGGAAGATGGCGACATCAAGGTGCAAATCAACGATACGCAGCTCACGGTCAGTGGCACACCGCTCAACGATAAGCTGATGAAGTTTTTCAATAAGTACAATCAACTGAAGAACGACGAGGCCGAGTTGGTGCATAAGCACGACCAGGCTATCATGGATGGGAAGGATATGAATCTTGTGAATTCTCATCTCAATAGTGAGGCTACCCGGCTTTCGGAGCAGGAAGACCAGTTGGTAACGAGCTTTGTGACCGAGAATTTCGACAATGCTCTCGGTCCGGGTGTATTCTTCTTGGTGACCATCGGTAATCAATATCCAGAACTGACCCCGTGGATAGAAGACATCATGAGTAAGGCTACCGACCACTTCAAGAACGATCCTTACGTGAAGATGTACTACCAGAAGGCACAGGAAAATCAGCAGATTATGACGGGATTGAAAGAGCCTAGCGGTGTCACTGTAGCTCCGCAAGGCGTCCAGGCCGCTCCTACACCCCCTCCAGGTGCAGCTGCCAATGCAGTTCCCGCACCCACTCCCAATGAGTTGGCCAAACCGGCAGAGCCGCTGAACAAGTAGTTTAAATATGTATATACAATACCAAGGACAGGCTCTGAGTCTGTCCTTGTCTATAAAATAAAGTGTCATGAGAATACTTATCACTGGTGGCAGTATCGTCAATGAAGGGCGAGTCTTTCGGGGCTCGCTGTCTGTAGCCGACGATTGCATCGAGTCTGTCATGGAAGGGGATTGTGCGCCCCGTGGTGTCTACGATAAAGAGATAGATGCCACGGGGTGTTTTGTGCTGCCGGGTGTCATCGACGACCATGTACATTTCCGCGAGCCGGGGCTCACGGGCAAGGCCGATATCGCGTCTGAAAGCCGTGCTGCCGCCTATGGCGGAGTCACGTCATACTTCGAGATGCCCAATACCAATCCGCAGACCACGTCGTTGGAAGCATTGGACGAGAAGTTTGCCCTGGCAGGCGAGAAGAGCCATGTAAACTATAGTTTCTTTTTTGGCGCTACCAATCATAATACGTATCTCTTCGAACGGCTCGACCGCCATCGCATTCCGGGCATCAAACTGTTTATGGGAAGCAGTACTGGGGGTATGTTGGTGGATAAACAACAGGTACTGGCCGGTATTTTCCAAGAGGCAAAACGTCTGGATTTACCGCTGATGACGCATTGTGAAGACACGGCTACCATCACTGCCAACATGGCAAAGGCACGTGAAAACGACGACGACCCACCTATTCGCCTGCATCCGAAGATACGTAGTGAGCAGGCATGTTATGCCTCTACGGAGCTGGCAGTGCAGCTGGCGCGTCAGTATGGTACTCGGTTGCACGTGGCACATCTTACCACTGCACGCGAATTGGAACTGTTTGGTACAGATAGCAACATCACGGCAGAAGCCGTCATCGCCCATCTGATGTTCTCGGATGCCGACTACGAACGGCTGGGGACACTCATCAAGTGTAATCCGGCAGTGAAGACTGCTGCCGACAGAGATGCTTTGCGGCAGGCATTGACCGACGGTCGCATCACGATAGTAGGCACAGACCATGCCCCACACTTGTTGAGCGACAAGCAAGGAGGGTGTCGCAAGGCCGCTTCGGGCATGCCGATGATACAGTTCTCGCTTGTCTCAATGCTGCAACTGGTCGATGAAGGTGTATTGGATATGCCGCAGTTGGTGGCATTGATGTGCCATAATCCGGCGCGGTTGTTCAGCGTCTGTGAGCGTGGATTCCTGCGCCAAGGATATAAGGCCGATGTGGCTATCGTGCGTCCGAATGTGGATTGGACGGTAACGGAAGATTGCATCCAGAGCAAGTGTGGGTGGAGTCCGCTGTTGGGGCATCGTTTCCATTGGCGCGTGGAGCATACCTTGTGCAATGGCCGGTTGATACTGGATGGCGGAAAGTTTGATGCCGACGTACGGGGAGAGGCACTCGCATTCAGAAATTAAGACCCGATAGCAGTTTGGAAAGAAGATGATAGCACGCATGTATATCCCTATCTTGCTGATGATAGTATTGTCAGACCTGTATATCGACATACATTATCTGCGTCGGAAATTTCACCTTGGTGATGGCAGACGGCTGTTGTGGTGGCTTCCATGTATCGGTATGGTGGCCTATACAGTGGGGTTGGCGAGCGTTCAGAACTTCGTTCCGGATAACTTGATGTGGGTTGAGGTCTATCTGATGTTGCTGGGTATCTTCGTTGTGCCGAAGGCTGTGTTTACCATTTGTTCGGTTATTGGGCTTGGCGTTTGCCATTTGACACATCGACGGAATAACTGGGGCAATATCGTGGGGTTCTTCCTGGGTATTGTGCTGGTATTGATGTTCGTCTATAGTCTGACTTTTGGCGTGCGACAACTGTCGGTTAAGCATATCGGCCTTTATGTAGAAAAATTGCCACAAGCCTTCGAGGGCTATCGTATCGTACATTTCAGCGATGCGCATGTGGGTATGTTTGAAGGAGGGAAAGCCAGTTTGCTGGCACGAGATATTGACAGCATCAAGGCGCAGAAGGCCGATTTGGTGGCTTTCACGGGCGATTTGCAGAACATACAACCGTCGGAACTTCGTCCGTTTATGGGAATGTTGCACAGTATCAAAGCCCCCGATGGCGTGTATTCCGTGCTTGGCAATCACGATTATAGCGAGTATATTCAGGCCGATGGAGCTGTCAAGCGAGCCAATGAAAAAGAGTTGATAGCCCGGCAGCGGCAGTTTGGCTGGCGTCTGTTGCTGAATGAACACGCTGTTGTGTACCGCGGACAAGACTCCATCGTCATTGCTGGTACCGAAAACGACGGTCGCGCCCCCTTTCCACAGCATGCCGACTATGTTAAAGCATTACATGGGGTGGGTAAGAAGGCCTTTGTTGTGATGTTGCAGCATGATCCTTCGGCCTGGGACAGGCACATTCTGCCCCTGACATCGGCTCGGCTGACCCTGAGCGGACACACGCATGCAGGGCAAGTGAGTCTGCTTGGTTTCCGCCCTACGCGCCTTGCGTACGCCCAAGATTATGGACTCTATGAGCAGGCAGGGCGTTATCTCTATGTGACGGCAGGATTGGGAGGGGTCGTTCCCTTCCGTTTTGGTGCTTCAGCCGAGATTGCCGTCATCACATTACATCGTTTGGAAAGTAGTAAGAAAGAATCCAGTCATCATTAAAAGGAAGAAGATGGTTACATTGTTATATCGCATCTATCAGTTATGTATAGCGCTACCGGTGATTCTGATAGCCACACTATTGACGGCACTCGTTACCATCGTAGGATGCTTTGTGGGTGATGGACACTTCTGGGGATACTATCCCGGAAGGTATTGGGCGTGGCTTATCACGAAGATATTGTTACTTCCGGTGCGTGTGGAGGGCCGTGAGCATCTGGAAAAAGGACAATCCTATATTTTTGTGAGCAATCATCAGGGGGCTTTCGACATCTTTCTGATATATGGATATCTGCATCGTAACTTCAAATGGATGATGAAACGGCAGCTTCGTAAGCTTCCTTTTGTGGGTATGGCATGTGCTGCTGCCCATCATATCTTTGTAGATAAGCGTGGTCCGGGCAAGGTAAAAGAAACCTACGAAAAGGCTCGTGAGACATTGAAGGGAGGTATGTCGGTGGTGGTATTTCCCGAAGGTGCACGCACATTTACGGGCCACATGGGGAGTTTCAAGCGCGGAGCTTTCATGTTGGCCGATGAATTACAGCTGCCCGTAGTGCCATTGACCATCAATGGAGCATTTGACGTGATGCCGCGAACACGCGATATGAAGTGGGTGTTATGGCATCCGTTGCATCTCACGATTCATCGTCCTATCATGCCGAAAGGGCACGGTGTGGAACAGGAACGTGCCATGATGGAAGAGGCCTATGCCACGGTGATGGGTGGACTTGCACCCGATTATCAGGGATATGTAGAAAATCCCGATCAATAATACGACCTTTTGATGGCTTTTTCGTAACTTTGCAAAGACCCAACAGTATAAATACAAATCATCATGAACAGCAGTGACAGTATCATCATTATTCCTACTTACAACGAGAAGGAGAATATAGAGAAGATTATCCGTGCCGTTTTCGGTCTGGACAAGTGCTTCCATATACTTGTGATTGATGATGGAAGTCCTGACGGCACGGCCCAGATAGTCCATCGACTTATCGACACCGAGTTTGCCGACAGGCTCTTTATTGTGGAGCGTAGTGGCAAGTTAGGTCTTGGAACAGCCTATATCAAAGGCTTCAAATGGGCCTTGGAGCATGACTATGAGTATATTTTTGAGATGGATGCCGACTTCAGTCACGACCCCAAAGACCTGCCTCGGCTCTATGCTGCCTGCCACGATGAAGGCTTCGATTTGGCCATTGGGTCGCGCTATGTGAGTGGAGTGAATGTGGTGAACTGGCCTATTGGTCGCGTGCTGATGAGTTATTTCGCCAGCAAATATGTGCGTATCGTCACTGGTTTTAAGGTACACGACACTACAGCAGGATTCAAATGCTACCGTCGGCGTGTGCTGGAAACCATCCCGCTCGACGAGATTCGCTTCAAAGGATATGGTTTCCAGATAGAAATGAAATATACGGCATACAAGATAGGCTTTAAAATCAAGGAAGTACCTGTTATCTTTGTGAACCGTCGTGAGGGCGTTAGCAAGATGAGTGGAGGTATTTTTGGAGAGGCCTTCTTCGGCGTAATGCGACTCCGTATGGACGGTTTGTTCCGCAAATATCCGCCGATGCCAC
This sequence comes from Prevotella mikamonis, assembly GCF_055381405.1. NCBI lineage: Bacteria > Pseudomonadati > Bacteroidota > Bacteroidia > Bacteroidales > Prevotellaceae > Prevotella > Prevotella mikamonis. The sequence continues at coordinate 188,075 of NZ_AP035785.1, forward strand.
GTGCATAAATGGATATACAAGACGTAAGAAAACATTATAGCACCCAGCCACAGGCGGGTGCTATGTTGCAATTACTGGGAGATGGAACGGCAGAACCCATTTCCCTGCAAGGTTTATTAGCTTCTGCCGCCCCATTGTTCTTTGCTTCTTTAGCCGAAAAGTTGGCCCATCCGGTGCTTTTCATCATGCAGGATGCCGACGAAGCGGGCTATTTCTATCACGATTTGACACAAATATTAGGCACAGAACAAGTCTTATTTTTCCCTTCATCCTATCGTCGGGCCGTGAAATACGGGCAGCGAGACGATGCCAACGAGATACTCCGTACCGACGTATTGGCTCGTTTGAGCAGCAATCCCAAGAATCTTTTTATAGTTACCCATCCCGAAGCGCTGAGCGAACTCGTCGTTTCCAAGTCGTTCATGGACGAACGTTTGCTGCGCTTGTCGGTTGCCCAGCACATTGATATCACCGGTGTAGAGAAGACATTGAGGGAATATGGATTCAACGAAGTGGACTATGTATATGAGCCGGGGCAGTTTGCCGTGCGCGGAAGTATATTGGATGTCTATTCCTATTCATGCGAACATCCGTTCCGTATCGACTTCTTTGGCGACGAGATAGACTCTATCCGCACTTTCGAAGTGCAGGACCAGCTGTCTAAAGACCGACGCGACAACGTAGAGATTGTGCCCGAACTGGCCATGCAGGCCACCGATAAAATCTCGTTCCTGCGGTTCTTGCCGGCCCAGACGGTGATAGTCTACAAGGACATATTATACGTCCACGACACCATAGACCGCATTTACAAAGAGGGATTCTCGTCGCAGGCTATGACCGAACGTATGGAGGGAGCTACCGAGGTAGAGCAACGCGAGATAGTACGCAGCATGCAGCGCGAGCAGAATCTGCTCACGGCCACAGCTTTCAAGGAAGACATTTCTGCCTTCAGGCGTGTGGAATTCGGGGCTAACAGCGATTTGGACAAGTCGCATCGCAAGGATGCGAAGCGCTCGTCGGTACTCCGTTTCGATATCACCCCGCAGCCGTTGTTCCACAAGAACTTTGATTTGCTGGCACAGACGTTGGAAGATTATCATCTTAAAGGCTACACCTTATATATATTAGCCGACAGCGAGAAGCAGCAGAAACGTCTGAAAGACATCTTTGAGAGTGAGGGATTGCAGAAATACGGCATCCATTTTGAGCCTGTCAACAAGACGCTTCACGAAGGATTTGCAGACAACAACCTGCGTGTATGCTTCTTTACCGACCATCAGATATTCGACCGTTTCCACAAATACAATCTGAAATCGGATGGTGCGCGGGCTGGTAAGATGGCCCTTACCATGAAGGAATTGCAGGAAATGGAGCCGGGCGACTACATCGTGCATGTGGATTTGGGCATCGGAAAGTTTGGTGGTCTGGTGCGTGTTCCGGCCGGCAACTCGTATCAGGAAGTCATCCGCATCATCTATCAGAACAACGATAAGGTAGATGTTTCCATCCATTCGCTCTATAAAATCAGCAAGTATCGCCGACAAGATACGGGCGAACCGCCGCGTCTGAGCACGCTCGGAACGGGTGCATGGGATCGTCTGAAGGAGAAGACCAAGAAGCGTATCAAGGATATTGCACGCGATTTGATAAAGTTGTATGCCAAACGTCGCCAAGAGAAAGGCTTTGCATTCAGTGCCGATTCGTTCATGCAGCACGAGCTGGAGGCCAGTTTCCTCTACGAAGATACGCCCGACCAGAATAAGGCTACGGTCGATGTGAAGGCCGATATGGAGAGCAACCGACCGATGGATAGGCTCGTTTGTGGCGATGTGGGATTTGGTAAGACCGAGGTTGCGGTGCGTGCAGCCTTCAAATCGGCTGTAGACAATAAGCAGGTGGCTGTACTTGTGCCCACGACGGTGCTCGCTTTCCAGCATTACCAGACCTTCCGCGACCGGTTGAAAGACTTCCCCGTGCGTGTAGACTACCTCTCGCGTGCACGCACTGCCAAGCAGACCAGGGCTGTGCTCGACGATTTGGAGGCCGGACGAATAGATATTCTGATAGGCACGCACAAGCTCATCAGCAAGTCGGTGAAATGGCATGACCTCGGATTGTTGATTATAGACGAGGAACAGAAGTTCGGTGTATCGACCAAAGAGAAGCTGCGCAAGCTCAAGACCAACGTCGACACGCTCACCATGTCGGCCACGCCCATTCCGCGTACATTGCAATTCTCGCTTATGGGAGCACGCGATATGAGCATCATCCGCACTCCGCCGCCCAACCGTCATCCCATCCATACCGAGCTGTCTACCTATGGCCACGAGGTGATAGCAGACGCCATCAATTTCGAGATGAGCCGAAACGGACAGGTGTATTTCATCAACGACCGCATTTCCAATCTTCCGGAGATAGCCAATCTCATCAGGAAGTATGTACCGGATTGCCGTATTGCCATCGGTCATGGGCAGATGAAGCCCGAAGAGCTGGAGCAAATCGTGATGGGATTCATGAATTACGACTACGATGTGTTGCTCTCTACGTCTATCGTAGAGAACGGGATAGACGTCGGAAATGCCAATACCATCATCATCAACGATGCCCACAGGTTCGGATTGTCTGACCTCCATCAGATGCGTGGGCGCGTAGGACGAAGCAATCGCAAGGCATTCTGCTACTTGCTGTCGCCCCCGAAGAGTGTGCTCACGCCCGAAGCGCGTCGTCGCCTGGAAGCGTTGGAGAATTTTTCCGAACTGGGTAGCGGATTCAATCTGGCTATGCAAGATTTGGATATTCGCGGTGCAGGCAACTTATTGGGGGCTGAACAGAGTGGATTCATGGAGGATTTGGGTTACGAAACTTATCAGAAAATACTGAATCAGGCCGTTACCGAACTCAAGAACGAGGAATTCGGTGACCTCTATGCCGAAGAGATTGCGCGTGGCGAGGAAATCTCTGGTGGCGAGTTTGTCGAGGATTGTGCCATCGAGAGCGATTTGGAGATGTACTTCCCCGATACTTATGTGCCGGGCAGCAGCGAGCGAATGTTGCTCTATCGCGAGCTTGACAATATCGAAGACGATGATGCCTTGGAGGTGTACAAGCAACGGTTGATAGACCGTTTTGGCCCTGTTCCGCCCGAAGGCGAGGAATTAATGCAGGTGGTTGCGCTTCGCCGACTCGGCAAATCGCTCGGTTGCGAGAAGATTATGTTGCGCCAGGGGCGCATGAATATGCAGTTTGTGAGCAATCCCGAAAGTGCCTATTACAAGAGTTCAGCTTTTGGCAAGATACTCGACTACATAGGGGCGCATGCCCGCCGTTGCGATTTGAAGGAGGTCAAGGGCCGACGTCTCATGCACATCTCGCAAGTTCCGACCGTCGGCGACGCCGTAAAGGTGCTGCGGGAGATGAATGGTTAGACTCCGAGGTAAATATTGTTATTTTACTGCAAAGGCTTGGCAGCATCGCTGTCAAGCCTTTGCAGTTTTGTTGAAGAGCCTTTGCAGCATTGCTGTCAAGCCTCTGCAGTAAATCAATGTGAGCAATCAGAAGTCTTCATCTCGGAATGTAGAGGCTGGAAGAAGGGACGAATTCACCAGATTAGCCCTTGTATAAGGCTGCCAGCCATAGCGCACAGCAACTGGTTTGGCCACCTGTCGACTCCATACTTTTACTTGCCGGCCTGCAATCTGTGCCTGTGCAGGATAGTATAAGCCGTCTTCTCCGGCAACTTCAAACGTACGGAGGTCTTTACCATCGGCTGTTTTCAAACCGTCGGCATAATCGAATGATACGTAGGCTGCGCCCTCACGATAGTCGACATGCTTCATCAGCGGACCTGAAGGGACAAGCTGATGTCCGTAACTCTTGGCCAAGGCCCAGCGTGCCAGACGCTGTCCTACGGCCATCTTGCGCGTAGGATGCACGTCGAGCGAGTCGCCCATGTCGGTGCTCACGGCCATTCCTGTGTTGGCTATGGTCTGTAGCTGTTGGCGCTGTACGTCGCGGAACCACGGCCAGCTGGGCCTGTTCAGGCTCGATAATTGCACATAGTAAAAAGGCAGATTGCTGTTCCAATAGTTGCGCCAACTGTCTACCATGAGGGTGAATAGCTGGTCGTAGGCCTCCATATTGTGAGCATTCGACTCGCCTTGATACCATGCCACGCCCCGGATGGAGTAGTGGGCAAGCGGTTCGATGCCGGCTTCGAACAGATAACAGGGCTGATAGGGATGTCGTTGCAGTGGATTGGTCTTCAGGGCGATGTTTTTCGACATGCGTTCGCGTGCCCATTGCTGGATGAAATCGTTTTTGGCAGGCTCTTTCAGTATGTCTGGGAAGTCGTTTTCAAGTGTCTGTCGGGGTATCCACGACTCTGTAGTAGAACCCCCGATGGCATTGCAGATGACGCCGATAGTCACGCCGAGACTGTCGGCCAGTGTGCGTGCAAAGGCGAGACCGACTGCCGAGAAGGCCGGAGCGGTGTGCTCGTTGCAGGCTTGCCAACCCTTATCTGTGTAATATTGCAGTCGGTTGACAGAGTCGAGAGCCGATGTAGGCCATTCAGAATTCGTTGTTGCCCAGTTCTCGGTCATGTTGAAGAGGCGTATATCGGGTTGTCGACGACTGTAGTCCATCATGTCTTGTCGCTCTGTGGGAGTGAGTTGCGAGGTACGGAAAGCCATGTTCGACTGACCAGAGCATAGCCATACTTCGCCAATGGCTACGTCGTTGAATTGCAGTTTCTGTATCTTCGTCTTGATAACCAGTGTCAATCCCTTTGCTGCCTGCATGGGTAGGAGGTCTACGTTCCAATGTCCTTCGGCATTTGAGCGGGTCTTGATGGTTTGTTTTCCGAGCTGTATGGTAACTTCGTCATGGCTGTCGGCCGTACCTTCCATGTGAATGGGAGCTTGGCGCTGGAGTACCATCCCGTCGGTATAAAGCCTTGAAACGTGCAGTCCACCCATGTCTCCGCTGATGGCGGTATATACTTTTCGGGCTATCAGGCCAGCTCCTTCGGCATTCGGGTGCAGGCCGTCGGGCAATACATCGGGGCGATTGTAGAGCGCTGCGTGCAGGTCGATGAGTCCCACGTTGGCAGTCTTTGCTATCCGCTCTATGCGCTTCTGTATTTGCTGATGCCAGTCGCGAGTGCCTGATTTGAAGCGTGAATGGCGGTCGGAAATGGGAGTCAATCGGCAAATCCATACCTTGCATTTAGGGTTTGCTACGCGGAATGAGTCGATGAGTGCGCGATAGTCCCTGATGAAATCATCCGAATAATTGGGCCAGGCGCGCGGATCGGTGTCGTTCACCCCAAGATGTATGATGACCATATCGGCCTTGAAGTCGAGCGCCTGATGGTATTCTGCCTGTGCAGTATAGGGGCGATAGGCCCGGTTGATGAGCGTTGCGCCCGACTTTCCGAAGTTTCTTACTTCGTAATTTGTGCCGAGCAAGGCTTGGAGTTGGGCAGGGTAGCTGTCATGTTCGCGGTCCTTGATGCCGTAACCAAAGGTGATGCTGTTGCCCACACAGGCCACTTTGATGGGCCGACGGGCTTCGATGCTTGATAAAAAGGTTGTCAATAAAACCAATAAAAGCAGTATTTTCTGTCTCATGGTGTAAAAGTTGGAGTTGGAAAAGTGGTATAAAAAAATCTCCCTGAAGTCTCGTTTGTGAGGGCTTCAAGGAGATAATATGTTGTCGTATTATATCTTTATGTCGGGAACTGCGGAGAGATTGCTCTTGATTTCGCTGTCGCTGACGGCGTAATTGTGCAAGTCGCCGTTGATATAAGAGTCGTAGGCAGTCATGTCGATGAGTCCATGACCGGACAGGCAGAACAGGATATTCTCTTGTTTGCCGGCTTCTTTAGCCCGCAGAGCTTCTCTGATAGTGGCGGCAATGGCATGGCAACTCTCCGGTGCAGGGATGATTCCTTCGGTCCGGGCGAACAGCATTCCGGCTTCAAAGCTTTCCAACTGTGGGATATCTACGCCGTGCATGTAGTTGTCGCGAATCAGTTGACTGATAATCATACCCGCTCCGTGGTAGCGCAAACCGCCTGCATGGATGTTCGCGGGTTTGAAATCGTGTCCCAGTGTGTACATAGGCAGCAATGGAGTATAGCCTGCCTCGTCACCGAAATCGTACTCGAACTTACCGCGGGTCAGCTTCGGACAGCTCTCCGGCTCGGCTGCGATGAACTCGGTTTTCTTGCCTTCGAGAATATTGTGGCGCATGAATGGGAATGCCAGTCCGCCGAAGTTGCTGCCTCCACCGAAGCATGCAATCACCTTGTCGGGATATTCTCCGGCCATTTCCATCTGCTTTTCGGCCTCCAGTCCGATAACGGTCTGGTGTAAAGCTACGTGGTTGAGCACCGAACCGAGCGTATATTTGCAATGCGGTGTAGTCGTTGCCAGTTCGATAGCTTCGGATATGGCAGTACCCAGTGAGCCAAGATGATTGGGTTCACGGGTGATGATGTCTTTCCCGGCACGGGTAGACATGGAGGGCGAACCTTCTACCGTAGCCCCGAATGTACGCATGATGCTGGAGCGATAGGGCTTCTGCTGCATGCTGATTTTCACCTGATAGACAGCCGCACTCAACCCGTAGATGCTTGCAGCATACGACAATGCTGCGCCCCACTGACCTGCTCCGGTCTCTGTGGTGACGTTGGTGTCTCCCTCTTGTTTGCAGTAGTAGCATTGCGGAATAGCCGAATTAATCTTATGAGAGCCTAGTGGGTTGGTGCTTTCATTCTTGAAATAGATGTGGGCAGGAGTATCCAGCGCCTCTTCCAGTGCATAGGCACGCACCAGCGGAGTCGAACGATAGTAGCTATACTTGTCGCGTACCTCTTCGGGAATGTCTATCCATGCGTTTGTGCAATCCAGTTCTTGCTTGGAACACTCGGCACTGAAGATGCGCGACAAGTCTTCCGCAGACATAGGTTCACGCGTGGTGGGGTTCAGTGGGGGTAATGGTTTGGTAGGCATATCGGCCTGTATGTTGTACCACTGTGTAGGGATATCCTTCTCTTGAAGGAGGAATTTCTTCTGTTTCATCTATATCTTGTTTATAAATCATTGCAAATATACTGCTTTTTTCGAGAGCTGGCAAACCTTTTGGACGAACTTTTCTGCTACCATGTAAACAGAGGTTTGTCAGTAAAATACAATGCTTTTAAATGTGTATGGATTTGTCTGCTTGCCTAAAACCAGCTACCTTTGCACTATGTTGATACTTCTCACTGTTTTGATATATTTCTGTTGTCTGCTGATATTCAGCCGGCTGACAGCCCGCAAGTCTACTAATTCCATCTTTTTCAGTGCCGATCGACGGTCGCCCTGGTACATGGTGGCCTTTGGAATGGTCGGTGCTTCCATATCGGGAGTGACCTTTGTATCGGTTCCGGGCATGATGCTGAAGACCGACATGACCTATCTTCAGATGTGTATAGGCTTTATCTTCGGCTATCTGGCGGTGGCATTCCTGCTTCTACCGGTATATTATCAGTTGCGAAAGCCCACTATCTACTCGTATTTGCAAGAGCGGTTGGGCAAGCGTTCTTACCTGACGAGCGCCTTGTTCTTCCTCTTGTCGAAGATGACGGGGGCTGCCGTCCGCTTCTATGTCGTGTGTATCATCCTGCAACGCTTCGTCCTCGATGCCCTGGGCATTCCCTTTCCGCTGACGGTTGTCTGCATGGTGGGCCTGATATGGCTTTATACCCATCGGGGCGGTATCAAGACTTTGGTATGGACCGACACTTTCCAGACGACTTGTATGTTTACTGCTTTGCTCCTTATTATATATAATGTGATAGGCGAGCTGGACTTTGCGTTGCCCCAAGCCGTGCATGCCATCGTGGCGGATGCGCACAGCAGGGTATTTGTTTTCGACGATTGGGTGAGCCGACAGAACTTTTGGAAACAGTTTCTGAGCGGTATCTTTGTCGTGATAGTGATGACGGGACTCGACCAAGATATGATGCAGAAGAATCTCACTTGCAAGACTTTACGCGAGGCACAGAAAGACATGTGTACCTATGGACTGGCCTTCGTGCCGGCCAATCTGCTGTTCTTGTCGCTTGGAGTACTGCTTACCCAGTTGGCAACAAGGCAAGGCGTGGCCCTGCCTGCAATGGGAGACGAGCTGTTGCCCATGTTTGCTGCCACGGGACGGTTGGGCATGACGGTGACAATTCTGTTCACTATCGGTATCGTGGCGGCCAGTTTCTCCAGTGCCGACAGTGCCTTGACAGCTCTGACCACAAGTTTCTGTGTGGATATAAAGAACCGTCCGGACGACGAACTTCTGCGTCGTCGCACCCACAGACTGCTGGCTTTGGTGTTCGTCGTGTTTATCTTGATATTCCGGGCATTGAATTCTACCAGTGTGCTAGATGCCATTTATGTGCTTTGTTCCTATACTTATGGTCCGCTACTAGGCTTGTTTGCTTTCGGATTGCTCACTCGTAGGCAGACCAACGACCAGTTAGTGCCTTACATTGCAGTATTAGCTCCCTTGCTATGTTTCGCTGTTGACACCTTGTGTAGTCAACTTTTAGGCTATAAATTCGGCTATGAGCTGCTCATGCTCAACGGTTTTCTCACGTTTGCGGGATTGTGGATGGCAGGGAAGGGAAATAGATGGACTATCTATAAACAACAAAAGGGGACGGTGTAAGCACCGTCCCCTTTCTCTATATATTGGTCTGTATTCCTACAAGAGTTCTTCTATTTGCTGGGCAATATTTGAAATCGGCTCAGTAGGTTCGAATCGAGCGACCACTTGTCCTTTCTTGTTGACGAGGAACTTGGTAAAGTTCCACTTGATGTCAGCCTTCTCCTTGTAATCCGGGTCGGCCTCGCTAAGCATCTTGTCGAGGATGGGATAGAGTGGGTGAGATTCGTCCCAACCGGCAAATCCCTTTTGTTCTTTCAAGAATTTGAATAGTTCGTCGGCATCGTCGCCGTTCACCTTGATTTTCTTAAAACGTGGAAATTCCGTACCATAGGTGAGCTTACAGAAGCTGTGTATGCTCTCATCGGTACCCGGAGCCTGTTGTCCGAACTGATTGCAAGGAAAATCCAATATTTCAAAACCTTGTGAATGGAATTTCTCGTAAAGCTTTTCTAATTCTTCGTATTGGGGCGTAAAACCGCATTTTGTAGCTGTGTTGACAATCAGGAGCACCTCATTGGCATACTCTTTCAGTGATACAGCGCTGCCTTTTCTGTCTTTGACGGAGAATTCGTAAACCGTTTTCATCTTTTTCTTGTCTGTATTTTAAATAAATCTATTGTCTCAATACATGCAAAAATACGGAAAAATAGCGATAAGCAAGCATCCGGATATGCTAATTAAAGTTATTTCCTGCGGGGTTTGACTTTAAAGAGTAGGGAAATCCCTACTGCCTAATATGGAAATAGATGAGATGTGGCAGCAAACTATATCTATCTTTGCATCAGAGATAAAAACAAAGTAATAATACACAAAACGAATATAATGATGAAGAAGATTTCTACACTCATGACGATGATAGCGATAGCTGTCCTGTCATTCTCTTTTGTTTCTTGCGATGAAGATGCAGAGATTGGATATACCCTGGAAGGTACATGGAAGGGCAATATGTACGTATCGTCTAATTATTCAGGGCGCACCTATGATGCTACCTACTCTGAGATAGACTTTACGTCGGGCGTCTGGGTAGACTATTACAGCAATGCTCCTTATGATTATATTGCCAACCACATCACTTGGACGGTGAACAATGGTACGATTTACGTGCATTTTGTAGAAGAAGGCACTGATATAAGAATCTTCGACTATAGCCTGAGCGACTACTCTTTCAGCGGTTCTATCTATTCCGGAAACCAGACTGTAGACTTCCAGCTGGCACATACATCATCGCCTAACTGGAACCGTTACTATTATTACGGCTATGATGAGTGGTACGATACTTGGGATTCGGGCTATTATGCCAAGGGATACAATGATGCCATGAGCCGCTCGGTGAAGCGCGATGTAGAATTGCCCAAGCGTATATTCAGAACGAAATAAGATACGCAGAAGTGCCATCTGTAGCATAAATTGAGGAATATCAAACAACTTTATTGATAGCCCGAAGGGCTACCACCTGCATATCCGGAGACAATCGAGCGAAAGCGAGGTTGTCTCCGGATTGTTTTCGGTTCAATGAATCAGTCTGATAAGACTGCCCTGTGGTATGGAGTAGTATTTACTGGGGGAATCTTTCAGACTCGAAAGTCTGCTACAGAGTTTTCCGTAGGTTTCTACTATGTTCCAACCTACGGCCATGCAGAGGTTATCTTTCGGACAAGTGGTGCAGCATTATTATTGATGATAAATGGCAATGACGGGCATTGGCATTTTGACAACTTCCTGTTTCTCGTTGCCAATATTTAGAGTTCTCATCGGCAGCCCAATCCACTCTGTTTTCTGCAGGGCCTTGGCAGTGTTGCTGCAAGGCCTGTTCAGCAATGCTGCCAAGGCTTTGCAGTAAGCCAAAATAGGCTCTTTTAAAAAAGAAATGCGATAGAAAGCATATGCAACTACTTTCTACCGCATTTACATCGGAATATATACTCTGAAAAGATATATTACTTCTTCAGCTTACCGTAACGGTTCATGAAGCGGTCTACGCGACCAGCTGTGTCGACCAGCTTGCTCTTGCCCGTATAGAATGGATGCGAGGTGCTGGAGATTTCAATCTTTACCACTGGGTAAGTCTCACCTTCAAATTCTACTGTATCATTAGCCTTGCATGTAGATTTTGAAAGGAACATATCGCCGTTGGACATATCCTTGAATACGACGGGGCGATAGTTTTCTGGATGAATACCTTTTTTCATTTCGTTTTAATATTATTGTTTGATAATTAATCTTGCTATAATCAATTCGAAGTGCAAAATTACGAATTATTCCGCAGGCTGCCAAATAATTGTTTCATTATTTCTTTATGGTTCGTTTTTCGTAATGGTTAATTAACCTTTTCATGGAAAAAGCCGTATATTTGCACGATAATGCAAGAGATAGAAGTTCATCCTTTTGAACCGTGGCTGCCCACTGATGCACGTCTGCTGATGCTGGGTACGTTCCCACCTGCTCCCAAGCGGTGGTGCATGGAGTTTTATTATCCCAATTTCCAGAATGATATGTGGCGCATTTTCGGCCTCTGCTTCTATGGCGATAAGAATCATTTTGTGCGCCAGGAACAGAAGACGTTTGATGTGGAGGGTATCAAGCAGATGCTCTTGGAGCGCCGTGTGGCGCTATTCGATACCGCTTTGCGTATTCGCCGTACCAAGAATAATGCGTCGGATAAGGATTTGGAAATCGTAGAACGGGCCGACTTGGACGGAATGCTGAGCAGTTTGCCCGATTGTCAGGGTGTGCTGGCTGCCGGGCAGTTGGCTACAAGCGTGTTTACGAGCCACTATGGTATCACCGAGAAGCCTGCTATGGGGCATTATACCGAGTTCGAATTCGAAGGACGTGTGCTCCGTCTCTATCGCATGCCCAGCAGTTCGCGGGCCTATCCGCTGGCCGTGGAGAAGAAGGCTGCCTATTACCAAAAAATGTTTGATGACATACTATGAACAAGGAAACTGATAAAATAACCATTATCGGCATTGCCGGAGGTACGGGTAGCGGTAAATCTACCGTTGTACGCAAGATAGTTGAGGCCTTACCACCACACTATGTGGCCGTGGTTCCGCTCGATTCGTATTATAATGACACCACGGAGATGACCGAAGAAGAGCGCCATGCCATCAATTTCGACCATCCCGATGCGTTCGACTGGAAGTTGCTTGTGAAACAGATGAAGGATTTGAGCGAAGGAATAGCCGTGGAACAGCCCACTTACTCTTATCTGAAATGTAACCGTTTGCCCGAAACCATCCACGTAGAACCGCGTCCAGTGATAATCGTCGAGGGGATTATGACGCTGCTCAACAAAAAGTTGCGCGACATGATGGACCTGAAGATATTTGTGGATTGCGACTCCGATGAGCGGCTCATCCGTAACATCCAGCGCGATATCATTGAACGTGGACGGACGGTGCAGATGGTCGTAGACCGCTATCTGGAGGTACTCAAGCCTATGCACGAGCAGTTTATTGAACCTACGAAACGCTATGCCGATCTGATTATACCGCAAGGTGGAGATAACGTTACAGGTATCAGTATCGTCTGTAAATATATCGAAGGGCTAGTGCCAAAGGAATAAGCAGACTCTGAATTAATCAAAAGGATGGAGTGTCAAATATAAATGGTAGTTATTACCATCTATAATCAATCATGATGCTACGTCTCCTTGTCCGAAGGACAATCTTTTCATTGCCGTAGGTTGGAACGGAGTGGAAACCTACGGACAAGTCGGCAGAAGATAATTGAGTCAGAAAGACTCCCCTATATATAATCTGTGTATAAATAGTTTGGGGGCAGTCTTGCCAGACTGGAATTATAGATACAAACAATAACCGGAGACAATCTCGCTTTCGCTCGATTGTCCCCGGCTATGAATGGGTAGCCCTCCGGGCTGTCAATGAAGTCTTTTATCTCCCCTGTTTATTAGGGTAGAAGTACTGATTTTCTTGTTCTTACAGCCAGATACCACCATTGGAGTGTCCTTTGGTGAAAGTGTAGTAGTAATAGTCCTGCAATGCTTCGGCCCAACTTATTCCGTACGCCTTCATGATACGGTGTAAAGTATCGTTGCTGTCTTCGTCAAGGTCAGACTCTTTGAGCTTTGACAAATCGCTGTTATCTTCTATATCAACAAACATGTTGTCTCTGTCCATGTATACAACGAAGGGTACATCAATATTCACGTCCCATTCGCCACTCTGAATCAGCGAGCTGGACGGTTTGTTGAACGGACAGAACTGGTTGGTCTTAGGGTCGGTCTTGCCCTTGAAACCGTGGAAAAGACGAATCTTGAGGTCGAACTCCTTGTCATTTTTAAGGAATCTGATGACACCCTTGAAGCCTACAGGGTTCTGCTTACCGGTGATTTCTGCCGTTTTATCCTTCTTGGTTCCGTCCCACGGTGTTGTATCGGTATAGAGGTAATCAATGAGTTCTGACTTGTCGGCATTATCGGTTTCGGGCTTGCCATCTACGAAAGACTTCACGTTAACAGGCGTAAAGAAGTGCTGATGGATACGTGCTTGGTCCTCTGTCATGAATTCGTGGTTGATGATTTTGCCTGCTGTGTTGTAGTATTTGATGAAGAGCAAGTATACAGGAGCAGGTCGATAGTGCTGTTTCTCTTTAGGATCTTGATAGTAATCTCCGTTCTTCATGACGTAGAATTTCTTCTGACTTCCCTCAGCCAACTGCCATCCTTTGCCAGCAACATTCTGGTATGTGATGGTCTGAATCTTCTTCATGAACTTCGTCTTGTCTGATTCTGTGTTCTGATGAGGACCACCTACCTCTTGTATGTCGTTCCAGTCTACGTGCAAATGGCATTCTACAAGCTGTATTTCCATCTTTGCAGGGTCTTCGTGTAGTTTGTTCTTTCGTTCGTCTTGTGGCGTTTCAGGATCGTTACTACATGCAGTGAAAGCCATTGTGGCAGCTAATCCCATCAACAGGAATGCTGCTGTTTTTAAAAAGTTTCTTTTCATTGTTGTTTGGTTTATATAATTAATACTATGTTGTTAGAATATCCATGATAGTGTGCAACGAATATCCCGGCCCATATCGTGGGCGTAGTAGCGGGCACGGTTGGTATATTCCTTGTATTCTTTGTTAAAGATGTTGTCGGCAGAGATGAGCAGTTTGAGGCGCTGTTCGTTCTTCATCGCATAGTTGATGCCTATTTCCAAGCCGTAGAGGTTGTACGATGGGGGGGCGAAATTGATGAGGTCGGCCTCTGGATTGAAGTGTCTTTGTCGGGCTACAAAGCGATGGTTGACCTCTGTCCAGGCCGATATGCGGTCGTCCACATGCGGCATCCACTTCAAATGGTGGTCGAAACGAGTGGAAGGTATGTATGGCAGATAGTTGCCGGTGCTACGCTCGTTGGCCCAGATGAAAGAGGTCATGGCATGGTAGGTGACTGTGGGTAAGGGTTGGAAACGGAAGTCCAAATCTATTCCACGGAAGAAAGCCGCAGTCTGTCGATACTGGAATACGGGATAAGCACCTGATATGACGATGATATTCTGATGGGTCGGGGCATCGTAGATATAGTTGTCTACCCATTGCAGGTAACCGTCTATGCGTGCTTCCATCCAGTCGTTGTGGTATTGGACTGATGTCACCCATTTATAGCTTCGCTCGGAGTTCATCGTCGAATCGCCATGAACGAACATTCCTGAACCCAGTTCGTTGCCGTTGCTGTAAAGCTCGTAGACGTGGGGGGCACGCCAGGCCAGGCCCATATTAGATGTGACGGTCCAGTGATTATCTATGCGATAACGTCCTCCCAGGCTATAGGTGAAGTTGCCGAAGTTGCGTGTTCCGCCATAGAGCGTGCCGGTCCAGTCGTATCCGCTGGCCTTGGTTTTTTGGTAATCAAATCGTACGCCGGCTTCAGCGTCCCACTGCCGATGACTGTATTTTTGCACTGCATAGAGACCAAATGTTGTCTCAGTGTAATTCGGAATAATGGGAACAACGCCTGTTCCGGCCTGATTGGTATTCTTGATATAAGCCATCTGTGTACCGGCTTCACTTTTCCAGCTGCCATAACTCTTGTCCCAGCGCAGTTGGTTGAGCAGAGAGTGTAGATGCAGACTTACCGCTGGGATGTTCGAATGGTTCATTCGACGAATGCGATTCTCCGTTCGGTCATCGTCTTGATAGGCTGTTTGCCAGAAAAAGTTACCTATCTTCCCTGGCTGATAATATATCTTTCCGATGGCCGTCTGGTGGATAATTTCCTGCATGGGGTAGTCTATATGGCGCGAAAACGGATATACATCTACCGGTTGTCCAAGTTCAATGCGTTCTTTCAGCAGGTCGATACTACCCATCTGGGCACTCCGCATGACGCCCAGTTTCAGGTTGTATCGACTGTAGTAAGCCTCCGCGCGCAGCTTGCGACTCTGATATCCGATACCGGCAGAAAGGTCGAATTCGCGCGAACCGGTATTGTTGAGCAGATAATGGGCCGTTTTCTGGTCGCCACTGTTGGCATACGTACCTTGTACGCGCCATGCAAACGACGAGAAAGCACCTTCGGCTGTACCTACGGCAGAGTAGCGCTGGCCGTTGCTGCCATACATGGTAGCAATGCGTCCGTGTACGTTTTTCTCGCCATAAGGCAGTTTGCTCTGCTCCATGACAATGATGCCACCAAGTGCTTCAGAGCCGTATCTCACGGCTTCGGCACCCTTTACCACCTCTATCGTAGAACTGCTGTTCTTGTCGATTTCGGGTGCATGGTCAGCTCCCCACTGTTGTCCGGTCTGTCTGACGCCGTTGTTGACAATTAGGATGCGATTGCCATACATACCATTGATGACAGGTTTGGCCACCATCGTACCCGTATGGATGGAACTGACACCGCTCACTTGCTCCAGCATAGAGGCGAGCGACAGCCCCATTGACTGGTCTATGGCAGCTTTGGAAAGTTGGGTCGATACCGTATTTACACTCGTGAGTCGGCGTCGGCCGGTCACTACAACTTCGTGAATGTGCTGTTCTTGGCGTATGGATGACGTATCTGCACCATTTGGCAGTACCTTATCTGCCGTGGCCCATACCTCGTGTGGCATGGTTATGGCAACCATTACACCAAGAGCAGTCGCGTATGTGCGATACGCAAATGTTCTTCGTTTCATTTGAATATGTTATACAGAAAATGAATGCTGCACAGGTTTCCCTGCATAGAAAAACGCTTGGTGAGCATAGGATAGAACGCATCTTATCCCTATAGCGGGGGCATGCGTCACCCGAATCATGGCATATCTTATGCCATGAAAGGAGGAGAATGGCTGTTTATGGCATCAATATGGCGATAAACAGTTTGCTGTACGAAGTGGTAAGGAGTGACCACGATATAGCACAGAATGGGCTGATAAGTGGTCGGCTTGGCAACATCTGCCTTGTGAAGCACGAAGTCACAGATGTGGCAGACGGCGTTGAAAGCTGCCGTTCCTTGATCTTGATGAGTCTGAGTAAGCTCACTGTCAAGGCTGTCATGGACGTGAAAGTCCTTGATACCCAGTACGGCCATGAATGCTATGAGCAGCACCCAGGCGTAGACAGTGCGTATGTTTCTGCTTTTTCTCATTAATATTCTGCCAAATAAGAATTTGGAGAGAGTTAATAACTTATGCTACAAAATTATGCAAGAAATATGAATTGTGCAAATATTGCCTTCATATTTCTTGCATAATAGCTCGAATTTAGATATTATAAGGAGTTGTTATAATACGTTGATAGTTCTATTCTGTCACGTCTTGCGCCTTTTCTTCGGTTTCAGTAGCCGTGACGATGGGCTTCTGCGTAGCCTCTATGGTGGCCTTATATTTCCTTCGACACTGGTAAATCTTGATAGACTGGATGCACTCTGTCACTCCATAGAGAATCATACACCACCCGATGATGAACAGCGGTGTGGCTGCCGATTCCATAGGTTTTACCATCACAAAGATGGCTATGAGCAGGATGACAGACGGCAGAAGCCAATAGAAGAAACCGATACGGGCAATCTTCGTCACACCGGCCAGCACCACGTACTGACTGATAGCACCTAATACGAGGATGGCAGCAAGAATATACATCAGTCCGGTGACGAATGTGGTAGGCAGGAAAGCCAGGATGACACCTAGAATCAAGCTGCCCAAGCCTACCAGGGGAAAACTGGGGCGGAGTCCGGAAATCTGATTTCCGTCAGTATCGAAGGCCTCCACATCGCCCGTCTTGCGCTTGGAAGCGTAGTAGGCAGCCAGCGAAATGACGCCCGACAGGAAGAACAATACGCCGATAGCGATGGTAATCCATGTAACGGTCTGCTCGCGATACTGGATAATGAGCGCACCTACGATGATAGCACAGATGGCTCTGAAGAATGAACTTTGCAAAACTTTCATGCTACAAATATATAGAAAAAACGTAGATTATGCTCGATGTTTTTCTAAAAAAGTAGAGTTTTACCTAGTTTATGTCATCGAAAGATGAAAAACATTAATGTATAGTTTATGAAGTGGAACTAGGAAAGATGTTGTAGTAAAAACAAATATCCCACGTTCTTCTTCAAGAGCGTGGGACAAAATCAGTATTTTTTGAAAAGTTCGGAGTGGCTGCCAAGTCTTAATACTCGTATTGTTGACGAATCTTCATCTATCCATATGAGCAGAAAATCACTTTTAATATGACACTCCATACAGCCTTCGTATTCGCCATGTAGAAAATGAGGATGATAAGTTGCAGGAATGTTTTGGCCGAAAGCCAGTATTTGCAGGAGTTTGAATAATTCTTCCAGGTCGTGAGCCTTGTGTCGATAGCGTTTCAGGTCTTTCTTTGCCTTAGCGCTATACTCAATCTTCTTCATCGATTTCTGAAATAGATTTCACAAATGTGTCAAAACTCGAAATGTCAAGTGTGCCAGCAGCAGGCTTTCCTGACATGGCTTCTTCAATAGCAATCTTTGTCTCATCGTTAGGCTCAAAGTACATGGCATCGAACAGCACGTTTTCCACATAATTGTTCAGGCTACTGTTGGCAGCCTTGGCATGTCGCTTCAATGTCTCTAGTAGTTCGGCATTAAGTCTGAAATATGCCGACTTTCTTGCTGTCATCGTTTCCATATTTTTGTCCTTATCTTATAGTATAGGCATACAAATGTAATATAAATAAGCGAAAAGTCCAAGTGTTTTTCTGATTATTTCTTATGTCTATTTTATTGTCTCATTTCAGGATACTGGGATGAGTTGTTTGGTGTTTGTTCTATTAATGTGTACTTTTGCTGTAGAAAATCAGATGTATGACAAAATTGTATTTGGTACGTCACGGTGAGACCGTAGACAATGTTGCGCAGATTTTACAAGGACAAGAGCCGGGACAACTGAATGAGCGCGGCTTGGAACAAGCCAAAGATGTGCGCGACAGGATGGCCGGCGAGCAGATAGACATATTTGTTGCCAGCGACTTGAAGCGTGCGATGGACACCTGTCGCATCATAGCCGAACCGCATGGAAAGGGAGTAGAGACTACGGGTTTATTGCGCGAACGTGATTGGGGAAGTTTTACGGGCAAGTTTATCCCTACGCTGAAGGATGTGGAGTGGCCCGACGATATAGAGACTCTGGAACAGATGAAATCGCGCGCCCGGAACTTTATTACTTATTTGAAAGTTGCTTATCCCGGCAAAACAGTGTTGGCCGTGGGACACGGACTTATCAACAAGGCTATTCAGAGCGTATATTTCCATAAGCCTATGAACGAAATACAGAAGATGGGAAATGCCGAGATACGCGTTTTGATGTTGTAGGGAGTGGGCTTCTGTATGCCCCTGATACTGAGAGACGAACCTGTTAAAAACATGAAGGACTTCGTGCTGTACAGCACGAAGTCCTCTTTTTACTCTCTAATCTTTTAGTCCTGAATTCTTTTTTCTTAAAAAAGTTGCTCTATTGAGCATATAGTTATGTCTGAAATTGTTGGTCATTTATCTGTGTCCGAAATGTCCGCCACCACCGAAGTTGCCGGAAGAACGATTGGGAGCAGATTGTCCTGCTGAGCCGGAACGGGGACTAAACATGCGGCTGGGAGCGCTTGAGCTGCTATTGAAGTTGTTGCGCATGCTACCGAATCCACCTTGGTGCACGGTTGTACGAGTGCTGCTTTCAGGACGACTCATCTCGCTGCGTCCGCCAAATGAGCGGGTAGGAGGTTGTTGCATGCCGCCACGACTGCCGAATGAGCGCGGTGAGTTTGGCATCTGACCGTCGTTACGGTTTCCAAAAGAGCGTGTTGGCCTTTGCTGCATGTCGCTACGTCCACCGAATGAGCGATTTTCTCTCTGTTGCATGTCGCTGCGTTCTACATTCGTTCTGTTGAATACACCACGACTTCCGTTGTTCATTCGCTCGCGGTCCATATCCATTCTACGCTCGTTATAGTCGTAGCGGCGATTGCCAAAGTCTCGTCCTCCATAGCTACGATTGCCGAAGCTGCGACTGCGACCGAAGTCTCCACGGTTGAAACCGTCGCGCATTCCAAATCTTCTATTGTCCGGACCACCCCATACACGCTCTCTGTACCATGAACGACCGCCATTCATCCGCCAGCTATGTCCGCCACGATAGACGGTGTAGAAGTGTGGACGGCCGAAGTAGAAGTAGTCGCGCCGTGGGTAGCGGGCGTATATGCCGAAGTGCCAGTATCCTCCATCCCAATAGAGTGGGCGATAGAAATAGTTGGCTGCACAGTATGCTTGATATTGCCAGTCGAGCAGAATATAGCTTAGGTCCATATTGCGTTGAGTCCAATATGTTCCGTACAAGCTGCTATGGTCAGTCACTCCCAGCAGGTAGTCGAGATTTATTTCATAGGCAGCCTCATACTGCTCGTCGGTCAGATTAAGCTCATAAGCCATCTTGTCTGTCAAGAAGAGAGCCTGTTCGCGAGCTTGCTGATAGCTCATTGCGTTGGCAGAAACTGCTGTTGTCAGCAGAACTACAAGGGCTAATATCAACTTTTTCATAATCTTATATTTTAATTTGTTCTATTCGTTTATTTATCTGATGCAAAGAAACGAAGAATATATGAGGTTGAAAAAGGTTTTTCCCTATGCAGTGGGGGATTTTCCCTAAAGGTGAATATCGTATTTATATGTCTCTTTGCTTCTGATATAATAAATAAGGTGTAAAGTCGTTATACGCTTAGTATGAAACACATGAAGACAAAACGATATGCTTGTCTGGTATTGACAGCATTGTTTGCCTTGCCGGCATCAGCCGGAGAGTGGGACGATGGAGTAGGTGTATTAAAGCCGTTTGAACAATTAGGCTATCAAGTAGAAATGCAAACTTCGTTTTCAAAAGGTCGGACGCCGTTGTGGCTGAATGCCAACAAGTATGGGCTTTCGTCGCTTGACAGGGAGAATGGCTATTTGCGAATGGGGGTGATGAGACCGTTGAGGGCTGATTCCGTACGTCGATGGGGATTGGGGTATGGTCTTGATGTGGCCGTACCTTGGCGTTATACCAGTCATTTGGTGGTGCAGCAGGCTTTTGCCGAGGTGAGATGGCTGCATGGATTGTTGACAGTCGGTAGTAAGCAGGAACCGATGCAGCTGCGTAATAATGCCTTGAGCAGTGGTTCGCAGACATTGGGTATCAATGCCAGACCGGTGCCTCAGGTACGCTTATCGTTGCCGGAATATTGGATATTACCCTTAACTGATGGTTGGTTGCGTATCAAAGGACATGTTGCCTATGGGCGAATGACTGATGACGGGTGGCAGCATGACTTCACTAAAAAACGTTCGCGCTATGCCGACGATGTGTTGTATCATAGCAAAGCCGGCTATCTGATGATAGGAAATCCCGACCGATTTATGCCTTTGTCATTGGAGCTGGGATTAGAAATGGCTGCAACCTTTGGTGGAACATCTCACATCATGCAAGATGACGGAACGCTGGCGACAGTGAAAAGCAGCAGCAGACCGAAGTCTTTTTGGAAGGCTTTCATTCCTGGTGGGGCAGAGACGATAGAGCAAGGTACTGTGTATCAGAATGCCGAAGGAAACCAGTTGGGTTCTTGGATGGCAAGACTGAACTATGATGCTACTGATTGGCGATTTTCTATATATGCCGATAAGTATTTCGAAGACCACTCGTCAATGTTTCAGCTAGATTATGACGGCTATGGTACTGGTGAGGATTGGAATGTAAGGCGACAACGTCGTTATCTCCTCTATGATTTTCAGGACGTGATGTTAGGTGCTGAATTGCAGTTGAAACGTGGTTGGTGGCTGCATACTATCGTGCTGGAATATCTGAATACACGCTATCAAAGTGGGCCTGTCTATCATGATCACACCCAGTCTATCAGCGACCATATTGGGGGAATAGACAATTATTACAACCACCATGTGTACACAGGATGGCAGCATTGGGGGCAGGTAATAGGTAATCCGTTGTATCTTTCACCTATATATAGTGCGGATGGAAAAATAGAAGTGAAAGATAATCGTTTCAGAGCTTTACACTTAGGTCTCTCCGGTTCGCCCACCGATAATCTTGATTATCGCATTCTGGGAACGTATCAGGCATGTTTGGGTACGTATGCCCATCCCTATACGGTGCGTCGAAGCAATGTGAGCATGTTGGCCGAAGTGTCAGCTAGATTGCGTAAGGGCTGGTTGGTTCGGGGCAGCTATGGCATGGATATAGGTTCTGTCCGAGGTCATAACTACGGTTTACAATTAACTGTGATAAAAAGAGGATTGTTTAATTTGGGAGGAGGAAGATAAAATGAAGAAGTGTTTTTCAAGATATATGCTTGTCACTTTGATGGCAAGCCTGTTTGTTTCCTGTGAGGTTGAAACTTCGGACAATGGGGATTTGGATGGCTTTTGGCATCTGGAGCAAATGGAAACGTTGTCTACCGGCAGTGTGGTCGACCTGTCCGATGAATTGATATTCTGGTCGTTCCAGCATCGTCTGATGGCTGTGGTTGACCGCAGTGGTAGAAATCCGGAGATAGTGTTGCGTTTCCAGCATGAGCAAAAGCAGCTCATGGTATCAGAACCATACATCTCTGACCGGGAAAAAGGAGATATAAAGGTGACAGAAATAAACCAACTCGCTCCTTACGGTATCATGGCATTGACTGATACCTTTACTGTAGAGAAACTCAAAGGCAGTACGTTTGTACTGAAAAACAAGAAGCTGAGGCTGACACTGAAAAGATTTTAGAAGGCTAGAATATCTTACCAATAGCGATATTCAGGAATGTTTTTGCTAAAATCTTGATGTCGAACCACCACGAGCGATGCTCCAGATAGTAAAGGTCGAGCTCCAGACGGTTGAGCATCTTTTCCATAGTGTCGGTATAGCCATTGTAGAGTGTGGCATAAGACGTTACCCCCGGTCTAATCTGATAAAGGAGAGGGTAGCGCGGGTCGTGCTTCATAATCTGGTCAATATAAAACTTGCGTTCGGGGCGAGGGCCGACAAATGACATGTCACCAATAAAGACATTCCAAAGCTGTGGTAGTTCGTCGAGATGATGGTTGCGTAGGAATTTGCCAGTTTTGGTAGTACGTATATCTTCTTCTGCGTTGGAAAGTTCTGGTCCGTTAGATTCAGTATTGGTTTTCATACTACGGAATTTATATATATAGAAAGGCTTACCGTGTAGTCCGATACGTTCTTGCTTAAAAAAGATAGGAAGTCGGTCTTCGCGGTAAATGGCTATGGCGCAAAGTGCTATAAGAGGTGTAAATAAGAAGAGGCATAAGGTGGCGAGCAGAAAATCTATGACTCTTTTCATAATTTATCTGGTATGGTGGTGTATACGGTAATAGTTGAGTGTGCAGTGGAATAGTGTATATATGGCAATGTCAATTAAAACAATGCCAGTAAAGCCTATTATCGAAAAGAGAATATTATTGATAAGTATATAGAATATAGCCAATGTTAAAATCACAATAAGTGAGCGATGTTGAGAGAGACCTAGTTGCATGAGTTTATGATGAATATGATTCTTGTCAGCATCAAAGATTGGCGCCTGAAGGTGTATTCGTAACAAAATGACTCGTGCAGTATCAAAGACAGGTACGATAAGCAGAGTATAGACAGTAGGCATACGAGTTGCATCGAATAGTCCTATAGTAGGATTATACATCGAATATTTTACAAAAGCGAATCCAAGTATGAACCCAAGAGTAAGGCTTCCTGAATCTCCCATAAATATTTTTTTGCTGTCGACCTTTCCGAATATGTTGAAATAGCTGAATGCCAGTAGTACCCCCATAAGGGCACCTATAAGAATGCCGTAAACGATAAGGCCTTCTCTGAGAAAGTAATAAAGAAAGCCGTTTAATGCAATGAAGGAGAGTCCAGCTGAAAGACCATCAATCCCATCAATCAAGTTTATAGAATTGTCTATGAATACTATTACGAATATAGTGAGAGGAACTCCAAACCAAAATGGTATGTCATAAATGCCAAATAGGCCGTAGAGATTGTTAATGTAGAGTCCCGATAGAGGAAGAATAGTTGCAGCTATTATCTGTGTGGTGAATTTTATTTTAGCCCCGACTCCAATGAGGTCGTCAATAATTCCAGTTGCATAAATAATGAGTAGGCTAAATATAAAAGAAAGCGACCAAATATTGATTGGTACGCGTGTTGTCTTATATTGATAGCTTAAAAAAAACAAGGCAAATAGGGTTGCAATAAGCATGGAAGGTAGAAATGAGATTCCTCCTAATCTTGGTACGGCTACTTTATGGACTTTACGGGAATTTGGTATATCGTATATTTTCTCTTGTTTGCAATAATTTAGAATGATGGGAATAAAAAGGAAACCGCATAGGGAACTTACTAAAAAAGCGGTGAGAGTTAATATTAGATAGTTGTCCATATATCCGAATATAGTTTAAATGATATGGTTGTAAAACTCCATTAAGTGCATAATATTGTATAGAAGAAGCGGAAAAGTAGACTTTCTCATGCAATAAATAAAGAAAGATATAGTTTTCAGATAAAACAGTATATATGAAAGTTTCGATAATTACTGCTACTTTTAATAGTAAATTGACTTTGCCTGATACAATTGAATCTGTATTCAAGCAAACATATTCTGATATAGAATATTTGATAATAGATGGCGAATCAAGTGATGGTACTGTTGATGTTATTAAGCATTACGAAGATATCTTTCAGGGGAAACTACGTTGGATTTCAGAAAAAGATAATGGAATTTATGACGCTATGAATAAAGGAATTAAAATGTCTACAGGCGACATTGTGGGGATTTTAAATTCTGATGATTATTTTACGTCGGATACTGTAGTAGAAAGTTTTGTGAAAGAGTTTAGTGATAAAACAATTGATGCTGTATACGGAGATATACACTTTATTCGTAATGGAATACCTGACAAAATTATAAGATATTATTCTTCTGCAATGTTTCAGCCTTTTTTGCTACGTTTTGGTTTCATGCCTGCCCATCCCTCATTTTATGTTCGGAGGGAAGTATACCATAGAGTGGGATTATATAAAACCGATTATAAGATAGGAGCCGACTTTGAGATGATGGTCAGGATATTCAAGAAGTTTAATACCAATGCACGTTATATAGCTATGGATTTTGTCACAATGAGAATAGGAGGTGCAAGTACTAAGAATATGGGAAGTCGCTATACGCTACTTATTGAAGATGCAAGAGCTTGTCGAGAAAATGGAATATATACTAATCCCTTTTTTATAGGATTGAAGTATATATTCAAATTGTTTGAATTGAGATTTTGAGAAATGTGGTGTAATCTATTCATATACTCAGCAATTCTATCTTATGAAGTGATTTTTTGCTTCTAATTGTAATTCCTATGTATTTCTATTCTGGAATTGGTTAAGTTGTTTGTTACGTCTCCATGTTCGACATATTAAGTTCCATATCAGATACAAGCGATAGCGTAGCATGAAGCCGATGGAGTTGTGTCCGGGATTATGACCTGTTGAAGTTGTATTCTTATGTCTACGATAATAAATGAGGGGTTTGTCAAGGATACATGAATGATAGAAGGTCTTACCTATTAGAAATAACCAGTTGTCGTGAGTACAAAGTCTGTGATTGGATGGGAAAGGCAATGCCATATGTAATATGGAACTCCTGAATGCAAGGCAACATCCCAGATAACCAAATTTCAGAAGATTTCCAATCAAGCTTCTATAATTTCCACGTTGTTCATAAAACGAAGAAAATATAATATTCATGTTAGAGTCTGTTATCTTTGCATCAGAAACTACCAAATCATATTTTTTCAAAGTTTCCATACACACTTTTACTTTAGTGGGCATCCAGACATCGTCTTGATCTGCCAGAAATATGTACTCACCCTTTGCTGCTCTTATGGCGTTCTCAAAGTTGGAGGTATACCCGTGTGTTTGATAATTATAGATAATCTTGATCTTACTAACATTGAGTTCTTGGATTTTCTCTATTGTATTATCAGTTGAACCATCGTCCGAGATAATGATTTCATCTTCTGGTGAAAGCTGTGTAATGATAGACCTGATTTGGTCTTGGATATATTTTCCACCATTATAGGTAGCTATACATACTGATATCATGATTTTTTAGAATTGTTAAAATATGCAATACCTGTTTTGCCCATAATCCCATGCCATATTCCGCGGTACATAAACTTCCAACATTGCCATCCCTTGTTTACAAAGAGTGGAAAATAAAGGAATCGTAAAATGAATTTTATAGTCCAGTTGATCTTGAATCGGATGGGGACATATTTTCTACGCCAGAGCAGTAAGAGATTTCTATATTGATAGTAATATCTGAAAGGTGCAGATAAAGAAATGATATGGCTACCAATATGCAATTCTCCTCTTCCTACCATGTGTTTGAGCTGTAAGCAAGGTGTGATACCGCATTTCCATCCCTTATTCCATGCTCTGAAACACCATTCGCTATCAACAAAGTCAATGAATAGCCTTTCATCTTCTAGTCCTACATTTCGAAAAGCCTCAATGCTGATACAAGCACCCGATGCAATGATTTCATTACGCTTGATAAACTGGGGGGTTAAGTATTGATCTCGAAAAATGGCCGATTGGTATACTTCTTGTGTATACTTCTGTATAATTGTTGGTCCTAGTGCGGCAAGGTGTCCAACCTCATGATTGATAGATTGAAAATAAGATATAATTTGGGGTATATACTGTGTTGGAACGCGCGAATCTTGGTCTAGGATGACTACATGGGTAATAGTTGGATCTTGCATGATAATTCTTAGCCCATAATTATGTGCAAAAGCAATTCCCCGATTCTGACCAAAACAGTGATATTTGAACCTTCCAAAGGAATATTGCGGGAGTGGTTGTGATGAGTTATCTACTACCACCCCATCATA
This sequence comes from Prevotella mikamonis, assembly GCF_055381405.1. Classification (NCBI taxonomy): domain Bacteria; kingdom Pseudomonadati; phylum Bacteroidota; class Bacteroidia; order Bacteroidales; family Prevotellaceae; genus Prevotella; species Prevotella mikamonis. The sequence goes on from NZ_AP035785.1 coordinate 214,185, forward strand.
TAGAGAGGCTAGTTTTTGCAGATGAGCAAAATCAGATTCTTTTGGATTATAGAGTATAATGAGAAGTGCAGCTTTTGTGTCCACTCGAATATTTTTAGCTAGATTATGCCAACAAAGATACAAAAAAACAGTATGATGTCGAAATATAAATCTTGTAATCTCGTTATATTGAAAAAAATATGAAAGTTTTATTCGACCATCAGATTTTTAATTATGTTTTTGGTGGAGCATCCAAATATTTCTCGATGTTACTAGCCAATATGTCTCCTGACTTATGGGAGACCACTTCTCTCTTTTCTAGTAATGAATATGTTAAATCTTTAGGTTTATTCAAAACATACCCATATCGTTTTCGAGGACAGGCTATATTGGCGGATTACCTTAATAGGCCATATACCAATATGGTAATGAGACGACAGAATTTTGATGTATACCATCAGACCAATTTTGGAACCTTCTGTTTTGCTGCATTAGGTAATAAACCTATGGTTACAACGTATCATGACTCCAATCTTTCTACCATAGACCCTCATCCTGAAATTGTGGAGAGGCAAAGAAAGTCCTTAGATAGGGCACAGGCTATTATAGCTGTCAGTGCGAATACACAAAAAGACTTACTTGAATTGTTTCCTGGACATGAGAAGAAAGTGCGTGTCATTTATCATGGAATAGAAATGCCTGATATGAGTTTATTACCCCACCAACGCCTTGTGGAGCGTCCTTATATCTTGTATGTGGGGCGGCGTACAGAATATAAAAATTTCAAACTTTTTATTCAGGCCTTTAGCTTGTTGTCTCAGAAAGAGGATGTATGCTTGGTATGTACATCAGAAAGATTTACAGCAGAGGAAATGGAAATGTTCGCAAAATTAGGAATTTCTGATAAAGTGATACATATTAAGGCAAACGAGGTAATGATGAAACAACTTTATCGTGATGCAATTACGTTTGTATTTCCAAGCTTATATGAAGGGTTTGGCATGCCTATTTTAGAAGCATGGAGTTGCCATTGTCCGGTTATTTTGTCTGATTGTAGCTGTTTCCCTGAAATTGCGGGGAATGCTGCGCTATATTTTAATGCAAAAAGTATTGAAGAATGTTGCAACTGCATGATGCATCTCATTTCTGATAATCAACAGCGAGATGAGCTAATTCGCTTAGGAGACCAGCGGGTAGTGCAGTTTTCATGGGAAAGGTGTACACAGGCACACCTCGAAATATACAAGGAATTGATGGATTGATAAGTTTTCCTACGTTATATTAATGGGCTTTGGTGATTGCTTTGTTATTATATTGGTTCCTCGAAAGTCTTGTCATGGATTCTTAAACGTTCTTGGTATGATGTTGCTCCAAAGAGTATATTGTCATAAGCAAAGTCTGGCAAATAAGTAGAACCTGCCATTCTCATGACACAGTATATAAATATAAAGGCCTTAAATAGTCTTCTATTGTTGGCTATAGCAAAACATTTGATTAAATCTATCCATATAATCCAATAACCATAAGCAAACAGATTTGCAAATCGCTTGCTCAAAACCTGAAATTCACTGAAAAAGAAAAACATCACAAAGTATGCAATCAGTCCATTAATAAATACGGCATTATTTTTACGTACCTCGTTGAGTTTGTTATAATATAAGAAAACAAGCATGCTGGTTAGGAGACGTTCTAAGTATCCAATAGAAAGTCCTGTGCTAGTATTAAAGACCTCTGTATACGCTTTTATTCTCATAGCAAAGTAATCGTCTATTCCTAATAATGAGGCAATAGGTAGAAAAACTGATATATGACCTAAATAGATCACGTTGCAACATATTATAATGCTCAGGTATATCCATTTGTTGAATCTAATGTGGAAGAAGATATATAGTGGGAGGTAGATTATAGCTGAGAAATGGAATGTCATAGCCAGTAAAATCAGGCTTAGGTATGGTAGAAATTTTCTTTGTTCTATATAGGGGATTGCGTTAAGAAAAATGACGATAGCAATTGAATTTCTCATCAGATTAGTGCTGATGACCAAACCTTCAAAGACAATGTATATCATCAGTGCTAACGCAATATTATCTACTCTCAATCTGAAAAATCTGAGTAGCAATCCAGTTACGATGATACTGCATACAATCTGTAAGAAAAAGTATTCTCGTAAAATGCTTTTACAGATAAGGCATAGAAGAGTAAAGCCTGGTTCCCAATGATCTTCTGAGCCAGGATACCATTCTAAGATGTCATTTAGATCGCAATCATAAAAGTAAGGATAATATGTTGTCCAATCACTCAGAATGAATCCACGAAAACCGAAGAACACAAAGAAAATAATGATTGCAGCCCACATAAACTGGCTTTTGAGCTTGATGTCCTCTGTATCATCATAGAGCAGAGCCATTAAGCTCAAAAAACATATTAGCAGGATATATGGAATAGTATATATCATTATGCCTGATTCTTTTTTCTTTTATTCTTCCACCAGTCTGAGAAACCTAAAACCCATATTGCATCAAATCCTATTCCTATAATTATGAAAATTAAAACAATCAGGAAACGGGGAGTGCTAGAAGCTTTATAGGGCATGACAGGCTTCTGAATCATTGTAAAGGCGGGAGTGCGTTCTTGAATCTTTGCCAGTGCCTGATGCATTTGGGCGGCAGCTTGTGTGTATATATTATATTTCAACTGCATTTCATTTTCTTTTTCGTCTATTTTTGAACGAAAAGATTGCAGCTGTACATCTGTATTCGTATCAGCGTAAGAGGCATAAAGTCGTTGTGCTTTTTGATACTCAGTTTTGGCCTGATAAGTTAGTCTTTTGTAATATTGATAATCTGTCCTAGCTTTCTTTGTACGATAATTAGTGATATAATCTTGAAGTCGGCTTTGTAATGTATCAGCAACAATAGCAGCTACGAGTGGATCTTGGTCGGTAACAGAAATGGTAATTACACTTGTTTTTTTATCTATTGAGCACAACGTAGAATTTCGGATATTGTCACATAGGGCATAATCAGCTTTTGATAAAACAAATGGGTCATTCTTTCCTTGGCCAGAAGCTACAGTTTTCTTAGTCAGAAGTCTTGATAACCATATTTTAGGATAATTCCAAAATGGAATCTTCTGCTCTGTCATAAGGTGGGTTCTATATGTTCTTACCTGTTCATTATCTTTTGATCTTATGGGAATATCAAAAAGGCGCAAGACGAAATCAGTGGATGCGAAAACGTCTGGATATAGCTCCGGATAGATTGCGTCCATTGCCGCTTTATTTCCAAGTTCAATACCGAAGTTTGAAGCCATATCTGCAATATTCCCACTAAGTCCTAAACCTCCAGATGCAAGCTCTGGAGCCAACATCGCATTAGCCTGATAACTTTTAGGAGTATTCAGAGCAACTATAATTCCTATAATAGCACTTGCTACCACAGAAATTTTTAAACTTGTCTTATTGCCCAGTACTTTTAATATAAGAGCTATGACATCTATTTCTTTTGTACTTTGCTTTATTTCCATAGGTTTGCTTTTTATGTAAATGGTGAATCCCAGATACAATGATATCCTAAATTATGATTCCTTATTCCTATTCTTCTTGCAGGGATACCTGCTACAATCGTATAAGGTTCAACAGACTTTGTTACAATAGCACCAGCACATACGACAGCTCCTTCCCCAATGTGAACACCTTGAAGGATTGTACATCCTATACCCAGCCAAGCATAATCATCTATTCGAATGTTTTTATAGGATGCCTTGAATGTAGTGCTATCTGTTAGGTGGCTTCCGGTTATTAGACTGACGTTATGTGAAATGGAAACATTGTTTCCAATGGTAATATGTCCTCGTGCATCTATTAGACATCCACGGTTGACATGTGTGTAATCACCAATAGAAATCCTATTGGGACTAATGATGTAATTGCTCTTCATGATAAAGGTCTTTTGTCCAATCTGCATTTGCAATAATTGCAAATACATCTTTCTCCATATCCAAAAAGGGATATGCGGTAGAATGTCATTAACACAATATTCTACAAAGAACCCTTTTATCCATTCATAAATAAAAGATGATGTGAAAGCTAAAGACAGTCGTTGTTTTACATAAAAAAGTGCTTTCTTAAATTTGAATTTTCCCTGTGAAGTGATGATATAATTGTACCATAAGCTTTTTTTAATTTGGTTTGAAATTCCACTTTTTTGATAATTCTGTATAGTGACATTCACATATTGAAATCTTGCCCCATTATTATATATTCGGAATATCATTTCCCAATCTAAGGAAAAATCCAATTTGTTGAGTAGGGATAAATCAAATAAGTTCTTCTTCTGCATTTCGCTACGTATCAATGATGATCCATGCCTGTAGATGGGCTGCCATTGCATAAGTGATGGGTCACAAGAAGCTTTCATGTGTACGTCATGACTAGGTGTCTGTTCTATGCTGTCTCCGTAAATTACATCTGTTTCGGCTATGTTTTTTGTCTGTTTAATAACATCCTCAAGTGCATGGGCAGAGACATACGTGTCTCCACTATTCAGTATATTAATCCAATCTCCGTTGCATTGGATAATACCCTTGTTCATGGCATCGTATATTCCACCATCCTTCTCTGAACACCAGTAGGTCAGCCGGTTTTGATATTCTTTGATAATGTCTGCGGTCCCATCTGTACTACCACCGTCTATTACAATATATTCCTTGTTTTCCCATGTTTGTGAGAAGAAACTTTCCATTGTATCTCGGATATGCTTGGCATCATTGAAGACCACAGTTATTACGCTTATCTTATTACTCATGACTACTTGTTCCATATTCCTTTAGCTTTTTGATTGATAATCAGTCTGCATTGATAGATGTGGATACCGCTCATAGCAGCATAACTTACGGCCATGCAGAAGATGATACCTTCAGTCCCATATTTGTTGCCGATAAGAAAGGTCGAGATGATATATAAAGCGGTAAAGATGATTGAAGTAATGATCTGCACGTTTATTTTATTGAGTCCATTGATGAGATAGGTTGCACAGTTGTTAAGATTGAAGAAACACACGTAAACAAGTGTACTCAGTGATATGGCGAAAGGGACAGATACCTTGTTTCCTACCCATAGTTGGTAAAAGATAGGACAGATGCCAAGCATGATAATTCCTGCTAGCACCGAGAGTCCCCATATCTTTATAGCTCGGTTGAAAGTGGTGGATATCCATTGCCAGTCGCATTTGATGTAGGCATCGGTGTATGCGTTCCACATGGGAGCCAATACGATAGTGTATCCGATGACGAGGAGATTGAAAAATTTATAGGCAACATTATACACCGTGACTTGAGTCGGACCACAATACTGGTTGATAAACATGTTGGCTGCGCCGAAGATGACTAGACAGCTAGTAATCTGTATGAAAAAGAAACCTAGTCCTTTGCTGATGATGGCCTTTCCTATTCCTGTGTCAAAAGCATGGCGTTTGGGGCTTAGATTTGGGTATCGTTTGAATACTGGTATAGCAGCGAGCGCATAGATTATGACTGATGTGGAAGTATAAGCCAAAACCACATAGAGTAGGTTTCCTGTGGTAGTCTTGGTTAGTAGATAGATGATGATCAATGATATTACATTGCTCGTAACATTGAGCAGATCGTTGATTGCATATTTTTGCAGGGCCACGAATATCATGCCAATATTGCGCAATACGAAATTTAGCAGTGTAAATACCACGGCTACAAAGAGGGCGTCACGCAAATCTGTATTGGCAATACTGTCAGTATTAAACATGCGATTATAGTCCATGGTGAGCATTGGTACTAATATGAGCAAGAAAATGAAGATGGCAATACCACCTAGCAGGACAAAGGTTGTGGTAATGTATCTTTGCCCTGCATGGTAGTCATTTTTGGAAATTGCTTCTGCGAGATAATTTCTCATTCCGTTTCCTAGTCCAATGTCGAATGTTCCTATCCAGTAGAGTATTGACGTGATAGTCATCCAGACTCCGTAGACCTCATTGTTAAGATAGCCGATAGTGACAGGGACAATGAGGAGAGAGGTGAGAAGGCTAATAATCTTGAGTATGCTCGAAAACAAGATGTTGTTGCGCAACATCTTGTCCCGTTGGTTTTTACTGCGTAATATTCTGTCTGGCATATTATTTCACCAAATTTGCAATAGAGGCTATCATTGTAGCGATACTGGCGATGGAAGTTCCTATAGTGAGCCATTCTGAGATTGTACTAGTACGTTTTGGCTTGGTTGGCACTACGATTTCGCATCCGGGACGGATGGGGGCATCGTGGCCGACGCGTGACACAGTACCATTTTGATAGATGATAAATGTATGGTTCTTTTTAGCGCGGTGTCCCCAGCCACCGGCTTGGTTGATATACCAGGCTGTACGTTTGCCTTTTTGGTAGGCTACGGTGTTCGGATACATCACGTTACCACTGACTCTTACCGTTCCATTGTATTCGGGGATAATGAGTCTGTCGCCCTCACGAAGCACGATGTCGGCCTCACCTCCGGGATTTGCCAGGGCTTTATCCAGCTCGATTCCTACATAGTAAGTATCTCCCAGGTCTATCTTTGCTATATCTAAGGTATCTTTACTGCTATTCTGAGATTCTATCAATCTCATGATATTCTGCATCCTCAAAAGTTCGTCGTGGGATATTTGCCGTTCCAAACGTGCGCCTCTGGTATAAGCCAGATTGGTTACTCCTCCTGCCATTTTCACAATGTCGCTCAATCGTTCGCCTTGTTTTGCTAGTGCGTAGCTGCCGGCAAACATGATTTCTCCTTCTACTCTGACATTCTTAGGCAAGGAGAAGCCTGGACTGCGACGCACGTATACCTGGTCGAATGGAGCTAGTACGAAACCTTGTGTACCATCTACGACGAAACCGTCTTTCAATGCGAAACTGTAAGTCTCGGAGAGAATACTGTCGTTGGTCGTAGCTTTAGGATTCACAATGCGGCGTGCCACGTCCACTTTAACAGTGGAAGCTGCATCGAGCAAGCCACCGGCCTGTAACACGAAGTCCTCCAAAGTTTCATTGTCTGCATACTGGTATGTTCCCGGATTCTTCACTTCGCCCGATATGGTGATAGTGCGCTGAATAGCTATATCGTTTCGTGTGGGGATGAACAGCACGTCATTCTGCTGCAAAGGAATGTCTGCTACTTTGCCACTCATGATTCCCTCAACATCCACACTGATGACTTTCAATGTGCGGTCTGCTTTCATGCGATGCAAGACGGCACGAGCCGTGAAAGCATCCTCTTTGAGCCCTTCGGCACTGGAAATCAGGGTTCGCACGCTGTTGATGCTTCCACCTAATTGATAGAGGCCCGGTCGGAATACCGAACCTTTGATTTCGACCGTATTCTCATAGCGATCTAAGATGGAGTCTACACATACAGAGTCGCCGTCGGCAATGTGGAATGTACCCATGTCAAACTCTTCTACATTGAATACTGCACGCTCTCTGCCGGTCTTGCGGAATACCCTTACGGCCTTCGTATAAGCGTCACCGGTAAATCCTCCGGAGTATTTCAACAGACTGCTCATGCTCTCGTTCTTCTTCATCTCATAGAACATCGGGCGTTTTACCTTTCCTGTAATATTGACAAGGCAATCGTATGGTCCGACCACGATGACATCATTGTCGGCCAATCTTACGTTGCCGGTGAGTTTGCCGTTTAATATGTAGTCGTAGATATCGACTACAGTTACGAGTCGATTGTTGCGATACACTTTGATGTTTCGCAGTGTACCCAAGTTGTTCGTTCCTCCGGCCATATACATGGCATGGAACACACTGGCGAAAGCCGATAGGGTATAGGTACCGGGGGCTTTCACTTCTCCCATCACGTTGACCATAATGGTCTTGGTTTGTCCCACAGTCAGTTTTACTTTGCTACTGCTGTATCGTGTTCCCATTGACGAGCGGAGTCGGGCATTGGCTTGTGCCACGGTGAGTCCCGATACCTGCACAGGTCCGTATCCTTCTATCGTTACCTCACCTTCGGGCGATACCGTCGCGTTGATGGTTTTTTGTGAGGCGCCGTAAATGTCGATAATGACAGCATCTCCTGGGCCTAGTCTATAGTTTTGAGGCGTTGCAATGTTCATGTTTGGCTCAAAGGTCAGGTTCTTCTTATTGAAAATATCTCGTCCAAACACCTTTGTCTTCTTTTGTTGAGAAGGCAATTCTTCTTCTACCAGCAGACTGTCACCATCCAATATGTTCGCATGTCTTGTATATACGTTGGTACCGAAGTTGTCTGAAATGTTATACATTCTATCCCCATTCTCGTTGTATTCCTGCTGTTGGAAGTTGCTTCCCTGTTTGCGGGTCAGTTTCTCCGTTCCTCCATTATTGGTGCGCATCCTGCTTTCAGCCTCACCCATGCCGGCATTCACTTGGCTTTCCATGCCGTTTTTCTTGATAAGTTTCTGATAGCGTTCCTTCACGCGTCTGATTTGCGATATGTCTACACCGCTCTGCATGAGCTTGGTAACAATTTGCGTTTGCGACTTACCTGCCTGGTGTTCGCGTACTACAATGCGCATCACTTGTTCGTCGTTCATGGAACTTTGGGCTTGCATGCTCAGTGGCAGCATCAAGCTGAGTAGAATGTATGTCAGTATTCTTTTCATAGCTGAAGAAATGTTTTGGACAGTGTACAATTTTCCTTTGGCCATAGCTTCAGTGCCGGCCACAGTATATCAGGCCGTAGCCTGTACCCACAGTCAACGCTGGTATTATTCGCATGTGTAACCACTGAATGGAAATAGTGGTACGCAAAGTCTTACTGCATTGACCGACTGTTACGTCATGTCCTTGTTTTGATAAATGATCTTTTCTCTTAATAACTCTTAGACTGGCATTTTGTTGCAAAGTTAGTGAAAAATATTTGGTTCTTGACAGGGCAGATGGAGAAAAGGTAGGTTGTGGTAGGAGGAGTAGGTCGTATTTATATGGCTGCCGGTGTGTGAACTACCGTCTGTATTCTGGATATGATGTAGAGCAGCAACGTCAAAAAAGAGACGATATTCAGAATATCGTCTCTTTTTATTATATACTTCATTTAGGAGATAGTTCAATGGATACACTTTCGCTTTTCAATTTTCAGTTTGTTATGGGGGTGCTTTTGGTCTCCTTGCGCTCTTTCTGTAGTTCGGCATAGTTCTTTTCCAGTTCCTGATAGAATTTATCGGGATTTTTCTCGTAGAGATTCAAGTATTTATCCATCTCCTTAACAGGCTTTTTGAGAATCTTCTTATTCGCGCTGTAGTGGTTGAGTGCTGCTATGATGGCGTATTTGTATAGGTCGAGCGAGAATTCTTTTGTATTGTTCTTGATGGCATATACAGCACATCCTGCCATATAGCTGGGCATGAATTGCATGCCGGTGACGGTATTGAAGAGTTTGGCTTCATTGCTTCCTATGTAGACATTGATGAGGTCTGTGGTGGCTATCCAACGGAAAATATATTGTCCGGCATCGCCCATTTGCTCGGCAGACAGGGCGTGATTCAGGTAGTAGTTGCAGTATCTGAGCATGTCGTTCTTATGTTGTGTGCACTCTTCGGCGGTCTTAAATTCCATCATGGGAGGCAGGTCGGCCTTGCCCGCATTGGTTTCCTCGGTGAGTGTCTTGATGCGTTCTGCCAGTTTGCTGGCCTTATCCATCTCGTCGTTCATCTTGTAATATTTCTCCAGGTAGGGCACTTCTTCGAGATATTGCTGGGAATGCTCGCCATAGAGTTGTTTCAGTACGCCCAGCGCACGCAACTCATACTTCACGGCATCGGCATGCAAACCCTCGTACGATGAGTTTTCGGCCACGTGCATCAGTATCACTGCCATGTCGTGATTGTTCTCTAATTTAGTTTCATAGATTTGCAATGCCTTCTTAGAGTTGTCCAATGCAGATTTCGTATCTTTAGCCGAGCCCTGATAGAGTGCCAGGTTGTCGAGCAAGAAAGCGTATTGTGCATCGTCGTTGCTGACGTGCTTACCATAAATGTCGACTGCTTCCTGGGCACTGACTACAGCCTTTTCTATCTGTTCAAGGCGATACTGGCATTTCCCCAGTTGTACTAACGACAGAGCATAATTCTTACTCCGCATGTCTCCGGCTGCTTTCAGCATATTCAGGCGTTCCTGCATGACTTCGCCAGACTGTTTGAACTTCTGGTCGGCAAAGAGACGTACATATTGTTCGAGCAGTTTGTCGGCGGCTTTGACTTTGGCAGAATCAATCGTGCCCTGTGCACTCATGGTCAATGAGCTAAGTGCGATGAGACTCAAAAGAAAGATTTTTTTCATGTTCGTTTAGATTAAATGGAACTCGGAGTCAAATGTAAATAAAAAACAGATATAAACAAAATATTCCCTGAAACTTTTTCAGGGAATATCTTAAATTGTCATTTGCCAGCGAGGCACGGGACGTCTCAGTCTATAAACCGTTTCGTGATGTCGCCATAATGGTCGATACGGCGGTCGCGAAGGAAAGGCCACCAACGGCGCACATCCTCGCTGTGGTCGAGGTCAATATCCATGACGATGCTCTCTTCATCGTCGTCGCAGGCACGGTAATGTATCTCTCCTTGTGGTCCGGCAACGAAACTTGACCCCCAGAATTGGATTCCTTCGGTCTGTCCGGAAGGGTCGGGCTCGAAGCCTACGCGATTGACTGCCACTACAGGCAGTCCGTTGGCAACGGCATGTCCTCGCATGACGGTGGTCCAGGCTTCACGTTGCCGCTGCTGTTCGTCGGCATTGTCACTGGCTGCATAGCCTATGGCTGTGGGGTAGATGAGCATGTCTGCTCCCTGCAATGCCATGAGACGGGCAGCTTCGGGATACCATTGATCCCAACAAACCAGGACTCCCAGTTTGCCGACAGAGGTCTGGATGGGATGGAAGCCAAGGTCGCCGGGGGTAAAATAGAATTTCTCGTAGTAGGCAGGGTCATCGGGTATGTGCATCTTGCGATACTTTCCGGCAATGCTGCCGTCTTTCTCTATCACCACAGCCGTGTTGTGGTAAAGGCCAGGCGCGCGTTTCTCGAAAAGCGAGGTGACGATGACGACACCATACTGGCGTGCCAGCTGACTGTAGAAGTCGGTTGACGGTCCGGGTATTGGTTCTGCCAAATCGAAATTGGCAACATCTTCTACTTGGCAGAAGTAGAGCGAGTTGTGCAACTCCTGTAGGATGATGAGCTGGGCGCCTCGGCGTGCCAGGTCGGCTATTTCGGTAGCAATGCGCGATATGTTGTCTTGCACGTCGGCCACATTGTGTTGCTGTAGGAATCCGATTCTGATTTCTCTCATGTGTTGTAGAAATTAATAGGGGGTGAATTTTAAACGACTCCGGCAGGATATTGCATTGTCAGACAGTGCAACGACCCGTGTTGCCGGATGACGGTACGGGCATCAATGCCCACTATCTCGTATTCGGGAAAGGCCTGTCGGATGGTCTCCATAGCCTGTTTGTCGTGTTTAGGTTGGGCATAGGTTGGGCAGATGACAACACCGTTGAGTATCACGAAGTTGGCATAAGTGGCAGGTAGCCGCTCTCCGTCGTCGTAGATGGCAGTGGGCATGGGCAGCCTCAGGAGTCGGTAAGGCTGTCCCTCGGCAGTCCGAAGCGTTTGCAGCTGCCCTTCGAGTGCCTTGAAATCAGCATATTGCTCGTCGCTCTCGTCGTCACATCCTATATATAATAAGGTGTCATTGGGAGCACAGCGCACGATGGTGTCGATATGCCCATCGGTATCATCGCCTACCAAATTGCCGTAATCCAGCCATACGATGCGTTCGGCATGCAGCTGCTGGCGAAGTCGTTGCTCTATCTCTGTCTGCGTAAGCGGTTGGTTGCGGTGTGGAGCTAACAGGCATTGCGAAGTGGTAAACACCGTCCCTGCACCGTCGCTCTCAATGCTTCCACCTTCAAGCACGAAGTCGGTATGGTCTTCGAGCGTGCCCTGGAGTATGCCATGCTCTGCCAGCTGCCGGGTAATGGCGTTGTCTTTTTCCCATTTGAATTTCTCTCCCCAGCCGTTAAACTTGTAATCCAAGAGTATCGGGTGGTCGTTACGCAGGAGTGTGATAGCTCCGTGGTCGCGTGTCCATGTGTCGTTTGTAGGGCATTCGAAGAAGATTATACGCTCTATTTGCGCCGCCGTCAATTCGCCCTGTAGCAATCTTTGCACCTTGGAAACATCGGATGCCACCACCAGTAGTTTTTCGTGCAGGGTGATGACACGGGCCATTTGCACGAAGGTGTCAGTGATTTCAGCCAAATAAGGTTTCCAGTCAGTGTCCTCATGTGGCCACGTCAATTGAATGGCACTCTGTTCGTACCACTCTGCCGGTAGTGAATATATAGCGTTTGTATCTGTCATTTTTAATCCTTTTGTAACTGCAAATATAGCAAATTTATTTAGTACTTGCCAAAGGCAACAGCATATTATGGTGTAAATCTCTTACATAAAGGCATGAGAGAATGTGATATGTTGTTGATAATCATTATATTTGCAATATGAAGAAGAATGTGCTCTGGATGGGGCTGCTAGCCCTTTTATGCGCAGTAGCCGTGGTGTCCTACCGTATAGCAACGGCAGAACAGCGTGCGATGGCATCGGGTGACCGCATCGTCCAGATGATAGGAAACTTCAAGGCCGCTCATGGGCAGTTACCCAAGGGACTGAATGAGATGGGAATGGTTGCCGATAATGATGGTTATTTGTTTGAGGGCATCCGCTTTTACTATATGGCTTACGATAGTGATAATTACGAGTTGTACTATCTCAAGGATTTTGATACGGCCAATACTTTTCATCCGCTGATAGGCGAGTGGGACAGAGGTAAGGCATTAAAGCTGTCTGCTTCTCAGCATCGGAAAATCATAAACTATATCCACTCTCTTGAAACGAGTGGACTGTTAGATAGTATAGTCTATGACACACTGTCCCAACATCCTATCGTGGTTGGGCGAAAGAATCTTGTCCATGCTCGAATCTACTATCCGACAGGCTCATTGGCAGAAGAAGGGAACATATCTTTCTACGATGACCCCGAAGATGATTTGGCAGAAAAAATCGGTAATTGGAACTTTTTTACACAAGATAGAATCGTAGTACAGGAGTACTATAAGCTGGACGATGACGCAAAAATCCCTCAATGAGGGCCAAAGACAGCCATGTCTCCAACTCACATTGAGAGATATTCTTAGTTGCAACCGTGTATGCCACAAGCATTGCCGTCGGTGTCGGCATCGGCATCCGGGGCTTTGCCTTCATAGGCATTTTCGAGTAATTGCAATATTTCGCCTACCGATTTTGCACCGTTGATATTGAATTGGCGGTTGACTACATAGGCAGGGATGTATTCGAACTGAATCTTCCAGGCATCTTCTTCCTCTTGTCTCACCTCTTCCTCGTAGCGATTGCTGGTCAGGACTACCTGTACTTCGTCGGCAGGCAAGCCTACTTCGGCAGCAGCTACGGTCAGTACCTGATGGTCGGCTACATTCTTGGCTTCGATGAAATAAGCATGGAATAAGGTTTCCAGAAGTTCCGCCCGCTTCCCATATACATCGGCCAATACAGCCAGTCGGTGTGCATCATGGGTGCTGACACGCTTGATATGTTCTATATCATAGTCTAGTCCATCTTGGGCTGCATAGTCTTTTACCTCGTGCAAATGCTTCATGGTCATGATGCTTTCGGCATCGCCATTGCCCCTGGCTTCTTCCAGCATAGACAGTTCGGTGTCCTTGGGAGCATCAGGATTCAGCTCGAAAGCTCGGAATTGTACATTTACCTCGTCGCGGTGAATGAAGTTTTTCAATGCCTGGGCGAATCTGCGTTCGCCGATATAGCAGTAGGGGCACGCTATGTCGTACCATATCTCTACGTTTAATTTCTTATCTTGCTTGTTTGTTCCTTCCATAATTTTCTCCTTGAAAAGTGGTATGATGTATGGGATAAAGAGAAAGGAGTTATTCTGAAATAGAATAACTCCTTCTTCTGGGTGGACGGTGGGATTCGAACCCACGACATTCAGAACCACAATCTGACGCTCTAACCAACTGAACTACGCCCACCATATTGCTTTCTTTCTCAAAAGCGAGTGCAAAGGTAGTAGATTTATTTGAACTCGCCAAATAAATCTACTCTTTTTTTGGAATTATTTTGCAGGAGTTGTCGGAGCCTTAGGAGTTGCAGCGGGTGCGCTCTGTTGGTTGCCTGTAGCCGGAGCTGTTTGCTGTTGGCTGGCACCAAAACCCTGTGTATTGGTCGGATTGGTTGTCTGAGTCTCTGTTGCGCTCTGCTCCATGACACTCTGTTCGGTTGTAGCCTGAGGAGCTACATAGGCACATACGATGCTGAAGAGTACCATTGCTATAGCCAGCCCCCAAGTCGTTTTCTCTACGACATCGGTGGTTTTGCGAACACCCATGATGGTATTTGAAGAAGAGAAGTTAGACGACAGACCACCGCCTTTAGACTCCTGAATCAATACGACAGCAACCATGAGGATGGATGCCAAAACTATCAGAATTACGAAAAGTGTGTAAATCATTTTGTTGTTATTTTGTTTTTATTGTTTATTATCAATTTTTCTAAGAATCGTATTTGGTCTGCAAAGTAAGCATTTTTTTTTGGATAATTCAAATCTAAACGCTTAATTATTTCGAGAGCTTTCTCATATCGACCTTGTTTAATATAGATTTTGGCCAGTGTCTCGGTGAAATATCCCTCGTCTGTAGGGGCAGACTCGCCTTCCGCAGGTTCTTCTATCTCCGGCACGAATTCAGGTTCGTCTTTCAGTTGAATCTTTCCTTTCTCGTTGTAGATGAAGTTGTCGATGAGACTTTGTCCTCTCAGTTGTGGCCTGTCTTCGCTCTCGGCAAGGTGTTCCTCCTCCGTTTCGGTTTCCAGTAAGTAGGCTACATAGTCTACGGCAGCATCGGCCGGAGTGGGCTTGCGCTTGGTCTTCTTGTCGGCTTCCGATTCTTTTTCCGAAGGGATGGAATCCAGGAAGTTGTTGATCAGTGCAGCTGTACGGTCTTCCGAGGGCTGTTCTTCCTGACGTGACTTAGCTGTGAGAGCCGACCGCTGAGGATGTATTTTGTAGTGGGTGGCCTCTATCATGTCGAAGATTTTGCGGCGGTCGGTCACATAGAGTGCCGCACTACGCAATTCCTCGTCGAAAGTTGCATCGTGTAGTAAATAGAGATTCTGCAACATCAGCAGACGTGCGGTCTGGTAATAGGGATGTATGGCCAGCAGACTTCGGAGATCGTAGAGGGTCTCCTTGTCCATTAGCTCCGGATGTTGTATGAGTTCTTGAATTTCCATTTCTATTTTTCGCAGTGCCGTCTTTCGCTTTTTCAAGGTGTAAGCCAGCTGTGCTTTTCTTATATGATATTACCAGTTGGCTACCGTTGCATTGAATATTTGCTCGGTGATGTCGTCAATCATCTGTGTCACCAGTTCTTCCTGTACCGAGCTGAGACTGCGGGTAGACTCGTACGTAGCGCTGGATGTGAACGACTGTTCGAAGTCTTCCTTGTGGTTTACGCGGTTCGTAAAGCGCACGTTGACCGTGATAGACAGCTCTACCTGGGCCGATGTGCCTTCGCTCGATACAGCCTTGTTGCGCTGGTTGTATTGAGAAATCTCGCCCTCTATCTTCAAGTCGCCGTTGCGCTTCACCTGAATCAGGCGGGTATGGTCGGCAAACTTATCCTTCAGCTTGTTGTTGAACATCGACGCCATAGGCCCCCATACGTAACTGCTGCGGATGGGAAACTCGACTATCTGGATGGTCTTGGTCTTGGTATAGTCAATGCTCGAACCATTGAACTTGTAGCTGATGGAGCAGGCGGAGAGCAATAGGGCCATACACAGTATGACAGCCGATGCCTTGCGGTGGTGTCGTAAACTATTTATTGCTTTCCAAACCATATTGCTTGATTCTTCTATAGAGTGTTCTGTCGGATATGCCCAGTTCGATGGCAGCCTTCTTTCGGTTGCCTCCATTGCGTTCCAGCGCTTTTTCTACCATCTGGCGGCCGAGGTCGCTCAGGTTCAGGCTCTCCGGTTCTTCTATCTCTTCGGCCACGGCTTCTTCGGCCGCAGTGCCGCCAGTGGCAGCCACTACGGGGTAGGGCGTGGGTACGGCGGGCATCAACGGGGCGTCGTTCACAGGCAGCGTATTGTTGAATCCGCCTGCACCGGCCAGATGATGAAGCTCGTCGAACTGCTTGCGCAGGTTGTTCATGTCGCGTCGCAGGTCGCCCACGTTGCCACGCAACTCGTACAATATCTTGTATAGTATTTCGCGCTCGCTCTCGTACGAGTGTGCACCGGGCTTGGCAATGGTGGCCAGTTGGGTGCTCTCTACATCCTGCGGGATGAAGTGTAGCAGTGTCTCTTCGTCTATTTCGCGCTTCTCGCTGAGTATAGACATCTGCTCGGTGATGTTCTTCAGCTGTCTGACGTTGCCCGGCCATTTGTATTTCAGCATGATTTGCTTAGCTCGCTCGGTCAGTGTCACCTTGGGCAGATGGTACTTCTCGGCCATCTGCATGGCAAACAGGCGGAACAGCAGGATGATGTCCTCGCCTCTGGAGCGCAGGGGCGGCATCTGTACGGGGATGGTGTTCAGGCGGTAGAACAGGTCTTCGCGGAAGCGCCCTTCGCTCACAGCCTTGCGCATGTTCACGTTGGTGGCTGCCACGATACGCACATCCGTCTTCATAATCTTCTGCCCGCCCACGCGGATATATTCTCCCGTTTCGAGCACGCGCAGCAGGCGGGCCTGCGTGGCAAGCGGCAGTTCGCCCACCTCGTCGAGGAAGATAGTGCCCTTGTTGGCCGTACCGAAGTAGCCTTCGCTTTCGCCTATAGCCCCTGTGAACGAACCTTTCTCGTGTCCGAACAGTTCGCTGTCGATAGTACCTTCGGGAATTGAACCACAGTTGATGGCAAAATACTTCTCGCGACGACGTGGGGAGTTGTCATGAATCACACGTGGGACAATCTCTTTGCCCACACCGCTTTCACCTATTATCAATACGCTCAGGTCGGTGGGTGCCACCTGTAGGGCGACGTCCAAGGCTCTGTTCAGTTCGGCACAATTACCGACGATGTTGTAGCGTTGCTTTATCTTTTGCAGTTCGGATGTATTCATTGGATGACAAAATTACGCATTTTATTCCAAAGGTCTGTAATTTTGGCAGTATATTTATCTAATTTTAGGTAACAATCTCGTGCGATTGTGCTGGAAACCTGGAAACCGATGAGCTTCGAACATTTCGATTTTTCCTTCTATCCACTTGTAAATTGACATTCCCCATAGGCTAAAACAATCTCCAGCTTGTTTACTTGTCTACTCGTCAACTTGTTAACTTAAAAAACTGCAAGGCCTTGGCAGCGTTACTGACTAGGCTCGGCAGCAGTGCTGTCTGGGCTTTGCAGCATCGCTGTTGAGCCTTTGCAGTAAAATGGTCTGTGTGTGGGGCGGTCGGGAAGTGGGCGAGAGGTGAGGTCAATAAAGTTATTGTGAGTTGGCATGATAATCATTTTTTATCTTTAACTTTGCATACGGTATCATTTACTATTTGGTAATGTTAGAGATAAAAGACCCGTCGTTGACGCTTGGTGGACGCGAACTGCTGCGACCGCACCACTCATTCATCGTGCATGAGGGGGAGATACTGTGTGTCACGGGCGACAAGGGTAGTGGCAAGACCGCGCTACTGCGTGCCTTAATGGGATTGCAGCCACTTGACAGCGGGTTTGTCAATACCGATGGCGACTTGCTCGATGAGCGGTCGGCACCATATCTTCGCAGGGAGATGGGCTATGTTCCGCAGTGTCTGGACTTGCCCCATGAGACGGTGGAGCAGTTGATAAAAGAGTATCTAGGTATGCAGGTGAATGCTTTGCAGCCAGTGGACAGGGAACAGCTATTGGCCCAATGGCGGGCTATGGGCATTGACAAGGCTTACTGGCAGAAACGGGTGGAAGATGTGCCGCGTGGTATGTTGCAGTGGATTTTGGTGAGTCTTATTGCAGTGACCAAGAAGAAATATGTGCTTGTAGACGAGTGGGATGTGGCGCTGAATCGCCAGTTGGTGATGATGGCACTGCGGCAGATGGCCGACAACGGGGCTGCCGTGGTGGTCGTGAGCAACGATGGTACTATCTATTCCGGTTGTCAGAAGCATATTGCACTGAGTGAATGAACAAGGAATAAATGATATATAACATTTGAGGAAATGGCTATAACGATAGGAGGATTGATTGCCGGACTGGTGTTGCTGATGATACCGCTGTTCGTGATATACCGGTTTAACCTGGGGCTGTTGCGTCAGTTGGCGGTCTCGGTGGCCAAGATGGTGGTCTATGTCGGACTGCTGGGCATCTTTGTCGGCGTTTTGATGAGATGGGATAGTGTGGTGCTGAACATCCTGTGGGTGCTTCTGGTGGCCGTGCTGGGGGCGTCTTCGGTCTTGATGCGGGCTAAGCTGAATGTGGCGCGATTCATCGTTCCTGTCTCCGTGGGGCTGTTTACTGCCGCCCTGGTGGTGGGGCTGTATTTTGTTTTTCTGGTACTGAAACCGCAGAGTCCGCTGAGTGCGCAGTTTTTCCTGCCATTGACAGGACTCCTGCTGGGCGCTATGCTCGAAGTCAATGCCAAGGCGCTGCATATATATTATATAGGTATAAGGAATCACCATCAGCTCTATGACTATTTGTTGGGCAACGGTGCGACGCATGGCGAGGCTGTAGGCTACTTCGTTCGCAGGGCTTTGCAGCGCAGTCTGACGCCCTGTCTGTCGCGGATGGCGCTGATTGTGGTGGCCCATGCACCTGTGATGATGTGGATGTTGCTGCTTGCCGGCGTCGATATTTGGACGGCTGTGGGGCTGGAGATACTTGTGCATGTGGCAGCATTGGCCGGTGTCTGTATCTCAATGGTCGTTACGTTGTTCGTGGCTCGCAGGTATGCTTTCGACGGATATGGCCGTCTGAAGAACGTGGCGTAGAGGAAGTTAGCTGTAATTTAGAACCGATGAAAAGATATTTGTTGAGTATATACGCCTTCGTGGGCGTCTCGTTGTTGTGCAGTTGTCAGTTTGGTAATGCCGGACATCGCCGATTGATGCCTGGTATCAGTAAGGATAAGGAGGCGTGGGCGAACAAAGATGAGGTGGTTGTGGAAACTGGTGCAGAAAGCGAAAGTGTGTCTGTGGCGACCGATGATGACATGCTGATGCAGAAGACGCCGGTCGGACTGTCTGCCCAGATACTGCGCCGAACGGGGTATGTGGTGTCCTATAATCCCGAAACGCGCATTCCTAACTGGGTGGCATGGAAACTGACGGCCGACCACGTAACTGGTCCTTATAAGCGCAAGGGAGTGGAGTTTCATGCCGACGATGAGGCTGAAGGACCGCGGGTAGATACGTATGATTATGCAAGGTCGGGATATGATCGTGGTCACATGTGTCCTTCGGGCGATAATAAGTGGAGCAGGGAAGCGCAGGAAGAATCGTTCCTGATGACAAACATGTGCCCGCAAAACCATCAGCTCAATACAGGCGACTGGAATGAATTGGAAATCCGCTGCCGTCGTTGGGCACAGGAATATGGGAGCGTGTACGTGGTTGCCGGGCCTATCTTGTTCGACCGGAAGCATAAGACGATAGGGCGCAACAAGGTAACTGTGCCCGAAGCCTTCTTCAAGGTGGTACTGTGTATGGAAGGAAGGCCTAAGGCTGTGGGCTTCATCTACCGTAATGAGAGTGGTAACAGACCGCAGGGAGACTACTTGAACTCTGTAGACCAGATAGAACGCATTACAGGTTTCGACTTCTTCTCGGCCCTGCCCGATGCCATTGAAAATAAAGTGGAAAAGGAGGCCGACCTGAATGAATGGAAATACTAAAAGTTGTTAACCATTGCCTTTCTGTGATTAGAATGTAAATAAAAAGCAGTACCTTTGCCATTCGCAAAGTGCTGAATATGAAAATAAAACAGGTGGTTAATGCCCTTGAACGATTCGCGCCTCTGCCCTTGCAGGAAGACTACGATAATGCCGGCTTGCAAGTAGGATTGACAGAAGCGGAGATTTCAGGGGCTTTATTGTGTCTGGACGTTACGCCCAAGATTGTCGACGAAGCAGTGGAGCTTGGTTGTAATCTCATCGTGTCTCATCATCCCCTTATTTTTCATAAACTACGGTGTTTGACCGATGAGAACGAGGTGCAGCAGACGGTGCGTAAAGCTATCGAGAACCATGTGGCCATCATGTCGATGCACACCAATATAGACAGTGTTGAGGGTGGCGTGAACTATAAAATTGCGCAGAAGCTGGGGCTTCAGAATCCCGTATTCTTTGGTAAGACGAAGGTTGTCGATGGTGTGAATGGTGGCGAAGGTGTTGTAGCAGAGTTTGAAACGGCGGTGGCAGCAGACGACTTGGTGTTGCTGTTGAAGCGTACTTTCGACGTGGAATGTGTGATGTGCAATCAGTTGTTGCGCCGTCCTATTAAGAAAGTGGCCATCTGTGGTGGTGCAGGCTCGTTCCTGTTGGATGATGCCATAGCTGCCGGAGCCGATGCGTTTGTCACAGGTGAGATGCACTATCACGACTATTTCGGCCACGATCAGGAGATACAGATAGCAGTCATCGGCCACTATCAGAGCGAACAATATACAAACGAAATATTTAAATCAATCATAGAGGAAGCGTGTCCGGGGGTAGCTTGCTATCTCACGAAGACGAACACGAATCCTATAATTTACTTATAATATATGGCAAAGAAAGATCCTACAGACTTGTCAGTAGAGGAAAAGCTGAAGACCCTCTATCAGTTGCAGACCACATTGAGTGGTATTGATGAGAAGAAAGCACTCCGTGGAGAGCTTCCACTCGAAGTTCAGGACCTCGAAGATGAGCTAGAAGGCTTGAATACCCGCGTGGAAAAGATAGAATCGGAGATACGCGAATTCAAGGATGCAATGGCTCAGAAGAAAGAAGAAATTGCTAAGGCCGAAATCAGTGTAAAGCGTTATCAGGAGCAGCTTAACGACGTTAAGAACAACCGTGAGTACGATACACTGACCAAGGAGATTGAGTTTCAGTCGCTGGAAATCGAACTTTGCAACAAGAAAATCAAAGAGGCTCTCATCAAGATAGAAGAGAAGAAGGTTGGTTTGGAGCAGGCTCAGGCATTGATTTCGGAGCGCGAAGCTGACTTGGAACACAAGAAGAGCGAGCTGGAAGAAATCATGCAAGAGACTCGTGAAGAAGAAGACAGACTGAAGGCAAAGGCAAAGGATTTGGAGACAAAGATTGAACCGCGCTTGCTTTCCAGCTTCAAGCGTATCCGTAAGAATGCCCGCAACGGTCTGGGAATCGTGTATGTGCAGCGTGATGCTTGCGGTGGTTGCTTCAATAAAATACCGCCACAGCGCCAGCTTGACATCAAGATGCACAAGAAGATTATCGTTTGCGAATACTGCGGACGCATCATGGTAGACCCCGAATTGGCCGGTGTAAAGACCGAGCATGTGGAAATGGAGGAGAAACCCAAGCGTAAGCGTACTATCCGCAAGACGAAGAAAGAGGAAGAAGAGGATTAAAGACCTCTTGAACGATAAGTTATCTTACTAAAAGGACATAAGACTTACCGACGTATACGTGCTGATATTCAGCAGCTGTGGAAGCGTCGGTAAGTCTTATGTCCTTTTGTCTTTATATGCGATTTACAATCCGCGGGCCTTGTAAATCTTTTCTTTAGCCTCGTTGATTTCCTGTAGTTTCTTTTCGGCTGCCTTGCGAATGTCCTCGCCGAGGGCTGCCACGCGGTCGGGATGGTGCTTGAGTGCCATCTTGCGATAGGCCGTCTTCACCTCTTCATCGGTCGCTGTGGGGGCGATGCCCAGTACCTGATAGGCTGCGTCGAGATTGTCTTTGCCGATGTTGAGCAGTGAATTGACGTCGTCATTGTCCATGCCAAGCTGTCTTCCTATGAACCGGATGGCCTCTGTCTCAGCTACTACGACGCTGCCGTCTGCCTGTGCTATCATGAGCAGGAAGTGGAGTAGTTGCAATCGCTGGGCATAATCCATGTTCATGGCTATCTGTCTGCACGAGTCGGCAATGATGTTCCGATAGGCAGCTTCGCCCATCTGCTTCTGCTGTTCGAACAGTCTTCGCATGATTTGGTCGCCCTGCTGCACCGCAGCCTCGCCGAAATTCTGGCGCAGGAAGTTGCGTATCAGTTCCATTTCGGAGTGCATCACACGGCCATCGGCCTTCACTTCGTACGAAGCAAGTACCAATAGTGAGAACAGGAAAGAGTTGCGCTGGCCCTCATACGACTGGCTATAGCCCTGCCGGTGGGCCGAATTCTGTTGATTGGTTGTGTGTCTAGGCTCGTTGTCGGGCGTGTTTACTGCATCCAGGCCGGCATCGAACAGTGCGCCGAGAGCAAATCCTGCAAGTGCGCCGAGCGGTCCTGCATTGATAAAACCGAGGAATCCTCCTATCCATTTTCCTACTGCCATAGTGTATTAGGGTTGTTGTGAATAAATCTGAACAGGGCTTTCGGACCGCATGTTCGTCAGTGTGGTGATATGATGCGGTTGCCATCGGCAGCCCATTATATGAAAGCAAAATGTATGCCACTTGTCGGTATGTGCCTTACATCGTACAGGGAAGAGTGTAGTTTCGTAGCTGCCAGGAAGGTAAGAGGGAATGTTTGTAGGCCTTGCAGAGTGATAAAGTGAGTTTAATTATCAAAAAAAAGGAACGGATATGGTGTGGTGTGTCAAATATTTATTAATTTTGTCGGCCAAGTTAGGTATTACCACTGTATGAAGTGGGTTTAAGGTAATAAAGTTTTAGCGGAAGATGGCAAAGTATAACATTAAAGAAAAGAAAGAGAAAAAGGCGGCTTACCGCACATACATGAATCCGGATGTGAAGGACGACTTGTATGAAAAGATTCGTAATAAGATTGTATTGGAAGCTAAGTATAAGGATAAAACTTATAGTGCAAGGCAACTTGCCAGCGATCTTGCTACTAATGTAAGGTATATTTCGGCTGTATGTGCCGACCGTTTCCACATGAATTACTGTGAGTTGGTGAATTCGTACCGTATCAACGAAGCCATGAGCATTTTGGCAGACAGACGTTATGCTAAGTTGAGAATGGAAGACGTGAGCGAGATGGTGGGATTTTCTAACCGGCAGAGTTTCTATAGTGCATTCTTCAAGTTGCAGGGCAAGACTCCCCGTCAGTACAAGAAGGAGTTTCTGAAAGTAGAGCCTGCTGCCGAAAAGAAGCAAGGTCGTCGCGGACGTCCGTCCAAGCAGACGGTTTAAGCTGGAGCAGCGGTAAGCGAAGAAAACAGGGAGAGCATGACTGGCAGGTTTGTCGGTCATGCTCTCTTTCTTTTGTTGGAGTGTGTAATAAAAAGTCGTGGTAAGCGAACACTTATCAACTTATTTTACTATATTTGTGAAATCATTAAATGATGCGGCTATGAGAAATGTTGATATTCTTTATGCAAAGGCCATGACACTAGCCATTGAGAAGCATGACGGGCAAACCGATAAGGGTGGAGCTAAGTATGTGGAGCATGTGAAACGTGTGGCTGCACGATGTAATGCAGATGAAACAAAGATTGTAGCATTGCTGCACGACCTGTTGGAAGACACGGATGTGACGTCCGATTTCTTGCTCTCTATGGGATTTCCACAGGAGGTTGTGGACGACGTGTTGGCTATGACTCGGCGGGAAGGGGAGAACTATGCCGACTTCATCTTGCGTGTGGAGCAGTCGGAGCGAGGTAAGGAAGTGAAGATTGCCGACCTGGAAGACAACATGGATATTCGTAGATTGAGCGAATTGACAGAAGAAGATTGCCGGCGTCTATGCAGGTATTTGCATAGCTGGAGGTATCTTCGAGGTTTGGAAAAGGATACAAGTAAGATATTGGGATAGCCACTTCTTCTTTGAATAGTCTGTCAGCTGTGTCTCGTCAACTTGTCAACTAAAAAACTGCAAGGGCTTGGCAGCGTTGCTGCAAAGCCCGAATAGCACTGCTGCAAAGCCTAGGCAGCAACGCTGCGAAGCCTTTGCAGTAATTCCCGTTTGTTTTCTATTCTATTTCAGTGTACATAGGTATGTCTTCGAGAAAGATGTATTGGTGACTCTCGTAGTCCATTTTGCAACAATAATGTTGCAGGCCGTTGCTTACGACGAGATAATCTACATGCAGGATGAGATTGTAGGCGGATATCTGGTCGAATACTTTCTGGGTGAGCGCAATGTGAGGCGCCTTGTATTCCACAATCATGCGTGGATGTAGGTGGGTGTCGTATAATACGCTGTCTGCACGCAGCGTCTTGCTGCCTACGCTGAGCTTTACCTCATTGGCCAATAGTGTGGCAGGATAGCCCTTTTGTTCTATCAGGAAATGTACGAAGTGCTGTCTCACCCATTCTTCCGGCGTCAGGGCTACATAGCGGCGTCTGAGCGGGTCGAAAATAGTCGGTTTGTCTTGGCTGCCCGACAATTTTATAGGGTATGGAGGCAGGTTTAATGGAATCATTTTCTTAACTTTGTCGATAACTACGACAAAGTTAAGGAAAAAATGGCTGAAAAACGACAATCCGGAATTTCTTATGAAACACTGATGCGCGACCTGACGGCCCGCAAATTTTCACCTATTTATATATTGATGGGCGACGAATCGTTCTATATCGACAAGATAGCCGACTATATAGCTGACCATGTGTTGCTGCCCGAAGAGCGTGATTTCAACCAGACAGTGGTGTTCGGGGCTGATATTACGGGAGCGCAAGTGGTCGATTTGGCCAAAGGCTATCCCATGATGGCTGAATATCGGGTGGTCATCGTGAAGGAGGCAAAGGATATGAAAGGGGCGGATGCGCTGGAAAAGTATATGGAGAAGCCGGTGAAATCTACCATACTGGTGCTTTGTCATAAGAATGGCACGCTCGATCGCCGTAAGAAGTGGGTGGGCAAGGCAGAGACTGCCGGTGTGGTTTTCGAAAGCAAGAAACTGAAGGATTATCAACTTTCAGGATTTATTAGCTCGTACTTGGCAGGACGGAAGGCCACGATTGAACAGAAGGCATCGCAGATGATAGCCGACCATGTGGGTGCTGACCTGCATCGTCTGACATCGGAATTAGATAAGGTGCTGATTTCTCTTTCGGCGAACGATAGGAGAGTGACTCCCGAAATCGTGGAAAGAGAAATTGGAGTGAGTAAGGATTTCAATGCGTTTGAGTTGAGAAATGCTATCATAAATCGTGACATTTATAAATCAAACCAAATTATTAATTATTTTGACAAGAACCCTAAGTCTGGTTCACTCTATGCGTTCCTCCCGTTACTCTTCTCTTACTTCGAGAATCTGATGGTGGCTCATTATGCTCCGAACAAAACTAATGAGGCAGAGTTGGCTCGGCATCTGGATCTCAGAAGTGCATGGGCGTTGAAGGACTATATCGTCGGGATGAGAAATTACACGGCAATGAAAACGCTCCAGATAATTTCCAAAATAAGAGAAATTGATGGTAAAAGTAAGGGATTGGACAATCCAAATACCTCTGCGGGAGACCTGATGAAGGAACTTATTTTCTATATTTTGCACTAAAAACACCTGTTTAGTCCCTTATTTCCTCTAGATTAAGTGCTCTTCAAGAGCACTTTTTTAATGCCTAAATACCTAATAATAGGGGATTTAGGCCTGTTTTACCCCCTCTGAAAATCGAATATTTGCAGCTTTTTGACCGTCTGTTCAGAATATGGCAGCCATGCTTATTTTGCAGTTTTTACACTCTTAAGTTTTTAGTATTCACATTTGTTAGTATTTAAAAAACTGTATCGAAGGTGGATAGTTTATGTTTTGAAATATAAATATGTGAAGATGGCGAGGTTGTCGTTTTTGTTTCGTTATTTAAATTAGGTTTGTGTATATGAATTTTGACACCCAAATATTTAAATATCTATATGTATACAGATATTTATTCGGTATATAGATATTGATATAAATGTATTGATAACTAGATAGTTATGTTGTTATAATAAACTAAATAATTAGGATTTTATACGATTTTTTGCTCCCTGTAAGCTGTAATATGCAATATAATAATTTGTATTTTTGTATTAACTAATTGTATATCAGTTATTTATGCTTTTATGCAAAACAAAAAGTTTGATGTATAATACTCTGTGTAATTTGTAATATACAAAACTGAATGGTATGTCTATAGAATGTAATGTGGATTTCCGAAGTGTAAAATCATAAACCTGAAATTTGTGTATTAAAATTGGATATAGATTTGTTGGTTATATGATTTTTTTGATTTATCTTTGTAAAACCAAAGCGAATATCCCATTTTGAGGGTTTACTCATCAAATTGAAGTGATTATGAAGGACAGAATCAGAAATATTATGGAGAGTCGAAAGATGACTCAACAAGAATTTGCAGAGTTCATTGGAATGTCTCCGGCATCGTTGAGCAGTATTTTTAATGGTCGTACTCGTCCGACTCTCAACATCGTCGAGGCCATAAAAAATAAAATTCCTACAATCTCTACCGATTGGTTGATGTTTGGCAGCGGCTCTATGTACGAGTCGTCTGAAGGAGATATGGGGCAATCAGTAGCGGAAACTCACTCCTCCACTGATGCCGGCATGTTAGACTTTTCTTCTCAAAATGAAATATCATCTCCAGATCTGTTTGAGGAAAACAGTGTTCAGAGGCCGCCGAGAATGGCTCAGAACCAGGCAAAAAATATTATTAATATTCTTGACAAAAAGTCACGTAAAATTACGGAAATTAGAATCTTTTTCGACGATAAGACGTGGGAGACTTTTGTGCCTAAGGAATAGTCGGGATGAAGTTTTGCCGACGATGATGCTTTATAATATAAGGTGTAGATTTCAAGATGAATATTTTGTGGTCGGCCTAAATTGGTTTATCTTTGCAAAATATATAGCAAGAATCTAATGAAGAAATACATTTTAGACCTTCGGGTTTCTGCCGTCGAAGTCTTGAGCGATAAGCATGTGCTTATCAAGTTGACAGATTCGCAGGCACTACCTGACATGCTTCCCGGACAATTTGTCGAAGTTCGTATAGACAATTCGCCTTCTACATTCCTTCGTCGCCCTATCTCTATTTGTTTTGTAGACCGTATCAGCAATGAGTTGTGGCTGTTGGTGGCTGCTGTCGGAGATGGGACGCGCCAGCTATCGCGCGTTCAGGTGGGAGATGTGGTGAACTGTGTGTTGCCTCTGGGCAATAGTTTCTCGATGCCGGCATCGGCTGATAAGCGAGTGCTGTTGATTGGTGGAGGTGTCGGAGTAGCTCCGTTGCTGTTTTGGGGAAAGTCGTTGAAGGAGCTGGGATGTGAACCGACATTCCTCTTAGGAGCGCGATCGGCGAAAGATTTGTTGCTGCTCGACGAATTTGGAAGATATGGCCGTGTGTGTGTAACAACCGAAGATGGAAGTCTGGGAGAGAAAGGTTTTGTGACCAATCACTCTGTGTTGGAAGGTGGACGGTTCGACCAGATCGGTACGTGCGGTCCGAAACCCATGATGGTGAGTGTGGCACGCTATGCCCGTGAACACGATATCATGTGCGAGGTGTCGCTGGAAAACCAGATGGCTTGTGGCCTTGGAGCATGTCTGTGTTGCGTGGAAAAGACCGATAAGGGGAATGTGTGCGTGTGTAAAGAAGGACCGGTAATGAATATCAATCAGTTGTTATGGCAGCTTTAGGAGTTAAGATAGGCGATTTGTCGTTGAAGAATCCGGTGATGACAGCATCCGGAACGTTTGGTTATGGGGTGGAATTTTCCGATTTCGTGCCGCTCGATGAGCTGGGGGGCATTGTGGTCAAGGGGACTACTTTGGCTCCCCGTGAGGGTAATGATTACCCACGTATGGCCGAAACGGCTATGGGGATGCTTAATTGTGTGGGGCTGCAAAACAAGGGCGTAGACTATTTTTGTGAGCATATCTACCCGGAAATCAAGGATATTGATACCAATATGATTGTCAACGTGAGTGGCAACTCGCCTGAGAATTATGCTGAATGTGCCGCCCGCCTGAATGGTTTGGACCGCATCCCGGCTATAGAATTGAACGTGAGCTGTCCCAATGTGAAGGATGGGGGGATGGCTTTCGGCACGACATGTGCCGGGGCTGCCGCTGTAGTGAAGGCGGTTCGGCAGGTTTATCATAAGACTATTATCGTGAAACTTTCGCCCAATGTGTCGAATATTGCCGACATAGCGCGTGCCTGTGAAGCAGAGGGGGCAGACAGTGTGTCGCTCATTAATACGCTGATGGGGATGGCTGTGGATATAGAAAAGCGCAAACCTCTGTTGAGTATTCGTACCGGAGGGCTCAGTGGTCCGGCTGTGAAGCCCGTTGCTCTGCGTATGGTGTACGATGTATATCATGCCGTCAAGATTCCCGTAGTGGGAATGGGAGGTATCTCTACGGCCACAGATGCGATAGAGTTTATGATGTGTGGTGCAACGGCGGTGGAGATTGGGGTGGCCAACTTCATCGACCCGGCTGTTACAATCAAGGTGCGTGACGGTATTTCTACATGGTTGGATGAGCATGGTGTTGCCGATGTCAACGAGATTATCGGCGTCATGGAATAAAAAATGAGGGTGGCCTGAAAGCCACCCTCAACCAACACAAAAACTAAACTAGACTTAACTAGACCTATTCCAGGAATCTCTCGACCCCGTGAATAGTCGTTGCAAATTTAATACAATTCTGTAGATAAAGCCCTTCAACAAGGTCTTTTTCTTTGTTTTTTACCATTTTACGGCACGATTCAGCAGATAGTTGTCGAGCAAAACCATTGCGGTCATGGCTTCGACAATGGGTACTGCGCGTGGAAGAACGCATGAATCGTGGCGTCCACGTACGTTGAGTGTAGCGGTATCTCCTTGCATATCCACTGTATTCTGTGGCATTAGAATGGTTGCTACGGGCTTGAATGCCACTCGGAAGTAGATATCCTGCCCATTGCTGATGCCTCCCTGGATGCCTCCGCTGCGGTTGGTAGCTGTGGTAATCTGGTCGCCTACGTTGATAAATTCGTCGTTCTGCTGACTTCCTCGTGCCGAGACGCCGTTGAAGCCCTCTCCATATTCAAAACCCTTGACGGCGTTGATGGTGAGCATGGCACCCCCTAGCTGGGCGTGGAGTTTGCCAAATTCCGGTTCTCCCAGACCTATGGGGCATCCTTTGACTACGCATGTGATGATGCCACCGACGGTATCTCCTTGCTTTTTAACGCTTCTGATGAGTTCTTCCATCTCCACGGCTGCTGTTTGGTCGGGACATCTTACGGGATTGTCTTCAATCTTGCTGAGGTCGTATTTGCGATAGTCTCTGTCCAGAGCGATGTCGCCTACCTGTGAAGTATAGGCCTTGATGTCGACGCCTATCTGTTTGAGGGCGAGCTTGGCAAGTGCCCCGCCCACGACTCTGGCAAGTGTGATACGGGCTGAAGAGCGCCCACCGCCACGATGGTCGCGATTCCCATACTTATTGTAATAGGTATAGTCGGCATGCGAAGGGCGAAAGAGATAACGCATGTTATCGTAATCTTTGGAGTGCTGATTGCGATTACGGACCTCAAAACCAATCGGTGCGCCGGTTGATTTGCCTTCAAATATGCCACTGAGGAACTCTACTTGGTCAAACTCTTTGCGATCGGTGGTAATCTTACTTTGCCCCGGACGGCGACGGTCGAGTTCGCTTTGTATGAATTCCAGGTCAATCTCTATGCCGGCCGGAAAGCCGTCTATGATGCCGCCGACGGCGATGCCGTGACTCTCACCAAACGTGGTAAGGGTGAAAATGTTTCCGAAAGTATTTCTCATATTGCTTTGAATATGATGGGCGTGCGATTATTCGTCGTGGTGATGACAGCTGCATCCGCCCTCATGCTGGTGTTTTCCACAGCAGCCTTCACCGTGTTCGTGGTGATGTCCGCAGCCTCCTTCGCCATGTTCGTGGTCGTGGTTGCAACTTCCACATCCGCATCCTTCGCCGCTCAGGCGGTTAATCATGCCCTCAATCTCAGCGTTGGTAGCTTCGCGTGATTCTACTACGTAGCCTTTGAAGTTAAGCTGTTTGCCGGCAAGCGGGTGGTTCAAGTCCATCTTGACGGTCGAGTCTGTAATCTCCAGCACATGCCCCATGAATCTGTTTCCGTCTTCGTTCTGTAGCGGAACGATAGCATCGACAAAGATATTCTCGTGGTCGAAATGGCCGTTTATCGTAAAAATACTCTTGTCTAAGTCTAGTACGCGTTCTTCTTCGAAGTCTCCGTACGCTTGTTCGGGATTGAGGGTGAAGTCGAACTCACCACCCTTTTCCAAGTCGACTACAGCCTTTTCGAACTCGTCGAGCGTTACTCCGAAGCCGCTGATAAACTGGAATGGTTTCTCGGCGGTAGCTTCCTCCACCATTTCCTGTTCTTCACCATCAATGGTTGTCAGCTTGTATGCAACAGCAATATACTTGTTGTTATTTTCCATTTTCTAAATATCTAATTAGTGAAACATGTGTACTGGTACAAAGGTACGAATAAAAAACGACATGAATGCTGTTGCTGCTATAAAGTTGTATCAATGGAATCGTAGGAGGATGAAATATTTTAAATTGTTATTATATTGTTGATTCATGTCAAGAAAAGAAGCTGTTATCGCAAACAATATGATAAATTGTTTGATTGGATGAATCGTATTCGTATCTTTGCAACGTCAAAAGACAAAAGGATAATAACAAAATTAGAAAGGTAAAAAGATTATGAAGAAGATTGTTTTGACTATCGTAGCTATGTTGAGTATGACAATGGCTTTCGCAGAAGGAGAGAATACAAATGCAACAAACGTCGTTGCAGCTTATGATATGAATGTTAATTTCAATAAGTTGGCTGATGCTTTGAGTCTCTCTGTAGACCAGATTGATGGCGTAAAGGATATTCACAAGACTTTCGCCGTAGAGATGTTGAATGCTGCCAATGCTCCTGTTAGCGAGCGTAAGAGCATGAAGGATAAAGCTATTGCCAAGGATTTGAAATACATGCACTATGTATTGGACAATGGACAGTATCGCAAATATCTGATGTTGCTGAACGCTACACTCAACAATCGTGGTATCAACGATTAATCAGATGTTGCCGATAAGGGCAATTACTATACACAGACAGCCGGTTTTCTATGATGGAAGACCGGCTGTCTTTTTTGTGTAATATGGGGTTACCGGATTGGCAAGAGGGGCTAGTCCACGTTGTATTCCCTGAATTCCAGAGGCAGCATGCCAGCCTGTCGCTTAAAGAATTTGACGAAATACGATACATCTTCGAATCCCAATTCGTAAGCTATCTCTTTTACTTTCATGCTGCTATATTGCAACAGTCGCTTGGCTTCGAGCAGTATGCGGGCGTTGATCATGCGCAGCGGAGTCGTGTGTCCACTCTCTTGTACGTAATTATTGAGCGTCCTGAGAGATATATTCTGCAGCGAGGCATAATCTTTCACAGTATGAATTTGCTTGTAGTTTTGTTCCAGCAGTTGTCGGAATCTCACAAAAGTGGTGTTGGCGACATTGCTGATTTGGAGTTGTATGCCGTCGCTTCGCTTACCTAGACGTTGTACTTCTATCAGGAACAGCTTGATAAGATTCTTCAGATACTCTATGTGTGCAAACTCTTGGGGCATGTTGAGTTCGCTGTGCATTGCCTTGATGATGGGAGATAGATTGTGGATGCACTGTTCGCAGATTCTAAAGCGCGGTGAACTGTCGAACGAATTAAAGATATTGTATTTCAAAAAGATATTCTCACTGCTTGTCTCTTCGGCTAGGAATCCCGGACAGAAATCTAGGATAGTTCCCTCTACGTCGTCTTTCTCTTCAAACCAGTGAATCTGTCCGGGCGACAGGCAGAACAGCGTATCGGGCATAAAGTTGTATGCACGTCCATCAATATAATGTGTTCCGACACCCTTGGTGAACCATATAATTTGGTAGGAAGAGTGGGTGTATGGGCTAAATATTCGCTTATCGCCTTTTTTAAGGAAGTCTTCCACTTGGTAGATAGCAAATTCCTCAGTTCCCACACCGTTGCTATGGAGATAGAGATGCTCGTATGTCAGTTTGTTGTTCATGTTTGCAAAGATATATAAAAGCAAATGGTAATAACAAATCATTGCATGGTAAATTTCGGAAAATATCGTCTTTTATATTGTGAAATGCTTAAATTTACCATCTTTATTCGTGAAAATACATCGCTTAGTATATATTCTTATCGTATCTTTGCAATATAAAATAAGAAATAAGGTATCAATTAAACATCCTGAATAAGGATATGAAAGGACAAAAATATGAATGTGAAAGAATTAACCAATGCAGAGTTTAGAACAAAGGTCTTGGATTATGAGAAGTCAACAGAGTGGAACTTCTTAGGCGACAAGCCGGCAGTTATCGACTTTTATGCCACTTGGTGCGGCCCTTGCAAGGCTACAGCCCCGGTATTGGAAGAAGTGGCTACTGAGAATATAGGTAAGCTGGATGTATATAAGGTAGATATAGATAAGGAGCCAGAGTTGGCTGCTCTGTTCAATGTACGGTCCATACCAACCTTATTGTTCATTCCCAAGACCGGCCAGCCCAGTCTTCAGGTAGGTGCAATGAATAAGAGCCAGCTCACCCAGGTTGTCAATTCCGAACTCCTGAAAGGCTAGACAATACTCCTATAAAAATTGGTGTCATCTATACAAAAACAGCAAGTAACCTCGTTACTTGCTGTTTTTCTTTTATATCATTAGATGAATATCAGGCTTTCAGTACGCCCAATTCCTTGCCCACTTTGATAAATGCAGCGATGCACTTGTCCAGATGCTCGCGGTTGTGACCTGCCGAAATCTGCACACGGATACGTGCCTGATCCTTTGGAACGACCGGATAATAGAATCCCGTAACGTAGATGCCCTCTTCCTGAAGTTTGGCTGCGTACACCTGAGAGAGTTTTGCGTCGTACAACATCACTGCACAGATAGCGCTTTGTGTAGGTTTGATGTCGAAACCGGCGGCCATCATCTTGTCGCGGAAATACTCTACGTTCTCCACCAGTCGGTCGTGTATCTCGTTGTTTTCCTTGAGCATCTTGAACACTTCGAGGCTTGCGCCGATGATACCCGGTGCCAGTGAGTTGGAGAACAGGTAGGGACGACTGCGCTGGCGCAGCAAGTCGATGATTTCTTTTCGTCCGGTTGTAAATCCACCCAGTGCTCCGCCGAAGGCCTTACCCAGTGTGCCGGTATAGATGTCTACGCGTCCATAGGTGTCGAAGAATTCGCTTACACCGTGTCCTGTAGCACCTACCACGCCGGCAGAGTGCGATTCGTCCACCATCACCAAGGCATCGTACTTCTCTGCTAAGTCGCAAATCTTGTCGATAGGAGCTACGTTGCCGTCCATTGAGAATACACCGTCGGTTACGATGATGCGGAATCTCTGGGCCTGAGCTTCCTGCAAGCATTTCTCCAGTTCTTCCATGTTGGCATTGGCATAGCGATAACGTTTAGCCTTGCACAGGCGCACACCGTCGATAATCGAAGCATGGTTCAGTGCATCCGAGATGATGGCATCCTCATCGGTGAGCAGTGGTTCGAACACGCCGCCATTGGCATCGAAGCATGCTGCATACAGAATGGTGTCCTCGGTCTTGAAATAATCAGAGATGGCAGCTTCCAGTTCCTTGTGGATATCCTGTGTTCCACAGATGAAACGAACCGAAGACATACCGTAGCCCCGTTTGTCCATCATCTTCTTTGCACCCTCGATGAGGCGTGGATGATTAGATAATCCAAGGTAGTTGTTAGCACAGAAGTTCAGCACTTCCTGTCCTTTCACGTTGATAGCGGCCTGCTGTGGGCCTTCAATCAGTCGTTCTTCTTTGTAGAGACCGGCTTCTTTAATCTCGGCAAGCGTATTGCAAAGATGTTCTTTTATTTTTCCGTACATACTGATGAATAGGTATTAAATGTTGGTCAAAGGAACAGATAATTTTTCTGATATAGAAGTGTTTTCTGTTATTTTTGTTTAAATGGGGTTTTAAATGTTATTATTTAGAAAAATTCTCTTCGCTTTCTCAAAAAATAGCATTTACTTTGCAGTATCAAATTTAAATAGATCATAGTTAAAAGTAATCTAGGCAATGAAGAATATTTTGGTTGTAGGTGCTACGGGCCAGATTGGGTCTGAGCTTACAATGGAGTTAAGAAAGCGTTATGGTAATGAACATGTGGTGGCAGGTTACATTCCCGGTGCCGAACCCCAAGGTGAACTAAAGGAGTCTGGTCCTTCGGCTGTTGCTGATGTTACACGTCCCGATCAGCTTGCCAAAGTGGTGACCGATTACCATGTTGATACCATTTACAACTTGGCAGCACTGCTCTCTGTAGTGGCCGAATCCAAGCCCCGTTTGGCATGGACTATCGGTATTGATGGTCTGTGGAATATCCTTGAGGTGGCCCGCGAACATCATTGTGCCGTCTTTACCCCCAGTTCCATCGGCTCTTTCGGCACGAATACGCCCCATGTGATGACTCCCCAGGACACCATTCAGCGCCCTCGCACCATCTATGGTGTATCAAAAGTTACCACAGAGTTGCTCAGCGATTACTATTTCAATAAATATGGTGTAGATACACGTGCCGTCCGTTTCCCTGGCATTATCTCCTATGTGACTCCTCCGGGCGGTGGTACTACCGACTATGCAGTCGATATATACTATGCAGCTGTGCGTGGTGAGCGCTTTGTTTGCCCCGTTGGCGAGGGAACATTGATGGACATGATGTATATGCCTGATGCGCTGAATGCAGCCATCAGCCTGATGGAAGCCGACCCCACACGCCTTATCCATCGCAATGCGTTCAATATCGCAGCCATGAGCTTTGCTCCGGAAACCATCTACGAGGCCATTCGCAAGCATAAACCCAACTTTGAGATGGTGTACGATGTTGACCCGATGAAACAGAGCATAGCCAATAGTTGGCCCGACAGCATGGACGACTCTTGTGCCCGTCAGGAGTGGGACTGGAAACCGCAATACAATTTGGAGTCGATGACAGTGGATATGCTGGAAAAACTGACAGCGAAATTACTTTAATCATACGAAGTGCGATACGCGAGTATCGCACTTTTTTTATTCCTATGCCTCTCTGGCGTGTCAGAGCTGCTTTTGGTAACATTTGTGTCTGCCCGTAATCGGGCATCTGTCATGCTCTGCTGCACCCATACTTTCATATCATCACTATTAATAGGTATTTTGCTAAAAACACTATTTCTAGGTATTGCAGAATGTACTGATTGGTATTAACTTTGCAACATCGAGTTTTGAACAATAAAAATAAATGATATGAAGAAGACAATCGTAATTTATGGTTCCTCTACAGGAACATGCCAGAGCATTGCAGAGAGCGTTGCCAGCAAACTTGGTGTAGAATCTGTCGACGTTGCAAACCTGACAGAAGACGTGTTAAAGGAGAACGACAATCTCTTGCTGGGAACTTCTACATGGGGTAGTGGCGAATTGCAAGACGATTGGTACGATGGTTTGAAGACATTGAAAGCTGTGGATTTGGCTGGTAAGACGGTTGCCATCTTCGGTTGTGGCGATAGCGAATCGTATGGCGATACATTCTGTAGCGGAATGAAGGAACTCTTCGATGCTGCTCAGGATGCCGGTGCTACAGTCGTAGGCAGTGTGTCTACCGATGGCTATACATTCGATGATAGCGATGCAGTAGTCGATGGACAGTTTGTAGGTCTGGCGCTCGACGATGTCAATGAAGACGATAAGACCGGAAGCCGCGTCGATGCTTGGCTCGAAGCTATCAAGCCAAGCCTGTAATCAAGCAAAGGTATTAGACGATTATATATTCACGACGATAGTAAGAGGAATAGCATGCAGCAGACTGAGTTGATACCGGCCGACATGAAAGTGCTGATGAATCATATCTACGAATATCAGAAAGGGGTGCGCCAAATGGTACTCTTCACTTTCAACAAGCGATATGAGCAGTATGCACTTCAGCGGCTTGAGCGTCAGAATATCAGCTACATCGTGCAGCGGGTAGACAGTGACAGGCTCAATTTGTTCTTCGGTCGCCAGGAATGCTTGGATGCTATTCGCCTTATCGTCACTCGTCCGTTGAGCCAGCTCACGCCCGAAGAAGACTTCATCTTGGGTGCCATGCTGGGCTACGATATCAGGATGCAGTGCGAACGCTATTGTCAGCGAAAATGCAAATCGTGCAAGCAAGCACAATAAGACTACATAAAGAATAGACTAGATAAATCTTGTTCGCTAAATAAAATTCATAATGTTTTTGTATAATATGTAATAGGCTGGCTGTGAAGTCGGCCTTTTATGTTTTATATCTCTGATTATCGGTGGTATATGACAATATAAGGCTGTGGAAATCCATTCGTCTTAAATTGATATAAATCGGCTCGTAAAGACCGTTTAAGCACAGATTTCAATATAGCACAGCATTTTGTATAATGCAGGTTTTAACTTGTGTGAGTGGGCAGCAATAGAAACAAATATAGGCGCACTATTCCGCAAATCCAAGCCACTTCGCACTTTTTTGAAAAATCGAGTCTGAGGTCTGAATTTTACAGTAGGAGTGACATTTTCACATTTGGGTATATATAAGAATTTTTGAAGTAAAAATGTCATGGGGTGAAACTCTATTCAGGCTTATCGTTGAGGGTGTTCACCACGTGGTTAAAGACTTCCACAATCTCATTTAATTTGGGATTTGTCTTTTGTACAATGATGGCAGCGAAATTCTCTATTCCGTCAGCTTCCATTTCCACCGTATCAAAATAGTAAAGATGCTTTTGGGCATACTCTCTGAACCACCTTATGAAAAGTCTGTTTCGTGATGCTTGCTTCCCATCGCCAGTTTCACATAAGTAGAGAAGTATCTCTGGGTTAGCCTTAAAGAAATCCTCTATAATGCAGAAAATGGTCTCACGTAATTTGGGGTCATTGGGAGAGGGTGTGTTGTTTTCGTTTACAATAATGAACTGATAGGCACCACTTTCCCAAATGGTATCATCATCCATAAAGCCTATTTTATAGATGGCTCCATGTTTCGTGCGAAAATAGTAATAATCAGCAACATTCCAAACGGAATATGGCGCATTGAGATTGATGGCAGAAATATCAAGCGGTTTCATAATGCGTTTTTCAGTTCTGCCCCACGTTTACGCATATCTGCAAACTCTTTTTGAGCTTGCTCCTCAAATACTCTTTTACGCTCAATGGCACGCTTGAAACCTGCAATGAGTTCTTCTCTTGTTTTTTCCTTGAATTTAATCATATATAATTCTCCTTTTCACATTGCAAATATAACTCTTTGTTTTGAGAATTGCAAAAGAATAAAAGAAAAGCACCAAATGATTGCTCACTTGGTGTTTATCGTCTTGTTTTGCCGAATACATCAGCGTGTGTCCCTGTATTAAGCATGAGTAAGGTCAGTTCCGTATTGTTCTGTTCCCATATAAGCAACCAGTTCGGTTGTATATGGCACTCCCACTGTCCGGCCCTGTTACCGTGCAATAGGTGGGGCTTGAAACTGGCAGGGACTTTCCCGTTGGCCACTAACTCTCTGATAACCTCTTTGAGTTTATCCATTGGCAACCCGTGTTTTTTGCATCGTTTGAGGTCTTTCTCAAACTAATGGGTAGTCAAGAGCCTATATGCCATCAGATACCCAGTTGATTAAACAGCTCGTCTGCGTTGGCATACTCATTGATACGCCCATGTTCTTTGTCGTCAAGTGCTTGCTCGTAGGCATTGGGCTTTACTGTGGTCTTGTGTACCGTCCATCCCATGCGCTTTACAAGTGATTTCAGTAACGATATATCTTCCTTGGGTATCTCCAAAGAGAATGTATCTGTCATTGTACTATTTATATCCATTGCTTATTCTCCTATTTACTGGTTCACATTGCAAGTGTAGCTCCTTGTTTTGAGGATTACAAGAAGAAATAGAAAAAGCCCCAAATGATTGCTCAAATGGTGGCTTTGCAGTTTACTTTCTTTTGTTACAAAATTCTTTGTACTCTGCCTCTGTAAAAGTTTGTCCGCATTGTGTGCAAACATAATCGCCGTTTTGTACCGCAATGCCTTCCAAATCAATCCAAGTCTCCTTTTGAATATGAGGGTGGTCACAAGGCTTTTCGCCCCAGTCTTTTGCGAGTTTTTCTGCTTCTTTAAAATCCATAATTGTTGCTATTTAATGATTACTTTTTTGGTTGTTCCGTCACTATATTTAATAATGTTGATACCTTTCTGAGGGCTATTCAATTTTAGTCCGCTTGCATTATACCGACCCATAATATTCTTTTTTTCCTTTAATATGGCCGATGCTATTGGGGTTGTCTCTTCGTCCATTTCTTGTATGTCAAAGAAATTTTTCCACCCATTTGTTTGCATATATTTGCTAATGGTGTTATTAGGAACTATAAGTACAGTATTTGTATAAGTTCTACCAGAGAATACTGCTGGGTTTATGGGATATGGATTGCGTACATAACTAATGATGGAATCAAGATGTTCGCAGTGAGAAAGATAATAACTATGTTGAAAATTGATTATATTTGATCCTAAAATCAGTTTGCGCAATGGATAATCACGTCCGTCCCATCCCCATGGAATATAAAGATATGCTATATTTGATCCGACCTCTATAACTTTCACATTGCGTCCCTCTAAAGGAAAGCCTTCTTCCCTGTCAACATAAAGAGAATCGAAATCTCCAAAGTTAAAATGTGTATTATGAGAGGTCGATAAATTTCCATTTAAAATACTAACTTTGTCTATTTTAGACCTATTTGAAAACAAAAGTAAATCACCATACTTCTCATTACTATATTCCCATCTTTTATAGTGCCAAGTTCCAATTTCTGTGGTTGTGCAATATTTTCCAAGAACTACTTGCTTGGCTCTAATTCCTATATCCTCTCCATTTTCGTGATCTGTTTCGTAAGAACCTATTGTTGAAATATTTCTACCAACATAAACATAATTATAATCATTATCATTAGAGATACCTAAATTTATTCCGCCTGGATATTTCCCACCACAATGAAGTGTGTTCTCACAATCTTCAATATAAAGGTTTTGTATTTTGCAACGACCCAATGCGAAAACACCAACACTTTTTACTGAAGAAGGTATAATAAATTCGGATAAGGCTTTGCAATCATAAAAAGCTTCGTCGCCAATAATTTCAATTCTATTATGCAATTTAAGTTCAGAGAGATTGACGCACCCTCTAAACAAACTTTTGCTAATTATAGTTACACTGTCAGGTATATTTACCGACGAAAGATTTTTACAATTACAAAAAGCTTCCTCGTCGATAGTCCTAATGGTGTTTGGCAATACAACCGTCTTCAATGAAGTACAATTTGTAAAAGCCTGTTTGTGGATTGTAACAACTGATTGAGGTATGGAAATTTGTGCTAAGTTTGTACAATTACCAAATGCTCCTACACCAATTTCTCTAATTCCATTAGCCATAGTTATAGAAGATAAATTTTCACATTTATAGAAGGCTTTATTGGCTATAGAACTAATATTTATTTTCCTTCCTTTATAAATCACATAACTCTGAATAGCTATATCACCACTGTAACTTCCATAATTATCATCTTTATAAGTTACACTTGCGGTCATGTCTGAAGTATTGAGATTGTAGCAAATCCCATCCACCTCAAAATCATACGCATTCGCTATTTGGCTTGTAAATAATGACATTACAGCCAAAAGTAATGTAAAGTAAATCTGTTTCATAAATGCTGTTATTTTCTTGTTCTTATTATTTCTTTAATCAAACTTATGAATAATTCTCTGTTGACTTTCCCACATATACGACACTTTGGATTAAGGTGTTTGTTTATAATGTAGTAATCATTTTCTCGTTCAATACAGGCATGAGCAAAAGCATGTCTAAGATTGCTTAATATGCAAACAGAAACAGAAGTTCCTTTGAACATCAGTTCATTCTCCTTATCGTTATATTTGAGAGATATAGGATGCTTCTTTCTGTCATGTATCAAAGTTATCTTAGAAGAAATATCTTTTGGTACATTCAGATATTGGTAGCCACTATGGCTACTTTCTTTTTCATATTGGTACAAAATGCCATAAAAAAACACCAAGTCTTCTTCTTGTAATGTTGACCGATATAGCTTCATATGTTTATCGAATCAAGCCCACTGTTTCCCAGAAGTAAGCGATTATTAAGTGGAAAAAGCGTGGGAACTATTGAATGTTATCTCGTCCGAGGTTGTGGAATACCTACTACCAAATAACAAACAATAGCCCACGCCATGAGGTATACTATGCCCTTTAACAAAAGGGTACAATTATCCCAAGCGTGAGCGTATTGCCATTATCCTCGGTAGTTGAAATTTCCACATTTCGGACGAAGGATAATATCAAACGCTCTTTTTCTAAGGTTGAACTCTTTATAATGCACACCTGCACACAGATGCACTGGAGATTCTGTTACAAAGATAGATAAAAATACTTACTAAATGTTTGGTTTCTATGAAAATTTTAAAACGTAAGGTGATTTTTCTACCTTAAAGAGTGTTATTTTTTATAAATCCAGAAATAATGACGTTTTCTGAAAGCCTGTAAAACAGTCGGTTGCAAAGAAAAGATGAGTCAGGAAGATGCCTCTTATATATAATAAGCATAGCATTTCTTCTGTCTCACTTCTTCATAAATTTATACTCGTTTTGCTGCAAGGCTTTAGCAGCAGTGCTGCCTAGGCTCTGCAGCGATGCTGTTTGGCCTTTGCAGCGATACTGCGGGGGCTTTGCAGTGAGATAGGTAGTTTTTCTTTGCCAATTCAGAGTAATTCTCTATATTTGCAAGAATATTATATGATCATTGACGAAATAAAACATGAGATAGTTCAGGCCTTTGGTTTTGAACCCACGGCAGACCAGCGTCATGCGCTCAATGTGTTTGCGCAGTTCCTGACCGACCGTTCTCCCGCAGCCGTGATGATATTGCGTGGCAGTGCCGGAACTGGAAAGACGAGTCTGGCAGGGGCTATCGTGCGAACGATGAAGAAACTGCGCCAGCGTGTGTTGTTGCTGGCGCCTACGGGCCGGGCGGCCAAGGTATTTGCGCTCAACAGCGAGCACGAGGCCTACACCATCCATCGACGTATCTATCGGGAAAAGGCATACGAGGGGCTGGACGGACAGTTCAACCTCAATCGCAATATGTATCGCGATACGCTTTTCATGGTCGATGAGGCTTCGATGATAGCCAACCAAGGCCTGAGGGAGAGCAGTTTCGGTACGGGAAGGCTGCTCGACGACTTGATTAAGTTTGTCTATGAGGGCGAGAACGACCGCCTGTTGCTCATCGGCGACAAGGCCCAGCTGCCTCCGGTAGGCGAGATGGAGTCGCCGGCATTGAATGCCCAGCGACTGGCCGGTTATGGTCTGCGTGTGTATGAGTGCGATTTGGACGAGGTGTTGCGCCAGGGTGATGGCAGTGGCATCCTCTATAATGCCACTACGATTCGTCGGATGATTACGCTCGATGCTGCGACTACCATGCCTAAAGTGCGGTTTCGCGATTTTGCCGATATCGCGATGCTGCCGGGAAACGAACTGGTAGACGCCTTGGCGAGCAGCTATAGCCACGTGGGCATGGACGAGACGACGGTGATAACGCGCAGTAACAAGCGTGCCAATATCTATAATCAGGGCATCCGCGGAAGCGTGCTCGACCGCGAGGATGTGCTGAATACGGGCGACTTGCTGATGATAGTGAAGAACAACTATTACTGGGTGGGCGAGGAAAATGCGCGTGCCGGCGAGGGCGAGAAATGCCCGATGTCGTTTATTGCCAATGGCGACAGGGCGGTGGTGCTGAAGGTCCGCAACATTCGCGACCTGTATGGATTCAGCTTTGCCGATGTGTTGTTGCGCTTTCCCGATTACGATGATTATGAGATGCAGACCACGGTGGTGCTGGATTCGTTGACGACCGAGTCGCCTGCACTGACGCGTGAGCAGAATGAACGGCTCTATCAGGGTGTGATGGAAGACTATGCCGACCTGTCGACAAAGACGGCCCGACTGGCCGAACTGCGGAAAGACGTGTATTTCAATGCCTTGCAAATCAAGTATGGGTATAGTTTTACGTGCCATAAGGCGCAGGGCGGGCAGTGGTCGCATGTGTATATAGACCAGGGATATATGACCGACGACATGCTGACGGCCGACTATATACACTGGCTGTACACGGCTTTCACGCGCGCAACGGAGAAATTGTTCCTCGTCAACTGGCCTAAGTCGCAGATAGAGGAATAGTATCATAAATAGAGATTAATAATAAGAAGATGATGAAGAAAATGTTGATGGCAGCCTTGATGCTGCTCTCTGTGGTAGGCATGAAGGCGCAGACCACAGCCGTAGATGAAGATGCTCAGTATGCAACCGAACTGCTGAAAACGGGGACGACAGCTCCTGATTTCAGTATGAAACAGCCCGATGGAACAATGTTCCGTTCCAGTAGCTTGAAAGGCAAGCTTGTGGTGCTCGACTTCTGGGCTTCGTGGTGTCCCGATTGCCGTAAGGATTTGCCTCGTATCGTGAAACTTTGGAATGAGTATAAAGATCGGGTGACGTTCG
Organism: Prevotella mikamonis; assembly: GCF_055381405.1. Classification (NCBI taxonomy): domain Bacteria; kingdom Pseudomonadati; phylum Bacteroidota; class Bacteroidia; order Bacteroidales; family Prevotellaceae; genus Prevotella; species Prevotella mikamonis. Next base: position 257,034 of record NZ_AP035785.1, read on the forward strand.
TAGGTATTTCTTTCGATACCGATAAAACAAACTGGACGAATGCTATTCGCAAATACGGACTGGGCTATGTAAACGTGAGCGACCTGAAGAAGATGCGCGAGTCGGCCGTCGCCAAGGCCTATGGGGTGCACTGGATTCCGTCTACTTACATCATAGGTAAGGATGGCAAGGTGATTCTCGGCACTGTGATGATAGACAAATTGGAGAAGACCTTGAGCGAACTATGCAAGTAACCGTGGAGTGGATGGGGAAGTGGTTCGACCGTTTCGACCGCGATTATTTCGGTGGAGGGCTTCCCCGTCCGCTGCTAGGCATATCGAAGTCGCGCACCAGACTGGGTACGATGTCGTGCAAGCGTGCCACGCGTTGGGGCAAGACGCGCTATTATGATTTCGCCATACGGCTGAGCAACTATTACGACCAGAGCGAGCGCGAGTATCAGAACGTGCTGCTGCACGAGATGATACATTACAGTATAGCCTATACGGGGCTGAAAGATACGGCGCCTCACGGTGTTGTGTTTCGGGGCATGATGGATGCCTTGAATCGTAAGTATGGGTGGGAAATACGTGTCATGAGCCGGCGGAAAAAGGTTGCGCCACGCCGCATCGTAGCGAAAGAGCGGCTTGTGCTGGCGGTGGAACTGGCTTCGGGCGAACGTGTACTGTCTGTGGTGCATCCGCAGTATGCCCGTCGGTTGGACGCTGTCGCGCGTCGTGTACGCGACTTTAGCAACTATGGGTGGTACACCTCTGCCGATGCTTATTTCCAAGACTTTCCGCAAGTGCGCAGTCTGCGTGGCCGTAGGGTAGACCGCGATACGTACGAGAACAAGTTGGCAGAGATGAGACAGGTGGTCTTATAAACATAAAAAATGGCAATCATAGAAATAAAATCGCTGGCAGAACCAGGAGTAGAGGTGTTTGCTACGCTTACCGAAGCGCAGTTGCGCAGCAGGAAAGACCCGCAAAGGGCTGTGTTCATAGCCGAGAGTCCAAAGGTCATTAAGGTGGCATTGGATGCGGGCTATGAGCCAGTATCGCTACTTTGTGAACGGAGACACATCACGGGCGACGCTGCAGAAATCATTGCTCGCTGTGGCGACATCCCCATTTATACCGGCGAGCGTGAGCTGTTGGCCCAACTGACAGGCTATACGCTGACACGTGGTGTGCTGTGTGCGATGCGTCGTCCGCATGCCCGTAGCGTGGAAGAGGTGTGCCGTGGGGCGCGTAGGATAGTGGTTATAGATGGGGTCGTAGACACGACGAACATCGGGGCTATCTTCCGTTCGGCGGCAGCCTTGGGCATAGACGGTGTTCTGCTTACTACTTCTTCGTGCGATCCGTTGAACCGTCGTGCCGTCAGGGTGTCTATGGGGTCGGTGTTTCTCGTGCCTTGGACGTGGCTGGAGTCGCCTGTCGGCAGTCTCAGCGATTTGGGATTCCGCACGGCAGCAATGGCTCTGACCACCCAGTCGATACCGTTGGGCGACCCTCGGTTGGCTTCCATTCATAAGCTGGCCATCGTTATGGGGACAGAAGGTGATGGGCTGTCGCACGAAACAATAGTCCAGACAGACTATGTGGTGCGCATTCCCATGTCTCATCATGTGGATTCTCTCAACGTGGCCGCAGCTGCTGCCGTGGCCTTTTGGGAATTGCGGGTAAGGGAAGATGAGCCGGCCTAGTCGTCAAATATCCTTTTGATACGGTATTGGCTATTCGTCATTGTCATCTGATAACTTTGTAGTTTGCCGTTTTTATCTAGTCGATTGGCAAACTTAATGATGTTTTGAGTGCTTCCGGTAAGAATGATTTCTTTCACGGCAAGGTCGGGAATCGCGCCTATGTATCCTGCAAGCAGAAGGGAATTGGAGTGATTGTTTTTGGAAAAGAATATCCTGTTAGTACCGTCAAGCAAAGCTGCTATACCCGCATTCGGGTATCGAGGCACGTTAGGTTCGTAGATAATGGCATAGTGAGTGGAATCACCGCAATAGCCACCGGTCTTGATGACCTCGGTCAGCAGATTTCCTTTCCATTTGAATTCATACGTATAGGTATCGTCTGATAGGGGATGATGGGCTTTGATAAGCCTTCGCTGGCTGTCGTATTCAAATTGAACGATAGGGCCACGTACGGGGTCATAGCTTGTTACCAAGTCATTTTTCAGGACGATGAATCCCATCAAACTATCCTGATAATGGTTGTTAACCTTGGGGAGAATATACGTGCCAACAAACCATAGTGTGTCTTGGCTGCGCCTGCTATATGCGGTCTCGTTGTTCATGAGAGTTGGAAAACCGGCTTTATCCACATAAAGATGCAGTGTGTCGTGATAATCCTTGCCCTCAATCGTTTCGTGGCTAGTCATCGTAACAAGCTTGTGAAGCAGCTTGCCTTGGTATATCTTTCTGTCGGGCCATTTGTTGCAACCGGCGAGTAAGGTGAGTCCAAGAATGAAAAACAATAATCTGTGCATAGTGGGTATTCTCTTGTGTTGCTTGCGTTAAACACAGAAAGCCACAACTCTGAAAAGAGAAGTGGCTTTCTAAAATATGTGTTGCCGGTGTTACAATCTTATGATAGCTTGGCCAGCTCAATGACCTTATCTACTGCGGCATGCAATCCGTCGAGGTTTTTACCGCCTGCCTGTGCATAATGAGGCTGTCCGCCACCACCTCCCTGTATCAGTTTGGCAGCTTCGCGGATTATCTTTCCGGCGTTCAGCTCGTGGTCGTTCACCATATCATCACTGAACATGACGCTCAGCATAGGCTTGTCGTTGGCCGTAGAACCGATGGCGCAAACCAGTTGGGTAGGGATAGCTTCGCGAATCTTGAAAACCAAATCCTTGGCAGCGGCAGCTTCCAATGGTACGACAGCCTTGACTACGCTCACGCCATTGACCATCTCTGCACGCTTGACCAACTCTTGTTTGAGCCTTTCGACAGCCTGTGCCTGGAAGCGTTCGATGTCTTTCTTCATGCTGTCGTGCTCACCGATGAACTTTGTGATAGCTGACTTGAGGTCTTTGCTGTTGTTGAAGAGTGCCTTGATATCCCTGATGGTATCTTCCAAAGCATAGACAGCTTCTTCGCATGCCTTGCCTGTCAGGGCCTCAATACGGCGCACACCGGCAGCTACCGAACTCTCACTGACAATCTTGAACAGGCCGATACGGCCTGTACTTGTGGCATGAATACCACCGCAGAACTCGCATGAAGGACCGAAGCGAACCACGCGTACCTTGTCGCCATACTTCTCTCCGAACAGTGCAACAGCTCCCATAGCCTTTGCTTCTTCCATAGGTGTGTCGCGATGTTCGTCCATGGGGTAGTCCTGACGAATCATTTCGTTGACCATACGCTCTACCTGGCGCAGTTCTTCGTCGGTAACTTTCTGGAAATGCGAGAAGTCGAAGCGCAGTGTCTCTGCACTTACGTAAGAACCTTTTTGCTCCACGTGGTCGCCAAGTACTTGTTTCAGGGCGTAGTCTATCAAGTGGGTAGCGGTGTGGTTGGCTGCACTGGCATTGCGCTTATCTGTGTCTACGCATGCCATGAAGTCGGCTTCGAGGTTCTTAGGCAGTTCATTGACAATGTGAATGCTCTGATTGTTCTCGCGCTTGGTATCGATGACATTGACCGTTTCGTCCTCCGATACGAGTACCCCGGTATCGCCTACCTGTCCGCCCATCTCTCCATAGAACGGTGTATGGTCTAATACGACCTCGAAGAATGTACTCTTCTTCTGCTTCACCTGGCGATAACGAAGGATGCGACATTCGTACTCTGTGTAGTCGTAGCCCACGAATTCCTGTTCTCCTTCTTTCAGAATGACCCAGTCGCCATTCTCTACTACGGCTGCGTTGCGGGCACGTGCCTTCTGTTTCTGCATCTCTTCGTCGAACTGTTTTTCGTCTACCGTGTAGCCATGTTCGCGCAGAATAAGCTCTGTAAGGTCGAGCGGGAAGCCGTAGGTATCAAACAGACGGAATGCCTCAGCACCGTCCAGCTCGGTCTTACCATGCGCTTTCAGCTCGTCCATATCGCCATTGAGCAGATTGATACCTTTCTCCAAGGTACGCAAGAAGCTGTCTTCCTCTTCCTTGATGACACGGGCAATGAGTTCTTGCTGGGCCGGCAGTTCCGGATAGGCAGCTCCCATCTCCTGCACAAGTACGGGTATGAGCTTGAACATGAAGGCTGATTTCTGTCCCAGGAAGGTGTAGGCATAGCGCACAGCACGGCGCAAGATGCGACGAATCACGTACCCGGCCTTGGCATTGCTGGGCAACTGACCGTCGGCAATAGAGAATGCCACAGCCCTCAAGTGGTCGGCAATCACGCGCATAGCCACATCGGTCTCTTCCTTGCTACCGTACTTCAGGTCGGACAGATGTTCTATCTCCTTGATGATAGGCTGGAAAATATCGGTGTCGTAGTTGGAGTTCTTGCCTTGCAGCATGCGTACCAGACGCTCGAATCCCATACCGGTATCAATCACGTGCATGGGCAGTGACTCCAGCGAACCGTCAGACTTACGGGCAAACTGCATGAAGACGATGTTCCAAATCTCAATGACCTGGGGATTGTCTTGGTTTACCAAGTCGCGTCCGGGAACTGCTGCTTTCTCCTCTGCCGTACGAGAATCGACGTGAATCTCAGAGCAAGGACCGCATGGACCGGTATCGCCCATCTCCCAAAAGTTATCGTGCTTGTTGCCGTCGATGATATGGTCGGCGGGTAAATACTTCGCCCAGTAGCCGGCAGCCTCGGCATCGCGAGGGATATTGTCTTCGGGCGAACCCTCGAACACCGTTACATACAGGTCTTTGGGATTGAGGTGTAGCACGTCTACCAGGTATTCCCAGGCATAGTCGATGGCCTCTTCCTTGAAGTAATCTCCAAAGCTCCAGTTGCCCAACATCTCGAACATGGTGTGGTGGTACGTGTCATGGCCCACCTCTTCCAAGTCGTTGTGCTTGCCACTGACGCGCAGACACTTCTGTGAGTCGGCACGCCGGCGTGGGTCGGGCTGCTTGGTTCCGAGGATAATATCTTTCCACTGGTTCATACCAGCGTTTGTGAACATGAGGGTAGGGTCGTCCTTGATTACCATAGGAGCGGACGGTACAATGACGTGTCCTTTTGATTCGAAGAACTTTTTGTACGAATCGCGGATCTCATTTGCTGTCATCATCTTATATAACTTTTAATTTAATTCATTGAAAAAACATTTGCAAAGATACCGAGTTTTGCGTATTTTTGCAAATAAATCGGTTAATGTTTTACTAATTAGGACACCTAAAGGCATGGCACTGAATCCAAATAAGAATCTGAAGCTGTATTACTCTATCAAGGAAGTAGCGCAGATGTTCGACATCAATGAGAGTACATTGCGTTATTGGGAAACCGAGTTTCCACGGCTACGCCCTAAGACGCAGTCGGCAACCAAGGTGCGCCAGTACACCGAAAAGGACATAGAGCAGGTTAAGATTATCTACAATTTGGTGAAAGTGAGGGGATTTAAGCTCGCCGCGGCTCGCAAGATGCTGAACGAAAACAGGCAGGGCGTGGAGAAGACCGCGGAGATATTGGAGTCTCTCATGTCTGTGCGCGACCAGTTGAAAGAACTCAAACACCAAATGGATGGTTTGGTCTGACTGGACCGAACCAATCGCTTTTTTCTTCAGACTCGTTCACTTGCAAGTCTGTGTGTTTTTTACTTGTCAGACTGCAAGGGCTTTTCAGCAACGCTGCCGAGGCTTGGCAGCATCACTGTTTGGGCTTTGCAGCAATGTTGCCGAGCCTTTGCAGTTTTCCTAGGTACTGAATGCCATATTCAAAGACAATATGGTTTATCCGGCAAAGGGGTAGGGGATAGGGCATTTGATGCAGCTTTCTGACTACTTGCTTTTCTCCATTAAGATGATTTCTTTCTTATTCTTTGGCAGCGGTGTAAGCCAGTTGATGGTGTTGTTCTTGAACTTCAGACCGCTTACACTCTTGGCATAGAGTACGGGATTGCCACTTTGCGAGAATGTATTGCCGATGATGCGGATATTCTTATGGACGGGGAATTTCGGGTCGACAACTTTGTTGGAGGGATTGATAACGATGGTGGCTGGCGCTGGATAGGCTTTGAATCCGCAGTCGATAAATGTGTTTCCCTCGATGAGAACGTCGGTTACGGGGCCTGACTCAAACCAGCCTTCGGCATCACTCTCGATGAGTATGCCACTCATGGCAGTCTTCATAAACGTATTGTTGGCAATAACGGCCTTACGGGGAGTGGTAACCAGTATGCCGCGCGTACTGGTGCGACTGAAGAAGTTGTTACGAATCTCTACTTCGGGTGTCCATGTCAGATTCTCGATACAGTCGTGATTGAGTTCTACATCGGCAGGAATGTCGCGGTCGAGAACCAATTCTATAGTACGCGGATTCAGCACTTTAGTGGCTTTGACGGTGCATTGGCCATAGCGTATCATCCTAGCTGACCGGATAAAGGCAACGGTGTCGCCGGGGAAGAAAGCGTCAAATCCATAGGTTTGCGGGTGCATGAAGCGCAGTTCGAGCGTGCGGTTGTCGAGCTTGCGGATAATGCGGAGATTCGTGCCATGCACGTTGATACAGTCGTCCTGAGCACCGGCATATCGGCAATTTGTGACGGTAATCTTGCCGGCGCATCCAGAAAAGTGCATGAAATCGGCCGATGAGGCGAGCAGGCGTCCGCTGCCTTCGCGTGGTTCGCAGTATACGCTGTCCATCGTAATGTTGCGTGTAAACTGGCTTACGATGCCCAATCCGTGCATATAGTGTACATATACGTTCTGCAATGTGATGTTGCGGCTGTAGGCCAGGAACATGCCTACTTGGTCGCGGATGATGTCGCGGATGGTGAGTGTGTTGCCTATTTGGGGTCGAAAGGTCGCAGGGGTATGGAATTTGAGGATGCCGGGACTGACTTCCTCTACCTTCGAGGGAGCAAGAATCTTGTTGAAGTCGGTGGTATATTGGAAGTGTTGGGTCTCAGGATTATACTCTATGCAGTGGTTGCGATTGCTGCGCCATCCCTCGCCGATGAGTTGTAGCTGATGATTGATGATGGTATAGCGGCTGTCGCGGTGCAGTTTGACTACCACACCATCGTTGTCTTGCCTGATATAGGTAAGTTCCGAACCGCCCGGACGCTCAAAATCGAAATGGAGATTGCGGAGTCTGATGTCGCTGCTGTGCCAGGCGGAGAGCATCGTCATCTTGCCATGATACATGAGTGTAGCCCCGTTGCCCTCGATGGTGAGCCCTTGAATGCTGTCGATCAGAAGGCCTATGACCTTGGTTTTCGTGGGGCATTCTATCTCAGACGAGGTGTTGCTGATGTAGAAATCGCGTTGCTCAGCTCCTTCGGGCCATATATCGTAGCGGCCATTGTCAAACGTGAGTACTTTGACACGGTGTGTGCGGCAATAGTCTATGGCCTTGCGGATGGCCTTGACGCAATTCTGGAAGCTGTTGGCACGGGCGCCGAACTGTGCCACGTTGACGGTATCGGCAGACTGCGCCTGTACATACAACGAACAACAGAAAGCCAGAATGGCTATGAATAGTAGTCGTTTGTGTCTCATGGAATAAGGTGTTGAGGGTTATTTGATATATTGTACTTCCTGCATATCGGGTATTTGCCGGAGGTTGGCAACGATACCTCTCACTTCGTCGCGGTCGTGTACACGCACCTCTATGACTCCGTCGAAGATGCCGTCGTTGCTGCTCACGGTGACTCGGTGGATGTTGATGTCCATCTTTCCCGAAATGATTTCGGAGACATCGTGCAGCATTCCCTTGCGGTCGATGCCGTGGAACTCGATGATTGCATCGAAGAACATCTGATTGTGCATGTCCCACTGAGTGGCAAGGATGCGATTTCCGTAGCTTGTCTTCAGCTTACTTGCGATGGGACAGTTGCGGCGGTGAATCTCTATCTGGTTCTTGTTGTCAATATAACCGAGCGTATCGTCGCCGGGAATAGGGTGGCAGCAGGTGGGGAAGATGAACGAACGGATATTCTCTTCGTTGATGAGGAGGGTCTTCTTGCGGTTGAAGTCCTTGCCGACAATGAAGGTTTCGGGCTTTTTCTCGACTTCTTGATTCTCCTTCTTGCTATGTCCGAAGAACGGGACATACTTGCGCCAGCCCAGAGAGGTAGATTCTTTTTTGGGCTTGCCCATCAGTTCGTCCAAGTCTTTGTCTTCGAGAACGATTTTCTTTTCGGCCAACGCCAGAAAGAAAGCTTCCGGTTTCTGGATGTTATGGGCGTCGCAGAGCTTGGCTACTATAGAGGCCGACATCTGCATGTCGTTTTTCTGTAGCCAGTCGTTGAGCATGTCTTCGCCCTGCTTTAGCAAGGTCCGCTCGTCGCGCCGGAGAATGGCTTGCACCTTGGCACGGGCTTTGGCGGTAGATACAAAGTTTATCCACGAGGGTTGTACATGTTGTGCCTTGCTCGTCAGAATTTCCACCTGGTCGCCGCTTTGCAGCTTATGACTGAGTGGAACGAGCTTGTGATTGACCTTGGCACCAATGCAATGACTGCCGAGGAATGTATGGATTTGGAAGGCAAAGTCGAGGGCTGTGCAGCCTGCGGGCATGGTCTTGATTTCTCCCTTGGGCGTGAACACGAAGATTTCTGATGCAAACAGGTTCAGTTTGATGGCATCGAGAAAGTCCATTGCGTCGGGTTGCGGGTCGTCCAGAATCTCCTTGATGGTGCGCAGCCAGTCGTTCAACTCGCCTTCATCCTCTGTATATTCTCCACCCTCCTTATATTTCCAGTGGGCAGCGAAGCCTTGTTCGGCCACTTCGTTCATGCGGTCGCTGCGTATCTGTACCTCTATCCATCGGCCCTGCTTGCTCATCAGTGTGACGTGCAGTGCCTGATAGCCGTTCGCCTTCGGATGGTTCAGCCAGTCGCGCAGACGGTCAGGATGGCTCTTGTATATCCGGCTGGTGGCCACATAGATGTTGAAGCATTCGTTGATTTCGTTGTCGCGCGACTTCGGGGTAAAGATAATGCGGACGGCCAGAATGTCGTAAATCTCATCAAAGGTGACATGTTTGTTCTGCATCTTGTTCCAGATGGAAAAAGGACTCTTCACCCTTGCTTTGATTTCGTATTGGAATCCCATCTTGTCCAAGGCTTCCTTGATGGGACTGGTGAACTGGGCGAAGAGCGTATCGCGCTGCGCCTCGGTGGCAGCGAGCTTACGCTCAATCTTGGCATATTCCTCAGGATGCTCGTAGCGGAAGCTGAGATTTTCCAGTTCGGTCTTGATTTTGTTGAGGCCAAGACGATTGGCCAGCGGGGCATAGATGTACATGGTCTCGCCTGCAATCTTGTATTGTTTGTTGGCAGGTTGGCTGTCCAATGTACGCATGTTGTGCAGACGGTCGCATATCTTAATCAAGATGACACGGATATCGTCGCTCATGGTGAGCAGGAGTTTCTTGAAGTTCTCAGCTTGTGCCGATGCTTTGTCTCCGAAGATACCACCGCTAATCTTTGTCAGTCCGTCTACAATCTGGGCTATCTTCGGACCGAACATGTTCTCAACATCCTCTACTGTGTAGTCCGTATCTTCCACTACGTCGTGGAGTAGGGCCGAGCAGATACTCGTAGAACCTAGTCCCATTTCCTCGCAAGCCACTTGTGCGACGGCAATGGGGTGCATGATGTAAGGCTCACCAGAGAGTCGTCTCACTCCCTTATGAGCCTGACGGGCAAAATTGAACGCTTTGGTAATGATGTCGACTTTCTTTCTGTGGCGTGAAGCCAAGTAGGTATCCAGTAAATGTTGGAACGCATCATTAATTAATTGGTTGTCCGCCTGCTCGCGGTTCTGCTCTTTCAAATTATGCTCGTCCATAGTGTTTTATAGGTTTAGAGGTTGTTATTTCACTTTAATCTTCTTTCCGGCACGGATGCTGTTGCCGGATATCTTGTTCAGCTTCTTCAGCTTTTTCACGGTCGTACCATTACGTGCTGCAATCTCTGAGAGGGTGTCTCCCTGGCGTATGGTGATGCTTCTGCCACGACTTCTTCTCTCTCTTCTGTGGCGACGCGACGATGACGAACTGTGGCGGCTATAGTTTCGACTCGACTGATAAGTTGGAACATCGTCGTTCACAACCACCTCTTTGCGCTTGGTAGTCAGTTCATTGGACTCGTAAGCATAGACCGCTTTCTCGTTATCAATGAATTCTGTAATTTTAGCCGAGGGCAGACGCAACGCTGTAGAGCCGTTGCTGCCATTGATGATGTTGCGGCGATACTGCGGATTCAATTCCCGTATCTGGTCGATACTGATACCGAGAACGTGTGAGAGTTGTTCGAAATGAATGTCACGGTCTACCATCACGGTGTCTGTCTTGCCAGGTAAGTCGGTTGTCATGGGACAGATGTTGTGGTCGCAATAGTAGTTCATGATGTAGTTGGCAGCTATAAAGGCCGGCACATATCCTCTTGTTTCCTGTGGCAAATAGGGATAAATCTGCCAATAGTCATTCTGTTTGGCGCGGTGTATGGCCTTATTGATTTTGTCGGGACCACAGTTGTATGCGGCAATGACCAGATTCCAGTCGCCATAGATGTTATATAGGTCTTTCAGATAGCGGGCTGCTGCGTATGAAGACTTGACAGGGTCGCGACGCTCGTCGACCAGTGAATTGACTTCCAGGTCGTATCGTTTGGCCGTCCTGAGCATGAACTGCCACAGTCCTGTAGCCCCAACACGTGATACGGCAAGTGGATTCAAGGCCGACTCTATGACTGGAAGATATTTCAATTCCAATGGCAGACCGTAGCTTTCCAGGGCCTGTTCGAAGATGGGCATGTAGAAGTTTTGCGCTCCAAGCATGAATGCCACAGAGCGACGCAGGTGTCCGCTATAGCGGTCGATAAACTTCTGTACCACGTCATTGTATGGCATTTCAATGATGGTGGGCAACTTACTGAGACGTTCCTTGTACACCTTGCGGTCGTACATAGGATTGACATCGGGCATATTGCAGCTTGTATCAGCCTTCAGGTAGGCTTTGGAATGATAGAGGTGGAGCAGGCTGTCCAGCTCTTGAGTCATAGCTTCGGGGAGTTCTATTACTTCATTCTTCCCTTGCGCGTCGGTCACTGTGATTTCGTTGTCGTCATTTGATTGGGCTTGCACGCTGCAAACCCCACCGAACATCATCGTGATAACGAGTAGATAAAGTTTGTTCATTCTATGTTTTCTTGTTTAAAAGTTCAGACTGCAATTCAATCCTACCGCATTGGCTTTGAAAGGATTGCGTTCTGTCTGATTGTTTATGATAGTAGGTGTCACCCTTAGACTGAGGTCGTTGGAAATATCGAACTCAGAAAGAGAGGCATCCACATAAGCGTCGATGACGGATAGAGCATACACACCTATCAGCACGAAGACGCTCAAATCGCGCCAACGGCGGAATCGGTCCTTACGTTTTCTGAACAGATTCTGATATGTAGCCTTGTTCGAATCATTGATGGTAGCTCCTAAATGCAGGAATTCATTGTAGCTCTGCGTGTTCGGATCATCGTCCACTAGATCCAGATAGGCCTTGGCATAGTCCTTATACATCTGGTTATTCCAGTTGATGGCATAGGCACAGCCGACCATTCCACCATATATAATAGGTAGTTTCCAGAATTTGCGGTTATAGATTTGTCCGGCTCCTGGCACTACCAAGGCCAGCCATAATGCGCGTTTGGGACTCGGACGCCATGTTGCCCAATTCCGCTTTTGCTTCTTGCGAGCCATGCTGTCTGTCTCCGCAAGAGCAATACTGTCCTTGTGAGTCAACGCTTGAGCTACCTTGATGGTTGCGGTATCTTGGGACATAGAGGTCTGGCCATGCCCGGATAAGGGCGATAGCACGACCAACGCAGTGAGCAATATGTGAGTCAAACCTTTCACCTAGACTTAGTCTTTCAGTTTGTCGAAGATGTTCATGATGCGCTCCAGTTCCTCCTCATTGGCAAAGGGAATACTGATTTTGCCCTTTCCCTTGGAAGAACAGGTGAGCTGGACCTTCGTATTCAGAAAGGACGAAAGACGTTTTTTCAGGATGCCAAACTCTTCGGGAAGTTGCTTCTTAGCTATAATCTTCTTTCTTCCGCTCTCAATATCGTCGCCATTTTTGAGATGTTGAACCATCTCTTCTACCTGACGAACGGAGTAGCCGTTCTTTTGTACCTCCTTGAAAAGCTTGATTTGCAGCGAGGGACTATCTATAGCGAGCAATGCCCTGGCGTGTCCCATGTCGATTTCTTTCTTCTGCAATGCCATCTGAACTTGTGCCGGAAGTTTAAGAAGACGTAGGTAATTGGCGATGGCCGTACGGCTTTTGCCAACCCGTTCCGAAACTTTTTCCTGAGTCATACCGCTGCCTTCCATCAGATGTTCGTAAGCCAAAGCTATCTCAATGGAGTTCAAATCCTCGCGTTGTATATTCTCTACTAACGCCATTTCCATCACATTTTCGTCGCTGATGGTACGGATATAGGCGGGAATAGCGGTCAGGCCGGCTAATTGCGAAGCACGCCAACGACGTTCGCCGGCAATAATTTGGAAACGATTGTCGGCTATCTGGCGCAACGTGATAGGCTGGATAATACCAATTTCGCGGATGCTTGCAGCCAATTCCTGCAATGCTTCCTGGTCGAATTCGCGGCGAGGCTGGTTCGGATTTGCCTCAATCTGCTCGATAGGAATCTCGTTGATAGTCGATGAGCCTTGTGTACTCACTCCTTCGGTGGAGATAAGGGCATCCAGTCCCATACCTATTTGGTCGAGTCCTCTTCCTAGGTTATTATATTTTTTGCGTACTGCCATAGTGTTTGATGAGTTTTTGAGTTTATAAGTTAATGAGTTTCTGAGTTATCGGTTGATAGTTTTGGTCAAGAACTAAAAAACTCACAAACTGATTAACTCACATCACTTATTCTTATTAATAATCTCTTTGGCCAGTGCCAAATGGTTTTTGCTGCCGGTAGAATCGGCATCGTAAAGTATCACGGGCAATCCGTGACTGGGACTTTCACTCAGTTTCACGTTGCGCTGGATGACGGTCTTGAATACCAATTCCTGGAAGTGGCGCTTTACTTCGTCGTAAATCTGATTAGCCAGACGCAGACGGCTGTCGTACATCGTCAGCAAGAAACCCTCAATCTCCAACTGCGGATTCAGTTTGCTCTTGATAATCTTGATGGTGTTGAGCAGCTTGCTGATACCCTCCAAGGCAAAATATTCACATTGTACAGGGATGATGACAGAGTCGGCTGCCGTGAGAGCGTTCACTGTAATGAGTCCGAGAGACGGGCTACAGTCTATTAATATATAGTCGTATTCGCTTCTGATGGGTTCGAGAAGTTTCTTGAGTACCTTCTCGCGCGTTTCCAGATTGAGCATTTCTATCTCTGCGCCAACGAGGTCTATGTGGCTGGGAATAATGTCCAGGCCGTCAATATCAGTGGTGTAGATGGCATCGCGCACATCGGCATGGTCAATGATACACTCGTAGAGAGAGCATTCCACTTCCTTTATATCCACACCCAATCCACTGGAAGCATTTGCTTGTGGATCGGCATCTACAACAAGCACGCTCTTCTCCATGGTTGCCAACGAGGCAGCCAGGTTGATGGTTGTAGTGGTTTTTCCCACTCCGCCTTTTTGATTAGCTAATGCGATGATTTTTCCCATTTGTTATTGCTGTTGTCATTAGGGTTCGTGTTGCAAAGTTACAATAATTCATTGAAAAGGCCGTATTTTACTCCTTTTTTTGCTACTTTTGTAGAGAATTCAACATTATTATAATAGAAATGAAGAAACCCTTTATATTGATTTCAAATGATGATGGCTACCATGCCAATGGCATCAAGAGTCTGGTAGCGATGGTCAGTAGCTTTGCTGAGGTGTTGGTGGTAGCTCCTGAATCCGGGCGTTCGGGCTTTTCGGGAGCTTTCTCGGTCACGACACCGTTGCGCCTGAAACCTCGTCATAACATGCCGAACGCCGAAGTATGGTCGTGTAATGGTACGCCGGTAGACTGTGTGAAGTTGGCTCTCGACCAGTTTTGCCAGAATCGCCGTCCCGACCTGATACTGAGTGGCATCAATCACGGTGACAATTCGTCGGTCAATACGCATTATTCCGGTACGATGGGGGCTGCCATGGAGGGCTGCATGAAGTATATTCCGTCTATAGCCTTCTCCAGTTGCGACTACGATGTGAATGCCGATTTGTCGCCTCTTGCGCCCTATGTACAGCGAATAGTGCAGAAGGTGTTGTCCGAGGGGCTTCCTAAGGGCATCTGTCTGAATGTGAACTTCCCCGCAGGAAAGGATTTTCAGGGTGTCAAAGCATGCCGGATGGCTTATGCGCAATGGATAAAAGAGGTGGTCAAAGAGCGCCATCCGCGCGATTTCGACTACTTTTGGATGGTGGGCGAGTATCGTTGCGATGAACCCGAAGCAGAGGATACTGACTATTGGGCATTGGCTCATAACTATGTTGCCATCACTCCTACGCAGATGGATGTCACCGCTCATGAGTTTATAAAAGAAGTGGATTCGTGGGAGTTGTAGGGAGGAAGCTGGAGTTAGTGGGAGTTAGTGGGAGTTAATAAGAAGTTGATAAGGAGTTTATAAGGAGTTTATAAGGAGTTAATAAGGAGTTAATAAGGAGTTAATAAGGAGTTAGGGGGAGTTAATAGACAATAGTCTATATCGTTATGTCTAACGAAGCATTGGCCCGATCTTCCCCCCTTAACTCCCCCTTAACTCCCCCTTAACTCCCTCTTAACTCCCTCTTAACTCCCGTAAAAACCATCATAAGAAATATGAAATACTATCTCATTGTAGGCGAAGCCAGTGGCGATTTGCATGCTTCTCATTTGATGAAGTCGCTGCTTGGCGTAGATCCGGAAGCGCAGTTCCGCTTCTTTGGTGGCGACTTGATGTCGGCTGTGGGTGGCGAACGTGTCAGACATTATCGCGAATTGGCCTATATGGGCTTCATTCCGGTGCTGCTGCATCTGCCCACAATCTTCCGCAACATGGCTTTCTGTAAACAGGATATTGTACGGTGGAAGCCCGATGTTGTCATATTGGTAGATTATCCGGGATTCAACCTCAACATAGCCAAGTATCTGCATGCACACACCGAGATACCCGTGTATTACTATATCTCGCCGAAGATATGGGCTTGGAAGGAATGGCGCATCAAGTCGATACGCCGTGATATAGACGAGCTTTTCTCCATCTTGCCCTTTGAGATTCCCTTTTTCGAGCAGAAGCATCATTATCCCATCCACTATGTAGGCAATCCTACGGCCGACGAAGTGCGCCGATTTCTGGCCGATTATCGCGAGACGAAGACGGAGTTCTGCACCCGTCATCGTCTGGACGACGGCAAACCTATCATCGCCTTGCTTGCCGGCAGTCGCAAACAGGAGATTAAAGACAATCTGCCGGCTATGATAGAGGCGGCCCGTCCTTTGGCCGAAGCCTACGGGTGTCAGCTTGTCTTGGCCGGTGCTCCCTCTATCGACGATGCCTACTATGCGCAGTATGTGGATGGCAGCGGTGTACACATGGTCAAGAACGAGACTTTCGCGTTGCTTGCCCACGCCTCTACGGCACTTGTCACGAGTGGTACGGCCACGCTCGAAACGGCCCTTTTCCGTGTGCCGCAAGTGGTATGTTATGAGACTCCCGTGCCTCGTCTCATTCGTTTTGCGTTCAATCATATCATCAAAGTACCGTTCATCAGTCTGGTCAACCTGATAGCCGACAGGGAAGTCGTGCCGGAGTTGTTGGCCGACAGATTCTCTGTGTCGAACATCAAGAGCCATTTGGAAGCCATTCTCACCGATACCGAAGACCGTCGGGCGATGCTGGAAGGATATGAGGATGTGGCCCATGCGCTTGGCGACACCGTCGCTCCCGACAATGCCGCGCGTATGATGGTCGACTTATTAAGCAAGGGGTAGGGCCGTATGCGCTCGTTCAGATAGAATACTTGTTTTACTGCAGGGCCTTGGCAGCGGTGCTGCAAGGGCCAGACAGCAATGCTGCAAAGCCCGAACAGAAATACTGCTGAGGCTTTGCAGTTTTTTAGTTGGGAAGTCGACGCGATTGCAAGTAGGCCGTATCTTGTTTGCAAGTATGCCGGCTGGGCAGTATGGAGTGTCGGACTGCGCGCTTTGTAGGGAGGCTGACGGGGTAGAATGCCTATATATAGGTATTGCCAGTGTATGGGTATAGTGCTACCTTTGTAGCACATAATACCCGTATTAATTATTAACTCAAAATAAGACTAAAGTATGATAGTAAAACTACGCTTGTTTTTATTCTGTGCATTGGTGGGATTTGTATTCTCTGTCAATGCCGAAACAGACACTCCCTTGGGTAAGACCGATGCCAATGTATACGGCCATGTGGTGGACAGGAAGACGGGGGAGCACTTGCCTTATGCGCATGTGACAGTGAAGGGGACAACCTTGGAGACGGCTACCGATGCCACGGGGCATTACTACCTGAAGAATCTGCCCCTACGGCTCTGCCAGATAGAAGTGACGATGGTGGGATATCGCACGGCTGTGATGGAAGTGATGACGAAGCAGAATATTTCGTCCGAACTGAATTTCTCGCTCGAAGAAGATGCTATCTCGTTGGACGAGGTAGTGACGACGGCCAACCGCACGCAGACATTGAAGCGCGAAGCGCCGAACCTGGTGAATGTCATTGATTCGAAGATATTTCGGACTACCAATGCCATGTGTATGGCGCAGGGACTGAATTTCCAGCCTGGTGTACGCACGGAGGACAACTGCCAGAACTGTGGCTTCTCGCAAGTGCGCATCAATGGGCTTGATGGTCACTACTCACAGATACTCATTGACTCGCGCCCGGTGTTTTCTTCGCTCAACGGTGTGTACGGGCTTGAGCAGATTCCGGCTTCGATGATAGAACGCGTAGAGGTGGTAAGAGGTGGCGGTTCGGCACTGTATGGGGCGTCGGCTATCGGCGGTACTGTCAATGTCATTACGCGCGAACCGTTGAGAAACTCCGCAGAGGTGGCCCATACACTGACCTCTATCAATGGGAAGGGGGGCAGCATCGAAAACAATACGACGGCCAATCTCTCTATCGTGTCGGAAGATGGCAAGACGGGATTGTCGGCCTATACACAGTATCACTACCGTCCGGGTTACGACCATGATGGCGACGGCTATACCGAACTGCCCAATCTGCGTAACGAGACGCTCGGTCTGAATGCCTTCTATAAGCTCGATGCCTACTCCAAGTTGCGGTTGCAGTATCATCATATAGGTGAGTTCCGCCGTGGCGGAAACCATTTGGAGCGCGCACCGCACGAGTCGAATATCACCGAACAGCTGGACCATAATGTGAATGGTGGTAATCTGAGTTACGATTTCATATCGCCCAATGCTGCCGACCGCGTAAAAGCATATTTCTCTTTCGGCAGTACGCTGCGTAAGAGTTACTACGGTGGTATAGCCGAAGGCAAGCCGGAGGATGTGGAAACGGCGCTGAAGGCTTATGGGCGCACACGTGATTTCACCTATGTGTTGGGTGGTCAGTATGTGCATTCGTTCTCCCGACTTGGTTTCATGCCTGCTCATCTCACGTTGGGAGGGGAGTATCACTACGATGGATTGAAAGATGAAATCAACGGTTACCATCATTTGCTGGAACAGAAAGTACGTATCTATAGTGGTTATGTGCAAAACGAGTGGCGCAACGAGGCGTGGACGCTGCTCTTGGGTGGTCGGTTGGACAAGCATTCCATGATTCATCATGCCATCTTCAGTCCGCGTGTCAATGTGCGTTATAATCCCTCTCAGGCTGTCAGTCTGCGTGTGGGCTATGCCGGTGGATTCCGTGCACCGCAGGCATTCGACGAAGATTTGCACGTAGGCTATGCCGGTGGCGAGCGTGTCATGACGCGTCTGGCAGCCAATTTGAAAGAGGAACGTTCGCACAGTTTCAGTCTTTCGGCCGACTTCTACCACAATTTCGGCAGCGTGCAGACCAACTTCTTGGTAGAAGGATTCTATACCATGTTGCGCGATGTGTTTGCCTTGCGCAATCTGGAACAGAAAGACAGTGAGGGGAATAACTTGCAGGAACGCTACAACGGTAGCGGAGCAAAAGTGTTCGGAGTGAATCTGGAGGGAAAGGTTGCGATGAGCCGGTGGTTTGATATACAGGCAGGCATGACCTTACAACGCAGTCTTTACGACGAACTGACGGAGTGGGACGAAGGCGCTCCCAAGGTGAAGAAGATGTTGCGCACACCCTCTACCTACGGATATTTCACGGCTTCGCTTCATCCGGCGCGCCGCCTGACGCTCTCGTTGTCGGGCAACTACACTGGTACGATGTTGGTGGGGCATGCTGCGCATACGTTGGAAGATGGTAAGGAAATAGCTCCGGAGGCCGTACAGACGCCCACATTCTTCACGCTGAATACAAAAGTGGCTTACGAATGGCCTTTGACTACTTATATGAAGATGGAGGTGAACGGTGGTATTCAGAATATCACGAACGCTTATCAGCGCGACTTCGATCGTGGTTGGGGGCGTGATTCGGGCTATATCTACGGCCCTGGCCAGCCTCGTTGTTTCTTCGCAGGTGTGAAATTCTCTTATTAAGTATCGGCAAACGCTCTGTTATAGACAAAAAAAGAGTGCTCTCTCGGTTGGAGGGAGCACTCTTTTTTCTTTTCGTTTTTTTATCGGTTATACTGTCTGATAAATTTTCTGACGAGCTTGCCCGACTCATTGAGGTCGGTATCTTTCCATTTTCCGGTAGACGATGCACTGGGAAGCAGCATCGAACAGGTTTCTTTCTTATCGGAGATAGACCAGTTGACCCAGCTTATTTTCTTGCTTTCCATCAGGTCTATCCACTTCTGCCATTCTTCCATATTGAGCGGTCCGTCGCCCGATGCTTCCATTCCGGCACACTCAGATACGAATACGGGCAAACCCGTGTCGATGGCTGCGGCCATGCGCTGGCGCAGATATTCCTTGTGGGTAGCTGCATAGAAGTGGAGAGTATACATCACATTGCTGACTCCCTGTAGCGGACTGGCAGCCACGAGGTGGATATCCTGATCCCAATGGGGGCATCCCATGAGGATGATATTGTCTGGGTCGTGCTGTCTGATAGCGCGGATAACGGTCTGGGCATACTCTTTCAGACTGTCCCAAGAGTCTTCCACAGGTTCGTTGTATAGTTCGTAGATGACATTGGGGTACTTTCCGTACTTCTGAGCCATTTTTCCGAAGAAGTCGGCAGCAGCTTGTGTGTGCATCTTGTGGGCGTGCCAATCAATGATGACGTAAATGTTATTCTTGATAGCTCCTTCTATGATAGGTGTCATACACTTCATGGCCAGTTCGGGATTATCCAGATAGTTGTTATCTATCTGAATGCCCATAGCGGCCCGTACCACCGATACGTTCCAGTCTTTGACCAGCCATTTCAGGCTTTTCGCATTGTAGAAGCGTGGCCAAAGGTTGTGCCACCCATAGCTGACACCTCTCAATACGACGGGCTCTCCTGCCTGATTACAGAGCTGTGAGCCTTTAACTTGCAACTGTCCCCAACGCTTTACTGGGGAGACTGCATAGATTTGACATGCCACCATTACACCTATGGCGGCCAATAAGATTCTTTTCATGTTTTTAATGTAGTTAGTTTGATTGTTTATGTAGTTTTGTCTAAAATAGCGTAAGTGTGTATAAATAGACGACCGCAGCAGGTATTGCCATGAGCGAAGAGTCGAAACGGTCGAGCATACCACCGTGTCCCGGCAGGATATTGCCACTATCCTTGATGCCGAGGGTGCGTTTGAAGAGACTCTCTACGAGGTCGCCCCATGTGCCGAAGAACACGACTGTAAGGCCCAGTCCCATCCATCCGGCAATGCTGAGTGTATGGGGCGTGTCGCCTTGATTGGCATAGTAGCCGATAACCGCAGCTACAATCAGTACCAGGATACCACCTCCGACGCTGCCTTCCCAGCTTTTGGCAGGGCTTATTCGTGGAAACAGTTTGTGCTTGCCCAGCAACGAGCCGGAGCAATAAGCACCCGTGTCGTTGGTCCAAAGGAAGATGAAAACGGAGAGTGGAAGCAGCATGTCGTACGCAATGGCACTGCCGTCGGCCACCGTTGATTCAAAAGCCAGGACGTTAATCATGGAGAATGGCAATGCTATGTACATTTGCCCAAGCATGGTGTAGGCCCAATCGTTGATGGGGTCTTTCGTGTTTAGATAGAGATTGCTGATGAATAGATAGACGATGGTCAGCAGATAGGGCACAAAGACGATAAAGTTGGGAGTGATTCCCGTGCGATAACCGGCCACGGCCAAAAAGAAGTAGACGCCGGCTACGGTCGAGATAAACCGGTTCACCTGTACGTTTTCGCGGGTGTTGACGAGTCCGGTATATTCCCAAAGGGTCAGTCCGGTAATCAACGCGAATAGAAATACCATTGCGCGTGGGGTGAAAAAGCACACCACCATGATAACGACAAATAGCACGCCCGTAATCGAGCGTACTATTAGATTCTTCATTTTATCAGACATAGTTCTATGTATTGGTCTTAACTTTCAGTCTGCTCGGCCAACTTCTGTTGATGTTCGGCCTCTGCTTGCTTTACTTCTTCCGGCATGTCTTCGAGCTTTGGCGCATTGGCTTCGTTCTCGTTGATAATCTCCTGTGAGCGACTTACCCACGGACGTTTGCCGAAAATGTTTTCCACATCTTCCACATAGATGACTTCACGCTTGATGAGTAAATCGGCTAACTGATTGTGTCCATCCTTGTGTTCGGTCAGAATCTGCTTGGCACGGTCGTACTGCTCGTTAATCATCTTCAGCACTTCGTCGTCGATAATCTTCGCCGTCGTGTCGGAGTAGGGGCGTTGGAACTGATATTCTTGGTTATTGTAATAGCATATATTAGGCAATCTGTCGCTCATGCCGGCATAGGCTATCATGCCATACGAACTCTTGGTGGCACGTTCCAAGTCGTTCATCGCTCCCGTAGAGATATGCCCGGTGAAGAGTTCTTCGGCAGCTCGGCCTCCGAGCAGGGCACACATTTCGTCGAGCATTTGCTCTTTGGTGGTGATTTGTCGCTCTTCGGGCAGATACCAGGCAGCTCCCAGGGCTTGTCCGCGTGGCACGATGCTCACCTTGACAAGTGGGTTGGCATGTTGGCAGAACCATGACACAGTGGCATGTCCGGCCTCGTGTAGGGCTATGGAACGCTTCTCGGCAGCGGTCATTACCTTGGTTTTCTTCTCCAAGCCTCCGATGATACGGTCTACGGCATCCAGGAAATCCTGCTTGCCTACGTAGCTGCTGTTGTGTCGGGCTGCTATCAATGCGGCCTCGTTGCATACGTTTGCGATGTCGGCTCCGGAGAAACCTGGGGTCTGGCGAGACAGAAAATCGATGTCAACAGTCTTGTCTATCTTGATAGGACGAAGGTGTACCTGGAATATTTCGCGACGTTCCTGCAAGTCGGGCAGGTCTACATTGATTTGTCTGTCGAAACGTCCGGCACGCAGCAGAGCCTTGTCGAGCATGTCGGCACGGTTGGTCGCTGCCAATACAATGACACCACTGTTGGTTCCGAATCCGTCCATCTCGGTCAAGAGAGCATTGAGCGTGTTCTCTCGCTCGTCGTTTCCGCCCATTGAGGGATTCTTGCTGCGGGCGCGACCTACGGCATCTATCTCGTCGATAAAGATGATACAGGGGGCTTTTTCCTTGGCTTGATGGAATACGTCGCGTACTCGACTTGCACCTACACCCACAAACATCTCTACGAAATCAGAACCACTCATGGAGAAGAATGGTACGCCGGCTTCGCCTGCAACGGCCTTGGCCAACAGCGTCTTTCCCGTTCCCGGAGGGCCTACGAGCAATGCTCCCTTAGGTATTTTACCACCCAATTCGGTGTATTTGGCAGGGTTTTTCAAGAATTCCACAATCTCCTGAACTTCCTGTTTGGCCCCAGCCTGTCCGGCAACATCCTTGAACGTGATGCCAAGGTCATTTCCTTTCTCATACATCTTGGCTTTGCTTTTGCCCACGCTGAACACATTGCCGCCGGCAGCACCGCCACCGCCCATGCGTCGCATGAGTATAAACCAAATCAAAAAGAAAAGAGCGAAAGGTCCAATCGTACCGACGAGAAAGTTGATAAGCCCATTGTTCTTGTCGTTCTCGTAGCTGAAATCAGTAAATTTACCTTGTTTCTGCTGGGCAGTAAGAAACTCTTCCAATTTGTCTGTCGAGCCAAACTCTACGTCGACAGAGGGTTTCTGGCCTGTCTGCTTGGCACTCATCTGGAACACGTCGCGTATGTTCTTAGCCTTTACATACATCTTCAGTGTCTTCTTGTCGGTGTTGACCACGATATTGCTGGCGTAGCCTTTCACGACATATTCCTTGAATTTGGCGTACGTGGCCTTCTGTGTTGCTCCGCTATTGCTTGCCAGAGAGTTTCCTCCTCCGCTCAGAAGGAAGAGGGCTACGGCAAAGATAATGAGACCATAGAGCCAATTCATGTTGAATCGGGGCATCTTCGGCTCGTTATTATTGTTGCCATTGGGCGATTTTCTGTTGTCCATACTTAATGTTTATCTGATTAATGGAAACCCAAATATCAAATATCGTGCCAGTCCTAATCGAGGTTGGGGATATTGGTCAGTTTGGCATCTTGCCACAGATTTTCAAGGTCGTAGAACTGTCGGGCTTCGGGTAAAAATACGTGTACCAGCACGTCTACATAGTCCATAGCGACCCATTGGTCGGTGCCTAAACCCACTACGTTGACAGGTTTCTCGCCTAAGTCGATGCGTGCCATATCGCCTATCGACTCGGTTATGGCCTCAATCTGTGCCGGAGAATTGCCCTGGCAGATGATGAAATATTTTGTGATAGCACCGTCGATACCCTTTAAATCGACGATAGTGATGTTCTCTCCTTTTTTCTCTTGTATACCTTTGGTAATTGTCTCTACCAGTTTTGCTGTTTCTTCCATTAATTATTATTGTATAAAGCTTTATTTGTGGCAAAGTTAGTAGAAGTTAATAGAATGGCAAAATAAAAGAACTGTTTTTTCTTTTCACACCCGCGACTGCACGGTCAATGGCCTGTTAAGAATCCTGAAAAACCGTGCTTGTCATTTTTTTTTATCAGATTTATGCTATCTTTGTGCCTATCAACCATTTTAAACGCAGTCTTATGTATTATAGCTCTAAAAAACTTCTGAAGGATGAAGCGATTGACACGAAAGAATGTCAGGATGCCTTTTACCAGCATCCTGCAAGCCTGAAAGACTATTTGTCGGCACTGATAGTGGAAGATTTTTATAATAAAATCGGGCAGAATCTATTTCTGTTGTTCGTTTTCGGTCTGCTAGCCATGAGGCAGGGCTATGTCCATATCCTCGTCTTATTGATAATTGGGCTGGGCGTCAAAATCTATGTGCTGGCGAAATATGTGCAGCTATACAAGAATGCTACGTACAAACTCCCTGATAGTATAAATGGTATCAGTGTGGATGGTGAGGGTATTAATTGTCTGATGGGACGTGTCGATAGCCTGTTTATCCGCTACTCGCGTTACCAGTGGGACAATGTCAAATGTGTGCGGACTTTTAAAAATATGGTAATCGTGACCCAAAAGCATCATGACCCATCACTGGTTCTCAGCATGGACAATGTGGATGAGGGTGTAAAAAATGTGTTGGGATTGTGGAAAAGAGCTTTGGTAGGCGAGCCTGTCACCCTCCCGATAATTTATCAAGGGGCAGAGATGGTAGCCTTGGACAAATCGCTGGACAGGATGTTTCTGGCCAGCGAAAGCGATATGACGGAGGAAGAGAAAGAGGATAAATCTTTCGTTTACCACGAAATCGTATCAGAAGACATACATCTAGACATCATGGTCTATATGCCGACCGAACACCGCCCATATTATAAGCTGTGCACATCGGGACTCGGCGCATATCGTATGCCTCTGTCCGAGGAAGATATAGACGACAGAGTGCCCGAACGCGCGGAACTCATGATGTATTTGCCGGCCGATTGGAAGATGATGCTTGGAGAAGACGACCGAGATGTTTTCCAAGACGAGAACAACTATTGGCCGATACGATTGCTCAAAGATTTTGCACGTATGCCGTTGATAGACGGTAGTTGGATAGGCTATGGGCATACCGTGTCGCATGAAGACGGCGAACCATTGGCCGGCAATGTCGGCTTCTCGGCTGCCATATTGGGCTTTCCGCCTGAGGATTTCTGTGTCACCAATCTGCCTACCGGCAAGAGTGTTATGCACTATCTGGTAGTGCCTATCACTGCCGAGGAACTGCAATTCAAGCTTGATAGCGACGATGGTGCAGATGGGTTGTTCCAGAAGATAGGGCTGTTTTGGGAATTGTTTGATACGGAAGTGGGTACAGACGAGTTTATGATACAGCGGTATTTGAATCGTTTGGGAGAGAAAGGCGTGTGATGTGCTGCGAGGTGATGAAAACAGTTCATCATGGTATAGAAAGGAGGTAGGCGATGGCTTGTCATTCGGGTTATTACGGAGAATCATCGTTTCAGGCAGCATATTACCTATTACAGAATGCCCAATATACTACATGTGCGGTAGGCTTGGTTCTATACGAAATCCAGGCAGGATACTCCCAATTTACTGCAAAGGCTCGGCAGCATCGCTGTTTGGGTCTTGCAGCAGTGCTGTCCGGCCTTTGCAGTGTCGCTGCCGAGCCTTTGCAGTAAATTGATGGAGGAATGAAAAGTGGGTAAAAATTATTTCGTTACAAAATAAAATGCTACTTTTGCAAGTATTAAAACGAAATTGCTAATTTGTTATGGTAAAAATCACATTTCCCGATGGCTCTGTACGTGAGTACGAACAGGGTGTCACCGGTTATCAAATCGCAGAGAGTATTTCGCCTGCTCTCGCCCGCGACGTTGTATCTTGCGGGGTCAATGGCGAAACAGTAGAATTGAATCGTCCCATCAATGAGGACGCTACCATTGCCCTTTACAAGTTTGAGGACGAGGAGGGCAAGCACACATTTTGGCATACCTCTGCCCACTTGTTGGCGGAAGCATTGCAGGAACTCTATCCCGGTATACAGTTTGGTTTCGGGCCTGCTATCGAAAACGGATTCTTCTACGACGTGATGCCGAAGGAAGGAGACGTTATCAGCGAGACGGATTTCCCAAAGATAGAAGCAAAGATGAAGGAACTGGCCAAGCTGGACGAGGCTGTGGTTCGCAAAGATATATCGAAGGCCGACGCCCTGAAGGAGTTCAAGGCTGACGGACAGGAGTATAAGTGCGAGCATATAGACCTGGACCTGAAAGACGGTACTATCTCTACTTATACGCAAGGCAAGTTTACCGACCTCTGCCGTGGTCCGCACCTGGTGTCTACAGGGGCTATCAAGGCCATCAAGATTACGAGTGTGGCCGGAGCTTTCTGGCGTGGCGATGCCAAGCGCGAGCAGATGACCCGTATCTACGGTATCACGTTCCCGAAGAAGAAGATGCTCGACGAGTATCTGGCCATGATAGAAGAGGCCAAGAAGCGCGACCACCGCAAGATAGGAAAGGAGATGGAACTCTTCATGTTCTCCGACCGTGTGGGTAAAGGATTGCCTATCTGGCTACCGAAGGGAACGGAGCTTCGCCTGCGTCTACAGGACATGCTGCGCAAGATTCAGAAGCGTTTCGGCTATCAGGAGGTGATTACGCCGCACATCGGCTCGAAGAACCTGTACGTGACTTCGGGTCACTATGCCCATTATGGCAAAGACAGTTTCCAGCCCATCCATACGCCCGAAGAGGACGAGGAATACATGCTGAAGCCGATGAACTGTCCGCATCACTGCGAGGTGTTTGCCTGGAAACCGCGCTCTTATAAGGACCTGCCTCTGCGTATAGCAGAGTTTGGTACGGTATATCGCTACGAGAAGAGCGGTGAGCTGCATGGACTGACGCGTGTACGCTCGTTTACGCAGGACGATGCCCATATCTTCTGCCGTCCCGACCAGGTGAAGAGCGAGTTCTTGCGCGTGATGGATATTATCCAGACCGTATTCAAGGTGTTCAACTTCAACAACTTCGAAGCCCAGATTTCTTTGCGCGATCCTAACGACCATGAGAAGTATATCGGTTCTACGAAGGTGTGGGAAGAGAGCGAGAATGCTATCAAGGAGGCTTGCGAGGAAAAGGGGCTGAATGCCAAGATAGAGTATGGTGAGGCTGCATTCTATGGTCCTAAGCTCGACTTTATGGTGAAAGATGCTATCGGTCGTCGCTGGCAGCTGGGTACAATCCAGGTAGACTATAATCTGCCGGAGCGTTTCAAGCTGGAATATACCGACGATGACAACACCAAGAAGACGCCCGTGATGATTCACCGTGCGCCGTTTGGCAGCATGGAACGCTTCACAGCCGTGCTTATTGAGCACACGGCAGGCCACTTCCCCTTGTGGTTGACACCCGACCAGGTGGCTATCCTGCCTATCTCAGAGAAGTACAACGACTATGCGAAGCAGGTGGCTAACTATCTTGATGGCCAAGGTGTGCGTGCCACGATTGACGATCGCAACGAGAAGATAGGCCGTAAGATTCGTGATAACGAGCTGAAGCGCGTGCCTTACATGGTTATCGTGGGCGAGCAGGAGTCGGCCGAAGGTCTTGTCTCTATGCGTAAGCAGGGTGGTGGTGAGCAGGCTACCATGAAGATGGAAGAGTTTGCCGACCGCGTCAATGCAGAGGTTGCTGAGATGCTGAAGGCAACGGATATCCGTCCAGAAGATTGATTTGATAAGACGTCCCGACCGCCTGTAAGAGGCGATGGGTGACAATGTCTGCATAGAAACCTGCAAGTCTTATGCTTCTTACTGCCTTGATGGGGAGCGAAACGTAAGGCTTGTGGGTTTCTCTTATTATATATAGGTAATTAATAGAGATATTCGTGAGAGCCGGATATCTAGTCAATATGGAAACTCAATGAATTTTTATTGCCATCAGCTTCTGAGAATCATGCTGCTCTTGCTGCTTAGTGTTTACGTGGGGGGAGCAAAAGGACAGAATGCAGATACTCTTGTCTATGACCGGTGTGCCCAGATGCCGGTGCTCAATTATCGGGATGAGCCGTCAAAGCAGTGGCTGGAGATATTCAGATACACATGTTTCTCTACGTTGCCGGCACTACGAATGACTGTTCATATAGAGTTTGTGGTAGAAAAAGACGGTCGTTTGACCCATGCGCGTGTATTGGATTCGCCAGACAAGGCATTGGCCGATTCTTTAGTATCAGCTACTATGCGCATACAGGCCCGTTCGGTGGCGTTTGACAAAGAGGGCAATGCCATACGCTATCGTTGGAGAATGCCCATGAATATGCGGCTGACCTCTCCGAGAGATTACAATGTCTATGGTATTGTGCAGCATGTAGATGCAGCTTCGCTCACGGTGAAGAGCCTAGGAGGAATAACCAAGACGTTCGATATCTTGGCTGCAATGAATGCCGGTAGGATGTTGGGGCGTATTCATAAAGGCGATAAAGTAGCCGTGATTCCAGAGATAGCCAATGGTAAGATGTGTGCTTATAAGGTCTTTGGTATGAGTGGGTTGACAGGTTGGTGGGACTATCACGAGAAAGATGAGGAAGTAAATGTGGCTTTGAGCGATACACATATCAACGGAGGAACTTTGAATGTTCGTCTCGTCTCAAAGGCTTCTTTCCCCGTTATGGCCTTTAACGGCGAGAAGGTTTCCAAACAGAAAGAGTGGCAATGGCATTTTAACAATGACCAATTAGTGGTTGTCACGAAGTCGGCGGAAGGGAATATAGACAGCAGTGCTTTCTATATTGGTGATATACAGCGTGGGTGCTTGTTGCTGAGTCGTGATTCTGATGGTGGCAGATACTATCGGTTAGACAAGAAACAGAGCAAGTCTTATGTCAACCCTAAGCCGACATTGGCTGAGTCTAAAGGCTTGATAGTCTTTAAGGAAAGCAAAGTAGGGCAAATTTGTGTTGCTAATTGGGACACCGATGATGATGGTTATTTAAGCTATTGGGAGGCAGCTTCGGTCAAAGACATTCGACTTGCATTCGCCCGTAGTTTTATAAATCATTTTGATGAGTTTCGTTATTTTACAGCTGTCAATCGCGTTTCCCATCATGCTTTTAGTAATTGTAACCTGCGTTCAGTAGTGATTCCTGAGCAGGTTGATACGTTGAGAAGCTATACTTTTACTAATTGTGATTCGCTTTCGTCGCTAAAAGTATTAGGGAAAGGGACGGTGTTGCAGGGGTATTTTGCGCGGATGTCAGACGGAAAAGGTTTTCAGATTGCCAATCCGCAGTATAAGAAGGTCAATAATTTCTTTGTTATAGCCCATGATACCTGTCTTGTCAGCTGGGTTGGACAGGTTCCCGATGTTGTGAAAGTACCGAAAGGAATTACCGAAATAGCCGAAAAAGGACTTACCTGCTGTTTTTCCATGAAAGTTATCGAACTGCCTATCGGTCTTAAAAGCATCAAAAGTGCTGCGTTAGCATATGCAGAACATCTGGATAGTATCGTTATTCCGTCAACAGTTTCGCTTATAGGTGATGGGGCTTTTGCCTACTGTTATCGGCTGAAGAGTATAGGGTTTCAATCGGAAATACCACCGGTTTTGGGTGAGAATCTTTTCAATAGCTTTGAAAAGTTCACGATAACAGTTCCTTATCGGGGAGTGGAGCTGTATAAACAGCGGTTTCTGGAGCGAATGTCAGAACAGTATGCGTCGTATATTGTAGGCAAGTAGGAATCGTTCGGGAATACTGATATGATGATAGAATAATTCCGGAGAATACTTCTCTGATAGTATATGGACAGATAGAGTAATAGAGTATAGATAAAAATAAAGACAAAAGTTTGGCCGTTTGGGCGAAAAGGCGTAACTTTGCAGCCGTTTAGCAAAAACTGTCACATAAAATAGTTGAATGAAGAATGACAAAATGAAAAACCAGTATCGCGTAAATGAACAGATACGCGTGCGTGAAGTCCGCATTGTAGGTGAAAGCGGTTCAGAGGTGATTCCTACACGAAAGGCGTTGGATATGGCTCGTCAGCAGGGAGTAGACCTTGTTGAAATCTCACCAAACGCTCAGCCACCGGTTTGTCGTATCATTGACTATTCGAAGTTCCTTTACCAGCAGAAGAAGCATCAGAAGGAAATGAAGCAGAAGCAGGTGAAGGTAGAAGTGAAGGAAATCCGCTTCGGACCGCAGACAGATGAACACGACTATCAGTTTAAACTGAAACATGCAATGGAATTCCTCAACGAAGGTAATAAGGTGCGTGCGTACGTTTTCTTCCGTGGTCGTTCTATCCTGTTCAAGGAGCAGGGCGAAGTTTTGCTGCTACGCTTTGCCAACGACTTGGAGGAGTATGGTAAGGTAGAGCAGATGCCTAAGCTCGAAGGAAAGAAGATGTTTATCTATCTTGCACCAAAGAAAACTGCCGTGGTCAAGAAAAGCCAGCAGAAGATAGACCGCGAGAAGCGTGAGGCCGAAGCTAAGGCTGCCGTGAAAGAAGAACAGGCTGCAATGGCCGAGAAGAACGGATTGTTCGCCAATGCAAAGAATGGCGAAGATGTGCTGAGCAAACTCAAGGGAGAATAATCTCCGGGAAAAGAGAAAACAGGTGCGTAACGCCGGGTATATGCGTTGCCACTCTATATAAATAACAATTAAACAATAAAAAAATGCCAAAAGTTAAGACAAACTCCGGTGCGAAGAAGAGATTCACTTTCACCGGTACAGGTAAGATTAAGAGACATCATGCTTACCACAGTCACATTCTGACTAAGAAGACAAAGAAGCAAAAGAGAAATCTTGTTCACCAGACATTGGTGGATAGAACAAACTTGAAGCAGGTTCGTGACTTGCTGTGTCTCCGTTAATTATTACTTTTTAGTCGAACTTTTTAAATTAGCAGAAAACTATGCCAAGGTCAGTAAATCACGTTGCTTCTAAAGCAAAGAGAACTAAAATTCTGAAGCTCACAAAGGGTTACTATGGAGCGAGAAAGAATGTTTGGACGGTAGCAAAGAATACATGGGAAAAAGGTCTTACCTATGCTTACCGCGATCGTCGTAATAAAAAGCGCAACTTCCGCTCATTGTGGATTCAGCGTATCAACGCAGCTGCTCGCTTACAGGATATGAGCTACTCTACATTGATGGGTGCTCTGCATAAGGCTGGTATTGAGATTAACCGTAAGGTTCTTGCTGATCTCGCTGTCAACAATCCTGAAGCATTCAAGGCTATCGTTGATAAAGTGAAGTAAGGTATATCCTCTACAAACGTAATATGAAAAGTGTGTCAGGTTATCTGACACACTTTTTTGTTTCTCAGAGGCCCACGGAATATAGTGTGTATAGGGCTTTGACGAAGGTATGGAGTAGGGATAGGTAGAAAAGAAAAGTGTCATCACTCCGAAGAGTAATGACACTGATAGTTTGTTTTGCAATTCCGTATGCTCCATAAGCGGAATCATCGAAGTGGTGCCACCAGGAATCGAACCGGGGACACAAGGATTTTCAGTCCTTTGCTCTACCAACTGAGCTATGGCACCATAGTCCCTTAAAAGGTGTTGCAAAGGTATATATAAATGCTGTAAATCGCGAATGGGCGTGATAGTTTCCCGTAATGGTTAATGAAAATTAACTAAACGGGATTATTTATCTTGCTTTGCCATCGGATTCCAACCTTGTGCCAAGAGTTCAAATTCGTTTCCGTCTCTGCTGATGAGCTGTCTGCCAAACTCTTCTTTCGTGATGTGTCCGATAAGGCGTACACCCTCTATATTCTCAATCTTGGCATGGTCGCCGATAGGAACGGTGAAGAGTAGCTCATAGTCTTCACCTCCGTTGAGAGCACAGGTAGTCACGTTTAGATTGAATTCTTCGGCTAGAACGGCTGTCTGATAGTCGATAGGAATGTTTTTTTCGTAGATGCGACACCCGCAATGACTTTGCTTGCAGATGTGTAGGAGTTCACTGCTCAGTCCGTCGGAGATGTCCATCATAGCCGTAGGGTGTATATTTGCCTCGCGCAACTTCTGTATTATGTCGCCACGTGCTTCCGGTTCCAGTTGTCGCTGGAGTAGGTATTCCTTGCCGGCAAAGTCGGGTTGGAAGTTGCGGAGTTGCTCCAGTGTGCGTTGGTCGTTCTTCTTCTGAGCTTCTTCCACCTGTTGATAGTAGACCGATTTCTCGCGTTCCAGCAGCTGTAATCCCATGTAGGCAGCACCGAGGTCGCCAGTTACGCATACGAGGTCGGTATCCTTAGCTCCGTTGCGGTAGACAATATCCTCTTTCGCAGCTTCTCCTATACATGTGATACTGATGGCCAGTCCGGTGTAGGATGATGTTGTGTCGCCACCCACTATGTCGATATTCCACTTGTCGCACGCCATACGCAGGCCGCTATAGAAGGCTTCCATGTCTTCCACTTTGAAACGTTTGCTGAGGGCTATGTTGACTATCAGCTGTCTTGGCGTTCCGTTCATGGCGAAAATATCGCTGATATTCACCATCGCCGACTTGTATCCCAAGTGCTGAAGGTCTATATAAGTGAGGTCGAAGTGTACTCCCTCCATCAGCATATCGCTGGTTACAAGCACTTCTTTATCGGGATAATGAAGTACGGTGCAGTCGTCTCCTACGCCATATTTCGTCGATTCGTTCTTGATTTGAATGTCTTTTGTGAGGTGTTCGATGAGGCCGAACTCTCCCAATTCGGATATTTCCATGTGTTGATATAGTCTTATTCTGTTCTCTTAATCATCTCGCGCATAATCTCAGTCATTAAAGGTTGGGCGCCATTGGCAGCCTCTTGCACCTCTTCGTGAGACACGGTTACGGGCTGACCTTCCAATCCCAGGTCGGTGATGATGCTGATTCCGAATGTGCGGATACCGCAATGATGGGCCACGATTACTTCGGGTACGGTACTCATTCCTACGGCATCAGCTCCCATGCGGTGGTACATTCTGTATTCAGCAGGCGTTTCGAAGGTAGGGCCTTGTACTCCCATGTAGACACCATGTACCACTCTGATGCCCTTCTCTGTTGCAATTTGGTCGGCCAGGGCAATGAGACTCTTGTCGTATGCCTCGTGCATATCGGGGAAACGAGGACCTGTAGGGAAGTTCTTACCGCGTAGTGGATGTTCGGGGAAGAAGTTGATATGGTCGTCGATAATCATTAAATCGCCTATTTTGAAATCGGGATTCATACCGCCTGAAGCGTTGCTCACGAAGAGAGTCTTGATACCCAACTCGTACATGACACGTTCCGGGAACGTCACTTCCTTCATGTCGTAGCCCTCGTAGTAATGGAATCGTCCCTCCATGGCCATGATATCCTTACCTCCGAGCTTACCGAATATCAGCTTGCCAGCGTGTCCTTCGACCGTAGAAACAGGGAAATTGGGGATTTCGCTATATGGAAATTCGTAACTGTCAGTTATCTCTGAAGCTAATTGTCCGAGACCTGTTCCGAGTATGATTGCCGTTTTTGGACTTGTTGTCATCCTTGCCTTTAACCAGGATGCTGTTTCTTGAATTCTTTCGTACATAGTCAATGATTTTATTATTGAATAGCTCTTCATCGTCGAGCATGAATTTTGTCTGAATAGGGAGCGCATAGAGATGCTTTCGTGTGTCCTCGCTGAAACCGTCTAAGATACTTAGGCGTGCTGCATCTTTTTCTGTTGTCAGGATGATGCGAGGTTCGGGTAGGGCAGTGAATGCCCGCTCAATGTCTTCAATATCGCGTGCCGTAAAGCGATGATGGTCTGGGTAGCTCATGGGAGTGAGTGTCTTGACACAGGCTGTGAGGTCTTGTTCCATCTGCTGTGGCGAAGCAATACCTGTCAAGAGCAATATATTATAATCCTTTAAATCTTCCTTTTCGATTTTCTTTTCGTCGAATACGGCCTGTGGGTCTACATAT
The DNA here is from genome assembly GCF_055381405.1 of Prevotella mikamonis. Taxonomy (NCBI): domain Bacteria; kingdom Pseudomonadati; phylum Bacteroidota; class Bacteroidia; order Bacteroidales; family Prevotellaceae; genus Prevotella; species Prevotella mikamonis. Next base: position 290,208 of record NZ_AP035785.1, read on the forward strand.
TCTATGGTCGAGAAGAATAGACTCTGATAAGGATAGAGGTCCATCGCTTTTGTCAGTACGCGGAATTCCATAGGATTTAAGTCCTTGGGACATTTGGTGATAATGACAATATCGGCGCGGTTTTTGCCGGCATGTGGTTCGCGGAGTCTTCCTGCCGGCAACAGTTTGTCGTAGATGATAATGCGGTGATAGTCGACCAAGAGGATGTTGATACCAGGTTTTACATAGCGATGTTGGAAAGCATCGTCCAGTAAAACGACGTCGGTATCATTGGTAGCTTCGTCGGTGATGAGTCGGTTGATGCCCCTGCGACGATTCCCATCCACGGCTATATAGGCATTGGGATATTTCTTCTTCATCTGGAAAGGTTCATCACCAATCTGCTCCATCGTCGTATCGGTATCGGCAAGCAGATACCCCCGCGACTTACGCTTGTATCCTCGCGATAGCACGGCGACTTTTACCTTGTCTTCGAGCAGTCGAATCAGGTATTCCACGTGTGGGGTTTTTCCAGAGCCGCCTACTGTTATATTGCCTACAGAGATAACCGGTATGTCAAAAGCGGTGCTTTTGAGCACACCCATCTCGAAGAGACAGTTCCTGAATCTGACCCCTATGCCATAGAGCCAACTGAATGGTAACAGCCATTCATTGATTTTTATCAGATCTCCTTCCGTTCTCATGATGTTACTGTATTCGTAATATATAGGGCATGGCAGCCTGCAATTTATCCCTATGCTTCATATCGTTGATGAGCTTGAAAGTTGTGTAGTATTCGCCGAATGTAGCTTCCAATCGACTGTCCAGGAAGCTACTGTTGTCTGATACGGACATTAAATTATCCAACCAACTTTTTGCTGCGGGATAACTTTCAGTGCTATAATTCTTTAGTTTGGCCAGCTCGGCAGCCTTGGCCACAGCTTTATTCAAGCCTCCCAACTCGTCTACAAGGCCCACTTTGACAGCGTCAGCACCCAGATAGACATGTCCCTGTGCTATGTTTTCTACTTGCTCCATCGACATCTTCCTGCCTTCGGCTACACGTTTTTTGAACAATCTGTAGCCGTTTTCGATAGTTGTTTGCATGATGTTGAACTGCTCCTCGGTGAGGAAATGCCCACTTGCTCCAAAGACAGCGTTGCGATTGGTCTTCACTTCGTCGAATTTCAGCCCCAGTTTCTTGGTCATCAACTCTGATTGGTCGGGGAGTAGGCCGAAAATACCGATGCTGCCGGTAAGCGTAGTGGGGTCGGCAACAATCCAATTAGCCGGACAACTCATGTAATATCCACCGGAAGCAGCTGCGCCACTCATCGAGATAACCACCGGTTTCTTTTTCCGTAGTTCGGCAATCTGATGCCACAACTGTTCCGATGCGTAGGCATCTCCACCTCCAGAGTTGATTCTGATGACAACAGCCTCTATGTCTTCATCCTTAGCCAAGTCTTGCAAATCGCGGCACACATCCTTGGCTATAATCTGATGATTCTCAGCAAACATGCTTTGAGGTATCTTGTCGTTCACTATATCGCCGTAGGCATAGTATATCGCGATGCGACTTTCTGAGCTTACTGTTTTCTGTTCCACCAGTTCGGCCGGTGTTACCAGATTCAGCTCATCGTCTTTATCCACTCCGATAGCCTTCTTGACGATGTCCTTGATTTGGTCGTTATAGCACAAGCTGTCTACCATTTTATAGCCAACCATCTTCGAAGGCTCTTCCATGCCAATCAGTCTGTCGGCATAAGCATTGAGTGAATCTTTTGAAATCTTGCGACTGCCGGACACAGCATTCAGCACCGTGTCCCACCATCCATGAATATATCGCTCGGTCTGTTCACGGTTAGATTCCGACATCTTATCCTCGGTAAACATTTCTACGGCACTCTTATATTTGCCCATTCTGAACGGAACTACCCTTACACCCACTTTGGACAGCAAGTCTTTCACATAGACCATCTCTCCACCTATACCTTTCCAGGTAATCGAGCCAATAGGATTCATGTAAATTTTATCGGCAGCAGTTGCCATGTAATAGTTTAACAGCGAGTAGTCTTCACCGTAAGCTATCACCTTTTTCCCACTCTTTTTAAACTCCAGCAGTGCGTCGCGCAACTCCTGTCTCTGTGCTATGTCGGCATTCAGGTTGCCTGATTCCAGATAGATGCAGCTGATATTGTCGTTATGGGTAGCTTCGTTGATAGCTTCCATATACGTTTTAAAGCTGACATTGGTGTTGCCGTAGAGTTGATCGCTCAATGTCGTCTCGTCATACTCAGACATGTTTCCGTCGAGCTTTAGCAACAATACGGAGTTGGGTTTTATACTCTTGGTAGAACTATTTGCAGTCATCATGCCGATGATACCGATAAAACAGAAGAACAATGTAATAATTCCGAAGATAAAGAGACCAACGATGGTGGCAAATACGTTTTTGAGAAAATCCTTCATATAAAGCTTTTGATTTCAGAGAGATATGATGCAAAGATACGTGTTTATTTTGATTTTATCTGCTAAAGATTTATATTTTAATCAAAAATAATTAACTTTGTGCACCATGAAAAAGGCTATTATCATGGGGGCTTCGTCGGGGATAGGCCGCGAGGTAGCCCTGCTTCTGTGCCAGGCTGGTTGGCATATCGGTATTGCAGCGCGTCGTTTAGAGGCATTGCAGGAGATTCAGGCGCAGTATCCTGCACAGGTTGGCATTGCACAGATAGATGTGACGTACGAGGATGCGCCCACGTTGTTGTCTCGTCTGGCCGATGAGATGGGACGGATAGACCTTTATATCCACATGTCCGGTATCGGAAAACAGAATCCGATGCTCGAACCGGGTATCGAGGCCGCCACTGTCGACACCAATGTCGTGGGTTTTACCCGCTTGATAGATACCATGTTTCACCTCATGGAGAAGCAGGGACAGGGGCATATAGCCGTTGTCTCGTCTATAGCCGGCACTAAGGGATTAGGTCCTGCTCCTTCCTACAGTGCTACCAAGGCCTATCAGTCTATCTATATTCAGGCACTGGAGCAGTTGGCCCATAGCCGTCGGCTTGCCATTACCTTCACCGATATTCGTCCGGGCTTTGTAGATACCCCTCTGTTGTCGGGCGGTCATTATCCCATGCTGATGAGTAAGGAGCGTGTGGCACGCGATATTGTCCGCTGCATATCAGCCCATCGCCATGTGGCAGTGATTGATACACGCTACGCCATCCTGACCTTTTTCTGGCGGTTGATACCCGATTTTCTCTGGCGACGCATGAATTTGACAAAATGATATATAAAACCAACTACTTTCGTATGAAAAACTTTTCACTTTTTCTAGTCTGTCTTTTATTCTCTGTGATGGGGTGGAGCAAGGCAGCCACTTTTCAGTTAAAGCTAGCTACAGGGCGTACTACCGTGTTGACAGCCTATTTGCCCGATGCTTCGGTGGCTACCGGTCGGGCTGTCGTAGACTGTCCAGGGGGTGGATATCAGATTTTGGCCACAGCCCATGAGGGACATGACTGGGCAGCATACTTCAACCGTCAGGGCATAGCCTACTTTGTCTTGGAATACAATATGCCAAAGGGCGACCGCCATGTGCCGCTCAACGATGTCCGTCAGGCGCTCCGTACGGTGCGCGACAGTGCTGCGTCGTGGCGTGTCAACCCTGCCGATGTGGGTGTCATGGGCTTTTCTGCCGGTGGCCATTTGGCCGCCATGGCTTCCTGCCTGCTGAGTTATGCCGACCGTCCCGACTTTTCCATCCTCTTCTATCCGGTCATAACCATGAAACGAGGCACTCATGTGTCTTCAAGGGCACAGCTGCTAGGACAGTATAAAGACGATGCTGCCATGCAGGAACAATACTCGATGGAGACCCGCGTACGTGTGCATACCACGCCACCGGCCATTATCCTGCTTGCCAACGACGACGATGCTGTGAACCCAGTATCTAATGGCGTGGCCTATTATTCGGCTATGCGGCGCCAAGGCAACGACTGTACACTCCATGTCTATCCCAGTGGTGGCCACGGATTTGGATTCTGGTCAAGTTTCGCCCATCACGATCAGATGCTCAACGACCTCACAGCTTGGCTCCGACAACTCAATTCTCCGCGTGCCGATGCTGTTCGCGTGGCTTGCATCGGAAACTCCATCACGGAAGGTATGGTCCTGTCTATGCCCTCCCATACGAGTTATCCGTCTGTGCTGCAACGTCTTCTGGGCAGTCAATATCATGTCGGCAACTTCGGTATATCGGCCCGAACCCTGCTGCGGAAAGGCAATCTGCCTTACACCCAGGAGTCTGTATGGAGAGATGCACGCGAGTTTCTACCCAATGTAGTGGTGCTGAAGCTGGGTACGAACGATACCAAACCTGAGAATTGGCAGCACGGTAAAGACTTTGCCACCGATTTGCAGGCTATGGTCGATACGCTCAAAGCTTTGCCCACTCACCCTGCTATCTATCTGTGTACGCCCATCCCTGCCTTCAAGCCTACATGGAATATGAGCGATTCCATACTGGTCAATGCCATCATTCCGGCTATTCGGAAAGTGGCGAAGAAGAATAAATGCAAGGTTATCGACTTGCATACGGGCTTTGCAGCATACGGTCGTCTGATGAATCAAGACGGTATTCATCCTAATGAGGAAGGGGCTGCGAAGTTGGCCGAACTCGTTGCTGCCGAATTGAAGAAACATTAAGCGCCGGCAACTTTCGAAAATTCTTTGAGATACTATTCTCTTTATACGGTAACAGGCATGGTGTATGCGTTTTTCTATGATACACCATGGCTGTCTTGATTTTTAGAAGCCTCTGAACTTTACGTAATCAATATTTTGTATCGTGTAATCTTTAGTTTTCTCTTGTATGTATTCCATCCAATTCTTCTCTGGAACATCTTGCCAAAAATCGTTGTCGTCTTCCCATAAGCCTAAATTTATATGCACACTAAATTTTTCCTTCTCCATCTGTGCATCTTTTTCCGTCTTGTCAAAGATAACGACTCCTGTCATCTTTTCCCTGCCATCGGGTTGATTCCAAGCACTCTCAGAGAGAGTTGACATCCAGTTTATCGGGAAACCGCTTCCTTTCATATAGGCATATATGACAGAGGCTGGTCAACCAATGAATTTTTGTTTGTTTTTCACCACCTCTTATTAGGAAGTTCTCTTTTTCCAAGTCAGTCTCTAAAAGGGGAATGTGTGTAGTCCCCGACGTTTGTGCATTGCCAAATATACATAACATGCCTAGTAGACATAATGTTACAAATCTTTTCATATCGCTGATAGCTGTTAGAGCATAGAAGGTAGAATTTCTTATAGTATGACTCCTGATTTAATGATGTTTCTATTCAATGTAATCTCATTTTGACATAGCTTATATCTTGTATTATATCATTTCCCGTTCGCTTTTGTATATATTCCATCCAATTATGTTTTGGTAGATTTTGCCAGAAATCCACATCGTTTACCCATAATCCGAGTTCTATAGTTACCAAAAAGGCAGTATTCGTTGCTTCAATCTCTTTGATCGTTTTATCAAAGCATATGACTCCGGTCATATATTCTATTCCGTCTGGTTGGCTCCAAGGGCCGACTGTTGAGGTTGACATATGCCTTATAGGAAATCCATCAGCCTTAAGAGCTTTATAAACTTCAGAAGCTGGTTGTCCTATAAGGTTTCTTTTGTTCTTTACTAATTGTTTTAAGTAATTTTCTTTTTCTTGATCAGTTTCCAATAAAGGAACATCTATGGACCTCGGCGTTTGTGCATTGCTAAAAATACATAATAAACCAAACAGGCATAATGTTACAAATCTCTTCATACCAGTTGCATTTTATTTTCAAGAAGCTGTTGAAAACTCTCTGATTGTGAACATGCACATAGTTATAAAATAAAGATTAGTAAGGTTAGATTCTTTAAAATTACCCCTACATTCATGAATGGATATTGTAGTCTCATAAACAAAAAGGTTAATTATTGTATTTTGCTCCAAATATAAAGAAATAAACTATATGTTAGTGTTAACGGGTATGCCAATTTGTAGACGATTAATGTTTTTTAATAACAGTATTTTACTGGCTTCTTTAATCAGAGTTGTGTTGATAATATAGGTATGCTTACTGTTTTATAGAGGCATAGTGGCAACATGGAGTAGTTGTGGCATGTTCCATCTTTAAGAATTGCTGCCTTGATTGTGATGCGACTGATGATTGATTTTATATCTGGTTGTAAACCAACAACTTACAGACTAAAAAACTTAGAAACTCAAAAGAGCCTATTTTGCGTTACTGCAAGGGCCAAACAGCAATGCTGCAAAGGCTTGGCAGCACATCTGCCAAGCCTTTGCAGTAATAGAAGTGTTTGAGAGGTGGCTACAGGCAGAGCCGCTATGGAGTAGAGACAAAATAAAAAACCGTGCCAGACCATAGGTTTGGTCCGGCACGGTTATCGTGGTCGTAAAGTGTTACCAGTTAGGATTCTGTCCGGTGGCAGGGCTCAGGGTGAGCTGGCTGTTAGGGATAGGATAGAGGTAATACTTGTTGTGGAATGTTCTCGTGGCCGATGTTCCAATCATGTATTTGTCGGCATCTACTTTGACTGCGTCGTCTGTCATGTTGGCGAGGTTGGCACCGCGGTTGATGTTGGGATACTTGTTGGAGTCGAGCTTGTCGAGCTGATGCCAACGCACCAAGTCCCAATAGCGATACCAGTTGTCGGTCATCAGTTCGCAACGGCGGGTACGGCGAATCTCCCAAATGAGATTGCTGACACCCATATTGTTGGCCGGGTCGGCAGCTACGGCAGTGGTCATGGCCGGTAGGCCGGCGCGCTTTTGCAGCAGATTGATGGTCTTGTCGAGGTCGGCATTGGTAATCGTACCCATTTCGGCCTTTGCTTCAGCGCTGTTGAGGAGCACTACTGCGTACCAGTAGAGCGGTGCATCGGTGTAACCGGTGTTGGTATTGGTGCGGTAGTATGCCTCCAGCGTCAGGTTATCGTATTTTCTGATGGTGTAGCCTGTAGACGAAGTCATCTCTGAAGAGCCTGAAGCCTTACCCTCATTGTTGAGTCTTGCCCATCCATGCCCTTTGAAACAGATGATGGAGTCAATCAATACGCTGAGTCGTTTGTCGCGCTGTGCAAGGGCTTTGTTGATAGAGAAGTTGCCGTCTTTGTTGAGAACAGCCTTGTCGTCTTTATTGCATGAGGTCGTAGCAAGCGGTTTTCCATCGGTGAAGAGGAAAGCGTCGAAAGCATCTTTCGTGATACCGTTGATTGTGGTGGAGCTACAGGTGTAGTCGACAGTGCCGTGCATAATCATATCTTTCTCGTAATTGCGGAAGAAGATGATTTCTTTGCATTGATTCAAATTGAGATTGTTATACACCTCACCATAGTTGGCGGTCAGGGCATAAGTACCCGAAGCAATGATGGCATCGGAAGCTGCGGCACTCTCTTGCAGGTATTTCTTGGCACGGGCAGCATCGGGAGCCTTGCCGTTGTCGGCCTGTGTGCGGTATTTGCAGAATGTACCTTCGTAGAGACAGATGTCGCTCTTCATGGCCAGTGCCATGTCCTTGCTCCATGCGGTCTTGTCTGTGGAAGTGCTGAGATTGGCTATGGCATAGTTCAGGTCGTTGAGTACCGAGTCCATGACGACGTCTCTGTCGGTGCGCTCTCCGTAGATGGTGGCGTCTTCAGGGTCTAATATAACCTGATTCTGCCACTGCACATTGCCGTATTGGCGTACCATCTGGTAGTATTGCCAGGCCCTGTTGAGACGGCCTACAGCCTTATAGTAAGTACGATTGGCCAGAGTAGAATTCTCCATGCCTTGCAACATGTAGTTGATACGGCGGATTTCCTCGAATCCCTCTGTCCAGGCACTGGCTGTAGAAGGAATGGTCTTGAAGGTCCAGTCGGCAAAATTGCCATCTACTTGGTCGTCGGACAGTGTCTTGAAATAGAACCAGCCGAAGCTGCCACCAGAACTGTATCCGGTGTAGCTGTCGTAGAACTTGTTGCTATAGCTGGCTACGTCGTTGGCATTGTTCCAAAAGCTTGGGTCGTTGGTGAATGTGTCACGAGGTGACTTGTCCAGGAAGTCGTTGCAGCTGGTGAGCATGCAACCGGCTATTGCCATGATATATAGGATTGATTTTTTCATAATCGTGATATCTTAATGTGTTACTGTTAGGTTTAGAATGTAACTTGCAGACCTACCGACCAAGTACGGGTAATGGGGTAGGTACGTCCCCATGTGCCATAAGCGAGTAACCCTTGGCCTTCGTTCATTTCGGGGTCTATAGGCAGATTGCCGCTACCCTTGTAGAGCAGACAGAGATTGTCTACACTTCCATAGACACGGAGTTTCTGGATATAGAATTTCTTGGTGAGAGAGGCCGGCATGGTGTAGCCCAGTGTGATGTTCTTCAGACGGAGGTAGGCCATGTTGACCAGGTACTTGGTCTGCGGATAGTAGTTGTGCTCACCGCCGATGGGAGAAAGGCCGGGCACGTTGCCTGCACCTTCGTTTCCGGGGTAGAGACATGGGAAGTCGTTGCTTTCGCTGATATTGGTATTCTTGCCTTCGGGGTCGTAGACATTATATTTTGTCTGGTTGGCATAGATGGCAAGGTCGGCCTCACGCATTTCTGGGAAAGCAAATGCTGACTTAGTCCACATGTCGCGCTTGCCCACTCCCTGGAAGAATAAGTCGAGGTCGAAGCCTTTGTAAGTACCACCGACGCGGAAACTGTACTCGTAGCGAGGCAGAGTATTACCAATTACCTTTAAGTCTCCGTGGTCGTCGGCTGTTCCTTTACCACCGTCGATGACACCGTCGCCATTCAAATCCTTGAACTTGATATCGCCGGGACCATACACGAAGTTGTCGGTCTGGATGCCAACCTGGCTGGCTACGCCACTTTTATATTTCCAGCTACCGTCGGCATTCTTACCGTCAAAGTCGTTTTCGGTAAAATAACGGTCTGTTTCAAATCCCCAGATGTCTCCCCAGTTCTCACCTGCGTAGGCATAAGTCTTGGCATTGGCGTCGCCTACGATACCACCTGTATAGCCTATTACCTTAGCGGTATTGTTCCACTTCTGCACCTTAGCCTTGGAATCGCTGATGCTGAAGTTGGCATAGATGCCCAAATCCTTGTTGAGCTGCTTGCGATAACTGAGGGCAAGTTCCCAACCGCGTGAGCGCAGTTCGCCGGCATTGGTGTAGGGAGCGGTAGCACCTACACTGGCAGGAAGAGCTGTACCGGGAGCGAGCATGTTGGTAGTAGAGCGTTGGAACCAGTCGGCTGTCAGGTTCAAATCGCCATTGAGGAAACTCAAGTCGATTCCGGCATCAATGGTATGGATGCGTTCCCATGTGAGAGTAGAAGAAACCCATGATGGAATTTTAAATTGGGTTACCTTTGTACCACTGCCGTTCAACCATGTGATGTCTGATTCAGATTCAGGACTCAGGGTAGAGATGAACATCCAGTCGCCTACTGCCTCGTTACCAATCTCGCCATAAGAGAAGCGCAGCTTACCATTTGAAATGTACTGGTGAAGGTCTTTCCAGTAGGGCTCTTCGGTGAATCGATAGCCTACGGATACGGATGGGAAGAAAGCCCACTTGTCTCCGTTGGGGAAACGGGAAGAACCATCGTAGCGTCCATTCAGTTCAAGCAGATAGATACCCTTGTAGTCGTAGTTGATACGTCCGAAGTATCCGGCAGAAGCACGGTCGCCGGTCTCGGAATTGAGAGTAGCTTTTTTCAAATCGCCATAAGCCAGGTTGATTTCGGGATAGTTCTCATCATAAAGCTGTGTACGGCGTACATAGAAGTAGTCGGACTTGAAGTTCTCGCCGTTGATACCGGCCATGACGTTCAGGTTGTGGGCGTCGTTCCATGAGTGGGCGTAGTTGATATAGGCATTGGCAGTCCACTGTGCATTCTTCCTATTCCATCGTGTAGCGTTCGTTGTGCTGGGTTGGACTATGTCCACAGGTGCTGTTCCTGACCAGTTCATGCCGTGTACGCTGTGATTACTCGACTTGAAATTGAAGTTGTCTACCTTATATGTGTAGTCGGCATTGAGGGTAAGGTCTTTCGTAATGTTGGCTTTGATGTAGGCATTGAGATTTATTTGATCGTGGAAAGCATACATACGGGATGCCTGTTTCTGCATTGCTATGACGCGATAGTCGTTGACAGTACCATCTGCTTCCTGCATATAGCCTGACGGAATGAAGAAAGACCCCCAGCGCCATAAGTATTGGTAGATGTTGTTGTAAGCATTGGCACGGCCCATTTTCCGGTGTGTATAGTTCACTCGGAGACCGGCACTCAACCAATCGGTGATGGCGGTATTGAGATTGACTGTGGCATTATATTTGCTTCTGACACCCGGATTGAACTTCATGACATCCTGCTTGCTGCTGTAACCGTAGGCGGCATAGAATGTGGTACGACCGCTTGAACCGCTTAACGAAATGTCATGACTCTGCGAGGGGGCTGCATCGTTGTACCATATCTTCTGGATATCATAGTCAGCATAGTAGAGTGCCTGTTTGCCGTTAAAGAGATAGTCGCCTACATTACTGTCGCTCTGCCAAGGCTCCATAGCACTGTACCCCTTGCGACCAGAATGCTGCTCTTTCCATTTCTCGGCATAGGGGAGCAATTTGTCGAAGTGCATACCGAACAATTCTACAGCGCCTGAACCAGCTCTCTGCTTGGCTGCAATGGCAGCTTTCAACTGGGTGGGAACGTCGGGATAGTCGGGCAGATAGGTAGAATTGTCCCAACCCAATTTGCCATCGTATTTTACAGAGATTCTGTCGCCTCGTTTGCCTTGCTTGGTTGTGACCAGAATGACACCGAATGCGGCACGGCTACCGTAGATGGCAGAGGAGGCTGCATCTTTCAATACAGAGATAGAGGCAATGTCATTGCCATTAATCATCGAGAAATCTTCTACGGGAACTCCGTCGACAACAATCAGAGGTGAAGACTTCTGCTCGTTGGACAATGTACCCAAACCGCGTATTCTGATAGTGGGACTACCATCCAAATCACCGCTGGAACTCAAGATGGTCAATCCAGGGACAGAACCTTGAAGTGCTTTCGTTACGTCTTGTTCGGGGCGGCTGCCTAATGTCTTTTCGAGATCTACGTTGGCAACAGCACCTGTCAGGTTGACCTTCTTCTGTTGACCGTAGCCTACTACTACCACTTCATCGAGCAAAGCGTTGTCTTCTGTGAGTTTTATTTTCATCCCGTTAGATGCCTTTACCGTGGTAGTCTTATAGCCTAGGAACGAAATAGTAAGCTTGGCATTACTACCGGCTTTGAATGAAAAGTTACCATTGGCATCGGTAACAGTTCCTCGTGTAGTGCCCTGCTCAACAACACTGGCGCCAATGATAGGTTCACCTTGGTTGTCGACGACAGTACCTTGGACAGTTTCAGTCGTCTCACTCTTGTTAACAAACTGAGGTGGATTAGCTGCGTATGCAGAAGCCAATGTCCCCATCGTGCTACCATAGAGAAGTAGTGCACTGATAAGTGTGATTTGTTTTTTCATAAGCGATGCGTTAAAGTTATTGTGATATTATTGTTTTTCGTCTTTATATGGTTGCTGGCAATGTAGTAATGATTCGGTTCTCATGGTGTAAGGAGCTTTAGATGTCTCGTCGCTCCAGATTCCACGACCATTGGTCGAAATATAGATTGCCACCGCGCCATTCCACTTCGCCACGCTGGAAGTCGACCGTTTCACTTCGTGGATAGGTTTTGGCAGGATAGAGTGGCATGCCGAAGTCTTGGTTGACGACCATACGCCACGAGTCTATGCCACCCAGGAAAAACCATTTCTCTTGCTCGTTTCGGGCATAAGAGGGAATGCCGAAAGACATATCTACAGGTATCCAACCGACGCCTTCAAAGTATATTTCACACCAGTCGTGCAGGTTTTCGTTGTCGGGATGTAGCATGAAACCACTTTGAAAGTGTGAGGGGATTCCACTGATGCGACATAAGGTGGCGAATAACAGGGTGACTTGGCCGCAATCACCATGCTTGTTGAGTACTACGTATTCTGGTATATTCTCAATAGTGGAATATTCCCTGGCAGATGCCCAAGGATAGTTGGCATCTATATAGGCAAAGATGCGGCGAGCCTTCAGAAGTGGATTGTTCTCTCCACGTGTCAGACTGTCGGCCAGATGGCGTAGCACAGGTGTGAATACCATGTGCCGGTCGCGCTCTGAGGTGTATTGCTTATAAAGTTGGCTATGAATGTTGTATGGCTTGATTTGTTCGGGGGTAAGTCCGGCCCAATAGCCATAAGTGCTATATTCAAAAGTCTCTGAAAAGATTGTGGGGACACCGGCTTTGGCCCGTTTCTCCATATAGAGGGTGGAGTGGGCGTGTTCTTGGGGTGAACGCTGGTATTGTTGCTCGCTTGTACTCAACAGCTTGACATCGGTCTGGCGGGCAATATCGGTCCTTGGGAACGGTAACCAACATCTGATGAGTTCTCCTTCAGGCACAGCATCCGGCTTCACGGTCAGGGTATAAGTAATCCTGATGCGTTTCGGCTCTGCCATACGAGTGGCTTTATCGACGTTTTGAATGATAAGTGGTACGTTGGTTTTGTCTTTCTCTTCATAGCCTTCTTGTGGCAAACCTTCCTTCTCTGCTTTGATACGAATGCAGTTTTTGTCAATTCTGAATAGGTTGGGGGCTGCATGATGGAAATATCGTTTCTGTCCGTCTATAACCATACTCTCCAACGCATGAGATTTTTCCCATACGTCAATCTGCTCGTCTGTCACATCCGGAATAAAACGTTGGATGTAGGTCTTGACTTCGCTGCGAGTCTTATCGAAATCGAGTAATAGGCGACGATGCAAATCTTCTTCCCATGAGTAGGCATTTGCCGTGAATGAGCCGACGGCAAAGAGGGATAGTAAGATAAGGCACGGAAGACGCATGCTGTTTGTTTTTAGGTTATATTTTTACAACTCCGATACCCGGACGGTCGGGCAGTGTAATCTTTCCTTTTACCACTTCCATTCCTTTGAAACGGTCGTTCGAGATGAGTAGGTTTCCATCTAGGTCGGCAAAGTCGACCGCAGGAGCGAGTTGGGCAGCTGCACTGACGGCACAGGAGGTCTCGGTCATGCAGCCCACCATTACTTTCATGCCGATGGCACGCGCATAGTTCAGCATCTTCCAGGCCTCGCGCATACCGGTACATTTCATTAGTTTGATATTGATACCGGAGTAAGTTCCTCTCACGCTCTCAATATCTTTCAATCTCTGGATGGCTTCATCAGCAAAGATTGGCAGCGGGCTATGCTCCGTAATCCATGCAATATCGTCTTTCTTCTCTTTGGGCATGGGCTGCTCTACCATCACAATAGATTGCTCTTTGAGCCAGAAAATCATGTCGAGAGCCATCTGGCGATCTTTCCACCCCTGATTGACATCCACGGCAATGGGCAAATCTGTGACGCTTCTGATGGTCTGAATCAGCTCCTTATCGTTGTCTCTGCCGAGTTTCACCTTTAATATATTGAACTTATTGGCACATTCCTTGGTTTTCTGTCTGACTACTTCGGGGGTGTCGATGCCGATAGTAAAGGTGGTCGACGGAGCTTTCTGTTTGTCCAATCCCCATATCTTGTACCAGGGCGCACCTAGTAATTTGCCCACAAGGTCGTGTAAAGCGATGTCGACAGCAGCTTTGGCAGCAGAATCGCCTGGGGACAGACTGTCTACATAGGTGAGTATATCTTCCAGTTGGAAAGGGTCGCTGAATTGGCTCAAATCCACTTTTTGCAAGAAATCAGTGACGCTCTGTACGGTTTGTCCCAAATATTGGGGCATGGAAGCCTCGCCATATCCGGTGATGCCTTCGTACTCTATCTCTACTTGAACATCAGGAGTCATTGTGCGAGAGTAGGTTGCTACCGTGAATACATGGCGCAGCTTGAGGTCGTAAGGGAAGAATCTCATTTTGAGTTTACCTGATTTCCTTGTCCGATTGACGTTGATTTCGGGAACAGTCATCTGCTTGATGGCATCCATCTTGTCTATAGAGATGGCCGCACCCAGTGTAGCCAATGCTGTTTTCTTGATAAAATCTCGTCTGCTGCTCATCGTAATCTGGTATTTCTATCTCCTGGCCAGGAGCTTATTGATAATAGGTGTTGTGGGCTGTGGTCGTCATTTCCTCTTCCTTATTGATATAAGGTAAAATGCGTTGTGCCCATAGAAGACGGTTCAAATCATATTCGTCGTATTCCTTATCGCTTGGATTGAAACTGGCAATATGTACAAATCCCAGTGAATGGATGAATTTCTTGTTACCAATATATATACCCACATGAGAGACACGAGACTTGTTGGTCTCCATATTCTTTGTGCCGAAGAAGACCAAATCGCCCGGTATTAAATTCCCAAAGTCAGGTGCAATGTCAATGTGTTTGCCTTTGTAAGCTTGTTGTGAGGCATCGCGTGGAATGATGATGTCGTGCATGAAGAGGGTAGTACGTACGAAACCACTGCAATCAACGCCCTTGGTGCTCGTTCCGCCCCACATGTATGGGAGTCCCATCAGACTTTTCCCTGTGGCAATAATGCTTTGTGCGTCCTGCTTCAAATGTTTACGCCAATGACTCAGTAAGTCTCCGTCGGCTTTCTTCAAATATCCCTTTCGGCCATCTGGATAGGCCACATGGTAGAAATGTTTGGTAGTGTTCAGTAGTTTGAAGCGGTTTCCAGCCACCACATCGCTCACTGTCTGGGAGCTTGATTTGGGTTCAGAATAAATCATGCCATAGATACTTGTCACGACCACTTGTTCTGAACCATTCCATTCTGCATGCTGCTTGTCATTGATACGTGTAACCGTTCGCGTCAATGTCCAGCCCATATAATTCTCCGGAGTCTGAATCTTTGTCCATTCATGGCTTTCTGCCAATATTCTGACAGGCATCCCTAGTAGAGCTTGGGAAACCTGTCCGGAATTGTAGTCATCGGCTTGTCGCATGTTGCACACAGAGACTGTGACGATTCCCCAACTCTCCGTTGGATGTGTAACAGGATTTTCTGAAAGCTTTGAAGAGCCTTTCTTTTGCCGCATGAGGGGGCGTACAATTCCCTCTAAGGCATGAGCCTTTTCCAATATCAGTGTCGAACCGACAGTGGCAAGAGCTGCTTTCTTAAGAAAATCTCTTCTTGTGTACATGGTTATAGGCTTATAGATTTGTTGGGTACTAAAATACGGTAAAATCTAAATGTTTGCAAAGAAATACTGCTAAGTATATGTAAAATTAACATACGGGAACTCTTTTTTACTTTTGGTAGTTTTGTTGGTAGCTAGATAGGAGGATTTATGTATTGTGGCCAGCAATCTATATTGCCTGTTTTCAGGGCAGTGGCATCCCACGATTGTGGGATTTTTCGGGGTGAAAGATAAAATAGTATTCACTTCTTGTACGATATATTATCAAGATGATGTATATTTGCCGACAGAAATAATTTATAGTAATAATTTTATATAAACCAACAACAAAATGATTAAGAAAATAGCATCTCTGGTGACCGACGGACTTACACTCGCGGCATCTCTCAAAGGTTTGGGTGTTCATCTCATTCGTGTGGCCATCTTTATTATCTTTATATGGATAGGCGGACTCAAGTTTTGGCATTACGAGGCCGAAGGTATCGTACCGTTTGTTGCCAACAGTCCTTTCATGAGTTTCTTCTATGCCAAGGAAGCCCCCGAATATAAAGACTATAAACTCAAAGAGGGTGAGTTTGATCAAGTAAAGCGTTCGTGGCACGAATCAAACCGTACTTATATCTTTTCACGCGGACTCGGCATTGCCATCATGTCATTTGGCTTGCTCACACTATTGGGTATTTTCTGGCCTAAAGTAGGATTTATTGGCACAGGTCTGGTCATTATCATGACCTTTGGTACGCTATCGTTTCTTGTCACCACTCCCGAATGTTGGGTGCCTGATTTAGGTAGTGGTGAGCATGGTTTCCCGTTACTAACCGGTGCCGGTCGACTAGTTATAAAAGATGTGGCCATATTGGCCGGCGCTGTGGTGGTGTTGGCCGACTGTGCACAACGTATACTTGCTGACAAGAAATAGTCTGTGGAAATATCGTAAACAAAAAACCTCCGAAAGTTGTTCCATCACTTTCGGAGGTTTTGCATTTATAATTATCAGTGTTTCTATCTTTTGTGATAGAAAAGTTATATTTAATATCTTCTTAAGGAGTTAGAATGTTTTTCCCGTGATAGGTAATCAGTCCGTTTATTGATGATTCAACAATCGTTGTGGGAGTAATACCGAATTCGTCACATACTTCCAATAAGAATCCAGAATAGGTGTGAGCCACATTACCGATAAAACTGATAGGGTAGTCGTGATATGGAAATTGCGATACATTGCGATTAAAGAAACAGCGGAAGTTTTTGGTAATCAGCCTGTGTACGTATTCGTTAGAGGTGTAAGGCGTCAGGAAGAGAGCCACTTTAGCCAAGTAATAATTGGGTCTTGGCTCATTGTATACGGCGTGCATCACTTCGTCAGCATTCGTATTGTTCTCCAGATAGAAGGCGTTGACCAATTCCTTGGGTGCAAGGTTTTTCATGACGTCAGAGAGAAAACTCTTACCGATGGCCGAGCCGCTGCCTTCGTCGCCCAAGATGAATCCACATGTTTTAACGCTCGATACGATTTGCTTCCCGTTGTAGAGACATGAGTTCGAACCGGTGTCTAGGATACAAGCGATGCCGGGACTGTCTTGGCAGAGTCCTCTGGCAGCTGCAACGAGATTACTCTCTACGGTTACCGGAGTGCGGAATTGGGAAATCAGAGATGCTTTGACTGTATTCTTACGTATTTCAGTGTCGCATCCTGCACCATAAAAATAAATATGTTGAATCTTCTTGTGGAAAAATTCCTCAGGGAGTCCGAGTCTGATACTTCTACTAATTTCTCTTCTATTTTGGAAATAGGGGTTCAAACCATCAGAGCGTTGTTGCTCCACAATCTTGCCATTTTCAATCAGCACCCAGCTAGTGTGTGAAGAACCACTCTCAGCAATTAGTTTCATCATGATCGTCGTATTATCTTAAAGTTTGAAGGTCTGTAAAAGTTTACTACAGCAAAATTATAAAAAAAAGATATAATTAACGCAGTTGTTGCGAAATATTTGCAACCATTACCAAAACTATTTGTATTAGGCTGCTATTTCAAGAAAATTGTTATTTTCTTAAATGATGTTAAGCAGAGAATCACGTGCCTGTTTTTTTACTATGTTTGCAAATAAAAAATAGAATTTAAAAACAGACTATACATTATTCAATAAAATATATATTAGGTGAAAACTAAACTAGTTTTAATTACAGGAGCTACTAGTGGAATCGGCGAGGCATGTGCCCGTAAGTTTGCACAGGGTGGCTATCGTCTGATACTGACAGGGCGAAATGAGCAAAAGTTGGAGAACTTAAAGGCTCTGTTGGAAAAAGATGGGGTACAAGTCAAGCTGTTGAAGTTTGATGTACGCGACCGGCAGGCTGCTAAGATGGCACTGGAGTCATTGGATGGAGACTGGAAAGCGATAGATGTACTGATTAACAATGCCGGTCTGGCTTTAGGTTTGACAAAGGAGCATGAGGGCGATGAAGACGATTGGGAGACTATGATAGATACCAATATCAAGGGATTGCTCACAATGACACGCCTCATTGTACCTGGGATGGTAACGCGAAATCATGGCCACGTTATCAATATCGGCAGTGTGGCAGGCGATGTGGCATACGCCGGAGGCAATGTGTACTGTGCCACCAAGGCTGCTGTGAAGACGCTGACCGATGGGTTGCGCGTAGATTTGGTCGATACCTGTGTGCGCGTGACGAATGTAAAGCCCGGCTTGGTAGAGACCAATTTCAGTGTCGTACGTTTTCATGGCAATCAGCAACAGGCCAATCAGGTGTATCAGGGCATTCAACCTTTGAAGGGTGACGACATTGCCGATGTAGCATTTTATGCAGCGTCTGCCCCTGAACATGTGCAGATTGCCGAGGTGCTGGTATTGGCTACGCATCAGGCCAACGGCTACACCATCAGTCGTGATGTGAATCGCGAAGAGCATTTGTCTTGAAGTCAGACCGAATAGTAGTGGAAGTACAGGATGATTTACTATTCTGTAAAGAAAGGTATTCAAACTGCAATAGGTCCTAGCTTAGGTAAAGGAGGAATTCAGGAGATTCCGCAGGTTTCTCAAACCTGAACTGAGGGCGCCATTATTGGCGCCCATTTTTTATTCAGGTCATAAAGGTTCATAGAGATATCGGGCACATAGATTGTGCCACGGTTGCGTAATGCTATTTCATAATGCGCATGACTTTGCGTTCGTTATTATATTGTGTCGCTATAATGTAAATGCCAGAACCCAAGTGCGACAGGCTTATTTCATGATGACCTGCCTGCAAGTGTTGGCGACTAAACACCAAAGTGCCATTAGCTGAATATACAGCCAGTGAGGGCAACAGTTTGTCTGTATCGATGGTGAGCGTTTGGTTGTCGCGCTGATAAGTCGCCTTATATCCCTCACTGCCATTGTGACTGTGTATATCTGTGGTGAAGTCACGCATCAAAACTTGTTGCCTGTGCACCCACTCATACTCTTTCTTTCCCTCATTATAGACTTCCGTAACAACGCGATAGCTGTGTCCTGCTGCCATTTTGCTAAGATGGTCTTTCATTGAGAATATCGGTAGTGGGGTAGGGGCGCTCGCCCCAGGAGCAAGTACATAAGGTTTGTTCTCCAAGTTCAAGCGTTGTTTGCTGTCAACATCCTCCAGCATATAATGCAATTCGCCCTTAAATTCTTTTTTGCCCATATTGATAGCCTTGGCAAATATTTGCATGTCGAGATGCTGCTCTACAGAGAGTTTATCCTCAAGCATTTGTACGTAACCATTTGTAATATAAGTTCCCATGTAGTTCAGATAGGCATCTTTCGAGGTATTCCATACTTTTACTTTAAGAGGTGTCTCCAGCTGTGTAAGTTCATGTTTTCCATTATTGGTCGTAAGCTCCTGGTAATCAAACATAAAGTGCAGTTCATACTCTCCTGTTTCCATTTCAGAAGGGAAATCAATACTGATTTTTCTTGTTTGCTCTGTATTGTCCATAAAACGGTAAGTAGAGTTAACAGGCTGGTAAGTATATTCCTTTCCTTGGCCCTTTAGCACTATTTGCAAGTCTCCTTTAAAGTGAAGCGTAGACATGTTGGCTATGCGTATGCTATATTCTGCAAGTGTACCACTCGGCACTTCCATAGCTCCCGTAGGAGTGTTGACAAGCTTCAATGCCGGTATGTCTGTACGTTCTATCACCGAAACCTTATCACCTGCAACCTGAATCTTGATATAGCAAGCCCGTCCTGTCTTATGCCATTCTGTTTCCTTGTCTATAGTCATCGTCATAGGATGGAGATAATAGACACCATCCTGAAGATTCTCAAAGGTTATTTTCTTATTTACTTTGTAAAAGCAAGTTCCAAGTGGAAGGGCTGTCTGGGTATATTCATCTCCAAAGTCAATTGTCTCGATAGGTTTCTCGTCCAGTCGTTTGAATATGCCGATACCTATCCTTGACTTAAACTCTTGCGAAGAACTGAAGTTACCGATATTTTCGAATTTCAGTTCTAATCCTTCTTGACGGGTCGTTTCTGTCCTGTCAGGACAGATATAACCGTTTTCCTTAAAATCAAAAGCCATTCTTAGTGATTCCAGTTTTTTTGTATCGGGCTTGTTAGGGTGTACACGGATGAATCTCTGTGTCCTCACGAAGCCACCGATACCACTGCCACCAGCACCTCGTTCGTTGGGATTGAGGTAGCTCAGGTCAAAATATCCATCAGAAGCTCCGCCCCATCCCCAGTTCATAGAGAAGAGTCCCTGCTCATCAAAACCGTCGCATACCCACGCATGGCCCATACCCGAAGTCTCAGGACTTCCACTGAAAACTACGGGGAAGCCATCTCGAAGTTCATTGCGGAGTGTTTCCATAAAAGCGGCAGAAGACATATATTCGCGTTGGATTAAGTCGGCTTGATAGTCAAAATAGTTCTTCAGCGCATCAACAGCGTTGTCTATATGTGCGCCACTGGCTTCTGGCTTAAAATCCATTCGCACGCCTACGCTTACGTCGTACATCAGTTTGGCTACAGCTGTTCTTGCTTCGGGCTCTTTGCAGTCCTGTGTCATCTTGTCCCACTGGTAGACTGATTTCTCGAAATTTACCTGTTGAAGTCCATAAGAAAGTTCCCCCCTACGATATGATGGCGTATAGCTATATTCTCCCTTACCTCTTTTAGGCCATTGATGATAGTTCATGACTTGGCTTACAGCTGTTGCCACACAGCCGATTGGAGGTCTGCGACCATCCAGCAGAGGGGCCATGTCGTTATAAGGACTATCCTGATTCCATTTGGTTTTCAGCAAAGGTCCTACCGATTGTTTCGTAGCAGTGGCCTCATAATGTACATTGGTAGTGCCGAGGGCCTTAACATATCGTTCATAGTCAGCCAGATAGACTTGCAAAGCCGGTGGCATAGCTGCCATATTGATACGACCTGTCTTCGAATATCCCACGACTTCATTCATTCTGCCATCGCCCGCAACAATGACAAAGCCACGGCCGTCGGCATCATTGAATATGTAGTAGCTTGATTTGGCCGACTCCACAGCACGTGTGTGTGCTTTCTTGGCCACCTTATCTATATATTTGGATGCAATTTTGGCAGCCCGGCGCGAAGTGATGGGCTGTGCCTGTAGAAAGGAGGGCAAAACAAGTAAGGCGGCTAAAACCGACAAAAAAGCTTTTCTGTTCATTTTGTTTAATGTTGAATGATGGCTCACATACACTTTGACATGTATATTATGGTGAGTCTCGATAGATTTATAAATTACTGTATTTCAATTAATATGCGAGATAAATCGCTCATAGTGTCTGCATTGTCATTACCATAAACAGCGATGACAGTGATAACTTTTGCAAAGGTACTAAATTTTTATCGAACTTGATTCCAAACCCAAATATAAACCGTAACTTTGCTATTGAATATGAAGCAACAAGACAATTATACCTTCTTGACTACCGCCCCTATTCACAGAGTGATACTGACGATGGCCATCCCTACGATTGTGAGCATGCTGGTGACCAGTCTTTACAATATTGCCGATACCTTCTTCGTAGGTCAAATCAATACGCAGAGTACGGCAGCAGTGGGTGTCGTGTTCTCAGTTATGTTTTTCATCCAGGCCGTCGGGTTCTTCTTCGGTCACGGTTCGGGCAATTATATATCGAGAGAGTTGGGGGCTAAGCATATGGAGAATGCCGAGCGAATGGCCAGCAATGGTTTTTTTCTGTCTTTGCTGACGGGTTTTTTGATTCTCATCGTGGGCGAATGGCTGCTCACTCCGCTCTGTATATGGCTTGGCAGCACGCCCACCATTCTTCCTTATGCAGAGCAATATATGGGTATTGTCTTGCTAGGTGCTCCTCTGCTCACGTCGTCGTTGACACTGAACAATCAGATGCGATTGCAGGGAAATGCCCGTCTGGCCATGTATGGTATTGTGGCAGGAGCTGTTTTCAATGTGTTGCTCGACCCTCTGTTTATCTTCGTATTCGATATGGGAGTGTCCGGTGCGGCTGTAGCTACGGTCGTAGGTCAGGCCGTCAGTTTCTTCATTTTGCTCCACATGACCCATCGTTCTGAGAATATCAGTATCCGTCTGCGATTGTTTTCGCCCACGTGGCAGGTCTTGAAAGAGATATTTTACGGTGGCTCGCCCTCGCTGTCTAGGCAGGGATTGGGCTGTGTAGCCACGATTTCACTCAATGTCGTGGCTGGCCGGTATGGCGATGCTGCCATTGCAGCCATGAGTATCGTGAGCCGAATCACGATGCTCGTCATGTCGGTGGTCATAGGGTTGGGACAGGGATTCCAGCCGCTTTGCGGTTTCTGCTACGGTGCTAAGCTCTACAAGCGGTTGTGGAGTGCTTATGGTTTTACGGTGAAGGTGGGTACATTGTTTCTCCTGATATTCTCAGTCTCTTGTTTCTTGTTCAGCGAGCAGGTGATAGCTGTGTTCCGAAACGATGCCGATGTCATAGCCATAGGTGCTGTGGCGCTCAACTGGCAGTTGCTCACATTGCCTCTGTTGGCTGTTATCCTGATGAGCAATATGCTTACCCAGACTTGTCGGAAACCGCTTCGGGCCAACATCTTGGCAGCAGCCCGACAGGGACTTTTCTTTGTTCCCTTGATTCTTACGCTCCCTTCTTTTTACGGTTTAAAGGGGGTGGAGATGTGCCAGGCATGGAGTGATGTCTGTTCATTCCTGCTTACTGTACCTGTGATGATTTATACTTATCGCGAGTTTTTTGCGAAATAGGAGAGCAGTATGCCTAAACTTGGTCCAAGTTTTTCCTGGTATTCTCTTTCAAATTCTTGAATTGGGTGGGCGTCATGCCCGTTACGCTCTTAAACTGACTGCTCAGATAGGCCACGCTGGAGTAGTTCATTTGGTGGGCTATCTCTGTAAGCGACTGTTGGTCGTATCTGATAAGCTCTTTCACACGCTCGATGCGCTGCATGATATAGTAGCGCTCAATGGTGAGTCCTGTCACTTCGCTGAAGAGTTTGCTTAACAGACTGTAGTCGCTGTGCAGCCGGTCGGCCAGATAGTCGCTCAGGTTCATGTGGCTGTCTCCGTCTGTATAGCGTATGAGCTTGATGATGGCAGCCTTGATTTGTTCGATGGTCTGTTGCTTCTTGTCGTCGAGCAATTCGAATCCGAGGGCTTCCAGACGTCGACGCAATGTCTCGCGCTGGCGGTCGTCTATGGTTTCTTCTATGCGCACTTCGCCCAGTTCCACGTTCAGGGGATGCAAGGCCAGTTGCTGAAGCGTTTGCGATACGGCCATCTTGCAGCGGTCGCAAACCATATTCTTGATGTATAATATCGTCTCCATCTTGTTACAAAGATACGCAGACTCGCGGGAATTGCCAAACCAATGTTGCACTATTATTAATTATGGTGTTCTTAACTCTTGCTAGTTCGTCTGCTTGTATCTCGTCTACCCGACACACTTAAAAAACTGCAAAAGCTCGGCAGCATTGCTGTCTGGGCTTTGCAGCACTGCTGTTCGGCCTTTGCAGCGTTGCTGCCGAGGTCTTGCAGTAAATCGAGGTGTGAAAGGTTGGCGGAATATTATAAATTATATCCATCATTACATAACATGGATAGGATGGAAACGGTGTATCTTTGCATCTATAAACTATTAATATGACGATGATGAATAAGACGTTTCAAGTAAATGGTATGAAGTGTGTACATTGCAAGGTCAATGTGGAAAATGCAGTAAAGGCAATGGCCGGAGTGACCGGTGTAGAGGCCGATTTGGAGAATAAGAGCCTGACGGTGGATTTCGATGAGGCCCAAGTGACGGTCGAGGGCATTAAGACGGCGGTAGAGAATGCCGGTTATGAGTTTGTAGGATAGGAGGGTGCGAGATGGAGAAACGAACGATTCCGGTGGTCGGTATGGCCTGCTCGGCCTGTTCGGCCAATGTGGAGCGAAAGTTGAATGCCCTGGAAGGCATCAGCATGGCATCGGTGTCGTTGCCCGGTCGTTCGGCTTTGGTGGAATACGACCCGCAGATTATCTCGCTCGAAAAGATGAAGAGCGAAATCAATGCCATCGGCTACGACATGATTATTGAGTCGGACCGCAGTGTGGTAGAGATTGAACGGCGCGAATATCAGCTGTTGCGGCGCAAGACAATCCTGTCGTGGGTATTCTCGATATTGGTCATGTCGGTGTCTATGGGGTGGATTGCTGTCAGCAATCGCGATATTGCCAATCAGGCTGCCATGCTCCTTGCACTGGCCAACTTTGTGTATTGCGGTCGTGGATTCTTTGTCTCGGCAGCCAGACAGATGCGCCACGGGACTGCCAACATGGATACGCTGGTAGCGCTGAGTACCTCTATTGCATTTCTCTTCAGTACGTTCAACACCTTTTGGGGAGCGACCGTATGGGGCGCGCGAGGCATAGAGTGGCATACCTATTTTGATGCTTCGGTCATGATTATCACGTTTGTGCTCACCGGTAGACTGCTCGAAGAGAAGGCAAAGAATGGTACGGCCGGCAGTATTCGGGCACTGATGGGACTTGCGCCCAAGACGGCGCATGTGGTAAAAGGTGCAGAAATGGACGAAGTGCCTATCTCAACCATCGCTGTCGGCGATGTGTTGGAGGTACATCCTGGAGAGAAAGTGCCTGTGGATGGTGATGTGACATGGGCCAACAGCTTCATGCAGGAAGACGGTGCATACGTAGACGAGTCGATGATAACGGGCGAGCCGACACCTGCTCTCAAACAGGTGGGGAGCAAAGTGCTGGCCGGTACGATAGTGCAACAGGGAAAATTGAGGTTCCGGGCGCGCCAGATAGGGGAAGATACGGCACTGGCCCACATCATCCGAATGGTACAGGAAGCCCAGGGGAGCAAAGCCCCCGTGCAGCGAGTGGTAGACAGGGTGGCACTCGTCTTTGTACCGGTAGTGGCTGCTATCGCGTTGCTTACTTTTATAATATGGTGGATGGTGGGTGGTAATGCCATGCTTCCACAGGCCATTCTCTCGGCGGTGGCGGTGCTGGTGATAGCCTGTCCGTGTGCGATGGGACTGGCTACGCCAACAGCTTTGATGGTGGGTATCGGTAAGGCTGCACAGGAAAATGTGCTGATTAAAGATGCTTCAGCGCTGGAAAGCATGCGGACGGTGAATGCAGTGGTGATAGACAAGACGGGGACTATCACGATTCCCAATAGAAATGTGGATTTCACGAAGGCCGATGAATTGCCTTTGGAGGAGCGAGAGAGTCTGAAACCCCATGCACGTGAGGCTATGGAAGAGTTGCAAGGCATGGGCATAGAGGTCTATATGATGAGTGGAGACAAGGAAGAGGCGGCCCGTTATTGGGCTGAGAAAGCCGGCATCAGGCACTATCGTAGCAAGGTGTTGCCACAGGATAAGGAAAATCTGGTGCGCCGATTGCAGGCAGAAGGAAAGCGAGTGGCCATGATAGGCGACGGTATCAACGATACGCAGGCTCTGGCCCTGGCCGATGTGAGTGTGGCTATGGGACGCGGTACGGATGTGGCGATGGACGTGGCACAAGTGACTTTGATGAGTGATGACTTGCGGCGGATACCGGAAGCCATCAGATTGAGCAAGAAAACGGTGCGCATGATAGCGCAAAATATCTTCTGGGCCTTTGTCTATAACATTGTATGTATACCGTTGGCAGCCGGTGTACTCCACATTGTTGGCATCAATTTCCAGATTACTCCGATGTGGGCAAGTGCATTGATGGCTTTCTCCAGTGTGAGTGTAGTGCTGAATAGTCTGCGATTGAAATTCGCATAAGAGAAGAAAGGGTATAAAAACAAAAAGAGACGGGCTGATGCTCGTCTCTTTTTGTGACTTCGCTGGGATTCAAACCCGGAACCTTCTGATCCGTAGTCAGATGCTCTATTCAGTTGAGCTACGAAGCCAATCCATAAGTGTCGCTATTAAGAAAAGTGGTGACTTCGCTGGGATTCAAACCCGGAACCTTCTGATCCGTAGTCAGATGCTCTATTCAGTTGAGCTACGAAGCCCCGTTCTTAATTTGCGAATGCAAAGGTAGTGACTTTTTTTCGTACTACCAAATTTTCACTTGTTTTTTATTTAATAAGTTCTACCGAACGTCTTAAAAATGCGTCTAAAGCCTGTCCTTTGAGCATTCCGTTCTGCAAAAGAGCAAGGTCTATCAGCTGATGTACGATGGAATTATCCTTGGCATAGTTGGCAATGACCTCTGTCTTTTTCTGCTTCTCGCCGGAGATGCTCTCTTCTGTAGTCTTCACGTCGTCTTTCTCGGCCTGTGTAACTTCTTCCGATTTCTTGGCCGACTGGCTCTGGTGGAGGGCAGCAAGGCGAGCTTGCAGTCCCTTGAGTTCGCTGACGATGGGCTTCAAAGTCTCGGCTGTCTTGCTTTCGCAATCTTCCAGAATGCTCTTGACGAGTGCGTGGTCGCTGTTGAGCACGATGGTATAGCTGTCGGGCATCTGTGAGTAGAAGCTCATGCCGGCCTGGAACTTGCTCATTTCCTTCATTCGGCGCATGTATTCGCTCTGAGTGATGAGTACGGGTTGAGCTTCCTGACCGAGTGCCTGTACCTCTACTTGGAAGTCGGTTTGTCCGATTTGAGGCATCTGCGACTTGAATACTTGTGACAAATTGTCACGCTGCTCTTCTTCAAGTTCGACTTTCTTGCTGTCCTCTTTGACGATGAGACGGTCTACGACATCGGCATCTACACGTGTGAAACGGCTCTTCTCGAACTTCTGTTCCAACATCGAAACCATCGGAGAATCCAACTGTCCGTCGAGCAGCAACACATTGTAGTCTTTCTGTTTGGCTGCTTGGATATATGTATATTCCTCTTCCGGGTTGTTCGTATATAGATATACGAGGTTGCCATCCTTGTCTGTTTGGTTGTCCTTGATGAGTGTCTTGTAGTCTTCGTAGGTGTAGTATTTGTTGTCTACATCCTTGAATAGAGCAAAGTCTTTGGCTTTGTCGTAGAAGTCTTCTTGCGACAGCATACCGTAATGGATGAAGATTTTCAGGTCGTCCCACTTCTCTTCGTATGCCTTGCGGTCTTCCTTGAAGATGCTCTGTAGTCTGTCGGCCACCTTCTTGGTGATGTAAGTAGAAATCTTCTTGACGTTTGCATCGCTCTGAAGGTAGCTTCGGCTTACATTCAAAGGAATGTCCGGAGAGTCTATTACGCCGTGCAGGAGCGTGAGGAATTCGGGTACGATGCCCTCTACCTGATCGGTTACGAATACTTGGTTGCAGTATAATTGAATCTTGTTGCGCTGCAATTCAATATTCGACTTGATTTTAGGGAAGTACAAGATACCCGTCAGATTAAATGGATAATCCACGTTGAGGTGAATCCAGAACAATGGTTCGTCCTGCATGGGATATAGTTCGCGGTAGAAATTCTTGTAGTCCTCGTCCTTTAAGGTAGATGGAGTTTTGGTCCAAAGTGGTTCGATGTTGTTGATGACATTGTCTTCTTCGGTGTCTACCATCTTGCCGTCTTTCCATTCAGTCTTCTTTCCGAAGGCTACAGGAACAGGCATGAAGCGGCAGTATTTATTCAGAAGTTCCTGTATCTTGTTCTTCTCCAGGAATTCCTTGCAGTCGTCGTCGATGTGCAGGATGATGTCAGAACCTCTGTCTTCTTTTTCTGTCTCTTCTATTTGATAGGCTGGGCTGCCATCGCAACTCCATTTGACAGCCTTCGAACCTTCCTTATAACTCTTGGTAACAATCTCTACTTGCTTGCTTACCATGAAGCTGGAATAGAAGCCAAGTCCAAAATGTCCGATGATGGCATTGGCATTATCCTTATATTTGTCGAGGAAGTCGTTGACTCCGGAGAATGCTATCTGGTTGATATATTTCTCGATTTCCTCTTCGGTCATGCCGATACCGCGGTCGCTGATGGTCAAAGTTCCATTCTCGGTATCAAGTTTTACCTGTACGGAGAGATTGCCTAACTCGCCTTTGAAGTCGCCTCTCTCGGCCAAAGTTTTGATTTTCTGCGTAGCGTCAACGGCATTGCTGACCATTTCGCGAAGGAATATTTCATGATCAGAATAGAGAAACTTTTTGATGACAGGGAAGATATTCTCAGTTGTAACCCCGATATTTCCTTTTTGCATATTATTATATAGTTTAGTGTTTTCTACCCATCTTATGCAAAGACTGTGCCAAATTAGTTTGTGGTTTGTTGTATGTAAATTACCTATATATTATCCAGCGTTGGAAAAATGTGTCAATTCGATTCTTTTAAACAGAATTAATGGTTTTCTGTGTGAGCCATCTGGAAAAAATACTATCTTTGCAATAACTAATCAACTCCTATGCTAAGCATTCATCATGGAGAATCTAAAAGAAACAAACAATCTGATAGCTGATTATTATATTCAGCACTACGACGAACTACTAGCTTTTGTATGCAGACATTCATTAAGCCAAGAAACTTCGGAAGACATCGTCCAGAATGT
Source organism: Prevotella mikamonis (assembly GCF_055381405.1). Classification (NCBI taxonomy): domain Bacteria; kingdom Pseudomonadati; phylum Bacteroidota; class Bacteroidia; order Bacteroidales; family Prevotellaceae; genus Prevotella; species Prevotella mikamonis. Next base: position 318,461 of record NZ_AP035785.1, read on the forward strand.
CTTTTTGAGAATCTTGTCGATAGGCAAAATGATTACTGCTATCACACTTCCTAGTCTTGTCTATACCGTTGCACGTAATCTGATATACGATTATTGGCGTCATCTGCGCTACGTAGAGGAATACGAACACTATCTGGCGTGGCAGGGTTGTCAGAGCAGTCCGGCTTCTGTATACTCCATCAATGAGATAGGTGAGATACTGGAGCGGGGGATTGCCCGCCTTAGCGATAAGCATCAGCATATCTATAGGATGAGTCTGTATGAGGGATTGCAGGTCTCTGAAATTTCTCAAACGCTCAATATGAATTACAAGAGTGTTGAGAACAGGCTTGGAATAGCGCGGAAAGAGGTGCGGCAATATATGCGTCGCATGTTGGTTTCGTAAAAACAATAATCCCTCGATGAGCATTTTGCTTTATCGAGGGATTATTGTTTAATTGTCTTTGCATGCGATGACCGTCGTCAGGTGGTCGTCAAAATAGAACGTTTGTTTCAAGGTATCCTGTCCATTGACATATTTTGCCCGTACGAAAAGCACTTTCCTGTTGGGCGAGGTCTTGAATTTGATATCTTTCTTGAATCTTTTGTTCGCTGCCAGATGAGTCTCCATGCGCTTGATGACAGTCGGGGTGATGTAGAAGGATGAATCTACGTCGGAGACGGATAGGTCTGCAATGTCTTGATTAACAAGGTTACTGGCCAGATAATCTTCTACCAGACCCTTTGCTCGGTGCTTCGTGCCACATGAGAATATGGCCATTGCCGTGAGGGCAATGGCCATGTATGATGTTATTTTATTTCTTAGTTGCATGTTTTAGGATATCTATCAAATGATCCCACACCATCTGTACGGTTGGGATATAGAGACGCTCGTCCGGTGTATGAACATCGCGAAGCGTCGGCCCGAAACTCACCATATCCATATTGGGATACTTCTCAGAGAAGAGTCCGCATTCCAACCCAGCATGGATACCCAATACTCTAGGCTCTTTTCCGAATAGTCTCTTGTAGCTCTCTATAGCAGTTTTGGTCAGCTTGCTGTCCGGATTCATCTTCCAGGCAGGATATTTGTCGGTGACGCTAAGCTCTGCACCGGCCAACTGGAATGCTGCCTTGACGGTGTTGGTCATGTTGTCCAGGTTGCTCATGACGTTGCTACGCTGGCTTGCTACGACCTTTATCTCATTGTCCGAGGTCTGTACGCTTGCTACATTGCTTGATGTCTCGACCAACCACGAAATAGCTTCGTCCTGACACATGGTGAAGATGCCGTTGTCAACGGCCTGCATAGCCAGGATAAACTTGTCTGAAAGGTCTTGGGGTAATACTTTTACAGCATCTGTACTTGACATGGCAAACTCCATAGCCTGGTCGGTTACGTGGAATTCTTCTTCTACTTCTGTCACGAATATGTTCCAGTCTGCTTTCACATTCTCTTTCATATCGCTCTTCACGGCGAATACTATCTTGCCGTCACGAGGAATGGCATTGTGCATCTTTCCAGAGTTGAAAGAACCCAACCGCAGTCCGTATTTCTCGTTGGTGAGGTATAGGAAGCGAGTCAGAATCTTGATGGCGTTGGCTCTTTTTTTGTTGATGTCGTCGCCGGAGTGTCCGCCTGTCAGTCCTTTCAGCGATGCTTCCATGAAGAAGTAGCCTTGGGGGGCATCCTCACGGTCAAACTTGAATGTGGCATGAGTGGTTTGTCCACCTGCACAGCTGACGAAAATCAATCCTTCTTCTTCCGAATCCAGGTTAATCAACTGAGTACCGGTCATGAATCCGGCTTCCAGTCCATGAGCACCGGTAAGACCGGTTTCTTCGTCGCGGGTGAAAAGACACTCCAACGGTCCGTGTTCTATTTGGTCATCTTCGAGTACTGCCAGCTGCATAGCTACGCCGATGCCGTCGTCAGCTCCAAGCGTTGTGCCTTTGGCTGTGAGCCAATCCCCGTCGATATATGTCTGTATCGGGTCGGTCAGGAAGTTGAAGTCTACATCCACCAACTTGTCGCATACCATATCCATGTGGCTCTGGAGCACGATGGTGTCGCGGTCTTCGTAGCCCTTGGTAGCCGGTTTACATATCAATACGTTGCCGATTGCGTCGACTTTGGTAACCAGTCCGTGGCTCTTGCCGAACTCCTTTAGATACTCTATCATTTTCTCCTCGTGTTTCGAGGGACGTGGAATCTGATTTATTTTTGCAAACTGTTCGAAAACGTGTGCAGGCTTTAATTCGTTTTTATTCATTTAATTATGTTATTTTATTTTGTCCTTTTATGGTTTTATATTACCTTTGCGACGTACTAAATAGGTACATCTTATTCTGCAAAAGTAATAAAAATGGTACAAACATTACTCATGAGCGTGTTAATAATTGCTATCTCGATAGCTTTGTTAAGCGTAAAGTTGATATTCAAGAAGAATGGAGAGTTCGCTTCTCAGCACATCCATGACAGCGAAGCATTGCGTAAGCAGGGTATCCATTGTGTCGTAGACCAAGATAAAGAGGCCAGAGCTGCGAACAAGGCATATTAAGAATAATAATTAAATAAAATACAAATGAAAAAGAAAAGCATTTTTCTCAATATGGCTTTTGCTGCTACAGCAACTCTTGCCATGACATCATGTAATCAGTCAGCTCCCAAGGTGGATAACAAGGCTGAGGTTTCTCAAGTTGCTCCGGCAGAATTGAAGATTGCCTATGTAGAGGTAGACAGCATCATGACACAATATAAGTTCTGTAAGGAGTTCTCTCTTATCCTCCAGAAGAAGGGGCAGAACATCCAGAATACATTGGCTTCCAAGAATCAGCAACTGCAAGCTGCGGCAGCCAATTTCCAGCAGAAAGTACAGCAGAATGCCTACACTCGTGAGCAGGCTGAGGCTATACAGGCTGGTCTGCAGAAGCAGAACAACGACCTACAGGCTCTCAATCAGCGTCTGAGCAGCGAGTTCCAGGTAGAGACCGATAAGTATAACAAGGCTCTGCGCGACAGCATCCAGAACTATCTGAAGGCTTATAACCAGGATAAGAAGTACAGCATTATCCTGAGCAAGGCCGGCGATAATCTGCTCTATGCAGACAAGGCTTACGACATTACCAACGAGGTGATTGCCGGATTGAACAAGGCTTATAAGTCTACAGTAAAGGCTGAGACTACCAAGAAATAAGAAAAAGTGGAGGAAGAAGATAGTCGTTGGCCGGTAGGCGACCGGCAGCATAGGAAAATACTGCTTGTTTAGATTCTTTTTACTTCCTCTGATTATGTTTGATATAGAAATACCTTCTCGTGACGAGAGGGTATTTTTTTGTCTATATCGTTTCTTGTTGTCATTTGTTTTTGTACTTTTGTATTATGACAAGAAAGGAACGATACGAATATATTCTCGATTATTTTCGTCGAGAGATGCCTGTTGTGGGTACAGAATTGCAGTTTGGCAGTGCTTTTCAGCTGCTTGTTGCCACGCTCCTCAGTGCGCAATGTACCGACAAGCGCATCAATGAGGTGACTCCGGAACTCTTCCGCCACTATCCCGATGCACGCGCTATGGCCAAGGCCGAGCCCGAAGAGGTGTTCGAATATGTGCGTAGCGTGTCTTATCCCAATGCCAAAAGCCGGCATTTGGTGGAGATGGCGCGCATGATAGTAAACGATTTTGGTGGCGAAGTGCCTAGCGATATGGCCGATATGGTGAAACTTCCGGGGGTAGGACGCAAGACGGCCAATGTGTTACAAGCCGTTTGGTTTGGGCGCGCAACGATGGCTGTAGACACCCATGTCTATCGGGTGAGCCACAGATTGGGACTCGTTCCCAAGACGGCCAACACTCCTTTGAAGGTGGAGCAGGCCCTCATGAAGAGCATACCCGACGAAGATATACCCAATGCCCATCACTGGTTGCTGCTGCATGGACGCTATGTGTGTCAGAGTGCACGCCCTAAGTGCGAAGTGTGTCCTTTCGAATCGTTTTGTCCCAAATGGTTGGATGGAAGTAAACTAGAATAAAATAAGTATGGATATCAAGAGAATCAATAAGTTTCTGAAGGCCGTTGTGGCCAACAACAATCGCGTATGGTTTCAGGAACATAGAGCAGAATACGAGGCTTGCAGGGCCGATTTTGAACGAAGTGTAGACCAATTAATCTTGGCAATAGCCAAGTTCGACCCCACTATAGGCCATCTGACGGCCAAGGATTGCACCTATCGATTCTATCGTGATACGCGTTTCAGCGAAGACAAGAGTCCTTACAAAGATCATCTCGGAGCTTATATTAGTGCCAAGGGAAAGAAGAGCCTGCACGCCGGTTACTATCTCCATATAGCTCCGGATGGCTGCATGCTGGCCAGTGGAGCTTACTGGTTGCCTACCAATATACTCACTTCTTGTCGCAATGAGATACTGGGCAATGCCGAAGCATGGCGCAAGTGTGTGGAGAACGGAGCTTTTGTCAAGAACTTCGGATATGCCAATGAGGGCGATATGAATGTGAAGTCGGGTAAGGGATTCGGCCTGAGTCACCTGAAGACAGCCCCAAAAGGCTTTCCACGCGACTCGGATTTGGCCTCTTATCTGCGCATGAAAGACTATGTGTGCTGGCAATATGTGCCTGCTTCCATGTTTGAAAAAGAAGACTGGATAGCCGAGGCCGTGAAGATATTGAAGGTTGCAAAGCCGATGATGGACTTTGTAAACAGCGTCATAGACGATTACGAATAAAAAAGAAAAGGAGTTAAAAGGTTTGAGCCGTTTGTTTATCGTTGCATGACTCAAGGTTTTTAACTCCTTATTGTTTCAAATAAAGTTTGCCGGCGCAACCGGGATGCGCTGATTACAGTTCGGCTTCCGAGCGGTCGAATGTAGTCGTATTCATATCGCCGGTCTCGATACCGAGTTTCAGCCACTTCATACGTTGCTTGCTTGTACCGTGGGTGAAGCTCTCCGGTTGGCTGTATCCGCGTGCTTTTTCTTGCAGATAGTTGTCGCCAATCACCTGTGCACAGTTGATAGCCTCTTCCAGGTCGCCGTCTTCCAAACTGTTATATTCCGCGTTGTCGTAATGTGCCCATACGCCGGCGTAGTAGTCGGCCAGCAATTCCAGTCGTACGCTTACCTTGTTGGCCTCGGCCTTGCTCATCGAGTTCATGGCCTGGTGAGCTTCTCCGAGTGTGCCTAACAGATGTTCCACATGGTGTCCTACCTCGTGGGCGATGACGTAGGCGTAGGCGAAGTCGCCGTCTGCTCCCAGCTGATTCTTCATCTGTGAGAAGAACGAAAGGTCGATATAGAGTTTCTGGTCGGCCGAGCAATAGAACGGGCCTACCGATGCCGATGCGTTGCCACAGGCACTCTGTACTTGCGAAGTGAATAATACGAGCGTTGGCGGTGTGTACTTACGCCCCATCTTCTGGAATACTTCGGTCCACACATCCTCTGTGCCGGCCAGAATCTGGCGCGAGAATTTGGCCAGTTCCTGCTCTTCGGGTGTGAACGATTGCTCTTCTCTCGGTGCGGTCTGTTCCTGTAGCTGGTTCAATCCGCCTTGCTGTACGACGTTGGTAACGACGTCGCCAAGGTTGCCACCCGACATGAATGTGATGATGGCAATCAGGATAATACCTCCTATACCACCGATACCGGCTTTTGTGCCTCCGCTCATTCCTCTGCGATCTTCAACGTTGTTGCTCTCGCGTCTACCTGATAATCTCATAACTCTTGTTCTAAAAGGTTGTTAATTTATTTTGCAAACTTACTGAAAAAATCTGAATATTGCGTGGAAACAGTATAAAATTTCAAACTTTATCTTGCCATGCCACCGTTGCAGATGTAATATGGATATGGCTCTATCTGACATCCTCTTATTTCTTTTCTCCGCCCCCTTGTTTCCTGGCTCTTACTTCCTGCGTCTCGTCTGCTTGTCAACCTAAAAAACTGCAAGGCCTCGGCAGCATTGCTGCCGAGGCCTTGCAGCATCTCTGTTTGGGCTTTGCAGCAGTGCTGCAAAGGCTTTGCAGTAAAATGATGTTGTGAAATTCCTGCATCTATCGTTGTCTTCTATCGAATTAATCGTTATATTTGCGTAGTGGCAATCGGATGTAGAACTAAATTGATGGCTATGGATAAGAATGAGAAATTAATCATTACGATAAACCGGGAGTTTGGTAGTGGCGGTCATGCTATAGGCGAAGAACTGGCCAGTAGGCTGGGGGTGAAGTTGATAGACAAGCAGGTGTTGCAGGCCGTGGCCGACAGATTCAGCTTGTCGCAGGAAGAGGCTGAGGCTTTGGAGCAGCGGTCTCCGTCGTGGTGGGACGACTTTACGCACTTCTATCAGTCGTTCATGGCTATGAACGAGTATCATGTCAATCCCCGCGACATTACGTCCCGGCAGCTGTTTTTTGCCCAAGGTAAAGCCATGCGCGAAATTGCCGGCCGCGAGTCGTGCGTGGTCGTAGGTCGCTGTGGGTTCGATGTGTTCAAGGATACGCCCAATGTTCTGAAACTGTTTGTGCATGCTCCGCGCGATTATAGGGTTCGGCGAATCATGGAGCGATATGGAGTGGACGCGCAGAAAGCAGCCCGGATGATAGACGACAACGACTATACGCGACAGCTCTATACCAAGACTTTTACGGGGCATGAGTGGTACGACGTGCACAACTACGACCTGACGTTGAATGTGGGGAAGTACGGGCAGAGCGGTGTCGTGGATTTGCTGATGCGTTTTATCGAGACATAAAAATGTTTTTGAAGCTGTATTACCCTTGAAATCTTTTTGCCAAGTGCCAATTTTTTAGTATTTTTGCAAGGTTTTTGAGTATACATAAAAATCATTATATAATGAATATTTCTTATAAATGGCTTAAAGAATACGTCGATTTTAATCTCACTCCCCAGGAGACAGCGGACGCGTTGACTTCTTGTGGGCTTGAAGTCGGTTCGCTGGAAGAGGTGCAAACCATTAAAGGAGGGCTGAAAGGGCTGTTCGTCGGTCAGGTATTGACCTGCGAGCCACATCCCAACAGCGACCATTTGCACGTTACTACCGTGGATTTAGGTAAGGAAGCTCCACAGCAAATCGTGTGTGGAGCGGCTAATGTTGCAGCCGGGCAGAAGGTTATCGTAGCCGACTTGGGCTGTGTGCTGTACGATGGTGACGAGTCGTTCACTATTAAGAAGAGCAAGTTGCGTGGTGTAGAATCGTTGGGAATGATTTGTGCCGAGGATGAAATCGGAGTGGGAACGTCTCACGACGGTATCATCGTATTGCCCGAAGATGCCCAGGTGGGAATGCCTGCTGCTGAATATTATCACTTGGAGAGCGACTGGCTGATAGAGGTAGACATCACTGCCAACCGCAGCGATGGATTGAGTCACTACGGTGTGGCTCGCGACTTGTATGCCTGGTTGGTACAGAACGGGTATGAAACCAGCCTGCACCGTCCCGATACGTCGGCATTCCAAGTAGACAACCACGACCTCCCAATTGACGTGGAGATACAGAATACGGATGCTTGCAAGCGTTATGCCTGCGTGAGTATCAGCGACTGCGAGGTGAAGGAGAGTCCGGAGTGGCTGAAGAACAAATTGAGCGTGATAGGCTTACGTCCTATTAATAATATTGTAGACATTACCAATTATATCATGATGGCTTATGGCCAGCCCATGCACTGTTTTGATGCCGACATGGTAAAAGGACATAAGATTGTGGTGCGCACGCAGCCGGAGGGAACGAAGTTTGTAACCCTGGATGGCGAAGAGCATGAGTTGGGACAGCACGACTTGAGCATCTGCAATGCCGAAGAGCCGATGTGTATTGCCGGAATCTTTGGCGGAAAGGGTAGCGGTACGTACGAGACCACGCGCAATGTGGTGTTGGAGAGTGCCTATTTCCATCCTACGTGGATTCGCAAGAGTGCGCGTCGTCATGGTTTGAGTACGGATGCCAGCTATCGTTTCGAGCGTGGTATTGACCCTAACGGGGCGGTCTATGCCCTTCAGCAAGCCGCCATTCTCTGCAAGGAGTTGGCTGGTGGCAAGGTGTCGATGGAGATAAAAGATGTCTATCCGGAACCTATCAACGGCTTTGATGTAGATTTGACGTACGAATATTGCGACCGCCTTATCGGCAAGCAGATAGGTAAGGACACTATCAAGCGCATTGTGACGAGTCTGGAAATGAAGATAGTAGCCGAAGACGAGGAGGGATTGAAACTGCAAGTTCCTGCCTATCGTGTGGATGTGCAGCGTCCTTGCGACGTGGTGGAAGACATCCTGCGCATCTATGGTTACAATAATATCGAGATACCTACCCAGCTGAAGAGTTCGCTGACGGTTGCCGGCGATGGCGACACCAAGCATAAACTGGAGAATCTGATAGGTGAGCAGCTTGTAGGATGCGGTTTTAACGAAATCTTGAACAACTCGCTGACCAAGTCGGCGTACTATACGGAGCAGGAGCTTAACGCTTATCCGGAGGCACGCACGGTGAAGGTGATGAATCCGCTGAGTGCAGACCTGGGTGTGATGCGCCAGACATTGTTGTTCGGCGGACTGGAAAGCGTCGTACGTAATACGAACCGAAAGCAGGCCAATCTGAAATTCTTTGAGTTTGGTAACTGCTACACTTTCGAGAAAGAACGCCAGACAGAGGAAGCTCCTATTCGTGGATACGTGCAGCGCACGCATCTGGGATTGTGGCTGACTGGTAAGCGTGTAGAAGGGAGCTGGATTCATCCGAACGAAGATACGTCGTTCTATGAGTTGAAAGCATACGTGCAGAATATATTTAATCGACTGGGAGTGCCGGCCGGTAGCGTCGTGGTGAAGAAAAGCGAGAATAATATATTCTCTCACGGATTGCGTCTTGAAAACAGAGGTGGCAAGGTGCTTGCAGAGTTGGGAATTCTTACCAAGGCATTGCAGAAGAAGTTTGGTATCGACACGGAAGTGTATTATGCCGATATAGAATGGGATGCAGTGGTGAAGGCTGTGAGCAAGAACAAACTGGAGTATCAGGAGATAAGCAAGTATCCGGCTGTGAGTCGCGACCTTGCCTTGTTGGTCGATACAAGCATTGAGTTTGCCCAGATAGAGCAGATAGCCCAGCAGACAGAGAAGAAACTATTGAAGAAAGTAGAACTCTTCGATGTGTATGAGGGGAAGAATCTGCCTGCCGGCAAGAAGAGTTACGCCGTTAATTTCATCTTGCAAGACGAGCAGAAGACATTGAACGATAAGCAGATAGAGGCTATCATGAGTAAATTGATACATCAGTTGACAACAAAACTGAATGCAGAATTGAGATAATCAGACATAATAAATAACAATCAAATATTAAATTCCAATGGGAAGAGCATTCGAATATCGTAAAGCTGCGAAGATGAAGAGATGGGGTCACATGGCCCGTACGTTCACGAAGTTAGGTAAGGAAATTGCCATTGCCGTGAAGGCCGGCGGACCTGAACCGGAGAACAATCCGCGTCTGCGTGCCATCATTGCTACCTGTAAGCGTGAGAACATGCCTAAGGATAATATTCAGCGTGCCATCAAGAACGCTATGGGTAAGGATACCAGTGACTATAAGGAAGTGACTTATGAAGGATATGGACCTCACGGAGTGGCTGTTTTTGTAGATACCTTGACCGATAATACGACCCGTACGGTGGGCGATGTCCGCTCAGTGTTCAATAAGTTCAACGGCAATATGGGTACTCAGGGATCTTTGAGTTTCCTGTTCGACCATAAGGCTGTATTCTCTTTCAAGAAGAAAGATGGTCTGGATATGGAAGAACTGATTCTGGAACTGATTGACTTTGGAGTGGAAGATGAGTTCGATGAAGATGAAGAAGAGAACGAAGTAACCATCTATGGCGAACCGACCAGCTTCGGGGATATCCAGAAACACTTGGAGGAGAATGGGTTCGAGATTACTTCGGCAGAATTTACACGCATCCCTAACGACTTGAAGGACGTTACTGCCGAGGAACGTGAGACTATCGACAAGATGGTAGAACGTCTCGAGGACTTCGATGATGTGCAGAACGTTTACACGAATATGAAGCCTGCGGAAGACTAGGAAGCGTCTCCTGTGGTTGAAAGTATAAAGGGGAAAAGACCTGGCGTCTTTTCCCCTTTGTCGTTTTTGGGATTATTGGTATTCCTTTGAAGTGAAGTTGTGCTGGTATAACACCTTACCGGGAGCTTGTGCCGAATGGACTATGTATTGGAAACTGAAGCCGGCTTCTTTGTAGATTTTGATGCCGGGATTGTCTTTGATGGCACTCAATAGTCCGTCGGTGATACTCTTACTATTGGCTTGAATCACCTTGGCATCGTCAAATTTATCGGTGAAAGAGCAGTAGTAAGTGTAAGTCTTGGACTGCTTATTGAATACGACACTGTCTGTACGGGTGTTGTTGACGACCGGAGTGGGGCAGTATTTGCGGGTATATTCGGCTGCTTCTCTGGCTGCACGATCTTCCAAACTCTCATGGCATGATGAGAAAACTACGATGGTGCTCATCATAAAAGCACATTGCCTGATGAATGAATATCTGAAAAGTTGCATATCGTTTCGTTTGTATTTCTGTACAAATATACGAATAATCTAACGAATTCTTTGTATATTTGCACCTTAAAAGCGCACTTATTAAATGGGTAATATCAACAACATAAGGAATTTTTGCATCATTGCACACATCGATCATGGTAAATCTACGCTGGCTGACCGCATGCTTGAGCATACGCAGACCATCAAGATTACAGGTGGACAGATGCTCGATGACATGGATTTGGAGCGTGAACGTGGTATCACGATTAAGAGTCATGCCATACAGATGGATTATCGGGCGAGCGACGGAGGGCAGTATGTACTCAATCTGATAGATACTCCGGGGCACGTAGACTTCTCCTATGAGGTGTCTAGAAGTATCGCGGCGTGCGAAGGAGCTTTGTTGGTTGTGGATGCAACACAGGGTGTTCAGGCCCAGACCATATCTAATTTGTATATGGCGATAGAGCATGATTTGGAGATAATTCCTGTTATCAACAAGATAGATATGCCCAGTGCGATGCCCGAAAAGGTAGAAGATGAGATTATAGATCTTATCGGTTGTAAGCGAGAGGACATTATCCATGCCTCTGGAAAGACAGGTGTGGGGGTAGACGACATCTTGGAGGCCGTCGTAGCAAGAGTTCCTCATCCGCAAGGAGATGCCCAAGCACCACTCCAGGCTTTGATTTTCGACTCCGTATTCAATAGTTTCAGAGGTATCATTGCATACTTTAAGATAGAGAATGGAACTATCCATGCGGGTGATAAGGTGAAGTTTTTCAATACCGGAATGGAATATGTGGCCGACGAGGTGGGTGTTCTCAAGATGGATATGATGCCTCGTAAGGAGATTACGTGTGGCGAGGTAGGCTATATCATCAGTGGTATCAAGGATGCCAAAGAGGTGAAGGTGGGTGATACGATTACCCATACGAATCGCCCATGTGAGCATTCTATTGCCGGTTTCCAGGAGGTCAAGCCGATGGTTTTTGCCGGTGTTTACCCGATAGACCCATCAGAATATGAGAATCTGCGTACTTCTTTGGAGAAGTTGCAGCTCAATGACGCATCGCTGACGTTCATGCCTGAGAGTTCGGTAGCCTTGGGATTTGGTTTCCGTTGCGGTTTCCTGGGACTCCTGCACATGGAAATCGTGCAGGAAAGACTGGACAGAGAGTTCAATATGGACGTCATTACGACCGTTCCGAACGTTTCATATATGGTGTATGACAAGCATGGAGAAAGTCGCGAAGTGCATAATCCTTCGGGCTTGCCTGAGCAGACTTCGATAGAGCATATCGAAGAACCGTATATTCGTGCAACCATTATTACAGATACAAACTTCATCGGTCCAATCATGACATTGTGTCTGGATAAGCGTGGCGAACTCATTAATCAGGAGTATGTGAGCGGTAATCGCGTGGAATTGCATTTCATGTTGCCGCTTGGCGAAATCGTGATAGACTTCTATGATAAGCTCAAGAGTATCTCGAAAGGATATGCCTCGTTTGACTATCATATCGACTCGTTCCGTCCGTCAAAACTGGCCAAGCTCGATATTTTGCTCAATGGCGAGCCGGTAGATGCCTTGTCTGCATTGACACATCAGGACAATGCCGTGACATTGGGACGCCGGATGTGCGAGAAGTTGAAGGAGTTGATACCCCGACAGCAATTCGATATTGCCATACAAGCGGCAATCGGAGCAAAGATTGTGGCTCGCGAAACGATAAAATGTGTGCGTAAGGACGTCACAGCCAAATGTTATGGAGGCGACGTGAGCCGTAAACGTAAACTGTTGGAGAAGCAGAAGAAGGGTAAGAAACGCATGAAGCAAATCGGCAATGTAGAAGTTCCGCAGAAAGCGTTTCTAGCCGTGTTGAAGTTGGATTAATCATTCTTAAATACCAAGAATAATAAGAAAGAGAGGAAATAGAGATGAGAGAACCCGTAAATACTCCACGCGATATAGCGCGCGAGTTAGCCCGCAAATACAGTACAATGACTCATGACGAGCTTGATATATTGGAGAGCATCTTAGTACCGATGAAGTTTGCGAAGAATGAAGTGATTCTGAAAGAGGGCGATGTGTGCCGGAACATCTATTATGTAGACCGTGGATTGATACGTCAGTTCTATTTCAAAAATGGCAAAGAGGTCACAGAGCATCTTGGCGAAGACCGTACTATCTTCATGTGTATTGAGAGTCTGTTCAGGGAAGAGCCTTCAAAGTTGCAGGTAGAAGCTATCGAACCTACTGTCATCTATGCACTTCCGAAGCATCGGTTGGAGGAAGTGGCCTTGCACAATGTCAACATTCAGATACTATACCGTAAGATATTGGAGGAGAGTCTTATCATATCGCAGGTTCATGCCGACCTCGTAAGGTTCGAATCTGCCCAGGATCGGTATAAGAAGATATGCAAGCTGAATCCTCAGGTGGTGCTGCGGGCGCCGTTGGTATATATTGCCAACTACTTGCAGATGACTCCCGAAACGCTCTCCAGGGTACGGGCTTCGACATTGCTGGATTGATATAAAGTATAAAAAGGATAAGGTGAAAGCCTTATCCTTTTTTATTTTCCTACCTTGTATATAGGTATCGCTTAATACTTTTCTTGGGTGTTTTTTCGAATTCCTCTTTGTGAATCTCGATAGCCGACAGTTTGCAGTAAGCTGGGAGCTTCTGGTTAAGCTCCTGTCTGTTCTGTTCCATCACGTTTTGTAAGTCTTCATTGTTGAACGACAGTGATGCAGCTTCGTCGTAATCTGGATATACCAAGCCTATCAGTTTGTCACCATCCTGAATGACAACACTCTCGCTTACCAGTGCCATCGAATTAAGCTGGTCTTCCACCTCTTCGGGATAGATGTTCTGTCCGTTTGCACCCAGCAGCATATTCTTGGAGCGTCCCTTGATGAAGATATTGCCATCTTCGTCCATTGTGCCCAAGTCGCCTGTGTGATACCATCCCTCTGAGTCGATGGTTTGCCGAGTAGCTTCTTCGTTTTTGTAATATCCCAGCATTACATTGAGGCCTTTGGCCAATATCTCACCAGGCACATTGACAGGGTCTAGACTGTCTATTTTTATCTCCATGTGGACTACACTGCGACCGCAACTGCCCGGTACGAAACTCTGATAGTCGGCGTAGGCGATGATGGGTGCACACTCAGTGGCTCCGTAGCCCACCGTATATTTGAATTTGATTTGCTGTAGGAACTGCTCAACCTCCTGATTCAGGGCTGCTCCGCCGATGATGACTTCGTAGAATTCGCCGCCGAATGCGTCGGTTACCAGATCGCAAATCTTCTCTTTCACCTTCTTGCTAATCATTGGCATGTTGAGCAACAGGCGCATCTTGTTGTTCTGTATCTTCGGGAATACCTTTTTCTTGATAATCTTCTCAATGATGAGCGGCACGGCGATAATAATGTCCGGTTTTACTTCTGAGAATGCCTGGGCGATGATGGCAGGGCTGGGCATACGCGTCAGATAATAGATATGGCAGCCTTTGTTGAATTCGAACAGGAATTCGAATGCCATTCCATACATGTGGGCCATCGGCAAGATGCTGATAACTTTCGACCCACCCTTCAGATGTTGGCCAAGGACCTGCTGTGCAAAGTCAAAGTTGCTCCACAGGGCGCGATAAGGTATCATCACGCCTTTTGAGAATCCTGTCGTACCACTGGTGTAGTTGATGAGTGCCAATTCGTCGGGACTCTGTTCTATATAGTAGTTGACATGCTCCTTACGATAGTATTTCGGGAATTTCTTGCCGAACATTTCGTTCAGGTGTTCGCGTGCATATGTCAGTTTATCCGTACGCGAGAGAATCAGTGAACTGTCCGGAAGATAGATGATACCTTCCAGTTCCGGCATCTTCGTAGCGTCTATTTCAGTGCTGACAACGTCGCCGGCAAAGAGCAGTTTCGACTCGCTGTGATTGACAATATTGTGTATCTGGTCGGCTGTAAACTCATGCAGAATGGGTACAGCCACAGCTCCATAGGTGAGTGTGGCCAAGAAAGCCACGGCCCAGTTAGCACTGTTCCTACCGGCTATTGCAATCTTGTCGCCTTTCACAATGCCGCAGTTCTCGAACATGATGTGCAGTTTCTCTATCTTTCTGGCCACATCATGATATTGTAAGGTCATACCCTTGAAGTCGGTCAGTGCATCTTGTTCCCAATGATCCACGATAGACTTCTGAATTAAAGCGTTGAAGCTTGGAATGTTTCCTGTCATAGATTATTCGATATTTTGATATAGGTACCGTTTGATACTCTTTTTCGGGGTTTTTTGAAATTCTTCTTCATGCAGTTTGATGGCAGACAACTTGCAGAATGATGGCAGGACCGAATTGAGTTCCTGTCGGTTTTGTTCCATGATGTTTTGCAAGTCCTCGTTAGAGAATCCCATGCTTTCGGCTTCCTCAAAGTCGGGATGTACCAGGCCTACAAGGGCGTTGCCGCTCTGTACAATCAGGCTCTCGCTGACCATCGCCATAGAGTTGAGTTTGTCTTCTATTTCTTCGGGATATACATTCTGGCCGTTTGCACCCAGCAGCATATTCTTGATACGCCCCTTGATGAATACATGTCCGTCGGCACTGACGGTTGCCAAATCCCCCGTATGATACCATCTGTTATCATCTAGCACGGCCTTGGTGGCATCCGGATTCTTGTAGTAGCCCACCATGACGTTTGCTCCACGGGTGATAAGTTCGCCCGGAACGTTCTCCGGGTCGCTGCTGTTCACCTTGATTTCCATGTTCTTAACAACCGTACCACACGAACCCGGCACGAAATCCTGCCAGTCGCTGTAGGTAATCATGGGTGCAGTCTCTGTCGTGCCATAGCCCATGGTGATGGGGAATCCGATAGATACCAGGAATGCTTCAATCTCCTTGTTCATCGGTGCACCGCCAATGATAATCTCGTATAGATTGCCCCCGAATGTATCTTTCACCATCTGGCATATTTTTTCCTTTACTACTTTCTGCACAACCGGCATTCTCCACAGCACTTTTACTTTGTTCGTCTGTATCTGTGGGAATATCTTCTTGCGGATGATTTTCTCTAGGATGAGCGGTACGGCCACGACGATGGCCGGCTTGATTTCAACCATTGCCTCCTGAATGAACGACGGACTGGGCAGTCGGGTGAGGAAGAAGAGATGATTGCCGTGGCAGAATTCCAAGATAAATTCTACCATCATGCCATACATGTGAGCCATAGGGAGAATGTTCAGCACCTTGCTTCCTGCCGGAATATGGCAAGAGATAGACTCGGAGAGTCCTTCCAGATTGCTTGACAGCGTGCGGTATGGGAGCATCACTCCCTTTGAAAATCCAGTCGTTCCGCTCGTGTAGTTGATGAGTGCAAGGTCTTCGTTCTTGTCCTCGTAATACTTGATGTGTTCCGGACGGAAGTATTTGGGGTATCTCTGACCGAATATTTCGTTCAGATGTTCGCGTGCATACACCAGCTTTTCAGAGCGCGATACCACGATAGAAAAGTCGGGTATATAGATGATACCTTCGAGATTGGGCATTGGGTCGGCCTCAATCGTGGTCGATACTACGTCGCCTACAAACAGAAGTTTGGACTCGCTGTGGTTTACAATGTGATAAATCTGGTCGGGGATAAACTCGTGTTGTATGGGAACGGCCACTGCACCATAGGTAAGGACGGCCATGAACACAACAGCCCAGTTACTGCTGTTTCTGCCACAAATGGCAATCTTGTCTCCACACACTATGCCACTATTCTCGAACAAGATATGGAGTTTCTCTATTTTTCTTGCTACATCGTGATATTGTAGCGTGACTCCTTTGTAGTCGGTAAGGGCATCTTTGTACCAATTATCCTTGATACTCTGTTCTATATACTTATTGAAGCTGGGTATTAATTCCATTGCACAAAAATCAAAATATCGTGCAAAGATAATGAATTACTTGCACAATACAAAACTTTATGTGCAATTTTTGGTTTGTTTATGCCCTCGTAAAGATACAATAGAGGGTATGTATCCATATCAGCTATTCGTGTTCGGAAATCGAATACCTTGACATTGTTTTACTGCAAGGCCTTGGCAGCGTTACTGAATGGGCTTGGCAGTATCGCTGTTTGGGCTTTGCAGCAATGCTGCCGAGCCCTTGCAGTAAAGTGGGTGATAAATGAATGGCTTGCCAAGGTTGCTTCTATTCGTAGCGCATTGACTTGGCCGGGTGGATGTGCGAGATGAGATAGCTGGGGGCTATCAGTATAAACAGGCTTATCAGCAGCGTTGCCACATTCAGGATGATGATGAGTGGGAAGTTGAATTCCACGGGTACGGTGTTGACATAATAAGTGGTCGGGTCGAGTTTCACCAGGTGTGTGAAGTGTTGCAGGGCTATGAGTCCGATGCCGATGATGTTGCCGATGAGTAGTCCGCGGCCTATAATGAATGCGGCGAACCACAGGAATGTGTGGCGGATGGTTTTGTTTCTGGCGCCCATAGCTTTGAGCAGGCCTATCATCGACGTGCGTTCCAAGATGATGATGAGCAGTCCGGAAACCATCGTCACACCGGCTACGCATATCATGAGAGCCAGGATAATCCATACGTTCAGGTCGAGCAGGTCAAGCCAGGAGAATATCTGTGGATTGATTTCCTGAATGGTCTGGGATGAATAAGTCTCTCCGTACTGGTCTACACTGCGGTTTACTCTGTTCACCATGACTGCTGCGGTCTCGTAGAGTTTGCCGAAATCGGTCACGGTGACTTCTGCTCCGGTGGCTTGGTCGGCTTCCCAGTTGTTCAGTTTCACTGCTGTGTATAGGTCGGTAAAGCAGATGGCATTGTCGTATTGTGAGAGATTGGTCTGGTAAATGCCCGAAATGGTGAAGCGACGCACGTGTATTCCATTGTTGTCAATGAAATAGGCGAAGATGCGCTGGCCACATTTCAGGTTCATCTTGCTTGCCATTGACGCCGAAACCAGAATCTTGTTGGTTGATTTACGGTCGCTGAAAGTGGGTATTGTGCCCTCTACCATGTTTTGATGGAGAAAGGTAGAATCGAATTCAGGGCCTACGCCCTTGAACAGTACGCCCATGAAATCGTTGTCGGTCTTGAGGATTCCGCGTGCTGTGGCAAAGCGTTCCACGTGCTTGACACCCGGAATGCCCTTGATGACACGTATCATGGAGTCGCCCATCTGTATGGGGTAGGATTCTGAAGATTGCTGTGTCATGAAGTTGGCCACCTGTATGTGACTACCAAATCCGATGACTTTGTCGCGGATGGTGTGCTTGAATCCCAGTACCACGCATACCGATACAATCATCACGGCAAGTCCGATAGCAACTCCGACAGTGGCTATTCGGATGGCGGGAAGCGATACTTTGCGTTTGTCGCCCGTATCGCTGTAGATGCGTTTGGCTATGAATAAGGGGAAGTTCAAACTGTGTCGGGTTAGGATAGTTCTTCGTCTACACGACCGGGATAAGCCTCTAATGCCTTGCGCAATACGGTGAGGGCACGCTCCAGGTCTTCTTTCTTGAGTACATAGGCTATACGCACTTGGTTGACACCGGCACCGGGGGTGGTATAGAAACCTGCGGCTGGGGCCATCATGACGGTTTCTCCCTCGTAAGTAAACTCTTCCAGACACCATCGGCAGAATTTCTCACTGTCGTCGACAGGCAGTTTCGCCACTGTGTAGAAAGCTCCCATGGGAATGGGGGAGTATACGCCGGGAATACGGTTCAGTCCGTCTATCAGGCACTTGCGACGCTCTACGTATTCGTCGTACACGTCTCTGTAATAGTCTTCGGGGGCATCCAGAGAGGCTTCGGCCACTATCTGACCTATGAGTGGAGGCGACAGTCGGGCCTGGCAAAACTTCATTACGGCCTTTCTCACCTGTTCGTTCTTGGTGATAAGTGCACCGATTCTGATACCACATTCTGAATATCGCTTGGAAACGGAGTCTATCAAGATGACATTCTGCTCTATTCCTTCGAGATGGCAGGCACTGATGTAGGGTGAACCTGTGTAGATGTATTCGCGGTAAACTTCATCGGAGAAGAGATAAAGGTCGTACTTCTTCACTAAATCGCGAATCTGATTCATCTCTCTGCGGGTGTAGAGATAGCCCGTAGGATTGTTTGGGTTGCAAATCATGATGGCACGTGTGTGCTCGTTGATAAGCTCTTCAAACTTCTCGACCTTTGGTAGTGAGAATCCTTCTTCGATGGTTGTGGCAATAGTACGTATCTTTGCGCCGGCACTAATGGCAAATGCCATGTAGTTGGCATAGGCGGGTTCGGGTACGATAATCTCGTCTCCGGGATTCAAGCAACTCATGAAGGCAAACAAAACGGCCTCACTTCCGCCCGATGTTATAATGATATCATCGGCTGTTACTTGAATATTGTATTTCCTGTAATAGTCAACAAGCTTCTCTCTGTAGCTTTGATTACCTTGGCTGGGAGAGTATTCCAGAATCTTCCTGTCAATATGGGCGAGTGCATCCAGACCGCACTGAGGTGTCGGTAGGTCTGGCTGTCCAATATTAAGATGGTAAACCTTGGTTCCTTTCTTTTTTGCTGCGGCAGCCAGTGGAGCCAACTTCCTGATAGGAGACTCCGGCATTTCCAATCCGCGCACAGATATTTCAGGCATTGTAACTAAATTGTTTGTTGAATTGCAAAGATAGTATATTTAATTGAAACGAAAACCTGTGGATAGGATTTTATTGTCTATCGCCTTATTTTTATGACCTTTGTTGACTTCATGGTCAAAAATATATTATCTTTGCAAGGAAGAAAATAATTCAGAAATACATATTATTAGATTATGAGATCAAGAACAGCTTCTTGGTTTGAGACCAAGATTCGTTACGAAAAAACAATGGAAGATGGCATGCAGAAGAAGGTTACAGAGCAGTATGTCGTTGATGCTTTGAGCTTTACCGAGGCCGAAAATGCCATTATCAATGAGATGTCTTCTTATATAAGCGGTGAGTTTAAGATTACAGATATAAAGCCTGCATCTTACGGCGAAATCTTCTTCAGCGATGCAGATTTGGATGATCGCTGGTACAAAGCGAAGTTGCAGTTCATCACTATCGACGAGAAAACGGAGAAGGAGAAACGTTCTACGGTCACTTATCTGGTACAGGCCGCCAACGTCCCGGTTGCCGTGAAGCATATAGATGAGATAATGGGTGGCACGATGATAGACTACGTGATTGCCGGTATCAATGAAACCCAAATCATGGATGTCTACGAACATCAGGTAACCAGGAAGAAACCGGAAGTTGACGACGTTCCCGAATACGAACAACAATCGGAAGAGCAGAAAGAAGGGGAGTAATAATGGACATTGATGTAGCTCGTCAGTTGCATGAAGTGCGGTCTCATTTGCCGTCTACAGTGAAGTTGGTAGCGGTGAGCAAGTATCATCCCAATGAATACATCGAGGCTGCCTATCAGGAAGGACAACGCATTTTCGGAGAGAGCCATGAGCAGGAACTCTCTAAGAAAGTGGCGTCGTTGCCCAATGATATAGAGTGGCATTTTATCGGGCATCTTCAGACTAATAAGGTGAAATACATCGCACCGTACATCTCAATGATTGAGGCTGTGGATAGTTTGAAGCTCTTGAAAGAGATTGAGAAGCAGGCTTCCAAGTGTAATCGGGTGATTCGGGTGCTTCTGGAACTGCATATTGCCGAGGAAGAAACCAAGTATGGGCTTACGTTGGATGCCTGTCGCGAGTTGCTGGCTAGTTCGGCTTGGCGCGAATTGACGCATGTTCAGATATGCGGACTCATGATGATGGCCAGCTATGTAGACGATGAAGCGCAGATTATCAGTGAATTTGAGACTGCCCGCAGATTTTTCGACGAAGTGAAGGCGACCTATTTCCCGACTGATGATGCCTTTTGTGAGCGTTCGTGGGGAATGAGTCATGATTACCAATTAGCAATCAGTCACGGTTCAACGATGGTTAGAGTCGGTACGACAATATTTGGGCCGAGAGTCTATTAAGACTTCCGGCCCATTTTTTTGATTTATTGAATGACGATTTTCTTTCTGTTCATAATGTAGATACCTTTCGGGAGATGTGTCTTGTCAGTTCCCAAGTATCTTCCATCAATGGAGTAGATACGGTCATCTTTGTACAGTTGCCCTGCCACTTCGGCCGGGATACCGATGATACCGGTCGCCGTATCAATGTCTTCCTTTAAGAAGTTGAATGTGATAACGCCGTTGGCTTCGGTGATTTTGTATATCGGTTTGGCCAGGGCTGTACCGTTATAGACGGTTGGTTTCACTGTCGTATCATCCGTCAGAGATTTGGTGTTGGTCGTTCCGGGGAATGGGTTAGCGGCCGCTGAAGCTCTGTATGCGTTTTGAGAAGTTTGGTCTTTGACGATAGATGAATTCAGCAGCATGCCGTCGGCAGCTACCAATGTCATTCGCGGATGTCCTAATGTGTTGTTAACGGTATTGGCCGATATGCCCGAAGAGAGTGAAAACGCATTTTCATCGTAGTCTACATGGAAGACGAGCATGCCGTGTCCAAATTGATATTTGTTCCAGTTGGTCTGCTGAATGTTCTGTACGATGAAATATTCATGCCCTGTAGGATCATTGTCATTCATGATGCGATAGGCCTTTGCATCGCTGTCTCCTGAGTCAAGATCCTTTAGTGTCACCTTACTTGCTTCTTTCAGTGTGTCGATAGTGAACCATTCCAGTGCCTCGCGTTCCCATGCCGTGTAGGCAGCAGGGGCATATCCGTTTTTTAGGTACTCTCCTGTATCCATCAGACTCCAGTATTCCAGCGACTGGTTATTGGCTTTTTGGGTTTCCAAAGGAGCTGCCGTGGTGGCATAGAAATCGGGCAGTCCCAGGCAGTGAGAGAACTCATGAGCAAATAATCCGATGCCGTTAATCAGGTATTTGCCTTGTTTCTTAACGATTTCAGGATTTCCATAAAGCTCGTTGCTGACACCATATCTATATACGGTTTTACCATCATAGGTCCCGCCGGGAGTGGCACCCGACTTGGGCCAAATGGCATCCGAGCTGTTGCCCGACCAGCTTTCACTGTATCCGGCATAGATGATATATACCAAATCTACATATCCATCGTTATCTGAATCGTACTGCGAGAAGTCTACTCCCAATGCGTCTGCTTTCTGGCATGCTTCGGTGATAAGTGCGCCGATATTGTCTTTTCTTCCACCGGAATTCGCTCCATAATAGCTGAGGTTGTTGTCTAGCTTGATAATCGTGTTGAAAACATCAAACTGCGGTGTGAATTTTCCCTTGCTCATGGCTTTGAAGTAGCCACGAATACTGCTGATATTGGAAGTGTTGTTATTGCCGAAATCGCACAGTACATCAGCATTCAAGTATTCTTTATAGGCTTCTATAGGGTGGTTGATTTTGAATACCGTGTCTTGAAATTCGGCCAGGATGACGAGTGCCTTGGGGCTACCGAGATGGGGAAAATACTTGTCTGTAGACCTCACAACCTCGCGTGTACGAATCTTGTTGGTCCATGTGCCGGTGGTCTTTTGATAAAAAGCGTCTCTGTCCTGGTTGTCGACGAGTGCTTGTTCTGTTGCAGAACGGTGTTCGGCTTCATGGGCCAATTGTGTCGAAGCCGTCAGATTGCCATACGAGTCTATCTTGCCGATGTAATAGTCGAAGCCCACATGGACGAGGATTGCACCGTCGCTGGTCGTGTACCATGACACATGTTCGTCGCCATGTCCTGATACCAGGAGCGTTGTCCCGTCGGACTGAGTGGTACTGAATGGCTCGCTGAAAACTTTCGCGCCCCACGCATATATGGTTATGACCGATAAAATGATAATGAGTAGAGATTTCTTCATATTCTTAAATCAATAATAGATATTTGTTTTATTTATAGCGGTATTGCCCTTTATGTAGAGTCTTGTTCCCATATTCGATGGCATGGTGCGGGCAATAGTGGTAACAGGCAAAACACGTGATGCACTTGTCGGCATGCAGCCAAGTGGGTTGGAAGCCCAGTCCACCCTTGATATTGTCAGTAGGACAGACGTCAGCGCAGATGCCACACTTCACACATCTGCTCTCGTCTACGTAGAACGGCTTGTCGGTAAGGAGTCTTTTAACGAAAAGACTGCCCAGTATGTCGGAATTGATGCGAGGCCAATGGCTGTTGTGAATAGGCACAATGCCATGCTCACGGTTCAGAATCCGTGGTATATACTTGCGTAACAGCTCTTCTGAATTCTGTTTCTTCGCTTGCACTATATGTGGTTTGTCAGTGTCCATGAACGGTAGTCCCACATAGGTATTTGGCATTTTCAGGGAGAACGCGGCATGTGTATGCAGTCCGATTTGGCCGAGAGCCTTGTTCAGATAGTCTACGCTGCGCCCTATATCGTCGCCGGCCGTCATGGCTGCATAGCAGTAATGTTGCCCGTTGTCGCCTAGGAATGACAGCTTGGCAATAAAGTCGAGCATGATTTTTGGGGGACGCCATCCGTGAATAGGAAATATGAATCCTATCCGTTCGTCTTTCTTGAGCGTATAGCAATCAGGCGATGAGCTTTCCGAGATAGAAATCAAGTCTTCTCCTGTAGCTTGCCCCAGTTCTCTTGCGAGCCATCTGGAGTTGCCGGTAGCCGAAAAATAGAAAATCATGACGTTGTCCTCAATATTATTTTTGCAAAAATAGTGATTTATCTTGAATCAACCAAGGCTCTCTTCAGAATAGATGTGCAGCAGCAAAAAGACCATCCTGTGAGTGCAGGATGGTCTTTTTATTTTTTAGTTCGGTTACAAATCTGCTATTTGGCCTCTGTCATGACTCCCTCGATGTACAGGCG
The DNA here is from genome assembly GCF_055381405.1 of Prevotella mikamonis. Classification (NCBI taxonomy): domain Bacteria; kingdom Pseudomonadati; phylum Bacteroidota; class Bacteroidia; order Bacteroidales; family Prevotellaceae; genus Prevotella; species Prevotella mikamonis. The sequence goes on from NZ_AP035785.1 coordinate 341,914, forward strand.
GGTCATCTCGGTCTGCCCGTTAGAGCGAACGGTGATGCTCTTTTTGAAATGTCCGGGGAATTTGCCTTTGCCGTTGTAGGTGACAAGAATCTGTCCCTTCTGTCCCGGCATCACCGGTGATTTTGTGTAGGAAGGTACGGTGCAACCACAGCTTGCAACGGCCTGATTAATGACAAGAGGTGCTTGGCCTACGTTGGTGAAGGTGAACACACACTTCTGTACAGGGTTGCTCTCAGAGAAAGTACCTAGGTCGACGGTTACCTTGTCGAATTTAATGTCGGCTTGGTTTTGTGCTGAAACAGCTATAAAACCAATGACTAACATGGCTATGATGCTTAAAAACTTTTTCATATCTGTTCGTTTTGATTGTAAAAATTCGTGGCAAAGGTATGAAACTTCGTGATAGTTGCCAACTATTCGGTCATATATTTATCTAATATACGTTAAATGTTTGATACTTTTATCATTTTATGTGGTCTGGCTTAATTTACTGCAAAGGCTCGGCAGTGCTGCTGTTTGGTCTTTGCAGCAACGCTGTTTGGCCCTTGCAGCAATGCTGCGAAGCCTTTGCAGTTTTTGGAGTTTGAGTTGAAGGGTTTGTAAGTTTGGTGAGTTCTATCATGAGTAGGTGGAGTCTTGGCACTTGGTAAGTGCCTGTCTTGCTCAATTTATATGTGATAAAAGGAGGTGCGTTCTTTGTGTAATGCTTTTTTTTGTATAACTTTGCATGATACAAAGGAAACATAAGAAATATGTATAGAAGCAATACTTGTGGAGAGTTAAGACTCTCTGATCAGGGCAAGGAAGTAACCTTGGCCGGATGGGTTCAGCGTTCGAGAAAGATGGGAGGTATGACTTTTGTCGACCTGCGCGACCGTTATGGCATTACCCAGCTCGTATTCAACGAGGCCGATGACAGTGAACTCTGTGACAGAGCCAACAAGTTGGGACGCGAATTCTGTATTCAGATTCAGGGAACGGTGAGCGAGCGTCAGAGCAAGAACGATAAGCTGGATACCGGTGATATTGAGATATTGGTGCATGAACTCAATGTCTTGTCGGAGAGCGTAACGCCTCCTTTCACGATAGAAGACAATACCGACGGTGGCGATGATATTCGTATGAAGTATCGCTATTTGGACTTGCGTCGTGCTGCCGTGCGTCGGAATATGGAGTTGCGCCACCGTATGACCATATTGATTCGCAACTTTCTGGATGCACAGGCATTTATGGAGGTAGAGACTCCTATATTAATAGGTAGTACACCAGAGGGCGCTCGCGACTTCGTAGTGCCCAGCCGTATGAATCCCGGACAGTTCTATGCGCTGCCACAGAGTCCGCAGACATTGAAGCAACTGCTGATGGTAGCTGGTTTCGACCGCTATTTCCAGATTGCAAAGTGTTTCCGCGATGAGGATTTGCGTGCCGACCGTCAGCCGGAATTCACTCAGGTAGACTGCGAGATGAGCTTTGTGGACCAGGAAGATGTGATAGGCCTGTTTGAAGATATGTGCCGTATGCTTTTCAAGGAAATCAGAGGTGTGGAGCTTCCGGCTAAGTTGCAGCAGATGCCGTGGCACGAAGCGATGAGACGTTTCGGTAGCGATAAGCCCGATTTGCGCTTCGGGATGGAGTTTGTAGAGCTGAAGGAGACCTTTGAGGGCAAGGGCAATTTCCCTATATTCAATGAGGCTAAGTACATTGGTGGTATTTGTGTGCCTGGCTGTGCAGACTATACACGCAAGCAACTGGATGGACTGGCCGACTTCGTGAAGCGTCCGCAGGTAGGTGCCAAGGGATTGGTATATATCAAGTACAATGCCGACGGCACGGTGAAGAGTTCTGTAGACAAGTTCTACTCACCCGACGAACTGGCCGAAATCAAGAAGGTGATGAATGCCAACAATGGCGATTTGGTGCTGATATTGAGCGGTGACAATGCCAATAAGACCCGTGTGCAGTTGTGTGCGCTCCGTCTGGAGATGGGCGAGCGTCTCGGTTTGCGCGATAAGGATAAGTTTGAGTGCTTGTGGATAGTCGACTTCCCCTTGTTCGAGTGGAGCGATGAAGAGCAGCGCCTGATGGCTACGCACCATCCGTTCACGATGCCTAATCCCGATGATATACCATTGTTGGAAGAACATCCGGAACAGGTGAGAGCCAAGGCATACGACTTCGTATGCAATGGTATTGAAGTGGGCGGTGGAAGCTTGCGTATTCACGACGGAAAATTGCAGGAACGCATGTTCAAACTGCTGGGATTTACTCCCGAAAGAGCGATGGCTCAGTTTGGATTCCTGATTAATGCGTTCAAATATGGTGCTCCTCCCCATGCAGGTCTGGCTTTCGGTCTCGACCGTTTTGTCAGTATCATGGCTGGTCTGGACTCTATTCGCGACTGTATTGCGTTCCCGAAGAACAACAGCGGTAGGGATGTGATGCTCGATGCACCTTCAGAACTAGATATCAAGCAGTTAGACGAATTGAACTTGAAAATAGATTTGAAGGATTGATGTAAATCAAGAAAAAGAGCTACTTTGTTGTTGTCATGATGTTTCGTGTAAAAAATATGCACGAACATGGAAAGATTGTCGTACTTTTGCAGTGATGAATAGTAATCTGATTTCTATGTTTGGAAATTGAGATGAAATTGTAATCAAATAAAGAAATATGGCAGAAAAGAAAGCAACAAAGGTTGTAGCAGCTCCTAAGAAGGAGACTACAAAGAAGGTAGTGGCAAAGAAACCGGCCGCACGTAAGGTGGTAGTAGCACTTAATGCAGAGAGTGTGGGCTTCCGTGCCGGTGATGTTTATCAGGCTTTGGCAGCTGCGGAAAAGGCTCTCAGTGTTAGTGAGATTTCTAAAGTAGCAAAGATTACAACCGAGGAAACTTATCTCGGTATTGGTTGGCTCTTCAAAGAGGGCAAGGTAAAAGGCGAAGGAGAACTCGTGACACTGGCTTAATCTTGATGAAGGATAAACCAAATAAGGAGCTGCATTTATAATACAGCTCCTTTTTTATGTTTCATATATTGCTATTACATGGGTTACGATACGGAGATATTACGGGTTTTGGCAGAGGCCGGCAAGGAAGGGTTGTCGGTCAGGAAGATAGCACGCCATGTGCTGAATGCCTGTAATAGTCTGTTCGACCCCGTGGAATACGGTGTCGTACATGCTTATGTGCAGCAATATCTTGTGAAGAATGCCAAGATGACAAACGGCTTGGTAGAGCGTACGGAGACTCGTGGAAGGTATCGGTTGAACCTGAATAATACCGGTAGTCAGCAACTGATGCTTCAGTTTTGCGAAGAATCTGCGGAGGAAGTGGAGCTGGATAGTCAGCCGAAAGACCAGTCGTTAAGTTTGTTCTGAGCATCGCAAGATTTGTGATTTTTTTAAGGGGAACACATCCTTTGATTCGTATTATACAATATATATAATAGGAATCTTATGGCAAATAGATATTTATTAGGCTTTGATGTGGGCAGTAGTTCGGTAAAGGCATCTCTGGTTGAGGTGGAAAGCGGACAGACTGCGGCCACGGCTTTCTATCCAAAGAGTGAAGCTCCCATGATAGCTGTAAAGGCAGGATGGGCAGAGCAAGAACCTCAAATGTGGTGGGACAATGCCAAACTGGCCCTGCGTCAAGTCATGGCAGATAGTGGCATCACGGGTAAAGAGATTGTGGCCATCGGTATTTCGTATCAGATGCACGGTTTGGTGTGTGTAGATAAGAATCGGGAGGTGCTTCGTCCGAGTATCATCTGGTGCGATTCCCGTGCTGTGCCTTATGGAGAGAGAGCATTCCAGGAACTGGGTTCAGACTATTGTCTATCGCATCTGCTCAACTCGCCCGGTAACTTTACGGCTTCAAAACTTGCCTGGGTGAAGGAGAACGAACCGGCCCTCTATGAGCGTATAGATAAGATAATGCTGCCCGGAGACTATATTGCTATGAAGCTGTCGGGCGAGGTCTGCACTACGATTAGCGGCTTGTCAGAGGGTATGATGTGGGACTTTAGAGATAAATGTCCGGCCAAATCGCTTTTGGATTATTATGGCTTTGATGAGCATATCCTGGCAAATATTGTCCCTACCTTTGCCGTGCAAGGAGAAGTTTCGAGAGCTGCTGCTGCCGAAACTGGGCTGCGAGAAGGTACGCCTATATCCTATAGAGCCGGTGACCAGCCCAACAATGCAGTGAGTCTGAATGTATTCAACCCAGGTGAAATCGCCTCTACGGCGGGTACTTCGGGGGTTGTCTATGGTGTCTTGGGAGATGTAAACTACGATGTGAAGAGCCGCGTTAACACCTTTGCACATGCCAACTATACATTGGAGCAAGACCGCTTGGGCGTGTTACTGTGTATCAATGGTACTGGTATCTTGAATGCCTGGGTTCATCGCAATGTCACTCCTGACATCGGTTATGCCGATATGAATCAGTTGGCAGAGACTGCGCCGATAGGTTCAGAGGGTGTGAGCATCATTCCGTTTGGCAACGGTTCTGAACGTGTGCTGGAGAACAAGGAAGTAGATTGCTCCATTCATGGACTGAATTTCAACAAGCATTCGAAAGCTCATATTGTCAGGGCTGCCCAGGAAGGCATAGTCTTCAGCTTCTGTTATGGCATGGAAATCATGCGCGATATGGGTATGGATATTCGTAAAATACATGCCGGCAATGCCAATATGTTCTTAAGTCCGCTGTTTAGAGATACTTTGGCAGGAGTGAGTGGAGCTACGATAGAACTCTATGAGACCGATGGAAGCGTTGGAGCAGCCAAGGGAGCAGGTATGGGAGCAGGCATCTATAAGAATCATGAAGAGGCTTTCTCGACACTCAGGAAGTTGGCTGTGATAGAGCCGGAAGAACATTTGCAGGCTGCTTATGCCGATGCTTACGCGAGATGGAAATCGGTATTGAACAAATATATAAATCAATAAGAACTTAAATTTTAAAACTACAAGAAAATGACAAAAGAGTTTTTTCCACAGATTGGTAAGATTCCTTTCGAAGGAACAGATAGCAAGAATCCACTGGCATTCCACTATTATAACCCGGAGAAAGTAGTTGCAGGGAAGAAGATGAAAGACTGGTTGAAGTTTGCTATGGCTTGGTGGCATACGCTCGGAGCTGCAAGTAGCGACCAGTTCGGTGGACAAACCCGCGATTATGAGTGGGATCATGCCGACAGCGCTATCCAGCGTGCAAAGGATAAGATGGATGCCGGATTCGAGATTATGGAGAAATTGGGAATAGAGTATTTCTGCTTCCACGACGTAGACCTTTGCGATCCAGCTGATGATATAGCCGAGTATGAGCAGAATATGAAGGAGATAACCGATTATGCTCTGGAGAAGATGAAGGCCAGCAACGTGAAATTGCTTTGGGGAACAGCCAATGTGTTCAGTGACAAGCGTTACATGAATGGTGCAGCAACCAATCCTAACTTTGATGTTGTGGCTCGTGCTGCCGTGCAAATCAAGAACGCTATTGATGCAACCATCAAGTTGGGAGGTAGCAATTATGTGTTCTGGGGAGGTCGTGAAGGCTATATGTCACTGCTCAATACACAGATGCAGCGCGAAAAGGACCACTTGGCCCAGATGCTCATTGCGGCTCGTGACTATGCCCGTGCGAAAGGTTTTACCGGAACGTTCCTTATCGAACCGAAACCGATGGAGCCGACAAAGCATCAGTATGATGTAGATGTAGAGACTGTTATCGGTTTCTTGCGTGCTCACAATCTGGATAAAGACTTCAAGATTAATATTGAAGTGAACCACGCAACATTGGCCGGTCATACTTTCGAGCATGAACTTGCCGTTGCCGTAGACAATGGTATGTTGGGTAGCATTGATGCTAATCGTGGTGATGCACAGAACGGTTGGGATACCGACCAATTCCCCATTGACAATCTCGAACTGACTCAGGCCATGATGCAGATTATCCGTAATGGCGGATTAGGTAATGGCGGTAGTAACTTCGACGCTAAGATTCGTCGTAACTCAACTGACCCTGAAGATATCTTCATTGCCCATATCTGTGGTATGGATGCAATGGCACGTGCGCTGGAAAATGCTGCTGCCATTCTCGAAGAGAGCGAGCTTCCACAGATGTTGAAGTCTCGTTACGCTAGCTTCGACAGTGGACTGGGTAAGGATTTCGAGGACGGTAAGGTAAGCTTGGAGCAGTTGGTAGACTACGCAAAGAAGAATGGCGAGCCTAAACAATTGTCGGGCAAACAGGAACTTTATGAGACTATCGTTGCTTTATATACCAAATAAGGCTGCTACAAAATACGCAGTGAACATTGATAGGAGAGACCTTTTCGCAGGTTTCTCCTATTTTTTTGCTCGATACCGAAGTTAAAGGGGAAATAAAATTTTCTATTGGCATGAGTATGGAATATTTTACTTATATTTGTAACAATATAAAATGAAGAATAAATCTTATGGTTATTGCAAACAATCATTTAGTCATCATGGCTGGTGGTGTGGGGAGTCGATTCTGGCCAATGAGTACTGAGGAATATCCAAAACAATTCATAGATATTCTCGGTGTAGGAAGAACACTGCTTCAACTTACTTTTGACCGATTTAAGGGGCTTTGCCCTCCGGAGAATGTGTGGGTTGTTACGAATCGTAAGTATGAAGAACTCGTAAAACAGCAATTACCCGAAGTACCGGTAGAAAATATATTGTTAGAACCCTGTCGTCGTAATACAGCACCATGTATAGCTTATGTAAGTTGGCGCATCAAGGCCAAAGATTCCAAGGCTAATGTGGTGGTGTCTCCGAGTGATCATATCATTACGGATACTATCGAGTTCCAACGGGTTATATCTTCGTGCCTACAGTTTACCAGTGAGACCGATTCTATCGTCACACTGGGTATGAAGGCTGACAGGCCGGAGACCGGATATGGCTATATACAGGCCGACTTGACGGCACGTTCTCCGCGTAATAAGGAGATATTCCGTGTAGATTCGTTTCGAGAAAAACCTGATTTACAAACTGCTACAGAGTATATCAGACATAATAACTATTTCTGGAATGCGGGTATATTCTTGTGGAGTGTGGAGACGATAGTCAATGCTTTCAGAGTCTATCAGCCCACAATGGGTAAGTTGTTTGAAATGATGTTGCCGGTATTAGGTACACCGAAAGAGCAGGAAATCATTGATCAGCGATATGCAGAATGTGAGAACATCTCTGTCGACTATGCCATCATGGAGAAAGCTGAAGAGATATTTGTATGTCCTGCTAATTTCGGTTGGAGCGATTTGGGAACATGGGGCAGTCTGTTGATGAAGAGTCACAGGGACTTGTATGGAAATTGTGGCATCGGTCAGGATATTCGTTTTTTTGACAGTCACAACTGCATTGTGCATACCACGCAGGAGAAGAAGGTGGTCATACAAGGCCTTGACGGCTACATCGTGGCCGAGAAAGACGGCATACTCTTAATCTGTAAGTTGTCTGAGGAACAGAAAATAAAACAGTATCAGGAATAGGGCTAATCAGTGCAAAGGCTCGGCAGCATCACTGCCGAGCCTTTGCATTTTTACTGATGAGGCTTGGCAGTGATGCTGAAGAGGCCTTGCAGTGAGGAAAGGGGTATCTGGAATACTGATAGTCTGTTGTATAACAACTAAAAAGGTGGTAATAGTTTCACATGCTATTACCACCTTTTTTATTGATATATGAAATTTATTTAGACGCTCTTTCCGTGATAAGCCCGTGCCGATAAGCGTAGAGAAGTTCTTCAAGGTCTCTGATTTGGCGGTTCAACTCTTCGCCCTTATCGGTGTTGGCCACCAGCATGCGATGGCTGCTGAGTTCGACTATCTGCGTAGTACTCTTAATGTCTGTGCCTCTTAGTACTGCGTCGGCAGCACTGGTGAAAGGTTCGTGTTGAACCAATTGGAATCCACGGCTATGATACACAAGCGTGTAACCGGCAATACCAGTTTCCTTGTGATAGGCCTCAGAGAGTCCGCCATCTATCACCATGAGCTTGCCGTTGGCCTTAATGGGATTCTCTCCACTGCCGGCATGTACGGGTACGTGGCCGTTGATAATGTGTCTGTTGGTGCCGTTTACGCTGAAGGCATCCAATATTCGGTCGGCTACGGCCTCGTTGTCTCTCAGTTTGAAATAGTTTCCTTTCTCTTCTTTGTGTGTGGCCTTGTCTTCAATGAAGTATCGTTCAAACGTTGCCATCTTGCTCTTGTCAAAGAGTGGGCTGTCAGGACCGCACCACAGGTAGAGGAAATAGTCGATGGCATATTGTCTCTCGGCTGGAGGAGTGTCGTTTTGGAATGCAGAACGGATGAGCATACCGGTGTGGTACATGAGTTCCCGCCCCTGATAGATTTGTCCTTTTGCAATTTCTACATCCTTTAAACTTCCGTCTTCATTAAGCGGTACGGACGCATGGAAGAGCAGATTGTTGTTGTAGATGGCATACATACAGCCATGTTGGAGGAGTAGACGAATGTGCTTGTGTAGCTTCTCGCACACCATGAACGAGTGGTGTAGTTTCTCCATCAGCACAGTTTCTTCTTCAGTCATGTCGCATGGATGTTCCGGATTGATGGTGGGGAAGTTGTTGCTGGTCAACGGATACTCCTTGCCATCAAGCATGATGGTACCTTTCTTGTAGTCGATGTTCTTGAAAAGCTCTCTGTCTTGCATGCTCCAAGCAGGATTGCGTTCGAAGATTTTCGCCTCGGCCTTGAACTGCAACACAGCAATCGCCTTGTGCATGAGGGCCATGAGACGGACGGATTTGTCATCGGTGTTCTTGTTATATCCGGTGAGCTTAGGTATAAACTCCTTGCATTCATCGTCTCCATAGGTTTCCATGGCGAATGTTGCCAGTGAGATGAGGTTGATGCCATATCCCTCTTCCAGTGTGGTAAGGTTGGCATAGCGCAGGGACAGGCGGATGACATTGCAGATACAGGCATTGTTTCCGGCGCAAGCTCCCATCCATAGTATGTCGTGGTTACCCCATTGGATATCCCAATTAGGGCGTGCCGACATGGTGTCGAGAATGATATGTGCCCCAGGACCTCGGTCGAAGATGTCGCCGAGAATGTGCAAACGGTCAATGGCCAACCGCTGAATAACGTTGGCGATGGCGATAATGAAGTCGTCGGCTCTGCCCGTAGAGATGATGGTATCAATGATAACATTGACGTATGCTGTCTTGTTAGTGTCTTCGGTACGTTCGTGGAGGAGTTCCTGAATAATATAGGAGAATTCTGCCGGTAGTGATTTTCTTACCTTAGAGCGTGTGTATTTGCTCGACACGTCGCGGCATACGGCTACGAGTTGGTGTATGGTGATTCTGTACCAGTCGATGATATCGGCCTCATTGGTCTTGACAAGTTCCAATTTCTGTTCCGGATAGTAGATGAGTGTGCATAGCTCACGCTTCTCGTATTCGCGCAAGGAGTTACCGAATAGTTCGTTAACTTTTCGCTTGATGTTGCCGGAAGCATTCTTCAGAACGTGTTGGAATGCTTCGTATTCCCCATGAATATCGGCCAGGAAATGCTCCGTTCCTTTTGGAAGGTTCAATATGGCTTGCAGATTAATGATTTCTGTACTGGCTTCAGCTACTGTAGGAAATGATTGTGACAGCAGCTGCAAATATCTCATGTCTTGATGAATCGTATCTTGTTTTGTCATTTTTGCTTAATTTTTGTGTGTTATCATTTCGGCTATCTTTCGGGTTGTTCGATTGTCGATAGCCGGAATCGGGATGAAACCTTCGGTAAGAGTGGTAGTCTGTAGCATGGCTTGTTCAAGACTGGCTACAAATGAATATATTTCCAGTTTTTGCAATATCTCTCCCATGAGGTCTTCATTGTAGTCTGCTGTCTGCATCTTGTCGGCTAGTTGCTGTGCAAACACCGGATTGAGACTGTCTCTGTGGAATAGGTATTGGGCATAGAGAAACTCATTGCATAATGTCTGTAACTGATGGTCGGTGCTCTCAAACTGATCTACTTGCTGTTTGATTTGCCTCCTTATCTGCTGGTCATGTTCACTTGTTACCTTGGTATAGAGTTCCAGTAGCTGTTTGTATAGGTCGCTACTCGCTCCGTCATTGGTTACGATAGGATTTTTGACCAAATACACCTCATGTGGCTGAAAGTGTTGTTGAATATATTGCTTCTCATGTTTTCCTGTAGCATGGAATGTGAGATGGCATTTCTTCAAGGCGTATTGAAGTGGTGAATGTTGCCATGATACAATGGAAGCCAATGGACTGTAGAGGATGGGTATTTTCTTTGAGTTGGCTGTTTTAATGAGACGCAGCAGGGCAAGGTCCAATTTACCCATGATATGTATAAGGTCTACGCTCTTGTTATCCTCGAAGTTTGTCCCTTCGAGGGTTAGCTCATGCTGCATGGTAGAGATGTACTGGGCAGACAGAGTTTCCTTTTTGATGGCAGAGCTTGTTACGACCTGTATTCTCATAATTTGTGACTGGTGAATTCGTACTTATCGGCAAAGTGATGTTTGATGGCATATCGGGAGTTGGTCCATACACTTCTCAGTTGGAAAAAGAAAAGTTTGAATGGAGCGATATGAGTTTCAAATTTGGTTAAAGCCCTGGAACAGGAGAGGGTACGCCAACTCATCAAAATGAGTATCGCAGCAATAGCTGCACCCAATAGCATCCAATTGTGTATGATAGCGGCATAGGTAATAGTTGCTATATTGACCAGAAAACTAGTGTGGAGGAATAGATTGTCTGTGAGAAGTGGAAATCTATATCTGAGACTTCCACGCAGAAACTTCCTGGATTCCTGATAGAAGAGCTGGTTGTTGAGCCAAGTCTTCTGGCTGATGTCCATATCAGTAAGCCAGCAAGGAGGTGTAATTGCTAAAGCAGAATTGTCTTCTGTGGAGTATTTATTGACGATAAAGTCATATTCTCCGCGTATTAATTGCAGATTTCCTAGAAATCCATTGCCTTCCATGAAGACACTCTTGCGGAATGCCAGATTCGTACAATGACAGCCATAGCCGTGTCCCTTTTGCATAGAACGGAACATGAGTCTGGCTTTAGAGAAGTGTTGGAAGTGCTGATAGTCTGTCACATCTTCGTCGGGGAAGTGGGTATATCCCATCACGATGTCTTTGGTTTCGTGCATGGTGGCAGCCATTGATGCAAGCCAAAAGTCACTGTCTGGTCTGCAACTGGCTTCTGTCAATATGCACCATTCGTATTTAGCGGCCTTAATACCTACTGTTATGGCTAGTTTTCGCCTGCTCATATATCTGGAAGACATGGGCAGAAAGGTGGTGTAGAGATTGTCGTGTATACTCAATCTTTTCAGTACATCTTCCGTTTCGGTGTCTCCCTTCTCGGCAACTACCACCACTTGGAATGGTGCGGGATATTGCTGTTGTAAGAAATAGGGGATATTGTCTTCTAAAAAAGTTGCTCCTTTATGAGCCGGAATGATAATGCTGATTCCCGGTAAAGTCTGATTTTGCCCGTTGGACGATTCATCTTCTTCGGCATTGAGGGAAACTTTGCGTAGAAAAGGACTTGTCAGCGATGCAATGACAGCTAATAAAATGAGTATTCCTCCAATATATATAGTGGTCAGGAGAGTGAGCATGATAATCTTTAGATTTATAAATCTTCGGTGAGATAACCTTGAGGTAGGGTGCGGCAATTATACTGGCTGGCCATAATCTCGCCGTAAGCACCTGCACTTCTGAGGGCAATCAAGTCGCCACGGTGGCATGTGTTGAGCTTTATGGATTTGGCAAATACGTCGCTAGACTCACAAATAGGCCCTACGACGTCGTATGTTTCGGTTTGTTCTGCGCTGCTTAGATTCTCTATTTGATGAGAGGCCTGATACAATGCAGGGCGAATCAGGTCGGTCATGCCGGCATCGACAATGACAAACTGCTTGTATGTGCCTTGCTTGATATAGAGAGTCTTGGTGATGAGCGCTCCGCATTGACCGACGACAGAGCGTCCTAATTCGAAATGGACTTGCTGACTTTCACGTAGTTTCAGATGCTCGGCATACGTATCAAAGTATGATTTGAAATCGGGAATAGGGTTTTCGTTAGGATATTCGTAGTCAATTCCCAACCCACCTCCAACGTTGATATTCTCTACATTAATGTGATGTTCGTCCAATTGACATTGTAATTGGTTGATTCTGTCGCATAGGGCGACGAAGTCGGACATCTCTAAAATCTGTGAACCAATATGGAAATGCAGTCCGATAAACTTGACATTCTTCAGTTTGTCAGCCTCTCTGATAACGTATTCCATATCCTCCATGGAGATGCCAAACTTATTTTCAGCAAGTCCTGTAGTGATATTGGCATGTGTATGAGCCCCTATGTTGGGATTGATGCGGAATGCTACCTGAGCAATTTTACCTTTTTTCTCGGCAATTTCGTTGATGACCATCAGTTCCGGAATGCTCTCGACGTTGAAACAATAGATGTCATGGTCGAGTCCCAATTCTATTTCCCAGTCGCTTTTACCCACACCGGCGTAGACTATCTGACTAGCCGGGAAACCAGCTTGAATCGCTGCCCGTATTTCACCACCGCTCACACAGTCGGCACCTAAACCAGCCTTGCGAACGATTTCCAATATCTTCGGGTTGGCATTGGCCTTGACAGCATAGTGTACAATGAAGTTGGCATGTTTGCTCACTTGCTCTTGAATGGTATCTAAAGTCTTTCTCAAGACCGCAGTATCATAATAATAAAATGGAGTGGGAATCTTTTGAAACTTGTCGATAGGAAACATTCCTTTACTCATAGTGTTTTGTGTTGAAAGAAGAGTGTGCACCGATACATGCACACCCTTGATAGTTATCTTCTTATGATTTAAAAAGAGTACGGCTGAGATTCTGCAATGCTCTCTTCTTATCAGCTTCGCGAATCAAGAATGAGATATTGTAGTTGGAACCACCGTATGATACCATTCTCACAGGAATCTCTTTCATGGCGTCTAATACTACAGTTTCAAAGCCGATATTGCTCCAGTCCAGATCGCCAACTACGCATATAATGCACATGTCGGAATCTACGGTGACCGTACCATATTTCTTCAGCTCGTCTACAATCTCGTTGAGATGGGTAGCATTGTCAATACTCATGGATACTCCTACTTCTGATGTTGTAATCATATCAATGGGTGTCTGATAGCTCTCAAAAATCTCGAATACCTTTCTTAGAAATCCGGTGGCGAGGAGCATTCGGCTCGATTTTATCTTGACGGCAGTGATATTATCTTTTGCTGCAACAGCCTTTATCTTGCCCCTTACAATCACATTGTCGATGATTGTACCCTCGGCATTCGGATTCATCGTGTTCTTCAGTCGAACGGGAATACCGGCATATTTGGCCGGCTGAACGCAGGTGGGGTGAAGAATCTTCGCTCCAAAATAAGCTAGCTCGGCTGCTTCTTCGAAGTTCAACTGTCTCACAGCCTCTGTCTTTTCGACGATACGCGGGTCGTTGTTGTGCATGCCGTCGATGTCGGTCCATATCTGTATCTCCTCAGCGGGCAATGCTGCTCCAATCAATGATGCCGTGTAATCAGAACCACCACGTTCCAGATTGTCCACTTCTCCATACGCATTTCTACAGATAAAGCCCTGTGTAATGTAGATTTGGTAGTCAGGATTGTTTGCCATTATCTCGGTCAGCTTCTCCTTGATGTATTGAGGATCTGGTTCAGAGTTCTTGTCTGTACGCATGAAATCCAATGCACTGATCAGCTTTGCCTTGATTCCAATCTCTTGAAGATAGTTTACCACCATGTTGGTACTCATGATTTCGCCTTGGGCAACAATATTCTTTTCCTCAAAGCTGGTGAAGAGATCTTTGGTGAAAGAGCGCAGATACTCGAACTCTTCGCGCAGGAATTCGGCAGTCTGAGTCCGCATTTCTGCTGTGGTGTATAGTTCTTCTACATGCTGTGCATATTTTCTTTCCAGTGTATTGATAACTTCGTTCGCACCTTCCGGATTTTTCTTGTATAGGTAATTGCTGATTTCAATGAGCGAATTGGTAGTCCCGCTCATAGCAGACAATACGACAAAGGTGGGTTCCCCCGATTCTGTGATTAATGAGGCAACATTCTTCATGCGTTCGGGTGAGCCAACGGAAGTCCCTCCAAATTTCATTACTTTCATACCGCAATTATTTTGTTGATGGATTATCTGATATTTGTTCAGAGTCGACAGATTCTGCATCGTCAGCTCTTTCTTCTTCCTCCTCTTCCTCGTTGATGAGGTCGAGTTGGCTATGTTCATTCGTTACATCTTGCAAAGTCTTGTCCTTACATCTGTAGACGATGCCGGGGAACTGGTTAAGCATAGATATATTATGTGTTGTCATGATGACTGCTGCGCCCGTACCGGTGATATTTTTCAGCAGCGATACGATGTTGCCGGCTGTTTCGGCATCCAGATTACCGGTGGGTTCGTCGGCAATAATCATTTTGGGCTGGTTCAGAATCGCACGTGCAATCGCAATGCGTTGCTGTTCGCCGCCTGATAGTTCGTGAGGCATTTTGTCTATCTTGTCCAGCATGCCCACTTCCTTCAGCACACTCTCAATGCGTTCATTGATTTCGTCTTTGCCTTTCCAGCCTGTAGCTTCGAGTACAAAGCGGAGATTCCTTCGTACACTCCGGTCGTGCAGCAGTTGGAAATCTTGGAAGATGATACCCAGGTCCTTACGCAATGCGGGTACTTCTTTTCTTTTCAAGTCAAACAGGTCGCGACCAAGCACTTCTGCTTTTTGGTTCTCGTTTTCCTGTTCCAAATCGAGTTCGCAGTACAGCGACTTCAGTAGGGAACTCTTTCCTGTTCCTACTTTACCTATTATATATATGAACTCTCCCTCATTCACCTGCAAGTTGACATCTTGTAGGATGAGATTGTCTGCTTGGTATATATTTATGTTCCGGTAATCTATTAACATCATCCCTTGTTTTTAATCGTGTTTATGCCAGTTGGGGTCGTGGCGTACTTGCAACTCTTTGGCAATGTCTTCAATTCTCAATCCCTTGCTTGTCAGCAATACGATTAAATGATAGAACATGTCTGCTGTCTCGTAGATAAGGCGTGAATCTTCTCCATTGGTTGCTTCAATGACAGCTTCCAATGCTTCTTCGCCTACCTTCTGGGCCATACGGTTCAGTCCGTCCTTGAAAAGACTGGTGGTGTACGAACCCTCAGGCATCTCTTCGTGGCGTTTCTCAATGAAGTCTTGCAACTCTGTCAGGAAGAGTAGGGGATTGGCATTGTTCTCTTCTCCCCAACAGGTATCTGTTCCCTTGTGGCAAGTTGGCCCTTGTGGATGTACCATAACGAGCAACGTATCATTGTCGCAATCGTTTTTGATATTCACAACGTTCAGATAGTTTCCCGAAGTTTCTCCCTTTGTCCATAGGCAATTACGTGTCCTGCTCCAGAAAGTTACTTTCTTAGATTCCAGCGTCTTCTCGTAAGCTTCTTTATTCATGAAGCCCAGCATCAGCACCTTTCTGGTTATGGCGTCTTGTATGATGGCAGGCACGAGGCCATCCATCTTCTCAAAATCTATCTCTGTCATATTTCAATCTTGTTTTATGTCGTTATAATCTTATGTTGATGCCCTCCTGAGCCAAGTATTCTTTTAATGCCGGAATCTTGATTTCGCCAAAGTGGAATACGCTGGCAGCCAAGGCTGCATCGGCTTTTCCACAGACGAAAGCATCTTTGAAATGCTCCATCGTGCCTGCTCCACCACTGGCAATGACGGGAATGTTCACTTTCTCGCTTAGCAGTGCCAGTGCTTCGTTGGCGAATCCTTGCTTCACACCGTCATGGTTCATACTGGTGAAGAGAATTTCTCCGGCTCCTCGATGCGCTGCTTCCTGTACCCAATCTATCAGTCCACGTTCCGTACGCACTCTTCCTCCGTGTGTGTAGCAGTGCCATCCGTCATCGTCCAATCGTGCATCGATAGCACAGACGCATACCTGTGAACCATAGTTGTGAGCTATCTCGTCAATCAGTTCCGGATGGGCCAGGGCGGCACTGTTGACACTTACCTTGTCGGCTCCTGCATTGAGAAGCCTGTCAACGTCTTTTAGTTCATTGATTCCCCCACCGACCGTGAAGGGTATGTTGATTTCGCGAGCTACGCGTGTCACCATTTCGGTGAATGTCTTTCGGCCTTCAAAACTTGCAGTAATATCCAGGAACACCAGTTCGTCAGCCCCTGCATCACTGTAGGCCTTGCCCAGTTCCACTGGGTCTCCTGCACTCCGCAGATTCACGAAGTTGATTCCCTTGACCGTTTCTCCGTTCTTGACGTCGAGACAAGGAATGATTCGCTTAGCCAATCCTTTATTCTTCATACGCTCATTATGCGGTTTAGTTCCTGTATATCAATTTTTCCCTCGTAGAAAGCTTTGCCGAACACTACAGCCGGAATACCAGCCTTTTCAAGCTCCACAATATCTTGGTTGCACGAAATGCCCCCGCTCGCGATGAGGTGCAAGTGTGGGTAGGCTGCCATTATCTGTTGATACAGCTCTATGGCCGGTCCGGTGAGTGTGCCGTCTTTGCTTATCTCGGTACACAACACGTTTTTCACACCGTGGTCGATATAGGTCTTTAAGAACGGCAGCAGCTCCATTTCCGAATCTTCTTTCCATCCGTTGATAGACACTTTCCCATGTCTGACATCAGCTCCCAATATGAGTTTGTCCGCTCCGTATCTGTCTAGCCATTGCATAAATAGTTCCGGTTGGGTTACGGCAATAGACCCTACGGTAATCATCTCTGCTCCACAGTCAAATGCTTTCTGGATGTCTTCATCTGTTTTAATGCCACCTCCGAAATCTACCCGCAGTTCTGTCGTTGTCGTTATGTTCCTCAGGGTCTCGGAATTGACGATGTGTTTCGACTGCGCACCGTCCAAGTCTACTATATGCAATCGCTTGAATCCCATCAATTCGAATTCTTTTGCCACTTTTGCAGGATTGCTCTCATACACCGTTTTGCGTGTATAGTCGCCCTGGGTCAGTCTCACACACTGGCCCTCGATGATGTCTATGGCTGGAATCAGTTCGATGTTCATCTTCTTACAATCTCAATAAAATTTTTTAGAATCTGTACTCCCACATTACCACTCTTTTCAGGATGGAACTGGGTAGCATAGAAGTTGTCCCTGTGCATGGATGCACTGAAAGGCTGGATGTAGTCGGCCGTGGCTATCGTATGCTCGCACAGAGGCACATAGTAGCTATGCACAAAGTAGGTATATGGATGCTCCGGCATGTTTGCATATAGTGCCGATTTCAGGTCGGCAATTTCGTTCCATCCGATAGCCGGCACTTTGTCCTCGTGCCGGGTAGGTACGAATCGTTTCACCTCGGCATCGAAGACGCCTATACAGTCGGTATCTCCCTCTTCAGAATGTTTACAGAGCAACTGCTGGCCGATGCAGATGCCCAATACAGGCTGTTTCAGCTCTGCGATGACACGATCCAGTTTGCGCTCTTTCAGATAGCTCATGGCGTGCTGAGCCTCCCCTTGTCCGGGAAAGAGTACGCCGTCGGCGCGTTGAAGTTCCTCTATATTGTCTGTCAAGGTAGGGGTGATTCCCAATCTCAACATGGCGTTGACAACCGAGTAGATGTTGCCGGCATTGTATTTAACAATAGCTATTTGCATTCTGATTCTTTTTTACCGAGAATAACCGTCTCGTCGTAATAGGTCGGATATAGTGACGAAATGGCAATATGGCCGTTGGTTTCATCCTCAATTATTCAATTTGTAGCATAAGTCGCTCTATGTACCTTTAATCTATGCAAAGATAGTACATTAACTTGATAATTGATAATTGAAAAATGAAAAAATAGGTATATCAGCAGAATATCATGCTGAAATAGAACAAATCAGTACCCAAAAGTCGAAAATAAGTGTTATTCTGTTTTTTCGGGGGTATGTAGTATGATGCTTGTCGCTCCGATGGTAAAGAGGCTTCCGTCTTCCAGAATTCGGCGTTCCTTGTCGCCTAATATCTCGTTGTCAACGAAAGTTCCGGTATAGCTAGGTCCGTCTCTGAGTACATACTTCAGCCGGCCTTTCTTGTCTTTGCTGACCGTAACGACACAGTGATTCATGTCGATGCTAGGGTCGACCGTCTCAATGGGACAGTTGGTTTTGCTGCCTTTCATATATCGCCCCAATACGTTATCGCCCATTTGCAGGGGGATGACTTGCTTGTAGTGGAATACATTCTCAATGACGGTCAGTGTACCGTATGCCCCGGAGGGCATTTCGTCGTCGTTAGCCTCCTCCTTTTGGGTTTTTCTCAATTTGGAAATCCCCATTCGGATGCTGAATTGCTTGCCACATTGCGGACACTCAAATACCAGGGATTGCCCTTTTTGGTATTTGGTTTCGTCGAATATGATAAAGTTGTCGCACTTAGGACAGCGTACTCTCTTCATTTAGTTGATTTTACTAATCCAGCAATCTGCAAATTCACTGTTGTCATTGAGCTTGTTCAATGCCAGTCGGGCTTCTTCCGCAGTAGCATATTTGCCGTAGACAACTTTCCTGTTCTGGCTCTTTTCCACGATACTCGCATCCTTATATCCGGATGCCTGTAGGCGGGCTACGTAAGCTTCGGCATTGTGCCGGCTTACCTTGCTTGCAAGCACCAGACTATAATAAGGTGTGTTTGCAGCCTTGACCTCTGCTGTTTTCTTGACCGTAGAGATTGAGTCGACCACCTTTGCCACTGCTTTTTTTGCCTGTCTCTGAAAATCGGGCGACTGGCTGTTCATGCTGCCAGCGGTCATGTCGCTGGGCATAATTTTGAGTAGCAGACTGGTGTCGGGCGTAGTGTTCGACAGTATCTTGTCGTTGTTGAGCGGAGCCGGAATGAGCAGGAATGCCATGAAGACAATACATGCCGCGGCAATATTGCGCAATAGGCTTACCTTGATGCTGACAGTTTTCTCTTCTTCCTCTTCTTCTGCGGCGTAGGTATCTTCTGTCAGCTGTTGTATGTCTGCATTGTCAACAGAAACCTTGCTCGGAACGATGGTCGCCCCCTTTGCCTGCGGCTTCTGGTAGCTCAACACCTTCATCTGGAACGAACTCAGGCCGTATAGATACGGCGTGAGGATACCTGCTTCGCAAGGCGTAAACTGGAAGTGTCCGTCTTCGTCTAGTGATAGTGTGCCAATGTCGCTGAATTCATATTCCCCTTGGTTGTCGAGGATGAGTCGGAGTTCGGCAACTTCCTGTTGAATCCGGTTGAGCGCTTCCGGGTAACTGATGTCGTAGGCTTCAATGTACGACTGGGCTAGAAGCGAATCATTTAATTTGAGCTGTGGGTTAAATCCTACTGTACGCGAGGGTGGGAGGAAGATGTCGTCTCCCTCGTCATACCTTGCTTCTACATGATGCGCCATGAATCCACCGAAGCCGGGAATAATCACGCAGTCATTGTTCAGCAATAGAATCTCAATATGTCTTTCAATCTCTAGCACGTTTGCAAAATTACCAATTTATTATGAGAAAGACAAGTGAATCGGGCAAAAATAGTTTCGTCATTTTTTTAATATTCTTTTGCTGCCAATATTATTTGTTGTATCTTTGCGTTGTTACAATTACTGTAATATAGAATGTTATGGAATATCAAGAAACCGGGATAGAGGGAGTTTTTATTATCAAGCCCAAGGTGTTTAGCGATGCTCGCGGTTATTTTTATGAAGCGTGGAAGCAGGCCGAATTCGATGCGCATGTGGGGCATGTAGACTTCATTCAAGATAATGAATCCAAGTCGTCTTATGGTGTCCTGCGCGGTTTGCATTATCAGAAAGGTGAGTATTCGCAGGCCAAGTTGGTGCGTGTGATTCGCGGTCGTGTGTTCGATGTGGCGGTAGATATTCGCCGTAGTTCTCCCACTTTTGGAAAACACGTCATGGTGGAATTGAGTGAAGACAATAAGTATCAGCTTTTTATTCCCCGTGGATTTGCCCATGGCTTTTTGGTACTTAGCGATGAGGCTGTCTTTACTTATAAGGTGGATAATGTATATGCCCCCCAACACGAGGCCAGCATACGCTGGAACGATGAGACCCTCAACCTGCAATGGCCAATAGCTCCTGAAGATGTATTGACGTCAGAGAAAGATTTGACGGCTTGCAGGTTGGAAGATGCTGTGTTGTTTGATTGATATACGCGACACGAATTGTTTTTGAATGAATTTGAGAATTGTTATCTAGACGAATATGCACAGGCAAATGAATTACACTGACATCCTCGTGAACTGTGTGCTGTTGACCTTATTGCTCTTGATGCCATCTTGCAATAATAAAGAGCGGAAAGCCGTGGTACAGGAGAATCGGGCAGCCAAGAAGATGTTGCAAGGTGTGTGGATAGATGAAGAAGAGGACGGGCCGGCCTTCAGGGTGAAGGGTGATACCATCTATTATCCCGATTCTACCTCGATGCCTGTCTATTTCCAGGTGGTGAGAGATACGTTGGTGCTGCGCGGAACGAACACAGTGAAGTATCCGATCGTAAAACAAGCACCCCATTTGTTTATATTTAAAAATCAGATAGGCGATGTCATCACCTTGCAGAAGACAACGGACCATGCTTATCTGAGTTTTTTCCAGACCGGGAAGGTTGCTGCCCTCAACCAGCAACAGCTCATTAAGCGCGATTCCGTCGTGATGTATGCCGATGAGCGCTATCATTATTACGTGCAGGTAAATCCCACCTCTTACAAGGTTGTGAAGAGTTCGTATAACGATGATGGGGTAGAGGTGGAGAATGTCTATTATGACAATATTGTCCACTTGGGTGTTTTCAATGGCAACCGACGGCTCTATTCTCGCGATTTCCGTAAGCAGGATTTCAGTTCGAAAGTGCCTGAACAGACACTCCGTCAAAGTGTATTGAGCGATATTGTATATGTGAAGTCCGACTCCGAAGGACTTCATTTCTCTGCCTCCATCTGTATTCCCGACAGTCCCAGCAGCTATGTAGTAGAAGTCATTGTTGATGCCCAGGGGCGTATGAAGATGCAAGTCGTGTAGTCAAAATTGTTTCTCTACACGCTGCTTTTCCCTTTCTAGCTTGGTTTGTTCATCGGCTTGCATATGATGGAATATGCAAGTTGGCTTCCTGTGATACTATTCCTACCATATACCCTTTACTTTGTTGTTTTACTGCCACGGCTTCGCAGCAATGCTGTTAGGCCTTGGCAGCATTGCTGTTTGGGCTTTGCAGCAACGCTGCCAGGCCTTTGCAGTAAAACAGGTGAATCTTGGTGGTGAAAAGATGTACAGCAGTTGGTGGGGAGATAGTATTTTGACACCCCAATAATAAAAGATGTATAAAAATAGCTTTACTTTAGTAAAAAATACATATCTTTGTAGCATGATGTAGGACTGCCTTGAATGGCGCATCCTCTGCGAGCTGTAACAGGCTCAGATGTGGAGGCGGGTTCTCCGATGTAGCGTATCGTATAGCGTTATATCTACCTCTATGTGTTTATGCGTGGAGGAGGGAAGTCTCATCCCGTAATTTTAGAAGGAAATATCTATTTGTTGGATTTCTGGATATTACGGATAAACATGTCTCTTTTTATGGACTTAGGATGCTTATTTCAAGATAGAAGCTCTACATATAACAAATTTGACTTTACATAACCCTATTAATGATTATTGAGAACTCCTCTGATAGAACTATTGCAAGGAATGCAAGTATGTTATATTTACGAATGTTTGTAAGTATGGCAATAGGCTTTTATACATCAAGAATTGTTTTGCAGGCTCTTGGTGTGTCAGACTATGGTATATATAATCTGGTTGGCGGTATTGTTGTCTTGTTTAATGTAGTTAGTACAGCTCTAAAGGAAACTACGACACGTTTCCTAACCTACGGACTGGGTATTAGAGATTTAGAGAAGTTAAAAAGAATATTTTCGACAACATTATTTATTCATATTCTTTTAGCTATAATATTTTTAGTATTAGCAGAAACAATAGGACTATGGTTTGTTAATAAATTTTTAATAATACCTGCCAACAGAATAGAGGCTATGAATTGGGTATATCAGCTTTCCATCCTAGTGACTACCCTAACAATAATACAAGTTCCTTATACTGCATTGATAATTTCCCATGAGAAATTTGGTACATTTGCTTTAATAGATATAGTTTTATCTCTTGTAAAACTAATAATCGCAATTATTGTTTTATATTCAATGGTAGATCATTTGATATTGTATAGTATCCTCTATTCATTGATGACAGTTGGTTTGTTGTTATATTATTATATTTATTCTTATCACCATTTCATAGAATCCCGGACAGGATTAAAGATAGAGAGAACGATTGTCAAAGATATAGCAAAGTTCTCGGGATGGAGTCTTTTTAATAGTGCTTCCTTAACGATATCTCAGCAAGGGTTCAATATTATATTGAATTCATTTTTTGGAACTATTATAAATGCAGCTGTAGGCGTTGCTGGCCAGGTTCAAGCTATACTATATTCTTTCATAGGCAATATATCTTCGGCATTTAATCCCCAAATAATAAAAGAATATGCAAATGGTAACTATGAAAGGGTTAAAGTTCTTATTTACTTAGGTACAAAGTTTTCTGCAGTCGCAACAATGTTAATTTCTATTCCTGTTCTTTGCGAAATGGATACGCTAATGGGTGTATGGTTGGCAAAAGTGCCACAAGGGGCCGTTATTATATGTCAAATAGCTTTGGTGGCAAATTTTTTTAATAGCTTTACACCCTTAACTTATACAGCCATAAATGCTGATGGGAAGATAAAACAGATAAATACCCAAAATGGCATATTGTTTCTATTAAGACTTCCTATTGCTTATAGTGTGCTTTATATCACACACTCATATGTTTTGGTATTGCTAATCTGTCTTTATATACCTATCCTTTCTGGAGTCAATAATGTTATGAAATTAAGTAAAATAATGTCAATATTTAATGGAAGGGAGTTTCTTTTGACAGTGGTTTTCCCTATTACGTTAATTGCTGCTTTTTCACTTTGTTTTGGGCTTATTTTGAAGACGAGTATTTTGAATATATATTTACGAATGTTCTCTGTTTTAATATTACCAACTGTATTCTCTATTACATTTTCATATTGCCTATTATTAGATTGTAAATCAAAAGATCTTCTATGGGTAACAATCAAGAGCAAGTTACATAGTAAATGAATAATGTATCTGACATAAAAGATTGTTTTGGCTGTGGAGTTTGTGCAGTTGTCTGCCCTAAAGATACTATTTCCATTAAGTTGAACAAAAATGGGTTTTATGAACCAATCGTTGACGAAAACCGATGTATCGATTGCGCACTTTGTCGCAATGTATGTAGTTTCATTAATCCAGGTTTGGGCTTAGAAACAACAGAAACTACAAGTTATGCCTCGTGGAGCAACGATGAAAGTATAAGATTAAAAGCTTCCTCGGGTGGAGTTGGTTTTGAGATAGGGAAACTTCTTATAAATCAAGGGTATAAGGCGTGTGGAGTAAGATACAATATAGATAAAA
Organism: Prevotella mikamonis; assembly: GCF_055381405.1. Taxonomy (NCBI): domain Bacteria; kingdom Pseudomonadati; phylum Bacteroidota; class Bacteroidia; order Bacteroidales; family Prevotellaceae; genus Prevotella; species Prevotella mikamonis. The sequence goes on from NZ_AP035785.1 coordinate 365,545, forward strand.
GACGAGCTGAACACTATATAGCAGACAACGTTGAAGATTATAAAGCGTCGATAGGTTCTAAATATATTCAGAGTTATACAGTTGCTGGCTTAAAATCGGTCAATCTTAAAGAGAAGTTTTTGGTAACAGGTACACCTTGCCAAATAGATTCATTTAGAAGATATATAAAAAAGTTTAGGAAAGAAGATAACTTTATTTTGATGGATTTTTTCTGCCATGGTGTCCCTTCTATGTGGATGTGGTATAACTATCTAAATATTTATACGCCAAAGGTCGGTAGAATAAGTTCTGTTACTTGGAGAAATAAGCGTACAGGTTGGCATGATTCTTGGGCTATGAATTTGGTAGGCACCAACCAAGAAATATACAGTTTGATGTCAGAAGGAGATTTATTTTATCGACTTTTTTTAGGTGATTGGTGTATGAATCCAGCTTGTGTGAAAAACTGTAAGTTTAAGTATAAGGCATCTTCTGCTGATATACGAATAGGAGATTTGTGGGGAGAAACATATAAAAATGACGAAAAAGGAGTCAGTGCGGCCATTGCTTTTACGAACAAAGGTAAAGAAATATTAGAGAGTTTAAACCATTGTACTTTGAAGTCTCATTCGTTTGGAGTAGTGGCAGAAGGGCAAATGAAGAAAAATGCAAAGAATGCAATCCTATACCCCATAGCCAGAATAATGTTGAATCATGGACAAAATTATTCTCTACGCACATGGGATAGGCTTACAAAAATTGCTTTTTACCTAAGTATTCCGTCAGTACTTAAATATAAATTTCATAGGGCTATAAAAAAATGAAAATAGGGATTATAACAATGCATCGTGTCACTAATTTTGGCTCAGCCTTGCAAGCATATGCCCTACAACAGGCTTTGATAAAGTTAGGATATGAGAACGAAATTATCAACTATATTTTTCCTCATAAAAATAAATCCTCTATTTTCTCAACTATAGAATTGTTTCTTAGAAAAAAAATATATGAATTAAGAACCGGAGTATTCTTCTCAAAGAAAAAAGAAGACTATTTTAAAGAATTCCGCAGGTTTTTTCTATCTTTATCTGATAAAACGTACACTTTGGAATCTATTAATACAAATCCTCCAAAGTATGACTTGTATATGACAGGAAGTGACCAGGTTTGGAATCCTAAATGGATGGAGGGTGATACTAATTTTTTACTATCATTTGTGCAAAGCAAGCCGAAGGTGTCTTATGCATCAAGTTTTGCCGTAAATACAATTCCAGCGGAAAGCAAAGAAATTTATAAAAAATATCTACAAGAATATAAGCACATAACAGTTAGGGAAAATTCTGGAGAAATTATCGTCGATGATTTGCTTGGAACTCGCAAGGCAGATGTTGTTTGCGACCCGACAATTTTGCTGGATAAAGGCGACTATATAAAAATAGCGAAGGTACCTCGGATAGAAATTCAAGGTCCTTATATCTTGGTTTACATACTTGACTATATGTTTAATCCATATCCAGGGGTTAATCAGATTATAAAATCTGTCGCAGCCACATTAGGAATGCCAGTTGTTTATATAGGCGGTAAATACACCGTCTATGACTCTCATTGCAAGTATATTGAAAATTTAGGGCCATGTGAATTTATTTGGTTATTCCAACATGCAGATTTTGTTGTAACAACCTCTTTTCATGGTTCTGCATTTGCCACGATATTCCAAAAGCCTTTGTTAGCAGTGGTAAAGGATACCAATGACAATGATGGGCGCATAATTACATTGATGAGAAAAGTTGGAAACGAGCGGGCACTAATTTCCTATACAGCTAATATAGAATATAAAGCAGAATACTTGCGACAACTTACGTCAAATAACATGGAATATCAATCTTATAAAGAAGAATCTTTAAAGAAGTTGCAACAAATAGTAGAGAATATTTGAAATGAAGAATATCTGTGCCCATATAAATGGCCTTTGTCACCGGTTTATGAAATATCCGCGTCTGTGGTATAATAGATGAAAATCAAAGAAACTCATAAACAAAGAGTTCTCATTATTCTGTAACAATTGCACGGGTGGGGTGATTCTGCATGATTTAGGGCAACGGTTTAATTCTCCTACGGTAAACCTTTCGGTATCCCTACCAGACTTTATGCTATTGGTAGGTGATTTAAAAGAGAACATGGGCTGTGAACTAATAGAGATGAAAGATGACAGCGTTTCTTTTCCTGTAGGTGTACTTGGAACTAAAAAGGGTGACGTTCGTATAAACTTTGTGCATTACCCTACATTTGATATTGCAAAGAAAAAGTGGAAAGAAAGAGTTGCAAGGATTAATTGGGATAATATTTTTATTCTGTTAGAAGGGTATTCTTTCGAAAAAGAACTACTGAACGAATGTGAGCATGTAGAATATCCTCTGGCCGTGATGGGCCCCAAGAGCATGGAGTTTGAGCCTGCTTATCCTTTTTACCACGGATTTGATTGGTATTGTAACTGGTATTCTGGTAAATCTTTAGATTACAAACATATATTCGGGTTGAAACGGTATCTTGATGATTTTGACTGCATAAAGTTTTTAAATGGAAATGAAAGTTAGCATTATTGTTCCGATATATAATGTAGAGAAATATATTGCTTCGTGTCTTGAATCGGTGATGAAGCAGACTTATTATGATATAGAGTGTATTCTTGTCAATGACGATACGCCAGACAATAGTTTGATATTGGCCAAGCAATGTGTTGTAGGTTATCAAGGGAATATCAACTTTATTCTTTTGGAACACGAAGAGAACAAAGGATTGTCTGAAGCTCGAAATACAGGTGTGAGAGCGAGCACAGGGGAATATATATTTTTTTTGGATAGTGATGACAGAATCACGGAGGATTGCATTGAAAGACTTGTCAAAACAGCGCAAGAGGCTGAATTTCCAGAGATAGTGATGGGCATTACAAAGGGAGTTGATGAAAGAGGTCGGCTGGTAGAGGTAAGTGATGCACAGACAAAAAGTTTCGTTACCAATGAGGAGGTCTTTCAAGGTTATATTAACAATGGATGGTATGTTATAGGATGCAATAAATTGATTAGAAGAGATATTTTTGATAAGCACCAGACATACTTCTTCTCTGGTCTTTATCATGAAGACGTTATGTGGAGTTTTGAAGTTGCAACCTACATTAGGTCCTTAATTCTTTGTCCATATACAACATATCTTTATTATATAGGTGATATGAATTCTATTAGCAGATCTGTATGGGGGGCTAAGAAAGTTAGCGATAGTATTACTATTCTAGAAAAAAAAGCAGAATATATAAATAGGGTTTCAAATGAAGCATTACTATTGAAACATATTAAGAATGAATGTTATAATATAGTTTATTCTCTCTTTAGGCACAAATATTCGCTGTCAGAGATCAGAGGATATCTGAAACGCATTCGAGTTCTAATGACTATCAATGGCATGCAAAATGTGAAAAGTGATGTACCACTTTATAGAAAGATTATTTATAATATTTATAATTATAGATAAGGCTATATAACTTGTTTGGGATTTGTGTTTACAAGTGTTTGTGGCATACCTGTATTCGCGTAGATTATATAAGCAGTTTTAGAATATATGAATTGTTAGTCTAATGGTATATATAGTCGTTTATATTATCATAACTCTTTCAATGATTTATTTCAATGAAAGTAATCATAAGGCTTCTGTCTCATGGCTTTTATCTGTTATGATTATTTTAGGCGTAATTGTAGGATTTTCAGATATGTTGGGAGGGTATGACAGATATATCTATGGTGATTTATTTGATTATAGTGTTGATTTATTACTTGAGGGGCAAAATAGTCTGTCGCAAGAAAACGTCTTAATGCATTCTGATTATGAGATTGCCTATGTGTATCTCAATATGCTTATTGCACACATTACGGATAATAGATATATATTTATCTTCATTGTTACAATTATTATATACATATTGCTCTTTAAATCCTTTAAGGACTATTTTGAGGATTATCCAATGGCAATTATCTTATTTTTGGGATTATATTTTTTTTTCACATTTACTTATTTACGCCAAGCTTTAGCTGTAGCTTTATCGTGGTATGCCTATCGCTATGTGATTGACAGACGGATAATACCTTTTTTTATTTGTGCTTTTATTGCCTATAAATTTCATAATTCTGCCATCATATTCTTTCCGTTATATTTTATACCAGCAAAAAAAATATCTAAAAAAGTAATATTAATCTCTTTTACCATAGCTTTGGCTATAGGGATTACGGGTATAACAACTGGCTTATATAGTTTATACGGTGAGGTCTCAAATACTGGTCAGCGAGTTGGTCAATATGAAGAAGCTGGAAATGATTTTAGAATAGAATATGTTGTAGAGGTGATTATATTCCTCTATTTCATTTTAAAACGATATGATAAAATCCCAAATGAAAGATATCATGTTGTTTTCCTTAATTCAAGTCTAGTCTTTTTCTTGATATTATTGCTGTTTGTAAAATCTGCTACGGCAGGGCGTCAGACTTGGTATTATATGCTGGGTCTTATTTATACATTAAATTATATTTCTATGGGGAGAACGCAGACGGCAAAAAAGTATAGATTAATGGTTTACGTGGTTTGTTCACTTCTTTTTTTGCGTATCGTATTCTCATGGGGGAATTTGATAAACCCATACAAGACTTTCTTGACAAATGGGTCAAGAGAAAATGATCGTATTCATGATACTTATGAGTATGATCCTAATTATGATAAAGATAAATTCTATAGGCCAATTATTCATATCAAATAGTTTGATGACTCATATGAATCAAGTAACATCTCAAACAATTACTGCAATACGATTCCCTATGATAGTTTTTGTCGTATTATTGCATACTTTTATTATTAATCGGCCAATAGGGGGCGTGATTTATGTTCCCGAAGGGAAATTCTTGGGTTTTGATATTTTCCAGCAACTTATTCAAAATGAAATTTGTACAGTGGCTGTACCCATGTTCTTTTTTATATCTGGTTTCCTGTTTTTTAATAATATGGGGGAATTTAAGATGAGGTCTCTGCTGAATAAACTAAAACGCCGGATTTCATCTTTACTTATTCCATATCTGTTGTGGAATATTATTTTCTTGCTGTTTGTATGTTTAATCGGTTGGTTCTATCCAGCTTTATTAACATACAAGAAGAGTTTGCTTCAGATGAGTCTCTATGATTTTTTTTATTCCTTTTGGGACCCTAGTCAAGGGTTATTACCCTTATGGTTTTTAAGAGACTTAATGATAGTAAACCTATTTGCTCCTATCATCTTTGTTCTACTGCGTTCAAAATATAGTAAGTTTCTGCTGGTTCTATTTGCATTATTATATATAGCTCCTACCAAAATACATTTTCTCCCTGGCATTGGAATGCGTTGTGCATTTCCATATATGTTTGGAGCCTGGTTTTCTGTTAATAATAAAGACTTTTTGGAAGAATTTAAAAAAGGAACTTGGAAATGGATTTGTATTTCTATCTTCTTAGTGTTAGCCTGTTTGTGGGTATGGTATCATAATAATTATAGTTTTGTGCTTGATAAGATAAAGGATTTAAGTCTTATTGTGACATTCTTCTTATTGGTAGAAATGGGTGTAGCAAGAAAAAAGATTCGCGTATCACGCTTATTGGCAGAAGTCTCTTTCTTTGTTTTTGTCTTCCATATGTTTATTATCCATATACCTCTAAAATTATGGGTAAAAGTTCTCCCGGTTAATGGATGGACAGCATCATTTTGTCTTATTTTGATTCCTGTTTTAGTTTCATATGTAAGTGTTTCCTTTTATATGATTGGTAAAAAGGTATTTCCTAAACAAATGGATATATTGATGGGAAGCAGGAAGTAGCGCTTAATCTTTATATAGTGAGATTATAATGAATTTAATAGCAATAACATTAGTAGCACCAGCATCAGAGAATATACAAGGAACTTCGGCCTTACCATATCATTTGCTTAAAAATAGAGCAAATGATATTGATTTGATATTATATACTTTTAATAGTAATCATTTATCGGATAGCAAAATAAGCGAAGTTGAAAAGGAGTTAAATTGTAGGATTGTAGTTATTCCTATCCCCCGCTGGGTAAACTTTCTAATATATTCATCTTTAGGAATGGTATTACGCTTTATCTTGCCATATCCTCTTCTGAATTATTTGTTGCTTCCACATCAAATTTTGTCTGAAATAAAGAGTAGCTCTATTGATGGAGTCTTTATTTATGGTGAAGAATTATCTCGTGTTGTCAGACAATTAAATGGTAGCGCTAGATGTATTCACGTATTGCCGGATTGTGAGTCGCTTTTTTATGCACGTCTTCTAAAAGAGAAACATCTCATGGATAAAATAACATGGATAAAAGCACGTCTTATGATACGGAAATTTGTAAGGATAGAGAAGACTTTTATTCCTACTAATACTCGTTATTATTTAGTTGGTGATATTGATGCACAGAGGTTACAGACTTTAAATAAAAAGCTTGATGTTCATTTCTTTCGACATCCACACTATACGGTAATGAATGAGAGTAGAAAAATAAACTTTCATGTTGGAAAAATAGAGTTACTTATTGCTGGGCAAGCAAATTTATACATGAAATATGGAGTAGAAGCCGTTTGCAAAGCTTTGTGTAATTCTACAGCTTTAAATCAATTCTATCGTATAACCTTTTTAGGACGTGGTTGGAATAAATATGCCCATCTACTATCTCAATATGGTTTTGATGTGAGACATATTAATTATGCAGATAATTATATTGAGGAAATTTGCAAATATGATATTCAGCTTACCCCTATCGTTATTGGTACTGGTACAAAAGGGAAAGTTCTTGATGCGATAGCTAATGGGCTTCTAGTTATTGGCACTCCATATGCCTTAGAAAATATTGCAGCAAAAGATAATAACTCCTGTTTGGAGTATCATACTATGGATGAGCTTTTACACCTGCTATTTGAGATAGCTTGTAATAGAGGGTATTATGAGAAGATTGCGGATCGCGGAAGAGAAACTGTTTTGCAAATTCACGATGCAAAGAAAGTTTTTACAGAGATGTTTAAATGGTATCACCAAGGATGATAACAGTTTTCACTCCAACATATAATCGGGCTGATTTGCTTCGGCGTCTATATCAAAGTTTGAAGGCTCAAACTGATAAGGATTTTGAGTGGCTTATTGTTGATGATGGGAGTACAGATACTACGGCAGACGTTGTTCATCTGATGATAGAGGAATCTTTATTTCCTATTCGCTATATCTATAAGTCCAATGGCGGGAAACATACGGCGATTAACAGAGGGATAAAAGAAGCTGTCGGAGAACTCTTCTTTATCGCAGATTCAGACGATTGTCTGCCTGTGGATGCTTTACAGGATGTTAGAGCTGCATGGATGTCTGTTGAAGATAAATATAATTATGCTGGTGTATGTGGGCTTGATGGTAAGTTAGGGACAGAAGACATTATTGGTTCTGGTTTCAACCATCTGAATAGATTGCAACAACTTGACATAAATGGTCATTGCGTGAGCTATATAGATGGTACCAATATAGAAATACGATATTGTAAGAGGCTTATTGGTGATATGAAAGAGGTGTTTAGAACAGATGTTTTACGTGAGTTCCCATTTCCAGAGATAGAAGGAGAAAAGTTCTGTCCGGAGGTGCTGGTTTGGAATCGAATTGCAGGGAAATATAAGTTGAGATATTTTGATAAAGTAATTTATTTGGCAGAGTATCAAGAAGGTGGATTGACAGATAGTATTATTCGTATCAGAATGAAAAGTCCGATTGCTTCCATGCTGACTTATCAGGAGATGACTACTTATAATATTCCTACAAGAGTTAAAATGAAGTCTTCCATTAATTATTGGCGTTTCAGGTTTTGCCTTCAAAGAACTAAAGAACAAGATGTTCCATATATCAGAAAACGATGGTTTATTTTTGCCCTGTTAGGGCTTATAATGCATCTTAATGATCTGCGCTTATGCAAGTAATAATTGATCCACGATTGAAATACAACTATGCTTCTTGGTATTTGCTGGGCTTGGAATGTCTCTTTGGCAAACAATGTATACATTACGATGTAAGGCCCTTTGCATCATTGCTTTATAAGGATACGAAAGACTATAACAGTGGGTTTGCCTTTGTTTATAAAAACGCTTCTGTGGAAGTGAAGGTGTTTGTCGACACGGAGGATGTGGCTAAGGTGTTCTTGGATAGATATGATTGGTGTGATGTATATGGCATGGTAAACCCTACTATGGAGCAAGTCGCACAATATGGTAAATTAATGCCTATTGGACCAGAGTTTGGTCTGACATTACATTCTAAAGCAAGGACTATCTTGCAATGTATGTCACATTACATAAAAGGAAAGAAATATACTGATATTACTTTTCAAAGTTATTTAAAAGATTACCTTTATACTAATATTCGTCGCCGGCGCCTCGAACAGTATGAAATATTTACGGAGGTGAGGGCTAACTATATCTTCCACGCTTCTACCTTGTGGTATAATGAGTTTGCAGCTACAGATACCAATAAATACCGTGGTGATTTTTTGAAAGCATGCCAAAAGGCGGGATTGGATATAGAGGGCGGATTGTTTTATGTTGATGGAGATGCTGTGTTGCGCGAGATGCCTGACTATCCTAAATACAAAGATATATATAGGGATTTCATTTATGATAAGCGTTTGTCTATGGATGATTATATCCGCAAGACAAAGGAGAGCGTACTGGTTTTCAATACACCAAGTGTATGCGAGTGTCATGGATGGAAGTTGGCTGAATATCTCTGTATGGGGAAAGCTATTATCTCAACTCCGTTAAAACGAGAAATGCCTGGTGAAGGTTTGGTACATGGCAAGAATGTGCATTTCGTGAATTCGGAAGATGAAATTTATAGTGCGGTAGTCAAAATTAATAATGATGCTGAATATCGACAACACTTGGAGCAAGGGGCACGTGCTTATTATGAACAATGGCTTGCACCTGAGGTGGTGGTGAAACGAATGATAGACAGGGCTTGCACGTAACCAAATTATTATGTATGAATACTATTCTTCTTTTTAATCCTGCTTAGCTTGGAATCGGTTGCTGATTTTTGTATCTTTGCGTAATTGGGAATATGCGAATACTTCAGGTTATTACTTCTTTAGAAATTGGGGGGGCTGAGACATTGGTAGTGAATATGATTCCAAAACTACAGGCATTGGGACATATTGTAGACCTCTGTGTGTTTGATAGTAAGAAAACACCTCTGACTGCTAGACTAAGGAGAACGAGTCCCACGACCAAAATATATACTTTAGGACATGGATATTATAATCCACTTTATATAGTCAAGCTCACTAAGCTCATTGGAAAGTATGATATTGTGCATACGCATAACTCTTCGCCTCAGCTATTTGTAGCTATTGCTAGTTTGTTCTGTTCAGCGAAGCTGGTATCTACAGAACATAATACCTCCAATCGTAAACGTCAATGGAAATGGTATCGTATCATTGAAAGTTGGATGTATAATAGGTATAATCATATTATCTGTATCAGCAATGTCGCAGAGGAGAAACTGAGAGAATATATGGGAGGAAGATGGCTGGCGACAACTTCATCTCAATATAAGAAACTTACGACTATTAATAATGGCATAGATGTCAATGCTGTATTTGAAGCGATACCAAACCAGAAGTTATTGGGAGAAAAAGGAGGACGAAAGGCTGTCTTGATGGTGGCAGGATTTCGCCAACAGAAAGATCAGGATACAATCGTAAAAGCCTTATGTCTCCTGGATAAGGATAGGTTTGAGGTTTGGTTTGCTGGAATAGGAATACGGATGGTGGAAGTGCGGCAGTTATCGGAAGCATTGGGAGTTTGTGAAAGAGTAAAATTCCTCGGTATAAGAACAGATATCCCTAATGTATTAAAGGCTGCTGATATTATAGTGATGTCATCGCATTGGGAAGGACTGTCATTGTCAAATATAGAAGGGATGGCAGCGGGTAAACCATTTGTAGCATCTGATGTAGATGGGCTGCGGGAAGTTACTAAGGACTATGGTATCCTTTTCCCACATGGAGATGCTCAGGCACTAGCCAATGAGATATTGCGATTGCATGGCGATAACGAATTGTATCAACAGGTGGCTGACAGGTGTTATCAGCGAGCTATGCAATTTGATATTGCTAAAATGGTTGCGGAATACAATCAGGTGTATATGGATTTGATGAAATTGTAATAGGTTTCAGAGCGATGAGAAGTAGAAGAAAGAAACTGATACGTATAACTACGGCCGATATATCTTTGGAGAGTCTACTCAAAGGGCAATTAAGATTCTTGAATCAATACTTTGAAGTTGTAGGGGTAGCCAAAGATACTGGCGTACTTCAGAAAGTGGGAGAGCGTGAGGGGATTCGGGTGATTGATGCACCGTTGGAACGTCCCATTAGCCCCATAAAAGATATCAAGGCTTTATGGTTCCTGTATCGGTTATTTTGTCGGGAAAAGCCGTGGTGTGTGCATGCCAATACCCCAAAGGGAAGTCTTTTGGCAATGGTGGCAGCTTGGATGGCGCGTGTGCCACATCGTATCTATCTGGTTACAGGCCTACGTTATCAAGGAACAACGGGAGTTTTTCGCTTCATACTTAAAACAATGGAGCGATTGACTTGTCTGTTTGCCAGTAAGGTGATACCTGAAGGAAATGGTGTCCTATGCAGTTTACAAAGCGACCATATAACAAGTAAGCCACTCGAAGTGATACATTATGGGAATATCAATGGGAAAGACACATCCTTTTTAAGCCGTGAGAATACAATAGAAACGTCTTCTTTCGTTGTGGATAATGGGCAAATCAGATTACAAGGGAAGTCTGTAGAGGGTGCAAGAGAATTTGTTCGAGGGAAGTTGGGATGTACAGATGAGGATTTTCTATTTATCTCTATTGGCAGAATAACTAATGACAAGGGAATGGGAGAATTAGCAGATGCAATGAAGCGGCTCGAGGCCACAAAGGCAGATGCTAAGTTGTTATTGATAGGTGAGCTTGAAGGGGAAGATGATATTGTTGATACTGATAAGTTAGAATATTTTAGGCAATCAAAAGCTGTAATATATGTAGGGGTGCAACAGGATATTCGTCCTTTTTTATTGGCAAGTGATGTGCTTGTTTTTCCTTCTTATCGAGAAGGTTTTCCTAATGTACCTCTTGAGGCTGGAGCGATGAATCTTCCTTGTATTGTCACAAACATTAGTGGCTCTAATGAAATTATTAAGGATGGTTTAAATGGGAAGATAATCCAAGCACCTTTAGATGACAAAGGAAAAAGAAAACATGATATTACGGATGCTCTATATAATACAATGTTATGGTTTGTTTGTCATCGGGCAGAGGCTAAGCGGATGGGAGAAAATGCACGTCCAATGATTTGTGAGCGGTATGAGCAAAAGGATGTATGGCTCTCTTTGCTGAATATGTATAATGCTTTAGATTCACAAAACAAAAATGTATAGAAAAGCGATTAAACGTCCATTTGATATACTCATTTCCTTAATAGGTTTGATTTTACTTTCTCCCTTACTGATAGGAGTTGGTATCTGGCTTCATTTTGCCAATAAAGGAGCTGGGGTGTTATTTTTGCAAGAGAGACCAGGGCTATATGGGAGAATATTTAAAGTTATCAAATTTAAGACCATGACTGATGATACTGATTCTAAGGGTAATTTGCTTCCAGACGAACAGCGGTTAACGAAGGTTGGTGAATGGGTCAGATCTACTTCTATGGATGAACTATTACAATTAATAAATGTTTTAAAGGGAGATATGAGTTTAATAGGCCCTCGGCCGTTACTGGTGCAATATCTACCTCTTTACTCAGAAGAGCAGGCGCGCCGCCATGAAGTGAGACCCGGTATATCTGGGTGGGCACAATGTCATGGAAGGAATGCTCTGTCGTGGTCAGAGAAATTTAAGTATGATGTGTGGTATGTTGATCATGTGACTTTTACAACTGATTGCAAGATAATTTGGCTTACTATTAGGTCTGTATTGCGTCGTGATGGAATTTCGCATGAAGGAAGTGCTACAATGGAGGAATTTAATGGTAGAAATTAGATGAATACGAATAAATTACAGACACCCTGTTTCGTTCTCGATCAGAGAGATGTTGTTGATAATATTAAGGAATTTCAGAATGCACTTAGTAGTTTTTTCCCGCAAAGTGTAATAAGCTACTCGGTAAAAACCAATTCGCTTCCTTATATATTGAAACTCGTTAAGGAGCAAGGATGTTATGCTGAGGTTGTATCGTATAACGAGTATAACTTTGCTGTAAGAATTGGATTTCCTAAGGAACATATTGTTTACAACGGACCGATGAAGTCGAAGGAGACTTTTCTTGATGCTGTACGTCATCACTCGATTGTAAATATTGAAACTTGGCGGGAAATAGAATGGTTACAGGAATTACCAAGAGAAGAGACGTTCGAGGTGGGAGTCAGACTGAATATAAATATATCCGCAATTTCCCCAGAAGATGAAAATCATCCTAATGATGATAGTCGGTTTGGCTTCTCTTATGAATCGGGAGAATGGGAAGAGGCCTTAGCCAGGATAGCTGAACTAAAGAACGTGATGGTTGTTGGTATTCACTCGCATCGAGAACCAAAAACAAGAAGTGTAAGTTTTTACCACAATGTTATCAGCTATGTGCAGGATGTGATTCATGAATATAATCTCAAATTGAAATATTGGGATTTGGGCGGAGGTTTCTTTGGGAGTATGCCAGGTAAACCTACTTATTACGAATATGCTGAAGTGTTCTATAAGACTCTTAGTGCAGATTTACATGATATTTCTATTATTGTGGAACCGGGAAATGCTGTTGTAGCATCAGGCTTTGACTATGTGATGGAGGTGATAGATGTTAAAAAACACGATGGCAATATTTATATTTGCACCGATGGTACGCGCAATGATGTTGATCCTTTCTTCCATAAGTCTGACTATTTCAAGGAAGTTATCTACCAAGACGAAGTGGGAGATGTCGCATCACAACCTCAGATAGTAAGTGGCTTGTCCTGTCTTGAATACGATCGCATGTTTACACTCCCTGCCGGAGAAAGAAGACTACAGCCTGGCGACCATATTGTACTCCATAGAGTAGGGGCTTACACCATGAGTCTAACCCCTTTGTTTATCCACTATTTCCCAGTCGTCTATTTAAAGACTTCCAGTGATGAGAGACCTCAAATTATACGGGAAGAATGGACTGAAGACGAATTTTTACAGAAATCAATATATTAAAAACAATGAATAATATAATGTTTTGCAGCTGTGGCCGTCGTGTCCAGCTTTTAAAGTTTTTAAAGGAGTCATTAGGCAATAGCTGCAAGATTATTGCTACTGACCTTCAAGATATTGCACCAGCCTTGTATGTGGCAGACAAATGCTATTTAGTACCAAGGATTGATGCACCAAACTATGTGGATGAAATACTGAAGATAGCAAAGGAAAATGATGTAAGGGCAATAACAACACTGATTGACCCGGAAATAGAATTGCTGGCAAAAAACAGGGATAGGTTTGAAAAGGAAGGTATATTGGTACTGGCACCATCGAAAGAGACGGCTCATTATTGTTTTGATAAGTATGAGATGTTCCGGTATTTACAGGAGAAAGGAATCCGTACCGTTCTTACATACGATACTTTGGGACATTTTAAAAAAGGATATGACAGGCACGAGATAGATTTCCCCGTCTTCATCAAACCAAGAACGGGCAGCGGTAGTGTTGGCATTCATAAATGTGAAACAATGGATGAATTGGAGTCGTATTTTGCAGATGCAGAATTTGATTATATCATTCAGGAATATATGAAGAGTGGTGATTGTGATGCCGACGTCTATATTGACTGTTATAGTCATAAACCTGTTGCAGCCTTTTCAAAGAGAAAATTGGAGACGAAAATAGGTGGAGCGAGTAAAACAATCTCTTTCAAAGATCCAGAATTATTTGCTTTCATTGAAGATATTTGCCAAGTGATGCAGTTTAATGGCCCAGTTGATATGGATTTCTGGTATCAGGATGGGCAATATTATCTCAGTGAAGTCAATCCACGATTTGGAGGAGCTTATCTTCATGCTTATGGTGCTGGGGTGGATTTCTTCAAGTTAATCCAGAACAATATGGAAGGGAAAAGCAATGAAAGCATCATTGGACAGTATGATGAAGATATTCTGATGATGATGTATGATGCCGTTGTTATTCGTAAGAAATCGGAATTGCTTGAGGGCAATTTTTCAATATTATAATTAGGATTAGAGAGTAATAATTATGCAGCAACCAGAAAAGCGAATATATCTCTGCCTAGCTCATATGAGTGGCAATGAGATGAAATATATACAAGAGGCGTTTGAAACAAACTGGGTAGTGCCTCTTGGTCCAAATGTGAATGGTTTTGAAGCCGATTTGCACACTTTCTTGACAGAGGATAAAGATGAATTAGCAGATAAGCGTGTAGTGGCATTGGCTTCCGGTACAGCGGCTGTACATCTGGCTCTTATAGGATTAGGAGTAGGAAGGGGGGACGAGGTTATTTGTCAGAGTTTTACATTCTGTGCATCATCGCATCCTGTGACTTACCTTGGAGCAACTCCTGTATTTGTAGATTCTGAACTGGATACATGGAATATGAATCCACAGCTGTTGGAAGAGGCTATTAAGGATAGGATTGCTAAGACGGGCCGTAAGCCCAAAGCTATTATCGTGGTTTATCTGTATGGTATGCCGGCTCAGATAGATGAAATCATAGCTGTGGCTCAGAAATATGATATTCCGCTTATAGAAGATGCTGCTGAGGGACTTGGTTCGCGTTATCGTGGGCAGGTATGTGGCACTTTCGGCCAGTATGGAGTATTGAGTTTCAATGGTAATAAGATGATTACTACGTCGGGTGGAGGTGCTTTGATTTGTCCTGATGACACTTCAAGGGACAATATCATGTTTTATGCAACCCAAGCTCGTGAAGGTTATCCATACTATCAACACGAAAAGATAGGCTATAATTATAGAATGAGTAATATCTGTGCTGGTATTGGGCGTGGCCAAATGACAGTGCTTGATGAGCATATAGCCCATCACAAGCATATATCTCGCCTGTATGCCAAGGCTTTCGATACTATAGATGGTATCACGTTCCATGATAATCCATCTTCAGAGATAGACTCTAACTTCTGGCTTAATACGATTACACTTGACCCAGCCCTGAAGGTTAAAGGACAGGAGAACGCATATAAGTCGACTATCAAAGGAGCAGTGGGGGGGGCTGCAGGTGTTATTCATTCTGTGGATGATGCCCATACCGATTGTGAGCCTCATACAAATGTCGAGGCAATGCGTGTATGTCTGGATGAAGCTAATGTGGAGAGCCGACCCTTGTGGAAGCCAATGCATAAGCAACCGGTATACCATGATGCTCCTGTCTATGTGAATGGAATATCCGAGCAATTATTTAAAAGTGGATTGTGTTTACCTTCTGGTCCTTGTGTTTCTGACGAAGATGTAGAATGGATTGTTGAGACTATAAAGTCGAGTTTATAGAGGGGGATTTATAAAATAAGATTTTCTAAAAAGTTAGGGAGATGAAGTTACTGGATAAGCTTGTTAATTGGTATTTTACCAAAGACGCATTACCTTATTGGTGTATTTTCGTTATAGACTGTTTGATTTGTTATTTATCAGGTCTGTTTGTGTTCTGGCTTTATTATAATGGAGCTGTAACCTTGGGTAATATCATCTTATTGTCAAAGACTATATTCATGTATATGGTCTTTAATTTAATAGGATTCAAGGTTTTTAGGACTTATGCCGGTATCATCAGATATTCTACGGTGAGAGACTTGATGAGGGTAGGGTATGCCATGCTTTTATCCTTGTTCGTAGCCGAGGTGATGCACTATATTATTTTTTATTGGAACTTACAGTTCGTCAGATTACAAGGGCGACAGATCTTAGCAATGTATCTGGTTGCGACAGTTGGAATGGTAGCATTCAGAATGCTCGTAAAGACAGTGTACGAAGTGATGTTCAGTTCTAAGAATGGGATGCGCACTTTCATTTACGGTGTACAAGAGGGGGGAATTGGATTGGCTAAAAATATCAGGAATGAGAAGCCCGTCAGATTCCAATTGAAAGGATTCATAGCTCCTGATGCACAGTTCTCTGGTCGTAGATTGTTGGGTGTACGTGTTTATAAGAACGATGAAGAGTTGATAGATGTATTGAAGTCTATGAATGTGCAAGTAGTGTTGGTCTCTCCTTTGCAGAATAAAGTGTTTCGTAAAGATAGAGTTTTGCAAGACAGGCTGATACAGGAAAATATCCACATATATATGGTTTCCGGGTCCGAGGAATGGACATCTGGTCAGAATTCGGTCAGTACACTCAAAGAGATTAGTATTGAGGACTTGTTACCTCGCAATGAAATTCAAGTGGATATGGAGGCTATTGGCAGAATGATTACAGGAAAGAAAATCCTGATAACAGGGTCGGCTGGTAGTATAGGAAATGGGATATTGCAGCAAATAGCAGTGTATCATCCTGCCGAATTGATGTTGATAGACCAGGCCGAAACCCCTCAGCATGACATTCGATTGATGATGTCTCGTAATTATCCGGATATCAAGGCGACGACTATGGTAGAGACGATTACCAATGAATACAGAATGGGATATATATTCAGCAACTTCAGGCCGGATTATGTGTTCCATGCAGCTGCTTATAAACATGTACCCATGATGGAGGATAATCCTTACGAGAGTGTATTGAATAATATACGCGGTACGAAAATAATTGCAGATTTAGCTGTTAAATATGGGGTGAAGAAGTTCGTTATGCTTAGTACGGATAAGGCTGTAAATCCGACGAATGTGATGGGATGCTCTAAGAGAATCTGTGAAATATATATCCAGTCTTTAGACAAAGCTATTAAGCAAGGCGGAACAGAGTCTTTGAAAGATGGAGTAACCCAGTTTGTGACAACTCGGTTTGGCAACGTACTAGGTTCTAATGGTTCTGTGATTCCACTCTTTGAGAAACAAATCAAAGCGGGTGGGCCGCTGACAGTGACCGATCCTAATATCATTCGTTTCTTTATGCTGATTCCTGAAGCTTGTAAGTTGGTGTTAGAAGCAGGAACTCATGGCAACGGTGGAGAAATATTTGTCTTTGATATGGGAGAACCTGTGAAGATTGCTGACTTGGCAAAACGCATGATACTGTTGTCGGGAGCGAGAGGTGTCCAGATTAAATATACCGGATTGCGTGAGGGAGAAAAGCTATATGAGGAGGTATTATCCAATGAAGAGAATACATTGCCTTCATTTAATCCCAAGATTAGGATTGCCAAGGTAAGGGAATACGAATATGACAGCATTAATCAAGAGATATTAAGTCTGATAGATATAGCGCAGACCTTTGATAATATGAAGATTGTGAAGAAGATGAAGGAGCTTGTTCCTGAATTTAAGTCGAAGAATTCTGTGTATGAACAATTAGATATTCAGTGATGAATCAAGCAGAACTATATCTTCGTTTTCTCCGTTTTGCTCTGGACAGCAAGCAGCCACTTCCCTCATTAAACGAATTGGATTGGGAAGGCATGTATGAGTTTGCCAATCGCCAATCCATTTTAGGTGTCGTATATCAAGGCTTGGAACGATTACCCAAAGATGTAAGTTATCGGCCAGAAAGGCAGCTTATTTTTAAATGGGTGGCAACTGTAGACCAGATAAAACGTGCTAATATACAAGTGAATCAAGACGCTTGTCGACTGACGGCTGTATTTAAGCAAGACGGTATCCGTTCATGTGTACTCAAGGGGCAGGCTAATGCACGGCTATATCCCAATCCGTTATACCGCATGCCCGGCGATATAGACATCTGGACAGATATGAAGAGGGCTAAGGATGTCGTGCGTTATGTAAGGCAAAAAGCTCCTACAGCTTCACCAGAATACCATCATATAGACTGGCCTAATTTCGGACGAACTCCAATAGAGGTTCATTTTTTCCCTTCGTTCATGGGGAACTTGTATCATGAAATACTATTAAGACGTTATTTTGAGGAACAAAAGAATAGTCAGTTTGATAACTTTGTAGCTCTTTCTGGTGTTGCAGGGCAGGGAATATATGTTCTCAATGGCGATATGGACTGTGTATTTCAGCTCTCTCACATCATGCACCATTTCTTCTTTGAAGGTATTGGACTACGTCAAATCATAGATTACTATTACCTATTGAAGTGTGGGGTTGTTCCGGAAGCGCAGGCAGATATTGCCCGTACGCTGGAAAAACTCCACATGTTGACATTTTCAAAAGGAGTCATGTGGATTCTGAGTGAAGTTCTAGGATTAGATAGGAAGTATTTATATACGACTCCTGATGAAAATATCGGGAAATTGTTGTTGGCAGAGATATTACATGCCGGGAATTTTGGATTCTTCGATACACGATATAATTTCAAGGGACTGCCACTCTACAAACAATACTTATTGGAAGTCCGACGCAATTTAAGATTTGCCCGATATTTCCCTTCTGAGGTTCTATGGGGACGTCCGATTGCACGTTTTTGGCATTCTTTCTATAAATTTTACCTTCGTAAGAGCGTATAGATGATTCATACTATAAGACTTAACTCAAAAGGGGCTGCCTTTTTCAGGCAGCCCCTTTTGAGTTTGTATAGGCTAATATCTTATTTGGCGTATGCCACGGAACGGGTCTCGCGGATAACGGTAATCTTTACCTGACCGGGATAAGTCATCTCGTTCTGAATCTTGGTAGCGATTTCACTAGACAGCTTTTCGCTTTCTGCATCGTCCATCTTGTCTGCACCTACAATGACACGGAGTTCACGACCGGCTTGGATAGCGTAGGTCTTTGTTACGCCGGGATAGCTGAGTGCAATAGCTTCCAAATCGTTGAGGCGCTTAATATATGCCTCTACAATCTCACGGCGTGCACCTGGACGCGCTCCGGAAATGGCATCGCAGACCTGAACGATAGGAGCGAGGAGACTCTGCATCTCTACCTCGTCGTGGTGAGCTGCAATAGCATTTACCACGTCTGGTTTCTCCTTGTACTTCTCTGCAATCTTACCACCATATAATGCGTGGGGCAATTCGCTCTCCTCGTCTGGCACTTTGCCAATGTCGTGGAGCAGGCCGGCACGCTTTGCCTTCTTTGGGTTCAAGCCTAACTCGCTAGCCATGACAGCACAGAGATTGGCTGTCTCGCGGGCGTGTTGCAACAGGTTCTGTCCATAAGAAGAGCGGTATTTCATCTTGCCGACGATTCTGACGAGTTCGGGATGCAAACCATGAATACCAAGGTCGATGGCTGTGCGCTTACCGGTTTCGATGATTTCGTTGTCCAGTTGCTTCTTAACCTTGGAAACTACTTCCTCGATACGGGCCGGATGGATGCGACCATCGGCTACAAGTTGGTGGAGCGCAAGGCGACAAACTTCGCGACGGACAGGGTCGAATGCACTGATAACGATGGCTTCGGGGGTGTCGTCGACTACTATTTCAACACCGGTGGCAGCTTCGAGTGCGCGGATGTTGCGACCTTCGCGACCGATGATGCGGCCTTTGACCTCGTCGTTGTCAATGTGGAATACGCTGACAGAATTTTCGATAGCCGTCTCGGTAGCAACGCGCTGAATGGTCTGAATGACAATCTTCTTCGCCTGTTGATTGGCATTGAGTTTGGCTTCGTCCATAATCTCGTTGACATAGCTGGCAGCATCGAGTCTGGCTTGGTCTTTCAGGCTTTCGACAAGGCGATTCTTGGCTTCCTCGGCACTGAGTCCTGAGAGTTCTTCCAGCTTTGCTCGCTCAAGGTCTTGCATCTTTTCCAAGTCCTGCTGCTTTACTTGCAAGAGCTTCTTCTCGTTGTCGATACGCTGCTGATTTTGGTCAACTTCCTGCTTCTTACGGCCCAACTCTTCTTGTTTCTGGTTCAGCGACAACTCTCTCTGTTTCAACTTGTTCTCTATCTGCTGAATCTTCTGATTGCGTTGCTGAACTTCTTTTTCGAGTTCAGACTTCTTGTTCAGGAACTTTTCTTTCACTTCAAGGAGTTTCTTTTCTTTGATAACTTCTGCGTCTTTAGCGGCAGAGTTGATAATCTCCTTGTATTTTCCCGTGATTACATAGCGGAAGAGGGCATATCCGATACCACTTCCCGCCAGTAGAGCCACTAAGGCTATAATAAGTATTGTTGTCATGTGTGTATATGTATATTTTTAGTGTTATCTTCTCAAGACTACTTCAGTGCGTCTTCGATTTCAGAAGTCAATGTCTTGAGAATATCACTAAAAGGAGCCGTGTCGTTGCGTTCGGCTTCTCGCTCATATCGTAAAGCTATGTCTATCAGCGCCATATACAATATCTCTTTATCACTTTTACGGCCTTTGAAAACCTCAGAATAGGTGTTTACCGTATCAGTGATGAGTTTGGCAGCATCCCGATACAGTTTCTCGTCGGCCCTAACGATGTTGACCGACATTTCTGTATCGTAGACATGTAATCTGATATGTAGTTTCTCTTTGTTGTCTTCTTCCATCACGACTTGTTATTTTTCACTGAGCAGCGTGATACATTTGTTTACCTCTCGAATCAGTTTGGAAATCCGTTTGCCGGCTTCCTCCATGTCGCCATCGGTGATTTCTATCATCTTGGCCATCTTGAGGCTATTGTAATTCCTTTCAGCTTGAGCCAGTTGGCTTTCCAACTGCTTGATACGCACGTCTCTTTCGTCTACCATCGCATACAAGGTGTCATTCTCCTTCTTTGTCTCGACGTATTGGAGAATCATTTGCCTGACGCGTGTAGAAAAGAGAGACAGTATCTTCTCGTTTGCATCCATAGATTTACAATTTGGTTACAAATTTAATTGAATTAATCGGTTATTCCAAATAATACGTGTAGTTTTATTTCTTGTCCTCGTCTGCATTGTTGGGTGATTCCTTCTTGGCCAGCATCACTACTTGGTATACAAAGTCGGTAATCCATTTCTGTGAGAAGCCCAGACGCTTGTTGTATTGTCGGATGTTCAACGCCGTCTTCATGACGCCGGCATCGGTATAGTCGTTCTTGGTGAACACATCGTTGACGGTTTTCTCTGTCATGCTGTATATGGCACGTTTGAAGAACGACGGCAGTCTGAGTTTGAACTTCATCAGATTGCCCATGAGCATCATCAAATCCTGCGTGAATCCTTGGAACTGAATCAGATAGGTCTGAACGTCTTGTATCTTGTGGCAATTCTTACGGATGCTCTGGTCTATTTCTTTGAAGAATGTGTCTTCGGTATGATATATCTCTCTGAGCATCTTCTTGCATTGGTTGCGCTCTCCGACGCCTAGCTTGTTGTTGACGGTGGGTACGTGCAAGGTCGATTTGAACATGCGCAAATCAGGAAGCATGGCCAGATTGTTGATGCCCAGATTGGCTGCGAGCGATGCCTGAAAGTATACGCGCACCAATGTCATGTAGTCTTCCATTCCGCCAACTTTTGTTGCGCTGTCGTCTCTTTTAAAGAGTTTTGAAAATATTCCCATTTTGTTGATTCTTATTGTGTTATTCTTGTTTGCTGCAAAGTTAGTGAAAGTTCATCTAAAGACCAAAGGATTCTAATGGTTTTAGCCAGTCCTGCTGTGTATGCGGGCAAGAACCGGTAAATTCATCAACTTGCCGACTTGTATCAGGTTTGCTTGTAGACCTGGAAAAACTGCAAGGCCTCGGCAGTGTTGCTGTCTGGGCTTTGCAGCATTGCTGAAGAGCCTTTGCAGCGTTGTTGCTAAGCCTTTGCAGTATTTTGATGTATTGTTTTGAGAAAAAGAATATAGTCTGAATGAAAGTTTTTCTTGTTTAAACTTTAATCTTTATGTATTTTTGTTTATCTTTGCGACAAATTAGAGATTGTGTAATCACACGTTCAGGTTTGATAGCATGAAACAATCAGGAAAAGGGAATGACCTTATAAGGATTATGGTCGCGCTTGGTGACTTTTTGGTGTTAAATGTTCTCTTGTGGGCATTTATCGAATTGACACCGAAACTCGTGCCATCTTTCTTTCATACCGCAACAAAGATGACTTTCTTGGTAGCCAACTTCTCGATGTTGGTGAGCCAAACGTTTTACCATACCATCATACATTCTCGCAGAGTCAACTTTGAGGACGTGCTCAGCCGGGTTTTCAAACTTACTGCATTTCAAGCAGTGGTTATGTATGTGATGTTGAGGATGATAGGTGTGCACGAGCGGGTGTTATACTTCTTGGCATTGCTATTCCCGACTTTCTTCTTGCTTATCATGGTGGCTCGCCTTATTCAGCGTGTGTTGTTGAAGCACTACCGCCAGATGGGTCGCAATACTCGTACTGTATTGTTTATCGGGCATGACCCCGCAGTGCGTATATTGTATGATGATTTGATGAAAGACCCGTCTACAGGTTATCGTGTGGCTGGATATTATGCCGACCGTGAGATTGCGAAATGCCCGAAAGAACTGGAATGGTTGGGAAATCTCGAAAAATTGAACGAGAAACTCGATGCAGAGGTGCAGGGAATAGGCGTTGACGATGTGTTCTGCTGTCTGTCTCATGATGCTTATAAGGAGATTATCAACATCATGAAATACTGTGACCGTACGGTTACGCATTTCTACTATGTGCCGAGAATGTTCGGTAACTTCAGGCTGAAGCTGAAGGCAGAGCGATTTGGCGATACCGAATTGTTTACCAATTATATAGAGCCGCTGTCGTCTCCCATCAATAAATTTGTCAAGCGCGCGTTTGATGTGTGTGTGAGTTCGGTAGCGTGTCTGTTCATAGCATTGATATATCCGGTTATAGCTCTCTGTATCAAGTTGCAGAGTCCGGGGCCGGTATTGTTCAAGCAACAGCGTACGGGCTTGAATGGACAGACCTTTGATTGTTTCAAGTTCCGCTCTATGCACGTTAATGTCGAATCGGATAAGTTGCAGGCAACGAAGGATGACCCTCGCAAATTTGCTTTTGGTAATTTCATGCGTAAGACAAATATAGATGAATTGCCCCAATTCTTCAATGTGTTGAAAGGTGATATGAGTGTCGTAGGGCCTCGCCCGCACATGCTTTATCATACAGACGTCTATCGCGATTTGATAGATAAGTACATGGTAAGACACTTTAGTAAGCCTGGAATCACCGGTTGGGCTCAGATAACTGGCTTCCGAGGTGAGACGAAGGAGCTGTGGCAGATGGAAGAACGTATTAAACGAGATATATGGTATATTGAACATTGGTCGTTCTGGTTGGATATGAAGATTATCCTAAAGACCGCAATAGGTTTTATTATACCTGATAAACAAGCATATTAACATGAAAGGAATAGTTCTAGCTGGAGGTTCGGGTACACGACTTTACCCGATTACGAAAGGAATCAGTAAACAGCTGATTCCCATTTTTGATAAACCTATGATTTATTATCCTATATCGGTACTCATGCTCGCAGGTATCAAGGATATTCTAATCATTTCTACTCCGCATGATTTGCCGGGGTTCAAGCGGTTGCTTGGAGACGGACATGAGTTGGGCGTAAACTTCGAATACGCCGAACAGCCTAGTCCTGACGGATTGGCACAGGCTTTTATTATCGGCGAAGAGTTTATCGGGACAGACAGCGTATGCCTGGTATTGGGTGATAACATATTTTATGGTGCCGGTTTGACAGGGCTTTTGCATCAGAGTGTAAAGGATGCTGAGGTTCGCAGCACGGCCAGTGTGTTCGGCTATTATGTGAACGATCCGGAACGTTATGGCGTTGCCGAATTTGATGATGTGTCGGGAAAGTGTATCAGTATTGAGGAGAAGCCTGAACATCCGAAGAGCAACTATGCCGTAGTAGGTTTGTATTTCTACCCTAATTCCGTGGTTGAAATCGCTAAACATATCAAACCCAGCGAGCGTGGGGAACTGGAAATAACTACGGTCAACCAAGAATATCTGGCTCTGGGCAAACTGCTGGTTAAGCCTTTGCAGCGTGGTTTTGCTTGGCTCGATACCGGAACACACGATAGTTTGAGTGAGGCCAGCACTTTTATAGAGGTGATAGAGAAGAGACAGGGACTCAAAATAGCATGTCTTGAAGAGATTGCGTTGCAGAATGGTTGGATTACAAAGGCCCAAGTGGCAGAGTTGGCCAAGCCTATGATAAAGAATGAGTATGGACAGTATCTCATGCGAATCTCTCAGAATTAATGACGAATAAAAATAATTAGATAATATATTATAATGGAAGAGAAAAAGAATGTTGTTCCTGAAAATGCACAGGTGCAGGAACAAGAAGAACAGTCATCGTTTGACTTTCTAGCCCTCTACACGACATTAGTCTTAAACTGGAAATGGTTTCTGGTGTCGCTTGTAATCTGTATTGGATGTGCTTTGGTATATCTAAGATATGCGACTCCGGTATATCAGTCGCAGACCAAGCTGCTTATCAAAGATGATAATAACGGCCGGCGTGGTGGAGGTAATTCTTTACAGAATATGACCTATCTGGGTATGATGTCCAATTCTGCGGGTATAGACAATGAAATGGAGATTCTTTCTTCTCATTCTATTGCTGAGCGTGCAGTTAAGATTTTGAAGCTATATACTACCTATTATAGTATAGGTAAGGTAAAGGATAATCTTCTTTATAAGAATCAGCCGGTTAATGTGGATATGGATGATAAATATCTAGATAAATTGGTATATCCCATTAAGTTGGAGTTAGAGCAGATTCCTAGCGGAGGTTACCATATTACCGGTGAATATTTTGCAGTGTATAAAGACGAAGTTGTGGAAGGTCCGATAAGTATTGATGAGACCCTCAAGGTGTTGCCCGCTAAGATTTCTACTAAGGTAGGTATCTTGCGATTCGAAAAGAATAGTGCCTATGTAGAAAATCCAAAACGGAAGATTACCGTCTCAAAGGCTGTTGTTGAATCTCCTAAGGTTCTTGCAGAGCGGTATGTGAAAAGATTGTCTGTCAGTCAGACTTCTAAGATGACTACGATTGCACAGCTTGTTTTGAACGACGAACTGCCTGAGCGCGGACGTGATTACTTGAATAAGTTGATAGACTGCTATAATCTTCAGGCCAATGAAGATAAGAATGAAATCGCTGTTCGTACCGAGGAATTCATCAATAGCCGCTTGGAGAAAATCAATACGGAGTTGGGAAGTACCGAAGGTGCTCTGGAGTCATATAAGCGTAACAACAATATGGTGGAACTTAAACTGAATGCTACACAGTCTGTAGCAAACCAGGATCAGTTTAGTCAGAAGTTGGTAGAAGCAAATACTCAGGTAGCATTGCTTAATGAGCTGAATGCAACTCTTCATGAGCCGGGTAATAAATACCAGCCACTGCCATCTAATGTAGGCTTGAAAGACGAGAGTACTACTGCACTTATCCAGAAATACAATGAGATTGTATTGGAGAGAAACAGGTTGTTGAGAAGTGCTTCGGAGACAAGCCCGACGGTTACTCCATTGACAGCACAGCTTGATGATTTGTTGCTCAGCATCCAGAAGGCCATGTCTCAGGCGCGTAGAAATATGCAGTTGCAGCGTGACGCCGTGGCTTCAGAGTTCCGCAGATATAGTGGTGCGGTAGGAGCTTCGCCCGAACAGGAACGTATGTTGACCCAGATTGGTCGTCAGCAGGAAGTGAAATCAGGCTTGTATCTGATGCTGTTGCAGAAGAGAGAGGAAAACTCTATCTCTTTGGCTGCTACGGCTGATAAGGGAAAGATGATTGATGCACCGGAGACAATAGGCAAAATCAGTCCAAAGAATGCTATGATTCTTTTGGTGGCATTGATTTTGGCTTTTGGTATTCCAGCATTGATATTGATTGTTATGCAATTCTTTAAGTACCGTATCGAGGGCCATCAGGATGTAGTCCGCTTGACTCGTCTGCCGATTCTGGGCGATATTCCGGTTTCAAGTGATACCATTAAGACGCGTGGTGACGTGGTAGTGCATGAGAATAAGAATAACTTGATGGAAGAAGTCTTCCGTAGCATGCGTACGAACTTGCAGTTTATGTTGCATGAAGGCCAAAAAGTAATCATCTTTACCTCAACAACTTCTGGTGAGGGTAAGACCTTTACGGCTGCCAACCTTGCTGTGTCATTCTCGTTGCTAGGCAAGAAAGTGGTCTTGGTAGGTCTTGATATTCGTAAGCCCCGTTTGGCAGAGCTGTTCGAGATAGACGACCATCATCATGGTATTACTAATATCCTGGTGAAAGAAGAACCCACTAAGGAGATGATAGATGCTCAGATACTTCGCTCCGGAGTCCACGACAATCTGGATTTGTTGATGGCCGGACCAATTCCTCCCAACCCTGCGGAGCTTCTTGCACGTGAGAGTCTCGATAAGGTGGTGCATCTTTTGAAGGATATGTATGATTACGTATTGATAGACACTGCACCTATCGGTCTGGTAACCGATACCTTGCAGATTAGCCGGGTAGGAGACGCTACCGTCTACATGTGTAGGGCTGATTATACAGCGAAGGAGAGCTTTGGCCTTATCAATTCTCTTCATAATGAGAAGAAGATGCCAAACATGTGCATAGCTATCAATGGTATTGATATGTCGAAGCGTAAGTATGGTTACTATTACGGCTACGGCAAGTATGCGAAGTATGGCAAGTATGCACGTTACGGCAATGGTAAGTACGGCTCTTACGGTTCTTACGGCCAGTATGGTACTTATGGCTCTTACGGTAGTTATGGCAACTATTCGAACAGCCACTACGGGAACAAGAACGATTCATCTATCAAACGATAATCGAATCACTATAACTAATAGAAAATTAATAAAATAAATGACAATAGCAGTAGATTTCGACGGCACTATCGTAGAACATAAATATCCTGAAATCGGAGAGGAATTGCCCTTTGCAACGGAAACTCTCAAGATGCTCATCAAGGACCAGCATCGGTTGATTCTTTGGAGCGTCAGAGAGGGAAAGCTCTTGGATGATGCCGTTAATTGGTGTCGTGAGCGTGGGGTAGAGTTCTATGCTGTTAACAGGGACTATCCTGAAGAGGAGCAAGAGAAGAACAATCATTTTTCTCGTAAACTCAAAGTGGAGATGTTCATTGATGACAGAAACCTAGGTGGATTGCCGGATTGGGGGCAAATCTACCACATGATACACGACCATAAGACTTACAATGATATCCTCCGCGAGCGTTCTTCGCAGGGGATGTATCAGGAAGAAGAAATGCCCAAGAAGAAACATTGGTGGCAATTCTGATAAGCGAAAAAGAGTCGATGGGATTTACTACTCTTTCAAAAAGGAAGGTGTAAAGCCTACGATGGGTTATTCATAGTTGAGAATGAGCTTGGTATTATTACCAGGCTCATTTTCTTTTATCTTTCGGTATGCTTGTGAAGGGAAAGGAGTGGAGGGTAGAAAGAAAAAGAGGTACAGATTTTTAGTTGCGTTTCTGTTTTTAAGTCTACCTGTTGAGGTGCGTATTCTGCTTGAAAATCAAGAATGGTAACTAGCACTGTACCTCTTGTAAAATCATCAATTCATTCATATTTTATCCGATTACAAAGTTAATGTCTTTTGTGTGTCATGTCAATACTAATATCTCGGTAAATGCAGTTGTCATTATATGTAGGTATGTATGTCGTGATAAAAGGGCATGGATGGGCCTTTGTAACGGAAAATTACCTAAATGTAATGATTGTACGACTTGCTTTTTTTTTGTTACTTTGTAAATTATAATATTGTTCTGGGATTCTTTGAAAGAGTGCATTTTGTCGCTTTGGTGCTAAGATTGGAATCTACCAAAAAGGTGTTAACAAGGCATGCGCATCAGACTGGTTTTACTGCAAGGCTGCGGCAGTGTGACTGTTGAGCCTTTGCAGCGTCGCTGCAAGAGCATGGCAGCAGAACTGAATAGGCTTTGCAGTTGTGCAAGGGCGAATGGCACGTGGAGAGGAATGGACGGAATAGCGATGATGGGAGGAATATTGGGATAGGTAGTTAACGACTAAATAGTTTTCGCAGATGAAAAATCAAAAGATGTATGAACCTGATGACCGGCTGATTTCAATTATCAGAGATAATTATAGTATACTACAGAGCCTAGGTGCTTTTGGCATCAATCTGGGATTTGGAGATAAAACCGTGCAGGAAGTTTGTGAAGATCAGCATGTTGATACCTATACATTTCTCGCTGTTATCAATTTTGCCATCAACGGATATCGGGATTTCGATGATGCCGACCGTCTGTCTATACCAACTCTGATTCAGTATCTGCGTGCATCTCATGCCTATTATCTGGATTTCCAGTTACCTTTCATGCGTCAGCAACTCATGAATGCCTTGGACGAAAAAGACAACTTGGCGCGCCTTATCATGAAGCTCTATGATGAGTATGCACACGCTGTCCGTTCGCACATGAAGTATGAAGAGAAGACCGTATTCCCATACGTGAATTCCATATTGAACAATGAGGCAGACATGAATTATGATATTGATACCTATTCAAAGCATCATAGTCAGACCGACGTGAAGTTGAGAGAACTGAAGAATATCATTATCAAGTATCTGCCGAGCGACGGATTGCATAACAACCAACTTGCTACAGCATTGTATGACCTGTATAATAATGAGGAATGGTTGACTCAGCATGCCCGTGTGGAAGACGAAATCTTCACTCCGGCTATTAGGCGGTTGGAGAAGAAATCACGCCAGAGTGACGTTACGGTGAAGATTTCCAATATGATAAAGCAGAATCCTGACAGTGGAGACTTGCTGAGTGAGCGCGAGAAGGAAGTCATTATCAGTCTGGTACAGGGAATGACGAATAAGGAGATTGCCGACCATTTGTGCATCTCTATCAATACTGTTATTACGCATCGGCGTAATATTGCGCGGAAATTGCAGATACACAGTCCTGCCGGACTTACCATTTATGCTATTGTAAACAACTTGGTAGACATCTCTTCTGTCAAGTTGTAATAGGCGTGACGGGATTAAATTTTGTTGATGTCTACGTATCCGTGCATGACGGCATAGATGGTTAGGGCCGAAACACTCTTGAGTCCTAGCTTCTCTTGGATATTCTTTCGGTGGGTAATGACGGTTGTCATGCCTATGTTCAGTTGGTCGGCTATCTCTTTGTTAATATAGCCTTGGGCAACTAACGACAACACTTCTATCTCTCTGTCTGAAAGGATTTTGGCTTTCAATATCTGGGGCATGGGGGGCAGGTTCTTGCCATGCGAATGCCCGAATTGGGCTAGTGTGAGAAGCGACTTGATGAGTTGCTCTTCAGATACGTTGATACTCAGACAGCGGAAATCACTTAGCTGAGAGTTGGGGTCGTTTGAAGTAGTCAGTACGAAAGTCTTTTGTCGGCGTTCCAAGAAGAAGGCTCTATGCTCCAATACGATTTTAATAGACACAAAGTAATGAAAGAAACTGTCAGCATTATTGTTTTCCAACTCGTCAAAATCGCTGAAAGTTTCTATCGTCATGATGGGCATGACGTTTTGAAGTATTTGTTTGAGACCGAGAATAGCCAGTGTGTTGTTGTCAATGATGGCAATCTTGGGTCTGCCGACTGCTTTGTGTCCGTTCATTCTACAAATATATGAAAAATCTGACAAAAACTTGGCTTGTGAGCTTCTTTTTTTAAAGAAAAGGAGCTAATAAGTGTGCAAACCAACCTCTGAACTTCTGCCAACCAGTGCGCCACTGATCCCATTTTTCTTCAGTAAGTCTGAAGCAGTCCTTCTTTTCAGCGTCGAAAAGATTGCTTAATTGTTTCGTTGTGCATGAATCTACGATGACAGCATTCTCTTCATAGTCCCAGTTCAGGCTTCTCGCATTGAGATTGGCACTGCCGACAGTGCATAGTTTGCCATCTACCATAATGACTTTGGTATGATGAAATCCGGGCTTATACATCCAGATATGACATCCGTGTTTCATGAGTTTGTGTGCATTGTAGAATCCGCAGTCAGGTGTTAGTGGAATATCACTTCTGATGCTGAGCATGATTTCTACCTTGACACCACGTTTGACAGCATGTCTCAGCGCTTTTTTGATGCGAGTATTGAGAGTGAAATAGGGATTGATAATCTTGATACTGTCGCGTGCCGACTGGATGGCCGAGGTGTAAAACTCGCGTATAATCTCGTTTGATAGGACGGGTTCTCGGTTGATGATGCCTACCATCTTGCGATAGGCGGTAGCGGTAGTGTCGGGTTTTAGTCCTTGGAAACTATCCGTAGGTTCGCCACCTTTGAAGTATTGTGTTCCATGAACGTTTTGCTTGGTGGTTTTGTTCCATATTCTGAGGAAGATGCTTTGCAGTGTATTGACCTCATTTCCCTCAATGCGGCAGTGCATATCGTGCCATTCGCCCACTACCTTTGTACCGTTTATATAGTAGTCGGCAACGTTCATTCCCCCCGTATATGCTATCTTGCCGTCGATGACGACGATTTTTCGGTGGTCTCTGGAGAATACATGGTTAATCCATGGAAATCTTAGTGGGTCGAATTCGTAGATTTCTATGCCGTTCTTTCTGATTCTTTCGAGGTGTCGTTTCTTCAGTGGCTTGTTGTTAGATGTATTTCCGAAAGCATCGAACAAGGCCCTGACTTCTACTCCTGCTTTTGCCTTTTCGGCTAGAAGATTGAACAGCAGGTTGGCGATAGAGTCGTTGCGGAAGTTGAAATACTCCAGATGGATGGATTGTCTGGCCTGACGGACGGCTTGGAATAAGTCGTCGAACTTCTCTTGCCCAGTCATCAGGAGGACCACGGAGTTATTGTGAGAGAAACTTACTCCATAGTTTCGCAGATGCCGAACGACCAAAGAATCACTAGACTGTGCATATCCCCAGCTATAGACAAGGAGATATGCACAGCATAATATGAAACGTTGAATATGATACTTGGATAAAAACATTCTCCTTTTTAAATCATACAACTATAATGATCTACTACACCAAGGAGTTTTTTATCGGTATCTGTCACCAGAACAGTGTGGACTTTATATTTGTGCATGATGCGTTGAACCTCGGTAATCTTGGTATTGGGCAATACCGTTTTGGGTTCACGAGTCATAATATCGCTGACCGTATGATTGAAAAAGTCGGCTTGCCATCTCTCCATTGCGCGTCGGATGTCGCCGTCGGTAATCAATCCGGAGACTTTGCCATCTTGCAATGAGATGCCCAATCCCAGTTTTCCTTTGCTCACATCAATAATGGCTTCACCCAGATGAGCCGATTCTGAGATGATAGGCATGTCGTTGCTGCGCATCACATCTTCCGCCGTGGTCAGCAAACGCTTACCCAGTTCGCCTCCCGGATGGAACTGTGCGAAGTCTCTGGATTTGAATCCTCTGACCTGCATCAGGGCTATTGCCAGTGCATCTCCCATGGCCAAAGCTGCCGTCGTGCTGCTTGTGGGAGCAAGATTCAGTGGGCATGCTTCTTTCTTCACACGTACTTTGACGTGTACATTACTGTATTTGGCAAGGAGAGAATTCTCATTGCAAGTCATAGAAATAATGGGAACATTCATGTGGAGTACGACAGGAATGAAACGGAGCAGTTCGTCTGTCTGTCCGGAATTGCTGAGTGCCAACACCACATCGTCCTGCGTCATGACGCCTAAATCGCCATGATACACATCCAGCGGATTGATAAAAAATGCCGGTGTACCCGTACTAGCCAAGGTAGCAGCTATCTTTGCACCTACATTACCGCTTTTCCCGACGCCCGTAATGATGATTTTCCCATGACAGTTGTACATCATTTCCACGGCATCTTCGAAGTTGTGATCCAGTTGGGGAATCAGTTCCAGCAAGGCTTCTGCCTCGTCTCTGATACACTGTTCGCCCCATAGTCTTACCTGTTGCCGCTGTATTGTGTTGATAGTATCTTTTTCCATTACAGTAATTCCTTGATAAGTGATTCCAGTTTGTGCAATTCCAGCATGTTCGGACCGTCTGATAAGCCTTGGTCGGGAGTAGGGTGTACCTCGAAGAAGTAGCCTGTTGCACCGAAAGCCTTGGCAGCCTTGGCCATTGCCGGTACGAATTTCCGGTCGCCGCTTGTACTTCCGTTTCCGCCACCTGGGCGTTGAACGCTGTGCGTACAGTCCATGATGACAGTTGGTACTATCTCCTTCATATCTGGAATATTGCGGAAGTCGACAACCAAGTTATTATATCCGAACGAGTTGCCTCGCTCCGTAAGCCAAACTTCCTTAGCTCCGCTTTCAAGTGCTTTCTCTACCGGAAAGCGCATATCATGACCACTTAGGAACTGTGCTTTCTTGATGTTAACAATGCGACCGGTGCGGGATGCAGCTACCAGCAGGTCGGTCTGGCGACATAGGAATGCGGGAATCTGTAGAATGTCACACACCTCTGCGACAGCTTCGGCTTGGTAGCTTTCGTGTATGTCGGTTGTGATTTTCAGCCCATAATGCTCTTTTATCTGTGCCAGCATCTGCAAACCTTTCTCTAATCCTGGACCTCTGAACGAGCGTAGGGAAGTGCGGTTGGCTTTGTCAAACGATGCTTTGAACACAATTTGGGTTTGCAAGGCTTCGTTGATTCTGACAATTTCCTGTGCAACGGTTTCCAAGAGTTCTTGCGACTCTATCACACAAGGTCCTGCAATGAATATGGGTTGTTGTATATGATTAGACATCTTCGATGGTTGTTTGATGCAAAAGTAGTCATTTTGCCCCTAATTTGCAAGTGTTTTATTCTTGATTTGGACCGAGCGCCTCGGCTTCCTCCTTCTCGTTGGCATGCAAAATGCGTACTTCGCGTTGTGGGAATGGAATTTCTATGCCGTGGGCATTCAGTGTGTCATAGATACACTCCATGATAGTACCGTCGTCTCCGTAATGGGTGAGTACGTTTACCCAAACCAGTATTTTCAATGTGATGCAACTGTCGTCAAACTGGGTCAGCACCACCTTGACAGGACGGGCAGGGTCGGTAATGCCCAGTTGCTGAATCGCGTTCACGAGTATATCCTTGGTCTTGGCGATGTTCGTACCGTATGCTACGCCCACTTCCAGCACGTCAAGTTCGTATCCATGATTCTTCGTCATGTTTTTATAGTTCTTCGTGAAAAGCTGGCTGTTCTGGAAAGCAATGACGCTGCCGTCGGTAGCCTCAATCATGGTAGAGGTGTAGCTGATGGAACTTACCTTTCCGCGGATTCCGTCACACTCTATATAGTCGCCCACCTTGATACGTCCAGCCATCAGCGATATACCATAATATATATTCTCCAGTATGTCCTTAGAGGCAAAACCGACACCGGTAGACAGACCTCCGGTGATGACTACCAACCATGTATTGCTGACGTGGAAGATGCTCAGACTGATGAGCAGCCATGCACCCCATACCACCACCTGAATCACATTCTTGGCCATGACCATTCGGCTGGCTGCTGTAGAGGGGTCGCTCTGTTCGAAGTGATGATAGAGAAACCCTTGCGAAGTCTGGTTGATATACGAGAAAAGGATGTACAGTGTGATGACCAATGCCACCGTTGAGATGCTGGCCATAAAGTTACTCGTATGGATAAAATCGCGTGTGAAGATGAGTTTGGTAGTATCGCTCAGGTTGAAGACGTCTGCTGCCCAGTAGATAGCTATGATGACAGACAGCACACCCAAGACCGGAAGCAGCACGAAATACACGAATCTGAAGAACCAGGTCTGCGTGATGGGTTGTTGCATGATGCCTTTTCGGCGCGAATATTCCTTGAGCCATCCCGACAGGCAGGTGATGGTGAGGACACAGGTGAGCTGCATCATCCACCATATCAATACCTGCACGCTGAACAATACATAGCCGGCCCATGAACTGATAACCGATAGGGAGAAGACCAGAAGCGAGCAGTAGGTGTAGAATACGTCGCTCTTGGGAATGTTTTTGTTATGCCTTACGATGACATTCCATTGCCACAGGGTACACAGCAGTTGGATAAGCGGCAGGCTCAGATTCACCACATCGTTCGGCATCAGGGTTATCCGGAAGGCTATCACGATAAAGCTGATGAGCATGATAGGCGAATAGATGTGGAAGCCGCTTTTGATTTGATGGCCGTCGAGTCGTAGCAGCAGCGATATAAGGATGACACCTAGCAACCACATGTATTCCACCATGAGACCGCTGGCCATATAGATGAAGTTCTGGTCAACTGTGAATCGCACGATACCCAATATGATGGCAAGCGAGATAACGCTTGTTGCCAGCATCACGCAGTTGCGCTTTTCCAGGAAAGAGGTCGTGCGCAGACGCTTTGGTATCAGGAATCTGATGACCACAACATTCAGTACCAATGCTATAGCCCCATAGAAGAAGATACTCACAAACAGACCTATCATGATTTTAGGGTCCCATTGCGAGATGGTCTTGGACTTGACGAAATACTTGGTTTGGACAGTCTCTTTGGTCTCTACCAGATTCTTTTTGAGTTGCGACAAAACTACCAGATAGCTTGTTCCCGAATTGCTGAAGATGCTGTTTTGTATATCTGAATAACGCTTATTGGCATAGTGGTCCAGATTGCGGAGATGTTCTTCGGTAGTTTTATAATACTTGATGTACTCCGTGAACTGTTCAGAGTTGTCTTTCAGTGTATGTCTGATGTTGACAGCAAGCGTCAGGCAGACGTTACGGTCAATCTTCGACCGTTCCGAGAGATTGGCTGTATACATGCCGGTGAGACTGGTTATCAGGCTGTCATAGCGCGAAATTTCCTGATTTGTTTTTTCCAGGAATGCCCTGAAAGGCATCACTGACTCTTTGAACGTGCGGTATTGCTCGGTAGCTTCGTGGCATGCGTAGGTCAGGTCGAATACATATTCAGGCTTCTGCGAATAAAGCATGAGTGCATTCTGGTTACTTTTGCTCCATGCCGTCATGATGTTGTCGCGTACCTGTAGCTGTTGCTCCTTTTGCAAACCGGCCCGTTGCTCCAATTCCGAATGGTAGTTGGTCAACTCGGTGCGCAATATGGATAGAGTGTGGGCCAAGTCTTTCTCTTTGAGGACGGCATGCCCGTTCAGTACGAAGCATATGGCCAATACAAATGTCAGCAGTATTTTCTTATACATAAGCTCTCTGTAATTTGATGACAAAATTACGAATAAATTGTGGCAGTGACACTTCCAGTTACTGTTTTTTTGTATATTTTACCTCAAAGTCGGCTACTTGATGTTCCGTGCCGGTCAGATTGTTGGCAAGTGAGTTTTTCTATGTTCTTTCTGCAGAGCCTAGGCAGCGATGCTGCCTAGGCTCTGCAGAAAGAGTGATAAGGCCTTGCAGCAGTTGTGCGGAGGCCCTGCAGAAAAATGATAGGGTAGGACGGGCAATTTTGTCAGGCTCATATAGGGCAATAAAGTATTATAGTTTGGTAAAATAGTATCATTACGTATGAAGTTTGTCTTGTTTACAGTGAATAATCAGTATTGGATGAATGCGTTGCAGTTTTACGACTTTTGGGTCGGTAAATACTGCTCATGCGCTGTCTTTCTCTATTAGAGAGGAAAAAGACAGGGTTTGAAAGAAGGGCGAGAGAAGATAGTAATGCTCGGCTGGAAAGATAAAACCATTTTGCAAAAAATGCAAAACATCTGGCAAGAAAGTGTCAGTTTTTTGAATTTGTTTGGTTTATCTTTGCAAATAGAAAAATATGCTTTGTCAGAGCAACAAGAAAACCTAAACAAAAATAAGAATCTAACTTAAAGAATTGAGATGAAGACCAAACTGTTTTATTTGCTGTTACTCTTAGCCGTAGTCATTCCGTCGGGTGCTCAAAAATGGGAGCATTTGGCAGATACACCGCAGATGGGATGGAGTACGTGGAATAAGTTTCAGGGAAATATCAACGAGAGTATTATCATGGGGATTGCCGATGTGATGGTGTCTTCCGGACTTCGGGATGCCGGCTATACCTATATTAATATAGATGACTGCTGGCATGGCAAGCGCGATGCCAATGGATTTATACAGGTGGATTCTACGAAATTCCCGCATGGAATGAAATATCTGGCCGACTATGTACATTCGAAAGGCTTGAAACTGGGAATCTATTCGGATGCCGGAACAGAGACTTGTGGCGGTATGCCGGGTAGCCTGGGACATGAATATCAGGATGCCCTGCAATATGCGCGGTGGGGCATTGACTATCTGAAGTATGACTGGTGTAATACGACGAATATCGACCCGCGTGGTGCTTATCAGTTGATGAGCGATGCCTTGCGTGCAGCCGGTCGTCCTATTTTGTTTAGTATGTGCGAGTGGGGCAGCAGTCGTCCCTGGAAATGGGCGCGTGAGGTAGGCCATTCCTGGCGTACAACGCCTGACATCTGGTGCAATTTCGATAGTCTGCGCGTATTTCCCACCTACACTCAGTTTGGTGTCATGCAGTGCATCAACTATAATGATACGCTGAGAGCATACGCAGGTAAGGGACATTGGAACGATCCCGATATGCTGGAGGTGGGTAATGGTATGACCGTGAATGAGGATAGGGCGCACTTCACCATGTGGTGTATGATGGCGTCGCCGTTGATTATCGGCAATGATATTCGCAATATGTCTGCCGAGACCAAAGCCATTTTGGAGAACAAGGAATTGATAGCCGTAGACCAAGATAAGCTGTGTGTGCAGGGATACCATTTTAAAGACGAGCAGGGAGTGGCCTTCTGGATTAAGCCATTGGCTAACGGTGATTGGGCTTTCGTGCTTCTGAACTCGTCGAAGAAACCAGCCAAGGTGCAGTTGAACTGGCGCAAGTTGACCGGAGTGAAAGATGATGTTTCGGGACGTACTACCGATTTTGCCGACTATATATATAAGGTACGCGATTTGTGGCAGCATAAGATGGTGGGCAAGACGAACAAGAAAGACAAGGTGAGCATGGTTGTAAATGTACCAGCAAGAGATGTCATAGCTTATAGATTGATGAAATGAAAAAAACAAACTACTACAAAATAATAGGTCTTCTGATGCTGTGTTTGCTGGGTTTCGTACCTGTGCAAGCGCAGATTAGAGGCAACAATGTGGTCGTGCTGGTACAGCCCGACCATCAGGATTGGAATTATCGTGTTGGCGAGAAAGCGGTGTTCACGGTGCAGGTGTTGAAATCGAGTACCTTGGTGGATGACGTCAAGATAGATTTGGAAGAAGGACCGGATTTGTTTCCGACGGTGAAGCGGACCATAACTCTGAAGAATGGAGTCACTCGTGTGACGGGAACTATGAAGCAGCCTGGATTCTATCGTGTGAAAGCTGTCGCTACAGTGGCCGGCAAGCAGTATACGGGACTGGCGACGGCTGCATTCTCTCCGGAGCAGGTAAAGCCCTATGCACAGTGTCCTGCTGACTTTGATGCGTTTTGGAACAAGGCTTTGTCAGAAGCCAGAAAGAATGACCTGAACCCTACGAAAGTGTTGCTGCCCGAACGTTGCACGAAAGATGTGAATGTGTATGAGGTGAGCTTTACGAATAATTCTTCTCAAAGCAGGATGTATGGCATCCTGTCCGTACCGGTGGCCGAGGGCAAGTATCCAGCCTTGCTACGCGTTCCGGGAGCCGGCGTCCGTCCTTATGGCGGTGATACCTATACAGCTCCAGGTCAGTGTATCGTGCTGGAAATAGGCGTACACGGTATTCCGGTGACGATGAAGCAGGAAGTCTACGACCGGCTTCTACAGGGTGCTCTGAATAATTATTGGGCTGTAAATCTGGACGAGCCGAACCAAAACTACTATAAGCGTGTGATAACAGGTGCTGTCAGGGCGGTAGATTACATCGCTTCGTTGTCGGCTTGGAATGGGCAGACGATTGGTGTTACGGGTTCTAGTCAGGGTGGTTTCCTCTCGTTGGCAGTGGCAGCGTTGGATAAGCGTGTGACGTTCTTGGCCGCAGTGCATGATGCCATGTGCGATTACGAGGCCGAACTTCATGGTGTAGCAGGTGGGTGGCCACATTATTTCTATAATAATAAGAATGTAGACAAGAAGAAAGTTGAAGGCGCAAGATATTATGATGGTGTGAACTTTGCCCGTCGTATACAAGTGCCGGGATGGTATTCGTTCGGGTATAATGACGAGGTAGTACCCCCGACATCATCTTATGGTCTTTATAACATTGTAAAAGCAGAGAAGAAACTGAGTGTGTATCAGCAGACTGCCCACTTCTGGTATCAGGAGCAGTGGGATGAATGGCAGGCTTGGTTGGTTGCGCATCTGTTGAATAAATAATTTGTTCGTATGAAACATATCCGATTATCACTGGCTTTGTCCATGATGTTGATGAGTACAATAGCACTGGGAAGCAATACACCGGCGTCGAAATTGATTCTTCGGCTGAAGAAGATTCAGAAAAAAGGAATTATGATAGGGCATCAAGACGCTCCTGTCTATGGCCGTACATGGAAGTGGGATGCCGGTCGTTCTGACGTGAAAGAGGTGTGCGGAGACTATCCGGCAGTGATGGGATTCGACTTAGGAAAATTGGAACTAGGTCGGGCAGAGAATCTGGACGGAGTGGATTTCAATCGTATGAGGGAAGAAATTATTGCCCAGCATACCAGAGGTGGCATCGTGACATTGAGTTGGCATCCTGATAATCCCGTAACGGAAAAGACGGCATGGGATCCCAGTGGTGACGCCGTGAAGGCTTCTCTGCCTCATGGTACTCATCGGGCTAAGATGAGGGAGTGGACAGACCGGGTCGGCCATTTCATCCTGTCATTGAAAGACAAGGATGGCCATCTGATTCCAGTCATATTCCGTCCGTTCCATGAAATGTCGGGTGGATGGTTCTGGTGGGGCAACAAGAGCTGCACACCGGAGGAATATCAGCAGCTCTATCGAGTGCTTTACCGACATTTGTCTGGCATGGGCTGCAATAATATTGTATGGGCTTATTCACCTAATGTGGGTTACGATGATTTCATGAAATATTATCCTGGTGACCAGTATGTAGATGTATTGGGCATTGATATTTATGAATTCGACAAGGATAATGCCAAGTATCAGCAGTCGGTGAAGCTGTGTCTGGACGAACTGACGGCTCTTGGAAAGCAAGAAAACAAGATTATTGCATTTACGGAGACCGGTTGCCAGGGGTTGCCTTATGCCGATTGGTTTACCCAGACGCTGTGGCCTGCCATCAAGAACTATCCTATCAGCTATGTACTCTTTTGGCGCAATGCGTGGGATAATAGCAAAGAGTGCTATATGGCGAGTCCCGGTCATGCTACGGAGAAAGATTTCAAGGCTTTCTACAAGATGAAGAAGACCTTGTTTGTAAACGATATTAAATAAAAATACATACGTAATGGAAAAATTTAAGGAGAAAGTTGAACGTCTGAAACTACGTCATCAGGAACTTCTGGAACGTACGAATGTTCCGGAAGAGTGGGGGAATGGTATCTATGTAAGATATAAAAATCCTGTCTTAACAGCTGAGCATACTCCATTGGAATGGCGTTATGACTTTGACGAGCAGACCAATCCGTATCTGATGCAACGCATCATGATGAACGCAACCATGAACAGTGGTGCTATTAAGTGGAACGGAAAGTACGTGCTGGTGGTGCGTGTAGAAGGTGCAGACCGCAAGAGTTTCTTTGCTATTGCAGAGAGTCCGAACGGTATCGACAACTTCAAGTTCTGGCCAACTCCCGTTACGATGCCCGACGATTTGATTCCGGCGACGAACATCTACGATATGCGACTTACACAGCATGAAGACGGTTGGGTGTACGGAGTGTTCTGTGCCGAGCGTCATGACAATGCCTGTCCGAATGATTTGAGTGCAGCAACGGCTACGGCAGCTATCGCCCGGACCAAGGATCTCATTCATTGGGACCGCCTGCCCGACCTGAAGACGAGGAGTCAACAGCGCAATGTGGTGCTTCATCCGGAGTTCGTGGATGAAAAGTATGCTTTCTATACGCGCCCGCAAGATGGTTTTATTGATGCCGGTTCAGGTGGCGGTATCGGTTGGGCTTTGGTAGATGATATTACCCATGCAGAAATCAAAGAGGAGAAAATCATCAATCAGAGACATTATCATACCATTATGGAGGTGAAGAATGGAGAAGGACCGCATCCAATCAAGACCCCACAGGGCTGGTTGCATTTGGCTCATGGTGTACGCGGATGTGCCAGTGGACTTCGCTATGTACTCTATATGTATATGACGGCACTTGAAGATCCCACACGTGTAATCGCACAGCCGGGAGGCTATTTCCTCGTTCCGCAAGGTGAGGAGTATATCGGTGATGTGATGAACGTGGTGTTCTCGAATGGTTGGATAGCCGATGCTGACGGCACTGTTTATATCTATTATGCTTCGTCAGACACTCGTATGCACGTGGCGGTGTCTACTATTGATAAGTTGGTAGACTATTGCATGCACACGCCGGAGGACGGATTTACGACTTCGCACAGCGTCGAGACGATAAAAAAGTTGATAGAGAAGAATCAAAGTCTAGGTACATTGGAATAAAGATTGTACCTTTGATTAACCTACGATAATATTTGATACAATGGCAAAAAGCAAGTTGATAGAGAAAGTTGGTTATGGTTTTGGAGATATGTCTTCCAGCATGTTCTGGAAGATATTCTCCTATTACCTCCCGTTTTTTTATAGTAATATCTTCGGATTGAGTTTGGCAGATGCTGCAACCTTGATGTTGGTTACTCGAATTTGGGATGCAGTCTCCGACCCTATGATGGGAATCATTGCCGACCGCACCAACACGCAGTGGGGAAAATATCGCCCTTATCTGTTATGGATAGCCCCGTTATTCTCTATTTCAGGCATTTTGCTTTTCACAACTCCCGATTGGGGATATGCCGCTAAGTTGATTTGGGCTTACGTCACCTACATTTTGATGATGACAGTCTACACTGCCATTAATGTTCCTTACGGTGCTATGCTAGGTGTATTGACCGATGATTCGAACGAAAAGACGGTGTTCTCCAGTTTCAGGATGTTCTTTGCTTATGGCGGTTCTTTTATCGCTCTGTTTGCCTGGGAGCCTCTGACGCGCCTCTTCGGTGGCTATGATAGTACACAAGGATGGTTCTGGGCGATGGTATCTATTTCCGTTGCATGCTTTATCCTGTTCTTGCTTTGCTTCGTAATTACACGCGAACACTTGAAGACGGTGTCGAATGTGAGCATCGGGTCGGATATTAAATCGTTGTTGCACAATAAGCCTTGGTGGCTGTTGATAGGTGCTGCGCTCTGCTTCAACCTCTTTAATACGGTGCGTGGGTCGACAGTTGCTTACTTCTTCAAGGATATTATTGGCGATGGGGCAGTGCTGATGTTCTTTACCACACAGCTGGCTTTCTACGGAGGGTTG
This sequence comes from Prevotella mikamonis, assembly GCF_055381405.1. Taxonomy (NCBI): domain Bacteria; kingdom Pseudomonadati; phylum Bacteroidota; class Bacteroidia; order Bacteroidales; family Prevotellaceae; genus Prevotella; species Prevotella mikamonis. Next base: position 407,051 of record NZ_AP035785.1, read on the forward strand.
TTCCTTGGAGTGGGCGAAGTGTCCAATATGCTGGGCGTATCAATTACAGTTCCTATTGCCAACCGTATCGGCAAGAAGACCACTTTCATGTTGGTTGATGTATTGTTGATAGCATTGAGCATCATTTTCTTCTTTATTCCTTGCAGTCCGTCAGGGTATTGGTGGATGCTGATATTGCAGGTCTTAATTTCCATCCTTACAGGTATCATGAGTCCGTTGGTATGGAGTATGTATGCCGATGTGAGCGATTATGCAGAGTTGAAGTTCAAGACAGCATCGACGGGTCTCATCTTTAGCAGCAGCTCCATGGCTCAGAAGTTTGGTGGCGCTATCGGTGGTTCGGCCGCACTATGGCTGTTGGGTGGTTTCGGATATATCACAGACCCTGCCATTTTGGCCAAGGGTGGGGTGGTACAACCCGAAGCTGCACTTGATTGCCTGCGCTATTTGATGAGCTTTATTCCTGCTGGTGTGGCATTGGTATCATTGGTTGTGGTTTATTTCTACCCTTTGACGACAGAGAAAATAGAAAATATTAATACACAGTTGAAGGCTGTACGCCGGATTGAAGACTAGATATATGGAAGGATTCAAGCAAATAATGCAAGAGGTATTGGAGAATAATATACTCCGATATTGGCTCGACAAGGCTATTGACCAAGAGCGTGGAGGATTCTACGGCAGAATAGACGGTCACGATGTATTGCATGCCGATGCCGATAAGGGGGCTGTGCTGCATGCCCGTATCCTGTGGGCTTTCAGTGCTGCTTACCGTGTACTGAAGAAGCCGGAATATCTGAGTGCTGCCACACATGCCAAGGACTATCTGCTGGAAAACTTTGTCGACAAGGAGTTCGGAGGTGTATATTGGTGTCTGGATTGCCATGGCAAACCGGTAGATACGAAGAAGCAGACCTATGCCATAGGCTTTGCCATCTACGGACTGAGTGAATATGCACGTGCCACTGGCGACCAACAGGCTCTGGATATGGCTATCAAACTGTATCACGATATCGAGATACATGCTTTCGACCGCGTGAACAATGGCTACATCGAAGCGTTGACACGCGAGTGGAAACCTATTGCCGATATGCGATTAAGCGATAAAGACGAGAATGGCAGCCGCACGATGAATACGCATCTTCACATCATAGAGCCTTATACCAATCTCTATCGTGTGTGGAAAGATGCCGGACTGGAAGAGCGTATTCGCAATCTAATCGGCATATTCACAGACAAAATACTCAATCATACGACTTGGCATCTCGACCTTTTCTTTAATGATGAGTGGGAAAGCGAGCGCAATATGCAGAGTTTCGGTCATGATATAGAGGCTTCATGGTTGCTCCATGAGTCGGCTTTAGTATTGGGCGATAAGGCCTTGCTGCGCACGGTAGGTCCTCTGATTCGCCGTATTGCCGACGCTGCCGACGAAGGTTTGCAGGCTGATGGCAGTATGCTGTACGAGCGCTGGGTCGATTCCGGACGTGAAGACAGGCAGCGTCAATGGTGGGTTCAATGTGAGAACATCATAGGCCATGTGAATCTGTACCAGCACTTTGGCGATGAAGAAGCATTAAGTGTTGCAGTGAGGTGTTGGGCCTACGTTCAGAAGAATCTTATCGACTGGAAGAATGGTGAATGGCATTGGGCCGTATTAGACGATGGAAGTTTAAATTTGGATGATGATAAAATAGGTGTATGGAAGTGTCCATATCACAATAGTCGCATGTGCTTGGAACTGTTAGAGCGCATGTAAAATTGTAATTCATGGTAATATTAGATTGCTTATTTCTTAAATCCGTGAGGACGAGAGAACTACTTTAAACAAATCAACAGTAATTGAGTTTGTCGGCAGTCGTCTCTATATATCATGGTTTAAGGGCGACTGTCTGACAACTCTTTACAGAAGAAGAAACTGATTTCTAAAAACAAAACTACTCTCAACTCTCACTGCGGTGAGAGTTTTTTTGTTTTAAGCCTTTGCCATTATCGCGCTTTTGGCTAATTTTGCAGACATGAAGAGAGTTATATGCCTATTGTCTCTACTATTATCTGTTTTTACTGTAGTAGAGGCCGAAACAGAGAAGACAAAAATAAACGACTTAACGACCATCCCTGCACTACAGGAATTGGGACATAAGCTTCTTGAAGGGAGGCAGGGGAGCATCGTGGCCATTCGTCCTGAGACGGGAGAAATCTTGGCCTTGGTCAGCAATTCGCTGGATTCCAGCAAGATAAATCGTGCCATTACCGGTATCTATTCGCCTGGTTCAACTATCAAGACTGCACAGGCACTGACACTGTTGTCGGAAGACGAGGTAACACCCCAGACTTCTTATCCCTGCAAGAAAGGTTTTTGGAAGCAGGGCACACATGTGGGTTGTCATCCACACAGTCCGTCGCTCAAGCTGGTCGATGCGTTGGCCCACTCTTGCAATACCTGGTTTTGCCAATCGTTTATGGATATGGTGTCCGATACCGTGCGCTATGAGACCTACAGCCGTGCCGTAGATACATGGAACGACTATATGCAGAGCTATGGCCTGGGGCATACATTGGGGGTCGACGTGCATGGGGAAGCCGGCGGACTGATACCTAATGCCGAGTTTCTGACGAAGCGATACGGCAAGAAATGGAACGAGCGTCAGGTATTGTATTTCGGTATGGGGCAAGGATTGATACTTGTCACGCCGCTTCAACTGTGTAATTTGGCGGTCACGATTGCCAACCGAGGACACTATTTTACCCCTTATCTGCACCGCAGTTCGGTGAAGGCAGACCCAGTGAAATACTATACCCCACACGTGACGATGGCCACACAGGCAGCCTATCGGACTGTCATCGCCGGTATGAGGTCGGCTGTCATATATGGTACTTGCAAGAGTATGGATACCAAGGCGTATGCCATCTGCGGCAAGACAGGTACGGTGGAGAACTCCGGCGAAGACCATTCCGTATTTATAGGATTTGCTCCTGCCATCCAACCGAAGATTGCCATTTGTGTGTTTATAGAGCATGGCGGTATGGGAGCAGACGTCGCTGTACCCATAGCTTCGGCTATGATCAAGAAATATATGGGTAAATAATGTTGCGCATTGTCCTGGTCTATATTCTTTTGTGGCTGTCTGTAGCCAACTCGTGTGCCCGCAAGCCCAGGCATCGTAAGGCGCATGTGTCTCATCTGCGGTACGACGGTATAGATGTGTCTCACCATCAGGGTACGATAGACTGGCAGACCGTAGCACGCAATCCACGTATCAAGTTTGTCTATATCAAAGCCACTCAGGGAGTCACGGTAACGGATGAGCTGTATCGCCGCAACATTCGTGAAGCACGGAAATACGGACTTCGCTGTGGCTCTTATCATTTCTTGTCGTCTGCCAGTCCTGTCAGGGCGCAGTTCAGGCATTTCTGTGCTGTAGTCAAGAAGAGTCAGCAAGACCTGATACCGATGGTGGATATTGAGCGCGAAGGCGTGAGGGGATGGTCGCGCAAGCAAATGCAAGACAGCTTGTCGCTCTTCGTCAGATTGCTCAAGTTGCATTATGGCAAGTCTCCGCTCGTCTATTCACAGGTGAATTTCTACAATAAGAACCTGGCACCTCAGTTCAATCATTACTTTTTGTGTCTGGGGAAGTACAGTGCTTCCCGTCCTCAAATCAAGGGATTGGGCAGACACAACATCTGGCAGTTTTCGGAACGAGGGCGCGTGCAAGGCATTCGTGGCTTTGTAGACCTCAACCGTTTTATGTCGGGTACGTCGATACGCCATATCCGGTTGTAGCCGATGGTATATCGGCAGATACCCTCTTGGTTTCCCGGCAATCCTGCTTGGCTAGCCATAGCGATTTCAATTAGAAAACTGCAAGGCCTCGGCAGTGTTGCTGCTAAGCCTTTGCAGCATTTCTGTTTGGCCCTTGCAGCAATGCTGCCGGGCCGTTGCAGTAATTTGGGTATGATTGCTTGAGGTGGACAATGAGCCTTGCATCCTTCTTCAGCAGGCTTGCGTAGCGCTTCGGTCAGGGCTATGAGACGGTTGTACCCTCGACCTGCAAAATGAGTGTCGAGACTTTAAAAATATTAGGTTTTTAAGTTTCCGAGTTGCAGTAGATATGTGTATTTTTGCTATCTCGACATGACTTTTTGTTTGAATTTATGATTTTTTGTGTTAATATAGCGTAATTGTATGACAAAACTTAGTACCTTTGGACTCGCTTTGGAAGCATCATATAATAACGTTATAAATTCTTTATGTATTTTACTTTATTTGTTACCGTTTTGATAACGGCTGTGGTTTTGGTGGTGGCTGCATACGTCATTGCTAAGCTTATCGGTCCGCGTTCGTACAATCCGGTCAAAGGTGAAGCATTTGAGTGTGGTATTCCGACCCGTGGGTCGTCATGGTTGCCCAACCATATTGGATACTATCTCTTTGCCATCCTCTTCCTGGTGTTCGACATTGAGACCGTGTTCCTGTATCCTTGGGCAGTTGTTGTAAAACAGTTTGGACCGATGGCTCTTGTCAGCATCGGCTTCTTCCTTGTAGTACTAGTGTTTGGCTTGGCTTATGCCTGGCGGAAAGGAGCTTTGGAATGGAAGTAAGAAAAAGAGCGTCTATCAAGAGTTTTCCCTACGAAGACTTTAAGGACAACGAGTCGCTGGAGCGTATTGCCGAGGAGCTAAACGAGGGTGGGGCCAATGTTATATTGGGTTCGCTCGACGCAGCTATCAACTGGGGACGTTCCAACTCTCCTTGGTCGTTAACCTTTGGTACTTCGTGCTGTGGTATCGAGTTTATGTCTATCGGTTGTTCCCGTTATGATATGGCTCGTTTTGGCTGGGAGGTTACGCGTAACTCTCCCCGTCAGGCCGACCTTATCATGTGTGCCGGTACGATTACGAACAAGATGGCCCCTGTCTTCAAGCGTCTTTATGACGAGATGGCTGAGCCTAAGTACGTGGTAGCCGTGGGTGGATGCACTATCAGTGGTGGCCCGTTCAAGAAGAGCTATAGTGTGGTTCGCGGTATAGACGAGTTGGTGCCGGTAGATGTATATATTCCTGGTTGCCCTCCACGTCCCGAAGCTATCATCTATGGCATGATGCAGTTGCAGCGTAAGATTAAGGTGGAGAAATTCTTCGGTGGTGCTAACCACAAGATGAGCAGCGAGGAAAAGGCCGAGAGTTTGAAGCTCGGTGGACTTCGTGGCCTGAGTAATGAGAATTTCAGTGCCGACAAGTTGGGCAACAGCCGTCCCATCATTGTGACAGAGACTCCTGCTCAGGAGAAGATAGAGGAACTCGGTAAGGAACTTGATACATTGGAGCAAAATGCCGTCAAGGCAGAAAGTGCACCTGTAGCTCCTGCTGCTCCCGCATCTGCAACACAGGAGACTCCTTCTACTGAAACTAATAATAAATAAGGTAAGCGAGCAATATGAAATTAGAAAATAAAGAATTTGGCTTTGACAGTTTCCTGGCGGAGATGTCGAAACTGAAAGATGAAAAACATTTCGATTACCTCGTTACGATCATCGGTGAAGACTTTGGAGGCGAAGAAGGACTCGGCTGTATCTATATTCTGGAGAATACAGAGAGTCATGAGCGCATGAGTGTCAAGCAGGTGGCTAAGCAGGTGGGTGAGGAGTATGTGATTCCTTCGCTCTATCATGTATGGGCCAGCAGCGACTTGTTGGAGCGCGAAGTCTTCGACTTCCTCGGTATCAAGTTCTTGGGACACCCTGACATGCGTCGCCTCTTCCTGCGCAACGACTTCCAGGGATATCCTCTGCGTAAGGACTTTGATATGAGTCCGGAAGCCAACCAGTTCCCTATGACGGACGAGCCAGAAAATGACTGGACTTCAGAATGGAATTTAAATGCAAATGGTGAATTGGTTGAGACCAAGCATCGGCTCTTTGACGAAAACGATTTCGTCATGAACTTCGGTCCTAACCACCCTTCTACTCACGGTGTGCTTCGTTTGCAAACCGTCGTAGACGGTGAGACGATTAAGCATGTTTACCCCCATCTGGGATATATCCACCGTGGTATTGAGAAGATGATGGAAGATATGACTTATCCGCAAACACTTGCATTGACCGATCGTCTTAACTATCTGTGTGCCATGCACCATCGTCATGCCTTGGTGGGCGTGATAGAAGAGGCTATGGGCATTGAGTTGAGCGACCGTATATTGTATATCCGTACCATCATGGACGAGTTGCAGCGTATTGACAACCACTTGCTGTTCCTCGGTACATGTGCGCAAGACTTGAGTGCGTTGACGGCATTCCTTTATTGCATGCGCGACCGTGAGCAGGTGTTGAACGTGATGGAGGAGACCACCGGCGGACGTCTGATACAGAACTATTATAGAATAGGTGGATTGCAAGCCGACATCGACCCTAACTTCGTGGAGAACACCAAGAAGCTGTGTAAATACCTTCGTCCGATGATTCAGGAGTATCTTGACGTGTTCGGAAACAATGTGATTACACATCAGCGTCTGGAAGGTGTAGGTGTCATGGATATGCCTAATTGTATTAATTATGGTGTGACAGGTCCTGCCGGCAGGGCTTCCGGATGGCATAACGACGTTCGTAAGAATCATCCCTACGGCCTGTATGACAAGGTGAAATGGAACGATATTGTGGCCACCAACGGCGACTCTATGGACCGATATATGATTCATATTCAGGAACTCTATCAGAGTCTGGACATCATCGAACAGCTGATAGACAATATTCCTGAGGGCGAATACTATATCAAACAGAAGCCTATTATCAAGGTTCCGGAAGGCCAATGGTTCTTCTCTGTTGAAGGTGGAGCCGGCGAATTCGGTGTTTATCTTGATAGCCGTGGCGACAAGAGCCCATATAGAGTGAAGATGCGTCCGATGGGATTGAACATTGTCGGTGCTTTCGACAAGATGTTGAAAGGGCAGAAGATAGCCGACCTCGTGGCTACGGGTGCTGCTGTCGACTTCGTTATTCCCGATTTGGACAGATAATACTAATTTCAAAGAATGATAGAATAAAAACAACGAATAATTATGTTTGATTTTAGTATAGTAACAACATGGTTTGACAATCTTCTCCGCCAGACTCTGGGGCTTGGAGATTTCTTGTCTATATTGATTGAATGCGTGATAGTCGGTGTGCTGATTTTGACAGCATACGCCGTTATTGCCATTATACTTATATTTATGGAGCGCAAGGTCTGTGCATACTTCCAGTGCCGTATCGGTCCGGTTCGTGTAGGTCCGTGGGGTATATTCCAGGTATTCGCCGACGTTGTGAAGATGTTGATTAAGGAAATCTTTATCATTGATAAGGCCGATAAACTGCTTTACTGTATAGCTCCGTTCCTCGTTATTATTGCTTCGGTGACCACCTTCTCGTTCCTTCCCTGGAATAATGGTGCGGTCATCCTCGACTTCAATGTCGGCATATTCCTGCTCACTGCCGTGTCTTCTATCGGCGTGCTGGGTATCTTTATTGCCGGTTGGGGTAGTAATAATAAGTATTCTGTTGTGTCTGCAATGCGTGGAGCTGTTCAGATGATATCCTATGAAATATCATTGGGACTATGCTTGATAGCAGCTGTAGCGCTTACCGGGACGATGCAAATCAGCGGTATTGTGGCAGAGCAGACCGGACCTTGGAACTGGCTTATCGTTAAAGGACATATCCCAGCCATTATTGCTTTCCTGGTATTCCTGATTGCCGGCAATGCAGAAGCTAACCGTGGTCCGTTCGACTTGGCTGAGGCTGAGAGCGAGTTGACTGCCGGTTATCACACGGAGTATTCCGGTATGGGATTCGGTTTCTATTATCTGGCCGAATATCTGAATCTGTTTGTTATCTCAGGTATTGCTGCAACAGTCTTCCTGGGCGGTTGGGCACCTCTGAATATCGGCATCGAAGGCTTCGACAACCTGATGAATTTGATTCCCGGATTCGTATGGTTCTTTGGTAAGACATTCGTGGTCGTTTGGCTGTTGATGTGGATTCGTTGGACATTCCCGCGTCTGCGTGTTGACCAGATATTGAAGCTTGAATGGAAATATCTCATGCCATTGTCATTGCTCAATCTCGTATTAATGACTTTGTGTGTAGCATTTGGCTTGGTAGGTTAAATAAATAAGGTATAGAAATGGCAAATAATGAAAAAACATATTTCCAGGGTATTGCCGATGGATTGAAGACTTTGGTTACCGGTTTGAAGGTGACCTTGAAGGAATATTTCATTCCTAAGACCACAGAACAGTATCCTGAGAACCGCAAGACAACATTGCACGTAAGCCCTCGTCATCGTGGCCGCTTGGTGTTTAAGCGCGATGAGAATCAGGCTTATAAGTGTGTTGCTTGCTTGATGTGTGAGAAAGCTTGTCCGAATGATACTATCAAGATTACTTCTGAGATGGTTACCAATGAGGAAACCGGTAAGAAGAAGCGTCAGCTGATAGATTATCAGTACGATCTTGGCGACTGTATGTTCTGCGAGCTTTGCGTCAACGCTTGTAATTTTGATGCTATTGAGTTTACCAATGATTTTGAAAACAGTGTTTTCGATCGTGATAAGCTTGTGCTGCATTTGGATAAAGAAGTGTATGAGGGTGGCAGCCTTCCCCAGCTGATTGATGGTGGTGCTCCATTCGAAATAGGTAAGTTCAATACTAAAATAAAATAGGTTAGTAACAAATATGGCAAATTTAGTTGTATTTTGCATCTTGGCTGCGGTCATTCTTTGCTCGGCTGTGATGTGTGTAATGACAAAAAGAATTATGCGAGCTGCTACTTTCCTGTTGTTCGTATTGTTCGGTGTGGCAGGTATATATTTCCTGCTTGACTATACATTCTTGGGTGCTGCGCAGATTTCTATCTATGCCGGTGGTATTACGATGATGTATATCTTCGCCATACAGTTGGTGTCAAAGCAGACGCTGCAAGGCTTGGTAGAGCGCTTCAAGGGCAGTCGGGTTGTGAGTGGAGTCTTGATTTCGCTCATCGGATTGGCTACGGTAGCAGTGGTTCTTCTCAAGAATCAGTTTATAGATGCAGCTGCTCAGGTTGCTGATACAGAAGTTCCTATGGAGCAGATTGGCAATAGTTTGCTTGGTGCAGACAAATTCCAGTATGTATTACCATTTGAGTTCATCTCTGTATTCCTGTTGGCTTGTATTATTGGTGGAATTATGATAGCACGAAAGGAGGAAAATAAATGATACCCGTATCAGCATATTTTATCTTGAGCGCATTACTGTTCTTCATTGGAGTTTTTGGTTTTGTGACCCGTCGTAATCTGGTTGCAATGCTCATTTCCGTCGAACTGGTATTGAATGCTGTGGATATTAACTTTGCAGTATTCAATCGTATCTTGTTCCCTGGACAGCTGGAAGGCTTTTTCTTCACGTTGTTCTCCATCGGTGTAAGTGCGGCAGAGAGTGCAGTTGCCTTGGCAATAATCATTAATGTTTACCGTAATTACAAGAGTGATCAGGTGAACAGTATTGAAAATATGAAATTCTAAAAAGACAATGGAATATAGTTATTCATTTTTAATACTTCTTCTCCCGTTCCTAAGCTTCTTGCTACTTGGACTTGCGGGAATGAAGATGAAAGAGAAGGTTGCCGGTTTAATTGGTACCTGTATGATGGGATTGGTGTTTGCCATGTCCTGCTTTACGGCATACGAATACTTCTTTGCGATAGGTCGTGATGCTGCTACAGGTCTGTATCCCACAGTAACCGTATTTAATTTGACTTGGTTGAAGTTTACAGAACTGTTGACATTCAACATCGGTTTCCGCCTGACACCTATCAGTGTGATGATGTTGATAGTTATTACGACAGTCAGTTTCATGGTTCATATTTACTCTTTCGGCTACATGGCAGAAAGAGATGAACACTATGAAAAGGAAGGCTATGAGAAAGGTTTTCAGCGTTTCTATGCCTACCTGAGTCTCTTCTCCATGTCTATGTTGGGCTTGGTAGTGGCTACCAATATCTTCCAGATGTATATGTTCTGGGAGTTGGTGGGTGTATGTTCTTATCTTTTGATAGGCTTCTACTATCCCAAGCACGAAGCAGTACATGCTAGTAAGAAAGCGTTTATCGTTACGCGCTTTGCCGACTTGTTCTTCCTGATTGGTATTTTGTTCTTCAGCTACTATGTAGGAACATTCAGTTACGACCTTCATGCTAATCCGGAGTTAGGCTCAAAGTTGGCTCAGGTAGCTACGGAGTACGGGTGGTTATTGCCCACAGCCCTGTTTTTGATGTTCATTGGTGGTGCTGGTAAAAGTGCCATGTTCCCATTGCACATCTGGCTTCCCGATGCTATGGAAGGTCCGACTCCTGTGTCTGCATTGATTCATGCGGCCACTATGGTTGTTGCTGGTGTTTATCAGGTAGCAAGTCTGTTCCCCATCTATGTTCAGTTCGGAGCTATAGAGCAACTCCACTGGATAGCATATATCGCAGCGTTTACAGCATTCTATGCTGCTGCTGTTGCATGTTGTCAGCGTGATATTAAGCGTGGTCTGGCTTTCTCTACGATTTCTCAGATTGCTTACATGCTCGTTGCTTTGGGTGTTTGTACGGCTTTAGACAACCACGAAGGTGGCTTGGGTTATATGGCTGGTATGTTCCACCTGTTCACCCACGCCATGTTCAAGGCTTTGCTCTTCCTCTGTTCGGGTGCTATCATCGTTATTATCGGTAGCAACTTCAAGGAATACATGGGAGGTTTGCACAAGTATATGCCTATTACGAATGCCTGTTTCTTGATTGGCTGTTTGGCCATCAGCGGTATTCCACCGTTTGCCGGTTTCTTCTCTAAAGACGAAATCATTACGGCTTGTATGGAATTCAGTCCTTGGATGGGCTACTTCATGACACTTGTTGCCGGTATGACAGCGTTCTACATGTTCCGTTTGTACTATGTTATCTTCTGGGGACAGAGTTATTATGAGCTTGATCCGGAACACCGTCGCCGTCCTCAGGAAGTTCCTGCGGTTATGTGGATTCCCTTGGTATTCCTTGCATTGGTTTCATGTGTTGCCGGTTTGATTCCATTCGGTCACTTCGTATCAGCTACCGGAGAGAGTTATGACATCCATATCAATATGCAGGTGGCAGCTACAAGTATTGTCGTTGCATTGATTGGTATTGGTCTGGCTACTTATATGTACGCTCCTAAGAAACAGCCTCTGGCAGATATGCTGGCCAAGAAGATGCCTACACTTCACAAGGCAGCCCTCAATCGCTTCTATATCGACGATGCTTGGCAGTTTGTTACCCACAAGGTCATCTTCAACTGTATCTCTAAGCCTATCGCTTGGTTCGACCGTCAGGTGATTGATGGTACATTCAACTTCATGGCATGGGGTGCACAAGAAGCAGGAGAGACCATTAGGCCGTGGCAGAGTGGCGATGTACGCCAGTATGCTATTTGGTTCCTGACCGGTAGTGTAGCGCTCACGTTGATCTTACTTAGCATTCTTTAATTTGAAAAGATAGAAAGATGAGTATATTAACTTTATTCGTAGTTATTCCCGTACTGATGTTGGTGGGTCTTTGGATAGCCCGCAATGATAATCAGGTGCGTGGTGTGATGGTAGCAGGTGCGTCAGCTCTTCTGGTATTAGCGGTCTGGCTTACTGTCACTTTTGTTCAGATGCGTCATGCAGGCAACACCGATGTGATGCTCTTCACAGCCAGCATCCCTTGGTTCAAGCCTTTGAATATAGCCTATAGCGTGGGTGTCGACGGTATCTCGGTAGTGATGATACTGTTGAGTGCCATCATAGTTTGGACCGGTACATTCGCTTCTTGGCGTATGCAGCCTATGATGAAAGAGTATTTCCTATGGTTTACGCTGCTGAGTATTGGTGTATTCGGCTTCTTCATCTCTACCGACATGTTCACCATGTTCATGTTCTATGAGGTGGCTTTGATTCCTATGTACCTCTTGATTGGTGTCTGGGGAACAGGTCCGAAGGAGTATGCAGCCATGAAGCTGACCTTGATGTTGATGGGTGGTTCTGCCTTGTTGATTATCGGTATCCTCGGTATTTATTACTTCAGTGGTGCTACAACTATGGAAGTTACCCAGATTGCAGCCTTGCATAATATCCCTGTAGAGATTCAGAAGATATTCTTCCCCTTTATCTTTATCGGCTTTGGAGTGCTCGGCGCTATGTTCCCATTCCACACATGGAGTCCCGACGGTCACGCCAGTGCGCCTTCAGCCGTGTCTATGTTGCACGCCGGTGTATTGATGAAACTTGGTGGTTACGGATGTTTCCGCATCGCTATGTACCTGTTGCCTGAGGCAGCTCAGGAGTTGTCTTGGATTTTCTTGATTCTCACCACCTGTTCTGTTGTCTATGGAGCGCTCTCTGCCTGTGTGCAGACCGACCTGAAGTATATCAACGCATATTCTTCCGTGTCTCACTGTGGACTCGTATTGTTTGCTCTTCTGATGATGACTCAGACCGCTTGTACAGGAGCTATTCTCCAGATGTTATCCCATGGTTTGATGACAGCATTGTTCTTTGCCGTTATCGGTATGATTTATCATCGTGCCGGAACTCGTGATGTACGCTATCTGGGCGGTTTGATGAAAGTTATTCCATTCCTTTCCGTAGCTTATGTTATTGCTGGTCTGGCTAACCTCGGTTTGCCCGGTTTCTCTGGTTTCGTTGCAGAAATGACCATCTTCGTGGGTTCTTTCCAGAATGCCGACATGTTCCGTCGCGTGTGCACCATCATCGCTTGTACATCTATTGTGATTACAGCTGTCTACATTCTGCGCGTTGTAGGTAAGATTCTCTTCCAGAAAGTACCCAACCCAGAGTTTGAGAAACTGCACGATGCCTCTTGGGATGAGCGTGTGGCTGTTATCGGTTTGATAGCATGTGTTGCAGGATTGGGTATGTTCCCACTTTGGGTAGGCAATACCATTTCTGACGCAGTAGGTACGATTCTTCAGAACATTATCGGATAATCTAGAATTAATAAAGAGATGAATTATAGTCAATTTTTAAATATGATTCCAGAGGTTACGTTGACAGTAGCCTTGGTTATTACTTTTATTGCCGATTTCTGGAGTGCACGTTCCACTGACCGTAAGTGGTTCAATCCGTTGGTATGTGTACTGCTGTTGGCCCATTTGTTATTCAACATCGGTCCTACAGAAGCTGCTACAGCCTTTGGTGGTATGTATTATACGAATGCTTCCGTAGGCATTATCAAGACAATCTTGGCATTCGGTACGTTGATTGTACTGATTCAGTCTAAGGAATGGATGAGCCGTCCCGATACAGCATTCAAGGAAGGCGAGTTCTATGTACTGATACTCTCAACATTGTTGGGTATGAACATGATGGTAAGTGCCAACCACTTCCTGTTGTTCTTCCTCGGCCTGGAGATGGCTTCTGTGCCTATGGCATGCCTTGTGGCGCTCGATAAGTATCGTCATGACTCGGCAGAGGCAGGAGCAAAGTTCATTCTTACGGCTACATTCTCCAGTGGTGTGATGCTGTATGGTATCTCGTTCCTCTATGGTGCTGTGGGTACATTGTATTTCGACGATGTGGCAACAAGGATTACCGCCACTCCATTGACCATCATGGGATTGGTATTCTTTTTCAGCGGACTTGGTTTCAAGATTAGTCTCGTGCCTTTCCATTTCTGGACTGCCGACACTTATCAGGGGGCGCCGACCACTGTTACGGGTTATCTCTCTGTGGTAAGTAAGGGTGCTGCGGCATTTACCTTGTGCGCTATCCTGATGAAGGTGTTCGCTCCTATGGCCGAATACTGGCAGTATCTGCTCTATATCGTAGTGGTACTTTCTATCACAATAGCCAACCTGTTTGCACTTCGCCAGAGCAACTTGAAGCGTTTCATGGCGTTCAGCTCTATCTCTCAGGCCGGTTACATCGTATTGGCTATTGTAGGTAACTCTGCATTGAGCGTAACTACACTCAGTTTCTATGTATTGATTTACGTAGTGGCTAATATGAGTGTCTTTACCATCATCAGTGCGATAGAGGAACACAACAACGGAACTGTAGAGATGGATAGCTACAACGGTCTGTATAAGACCAATCCCAAGCTGGCTTTCCTGATGACCTTGGCCCTGTTCTCTCTCGGTGGTATTCCTCCGTTTGCAGGTATGTTCAGTAAGTTCTTCGTCTTCATGGCAGCCGTTAAGGGTATGAGTGTCGATACTACTGTAGGTGCTTGGGCATACATCGTATTGTTCATCGCTTTGATTAATACGGTCGTATCGTTGTACTACTATCTGCTTATTGTCAAGGCCATGTTTATTCGCCACAACGACCAACCGCTTCCTACCTTCCAGAGCAGTGTCAATACCAAGCTTGCCTTGGCCCTTTGTACACTCGGTATTGTAGCCTTTGGCGTTTGTTCATTCGTATTCGATTGGATTGATATGGCATCGAAAGCCCTGTAAAATCCTCGTTTCAGCATCAAAAAGCGTTTAGGTCATTAGGCTTAAACGCTTTTTTTATTACATTTGTACTCATAAGGAGTCAGCTTATGAGATGTATCATCTTCTTGATATGGTTGTGTCTTCCGATGGAGACGGCTATTTGGCTGTCCTTAGACTATTAAAAGGATAAGGAAACGTATTATGAAAGAATTTCGGGCCATTTTATTCTATTTGTATAAGGTATTGATACCCTCTCTGCCTTTACTCATATATAGCACCATTGTAGTCTATATTGTCAATCGTCACACAGGAAGTCCTCTTTATTTCTTAGGCTATAATCTAAGTGAATGTTTGTCATCCACGACTTTGTTTATCATCGGGCTTTTACATTTCATTCTATATGCTGTACTTTATCATGAGAAATACTACGGTGATTTTATGAGATATATGGGCAAATATAACCCTACGATTATGTCTGTTCTTACAATGGGAATTTACAATACATATTTACTTGACGCATATTATGTGGTAAAACGTTATAGCCAAGATGAGTTGCTGTATACAAATTATCATAATGCAATCGGTAATTTTATAGCAATGATACCTGTTGTAAATATTATCATCTATATTCGGATAGCATATAAGACACATAAGGGAGGAGACAGAACGCCTCTTTCAAGAATAATAGGTTACTATTTATGTGGGAGACTTATTTCATACTATATTGAAAACGTTGATTATTCTGATTTTTAAAATAGAATAAAGACTATGAGGCATATAAAGCCTAAATTATATCATCAGGCTTTGCATGAATCTCATGGTATTGTCAAAATAGATAGTAAAATATCTTTCAACAGTATAGTACGTTGCACGCCAAGGTTTTCCCGGCGTTTTACTGCAAAGCCGTAGCAGTGTTGCTGTCTGGGCTTTGCAACATTGCTGTTTGGCCCTTGCAGCAATGCTGCTGAGTGCTTGCAGTATTTTGGATATAACTCTTTGGTGTGTAGATGTTGGTGTTTTGAGAGTAAATGCGTACCTTTGTGGAAATATCATAACCCTGAATCATGAAAAAAAGAAATTTATTGTTATTTGTTTGTCTATGGTTGGTAGGTGGCTTGTATGCCGAGGATAAATTGTCCAAAGAACAGGCCATTGCCGTAAAGCAAGAGTTGGTAGACCAGTGGAAGGCCAGTGTACGTGAGCGTTATCAGCAGACGTGGAGCGACAAGTGTGTGCGTATTGACACCCTGAAGATGCCGTTCTGGGTGAAGATATATGGCGAGAAGCCGAAAGACGGTTATAGTCTGTATATCTCGCTGCATGGTGGCGGAACAGTTCCGGCAGCTGCCAACGACCAGCAATATGAGAACCAGAAGCGTCTCTATGCCCCTAAGAACAGTGTGTATCTGGTGCCTCGCGCTCCCTATAATATGTGGAATATGTGGTGTCGCCCCATGCTGGACCAGTTTTATGAAGCCCTTATTCAGATGGCTATCGTCTTTGAAGACGTGAATCCCGACAAGGTCTATATCATGGGATATTCGGCCGGTGGTGACGGTGTGTGGCGCATGGCACCGCGTATGGCCGATACCTGGGCTGCCGCTTCGATGATGGCAGGTCATCCCGGCGATGTCTCGTTGCTGAATCTACGCAATACTCCGTTCATGATTTGGTGCGGAGCTGACGATGCGGCCTACGATCGTAACAAGCTGGATGCACAGCGTGGCGTACAGATGGACTCTCTGCAACAGGCCGACCCTGAAGGCTATATCCACGAAACGCATATCGTGAAAGGTATGGGCCACTGGATGCAGCGTGTAGATACGGTTGCCGTGGACTGGATGGCGCAGTATCAACGCAATCCCTACCCGAAGAAAATCGTATGGAAGCAGGAAGAGGTGCGCCGTCCTTCGTTCTATTGGGTGACGATACCCAAGCGCGAGATGTTGCCCGGCAAGACCATCCGTCTGTCGGTAGAAGGGAATGTTATCAATATCACGCAGTGCGATTACAAGCAGGTGACCCTCAATCTGAATGATGAACTGGTAAATCTGGATGAGAAGGTTACGGTGAAGTATCGTGGCAAAAAATTGTTTAAAGGCAAGTTGAAGCGTTCGCGTGCAACGTTGGAGACAACGCTGAAGGAGCGCAACGATCCTCGATATGTCTTCCCGGCGCAGGTGAAGCTGAATATGAAGTAATACTTCTTGGCACACTAATTGCTGTCATCAAAAAGAAAATATGGGTAGGACAAAATTCTCAGAACAGGAAATCAAGCAGATAGCACGTCTGTTGCGTCTCAAGAATGAGGGTAACCGTTTCAAGCAGAAAATGATTCGGCATGACCTGAGAGTGGAATTTGAATTTAATATCTCCGACTTCAATGTGCCTGGGAAAGCCTTTGGAGAGGCCGAGTTGCAGGATGCTATCCAGCGCGGTGTAATAGAGATATTGGATGACAAGACCATAGCCGACATGAAAGAGAAGCGTGCGCGCGACAAGGCTCGCGACGAAGCAGACCGTGCCAGGCAGGCTATTGAGCAAGGCGAGGCTACGGATTGGCAGGAAGCTATGAAAGAATGGCAGGAGTGGGAAGACTGTCAGCCCAAGGAATCATAAAGAATTAAACAAGAGAATTATGGCACATGGACACGATGTCCTCCACATGATGGAGGGTAATAGTTATGACAGCAAGGAGAGTTTAGTGAAGGCTATTATCGAAAAGTTTGGTACGGAAGAACGTTTCCATACTTGTTCGGTAGATGGAATGAACGCAGAAGAGTTGGTAGATTTTTTGGCAGAGCGTGGCAAGTTTATGCCTTCAACGCAGGAAGGGTTTACGGTAGACGCTTCCAAGATATGTAATCATTAGGCAGTCGGAGGAACAATATGATTAAGATATATGGTATGAAGTCGTGTCCTGACTGTACGGCAGTCTATGAACAGATTGCAGGAGACAGCCGTTATCAGACTATTGATATAGGAGCGCATGTCAGTTATCTGAAAGAATTTTTGAAATTGCGCGACAATAATTCTGTCTTCGACGATGTTCGGCGTTACGGTTATGCCGGAATTCCATGTTTCGTTCTGGAAGATGGCACGGTGACGCTTTCGCCGGAGGAGGCTGGTATCACGCTTGGAGAAAGCCAAGGTGCATCATGCAATATCGACGGAACAGGGTGTTGACGACCTCGCTGATTTTGATATAGGTTCTATAGTTAAGGTGTTTTGGAAGGCCTTGGCTATAGAACTTTTTTTTATCCCTGTTTGGATGTTGGTGGCCTGGAGGTAGGAATTGATTCTCGCAGCTTAAAAAATATCAAAATATTGAAAATACTTAAACTTTGTGTATTCAATTCTAAAAACTAAACTATCTTTGCATCAAAGGGATTTTAGCCGAAGATGAGCTATTTTAAATAATCTGGCTACCTTATACATGAAAAAACAATTATTAGTGATACAAGCTGTCATGGATGAGAAGAAATTATCAATGAGTCTGCTACTTGCCGCAATGAGTTTGCATCTTGTTGCCCAAGATGTCTTTGCTCCGAAAGTCAGCAAGCCGTTGGTGACAGAACTGACAGCTTTGCAGACTCCTACACAGGGATTGACGGGCCGGCACATCGCTATGTGGCAGAGCCACGGACGATATTATGAGAATAAGTTGGACCGTTGGGAATGGCAGCGTGCTCGCTTGATGATGACGGTGGAAGATCTCTATACCCAAAGCTATGTATTGCCGTTTTTAGTTCCGATGTTGGAAAATTCGGGTGCAAACGTCTTGCTGCCCCGTGAAAGAGATTGCAACACAGAGGAGGTGGTAGTAGACAACGACGGGACTTTCGGCCATTCATCTTCCCGATATGTAGAACGGGTTGGGGCAGAAGTATGGACAACCGGAGCTGGAAAAGGATTTGCACAGACACAGGGTGTCTATACAGATATGCAGAATCCATTCCTGGCCGGGACATTTCGATGTACTCCGTCTGTTAAGAAAGGGAATGAAAGTACTGTCAGATGGATTCCTGCCATGGAGAATGGAGGAAGCTATGCAGTCTATGTCTCTTATCGCTCATTGCCGGAAAGCACTTCTTCGGCCATCTATACCGTGAGACACAAAGGTGGAGTGAGCCGTTTCAGTGTGAATCAGCAGATGGGGGGAGGTACATGGATATATTTGGGAACATTCCCGTTTGATAAGAATAGCAGTGACAGTCAGTATGTGGAACTGACGAATGCTACCGGAGCAAAGGGCGAAGTGGTAACGGCAGACGCTGTTAAGTTTGGCGGTGGCATGGGGAATGTAGGACGTCCGGATGTGAGCGGTTATCCTCGTTTTACCGAAGCTGCCCGCTACTGGTTGCAGTGGGCGGGTGTTCCGGATTCGGTCTATACGCCTTCCAAGGGAGCAAATGACTATTCGGACGACTATAAATGCCGTGGGCTGTGGGTGAATTGGCTTGCGGGTGGTTCGGAAGTCAATCCCCAGGAAGCGGGACTGAACATCCCTGTAGACTTGGCTTTTGCCTTCCACTCGGATGCCGGTACGACATTGAACGACTCCATCATCGGTACGCTAGGTATCTATATGACCGATTGTTATGACGGAGTGTTTGCCAATGGGGCGTCAAGGTTGTTGTGCAAAGAGTTGACAGACAGTATTCAGAATAGTATTCTGCGCGATGTGCGAAGGCTGTTTGAACCTCGTTGGACAAGCCGTGGGAGTAGGGATGCGTCGTATTTTGAGGCACGTGTACCACGTGTTCCAACGATGTTGTTGGAGCTTTTGTCGCACCAAAACTTTGCAGACATGCGCTATGGATTAGACCCACGCTTCCGTTTTGCGGTGAGTAGGGCCATTTACAAAGGAATGTTGAGATTCCTGAGTCGCCAGCGAGGACAGAAGTTTGAGGTGCAACCATTGCCTGTAGACAATTTTGCAGCACATCTGAACGATAGGCAGGAAGTGGAGTTGGCATGGACTCCGACGCTTGATTCGCTGGAAGAGTCTGCCCGTCCCGACCGTTATATCGTTTATAGACGGATAGGCGAGGGCGAGTTTGATGATGGCACGGTGGTGAAGAAGCCACGTTATACGACTAGAATTCCGTCGGATGTGGTTTGCAGCTTTAAGGTTGTAGCCTATAATAAAGGTGGTAGGAGTTTTCCATCAGAAGTTCTTGCTGTGGGTATCTCTTCGAAGAGTCAAGGTAAGAAAGCCTTGATAGTGAATGGATTTAATCGTGTAAGTGCGCCTGCCGACTTCGTAGCTCCTGGCGATGGTGGCAGTAAGTTGGCTGGATTTCTAGACGATGTAGATCATGGAGTGCCTTATCTGAGGGATATTAGCTACATCGGCAAGATGAAAAACTTTGACAGGACGCAACCTTGGTTGGATGATGATTCGGGTGGTTATGGTGATAGTTACGGTGACCAAGAGACCAAAGTCATTGCCGGAAATACGTTTGATTATCCTTCACTGCATGGTGCAGCTATCTTGAAGGCAGGCTATTCATTTGAATCATGCAGTAGGAGTGCTTTCACAAAGGTGGCAGATGGCTTCTCTTTTATCGATGTTATTCTTGGGAAGCAGTGCCAAAGTAAGATAGGACGAGGCGGAGTGAAGCCTTTGGAGTTTAAGACATTCGATGATTGTATGCAGCAAGTGCTGGTCGGCTATGCCCGTCAAGGTGTAGATATAATGGTGTCAGGCTCTTATGTAGGAACTGACATCTGGAATAATCCTTTAGCTCAGACACGGAAAGAAGACCAAGAGTTTGCCATGGGAGTGTTGAAATATAAGTGGCGTAACAGTCGGGCCGCAGTTACAGGGCGTGTCAAGGGTGTTCGTTCTCCACTGGAATTGAAGATAGGAGAGGGGAATTATTGGAATCAGCTGAACGATAAGTCGTATGTGGTGGAATCTCCTGATGGTATAGAACCGGCTGACAGCACATCCTTTACGGTGATGCGTTATCCCGAAAGCAATCTGAGTGCGGCTGTGGCGTACGGCGGAAAAGACTATCAAACATTCGTTATGGGTATTCCGTTTGAGTCTATTATGGATGCTGGGTTGCGTGAAAGCTTGATGAATGCCGTGATTCGATTCTTTGAAAAGGAATAAAGAAATATTATAGTATAAACTAAACAGAGGAATGAAATATGAAAAAGATTAGTTGTTTTGTCCCATATATCAGTGAGCAACAGGCCGCTGAAACAATGGTCGCATTACGTTCAGAAGTGGAAGTGGGCGATGTGAACAAGGTGGAAGTAAGCCTGTTCAAGACTTCTACCCTGAAAGCTATTGCTGCTCAAGCAAGCGAAGATTATACTTTGATTTATACGAAGCAGACTACTCTGCGTTTCGGTTATTTGGCTTTGAAGCGGCTGATGAATATTGCGGAGGATACCGATGCAGGCATGGTCTATGCCGATCATTACAAAGTGATGGGTGGAGAAGAGGTGAAAGCGCCTGTCATTGATTATCAACAAGGTTCTTTGCGCGATGATTTCGATTTTGGCTCTGTGCTCTTCTTCAAGACTTCTGCCTTGAAGAAAGCTGCCGAACAAATGACGGCTGACTATCAGTTTGCAGGTCTTTACGACTTGAGATTGAAGCTGAGCCAACATGCAAGTCTTGTTCATGCGAATGAATATCTGTATAGTGAGATAGAGAATGATACCCGGAAGAGTGGTGAAAAACAATTTGATTATGTAGATCCGCGTAACCGTGACCGACAGATAGAAATGGAAAATGCATGCACAGAGCATCTGAAGGAGATTGGCGGATATCTGAAACCGGAGTTTGAGCCAATCAATCTTGCAGAGGGAAACTTTGAATATGAAGCCTCTGTCATCATTCCTGTCCGTAACCGTGTCAGTACGATTGGTGCAGCCATAGAATCTGTTTTGAAGCAGGAAACATCGTTCAAGTATAATGTTATAGTCATAGATAACCATTCTAACGATGGAACGGGTGAGATTATTGAAGCTTTTGCTGATGATAAGCGTGTGGTGCATCTGATACCTGAACGCACGGATTTGGGTATTGGAGGATGTTGGAATCTGGGTGTTCAGTCGGAGTGGTGTGGCCGATTTGCCGTCCAATTGGACAGCGACGACCTGTATAAAGACGAGCATACGCTGCAAACAGTTGTCGATGCGTTCTATGCTCAGCAGTGCGGTATGGTCATCGGGACGTACATGATGACTGACTTTGATTTGAATACATTACCTCCCGGTATCATAGATCATAGAGAATGGACGCCTGAGAATGGGCGTAATAATGCTTTGCGTATCAATGGATTAGGTGCACCGCGTGCATTCTTTACTCCCTTGCTTAGACAGTTGGGGCTGCCTAATACCAGTTATGGAGAGGATTATGCTATGGGACTGAATATTTCTCGACGCTATCAGATAGGTCGAATCTATGATGTACTTTATCTGTGCAGGCGTTGGGGAGGCAATTCTGATGCAGCTTTGAGTATTGAAAAGGTGAATGCCAATAATCTATATAAAGACAGAATACGTACTTGGGAACTTCAGGCACGCATTGCAATGAACCGTAAATCATAATTAAGTCAGCTGTTTTCATGAAGAATATCATTCGAAATATCAGTCCGTGGATGTGGATACCGACCCTCTACTTTGCCGAAGGAATCCCGTATTTTATCGTAAATAACATCTCTGTAACGATGTTTACGCGTATGGGAGTGCCTAATGGTGAGATGGCATTATTTACCAGTTTGCTTTACTTGCCTTGGACTATCAAACCTTTGTGGAGTCCGTTTGTTGATATTGTCCGTACCAAGCGGTGGTGGATATTGGTGATGCAACTGATAATGAGCATATCATTTGTGCTGCTTACTCTTTCTATTCCACATCCTGATTTATCGACTATTCAGGCTATGCAAACGCCTGTGAGCATGTTCACTTTCGTCTTGATACTCTTCATCATTACAGCATTTGCGTCTGCAACCCATGATATCGCGGCGGATGGGTTCTATATGTTGGCACTCGATCATCGTCAACAGTCGTTCTTTGTTGGTATTCGTAGCACGTTCTATCGTCTTTCTTCTATCTTCGGCCAAGGAGTACTCGTATTCATTGCCGGCCTGCTGGAGTCGAAAACAAACAATATTCCAATGGCGTGGACGATTACGATGGCGATTACAGCAGTCATGTTCGCGTTGGTAACTTTCTATCATACATTCTTTATTCCAAAACCTAAGGAAGATGCACCGCGTCTTGGTGATACCAAAGGACAGGCCCAAGAGATTATATCCGAGTTTGGTCGTACCTTTGTTACGTATTTCAAGAAGCCCGGTGTATTGATTGCCATTGTCTTCATGTTGCTTTATCGCTTGCCGGAAGCTTTTCTCTTGAAAATGGTCAATCCGTTTCTGTTAGATACTCGCGAACATGGAGGGTTGCAGCTGGCAACCGAGAATGTGGGTATCGTCTATGGTACGATAGGTGTGTTGTTCTTGACAATTGGAGGAATTATTGGTGGAATTGCTGCATCCAAATGGGGATTGAAGAAGTCTTTGTGGCCTATGGCTGCTTGCATGACGCTGCCTTGTTTTACGTTCGTCTACCTGAGTATGTATGTACCAAGCAACCTTGTTGTTATCAGTGTCTGCGTAGCCGTTGAGCAATTCGGTTATGGCTTTGGGTTTACAGCATACATGTTATACATGATGTACTTCTCAGAAGGGGAGTTCAAGACAGCACATTATGCCATCTGTACGGCTTTTATGGCTTTGAGCATGATGATTCCGGGTATGTTTGCCGGTTATCTGCAAGAGTGGTTGGGCTATGAACATTTCTTCTGGATGGTTATTGTGTGTTGCTTGGCCACTGTTGCTGTGACATTCTTGGTGAAGGTTGACCCCATGTACGGGAAGAAAGAATAATGATAGTATGAAGAGATATAAGAAAATTATTGCACTGATTATCTGCGTGTTAGCACTGTCTCCGCTTGCAATGACGGCTCGTAGCCATCGTGTTAAGGTGGGGATAGAAGTGTTGCGTGATCGGCAATTCAAATGTTTGGAGGGCAAGCGGGTTGGTTTGATAACCAATCCTACCGGTGTGGATGCCAATTTGAAGTCGACGATAGACATCTTGCATGAAGCTGCTAATGTGAATCTCGTAGCCCTTTTCGGACCGGAACATGGGGTTCGTGGCGATATAAAAGCAGGTGATAAGGTTGAGGATATGAAAGATGCAACCACCGGACTGCCGGTTTATTCGCTTTATGGTAAGACACGTAAGCCTGTTCGCGAGATGTTGAAAGACATTGATGTATTGGTTTATGACATTCAGGACATCGGTTGCCGGTCGTTCACGTTTATCAGCACAATGGGGCTTGCGATGGAAGCTGCTGCCGAAAACGGAAAAGAATTTGTGGTGCTAGACCGCCCCAACCCTATTGGGGGACTGAAAATAGAGGGCAATCTGGTTGAGCCAGATTGTGAATCGTTTGTCAGTCAGTTTAAGATACCTTATATATATGGTCTCACCTGTGGAGAACTCGCGCGATTACTGAACGAAGAACGCATGTTGAAGAATGGGGTACAGTGCAAACTTACAGTTGTCAAAATGAAGGGATGGAAGCGCAGTATGACCTATGGTGATACCGGACTGCAATGGATAGCTTCCTCACCTCATATCCCCCAGGCCATTACATCTTATTATTATCCTGTCAGTGGAATCCTAGGAGAGTTGGGATATATGTCTATCGGCGTGGGCTATACCATTCCGTTTCAGATGTTTGCTGCCCCTTGGGTGAATGCCAGCCAGTTGGCTTCTGCCATGAATGCCCATCAGATGCCCGGTGTAACATTCCGTCCTATCTATGTACGTCCTTATTATAGCGTGGGAGTAGGAGAGCAGTTGCAAGGCGTACAGGTGCATCTTACCGACTATAAGGAGGTTGCCCTTACCGATATTCAGTTTGTGTTGATAGAAGAGATAGCCCGACTTTATCCTGAACATTCTGTCTTGGAGCATGCCGATAAGGGCCGATTCTCTATGTTTGATAAGGTCTGCGGGTCGAAACAGATTCGTCGTCTCATGGGAAAGAACAACCGGTGGAGTGATGTTCGTGCCTATTGGTATAAAGATGTAGATGCCTTCCGCAATCTATCCAAGAAGTATTATCTTTATCATTAAATCTATAAATACGATGACAGAGCATGTAAAAAAAAGTAGTCGAATACTTGCTATCGACATTCTGCGTGGCATTACGATAGCCGGTATGATATTAGTGAACAATCCGGGAAGCTGGTCTCATATCTTTGCTCCACTACACCATGCTGATTGGAATGGGATGACGCCTACCGACTTGGTCTTCCCTTTCTTCATGTTTATTATGGGAGTGTGTATCTTTATCTCCCTCTCTAAATTTGAGTTTAAGTGTGATAGGGCTACCGTTATCAAGATTATCCGTCGTACTATTCTTATCTATCTTGTCGGGGTAGCCATTGGTTGGTTCTCCAGATTTTGCTATCGTTGGAATGAACCTCTGGAAAATGCCGGTCTGTTAGACCAGATATGGTATATGGTATGGTCGTTCGATAAGATGCGAATATCCGGTGTGCTTGCCCGTTTGGCAGTTTGCTACGGTATAGCCTCGCTTGTTGCCATTACGGTTCGTCATCGCTATATTTCCCATATCGTGGTCACATTGCTTGCTGGTTATTGTATATTATTGTTAGCCGGTAATGGTTTTGTCAGTGGCGAGACCAACATTCTCTCTGTAGTAGACCGTGCTGTGCTCACCGATGCCCACATGTATCATGATCAAGGTGTCGATCCCGAAGGTCTGTTGAGTACAATCCCTTCTATTGCCCACACCCTTTTAGGTTTCCTTGTAGGTCGTTTGCTCTTTCAGAAACGTATCCAAGATGTAGTCGCCGATGTAAAGACCCATCTGCTTGTCAGCAAGATAGTGCCTTTGTTTGTTGTCGGTGCTGTTCTGACCTTTAGCGGTTTCTTGTTGAGTTACGGTTGCCCCATCAACAAAAAGATATGGTCGCCAACCTTTGTTCTTGTTACTTGTGGACTGGCCTCCATCGTATTGGCCCTGCTTATCTACTTCATAGATGTGAAAGAGCATCATCGTTGGTGTCGTTTCTTTGAAGTCTTTGGTGTCAATCCGTTGTTCCTATATGTGTTAAGCGACTTCTTTGCTATTGTCTTTGGAGCATTTTCGTTCAAGATTGGTGGCGAGGAAACCACCATCATCGGCCTTCTTTACAACGATATGTTACAACCCATATTTGGCGATTATGGCGGTTCACTGGCCTATTCAGTATTGTTCGTACTCCTGAATTGGGCCATCGGCTACCAATTATATAAGCGTCGTATTTATATTAAGCTATAATGATATGAGTCAATTACTATTGATAGCAGACAGTGGTTCTACGAAGACTGATTGGTGCCTGGTAGAAGATGGCCGTGCTGTTCGGCGTATTCCGACCAAGGGAATGAACCCTTTCTTCCAGTCTTCAGACGAGATGGCTGTAGAAATCCGCCAGTATCTTCTTCCCGAATTGCCCGATAAGCGTTTGGCTGCTGTCTATTTTTATGGTGCCGGATGTACTCCGCAGAAGAGTCCGGAAGTAGAGGCTACGTTGCGTGATAGCCTATCGGTTGACGGGGCAGTAGAGGCCCACTCCGATTTGTTGGCTGCTGCTCGCAGTTTGTGTGGCCACCATCCGGGTATTGCCAGTATATTAGGTACAGGCTCTAATTCCTGTTTCTTCGATGGAAAGGATATTGTTCAGAACACCCCTGCACTCGGTTTCATTCTGGGCGACGAGGGAAGTGGGGCGTATTTAGGCAAGCGTTTGGTTGGCGATATATTGAAAGGACAGATGTCTTCTGCTCTGAAAGATAGCTTTTTTCAGCAGTTCGGATTGTCACAGGCCGATATTATCGAGCGTGTATACCGTCAACCTTTCCCCAGTCGCTTCCTTGCAAGCCTGAATATATTCCTGGAGCAACATCGCGACGATGCAGCTGTGCATCAGTTGCTCATAGAGTCTTTCACGGCTTTTGTGAAGCGTAATATATTGCATTACGATTATCGTCACCATCCATTGAACTGTATTGGCACGATTGCACATGTCTATCGGCAAGAGCTTACCGAAGCAGCTGCGGCATTGGGCGTGCAGATGGGGATTGTCAGCAAGACGCCGATGGAAGGTCTGATAGCATATCATGGATTAGATTTACAGGAGGAATGAATATGAGTTTTACTAAGATTACGGAGCAGTCTTCGCTCTACAACGATTTGGAGAATAAGTCTGTGCGCGAGCTATTGGAAGATATTAACCGTGAAGACCAAAAGGTGGCTTCGGCAGTGCAGCAAGCTATCCCCCAGATAGAGAAACTGGTTGAGCAAATCGTACCCAGGATGCGCCGTGGAGGTCGCATCTTCTACATCGGTGCAGGTACTAGCGGGCGGCTTGGAGTGCTTGACGCTTCTGAGCTTCCCCCTACATTTGGCGTTCCGAAAACATTGGTCATCGGCTTGATTGCCGGTGGCGATACGGCCTTGCGCAATGCTGTAGAAAAGGCTGAAGACAGTGTAGAAGATGGTTGGAACGAACTGGTAGAAAACAATATCAATGCCAACGATACGGTGATAGGTATTGCAGCTTCGGGTGCTACTCCGTATGTCGTGGGAGCATTGCACGAAGCACGCGAGCATGGCATATTGACAGCGTGTATCACGAGTAATCCCGATTCGCCGATGGCAGCGGAGTCTGATGTTGCCATAGAGATGGTTGTAGGACCTGAGTATGTGACGGGCAGTTCGCGTATGAAATCGGGTACGGGGCAGAAGATGATTCTCAACATGATCAGTACTTCGGTGATGATTCAGCTGGGACGTGTCAAAGGCAATCGAATGGTAAATATGCAGCTCACCAATCAGAAGTTGGTGGACCGTGGAACTCGTATGCTGGTCGATATGCTTGGGCTTGACTACGGTAAGGCCAAGGGACTGCTGTTGCTCCACGGGTCTGTAGAAAAGGTGCTTGAGGCCTACAACAGATGACAACCTAAATACATAGTCAAGCAGTAAGTTGCTGTCAGGGCTATGGTGTAGTAAGGTTTAATGGCAAACAGTAATGAATAGACATGTCTTGTATTCGCTTATAGGAACGGTGGCAGGTAGCATGGGACTGCCCGTGACAGCAGCCGACCACTCTGCTCAAAAGCGGATGAACGTATTGCTTGTGATGTGCGATGACCTCCGGCCAGAGCTAGGATGCTATGGTGTGGAAGCCATACACACGCCCCATATCGACCGGTTTGCTTCGCAATCACTGGTGTTTGAGCATGCTTATTGTAATATACCGGTAAGCGGAGCATCGCGTGCAAGCCTGTTTACAGGCATGTATCCCAAATTTCCGCATCGGTTTGTTAATTACACAAGCCGCATCAGCCATGATGCTCCCGATGCTATTGTCCTGTCGCAGTGGTTCATCTCGCATGGCTATCATACGATTTCCAACGGAAAAGTAATCCATCATGTAGAGGACAAGGCTGAAACATGGAGCGAAGCGCCGTGGAGATTGCATCCGAAGGGATATGATGTCTATTGGGCGGAATATAACAAGTGGGAATTATGGTTGAACAGTGAATCGGGCAGACACATCAACCCAAAAACAATGCGTGGGCCGTTTGCAGAGATAGCCGATGTGTCCGATACGGCTTATGACGACGGGCATGTGATGCAGAAAACCATCGCCGACCTGCGCAGGTTGAAAAGTCTGAATACCCCTTTCTTTCTTGCTTGTGGATTCTGGAAGCCCCATTTGCCTTTCTGTGCGCCCAAGAAGTATTGGGATTTGTACGATAGAGACAGGATTCCGATGGCTCACAACCGGTATAGGTCGAAGGGGTTGCCGTCGGCAGTCAAGAATTCCAATGAGATAAACGCTTATGCACGGGTGGCAGCTCCTACGGATGAGGCATTCTTACGCGAGGTGAAACATGGCTATTATGCCTGTGTGAGTTATGTGGATGCGCTTTTTGGGCGCGTCATGGATGAACTGACGGCGTTGGGGCTTGCCGATAATACCATCGTCATACTACTTGGCGATCATGGTTGGAATCTTGGCGAACACGGTTTTGTGGGCAAGCATAATCTGATGGACAATTCCACTCGCATCCCCCTTATCGTGCATGTGCCTGGCATGGAGCAGGGCAAGACTGCCTCGATGGTAGAGTTGGTAGACCTGTATCCGACCTTGTGCGACCTTTGCCATCTGCCCAAACCGTCTGCACAATTAGAGGGAAAGAGTTTCTTGCCGGTCTTGAGGAATAAGTCCACTGAAATAAAGCAGCATGTATTTGTGCAATGGGAGGGGGGCGACAATCTCGTGGATTCGCGATATAGTTATGCCGAATGGCCGAAATCGGGGCAGCAGATGTTGTTCGACCATCAGGTAGATGCTTCTGAAAACAGGAATGTAGTCGGAGACACTCTGTATTTAAAAGTAGCCGATGAGGCTGCAAAGAAAATCAGGCAACAGAAAAAGAAATATAGGTTGGAAGCCGAGTAACATGGGCTTTTGGTGCTTGTAAGATGGGTCTCTGGTCAACTTGTTTTTCGTCTATTCGTCAACATGAAAAACTGCCGGGCTTTTGCAGCGTTGCTGCAGAGGCTCGGCAGTTTTGCTGAAAGGGCGAGGCAGCAATGCTGTAAAGGCTTTGCAGTAAACCGATGGTTTGTGTCATATTTGTCAGTGTAGGTGTGACAGAATTGTCATAAGCTGCTTTTGGCATGGTTTTGGCATACCATTGGATGAATTGGCGATGCGTATGGCTGCCGATAATAGAATAGTAAATCTAACAATTAAAATATCATTTTATGAACGTTAAACCATTAGCAGACAGAGTACTGGTACTTCCTGCACCAGCAGAAGAAAAAGTAGGTGGAATCATTATTCCTGATACAGCAAAAGAAAAACCACAGCGTGGCAAAGTCGTAGCTACGGGTAAAGGTACAAAAGATGAAGAGATGCTCTTGAAAGAAGGAGACATTGTGCTTTATGGCAAGTATGCCGGAACAGAACTGGAATTCGGTGCAGAGAAGTATCTCATGATGCGCCAGAGCGATGTTTTGGCTATCGTAGAGGAATAAATAATCATTCTAACACATTAAAATAACAATAATCATGGCAAAGATAATTAAATATAATACAGAGGCCCGCGACCTTTTGAAGCAGGGCGTAGATCAGTTGGCAGACGCAGTAAAGGTGACACTTGGTCCTAAAGGACGCAACGTTGTTATCGAAAAGAAGTTTGGTGCTCCCCAGATAACAAAGGACGGTGTGACAGTTGCCAAGGAAATCGAACTGGAAGATAAATTCGAGAATACCGGTGCACAGCTTGTCAAGAGCGTAGCCAGCAAGACTGGTGATGACGCCGGCGACGGTACTACAACCGCAACGATTCTTACCCAGGCTATCGTAACCGAAGGATTGAAGAACGTAACAGCCGGTGCAAACCCCATGGATTTGAAGCGTGGTATCGACAAGGCTGTCGATAAGGTGGTAGAATTTATCAAGGGCAATGCAGAGATTGTGGGCGATAACTACGACAAGATTGAGCAGGTAGCTACTGTATCTGCCAACAATGACCCTGAGATTGGTAAGCTCCTGGCCGACGCTATGCGTAAGGTTTCTAAGGATGGTGTTATCACCATCGAGGAAAGCAAGAGCCGTGATACCAACATCGGTGTGGTAGAAGGTATGCAGTTCGACCGTGGTTATCTGTCTGGTTATTTCGTTACAGACTCTGAGAAGATGGAGTGTGTGATGGATAATCCCTATATCTTGCTGTACGACAAGAAAATCAGCAACCTGAAAGATTTCTTGCCCGTATTGCAGCCAGCAGCTGAGAGCGGCCGTCCTCTGATGGTAATAGCAGAAGATGTAGACTCAGAAGCACTGACAACACTGGTTGTAAACCGTCTGCGTGGTGGTTTGAAGATATGTGCAGTCAAGGCTCCTGGTTTCGGAGACCGTCGTAAGGCTATGCTTGAAGATATTGCTGTATTGACCGGTGGTGTCGTTATCAGCGAAGACAAGGGCTTGAAGCTGGAACAGGCTACATTGGAAATGCTTGGTTCTGCCGAAAAGGTAACTGTCAGCAAAGATAATACTACTATCGTGAATGGTGGTGGTCAGAAAGAAGCTATTGCCGACCGTGTGGCTCAAATCAAGAACGAGATAGAGAGTACCAAGAGTTCTTATGATAAGGAAAAACTTCAGGAGCGTTTGGCAAAATTGTCAGGTGGCGTAGCCGTTCTGTATGTTGGTGCTAACAGCGAGGTAGAGATGAAAGAGAAGAAAGATCGTGTAGACGATGCTCTTTGTGCTACCCGTGCAGCAATCGAAGAGGGTGTAGTTGCCGGTGGTGGTACTACCTATATCCGCGCTCAGGAAGTATTGAAAGACTTGAAGGGTGACAATGCCGACGAACAGACTGGTATCAATATCGTGGTTCGTGCCATCGAAGAGCCTCTGCGCCAGATTGTTGCCAATGCAGGCGGCGAGGGTTCAGTCGTAGTGAACAAGGTTCGCGAAGGTAAGGGCGACTTTGGTTACAATGCACGTAAGGATGTTTACGAGGATTTGCGCCAGGCTGGTATCGTAGACCCGGCCAAGGTAGCACGCGTAGCTCTGGAAAATGCTGCTTCTATTGCAGGTCTGTTCCTGACAACTGAATGCGTGTTGACAGACAAACCTGAACCTCAGCCCGCTATGCCGGCAGCACAGCCAGGTATGGGTGGAATGATGTAAACTGCATTGAGTAGATTGAAATTTATAAAAAGAGGGACGATTCTATAAAAAAAATCGTCCCTCTTATCATTTTTTTTAAATATATGAGTGTTTTTAATCGTATCTGATTTGAACATAAGCAAAATATTCCTATCTTTGCAAAAAGATTTGGAATATAGTGTCGGATTAACATCCGGAAAAGATATTTTTTGATTTGTTTTAGTAGATTAGTTTTTAAGTAGTTTGTTTTTAGAAATCGGATGTCGTGATGACAACCGATTTTTTTTGTTTAATTTCGTCCGACGTCATAATTTCAATATAATTTTGTAAATTTGCAATCAATATGAGACAAGGTGTGAATTGGAAGATGATAGTGCTGTATGTAATTGTTGCATGGGCACTCATATTGCTGACTGGGTCGTTCTTGATGTCGGCAGGTATCTTTGTGCTGCTTTTTGCTTTGGAGTATGTCATTGAATACTTTGTGGAGCAATATAAGAAGAATAGAAAGACAAAGTAGACTTCGTTCCTGAAAACTTGAACTAACAGAAATTGCCGTTAGGCTATAATCATCATTGAAATGCAAAAACTCATCGACCTGTATAAGAAATGGAATGGTCAAGAACCAGCCCGTGTAGAGAAACTGCCAGGGGCAGGAAGCAACCGACAATACTTTCGCTTTTGGGGTAAAGACAATCAAACAGTGATAGGAGTCATAGGAACAAGCAGGGATGAGGACCATGCCTTTGTCTATATGGCGCGGCATTTCGCAAAGCAGAAGTTGCCGGTTCCCACTGTATTGGCGGTGAGCAATGATGAGCTGCGATATCTACAGACCGATTTGGGCAGCGTCTCTCTCTTCGATGCCATCAAAGGTGGACGGGAAGCCGACGGCCGTTATAACCAGCGAGAAAAACAGTTGCTGGTGAAAGCCGTGCGCGAGTTACCCGGTTTTCAAATAGCCGGAGCTCGCGGAATGGAGTGGGAAAATTGCTATCCTCAGCCTGAATTTAATGAAGACGGCGTACTCTTCGACCTGAATTATTTCAAATATTGTTTCCTCAAGGCTACCGGGCTGGACTTCCATGAACTGAAACTGGAGGCCAACTTCCATATGTTTGCCAAGGACCTGACATCAGAGAAGGTAGAAAGTTTCTTGTATCGTGACTTCCAGGCACGTAATATCATGTTGGATGATACGGGAAATCCCCACTTCATTGATTTCCAAGGTGGCCGTAAAGGGCCGTATTATTATGACTTGGCCTCGTTCCTGTGGCAAGCTTCTGCCAAGTATTCATTCAAGTTGCGCAGGGAATTGGTATCCGAGTATTATGCTTCTTTGAAGACGTATATAGAAGTTCCGTCGGTTCGGCACTTCGTAGACAGGCTCAGTCTGTTTGTTCTTTTCCGTACACTCCAAGTGCTTGGGGCGTATGGGTTCCGCGGATATTTCGAGCGTAAGAAGCATTTTATTGATTCTATACCTGCGGCGATGCAGAATTTAAGGGAATTGCTGAAACTGAATCCGGATATATTTCCATATCCTTATATGATGGATATGCTGAAGAGACTGACCGACTTACCGCAGTTTGCAGAGTCGGAAAAGCCTGTTGTAACGCGTGCCGACGGATATAAAATCACCGAACATCCCATTTATGAAGCTCATCCGCAGGATGGTCCGGCAACCTTCTCGAAGTATGACGGGAAAGGGCCTTTGGTGGTACGGGTATTGAGTTTCTCTTATAGAAAAGGTATACCGGAGGACCCTACGGGCAATGGCGGTGGTTATGTGTTCGACTGTCGAAGCACTCACAACCCTGGACGGTATGAGCCTTATAAGCAGTTGACGGGGCTGGATGAACCGGTTATTCGCTTTTTGGAGGACGATGGAGAGATTCTGACGTTCTTGGACAGTGTCTATAAACTGGCAGATAATCATGTCAGACGATACATACAGCGCGGTTTTACCAGTCTGATGTTCTCTTTCGGCTGTACAGGTGGGCAGCATAGAAGCGTTTACAGCGCCCAGCATTTGGCCGAGCATCTGCATCAGAAGTTCGGAGTAGAGGTTCGCATCTGCCATCGTGAGCAGAATATCGAACAGACTCTTCCGGCAGAAAGAAAATGATAATCTGCTTTTATTGAATGTAGATGTGAAACTTGTACATCTCAAATAAAAAGACTAATTTTGCAGATATAAAACGACATAAGGACGATGATGCAGGCTATGATTTTTGCGGCAGGTTTAGGAACTCGCCTGAAACCACTTACCGATAGCACTCCCAAGGCATTGGTAAGAGTAGGAGGAGAGCCACTGCTCAAGCATGTCGTCCTTAAATTGAAGGATTCCGGATTTACGCGTCTCATCGTTAACGTCCATCATTTTGCCGATCAAATCATAGATTATTTGGACGCAAATGCCAATTTTGGAGTAGATATTCTGATTAGTGATGAGCGTGAAGGACTGCTGGAAACTGGTGGTGGTATCAAGAAAGCCAGACCTTTTTTTGATTTGTCAGCCCCCATTCTGATACATAATGTAGATATTTTGAGCAATATAGATTTGCAGAAATTCTATGAGGAAGGGATGCGTTCCGATGCGACCCTGCTTGTAAGCACTCGCAAGACGAAACGCTATTTCCTCTTTTCGCAAGACGATTCACACTTGTTGAAAGGATGGACGAATATCGAGACCCACGAAGTGAAGAGTCCGTATCAGCATCTGGAAATTTCTGACCACGATATGTATGCTTTTAGCGGCATCCATGTGTTTTCACCATCTTTATTTACTTGTATGGACGATATGCCGGATAAGTTTGGCATTGTAGACTTCTATCTGAAGTATTGCAAGGACCGTGTTATCCGAGGATATGTGAAGGACAATCTCAAACTCATGGATGTAGGGAAGTTGGAAACCCTGCATGATGCGGAAAAGTTTTTGAACGAAATTTAATCAAATATATTTTATGCAACAGAAGATAATCATATTAGACTTCGGTTCACAGACGACCCAGTTGATTGGACGTCGTGTTCGTGAACTCGATACCTTCTGCGAAATCTTACCTTATAACAAGTTTCCGAAGGACGATCCTTCGGTAATAGGTGTCATCTTGAGCGGATCACCATATTCGGTACATGATAAGGAGGCATTCAAGTGTAACTTGGATGATTTTGTAGGTAAGTATCCTGTCTTGGGCATCTGCTATGGAGCACAGTTTATCTCTCATTCGGGAGGTGGTAAGGTGGAGCAGGCTGGTACGAGAGAGTATGGACGTGCAAACCTGGAGACCATCGATTTGGATTCAAAGTTGTTCCAGGGATTCGATAAAGGCTCACAGGTGTGGATGTCGCATGGCGATACCATCACGGCAATACCGGAAGGGTTCGACATCATTGGTTCTACGAATGATGTGAAGTTTGCCGCTTTCTCAAATGAGCAGAAGCGTATCTGGGCTGTGCAATTCCATCCGGAGGTATACCATTCATTGCAAGGCAAGACACTGTTGAAGAACTTTGTAGTTGATATCTGTGGCAGCAAGCAGGAATGGAGTGCAGCTTCCTTCGTGGAAAGTACGGTAGAGGAATTGAAGCAGCAACTAGGTAACGACCGTGTGATTTTGGGATTGTCGGGTGGTGTAGACTCTTCTGTATGTGCCACTTTGCTGAATAGGGCAATCGGTAAAAACCTTACCTGTATCTTCGTAGACCACGGTATGCTGCGCAAGAATGAATTCGAGAAGGTGATGGAAGCCTATTCCGGACTCGGATTGAACGTGATTGGTGTGGATGCAAGCGAAAAGTTCTTCAAGGATTTGGAAGGTGTAACAGACCCCGAACAGAAGCGTAAGATTATCGGTCGTGACTTTGTTGAGGTGTTCAATGCTGAGGCAAAGAAGATTACCGATGCCAAATGGCTTGCCCAAGGCACTATCTATCCAGATAGAATTGAGAGTTTGAGCATCACGGGCATGACTATTAAGAGCCACCACAATGTAGGCGGATTGCCCAAGGAGATGAAGCTTCAGCTCTGCGAACCGCTGCAATGGCTGTTCAAGGACGAGGTACGCCGTGTGGGTTATGAGCTGGGCATGCCCGAACGATTGATTAAGCGTCATCCGTTCCCCGGACCAGGTTTGGCCGTGCGTATATTGGGTGACATCACCCGTGATAAGGTGCGTATCCTTCAAGATGCCGACGATATCTACATCGAAAAGATGCACGACTATATCTGTGAAGATGGTGAACGTCTCTATGATAAGGTTTGGCAGGCTGGTACGGTATTGCTCTCAACCATTCGCAGTGTCGGAGTGATGGGTGATGAACGTACTTATGAGCATCCGGTAGCATTGCGCGCTGTGACTAGTATGGATGCCATGACGGCTGATTGGGCACATCTGCCTTATGACTTCATGGCCGATGTGTCAAACGAAATCATCCGCAAGGTGAAGGGGGTAAATCGTGTTTGCTACGACATCTCTTCAAAACCACCTTCGACAATCGAGTGGGAATAATACTTCACGAGTAATGACGAAGGTTAGGACACGCTTCGGCCATGTAGAAGATGAGTACAAGCGTGAGGAACTGTTGAGAAAGATTGTCCACTCGGTGGAACAACTCAAACAAGGAGAATTGGAGGCATTGTATTATGACATGCTGACCAAAGACTATATCAGGGAATAAGCTGAGTGCTTATTCCCTGTTTTGTTATGCGGCGATATATTTTTCGTTGATTTACTGCAAAGGCTTAGCAGAATTGCTGCTAAGCCTTTGCAGTAGTGCTGAAGAGGCTCGGCAGTGACATTGCAGAGCCTTGGCAGTGATTTGAATGGAAAGCAGTAGGGTGGAGAACCTAAATAATATCTTTACCAAAAGGAGATAATGAAAGGCGTGCCAACTTGAAATGTTGCTTGCCGAAGGGTATTCCGATGATAGTGATATAGAGTAGGACGCCGAATAACAGGTGGGTCAGGCAAATCCATATGCCTCCGATGAATATCCAAATAATGTTCATCACGAGGTCCAGGCATCCGCCTACACTGGAACTTTCTACTATCTGTGAGCCGAAAGGCCACAGGCATAGGATTCCTATTTTCAGGGTCTTGATGCCGAAA
This sequence comes from Prevotella mikamonis, assembly GCF_055381405.1. Taxonomy (NCBI): domain Bacteria; kingdom Pseudomonadati; phylum Bacteroidota; class Bacteroidia; order Bacteroidales; family Prevotellaceae; genus Prevotella; species Prevotella mikamonis. Next base: position 443,436 of record NZ_AP035785.1, read on the forward strand.
GGAATTCCCACTATCGTAATCATCAAAGCCAGACTGGAAAGAAAATATCCGATGGCTGTTTCCAAGCCACCGAATATTAACCAAATGATATTTCCAAAAATTTTCATTCTCCAGACAGAGAGTGTTATTTCATTTTCAGCAAATCACGAATCTCGGAGAGCAGTTTCTCCTCGTTGCTGGGTTCTGCCGGTGCTTCGGGAGCAGCGGGTGCTTCTTCTTTCTTCTTCAGCGCATTGATGCCCTTTACAAGCATGAAGATACAGAAAGCGATGATGAGGAAGTCAAGTACATTCTGGATGAAATTACCATAGGTAATCTTTGCTTCGCCTACCGTGATGGCAAGAGTCTTGAAATCGAAGCCTCCGATGAGCATACCTACTACAGGCATGATTAAATCATCGACAATAGATGATACGATTTTACCGAAAGCACCGCCGATGATGACACCGACAGCCAAATCTACTGCATTTCCTTTTACTGCGAATTCCTTGAATTCGTTCAAGATTTTACTCATAGCTTATTATAATTAATTGTTATTTTGCCACCTTGAGTTTGCACTCTGGAAGTCTATTTCTTTCCTGCAAGACTTGGCCGTCGTGGCGAGTTTATTTTTAATATTTTAATACTCTAATTATCTGCAAATATAGAAATAATTTTGTATATTTGCACTCGGAAAGAAGAAAAAATGTCTCAATGGCGTTATCTTTTGATATGGAATGATTAAAGGGGTTTCGTCAGGATAGACAGAGAGACTTTTGAAAATGTGATATTTAACCCTTTAATTAATAAATTTAAAGTAAAATGATTAAAATTGGTATTAACGGTTTCGGTCGTATCGGCCGTTTCGTATTCCGCGCTACTTGTGAAGCAGCTAACGCAAAAGAAGTTCAGGTTGTAGGTATCAACGACCTTTGCCCTGTAGACTATTTGGCTTACATGCTTCAGTATGATACTATGCACGGTAAGTTTGAAGGTACTATCGAAGCTGATGTTGAGAACTCAAAGCTCATCGTTAACGGTAATCCTATTCGCGTGACAGCAGAGCGCAATCCTGCTGACTTGAAGTGGAACGAGGTTGGTGCTGAGTATGTTGTTGAGTCTACTGGTCTTTTCTTGTCAAAGGAGAAGTCACAGGGCCACATCGACGCTGGTGCTAAATATGTTGTTATGTCTGCTCCTTCTAAGGACGATACTCCTATGTTCGTTTGCGGCGTAAACTTCGACAAATATGTTAAGGGTACACAGTTCGTTTCTAACGCTTCTTGTACTACAAACTGCTTGGCTCCTATCGCTAAGGTTCTGAACGACAAGTTCGGTATCACAGACGGTTTGATGACAACAGTTCACTCTACAACAGCTACTCAGAAGACTGTTGACGGACCTTCTTTGAAGGACTGGCGTGGTGGTCGTGCTGCTTCTGGCAACATCATCCCTTCTTCTACAGGTGCTGCTAAGGCTGTAGGTAAGGTTATTCCTGAGTTGAACGGTAAGTTGACAGGTATGTCAATGCGTGTTCCTACTTTGGATGTATCTGTTGTTGACTTGACTGTAAACTTGGCTAAGCCTGCTACATACGCTGAGATTTGCGACGCTATGAAGGCTGCTTCTGAGGGTGAGTTGGCTGGTGTTCTGGGTTATACAGAAGATGCTGTTGTTTCTTCTGACTTCCTCGGCGACGCTCGTACTTCTATCTTCGACGCTAAGGCTGGTATCGCTCTTACCGATACATTCGTAAAGGTTGTATCTTGGTATGACAACGAAATCGGTTACTCTCACAAGGTAGTAGAGCTGATTAAGCACATGGCTAAGGTTAACGCATAATTGACTTTTACCTAGTTATGTAAAAATATAGCCACCCGGCATTGTCGGGTGGCTTTTTTTTAATATCTTTGTCTCAGTGTACCAGATGATTACTATATTAGGTCCTACGGCTTGTGGCAAGACGACTCTTGCCGCGCATTTGGCTTTGGAGCTGAATGCAGAGATAATCAGTGCCGACAGTAGGCAGGTGTATCGTTGCATGGACATTGGTACAGGTAAGGATTTGGACGATTATGTGGTCAAGGGACAGGATATACCTTATCATCTGATAGATATTTGTGAACCAGGAACTAAGTACAACCTGTTTCGATACCAAGAAGATTTCAGAGACGCATACCAGGGCATTCTGAATCGCGGTAGGCTGCCCATTCTTTGTGGAGGAACGGGGCTATATATAGAGTCTGTATTGAAAGGCTACCAGTTGTCGCCTGTACCGCAGAATGAGTCGTTGCGTGAATCGTTGTCGGGAAAGTCGTTGGAAGAGTTGATTCCGATGCTGGAGCAGCTGAAGAAGCAAACGGGGAGTGCCATGCACAATACGACAGACGTTGACTCCTGCCAGCGTGCCATCCGTGCAATAGAAATAGAAACCTATAACGTGCAGCATCCTATGGCTAAAAGAGAAATGCCGGGAGTAGACTCTTTGATTATAGGGCTTGATATTGAGCGTGATGCCCGGCGGGCGAAAATATCGTCTCGGCTCAAAACGCGTTTGGAAAACGGCATGGTAGACGAGGTGAAATCGCTCCTTGACAGCGGGATAGAGGCGGAATCTCTTATCTACTATGGATTGGAATATAAATATGTGACGGAGTATATCATAGGCCGACTGTCCTATGATGAAATGTATCATTTGTTGGAAATAGCCATTCATCAGTTTGCCAAACGGCAAATGACATGGTTTCGTGGTATGGAGCGTCGTGGATTACATATCCATTGGATTGATGCGTTAAATCCGATGGATGATAAGATAAATATAATCAAGGAGTTATGGCAGTAAGCGAAAACAGATGGGGAATACTCTTTTGTCCCAAGCATGAGGGGTGGGGTACGCCTGCAAAACGATGGAAGAAGATAGAGCGTAGTTTGAATTCTCACGGAGTGGAATACGACTTTATACAAAGTGAGAATGCCGGTAGCGTTGAAAGACTCGTCTCCATGATGGTCAATAATGGCTATCGTACCATCATTATTGTGGGAGGCGATTCGGCCTTAAACGATGCTGTCAATAGCTTGATGATGGTGGAAAAGAGCGTGAGGGACGCTGTGACTTTGGGCTTGATTCCCAATGGGCTGATGAATGACTTTGCCCATTTTTGGGGATTCAGGGAATCTGATTATGACCAGACGATAGAGTGGCTGAAAGCACGGCGTGTCAGAAAGATAGATCTAGGCTGTATTCGATATACCAATAAGCATGGAGAGAAGTGTCATCGCTATTTCCTGAATTGTGTCAATATCGGATTGATAGCGGCCATTATGAATTTGAGGAAGCAGACACGTCATCTGTTTGGTTCCCGTACCTTGTCGTTTATATTCTCCTTTGTACTGATGATATTCCAACGGCTGGACTATAGGATGCACCTTAAAATCAATACGGATGAAGTGAAGCGTAAGGTTATGACTGTATGTGTCGGTAATTCAACGGGTTATGGCCAGACGCCTAATGCTGTTCCTTATAATGGCTTGTTGGATGTATCGGTGGTTTATCATCCCGAAATGACACAGCTGTTGGAGGGCTTTTATCTTTTTGTCAAAGGTAAATTCCTGAATCATAAAAGTGTGCATCCCTATCGTACGAGGGAGATAGAGGTGCTGGAGGCACAGCATGCGATGGTGGGAATTGACGGACGGTTGATGAAAACACCGGTTGGTGCATTTAAGATAAATGTGGAACAGGAAGTGATTAATTTCTTGATTCCGTCTTAGCCCATCTTTGAAATTCTTACAAGTTCATCGTGATTGATAATCTTAATTTTCTTTCCGTCGATGGCTACGAGTTTCTCGTCGGCGAAAGTAGAGAGCGTCCGGATGGCATTGCTTGTCGTCATGTTCGATATGTTGGCCAGGTCTTCTCTGCCCATATAGATGCTGAGTGTAAATCCATCTTCTTCTAATCCATAGCTCTCTTGCAGGAATATCAATGCTTCGGCAAGCCGTCCCCGAATATGTTTCTGTGTCAGATTGACGGTTCGGTCATCTGAACAACCCAGTTCGATAGCCAGTTTTTGGATGAAGAAGAAGCTGATGTGGTGATTCTCCTGCATGAGTCTGATAATAACATCCATAGGAAAGAATGCAACGGTGCTCGTCTCAAATGCCATTGCAGCCGTTTTGTACTCTTCTTTGGCAAAATAAGCTCTATAGCCGAAGAACTCCATAGGCTTGAAAACGCGTAGAATCTGGTTGCGTCCGCCGATGCCGACCTTATACACTTTAATCTTCCCATGTATCAGGCACATCATTTGTGTTGGGCCTTCTTGGTCTTTATATATCAACTCGTTCTTCTTGAACTTGCGGATTTCTATGCTATCAGACAGTGTGATACGTTGCTTGTCTGTCAACTCTGTCCATAAGTCTGAGATTGCTTTGATAACATCTTCTTTGGTCATCTCACCTTTCAAAGCCATAATTTACCATATTCTTTTAATGTGATTGGGTGTGATGCTATATTCTTCACAACGCCAAATATGTGCAAAAATACTAAAAATGTTCGAAAATAAGTTTCTCTATATAGAAAATATGAGCATCTACTTGAAATGATTTCAATTTTTAATAAAAAGCTGGGTTTTATTTTGTTTTACCGTCGGAAATGTTTAACTTTGAAGTCAAGACATGCAGCTTTTGCTATAGCGAGAGCGTGTTGTCGCTAAAATAGATTTTTTGAAATATTTAAACCTTAATACGGAACTATGAGTTATTTACGATTTGAGAAGGCATTGATGACTAATTTGGAAGAGTCATTGCCGCGAGAATTGCTTCGTACGAATCGTTCGGGAGCTTATTCCTGTTCTACGATTGTGGATTGCAATACTCGGAAATATCATGGCTTGCTTGTTATTCCGGTTCCTGAGTTGGATGATGAAAATCATGTCTTGCTCTCTTCGATGGACGTGACTGTTATCCAGCATGGCGCTGAATTCAATCTCGGATTACATAAGTATCAAGGCAACAATTACAGTCCATTGGGGCATAAGTATATTCGTGAGTTCGATTGTGGTAAAGTTCCTACAATATTATATAGGGTAGGCGGCGTCATTCTGAAAAAAGAAGTCGTTTTTCAGCACTATGAGAACCGAATATTGATACGCTATACGTTGGTGGATGCCCATTCTGCCACGACATTGCGTTTCCGTCCTTTCTTGGCATTCCGCAGTGTCCGGCAGTTCACTCATGAGAATTCCAATGTGAATCGGGACTATGAGCAAGTGGAAGATGGAATCAGGACGTGTATGTATGCGGGCTATCCCGACCTGTACATGCAGTTCAGTAAGAAGAATGAATTTGTCTTCCAGCCCGATTGGTATCGCGGTGTGGAATACCCAAAAGAGCAGGAGCGTGGGTATGCTTCGAACGAAGATTTGTATGTTCCTGGTTATTTTGAGATGAATATCAAGAAAGGAGAGAGTATCGTTTTTGCTGCTTCTACTTCAGAATCGAAGACAAGGACTCTGAAAACTCTTTTTGAGAAGGAAGTGGAGGAGCGAAGTCCGCGAGATAATTTCTTCCACTGTCTAGTCAATGCAGCTCACCAATTCCACATTCGCAAGTCCAATGACGATCGCTATATCCTTGCTGGGTATCCGTGGTTCAAGTGTCGTGCCCGCGATACGTTTATCTCATTGCCGGGATTGACGCTTTCTATAGAGGAGCCGGATTACTTTGAACTGGTGATGAAGACGGCAGAAAAAGGATTGCGGGAGTTCATGGTGGGCAAGTCGCTTTCGGTGAATATTTACGAGATGGAGCAGCCTGATGTTCCCCTTTGGGCTATCTGGTGTCTGCAACAGTATGCTAAGGAGCAGGGGAATGAAGAGTGTCTGAAGCGGTATGGATCGTTCTTGAAAGCTATTATTCTGTTTATAGAGGGAAACAAGCATCCCAATCTGCATCTTGATGATAATGGGCTGCTGCGTACGGAAGGTAAAGACAAGCCGGTTACATGGATGAACTCTATGGCTAACGGTCGCCCCGTTGTACCCCGTACAGGATATATAGTAGAATTCAATGCCTTGTGGTACAACGCCTTGTGTTTCTGTGCTTCTATGGCTGAACTTGATAACAATGAAAAGCATGCAGCGCGACTTCATTCTTTGGTAGCACGTTGTAAGGAGTCATTTGTCAATATGTTCTACAATGAACATGGCTATCTGTTCGACTATGTAGATGGAAATATGGTAGATTGGAGCGTCCGTCCCAATATGATTTTTGCTGTGGCTTTAGACTATTCACCGCTCGACTTGGTTCAAAAGAAGAGTGTGTTGGATATCTGTACACGCGAACTGCTTACACCAAAGGGCTTGCGTTCGCTCTCTCCAAAGAGCGGAGGGTACAATCCTATGTATGTAGGACCGCAGAGTCAGCGTGACTATGCGTACCATCAAGGCACTGCATGGCCGTGGCTGGGTGGTTTCTATATGGAGGCATGTCTGCGACTTTATAAGCGTACTCGGCTCAGTTTCATTGAACGTCAGATGGTTGGTTATGAAGACGAGATGCTGTATCACTGCTTGGGTACAATCCCTGAACTCTTCGACGGCAATCCTCCATTCCACGGGCGTGGTGCTATCTCGTTTGCCATGAATGTGGCTGAGATTCTTCGAACATTGGAATTATTGGAAAAGTATAACTTTAAATAATAATAGGAGGAGAATGCTATGAAAGTATTAATGTTTGGATGGGAGTATCCTCCTCACGTCTATGGTGGATTGGCGACAGCCAACTTCGGTATTTCCGAAGGACTCCATGCTCAGGGAGATATAGAGACTACACTTTGTTTACCGAAACCCTGGGGAGATGAAGACCGCACTTATGCCAACATTGTTGCCATGAATTGTGTGCCGGTGGCATGGCGCGACGTCAACTATGACTATGTGAAGAGTCGGGTAGGGAATGTGATGGACCCTGATATGTATTTCAAAATGCGAGACCATCTCTATGCCGATTTCAACTATATGTATCTCAACGACTTGGGATGTGTGGATTTTGCAGGTGGTTATCCGGCCAATCTTCATGATGAGATTAATAACTATTCTATAATAGCAGGGGTCGTTGCCCGCACGGTTGAGTTTGATATTATCCATGCACATGACTGGCTTACTTATCCGGCAGGTATTCATGCGAAGAAGGTAAGTGGCAAACCCTTGTGCATACATGTGCATGCTACCGATTTCGACCGTAGTCGTGGTAAGGTAAATCCTACTGTCTATGGAATCGAGAAAGACGGTATGGATAATGCCGATTGCATTATGTGTGTGTCTGAGTTGACCCGCCAAACGGTCATACATCAGTATCATCAAGACCCTCGCAAAGTGTTTACGGTTCACAATGCCGTTTACCCTTTGAGTCCGGAGAATGCTGCTATCCCTCGTTCTAACCATGAAGGAGGTGAGAAAGTCGTAACTTTCTTAGGCCGACTTACCATGCAGAAAGGTCCGGAATACTTTGTAGAAGCAGCCAATATGGTGCTTCATCGTAGTCGTAACATTCGTTTTTGTATGGCTGGTTCGGGCGATATGATGGACCAGATGATTTATCTGGCTGCGGAGAGAGGTATCTCCGACCGTTTCCATTTCCCAGGATTTATGCGTGGGAAACAAGTTTATGAGTGCCTTAAGAATAGTGATGTGTATGTCATGCCGTCTGTAAGCGAACCGTTTGGTATCTCTCCATTGGAAGCCATGCAGTGTGGTACGCCTACAATCATTTCCAAGCAGAGTGGGTGTGCCGAGATTCTGACCAACTGTATCAAGGTGGATTATTGGGATATTCATGCACTGGCTGATTCAATTTACAGTATATGTACGAACGAAAGTCTGTTTAACTATCTGAAAGAAGAAGGTAAACGGGAAGTCGATCAAATTACTTGGGAGCGTGTTGGAGCTTGGATTCGAGAATTCTATATGCGCACTTTGGGTTGGAAATAGCGTCTGTCAATTTATATAGTTAAATCTTTAAAAGACCATAGATAATGAAAACAATATGTTTGTATTTTGAAATACACCAGATTATTCATCTGAAACGTTATCGCTTTTTCGATATAGGAACGGATCATTATTACTATGATGATTTCGAGACCGAGCGTACCATCAACGATACTACAGAGCGCTGTTATATGCCGGCATTGGATACTTTGCTCAGCATGATAAAGGAGAATGAGGGCAAATTCAAAGTGACATTCTCACTATCAGGTGTCGGAATGGAGCAGTTGGAGATGCATGCTCCACAGGTTCTTGCCAAATTGCAGGAGCTGAATGAGACCGGTTGTGTGGAATTCCTTGCCGAGCCATATTCCCATGGACTCTCTTCGCTCATCAACGAAGAGTGTTTTGCTACTGAGGTAAAGCGCCAATGCGAGAAAATCAATGAGTACTTTGGAAAGTATCCTACTGTTCTACGCAATTCATCTTTGATTTATAGTGACGATATTGGTGCTCAGGTTGCGAATATGGGTTTCAAGGGTATGGTTACGGAAGGGGCTAAACACGTGTTAGGATGGAAGTCTCCGCATTATGTATACAATTGTACTTTGAATCGTAACCTGAAGTTGCTGCTTCGCGATTATCAGTTGAGTGATGACATAGCATTGCGATTCAGTGATACCGGTTGGGATGGTTATCCTCTTTTTGCAGATGCGTATGTGGACAAGATTGCAGCTCTGCCGGATGAAGAGAAGAACATCAACATTTTTATGGAGCTGTCGGCCCTTGGTATTGCACAGCCGCTTTCCAGCAATATTCTTGAATTCTTCAAGGCTTTACCTGCTTGTGCAAAAGAGCGGGATATCACCTTCTCTACTCCAAGCGAAATCTTCAAGCAGGTAAAGAGTGTCGGCGCACTTGAAGTACCCGATACATTGAGTTGGATAGATGAGGAGCGTGACGTTAGTCCGTGGCTTGGTAATCCCATGCAGCGTGAGGCTTTCAACAAGCTGTATAGTGTTGCCGACCGCGTGCGTATATCCAACGACCCACGTATTAATCAAGACTGGGACTATCTACAGGCAAGCAATAACTTCCGTTTTATGACCACCAAGCCTAGCAATGTAGGACTGGACCGAGGTATTTATACTAGCCCGTTCGATGCCTTTACGAACTACATGAATATCCTTGGCGACTTTATCAGTCGTGTCAACAGGCTTTACCCTGAAGAGATAGATAATGACGAATTGAACAGTCTGCTTACAGCCATCAATAATCAAGGCGAAGAAATCGAGATGAAGGAAAAAGAAATCATCCGCTTGCAGGCTAAGGTTGAGAAGATGGAGAAAGCCGAGGCCGCCCGTCGTGAGAAGCAAGCTGCTGCTAAGAAAAAGACTGCTACCACCCGTAAGAAAGCTGTTAAAGCAGCTTCGGCAGAGGAAAAGGAGACAGAGTAGGTCTCTCTGGCTTTCGTGGGTTATTGGTTTAACATACGCAAAGTAGAATCCTTAAATTATTGCAAAGGCCTCGCAGCGATGCTGCGAGGCCTTTGCTGTTTTGCTGCCTAGGTCGGGCAGCATTGCTGTTTGGGCTTTGCAATGTTTTAAGTATGAATCCCCTGTATTTTCATAAAGGGGTGTAAGCTGTCTGAGCGTACTATACTCGAAACATTGTCGATAAGTCCTAGCTTTTTAATTCCTCTTTGAGGAACTTGATGGTATATCCCTTATTCGTCTTTACCACATCTTCTGGTGTACCGGTGCAGAGGACTTTGCCACCTCCTCGACCACCTTCCGGTCCCATGTCAATAATGTAGTCGGCCAGTTTTATGACGTCCAAATTGTGCTCAATGATGATGACGGTGTTGCCACGATCTACTAATTTCTGGAGTACATCCATCAAGATATTGATGTCTTCAAAGTGCAGTCCTGTGGTCGGCTCGTCGAGAATGTAGAGTGTCTTGCCCGTATCTTTCTTCGCTAATTCGGTTGCCAGCTTCACGCGTTGGCTTTCGCCACCTGACAGGGTAGTGGAGCTCTGACCAAGTTTGATATATCCCAAGCCAACATCTTGCAGACTTTTGATTTTCGGCAGGATACTAGGTACGTTTTCAAAGAATTCCACTGCTTGATTGATAGTCATGTCGAGTACATCCGCGATGCTTTTCCCTTTGAATCTGACTTCCAGTGTTTCGCGGTTATACCTCTTGCCATGACACACCTCACAGGGGACCATCACGTCGGGTAAAAAGTTCATTTCGATGGTCTTGTAGCCATTTCCACCGCATGTTTCACATCGCCCACCCTTCACGTTGAAAGAGAATCGGCCGGGTTTATAGCCACGAATTTTGGCTTCAGGCAGGTTGACGAAGAGTTTTCTGATTTCACTGAACACGCCCGTATAGGTAGCTGGATTGCTGCGGGGAGTCCTTCCGATAGGGCTCTGGTCTACATTCACCACCTTATCTATATGGTCTATGCCCTCAATAGTTCGGTAGGGCATGGGCTTTTTCAATGATCGGTAGAAATGATGAGAGAGGATTGGCTGTAGTGTCTCGTTGATTAAGGTAGACTTCCCCGAACCTGATACTCCTGTAACGACAATGAGTTTGCCCAGTGGGAATTCTATGTCGACGTCTTTCAGATTGTTGCCCGTTGCGCCACGCAGACACAGCGTCTTGCCATTTCCTTCACGTCGCTTGGCAGGAATGGTGATGGCTCGTTCTCCATTGAGGTAATCGGCGGTGATAGTATGTGTCTTCAGCATTTCCTTGGGAGTTCCCTGGAATACCACCTCGCCACCTTTTCGACCGGCTTTAGGACCTATGTCGACGATGTAGTCGGCGGCCAGCATCATGTCTTTGTCATGTTCTACCACGATAACCGTATTGCCAAGGTCGCGCAATTCCTTTAACGAGCGGATGAGACGTTCGTTGTCTCGCTGATGCAATCCGATACTTGGCTCGTCAAGAATGTATAGTACATTCACCAGTTGTGAACCAATCTGGGTGGCCAATCGGATGCGCTGACTCTCTCCACCTGACAAACTTGCCGACTGACGGTTTAATGACAGATAGTCGAGTCCGACTTCTAAGAGGAAGTTGACACGTGTCTTGATTTCCTTGATTATCTCCGTTCCAATTTTCTTTTGGGTTTCATCCATATGCTCGTCTACCTGGTCGAGCCATTCTTTCAGTTCCAGTAAGTCGAAATTGGCAACAGTTGCGATGTTCTTATCCCATATCTTGTAAGAGAGGGCTTCGCGGTTCAGCCGTTGTCCATGACATTCCGGGCATTCGGTTTCGGCCAGAAATTGGTCAGCCCACTTCTGTCCTGCCGACGTATCGTCATTCTCTATGACATCTTGCAGATACTTGATAATACCGTCAAAGTCTATGAAATAGTCGGAATTGGTGTGTACAAGCTCCTTGCTTATTTTCACTTTTTCCAAGCTGCCATATAGAATTTCGTTGACAGCTTCTTGCGGAATTTCTTTGAAAGGAGTCTTGAGCGTGTAGCCGTATTTGTCGAGAATGGCAGCGACTTGCCAGAAAATCATCTGATTTTTGTATTTCCCCAGTGGCAGGATTGCGCCATCATGTATACTCAGCTTGTCGTTAGGAATGACCTTCTTTAAGTCTATTTGGTTTACATATCCCAATCCCTTGCAATGGGGGCAAGCACCTTCGGGTGAATTGAATGAGAAGATATTGGGCGCAGAGTCCTTGTATGAAATGCCCGAAGTGGGACACATCAATCGTTTGGAGTAGTATTTGCCTTCGTTGCTGTCCTTATCCAGAATCATGATAAGTCCTTCACCCTCGCGCATAGCTACCTGAACCGTCTTCTTCAGTCGTTGGTCGTCCTTGGATTGTACGGCCAGTTTGTCTATTACCACTTCTATATTGTGGTTCTTGTAGCGGTCGGTCTTCATACCGGGTTTAAGATCCATCATCTCTCCGTCCACCCGTATATAGAGATAACCCTTGCGACGCATGCTTTCGAAGAGTTCGCGATAGTGGCCTTTGCGGTTTCTGACGAGCGGTGCAAGGATGTAGATTTTCTTTCCATCGTAATTGTTGAGAATCATCTCCAATACTTTCTCTTCGGTGTATTTCACCATCTTCTCGCCGGTCATATAGCTGTAGGCCGTGCCTGCTCTGGCATAGAGCAGACGCAGATAGTCGTAGATTTCAGTGGTTGTTCCCACCGTAGAACGAGGGTTTTTGTTGGTGGTCTTCTGCTCAATGCTGATGACCGGACTCAATCCTGTAATCTTATCGACATCCGGGCGCTCCATGTTTCCCAGAAAATTACGGGCATAGGCAGAGAAAGTCTCTATGTATCGGCGTTGTCCCTCAGCAAAAATCGTGTCGAAAGCCAATGACGATTTGCCGGAACCGCTGAGTCCGGTGATGACTGTTAGTGAGTTGCGCGGAATGGTAACATCTATATTCTTAAGATTATGTACGCGTGCTCCCCAGATGTTTATTTGGTCTTCGTTCCTATTCATGTGCGTTGCTATATCCTCTTAATAGGTTTACATCTCTTCTGATATTGAACGTATGTCCGTCTGCCCCTTTAGCCTTAACCAATACAAAGTATACTCCCTCTTTGACAGGATTGCCGTGGAAAGTACCGTTCCAGCCTTCGGCAGGATCGTCCCATTCATAGAGTTTCTGCCCCCATCTGTTGAAAATGTAAGCCTTGAATTCCACGATGCTTTGATAACCGCTTTTGGCTTTGTAGATGTCGTTGACTCCGTCGCCGTTGGGCGAGAAGGCATTGGGCATCTCAAGTTTGCTTTCCGATATGGTTATCGTGATGGGATTGGTATCTTCTTTCTGCCATATCACGGAATCAGAGCCGTTTGTAAAGGTGGCATAAAGCTGTATATAGTGAGTTCCGGATTCCTTGAATGTATAACTGGTATTTTCCTCATATCTAATAAGATACGGAGTTTTGGTTTCCCCGGCAGTGTAGAAATGCCATTCGTAATGGGCAGTCCATCCTGCCCGATTGAGCGTGTTGGCATTGAAAGTACATGTAATCGGGGCTGAGCCTGAATAAGTAGTTATGCCTTCTTCGGTCGTCCCGTCTGACGTTGTGGCGCTGGCGGTAGGGTTTATCGTAGGCGTAAAATCAGCATATACAGCAATCGGAGAAATCGAAAGTATTGCTGTTATCAAAGAAGTATGTAATATCCCTATTCTCATTGTTTGTAATTGTGCAAAGTTACTAAAAAGATGAGAGATGTCATATGGGGATGAGAGTTTTTTTGTATTTTTGCAATTGTAATAAATAAAAGCACCTATCATGAAGTATTTGATTCGCTATGCGTCATTCATATTATTCTTGTTTTTTGCCTTATCGGCTGTTGGGCAGACCACGAAGTGGCGTGATATGTACAAGGTGAAGAAGAAGGATACCCTCTTTGGAATCGCAAAAGAGTATGGAATCTCGATTCCGGAATTGATGAATGCCAATCCGGAGATGAAACTGGAAGGCTACTCTCTCAAGAAGGGCGATTATATCTTTATTCCCTTTTCAGCTTCGGAGACCACCCCTGCCAAGCCTGTCCAGCCTGCGGCACCGGCTAAACCGGCAGAGAAACAAGCTGCGGGGCGCACCGTGAAAATAGGCGTGATGCTGCCATTACATGATGTCGATGGTGATGGTAGGCGCATGGTGGAGTATTATCGGGGTATCCTGATGGCATGCGAAAAGTTGAAGAAAGAAGGTGTTTCCACCTCTATCCATAGTTGGAATGTCCCCATTGATGCCGATATAAGAACAGTATTGCTGGATGATAATGCCCGGAAATGTGATTTGATATTCGGTCCTTTGTATACGAAACAACTGAAAACTTTGGCCGAATTCTGCACCAGGAATGATATAAAGCTGGTTGTTCCATTCTCTATTAGTGGGAATGATGTAGAGGCATATAAACAGATATATCAAGTCTATCAGAGTCCCACTAAACAGAACGATGCTGCCATCAAAGCCTTTTTGGAGCGATTCCCTCATCATCATGCAATCTTTATTGATTGCAATGACACCACAAGCCGTAAAGGAATATTTACCTTCGGGTTACGTAAGCAGTTGGAACAGCGCGGTACTAAGTATAGCATCACTAACCTGAAGTCAAGCGAAGAGATGTTCGCCAAGGCCTTTAGCCGCACAGAACCTAATGTAGTCATTTTGAATACAGGCCGTTCTCCTGAGTTGAGAGTGGCGTTTGCAAAGCTTGATGGGCTGTCAGTTTCCTATCCGCAAATCAAGATTTCCATGTTTGGATATACGGAATGGCTGATGTACGTAGAGTATAATTTGCCATCGTTCTATAAATATGATACCTATATCCCGACCGCATTCTATTATAATCCCGTCGATGCGCAGACGCGCGAGATTGCCAATAGCTATGCAAGATGGTTTCAAGTAGGCATGCAGAATGCGTTGCCTCGTTTCGGACTTACCGGTTACGACCATGCTTCTTATTTCATTCGGGGAGTGTGGAGGTATGGAAAGTCATTTGTAGGCAGCAAGTCACAACATGTCTATAAGCCGATACAGACCCCACTATATTTTAATAAGGTAGGTAATGGAGGATATCAGAATGAGAATTTCCAGTTGATTCATTACACTGTAAATCAAACTATTGAGAGCATCAACTATTGATATGAAGAGTCGTTACATTCGTTTTGCGTTTGCAGCTGGATTGTTCTTGGTAGCATTGTCTGCCCATGCTCAAGTGGGAGAATACCGTAATGACTTCTCTGTGGGTGTCAATGGTGGTTACGCGATGAGTCAGGTAGGCTTTACACCCAAAGTCAATCAGAAGTGGTTGGGAGGAATGACCGGGGGCTTATCCCTGCGTTATAAGAGCGAGAAATATTTCAGTACGATATGTTCTGTCATGGCCGAAGTGAACTATGCTCAGGTCGGTTGGAAAGAGGATATTGTCGATGTAAACAATCAGCCGGTTATCAATGCCACCACGGGTATGCCCGAAGCGTACAGCCGGACGCTGTCTTATGTGCAGCTTCCGCTACTGGCCCATCTGGCTTGGGGACGTGAAACGAATGGAGTGCAGTTCTTTATAAACTTAGGACCGCAGTTTGGTTGGCTTCTCAGTGAACGCACTAAGACGAACTTCGATTTCGTCTCACGGAACACAAAAGACCGTGTCAATACAGTGGTGGCGCAGGATACGATGGCCGTAGAACATCGTTTCGACTATGGTATTGCTGCGGGTGCAGGCTTGGAATATAGTATTCCGGCCATAGGACACTTCATGTTGGAAGCCCGGTATTACTATGGACTGGGCAATCTATACGGTGCTTCCAAGCGCGATTACTTCGCTAAATCGAATCTAAGTAACGTTGTCATAAAGATGACTTACTGGATTGATATAGTTAAAACCAGGAAAAACAAAAAACAAAAATAGTAACTTAAATTCTTGAAAACTTATGTTTGAAAACCAACCTAAAGGACTTTATGCCTTGGCATTGGCTAATACCGGCGAGAGATTCGGTTATTACACCATGCTGGCAACCTTTGTACTCTTCCTGAAAGCCAACTTTGGCTTCTCTGCGGGGACGGCCGGCTCTATCTATGCAGCCTTCCTGGCATTAGTTTATTTCCTACCTTTCATCGGTGGTATGCTGGCCGACAAGTTCGGTTATGGCCGAATGGTGAAGATTGGTGTAATGATTATGTTTGCCGGTTACGTGGTTTTAGCTTTGCCACTGGGTGCAAACGTGCTTGCTATCATTGGTATGGCTGCTGCGTTGCTCATGATTTCGGCTGGTACGGGATTGTTCAAAGGCAATCTGCAAGTGATGGTGGGCAATCTGTATGACGACCCTCGCTATTCATCACAACGCGATTCTGCTTTCTCCATCTTCTATATGGCTATCAACATCGGTGCACTCTTTGCACCGTCCGCAGCCGTTGGCATCATGAATTGGGCACAGAATCAGTTGGGAGTATCTGTCAACGACAGTTACCATTTTGCCTTTGGGGTGGCTTGTATCTCGTTGATAGTCTCTATTCTTATTTATTATGGATTCCGTAGCACCTTTAAGCATGTAGAAGGAAGCGGCACGGTGCGTGTATCGGATGCCAAGGATGAAGTAGTAGAGTTGTCGCCTAAAGAAACCCGCGACCGTGTAACAGCCCTCGTACTGGTGTTTACTGTCGTTATATTCTTCTGGATGGCTTTCCATCAGAACGGTCTTACGTTGACTCTGTTTGCCGATGAATTCACGGTCAAGAGTGCTACTGGTGCAGAGAGCATGTTCTTTAACGTGTTTAATTTGGTATTGGCCATCTTTGTGGTATATGGCTTGTTTGGTTTCTTCCAGTCTAAGACAGGTCGTGGCAAGACTATCTCCGGTGCAGTAGTCTTTCTAGGTGCTGCCGGTTTGATATGGAAATATCTGAACTTGTCAGGTCCGACAGAAATTGATGCTCCTATCTTCCAGCAGTTTAATCCTTTCTTCGTGGTAGCCCTGACACCTGTTAGTATGGCCATTTTTGGCTGGTTGGGCCGCATCGGCAAAGAACCGTCTGCTCCGCGTAAGATTGCGTATGGTATGTTGATTGCTGCCATCGGTTTTGTCATTATGACGATAGGCTCTATAGGTCTTCCTACGCCTGCCATGCAAGCTGCCAATGGTGCTACGGCCGAAACATTGGTGTCGTCTAATTGGCTTATTTCTACCTACCTGGTATTGACCTTTGGTGAGTTGCTGCTTTCGCCCATGGGAATCTCGTTTGTCAGCAAGGTTGCGCCTCCGAAGTATAAGGGCATGATGATGGGAGGATGGTTTGTAGCTACGGCCGTTGGTAACTATCTCACGAGTATTCCTGCTCTGTTGTGGGGTGATGCGCCGTTGTATGTGGTTTGGGGATTGCTTATTGTTCTCTGCCTGGTGGCATTCGTATTCATGTTGGCGATTATGAAGAAATTGGAGAAGGTGTGCTAAGTAACATCTGAATATACTATAAGCGGTGCAACTCGTATGGGTTGCACCGCTTTTGTTTTGTATGACTATCCGTATCTGAATCCATGCGGGTGGTGATAGAATCTTGTTTAGCGAGGATGTCGGTTTGATTGGGTTTTCTGCAAAGGCTTCGCAGTAGTTCTGTTTGGGCTTTGCAGCACTGCTGTTCGGCCCTTGCAGCGATGCTGCCGAGCCTTTGCAGTAATTGGGGGTTGATTCTATTATGCGTAAGATGAGGTCTGGTGAATGGGCAAAGGAAAAGAAAATCCCCTTAATAGATGAGATTTTACTGCATTCTATTAAGGGGAGATAGTATTGTACGAATATAGTCCTCGTACTCCCGATGTTTATCATCTGGGACAACTATGAGTCGTTTTTATTTCTTGATATTGGCTTTTTGCAGTCCGTATCCTTTCTTCTTGTCAATGGCAATGAGTGCCAGTGAAGTGATGATGGCAGCGATACCGAAACCGGTGAAGATGCTCATAGAGGTGGTGTAGCTAGGATCGATACCGTTGACTTTTCCTATCCACATCGGAACTAGCGACAAACCGATATTCTGGATATAGAATATGACGGCGTAGGCACTTCCCAGATATTTCAAGGGAATAATCTTCGGCACACTTGGCCACATGGCAGATGGTACTAGGGAGAAGGCAATGCCCAGCACAATCATGATGATGACGGCAAACCAGCCGTATGGCAGGATGTGGGTAGCGAAGATGAGATGGACGCCGGTGAGCATGGCACTGCCAATCAACATTAGCGTAGCTCCTTTGCCCACCTTATCGTATATAGAGCCGAATAGGGGAGTAAGGAAGATTGTTCCAAACGGAATCAGACCGGGAATGATGCCTGCCCACTCTTCCTTGACGGCATAGTTGGCCACCATGAGTTTGGTAGCAAACTTTAGGAAGGGGAACACTCCGCTATAGAATAGGAGACACAGAATAGTGATACACCAGAAGCCAGGGTTGGTAAAGATAAGCTTCAAGTCGCTGAAATGGAATGATTCATCTTCGCTTTCTTCTGCATTCTCGGCGTTATAGGCAGCTGTCGAAGCATCCAGCTTCTTGTCCATGACGTTGTAAACCAGGAATGCTAGCAATCCGATGATTAGGAGTGCGGCTCCCAGAAGAATAGGCGCGCCGATAGAGTTGCCGAATGCCTTGGCTATAGGCAGGCTTCCCATCATGGCAGCAGCAGTACCCAGACGGGCCAAGGCTACCTGTAGTCCCATGGCTAATGCCAACTCGTGTCCGGCAAACCACTTTGTCATAATCTTGGAAACGGTGATACCGCAAATCTCGCAGCCCACTCCGAAGATGGCAAAACCGAGCGAAGCGATAGCGGCTGACATAGGTAGTGAGAAGTTGGCAAAGTCAAGTGTAAACCTTGCATCGCCGAAATCTCCCGTGATACCATAGTACTTGATGCAGACACCTGCAACCATCAGTACGCAAGATAACGTTCCGGCAAATCTGATTCCCATTTTGTCGAGGATGATACCTCCGAAGAACAGCATGAGCAGGAAGACGTTGATAAGTCCGTAGGAGCCGGCAAAGAAGCCGTAATCATCCGAACTCCAACCAAGTCCACCGGCCGATGCCGATTTGGTAAGTAGTACCTCTAGCGGTGACATGACGTCGGTGATGAAGTAGCCCATCATCATCGTGAAGGCTACAATGAACAAGGCTGTCCATCTGGCACTAGCACTGTCACTTAATTTCTTTTGAATTTTTTCGACCATTTTTATTGATATGTATTGTTATTTTTTCAACCATTTATCCAACCAACTGAAGAAAGTGCGCTGCCACAGAATACCGTTTTGTGGTTTCAGTACCCAGTGATTCTCGTCGGGGAAGATGAGTAATTCTGCGGGGATGCCTCGCATACGGGCAGCGTTGAATGCTCCCATGCCCTGATTGGCATTGATTCTGTAATCTTTTTCTCCGTGGATGACGAGGATAGGAGTATCCCATTTGTCGACAAACTTGTGAGGACTGTTGTCGTATGTCCTCTTGCCGTTTGCGGTAATATCCTTGTTCCAGGGGGCACTCTCGTATTCCCAGTTAGAGAACCATGCCTCCTCGGTATCAGTATACATACTTTCCAGATTGAAAGCACCGTCGTGGGCGATGAAGGCTTTGAATCGTTTGTCGTGATGTCCGGCCAGATAGAACACGGAGAAACCGCCGAAGCTGGCTCCTACACATCCCAATCTGTCTTTGTCTACGTAAGGCAAATTTGTCGTTGCATCGTCGATTGCACTCAGGTAATCGTCCATACATTGACCAGTCCAGTCGCCACTGATATCTTCGTTCCATTTGCTTCCGAAGCCGGGAAGTCCGCGTCTGTTGGGGGCAATAACGACGTAGCCGCTGGCTGCCATGATTTGGAAATTCCAGCGATAGCTCCAGAACTGGCTTACGGGACTTTGTGGACCGCCTTCGCAGAATAGCAGTGTGGGGTACTTCTTCGTTGCATCGAAGTGGGGGGGAAGTATCACCCAGACGAGCATATCTTTGCCGTCGGTGGTCTTCACCCATCGCTGTTCGGTCTTGCCAAGTGCTAACTGGTCGTAGATGTTCTTGTTTTCAAAGGTGATTTGGCTGACTACAGCTTTCTTCTCTTTGTCTGGTTTCACCATGAACAGTTCGTCGCCACTCTGATGGGAGTGTCTGCTGGCCAAGAGCATATTGCCGTTATTGGCTAATTGGATGCTTCCATAGTCGAACCAGCCGTCAGTGAGTTGTATGACCTTTCCGTCCAGATTGGTCTGGTATATCATTTCCGTAGCGTGCCAGATACCGAGGAAATAAAGCGTCTTGGAATCGTTGTTCCAGCAGTAGTCGTCTACGTTTGAGTCGAAACTCTCGGTAACATATTTCTTCTTCCCGCTTGTCAAGTCGTATACACACAGGCGGTTGCGGTCGCTCTCGTAGCCATCGTGTTCCATGCTTTGCCAGGCAATATACTTTCCGTTGGGCGAGAATTTAGGATTCACGTCGTATCCTACGTTCATATCTGCTCCTTGATGATTCACCGTTTGGTTTTTCATCGTTTTGGTAGCATCAGTCTTAGGCTCTACATAGCCGGCTGGTTTACAGATGTTCTTGGTTTCCTTTGTGTCAATATTGTAAAGGAAGATGTCGGTATCGGTAGAGATGGCATACTGTATTCCCTCTTTCTTACGAGAGGTATAGGCTATAGTCTTGGAGTCGGGACTCCATGCTATCTGTTCTATTCCGCCGAAAGGAGCGACCGGACTCTCATAGGGTTCGCCCTCCATGATGTCTGTCCCATTGCTGATTCCGGCTTCAGAAACCTCTGCAAGGAATGGATGGGCGATACTTTCTACATAGTGATCCCAGTGACGATAGTTCATATCGGTTACCAATCTGCCTGTGGCCTTAGGCAAATCTTCGGGATTCTTCTTGATAGTTCCGTAATAGGGAAGCGACTTGATGAGTACTATCTTCTTGCCATCGGGGCTGAAGCGAAATCCCTCAATATCTATCTCGGAGTGTGATAATTGCTTCCGGTCGCTACCATCTGCCTTGCTACTCCATATCTGACCATCGCGTATGAAAGCGATTCTCTGGCCGTTTTCTATCCATGCAGCATCGCTCTCGCTCTTGTTGTCGAGCGTAAGTTGCTTTTTGTTCTGGCCGTTTGCGTCTGCTACATAGAGTATCGTGTGACTTTTATTCTCCTTGACACTGTAATAAGATACCTGATATACAATCTGTTTCCCATTAGGAGAAGCCTGCGAACTGCCGATTCTACCCATAGCCCAAAGGGCTTCAGGAGTCATCAAGTCTGATTGTAGTGTAACATGTTGAGGCCCTATGATATGCTGTGTCTGGGCCTGGCTCTGCGTTGACGCAGTGAGCATTGTTGCCATTGCTAATCCCACTATTCTATTCATATTTATTACTATAATGCTAAAAAGAGCCACTAACCTTATTCATTCGTAGAAATCAAGTTAGTGGCTCCAGTGTTATTTACAATTCTTTTTTCTTTCTATTGAGCTCTTCTTGTTTGCGTCTAGTCTCTTCCTGTTGCTTCTGCTGCATCTCTTGCAGAGCTTGGAGTCTGGCAGCGAGACCTCCCATCTTCTTCTGGGGATTTGCTTGATTCTCCTTATAGCGTGCTTCCAGCAGTTGAAGGAGTTTCTCGTCGTTGGTCGTCTTTCTCAATGCCCACATGATAGCAGCACTGAAGAAGAGGCTGATGAAGTAGTAGAAGTTCAGGCCGGAACTGTAGTCATTGAACATGAAGAAGAAGAAGAGGGGCATCAGATACATCATGTATTGCATCATCTTCATCTGTTCTGCCTGCTGACCTACCATCTGGTCGCGCTGTTGGCGCATCGTCATCCATGAGTAAAGGACGTTGGCTACGCAGAAGAGGATACAGGTAAGACTCAGGTGGTCGCCTATCATCCAGAGGTTGTTGTTCCATTCCAGAATGGGGTCGTAGGTACTTAGGTCTTTAATCCATAAGAAACTTTCACCTCGTAGTTGGATGGCGTTGGGTACAAAGTTGAACATTGCAATCCAGATAGGCATCTGTATCAGCATGGGAAGACAACCGGACAGCGGACTGACTCCGTACTTTGAATACTCGGCCATCATGGCTTGCTGCTTCTGCATCTGGTCTTCCGGTTTGTCGTATTGCTTGGTAGCCTCGTCCAACTTCGGCTTTAATACGCGCATTTTGGCTGAACTCATGTAGCTCTTCTTGACCATCGGATAAGTGATAACCTTGAGTAAGAGGGTTATCAGTATCAGCACGATACCCATATTGATATTGAGTCCGGTGAGGAAGTCGAATACATAGAGGGTGAACCAACGGTTGATGATGCGGAAGAGAGGCCAGCCTAAGTAGACCAGACGCTGTAGCTGGAGGTCTTTGCCAAAGCTACTTTCCTTCTCAATCTTCTGCAACAGTCTGAAATCATTAGGTCCGTAATAGAATTCAAACTCCGATGGTGTGTTGCCTTTGGGATCGAAGAATGTCTTCATCTTGGCCTTGTACTGCTTCAGATATCCGCTCTCTTTCTCCAGAGGGATACTGGTCATCAGTGAATTGGCTGCAAAATCGTTCTTCGAAATCATCACTGCCGAGAAGAATTGATTCTTGAATGCCACCCAGTCTATTTTGTCCTCAATGGCTTCATCAATCTTTTCCTGTGTCTCATTCAGGTAGTCTGTGCCGCCATCCACTTTGTGATAGGTAAGGGTAGCATAGCGATTCTCAAATGTGAACCCTCGTTCTTGCTGACGGGCCATGTCTTCCCATGTCACATCCATTGTAGAAGTGTGAGGGTCGAACAGGCCTGCCATGCCACTCACACGCATCTGCATGCGCAGCAGGTAGTCTTTGCCTAGTACGTAATTGATGGTAATAGCCTTTCCACCATTGGTGTTGGCGGTAAATGCAACCGTAGAGTCTGTTACCTGACTTGGCTGGAAATACAGGTCTTGTGTAGAGATATTGGCCTGCTTGGCAACGAAAGTGTAGTTCAGACTTTGGTCTTTGCCGTCGAAGATAGTCACGTCTTGATGACCATTGCGATCAGAGAAATTCTTGATGACAGCCTTGGTTACAGTAGCTCCCTTGGTGCTGAACGAGAGTTCTAGTTTCTTGTTTTTAAGGACAATCGTCTGTGCACTGCCTGCCAACGACTCGTGGAAAAGTGCTGTAGTATCAGTCAGTGATGCCTGCTTTTCAGTGTTTTTCTTTGCCGTAGTCTTGAAGTCGGCAGCCTTCTTGGCTTCTGCCTGTTTTGCTTTTGCGATGGAGTCTTGTACAAATGCAGCTCTCTGCTCCCCCTTGGAAGGCTGGCTCCACCAACTGAAACCAACCAATACGAGGCCTATTAATACAAGCCCAATTACGTTGTTGCGATCCATTATTGTTTGTTAGATAATGATAGCCAAGCCTCGTTGTATAACATGGGGACTTGGCTATCGTGTGAGATGTTTAATGTTTCTTGCTTTCGCTAGCCGTTTTAATGAAGTCTACGAAGAGAGGATGGGGCTTTAAAACGGTCGATTGATATTCTGGATGGAACTGCGTACCGATGTACCACTTCAATCCTGGAATCTCTACAATTTCCACCAAGTCGCTTTCCGGATTCTTTCCGACACACATCATACCGGCCTTTTCATACTCGGTCAGATAGTCGTTGTTGAATTCATAGCGGTGGCGATGGCGCTCCTGGATATGCTCTTGTTTGTAAATGTCGAAGACGCGCGAGTTCTGTCTCAGCTTGCAGTCGTATGCACCGAGACGCATCGTACCACCCATATTGGTGATATTCTTCTGCTCTTCCATGATGTCGATAACGTTGTGTTCAGTCTTCTCATCCATCTCGCGACTGTTGGCGTCGCTATATCCCAATACGTTGCGGCCAAACTCAATCACCATCATCTGCATACCAAGGCAGATACCGAACGTCGGAATGTCGTGGATACGTGCGTAGTGGGCAGCAATAATCTTACCCTCAGTACCGCGCTGGCCGAATCCCGGACATATCATGATGCCGTCTTGGCCTTCCAGTAGTTCGCCGATATTCTCTTCGGTTATCTTTTCCGAGTTGATAAAAGTAAGCACCGTCTTGCGGTCGTTGTATGTACCTGCCTGCGAAAGACTCTCGCGAATGCTCTTATAGGCATCTTGCAAGTCGTACTTACCGATGAGTCCGATGTGTACTTCTTCGGTAGCCTTGTTTCTTCTTTCCAGGAATTCTTTCCATGGGCCAAGTGTAGGTTTCTCGCCGACAGGCTCACCTATCTTGCGGAGAATGGCCACGTCAAGACCTTGGTTCTGCATGTTTACAGGAACTTCGTAGATGCTTGGCAAGTCTTCGCTCTGGATAACGCAGTCGAAATCAACATTGCAGAAGCTGGCCACCTTCTTTAATACACCTTCTCCGAGGTGTCTCTCGGTTCGCAAAACCAATACGTCCGGCTGAATACCAATGCTCTGCAGCTCTTTCACAGAGTGCTGGGTGGGCTTGGTCTTCAACTCTCCTGCTGCCTTCAGGTAGGGGACATACGTCAGATGCACGTTGATGGCATTCTTGCCAAGTTCCCATTTCAGCTGTCTGATGGCCTCCATGTATGGAGCACTCTCGATGTCGCCGATAGTGCCGCCAATCTCTGTGATGACGAAATCATAATGGTATTTCTGCCCAAGCATTTTCACATTGCGCTTGATTTCGTCGGTGATATGAGGTACAACCTGAATGGTCTTGCCCAAATAATCTCCACGACGCTCTTTGTCGATGACCGCCTTGTAGATTCTACCTGTTGTAAGAGAATTGGCCTTAGTGGTTTGGATACCGGTATAACGTTCGTAATGTCCTAAGTCCAAGTCGGTCTCCATACCATCCACGGTTACATAGCATTCGCCATGCTCGTAGGGATTCAGTGTTCCCGGATCAATGTTGATGTATGGGTCGAATTTCTGAATAGTGATGTTATATCCCCTGGCTTGTAGAAGTTTGCCAATAGATGCAGAGATGATACCTTTGCCTAGAGATGATACCACTCCGCCGGTTACGAAGATGTATTTTGTTTCAGCCACGATGTTTGGTTTAAATAAAATGTTCAATGCGCAAAATTACAACAAAATAATGAACCCTCCAAAACTAATCAATATTAATATTGTTGCTTTATAGCTGAGATATACTCAAGTTACTGCAAGGCCTCGGCAGCATTGCTGTTCGGGCTTTGCAGCAATGCTGTTTGGCCCTTGCAGTTTTGCTGCAGAGGCTTTGCAGTCATTTGATGTAGATTTTATGTAGAAATATTTGTATATATCTGGCAAAGCTATTACCTTTATCAGCGTTTTTGTGCATGGTATTCCAGTTACGCCAAGTGAGGCTCGACGCCATGTCATGAAGATTTACATATAAACAAACTACTCATTTAAAACGATGAAAAAGATTTTTGTAACATTACTTGTATTGCTGCTGTGTTTTGGTATGTCTGCTCGGAATGCGGATAAAAAGGCCAATCGTGATGCCAAAGCATTATTGAAGTTGCTGGAAAAAGTACAGCGGAAGGGTGGGAGTCTGCCCGCGATGATGGCCAAATACGATTGGAATCATTTGCATTCTGATACGGTGAAGATGCTCACCGGTAAGTATCCTGCTATCAACTGTTTTGACTTCATGCACTTTAATATTGAGGGCAAGAAAGAGCTGTATCGCACGATTCGGCCGGTGACCGAATGGACAGAAAACGGCAAGATAGCAGCTATGATGTGGCATTGGAATGTACCTTTGAGTGAAGGGGTGCATCGTTACGCCTTCTATAACAAAGGAGAATTTAAGGCAGCCAACTGTTTGAAGCCGGGAACTAGGGAACATCGGGAATTCTATGCGTCGATGGATAGCGTGGCCAACATCATTAAGAAGTTGCAGGATGCGCGTATTCCTATTATCTTTCGCCCGTTCCACGAAGGGGCTGGAAATGCCAGCGGGACAGTATGGTTCTGGTGGGGAAATGGTGGGGCGGCCGTCTACAAGCAACTCTATCAAACGCTGTTTCACTATTTTTGCGATGTGAAGCAGTTGCATAACATCGTATGGGCGTGGAACAGCAACATCTATCAGAACGGAGCTACATATGATGATGCGTCGTGGTATCCCGGCGATGAGTACGTAGACATTGTAGGCACAGAGAATTATGACCTCAAAGAGATTGGTCGGCTTAAGGCTTGTTACGATTATCTCAAACAGCACTACTCGTCCAAGATTATTGCCTTGACAGAAACGAATAGCCAGTTCAAGGTGAGCGAGATGGTGAAGGCCGGCATGCGCTGGACTTTCATCATGCCCTGGTGTGGTGAGTTCTTCCCCAAGAAAGAATGGTGGGACGATTATTTCTCTCAGCCTAATGTCGTGTTAGGAAAATAGGAGAGTGGCTGCTGGGAGAGGTCGTGTATAATCATCAATAGCCCTATAAGGATACTTGATGCCACTATTAAATAAATTATCAGTTCCCCAAAACAATAACTGCTGGATAATGAAAATCCCTTTGCAAAATATAGCTAAGGCAGAATCTAGTCTTGATTGAATATTCTTTTTAATTCAGTTTAGATGGTAAATTTAGTACCACCAAGTATTTGTCTGAATGTAGATTCCAGTATCAAGTGCAAATTTATACGATTAGATTGTAAACCTCTTTTTTTGGTGTTGAGAAATTAAGTTTTTTCCTTGGTCTTGCATTTATTTTCATCTGTATTTGTTTTATCTGCCGGTCGTCAATCCTTTCAAAAGTCGTTCCTTTTGGAATGTATTGCCTGATGAGCTTGTTTGTGTTCTCAATGTTTCCTTTCTCCCATGAGGAATAGGGGTGTGCGAAGTAGATCTTTGTTTTGAGGCATTGTGCTATGATCCTGTGGCATGCAAACTCGCTTCCGTTGTCCGTTGTGATGCTCCTGATGTTTCCGATGAATGGTGTCAGCATGGCCACGACGGTCTTGGCAAGGGCTTTTGCATTCTTTCCCCGTGGCAGTTTCCTCATCAGCATATAGTCCTTGCTTCTTTCTACGAGTGTTACGATGGCTCCCCGGCCGTCTTTCCCGATGATGGTGTCCATTTCCCAGTCTCCGAACCGTGTTCCGTTGGCCTGCGGGTCCCGCTCGTCTATCATGACTCTGTCCTTGATGGCCGTGTAGGCAGCAGGGCAGCTTCTTCTGATATGCTTCATCCTGTGCCGGCAACTCTTGTAAAGCTCACCTCCGCAGAGCCGGTCGAAGCGGATATAGTTGTAGATGGTTTCTACACATACGCACGTCTTTCCCTTGCGCAGCATCCAACCCCTGATTTGTTCGGGTGACCACTGTTCGTTGACCATGAGCGCAATGATTTCCTTTCGCATCTCAATACTGAACTTACGGTGCTTTCGCATCCGTCGTCTGCGTTCGTCACACTGCTTCCGGGCAACGCCGTAATGATAATGGTATCGCCCTTTGTTGCGTTTCAACTCGCGGTAAACGGTGCTGTAGTGCACGTTTATCATATCTGCAATGCCCTTTACCGACATTTTCTTTTGCAGCAAAACAAAGATTGTGTATCTTTGTGCCGAGGTTAATTGATGATATTTCATATGACAATGCAAAGTTGATTAATCTCGGGGAGATTTCGGTCTCCCTTTTCTGTTTTTTTTGTATTGCTACTGAAATCTTTTGTCTCGTCGGGGCATTCAGCCCCTTGCCGACGGCGTTCCCCGAGTGTTTTTCATAGTCGGTTTTTAAGACAAGAGACTATTTGCACTTCTTAATGGAACTTATGGAATAAAGTAATAATTATAAGTTTTCGTAAAAGTTTGTTGGCTGTCAGAAAAAGATATATCTTTGTAATAGAAACATTGTTTGAGACTCCCAAATGTTATCTAAGCTGATATTATTGAGGGACAGATACAGGAGGTAGTTAAACATAAATATCCTTGATTTTAAATAAAAACACATATAAATATTGATTAGAAAATGGCTGATTTAAAGAATTTCGTTCGTGAGATAGATGAAGAATCTATGTTTTATTTTGATGAAAATAACAACTCACGTCCTTTAGCTTTTGCTCATAGTCTCATAGAATCATTGAAAGAGCGTTTATCTATGGATAATTATACGATAGGATATGGCGCAGTAAAAGATATGGGCGGTAATGTGAGGGGTGAAATCTTTGGATATGCTCTTAGTTCTAATGGCGAGGTTTTGACCTTGATATATTCATTGTATAACGATGATGCTCAAAATGAAATAAAGACTCTGCATGATGCAGATTATCAGACTGCCATAAATAGAATGCAAGGTTTTTATCAAAATTGTTGCTCTGGTACTGTGTCTTCTATCTTAAAGCAAGATGATCCTTTGTATCCTTTAGCAGATCTTTTGCATGAGAAAGGTCCTGAGAAAAAAAGAGGTAGACCATCTTTAACACCTACACCCACACATGCAATAGTAACAGTGCGCTTTCTGGTTTTTTCCAACTCCTTTATAAGGAATGATGAAATAAAAAAGAAGAGAATAAAGGGACGTAATCTCATACCCGAAGTCTACGATGTATCTCGTCTGTATCAACTTTTTGGTTCAGATGTTGATCATCGTGTTATAGATATAGAATTTGGTTCGGAATATAATTATAAACTTCCGTATATAGAAATGGAAGTTCCTCAAACTGGATATAAATGCTTCATGACTATATTCCCGGGGAAATTATTACAGAAACTTTATGAACAATATAATACAGATCTCTTATTAGGTAATGTACGCTATTTTCTAGGATTTAAAGGCAGTGCTAAGAGAAATGCCAATGTTGGTATTCAAGAGACATTACGTTCGCAGAAGCAAATGTTCCTTGCCTATAATAATGGTATTGTAGCCTTGGCAGAATCACTTGAAATAAAGAGTAATGAGGGTAGTAGTGATATGGATCCGGAAGAAAGTGCCAATGAAGTTGTTACTACTGGAATTATTAGGGCGATAAAAGATTTTCAGATTGTCAATGGTGGGCAGACAACAGCTTCTCTTTTTTATGCAAAAGAACAGAAATCATCATCGCCAATATCATTGAAAGGTGTATTTGTTCCAGTGAAAATAATAGTTCTCAGTAATACAGATGACAAGAAAGAAGTTTCAGCCAATATTACAAAATCTTCAAATACTCAAAGTCCTGTTAAATATGCTGATTTTTCTGTTAGTAATCCTTTCAATTCTCGTATGGAAGAACTTTCCCGAGATATTCGTACCAATGATGGTAAAAAGTGGTATTATGAACGCTTAAGAGGGCAGTTTGAACAGGATTTAAAGCAGCAGAGGAAAGCAGAGGACCAACAGCTCTTTAAAAGCATGTACGACAAGAAAGAACGATTGTTCAAAAAAGAATTATTGGCAAAAGTTTGGAAATGTATGCTAAATACCCCATTTGATGTTGTAAAGGGTGAAGGGACTAATTACGATATATTTAACAGATATGTAACAGAAAATGGTATTATACCTGATGAAGAATATTTTAAAAAGTCGGTGGCATTGATAATACTTTGGAACTATATCTATAATATTCCAGAAGTAAAGAAAGTTGGTAATTGTAGAGCTCCTGTAACTGCTTATACATTATCGCATCTTCTTAATGGCAGTCCAAGATTGTTCAATCTTCTAAAGATATGGGATCGTCAAAGTGTAGATGGCGTTTTGTCTGAATGTATAATTAAATTATCACGTACAATTATGGATACGTTAAATTCTATAGCAGAAGGTCTACAAAAATCAGTCCTCTCTTGTAGCAAGACGGAGGGAACGTATGCTGAGATGAAAAAACGTGGTGTGTTCTGTGATTATAATTCCATTTCAGAATATTTTGTTTGATAGCGTATGGATACTCTGAAGATATTACAACTTATTCGTGAGTGCTGTTCTGAAAATAGAATTTATATTTTGCGTGGTTTCCCCAATGAATTGCTATGTAGTTTGGGCATTGATTTGATGGATAGGGAGTATATTAACAGCGATGGCAAAATTGAACTTGCAAAAATTAATGCTATGCAGGTTTTTCAAAAGATAATGCAAGCGCCGGAATCACCATCTTTTCTGATGATGGAATCTATAATATCGCTTACGTCAATGGTAAGATCATTAGATGCTTTTAACAGAAAATTTGTGATTCTTGATAATAATTTCCTTACAAAATATAAGAATCCAAGTAATTGTAATATACCTGATTTCGAAAGTCTTGACTTCCAAAAATCAACTGAAAATCAAATTTATTCCCTTTATTATGCCTATTGTGAACATAATGGGGAAGAACAGTTTGTAAACTATATAGAGCCAAATATATTGGGTGACAGTTGTGTTACCAGAATTCAACTTCTTGCCCCCAGTAAAGTTGGTGGTATGAAAGAGTTACCAGAGGGACTGGACATTCCTGTATTGGCTGGTGATAATGACTCGTTACAGAAGATACTAGAACAAATATTCTATGGTAATTATGCTTTGGGACGTGCATATGCTTTACCCAAGAATTCGAGATATTCAGAACTACAGGGGATACTTCTCGCTGCGATAAAACTATTTGGAATTGAAACAAGGTTTTATTGGCTGACCAATCCTAAGCAGTTTGTTATTGTTAGGCCAGAATTACAGGCTGTATTGAAGAGTATTTGGGGATATGACTCTTTTAGGTTTTTGAGAATGTATAAAGATCTTGATTTCAATAGAGATATTACAGATGTTTCTCAGGGAGAAATTATCGAAACTATTATTGGAGAGTCTGAGAAAGCGCTTAATAATAAACCTTTTAGAAATATAATTTTGACTTCACCGACAGGAGCTGGAAAATCTTTGCTTTTCCAACTTTCTGCTATTTATTTAGCTCAGAAGCACAATTCTTTGACAATAGTTGTATCACCTTTAGTGGTTCTTATGGAAGATCAGGTGTCAAATCTCAAGCCCAAATATAATGCTGTAGCTACATTAAATGGAAATAAAAGTGCGGCAGAGAGTGCTGAAATAAGACAACAAGTCCTTAATGGAATTATTAATATTCTTTATGTGGCGCCAGAATTGCTTCTTTCATATTCACTTCAGTCTTTAATTGGGGAAAGACAACTTGGACTTTTAGTTATAGATGAAGCTCATACCGTTACAACTTGGGGAAGAGATTTTCGGGTAGATTATTGGTTTTTAGGTGATTATATCCGTTCTTCAAAGAGATATTTATCATATTCATTTCCCATATTAGCCTTAACGGCTACTGCAGTAAGAGATCCTTCGCACAAGAATGATATGGTTTTTGAAACAATAAATTCACTTAATATGGATCCTTGTATTAAGTTTATTGGAGTTGTACGAAGAGATAATATTGTGTTTGAAATAGGTCGCCCGCCTTTGGTAAGAGATTATGAGAAACAAAGACTTCACAGAACTTCGGATAGTATTATTGAAGCATTAAATAAAGGAAGAAAGACGATAGTCTATTTTCCTTATGTTAGAACTATCACAAATATATTAAATTATCCTGATTTACAGTCTTATCGTCTTAAAATAACAGAGTTTCATTCTAGACTTACATCTGTAGAAAAAACTACTAATGCTGAAAATTTTAAAAAAGGTGACTGTCCTATTATTTGTGCATCAAAAGCTTATGGCATGGGGGTAGATGTTTCTGATATTACTGAGGTATATCACCATGCTCCTACAGGAAATCTTTCTGATTATATTCAGGAAATAGGTCGTTTAGCGAGAGATGAGCGTCTGATAGGTGTTGCTAAGATTGATTTTAATGAGCAGGATTTTAAATATACAAGGCAACTTCATGGCTTGTCAACGATAAAGCCTTATCAATTAGAGCTGGTATTAAAAAAACTTCTTGAGATATATAGAGTTAGAGGGGAGAAGCGTAATATGATGATCTCATCATCTGATTTTGAATATATCTTTCCAAATTCAGAAGATGTAGATCAGAAGTTTAAGAGTTGTTTGCTTCTTATATCCCATGATTTGATGAGACATCTTTCATTCCCTGCTCTAATTGTGAGACCGAAGAATCTGTTTGTTGATATATATGTGGAAGTTCCCCTAGTAGAAGCAAAGAACTTTTATTTGAAATTTGCTGCTTATCTTATAACTATTGACAGTTCAAATGGACGATTCCTGTTGCATGGAGAAAAGTATTGGAATGCTCATATGAGTTCGATCAGTTTTGCACAGTTTAAAAGTAAATTAGCGTCAAATCAGGTGTTTAGAGGTTATCACGTTATATTGATTAATCAAATAGAGGTAACATTGAACAATGAGACTGTTAACATAACTAAGGAAAAATTGTATAATTTCTTTATGGACTCCCATCGAATATTGGAAAAACTGGCCAACGCATTACCAGGACAGCCAAGACACATCAAATATCGTGAGTTGAAAAAATTACTTGTTGGTTATAGCTCAATAGAGCGTGAAGATTTTCTTCATGCTTTTGTACTTACATATGCAATGCCACTTGAAGGAATTGCTGCATATTGTCAAGTGAAAGTAAAAGATAATGAGGATGAGAATCAAATAAGTCTTTTATCACATGGCTATGAAGCTATTGGTAGCCAGATGATGTCTTGTTTTGAGCAAAGAATCCACGATAACAAGAGTGTATTCTATTGCCGTCCATCTGCTCCTGAGGTAAAAATGGTTGAAATACTCAACTGTCTAGGTTTAGCAACATTTGTTCGTATTGGTGGTTCTGATCCTCAGGTTTTTGTACGTATTAATAACCCTACTTATTTGCATGACTTGATAGATAGTGGAAATTATAAAAATGGTATGCTTATGGATATTTACGCAAAATATAAGTTCTCTGAAAAAATATTCAGCTATTTTTTTAATACGGATATGAACAATGATCAACGATGGAATTTTATAGAAGAGTATTTCTTAGGAGCATCAGAAGATAGATTATTACACTTTATAGATTGATATGAATTTGTATTTTATCCCTGAACACTATAACCATCTCTCTGTTGAAAAGCTTTGGAATAATGTGAATTATAAAAAATTAGGTGTAGGTGATGTTTTAATATATGTTGATGGCATACGCCTAATAATGGTAGTATGTAATAGTGATAATATCGTTGCTTGTATTCCTTCTTCATATCCTATGATAGCACAAGTTCTTTGTCGGGATATTGATTTTA
This sequence comes from Prevotella mikamonis, assembly GCF_055381405.1. Classification (NCBI taxonomy): domain Bacteria; kingdom Pseudomonadati; phylum Bacteroidota; class Bacteroidia; order Bacteroidales; family Prevotellaceae; genus Prevotella; species Prevotella mikamonis. The sequence continues at coordinate 476,099 of NZ_AP035785.1, forward strand.
GTAGTGTTAAACCGGTACTCTATGAGTGGGATTTGGTGAAAGGAAAGTTTGGACAAATTGATGTGTTAAAATTCTTAAAAACTTTATTTCATGAGTACAAACTAGCATCCGAGGTCCTCAATACAACTATTAATCTTCTTATGGGGAAGGCTTGGAGACAAGATGCAGGGCTTATTAAAAGAATTTTGGAAATCAAAACGCATGTTCCTGTTGTAGGAGAATATAAAATCAATGAGATCGAAAAAACTAGTGATATCGGAAAAGGGGATAAATTACTTATTGTTGAGCGATATTTTAGTGACAAGCTTAAAAATGATTATTATGATTTAAGAGCATTGGGGATAACGGAAAGAGAAACTTTAGTAAGAGTTAGACGAAAATACCCTAAAGAACTTAGTATCATTCTTAGTCGATTTTATAATGAAAATGAAGGATGTAGTTTGTATTGTAAAGTGGATTCTTAAAGAGTTGTTAATATGCACAGAAAAATATATGGAATTTAAATAAGACTAATGTAAAATGGAGAATCGCAGGATATTTATAACTGGTGGTGCTCATGGAATAGGGAGGGCTCTGGTAGAAGCTTTCTGTCACACAAGTGACAAGGTTGCCTTTTGTGATATTGGCACAGAACTTGGTAAAGAAGTTGCCGTTGAAACCGGTGCAAAGTTTTTTCAAGTGGACGTTACCGATAAGGACGCATTGGAAGATTGTATGGTAGCACTTTTCAAGGCTTGGGGTGATTTGGATGTAATTGTCAACAATGTAGGTATCGGCATCTTTAAGGATATTACAGAAGTTGAGGTAGAGGAGTTCGATAGCGTGATAGCCACCAATCTGCGTTCTGCCTTTATTACTTCCCGTTTGTTGGCTCGCCATCGCACGACTAATGGAAATACGGCATATGGACGCATTGTTAATCTCAGTTCATCACGCTACTTGATGAGTGAATCTGGTACAGAGGCATATTCGGCTTCAAAGGGAGGTATCTACAGTCTAACTCATGCACTCGCCATTTCACTCGCTCCTTATCATATTACGGTGAATGCCATCGCTCCAGGTTGGATTCATGTCAGGGAGGATGAAGAATTGCGCCCTCTTGATCATGAGTTTCATCCATCGGGAAGGGTGGGTGAAGCAGAAGATATTGCCCGTGCTTGCTTGTTTCTCTGTGAAGAGCAGAATAACTTTATCAATGGACAGACAATCACGATTGATGGCGGTGTGACACGGAAAATGATTTATCCGGAATAAGATCTTTCAAAGAGTTTTAGGAAGGGGAATTATGAGAAAAAATAAGAAGGATTTGTCGAGAATCGGTATTGTCGGTTTGCCTTTTTGACCGACAATGATATTGACAGAAAAGATGGTACAAAGTTTGTATTGTATGTGGAATAAAATGAAACATCTGACAACTATACAGGACATTGAGCAGGCACTGACAGAAAATCGTCTATGCCTTTTCTATATCAAGACTCCCGATTGTGGAGTCTGTAATGTGATGCTGGATAAAGTCTCTGCATTGGTAGATACCAAGCCTGAAGTATTTTCTTTCTTCACGGATATTACCGAGATTCCACTGATAGCCGGACGGTTTCTTGTTTATTCAGGTCCGACCGTCCTACTATTAATGGAAGGTAAAGAGATGTATCGCGCATCACAGTTCATTGACTTATATGAATTGGACAAGAGAATAAACCAGGTAATAGAGGCCCAGAGTAACTGATTTCTATTGTTGAATCCATGTACTATCACCGAAAATGTGATTTGGTAGGGGAAAGCTACGCCATCAGCACGATGGCGGGCTTGATTGCTACGACTCGCAATGTCAATCGATTCATTAAATTTTGCTTATTATGGATGAAAAGAGAAGAAGGTGTCACTTCAAAGTGACACACCTTCTTCTCTTTTCATCTAATTCTATCCATGCTCTTAACTAATTTCTCGTCAGCTATGATACCATGTCTAGCTAGGTATAAGAGTATGATGGCTATGAGGGGTAAACATGCTGCAAAGTTAATCTGTGGGACTCCCAATAGCTCTTTATTACTGTACAAATAAAAACCGTACAGTGCATACCATGCAAGTTGCAGAACAATAGCTCCATTGCAGAATCTGACTTGTTGTCGCCGATTCTTGTATAAGAATATTGTTATTATTGCCATAATGCCAGAGAACGTTTGTACAATAAACAATGGACAACTGGCAAAATTCACCTTGGATTCCAGATGATTATATATGGCCAAGTTATAGAGGACAGCTCCTTCGCCGATGCCTGTAGGTGTATAATGTGCTATTGGCAGATAGAGACAGAAGCAGACAATTGCTATAGTTGCAAGTAAGAATAATGTTTGTTTACGCTGTAACATTCAATATTCCGCTTTAGTCTAGACTGAGATTGTCACTGTCTGTTGCAGGGTCACGCCAATAGACATTGCCCTCTGTGAATTCTTCTGTTGCCAGCAATGTGGGTTTGGGCAACTTTTCATAATAGCGAGATATTTCAATTTGCTCACGATTTTCAAACACTTCTTCTAATGAATCATTGTATGAAGCAAATTCTGCCAGTTTCTTATTCAAATCTTGCTTGATTTCTACTGAAATCTGATTTGCACGCTTTGCAATAATAGCTACACTTTCATAGATGTTTCCTGTCTCATCGCATAGATCCATGATGTTACGAGTGACAGTATTAACGGGAGCTTTAGACTTTTTATAATCCATTATTATTGATGTATAATTAATTGTTTTCTTTTTCTGAAACAGGAGTCTCAGGTTGTTCAACCATATTTGACTCTTTCGTGTATTTCTTACATTTTTCTATGTATTTCTCTGCTGTTTCCTTTTCTTTAGAATCTGGATATTCGTTGAGAAAGCCATAGCATTCATCTTCTGCATCTTGATAACGTTCAAACTTCTTCTCTTCGACACTCTGTTGCGCTAACTCAAATTTGCTTTTCATGATAAGCAATGAGAAGTCTTCGCGCTTATTACTGTAAGGGTAATCCTTCAGTGCATTTTGTGCCGTGATGATACAAGCTTGATAATTATTGCCACCACTTGTACAATTGCCGAAATATGATCCTAAATCATAGTATAATTTAGCTGAAGCATATTCCTTTGTGACCAATTTATCTTGCAGGTCGAAAAGACGTTGTTGCGCCGGCTTCTTTAATTTTGAATCTGGGTAAAGATCCAGGAAATTTTGGAGAGCAGAGATGGCTGTAATCGTCATTGATTGGTCCAAACGAGGCTCCGGCGTACTTTCATAGATTGATTGGCCTTCATAGTAGTGTGCCATTTCTGCAAATTGTCCACGAGGGTACGACTGGTAATATCTTTTGAAAGTTTGTGCAGCGCCTTCATAATCCTTGCTACAATATGAAGCCATTCCTAGCATGTACAGACTTTCTTCTGCATTGTCTGTTCCTTTTTCAACAGCTATGAGATCGGTCAGTAGGGTGATGGCTTTAGTATATTTGCCATTGGCAAAACATTCTTTAGCGAATTCGTATTTATAAGGGTAATTATTGCTCTTGTATACTTTGTTGAACTCTTGGGCACAACTGGAGAAGAGCAAAACGGTACTTATTGTTATTAGAAATACTTTTTTCATATCGTCGCTTTGAGGTCACAAAGTTACTGATATTTCTATGATTGGCAAAGTAAACGAAATCTTTTTTCGCATTTTATTAATCTTTATAACGCTATTTCGAAGGGGTTTTGTAATTTTGTAGAGATGAATTTTAAATTGACATCAAAATACAAACCCACAGGTGATCAACCGCAAGCTATCTCTGAATTGACCGAAGGTATACAAAATGGAGATGGAGCACAGGTATTACTTGGAGTAACTGGTTCGGGAAAGACATTTACGGTAGCTAATGTGATTGCTAACGCAAATAAACCGACCTTAATCCTTAGTCATAACAAGACACTGGCAGCTCAGCTTTATCAGGAGATGAGAGACTTTTTCCCTGATAATGCAGTAGAGTATTATGTTTCCTACTATGATTATTATCAGCCGGAAGCTTATCTGCCATCATCAGATACTTACATAGAGAAAGACCTGGCTATCAATGATGAAATCGACAAGCTGAGACTCGGAGCAGTATCGGCCCTCTTATCAGGACGAAAAGATGTCATTGTGGTCTCTTCCGTTTCCTGTATTTATGGTATGGGGGGACCGGTTGCCATGCAAGAAAGTATTATTTCGATAACGCGGGGGCAACGGTTAGATAGGAATGAGTTTTTACGTCGATTGGTGAATGCGTTGTATGTGCGGAATGATATAGAACTAAAGCGAGGGACTTTTCGGGTGAAAGGGGATACCGTTGATGTTTTTATGGCTTACAGTGATCATGTTTTGCGAGTAACATGGTGGGATGATGAAATAGACAGCATACAAGAAGTTGATGCCTTGACGTTTCAACGCTTGGCTGAGTTTGAAGATTATCAAATATATCCAGCTAATCTTTTTGTCACTTCCAAGGAGCAGACAGAACTTGCTATCCGCATGATTCAAGACGATTTGCTTAAACAGACGGAATACTTTCACGAGATAGGGGATAATATTAAGGCTCAGCGAATTAAGGAACGTGTTGAGTATGATATGGAGATGATTAAAGAGTTGGGGCATTGTAGTGGTATAGAGAATTATTCACGTTATTTTGACGGCCGTCAACCAGGTGAACGTCCATATTGTCTTTTAGATTTTTTTCCAAAAGATTTCTTGCTTGTTATCGATGAGAGCCATGTCAGTGTGCCACAAATCAATGCGATGTATGGTGGCGATAGGGCGCGAAAGCAGAATTTGGTAGAATATGGTTTCAGGCTTCCGGCAGCTTTTGATAATCGTCCTTTGAAGTTTGAAGAGTTCCACGAGTTAATTCATCAAGTTATCTATGTCAGTGCAACACCGGCGGATTATGAGTTACGCGAATCAGAAGGCGTCGTTGTCGAGCAGATAATTCGTCCAACAGGTCTGCTAGACCCGGAGATAGAAGTTCGTCCCAGTGAAAATCAGATAGATGATCTGATGGATGAAATTCTGACGCGAATACACAGGCATGAGCGTGTACTGGTAACGACCCTGACCAAGCGTATGGCTGAGGAACTGACGGAATATCTACTGAATCATGATATAAAGGCAAACTATATCCATAGTGATGTTGCCACGCTTGATCGTGTTAAGATTATGAACGATCTCCGTATCGGTGCGTATGATGTTCTTGTAGGTGTTAATCTTTTAAGGGAGGGACTTGACCTTCCCGAAGTTTCTTTGGTAGCAATTCTTGATGCCGATAAAGAAGGATTCCTTCGCAGTAAACGAAGTTTGACTCAGACTGCCGGTAGGGCAGCTAGAAATGTCAATGGAAAAGTTATCATGTATGCCGATATCATCACCGAGAGTATGCAGGCCACCATTGACGAGACGGCCAGACGGCGTAGCAAGCAGCTTAAATATAATGAAGAGCATGGAATCACTCCTATGCAGATAGTCAAAGATATTAAGACATTCCCGATTGGACCAGATTCCGGTGAAGACAGAAATGTGGCAAAGGGTAGGTATCAGGAATATGTAGAACCTGCTGAAATGGGATTTGTGGCCGACCCGATTGTCAAGCGCATGACCCGACCTGAATTAGAAAAGAGTATCGAGCATACGAAGAAATTGATGCAGCAAGCAGCTAAGAATTTGGATTTCATACAGGCAACACAGTATCGTGATGAATTAATACGACTGCAAGACCAACTGGAATTAAAGGATTCTGTTGTGAAATAAAAAAGGAAATACATTATTTGTATTTCCTTTTTATAACGTTTGGCACGCTTTATCTTGATGGAATTATCTTGATGATGCAGTTGCATTCCTATTGTTTCAGCGTTCCATCCTGATAGAATTTGAGCATGTTAATATATAATATCGACATGTATTTACTTTGCAATTCGTTTTGTTGTGCAGTGAGCAGTTTGTCTTTGCCCGTCATCAACTCGACGATATTCTTCAATCCTAAGCGGAATTGCTCACTCAGGAGTTCATAACTCGCCTGTGCACTCTCTGTACTGATTCTTGCGGCCTTGAATTGATTCTGGTTTGTAGTAGCTTGCAACCAGTAGTTTTCGATAGTGGAGTAGAGGGTTGTCTGCTTGTCTTTTAAGTCAAGCATACTACTTTCTCTCATGAGTTTGGCTTTGTTGATAGCCGTCTTGGATGCTCTGTTATCAAATATAGGCACACTTACTGTAAAGCCTGCACCAGCCATGACATTGTTTTTAAGTTGCCTCCCCCATGTGTTGCTGTTCATAGATGTGGTACTCGTACTTATACCGGCATTCGCACTGATGGTCGGCATTTTTTGAGCTTTGGCAATGGTTATTTGTAAATCGCTTTGGGCAATGGTGTTTTGATAACTCTTGATTTCCGGTCGGTTATCCAACGCAGCCATGTAGATTGTATTCATAGCTGGGATAGCCTGTAGTGCCTGTTCGTCGGCAGTTGCCGGAATTACGATGTCGAACGCCTCTTCATCTGTGATTTGCAGCAATTCTTTTAGTTGTCTTTTGTAATTCTTTACTTGGCTTTCTGCCGATACTACATTGTACTCGTCTTGAGCACGTTGGGAAGTAAGCTGGGCAAGATCGGCTTTGCTCATTTTCCCGACCTTTACCATTTCTTGTCCTCTTGCTTCATTCTTTGTGCTTGTTTCCAGACTTTCTTTATTCACTTTGATAGCCTCTGTGGTATATAATATCTGGACATATAACTGAGCTATCTGCTCTTGGATGGTATGTGCTGTGACTGCCGAGTCGATGACGGCTTTATCTTCTATCAGCTTATTGAGCTTGATATTGTTTCTGTTCTGGTTTCCATTCCATAGCGTCCAGTTGCCACTGATTCCATAGCTGCCATTGTAATAAGTCTTATCTACAGCCATTTTTGAATATCCGTCACCACTGATACCACTTGTCACCCAGGGAGTATAACCGACGCTTTGGCTTGTAGACGCACTCAGTGAAGGGAGCAATGCTGCCTTTGATTGCAATACATCTTCTTTTGCAACTAGTTTGGCCAGTTGCTGCTTCCGCAGTGAAATATTATTCTGTAGAGCATAGTTTATGCAGTCTTGCAACGACCATTCCCTGGCCACGCTTGTAATAGGCATGGTGAGTAAAGCTAGGCTCAGCAGTTTTGTGGAAATCTTATTATTCATGTTTATAATAGGTTGATGATTCTTATTACAGCATCTGTGAATATTAGTCTATCCATTAGATGTAAGAGCGAGAGGAAAAGTTTACACTGCTGCTATAAGATTAACATTCTTTTTCAATAAATCATGTTGAAGGTTGATAATGACACAACTTATGCTGCTTGTCTTTTCCATAGCCAAAAGGCTGCAATCAAGATAATGATTGCAGCCTGGCAATGTATTTTCCTAATATGTCAAACTCAATGTTGACGGTAGTTCCTGTCGTTATATCACAGAAGTTGGTAAACTCCCTGGTATAGGGGATGATTGCTACCGTAAAACTGTCTTCGGTTGGTTCGCATACCGTCAGCGATACACCATTCACCGTGACGCTTCCCTTGTCTACCGTGAAGTATCCTCTTTTAGTCATCTCAGCATCCTGTTCATACTTGAATGTAAAGTAGGTCGAACCATCAGCATCTCGCATATTAACGCAAGTGGCAGTCTCGTCTACATGTCCTTGTACAATGTGGCCGTCAAGTCGGCCATTCATTACCATGGAGCGTTCTACGTTGACTTTATCCCCGACTTTGAGCAGTCCCAGATTTGACCTGTCCAACGTTTCTTTCATGGCCGTAACCGTGTAAGTCCCTTCAGAGATGCTCACAACCGTCAGGCAAACGCCATTGTGGGCAATACTTTGATCTATCTTCAATTCGTCTACGAACGAACATTTCAAGGTGAAGTCTATATTCCCTTGTTCTTTATTGATAGCTACAAGTGTAGCCATTTCTTCTACAATACCACTAAACATGTCTTAAATATTTGTTTTGGCGTAAAGGCGGCGTGCATTCCGTCTGACGACGAGTCCCCTTAATCAAAAGGAGACGATGCACGCATCGTCTCTACACATAGGATATAATATCCATCTGATTTTAATAGAAAAGGGGTTGCCCGATGATGTGATGAAACTCCGAGACATCAATGATTGAGAGTCCTCCGCCTTTGTAATCCACCGGTCTTGCGACTTACCTCTTACGAGTTTATGTGGCCCGCCATCAACAAAAGGAACATCCTCGGTTTTCGATATTATTTGATGAGTATCCCGATCGAATCGACACAACCCCCAATTCGTTCTCCTTCTTATCTTATATGCAAAGACAGCCCCAACGAGTGCAATGAAAACTTGTTTTCAGATAGCCGAGTGCAGCTTTGTCTTATGCAAAGATAGCATCTTTTTTATTTTCCTCCAAATATTTCAATGAAAAAGGGAAGTGTTCCCGATTAACTCTCTCCATCCGAGAGTTACCAAAGTTTAGCCGGAGACAATTTTCGCTTTCGCTCAAATGCCTCCGGCCGATTGTCCAGTAGTTGTATTGCTGATTCTTATTTCTCGAACTTCAGTGCCTTGCGCATCAATCGTATATACATTTTGGGCGCACCACTTCGCGGATAGTACCAATTTAAATGACCTCCTGGCTGAGTGTCGTCTGTCATTACATAATTATTTCTAAATACGAATGCCTTGTATTGATTTGCTGCACCTGTTGTTACAAACGATGTACCATTGTAATTATGCAAAGCTCCGTTATCGCTGATTACATAGCCTGCACCCATATCCTGATTTTTAGAAGGATGATCATAAGCGTAAGTCTGAGAAGGGGCAGTGATGTTGAGCCAGCGGTTGATAATATCTTTTCCTTTCTTGAAGAACATACCCTTACCGTTCTTATCATCATCTGCCAAGGCTATTTGGTCAAGAATGTCCTGTCCATTGCCATAGAGTTTGGTGTACAGTTTACCCAGATGAATGGCTTGAATATGGAACATGGGTGCAGCTTTTCCACCCCAAGTATTGGTATTGGTCCATTCATAGCGCACCAAGCACAGGTCGTCGGAAGCATTGTCCTTGTTGGCATCGTTGAAGAATCGCAAACCGTATATGTAGTTATTGTTGGGATAGGTCTGCGGCAAGCGGCGATAGATAGAGTAATAGGTCTTGGTTCGGCCGTCTCCATATTTTATTACCTCTTTGCATGGATCTGCGTATCCCTTGTATCCTTCTTGCCAAGCCTCTGATTCTTTGTCAAGGTTAAAGCTCTTGTTCTTAGAAGGGTTGAAAGCAAAGAATACCATACTTGCCCATTGGTCTGCATCGGGAACTATCCACTTTTGGCCTTCTACACTACAGTCTATACCTTTATCGCGTTCGTTTAACCAATTTTGCAATACACTGGGATCTTTGGCTGCATAATGACTTTCTTTCCAACTTGGTAGCGTGAGATCATATGGGAATGGCTCGAAATAAGGCATACCATAATAAGTCTGATACAGATTGTTCTGGGCCATTTCTTCTATAGGCAGCGGCTCGCGGTCGGGTATAGACAGTGTCAGCTTTACACTTTTGCCAAGATATTGGGCCATGTCCTGATCCAATACGCGTGTCAACACCCAATCGAATCCTGGTGCGGCTTTGATACCGGCTTTGTAGTTGGCTGGGCTGTTACGGTAGTTGTTCACTTTGGCGTAATACTGATCTTGATTCATGAAGTCGTCAAAGAAGTTGCTGGAGGTGCGAACATACAGGTTCTGCCCCTGCGGATTGAGACTTCCGTTTTCGTTGATTTCGTCGATAAGCGCTGAAGAAGTGAAGAACCCTACGCGTGGCTTTTCCGGGTCTACAGGTTTGCTGAATACGTTCGTCCAAATCAGCACTGTTTCGTTTTCGTCTTTAGTGTTGGAGTCTGTACGTACCAGTTTGGTAGCACCTGGTGCCAGTGTGCGTGTGAATTTGGGCGTTTGACTTGCAGCATCAGCATATTCGGTTGCCAGCGTTACGTCGATATTGACCCATTTCTTATTCTCCAGTTCTCCGGTATAGTTCCAGGCAAAGTCTTTTTCAGCTCCCTCGATATCAGGCAGGCCGGTCGAAGTGAGGTCGTAGGCTATGTTGTCTGCCAATACGTTCGACTTGATGCCGATGTATTTTTCCAGCAGATTGTATTTGGTCTTATTGTTGTAACGAATGCGCAGTAATATTCCTTGTGGGTTGAAAGTCATGTTGTCGGTCGTTGCAACCACATTGTCAGTGCCTACTTTAGTCAGTTTGGTCCATTTTGACAGGAATGGGATGGTGGTGCCTCGGTCTGGATTGACAACTGTACTGACAAATCCGTTCTCTCTCATGAATCCTTTATAGCCCTCGACCTCAAAAGTGTGCTTGTCTTTGTTGTATCTACCGCCGATGATACCCATGACATACCATTGGTCGCCGGGATTCATCGTAACACCATGCGGATTTTCCAGCTCCAATTTTCCTTTGTAGCTAAAGTCGTAGCTGCCTTTGCTTTTCTGCTTGAATGTGATTTCGCCGTAAAGCTCTGTATTGTTCTGTAGTTTACCGGTGCTGGGATCGGCGCGTTTGAATACGCAGAGCGCCTTCACCTTGGCATCCGTTTTCTTGCCTTCTTCGGTGGTAGCGTCTTCGTTGTATAGCTCGAATTGTGGTCTGAAGTTTTCTGCCTCTGACAGAATAGACATAGAGATGGTTCTGCTTATCGGTGCAGATTGTTTGGCATTGCCGGTATTCTTGTCTTCGGCATATCCTCCATTCAGGTCTACATGCACTGTAATCATCGACGACTCAGTGTCGGTTGTCTCTTTACCATCTACCATCGGTGTGTCAGCGCCGCATGATGTGACCAATGCTGCAATACCAAGGAACAGCAGTAGGTAAATATTTCTTATTTGTTTCATGAAATGTTGTTTATAATATTACAAATATAATTTGTCCGCTATATTTCCAGTATTTAGCGAAGTCTTTCTTGCGTTTAATTTCTTCTTTTGTGAATAGAAATAGATGTTATGGTTTTTCTTCATCTAAGTCGGCGTCACCAAATTGTCCTATTTCTCCTCCCAACGGCGAAGTATTCGTTAGTAGTGTTTCTGTCCGTATGGAGAACACTTTGATAAGGGGTGTCTGATACTGTTTCTTAGTCATGTCCTTAAATGAGTTATAATGTTTAATATTTGAAATCAATTCTTGAAAACATTACAAATGTATACTCTTTGAAAAAGTCTCATTTAAATTTAAACATTATATTAAATAAGGTTAACATAAACTTTCCTTTGTCTTACTTATATTGTCTGATTTGTAACCTATACGATAGATTTAGCACTCTGAACACTTCTTTCTGGCAGGCTTGATAGTAAAAGGGTGGATGTAATAGGGGAATCAGTATGTAATATTGATTACTGGAGTTTGTATAGCCTGAAAGTATCTGCCGTACATGGCTTTACTGCAAAGGCTCGGCAGTGTTGCTGTCCGGGCTTGGCAGCACTGCTGTTTGGCCTAGGCGGTTTTGCTGCAAAGCCTTTGCAGTAAAATGAGTTTGATGGGGTTGATGTAATATTAGTTTTAAAAATGCGTTATAAGAACATGATACGGAAAGTAATCTTTTTGACTATACTGCTATTTCATGCTATCTATGGCATGGGCCAAGGTTTCATATTGAAAGGGAAAGTGACTGATGGGGAGATGAAAGCATTGCCCTTTGCCACTGTCTCTGTGCCGAAACAAGGGAAAATAACGATGACATCCATACAGGGAGAATTCCAGTTGAGCCTGGTGTCTGAAGATTCTGTCGTCGTCAAGTTTTCTTCGGTCGGGTATAAGACGAAGACGCGCGTGCTTCGATGCCCTAGAGGTAGGCAGACGTTGCAGGTGGCTCTGTTCTCGGATAACACATTGGCCGAAGTGCAGGTGCAAGGTCAGAAGATAGAGACGGGACAGGTGCGCGACCTGAAAGCGAAAGATTTGAATACGCTACCATCGGCAAGTGGCAATGCGGTGGAGAATCTGGTTCAGACTCAGGCGGGTGTTACGTCTCACGACGAACTCTCTTCGCAATATAATGTAAGAGGTGGGAACTTCAATGAGAATAGTGTCTATATAGAAGGTATAGAGATATTCCGACCTTTCCTGGTGCGCAGCGGACAGCAGGAAGGACTGTCGGTCATCAATCCGTATATGGTGGATAAGATAGCCTTTTCGGCCGGCGGATTTACCGCTAAGTATGGAGATAAGATGTCATCGGTACTGGATATTAATTATAAGAGGTTGTCGCCTGGTACGCTGGAGGGTACTGTTTCGGCAAGTATGCTGGGGGGAAGTGCCTATCTGGGGGTTGCCACGAAGAAAATATCGTGGCTGAATAGTGTACGGTACAAGACTTCGCGTTATCTCTTGGGTTCGTTGGAAACCGAAGGAGAGTATCGGCCTAGCTATCTGGACTATCAGACGTATCTGAGCTATCGGCCATCTAAGGCATGGGAAATAAATATCCTTGGCAATATATCAGATAATCATTATAATTTTGAACCAGAGGACCGAGAAACGGCATTCGGCACGCTTGATAATGTGAAGAAGTTTAAGGTGTATTTCGATGGTAAGGAGAAAGACCGGTTTACAACTTATTTCGGTAGTGTCGGTATCTCAAGAATGTTTGGTGCGAAAACGAAGGTCACTTTGCTGGGTTCGGCCTATTATACGCACGAACAGGAAAAGTATGACATTCAGGGGCAATACTGGCTGAATCAGACGGAGACGAGTGAGAATCTGGCCGTTGGCACTTATTTCGAGCATTCGCGAAATTATCTGAAAGCAAATGTAAAGAGCCTGTTGCTGAAAGTGGCTCATAAGACCCGGAAGCATGCTTTCGAAGCAGGGTTGCAACTGAAGCAGGAACATATAGAAGAACTGTCTACCGAATATGAAATGAGAGACTCGGCAGGTTACAGTATGCCCCATACCGGTAAGGACTTGAGGATGATATACTCGCTGAAGGCTGATAATGTATTGGATGCCAACCGTATAGAGGCGTATCTTCAGGATACTTACAAGTTTACCAGTGCGGGGGAGCATACTCGGTTCACGCTGAATTATGGCGTCCGAATGAGTCATTGGAACTTTAACCGCGAGACCATCGTGAGTCCGCGTGTGTCTCTGGGCATAGTCCCGGCATATAGTGAGAACACCACCTTGAGGTTTGCAGCGGGCATCTACTATCAAGCCCCCTTCTATAAAGAACTGAGAGATACGAACACGGTAGATGGAACTACTTATGCAACACTTAATCGGAACATCAAGAGTCAGCGGTCCATTCATGTCATTCTAGGCTATGACTATCGCTTCAAGATTAAAAGTAGAAGATATAAATTGACAGCTGAGGCTTATTACAAGGCTTTAAGTCATCTGATACCGTATTCGGTAGACAACATGAAGGTAGTCTACTACGGCGATAATGTGGCTTCCGGACATAGTGCAGGACTGGATGTCGGCGTATATGGGGAGTTTGTTCCGGGTACGGATTCGTGGTTGAACGTTTCGTTGATGAATACGAGTATGAAGCTGAATGGAAAAAGTATTCCGCTTCCGTCGGATTGCCGTTATGCAGTAAACCTCTTTTTTACCGATTATTTTCCAGGCAGTGACAGGTGGAAGATGAGCTTGCGACTGGCTTTTGCCGACGGACTTCCGTTCTTTGCTCCGCACCAGGAGCTGGATCATTATGCTTTCAGGGCGTCTGCATACAGAAGGGCTGACATAGGGCTGAACTACTGTCTGTGGGACAGGGTGAAAGCAGAGCGTTCGAGTTTTTTGAAGGATGTCTGGCTCGGAGTGGAATGCCTGAATGTGTTGGGAATCAATAACGTAAACAGTTACTATTGGATAACAGACGTTACCCAGCAGCAATATGCCGTTCCGAACTACCTGACGGGGCGACAAATCAATGTAACAGCTCGATTTGACTTTTAAGTGTAGTAGAGGAAATAGATAGCGGCGAGAATGGCAATCAATGCAATGGTGATGATGGCCTTGATGAGGCAGCCGGTAATTTTCTTAATGACGAAAAAGCCAATGATGATGGCTGCCAATACATATATATAATAGGTGAAAGTAGAAGTCATACTGATTTATTTATTTGAATAGTTGGCGGAACGTTGCAGGGATGGGAGTTTCAAACTCCATACGCTCGTGGGTGACGGGATGGTAGAAACATAGCATATAGGCATGTAGGCACAAGCGTTGGCAGGGATTGTCGCCATTGCCGTATTTAATATCACCGCAAACGGGGAAACCTATATCGGCACTGTGGACTCTGATTTGATTCTTGCGTCCGGTTTCCAATTTGTACTCCACTAGGCTGTATGCCGTTGTCCGGTCTAATACATGATAATGGGTTACGGCGTATTTGCCTCCATTGTCTACAGGAGAAGAGTAGGTGATGTAGGCTCGGTTGTCCTTGAGCCAGCTCTCGACAGTTCCCTCGTCGTCTATCATCTCGCCGGAGACTACAGCGACATAGCGTCGGTCGTAGACTATATGGTGCCAATCGGCTTCAAGCAATCGTTCGGTCTGTATATCTTTGGCATAAATCATGAGTCCGCTGGTGTCTCTGTCGAGCCGGTGGACTACATGGGCCGTACAGTGTTGACGGGTCTGTTGCAGATAATTGTCTAGCACGGTCTTGACATTGAGTGAGGAGTGGCCGGCAGCCATAGACAGGATGCCGATGTTTTTCTCAATCACGATGATGTATCTGTCTTCATATACAATTTTGACATAACGGTTTTTGAACGTTATGTTTTTCTTGGTTTTGCTGACGGATACCTTCATTCCCGGTTGGAGAGGATAGTTGTATTGCGTAACAATCTTTCCTTGGACCTTGATACCTCTTCCTTGCAGGGTCGCTTTGATTTTGTTCCGGCTTTCTCCCGGAATGTTCTCGATGAGCCATTCCAACAAAGTGCCTTGCCGGTTGACGATATAATGAGTATAATCGTTTGTCTGTTGTTGCTTATAGACCTTCATAGGTTGCAAATGTACAAAAATATAATGATAATAGCTTCAGCCACTTTAATCTTTTTGTGTACCTTTGCATAACAACCAATTTTCTCAGAATTACATGACACAAGAACAAAAGACTCCTTTAGTAAGTTTCATTATCCCGGCATATAATCTTTCTTCTTCCTTGTTGCAGGAATGTGTGGAGAGTATCATGGCATTGTCGTTGAGCCGTGAGGATAGGGAAGTGATAGTGGTGGATGACGGTTCTGATGTGCCTGTAATGGATGGTTTGGAAGAATATCTTGATTCTATTGTCTATGTGAGACAGTTGAATGGGGGATTGTCTGTGGCACGGAATATGGGGCTGAGAATCGCAACCGGTGACTATATACAGTTTGTAGATGGAGACGACAAGATACTGCGGACAGCCTATGAGCATTGTCTGGATATAGCAAGGTATCATGCTCCTGACATGGTGTTGTTTGAGAGTGGGCGTATGGAAGATGCCGATGTGCCTTTTAGTTATGAAGGGCCTGTGTCGGGAAGTGAATATATGGCTCACAATAATCTGAAGAGTCCTGTGTGGGGGTATCTTTTTAGGAAGCACATCTTGGGAGACCTGCGTTTTACTCCAGGCTCATTGAAGGAAGATGAGGAATTTACTCCACTGCTGATGTTGAGGTGTTCCAAGGTGTTTGTGACTAATGCCAAGGCGTATTATTATCGTCGTAGAGAAGGGTCGATTACGAATAATAAGGATAAGTGGCATGTGGCTAAAAGGATGGAAGATGCTGAGACTGTACTGTATAAATTGCAGGCCAAGGCTGCTGTCTTGCCTGTTGCAGAACGAATAGCCCTTAATAGGCGAGTAGCACAGTTGACAATGGACTATCTCTATCAGATAATAAAGTCTACGCATAGCAGTCGGCATTTGGAAGAAGCTATTGAAAGATTGAGAAGGCATGGCTTGTTTCCGTTGCCGGATAATAAATATACGAAGAAATATACCACCTTCAGATGGCTTGTTTCCAGTCATATTGGGCGAAAGATTCTGCTGGCTTCTTCCAGTATGATGTAGCAGTTAGAGTCTCGGAGAAATGAGTTAGCATAACTTTAACATAATTTTACCAATTGTAATCGGTTGATATATAATGAGTTATGGAAAAGTTACAAAACGGATATAAAAAATATATGAAAAAGAGGATGGCGTATCAAAAAATTACTTACCTTTGCATCGTTTTAATAAACAAATGATTGTTTTACAGATTTAAAAAGCAAAGAAAATGAAGAAATTAGTTTTAATGTTCGTAGCTATCGCAGCTATCTCTTTCGCATCATGTGGTAACAAGACTGCAGCTCCTGCTGGTAATGCAGATTCTGACACAGCAATGGTTGATACAGCTGCTGCTGACACTGCTGCTGCTGATACAGCTGCTGCTGACTCAGCTATGTAATTCGTTAGCTCGAATTGAAAAATGAGAGATTGCCGTTGGACGATGTCCAGCGGCATTTTTCGTTTATATGGAATGATAGGAAATAAAAAAAGTAGCCTAGGTGTAGGCTACTTGAAATAGTATAGGAAGGTTGCAATACCTTCAATGGCAGGTTTACGTTGCCCTTCGATTTCAATTTTGAATTTGATTCCGGTTTTGCAGATACCTCTCAGATTGTCAATACTGTCCAAATCGGCAACCAGTCGGATTTTAGATCCCGTGATTACAGGAACTCCAAAACGCATTTTGTCCATTCCGTAGTTTACCATCATCTTTAGATTATGGACCTCACAGATTTGTTCCCACAGGTATGGAAGCAGTGAAAGTGTGAGATAGCCATGAGCGATAGTGCTTTTGTAAGGACTCTCTTGCTGTGCTTTGGCTTCGTCGACGTGTATCCATTGATGGTCAAGGGTAGCATCTGCAAACATGTTGATGCGTGATTGGTCTACTTGCAACCACTCTGAAACGCCTAATTGCTCACCTAAATGAGCTGCAAACTCCTCGTAGGAGTTGATAATTAATTTTCCCATTATTGTATGATTAGGTTTATATAAGTCCTAGTTTTGTAAATTCTTCGTAGAGTGGTTTTGCCAATTTCTGTGCGTCTGGATGCGGTACACCGGTCGTACCGATTGCTCTGAGATTGAAGAAGTGCTTCCAGTCGGACACGAAAGCAGTATGGATAAGCTCTGTATTGGTATCTAGTGGTAGTATAGCCCTGGCGTCTTGCGGTTTGCATCCCAAACGGATGAGGTTCATATAAGCAAACTCACAGGCTAGATTGGCAAAGAGCCAATTATCTAGAAGTGTCCATTTTTCAGATGCTTCTCCTGATGCTATCTGGCTGCAAAGCTGTTTGAAATCTGTGGTTTCTACTACAGTATCAGTATTGTCTGGAAGTAGTTGTCCTATCCAGTGTGGCGTGTTTACTGTGATTTCGCTACCAAATTTGTCTTTTGTATAATTGCAGTAGCGAGTGGACTGTTCGGCCATGGAGTTGGCACGGTGTCTGTTAAATTCGCGTGTAATAGAAATCTGGGTAGTGAAATGAACGGTAACTCTCTTCTCGTGCTTGGCACTAGGCTCGGTCATGTATGTTAAGTCGTCCATCCACTTATTCTCTGCCAGTACGCGCAGATTGGTTGTAACGAAGGCTTGTTCGTTTTCGCAAACGCATTTTGAAAACTTATTCAGGATATATTTTTCTGCTTGTTTGCTGTTCATCGTCATATATACGGTGCCATGCTCAAGCATTGCAGTGTGGTCTGACTTAATCATTCGTTCGACAAAAGGCTTGGCCGATGATTCAGTTCGATTGCCTTCACTTTTGTAACATACACGTCCGCAACGTTCAATTTGTTTGTAGAGACCGTCTAGACCAGCTTCCTGATTCCATATCTCGTAAGTGGGAGATAGAATTCTCATACTATATTGATTTGAAGTTGAATACTTTTATATGCTTATATTCGCAAAAGGCAAGAGCCATACGACCCTTGCCCTGTATCTTTAAGATCTAGTTTGATAGATCATGTTATTTACAAGAAATTTTGTTTACTCGTCTTTCGTGTCTTCCGCCCTCAAAGGTAGCTTTGAAGAATTCGTCAAGAATAGTTCCAGCAGTCTTGTTGTCGATGAATCTTCCCGGAAGAACTAGCACATTGGCGTCATTGTGTTGCCTGATTAATTGAGCTATATCTTTATTCCATGCGAGTCCGGCGCGTACTCCTTGGTGCTTGTTTAAAGTGATGGCCATGCCTTCACCGCTGCCACAGACAGCAATTCCAGGATATACCTCACCGCTTTCAATGGCTTCTGCCAAGGGATGAGCAAAGTCTGGATAATCAACACTCTCATCACTATAGGTTCCAAAGTCCTGAACGGGATACCCTTTTTCTTCAAGATAACCAAGAATGAATTTCTTCAATGGAAAACCTGCGTGGTCGCAAGCTAATCCAATCTTTTTTACTTCCATAGGCTAGAATTTTTAAGATTTCAAGGAGAACTCTCAAGAGCTAGTGCCTTTTTAAGCTCTCCTTGATATTGGTTAATAATATGTGTATGACTGAATTTATTCAGCCAATAATTGTTTTACTTGATTGTACACGTTCTCACCTGTGTAGCCAAGTTTCTCGTCTAACACCTTGTAAGGAGCGGAAAATCCGAAACTTTCCAATCCAAATACTTTTCCATTTGCACCAACCAAACCCTCTAATGTGACGGGAAGCCCTGCTGTTAAACCGAACTTCTTGGCATTTAGAGGCAAGATGCTTTCTTGATATTCTTTAGACTGATTTCTGAAGAGACCTTCGGATGGTACACTGACAATACGAACCTTAATGCCGTCTTGCTTTAATTTATTGCTACCTTCTACCAAGGTAGCTACTTCAGAACCTGATGCAAGCAGGATGATGTCGAAGTCTTCATCGCTATTGGCAACGATATAGGCTCCCTTACGTGCAGCTTCATAGTCTGTTCCTTCGGGAAGCTGTGCCACACCTTGGCGTGAGAAGATGAGAGCTGTAGGGGTAGACATGTTCTCCATGGCCATTTGCCAGCATACGGTTGTCTCTTTGGAATCAGCTGGACGGAATACACGGACAGAGTCAAGACCTCTATGGTTCTTCAGTTTCTCCATCAAACGAATCTGCGCTTCTTGCTCAACTGGTTCATGAGTAGGTCCGTCTTCTCCTACGCGGAAAGCGTCGTGTGACCATATAAACTTGACGGGCGTACCCATCAAAGCTGCCAAGCGAATGGCAGGTTTCATATAATCGGAGAATACAAAGAATGTTCCCATTGCCGTGATGACACCTCCGTGGAGCATCATACCGATACACATGTCAGCCATTGTCAACTCTGATACACCGGCTTGGAAGAATGCTCCGCTGAAATCACCGTTCTTCATGGAGTGGGTTTCCTTTAAGAAGCCATCTGTCTTATCCGAATTAGATAAGTCGGCTGAAGCACAAATCATATTTGGAACTTGCTGTGCCAATACTTTCAAGCATGCAGCAGAGGCAACACGTGTGGCACTTCCAGCTTTAGGCTCTTCTACCTTGCTCCAATCTACTTGTGGAGCTTTGCCCGAAAACCACTCCTTCATCATGGCGGATTTGTCAGGGTTGGCAGCAGCCCATTTCGTTTCTGCCTGCCTACGTGCTGTTACGATTTCTTTTAGCTGCTCATTACGCTTGGCGTACAACTCCTTAACATCATCAAAAACAATGAATGGATCGTCTGGATTACCACCTAAATTAAGGATAGTATTACGATAAGCATCACCACCAAGAGGTGCGCCGTGGGTTTTAACATTGTGTTCATAGCTAGAGCCGTCATTCTGTAAAGCTCCTTTGCCCATGATAGTCTTACCGATAATGAGAGTGGGTCTTTCTGCTTCTTGATTGGCGGCAGTCAAGGCCTCTCTAATAGCATCGGAATCATTTCCATTGATTTTGATGACATTCCAATTCCATGCCTTATACTTAGCTTCCGTATCTTCGCTCGATACCTCGTCATATTCCGTTGAAAGCTGTATTTCGTTGGCGTCATAGAACATGATGAGATTGTTCAGTCCCAGAGTACCGGCAATTCTACCAACACCTTGACTAATCTCTTCTTCTATACCTCCGTCAGATATATAAGCATAAATCTTATGTTGCATCATCGTATGTCCGAGACGAGCCTCTAGGAATTTCTCAGCTACGGCAGCTCCCGCAGCAAGTGCATGACCTTGTCCCAATGGACCTGATGAGTTTTCAATTCCACGTTTAACATCAAGTTCCGGATGGCCGGGAGTAGGAGAACCCCACTGCCGGAATTGCTTCAGTTCGTCAATGGTGAATTTCCCTTGGAGAGCCAAAGCGGAATAGAGCATGGGTGACATATGACCCGGATCAAGGAAGAAGCGGTCGCGTCCAGTCCATGTTGGGTCTTCCGGATCATAAACTAAAAATTCTGAGAAAAGTACATTGATGAAATCTGCACCACCCATGGCACCACCGGGATGACCGGAATTAGCTTTTTCAACCATTGATGCCGCTAAAATACGAATATTATCAGCTGCGTGGTTCATTAATGTTTTGTCGTTCATTTTGTATTGATTGGATTGATATTACAAATATACTACGAAATTCTCAAAACTACAATTGATTTTGCCGGAATTTTCATTTTTATATTTCCATTACGTATAGAAATGTTTTTAAATGTGGTAGGTTTAATGGTTTCCGGATGTGAAAAGTCATTGTAATCCGTAATATTCTTAGATGTAAGAATCTGGGCAATTACATTTTTCGCCTTATATCCTTCGGTCTTGATTTCTATTTCCTGTTGCTTTTGAAGGTCGATGTTGGCTATCGACACAACAATCTGTCCATCGGCAGTTTTTGCTGCTGATGTACTGATAGTCGGGATAGTGAGAGTTTCTGATATTTTCATATTGCCACACTGGGTTTCCAATGGTAAGTATGTAGATTCCTGGAATGGTTTATACATATTAAATATATGATAAGTAGGTGTCAGTACCATGTGTCCGCTTCCTTTCGTATCGGTTAATATCATGCTTTGCAACACATTGACGATTTGTGCAATGTTAGCCATCTTGATACGATCTGTATGCCTTTGGAATATGTTTAGAGAGAGTGCAGCCACAAAAGCATCGCGCATCGTATTCTGTTGGTATAAGTGCCCCCTTATAGTACCAGGTTCCTCGTCCCACCAAGTACCCCATTCGTCCACCAGAAGGTCTACTTTCTTATCAGGATCTTTCTCATCCATGATGGCACAATGTTTATTGATGACATCTTCAATTTCCAAGCATTTTCCTAGAGTCCGATAATATTCGTCGTCGTTAAAGATGGTTGCGCTCCCTTTGCTCCCTTCCCAAGTCTTCACGGTGTAATAGTGTAGTGAGATTCCATTCATTCTGCTGCCTATCTTGTTCATCAAGACCTTTGTCCAGGTGTAATCATAATCACTGGCACCGGATGCGACTTTATATAATTGGTTGTTGCCGAAGTTTCTGCAATAAATGGCATACCTACGATACAAATCAGAGTAGTATTCCGGTGTCATATTACCTCCGCACCCCCAACTCTCGTTGCCGATACCAAGATATTTTACGTTCCAAGCCTTTTCACGCCCGTTTTTACGACGCAGGTTTGCCATTGGTGTATTGGCATCCGATGTCATGTATTCCACCCATTGTGCCAATTCCTGCACACTCCCGCTACCCACGTTGCCACTGATATATGGTTCTGCTCCAATCAATTCGCAGAGATTCAGAAACTCGTGAGTTCCAAAAGAGTTGTCTTCAATAGTTCCACCCCAATTATTATTTTGTAATTTGGGGCGTTCTTCAGTTGGTCCGATTCCGTCTCGCCAATGATATTCATCGGCAAAACACCCTCCTGGCCATCTTAATACAGGCACTTGCAGCTCTTTCAAAGCCTGTAAGACGTCATTGCGATAGCCGTCTGTATTTGGAATCGGTGAATTTTTACCGACCCATAATCCACCATAGATACAAGAGCCTAGGTGTTCTGCAAATTGTCCGTAAATCTCTTTTTTGATTTTGTTAGTACCTTGATTAGCTTGAATAGTAATCTTTGCATCTTGTGCTTCTGCCGTATACGCGAATACGACTGCAAGCAATGATATGCTTAAAGTTTTGTTCATGTGTAGTAATTAATAATGTATATATTGTCAATATCAGTATTACTCTTTATATATCCATGCCAGAAATGAATTAATCCACGGTATGGAGCATCTGAACCATCTGTACTTGGCTACGGGCTTGCCACCAAAACTTAGGGTAAACTCTCTGACGAGATTTCGCTTGAATGGTAATCCTGCATCCATAAAGAAGAGGTGGGCATAGTTGTGACTGTGAGCATATTTAAGTGTATTCCATACAGTCATGAAGTTTGGATGAAGGCGTGGGTATCTCTTCTTTTTGGAAGCGAAATGCCAGAGATAGGCATTTCCGTCGGAATACACGCACACTGCTCCACCAATGATGTTGTCTTTATATGTCGTAACAAAGCATTTAGCATGTGGACTTTGATAGAGTTGGTGGAAATGCTGTTCTGATGGAAGAAACCGATGGAGCCGTGTTCTGTAATATCCTCTGAATAATCTATACAGTTGGCTCAACTCTTTGCTGTTTGCTACCTCACGAGTCTCCAGTCCTAATTGATAAATCCTGCTTACCCTCTTTAATTGTTTAGCGGTTAGTCTTTCCTCTGGTGTTTTGCTGTGAAGTGAGTTATGGATTTCTTGCCAGCTGACAGGGAAGTAGTGGTTGTGTCGGAAAGCCTTGTAGCCAAACATCTTTTGGCTGATATCGCTGAACTCTATATATAGGCAGAGCCTTCTCCTCAGTTTCTTGGTGATGGCCTTCAGTAGCAATTCAAATAATTCGGCTTTCTCGTTCTCATTTTTATATTCACCTTCTCCAAACACTCTTCCTTGTGAATATAGATAGGGGGGAAGCAACGAACCTCTTCTTCTGACAGTGGCAAGCAGGTGGGCTATACATACACCATCTCTTTCTGCCACTGCCATGTAAGGTATCTGTTCCGGAGAGAGTTTCACGATATTGAAAAAATCCTTGCTATGAAAGAAGTTCCGATATTCAATGTCCGGTAAGTCTACGCTTTTCGATATGATTCTGACAGTTACTCCGACCATGTCGCAAAAATAACAAATATTTCGTAAAAGTCAAACTTATGAATACGATTTATATGAAGATTGGTTACCTTTGTAAAATATATATTAGGAATGATGGATGAATTTAAAAACTTAGTAGCCTGTAGGCGCAGCCATCGTAGGTTTACTGACGAGCATGTCTCGGAAGAAGATTTACGCCTGATTCTCAGAGCAGCCTTGATGTCGCCTACTTCGAAAAATCAGCGTTCGTGGCAATTTATTGTGGTTACGGATGCCGCAGTATTGCAGGAAATGTCGATGGCTAAGGATGCTGGAAGCGCTTTCTTGGCGGACGCTCCAATGGCTATTGTGGTTGTAGGAGATGCTGAGCAAAACAGTTGTTGGATAGAAGATGGGGCTATTGCTGCCATCAGTATGCAATATCAGATAGAAGATTTAGGACTAGGCAGTTGCTGGATACAGATTCGAGGCCGACATCAGAAAGACGGAACGAGTTCTAACTCCGTCATTCAGAGACTTTTGCATTTGCATCAGAGTCAGGATGTATTGTGTGTGTTGGCTGTCGGTCATCCTGCGGATGTACGCAAACCTCAGTCCGAGGAGATGCTGAAGTGGGAACAGGTAAAGTACCTAAAATAGCGTATAGATGAGGATTGTACTGTTAGGGGCTGGTAATGTGGCGACTCATCTGGGCTGTGCTTTGTATGCTGCGGGCCATCACATCGTTCAGGTATATAGCCGTACGGCCGAATCTGCCCGTCTCTTGGCCGAGCGAATAGAATCAGTCCCGACTAATCAGATAGATAATCTTGTCACTGATGCAGAAGTCTATATCGTATCGTTGAAAGACGATGTGGTGGCTGATGTCATAGCTTCATTGTGCCGGGGGCGTGAGGAAGCTCTCTTTGTGCATACAGCCGGAAGTCTGCCTATGAATATTTTTGATGGCAAGGCCAAGCGATATGGGGTGTTATATCCCATGCAGACATTCTCCAAGAATGCCAGTTTGGATTTTCATACCATCTCGTGTTTCATAGAGGCGAGCGATACGGGTTCGCTTGTTGTGTTGAGAAGGCTTGCTGAGAGTGTCTCTGCTCATGTGTATGACATGTCGTCTGCCGACCGGAAGTATTTGCATCTGGCAGCTGTCTTTGCCTGTAACTTCGTGAATCACTGTTTTGACTTGTCTGCCAAGATACTCCAGCCATACGGTATACCTTTCAGCGTTATGTTGCCATTGATAGACGAGACCGTCAGGAAGGTACACGCTATAGCGCCGCATGAAGCGCAGACCGGTCCGGCAGCTCGGCACGATGAGAAAGTGATTGAGATGCAGAGTGGCTTGTTAAGCAGTAATACACTCATGCAAGAAATTTATGATAAGATGTCTCATAGTATTATGTTGTCATCGAATATTCAAGAAAAATAAGTTTATGATACCTTACGATTTAGAAAAGATAAAGGCTATCGTCTTTGATGTAGATGGCGTCTTATCTGCCCAGACCATTACGTTGGCTTCTGATGCTGAGCCACTGCGTACGGTCAATATCAAAGATGGATATGCCATACAGCTGGCTATGCGACTCGGTCTCAGGATAGTTATTCTGACAGGGGGGACAACCGAGTCTGTCAGACTGCGCTATGAACGGCTCGGCGTGGAAGATGTTTACATGGGTTGCAGTGTGAAAATCAAGACCTACGATGAGTTTTTACAGAAATACAACTTGTCCGATGAGAATATTCTCTATATGGGAGACGATATTCCCGACTACGAAATCATGAGGAGGGTGGGCTGTCCCTGTTGTCCGAAAGATGCGTGTGCGGATATTAAAGACATCAGCATTTATATTAGCCAATATGCAGGTGGACAGGGATGTGGACGCGATGTCATAGAACAGGTCTTGCGTGTACAAGGTAAATGGATGCAAGACAACAGGGCTTTTGGATGGTAAATAGATACAGAAGATGAAATATAATTTGATATTGGCGAGTAATTCCCCTCGTCGTAAGGAGTTGTTGGCAGGATTGAATATCCCGTTCCAAGTCATGGTCAAGTCAGGTATCGACGAGTCGTATCCTCAGGATATTGCAGCCGAGGAAGTACCGTTGTTTCTGTCAAGGAAGAAAGCTGCTGCCTATATAGGCGACTTGGCGGCAGACGATTTGTTGCTGACGGCCGACACGGTTGTCATCTTGGATAATCAAATTTTGGGCAAGCCGCATGATGCAAAAGCTGCCAAAGAGATGTTGAGATATTTGAGCGGAAGGAAACATCTGGTGGTGACGGGCGTGTCTCTGACCTCCTTGGTGCTTTCCGAGAGTTTTAAGGTCGTCTCCGAAGTCACTTTTAAGACCTTCACTTCTCAGGAAATAGATTACTATGTAGAGCAATATCACCCCATGGATAAGGCTGGGGCCTATGGCATTCAGGAATGGATAGGGTATATAGGAGTGACTGCTTTGTCGGGAAGTTACTATAATGTGATGGGGCTTCCGGTGCAGAGAATCTATCAGGTATTATGCGAAAAGTTTGATTTTAGCTTGCCGTATTCGGGAGCAATCAAACCTTAGGTTGGTCTTTAGGCTGAAGTTTCTTCAGCCTTCTTTTTACTTCCGGGTAGTCAGGGCATAGTTGCAGTGCCTTTTCATAATTCTTGATAGCTGCGGCCGTCATGTGTTCGTGTTCACATTCTTTTCCCATCACGAAATATTCTACGGCTAATTTTTTTAGCATCTGTTCCTGTTCCTTTAACCGCGACTCTATGGTTTCTATCTTGGACTGCAGCACATTGATGGTGTTGAGCTTCTTTCTGATGAGACGTCTGGGAGCAGGCTTCTCTATATCATATCTGCTGTGTATGGCCAGGAAAAAATTGTCGAGTGCAGCTTGCATATCTCCCTTGTTGAAACAGTCCACAGCTTCTGCATATTCCTTATCGGCTTTGCTCTGCTGTAATACTTTGTTGATTTGTCGTGCGTTATTATAATTACGGGCAAAATTGACAACGTCATTCCTCACAAATATATCTTCGCGCTTGATGGGTTGCTGGAGATACAGCCCATTGAGCGATGTACAGCGCGACAAAGCTACATAGGTTTGTCCGCCGGCAAACACTCCGTCGGATAAATCTATCTTGACTTGCGAGAACGTGAGTCCCTGACTTTTATGGATTGTGATGGCCCAAGCCAGTTTGATAGGGAACTGCCGATAAGTTCCAACTTCGTTTTCTTCAATCTTCTTCTCAGTCTCGTTGAAGGTATATCGTACATTACTCCATATTTCCTGCTCTACATCTACCTCATTTCCGTCTTCTGTCAATATGTAGATGTGTCCTTCTTGTGCGTCATCGAGTCCTATGACAGTACCCAGTGTACCATTGACCCATTGCTTCTCGCGGTCGTTCTTGATAAACAGAACCTGTGCGCCGACTTTCAGTTCCAGTTCCATCGGGGTAGGAAGACTGCTCTCGGGGAACTCTCCTTCGATGATGCCATAGAATATGGATGGTGTGCCATCAAGTTTATCCAAGTGTTCTTTATTAATGTAGTCTACCGTATCGCGATGGGTGGATAGGGTGATGATGAGTTTGGACTGTTCAGATATTTCTTCTTGATTGTATCTGGTGTTCAGCAGGTTTAGGTCAGCATTGCCCACTTGGGCTGTCCTGATGTGGTCTAGGATGTTGATGAATGCAGGGTCGGATTGCCGATATACTTTCTGCAATTCGATGGAAACCAGTTGGAACTCGCGGAAAACGCGGGCATCAAAGAAGTATTTGGAAGGGTAGTAAGGTTGAAGAAGTTGACGTTCTTCCTCCTTCAATACTGGTTCTAGCTGGTAGATGTCGCCGACGAAGAGCAGTTGTTTTCCTCCGAAAGGTTCGCGCATGTTGCGGCTATAGATGCGCAATACTTTGTCAATGAAATCTATAATGTCGGCACGCACCATTGAAATTTCGTCGATAATGATGAGCTCTACTTCTCTTATCAGTTTGATTTTCTCCTTGTTATATTTCAAAGTGTCCCTGATATTCCGTGCATTATACCTGACGTCGTCGGGCAGCAGGGGGTGGAAAGGAAGTTTGAAGAAACTGTGGAGAGTAGAGCCTCCGGCATTGATGGCAGCGATGCCTGTGGGGGCAAGGACGACGTGTTTCTTGCGAGTAGAGGCTGCCAGGTAGCGTAGGAAAGTAGATTTGCCGGTCCCCGCCTTTCCGGTAAGAAAGAGCGATTGGTGAGTATATTGAACAATCTGCAACGCATTTTGGAACTCTGGATTATTGAGATCTATCTGCGAAGTATCGATGTTCTTTTGTTTACTATCCGGCATGGGCTACAGAGTGTAAATGGCTATATGGGTTGAAATAATCTAATTCAGGGCAAGGGAGAGGGGGTTCTGTCCCCGTCCGGTGTACTTTGTCAATGGGCCTGTTTCCTGGTCGTTTACTGCAAAGCATTAGCAGCGATGCTGTTTGGCTTTTGCAGCATTACTGCAGAGGCTCAACAGTATTGCTGAAAAGACTCTGCAGTAAATGGAGAATGAAAGTGCTGGGGGAGAAGTGGTTTAGAGATTGTCGAAGTTTACTTCTTCTTCATGTGGTTTCTCCTTCTTCTCAGGTTGTTGCTCAGTTGCTTTCCCCTTGTCTCCGGTAGTAGTCTTGATAACAGGATTACCGTTCTCGTCGAGTATAATTTCATCGGTCGACATAATGGAATCTTGTTGGGTAGTGTCTCGCTTAGCCGGTTGATAATAGCTCTGACAGTTGTACATGTCGCTTGTAATATTATCATCCTTAGGCTTGTCGAACTTTCCATGATAGGCCTGGAATGCCGGGTCGGCAAAGACAGACTTCAAGAAGTAGCCGCATATAGGCAATGCAGTTCGACTACCTTGGCCCAGTGCTCCGGTTCGGAAATGGATACTGCGGTACTCACCGCCTACCCATGCACCGCAGACCAGCTTCGGGCTGACAGCCATGAACCACGCATCGGAGTGGTTGTTGGATGTTCCGGTCTTTCCGCCGAACTCGGTATCGCGGTAATCTCCGACGTAGCCCCATAGTGACTGGCTTGTTCCACCTGGTTCACGCATACCTGCCTGTAGCAGTTGTTGTACGAGGAAAGCACTTCGATAGGGGATTGCTTGTTCGGAAGTTGTCGGTCCGGTATAGACTTCGTGGCCGTCTTTGTCTAGAATCCTGGTAACGAGTACTGGCTCATGGTGCACTCCATTGGCTGCGGCAACGCAATAGGCATTGACCATTTCCAAAAGGTTGACATCACTGGAACCTAAAGACAGGGAGGGGGCTTCGTCTAAGGGGCTCTTGATACCCATCTTGTGAGCAGTCTCTATGATTCTGCGTATACCCATCTCTTGACCTAAGCGGACAGCTACCGAATTGATACTTCTGGCAAAAGCACTCTTCAAGGGCATGCTATCGCCGCTGAAAGAACCGTTTGCGTTGGACGGAGTCCAAGTCACTTCTTTATTCTGTTTCTTGTCGAATACCTGCATGGAGATATACTCGTCTCGGCGTTTGTCGCATGGCGTAAGTCCCTGGTTCATTGCTTCGGTGTAGACAAAGAGCTTGAAAGTAGAACCCGGTTGGCGCATGGCGGTAACCTTATCGTATTTCCATGACATGAAGTCAATGTCGCCGACCCATGCTTTGACAGCTCCGGTCTGTGGTTCCATCGCCACGAAGCCACAGTGCATGAAGTGGACCATATAGCGGATGGAGTCCATGGTAGACATCTCTTTCTCTATCGTACCCTTCGTATAATCAAACAACTTGACTGTGTGGGGCTTGTTTAGGTAGTAGTTGATAGAGTCAGGATTATTGGGATATTTCGACAGCAGATATTTATAGACAGGCTGTCTCTGTGCTATATCCTCAATGAAATGAGGGATAATCTTTCCTTTTTCGTCTACCCACGGGTCGTTCTTGCCCCAATGGTTATTGAAGTTTTGCTGCACTTGGCGCATTTGCTTGGTAGCAGCTTCTTCAGCATACTTCTGCATACGGGTATCAATAGTCGTGTAGATTTTGAGACCGCTGCTATAGAGGTCGTATCCACTTTCCTCACACCAACTCTTCAGATAGTTAGAGATGGCTTCGCGGAAATATTTGGCTTGGCCGTCGTAGTTTTCTTCTACCCTGAAATCGAGTTTGATAGGGAGGGCACTTAGCGAATCACAGACACTTCTGGACAAATCGCCATGACGCACCATATTATTGAGTACGGTATTTCGTCGGGCTAGACTGTTCTTCGGATTGCTTCTGGGGTTGTAATAGGTTGTGGCCTTCAGCATACCCACTAATACGGCTGCCTGTTCGGTAGTCATCTCTCTAGGAGTGGTATTGAAGTAGGTCTTGCTTGCAGTCTTGATTCCGTAGGAGTTTGAACCGAAGTCTACCGTATTGGCATACATGGTAAGAATCTCTTCTTTACTGTAGACGGTTTCGAGCTTGAGGGCTATAATCCACTCTTTACTCTTCATGATGAGCATCTTGATACCAGGTATCTTGCCCAGCAACCCTGTAGAATATTGAGTCCTGACTCTGAACATGTTTTTGGCCAATTGCTGGGTGATGGTAGATGCACCGCGGGCATCGTGTCGTAGAATAGCATCTTTGACTGCACCGAAAAGGCCGATGGGGTCGATTCCCCAATGCTTGTAGAAACGTTCGTCTTCGGTATCAATGAGGGCTTTGAAGAAGCTAGGATTGATTTCGTCGTATTTGACCGGAGTTCTATTTTCGTTGAAGTATTTACCAATGAGTTTACCATCAGCACTGTAGATTTCTGAAGCCTGGCTGGTTTGGGGATCCATAATGCCGGAAAAATAGCCAGGGCTTTTACCAAACAGCCAGAGGAAGTTCATGTCTACTAACCCTAAGTATAGGATAAAAGCTATGATTGCGGAACAAAATGCTGTGATGGTTTTTCGATACCAGGGTTGTCCTTGGTATTGGTTCTTGTACCATGCCCAAAACATTTTGCAGTAATCAATACATCGGTTGATAATACTTTTCATTTTGTTCATAATAGGATTATTGAGCTATTGCCCCTTATTCGTGATGGTGAATGTAGTGGAACTCTTTGCAAATGTACGAATTAAGAGACAATCTATGACTTGCTTTCGATATAATTTATAATTTCTTTAATGTTGTCGGGAGAAAACCAGGTTATGTCTGAATCTCTTTTGAACCAAGTGAGTTGCTTGCGCATGTATCTTCTTGTGTTCGATTGTATTTGCCTGACAGCTTCTTCTAGTGGAATATTCCCGTCGATATAGTTGAATAATTCTTTGTATCCTACTGTGTTTAAGGAATTTAAATCCTTGTATGGAAGTAGGGAATTGACCTCCTCCAAAAGTCCAAGCTCCATCATTTGGAGAACACGCTCATTGATTCTCTCATAAAGAATGTCTCGCTCTCTGTTCAATCCTATCTTGACAATATTGAAAGGACGTTGTTTGCTTGTATTGGTTCTGAAAGATGAGTAAGTCTTTCCTGTCATCATACAAATTTCGATGGCATGGATGACTCTTCTGGGATTCTTCTTATCAACGATAGCCCAATGTTCCGGATCTAGCTGTCGGAGCATATCGACAAGATGCTCCAGGCCTTCCTGTCGGTAGATTTCCATGACACGTTCTCGTATCTCTGGCGTGACGGTAGGTATATCGTCTATTCCTTTGCACACGGCATCTATATACATCATACTGCCGCCTGTCAATACGATTTTGGAATGATGAGTATTAAAAAGGGTGGGGAGTAGTTGCAGAACATCTTGTTCGTACATGGCAGCACTATAGTAGTCGGTAATCTTGTGATTACCGACGAAATAGTGCTTTACGATGTTCTGCTGTTCTAGGGTTGGGGCTGCGGTGCCAATAGGCATTTCCGCAAAGATTTGGCGAGAATCTGCATTAACGATGGGGGAAGAGAAATGCTTGGCCAAATCAATACAAAGTTCTGTCTTCCCAACTCCGGTCGGTCCTAAGACGACAACTAACGTATTGTCCATTTATCGAATAATACCACGCTTTGAGGTTTTCACAAAGTCTATGATATATTGGATTTCCGGAGTTATCTGCAAGTTGTTTTGGATTTCCTGGATTCCTTCTGCTAAAACTCCTTTGCTATACAGTAAACGATAAGCTTCATGGATAAGGTCGATAAGTTCATTGTTAAATCCATGTCTCCGAAGTCCTACAATGTTGATTCCTGCATAGCGAATGGGTTCTTTGCCTGCGATAATATATGGTGGGATGTCTTGTGAGAATCTGCTTCCGCCTTGAATCATAACGTAACTTCCTATCTTGCAGAATTGATGGCATAGCACTGTTGCACTGATGATAGCGTTATCATCGACCGTAACTTCTCCCGCAAACTTGGTAGAATTGCCGATAATCAGGTTGTTTCCAAGTACACAATCATGAGCTACGTGCATGTTTTCCATCAAAAGGTTATTGTTGCCGACAATAGTGACGCCTTTTGATGCTGTTCCACGAGATATGGTTACATTCTCACGAATGCTGTTGTTATTACCAACAACACAAGTAGTCTCTTCACCCTTGAACTTTAAATCTTGTGGTTTGGTGCTGATACTGGCTCCTGGGAAAATCTCATTATTGTTGCCAATGCGTGCACCGACATTGATAGTGACACTGTTCTGGAGATTATTATTATCTCCAATCACTGTATTGGCATCTATATAACAGAAAGGACCAATAATATTATTGTCTCCCAATTTTGCATCTGGATGAACAAATGCCAATGGACTTATTTGATTCATATATCTCGTGGAGCTAGTTTATTTATTCTTAACAATCTGGGCAGTGAAGGTTGCTTCTGATACAACCTTGTCGCCTACAAACATATATCCTTTCATGGAACTGATGCCATGACGTAGAGGATGTAGTAATTCTACTTTGAAGAGCAGGGTGTCTCCAGGTACTACTTTCTGTCTGAATTTGACATTGTCTATCTTCATGAAGTAGGTAGACCATCTCTCCGGCTCTTCCAACTGGCTCAAGACGAGTATTCCTCCACATTGTGCCATACCTTCAATTTGTAAAACTCCTGGCATGACAGGTTCTTGTGGAAAGTGTCCTACGAAGAAAGGTTCGTTGGCTGTGACGTTCTTGACGCCGACAATACTGGTAGAACCCATGGATATAATCTTGTCGACCAACTGCATGGGATAACGGTGGGGTAGCAATTCCCTTATGCGTATATTATCCATGAGAGGTTCTTCATTGGGATCGTATATCGGTGCTTGAATCTCGTGCTTACGAATCTCTTTGCGCATGAGACGGGCAAACTTATTATTGATGGTATGTCCTGGACGTGTTGCGACGATTCTACCTTTGATAGGTTTGCCTATTAAGGCCATGTCACCGATAATATCGAGCAATTTATGCCGGGTACATTCGTTTTCCCACATCAATGGTTTGTGCTGGATATAGCCGATTTTAGTAGCATCCATGTGAGGTACATTCAATACGTCGGCAAGTTGGTCGAGCTTTTCTTGTGATACTTCTTTCTCGTAGATGACAATAGCATTGTCCAAGTCGCCACCTTTAATCAAGTTGGCTTCCAATAGTGGAACTATGTCACGGACAAAAACGAATGTTCTGGCAGGAGCTATTTCTGTAGCAAATTTATCAATATTATCAAGTGTTGCAAACTGGCTATTGATAAATTTGGAATTGAAAGAACACATGGCTGTGATGCTAAACTGGTCGTCTGGAAGTATAGTGATGGTCGAACCGGTTTTCTCATCTTTTACTTCTATCTTGTGACGAATGATATAGTAGTCTTTTTCAGCATTCTGTTCTTCGATTCCAACTTCTAGAATCTTTTGTACATACATGGCACCTGAGCCGTCAAGAATGGGAAATTCCGGGCCGTTCACTTGGATGAGACAGTTGTCTATACCCATAGCATACAAGGCCGACATTCCATGCTCGACGGTTGAGACTCTGATATCGCCTTTAGCTAATACCGTTCCTCGCTGTGTATCTATGACATTCTCTGCAATAGCATCTATAACGGGCTGACCGTCTAGGTCAATTCTTTGAATTCTATAGCCAGTGTTTTCTGCTGCCGGTGTAAATGTGACAGTTAAGCTTAAGCCGGTATGCAGTCCTTTACCATAAAGTGAGAAGCTTCCTTTGAGTGTCCTTTGTTTTGACATATAGTATCTTAATCTTTATAGTTTTCCTTTTAGTTCTTCTATTTCCTTTTGTAATGTACTCAGTTGCTTGTACATTTCCGGGAGTTTACGGAAGATAGCTTGGGATTTGAAATATGCTTTTGGCTCCATAGGGGGAGTCCCGATGAGTGTACAATCATCCTTGATATTGCCAGGAACACCACTCTGAGCACCAAGGAAAACCTTGTTGCCAATCTTAGCATGGCCGGCAATACCTACCTGTCCTCCAAACATGCACCAGTCTCCAATTTTTGTAGAACCGGCAACACCTACCTGGGCAGACATGACAGTGTTTTCTCCAATCTCAGTGTTATGGGCTATTTGTACAAGATTGTCTAATTTGACTCCTTTCTTGATTCTGGTAGCTCCCATTGTCGATCTGTCGACACAAGTATTTGCTCCAATCTCAACATCATCGTCTATGATGACGATACCGATTTGAGGAATCTTGTCGTATCCGTCGGCATTGGGTGCGAAGCCGAAGCCGTCTGAACCAATGACAGCACCGGCATGTAGGGTAACACGATTACCAACCTTGCATCCTTGATAGATAGTGACATGTGGGTATAGGAGACATTTATTGCCTACGGTAACGTTATCTCCAACTACCGTATTCGGATAAATCTGGCATCCATCACCGATACAAGTATTCTCTCCAATATAGCTAAATGCACCGATGTATACGTCTTTACCAATTTTGGCTGTCGGTGAAATAAAAGAAAGACTGTCAATACCGGTCTTTTGGGGCTTTGAAGCTTCGTATACTTGCAGGAGTTTTGCTACAGATTCGTAAGCACTTTTGACACGAATCAGTGTCGCCTTTACTGGTTTTTCTAGTACGACGGATTCGTCTACTAATACAACACTTGATTCGGTGCTATATATATAATGGGTATATTTCGGATTTGACAGAAAGGAAATTGCGCCAGGAGTACCTTCTTCTATTTTGGCAAAAGAGTTAACAGTCGCGTTTTTGTCACCTTCTACACGCCCCTGTACTACTTGGGCAATTTGTTGTGCGGTAAATTCCATCTTCATCAATCAGGTTGTATTAATAGTGCAAATATAGCAATTATTATTTATATTCTCTGATAACAAATATAATATTTGCGATTTTTTTGGGAAAGTAGTGAAACTTTTAATATGTCAGAGGCCTCACTGATATCCTTGATAGAATTATCTTTGTATAGTATCGAAATATGGTCTTCATCAAGTTCGTACATGTCTTTTTGTATCTCCACTTCACTAAAAAGATAGTGTGCGTCCTCCTTGTCTATATTAAGTTTTTGTGCCAATTCATGTAAGAAATTGTCTTTTTCCTTCTGGGATAATGGTTCATCGTGTATTTCTACCTTAAAGATATTCCTTTTAATCAGATTATTAGCAAGGGTAGACAGGATAATGTCAGAGTGTTGAGTCCATACTTTGATGCTGCTCCAAATATCATTATCGTCCAGCATTTCATAAAAGCGAAGTGCTTTCTCGTCTTTTTTGAATGAAGAGGCGTCTATATCATTATATAGGAAGTAGCGTAATTGAGGAGATGCAAAAATATCTTCCCCATGAGAAGCCAGATGCTTGACCCGAAGTAAGAGATTGACTAAAACTCTTTCGTATGCAACGGCAGTCTTGTGAAGATACACTTGCCAGTACATCAGTCGTCTTGATGTAAGATAGTTTTCTATGGAGTAAATTCCCTTTTGTTCTATGACCAGCTCATCATTAACCATGTTGAGCATCTTAATGATTCTGGCACTGCCAATATTTCCTTCTGTTACGCCTGTGAAGAAGCTGTCTCGCCTAAGGTAGTCAAGTCTATCCATATCGAGTTGACTGCTTATCAGTTGATGCAGAAAGTGTTTGGGATATTCATCTTTAAAGATTTGGAGAGCGAGATTTAGTTCGCCATTCATTTCTTTATTGATTTGTTCCATCATCATCAATGATATTTCTTCATGCGAAATACCATGAATCAGGGTGTTTTCCAGCACATGAGAGAAAGGACCATGACCAATATCGTGCATGAGAATGGCAGCCTGTACGGCTTCAGCCTCACTGTCAAAGATGAATACTCCCTTCTGTTGCAATGAAGAGATGGCTTCACTCATGAGATGAAAAGCACCCAGTGAATGCTGGAATCTAGTATGTTGAGCCCCTGGGTATACCACCGAAGCCAAGCCTAATTGCTTGATACGAGTCAACCTCTGCATAAGAGGATGGTTCACAATATCAAGCAGTGGGCCCGTTGGTATCTTGATAAACCCAAAGACTGGATCGTTGATAATTTTACTATCGTTCATCCAGCACTTTAGAGCTTGTCTAATTCAGTTTTCATTTGTTCTTGTAATTCTTTGGCTTTCTCACCGGCAACAACGGCGAAATCATCTTCAGAACTAGCATAGATAATGCCTCTGGAAGAGTTGACGAGCAGTCCACAGTC
The DNA here is from genome assembly GCF_055381405.1 of Prevotella mikamonis. Classification (NCBI taxonomy): domain Bacteria; kingdom Pseudomonadati; phylum Bacteroidota; class Bacteroidia; order Bacteroidales; family Prevotellaceae; genus Prevotella; species Prevotella mikamonis. The sequence goes on from NZ_AP035785.1 coordinate 511,967, forward strand.
CTTATTGATGCCATATTTGCATACTTCTTGTAGGCTTCCACCTTGTGCTCCAACCCCTGGAACTAATAGGAAATGGTCTGGTACAATCTTTCGAATATCTGCAAACAAACTGCCTTGGGTTGCTCCGACGACATACATCATGTTGTCTATATTACCCCATTCCTGCGTTTTCTTCAGTACTTGTTCGAACAATCGCTGTCCGTTCGAGTCTTGCATCAATTGGAAATCATATGAGCCTTTGTTGCTTGTAAGTGCCAGAACAACGACCCATTTATTCTTGTATGCTAAGAATGGAGTAATACTATCTTCCCCCATGTAAGGCGCAACTGTTAGTGCGTCAACATCATATTCTTCAAAGAATGTACGGGCATACATAGTACTGGTATTCCCAATATCGCCTCTTTTGGCATCGGCTATGATGAGCTGCTCTGGATAATTCCTTTTTAGATAATTTATTGTCTTTTCAAAAGCAATCATTCCCTTGATGCCCAGACTCTCATAGAAGGCCAAATTAGGCTTATAGGCAACACAGTAAGGCGCTGTATGATCGATAATAGCTTTATTGAATTCAAAGATAGGGTCTTCCATGCCTAGAAGGCAAGTAGGAATTTTCTTGATGTCTGTGTCAAGACCTACACATAGAAACGAACCCTTGGTAATAATTTGTTCTATCAGTTGCTTGCGTTCCATATTCTTACAATTCGTTTTCTTTCATCTTTTCGGTATTCTCTGCTACGGTCAGAGCATCAATCATAGCTTGTATATCTCCACCTAGGAATCCTTGTAGATCATGTGTGGTATATCCGATTCTATGGTCTGTGACGCGACCTTGTGGAAAGTTGTATGTGCGAATTTTAGCCGAACGGTCTCCAGTAGATACCAGACTTTTTCTACGACTGGCAATATCATCTACATATTTCTGATGTTCTCTGTCGTAAATAAAAGTACGTAATCTGGAGAGTGCGCGTTCTTTATTCTTAGGCTGGTCTCGTGTTTCAGTACACTCGATGAGTATTTCTTCGGTTTCTCCCGTATTCGGATTCTTCCAAGGATACCTCAGACGCACGCCCGATTCAACCTTATTTACATTCTGACCACCTGCACCGGAACTTCTGAAGGTGTCCCATTTGATGTCACCTTCATTGATGTTTACTTCGAATTTGTCGGCTTCAGGCAATACGGCAACCGTTGCTGCACTTGTGTGCATACGTCCTTGGGTCTCTGTTGCAGGAACACGCTGTACACGGTGTACACCGCTTTCGTATTTCAAGATACCATATACCCCGTCGCCACTGACAGCAAAATCTATTTCCTTAAAGCCACCTACAGCTCCTTCTGAAACAGCCGTTATTGATAAGTTCCATCCCTTTGAATCGCAATACTTCTTGTACATGTTGAACAAGTCTCCGGCAAATAGCGAAGCTTCATCACCTCCTGCACCGGCTCTTATTTCCATTTGTACATTCTTGGTATCTTCCGGATCTTTAGGCACTAAGGCTATCTTGATTTCTTCTTCCAGCTTCGGTTGGAGCGTCTCGTTTGCATTCAGTTCCTCTCTGGCCATTTCCTTCATGTCGGGATCGCTCTCGTTGGCCATGATGTCTTTGGCCTCTTTGATGGCATTCAGGCAATTGATGTATCTCTTCCGAGCATCCATGATATCGCCCAAGTCCTTATATTCTTTTGTCAGTTTTACATATCTGGATTGGTCAGAAATGACATTTGGGTCGGTAATGAGTGTTGAGACCTCTTCATATCTGCTTTCAAGCCCATCTAGTTTGTCTAGCAAGCTGCTGTATTCTGGCATATAGTATTTGCTTAAATGTTATTATAATTGTTGTATTAATATAATTGTTGTATTAATAGTTGAAGATGCCGTATTCAGAATGGATGGTCAGCGATTTTTCGCCTTCTTCTATACGTCCGATAACCTGTGCATCAATATTAAACGATTTACTTATTTCGATAATCTTTTCCGCAACGTCAGGAGCTACATAGATTTCCATGCGATGTCCCATATTAAATACCTGGTACATCTCTCTCCAATCCGTGCCGCTACATTCCTTGATGGCTTTGAACAATGGGGGAATTGGGAACATGTTGTCTTTGATAACCTTGCAATTATCATTGATAAAATGGAGTACCTTTGTCTGTGCTCCGCCTGTGCAATGTACCATTCCATGTATTTCCGCACGTAGCTGGTCCAGGATTTTCTTGATTACTGGGGCGTAAGTACGGGTGGGAGAGAGCACTAGCTTGCCTGCGTTCAGCGGACTTCCCTCTACGTCATCCGTAAGTTTATATTTACCGCTATATACTAATTCTTCCGGAACTGCGGCGTCATAGCTTTCAGGATAGTTCTGGGCCAGATACTTTGAAAATACATCATGGCGTGCACTCGTCAGGCCATTGCTTCCCATACCGCCATTATATGTCTTCTCGTATGTTGCCTGTCCTGTGGAGCTGAGTCCTACAATGACATCTCCCGGCCGGATATTGGCATTGTCGATGACATCACTTCTTTTCATACGGCAGGTAACGGTAGAGTCTACGATGATAGTTCTGACGAGGTCGCCTACATCGGCAGTCTCACCTCCGGTCGGCCAGATTCCAATTCCCATCTCCCGCATTTCGGCCAGTAGTTCGTCTGTGCCATTGATAATGGCCGATATGACCTCTCCGGGAATGAGCATCTTGTTTCGTCCGATGGTGCTGGAAACCAGTATGTTGTCTACTGCACCTGCGCAGAGCAAGTCGTCGGTATTCATGACGATAGCGTCTTGGGCAATACCTTTCCAGACATCGATATCGCCGGTTTCTTTCCAATACATATAGGCGAGTGCGGACTTTGTGCCTGCTCCATCCGCGTGCATGATATTACAATACTCTGCATCTCCACCGAGAATATCAGGGATAATCTTGCAAAAAGCTTGGGGATAAATACCCTTGTCTATATTTTTGATGGCGTTATGCACATCTTCTTTGGCGGCACTCACACCGCGCATCATGTATCTATTGTCCATAATATTATTCGTTTTCATTCCAGAAATCCCAACTTGCGAATGCCTGCAATAGCAACATCTCTAGGCCGTTTTTTACAGTAGCTCCATATTCAAGACCTCTTTTCATAAAGAGTGTTTCGTCCGGATTGTATATCAAATCGTATAAAAGGGTTTTCGTATTCATAGCTTCGTAGGGTAGGTCAGGGCATTCGTCTGCTTTGGGATACATCCCGCATGGGGTGCAATTGACAACCACGTTGTATTCATGGATGACGTCCGGTGTAATATCCTCATATTGTATGGCATCCGGTCTCTTCGTCCTACTGACAAGTAGGGTTTCTATATTGAGCGACCTCAGGCCATATTCTATGGCTTTGGAAGCTCCGCCTGTACCGAGAATCAGTGCTTTCTTATGAAAAGATTCCAATAGAGGCTCTATACTCTTGGTAAAGCCGATTACGTCGCTGTTGTATCCTTTTAAGATAGTATTCTTGCCTTTGTGTTCGACCCTTATGACATTGACAGCCCCGATTTCCCTGGCTTCCGGACTCATATGGTCAAGATAGCGCATAACCTTTTGTTTATAAGGTATAGTAACGTTGAGTCCTTTCAGTTCAGGATTGGAGGTTATAATCTCCGGCAGGTTCTCGATGTCAGGAATCTCAAAGTTGATGTACTCAGCATTGATGTTTTCATTTTCAAATTTCTCGTTGAAGAAACCTATAGAAAAAGAATGTCCAAGCGGGTATCCTATTAGTCCGTACTTATCCATAGATACAGTGTTTAGCTCCAGTTGTTTATTTTTCTGCGGTATATAGTGTGCAGATACCGAATGTCAGTCTCTTGAAACTCGTCTTGGAAAATCCGGCTTGTTTCAATATATTCATCATCGTCTCTCCCTGTGGAAATGCTTCTATCGTTGCAGACAAGTATTTATATGCACTATCATCTTTGGAGATGATTTTCCCGTAGAGGGGAAGTATGGTGTGTGAATATATTCTGAAAAGGTTTCTCATAGGAAAGGAGACGGGTTCTGTCAGTTCAATGATACACAGATGCCCACCGGTTTTCAGGACTCTGTACATTTCCTTGAGTCCCTGATCCAGATTTTCGAAGTTACGAATGCCAAAGGCTGCTGTCACGGCATCAAAAGTATCGTTGGGGAAACTGAGGTTCATGCAGTCTTCTTTTTGAAACGTAATGATGTTCCCCAATTCTGCTTTTTCTACTTTTTGACGGCCTATTTCCATCATTCCCTCAGAGATGTCTGCTCCTATCAATGAAACCGGTTTCAACATCTGGGCCGATAGAATGGCAAAATCTCCCGTTCCGGTGGCAATATCGAGTATCGTTTGGGGGTGGTAAGCTGCCAAATGGCTGATGGCTTTCCGTCTCCATCCTTTATCAATATCCCATGAGAGCCGGTGATTCAGCGTGTCATACGTAGGAGCAATGTTGTCAAACATCTGTTCTACATGCTCGCCTTTACGCCCGTTTCCGTTGTATGGAATAATTTTTTCTTGTTTATACACTCTGTGGAATGATTTAAATGGTGCTTACTTATTGGCGTGAAGCCAAATACTCCTTCACGTTCTTTTCTATGCGTGAAGCTATATCGTCGCTTACGGCTGCTTTGTTGAAAGTCTCGCCTGTAATGTGTTCGTATAGCTCGATGTAGCGCTCGCTGACGCTGTCTGCATATTCATCGGTAATCTCCGGCATGGTCTGGCCAGGCTCATTCATGAAATCATGCTCTATCAGCCATTGGCGAACGAACTCCTTGCTGAGCTGCTTCTGTGGTTCTCCGTTGGCAAACTTCTCCTCGTATCCGTCTGCATAGAAGTATCTGCTGGAGTCGGGTGTGTGGATTTCGTCAATCAAATAGATTTTGCCACCACGCTTTCCGAATTCATATTTTGTATCGACGAGTATCAGTCCTTGCTTGGCTGCAATTTCTTGTCCGCGTGCAAAGAGTTTCTTCGTATAGTCTTCTATCACGGCATAGTCTTCTGCACTGACGATTCCTTGCGCAATAATCTCTTCTTTAGAGATATTCATGTCGTGTCCTTCGTCGGCCTTTGTGGTCGGAGTGACAATCGGCTCCGGGAACTTCTGGTTTTCTTTCATACCCTCCGGGAGCTTTACGCCACACAGTTCCCTGCATCCTTCTTTGTAGGCTCTCCATGCACTACCCGTAAGAATGGAGCGGATAATCATCTCTACTCTGAATCCTTCGCATTTCAGACCTACAGTAACCATGGGGTCGGGAGTTGCCAGTTTCCAGTTGGGGCAGATGTCCTGCGTAGAATCGAGGAACTTTGCTGCAATCTGATTTAACACTTGGCCCTTGAATGGAATACCTTTTGGCAAAACGACATCAAAAGCAGAGATTCTGTCGGTAGCAACCATTACTATCACGTCGTCGTTGATGTCATATACATCGCGGACTTTACCATGGTAAACACTCTTCTGTCCATCGAAATGGAACTCGGTCTTTGTTAATGCTTTCATTTTATTTTGTAATTAATAGGATTTCCGTTGTCTGTATCCGTAGAAATGTTGTTTCGCTCCTTGTCCGAATGCTTCATCCGCTTGTCGGACATGCTGTTGCTCTTGTCATAGGCGTCAAACGCTGCAACAATTCTTGTCACGAGCTTGTGTCTGACGATGTCTTTCCCATCCATCTTGATAACCGATATCCCCTCGGTGTTGGAAAGGATGGACAGTGCTTCCCTCAATCCGCTTTTTTGTTCCCTAGGTAAGTCTACCTGAGTCATGTCTCCGGTAATAATCATCTTGGTATTCCATCCCATGCGGGTGAGGAACATCCGAATTTGTTGGGGTGTGGTATTCTGTGCTTCATCGAGGATGACGACGGCATCGCTCAGTGTTCTTCCTCTCATGAAGGCCAAAGGTGCAATCTGTATGATGTGTTTCTCCAGCATGTCTTGCAGCTTGATAGGAGGTATCATGTCTTCCAGTGCATCGTATAGCGGTTGCAGATAAGGGTCTATCTTATCTTTCATGTCTCCGGGAAGAAATCCTAGTTTCTCGCCGGCCTCTACTGCCGGCCGACTCAGGATGATTCTTTTTGCCGATTTTTCTTTCAGGGCTTTGACGGCCAATGCGATACTCAGGTAGGTCTTACCTGTTCCTGCCGGACCGACGGCGAAAATCATATCATCTTTCTCGAAAGCATCAATCAGTTTTTGTTGGTTCTCTGAACGGCTTTTCACAGGGCGTCCGGAGATGCTGTATACGATGACTCCTTTTACAGCTTCTTCCTTGGTTTGTTTCCCTTTGATTATATCGAGGATGTCTTCGTCGTTGATGGCGTTGAAGCGTAGTACGTGTTTACGCATGCGCTCAATGTCTTCTTCAAAGGCGGCCATTTCTTCCTCATCGCCCAAAACTTTAATCACGTTGTCTCTGGCGACAATTCTTAACTTGGGAAATAGCGATTTTATGACCTGAAGATGACTATTATTTACCCCATATAATACTACAGGGTCAATATCTTCTAAAACAATATGCTTCTCTATCAACGTTATTGATACTTTGTTTGGATGCAAAAATACGAAATTCCAATGAATGTGACAAGAAAATATATTTTGAAATGATAAATAATGAAAAATTACTTTTGGCCTCTCTTTGCTCTCTTTTCTTTTTATTAACTTTGCATCAATACGTTCTGAAGAGTTTCAAATCATTTGTGTGGTCTGTGTACTGCTTTGAGATGAGATTGGCTCTTCATGACAACATACTTTCCGATATATGAAAATCAGTAAAAACAGATATTTACAGGGATTTGGAATCGTCGTCGTCGTGTTGGGGGCTATTCGCTGCATTTTCCCAAGCGTAGCTGCCGATACCGTACAGGCCGATGTGGATATGGCACAGGCAGTTGCCGATAGTATCGGGGTAGATACCCTCGGTGCGGGGCGTTTGGCTTTGGCAGAGAATGTTTCTAAAGGCGGAGTCTATTTGAGGGACGGTGAAAAACCGCATCGTATTTATAGTGTCCCACACTTTGGCAAGGCATTCCCCGATATGAACGACGTGCAGTTGAAGGCTGCAACGAAATGGGGTGTTCAGCCAGTTCGCAACCGTGATGAGGCTGAGCATAGAAAGGCCGAATTGGTATATGTTGGGAGCAATCCCTATTTCTATGTCGACCGTCTCCGCAGCAGTATTCCTTATTTAGTACCCAAGGCTGCTGTGCTCTTGCAGGATATCGGGCGTACGTATTTTGACAGTCTCCAGGTGAAAGGTATTCCTTTGCACAAGATTATCGTTACGAGTGTGATGCGCAGCAAAGACGATGTGTCTCGCTTGCGTAGCCATAATGGAAATGCCACTCAGAACAGTTGTCATTTGTATGGTACGACATTTGATATATGCTATAATAGGTACAAGACGGTAGAGCGTCCGGGTGAAGCGAGGCGTAAAGTGCAGAATGACACGCTGAAATGGATTTTGAGTGAAGTCTTGGATGATATTCGGAAGGCGAATAAATGCTATATTAAATATGAAGTTCATCAGGGTTGTTTCCATATTACAGTCAACTGATAAACCCACATTTTTGACAGTGATTTAGTGCAGGGCCTCGGCAGTTTTCCTGTTGGGATGAGGCAGCAAAATTGCAAAGGCTTTGCAGCATTGCTGCAAAGCCTTTGCAATTTCCTCAGTTACGAATCGTAGTGGGAAAATAGTCTCACTACTCGGTATAGAACTGGATGAGTCTGCGCAATGCCCTCTCGCATACAGGGCAGAAGTATGGATATTCGTTGGTTCTCATACGGCAGTCCATCATCGGCCTGTATACACCTTTGAGCGCATATCCTGCTCCTTCGTAGACACCCACCTTGTCCTTGTTCTTTTCTGTTGCAGGGGTAGGAATGGAGGTGTTTTTTCCCAGCATGTCTTTCCACTTGTGCTGGAAGTCGACCAGTGTGGTCAGGTTAGGCTCCCAAGGTTCAACATCGTGCGGATACATTGGTATTTGCTCAAATTCGTACCCATATTCATCGCCAAGTCCGGCAAAGCTATGTCCGAATTCGTGGACGACGACTTGGGGAGTCAGCCGATGGTGGGCGGCTGTCAAGTTGTATGAATTGAGAATGCCACCACCGCCATATTTGTCTGTATTCACCAACACAATGATATGTTCGTAGGGCAGACCGGCTAACCAATCATGTAATTCTTTCAGGTGCAGTGTCGTGAGATAGCGGTCGCTGTAGAACGTGTCGAAGTGCGAGTGGAGGGCTGTGTTTTTCCAAATTCCTTTTCCAGGTTCGCTCGTTCCGCTTTCCCGTGAAGGAGCTTTTACTGCAATGACATGGAAGCGGTCTTTGTACGATTTGAATGGTTCGTAGGTGAACAGTATGTCCATAGCCTTTTTTGCATCCTCAATAAATGCAGGCATCTCGCTTTCCTGATACCCTTCGGCAATATAAGCTATACGAATACAACAGTTTGTATCTTTAGGTGCAGACAGCGTTTCGTATGGTGTCTTGTCTCTGAATCCGATATGCTTGATGAGAATGTCGGACGGAACAATCCGGTGGGTCAGTGTTGCTACGATTTGTCGCCTGTTATTCCGTAAATCAATGGTAACGTCAACGGTGTCCTTCGGCATCGGAATCAGTAGTACGTTTTCAAAAGATTTGCTGACGGTCTTGGCCTCGTCATAGCTTAACCACTCCTGAAACAGGGAGGAAAAAGAGTTTTTATAGATGATTTTCCCTGTACGATGAACTTTGACGGTAATCTGCCCGTTGCCTTCTACAGGAAGTTCTGCTAGTCTTTTTCTCTTGCCGTACCAGCGGGGAGACATGTTGAGCTGGTCGATGGAAATACTTTGGGTACTCTCATTACCGGCAAAAGCGTAGTCGATTCGCAAGGTGCTGTCTCGGAAACAGTCTCGGAATTCTTGTGCATGTACTTTGGAGAAAATACATGCAAAGAGCAGTAATAGATGGATAAGGCCGAATTTCTTCATGATAATCGTATTTAATATACTTTCAGGCTGTCACCTACTCTGGGTGAGTAGTCGGGAGAGAGACGATTCTTTTTGTACAGACTCTTCAGTCTGATACCATAGAATTGGGCGATACTATACATGCTCTCACCGTTCTTGATGATATGTGGTCTCTTCTTATATTGCTTGTCGGCCTTTGTTTTTTTCTTTTTGAGATAGATGGTTTCGCCGGCTACGAGCGCGTCTTTCTTGTCTCTTTCGTTATATTTGGCTATTTTGCGGTATGAGATGCCGACCTCTTCTCCAATGGTCTTGAAGGTGTCTCCTGGACGGGCTTTGAGGTAGTAGTTGTCGTTGTAGCGATAGATAGGATGCAGTTTTCCGCCTGGACTCACAGGTTTGTCGACTGCATTATGGCGTGCCATGAACTTGTCAAAGCTCTGTGCATTGTCGTAAACGTAGAGCTTATACAATTGGATAATCTCTATCAGTTTGGTGGCATATCTTGGATTTGTAGCATATCCACATGCTTTCAGCCCGTGTGCCCATCCCCTATAGTCGGTTCTGTCCAGGGTAAAAAGTCTGCTGTATCTGGAGTGTCTGGTCAGAAACTTGCTGTGGTCTTCGTAGCTTTGCAGGGCATTGTCATAAGAGCGGAAGCATTCGTTCTCTGCATCATCGTTGTGATAGATGGTCCTGCCTTGCCAATTATGGCATTTGATACCGAAATGGTTGTTGCCTTTTAAGGTTAGTTCGCTCGTTCCGGCACCGCTCTCCAAGAGTCCCTGTGCAAGCGTTATGCTGGCCGGAATGTTATATTTGAGCATCTGCTCTATGGCAAGGTCCTTGTACTGGTTGATGTATGTCTGATACGTAGAATTCCATCTCATCTGGGCAAATGACTGCAATGAAATGAGACAGAATATATATATAAGAGTATTCCTTAAACGCATTATGTTTCTTGCTTGTCCGACTTATATTGACATAAGTCTTGTAGTTATATAGAACAAAAGTACGGAAAAATAAAAATGTATGAAAGGAAATGCCTTTCTTTAATAATTATTAGTAAATTTGTGACAAGTATGAAGCAACGACGTGTATTATTAGGAATAGGCTCTAATGTCGATTCTACGGAAAATATCATGCGAGTGAAGACAATATTGTCCGCTGTATTGTCTGATATACGGTGTACTGATGGTATCTGGTCTAAGGCGATAGGCATTCATGCGCCTGATTTTCAGAATTGTCTTGTTCTTGGAACGACCGAAATGTCTTTAGAAGAGCTGAATTGTATGCTGAAGAAAGTGGAGAGGGATTGCGGGCGGACAGGCGAATCAAAGGCTTCGGGGCGTATCTCTATGGATATAGACGTGCTGTCGTATGGTGGGAAGAAATTTCATGAAGATGATTGGGACAGGCCGTATGTTCAACAGTTGTTGCGAAAGCTGCGTATGGAATCATCTGATGTCAATGATTGATGTCGTATCCATACAGGGCAAAATCTCCTTTTAAAGGGTCGTCAGGGAATACCTCTTGCATGATGCCTGTCAGCTGTTTGGCTGCACTCATGGTTGTTGATGATATTTGCATGAGTCCCAGTCGCTTGGCTTCTTGTATCACGTGGGTGTCGAGCGGCATGATTAAAGTACGTTTGTCAATTATCTGATTCCATATACCTAAATCTACGGGTGAGTGGTCTCTAGTCATCCAACGTAAGTACATACATATTCGTTTGCAGCTGGATTTTGAACTCATGGGAATGGCTGCCGTCTCTCTGTTGAAGTAATTGACTATCAACTCAATGGCCTGAAAAGCATTTTTGCTCTTTACATTGGCAGAGATAAAATGATATATAGAGCCTTGCTCGTTGATGAGATTGCTTAGTTTGCTGAGTAAGGTGTAAATCGTGTGGTTACTATATAGCCTATAGAAGCACGCGTCATTGTCGGGTATGTCAGACTCAAAGAGTCTGTCCTTGACCCAAAGGAAAGGTTGTCCGTGGCTGAAATCAAGGAAGGATTGAATCTTTGGAAAGAATTGTTTGCGTGAACCATAGCTTAGGCATGATGCTAGAAATGCGAGTGTCTCTTGGTTTCTTTCCCCAGCGACTTGGTGCATGAACCATGCCGGATCATTCTGGAGAAAGGCTTCGGTCTCGTATAGCTCGGCGTATTCTCTTAGATGCTGATACAGTAGATTCGGCATGGTGTGTATCTTAGACTGGAATTGCTTATTTCTTAAAGCGTTTCAGGTTGTACTTGATGACGAAATAGACGATGGCGAGGACTACCAAGCCGATGATGGCAAACTTAATGTATTCGCCATATTCCATGATTTTGTCGTCAAGAAGTTCTACAGGCACGATGCTGTGCAGATACCAACCTAAACCTGCAAGTATGCAATTCCATGCACCGGCGCCAATAGTTGTGTAGAGCAGGAATTTGCCATAGTGCATTTTGGCAAGTCCGGCTGGTATTGAAATCAAATGGCGGATACCGGGTAGGAGACGGCCGGTGATGGTTGCTACCATGCCATGATTATAGAAATATTTTTCGCTTTGTTCTACTTTAGCCTGATTGAGTAGGCATAAGTGTCCTAGTTTGCTGTTGGCAAACTTATAAATGAGGGGACGTCCCAGGTAGTATCCGGCAATATAATTGATAGTTGCACCTAAATCGGCACCAATAGTAGCGAATAGGATGACGAGTGCGATATTCAGATTGCCACCGGCGGCATGGTATGCAGCAGGCGCTACAACTAATTCTGAAGGAACAGGAATGACGGTACTTTCGAGCATCATCAAGAATAGTATCGTTCCGTAATTGAGATTTCCTAATAAGGATGAAAGCCAACTCATAATTTGTTTCTTTAATTTGGGTTGTTATTAATATAATCTATGTATTGTTCGGGTTCTAAGTCTTCGGGAAAATCTTGTCCTAATATCAACTTAGTCTCGTAGGGGTTTAATTTGCATGCTTTCTCAAGTGCAAGTTGATAACCAGTCGTGTCGCCCAGATATTTACAGCAGTAAGCAAGATAGGCCCATCCTGTAGGCCATTTGTCGTCTACGGCCTGGAGCAGTGCCTTGAACATTTTATAGGCTAATTGTATGTACCCGTTGTCGAAAACAGATATGGCAATACGCAAAAAAATCTGTGGAGAGGAGTTCGATAGTTTGATAGCTCGCTGGAAATACTTCTGTGCATCATCAATATTCCCATGTTCCAGGACCAGATGTCCGCGTAAGACCTCCAACTCGTCCTTACTGCTATGAGGGAGTATGGCAGCTCTGTCGACATATTCCAAAGCTTTGTCTGTGTTACCTTTCTTAGATAGTGCAAAGGCCAATTCCTGATATATTTCGGAGAGATTTGGAGATATGTGGGGAGCTAGTTCGGATGCCTTGATCAAGTGTGTGATAGCTTCATCCGTTCGGTCCATATTGAAAAGCGTGATACCTTGCAACATCTCACCGAGTTCCTCGTGTGGGCATAAGTTGGAAAAGCGTTGGTAATACTTGAGCGCTTCTTCATAGTTTCCTAATGCGAACAGACCATTGCCCTTATTCAAGATTGCTTCGTCGTCATTGGGATTGATGGCAATGGAAAATTCACTACTGCTGATACTGTCTTTGAAATCATTTCTCATCAACTGCGAAGATGCCAATTGATTCCAATAGGGACTTGAATATGGATTCTCGTCGATTAATTCGTTGAAGATGCGTTCGCATTCCTCGTATTGTCCATTGCCCATAGCTATTCTGCCTTGTAGCTCTTTGTAGTCTTCAGAAGTTTTGTCCTCTGCCATTTCCAGCCATTCTTGGGCTTTGTTCACGATGTCGTAATCGGCATAGAGAGAGGCGACGTCGATATAGAAATCTTCTATATCTTCTTCGTCTAACTTGTGCAGACATCCGTGTAGATAGTTGTCTGCATCTTCGATTTTATCCTGTACAAGTAGTATTTCGGCTTCGATATAGAAGTAATCGAGGTCTGATTTGTCTTGTACTTGTGATGCGTATTTTTTTGCTTTGTCTATATTTCCTTCTCTCAGGAGTGCAAATCTAGCTTTGAAAAGGAGTGGGGCAGTGGCTCCCGGAAATAGTTGAATGGCATAGTCAATTACTTCAATAGCCTGCTCGATACAGCCTTTGGAATGGTAATATTCGGCTATATCGGTTAATTCCTCAGATTCCAAATAAGGATATTTCCCTTGTTGTAGGCTTTCTTCGTATTTGTGGAGTAAATCTTTGAACTCATTGCTATTGAAATAATTGTCTGCCATGTTTCTGGTTTACTTGTTAAGTTTAGCCCATGTGTCTTTCAGACTGACGGTCTTATTGAAGACTGGCTTTTCCGGTGTAGACTCAATGTCTGCCATAAAATATCCTATTCTTTGGAATTGGAGATACTGGCCTGCGGTCTTTTGAGCTGCGTAATTTTCTACGTAGCAATTCTCATAGACGTGCAAACTTTCTGGATTCAGCAATTCTCTGAAATCGCGTTCGTCTGCAGAGGGATTTTCTATGTTGAAAAGTCTGTCGTATTCTCTGATAGTGGCCTTAGTGCAATGGTCGGCTGATACCCAATGCAGTGTACCTTTGACTTTGCGATTCGCACCTTCAAGTCCGCTCTTGCTCAGTGGGTCGTACTCTGCTTGGATTTCCACGATGTTTCCATTTTCGTCTTTAGTGCATCCTGTGCATTTGACAATATAGGCATTTTTGAGGCGGACTTCGTTGCCGAGAGTCATTCTGAAGAATTTCTTTGGAGCATCTTCCATGAAGTCAGAACGCTCAATCCATAGATTCTTGGTAAAGGTAATGGTATGTGTGCCATTTTCTGCATTTTCTGGATTATTGATAGCTTCCATTTCTTCTTGCTGTCCATCAGGATAGTTGGTGATGACCAGTTTCACAGGGTCTAACACGGCACTCACACGGCAAGCTCTCTTGTTCAAATCCTCTCTGACGGAAGCTTCCAGTAGTGCCATGTCGTTTAGGGCATCGAATTTCGTGTATCCGATGGAATCTATAAACATACGGATGCTTTCCGGTGAATATCCTCTTCTGCGCATACCACATAGGGTAGGCATGCGCGGATCGTCCCATCCTTGTACAAGCTTCTCGTCGACTAATGTGTGGAGCTTTCGCTTGCTCATGACGGTATAGGTAAGATTCAGACGGTTGAACTCAATCTGTCTGGGACGATTGTCATTTAAGACATCAGCTGAGCCGTCTTTATCTTTCAGGAAGTCAATAAATAAGTCGTAGAGAGGGCGGTGGGGGACGAATTCCAATGTGCAGATGGAGTGAGTGACACCTTCGAAATAATCGCTCTGACCATGTGCAAAGTCGTACATGGGGTAGCAATGCCAATGAGTACCTGTCCTATGATGTGGAGTCTGAATGATTCGATAGATGATAGGATCCCTGAAGTGCATGTTTGGGTTTGCCATGTCAAGTTTTGCTCTCAGAACCATGCTGCCTTCTATGGCTTCGGGGGTGTTCATCTGCATAAAGAGAGAAAGATTCTCTTCTACAGGTCGATTTCTATATGGACTGTCTATTCCAGGGGTCGTAGGTGTTCCTTTTTGTTGAGCAATCTGCTCAGAAGTCTGTTCGTCAACATAGGCTTTGCCTTGCTTGATAAGCCATGTGGCAAATTCCCATAAATTATCGAAATAGTCGGAGGCATAATAAATGTTGCCCCATTTGAAGCCAAGCCAACTGATATCGTGTAGAATGTTTTCTACATATTCGTTGTTTTCTTTGCTGGGATTGGTATCGTCAAAGCGGAGATTGCATACCCCATTATATTTTTCTGCAACGCCAAAGTCCATGCAAATGGCCTTTGCGTGCCCTATATGCAGGTAACCATTTGGTTCTGGAGGGAAACGGGTTTGTATGCGTCCTCCATTTTTACCATCAGCTAAGTCCTTTTCTACAAGTTGTTCAACAAAGCTAATACCTTTTTTTATCTCGGTATTATTTTCTTCTTTTGTTACCATAGTGTCTGTTTTCTTATTTTTGGTTACAAAGTTAATAAAAAGATGATAGACTGTAGCAAGTATGAATATTTTTATTCAAACACCTTATTATAGGATAGTTGTAATACGGTCAGTCGGTTGTTGTGACAACTTATGTGACTTTCAAAAATATGTTTATAAACATAGAAAAATATTTTTGTGACTTATTAAAAACCGTTATCTTTGCGTCAGTTATCCTGAATACAATCTTTTTACCTTAAAAAAGCTAATACCTATTGAGATTGGATGCCTCCCTTTGAGAAAAGGGGGGCGTTCGTTTTTATATATCTTAGTGTTTTAATGAATCGTATAACTACAAAAGAGGGCTTTTGGATGAAAATTTGCGAAAAAAGTTTTAATTTGTTTATTGTTTCTCGATAATATTGTATATTTGCAACCGAATCAACAAAAAGAAAAAATCAATCTTATGAATATATCAATGTCTACAGCATGGTGGTGGCGTTTCTCAAGATTTAAAAAGTCGTGAGTTACGAAGCCGTGTAGATAGATGAAATAAACAGAATATATCACAGAGGCCTGTCGTTCTTGCGACAGGCCTCTTTTTTTATCATCCGTTGAATGAATAAGTTGTTAAAGAGAGAATTGTAAAATGGGAATGAAAGATGTGTTGAATAGACTGTTGAATCACGAAGTCTTAAGTCGTGAAGAAACAAAGAACGTTATTCTTGGTATTACAAGAAA
Organism: Prevotella mikamonis; assembly: GCF_055381405.1. Lineage (NCBI taxonomy): Bacteria > Pseudomonadati > Bacteroidota > Bacteroidia > Bacteroidales > Prevotellaceae > Prevotella > Prevotella mikamonis. The sequence goes on from NZ_AP035785.1 coordinate 527,678, forward strand.
TGAGTATCCGCGAGAGCAAGTCACAGCGTTACTCACTGGTCTGCAAATGCGTGGTGTAACAGTGGATGAACTGTTGGGATTTCGTGATGGAATATTAGAAACCGGGATTCCGGCCTTGTTGAATAGCGATCGTTATATAGATGTTGTCGGTACGGGCGGTGATCGGAAAAATACATTCAATATTTCAACGACAGCTTGTTTTGTAATTGCAGGAGCAGGATATAAGGTTGCCAAACATGGTAATTATGCAGCTACATCAGTGAGTGGAGCTTCTAATGTGATTCGGCAGCATGGTGTCGTGTTTACAGATGATATGGATAGGCTGAATCGTAGTCTTAATGAGGCTGGTATTGTATATCTCCATGCTCAACTCTTTGCCAAAGCAATGAAATTTGTAGGACCAATTCGTTCGGCACTGCAATTTCCAACAGTGTTTAATCTATTGGGGCCACTAGTCAATCCTTCTCAGCCTACGTGCCAGTTGCTTGGTGTTGCAACACTTGATCAGATGCGTCTGTATAGCCAAGTAAACCAAAGATTAGGAATTGATTTTGGTATTGTAAACTCTATAGATGGCTATGATGAAATCAGTTTGACGAGTGATTTTAAAGTGACAACCAATGAATATGAGAGAGTATTTAAGCCGACGGATTTAGGTTTTGAAATAGCCAAACCTGAGGAAGTTGTAGGTGGAGCAACGGAAGAAGAGGCTGCGGCAATCTTTGATGCTGTACTTGAAAACCGTGCCCTACCGGCTCAAAAGAATATCGTATTGGCTAATGCGGCCTTTGGTATTCAAGTAATGGAGTCTGGGAAAAAGGATATTCACGAGTGTGTAGAGATAGCGCGTGAGAGTATAGATAGTGGTAGAGCATTAGCCACATTCAATAAATTTGTAGCCCTTAATTCATGATGAGAGATATTTTAGAAGATATTATCGCCCGTAAGCGGGAAGATATAGAGATATTTAAGCAGTTTCTATCACCGGATAGACTCTACACTTTAGTGGAGCAGAAGATGATAGAGGAAAATCAGAAGATGTTGGGTGATTCCATGAGGGAGGCTTTGTTAAATTCAGATACAGGCATTATAGCTGAATTTAAGCGTCGTTCTCCTAGTAGAGGGTGGATTAATCAAAAAGGTAGGGCGAGTGTTGTACCTCTGTCTTATCAACAGCATGGGGCAGCTGCTTTGAGCATCTTAACAGATACTCCTTACTTTGGTGGTTATGATGAATTTATCAGCGAAGCAAGAATGTCGGGAGTCATACTGCCAATACTCTATAAAAATTTCATCATAGATGAGTATCAACTATTCCAAGCCCGATATTGTGGAGCGTCGGCAGTATTGTTGATAGCGGCAGCCATATCAAAACCTGTATGTCGGCAATTGATAGATATGGCTCATAGGCTAGGTTTGGAAGTGTTGTTGGAAATACATAGTGAGTGGGAGTTGGGATATGTAGAATTGGCTCCGGATATGCTAGGTGTTAATAATCGCAACTTAGGCAGTTTCTCGACAGACGTAGATCGTAGTTTTAAACTGGCAGAGATGTTACCGAGTGATATATGCAAGATTAGTGAAAGTGGAATTAATAATCCTTTGATAGTAAGTCAATTAAGAAATATAGGTTATAGTGGTTTCTTAGTTGGGGAAAAGTTTATGAAGTGTGAAGAACCTGGTGCTGCATTATCAGCATTTATTCGAGAATTAAAAGAACTATAAAACGATATGGAAAAAGAAAGATTAATGGTGAAAGTGTGTGGCATGCGTGATGCCGTTAACATTGATGCTGTTGCTAAATTAGGAGTTGATATGATAGGATTTGTTTTCTATGAGAAATCTCCTCGCTTTGTTTCAATGGTTGACAGTCTGGCTGGTTTTCTACCCAATTATACTGAGGTCCAGTTTCGGGAGCGTATGAATCCATCGGATTCTGTAATTACTGGTTGTTTGCCAAAGCGTGTGGGAGTCTTTGTAAATGCTATTCCCCAAACGATAATTACCCATGTTTACAATTATCAGTTAGACTATGTGCAGCTGCATGGGCAAGAGAGTGGAATAATGATAGAAAATCTACGCAAGACTATAGACCCAGATATCAGGCCGAATCTAAAATTTATAAAGGCATTAAATATCAATATAGTGGAGGATATTGAGAGAAGTAAAGAGTATGATGGTGTCGTAGATATGTTCCTGTTTGATGCGTCCTGTGATATGGGGGGAGGTAGTGGAGAGCATTTTAACTGGGACTTATTACAGGCTTATGCCGGTACTACTCCTTTTCTTTTGAGTGGAGGAATTGGACCGGAAGATGCAGATATTATTAAGCAGTTGAATCATCCTGGTCTTGTAGGAGTAGATTTGAATAGCCGATTTGAGATTAAGCCGGGTTTGAAAAATGTTGAGTTATTACAAGAGTTTATTCAAACAGTTAGAAAATGAATAAAATAAAGAAACTATTTGAGGGACGAGGCGGAAGAAAACTCCTGTCGCTATATTTCTGTGCCGGTTGTCCTACGTTTGCAGGGACAGGCAATGTAATAAAGACATTGCAGCGGCGTGGAATTGATATGATAGAAGTTGGTATTCCTTTTAGTGATCCATTGGCTGATGGACCTGTAATCCAATCGGCTAGCACAGTTTCCTTAAAGAATGGAATGACGCTCTCAAAGCTGTTCGAGCAGTTAGAGGAAATAAAGGAAGAGGTAGAGGTACCGTTGGTATTAATGGGGTATCTTAATGTCGTTTTGAATTATGGATTGGAAAAATTTTGCCAGTCGTGTGCGAAGAGCGGAGTTTCGGGTGTTATTATTCCTGATCTTCCTTTAAGTGATTATATGAAGGTGATGAAGCCTATTGCTGACAGTTATAACCTACGTATTATCATGATGATAACACCAGAAACGAGTGAAGAGCGTATTCGTTTGATAGATGAGCATACGGATGGTTTTATCTATATGGTTAGTAGTGCAAGTATCACGGGGACTCAAAATAATTTCGGGAATACGAATTTAAAATATTTTGAGAGAATTAAGAACATGAATTTGCAGAATCCACGTATGATAGGGTTTGGTATCAGTAATCGTCAAACGTTGGAGAGTGCACAGGAAAATGCCGCTGGTGTTATTATTGGTAGTAAATTCGTATCATTATTGAATGAGACGGAAGATGCAGAAAGTGCTATTAATGAATTGTTTGAGGATTTAAAGAAGTAGAATAATGGATGAATTAAAGGTTGATGAGAGGGGATTCTATGGTCGTTTTGGAGGAGCTTATGTACCAGAAATTCTTTATCGATGTGTACATGAACTACAGGAAGCATATAAACCCATTATAGAGAGTGAGGAGTTTGAACATGAATATGAGCAGTTATTGAGAGACTATGTTGGTCGTCCTTCGCCTTTGTATTATGCAAGTCGTATGAGTGAGAAGTATGGGTGCAAGCTATATTTGAAGCGTGAAGACCTGAACCATACAGGTGCTCATAAAATTAATAATACCATTGGACAGATTTTGTTAGCCCGTAAAATGGGTAAGAGTCGAATTATAGCTGAGACTGGTGCAGGACAGCACGGAGTGGCTACGGCTACGGTATGTGCTTTGATGGATATGGAATGCGAAATTTTCATGGGTAAGACAGACGTGGAGCGACAACATACGAATGTAGAACGTATGCGTATGCTTGGTGCGACAGTTCATCCTGTTACGACAGGAAATATGACATTGAGTGATGCTTGTTCTGAAGCGATTAGGGATTGGTGTTGTCATCCACGAGATACTTTCTATATTGTGGGATCTACAATGGGGCCTCATCCTTATCCAGATATTGTAGCTAAAATGCAGAGTATCATCTCGAAAGAAATAAAATGGCAACTGCAAGAAAAGATAGGTCGTGATTATCCTGATTATCTGGTAGCCTGTTTAGGTGGTGGTTCTAATGCTGCTGGTACGATTTTTCATTATATTGAAGACGAGCGGGTGAAGATAGTGTTGGCTGAAGCCGGGGGGCACGGTGTGGATACTGACTGTACCGCAGCTACAATTCATCGTGGTACGGAAGGGATTATTCATGGTGCTCGTACACTTGTGATGCAGACTGAAGATGGTCAGATAGAAGAGGCTTTTACTATTAGTGCCGGACTGGATTATCCGGGAATTGGTCCGATGCATGCCCACCTTTCTCAAATCGGTCGCGAAGAAGTCTTGGCCATCAATGATGATGAAGCTATTTATGCCGGATATGAGTTGACTCGTATGGAAGGAATTATCCCTGCCATAGAAAGCGCTCATGCCATAGCAGTTTTAAAGAAAAAGCAATGGAAAGCTGATGATGTGGTTGTTCTTACGGTTTCAGGTCGTGGTGACAAAGATGTAGAAACCTATTTAGAAAATAAAGTAATGGCAAAAGAGTATGGGAACTTTTAATTATACTACAGTCACACGTAAAATATTGGCAGACCTTTATTCACCGGTGGGAGTTTATATGAGGTTGCGTGACAAATATCCTCAAAGTGCTTTGATGGAAAGCTCTGATTATCATGGACATGACAACTCCCGTTCGTTTATAGGGATACATCCCATTGCTAGTATTGCGATAGGACATGGAGTCGTAAATTGTAGTTTTCCTGATGGTAACATTGAAACAGAGCAATTACCTACTCCTCATTCAAGGCAAGGTGATACTTGTAAAGTGGCTGTTGCAGATGCGTTGAATCATTTTCTTCGGAGATTTCATGTAGATGGTGAACGGAAGGAATTATGTGGGTTATATGGATATACTGCCTTTAATGCAGTTCGCTATTTTGAGAATATTCCGATAGAAGATGATGTGGTGAAGGAAAATGATGCGCCTGATATTTACTATATCCTGTATCAGGATATTATTGTTTTTGACCACTTCAATAATACGTTGGAATTAGTCGTATTAAGTGATTCTGGCAAGAAAAAAGGTGAATTGGAGTTGGATAGATTGGTCAAAGCCATTGACTGTACAAATGTTAAGCCATATAATTTCCGTCCCATTGGAGATACGATGAGTACGCTGACAGATGAACAGCATAAAGCAAATATCAGGAAATGTGTACAACACTGTCTGCGTGGTGATGTCTTTCAAATTGTGGTGTCGCGTCGATTCGTGCAAAAATATGAGGGCGATGACTTTAAGCTTTACCGTGTATTGCGAAGTATTAATCCTAGTCCTTATCTGTTTTATATGGATTTTGGCGGATTTAGGATATTCGGTTCTTCGCCCGAAACTCATAATCGGATAATCGATAACCACTCTTTTATTGATCCGATTGCAGGAACAACTAAACGAACTGGCAATCAAGAGCAAGATGAGAAGAATGCTGAATTTTTAGCTAATGATCCGAAAGAGAATGCAGAACATGTGATGCTGGTAGATTTGGCTCGTAATGATTTAAGTCGTAACTGTCATCAAGTTCAGGTAGATTTTTATAAAGAAATGCAATTCTATAGCCATGTTATTCATCTTGTCAGTAGGGTTAGCGGAGTCTTATACGAGGGGACAGACCATATAAAAGCATTTATAGATACTTTCCCTGCCGGAACTCTTAGTGGTGCACCCAAAGTGAGGGCCATGCAAATTATCAATGAATTAGAACCACATAGCCGTGGAGTATATGGGGGATGTATTGGTTTTATCGGGCTTCATGGTGATTTGAACCAGGCTATTGTCATTAGGACATTTATCAGTAGGAATGGTGAATTGTGGTTTCAAGCTGGCAGTGGAGTTGTCTCTAAGAGTGATGATGACTATGAATTAGAAGAGTGTAATAATAAGTTGAGAGCTTTAGTCCAAGCAATTAAGTTCGCTGAGAATATTTAAGGTGTAGAGTATGAAAATCGCAATCATAGATAACTACGACTCTTTTACTTATAATCTAGCTCATTTAGTAAAAGAACTAGGAGCTGAAGTCTCTGTTTTTCGTAATGATCAATTCGTTCTGAAACAATTAGAACCTTTTGACAAAATTATATTAAGTCCTGGGCCAGGAATTCCAAGTGAAGCAGGATTATTGATAGATGTTATTAAAACTTTGGCTGGGCATAAACCTATTTTAGGTGTCTGTTTAGGGCATCAGGCCATAGGAGAAGTATTTGGAGGAAATTTAATTAATCTTCAGAATGTATATCATGGAGTTTCTACTGAAGGTACACAGCTAGGTAATGATCCCATTTTTGCTACATTACCCAGTAGAATCATGATGGGGCGCTACCATAGTTGGGTTGTTGATAAGGAAACTCTTCCTGCTTGTTTGGAGATTACTGCTGTGAGTGATGATGGGCTCATCATGGGATTACACCATACGAACTATGACATTCGTGGCATTCAATTCCATCCAGAGTCTGTACTTACTCCGCAAGGCTGTGTAATTATGCAGAATTGGCTCAATACTTAATTCGTGTTTTACCATTTATAATATAGATACCCTTTGGTAGTTGTTGCCATTGGGTATTTATTTTTATACCTTGTAAGTTATATATTTGCTCTTTTCCTCCATTGGTTATTTGTGAATGATTGATATTGGTTGCTGTGTCTAATCCAGATATAGTGATTTTCATAGCTTTACTTGCGGCATTCTCTTCGGTGTGAGTAATATACCATCGATATGGATTTATTGTAATCGTATTTGTATTTGAGCAATTTAGGAATTCTCCATCCTTAAGGATGTGAGCATTCTGTTTACCAATGTTTTGTGTTGTAAGTACGCCATGAAAGACAAAGTCGCCGATAGGCTCTGTATGTTCTTTCTCGCCGGTAACATTTATTGTAACTCCATTAATAGTGAAAAGTTGTTGGTTATCAAAGTTTCCTTTGATGATATAGGGTTGATAGGCGTGCATGGCTTCATTATCCTCAAGGCTTATAAATTGAATTTGATTATTATTCGCATTTGCCACCTTGAATACTGTGGTGCTAGTTCCAAATATGTTTTTGTAATCAGCAATATCGAATGGTAGCATTAAAGTGTTGTATTTGTCATTACCAAACTGGCGTTTAAATGTAACATTGACAGTTGCATTGATTGGCTCTGCTGGTTTGTCGGAGTCTATAGTGTATGAAGAGTTCTCTACTTTATAAAGAAGTGCTCCTCTTGTCTTTGAAGTGGAAAGAATAAACTCATGATAGGTCTCATTAAATTTGAATGTCAGTGTTTGGGAATCAGAGCTTTGTGTCCAATTCAATTGGAAAAAGCATTTGTCTTTAGTTTCTTGAATATATGTGTTGGGGTTTATTGTATCTGTATATTGACATATGACATCTGTACCAATCTGTTTTAGGCTTACAAACTTCTTCATTGTAAAGTCTTTCAAGTACAATCGGCCACTTTTTTCCACAAATTGTAGTATATGTGATTTTGGGAAAGCTTTGGAAACTGATGTATAAGAAAGATTTTTGGTGCTTCCATTAACTTTCTCTCTTCCTGAATAGAGAAAACCATCCTTATAGGGAAAAGTTGTTGAAGCCCAATATCCTTTCGCATCTTTATAGGTCATAAAATAGAGACCGCCATCGACAAGTCCTTCACCTTCTGCTACAGGAGTTAAGTTTACTTCGCTTTGTGAAAAAACAGATAGTGAAGCAAAGAGGCAGAGTAAGACAGAAATAAATGTTCTCATAATTAATTTCATGGTATCAAGTAATGTAAGCAAAGTTACGAAATGTGCTTTTATAAAACAAGTTTTTTGCTTTATAATCTGAAAACTCTAATAAAAATATTACTTTTGTATATTACAATTAGATTTATCTTCACATGCTATCAGATACTCAAACGACTCAATTAGAGGAAAAATTGTTACCAGAACAAGAAAATTGTGAAATCATTCAAGATGATTTTCCTTGGTATGGTATCAAGCTTTATACCATGAGGCAGCAAGAGATTGCAGATTATTTTGCTCAACACGAATTAGAGACCTTTATTCCGCAAGAATATGTTGATGTGGAAACCGACGATCATAAGATAAAACATATACTGCGACCGGTAGTCAGAAATCTGCTGTTTCTTAAAAAGTCTAAGGATGAAAAGGTGATGCGTGAGATTATAGCCAACTGCCATTATAAACTTTCTGTATTAACAAAAGGGCGTGCAGATAGAGCATATTATGAAATCCCGGCTAAGCAAATGTTCGAATTTCGTGTGATGTGCAATCCAAAAATCACGATGCGTAAATTCATAAGTGAGGAAGAGGCACACCTAAAAGCTGGCTCACGTGTGATTGTGAAATATGGTCCGATGAAAGGGCTTACTGGTCGGTTGGTACGTAGTAGTAAGAAATATTATTTGTTGAAGGAAGTGCCGGGAATGGCTATCATGTTGAAAATATCCAGATGGTGTTGTGCAAGTTCTGAGATTTAGTTGATGTATCTGTTTTTGATAGATACATCAACTAATACATTCCTTAAAACTCACTAGTGAAGTGGAATTTGATATGTTCGAAGTCTTGTTGGGCCATACTCAATACATATCCGCTGTCTGCAAGAAATACATCGCGTCCTTCACGGTCTTTTGCCATATACTGATATTTGCGCTTTTTGAAGTTCTCTAATTCTGCTTCATTATCACTTTCTATCCAGCAAGCCTTATATAGATGGACCGGTTCCCAACGACATTTGGCATTATACTCATTCTCTAGACGGTATTGGATAACTTCAAATTGGAGTTGTCCCACAGTGCCTATGATTTTTCTGTTATTAAACTGATTGACGAAAAGTTGGGCGACACCTTCATCCATCAATTGCTCAATACCTTTCTGGAGTTGTTTGCTCTTCATTGGGTCGGCATTCTCTATATATTTGAACATCTCTGGAGAGAAGCTGGGCAGACCACGAAAATGAATTAGTTCACCTTCAGTCAGTGTGTCCCCAATCTTGAAGATTCCGTTATCGGGAAGTCCGACAATATCACCTGGATAAGCTTCGTCAATAGTACTCTTGCGTTGAGCCATAAATTGGGTAGGAGAGGAGAACCTCACAGTCTTACCCAAACGGATATGTTGGTAGGGTTGATTTCTTACAAACTTACCGCTACAAACTTTACAGAATGCTATACAACTACGATGATTTGGGTCAATGTTGGCTGTAATTTTGAAGATAAAACCAGAGAATTTATTCTCCTCAGGCCTTACTTCGCGTTCCTCTGCCATAGTAGGTTGAGGACTTGGGGCTATTTCTACGAAGCAATCCAATAATTCCTGCACACCGAAATTGTTTAGGGCCGATCCGAAGAATACAGGTGCTACTTTTGCACTGCGGTAATCATCGACATTGAATTCCGGGTAAACACCATCAACCAGTTCCATGTCTTCGCGCAGTTGTGTAGCTTCTCTTTCTCCCACATGTTCGTCCAGCTCTTGGCTATTGACGTCAACCGTAACTTTCTCAGTGACGCGTTGCTTGTTTGGAGTAAAGAGATTTAATTGTTGCTCATATAGATTATAGACGCCTTTGAAACGGAGTCCTTGTCCTATAGGCCAGCTAAGTGGGCGAACCTTGATTTGTAATTCTTCCTCAAGTTCGTCTAAGAGGTCGAAGGTATCTCGTCCTTCACGGTCCATCTTATTGATAAAGACGATGACCGGAGTGTTTCTCATACGGCAAACCTCCATTAACTTACGTGTTTGGGTCTCTACACCTTTAGCAGAGTCTACAACGATGATAGCTGAATCTACAGCCGTTAAAGTACGAAATGTATCTTCGGCAAAGTCTTGGTGACCAGGTGTATCAAGAATGTTGACCTTATAGTCGTTATAATCAAACTCCATGACAGAAGTAGATACTGAAATACCACGTTGTTTTTCAATATCCATCCAGTCTGATGTTGCAGTCTTGCGAATCTTATTGCTTTTTACAGCACCGGCAACTTGAATTTGTCCACCGAATAGCAAAAACTTCTCTGTAAGTGTTGTTTTACCGGCATCAGGGTGCGATATAATGGCAAAAGTGCGTCTTCTTTCTATTTCGTTCATTTATTTTCGTTAAGCTTTTTAATACAATCAGACAGACTCTCTTCCCAATAGGGAATTTCTATATGGTAAGTTTCCTTCAGTTTTGTCTTGTCTAGTACAGAGTAATGTGGTCTGTTAGCCGGTGTAGGATATTCACTCGTATGCAATGGTTTTACATGGCATGTTGTGATACCTGCAATACGCTGAATTGCTTTTGTAAAATCATACCAACTGATAACTCCTTCATTCGAAAAGTGATAGATACCCGGTATAATGCCTTGTTCAATGGCAATCATGATGACTACAGCTAAATCGTGTGCATAGGTTGGAGTCCCGATTTGGTCATAGATGACCCCTAACTCTGTTTTCTCTTGACCGAGTCGTATCATTGTTTTTACAAAGTTATCACCGAAAGTAGAGTAGAGCCATGCTGTCCTGATAATCATGGTTTTACTGCATGCTTTGAGAGCAGCTTTCTCACCCGCCAGTTTCGTGCGGCCATATATACTGTTCGGACATGTAGGGTCTTCTGGTACATAGGGGGTGTGTTGAGTGCCATCGAACACGTAGTCGGTAGATATTTGTACTAACCATCCTCCACGTTTTTCTATGGCTTGAGCTAAATATCCGGGAGCGGTTTCATTGAGCAATGTGCAGGGTTCAACATTGTTTTCCGCCTTGTCTACAGCTGTATAGGCAGCACAGTTGATAATACCATCTATCTGGTTGGTCTCTACGAAATGACAAATAGCTTCAGCGTCTGTAATATCAAGTTCTGTGACATCGGTGTTAAAGAACCTGTGTTGGGGATAGTTACATTCTAGCAATTGAATCTCATTTCCTAATTGCCCATTACTTCCTGTTACCAAAATATTCATATTCTTATGCTTTTTAATCGTCCTCAAATTTGAGTCCTTCTGTTCTGTCTTTAATGTAATAGTCACTCAGCATACCTATAAAAGTTGTAATTTCCTTGATAGCATTGCCTGTTTCCGGTGTGATAGACTTCTTTTGAAGTCTGAGTAGCATCACCCCATAGAGTGCATCCATACATGTCTCTATTTCGTTGAGTTCCTTATCTCCCTTATTTCGTAGCTCGACGATGAAAGGAAGTACCTTATAATATTCTGAAGTATAGAAAGGGAATTTGGTACTCTTGAGTAGCATAGCATGTAAATCGGCCATGTCTTGCAGTATGATGGAATTGATATTCAGGTGTCCTTTCTCACGTTTGCCCTCTTCGTTCATCATCCGAATAAGGTTTCCATACCAATCAATCATCTCTTCTTTCTGCTCATCTGTATATTGGAACTTATCAATATACTCGCGTCTGATTTTGCTCAGACTGTTTCCATATGCACGAATCAGGTCTTCCACCTGCCACATGTACAATAGATATTCGGCAATGGATTTCTTTCTTAAATCTCTAGCTATATACATATTTATAATCCCGGTATATGGTATAGATTGAAAATGGTTCCCACCAAGAAAACAATGGAAAACACAATCACTACACATCCTATTACTTTGTTGATAATCAATATGCCGTTATTATCAAACTTATTTCTAATCTTATCAATAAGCCATGTGAGTCCAAACCACCATAATAAAGCTCCTGCCATAATGCTAATGAAACCTATGCACATCTCAAAGGGATGGTTGGGTATGACAAATGTCAGCAAGGCATACAGGAACATGAAGATAAATATAATCATGGGATTGGAAAAGGTAACAAAAAATGCGGTCAATCCATTATGCCATAATGAGCCTTTTGATTTGCTGCTGTTATGTATGTTGCGAGTGGGATTACTGCGAAAACAGTATATTCCAAATATCATTAGCATGATACTACTGGATATCTGTAACCAATATTTATGATGCGGATTGGTGATGAGATTCATGACAAAACTCATACCGAGACCTGTAAACAAGGCATAGACCATATCGCTTACAGCAGCACCGATTCCCGTTACAAATCCATACCAACGCCCTTTGTTCAAGGTGCGTTGTACACATAGGATTCCAACCGGCCCCATCGGGGCAGAGGCAAAGATTCCAATAAGGATTCCTTTAAGCACCAAATCAATAATATCTATATGGAATGGAAATGGCATAATTGATGCAAAGTTAGTGTAAATCGGATGAAATGCAAAATAATTCCTGATTTATTTTGCTCGTGTGAAGCTGCTTAAATGATAAGGGAGAACTGCCTGACAAACAGTTCTCCCTTAGATTCTTTGTCGGAGAGAAGCCTGACACGTGGTGTCCTGACCTCTTCCAACCAATTTATTTATTCGTATCCGTAATATCCCAGCCTACAGCGCTAGCTCCTAATACGGCTGCTGAACTACCCTCAAGACCACTGATCAAGAATTTAGCTTTGTCTTTGTAGATTTTCAGCACGTGTTCGTTGTAACTCTTAACCAGCGGGTCCATCAGCAAATCGCCTGCCTTTGTCAAACCACCGAAGAAGATAAATGCCTCTGGTGAAGAGAATGCTGTAAAGTTTGCACATGCTTCTCCTAAGAGTTTACCGGTGAATTCGTAAATATCAAGAGCCAGTTTGTCGCCTTTGCCCGCGGCAATACTAACATCAAGACTGGTAATGTCTTCTGGCTTCATATTACGGAGCAAAGAGGGTTCATCGCTGTTTACCAAAAACTCACGTGCTGTACGTGCAACTCCGGTGGCAGAACAGTAAGCCTCTAAGCAGCCATTGCGGCCACAGCCACATGAACGACCGTCGCTAGGACGGACTACAACGTGTCCTAACTCGCCGGCAAAACCATCGCTACCATATACCAACTGGCCATTGACTACGATACCGGAACCAACTCCTGTACCCAGTGTGATGACGATGAAGTTTTTCATTCCACGAGCAACACCGTAAGTCATTTCGCCAATGGCAGCTGCATTGGCATCATTGGTCAGTGCCACTGGGATGCCCAGTTTCTTGCTGAACAGTTCTGCAAGAGGTACTATACCACTTTTTCCCCATGAGAGGTTTGGTGCAAATTCGATAGTTCCCTTATAGAAATTTCCATTAGGAGCGCCGATACCCATAGCCTTTATCTTGTCAATGCCGCCCACCTGTTCGATGATGATATGCACTGCTTCAACAGATGCGTCTACATAATCATACACATTATCATAGCCCTGGGTCTTGATAGCAGTTGTAGCCTTGATTTCACCACGGCTGTCTACGATTCCAAAGACAGAGTTAGTTCCGCCTAGGTCTAGCCCAATAACATAAGGCTTTAATTCTTGAGATTCCATTTGTTTGTTATTTAAAGTTAGTATTTACGTTGATTCCGTTTTTAGATTGAACCTTAGGTGTGGTTTCAATAAATGCTTTTAGTAGCTTTTCTTTTAGCAAAGGTATTAAAATAATGCAATAAAACAAACTTTCTTTGTGAATTTTAGCAAATTACTATTCGGAAGATAAGTCGGAAACCATTTTGCGGTACATACTGTACATTCGTGTACGCGATACATAACCTATCAATCTGCCGGAAATGTCGACCACAGCCAGGAAGTTGCTGTTGGTCTTTTCAAACTTCTGCATGACGTCTACCATCTTATCACCTGTGCTTAAAGTCATTGGTACGGGTGTCATAATCTGGCCGACGGTGAATCTGTTGTAAAGTTCTGTTCGGAACATGATATGGCGTATCTTGGTAATATCGACCTCTCCTAAGAGTGTACCAGCGCTGTCGAGTACTGGTAGAAAACTGGTATGGCTTTTACTGATGGAGTTGATGAGCTTGCCTAATGGAATGTCGGGATCTACAGATGTAAACTGTCTGTCAACGATGCTGTCCAAACTCATTAAGGTCAATACGGCCCTGTCTGTATGGTGGGTGATAAGTTTACCTTCACGTGCCAAACGCATACCGTAGATGCTGTGCTGTTCAAAGATGTTGATGGTGAGATAGGCACTGATACACACAATCATCAGTGGCATGAGCAGTTTGTATCCTCCGGTAATCTCTGCAATCAGAAACATTCCGGTAAGTGGAGCTTGCATGATGCCTGCCATGACGCCCGCCATACCCATTAATGCAAAGTTCTTCTCTGGTACGTAGATACCAATATTATACAAGTTCCATACGCGGGCAAAGAAGAATCCGGCAAAGCCGCCGATAAACAGGGATGGGGCGAACGTTCCTCCGCATCCCCCGGCACCATTGGTAGCCGAGGTGGCAAGTACCTTTGTCAGCAAGACTAGTCCAATATAGACGATGAGCAGATTACTGTGTCCGGCGAAGAGCGAACCGTTCATCACTTGATCCCAGTCTGCCTGGGTGCGCCCGTCCAGAAGATAGTTGATGGCTTCCCATCCTTCACCATAGAGAGAAGGGAATAGGAAGATGAGCGAACTAAGTATCAGACCACCCATGATGAGTTTCAGATATGGGCGTTTACTCATCTTTGCAAATACATTCTCGCAGGCAGTCATCGTTCGCATGAAATATAACCCGACGACACCACAGAACAATCCTAGCAGAATACATTCTGGGACACGTTCAATCACCCATGAATTATCGAGTTGGAAGTCGAACAGGCTCTTGCTTCCTACGAATATATAAGAGAAGCATGTGGCTGTGACGCAACTAATCAATATCGGGAGTAGGGAAGCCATGGTAAGGTCTACCATGAGCACTTCGAGCGTGAATACGAGTCCGGCAATAGGGGCTTTGTAGATACCGGCAATAGCTCCGGCTGCACCGCATCCTACCAATAGCATGAGAGTGCGGTTGTCCATCCTGAACAATTTGCCCAGATTGGACCCTATGGCCGACCCCGTGAGAACGATAGGTGCTTCTGCTCCGACCGAACCTCCGAATCCGATGGTGATACCGGAGGCGATGACCGACGACCAACAGTTATGGCTGCGCAGTCGGGAACGTTTGGTAGAGATGGCATAAAGCACACGGGTAATACCGTGAGATATGTTGTCTTTTACGATATGGCGGACAAATAAGGAGGTAAAGTAAATACCGATGACAGGAAATAACAGATAGAGCCAGTTGTAAGTGTTTTGGGCAAAGCCCGATGTCAGCAACTGCTGAATCTGTCTGATGATAAAGTGGAGAATGTAGCCTGCCACAGAAGCGAAGAAACCTATGGCGAAAGACAGGATAAGCACCATCTTGCGGTTGTCTATATGAGATAACCGCCAGTTGGTAAGTCTGTCAATCAATGTGTTCTGTTGAGTGTCTTGAGCCGCTTCCATGTTACATCCTATTTCCTGATGATAGTCACTTCACCGTCTTTGGTGAGCTTGATAATAGAACTGGGAGTATGCGGTTTGTGTTCTTGTCTTCTTGTTGAGCATACATAATCTACGGCATCCAAGAGTTCCTGGCTGATGTCACCGTAATTAGCAGCCGCAGGTTCACCACTGATATTGGCACTGGTGCTTACTAACGGCTTCTGGAATCTGAAGCATAGTTCGCGCGAAAAGGGTTCTTTGGTAATGCGCAGTGCGATACTGCCGTCCTCTGCAATCAGGTTGGGAGCGAGGTTCACGGCGTCGTCCAGGATTACAGTGGTGGGCTTAGTAGCTAAATCGAGCAAATCCCAAGCCACGTTTGGCACATTTCTTACGTATCTCTGTAATCTTGCATCGGAGTCAACCAGACAGATGAGAGCCTTGGAATCGTCGCGTTGCTTGATTTGATATACCCTAGCTACAGCCTCGGCATTGGTGGCATCGCAGCCGATTCCCCATACGGTATCAGTAGGATATAGGATGACTCCGCCTGCCTTGAGGCATTCGATAGCATTTTTGATGTCTTCTGCTTGTGTCATGTTCGTTTTATATCTAGATGCCTGTGTACATCTACATTTAAATTTATTGAATTGCGAAGATAGTATAAAATTGAGAAAAATCCAAGAAGTTTTCTGTAAAACCGCTATAATCTCATCCCATTGATAAAGTCGGATGATTTCATACGTTTTTTTCCTGCTAGTTGCAGCTCTAGGATTTCGAGCCATTCACCTTGGCAAGCAATATAGAGATGCTTGCTGTCTGCTGCCCATAATTCGCCGGGAGTTGCCTCTGTATTCAAACCGGTTTTCCGGCTTTTAAAAACCTTGAGTGTGCTCTTGCCTTTTCCCGGCAGGTCTATCTCTGTCCATGTGCCAGGGTATGGACTAAGTCCTCTGATGAAGTCGTACACATTCTTGGCGGGTCGATTCCAGTTGATTTCGCACGTCTCCTTAAATATCTTCGGGGCAGATTTGAGTTCTTTGATGCCTGCTCTTTCTGCGAAACTGTCTTGGTCGGTTGTGGTCAGCTTGCCATCAGACTCCAATATAAGATTGATGGTTTCGATAGCAGCTTCTGCTCCCAAGTGCATTAAGCCGTCGTATACATACTCTACGTCGGCATCGTCGGGAATTGCAAATTCTTTTTGCATGATGATACGTCCCGTGTCAATGTCCTTGTCGAGGAAAAAAGTGGTTACACCTGTCTGTGTTTCGCCATTGATGACAGCCCAATTAATGGGAGCTGCACCCCTATATTGAGGTAGTAGGGCTGCATGCACATTGAAAGTTCCGAACCGCGGCATATCCCATACCACTTCGGGGAGCATGCGGAAGGCTACTACCACTTGTAGGTCTGCCCGGTAAGAGCGCAACTGTTCTACGAAATCGGAATCTTTCATCTTTTCCGGTTGCAATACAGGTAGATTGTGCGCTATAGCGTATTGCTTCACTTGCGAAGCTTGCAGTTGGTCCTGATGTCTTCCTACAGGTTTGTCGGGCTGTGTTACTACGGCCACAACGTTGTATCCTCCTTCGACGAGTTGCTGTAAAGACTCTACTGCAAACTCTGGAGTTCCCATGAATACAATGCGTAAATCTTTTTTATCCATCTTCCTATTTAATTCCTCGTTCGTTCAATGCTTTGGTATATTTTGCAGCATTTTGCAAATGTTCTTGATAAGTCACGGCAAAGTTGTGAGTACCGCTGAAATCTTCTTTTGCGCACATATATAAATATCTATGATGCACATAGTTGAGTACGGCGTCGATTCCGGCGATACTTGGAATTCTGATAGGGCCGGGCGGCAGGCCGGTATTTGTATACGTATTATAGGGGCTATGGATATGCAGCAGGTTGTTATAGATGCGGTGCAGATCAAATTTCTTCCATGCAAACTTGATGGTTGGGTCTGCTTGCAGCGGCATTCCTTGTGGATATTCCGCATCCCTGAACATCAGGCGGTTATAATACATTCCTGCTATCATCGGTTTTTCTGCGTCATTGGCCGTCTCCTCATCTATGATGCTGGCCAAAGTTATCACCTCGTTTTCAGACAGCTTCATGGCAGTAGCTTTCTGCTGGCGTTCGCTGTTCCAGAATCTCTGACTCTCTTTCTGCATCTTTGACAGGAATTTGTCTATGTTGGTATCCCAATACACATCATAAGTGTTAGGGATGAACATTCCGGCAATGGTGGCTGTATCGTATCCATATTTCCGGCATACCGATTCGTCTGTCAGCGCATTCATGATAGCAGTGCTGTCTAGCATGAGTTTCTTGCCAATCTCGGCGGATAGTCTGCCGAGTGTTCTCACGCTAGGTATAGTCAGGCTTACCGGTGTCTGGAGTCCGTTTTTGATATGGCGGAATACCTTGAAAGCACCTTCTCCCGGTCTGATAGCATATTGGCCGGTTTTGATATGCTCAGTGTAAGAACTGTGTCTGACCAATGTACGGAATCCGGTCATACCATGTTCGGAGGCAATGGGAGACAGTTTCGTGTATACGGAGTCGATATTATCGTCGGTATCGATATATACATACCTTATCTCATTGCCGGTTGAGAAGGATGAGAAGAAATAGTAGTAGGCGAGACCTACGATAACAACGAGACATCCGATGGCCGGAACGACGTATTTACTTTTTAAATCTTTCTTCATATTGCGATATTCAAAGTTGTTGCAAAGATAGTAAATTTCTTCGAATGGATGTCTTTGCGCCTTGTGATTATCACTATTATTTTAGTGCAGGGGCTTGGCAGCGATGCTGTTGTGGCTTTTCAGTAAAACTGCAAGGGCTTTGCACAAACTGTGAAAAGCCCTTGCAGTGATATGATGGTAGTGAACTGCCGAGCCGGTCTTGGCTCTTCGTCTGTATGATATGGTTATTATAGTTTCTTCAGGTATTGGTCAGCCCGCGTGTCTCCCAACTCCTTGGCCTTCTCTAATGCTTTCTTGGCCTCTTCTTTCTGGTTGCGTTCCATCTGTGCCAATCCGAGCAACAGCCAGCCGTCGGCATATTCCGGTGCGAGCATCGTACATCGTCTGGAAGTTTCGTATGCGTCGTCAAATCGTCTGACACGTAATTGCAATGAAGCCATCTCGGCATAGTATGTCGGTTCTTGAGGATTCAGAATCAAGGCTCTGGCTATGTCTGTGAGTGCCTGCTGATATTGTCTGACTTGCAGTTCGCATTTATAGCGGGTATAATAGAAGAAATGGTCTACGCGTCCGAGCATCAGTGTGTCGTATTGATTGTAATTGGCAAGCGCCTTACGCCATTCCTTATTCTCGTCATAGGCGTATGCCTTGGCCAGGATATAGGGGGCAGCCACGCTTGTGAGTGGCCGTGGGCAGGCTGCTATAGCACTATCCAGTAATGCCATGATTTCCGTTTGTGGAGCTTTTAACTGTTGCTTGCATTGCGCAGCCTCGTAGAAGAGTTCACCGTTTCTGAGCGGTGTTTTGGTCAAATCCATGAATTGCTTGTAGGCCTCTTCGTACTGCCCCTTTGCATAGATGATTTGTGCAATCTGGTGCTGATAGATAGGGGCAGGGGTAATTTTGTAGGCTTCCTGTGCCTCGGCTAGTGCTTTGTCCATGTTCCATGCCGGATAGGCGTCCTGACTATGGTATATCTCTTTTCGGAGTATCACCTTTGCATAATTGGAATGGGCTTCATCTTTTTTGGTACTGTTGGCGATAGATTGCATCATCAGTTTGTCTGCTTGCTCGTATTTCTTGGCTTCAACGAGCAACAGGGCTTTGGTGGAATAGCCTTCGGATGATTTGGGAAAGGCTTGGATATAGTCATCTACGTATTGGGCATGGGTAAGTGAGTCGCATTGCTGGGCAGACATCATCACCATCAGGAGTGCTTGTTGCTCGTCGGCAGGGAGCATAGCACGTATATCGGTGGTTCTGAGAATAGGGTCGCTGAGGGATAATCCTGTCGTCTTGAAATCATTTACCAGGCGTACATCCGTAGCGTGTACCGTTCCGCCGTCACCTGATAATTGGGCTATACCGACGATTTGTCCGTTGGCATTGCTGATGGGTGTACCGGTAGCCGACTCGGCAATAGTCTTGTCGAAGACGTAATAATTGAAGGTCTGATTGAACTTCTCAACCTTTGTGACGGACAACGGAGTGGTGACACTCGATTTCATGGAGTAGTCTACAAGGAAAGTCTTGGAACCTACGGTGGCAGGATTCTGTGCAAGTGGAGCTGGAGTCGAAATGTTGCCGGCATGGAATTTACAAATGTCATAAAGTTCATTAGCTCCCCAAATGCCGGTGACAGGGTGTTTATTGCCGTTTCCATCGACAACGACGGCACTCGCAGCACCTTTGAATGGAGTTAACAGGCTTACGGCTTCTCCCTTGTTTCCAACGAAGAAACCTTTGCAGGAAGCATGTATCGAACCGTCTTTGTTAAAGGTTGTCAGGGTAAATACTGATTTCGCAATATTCTTCACGTTGCTTGATTGGGCATATCCCTGAACCATGCTCAATAATAGTAATGCAAATAGTGTGATGTGATAGCGTATGTTTGTCATAATTGTTAATGTTTTCTATTTGGTTGTTTCGTAGTCGAGCAGTGCCCTCGCATTGTTGATGGCTTCTTTGGTCACACTGCTTCCACTAAGCATTTGTGCAATCTCTTGCACTCTGTCTTCGGTAGAGAGCAAGAGCATCTGGCTCTCTGTACCTTCCTCTGTGTCGCTTTTTGACACCTTGTAATGGTGTGTACCCAATGCGGCAATCTGCGGAAGATGGGTGATGCTGATGACTTGTCGGCCGTTCATGCCCATTTCATTCATGATTTTGGCCATTTGCTCAGCAACTCGGCCGCTGATTCCTGTATCTACTTCGTCGAAAATAATCGTCGGTAATTTGATAGCTCCGCTAATCATGGCTTTCAGTGAGAACATCACTCTGGCTATTTCACCACCTGATGCCACTTGACTGATGGGCTGGAGGGGGGAATTCTTATTTGCACTGAAAAGAAACGAGACCTTATCGCAACCGTCGGGAGACAAGTCTTTGGGTTTGATGGATACTTCGAATTTAACATTGGGGATGCCCATTGGAACAAGCCGTCGGTGCATTTCTTCCTCGGTCAGTCTTGATGCTTTAATTCTTGATTTAGAAAGACTTATGGCTTTGTCATTACATTGTTTCTCAAGGAAGGTAATCTCTTGGGTGAGTTCGGCTAATTTGTCATCGTAGTTTCCAATTTCATTGAGCTGTGCAGCAAGGACATCCCGTTCACGCATCAAGTCCTGAATAGATTCGACGTGAAACTTCTGCTGTAACGAATAGATGACATCTAGACGTTGGTTAAGTCTGTCTTGCAGTTGAGGGTCATACTCGATGGAATCGACATTTCCTGATACTTCTTGTGCAATATCCTTGACTTCGATATGTAATTGGTCTAATCTTTCTGCCAAAACTTTCGCTCCAGCATGATAGTTCTCGATGGAATGGAGGCTTTCTGAAGCATTCCTGATATGTTGGATAACTCCATAATCGTCTCCAGACAGTAGATTGTCAGTTTCGTAGTAAGCAGCTTTGATGCTTTCGGCATGTTCTATTGCTGCAACCTCTTGCTCCAATATCTCTTGTTCGGAGCTGTCGTTGAGGTTGGCATCTGTAAGCTCTTGAAGTCTGAATTGCAGATAGTCTTGATTCTCCTTATTCTTCTGAATGTTCTCAGCCAGCTCTTTCAGTTGGTTTTGCAATGTTTTTAGCTGTTTGTAACAATGTTGATAATCAGCTAATTCCTTTGCATTGTTTGCCAGAATATCTATTACCTGCAACTGGAAATCTTCCTTTTGCAATAGCAGATTCTGATGTTGACTGTGTATGTCAAGCAGATTTTCTCCTAATTCTTTGATAACAGAGAGAGAAACTGGAGTATCATTGATAAAGGCACGGCTTTTCCCAGTGGCACTAATCTCTCGTCGGATGATACTGTCTTGAGGTTCGTAGTCTATGTCGTTTTTTTGAAAGAACGATTCTAGCGAATAGCCAGATAAATCGAAGTGGGCTTCGATGACACATTTGGTTGAACCGGGTTTCACAGATTTGCTATCTGCCCTCTGACCTAATAGCAGGCCGATAGCTCCAAGGATGATACTTTTTCCAGCTCCGGTTTCACCAGTTATGACGGAAAATCCGGGAAAGAAATCAATATTTAATTCCTTGATTATGGTGAAGTTTTTTATATGTAATTGTTTCAGCATAATGTTTGTAAGACTTTTATTTTAAGATTTTCTCCCACGCGGTATTCTGGCTTGCATTGATTCGGGTGAGTAAGTCATATATGGCTTGTTTCTCTTTTTGAGTCCCTTGAGTATGATAAATGTTGACTAATTCGTCTTTCTTGAAATCGGTCCATATCTGCGGAAGCATACTAAGCGGTTTGTTGGTATGCGCCTGCTGCAAGTCGTTTTCTAGTGATTTGGAGATATTAGTCCTGCCTCTGGCTGCATTTGTCTGCATCTCGTCAAGCCCTGTACGATAGTAATTGTATTGCAGTTGGCGGAAAGGTTTCATTCCCTCGTCTAAATAATCATTGATGATGGCAAACCTGTTTCTGGAATCTTCAAAGCTTTTCCAACCAGTGAAACTTAGGCTCTGTGCGTTATTTACCAATGTATAGCAGCGTTGCAAAATCTCTTCTCCACCCATGGGAGCAAACGTATCTTGGTTAGTTCCGATAATGAGTAGAGCGTAATAGGCCAGTAAGGCTGTCAATTGATTATCTATCGTGGTTTCAGTAAAATTTAATTGATCGAATTGAGAAAAATCAAAATTGAAATTGTTATCAATGTTGTTGTATATAGTAGATGTATAGGCAGAATTATATACAGGTCTGTTGGCTTGGATGAGAGCTCTTGCGGTCAGTTGGTTATTGTCTTTGTCGTATTTGGTAATGGTGATATTGAAAGAACAGTTGATTCTTTCGTTTTTCTGGAAAACAAGTGATGTCCACTGTCTGTCATTGAGAAATTGCTCAATCGACTTCTGTAGACTGTTGAATACAGTCTCATCAGTACCTTGTACTTGGGAATGATTGATGGTGACTTTTGCTAATAGCTCCTGCCCATGTGCAGTAGAAGGCTGTAACATGAGATATAGAAGAAAGAATATGAGTTTTGCATAAATCCTCATCACCACAAAATTATTTATAGTCTTCTAATGCGTTGACAATGTCTTTTGCAACGTCTTTCTTGCTTTTTTTCTCGAAAGCTTTGCATTCTCCGTTACGGTAGATAATTGTGATTTGATTATCGTCGCTTTGAAATGTCGTGCCGGGAATCTGTGTAGAATTCATCACAATGAAATCTGCATTCTTCCTTATGAGTTTATTTGTTGCATTTTCTAGCTCGTGATCTGTCTCTAGGGCAAATGCAACTAAGACTTGATTGGCTTTCTTGTTTTTGCCAAGAGAGGCTGCAATGTCTTTTGTCGGAATGAGAGATAATTCCAGATTATCGTGTGTACGCTTTAGCTTGGAATCACTTTTCTGTTCAAAGGTGAAATCAGCAACCGCCGCACTTAATATTGTAATATCTGATTCAGGGAAATACTTGGTGGCTTGCTCATACATTTGTTCGGCACTCTCTACGTCTATTCTATGGACATTTTGAGGGGTAGGGAGATGTACAGGGCCTGCAATGAGAGTAACGTCTGCTCCTCTGGCAGCACACTCTGCAGCTATGGCAAATCCCATTTTGCCAGAAGAATAGTTACCCATAAATCTGACCGGGTCAATTTTCTCGAATGTAGGGCCGGCGGTTATGAGTACCCTTTTTTTCAGAGAAGATTGGTGCTGGAAATACTGCTCAATGGTGTCTACGATGGTTTCAGGCTCAGCCATACGCCCTTTTCCTTCAAGTCCGCTTGCAAGGAAACCTGATTGAGGTTCTATGATGGTATTTCCATAGCTTTGAAGGGTGGATAGGTTTTGTTGTGTAGAAGGATGTGCAAACATGTCTAAGTCCATAGCCGGAGCCACAAAAACTTTTGCCTTCATGCTCAGATAAGTAGTAATGAGCATGTTATCGGCAACCCCGTGAGCCATTTTCCCAATGGTAGAGGCTGTGCAGGGAGCAATGAGCATACAGTCGGCCCATAAACCAAGATCGACATGAGAATTCCATGTACCATCTCTTTGAGAGAAGAATTCGCTGATGGTTGGCTTTCTTGTTAAAGTAGAGAGGGTAAGGGGAGTAACAAACTCCTTGCCGGCAGGGGTGATTACGACTTGAACTTCTGCGCCGGCTTTTATAAGCAGGCGGATAAGAGTGCAAGCCTTATAGGCTGCGATACTCCCTGTAATGCCCAGAACAATGTGTTTGCCTTTTAACATTGGAATTCACTAATTAAAGATTCGGCTACTATCTGTTGTTGAACTCTTTTAGTCTGATACGTGTAAGGACTTGTTTGGTGTTATTTGTAAAGTCTCCTGCAAGCATCCAGCTATAATATCCCGGATCACGTTTCAGGACATCGGCAACTGGTATTCCCTTATATTTACCAAAATTGAAAACTTCGATAAGTTGCTCTTTGCCATCCTTGTCGGTTACCGGAACACCTTCCTTATTTAAGATCGGTTTCCATATAATACGCCCTGCAAAGTCTACATTGGCGTTCATCTTGGAGAATTCTGCCAATGTATCCATATCGTTGGGTAATATTCTTTCTGGATCGGACTGCTTGTCGGGTGAGTACATGTCTAGCTCACCAAGTAAAACCCGATAGGTAGCTTCCGTATCTTGATCTGCACGGTGGGCTTCGAAATCGTCTTCCATCTTCCTGCCGCAATAGAATTCATAGGCTGCTGCAAGATTTCTGCGCTCCATCTTGTGAAAGATAGTCTGTATGTCAATGAGACGGGATTTAGAGAAATCGAAGTCGATTCCTGCACGTAGAAACTCTTCGGAGAGCATGGGAACATCAAAGCGATTGGAATTGAAACCTGCGAAGTCACAGCCTTTGAATTCTTCATAGAGTTTAGAAGACAGTTCCTTAAAAGAAGGAGCATCTGCTACACTCTCGTCTGTAATACCCGTTAAGGCAGATACTTCCTGTGGAATAGGCTGACAGGGATTTACCTTGTAGTCTCCACGAATTTCACTTCCGTCAGGTAAAACTTTGATGTATGATATTTGAATGATGCGGTCTTTAACGAGATCAAGCCCGGTAGACTCCAAGTCGAAGACTACCAAGGGCTTTTTTAGGTTGAGTTTCATTTGAAAAAATTAATCGTTCAGAAGCATTGGCATAATCAGCATGAGAATATTTTGGTTCTCTGGCTGCTGGGTAGGGATAACGATACCGGCACGGCTTGGGTCTGCCAACAAGATATCTACTTCTTCGCTCTCCATATTGTTGAGGATTTCCTGCATAGAACTACCCTTGAAGCCGATGCTGATGATAGAAGAATCATAGTCGCATATAATTTCTTCCTTAGCACTGGTAGCGAAGTCTACATCCTCTGAACTCAATTGCAGTTTGCCACTTGTCAAATGGAAACGAACCAATTGGCTGCTTTCGCTGGCAAAAGGAAGCACACGACGGAGGGCACCAATCAGAATTTTTCTGTCGATGGTGAGCTTGTTAGGATTGTTCTGTGGAATAACAGAATTGTAATTTGGGTATTTCCCTTCAATCAGTCTACAGGTAAGGACAGTATTGTTGGTTGTAAATTCGGCAGTTCTTGTATTGAACTTGATAATTACTTCTGTGTCATCTTTGGCCAAGATGCCTTTCAATAGCATTGCAGGCTTCTTGGGAAGAATAAAAGATGCAGGAGTAGAATTCCTGATATTTAGAATTTGATTGCGCACAAGCTTGTGCCCGTCACTGGCTACAATGGCCAGATTCCCACTTGTCAAATCAAAATATATACCACTCATTACGGGTCTTAGCTCGTCTTGGCCGGTGGCAAAGATAGAGCGAGATACATTTTCTAATAATACAGATGCAGGGATGGTGATAACTGTTATGTCATCTGTGATAGAATTGTTTTTGGGGTACTCGTTGGCATTCTGTGCAGTGAAATTGTAGACACCATTCTGGTATATAATCTGCACAGTGTATGAATTTGTATCTATTTCGAAGGTTAGAGGTTGCTCAGGCAATTCTTTCACGGCATCTAACAAAGTTTTACTCGGTATTGCGAAAATTCCATTTTGATCGGATTCATCCAGTGTGAGCGTAGACTTAATAACATTCTCACTATCTGATGCGGTGATGAATAATTCGTTGCCAGATACCTCGAACAGGAAACTATCTAGGATAGGCAATGTGTTCTTATTATTGATTACCTTTGCCAATGACTGCAGTCTGTTGCTGAGTAAGCTGCTAGAAATCGTAAATCTCATTAGTATGTTGTTTAAAATTATTAATCTGATTTTCTGTTGCACAAAAATACGAAAAACCATTGTCACCGACAAAAAAAATGTATGAAATGTTTTCTTTTTAGAACTATTTTAGTAATTTCGCAAACTACAAAGTTATCAATAGTATTAAATAAAAATATAATGGAGTTACAAGGAAAAGTTATAGCAGTACTTCCTGAGCGCAGTGGTGTCTCTGCCCGTGGTGAATGGAAATCTCAAAGTTTTGTGATTGAAACGCATGAGGCTTATCCGCATAAAATGGTTTTTGATGTATTTGGTGCTGAGCGCCTACAAAGATTTAACATTCAAGTGGGGCAAGAGATTTCAGTGTCTTTCGATATTGATGCACATGAGTATAATGGACGTTGGTTTAACAACATTCGTGCTTTCGATGTAAGACCTGTTGATCCGGCTTCTATTGGTATGGTTCCTGGTGCAGCTCCGGTTGGAACATTTGGTAATACGCCTGTTTCTGCGCAACCCGTAGGCCCGTCAGCTCCTGTCATGGAAGATGAACAGGACAGTGATTTGCCATTCTAAAGTTTGTGCAAGATACTAGAATCCCCACTGTTGCTTCGAATGAGGTGACAGTGGGGATTCTTGTTTTCCATGACTGATATTGTTCGTTTCAGTATGATTCGACGATATATTTTGACTAAATTACTATTTTTGTATTTTCTCTATTCGTATTTTCATTTTGAATTCCGTAACTTTGCAATATATAATAAATCGCTAACAACATGAAACAAACTAAGATAGTAGCTTCAATCAGCGATCGCAGGTGTGATCAGGATTTTATTAGAAAGCTTTTTTTTGCAGGAATGAATGTAGCACGTATTAATACGGCTCATGCAACTCCTGATGGTATTCGCACGATTGTAAAGAATATCCGTGCTGTATCTCCACATATAGGTATCATGATTGATACTAAAGGACCAGAAATCAGAACGACCTCGGTAGAGACTCCTATATCATATAAGACAGGAGATGTAGTGAAGATATTTGGCCGTCCGGGAATGGATACTTCTCATGATATTATCAACCTGAGTTATGCTGACATCTGCAAGGATGTAAAAGTCAATGATCATTTGCTGTTTGACGATGGTGAATTGGATGTGAAGATTATAGAGAATGTAGGCCCAATGCTAATCGGTCAGGTGCAGAATGATGGAATGCTTGGCGCAAGAAAGAGCGTTAATGTGCCTGGTGAACATATTGACTTGCCTGCCATTACAGAGAAAGATGAGCAGAATATTCTTTTGGCAATAGAACTGGATATTGATTTTATCGCTCACTCTTTTGTGCGTAATGCCGCAGATATTAAGGCCGTACAATCTATCCTAGATGCACATAAGAGCGATATTAAAATCATATCAAAGATAGAGAATCAAGAAGGAGTTGATAATATCGACGAGATTATTGATGCTTCTTATGGTATTATGGTTGCTCGAGGCGATTTAGGAATAGAAGTTCCTATTGAGCGTATTCCTGGTATTCAACGCCAAATTATCCGAAAGTGTATTCTAAGGAAGAGACCTGTGATAGTTGCAACCCAAATGCTTCATACGATGATTAACAATCCTCGCCCAACTAGAGCGGAAGTGACGGATATTGCAAATGCTATTTATTATCGTACAGATGCACTGATGTTGAGTGGTGAGACTGCTAGCGGAAAATATCCCATCGAGGCCGTTCAGACTATGGCAAGGATTGCAGAAGAAGCAGAGCGAGATAAGCAGCGCGAGAATGATATTGAGATTCCTATTAATACTGGTTGTGATCAGCGTGAGTTCTTGGCTCATGCTGCAATTGAATCTACTGTTCAATTAGGTGTACAAGGTATTATTACGGACAGTGAGACTGGTCAGACTGCTCGTAATCTAGCAGCCTTTAGAGGTCCGGTGCCTGTGCTTGCCATCTGCTATAAAGACAAGACGCAGCGTTGGTTGAATTTGAGTTATGGTGTGATTCCTATTTATCAGAAGGAGCATGTCTCTTCACAATACATGTTCTTTGCAGCATTGAGAATGTTGAGACAGAAGGGATATATCAATCTGGAAGATAAGATTGCCTACTTAAGTGGTAGTTTCGGCGAAGGCGGAGGTACAACCTTCTTGGAGATTAACACAGTCAATAAGGTGTTCGACCAAAGATATCAGTTCCATTTACCAGGTGATACGGAGCGTGTAGAACAAAAATAAGTATAGTAAATATTTGTGGATGAGGGTAGGGGATTGCATATATTCCTTACCCTTATTTCTTTTGTTTTCGATGGTTATACTCCTAGTGGATTGACTGAATGTAATGGATAGATTCTAGAATACAGAAATAAAAATCCCCACAACATGGTAACCTGTTTGTGGGGATTCTCTATTTCAGATAGTGGGTATTAGCAAACTTTTCTACTACCGTCACTGATAATCACATCGTAAACTCCTGGTTCGTGACCGAATTTCTCTGTGTATTTTTGTCTGGCTGTAGCGATGAAGCTATCATAAAGCTCGTCCTTTACAAGATTGATGGTACATCCTCCAAAGCCACCTCCCATGATTCGGCTTCCTGTTACGCCACACTCTTTTGCAAGATCGTTCAGGAAATCTAGCTCTTCGCAGCTTACTTCGTATTCCTTGCTTAGGCCATAGTGTGTTTCAAACATCTTTTGACCGACAGTTTCGTAATCTCCTTTTTCCAAGGCATCGCATACTGCGAGAACACGATCTTTCTCCCCAAGAACGAAATGTGCACGGGTGTAATCTTCCTCACCAACTTCTGCACGCACAGCTTCCAGTTGTTCCCATATGCAGTCGCGCAAAGTTTCAAAATGCTGGTTAGGGTATTTTGCTGCAATATGCTTTACAACGTTCTCGCAACTGTTTCTACGGTCATTGTAAGGAGAGCCTTTTAGCTCATGTTTTACTTTGGAATCAACCAAAACCAGCTTATATCCTTTGGGATTGAATGGGAAATATTCAAACTCACGGCTGCGGCAATCAAGTCTCATCAGTTTCCCTTCTTGACCAAATACACTCGCAAATTGATCCATGATACCACAGTTTACACCGATATAATTGTGCTCTGTAGCTTGCCCAGCTAGTGCCAAGTCCCACTTAGATACTTTGTTGTCACCGAATAAGTCGTTCAAAGCGTATGCGAAGCAACTTTCTAATGCAGCACTGGAACTCATACCTGCGCCAAGTGGAACGTCACCGGCGAAAGCTGTATTAAATCCTTTGACCTCTACACCGAGTTTCTTCATTTCTTGGATGACACCATAGATATAGCGTGCCCATGTTGCACGTGGACCTTCTGGATCATTTACCTTAAATTCAACTCTGTCCTTTAAGTCGATAGAGTAGCACATGACAGTATCAGTTCCGTTAGGTCTGATTTCTGCCATGATACCTTTGTCTACAGCGCCAGGGAATACAAATCCACCGTTATAGTCAGTATGCTCGCCGATGAGATTGATACGGCCGGGCGATGTATATATATTACCTGTTTGACCATCAAAGTGTTTGATGAATCTACTTCTTACATGTTCGATATTCATAATATAAATTAGTTAGGTGTTAGCAATCATTATAAGTTATTCTACTGGAATATCTGTGTTGACATTCTTATAACCGATGAGGGCATAGAACAGGATGTAAGCTGCACATAATACAACTACCCAATAAGAGGTGAGGAATGAACCGGTAAAGTCAGCAACGAATGCTTGGAGACCCTGGAAAATAGCCATACCGAAGAGAGTCAGAATAATTGATACTCCCGATGTAATGGTCAACATCATCTTGGCAGAAACCTTAGAGCCAATGACACCACCGGTAAAGCGGCCAATCATCATAAACAAGAAGTATACAGCAACGATAAGACCGGCAATCTGTGTGTCCATTCCCAAACCTGGTGTAGCAGCGTTGGGTGCAGTTGTCAGATATTGGTTGACATAGTTAGGTACACCGATTTCTACTCCCATATACATAAAGATAGCAAGGATACCTAAGTTAAAGTGGCGGAAAGAGAATGCACTGTGAGGATCTTTCTCTGTGCTAACGGCCTTCTGCACAGGCTCGCTCTTGGGCTCTTCGATTTTTGTGAAAGCAATAACAATCAGTGCAACGGCAAAGATTGCGATAGCCAACATCAGGGCTGGGGTAGCATCAGATATTTTAGCTTTTGCTGCATCACCTACAAGAGCACCCATTACGATATAGCAGGCTACGGCTGCTGCAGAGTTGAATGTACCACCAATCTGAATCAATTGGTTTCCATTGTTACCACCTCCGCCAAGAAGGTTCAGCATAGGATTAACAACTGTGTTGAGCATACACATGGTACAGCCGGCAACAAATGCACCAATCAAGTAAATAAGGAAGTTGTTGCTAGAAGCCATACCGCTGTACCACTGGAACAGAAGACCTATGATACCAATGATGAGGGCTGCCATAGCAGTTTTCTTGTAGCCAATCTTTCTGATGAGCATACCAGAAGGGATACCCATTAATAGGTATGCCATATAGTTTCCATAGTTTCCTACCTGTGCAAGAACATTGGAAACCGCAAATTGGTTTTTGAGAATTGTTGCCATAGGATTGCAGAGGTTGGTAACGAATGCAATCATTGCAAAGAGCGCAATCATCATGATAATGGCACTCCATTGTTTTTTTTGTTGACTCATTGTATTAATTTAAAATTTATGATTTATTTCCTAATTGAAAAAGGTATTATTTTTCTATGCCGAACTTATAGATAGTCTTCTGTTTGTATTTTCTATCCGGGCAGAGTTGTACGCTTGGGAAATAAGGATGGTTAGGGGTGTCAGGGAAGTGTTGACATTCAAAACAAATCGCAGAACGACGTCCGAAAGTTGCACCATGCTGTCCGGGATAGCCTGTAGCCCAGTTATGAGTGTAAAGCTGGACACCGGGTTCGGTAGTATACACCTCCATAGTTCTTCCGCTATTAGGCTCTGTAATCTTTGCTGCAAATGACATTTCTCCTTCTTCTTTTTTGTTGAGGACATAGCAATGATCATATCCTGCACCATTCTTGATTTGCTCGTCATCAGCATCTATGTCTTGTCCAACGGGCTTAGGACTACGGAAATCGAATGGAGTGCCTGCAACCTTGAGGATTTCACCAGTAGGAACAGATGTCTCATCTATGGGCAAATAGTAATCTGCATTAATCTCGCAAATCAGATTATCAATGGTTGGAGTAGGATTGGCAATTCCAGCCAAGGCAAAGAAACCGTGGTTTGTAAGATTAATAATCGTTTTTTTATTGGTTTCTGCCAAATAGTTAATGACAAGTTCGTCTTCATCTGTCCATGTGTATGTAACATGAACTTTCACCTCTCCGGTATATCCTTCCTCACCATAGGGCGATACATAAGTCAATGAAAGTTCCTGACGGTTCATCAAGACTGCATCCCAAACCTTTGCATTCCAACCTTCTTTTCCGCCATGTAGACTGTTTGGTCCATTGTTAACGAATAATTCATATTTCTTGCTATTCAGTTGGAATTTACCTTTGGCAATCCTATTACCGTATCGTCCGATAAGAGTTGACAGATAAGGTTCTGGAGAATTAATAACGTCTTGGATGTTATCGTGTCCCTGAATCACATTGGCAATCTTGCCGTTTTTATCAGGAACCATAATGGCAACAAGGGCACCACCATAATTTGTAATAGCAACTTCGTTTCCGCTTGCATTCTTCAGGATGTAGAGGTCTGTTTCTTTGCCTCCAATAGTGGTCTGAAAATCCTCTCTCTTCAGACCACAAATGTTTTCAGTTTCTGTTGTGCTCATAATATCGTAAAGTTTTTAGTTACTTTTCTCTATTGCAAAGTAACTGAAAAAAAATGAATAACCCAAATTAAAAACTGAAAAAAAATAGGCTGCTACATTTTTTTAGAATCATCCTTTAATGGTTGGTGGCAGAGCGTAAAAAGGTGAGCAAATCTGCCACTATATAGCTAGATCCGCCTACGAAAATAAGGTCTTCTTTGGCGGCATACTTCAAGGCTTCCAGATATGCTTCTTCTACGGTTGGAAAGTGTTGGCCTTTGTATCCTAGCGAATCTCCTATAGTTTGAATCCGCTCTGCTGGTATGGCACGTTTGCTGTAAGCTCTTGTCCAATAGAATGTAGCATCAGGTGGCAGCATTTCCATTACAGACATGATGTCTTTATCATCCACCATTCCAAAGACCATGTGTAAAGTCTTATATTGTTGATTCCTGAGTTGTGAGGCTATATATTTCCATCCACCTACATTATGTCCCGTATCGCAAATTACCTTTGGAACCTCGCGAATAGTCATCCATCTTCCCATTAATCCCGTAGTTTTGCATACATCGGCAAAACCTGTTCGAATATCTTCTTGAGAGATGTGCAAACTCTGTTGGAGAAGTGAAATAGCTGCTAAGACAGTATTTGTATTTTTGATTTGATAAGTCCCGCTAAGCTCTCCGTGAATATGTCCGAATTGTTTGGATTGATAGTCTATTCCTCCTTGTGGGCAGACCTTTGCCTCAATAATGTCTTTACAGTCTTCTGCAAATATAATAGGAGAGGAACATTCGGTAGCTTTCTGTAGGAATACGGGCTTGCTTTCTTCTGTATATTCCCCTATAACGACAGGAGTGAAAGGCTTGATAATACCGGCTTTCTCTGTGGAAATTTTAGTAATTGTATTTCCAAGAAATTGTGTATGGTCGAAACTGATATTCGTAATGATAGAAAGTAGTGGAGTAATAATGTTTGTACAGTCAAGACGCCCGCCGAGTCCCACTTCAATGACGGCAATGTCTACCTGTGCATCTTTGAAATATTTAAAGGCCAAGGCTGTGGTTAATTCAAAGAAACTAGGATGGAGAGGATGAAAGAATTCTTTTTCTTTCGCAACGAAGTCTACGACATATTCTTCGCTGATACTTTCTCCGTTTACCCTGATTCGTTCTCTGAAATCGATGAGATGCGGACTTGTATATAAGCCAACTTTGTACCCGCTTGCCTGTAGGATGGAAGCTAGGGTATGCGAGCAAGAACCCTTACCGTTGGTTCCTGCTATGTGAATCGTTTTGTATCCTTGATGTGGAGAACCAAAGTGTTTATCAAGTATATGCGTATTTGACAACCCCTCTTTATATGCAGTAGCACCCACATGTTCGAAAACAGGGGTGCTATTGAATAGGTATTCTACAGTTTCTTTATAGTTCATTCTCAAGAAAAGTAGTTTTTAAATTTCTGGAATATCGTTCGCTTTGTGGCACTGTCTCCCTTGAAGTTATCATGCGACATCCACTCTTTCAGAACGTTTTTCTCATCGGCTGTCAATGTCTTGGGAATATATACACTGATGTTTACGACCATGTCTCCGATGCCACTTCCATACCCACTGACAGCAGGAAGTCCCTTTCCGCGTAGTCTGAGGGTTTTTCCGGGCTGTGTTCCAGGTTCGACTTTGATTTTTACTTTGGTATCTTGAAGCGTTGGAATCTCAACTTCACCACCCAGAGTGGCTGTAGGGAAATCCAGCAATAAGTTGTAAATCAAATCTTGCCCGTCTCTTACGAAGGTGTCGTTTTCTTCTTCCTCAATATAGACTTGAATGTCACCGGGGATGCCATTATGCTGGCCGGCATTTCCTTTACCGGGAACATTGACAACCATACCTTGGGCAACACCTGCCGGAATCTTGATTTCTACAACTTCCTCGCCTTTCTTAACACCGCTGCCATGGCATTCATGGCATTTGTTTTTGATGACGCTTCCTTCTCCATGACACGTAGGGCATTCCGTTTGAGTTTGCATCATACCGAGCATTGTACGGACTGTCTTTACGACAAAACCTCTTCCGCCACAGGTAGGGCAAGTTTCAGAGCTGCTTCCTGCTTCTGCACCAGAACCATGACAGTGTTCGCATTCAACATCTTTTCTGACTTTGAACTTCTTGACAACTCCTGTTGCCACTTCTTTCAAAGATAGTCTTACCTTCAGTCTTAAGTCTGCTCCACGATATTGCGGTTTCTGTTGTTGACCGCCACCGCCGAATCCGCCAAATCCACTAAAACCGGAGTGGCCACCGAATATATCTCCAAACATAGAGAAAATATCGTCCATGTCCATCCCACCGCTGAATCCGCCACCAAATCCTCCACCAGGTGCATTGAATCCGAATTGGTCGTATTGCTGCCGTTTCTGTGGATCATGGAGAGTATCGTAAGCTTCTGCGGCTTCCTTAAATTTCTCCTCAGCTTCCTTGTTACCGGGATTTTTATCCGGATGATACTTGATAGCCAGCTTTCGATAAGCTTTCTTTATATCGTCTTCTGAGGCGTTTTTGTCCAACCCCAGCACTTCATAGTAGTCTCTTTTCTGTGCCATATTATTGTCCTACTGCCACCTTGGCATGACGAATCACCTTGTTGTTGAGTGTGTATCCTGTAAGAACACAGTCGATAATCTTGCCCTTTTTGTCATCTCCCATACCGGGAACCATGGCTATAGCTTCGTGGAAATCGGTATTGAAGTCGGCATCTTCTGTTTCAATTTTCTTCACTCCAAGTCCTTCCAAAGATTTCATGAACTTTTTAAATATGAGTTCCATGCCTTCTTTGATGGCTTTTGGGTCTTCTGTCTTATCGTCTAGTGCGCGTTCGAAATCGTCGATAATAGGAAGAATAGCGGAAATAGAACGCTCTCCACCATTCTCTATCAATTCGGCTTTCTCTTTCCGAGTGCGCTTCTTGTAGTTTTCAAATTCTGCCACTGTGCGAAGATATTGATCGGTCAGACTGTCTAACTTCTGCTGTACATCTGTTAAAGGATTTAATTCTTTTGCTTCTTCGACACTAGCTTCGGTTTCCTGAGTTTCCACCTTGGCTTGTGAATTCTCGGTAGATTCTTCAGACTGCTGAGTATTCTCAGTATTCTGCTCTGTTTCTTTTATATTCTCTTCTGACATCATATATACAATTTATAGACTAGTAAGCAAATGCTATGCCATCTTTATATTCCTCGAAAAGATGACACTTTCTTAATACATAGTTGCTCTCTGAGCCTTTAGTTGCTCGTCGTAAATATATTCGTCATAGCTCATCAGCTTATCTATGGTTCCGGATGGAGTCAATTCGATGATACGATTGGCTACGGTTTCGATAAATTCGTGGTCGTGGCTAGAGAACAATACGTTACCCTTGAAGTTAACCAAATTGTTGTTAAAAGCTTGAATACTCTCCAAGTCCAAGTGGTTAGTCGGAGTGTCCAGAATCAAGCAGTTTGCATTTTGCAGCTGCATTCGTGCAATCATACAACGCATTTTTTCTCCACCGGAAAGTACGTTGACCTTTTTTTCTACTTCTTCGCCACTGAACAACATCCTGCCGAGATAGCCCTTCATCATGACTTCGTTTCCAGTTCCGTATTGTCCGAGCCAGTCGACAAGGTTCATCTCGCTATTGAAGAATTCTGTATTGTCCAGAGGGAGATAAGCGGTTGTAATGGTAATACCCCACTTATAAGTTCCGGCCGTAGCTTCCCTGTTGCCATTGATGATTTCAAACAGGGCAGTCATGGCTTTGGGATTATGGCTTAGGAATACAACCTTCTGGCCTTTTTCAATATTGAAGTTCACATTGTCGAAAAGTATTGTTCCGTCTGTATCGACAGCTTTTAATCCTTCTACTTCAAGAATTTGATTTCCTGCTTCACGCTCCATTTGGAAAATAATACCGGGATATTTGCGGCTACTGGGGCGAATCTCTTCAACATTCAGTCTCTCCAGCATTTTCTTGCGGCTGGTAGTCTGGCGGCTCTTTGCCACATTGGCAGAGAAACGACGGATAAACTCTTCCAACTGCTTACGCTTCTCATCGGCTTTCATGCGCTGATTCTGTGCCTGGCGGAGTGCCAACTGTGAACTCTCATACCAGAAACTATAGTTTCCGGAGAATACTGTCACCTTGCCGAAGTCTATGTCTACCGTCTGAGTACTTACGGCATCCAAAAAGTGACGGTCGTGGCTGACAACCAGTACTGTCTGCTCAACATTGCCTAGATACTCTTCCAGCCATTCTACAGTGTCAAGGTCCAGGTCGTTGGTAGGCTCATCGAGCAACAGGTTATCCGGGTGACCGAAGAGAGCCTTGGCCAGCATGACACGTACTTTCTCATTATTAGAAAGTTCGCCTGTCAGTTTATCGTGCCTGTCTTCCTTGATTCCTAGGTTTTGGAGTAGTTGTGCAGCCTCGCTCTCGGCTTCCCAACCATTCATCTCTGCGAATTTCTCTTCAAGTTCGGCAGCCTTGTTACCATCTTCTTCTGTCATTTCCGGTTTGGAATAGAGGGCTTCGCGCTCTTTCATGTTAGCCCATAGAGGTTGATGCCCCATAAGAACTGTGTCCAAAACCTTGAAGGTGTCATACTTGAAGTGGTCCTGTTCCAGCACAGAGAGACGTTCGCCCGGACCCAGTTCTACTGTCCCCTTGTTGGGTTCAAGCTCTCCGCTGATTGCTTTCAGCAGGGTTGATTTACCTGCACCGTTAGCTCCAATCACTCCATAGATGTTTCCATGGGTGAACTTCAAATTCACATCTTTATAAAGAACTCTTTTTCCAAACTGGATGGCAAGATTCGAAACTGTTATCATTTTTCTGTATATACCTTATTATAATAATTAGGTGCAAAGGTACTAAAAAAAAACTTACCATACAAGAACAACGGTTCTTTCTCAACCTAATGGTTAAGGAAGAACCGTTGCAAATGCAAATGGGGTAGGGAATGTCTGTTACCCAATCATCAATTTCAAATCCTCTTCTACAGTCGTAATCCCGCCTAGACCGAAGTTGTCTATGAGGACTTTGAGTACGTTTGGCGAGACAAAGGCCGGTAATGTCGGGCCTATATGTATGTTCTTGATTCCTAAGCTCAGCAGTGCCAATAGCACAATGACAGCCTTCTGCTCGTACCATGCAATATTGAATGCTATCGGTAGGTCGTTGATGTCGGCTGTGCCGAATATTTCCTTTAGCTTCAGAGCAACAACTGCCCATGTATAAGAGTCATTACATTGACCTGCATCCAGTACACGGGGTATGCCGTTGATGTCGCCAAGATTCAGTTTGTTGTATTTATATTTGGCACATCCTGATGTAAGAATGACGACGTCATTTGGCAACTTTTGTGCAAACTCTGTATAATAGTTGCGGTCTTTGAACCTTCCGTCGCATCCTCCCATGACAACGAATTTACGAATCGCACCGCTTTTGACAGCCTCGACAATCTTATCGGCAAGGGCAAAGACTTGGTTATGGGCAAATCCACCGATAATTTCTCCCCGTTCTATTTCAGTTGGAGCTTCACATGTCTTGGCCACTGCTATTACCTCGGAGAAGTCTTTATGACCGTTGGGTTGTGCTTTTATATGCTTCCAGCCGGGAAAGCCGGTGGCGTTCATGGTGAATACACGGTCTTTGTAGTTCGCATTTGGCAGTGGCGGAACGATACAGTTGGTAGTAAATACAATGGGGCCGTTGAATGTAGAGAATTCTTCTTTCTGTTTCCACCACGCATTACCATAGTTTCCTACAAGATGTTTGTATTTCTTTAATTGGGGATAATAGTGTGCAGGAAGCATTTCGCCGTGTGTATATACATCGATTCCTGTACCCTCTGTCTGTTTCAGCAGATCTTCGATGTCGTGCAAGTCGTGTCCGGAAATCAAGATACCCGGTCTCTTGCCGACGCCGATGTTTACCTTGGTGATTTCAGGATTGCCGTATGATGTGGTATTGGCTTTGTCGAGCAATGCCATGACAGCCACACCCAGCTTTCCTGTTTCCAATACTAAATTGAGCAGTGTGTTCATTTCTGCATCGGGATTAGTAATGCCGGCGAGCGCCGTACTCATGAAGTCGGTGATGGTTTCGTCGCGGTAACCAAGGCGTGCAGCGTGTTCATAATAGGCTGCAATTCCCTTTAGACCTAGGATGGTGAGTTCTTTGAGCGAGCGTAGGTCTTCGTTGGCATTACGGAGAATGCCCTGCCTGTCACCTTCGGCATCATATTCGTTTCTGTCGCCATTCCAGATTACCTCTTGATAGTCGGGTAGGGCGATATTGTTTTGAACAGCTTGCGCAATGAGTCGTTTCTTGAGTTCTATTCCAGTGTCAATACGTTGTAGCAATGCTTCATCATCAAAGTTGGCGTTGGTAATGGTTGTAAATAGTGCATCTACGATAAAGTCATCGACTTCTATGCCTGTATTGATGCCTGCTTTGTACAACTCGTGGTCAATCGTACCGATACCACGGCTGATACTAAGGAGCAAATCCATGTATCTGCTGGTCTGGGGTAATTTGCCACATACACCTCTCAAAGTACATCCTATTCCCTTTGCAGTCTCTTGACATTGGTAACAGAACATCTTATTTTCCATCATAATATTTATATATAATAATTGGTTATTGATAATGCAAAGGTAAGAAGGAGGGGGATGGTGTATTGGTAACAAATGTTACTTGAACAGGTTAAAGAAAGTTATATTTTTCAGTGGAATTACTGCAAGGCCCGAACAGTGTTGCTGCAAGGGCTTAACAGAAAAACTGCTACGGCTTTGCAGAATTTATGCAAAGCCGTAGCAGTAATATGAGGTTGATAGCTGGATGATTAATCTCCGTCTCGTAGTGGTTGGAAAGGATACTACCTACCGCAAATCAATCACTTCTGCTGAGGGATATTCCTTGGAGTTAAAGGAGAAAGTACTGTCTGATACCTTCTTCTTTTGGAAATTGGTGATATTGATGGTGAGCCAATTTTTCCCTTGTAATACCTTTACTTGGCTTGGAACGTAGGTCTGCTTGTTGATAAGTAGATAAAGCTCTTTGAGTGGTCGTTTGGCATTTTGTGCTGTCAAATGAATCTTATAACTGTTTCCTTGCGTGGTAGACGACATGTTGTAACCAGTTTTATAGATGTTTACAAACGCATAGGGATTCATTACAGCTTGCTTGGCTTCGTTGGGAGTAGTGACGTTGACTTCGTTGGAACTTTTCATGTAAGTCCACTGGGTCTTACCATTATACCATATAGTAGCCTGTGCTGATTGAGCTACAAATTTGTTCTTTTTGATAGTTATCGTGCCGCTTGATTTTCCTATATTTCCCCCTGAGATAGCAAAATTGGCACTAGCTCCTCCTTTGGCATTCAATGTTGCTGCGGTCTTGTTGAGTATTTGCATGGTCTGGGCAGAGGTCTGGGCTTGCAGACTGCCGAGGATAACGAGTATCAGAAATAATAATGTGAAGATTTTCTTGTTCATATTTCGTTTGGTTTTATATGAGCAAAGTTAGATAAATACACTGTGAATGAATGAGACTTTTAGTGTATTTATCTAACTTTAAGAACTCTTGAATTTGTCTTTCAGTCCTAATGCGACTATATATCAGGCTCCATGAAGTTGTGCGAGCAGCATGTTCAGCTGGTTTTCGTCTTGGATTAATACGTCGCGTGGCTTGGAACCTTGTGCTGCACCCACGATACCTACTTGTTCCAATTGGTCCATTAGGCGACCAGCTCTGTTGTAGCCGATAGAGAATCGTCGCTGAATCATGCTGGTAGAGCCTTGTTGTGAAATGACGATGGCGTGTGCAGCTTCTTCGAAGAAGGGGTCAAGATTCTGTATGTCGGCACTGCCTCCGTTTCCAATGTTACCACCTTCGTCGGATGGAGGCTCTGGTAATTCCATGGGTTCAACAGGTCCAGGTTGGTTGCAGATGTAATGATTGACATTCTCTATTTCCGGAGTGTCGACGAAAGCACATTGTACACGTACCGGTTCGTTGCCGTTTAAGAACAGTAAGTCGCCGCGGCCTACCAATTGGTTAGCTCCCGAACGGTCGAGGATAGTTCTGGAGTCAATCTGCGAACTCACTCTGAATGCCATTCTGCCAGGGAAGTTGGCCTTGATATTACCGGTGATGATATGTGTCGTCGGGCGTTGAGTAGCAATGACCATGTGGATACCTACGGCACGTGCCAACTGGGCAATACGTGCTATTGGCAACTCAATTTCCTTGCCGGCTGTCATAATCAAATCGCCGAACTCGTCGATAATAACCACGATGTAGGGCATGTATTCATGTCCCTTAGTCAGGTTCAGTTCGTGATTGACATATTTCTTATTATATTCTTTGATATTCTTAGCCCCTGCAATCTTTAGTAAATCATAGCGATGGTCCATGAGTGCACACAGACTTTTCAGCGTCTTGACAACCTTGGTAACGTCTGTAATGATGGGTTCGTCATCGTTTTCGGGAAGACAAGCCATCATGTGAGAGGCAATTTTATGGTAGATGCTGAACTCGACTTTCTTGGGGTCGACCAGCACAAACTTCAATTCATTCGGATGTTTCTTATAGAGGAGGGAGGTGATAATGGCATTGAGACCTACGGATTTACCTTGTCCCGTAGCACCAGCTACAAGTAAGTGGGGCAATTTAGCCAAGTCTACCATGAATACTTCATTGGTAATGGTTTTGCCGATTGCCAATGGCAGTTCCATCTTGGTCTCTTGGAATCTCTTGGAATTGAGGATGCTTTCCATTGAGACTATCTGCGGATGCTTGTTCGGCACTTCTATACCGATAGTCCCCTTGCCAGGAATGGGAGCGATGATACGAATACCTAGGGCCGAAAGGCTAAGTGCAATATCATCTTCCAGATTCCTGATTTTGCTGATTCTGACACCTTCCGCCGGTGTGATTTCGTATAGGGTGATGGTCGGGCCTACCGTTGCCTTAATCTCTTTGATGCTGACACGGAAGCTATTGAGTACTTCTACAATGCGTGCATTATTGGCTTTGATTTCCTCCATATCCACTTGTGGACTACCGTTGTCATCGTACTTTTTGAGCAAGTCCAGTGTGGGGAACTTGTATTTTGTATACGGTTCCAACGGATTGATGGGAGTTTTCAGAATCTCTTCAATGTTTAGATTCTTGCCATTGGCAGCTTCTTCTTGTTTGGCAATCTCGACTTTGAGCGTATTATCGCCGGTTTCACCGAGTATAGGAGCAGTAGGAACTTTGGTATCTGTCTTTTCCGGTTTTTGCAAAGGAGCAAAATTAGTCAGGTCTACTACCGGTGAAACCTTTTCTTCTTGAGGGATGACAGCAACCGTTTCCTCCGTATCGTCCTCTTCCTCTGCTTCAGCAGGGGCTGTATTGGCTATGGATTCCGGTTCGATAGTATTCTCTTCGTGGTGTGAGAAGTTAGTTACACTGAACTTCACCTTATTAGTAAGATACTTCACAGGATTGAGCGCCTTTCTGATAACTTCGATAGTTTCGGCACTTAGGTAGGTGAGGAAAGCCAATGCTACAAGCACCAAGATGGCCGTAAGTCCTGGAGGGCCAACTACATTTTCCAGTTGTTGAACGCAGAATAGACCATGATTCCCACCGGGATTGAAGACTTGGCTTCCCATAAAAGGAGTGAGGAACTTGGCAAGTGTGACAGAGCCCCAAATCATGATAATCATCATGCACAGAAACCACTTCCATAGATTGACCCTGTAAGCACGCATCAGACGTAATCCGGCCAAAATAATGAAAGCAGGAATGAAAAAGGCTGTGAGACCGAAGTTGACAGTAATCAGCTCGTATGCAATGATTGCACCGAGTGAACCACAGTAATTTGAAAACTCATGATTGCTATTGAGCCATTCTCCCGGTCTTAAATCTTCCAGCAAGCTTTGGTCCGCTTGTCCGGTGGAGAAATAGGATGTCATGGCAATAATGACATATACTGCCACTATAACGAGGACTATACCTAATAGAAAGTCTGATTTTTCGCTACCAATATTATTTTTAAAACCGATTGCTTCGCTTATATTTTTAGGCTTATGTTCAGATTTTTTTCTTGCCATTCTCTCTTTTTGCGTATTTAAAAATTTAATTGCAAAAATAGTGTAAAAAAGTGATAACCGCCTATAAATTCATATCTTTTTTCTAATTTTGCAACCTATTAGA
The DNA here is from genome assembly GCF_055381405.1 of Prevotella mikamonis. Classification (NCBI taxonomy): domain Bacteria; kingdom Pseudomonadati; phylum Bacteroidota; class Bacteroidia; order Bacteroidales; family Prevotellaceae; genus Prevotella; species Prevotella mikamonis. The sequence continues at coordinate 569,372 of NZ_AP035785.1, forward strand.
CTTCCCTTTATGAGAAAAACCATATATAGCAAATTTGATAAGAAAGCCATTAGCCTATTGCCACCGGTCTCATTTTCGGGACGGATTATCACAGTCTTGTCGGAGCAGGAGGCTGAAAAAGCTGTAGACTATCTGCTGACAAGTAAGATTTTAGGAGTCGATACAGAGACACGGCCTGCCTTTCATAAGGGAGAGACGCATAAAGTTTCTCTGTTGCAGGTGGCAAACCATGATACATGTTTCTTGTTTCGGTTGAATAGGATAGGGATGTGTCCGCCGATAATCAGATTATTGGAAGATACGACCGTCCCCAAAATCGGCCTGTCTTGGCATGATGACTTGTTGGCTCTGCATCGGCGTACTGCCTTTGTACCAGGTTTTTTCATTGATTTGCAAGATATTGTCGGCCTTATAGGTATTAAAGATTTGAGTTTACAGAAGCTGTATGCAAATATATTTCATGAGAAAATCAGCAAACGTCAGCGTCTGACCAATTGGGATGCTGATGTCTTAAATGACAAGCAGCAGTTGTATGCGAGCATTGACGCATGGGCATGTGTCAATCTTTATGAAGAAATTTCTCGCCTTATGAAGACCAAGGAGTATGACTTGGTAGAAGCAGAGGAAGAGAAAACGGATGCTGGCAGAAAACAATCAGAATTAAGTACTAAATCATAGTTATGTCATATAAGTCAATATATTTAAAGAAGGGTAAAGAAGAATCGCTCAAACGCTTTCATCCTTGGATTTTTTCAGGGGCTATTCATCATGCCGATGAAGGTATAGAAGAAGGTGAAATAGTTCGGGTCTATACCTTTGATAAAGCTTTTATAGCTGTTGGCCATTTCCAAATCGGTTCGATAGCAGTGCGGGTTTTATCCTTTAGAGACATCGAAATCAATCATGCTTTCTGGGCTTCAAGATTGTCGGATGCGCTGACAATGAGGACAAGAATCGGTGTGGTTGGGAGTAAGAACATGACTTATCGCCTGGTACATGGGGAAGGTGACTTGATGCCGGGACTTATTATAGATTGCTATGGAAGAACGGCTGTGATGCAGGCACATAGCGTCGGCATCCATTTATGTCGTTACCAGATATGTGAAGCCCTGTTAGAAGTGATGGGCGGGCAGCTGGATGCGGTCTATTATAAGAGCGAAACAACCCTTCCTTTCAAGGCGGATTTGGGACAAGAAAACGGATTTATTCACGGATGTACGGATGACGACGTGACCATTGAGAATGGACTGAAATTCCATGTGGACTGGCTGCGGGGACAGAAAACAGGCTTTTTCGTCGACCAGCGGGAGAATAGAATGCTCTTAGAGCAGTATGCTTCTGGAAAATCTGTGTTGAATATGTTTTGCTATACAGGAGGTTTCTCTGTCTATGCCATGCGAGGTGGAGCTAAATTAGTTCATTCTGTAGATAGCAGTGCTAAGGCTATAGAATTGACAAATAGAAACATCAACCTCAATTTCCCGGATGATTCACGACATGAAGCTATCTGTGAGGATGCTTTCAAGTATCTCGATCAGCATGACGATACGTATGATTTGATGGTATTAGACCCGCCTGCGTTTGCTAAACATCGTGCAGCTGTACACAACGCATTGAAGGGTTACACTCGTTTGAATGTCAAAGGATTGCAAAAAATAAGACGTGGCGGAATATTGTTTACGTTTAGTTGTTCGCAGGTTATTACTAAGGACAACTTCCGTAATGCTGTCTTTACTGCGGCAGCACAGGCAGGTCGTCATGTGAGAATTCTTCACCAACTCCACCAGCCGGCCGACCATCCTATCAATATCTATCATCCTGAAGGTGAATACTTGAAAGGATTGGTATTGTATGTAGAGTAATGAGTAAAGCATCAGGTTTCTTTGTTAATAAAATCAGAGACTTTATCCGGCATGAGCAATTGTTGAATCATGATGGAACTTATCTTGTCGGATTAAGCGGTGGGCCGGATAGTGTTGCTTTATTACGTGTCCTATGCGAACTTGGTTACCATGTAGAAGCTGTTCATTGCAACTTCCATTTGCGTGGAGAAGAGTCGATGCGCGATGAGAATTTCTGTTTGGAGCTTTGTCGGGAACTTGCAGTGGAGTTCCATACCATTCATTTTGATACCCATGAGTATGCCAAGAAATACAAGATTAGTATAGAAATGGCTGCCCGCCAGTTACGCTATAACTATTTTGAACAGTTACTGAGAGATTTGGATGGTCAGGGTATATGCGTGGCACATCATCAGGACGATAGTATAGAAACATTCTTTATCAACCTGCTAAGGGGTACTGGGCTTCATGGTCTGACGGGTATTGCCCCTCGAAATGGTCATGTGCTACGCCCCATGCTATGTGTCTCGCGTGCAGAAATCATAGATTTTCTCACAGAGATTGGTCAGCCTTATGTCGTTGACAGTTCCAATTTGGAGAGTGAGTATGTGAGAAATAAAATCAGACATCAGGTACTTCCGCTCATGGAAAATATCAATCCTGCATTTCGGAAGAACATGGGACGTAGTCTGCACTATTTATATGGTGCGGAGAAAATCTTGGATGATACGGTCAGGCAAGCTGTCGGTAATGTACTTGTATCAAGGAATGATAGGGAAGTTCTTATCAGTAAGGCTAAGCTTCAAGATTTGTTCTATAGTGAGTTTGTCTTATTTCAGCTATTGACAGAATATTTCTTTTCGCCGATTCAGATAGAAGAAATCTCTCGTTCCCTATCTAGCGGAGTGGGTAAGAAATGGAATTCCCGTGGTTGGGAATTACTGATAGACCGCGAGCATCTTATTATCTCCGCTGTCATGCCCCCCTCTTTGCGGTGCAACATGAAAGTCCCGGAAAGTGGAGTATATGTGTGGGACGAAAAAAAGAAGTTCAGATTTACGGAATGTAGGTATAACGAAAACTTCGTCATCAGTCGAGAATACAATAAGGCTACTCTGGACCTAGCTCAAATAGATTACCCGTTGACAATTAGATATACAAAAACAGGCGACCGGTTTATACCTTTTGGCATGACAGGGACCAAACTTGTGAGTGACTACTTGACTGATAAGAAGCGCACACGTTTCCAAAAGGAAGCTCAATTAGTAGTAGAAGATGCCAAAGGGAGAGTCGTGTGGTTGGTAGGAGAGAGGACTGATAACCGGTTTAGGGTATCGCCATCTACGACTACTTGTCTTTGTATAGAAATCTTGGAATGATATTTAGTGACATAAAAAACTCGGTTATCAATCTGGTAACCGAGTTTTTTATATGTCTTAGCGAGATATTGCTTATACCAAATATTGTGAAGATATGCTCTCATTCTGAACGACACGTCTGATTGTTTCTGCAATCATATCGGCAACAGAGAGCTGCTTAACCTTTGCACAACGATGAGAATAGGGGATAGAGTCGGTGAAGACAATCTCTTCCAAGGCTGAGTCTTGTACACGCTCAGATGCCGGACCGCTCATGACACAGTGTGATGCGCATGCACGCACGCTCAGTGCTCCTGCTTCCTTCATAATGTCGGCTGCCTTGGTAATAGTTCCTGCCGTGTCTACCATGTCATCAACGATAACTACATTCTTACCGGCAACATCACCGATAATCTGCATACTGTCAACAACATTGGCGCGTGCGCGTGTCTTGTTGCAAAGAACGAGTGGACAGCCGAGATATTTAGCGTAAGTATTGGCACGCTTTGAACCGCCGACGTCGGGCGAAGCGATGACTAAATCTTTCAAGTGAAGGCTCTGCAAGTAGGGCAGTATGACGCCTGATGCGTACAAGTGGTCTACAGGAACATCGAAGAATCCTTGAATTTGGTCGGCGTGTAAATCCATCGTAATTAATCTGTCGATGCCGGCAACACTGAGAAGATCGGCTACCAACTTGGCTCCAATACTAACTCTAGGTTTGTCTTTGCGGTCCTGGCGTGCCCATCCGAAATAGGGAATTACGGCAATGACGTTACGTGCAGAAGCACGCTTGGCAGCGTCAATCATCAGCAGGAGTTCCATTAAATTGTCTGAATTTGGGAAGGTACTCTGTACGAGAAAGACATCACGGCCGCGAATGGATTCCTCGTAAGACACTGCAAATTCACCGTCAGAGAATTTTGTTACTACCAAGTTGCCAAGGGGGCAACCGAGACTGGCACAAATTTTTTCTGCAAGGTATCTCGTGCTTGTTCCCGAGAAAACCAAAAAAGAGTTGTTTTCACTCATTTCCATTAGCGTTTTATTTTGATTTAAGTTTATTTATCAACAGCTTTTCTTAATTGTTCGAAGTGAACTACCAAATCCTTGAAGTCGACTTGGTTATGAATGTCGAAGCGTTTCCACATATCGCCACATATCACTACTCCGCCAAATCCCAGTTCTTTGGCGAGTGCAATGTTGTCGAGTCCCATACCACCTAGTGCATAGACCTTTTTATCTATGAGTCCTTTGGCAGCGGCATTCTCCAGTTCTGTCATACTGAAATTGGACCTCTCATCTTTGAACTCTATACAATCGAATACATTTTTCAAGAAGACATAGTTGGATTTCTTCTTCATCTCCTTGAGTTGGGCGATGTCTGTGCATGTGCGACTGATTTTCCCTTTGTAGCCATTGGGCAATTCTATGGAAGGTGAGTCTAAATGTATGCCTGCCAGGTTATATTCCTTTTTAAGGTAGAAATGCTCATGTATGGTTATTCGCTTGTAATGCTGCTCTGGGATTAAAGACAAGAGTCGCTCTGCGTATAGAGGGGATGAATCCGGCTTGTAGAGGTGCAGGTTGTCTAGCCCTTCGTCAAAGAGTGTGACAAGGATTTTATCTTCTTCGACAAAGAAAGAAGATTTTGTCATTATTACTAGCTTCATCCGTCTGTAAATATTTACAGATGCAAAATTATGAATTTTCTTATAAACTCCCAATTTATTACTGATTAAAAACTATCTTTGCACTATAAAACACTAATCTTTATAAGGAATGACTGTCGACTTGACTACATTTGCCGGGATTCAACGCCCGATTTATATCTTGGAGGAAACCAGGTTGAGACGCAACTTGGAATTGATTAAGCATGTGGCCGAAACTGCTGATGTGGAAATCATATTGGCATTTAAAGCGTTTGCGCTGTGGAAAACTTTCCCGATTTTTAGAGAATATATTGGGGCAACGACGGCCAGCTCTCTAAATGAGGCTAAACTGGCGCTCTGTGAGTTTGGCAGTAAGGCGCATACTTTCTCTCCGGCGTATACCGATTATGAGATAGATGAAATAGCAAGATGTTCCAGTCACCTTACTTTCAATTCGCTTTCGCAGTACACTAGATTCTCCCAAAGAGTGAAAGCCAATGATGCTCATTTGAGTATAGGATTGCGTGTGAATCCAGAATATTCCGAAGTGGGTACGGACTTATATAATCCTTGCGCTCCCGGCATGCGGTTTGGTGTTACAGCAGACAAACTGCCAGCTACGCTTCCTGCTGATATTGAGGGTTTTCATTGTCACTGTCATTGTGAAAGTGGGGCTGATGTCTTTCAACGTACGCTTAGGCATATCGAAGAAAAGTTCTCTCCTTGGTTTTCTCAACTGAAGTGGATAAATTTTGGTGGTGGCCATCTGATGACCCGAGCTGATTATGATGTAGAGCTGCTCATCAGCCTTTTGCGAGATTTTCATGAAAGATACCCTCATCTACATGTGATTCTTGAGCCGGGAAGTGCTTTTGCCTGGCAGACCGGTCCGTTGGTTTCGCAGGTTGTAGACATCGTAGAAGACCACGGCATACAGACAGCCGTCTTGAATGTCAGCTTCACTTGTCACATGCCGGATTGCCTGGAGATGCCGTATCAGCCGACAGTGCGAAATGCAAAGACTTTACCCTTAGAGGCTGCAAATGATGTCAATAAGGAGGTGTATATATATAGATTAGGAGGTAACAGTTGTCTGTCTGGCGATTTCATGGGTAGTTGGCAGTTCGACCATCCACTGCAAATAGGAGAGAATATTATCTTTGAAGACATGATACACTATACCACCGTCAAAACCAATACCTTTAATGGCATCTCTCATCCGGCATTGGGAATGGCTGATGCTCACGGCAATCTGACAATCCTCCGTGAATATGATTATGAGGACTATAAATCGCGAATGGATTAGAGCATGAAATACCTTGTTTTACTGCAAAGGCCTAGCAGTAATGCTGTTTGGTGTTTGCAGCGTTGCTGAATGGGCTATGCAGCAACACTGTCAGGCCTTTGCAGTAAATAGAGGTAAATACCTGTAGTCGGTAGGTGTGGCGTGTGGGGGTGATGACTGATATAAAAAACTTATATAAAAGTCCTGTATTGTTATTGTTTTTCTATATATTTGCCTAGTTAAAAGTGTTTTGCTATGAGTAAGTATTGTATTACAGAGAAGAAAGAGAAGAAGGCCGTGTATTGCTCATTGGTCAATCCACACTTGATGGATGAACTGAAAGTGAAGATTCATGAGATACTGTTTAAGCATAAGCGCTATAAGGATAAAGATTACTCTGCAAAAAGACTGGCTGAAGATTTAGGTACAAACACTCGATATGTCTCTGCAGCGCTGAACGTGAAGTTGCACATGAACTATACTTCGCTGGTAAATAAGTATCGTGTAGAAGAAGCAATGGGAATTTTATCTGACAAGCGATTTGGCAAACTGAATATGGAAGAAATTTCCGATATGGTAGGATTTGCCAACAGGCAGAGTTTTTATGCTGCTTTTTACAAGTTCAATCAATGTACTCCGCGTGATTACAGGCTCGCGCATGGAGGGTATATCAAGGGGCTGACAACTTCGAAAGTAAAGCAGAACGGTAGTGAGTAAATGTAAAATATAAAAAAGGAAATGCAAGATAATTTTAAGTATTCAGGAGAGCGATTTGCAGATATACAGATGCTGCGATACAAATTGGAAGGGTTTGAAGAGTTGTCTCTTCGGCAGAAGCTATATATATATTACCTGTCACAGGCCACGCTGGCAGGCCGTGATATTACGTTTGATCAAAACGGCAGGTACAACTTACGTATTAGGCGTGTGCTGGAAGCGGTTTATAAATATAGCCCAAATCATGGCGACGTGGATAACTGGGATGCACTCGTCGTGTATCTAAAGCGAGTGTGGTTTTCTAGTGGAATCCATCATCATTACGGTTGTGAGAAGTTTGTACCTGATTTTTCGGAGGCATATTTCCGCCACCAAGTGGAGCAGCTGAATCAATCTGTCTTGCCACTGAGTGCTGGTGAGCATGTAGAGGATTTGCTGGACGAACTGTGTAAGGTAATCTTTACTCCTGACGTATGTGCCCGTCGGGTCAATCAGACTGATGGAGAAGACTTGGTGGTGACGTCTGCCTGCAACTTCTATGAGGGGATGTCGCAAAGAGAAGTGGAGGCGTATTATGAAGCGTTGCGCCAAAAATATCCGGAAGATAAAGTTTCATGGGGACTTAATTCAAAATTGGTGAAGAACGATGATACTATTTCAGAGCAGGTTTGGAAGGTAGATGGTATGTATGATGATGCCTTGCGGGCTATTGTCTTTTGGTTGGAGAAGGCGAAAGGATATACTGAAAATGAAAAGCAAATAAGAATTATAGGTCTGTTGATAACTTATTATAAGACAGGAGATTTACATGTTTTTGATAATTATTCAATAGAGTGGTTGCAAGAATTCGACGGGCAAGTTGATTTTATCAATGGTTTCATAGAAGTGTATGGCGATCCACTTGGACGGAAAGGAACATGGGAGGGGCTGGTTGAATATAAAGATTTGGAGGCTACCCGACGTACGCAGACCATTTGTGCTAATGCCCAGTGGTTTGAAGATAACTCTCCGGTAGATGCCCGTTTTAAAAAGCCTGTGGTCAAAGGTGTGACTGCCAATGTGATTAATGCAGCGATGTTGGGAGGAGACGAATATCCAGCTAGTGCCATAGGTATCAATCTGCCTAATGCCGATTGGATCAGAACGGAATATGGTAGTAAGAGTGTGACGATAGGAAATCTGACCTCTGCCTATAACCAAGTAGCTAAAGGCAATGGGTTTTTGGAGGAATTCGTGGGCGATGATGCTATCAGACAGTTGATAGCTACGTATGGTGATAGGTGTGATAATCTTCATACAGACTTGCACGAATGTCTTGGTCATGGCAGCGGGCGCGTGTTGCCTGGGATTTCTACAGAATCTTTGAAAGCTTATGCCAATACAATAGAAGAAGCGAGGGCAGACTTGTTTGGACTTTATTATGTAGCCGATTCGAAGTTGGTGGAGTTGGGATTGCTGGACTCTGCGGAGGCTTATAAGAGTCAATATTATACCTATCTGCTGAATGGACTGTTGACTCAGAATGTGAGGATAAAGGAAGGGCAGCAGTTGGAAGAAGCCCATATGAGAAACAGGGCATTGATAGGAAATTGGATTCTGGAACATTCGAAAGGTAATGTGAAATTGATAAAGCTTAACGAGAAGACTTGCTTGTATATCGATGATTATCAAAAACTTAGAAATGAGTTTGGAATTCTACTGAAAGAAGTGCAGCGCATCAAGAGCGAAGGCGATTTGGAAGCTGCTCGCCAATTGGTTGAGACTTATGGAGTGAAGATAAATCCAAATTTGCATCATGAAGTATTGGAGAGATATAAGAAGTTGAATATTGCTCCTTATAAGGGTTTCCTGAATCCATGGTTGAAACTGGAATATACTGCGGATGGGAGTGCTGTTGCTGATGTAGTAGTGGATTATACTGAAAACTATGAGCAGCAGATGATGAGATATTCGACCGAGTATGCAACTTTAATATGAAAAATAGGATAAAATGGATGAAATAACGCATGAGAGACTGAAGGAAATCAAGCGGTCGTTCAGACTGTATATGAGTGGTCCTACAGCCCAATCTATGGGACAGAAGGGTATCAGCTATAAAATAAATTGGGGAGTATCTCTGCCTGATTTGAAGAAAATGGCTGCGGAATATGGTAAAGATGATTCTTTGGCATTGGCCTTATGGCAGGAGAATATCAGGGAGTGTAAGATTCTGGCAAGCCTGATGATGCCTGTAGAATCGCTTACCGATGAATTGATGGAAACATGGGGGGAGCAAATAAATTCGCAAGAGATGGCCGAATTGCTGGCTTTTAACTTGTTGCAATATTGGACAAATGCTCCCCAGTTGGCATGTAGATGGATGAAGTCTGGTAATGAGATGCAGCAGATTGTGGCCTATCAATTGCTGGCAAGGCTGTTTGCAAACGGTCTCAAGCTGGAAGAAGTGGAGTTGCAGGATTATTTGGTCCATGCAACCGGCGCCCTGAAGTGTAAGCATCTTGGAGTAAGGCATGCAGCCACGAACAGCCTCTACCGAATGATGGATTTGGGAGAAGCATACAGAGAGAAAGTTGATACTGTTTTACAAGGCTTGGATGGAATATTTTAGATTTTATCTAACAATGTTTTTATATCTAGAAGTTTTTTGATAACTTTGTGGGACAATATGACAGGTGAAATATGAATGAAGAAGCGTTGAAGACAGCTCGTGACGTTCTTGATCGCTATTTGGAAAACAATAATAGGCGCAAGACTCCGGAACGGCATGCTATTTTGGAAACAGCCTATCAGATTGAAGGACATTTTTCATTAGAACAATTAAGTAAAAAGCTAGAGCAACTGAATTTCAGAGTTAGTCGTGCTACATTGTATAATACGATGCGGCTGTTTCTCAAATTACGCCTTATCGTACGGCATAAATTGTTAGACGGAACTAAGTATGAAATAAGTTATGCAAATAAGAACCATTGTCATCAGATTTGTACAATGTGTGGTAAGGTGACGGAGGTGTATTATCCGGAAATTGCCAAAGCTATTGACGATGCAAGGTATAAACGGTTTTATAAGGATGGTTTTTCGTTGTATGTCTATGGACTTTGCAGTAAATGTCAGACAAAGTTTAATCGTGACAAGTTGAATCAGGTAGAATAGAAATAAACGAATTTATCTATAGAATAATGAACACAACTGGTAAAGTAGATGTCCTGCTCGGATTGCAGTGGGGCGATGAGGGTAAAGGAAAGGTTGTCGATGTGCTGACACCTCAATATGATGTTGTGGCTCGTTTCCAAGGAGGGCCAAACGCCGGACATACTTTGGAATTTGAAGGCCAGAAATATGTTTTAAGGTCTATCCCCTCAGGTATATTCCAAGGCGGAAAGATTAATATCATAGGCAATGGAGTTGTTCTTGCTCCGGATTTATTCATGGATGAAGCAAAGGATTTGGAGAAGAGTGGACACCCTTTGAAGGAGAGATTGCATATCTCGAAGAAGGCTCATCTGATTATGCCTACACACAGGTTGCTGGATGCTGCGCAAGAGTTGGCTAAAGGTAAGAACAAGGTTGGTACTACTGGTAAAGGTATCGGACCTACCTATACGGACAAGGTGAGCAGGGCTGGATTGAGAGTGGGCGATATCCTAGATAATTTTGAGGAAAAGTATGCAGCCCATAAGGCACGCCATATAGAAATGCTGAAAGCCCTGAATTATACGGACTTTGACATTACGGAAGTTGAAAAGAAGTGGATGGAAGGTGTTGAATACCTGCGTCAATTCCATTTCGTAGACAGCGAGCATGAGATAAATCAGTATTTACAGAATGGTTCCAGCATATTGTGTGAGGGTGCTCAGGGTACGATGCTGGACGTAGACTTCGGCTCATATCCTTTTGTGACATCTTCTAATACGATTTGTGCAGGAGCTTGTATCGGTTTGGGTATTGGGCCGAACAAGGTCGGAAACGTTTTTGGTATCATGAAAGCATATTGTACAAGAGTGGGGGCTGGTCCGTTCCCGACAGAATTGTTCGATGAAACGGGGCAGAAACTCAGGGATATAGGCCATGAGTATGGAGCTGTGACTGGTCGTGAGCGTCGTTGTGGATGGATAGATCTTGTACAGTTGCGTTATTCTATTATGGTGAATGGTGTTACTGAATTGATTATGATGAAGAGCGATGTCCTCGATGGTTTTGAAACGATTAAGGCATGTACTGCTTATAAGCTGAAGAATGGAGAAGTCACTTCTGATTTCCCTTATGATATAGATGAGGTTGAACCCATATACGAAGAACTTCCGGGATGGAAGACGGATATGACTCAGCTGACTTCTGAATCGCAATTTCCTAAGGAGTTTAATCAATATGTAGAGTTTTTGGAAGCTCAGTTAAAGACTCCAATCAAGATTATATCAATAGGGCCTGATCGCGCCCAAACTATTGTTAGAAAATAAATAATGGCAAATAAACCAAGTATACCTAAGGGTACAAGAGACTTCGGCCCAATAGAAATGGCCAAGCGAAATTACATCTTCTCTACAATAAAAGAAGTCTATTCGCTCTATGGTTTCCAACAAATAGAAACACCGGCACTGGAGACTTTGCAAAGTCTTATGGGTAAATACGGAGAAGAAGGAGATAAGTTGCTCTTCAAAGTGTTGAATTCCGGTGACTATTTGGCAAAGATAGATAATCAGGAACTGGAAGAGAGAAACTCTGTAAAACTGGCAAGTAAACTTTGTGAAAAGGGATTGAGATATGATTTGACAGTTCCTTTTGCAAGATACGTTGCGATGCATAGAGACGAATTGCAGTTACCGTTCAAGCGTTATCAGATTCAGCCCGTTTGGAGAGCAGATAGACCTCAAAAGGGGCGTTATCGTGAATTTTATCAGTGTGATGCTGATATTGTAGGCTCTGACTCGTTGTTCAATGAGGTAGAGTTGATGCAAATAGTTGATACCGTCTTTTCTAAATTTGGCATTCGCGTTGCAATCAAAATCAATAATCGTAAGATATTATCCGGCATAGCCGAGATAATTGGAGAAGCGGATAAGATTGTTGATATTACGGTAGCGATAGATAAGCTCGATAAGATTGGCATTGAGAACGTCAATGAAGAATTGTGCAATGATGGTATTAGCGAGGAAGCCATTGCCAAGTTGCAGCCTGTTATATCTCTATCCGGTTCTAATGATGATAAACTGAACACGATGAGAGAGTTTCTGCAAGGTTCAGAAATCGGCTTGAAGGGTATTGAGGAAATTCAATTTATACTGGATTCTCTTAAAAAGGCAGAGCTGAAGAATACGATAGAGCTAGACCTGTCGCTTGCTCGTGGATTGAATTACTATACTGGTGCTATCTTTGAAGTGAAGGCATTGGATACACCTATCGGTAGTATTACGGGTGGTGGACGATATGATAACCTTACCGGTATCTTCGGATTGCCTGGTATCAGTGGAGTGGGTATCAGTTTTGGGGCAGATCGTATTTATGATGTCCTCAATACGTTGGATTTGTACCCGAAGGAAACGAGCAATAGCACACAACTTCTTTTCTTGAATTTGGGAGAGGCAGAGGCTGCTTATAGTCTCCAATTGGCAAAGGCTGCACGTGAAGCTGGAGTTCGCACTGAGATTTATCCAGACGGAGTCAAGATGAAGAAACAGATGAATTATGCCAATGCTAAGAATGTAGCTTATGTTGCTATTGTGGGCGAGAATGAGCTGTCTGTGAATAAAGTTACTCTCAAGAATATGGCTACCGGTGAGCAAACATTGGTAACACAGTCAGAAATGATAGAGACTATCATTCAGTCAGGTAATCATGAATAAGAGTGCTTATAACAAACTTGTAGAATGCGGCATTCGTCCTTCGGCTCAGAGATTGGCCATTATGGATTATTTGATGACGCATTTTACCCATCCCACGGTGGAAGATGTTTATCAAGGATTGCATGAACAGATTCCCACTTTAAGTAGAACTACCGTTTATAATACGCTGCATCTCCTTTCAGAAAGGAATGCAGCGCAAATGATAACGATTGATGATCGGCAGGTGTGTTATGATGGTAACACGACACCTCATGTACATTTCTTTTGCAAGAAATGTGGAAAAATTGTTGATATGATGGATGAAGATGTACCTACTTTCAAAATGCCAAGGACTATTCATGGGCATTTAGTGGATGATGTACAGCTTTATTACAAAGGCATTTGTACAGAATGCTCACACATGGAATAAAGGAAGATAGGTTATTGGAAATTGGATAGTCCGATGCCAAGAAGCCTATCCGTTCTGTCTCCAGAACCTCTGTAATAGATGAGTGCTTGATATTTGTTTCTTGTTTGGAAGAAATTTCCTTCGCTGGGAACAAATGTCGCACCATGATTAGGATGGTATTGCAGATATTGATAAGAGTAGTAACCTTGCTTTAGCAGCATGGTTGCTTCGTACAATTGTTCTTCTTCGTTGTACGATAACATGGTTTTCTCGTTGGACATGCCGTTTGTCCATATTCCGTTGATATAGATGGGATTGGCTAATCGAGGTGATTTTAGTCTAAAATGTACTTGTAGATAGTCTGATAGTATATCATTGTCAATGTTGTCACTATTGCGAACGAAGAAAGCTCCATTGGCTGATTCATCATATACGTAACTTGTCCGTGGTTCGTCTAGATGAATATACGCATGAAATAGACTTCCGTCCCATTTGATAGATTCTATCCCCATTGTAGGATGGTTGTTGTCTAATATTTCAAATTTGCGGTATTCATTTCCTCCGTCGAATATTAAGTCTTTATTATGACTCCATTGTAGCCCGCTAGATGTTATGTAAGCCGGTGTCGGATTCATACGTTTCTGCTCCCACCGTCCGTTTTGTAAGACTACAGTTTTAATTTGTTGATGTGGATTTATGACAGTTGTATTGCCATAATTCACTTTCATCTCTACCTGTTGGTGGCTGTGATTAATGTCTATGTCTGTATTGGTTATAACATTCAGGTTTATTCCCATGGTTTGTTCCGATACCATGATGTAAACCACAAACTCCGGTTGTGTCTTGTTGTTCTGGTCATAAACCGTTATCTTGTAGTTTCCTCCTATCTTGAATTTACAGTCTTTGTTGGGCAGTTCGAAAGAATAGTGGGTGTATAAAATATTGGTATTGATGGATTGCTGGGAATTATGAATGACATTATCTTCTGCAAATCCATCAATATAATCGTTTTCAAACAAGTCTTTAGAAACCGCCCAATCATATTCACAATGTTCAATCTTGTATGCGTAATGATGATAATCGTGAGACAGTTCATCAAATGCAATGGTCAGTGGAGTAGAACTATCCATATAATAAATAGGTAATAGTTCGTTTACTCCACTGATTTGCAATGAAGCAATGTTGTCTGAGTAAATCTCATTCCTTTGTGCATGGGCGAAATGAAATATCAGACAACTGAAGTACAATATGAGATGTCGTAGACTTATCACAATGCGTTGTCTCTGCATTGAATCTCTTTAAAGAATGCTGGGCAATGGAAGTCTGGCTTGGGAAGTGCGATAGGGAATAATGATACAAAGTGTGGATGTGGCAATTTGTCTCCACATTTATATACATTTCCTTGCATTGTAAGCCCGTCAAACGACTTGATGTCATGCTTGAAGAGTGCAGTCGTCGGTATCTTTAGGGCCAATTCCCATGTGTATGTACCGATTTCAGTGTTGTCAATCGCGTTATGTTCCAGTGAACTCCAGCGTTCTACCGTACTTGTAATATCTTCACTGGCCAAGGTGCGAGCTTCACGTCCTGGTCCGAATCCTATTAACAGAGTGCCTATACAGTTACATTCAAAATTGTAGTAGGTTTGTCCGTCTGGCGAAATAAAGAACTCGCAGCATGAGTCTTCCCATACATGGCCATTGTCGGTAAGGGCTTGCGCTCTTATAGATTCTTCTTTCACCTTGTAATGGATGAAGATGTATTGACTGCTATGGGCAATAGCGAATTCAACTTTCGGCTCGTAAGGAAATTGTTCAAACCAATTAGAATGTGTTAAACGTTCGTATTTGATACCATTTTCCTCGAATAGTTTGGGGATAGATGTTACAGGTATGTCCGTACCAGATAATTTCTCTATGAATAATTTGTCGGTCATAAATTATTAAGTATAAGAGGTATGCACCATTCCTTAACGGAAGGTGCATACCCGGATTTGTATTTACTTAGTATTACTCTTTTTGAGTTTCTCCACGTAAGCGTCGATTACAGCGACAGCAGTAATGTTGACAACGTCGTTAACAGAACTTTCAAAATCGGTAAAATGAATAGGTTTGTTGAGTCCCATTTGGATTGGGCCGATGATTTCGGTATCGGCATCGAGTGCCTGTAGCAACTTGTAGCTGCAATTCGCACTGCTCATATTGGGGAATACCAATGTGTTGACATCCTTACCTTTCAGGCGTGAGAAGGGGAACTTGTCGTCTCTTAAATCTTTGTTGAGTGCAAAGTTTACTTGCATTTCGCCGTCTATTGCCAAATCGGGGAACTCTTTCTGCATCTGTTCCACTGCAAGGTGAACCTTGACAGGGCTACCAACTTCGTCTGTACCAAAGTTAGAATAGCTTAACATGGCCATAACGGGAGTTTCGTTGAAGAACTCTACTGTGTGGGCAGATAGTTTGGCGATGTCCGCCAATACGTTCTCGTCCGGGTGACGGTTAATTAAAGTATCGGCGATATAGAATATTCCTTTCTTTGTGTTAAGAATGTGCATCGTGCCAAAGGTCTTGTATCCTTCACGAATGCCAATCACCTCTTTTGCCACTTTGATTGTATTGCTATACTTGGTGTACAGGCCTGTGATGAAAGCATCGGCAATGCCGTCTTCCACCAGAGACATACCAAAGTAGTTGCGCTCATACATCTTATCATAGGCTTCTTCAAAGGTATATCCATTACGGGCACGCTTCTCGGCTAGATGTTTTGCAAACGTAGCGCGGCGCCCTTGCTCCTGATCTGCGCGCATATCAATGATTTCGATACCGTCGAGATTTAATTTCAGACGTTGAGCCAAGCGGTTGAGGCGATCAGGATTACCCAATAGGATGGGGAAACAGATTCCTTCCTGCTTTGCTTGTACGGCTGCTTTCATCATTGTCGGGTGTCCGCCTTCGGCAAATACTACCTTTTGTGGGTGCATCCTGGCTGTCTCGTGCAGCTTTCTGGTCAAGGCCGTCTCCTGCCCTAATAACTGTAGCAGTCCCTGTTTGTAAGAATCCCAATCTGTGATGGTCTTACGAGCCACGCCACTCTCAATGGCAGCCTTGGCAACGGCAGCACTTACTTCAGTAATCAAGCGTGGGTCTACAGGCTTTGGTATGAAGTATTTAGGACCGAATGATAGGTCTGTTACGTGGTATACTTGGTTGACGACGTCGGGAACAGCCTGCTTTGCCAAGTCGGCAATGGCTTCCACGGCTGCCAACTTCATCTCTTCGTTGATGGCTTTGGCGTGTACATCCAGCGCACCACGGAATATATAAGGGAATCCGATGACATTATTAATCTGGTTGGGATAGTCGCTGCGACCTGTTGACATCAGTACATCGGGACGACTGGCAACGGCATCCTCATAGCTGATTTCTGGTACAGGATTGGCCAGAGCAAACACGATTGGCTTGTCTGCCATAGAGCGAATCATGTCCTGAGACAAGATGTTGCCCTTCGACAAGCCTACGAAAACATCTGCACCCTTGATGGCTTCCTCCAGTGTATGCACGTCTCTTCTGCTCGTAGCAAACATCGCTTTCTGCGGAGTCAGTCTCTCTCTGTCGTCGGTAATGACGCCCTTAGAATCCAGCATGAGGATATTCTCTATCTTTGCACCTAGTGCAACATACAGCTTCGTACAGCTGATAGCGGCAGCCCCGGCTCCGTTGACAACGATTTTAACGTCACCTATATTCTTGCCAGCTACTTCCAAAGCATTCTTCAGACCTGCTGCCGAGATGATGGCTGTACCGTGCTGATCGTCGTGCATTACAGGAATGTCTAGCGTCTTTTTCAGTCTCTCCTCAATATAGAAACATTCCGGTGCCTTGATGTCTTCCAGATTGATACCACCAAACGAAGGTGCAATTTTCTCTATGGCGTCACAGAATTTCTCAGGGTCCTTTTCGTCCACCTCAATATCGAATACATCTATGCCACCGTAAATCTTGAACAACAGTCCTTTTCCCTCCATGACAGGCTTGCCACTCATAGCTCCAATGTCTCCAAGGCCTAGTACGGCAGTGCCGTTACTGATGACAGCTACTAGATTACCTTTGTCCGTGTATTTATAGACATCGTCCGGATTCTTTTGGATTTCCAAACATGGATAAGCCACACCTGGCGAATAGGCTAAACTTAAGTCGGTCTGGGTATGGTAGGGTTTTGTGGGTTTGACTTCTATCTTACCCGGTCTAATGTTGCTGTGATAAAGGAGCGCATCCTCCTTCGTAACTTTAACCATAACTATGTATATTATAAATATTTTGTAACTTTCTCTAGGAAGCAAAGTTACGAAAAAACGTTTAAATGTATATCGGTTTTTCTTGTTTTTTGTATCTTTGCAATGTATTAATTTGTTTTTAGGTTAATTGTGCGTATTTATGCAGAAAAATAACATCACAACTCAATATCGGGTAGAACTGAAAGAGAAGATATTAAAGGTATCTATGCAGGAATTCCAGAAGAATGGCATCAAGGCTGTTAAGATGGATGATATTGCCAACAAGCTTTTAATATCGAAACGCACGCTTTATGAGCTTTATGCTAATAAAGAAGAACTGCTATATGAGGGCTTGAAGAAGATAGAAGAAGCCTATGATGAGCACATGGTAGAATTTAGCAGCTCGCCTGAAAACGGTGTGATGGAGGTGATTATAGAATTCTACCGCATACAGATGGCTAAGCTGTCTGAAATCAATCCGTTGTTTTTCTCGGAACTTCATAAATACACTAGAATCATCAGTTATCTTGATTCTAAGCGCAGAGAGCGCGATTCCAAGTCGGATAGCTTTTTTGAAAAAGGTGTAAAAGAAGGTTATTTCCGTGCCGATGCTGATTATGGGATTATCAGTGAGATAGCCAATTATGCAGTGCAAGGTATTATGGAGGAGAAACTCTATCAGAAATATACTCCCCGGCGTGTCTTCAGAAACGCACTACTCTTGTTCATCAGGGGGCTTTGCACCGATAAAGGACTTATGATTATCGACTCAAAGCTCCATGCCTGAGAGTTGCTCTCAAAGGGATTCAAAACCAGTATAGATTTCTTGATTCTACTGCAAGGTACGGGCAGTTTTACTGTTCGTACCTTGCAGTTTTGTTGCGAAGCCTAGACAGGAATGCTGTTTGGCCTTTGCAGTAAATCCAGTTCTATTTAAAGTTTCAGTGAAAGGAATTTACCGGTCCAACTATCTTGACATTTTACTATCTCTTCGGGTGTTCCAGCACAGACTAGTTGGCCTCCATGGTCACCGCCATCTGGTCCTAAATCGATGATATGGTCGGCACATTTGATGACGTCCATATTGTGTTCAATGACGACAATGCTGTGTCCACGTTCTATCAGGGAGTTAAACGACTTGAGCAATTTGTTGATGTCGTGGAAGTGTAAACCGGTAGTAGGCTCATCAAATATAAACAAAGTTGGGTCTTGCTTTTCCTGTCCAATGAAGAAAGCTAACTTGACACGTTGGTTTTCACCACCCGATAGTGTGCTTGAATTTTGGCCCATCTTGATATAACCCAGTCCGACAGATTCCAGCGGAATAAGTTTGTTGACGATTTGTGTCTGTCCGTATTTGCCGAAGAATTCAATAGCTTCAGACACCGTCATGTTGAGAACGTCATCAATGTTCTTGCCCTGATAGCGTACATCGAGTATGTCGTGCTTGAATCGGTGGCCATGACAAGATTCGCATTCGAGTACCAAATCGGCCATGAACTGCATCTCTACGGTTATGACACCTGCTCCCTTGCACTCTTCACATCTTCCTCCATCCGTGTTGAAAGAGAAATATTGAGGTGTAAAGCCTAGTTGCTTGGACAAGGGTTGGTCGGCAAATAGCTGTCTGACGGCATCGTAGGCCTTGACATAGGTGGCCGGATTGCTGCGAGTACTTTTGCCGATGGGATTCTGGTCAACGAATTCTACATGCTTGATAGCCTTCCAGTCGCCTTCTAGCGAGGTGTATTCGCCAGGCAGTTCGGCCACTTCGTCTAGATGACGCTTGAGGGCTGGGTAAAGGATTCCCTTGATGAGAGAAGACTTGCCCGACCCCGAAACACCTGTTACAACTGTCAGGATGTTCAATGGAATCTTTACATCAAGCCCTTTCAGATTATTCATTCTGGCCCCCTTGATTTCTATAGCTCTGTTCCAATGGCGTCTGGATGCGGGTGTGGATATTTGCTCTGTTCCGGTCAGATATTTGATGGTGTATGATTCTGGATACTTCTCTAGTAGTTGGTGCGAATCGGTTTCGAGAATGCTGCTGTCTCCCTCGAATACCACGCGTCCGCCATTGGTACCGGCGTCAGGACCGATATCTATGAGGTAGTTGGCGGCCCTCATCATCTCTTCATCATGCTCGACCACCATGACGGTATTGTTCAGGGACTGTAACTCTTGCAGTACGTGAATCAATCTGTCCGTGTCTCTGCTATGCAGACCGATACTTGGCTCGTCTAAGATGTAGAGCGAACCGACCAGAGAGCTTCCTAACGAGGTGGTTAAGTTGATACGTTGGCTCTCACCGCCACTTAAAGTGTTGGATGTACGATTGAGGGTAAGATAGCCTAAGCCGACTTCTACCAGGAACGTGAGTCTGTTTTTGATTTCTGTCAGGAGACGTTTTGCTATTTCAGCATCGTGAGTGTCTAGTTCGAGATTATCAAACCACGACTTCAGGTTCTTGACAGGCATTTCCACAAGGTCGGTAATACTCATGCCTGAGATTTTGACCCATGTGGCCTCTTTTTTCAATTTTGTACCGTGACAATCTGGACATGTTGTCTTTCCGCGGTATCTGCTCATCATGACACGGTATTGTATCTTGTATTGATTCTCTTTGACCATTTGGAAGAAAGAGTCAATGCACACCCGGTCGTTCAGCGGTAGTGATGCCTCGGAAGGTAGACCGTGCCATAGCATGTCCTTCTGTTTTTGCGATAGACTGTAATAAGGTTCAAAGATGGGGAAATTGTCTTTTTGGGCACGTTTGCAAAATTCTTGTTTCCAGACACTCATCTTGTCGCCGTGCCAACATTGTACACAGTCTTCATAGACGCTAAGGGAAGAATTAGGAATAACCAATTTCTCGTCGATACCAATGACCTTTCCAAACCCTTCGCATGTAGGACATGCACCTAAGGGAGAATTGAAAGAGAACATGTTGTCGTTGGGTTCTTCGAATCGTATGCCGTCTGCTTCGAACTTGGTAGAGAACTCATGGACAATGTTTGAGGGGAGGAAGACCAACTTGCATTTGCCGTCTCCTTCATAAAAAGCTGTTTCTACGGAGTCGATAAGTCTGGAGATAGAATCTTTCTCTGTCGAAACACTGAGCCTGTCTATCACCAGATTTATTTTTGCAACGTCTAGCTTGTCCTCTAAGTCGGATTCTTGATTGAGCCTGCCGAGTATATCGTCGATTCTTTCTATGCTGCCATTGATGAAGAGGCGTGTATAACCTTCCAGGACACTCATTTCCAATTGTTTGGTCAGCGTTCTGCCTTCGACTAAATGGAGTGGGGCAAGAATCATGAATTTAGTTCCCTCCGAGTATTGTTTGACGCATTGAATGATATCTTCTGCCGAATGTCTTTTCACTTCTGCGCCACTGATGGGAGAGTATGTATGCCCGATTCTAGCAAAGAGTAGGCGCAAATATTCGTAGATTTCGGTTGATGTACCGACTGTAGAGCGTGGGTTGCGGGCTATTACTTTCTGTTCGATGGCAATAGCAGGAGGAATGCCTTTGATGAAATCGCATTCCGGTTTGTTCATTCTTCCCAGAAATTGACGTGCATAAGCAGAAAGACTTTCCACATATCTGCGCTGTCCTTCGGCATATAGGGTATCAAAAGCTAGTGATGATTTGCCCGAACCGGAAACTCCGGTAACAACAATAAACTTGTTACGTGGAATTTTCAATGATATGTTTTTGAGATTGTTGACTCTAGCTCCTTTTACTTCTATGAATTTATCCATAATAATTTGTGTCCCTTTATATTGAGGTTAGAATATCAATGGTGTTTTGATATGTTTGATGCACCATATATTATCCTATTTCCTGAGAGTGGTGTCTCTGTATTTCTGTTGATGTGCAGCAGCTCTCTCGGCAGCAATTTGTGCATGTATGTTGTGTTTAGCCGCATCCGGTGTAATCCTCATCGTGCAGGCTTGATGGATAAGGTCTTTGATTACTTCGCCCCCGATGATGAGTCCTGCCGATGCCGGTACAAATGCGTTGCTGGCTGGTATCGTGCGTTTTGTGGGGGCATTTGGACTTTCTTCGCAGAGGTTGATGGTGCTGTCTTCAATTATCTTCAGTGGTTCTTCTTCGCTGTAGACCACTTTTAGACGAGATATATTCAGCTTGCGCAGTTTTTTTCGGATGACTTTGGCCAGTGGATCCATCTTCGTTTGGCTGATATCTGCTGCCTTAAAAGCCGTTGCATCTAGTTTGTTGGCAGCTCCCATGCTTGAAATCAGAGGAATTTGCAGCGCATGGCATCGTTTGATAAGCTCTAGTTTGGCGACGACGGTGTCTATACAGTCAACGACATAATCGTATTGGGATAAATCTATCTCATCTGCATTTTGAGGTAGATAAAACATCTGATGCTTATGTACGATACACTCTTCGTTGATGTCGTGGATACGGGCTTCGGCTATATCAACTTTGGGCTTTCCAACCGTTGATAACAGAGCATATAATTGACGGTTCACATTCGTGATGGACACGGTGTCGTTATCGAAAATATCTAGCTCTCCAACTCCACTGCGTGCCAGCACCTCAACAACATAACTGCCGACGCCGCCTATACCGAAAACGGCGACACGACAACCACACAGGGTGTCAACAGCAGGTTTGCCAAATAAGAGTTGAGTTCGTAAGAATTGATTCTGCATATCGAAAAATTGAAGTACAAAATTACGATTTTCTTGGGATAAAAGCTGTGTAACCCAGTAAAATGTATTATTTTTGCACATAATTTAATACATAGAATCGAATGGATAATAACCAACTTTCTCCATTGAGAAAAACCATTGTCGGAGTACAATTTCTTTTTGTCGCTTTTGGAGCGACTGTCTTAGTTCCTTTATTAGTCGGGCTAGACCCATCCACAGCGTTAATGACAGCCGGAATAGGTACATTCATTTTTCACTTTGTGACCAAAGGGAAAGTGCCGGTATTCCTGGGGAGTAGTTTTGCTTTTATTGCTCCTATCATCGCAGCAAGTAAACAATGGGGAATGGCTGGAACTCTTGCGGGTTTGGCGGGAGTGTCATTGGTCTATTTTCTGATGAGTGCATTGATTAAGTGGCAAGGTAAGAAATTACTGGACCGGCTGTTTCCGCCGGTCGTGATTGGTCCTGTTATCATTCTGATTGGACTTTCTTTATCTAGTTCTGCTGTGAATATGGCCAAGGAAAATTGGTTATTGGCTTTTGTCTCCCTTGTTACTGCTATTCTCGTATTGTCGTTAGGCCGAGGATTGATCAAGTTAGTTCCTGTAGTTTGTGGTATCATAGTGGGATATATCGTCTCTGTCTTGATGGGGGTGGTAGATTTCTCTGAAGTGATTGCAGCCCCTTGGTTTGCCCTTCCACCTTCGATTGCGCATTTCCATATGCCGCAGTTTGCATGGGAACCGTTCTTGTTTATGATACCGGTTGCAATCGCTCCTGTCATCGAACATATTGGAGATGTCTATGTTGTTGGGGCTGTAGCGCGTAAGGACTTTGTCGTAGATCCGGGATTGCATCGTACGATGTTGGGTGATGGTTTGGCATGTTTGGCAGCAGCATTCTTTGGAGGTCCTCCTGTAACAACATATAGCGAAGTGACCGGCGCAATGAGTATCACTAAGGTGACCAGTCCGCAAGTAATCCGAATAGCGGCAGCTACGGCTATTGTTTTTTCTGTGATTGGGAAACTGGCTGCACTCTTGCGTAGTATACCGGCGGCTGTATTGGGTGGAATCATGTTGCTCCTGTTTGGAACGATTGCCAGTGTCGGTGTTCAGAATCTGATTCAACATAAGGTTGATTTGGATAAAACGCGCAATATTATTATTATCTCTGTAACGTTGACTATGGGTATTGGCGGTGCTATATTGTCGTGGGGCAACTTTGCGATTAGCGGTATCGGATTGTCGGCATTAGTCGGTGTGATACTTAATTTGGTTCTCCCTAATGATAAAAAAGAGGGAAATACAGAAACTGCTGATGAATAAAGAGTTTGATATACATTGGAGTACCCATAAGAAGAGGCTTATGGGTGCATCTCCATTTCATGAAGAATGGAATGAAAGCAAGCGGATGTCTACGGCCGGAGATTGGTTGTTGATGGCTTTTCCTGTAATTGTATTCGTAGCTTTCGTGTCCTCCGGCTTGATTAAGCATGAACTCTTGAACTACGTACTTGGTGGTGTCTTGTGTGGGATTGCGCTCGTGGTAAGCGAGTTTATAAAACCTTATGTCACAGGGAAACGTTCTATCGGGGATATAGAAAAAGATGCTAAGGAGTTTTATTTCAAGAAATATCAGGAAACAGGCCGGCTACCTTAGATTATATATGGATTAAGTCGCTCATAATATCATCACTGATGTAAAGTCCTTTTCGAGTCAGACTTAAATGCTCATTGATAAGGTGCATGTTCTTGTTCTGGAGGTGTTGTTTAGCGTTATCCATCATATATTGATACAAAGAAAGGCCGTATTTGCGCTTCATGTCTACAAGATTAATACCCTCTTTTGTGCGTAGGGCGGTGGTAATTAAATCGTTGTACTGTGTTTGCAAATCTAAAGTTTCTTGCTCGTAGGCTAGTTTCCCGTTTTCAATAGTCTGCATATACGAGGTAAGATTGCTAGGATTCCACATTCTGTGTGTCCCATCGTAGGAGTGGGCCGAAGCACCTAGGCCAATATAAGGAACTTCATGCCAGTAGCTGCTGTTATGTTTACTTCGGAAACCAGCTCGTGCAAAGTTGCTGATTTCGTATTGTTCATATCCCGATTTTTCTAACTTGTCTATTAATAGGTTATACATGGACAAGCTTGTTTCTTCGTTAATTTCATGGACTGTTCCCTGTTTTAGGAGTTGGTAGAGCTGTGTACCCTCTTCGTACATCAGGCTATAGGCTGAAATATGCTCTACATGTAGAGACAAGGTTGAGTCTATATCAAATTCCCAATCGTAGATAGACTCTTCAGGAAATCCGAACATCAAGTCTATACTGATATTCTGTATGCCATGATTTCTAAGTATGTTGACAGCCTCGATAGTTTGTGTGGATGTATGTCTGCGATGCAGGAAGGCCAGTCTGTCGTCAGAAAAACTTTGTACTCCCATGCTGATTCTATTGATTGGTAGTTTGAGCAGTGATGCAGCAAAGTCTGTTGTGATATCGTCTGGATTGCATTCCAGCGTGACTTCTGCATCTTTTCTTATATTATAAGTATTGTATATAGCTTGGAAAAGACGGATTAGGTCTTGGGTGGGTAGTTGACTGGGAGTACCGCCTCCTATATATATAGTATCTATAATACCCTCATATTTGCGCAGTTTCATCTCTTCCATAACTGCAAGGATGTATCTGTTCATCATCTTGCTGTTGGTCGTACTGAAGAAACCACAATAGATACATCTACTTGCACAAAAGGGAATATGTATATAGAGTCCTGCCATAAAACCATGCAAAAATACTAATATGTTTTAAAACTTGCATCCTTTTAGTCTCTTTGTTTTGTTTGTTAGGATAAATATTTCTAACTTTAGGGCCAAGTCAGGGTCGACATACTAAATAATTGTCACCTCTACCATGGAATAGATTATTACTAACACTTTAAATCTTTTGATATGAGAGTTTATCAGACAAACGAAATTAAGAACATCGCATTGCTTGGCAGTGCGGGTAGTGGCAAGACAACTCTTGCCGAAAGTATGTTATTTGAAGCCGGTATTATCAAACGTCGCGGAAGTGTTGCTGCAAAAAATACCGTCAGTGATTATTTCCCTGTAGAGTTGGAATACGGTTATTCGGTGTTCCCAACAGTATTTCATACAGAGTGGAACAACAAGAAATTGAATATTATAGACTGTCCGGGCAGTGATGACTTTGTTGGAGGAGCAATTACTTCTCTCCATGTTACCGACTTGGCCTTGATGCTTATTAATGGTCAATATGGTCCGGAGGTAGGTACACAAAATGTCTTCCGCTATACAGATAAGTTGAAGAAACCAGTTATTTTCTTGGTTAATCAACTTGATTCGGATAAATGCGACTTTGATGCCATTCTGACTTCTATGAAGGATATCTATGGCTCTAAGTGTGTACAGATTCAGTATCCTTTGCAAACGGGATCAGGGTTTAACTCCTTGATAGATGTCCTTCTGATGAAGAAATATACGTGGGCACCTGATGGAGGTCAGCCTACGATAGAAGAAATTCCTGCCGAAGAGATGGATAAGGCGATGGAACTTCATAAAGCCTTAGTTGAGGCGGCTGCTGAGAATGATGAAAACCTGATGGAGAAGTTCTTTGAATCGGAGACACTCTCTGAAGATGAACTCAGAGAAGGTATTCGCAAAGGATTGGTAACTCGCAGTTTGTTCCCTGTATTCTGTGTGTGTGCCGGAAAGGATATGGGCGTTCGCCGTCTGATGGAGTTCTTGGCAAATGTAGTTCCTTTCGTTAATGAAATGCCGAAACTGCACAATACACGAGGTGAAGAAGTGGCTCCGGAAAGCAATGGACCGACAAGTTTGTATTTCTTCAAGACCGGTGTAGAACCCCATATTGGTGAAGTTAGCTATTTCAAGGTGATGAGCGGTTCTGTAAAGGCTGGTGATGACTTGGTCAATGCCGACAGAGGTAGTCGCGAACGTATAGGACAACTCTATGCGTGTGCAGGGGCAAACCGTATTGCTGTAGATCAGATGTATGCCGGAGATATAGGATGCACCGTGAAGTTGAAGGACGTTAAGACCGGTAATGCGTTGAATGGAAAGGATTGCGAATGGAGATATGACTTTATTAAATATCCTAACTCTAAGTATTCAAGGGCTGTAAAGGCAGTCAACGCGCAAGATACCGAAAAGCTGATGGCTGCAATTTTGAAGATGCACCAGGAAGATCCTACCTGGGTACTCGAACAAAGTAAAGAGCTGAGACAGACTATTGTACATGGACAGGGTGAGTTCCATCTTCGCACACTGAAGTGGAGATTAGAGAATAATGAGAAGCTTCAGGTGCAGTTTGGTGAGCCTAGGATTCCTTATCGCGAAACAATTACCAAGTCTGCTAAGGCCGAATACCGCCATAAGAAGCAGAGTGGTGGTGCTGGACAGTTTGGAGAAGTCCACCTTATCGTAGAGCCTTATGCAGAAGGAATGCCCGATCCGACAACTTATAAGTTTAATGGTCAGGAATTCAAGATGAATATTAAAGCCAAGGAAGAAGTCGACTTGGAGTGGGGTGGCAAGTTGGTATTCATCAATTCTGTTGTGGGTGGTGCTATTGATGCACGCTTTATGCCTGCCATCTTGAAAGGCATTATGGATTGTATGGAGCATGGTCCTCTGACAGGAAGCTATGCGCGAGATGTACGTGTGGTAGTCTTTGACGGTAAGATGCACCCGGTTGACTCTAATGAACTCTCATTTATGCTGGCTGCACGCCATGCCTTCTCAGACGCATTTAAGATTGCCGGCCCTAAGATTCTTGAGCCTATATGCGACTTAGAGGTGTTTGTACCGGCTGATTTCCTTGGTGATGTGATGAGTGACTTGCAAGGAAGGCGTGCCATGATTATGGGTATGGACAGCGAAGCCGGATACCAGAAGTTGCAAGCTAAGATACCACAGAAGGAATTAGCGAACTACAGTATTTCGCTAAGCTCGTTGACTGGTGGCCGTGCCTCGTTTACAACGAAGTTTGCTAGTTACGAACTAGTGCCGAACGAGATACAACAGAACCTGATTAAAGAGCATGAAGCCGAGGTGTCTGCTGATGCTAACGACTAATTAAATTGAGTCTTTTAATATGGAGAGGAAGCATATTTTGTATGCTTCTTCTTTTGTTTTATATCTGCATATTATTAAGTAGATACCTGTATGTTGGTTAATATTGTTAAAATAAGCTCCTTTTATTAACAATTTGGTGTTAAAAGAGAATATAAGGTTTATCTTTGCTACCATGAAGAAAAGAACAATTTGGACAATTGCAATAATCATGGGGTTCTCCTTTTTAGGATTACTCTTCTTGCAATTGGGCTATATACAGCAGATGGCTAATATGAAGAAGGAGCAGTTTGACGAGTCTGTCAATCGAGCTTTGTATCAGGCATCGCGTAATCTGGAGCTGAACGAGACGCAGAGGTATCTTGAAAAAGATGTCAATGAGACCGAGCGTAATGCGTTTAGACGGGATTCAGTGGGAACACGTTCCGGTAATCCCGATGGGACTATACAGCATTCCCGACAATTCTCTGTTACGGGAAAGGATGGCAAGGTCTATTCCTCATTCACTATGAAGACCTTGGAAACTCAGCCTGCCAAGATGCCTAAGGCGATGATACTCAAGAACGATAAGAATTCTATATCCGAAGTTTCTAAGAGCTTTCAGGAGATTATTCGCAATCGATATGTGTATCAGAAGGCTTTGCTGGACGAAGTTGTATATTCTATATTATATTCGGCATCAGAGAAACCACTGAACGAGCGTATCAACTTCAAGCAGCTTGATCAGGATTTGAAGGCTGAACTGATGAATAATGGTATAAACATACCCTATCATTTTACAGTTTCAACCCAAGATGGGCGTGAGGTTTATCGGTGTCCGGACTTTACGGAAGAAGGGGAGGAATATTCATACTCGCAGGTCTTGTTCCGCAACGACCCACAATCGAAGATGGGAGTTGTGAGGATTCATTTCCCGGAAATGAACGATTATATCTTTTCCGGAATACGGTTTGTGATTCCTAGTATCATCTTCACGTTAGTATTGCTAATTACGTTTATATTCACGATAGTCATCATTTTCCGTCAGAAGCGATATACGGAAATTAAAAATGACTTTATCAACAATATGACGCATGAACTCAAGACGCCCATTGCGAGTATTTCCCTTGCGGCACAGATGCTGAATGATAAGTCGGTAACGAAGAGTCCGGCAATGATGGAACATTTGGGAGGCGTTGTCAACGACGAGTCCAAACGCTTACGATTCTTGGTGGAGAAGGTACTTCAGATGTCGATGTTCGACCGTAAGAAAGCAGTCTTCAAGAAGAGAAAGTTGGATTTGAATGAGATGGTTGAGAATATAGCCAATTCATTCTCCTTGCGTGTAGAACATACCGGAGGAAAAGTATATACCGATATCGAGGCTGTAGATTCCAGCATCTATGTGGATGAAATGCACTTTCAGAATGTCATCTTCAATCTGCTGGATAATGCAGTGAAGTATTGTAAGCCGGAGCAGCCACTCAATGTGTATCTGAAAACATGGAATGACGATCAGAATTTGTATCTGTCGGTGAGAGATACCGGCTTAGGTATAAAGAAAGAGAATATGAAGAAAATCTTTGAGAAGTTCTATCGTGTCCACACGGGGAACGTCCACGATGTCAAGGGGTTTGGCTTAGGGCTTGCCTATGTGAAGAAGATAGTCGACTTGCACAAGGGAGATATCCATGTCGACAGCGAGTATGGGGTGGGGACAACCTTTACAATCAAACTACCTGTCATAAAAGATTAGAAATAAATATTATTAAACCAATAAAAGAATAGGATTATGGACGAGAAATTGAAAATTCTGCTTTGCGAAGACGATGAGAATTTAGGAATGTTGCTTCGTGAATATCTTCAGGCTAAGGGTTATGCCGCAACATTGTGTCCGGACGGAGATGCCGGCTATAAGGAATTCCTGAAGAATAAATTTGATATTTGTGTACTGGATGTCATGATGCCGAAGAAAGATGGCTTTACGTTGGCCCAGGAGATTCGTCAGGCAAATGCCGAAATCCCAATAATCTTCTTGACGGCTAAGACATTGAAGGATGACATCTTGGAAGGTTTCAAGATTGGTGCAGATGATTATATTACGAAGCCTTTCTCTATGGAAGAGTTGGTGTTCCGTGTAGAAGCAATCTTGCGCCGTGTCCGTGGCAAGAAAAATAAAGAGAGTACGCTGTACCATATCGGTCGCTTTACATTCGATACCCAGAAGCAGCTTCTTGTTATCGGCGATAAGCAGACCAAGCTGACCACGAAGGAAAATGAACTGTTGGCATTGCTCTGTTCTCATGCCAATGAAATCTTGCAGAGAGACTTTGCTCTCAAGACAATCTGGATTGATGACAACTATTTCAATGCACGCTCTATGGATGTGTACATCACGAAACTGAGAAAGCATCTGAAGGATGATGACCAAATTGAAATCATCAATATTCACGGTAAAGGATATAAGCTGATTACTCCTGAAGAAGAATAATGTTCATGCGTGTATCGCATAATGTATCGCATTCATTCTTGTCGGTGTAGGATTAGATGGCTAATTTTGCAGTGTTGAATTGCTGCAAAGCCACCTTATGACTACACTTAGGATAACATAACGTTGAAACCCGGGTCTGGATATATTTCAGACTCGGGTTTATTTGTATGCTACATCGGGGAGTAAGAGAGGAAATAGGGCCGTTTTGGTCTCTGAAAATGACTTGTCTTATAGGCCGAAAGAGCCTTTGTTAGAGCTTGATAAACATGTTGTAGTATGAAGATATATAAAAAATAGAATGTGGAAAGAATGATGGATAAGTATGTAGGAAACCGGATGTACCGTGTGAAAGAGCAAGTGTTTAAGGAAAATGGAGTTTTGAAGAAAAAGTATTATGCGATGTCTTATGAGCCGGAAACATTGCATGTGGCGCAGTTGTTGGACAGATTGGGTGTCAGTACAACTCGTAGGGCGGACATATTGTATGGGTGGAATTGTATGGTTGCAGCCATTCAAGAAGCCTTGGAACGTGGGTATGCAGTCTCTATGGATGGGTTAGGACGCTTGTCAGTATCATGTTCCAGTAGTCCGGTAGATTCAGCCAGTGATGTCACTCCGTCGACTGTAAGAGTAAAAAGAATCGTGTTTAAAGCCGACAAGCGTCTGAGAGAAGGGCTGCTTCATGCAAAGTATGTAAAAGTATAGCGAAAAAATAAGCTGGTTAATACTTGCAGGTTTTCTTCAGACCGTAGATATAGCATCCCGTACCGAGCAATTCGATTGCCAAAGCAGCGAATAACAACAGCGAATACCTGGTCAAATTGAAAATAAATAGGATTGCAAGTAATATGACACCGATATAAATCAGCGGTAATGCAGCCTTGCCCATCAGATTCTTTGTCATATATATAGTTTTGTAGGCAAAAATAGAAATAATATTTGGTTTGGTCAAAAAAAAAGACTATCTTTGCACCGCATTTTGCAAAATAATAAATAATTATTAATTAAAAGTATTATGAATCGATACGAAACCGTTTTCATTTTGACTCCCGTTTTGTCTGATGAACAGATGAAGGAAACGGTCGCTAAGTTCAAGAAACTTCTTACCGATAATGGTGCAGAGATTCTGAATGAAGAGGCTTGGGGATTGAAGAAGATGGCTTATGCTATTGAAAAGAAATCTACAGGCTTCTATTGCCTGCTTGAGTTCAATGCAGAGCCAACTCTTATCGACACTCTCGAGACAGGCTATCGCCGTGACGAGAAGGTTATCCGTTTCATCACAGTTAAGCTCGACAAGTATGCTGCAGAGTATGCTGAGAAGAGAAAACAGAAATACGCTAAAAAAGTGGAGGCTTAATCATGGCAGAACAGAAATCAGAAATCCGTTATTTGACAGCTCCTTCTATCGACACCAAGAAGAAGAAGTATTGCCGTTTCAAGAAGAGCGGTATTAAGTATATTGACTACAAAGATCCTGAATTCCTCAAGAAGTTCCTCAACGAGCAAGGTAAGATTCTTCCTCGCCGTATCACAGGAACATCATTGAAGTATCAGCGTCGTGTAGCTCAAGCTGTTAAGCGTGCTCGCCAGATTGCACTACTTCCTTATGTAACCGATTTGATGAAGTAATTTAAGGAGGAATACAATTATGGAGATTATACTGAAAGAAGATATTATCGGACTTGGATACAAGAACGATATTGTAAATGTAAAAAGTGGTTATGGTCGCAACTATCTGATTCCGCAGGGAAAAGGTGTTGTAGCTTCAGAATCGGCAAAGAAGGTTCTTGCTGAAAACCTGAAGCAGCAGGCTCACAAATTGGCTGCCTTGAAGGCAGAGGCTGAGAAAAAGGCTGAAGCATTGAAAGATGTTGTCTTGGTTATTTCGGCTAAGGTGTCTGCTACTGGTGTAACTTATGGTTCTGTCAATGCAGCTATTGTGGCAGAAGAACTCGCTAAGCAGGGCATTGAGGTTGATCGTAAGATTATCACAATGCACGATATCAAGAAGGTTGGCGATTTCGAGGCTACGGTTCACTTCCATAAGGAAGTAGAAGTAAAGGTTCCTGTTAAGGTTGTAGCAGAAAATGCTCCGGCTCCTCAGGTAGAAGAAGCTACTGCTCCTGTAGAGGAGGAAGCTAAAGCTCCTGAAGCAGAAACCGCAGAATAATTTTGATTCGCGAATGATTGCACTGTAAAGCAAATCTAAATAAAATCCCTTTTGTCGGTCATAGGCAATTGGGATTTTTTTTGTATCTTTGCGTAAATAAAATTTGTATCACAAAAAACAATTGATAATGAAAGCATTCGTATTTCCTGGACAAGGTTCCCAGTTCGTCGGTATGGGCAAAGACCTATACGATACCAACCCTCTAGCTAAGGAATTATTTGATAAAGCAGATGAAATCTTAGGATTCAAGATTACAGAGATTATGTTCGCCGGTACTGACGACCAGTTGAAGGAAACCAAGGTGACGCAGCCTGCTGTTTTCTTGCACAGTGTCATTTCTGCTTTGTGCATGGGCGATGATTTTAAGCCGGAAATGGTTGCCGGCCATTCGCTCGGTGAATTTTCGGCATTGGTAGCATCTGGTGCTTTGAGTTTTGAAGATGGTCTGCGTTTGGTACATACACGTGCGTTGGCTATGCAAAAAGCTTGTGAAGCTAATCCAGGTACTATGGCAGCTATTATCGGTCTTGCCGATGGGAAGGTAGAAGAAATCTGCAAGGAAGTCAGTACGGATGGTGATATTGTAATTCCTGCGAATTACAATTGTCCGGGGCAGCTCGTTATTTCTGGAAATCAGGGCGCAATAGATCGTGCCTGCGAAGCATTGAAAGCTGCCGGAGCTAAGCGTGCACTCCCACTGAAAGTGGGTGGAGCTTTCCACTCTCCTCTGATGAAATCGGCCAAGGAAGAGTTGCAGCTTGCTATAGAAAAAACTTCATTCTCATCTCCTAAATGCCCTGTATATCAGAATGTTGATGCTAAAGCTTATACATCTGCAGAAGATATTAAGAATAACTTGATAGCTCAGTTGACTAGTCCGGTTAGATGGACAACTTCTGTGCAAAACATGATTGCGGACGGAGCTACAGACTTTACGGAATGTGGGCCAGGTAAGGCATTGCAAGGCATGATAGGTCGTATAGATAAGAATGTGACTGCGCACGGTATTGCTGAGTAATGAATCAAAAGATTTTTATTTATCAAGTATTACCAAGATTATTCGGCAATCGTAATGTTACTCGTAAAGAGAACGGCACGATTGCCGAAAATGGTTGTGGTAAGTTCTCTTCTTTCGATGATATGACTTTAGCCAAGATACGTGCAATGGGATTTACACATGTTTGGTATACAGGAGTCATCAGGCATGCTACAACTACAGACTATAGTTCGTACGGAATTCCCAGGCAGCATCCGGCCATCGTCAAGGGTAAGGCCGGTTCTCCCTATGCTATTACAGATTATTATGATGTAGATCCGGATTTGGCTGAGCATGTGGATGTCCGTATGGATGAATGGGAGAATCTGATAGCCCGTACACACGCTGCCGGTATGAAAGTGATTATGGACTTCGTGCCAAATCATGTAGCCAGGCAGTATCATTCCGTTTGCAAACCAGAGGGAGTAAGAGACCTTGGAGAAGACGATGATGCAGGTATGGGGTTCTCTGTGCATAATAATTTCTATTATTGTGTGGGGCAGTCTTTTGAACCGTCGATAGATTTATTGGCGGGGGAGGAGTGTGCTTATTATGAATATCCGGCCAAAGCAACTGGTAATGACCGCTTTGATGCTCATCCGGGAAGTAGCGACTGGTATGAGACGATTAAACTAAATTACGGTATCGACTACTGTGATGCCGGAGGTAGAAGTTATCATTTTGACCCAATACCCAATACTTGGCAGAAGATGACGGATATATTGTTGTTCTGGGCTTCTAAAGGGGTAGATGGTTTCAGATGTGATATGGCCGAAATGGTACCTTCCGCATTTTGGTCTTATGCTACCAAGATTGTGAAAGAACGATATCAGCATCTTATTTTTATAGGGGAAGTGTATGATACGAACCAATATCGGCAATATGTCGGCAGTGGCTTTGACTATCTGTACGACAAGGTAGGGATGTATGATTGTGTCAGAGATGTGATATGCGGACATCGGCCAGCGGCTTCTATTACTTATCAGTGGCAATGTAACGATGATATATTCAGCCATATGCTCTATTTCTTGGAGAATCATGATGAACAGCGGGTAGCAAGCGATTTCTTCTGTGGAGATGGTTATAAGGCTATTCCGGGCCTTCTTGTATGTGCCTTGTTGCAGAGAAATCCGTTCATGGTATATAGTGGACAGGAATTTGGAGAGTGCGGTATGGATAAGGAAGGATTTAGTGGTCTTGATGGGCGGACAACTATCTTTGATTATTGGTCACCACGTTCTTTAGTCGAGAAATGTGAGTTGCCTGTTCGTCAGCAGGCTGAGAAAGAGTTGGCACAGTGTTATCGACAGATTCTTACGATGGCCAATCGAGAGAAGATTTTCTATAGTGGTCTTTTCTATGATTTGATGAGTGCTAATCCTGCCTCGGATTGTTTTGATCCAAGAACTCAATATGCGTTTTTGAGAAAGGCTGATGACGAAGTTGCTCTTGTAGTAGTCAATTTCTCCCAGAATAGTGCTGTTTCTAATGTTGTGATACCTAATCATGCTTTTGACTTCTTTACTATGCCGGAGAAACTGGTATCAGCTGTAGATTTGTTGTCTGGCGATACCGTCGATGTAGAGTTGAGGCGTGATGGTGTGTTTCCTGTAACATTGCCTCCATACGGCGGAAAAGTCTTTAAATTTAATGTGAATATGGATAAAGATTATATTCTTAATGAGCATGGAAAGGATGAATTTCCGCCGGCTCATTCTGCGGAGCACCTCCTGAACCAGGTGATGGTGAGGAGATTTCATTGTGGTCGTTCTATCAATGCACATATAGAACGAAAGAAGAGCAAGATGACCTTTAAATTGGAGCAGAAGCCCAGTCGACAGGACGAAAAAGAGATTGAACGCGAAATGAACAGATTGATAGCGGAAAATTTGCCAGTTACTTATGAATTGGTAGACCGTCGGGACATCTTGGATGATATGATGCTCGAGAGATTACCAGATTCGGCAGGCAATGTTGTTCGGCTTGTCCGCATTGGAGATTTTGATGTTTGTCCGTGTGTAGGCAAACATGTACGTTCTACATCGCAAATAGGGAGATTCGAATTGCTAGGTACGAATTGGGATGAGATGGAACATTCGTTCCGAATCAGATTCAAGGTAGTGCAATAAAATAAAAAGAGCCGGATGAGTTTTTGCTATCCGGCTCTTTTTATCATTACTTAATTTCAATTTCTTCTTTCATATCTATGAATTGCTTCTGGTTGTCATAGAATTCATATTGTAGGAAAGCTAGTTTCTGTGAAGGGATGATGTGGACTCCAAAGCCATACTTCATTCTCCACTTTAATTTTAGCGATACTGCACCCTGATTGATAAAAGCTGCAACATAAGGATGTACGTGTAAGTAGAATTTCTTGATACCAATCTTGTTGACTAGTTTGTCTATCTTTCCTTCCAGCTGGTCAGTGAACAATATACTAGACTTAATCTTGCCAGTACCGTTACACGTTGGACAATTTTCTTCTACATTAACGTCCATTGCGGGACGTACACGCTGCCTGGTTATCTGCATCAGTCCGAACTTGCTAAGCGGAAGAATATTGTGTCTGGCTCTATCTTTCTGCATATTCTTGCACATGCGCTCATAGAGCATCTGGCGGTCTTCGGCCAGCTTCATATCTATGAAGTCAACCACAATGATGCCTCCCATATCGCGTAATCTCAACTGACGTGCTAACTCATCGGCTGCTCCAAGATTGACATCCAGTGCATTCTCTTCTTGTCCATTACCATTTCTCGACCTGTTTCCACTATTTACATCAACCACATGGAGTGCTTCGGTGTGTTCAATAATCAAGTAGGCACCATGCTTGTAGTTGATGGTCTTGCCAAAGCCTGATTTAATCTGCTTGGTAATATTGAAATTATCGAAGATAGGAAGTTTGCCAGTATACTTTTTTACGATGCTGCTTTTCTCTGGAGCAATCAGCGTAATGTAGTTTTTGACCTCCTCGAATATCTGCTCATCATTGATATAGATATTCTCGAAGTCGGGGTTGAATAAATCTCTTAGCAATGCGATAGCTCTACCTTCTTCCTCATACACAAGCTGCGGACGCTTTTGAGTCTTTTGTACTTTCACCAAAGCATCCTCCCATCGCTTGGTAAGTACTTTCATTTCTGTATCAAGCTCGGCGACACGTTTGCCTTCAGCAACTGTGCGAACGATTACTCCACAGTTTTTGGGTTTGATACTTTGAATAAGCTGTTTTAAGCGTGCACGCTCTTCACCGCTTTTAATTTTTGAAGAGACAGAAACCTTATCTCCAAAAGGTATCAATACGATAAAACGTCCTGCAAAAGATAATTCACCTGTAAGACGGGGTCCTTTGGTAGATATAGGTTCTTTGACAATCTGTACGAGAACTTCTTGTCCTACAGTAAGGATTTGCTGTACACTACCATCCTTTTTTAAATCGGGTAATCTTTGGGCTTTTGCGTGTGGATATAATTTCTTTCTATCGCTTTGTACCAGTTTGAGATATTTGGCATAAGAATTGAACTGGCTTCCTAAGTCAAGGTAATGAAGAAAGGCATCCCGCTCATAGCCGACATCAACAAAACATGCGTTTAATCCCGGCATGAGTTTTTTTACCTTCGCAACGTAAATGTTTCCGACAGAGAAAGAAGCCTCTCTAGATTCGTTCTGATATTCTACTAGACTCTTATCTTCCAGCAGGGCAATCGAGATCGCTTTCTCTTGTGCGTCAATTACAACTTCGCTGGTCATTTTCTTTAATCTTTTAACTTGGATATTCAAAAGTTAGGGACATGTCTAAGTATCTTTTGATAAACATTGACATGTCCCTTCTTTACAAAAGACTTAAGTAGGTAAGCCCCTAAGCTTACTTGCTCTTATGTCTATTCTTACGTAATCTCTTTTTACGTTTGTGTGTTGCCATTTTGTGGCCCTTCTTTTTCTTTCCGTTTGGCATAATTCAAAAATTTAATATTTTAATTGTATGTAATTATCAATTTATAATAAATAGGTGCGCAACAATGTTACTCACTCTTCATCTTTTCTATGAAACTTTTAGCAGGTTTGAAGCTTGGTAAATCGTGAGCATCAATCGTAATAGTTGTATTCTTCAAAATATTACGTGCTGTCTTAGCTGCTCTATGCTTAATTACAAAACTGCCAAAGCCACGCAAATATACGTTTTCCTTATTATCTAGCAAGCTATTTTTAATCGTACTCATAAAACTCTCAAC
Organism: Prevotella mikamonis; assembly: GCF_055381405.1. Lineage (NCBI taxonomy): Bacteria > Pseudomonadati > Bacteroidota > Bacteroidia > Bacteroidales > Prevotellaceae > Prevotella > Prevotella mikamonis. The sequence goes on from NZ_AP035785.1 coordinate 606,442, forward strand.
AACAGTTGATACGTCTTTTTTTGCGATTCCAGTTTGGATGACAATTTCGTTAATAATATCTGCTTTAGTCATTTTTTGTATTTGAAAAATGTTATAATATTCTACGACCCTTTTATTTTGAGTTGCAAATATACTAGTTTTTTGGTTGATATGGAAATTTATTACTACTTTTTTGTCTCTTCTACTTGGTTTTTAGTTCTGAAACTCCTTAATTCTCACCACATTATGAATATTGAGAATGAAAAACAGCAGTGTTTTTACCATAATAGAATTAGGATATGGTGGGTCTTGTATTATCTATTTTCGTATATCGTAGTATCTGTGATGTTGGCTTCGCGCAATGCTTCTTGGCGCTCAATACATGTTCCACATTTGCCACAGTGCGTTTCTCCGCCTTTATAGCAACTCCACGTTTCGGAATAATCAAGTCCCAGCTGTTTTCCAATATTGGCAATGTCACCTTTTGTTATATTTGTATAGGGAGCTATAACACTCACATTAATGAAAGTTCCGGTGTTGGCAGCTGAGTTGATTGAGTCTATGAATTCAGGACGACAATCAGGGTATATAGTATGATCGCCGCCGTGATTGGCCATCAATACTTTAGTCAAATGATGACTTTCGGCAATACCGATAGCAATAGATAGCATAATTCCATTTCTAAATGGAACGACGGTTGATTTCATGTTGTCATCAGCATAATGTCCTTCGGGGATAGCATTGCTACCCTCTAGAAGCGAGCTTTTGAAGTATTGGTGCATGAAATCAAGTTTAATGGTAATATGCTTGATGCCCAAACGTTGACAGTGCATCTTTGCAAATGGTATTTCCTTCGCATTATGGTTGCTTCCATAATCGAATGAGATACCGAGTGCAATCTCGTTCTTTTTATCATATAATAGCGTGATGGAATCCATACCACCGCTGACAATAATTACAGAATCTTTCATAAACCGTTATCTTAGAATCGTTTAACCAAAAAGGTTGCGTAATGCTTCTTCTACCTTTTTGACAGGATGTAACTCTATGTTGTATTTAGAATGATTGAAACCTTTCAAATTGAATTGCGGAATAATAATATGCGAGAATCCTAATTTCTCGGCTTCTGCAACTCGTTGCTCTATTCGATTTACGGGACGTACTTCTCCACTTAATCCCACTTCTCCAGCCATGCACCATCCTGTTTCGATGGCTGTGTCTACATTGCTGGATAGAACTGCTGCAATGACACTTAAATCCATTGCTAAATCTGTGACACGAAGTCCACCGGCTATATTCAAGAAGACGTCTTTTTGCATGAGTTTAAAACCGACTCGTTTTTCCAATACTGCTAGAAGCATATTTAGACGACGCTGGTCAAAGCCGGTAGCGATGCGTTGCGGAGTACCATAAGCTGCCGATGAAACCAATGCCTGGGTCTCAACCAGGAATGGCCGAACACCTTCTATGGCAGATGAGATTGCAATACCAGATAGTCCTTCATGCTCTTGCGACAATAGCAATTCGGAGGGATTCGATACTTCGCGTAGACCATTTTGCTGCATCTCGTATATTCCTAATTCCGATGTACTCCCGAATCTGTTTTTGATACTTCGTAAGATGCGATACATATAGTGTTGATCTCCTTCGAATTGTATGACAGTATCTACTATATGTTCTAGGATTTTCGGACCGGCAAGTGTCCCTTCCTTGTTGATATGTCCTATTAGAATGATGGGAATATTGCTGGTTTTTGCAAATCGCAATAGTGCTGCGGCGCATTCTCGGACCTGACTGACACTGCCGGGAGAACTATCAACATCTTCTGTAGATATGGTTTGTATAGAGTCGATAATGATAAGCTCTGGCATGGTAGTTTGAATATGCTGAAAGATATTTTCAAGTGATGTCTCGCACAATATGAGTACATTCTCGGTTTGAGCATTGGTTAATCGCTCTGCACGCATCTTTAATTGATGAGCACTTTCTTCTCCACTGACATACAAGATTTTGCATTCAGGCATGTGAAGAATCGTTTGTAGTGTCAATGTACTTTTACCGATTCCCGGCTCGCCACCCAACAATACCATGCTACCAGGTACAAGCCCACCTCCCAATACGCGATTCAGTTCGTTGTCATGCATATTGATACGTGGTTCGTCTTTTGCTGTAATCTGATGAAGATAGAGTGGGTGGTTACTGCTTTCTGTGTCCCTTCTGATTCCCATCGCTGCTGATTTGGCAGCTGAGCTACCTGTTTCGTTGGCAATCCTAATTTCCTTGAAAGTATTCCATTGCCCACAGTTAGGACATTTCCCAATCCATTTAGCAGATTCTTGTCCGCAATTACTGCATACGTATGCTATTTTGTTTTTTGCCATGAAGCGCTTTGTTAGTGATAGACAAAAGTAGTAAGTTTTTTCGGTGGTACAAAACTTTTTGTTAATTTTGCAAGCCCCTATATACCGCTGTTGGCAGTATTATAACAAACGTTTTATGAGAATATTCAAGTGTGTCACTATATTTCTAATTGTCCTTGCACTGGCTAGTTGCAGCAAGGCACGTGAATCGCAAAATCGGCAGAGTGTCGCAGAGCGTAGAGAGCAGCTGCGCTTAGACTCTTTGGCTTTGAAAGTTGCTGTCATGCCGACATTAGATTGCCTTCCGCTTTATGTTGCTTATGAAGAAGAGTTGTTTAAAGACCAAGATGTAGATGTACATCTGAAGCTGTATTCATCCCAAATGGATTGTGATACAGCTATGATTCGTAAGCGAGTAGAATTATCTTTCACAGATAAGCTTAGAGCTTCCCGAATGATTCGCTTAGGAACTCCATTGCAATATCTGACAGAGACCAACGCGTATTGGCAATTATATTCTAATCGCACCGTGCGTATTAAGCGGTTGAATCAGCTAGGGGACAAGATGGTGGCCATGTCTCGTTATTCCGTGACCGATTATCTGACAGATGCCTTTCTTGACACAGTAAAGACAAAAGCACAGGTGTTCCGTATACAGATAAATCATGTAAATCTGCGATTAAAAATGTTGCTCAACAATGAGATGGATGCTTTGTGGCTTCCAGAGCCTCAGGCAACAACAGCTCGTATCAACAAGAATCAGCTGTTGGCAGATAGCCGTAGCAGTGGGGATAAGTTTGGTGTCATAGTGGTTGCAGGCTCTGTCAATAAGGATTCACGACGGAAAAAACAGCTTACGTCGTTTGTGAAGGCTTATAACATGGCGTGCGATTCTATTAATAAATATGGTCTACAGCATTATTCTACTACAATTAAGAAGTATTGTGATACCGATGACCGAACCATCAAAGCCTTGCCACGATTGGTTTATACGAAGATTGCTCCTGTTGTAGTAGCAAGTAAATTAGTAAATAAATACTAGACTATGATTCCTCAACGAGATTTATTAGAACTTACATACAATGATATTGCTGTAAAAGGTGATTTATACCTAGCATCACGACATTTGGCTGACTTTATGCGCAATGCACATCTTACTCGCAATGAATCCGCACTTGATGAGATTTGCGAAAGCTATCGCCTGATGAAGGAATTCATGCTTCGAGGTTATCAGGACGCAAAGCGGGGAGAGGTGTATCAGTCGTTATTGCGAAGATTATTTCGGTTGACGTGCAGTGTGGACCTGGAATATCGTATGTCTATTGGAGGAATTTACGGTATCTTCAAGAGTCATAGTTTGCAGTTAGATAATGATAGCTCTAGTATACAGGGTAAGTTAGAAGCTTATGTGCAAGATTTAGCCCTGTTGTCATTGGAATCCGGCGATATGCAGCGAGAGCATGAACGTGCAGTACAGGCAGAGCATCAGCATTATATAAGTGTACTTTTTGAGTACGTGTTAGTTTCTGACCAATGGACAAAGCAGGACTCAGAGTTTTGGACAAGTTTGTTGACCAGTCCGACAATAGATGTTCATGATGCGTTAGTACTGGTCAGTGCAATCATGTTGTCGTGTGTGACGATATACGATGTCAATAAATTGTCTACTTTGGTGGCCGTTTATTCTATAGTTGCAGATGAGCGTTTGCGGCAACGGGCATTTGTAGGGTGGGGGCTGTCGATGAATTTAAAACTTAATGGACTCTTTCCTGAGCAAGAAGAAATACTGACAAGGCTATTTGCTGATTCTCAAGTAAGGGAAGAATTAGTCTCATTGCAGAAGCAAATGGTTTTTTGTAAAGATGCAGAAAGAGATACCGAAGAACTTCAAAGAGATATAATTCCTAATCTTGTTAAAAACAACAACCTTAATATCACGCGTTTTGGAATCTCTGAGAAAGACGAGGAACCTATGCAGGATATATTGCATCCTGATGCCCAGGATAAGGCTATGGAAGAAATGGAGAATAGCTTTAAGCGTATGTTGGAGATGCAGAAAGCTGGTTCTGACATTTATTTTGGCGGATTCTCGCAGATGAAACGTTTTCCATTTTTCCATACATTGAGTAATTGGTTTGTGCCGTTTACGGAGGCACACCCGGCACTTGCTTCGATAAGAACAAAACTGGAAGATAATAATTTCTTATCGGTACTATTTGCTAATGGACCTTTTTGTGATTCTGATAAATATTCTTTTGCACTGGCAATATCCTCTGTTATTGATACAATTCCAAGCAATATGAGGGAGATGCTCAATCATAATGAGTCCGTAGGACCTGTATTAAGTGCTGAAGAACGCCAAAGTGCAGCTTATATCCGTCGCATGTATCTGCAAGATCTCTATCGTTTCTTCCGTTTAAACGATGTACGGGGTGGTTTTTTCAATATTTTCAGTTTTTCTAATCACCAACTTGATCATTCCGGATTCTTTTGTGCGTACGGTCAATTACCACAAGCGTTATTTACTTCTGAGCTGATAGAGCTTTGCCATTTCTTGTTACAGCGTAAGCATTATGATTACTTGCAAGAGCTGTTTAAGCGTTATCCCGAAATAGACGATGTGGCTTATCTGCGTATAAGAGCTGCTGTAGCCATGTATTTCAAGAATTACTATATGGCTGAAAGCCTGTACGAGAATATCTTGTCGCAGGATTCGGATGATGAAAATGCTATGAGAGGATTGGCACAAGCCTATTTTCATAATGAAAATTTTGAAGAAGCGGAGTCGCTGTATGAAAAGTTAAGTGTGCTTCATCCCGATAATAAGCGTTATCAGTTGAATCAGGCTATTGCCATGATGAATCAAGGTAAGATAGAAGAAGGGCTGAATATATTGTATAAATTAAACTATAACTATCCTTTGGACCATAACATATCTCGTGCGTTGGCATGGGGATTAATGGCCGATACAAAGGTAGAGAAGGCTGAGAAAATTTACGATGAGTTGCTGCTTTCTGCCGGTGTAGGTCCTGCTGATTATTTGAATGGGGGGTATTGCAAGTGGTTTTTGAACAAAGTAAGTGAAGCCGTGATACTCCTGAAGGCATTTATGGATAAATCAAAGTCGTTCCAGTCGTTATCAGATGCGTTTGCAAGCGACCATCTTCTTTTGGAAGCTAATCATATAACGGACATTGATGAGAAGATTATGTGTGATTTGACCAATGAATAAATAGCTGTATTCAGATATACCAATTTACGTGATTGGCAGAAAATAAAAATACCGACTATTCAAAAAGAATAGTCGGTATTTTTATTTATGCAGAATCATGCCATTATGAATTCATACTCAACAAAAACTCTTCATTGCTGCGAGTACGCGTCATACTGGTATGTATCGTATTCATTGCCTCTATAGGATTCATGTCGCTAATATACTTACGAAGAATCCACATGCGATCGAGGGTAGTCTTATCTTGTAGTAAATCGTCACGGCGTGTACTCGAAGCAACCAGATTAACAGCAGGGAAGATTCGCTTGTTAGACAGTGAGCGGTCGAGCTGTAATTCCATATTACCTGTACCTTTGAACTCTTCAAAGATGACTTCATCCATCTTGCTACCGGTATCTATGAGTGCTGTGGCGATAATCGTGAGCGAACCTCCACCCTCAATATTACGCGCAGCTCCGAAGAAACGCTTGGGCTTTTGCAAGGCATTGGCATCCACACCACCGGTTAGAACCTTACCCGATGCAGGACTTACTGTATTATAAGCACGGGCAAGTCGGGTAATAGAATCCAAGAAAATTACAACATCGTGTCCACATTCTACCATTCTCTTTGCTTTTTCCAAGACAATACCAGCTATTTTGACGTGACGCTCTGCGGGTTCGTCGAATGTTGAAGCGATAACTTCTGCATTTACGGTTCGTGCCATGTCTGTTACTTCCTCTGGGCGTTCGTCTATGAGAAGCATCATCAGATATGCTTCCGGATGATTTGCGGCAATAGCATTGGCTATATCCTTCATCAGGATGGTCTTACCTGTTTTTGGTTGCGCAACAATTAGTGCACGCTGTCCTTTTCCGATAGGAGAGAACAAATCTACTACACGTGTAGAGAGATTGGTTGTCTGAGGGTCGCCACAAAGTGTAAACTTCTCTTCGGGAAAGAGTGGGGTAAGATGTTCGAATGGAATTCTATCTCTGATTTCAGCAGGATTGCGACCATTGATTTTATCTATGCTTGTGAGCGGGAAATATTTCTCTCCGTCGTGTGGTGGTCGGACACGGCACTGAATGACGTCTCCGGTCTTCAAACCGTAACGTTTTACCTGATTGGTAGCAATGTATACATCGTCAGGTGATGACAAATAGTTGTAATCGCTTGAGCGTAGGAATCCATAGCCGTCAGGCATTACCTCTAATACTCCGTTGGCAGTGATGATGTCTGAGAAGTCATAGGCTGGTGCATTACTTGGCACCGGAGCTTGATAGGCTGGCATAGCTGGTAAGATAGGAGTGGTGGGATTGTCAAACATGTCATAGTTTGGAACTGCTCCTTGGTCTTCTATCGGCAAATCTATCTTGATAATAAAATCTGTTCCATCCGCCGGATCACCCTCCCATACGGCATCTGCCATAGGATTGAGACTTGCTTCATTCTCTTTATTATGGTCATTGATTTTTGCCTGGAGTTGAGCAAGAAGATTGTTATCGCCTTCTTCCTCCTGCTGGGTATCGCCTGAAGCAAATTGAGCTTCTGGTACGAAATCACTCTCTCCACTGGTCTCGTTTTCCACAGTCTCGGCAGTAGGAGTTGGGGCTTGCATCAGCTCTTCTTTGGTATCCTGCGTGCCACTTTCGGAGTTGGCAGACACTTCTTCTTCACCCGTTGCAACATTGTTTTCAGGATCTTCTAATTGTAGCTGAGCTTGATTGGCAGCTTCTTCTGCTTCCTTTTCTTTCTTGGTCTTGCGTTTACGCTTCGGGGCAGTCTCTGTCGGAGCAGGGGACGTCTCTTCTACAGAGGAATTCTCAATCGGTTCCTCTTTGAAAAGTGGCTGTGGTTCTGCTGCTGATTTGTTTTTCTTGACATCGAGATTCTCACCATCTTTTCCACTGACGGTATAAACATGGTCTGTGTCCTTTTTAGCAATGCGTGTGCGACGACGCTTTGTTGCACCTAAAGGGTTCTTATTGCCCTCTACGACTGCTTGCTTGTCTAAAATGGCATATATGATGTCTTCCGCATCGGCTTGGTTGGAATATTCTGCTCCTACCTCCTTTGCAATGTCTTCAAGCTCATTCATGCTTTTAGACAATAGTTCATCTTTACTATACATATATGTATATGAAAATATTTGATTGAAATGAAACCGTTTCTAAAAATGAAACGTGTGTCGTATTAAAATTCTATGCAAAGGTAAACAAATATCTTGAATCGACAAAAAAAAAGCTCGCTTTTATCAAGCGAGCTTCCTTATTCTTCAAAGAATATTTTTACAAGTTGTCCAACTGTAAACTTATTCTCCCTTTTCCATTTTAGCCTTCAAGTCAGCAAGAACGTCGAGGTCACCCAGTGAAGTTCCAGCCTTTACATTGTTGATAGTAGCTGCCTCTGACTTGTTTGCGTGGCTAGCGTTGCCACCATTGTGCTTGAAAGCAGGCTTGGTTTCTTCCTTGCCCTCTTCGAAAGTACGGCTGTGTGAAAGGATGATGCGCTTTGTCTCTTTCACAAACTCGATAACCTTGAATGACAGTTCTTCGCCCAACTGAGCTTGTGTACCGTCTTCTTTTACAAGATGCTTAGGAGTTGCGAAGCCTTCGCCACCTTCGTTCAATGTAATGACAGCACCCTTGTCCATCATTTCGGTAATCTTACCTTCGTGAACAGAACCAGGAGTGTATACAGTTTCGTAAGTATCCCAAGGATTGTCTTCCAACTGCTTGTGACCCAAAGACAGGCGACGGTTCTCCTTGTCAATTTCAAGAACAACTACATCGATGTCTGAGCCTTGAGATGTGAACTCTGAAGGATGCTTAACTTTCTTAGTCCATGAAAGGTCGCTGATATGAATCAAACCGTCAACACCTTCTTCGAGTTCAACGAAGATACCGAAGTTAGTGAAATTGCGAACCTTTGCATTGTGCTTAGAACCTACAGGATACTTCACTTCGATAGTTTCCCATGGGTCTTCCTTGAGTTGCTTGATACCAAGGCTCATCTTACGCTCTTCGCGGTCAAGAGTCAGGATAACGGCTTCGATTTCATCACCTACGTGCATGAATTCCTGTGCAGAGCGCAAGTGCTGGCTCCATGACATCTCGCTAACGTGGATAAGTCCTTCAACTCCGGGAGCTATTTCAACAAATGCACCGTAGTCTGCGATAACGACAACCTTACCCTTCACGTGGTCGCCAACCTTCAAGTCTGCATCCAACGCATCCCATGGGTGAGGAGTGAGCTGCTTCAAACCAAGTGCGATACGCTTCTTGTCTTCATCGAAGTCGATGATAACAACGTTAATCTTCTGGTCGAGAGTAACAACTTCGTGTGGATCACTCACGCGACCCCAAGAAAGGTCTGTGATGTGAATCAATCCGTCTACACCGCCAAGGTCAACGAATACACCGTAAGAGGTGATGTTCTTAACAGTACCTTCGAGTACCTGACCCTTTTCGAGCTTAGAAATAATTTCTTTCTTCTGTGCTTCCAACTCAGCCTCAATAAGAGCCTTGTGAGAAACAACAACATTGCGGAACTCCTGATTGATCTTAACAACCTTGAATTCCATTGTTTTGCCTACGAATACATCGTAGTCGCGTATAGGATGAACGTCAATCTGGCTGCCGGGGAGGAATGCTTCGATACCGAATACATCAACAATCATACCACCCTTAGTGCGGCACTTGATATAACCCTGGATAATTTCTTCGTTTTCGAGAGCTGCATTGATCAAATCCCAGCTCTTGTTCAAGCGGGCCTTCTTGTGAGAAAGAACCAACTGGCCTTTCTTGTCTTCTTGATTTTCAACGTAAACCTCAACCTTATCACCAACCTTCAGTTCGGGATTGTAACGGAATTCAGATGCAGGAATGATACCATCGCTCTTGTAGCCGATGTTAACGATAACTTCCTTCTTGTCGACAGAAATAACTGTTCCTTCTACGACCTGGTGTTCTGCAATTTTGTTAAGAGTTTCGTCATAAGCCTTTTCGAGGTCTTGCTTGTTGACGTTTACGCTTGAACCATTCTCAAATTCTTCCCAATTGAAGTTGTCCAATGGTTGTACGTTCTGTAAGTTTGACATAAAAAATAATTGTTTGTAATTAATAAAGTTGGACTTTATGTTATTAATATAATTATGGTGTAATAGCTTTTGCAAGCTTTTCACTAAAATTGTGTGCAAAGGTAATAATTAAATCATTACAATATGCGGGATGGGATTTGAAAGAAAATGATATTAGTTTTTTTTAACACAAAGATGTTGGCTAATGGAATTTTGTTTGGCTTGATTGCAGGGCTTAGGCAGTTTTACTGCAAGGCTGGGGCAGTGTTGCTGCAAAGCCGAGTCAGTTTTGCTGAATGGGCTTTGCAGTAATTTGACTTCAAAATGCTGTGCTGGTAACTTGTATGTGGGTGCAGGATGTTTGTAATTTGGCAAGTTAACGGACAAATGATAAAAAAACAAGATTAAAACTTGTATGTGCAGAAATAATTGTTAACTTTGCCTTGCAAATTCTGTTTTATGACTCTGATTATTGTTGGCATACTGTTAATCAGCTTTATATTGATAGCGACAGAGGCAATTACGAATGTAAATAAGGCTGCCGTTGCGATATTCGCAGGCACTCTAGGCTGGGTGCTCTATATCTGCTATGGAACGGACTTCGTTATGAGTCAGCACCATGGTGACTATGCTAACTTTCTGGACGGAGCGGTTGCTACGAGTGTTGCCGTAAAACAGTATATAGCCCAGAATATATTCCTGAAATATGTAGGCGAGGCTGCTGAAATCGTGTTGTTCTTGCTGGCGACAATGACTATTGTCGAAATTCTTGATAACAACAGGTGCTTTGATTTCGTTTCGCAGTTGCTCAAGACGCGGAGCAGTCGTCGTATGCTATGGACGATGGGCGTGGTCACATTCCTGATTTCTGCAAATCTGGATAATATTACTACGACGGTGATGATGTTGACCATCATGCACAAGGTGCTTCCAAGTCGCCGATTGCGTATGCTCTATGGCAGTGTCATTGTGTTGTCGGCCAATACCGGTGGTGCATTGACAGTTATAGGAAACCCAGAAGGGTTGGTCTTGTGGAATATGGGGAAAGTGACGGCTACCGATTTCTCTCTGTCTCTCTTTGTTCCTTGTCTGTTGGCATGGGGCATCCCAACTTGGCTTATCGGACGTACTCTTCCGGAGCGGGTTGAGACAGAATGGGTGGTGATGCCATATCGGGGTGATGATACGAACTTGACAGTATGGCAGCGACTTATTATGCTGTTTGTCGGTATTGGTGGGCTTTGGTTTATCCCTACGTTTCATAATATTACAAAGCTAAGCCCGTTTTTGGGTGCTTTGTGCGTCTTATCTATCTTGTGGGTGGTAAATGAAGTGTTCAATCGCCGACTTTTCAGTGCTAATATGATGGCAGAGCGGAGATTGCCGCATATATTGAGGTATGGTGTCATTCAGATGATGCTATATGTTCTTGGAATAATGTTGGCAGTAGGTGTGGTGAAAGAAACCGGTGCTTTTGTGTGGTTGTGGGAGCGATTGGATGTTGTAATTGGAAGTACAAGTCTGTGTGGTTTCTTTGTTATGGCAGTAAGCTCTGTGCTAGATAATTTTGCCACGGCGATGAGTTTTGTTGTCATGAAGCCTGAGGGTGTTACCAATGATATATACTATAAGGTGGTAGCGTATGCAGTCATGGCGGGTGGTAATATCTTGGCAACAGCCAGTATGAGTGGAATGGTGCTTCTTAAAATGGAACGCATGCACGGCGGATGGTTCTTCCGTCATGTCGGATGGAAGGCATTGTTGGGTGGACTGATTGGATTGTTGGTCCTGATGATTCAAATGTAAGATGATAAAATAAACATAATTATGGCAAAGATAAAGACAATTGGTATCTTGACATCCGGAGGAGATGCTCCGGGAATGAATGCTGCGATAAGGGCAGTCTCTAGAGCAGGTATTTATAATGGCTTTAATATCAAGGCTATATATCGTGGTTACGATGGTCTGATTAATGGATTGATAAAGCCTTTTACTACAGAAAATGTCAGTGGAATTATAGGTACTGGCGGAACAATCCTGAAAACGGCGCGTTCGACGGAGTTTATGACCGAAGAAGGTAGGCAAAAAGCCTATGATAATCTTGTGAAAGAGGAAATAGATGCCTTGGTTGTTATCGGCGGAAACGGTTCTCTGACAGGTGCTATGAATTTTGCTAAAGACTATGATGTATGTTGTATCGGATTGCCAGGGACGATAGACAACGACCTGTATGGAACGGATAATACGATAGGTTACGATACGACGATGAACACTATTGTAGACTGTGTGGATCGTATACGAGACACCGCACAGAGTCATGAGCGTATTTTCTTTGTAGAGGTCATGGGGCGTGATGCCGGCTTCCTGGCCCAGAACAGTGCCATTGCCAGCGGAGCAGAGGCTGCCATTATTCCGGAAGACTCTACGGATGTTGACCAGTTGGCGCAGTTCATGGAGCGCGGTATTCGTAAAAGCAAGAAGAGCTGTATCGTCATCGTGTCGGAAAGCCCTAAATGTGGCGCTTTGTATTATGCCGATCGTGTACGTAATGAATTCCCGGAGTATGATGTTCGTGTCTCCATCTTAGGGCATTTGCAGCGTGGTGGTCGTCCGACGGCTCGCGATAGAATTCTTGCAAGCAGAACCGGTGTGGGGGCGATAGAAGCCATCATGCAGGGGCAGCGTAATATAATGGTGGGTGTAAGAAATAATGAAGTGGTGTATGTACCACTGAGCGAGGCCATTCGTAGTGACAAACCTTTTGATAGAAAACTGATTAAGGTTTTGGATGAACTTTCCATATAAAAAGCCTGGAATCGGCCAGGGTGTTTAAAAGGTATTAAAAAAAGATTAAAACTAAGTGATATGTTACGGTTTTTATCTGTTTTTAATTACTTTTGTGCTAATCATAAATAGAAAAATTAAAATTAAAAGATATTACTTATGCCACAGATTAATGGTCGTATATCTCAGATTATCGGTCCTGTGATTGATGTGTATTTTGATACGCAAGGTCAGGATGCTGAACAAGTTCTGCCAAAGATTTACGATGCTTTGAAAGTTAAACGCCCAGACGGCAGTGATCTCGTTATTGAGGTACAACAACATATAGGTGAAGATACGGTTCGCTGTGTAGCTATGGATAATACCGATGGCTTGCAGCGTGACTTGGTGGTTGAGCCTACCGGGCAACCAATTGTGATGCCTGCGGGCGAGCAAATCAAGGGGCGTATGATGAATGTGATAGGGAAACCTATTGATGGTATGGAAGAGCTCCACATGGAAGGTGCTTATCCTATTCACCGTGAAGCTCCGACTTTTGACGAGTTGTCTACTCATAAAGAGATGCTCGCAACCGGTATCAAGGTTATCGACTTGTTGGAACCCTATATGAAGGGTGGAAAGATTGGCCTCTTTGGTGGTGCCGGTGTTGGTAAGACCGTGCTTATCATGGAGTTAATCAACAATATAGCCAAGGGGCATAACGGATATTCTGTGTTTGCCGGAGTTGGAGAGCGTACCCGTGAAGGAAATGACTTGATTCGCGATATGTTGGAATCTGGCGTTATCAGATACGGTGAGAAGTTCCGGAAAGCAATGGATGAAGGCAAATGGGATTTGTCGCTTGTTGATAAGGATGAGTTGAGCAAGTCGCAAGCTACTCTTGTTTATGGGCAGATGAACGAACCTCCTGGAGCGCGCGCTAGCGTCGCTTTGTCTGGTCTGACGGTTGCTGAAGAATTCCGCGATCATGGTGGTAAAGACGGAGAGGCAGCCGACATAATGTTCTTTATTGATAATATCTTCCGATTCACACAGGCTGGCTCTGAAGTGTCTGCATTGTTAGGGCGTATGCCTTCGGCCGTAGGTTATCAGCCTACCTTGGCTTCGGAGATGGGTGCTATGCAGGAGCGTATTACGTCTACTAAACGTGGTTCTATCACTTCTGTACAGGCTGTGTATGTACCGGCAGATGACTTGACAGACCCAGCTCCTGCTACAACGTTTACACACTTGGATGCAACGACTGAGCTTTCGCGTAAGATTGCAGAATTGGGTATTTATCCGGCAGTAGATCCATTGGGGAGTACATCGCGTATTCTGGACCCTCTTATTGTCGGAAAAGAGCATTATGATTGTGCGCAACGTGTCAAGCAGCTCTTGCAGAGGTACAATGAATTGCAAGATATCATTGCTATCTTGGGTATGGATGAGCTGTCGGATGAAGATAAGTTGACTGTGAACCGTGCGCGTAGAGTACAGCGTTTCCTCTCTCAACCTTTTGCTGTCGCAGAGCAGTTTACAGGTTTGAAAGGTGTCATGGTGCCGATTGAGGAGACGATAAAAGGATTCAATGCAATCCTTGATGGAGAGGTCGATGACCTGCCGGAGCAGGCATTCCTGAATGTTGGTACTATAGAAGACGCAAAGGAGAAGGCTAAGAAACTGTTGGCAGCTGCTCAGGCTTAAAATTGATAGAGTGTATGTTGAAATTGAAGATAGTTTCTCCAGAGAAGATAATGTTCGACGGTGATGTGGAAAGTATCATTGTTCCAGGGACACTCGGCTCTTTTGAGATACTGACGGCACATGCTCCTATCATCTCATCGTTGGAAGAAGGTACTGTTATGTATCGTCTGCCAAATGGGACAAAGCAAGAATTCTCTATTTGTGGAGGATTTGTTGAGGTGCAAAAGAATATCGTGAGTCTTTGTGTAGAATTGTAAGTGTCTCATATATAATAATATGTAAGTAATGGATGTAGAAAGACTTTGCCGCCAATATATCCGACAGAGCGTATTTCTAATAATAGGATTATCCTTGCTGGGATTGCTTGTGATGCAGTTGTCTATGTTAGATGGATTGTTGCACCCTATACTCTACAGTGTGGTATTTGCATTTATTATTGAAGTCGCTGATGCTTTGATATGGCGTCGAGTAGCTCTTCGCGCTCCCGATAGTTTGCCTACGTTCTTGCTTGGGGTCTCCGTTTGTAGGATGTTAGCAGCTTTGGCGTTCATATTTATCTACTATATGACGTCGGATGCAGATAATATATTGCTCTTCCTACTGGTATTCATGGCTTATTATTTTATGTTGATGGCACATCATACAATCTTCTTCAGAAAGATTATGCAGGACTAGACATTAAGAGATTTGAGATTAAGGAACAAGAAATGAAACAAATAAACAGTATCCTTTTGTTGTTGGCTATTATGCTGGTGCCAATGAATGTTCTTGCCAATGAGCAGAAAGGCGAGAAGTTGGATATCCCAACTATTGTGCTGGAACATTTGTCTGATTCGTATGAATGGCATATAGTTACATATAAGGGGAAACATATAGGATTCCATCTGCCGATTATAGTCAGAAGTTCGGCTACTGGTCAATGGACTTTCTGTACGGCAGAAAGTTTGCCGAAGCCATTTTATTTTGATGAGGCACATCATGGAAAAATCTATGAAAAGTTACCTAATGGAGAAACGGTACGTCCGCTCGATTTGAGTATTACCAAGGTTGTTGCTCAGATTTGGATAGTAGTATTTCTCTTGTTGGGTATCTTCCTTGCCTGTATGCAATACTACAAAAAGACGGATATAAAGTCTGATGCTCCGAAAGGTTTTATCGGCTTGATGGAGATGTTGGTGATGTATATCCATGATGATGTGATTAAGCCGGCAGTTGGTGAAGCACATTGCAAACAGTATGCTCCTTATTTGCTGACGGTATTCTTTTTCATATTCTTATGCAATATTATAGGTCTGTTACCGATTTTCCCTGGTGGAGTCAATATTACTGGTAATATAAACATCACGCTCTTTTTGGCGCTTTGCACCATGTTGGTTGTGAATCTGTTTGGTAACAGAGAGTATTGGAAGGAAATCTTCTGGCCTAATGTGCCGATATTCCTCAAAGCACCGATACCTTTGATGCCAGTGATAGAGCTGTTTGGAGTCTTTACAAAGCCATTTGCCTTGATGATTCGTCTCTTTGCGAATATGATGGCAGGCCATGCTGTGATATTGAGTTTCACCTGTGTTATCTTCCTAGGATGGTCTATGGGTGTCGGCTATGGCATAGGTCTGAATATTTTTAGTGCTATCATGCTGCTGTTCATGAATCTTCTTGAAGTGTTAGTAGCATTCATCCAGGCATATGTCTTTACAATGTTGAGCGCAGTGTTTATCGGATTGGCTCATCCAGAACATCACACTGCTGAATAAATAGATAGAAATTATTGGAATAGAATATATTAACATTAAATTAAAACATAAAATTATGATGATTACAACATTATTAGCTGCAGAAGGTTTGGCACAGATGGGTTGTGCTTTAGGTGCAGGACTTGCTACAATTGGTGCCGGTTTGGGAATTGGTAAGATTGGTGGTAGTGCTATGGATGCTATTGCCCGTCAGCCTGAAGCTAACGGAAAGATTTCTTCCAGCATGATTTTGACAGCTGCATTTGTTGAGGGATGTGCTCTGTTTGCTATTGCAGCTTGTGCATTCCTTATCAAGTAATAAATAAAGAATGGATAATTTACCATCAATATTAACTCCTGATATAGGACTCCTGTTTTGGATGTTCTTAGCCTTTCTGGTAGTTTTCATTGTGCTGGCCCTTGTAGCCTTCCCACTTATTATTAAGATGGTGAATGGCCGTAAGGAATATATAGACGAGAGTTTGCGCAAAGCACATGAAGCTTCGGAACGCTTATTGAATATCAAGCAGGAAGGTGAATCCATTCTGCAAGAAGCGCGTGAGAAACAAGCTGTAATCTTAAAGGAAGCTAGTAGCACACGCGATACCATCGTTGAGAAAGCACAAGAAAAGGCTAGAGAAGAGAGTGCTCGACTGTTGAATGATGCAAAAATGCAAATTGATGCAGAAAAGCAGAATGCAATCCGCGAGATACGCTCACAGGTTGCAGAACTCTCTGTGAAGATTGCGGAGAAGATTCTACGTGAAAAGCTGGCTACAGACGATGAGCAGATGGAGCTGATTGATAAGTTGATGGGTGATATTTCTGAGAATAAAGAGAAAAAATAGCATTTATGGAACTAGGTGTAATATCGGTAAGATATGCTCGTGCATTGTTGAAACATGCTACGAATATGTCTGTTGAGACTCTTGTCTACCAGGATATGCAGTCGCTGTATGATTGTTATCTTGAGATGGCCGAGCTGCGTTCAACGATAGATAATCCTATGCTTTCTAAGGATAAGAAGGAGCAATTGCTTGTAACGGCCTGTGGTATGAACGCATCAGAGGCAACACTGTCTTTTATCCGGCTTGTTTTAAAAGAAGGTAGGGAGAAGGCCTTGCAATTCATGGCTGCTTCATATATTACTTTATATAGGAAACAAAAGAATATCACTTATGGAAAACTGTCTACTGCCACAGTTGTAGCTCCTGCCGTAGAGCAGAAGATGAGACAGTTGGTAGAGAACAGAACCCTTGGCACTGTAGAATTCAATACAGAGGTGAATCCCAATATTATAGGAGGATTCATCCTTGAATATGACACTTATCGTATGGATGCTAGTGTAAGAACACGTCTCAGTTCGATATTGTCGCAGTTGAAACAATAGGATTCAAGTATCTAGATTTGATAATGCTTGATCTTAGATTATAATTAAAGATATTAATAATGTCAGATAAAATTAAACCAAGCGAAGTGTCAGCTGTCCTCTTGCAACAGCTTCAAGACATCAATAGCACGGGTCAATTTGATGAGGTCGGAACTGTTCTTACCGTTAGTGACGGCGTAGCCCGTATCTATGGTCTGCGCAATGCCGAGGCTAACGAACTCCTTGAATTTGAGAATGGAACAATGGCTATTGTGATGAACTTGGAAGAAGACAATGTGGGTTGTATTCTTTTAGGTCCAACATCAGGTATCAAAGAAGGTCAGGTTGTTAAGCGTACACATCGTATTGCATCTATTCGGGTGAATGACAATATGTTAGGTCGTGTCATTAATCCATTGGGAGAAGCTATTGATGGCAATGGTGACATTGATTTAACAGACTCCTTCGAGATGCCTCTTGACCGTAAAGCTCCAGGTGTGATTTATCGTCAACCGGTGAAAGAGCCTCTGCAAACAGGATTGAAGGCTGTAGACTCTATGATTCCTATTGGTCGTGGTCAGCGTGAACTTATCATTGGAGACCGCCAAACGGGTAAGACTGCTATTGCTGTTGATACAATTATTAACCAGAAGAGTTTTTACGATGCGGGTAATCCTGTGTATTGTATCTACGTTGCTATTGGCCAAAAGGCTTCAACAGTTGCCAATTTGGTACAGACGTTGAAGGAACATGGTGCTTTACCTTATTCTATCATTGTCAGTGCGACGGCCGCAGATCCTGCTGCTATGCAATATTATGCACCGTTTGCAGGTGCTGCTATTGGTGAGTATTTCCGAGATAGGGGCTACTCAGCATTGGTGGTTTATGATGATTTGTCAAAGCAGGCGGTAGCTTACCGTGAGGTGTCATTGATTCTTCGTCGTCCCTCTGGTCGTGAAGCATATCCAGGTGATGTGTTCTATTTGCACTCGCGTTTATTGGAGCGTGCTGCCCGTATTAACGACCAGCAAGAGATTGCTGAACAGATGAACGACCTTCCTGAAAGTATGAAGGGGCATGTAAGAGGTGGAGGCTCGTTGACTGCTTTGCCTATTATTGAGACCCAGGCGGGTGATGTGTCAGCTTATATTCCTACGAATGTTATCTCTATTACCGATGGTCAGATTTATTTGGAATCTAATCTTTTCAATCAGGGTTTCCGTCCTGCTATCAATGTAGGTATCTCGGTATCTCGTGTAGGTGGTAGTGCTCAAATCAAGAGTATGAAAAAGGTTGCCGGTACTTTGAAGATTGATCAGGCACAGTATCGTGAATTGGAGAGTTTCTCAAAATTCTCTTCGGATATGGATGCGGTGACGGCTATGACACTAGATAGAGGACGTAAGAACAACCAACTTCTTATCCAACCTCAATATAGTCCAATGCCTGTAGGAGAGCAGATAGCCATCCTTTATTGCGGTGTACACGGATTGATGCATGATGTACCAGTAGAGAATATACGTGAATGCCAAGATGCTTTCTTGGATAAGCTGCGTGTACAGTATGGTACGACTATTGAGTCGTTGGCCAAAGGGCAGTTGACTGAAGAAGACACCTCGGTTATAGAAAGTGTAATGGCCGACATCTCCGGACAATATAAAGCATAATAGCCTATGCCTTCATTAAAAGAGATAAAAACCAGAATAGCCTCTGTCAATAACACCCGTAAGATTACGAGTGCTATGAAGATGGTTGCATCTAGCAAACTTCATCATGCGCAGGTTGCCATTCAGAATATGTTGCCATACGAAACGATGCTGGAGCATATTCTGAAGACTTTCTTGGTTTCTTTACCCGATGCTCAAAGTGAATATGACAAGGTGCATGCCCATATCAAGCGTGTTGCTTTGGTGGTATTTAGTTCCAATACTTCTCTATGTGGTGGATTTAATGCCAATATCATTAAGATGATGCAGCAGGTGGTAAATGATTATAAGGCTCAGGGAATTACGGATATTGTCATTTATCCGATTGGTCGCAAAGTGGCAGAAAAAGCTCAAAAGCTAGGTCTGCAAGTTGCCGGTGATTTTACAGAACTTGCAGAAAAGCCTTCGGCAAGCAGTTGTGCGGATATTGCTACGACCCTTGCTCATCTCTACCAAGCAGGCGAAATAGATAAGGTAGATATGATTTACCATCATTTCAAGAGTGCGGGTTCTCAGATTCTCACGCATAAGGTATTCCTGCCGATAGACTTGTCGACCGAGACTATAGGTGCAGAGAACGATAGGGATTTGACGAGTAATGTTGTTACAGCCAAAGCTCAAGAGTATCTGCGTAAGAAGAAAGAGACAGAGAAGAAGAGGCAGGAAGATGTAGCCAAGTTGAACGATGATTATATTGTAGAGCCGGATTTGGCAACCGTATTGGGTGTCTTGATTCCCAAGCAGCTGAATCTGATGATTTATACAGCATTGTTGGATAGTCTGGCTAGTGAACATGCAGCTCGTATGGTTGCTATGCAGACGGCCACAGATAATGCAGATGAATTGCTCAAAACCTTGAATTTACAGTATAACAAGAGTCGTCAACAGGCTATTACCAATGAGTTGCTCGACATTGTTGGAGGTTCTGTGAACAACTGATGTTTCTGTAACAATCATATAGATAAGGGGATATGCTGTATAAGCATGTTCCCTTTTTTGATTTTAGTCCGTTATTATTCAGTCAAAAATCGTATCTTTGCAGAAAAATATATAGTATGGGAATCTTTGGTCTATTCAATAAGAAAAAGAAAGATACGCTAGAGCAGGGGTTAGAGAAAACAAAACAGAGTGTTTTCTCCAAACTGACGCGTGCTGTTGCTGGGAAATCTAAGGTTGATGATGACGTCTTGGATAATCTGGAAGAAGTGTTGATTACCTCCGATGTGGGTGTTGACACTACGTTGAAGATTATAGAGCGCATTGAAGAGAGGGTGGCACGTGATAAATATGTATCTACCTCTGAACTGAATGGCATTCTGAAAAGTGAGATAGCCTCTTTGTTGGCTGAGAATAATACGACAGATGGTGATGACTGGGATTTGCCGGTTTCCCATAAGCCCTATGTGATTTTGGTTGTTGGGGTCAATGGAGTTGGAAAAACAACAACTATCGGTAAGTTGGCTCATCAATTCAAGCAAGCAGGAAAGAATGTTTATCTGGGAGCTGCCGATACCTTTAGAGCTGCTGCTGTTGAGCAAATCCAAATATGGGGAGATAGGGTAGGAGTGCCTGTGATTAAACAGCAAATGGGGGCAGACCCCGCCTCTGTTGCATTTGATACCCTCCAGAGCGCAAAGGCCAACAATGCCGATGTAGTTTTGATAGATACAGCCGGACGTCTCCATAATAAGGTCGGTCTCATGAACGAATTGAAGAAAATCAAGGAAGTCATGAAGAAAGTCCTGCCCGAAGCACCAGATGAAGTTCTGTTGGTGTTGGATGGAAGTACTGGTCAGAATGCCTTTGAACAAGCTAAGCAGTTTTCTTCTGTAACCCAGATTACGAGTCTTGCCATCACCAAGTTAGATGGTACGGCCAAAGGAGGAGTGGTGATTGGTATTTCCGACCAATTAAAAGTTCCTGTTAAATATATTGGCTTGGGAGAGAAGATAGAGGATCTTCAACTCTTTAATCGTACAGAATTTGTCGAATCCTTGTTTGGGGAAGGACAGTAGATTCTCATATTTAGATTGTAATGAAGAAAAATCAGATAGATATAGTCACGCTAGGATGTTCTAAAAACCTCGTCGATAGCGAACTTCTCATGAAACAGTTCGAGGCCAATGGTTACCATTGTGTCCACGATAGTCAACGGCCTCAGGGCGAAATAGCAGTTATCAACACTTGCGGTTTCATAGAAGCTGCCAAAGAAGAAAGTATCAACACTATCTTAGGATTTATAGAGGCAAAGAAAGAGGGACGTCTCAATAAACTCTTTGTCATGGGATGTTTGAGCCAGCGTTACAAAGATGAATTGGAGAAAGAACTGCCAGAGGTAGATAAATTCTACGGAAAGTTTAATTATAAAACGTTACTTCAGGATTTAGGTAAAGCTGAGATTCCTTCTTGCAATGGTCTACGTCATCTTACCACACCACATCACTATGCTTATGTGAAAATATCGGAAGGCTGTGACAGGCATTGTGCCTATTGTGCCATTCCGCTGATGACTGGCAAGCACGTAAGCCGACCACAGGATGAAATACTTCTGGAAGTGAGAGAACTTGTAGCTTCCGGTGTGAAGGAATTTCAAATTATTGCCCAGGAACTTACTTACTACGGTGTCGATGTCGATGGCAAACGTCATATTGCAGAACTGATTTCTGCTATTGCAGAGATACCGGGTGTCAAGTGGATACGCCTTCATTACGCCTATCCCAATCAATTTCCTTTGGAATTGCTGGATGTGATTCGCAAATATGACAATGTTTGCAATTACCTGGATATAGCTTTGCAACATATTTCCAATCATGTACTTGATGCTATGCATCGCCATGTTTCAAAAGAGGAAACTATGGAATTGGTGCGGCAGATTAGGGAGCGTGTCCCTGGTATTTGTTTGCGAACAACCTTGCTGGTTGGTTTTCCTGGTGAAACAGAAGAGGATTTTGAGGAATTGTTGGAGTTTGTCAGACAAGCTCGTTTTGAGCGCTTAGGAGCATTCATGTATTCAGAAGAAGAAGGTACTTATGGTGCTCTTCATTACACAGATGATGTTCCGGCAGAAGTGAAGCAAAACCGTTTGGACCGTTTGATGAAATTACAGGAAGAAATCAGTACTGAGTTGACAGCTCTGCAGGTGGGGAAAAAGCTTCGTGTTATCATTGACCGTAAGGAAGGCGACTACTATATCGGACGTTCAGAATTCAGTTCTCCCGAAGTAGACCCGGAAGTATTAATTCCTGTTGCCGCTCGGAAATTACGAGTAGGGAATTTCTATCTTGTCCGCATTACTGATAGTGATGAGTTTGACTTATATGGAGAAATAGATGAATAATAAGGAATACATTGCAGAATTGGCGCAGAAGACTGGCTATACACAGGCTGATACGCAGAAAATGGTCAAGGTAGTCATCGACAGGATGCTAGATACTCTGGTCGAAGACGAGACTGTCTCTATTGCAGGATTCGGTACGTTCGAGGTGAAGAAGCGATTAGAAAGAGTTGTTGTAAATCCTTCCACGGGCCAGAAGATGCTTGTTCCTCCCAAGTTGGTTCTTAATTTTAAGCCCAATGCACAAATCAAAGAGATATTGAAAGAAGGAGGCAATGAAGATGAATAGCAATGTATTTCTTTCTGAAATGTGTAAGTCTCTGGAGCAGAAGTTCAATCTTGACAAGGAGACGGCGCAGGCATTTGTAGAGCAAATGTTTATTGTACTGGGCGATGGCATACGTCATGATAAGCAAGTAAAAGTAAAGGGGCTCGGTACTTTCAAGACAGTCTATGTGAGTGCTCGCGAAAGTGTAGATGTCAATACAGGGGAGCGTATTCTCATAGAAGGGCGAGATAAGCTGTCTTTCTCGCCTGAATCTAGCGTAAAAGAATTAGTTAACAGGCCATTCGCTCAATTTGAAACCGTTGTAGTAAATGATGGTGTAAATACGGAAATATTATCTTATGTCGAGACTGAAGGGAATGCCGATGAGCCGGAAGAAGTGAAAGTTTCTCCTACATTGCACGAGGAACAAACTGAAATTCCGGGCGAAGAACCAACGGAACAACCTATGATGGAAGCTCCTGCTCCGATTGAAGAGGCTGAAGATATTGTTGCTGTAGAGCAAGAACCTGTTAGTATTGCAGAACAGACAGGAATATACAGTGCCAGTTTGGAGGAACAACCGGCATTAGAAGAAGAACAAGAGGAAAGTACGGATGGTAGGACTTCTAAACTCCCTGTTATCTTGCTATCGGTATTGAGTGGTCTCTTCTTCTTGTTATGTTGCTTTGGTGGCTATTTCTTTATGCAGGAACTGAGGCGTCGTGATGCAATGATTGAGAAATTGGCTAGCCAGCTGCAAACGAAGCATCAAGAGTCTCAACCTACCAAGGTATTGACAACTCAGAAGAAGAAAGATGTGTCTGATTCTGTTATCAAAAAGCCTGTAGAGCCTGTCGTGACGAAGCAAGTCTCTCAAGCCGAACCGGCAAAACCCCAGAGTGAGTTTGCTTTGATGGAACAAAAAGATGTCCGGGTGAGGACAGGCGCTTACCATATTATAGGTGTCAAAGAGGTTGTGACAGCAAAGAAGGGCCAGACTTTGAAGTCAATCAGTCGCACTTATCTTGGACCGGATATGGAGTGCTATGTAGAAGTGCTCAATGGAATAAAGGAAGTTCAGGCGGGTGACAAATTGAAAATACCAGAATTGAAACTGAAGAAACGTAAGTGATGATTCTTTTAGAATGATAGGTAATTAACTGCAAGGCCTTTTCAGCATTGCTGAAAAGGCCTTGCAGTTATACTGAAGAGGCTAGGCAGTAAAGTTGCCTGGGCTTTGCAGTAGACAGAAGTTTACCTAGTGAGCTGCAAGTGGGTCTTTCTTGACCACAAACATGAGCGATTTAGGGAGTTTGACCCACTTCCGATTGACAACAATCTTGATGTTGCTGCCATCTTTTTGGGTGAAGAGGTAGATTCCGTCTTTTTCTTTAGATAAAGTGGCCGTTAAATCTTCACTTCCGTAGTCATTTGATATTTCCAGATTTGCTTTGTTCTGTGAAATTATATCTGCGCTGATAATCAACCATTTCCGCGTATCTCTTATCGCACCGAGATAGCCGGGAAGCTCTCCCAGGATTTCCTGGTCTTTGACTACTATATTTTTTTCGTAGAAATTCATGTATATATATACCTGATACTCTTGGTTGTATAGGTAGCCTTTGAATGCCTTGTTTTCTTGCGCTGAAACCAGTAGTGAAAAAGTGAAACATAGACAAGCAGATAATATCCTTTTCATCGTGGGTAACTAATTGATTGTTGCAAAGATAATTATTTACATCAAGAAAAGGCCTGGTTTAATCAAATATAAGGTTTTAAAGTTGTCAAATTAGATAATTTATATTAAATTTGAAGCGCTATTTTATTTAATTATGAGCAAAGAACAAAGATTTCCCGACTATATTTTTGAATCTAGTTGGGAGGTATGTAACAAAATAGGCGGTATATACGCCGTGCTTTCTACGCGTGCTAAAACGCTACAGGCGCTACTTGGTGATAAACTTATCTTTATAGGTCCGGATTGTTGGAAAAATACAGAAAGTCCATTTTTTGAGGAAGATGAAACAATCTATGCCGACTGGTTGGCACAGACGAAATGTGAAAAACTTTCCGTGCGTATAGGGCGTTGGAATATTCCCGGACGTCCGGTAGCCGTTTTAGTGGATTTTACCCCATTTTATCAGCAGAAAGATGAGATATATAGCCAGATGTGGGAAGATTTTCAGGTTGACAGTCTCCATGCGTATGGCGATTATGATGAAGCCTCTATGTTCTCGTATGCCGCGGCTAAAGTCGTAGAGAGTTTCTACCACTTCTATCTGAATGAGCAATCACAGGTGATTTACCACGGCAATGAATGGATGACCAGCCTGGGCTTGCTGTATGTACAGAAGTGTTTGCCACAAGTTGGAACTGTCTTTACAACTCATGCTACAAGCATAGGGCGCAGTATAGCCGGGAATAACAAACCCTTGTACGAATATTTGTCGGCTTATCATGGCGACCAGATGGCTGCTGAATTAAATATGCAGAGCAAACACTCTGTAGAGAAACAAGCTGCCTTGAATGTGGATTGTTTTACTACCGTGAGCGATATTACTGCCGCCGAATGCCGTGAGTTGTTGGATAAACCGGTAGATTGTGTGTTGCCCAATGGATTTGAGGATAACTTTGTACCTAAAGGTGCTGCATTTACAAAGAAGCGCAAAGAGGTGCGTATCAAGATGTTGAACATCGCCAATTCCTTGTTGGGAACAGACTTGGGCGATGATACGCTGATTGTGGCTACGAGCGGTCGTTATGAATTCAGGAATAAGGGAATAGATGTCTTTATTGAAGCTATGAACAGACTTCGGTTTGATGCGGAGCTTCAGAAGAATGTCGTTGCTTTCATAGAAGTACCCGGTTGGGTAGGAGATGCCCGTCAGGATTTGCAAGAACGACTGGCTTCCGGCAAGAAATATGATACGCCATTGCCTGATTCGATGCTGACTCATTGGCTGCATAATCCTCTGGAGGATAGAGTGTTGGGCATGGCTCGATATCTGGATTTCCAGAATAGGGCAGAAGACAAGGTGAAGTTGATATTTATACCTTGCTACTTAAATGGTGATGATGGTATTGTCGATATGCCTTATTATGATGTCGTATCAGGCAATGACCTCTCTGTATTCCCGTCTTACTATGAACCTTGGGGATATACGCCATTGGAGTCGATAGCCTTTAAAGTGCCTTGTATTACGACGGATTTAGCTGGTTTTGGGCTTTGGGCAAATGCCGAAAAAGGAAAATCGTGCAAGTTGATAGATGGAGTAGAGGTGGTTCACCGAACCGACTATAACTATTCTGAGGTAGCCGATGAAATAAAAAATGCAATAGTAGCCTATGCTTCACTTGACGATGCAGCCGTGAAGAAGGCACGGGATAATGCCAGTAAGTTGTCCAAGCAGGCCCTTTGGGATAAGTTTATTGCTTATTACAAAGTTGCCTATGACATAGCTTTGTCGAAAGCCGTATCTCGAAAGAATCAATAAGAAATAGTATAAAATTTATATAAATAAATATTTTATGAAAATTAGAGCTGATTACACGAATGCTCCACAATGGAAAGAGCTGACTATTAAGTCAAGACTTCCGGAACAACTACAGTGTCTGAATGAACTCGCTCACAACATGTGGTGGGCATGGAATTACGAGGCACGCGACCTCTTTAAGAGTCTTGATGAGAAACTCTATGAAGAAGTGGGGCATAATCCGGTATTGCTGTTGGAACGCCTGAGCTATGATCGCAAGGAGCAGATTGTGAATGATAAGGCTACGATGAAGAATGTGAAAGACATCTATGCCAAGTTCCGTGCTTACATGGATGTAAAGCCGGATGCAAAGCGTCCTTCTGTAGCTTATTTTAGCATGGAATATGGTATTAACCAGGTTGTTAAGATCTATTCTGGAGGTCTTGGTATGTTGGCCGGTGACTATCTGAAAGAAGCATCAGACAGCAATGTAGATATGTGTGCTGTGGGCTTCTTGTATCGCTATGGCTATTTTACTCAGTCTCTGAGCATGGATGGTCAGCAGATTGCCAAGTACGAAGCACAGAACTTCAACTCGCTTCCTATTGAGCGTGTTTACAACGAAGATGGCACTCCGATGATAGTTGACGTTCCTTACTTGAATTATCAGGTTCACGCAAGTCTTTGGTGTATGAACGTGGGGCGTATCAAGTTGTATCTCTTGGATACGGATAACGAGATGAATTCAGAATTCGATAAACCTATTACTCATGCACTTTATGGTGGTGATTGGGAAAATCGTTTGAAACAGGAAATTCTCTTGGGTATCGGTGGTATACTTACCTTAAAGAAACTTGGTATCAAGAAGGATGTATATCATTGTAACGAAGGACACGCTGCTTTGTGCAACTTGCAGCGTTTGTGTGACTATGTAGACGAAGGACTCAGCTTTAATCAGGCTATGGAATTGGTTCGTGCCTCTTCGCTATATACCGTCCATACTCCTGTACCTGCTGGTCATGATTACTTCGATGAGACTCTTTTCGGAAAATATATGGGTGGTTATCCTGCTCGTTTGGGTATTTCTTGGGATGAGTTCATCGGTATGGGGCGTGAGAATCCGGAGAATCATGAAGAGCGTTTCTGTATGTCTATCTTTGCATGCAATACTTGCCAGGAAGTTAATGGTGTAAGTAAGTTGCATGGATGGGTAAGTCAGAAGATGTTTGCTCCAATCTGGAATGGCTATTTCCCGGAAGAAAATCACGTTGGATATGTGACAAATGGTGTGCATTTCCCTACTTGGACAGCAACAGAGTGGCGTGAGGTGTATGACAAATACTTTGATGCTTCATTCATGAGCGACCAGAGCAACGAAAGCATCTGGCACGCTATCAACGATGTTCCTAATGATGAAATTTGGAACACCCGCATGACTTTGAAGAAGAAGCTGGTAGACTATATTCGTGAAAAGTTTACAGAATCTTGGCTCAAGAATCAGGGTGATCCTTCAAGAGTGGTATCGCTGTTGGAACGCATTAATCCTAATGCCTTGATGATTGGTTTCTGTCGTCGCTTTGCTACCTATAAACGTGCTCACTTGTTGTTCACCGATTTAGACCGTCTGGCTAAGATTGTAAACGATCCTGAGCATCCTGTGTTATTCTTCTTCTCTGGGAAGGCTCACCCGGCAGATGGTGCCGGTCAGGGATTAATCAAGAAAATCTTTGAAATTAGCCAGCGTCCAGAATTCCTCGGCAAGATTATCTTCTTGGAAGATTACGATATGCAGTTGGCTCGTCGCCTAGTTTCGGGTGTTGATATTTGGATGAATACGCCAACACGTCCTCTTGAAGCATCGGGAACTTCTGGTGAAAAGGCCGAAATGAATGGTGTTGTAAACCTGTCAGTGCTTGATGGTTGGTGGGTTGAAGGCTATCGTGAAGGTGCAGGATGGGCTTTGCCACAGAAGCGTACCTATGAGAATCAGGGGTATCAGGACCAATTGGATGCTGCTACAATCTACAGTCTGTTGGAAAATGAGATTATTCCTCTCTACTATAATAAGAACAAGAAGGGATATAGCGATGTTTGGCTGAAGGTCGTGAAGAATTCTATTGCAACGATAGCTCCTCACTATACAATGAAACGTCAGCTGGACGATTATTATGAGAAGTTCTATCAGAAAGAAGCTGCCCGCTCAAAAAAGTTGCAAGCTAATGGTTATCAGCTAGCCAAAGAGATTGCAGCGTGGAAAGAAACAGTGGCAGAGCGTTGGGATTCAATCCATGTTGTATCTAAAGACACTCAATTTATAGAGAATGGTGGAGAGACTGGAGTTGAGACTACCATTAAGTATGTTATCGACGAGCAGGGACTTAATGATGCCGTAGGATTGGAACTCGTTATCTTGAAGAATAGTCAGAATAGTGACGAGCAAGAGATTTATGGTGTTCATGAGTTTAAGATGGTTGGCCATGAAGGTAATCTTTATACCTTCGAGGCTACTGTTGAGCCGAGTGATGCAGGTGCGTTCCGTACTTGTGTCCGCATGTATCCTAAGCATGAACAACTGCCACATCGTCAGGACTTCTGCTATGTGAAGTGGCTTGACTAATAGAGGTATCGTATCATATATGTACAATGATGAGCTCGGTGATTCACCGAGCTCATTATGTTTGTATTTATTCCCACATGTAGGTACACTGATAGGGATGAAATAAAATAGTTGATAAAAACTATAGAATAATTTTGGTAATATTGAATATTTGCATTACCTTTGCACCGCATTTAAGAACAATGCTTGGTAAGTTCGGTTTAGACCAATCTTGGAAGGATGGGTGAGTGGCTGAAACCACCAGTTTGCTAAACTGACGTACGGGTTACCGTACCGGGGGTTCGAATCCCCCTCCTTCCGCAAGCGAAGTTCTTGATGCCAACTGGTCGGTTCATCTAACGGTTAGGATACAAGATTCTCAATCTTGGCATACGAGTTCGATTCTCGTACCGACTACTAAGCAGCTTTATCGGCTGCTTTTTTTATGTCTGTCTGTGTCTGTGGTAACAATTGTTACTACTTTTTCTAATTTTGCTTCATGGTATAGATATTGTAAGTAATGTCTATAAATATAAATTAAATCATAGCATGATGGTAAAAATAGAAAAAGGAAAGGTTTTCACTGTAACTAGTCTTGTGGAATATGTAGAGGGTGGTGTTGTTTCGAAGGAGTTAATTCATAATGATGTTGGTAGTATTACGCTGTTCTCTATTGACGAAGGACAAGGATTGTCTGAACACATTGCCCCCTATGATGCGTTTATCCAGGTGATGGAAGGTGAGATGGAGTTGGCGGTTGAAGGCGTTCGGTCTGTTGTTAGAGAAGGAGAGTCGTTTATAATTCCATCCGGTGCAAGGCATGCAGTTTATGCAGTCAGGAAATTTAAGATGCTGCTGACAATGATTCGAGGCTAGGAGTTGGTTTTGTGTAGAATAACTTTTGTTAGATAGCATTATTTCTCTATCTTTGTGTCCGATGAAATATAAGGCGCAAAGACATATACTGGAAGCATGGCTGTTATTGGTGATATTTGTACCAATATTTGTCATGTCTTCTTTGCATGTGCATTCTTCTGATTCGACTACGAACGGTGTATGTGTTGCTTGTCTTCATCATGTAACGCATGCAAGCCATTTGGATTCTGCAACAGGAGACTTGGATTTTTGTGTACTTTGTCAATTTCATGGTTTCTTATTTACGCCTGCGGTCGTTTTATTCTGTTGCTTCAATACAAGAGCCTATGTGGTAAAGCGGTGTGGACAATGCAGGAGATGGTTTATCAATTATTCCAATTTCTTTTTGAAACGTGCTCCTCCTGCTACTTGTAATCTACGAAAATCATAGTTTTACAAATAGAAGGAAAAAGACATTATGAAGAAAATATTTTTATTGTTACTGTTGTCTTGTATGTATATGATGACGGTAGCATCACCTGTAGTAGGGAAAGCAACCCTCTCAGGTCAAGTGACGGATGCTATTGATGGTAGTCCGTTGATAGGTGTTGTTGTAACAGTTCCCGAATTAAACATAGGCGCAACGACTGATGAAAAGGGGTATTATCTGTTTGATAATCTACCCCAACGCAAGTTAACCGTGCAAGTAACCTACATCGGGCATAGGGTTATAGTTGAGGAGATTAATCTTGCAACAACCCGTGTGAGAAACTTTTCAATGGAAGAAACGAATGCAATGATTAATGAGGTTGTTGTAACGGGTATCACTGGGAAAGCTTTATTAAAAGATATGCCTACACCGGTTACACTGGTTAGTCAGCGTGAATTGCAGATGGCTCAATCTACTAATATTATCAATGCCTTGGCACATCATCCCGGTATTTCAGAGATTACGACTGGAAATGGTATATCTAAACCCGTGATTCGTGGACTTGGTTTCAATCGTGTGGTGGTGGTTAATGATGGTGTCAGACAAGAAGGACAACAGTGGGGGGATGAACATGGTGTGGAAGTAGACCCACAGACGGTATCTTCTGTGGAGATATTGAAAGGTCCTGCTAGTTTGATGTATGGTTCTGATGCGATGGCAGGAGTGCTTATCTTTCATGATACACCTGCATTGGCAAAAGGTGAGATGAAGGCCAATGTGTCTGGTGAATATCAATCAAACAATTCCTTGCGCAATTATTCGCTCGATATAGCTGGTAATCAAAATGATTTTGTCTGGAATTTCCGCTTCTCTGATAAGTATGCAGGGGAATATAAGAACAGGTATGATGGTAAGGTGAAGAACTCTCAATACACAGAAAAAGGTGTAAATGCTATGTTGGGATTGAATCGTAGTTGGGGATATTCACATTTGAATCTGGACTATTATTACCTGAAGCCAAGTATTGTGGAGGGCGAACGAGATGAAGTTACCGGAGAATTTGAAGATGAGACGCCGTTCCAGCATGTGAAGCATTATAAAGCAGTCATTGATAATACCGTATATATCGGTCAGGGTTCTCTGAAGTCTATATTAGGATACCAGCACAACAGGAGGCAAGAGTTCGAGGAATCTCCTACCGATCCAGGACTTGATTTCATGCTTCATACCATCAATTACGATATACATTATGAAGTGCCACACTTAGGTGGGTGGCGTTGGAACTTTGGTACAAATGGAATGTATCAGCGTTCATTGAACAAAGGTGAGGAATTCCTGATTCCTGCTTATACGCTTTTTGATATAGGCGTTTTTGCAACAGGTGGTCTTAAGATTAATCATTGGAATATCAGTGCGGGATTAAGATATGATAATCGTCATCTGCATAGCTTTGGACTTGATCATGTCTTTGAGAAAATCTCTCGTAATTTCTCCGGTTTGACAGGAAGTGTAGGAGCTACTTATTCGTTAGGTGATATTGATGTCAAATTGAATATAGCACGCGGTTTCCGTACTCCTACTGTTGGTGAACTTGCTTCGAATGGTGTTCACGAAGGTACAATTCAGTATGTTATTGGAAACAAAGAACTCAAGCCGGAATATAGTTGGCAGATTGATGTAGGGTTTGATTATACATCAAAGATTGTATCTACTCAGTTGAGTCTGTTTGCAAACTTCATTGATAATTTTATTTTCAATCATAAATTGAATGGTGTCAAGACAGAAGGATACGATACTTATCAGTATACGCAAGGCAATGCGCGACTGTTAGGTGGAGAGATTAGTATTGATTTTCATCCTATAAGGAAGTTGCATTTTGAGAATACGTTCTCGTATGTCAATGCCATTCAGGCTCATCAGCCGAAAGAGTCGAAGTATTTACCTTATACACCTGCTCCCCGATGGACTTCGGAATTGAGTTATACTTTTGTCAATGATGGTAAAGTGTGGGATAATACTTACGCAGCAGTAACGATGGAATGCAATCTACGGCAGAATCATTTTTATGCGGCAGATGATACGGAGACGGCAACTTCTTCGTACACCTTGGTAAATTTGTCAGCCGGTACAGATTTTAAAGTGAGAGGTAAAAAGGTTATATCTTTAATCTTCACACTGAATAATGTGTTTGATCGTGCTTATCAGAATCATTTGAACCGTTTGAAATATGCTGCTGTCAACAATATGACTGGAAGAAGAGGGGTATTCAACATGGGACGTAATTTTGGTGTAAAGCTGATAGTTCCATTATCTCTTTAGAATTCGTGATATGTAAAGGTGCGTATCATATTTATTTCTTATATTTGCATTATCAAAAAGAAAAAGTGATATGAAATGTAGATTAATAAAGATGTTGACGGCTCTTCTAGGATTGACAGGAGTCGCTTGTGTGCAGAAAAATGTTCCGGCAAATACAATTGTCTCGGTAGATGCTGCCAGCTTTGAGAAGGCTTTATCTGATGTAAATGCGCAGATAGTAGATGCCAGAACTTCAGAAGAATTTGCTAATGGGCATATTGGGAAAGCTCTGAATATAGATGTAACTCAGTCTGATTTTACAGAGAAGGCCAAGATACAACTAGATAAAAGCAAGACATGCTATGTGTATTGTAGAAGTGGTAGGCGTAGTTTGATGGCTGCCGATCTTCTGGCAAAAGATGGTTTTAAGGTTGTTAACCTAAGAGGTGGCTATCTAGAGTGGGAAAGTTACAAAACTAAGTAAGTGTATAAAACAATAAAAAGCAAAAGGGATGTCAGCTTGACATCCCCTTTTTGTTTAGTAACTTCTAGCGATAATGACGCGATATTTAGCCGGCTTGCCGCTGACCATATCGGTTCCTGGAGTCTGTTCAAATGCAAAGGGGACACATCGTATGGTAGCCTGTGTCTCTTCTTTGATTTTGGCCTCGGTCTCTTCAGTTCCATCCCAATGGCATAAGAAGAACCCACCATCTTTAATTTTTTCTTTGAAGACTTCATAGTCATCACATTCCGTGATTCTACTATCGCGATAGCTTTTTGCCTTTTTTAGCAGGTTAGACTGAATGTCAGCAAGTAAGTTTGTAACTCGTTCAACAATTCCATCAAAGGATACATTCTCTTTTTTTAGTGTATCTCTTCTCATAATCTCAATAGTATTGTTCTCAAGGTCTCTTCCTCCCATGACTAATCTTACCGGAACACCCTTTAATTCGTAATCGGCAAATTTAAATCCAGGACGCTTGTTGTCCGCATCGTCAAATTTAACGGTAACACCCAGGGCTTTGAGTTGGCTAATGACAGGACTTAATTTCTCTGTGATAGCATCCAATTGCTCTTGGTTTTTAGAGATAGGAATGATGACTACCTGGATAGGAGCTAGCTTTGGAGGTAATACAAGACCATTGTCATCAGAGTGTACCATGATGAGTGCACCCATCAAGCGGGTTGAAACTCCCCATGAGGTAGCCCATACATATTCCGGTTTGTTTTCTTTGTTCAAGAAGGTGACATCAAAACTCTTGGCGAAATTCTGGCCAAGGAAGTGGCTTGTTCCGCTCTGAAGTGCTTTGCCGTCTTGCATCATTGCCTCGATAGTGTATGTGTCTAATGCTCCGGCAAATCTTTCAGTTTCGCTTTTTACACCCTGAATGACAGGAACTGCCATCCAATTTTCTGCAAAATCAGCATATACATGCAACATCTTTTTAGCTTCCTCTTCGGCCTCTTCTTTCGTGGCATGAGCGGTATGTCCTTCTTGCCAGAGGAATTCACTGGTACGGAGGAACGGACGGGTTCTCATTTCCCAACGCATCACATTGCACCACTGGTTACACATCAATGGTAGGTCGCGATAAGAGTGAATCCAGTTCCTGTATGTATTCCAGATAATTGTTTCTGATGTAGGACGAATAATTAATTCTTCATCCAGTCTGGCCGAAGGGTCTACTTCGACACTGCTGCCGTCTTCACTGGATTTTAAACGGTAATGAGTGACGACCGCACATTCCTTGGCAAAGCCTTTTACATGCTCGGCCTCTTTTGAGAGAAATGATTTGGGGATAAGCAGTGGGAAATAAGCGTTTTGTGCACCGGTTTCTTTAAACATCTTGTCGAGTTGCTCTTTCATCTTTTCCCAGATTGCAAATCCGTATGGTTTGATAATCATGCAACCACGTACGGGAGCTTGCTCTGCCAAATCTGCTTTGATTACCAAGTCGTTGTACCATTGACTATAATTGTCGGCACGTTTGGTTAAATCTTTTAGTTCTGTCGCCATCGTTTCTTTATTTTATAGTGTTTTAGGGAAAACTATATGGCCAAATAGGCGTTTCCCTTGTTTTCTGATGTAAATATCTAATTATATTTGTAGCGCAAAAGTACGAAAAAAGTTGGTTAACACAATGAGGTTGTGCGAAAAACTACTATCTTTGCACTGTGATAAATAGAATATAAATAACTTACAAAATAAGAGATTATGAAGAAAATGAAGGTTATGACACTTAGCTTGTGTCTTTTGACAGTATTTAGTTGTGCAACAAAACAAGGAACAGGTTCACTGATTGGAGCTGGTGGTGGTGCTGTGTTAGGTGCTATTATTGGCAAGATTGCTGGTAATACAGCTGTAGGTGCAGCCATCGGTGGTGCAGTAGGTACTGGTGCTGGTGCTATCATCGGTCGTCATATGGATAAGGTGGCAGCTGAGGCAAGAGCTCAAGTTGAGAATGCAAAGGTCGAAGAAGTTACAGATGCCAATGGTTTGAAGGCTGTTAAGGTAACATTTGATAGTGGTATCTTGTTTGCTACTGGTAAAGCCGTTTTGAATCAAAAGTCTAAGAACGAATTGGCAAAATTCTCTAATGTACTGAAGAACAATGCCGATTGCTATGTTGACATCTATGGTCATACAGATTCTACAGGTAGTGATGGCATTAACATTCCATTGAGTAACGATCGTGCTAAGAGTGTTGTTACCTATCTGACGAATTGCGGTGTCTCTGGCAATCAGTTCCAGAATGTAACAGGTAAGGGTAGTTCAGAGCCTGTAGCCGATAACTCTACTGCAAGTGGACGTCAGCAGAATCGTCGTGTAGAAGTTTATATGTATGCTTCTCAAGCTATGGTTCAGTCTGCAAATAATGGAACATTGTCACATTAAGATAGAGTTGAGACAAGAGAAAATATTATAAAATAAAAAGAGAAGGTTGCCACTTATGTATATTTGTGGTAACCTTTTTCGTATGCTGACAACGCATAATTATCTGTTCTAGAATATCTATTTGTAATGAGCTTTATTTGGAAAATCATCCGTTGGGTAGTTGCTGGTTTCCTTGCTTCGACTATATTGGCTGTTGTTATCTATCGCTTTCTGCCGATATATTTTACCCCTCTCATGTTCATCCGTTGTTTTCAACAGATTGACAGTGGGCAATCTATAGAGTTAC
The DNA here is from genome assembly GCF_055381405.1 of Prevotella mikamonis. Taxonomy (NCBI): domain Bacteria; kingdom Pseudomonadati; phylum Bacteroidota; class Bacteroidia; order Bacteroidales; family Prevotellaceae; genus Prevotella; species Prevotella mikamonis. Next base: position 641,790 of record NZ_AP035785.1, read on the forward strand.
ATCATCATTGGGTTTCGTTAGATAAGATTTCTCCCCATCTCCCTGTTGCTGTGATGGCCAGTGAAGATCAGCGTTTTTTGTTGCATCACGGCTTCGACTATGATGCAATCGAAAAAGCTGCCAAGCGCAATCTTCAAGGGGGAAAGCGTAAGTTGGGGGCGAGTACGATTAGTCAGCAGACTGCCAAAAATGTTTTCCTGTGGCCTGGACGTTCTTGGGTTCGTAAAGGATTCGAGGTCTATTTCACGGCTCTTATTGAGCTGATGTGGAGCAAGCAACGAATTATGGAGGCATACTTAAATTCTATTGAGATGGGAAATGGCATTTATGGAGCTGATGCAGTGGCCGAATACCATTTTGGGAAAACAGCTTTGGAACTCAGTAGAGGAGAATGTGCGTTGGTTGCAGCTACATTACCTAATCCCCGTAAGTTTAGCAGTAAGTCGCCCAGTGCATATATGAAGAAGCGCCAAAGGCAAATAGAAGCTAACATGCGTTTTATTCCGGCGTTTCCTTCAGAAGGCAAAGATTATAATCCCCGCACCGTAGTTGGTGGTGTGTATTCCCGATGATATGATGATAGAAAATGAATTCCTGACGGCATTGAATCCTTCACAGCGTGTTGCTGTGGAATATTGTGATGGTCCTGAACTTGTTATTGCTGGTGCAGGGTCTGGAAAGACACGTGTATTGACTTATAAAATAGCCTACTTGCTCAGCCAAGGTTACCACCCTTGGAGCATTTTGGCACTCACCTTTACTAATAAGGCGGCCGATGAGATGAAGGATCGTATAGCTCGAATCGTAGGAAAGGAACAGGCTTTTCGTCTCAATATGGGTACTTTCCATAGTGTTTTCTCCCGCATCTTGCGTGTAGAGTCAGATGTTATCGGTTATCATTCCAATTTTACAATCTATGATGAAACCGACTCACGGTCTTTATTAAAAACCATTATCAAGGAATTAGGACTAGATGATAAGGTATATAAGCCTAACTCTGTACATGCAAGAATCAGCATGGCAAAAAACAAATTGATATTGGCACAGCAATATGCTTCAAATCCAACAATGATGGAGCGTGATCGTGATGCACGCATGCCGGAGATTGGGCGTATATTCAGTATCTACGAGCAGCGGTGTCTACAGGCTAATGCGATGGATTTCGATGATTTGTTGGTCGTTACTTACAAACTGTTTGCCGAACATCCGGATATCTGTACCAAGTATGCAACACGTTTCCAGTATGTCTTGGTCGATGAGTATCAAGATACCAATTATGTCCAGCAGTGTATCGTCTTCCAGTTAACCCAAGTCAACAGGCGAGTGTGTGTGGTTGGAGACGATGCCCAAAGCATCTATGGATTTCGTGGAGCAAACATAGATAATATATTGGAATACAGTAAGATATATCCAGACTCTCAACTTTTTAAGTTGGAACAGAATTATCGTTCGACGCAACGGATAGTTCAGGCAGCCAATAGCTTAATCAAACACAATGAGCGTCAGATACCTAAGGATGTATTCAGCGAAAACGATACAGGCGAGAAATTGGTGTTAAAGTCGCTGTATAGCGATAAAGAAGAGGCTGCTGTAGTCTGCAAGGACATAATGCGTATTCGTCGGCAAGATGGGGGGACGTATAGTGACTTTGCCATCCTTTATCGCACCAACTCGCAAAGTCGTAGTTTCGAAGAAGAGTTGCTGAAGTATAATATCCCGTATCGCATCTATGGTGGTATGAGTTTCTATCAGCGTAAGGAGATTAAGGATATCATTGCCTATTTCAGGTTGATTGTCAATCATGATGACGAAGAGGCCTTTAAGCGTATTATCAATTATCCTGCCAGAGGTATCGGCAATACGACATTGCAGAAAGTTGTAGCTGCTTCACAGCAATCAGGTGTCAGTTTGTGGACTGCCATTACACAGCCTACGATGTGTGGGTTGGAACTGAGCCGTTCTGTATTCGCGAAGTTGGAGGCTTTTGCCCAGATGATAGAACAGTTTACTTGTCAGTTGACTACGGTCGATGCTATGTTGCTTGGCGAGGAGATAGTCAAGCAGAGTGGTATCAGTGCTGATATTTATGCCAGCAAAGATGCTGAAAACCTATCCAAGCAAGAGAATCTGACAGAGTTCTTCAACGGGCTTCAGGAATTTGTAGAAGGTAATAGGGAAGAGGGACTTGAAGAACGAGTATATCTGCCTGACTTCCTGCAAACAGTGGCGTTGTATCAGGATAAGGAAACCGAGGACGAGAGTAAAGTCAATCTTATGACGGTACATGCTGCCAAGGGATTGGAGTTCCCTACCGTTTTTATTGTCGGATTAGAAGAGAATATCTTTCCTAGCCCGATGTCGATCAATAGTCTGAGGGAATTAGAGGAAGAGCGTCGATTGCTGTATGTGGCCATTACCCGTGCAGAGAAGCGTTGTATTCTCACTTGTGCCAAGAACCGATGGCGTTACGGCAAGTTGGAAACGTATGTTCCCAGCCGATTCCTGTATGATATTGATTCGCGCTTTATTGTCGTAGATGAAGGTAGGGGAAGGGGTTCCGAGACAGCTTGCCGGGCAGTTCCGCGGAAACAAATAGAACCGATAGAGAAGCCGCGCCCTGCTTATACACCCTCTTTCCGTCCTGTCCGTGTGGTGCAACAGCCTGTAGAGCCTACCCAGTCAGTAACATACGATTTACGGGTGGGAAGTAGAATAGAGCATCAGCGATTTGGTATCGGTGTTGTTCAGAAGATAGAGGGTGAAGGTGAAAATACCAAGGCTACGGTTGAATTCGTGAATACAGGTACGAAGCAACTGCTATTAAAATTTGCCAAGTATAAGGTGTTGTAAGTTGTAAATCCTTCGCTGGGCTACAGTATTACAAATCCTTTAGTGTAATCCTTGTAGGAATATGAAAACCTATAAATCTATATATTTAGCTTATGGGTCGTAGGGGCGAATGTAATTCGCCCCTACGACTTGTCAACTCATAAACTCATAAAACCTACTTAAACGTAAGTTCCTCCCTGTTCGGGTTTTTCCCTACGTTGATAGTGTCGCCCAGTTGCAATTCTCCACTCAGTATGCGTTCGCATACACCATCTTCGATGTAGTTTTGTATTGCCCTCTTCAAAGGTCTGGCGCCAAACTGCACATCATAACCTTTTGTTGCGACAAATTCCTTTGCCTTGTCGGTGATTTGCAGATGATAACCTAACGCTTCTATTCTGCCGAACAAGCCTTTCAGTTCGATGTTGATAATCTGCTTGATAGCCTCCAGGTCTAATTGATCGAAGGTGATAATTTCATCCAGCCGGTTCAGGAATTCCGGTGCGAACTGCTTGCTCAGACTCTTTTGGATGATAGAGCGTGCATACTCTTTATCTTTTTCGTCTACGCTCAGGTTGCCAGTACCCGTCGCATTGAATCCCACACCACGTCCAAATTCCTTTAGCTGTCTTGTTCCTGCATTGGATGTCATGATGATGACCGTGTTGCGGAAATCTACCAGTCGGCCGTTTCCATCGGTCAATCTTCCTTCGTCTAATACTTGGAGTAACAGATTGAACACATTGCCGTGAGCCTTCTCTATCTCGTCGAGCAGTACGATGGAGTAGGGATGACGGCGCACCTGTTCTGTCAACTGGCCACCCTCTTCATATCCTACGTATCCCGGAGGTGCACCCACGAGTCTGGAAACATTGAAACTCTCCGTAAATTCGCTCATGTCGATGCGGATGAGTGCATCGGTAGAACCGAACATATATTCAGCCAACTTCTTGGCAAGATAAGTTTTGCCCACTCCGGTAGGTCCTAGGAACATGAAGACGCCGATAGGATGGTTAGGCTCTTTGAGTCCGACGCGGTTTCGCTGAATCGCTTTCACCATCTTATCTATGGCCGAATCTTGCGCTACGACGGCCGTTCTCAGTTCTTCTGCCATGTTTTTGAGCCTGATACCCTCAGCCTCAGCCATCTTTTGAACTGGTATTCCGGTCATCAGCGATACCACGTCGGCTATCTCTGTTTCTGTAACAGTCTGCCTGTCGGCATTCTCTCCGCTGGCCCATTGGTTGTTCAGTCTGTCAAGTTCGGCCTCCAGTTCTGTTTGCTTGTCACGATAACTGGCTGCCAGTTCGAAATTCTGATTCTTGACAGCATTTTGCTTCTTCTGTTTGACAAGTGCAATTTCTTTTTCTTTTGCTGTAATCTCCGGAGGTACTACGGCGTGCTGCAAATGGATACGTGCCCCAGCTTCATCAAGTGCGTCAATGGCTTTGTCGGGGAAGAATCTGTCTGTGATATATCGCTCTGTCAATTTGACACATGCTTTCAGTGCATCTTCCGTGTAATTTACCTGGTGATGCTGCTCATATCTGTCTTTGATGTTCTGCAAGATTTGCAACGTCTGCTCCTGATTTGTAGGTTCTACCAGTACCTTCTGAAAACGCCTTTCCAGGGCGCCGTCTTTCTCTATGCTGTTACGATACTCGTCCAGCGTCGTTGCGCCGATACACTGAATGACACCACGGGCCAATGCCGGCTTCATGATGTTGGCGGCATCCATGCTTCCGGGCGTGCTGCCTGCCCCTATGAGGGTATGAATCTCATCGATAAACACGATGATGTCAGGATTCTGTTCCAATTCTTTGAGCAATGCACGTATACGCTCTTCAAATTGTCCTCTGTATTTTGTGCCTGCCACGATGGCTGTCATATCCAGACTGACAACTCGGCGGTTAAATAGCATCGGACTCGTACGCCGATTTGTAATGAGCTGGGCCAACCCCTCTACAATGGCACTCTTACCCACACCGGGTTCTCCGATGAGGATGGGATTGTTCTTTTTTCGACGGCACAGAATCTCTGTAACACGCTGTATTTCAGTCTCTCTTCCTACTACCGGATCTAGCTTTCCTTCGGCTGCGGCTAGTGTAAGGTCGGTAGAGAAATTATCCAAGACAGGAGTCTTTGTACCGGGCGCTTTCTGTTGCATGGTAGACGTGTTCTGCTTTCTAGAAGACGACAAGATACGTTCGCTCTCTTCTTCCTCTTCGTCGCTCGAAAGCCCTATTCCGTTCCTTACGTTAGGCGTTTCTGTCTTTTGTGCCTGAAGCAGGGTCAGTGTGTCAGTATAGTTCATATTGTAAAACTCCAGTACCTCTTTGGCGCCGTTGTTTATCTGGTCATGTAGGATGGCCAGCAGCAGATGCTGTACGTCTACATTTTGGGTATGTTGCAGCCGTGCCTCTAATACTGCCAACTTGAGAATATTGCTGGCCTTTTCATTCAACACCAGCTCGCTCGTGACGATAGGTGTTCCTATCTCTTCTTCACGCACTCTCTGCTCCAAATCTGTCTTGATAGATTGGGTGTTGATTTGCAATCGTTGGAATATATGGGTGAGTGGGCTATCCTTCTCGCGCAACATGCCTAGTAATAGATGCTCCGGACCAACCGACCTGCTGGCCAGGCGCGAAGCTTCTTCTCTGCTAAATGCCAGTATTTCTGACACCCTGGGTGTAAACTGACTAGTCATATTATTGTCTCCTTTTACCTTAAAGTCTATATTTTGAAATCATTGTGGACAAGCATCTCCGTACAGTGTCTGCTCATCCTGTCTATGTTATGATTACAAATGTTATGCCAAAAATCAGACGTTGATTTTCTGCAGGGCCTTGGCAGTGATACTGCCTAGCCTTTGCAGCAATGCTGTCTGGCTCTTGCAGTGATGCTGTTGAGCCTTTGCAGTTTTTTGAGTTTATGAGTTTATAAGTTTATAAGTTTTTGAGTTTATGAGTTGTTCTCGCTATATTAATTTTTCCCCAAGTATGCAGCTCTAAGCAGGTCAATCCAGTGTTTCCGTTCCTGTATCATGATGGCAGCAAAATATATCATCAAAACCTCACAAGCAATCATTTTCGTAATGGTCATTACCGTAATTACATTTTCTTTATTTAGAGACAAGCCCTTTCCATAATATGAACAAGAAAGGCTGGAGCCAAATCCCTTGCTTTTCAGAAAGAAAGTATTATCTTTGTCGAAAAATAAAGCCACATGTGAACACTATTTCATTGGCCCTTGCCATTGTGATACCATGTTACAATGAGGTAGGGATGATTCCCGTCACTGTCTTCACCCCGCAAAAACGGATGATGACATACACGCCATCCATGCTTGTTTCTTCGGGTACGTACAGTCAGGCTGGATCTCCATCATCCTGTTACTCTGGTTCATCGGCGAGTACACCAGGAAGATGTACATTGAGGTGAAGGGTGAGCCGCACTACAATATTGAACAGATATTGGAATAAAAATGAAGTCAAATATCAATCTGAAAATTCTCCCACTACTTGCCTTGCTTGCCCTACAGACACAATACGTCTATGGCTTCTGCATATCAAGTCTCTTTCCACCTATCTACGACTGCGACCAAGGGTTCTTTGAGGCCATAGGACGGGAATGGGCCAACGGCTACATCCCCTATCTTGACACTTGGGACAGCAAGGGACCAATTATCTTTTTCTTCAATATGCTAGGCTACAAGATGGGCGGGAAAAGTGTCTTGTTCTGGATAAATGTTATCAACCTGTTCCTATGCCTCACCTGTTTCTATGTCTTTCTACGTCGAAGACTATCGGCCGCATGGACCATAGCGGGAATTTTCCTGTCCCTGTTCACCTATGTTGTGGCGAGCGAAGGCGGCAACCAGGTGTCTGATTACTCGCTGCTCCTCTGCACACTTTCAGCCCTTGTATTTTATCATTGGACGGAGGAATGGGAGAAAACAGACGATGCGAGCCATCCGTGGCACTATGCTGCCATCTATGGACTGTTCTTTTCGGCAAGTCTGTTGTCACGCCTCTCCAATGCCGTATGGCTCTGTCTTGCAATGCTGATTGTTGCTGTTATGCTGGTTAGGCAGGCACGCTGGAGAAACCTCGGCCTCAATACTTTGGGCTTCATTTTAGGCTTTGCCGTACTCTTCGTCCCGTTCTCACTTTACTTTGCCTACCATGGAGCTTTCGGTGAGATGTGGTATGCCATGTTTACCTACAACCTGGAATATGCGTCTGGAACGTTCTTCGAACACTTTACTGACCTCAAAGTATTCATCAACAGCCTGTTCCATTATGCCCCAGTATGGCTGCTGCTCGGCGTCTCACTGCTGAATCTGTTATTCACTCACTCTCATCGCAAGCAAAGCATTTCCCTGATTATCATCTCTGCGGGGACGTTATTCATACTCTACAAGGGCTACAGCTTCCCACAATACGGACTAATAGAGATTCCACTGACATGCCTTTCCATGGTAGGGGCAAGCAGGGTGTTCTCCATAAATAGATTTACGAAAGTCAGCCTCTTGACCATAATGATCGTTCCCTGTATTGGTTTTATCAAATACACATTAGTGTACAGAGGGTATGTCCTGCATCGTAAGGCTCCTTTCATGCAGATTCTTTCTGGTCTGCCACCATCATATAAGGTGTCATTCGTTGGGTATAACTGTAAGCCTGATGTCTATATGTGGTTGGGTATCCACCCCTATTACCGTTTCTTCGTAGTACAGGATTGGGCTATTAGCTGTGGAAAGACGTTGTTGCCCAAAGTCCGTAGTACTTTCAGGGAAGGCGATGTGGAGTGGATTCTGGTGTATGACTATGCAACATGCGCCATCAAGGACATCCTTGACAGCAGATACAGGGTAATCAGGCAGGACAAGACAAATGGCTTCCTGCTGTTCAAAAGAAAGTGAACGGACAGGCAAAGAATCCCTGAAAATGAAGAAAAATCGAAGTTTGAGCAAACTTAATTGATAACGAACAAAAAATGAGATAATCTGCATAAAAACAGCTTTGTTCGTAAAAGGCATGAATGTGCGGATGTGAGCAGAAGTTCTGTTACTAAACTGTTACCCGATTTTGTCGTAGGTCACGATAGGGGGATGTATCATCTGCCCACTATACGCTTACTTGTAAGATATTCCAATCAACATTGTAAGGACGTGGCATGCCGCGTCCGCGGGAGAAAAAAATGGTTGATGTGGAGTATCTCATCCTCCTAAATTTTATATATTACGCAATAAAAATGGAGGGTGGGTAGAAACGGAGTATATTTCGTTTCATCACCAAGAAGCATTCGTTATCAGCAGAGAAAATCAAGGAAATCTACAAACAAAAGTTGGCTGATATTGATGTCACTAAGATTGATGCAGGTTGCTATTTGTGAAAATCTAGGCGTATTGAGGATGCTAAACCAGAAGTTTTATTTAACTTTGCAAATAAATCATACAATTAGATAGAAATGAAAGAGGTCACTATACAAGACAGCCAGCTGCGTGAAGCTGCCGAAAAAGGAATGGATGCGTTTGTGTCTGTTTTTGTCAATGCAATTATGGAAGCTATTGGAGGCGAGTTGACTGCAAATAACATAGGTGAGCTGAATAGCGATCAGATAACACTGCTGGCCTATCACTATTTACACAATGAGGTAATGGATGGCGGCTTTGTGCAATTGATTCATAACGGGTATGGTAGTTTTATGTATCATAATCCTACGGCAAGGGCCTTTCGTGAATGGGGAATGGTAGACTTGTACAGGATATTGAACAAGAGCCATAAAGTTTACCAGAAACACCATGAGGAGATAGAGGCGGATTGTACAGACGATGAATTCATGGCATTGTTTGAACGGTTTGATGAATTTGATCAGTTCGACGATGCGTTTGTAGAAAACGAGGAACAGTTTACGGCAATGGTGGCAGCCTATATTGATGACCATATAACTAATTTTGCCACAATAGTGCAGGAATAAGGAGAACGGATGGGAAACGATAATAAGGATTCTAAAAAAAAGAATTCCGTACAAATACGAAACAAGAAGGCTTCCTTTGAATATTTCTTCATGGAAACCTATACGGCAGGTATTGTACTGACTGGAACTGAGATAAAGTCAATACGATTGGGAAAGGCATCGCTTGTAGATGCTTTCTGCTATATTCATGATGGAGAAATCTGGGTAAAAGGGATGAATATCAGTACTTACTTCTATGGCTCGTATAGTAATCATGAGGCTAAGCGCGATCGAAAGCTGCTGCTCAACAAGCGAGAGATTTATAAATTGACGGAAGCTACGAAGCAGGTAGGATATACCATTGTTCCGACGTTGATGTTTATAGATGAGCATGGCAGGGCGAAAGTCAATATCGCTTTAGCCAAAGGTAAGAAGGAGTTTGATAAGCGACAGACTTTGAAAGAGAAGGAAGACCGTCGCGAAATGGATAGGGCCATCAAGCGCTTTTAGGATGGAGATACGTGAGATTGTAAAGGGATAATACCGATACAATAGTTCCGCGAATGAAATAAATAAATGAGACTAATCAAAGGGTATTGGCAGTTTTTTATTACCTTTGTCTTTGATTTAATTATAGAAGTAATGATGCTTAAGAGGAAAAAGAGATGGCATTGCATACCCGGTGAACCTATTACAGAACTGGATAAGCAGGTGATGTATTGGGAGAACAAGGGGAAGGAAGTGCCAACTCGTGAGTTGATAAAGACTCCGGAACAGATAGAGGGTATTCGCAAGAGCGGTGTTGTCAACACTGGGGTATTGGATGAAGTTGCAAGACAGATTCATGCCGGAATGAATACTCAGGAAATTGATGATATATGTATGGCATATTGTAAGGAGCATAATGCCATTCCTGCATGCCTGAATTATGAAGGCTATCCTAAGAGTGTGTGTACAAGTATCAACGAGGTGGTGTGTCACGGGATACCAAAGACAACTGATGTGTTGCAAGAAGGCGACATCATCAATGTGGACATGACTACAATCGTAGATGGATATTATGCAGACGCATCCAGAATGTTTATCATAGGCAAGACGACACCAGAAAAGGAGCAGTTGGTAAGAGTTGCTAAGGAATGTCTGGAAATAGGAGCAGAAGCTGCCAAGCCATATAGTTTTGTGGGAGATATAGGCCATGCTATCCAAAAACATGCTGAGAAATATCATTATGGGGTGGTGAAAGACCTCTGCGGGCATGGGGTAGGGCTGGAGTTTCACGAGCAGCCAGACGTGGTACATTATGGCCATAAGGGGACTGGAATGTTGCTTGTACCCGGTATGGTGTTTACCATAGAGCCAATGATAAACATGGGAACATGGAAAGTGTTTATTGATGCTGAAGATGAATATGGATGGGAAGTCATCACAGGAGATGAACTGCCGTCGGCACAATGGGAACATACATTTGTAATGACGGAGCATGGTGTTGAGATCTTAACTTACTAAAGGTAAAAGAGATGGATACAGATAAGGATATATATATATTAGGTATAGAGAGCAGCTGCGACGATACATCGGCCGCGGTCTTGCGAAATGATGTCCTACTCAGCAATGTGACGGCATCGCAGGAGGTGCATAAGGCGTATGGGGGAGTAGTGCCGGAATTGGCTTCCAGGGCGCATTTGCAAAATGTGGTGCCTGTGATACAGCAAGCTATAGAGCGTGCGGGTATCACAAAGGAGCAGCTCAGTGCGATAGCATTTACCAGAGGTCCTGGCCTGATGGGCTCGTTGCTCGTTGGAGTTAGTTTTGCAAAGGGATTTGCTCGTTCCCTCAACATTCCGTTGGTAGACGTGAATCACTTGCAAGGTCATGTGTTGGCTCATTTTATTCGTGAAGACGAGAATGATTTTCATCAGCCTCCTTTCCCATATCTATGCTTGTTGGTATCTGGTGGAAATTCACAGATTGTGAAGGTGAATGGCTATAATGACATGGAGGTATTGGGGCAGACGATTGATGATGCTGCCGGTGAGGCAATAGATAAATGTTCTAAGGTAATGGGGCTCGGTTATCCCGGTGGTCCGATTATTGACAGATTGGCTAGGCAGGGAAATCCGCATGCCTACCATTTTGCAGAACCAAATATCCCTGGAATGGATTACAGTTTTTCGGGATTGAAAACCTCGTTCTTGTATAATCTGAGAAAGTGGATAGAAGAAGAACCGGACTTTGTAGAGAATCACAAAGAAGATATTGCAGCCAGTCTGGAGTATACCATTGTGGATATTCTGATGAAGAAACTCAGAAAGGCTGTGAAGGAGACTCATATTACCCATGTTGCTGTTGCAGGTGGTGTGAGTGCAAACAATGGATTGAGGAACGCATTCCACGAGCATGCTGAGAAATATGGATGGACCATTTATATTCCTAAATTCAGTTATACCACAGATAATGCGGCCATGATAGGTATTACCGGATATTACAAATATCTGGATAAGGAATTTTGCTCTATTGATAAGCCTGCATTCTCTAAAGTCACATTTAAATAAACAAAGATTAAATCCAATTTTATTCATGGAATTAGAAAGTAAAGTGCTGAGTAGAGAGATACAGCAATATTTATATGATAACGGTAAAACCCTTTGTACGGCAGAGAGTTGTACGGGCGGTCGGATTGCAGAAGCAATCATTGCTGTGCCTGGAGCAAGTAATTATTTTAAAGGTGGGATTATCAGTTATACCAATGAAGTCAAAATCAATTTGCTTCATGTAGATGCTCAGATACTGGAAGAAAAAACAGCTGTTTGTGAAGAGGTTGCTGTTCAGATGGTCAAAGGGGCATGTGAGGCTTTGAGTTGCGATTATGCCATCTCGGCTACAGGCGTTGCCGGACCAGGTGGTGGTACAGCGGAGATTCCGGTAGGCACTATTTGGATTGGTTATGGTGCTAAGGACGATGTACGTACTTTTAAGCTGGAAGAAGATTTTGGTAGGGATATCAATTTGGCCATTGCAACTAATAAGGCATTGCATCTTTTCTTAGATTATTGTAAGGAGCATATTGAAAAAGAGTCTGCGAGGGGTTAAGAAAACATGGGAATAGAGTTGAGAAACTATGACAATAAAGCTAAATTAAATAAAAAAGCTTAAATGGATAGATTCTTTACTCGAATACTTTGGATATTCGCAAAATATTTGTAATTTTGCACCCTGTTTGGAATAAGTATCAAAAACGAAATCAAAAATTAAAAGATAGCAATGTCTAAGATTTGTCAGATTACAGGAAAGAAGGCACAGTTAGGTTGTAATGTGTCTCACTCAAAGCATCGTACAAAGAGAAGCTTTGACGTTAACCTTTTCAGCAAAAAATTCTACTATGTAGAAGAGGATTGTTGGATTAGTCTTAAAATCAGTGCTGCAGGTCTTCGCCTCATTAATAAAGTAGGTTTGGACTCTGCTTTGAAAATGGCTGTATCTAAAGGATACTGCGACTGGAAGGACATTAAAGTTATAGGAGAATAATTATCATGGCAAAGAAAGCTAAAGGCAATAGAGTTCAGGTCGTTCTTGAATGCACTGAAATGAAAAATAGCGGTCTTCCAGGAACTAGCCGTTATGTAACCACAAAGAATCGCAAGAACACCCCAGAGCGTCTTGAATTGATGAAGTATAATCCTATCATGAAGAAGGTTACTCTTCATAAGGAAATTAAGTAACAATTAATTAGCTAAGATAATATGGCAAAGAAAGCGGTCGCTACCCTCCACGAAGGTTCTACGGATGGTCGTGCATATTCAAAAGTTATCAAGATGGTAAGAAGCCCGAAGACTGGCGCTTACATGTTTGATGAGCGTATGGTTCCTAATGAGGCTGTTAAAGACTTCTTTAAGAAATAATTAGATAGAATTCTATGTTGATATATGGAGGTTGTCATGAAAGTTGACAACCTCTATTTTTTTGCAGGCTACTGAGTAATTACTGCGTTCTTTACGTGTAATTTACCTATTTCTTTGTACCTTTGCAACTATCCAAAAAATCATTATGAGTAGAAAATCAAAACCCTTTCCTAAGTTTGAGAATGTAAGAATAGAGTCTGTTGCAGCAGAAGGAAAATGTATAGCTCACGTAGATGACTTGGTTATATTTGTTCCTTTCTGTGTACCAGGTGATATTGTGGATATACAGATTGTTAAGAAAAAGCATCATTACTGCGAAGGTAGGGTAGAGCGTTTCGTGGAATTGAGTAAGGTTAGAACTTCACCTAAATGTCCTCATTTTGGTATTTGTGGAGGATGCAAATGGCAAATACTGCCATACGAAAAGCAGCTTGAGGCAAAACAGCAGCAAGTGTATGATCAATTATCACGTATAGGCAAAGTTGAATTGCCTGAATTTAATCAGATATTAGGTTCGGTTGAAATTTTTGAGTATCGCAATAAGTTGGAATTCGGTTGTTCTAATAAGCGTTATTTGACCAGCGAAGAAATTGGCAGCGGTACTGTATATGACAATATGAATGCAATTGGGTTTCATGTAAATGGTGCTTTTGATAAGATTTATCCTATAGAGAAATGCGTATTGATGGATGACTTTCACAATACGATAAGGAATGAAATTTATTCTTATAGTATAGCACATCACATCTCATTTTATGATATCAAGGCGCAAACAGGGCTCTTACGTGATATTATGATTAGAAATTCTAATCTTCAAGAATGGATGATACTGGTGCAATTCCACTTCAGCAATGAGGGGGATGAAGCTGTAGCATTAGGATTAATGGAATTTATCAAGCAGCGTTTTCCTGAAATAACTTCCTTATTGTATGTAGATAACCAGAAAGGTAATGATACTTTTGGTGACTTAGATTTGACATTGTATAGTGGTAGAGATTATATCTATGAACAAATGGAAAATCTGAAGTTTAAAGTAGGACCTAAGAGTTTCTATCAGACGAATACGGAGCAAGCGTTTCATTTGTATTCAGTTGCACGTGATTTTGCAGGATTGACAGGCAATGAACTTGTATACGATTTGTATACAGGAACAGGAACGATAGCTAATTTTGTTGCAAGAAAGGCAAAAAAAGTTGTTGGTATCGAATATGTTCCTGAGGCTATTGAAGATGCCAAGAACAATAGTAATATTAATCAGATTGATAATACTGTTTTTTATGCAGGGGATATGAAGAATCTCTTGACGGAAGATTTTGTAAATGAAAATGGTAAACCAGATGTAATTATCACTGATCCGCCCAGAGCAGGTATGCACGAGGATGTGGTTAAGGTTATTCTGGATACTGCACCTAAACGGATAGTTTATGTAAGTTGTAATCCAGCAACGCAAGCTCGTGATCTTTCTCTACTGGATATAGACTATCGTGTTAAGGCTATTCAGCCTGTTGACATGTTTCCGCATACTCCTCATGTAGAGAATGTTGTGCTGCTTGAGCGACGATAAAGATATTCATTTGTGATTATCATTTTAATATAGAACATGCTATGCCTTTATTGATAAAGCCAATTTTTAACATAATCGGCATTATGATAAATAAACTTATTGCTATTACACTCTACCACTCATCATTGCCGATAGTTAGCTTTTTAAGGTCATAGAATGAGCCATTGTATATATTGAAGTCTACGTAACCCTTTATTCCGGGGAGTCTACCGGCATCTGTATGCTGCCAGAATTTCCATGCACCTTTATATTCTACTTTGTCTACATAATAATGAGCAATCCAATATGGATAATCTTCAAATACGGGTGCATTGAGATAAGCTTCCTTGAACTTATAATATGTATATATGATTGGTTTCACATGATATCTGTCTTCAACAATATGCAGCCAAGTTAAGATATCTTGTTGGAAGTCTTCAATGCTCTGATTTTTAGGCTTCTTTTCAACATCTAGCACAGGTGGTAAATCGCCATCTAATAGATTAACCTTCTTGAGAAAGAAATTAGCTTGTTCACGAGCTGTTGATTTGACGCTCCAGAAATGATATGCCCCTCGCAGAAATCCATATTCACGTGCATGATTGAAGTTCTCTTCGAAGTTTTCGTCAATTTCTGAAGCTCCTTCTGTCGACTTTATTATGATAAATCGGAGTGGACAGCCTTCAATCATTGCATTTTGTAGCTTGTCCCAATTAATTTTACCTTGATAGTGTGATATGTCTATCCCATGAATTTCATATCCAGAAGGATAACGGGTGTCACCATATAAAGCTCTCCATCTGAAGCCCGTAGGTCCTACAAAAAAATAATAGAAAATCCATACATATATAAAGACAATACCTATTCCCCCAAACCAATAAGCACGTTTGGGCAATATACGAAGAAATGAAAAAGAATGTTGTTTTCTTCGTTTTACCCCCCTATTTTGTCTGCGATTCGGGTATGTAGATGGCTTTCTTTGTGTAGATGTTCTTTTATTCATAAAAAGATTGGGTAGAGACGCACTTCCCTACCCAATGATTTTTATATACATTTTTTATTTTTGTTCTAAAACAAGTGTCTTAGTTGTTTGATCACATACTTCAGATGGTCCCCAATACTGAATTGGTCCTGGATAGATGTAGCAAGTTTCTTTTGCCCATTCGTCGCGTTTTGCTGCAAAGAATTTGAAGGGTTTACTTTCCAGTTCTACCAATGCTTTACGAATTACAGGCTTCATCTCACCATTGCGTCTTTCCATGTTCATCATCATGGTAATTGGCACACCACCAGCTTTCCAGTTGTCTGTCTTGTCTGTAGTATTCTTTACGATTGCCATATAACCAGTCTTGCCATTTGCGATAAGCAAAGCTGCACTTGTACCGAGTGCATAGCAATAGTCTGCATCGAAGTTGGAAGGAGCAGCACAACGACCCTCGTAGCCAAAGAAGTGGTGTAATGGAGAGAATTTACCCTCGTATTTGCCTTCTTTCTTCCACTGATTCAATTTGTCGCTAACCATCTCAGAAACAAGTTTCTCGGTTTCTATCAATGATACTTGAACATTTCCATGAGGGTCACGATCCAGGCTTAATTGTCTTGCAACACCTTCGGGCAGAGTTTCGAATGTAGCCCTATTAGCATCGCTCAAATGAGAAAGGATATATTCTCTCTGGGCAGCCTTATCCAAGTCTTTGTAATCATCACCGTGAGCGGCCAAGAGATCGTTGAGTTCTTGAATCAGACGGCCAATAGCAGGGATGAACTCAATCAGTCCTTCTGGAATCAGAACGACGCCGAAGTTCTGGCCTTGAGCAGCTCTGGAAGCTACTGCTGAGGCTATTTGCTCAACAATATCGTTCAGAGTTTGGTCTTTTGCTTCAACTTCTTCTGAAATTAAGCAAATATTAGGTTGTGTCTGCAAAGCACATTCAAGAGCTATATGAGATGCTGAACGTCCCATCAATTTAATGAAATGCCAGTATTTACGGGCTGAGTTGCAGTCACGTTCAATGTTACCAATAAGCTCGCTATAAGTCTTTGTTGCAGTGTCAAATCCAAATGAAGTTTCAATCTGTTCATTCTTCAGATCGCCGTCGATAGTCTTAGGACAACCGATTACCTGAACACCATACTTCTTTGCAGCATAGTATTCTGCAAGAACGCAAGCGTTAGTATTAGAGTCGTCACCGCCAATGATAACAATTGCCTTAATATTCAATTCGCGAATAACCTCTAGTCCCTTTTCGAATTGTTCTTCCTTCTCTAGCTTTGTACGGCCTGAACCAATCATGTCAAAACCACCTGTGTTTCTATACCCATCAAGGAACTCAGGAGTGATTTCTATATAGTTGTGGTCAACCAAGCCTCCAGGTCCCATGAGGAAACCGTATAGGCGATTATTTGGATTCAGATTCTTTACAGCGTCAAACAAACCGCTAATGACATTGTGACCGCCAGGAGCTTGTCCACCACTGAGAATGATACCTACATTCATTTCTAATGCGTTTTTCTCGTCACCGGGAACAAATTCTACGAGAGGCATTCCGTAGGTGTTGGGGAACAACTTCTTGATTTCTTCCTGATTGTCTACACTTTGGGTAGGTTCTCCTTCTTTAATCTTAACTGCACCTTGAAGAGCTTTAGGCAACTTGGGCTGATACGCAGCTCTTTCTTTCTGCAATGCACTAATTTCCATAGTTAACAATAAATATTTATTTAAGTGATATTGAATATCGTTTATCACTGCAAAAATAACGCTTTTAATTGAGATGATAAAGGATTTTATCGACAAATGATGCAATTAAAACATTTTGTGCTCCATATAACTTGACGTTTCCATTTTTTTTTCTACCTTTGGCATATAACAACACATGATACGTATTTCTAACAAGAAAAATTATGGCAAACAAACGAGTTCTTAAACGTACAATCAACTACATCTGCAGTGATTTATTCTCAGAGTGCATAGCTGCATCTTTGTATAATGGACATCATGTCAATCGTGACAATTTAGATGCTTTGCTGTCATCGATTATAGTTATTCATAGCGACTATATTCGAAGAATCTCTCATGTAGAGCCTGGAATGAAAAGTAAAGCCTACTTCAAGTCTCTGATTAGAGATTTCAATAAGCAAATAGATGAAGTAATCGACCAAATTAATAATCTCGGTTAAATTACTCTACGATATTCCAAATGTTTAGAAAAATTTGTAATTGGTATCTATACTCATATTTGGGGTGGAAGAAGAATATAACTGTTGAACATCCAGACAAGTATATTCTCTGTTTAGCCCCTCATACCAGTAATTGGGATTTCTTCTTAGGGCAAATTTATTCTCGTGCAGAGGGTCTTAAAATCAATTTCTTAATGAAAAAAGAATGGTTTTTCTGGCCTTTAGGGAGATTGTTTAAAAGTCTTGGAGGAATCCCGGTATGGCGTGATAAGCATTCTAGTATGACGGATAATTTAGCAAAGACTGCTATCGACTCCGATCAATTTAAATTGTGTATAACTCCTGAAGGTACGCGCTCTTATAATCCTGATTGGAAGAAAGGATTCTATTTTATTGCGTTGAAAGCTGGTATTCCTATCTTGCTTTATGGAGTAGATTACCAGAAGAAACTAATAGAGTGTACTAAGCTCTTTATTCCTACAGGAGATTTTGAAAAGGATATTATAGAGATTAAACAGTATTTCTCTTCTTTCGTTGGAAAATATCCACAGAAGTTTGGTTATTGATGAATAAGAAAATAGTTTTGTTGATAGCTTGTTGCATGTTGTTTTTTAGCGGATATTCCCAAGAAACAACCCAATTGAACATGTCTATCAATAATAGGCTATATGGATATTTTGGAGATATTGCCAGTTATGACAATAATAAGAATTATGTGTCGACAATATCTGTGGATTATCAAACCAAATCACTTATAGTTACTCTAAGGAATGTATATGCCCAATTGGATGTAACGCCCAAACAGGTAGATAAAACATATAAACTCATCAAGAAAGAGCTTCCACGGACATTAAAAGATTATACTCTTAGAATTCTTGTCAACAATATGCCCATAGAGTATTTGCCTAAGGGCAGTAAAGTTTCTGATAAAGATTCTAGAAATATGTGGGGACATATCACGTATGATGGTACTCCGTGGGTATTAGATGTCACAAAACCCAGTGAACCCTATCATGGACTTTATAACAGACATATTTCTGTTTGGGCCAGTCATGGCAGGTATTTTAATAACGAAAAACAGCAGTGGGAATGGCAACGTCCCAATTTATTTGGTACTACAGAGGATTTATTTACTCAGACGATAGTGGTCCCCTATCTCATTCCTATGTTGCAAAATGCCGGTGCGGTGGTGTTTACTCCCAGAGAGCGCGATTGGCAGACAAGAGAATACATTGTTGATAATGATGATGTAAATCCCGGCATTCGCTATCTGGAGGTGAATGTCAAGCATGATTGGGAGACTGCTCCAGATAAAGGTTTTGCATCGCGTACCGGTTTTTATGCCGATGGTGAGAATCCATTTGTGGCCGGGACTGCAAAAATGGCCAAGGCAACTAAGAGTAAAAAGCACTTTTCACTATTGTCATATCAGCCACATATTCAAGAGTCGGGTAAGTATGCTGTATATGTATCTTACAAGACGTTGCCGAATAGTATTCCCGATGCTCAATATACAGTGTATCATCAGGGTAGAAAAACCGTGTTTCATGTCAACCAGACAATGGGAGGTGGAACATGGGTGTATTTGGGAACTTTTGATTTTGATGCAGGATGCACAGAAGAAAATCGGGTTGTCCTCACCAATCAGTCTGAAAAGCGTGGTGTTGTAACATCCGATGCTGTTCGATTCGGTGGTGGTATGGGAAATATACGCCGAGGTAGTTCTGTAAGTGGGCTTCCTAGAGCTTTGGAGGGAGCTAGGTATTATGCGCAGTGGGCAGGTGTTCCCTACTCTATTTACAGTAGTAAGAATGGCCAAGACGATTATAGCGACGATATTAATGTGCGTTCCTATATGACGAACTGGTTGGCAGGAGGCTCTTGTTATGTTCCTACGAAAGAAGGCTTGAATGTTCCAATTGAGTTGAGTTTGGCTGTACATAGTGATGCAGGCTTCGAACCCGATGGTAAATCTCTTACCGGTTCTCTTGCAATCTGCACGACAAATTTTAATGATGGGAAACTTTCGTCAGGTGTAAGTCGACTCCTTTCCAAGGATTTTGCAAAGTCTCTGCTCGATGGACTGAGTAGAGATCTCTCTGCTGCTATTGGCAATCGGTGGGCTATCCGATATTTATGGGATCGCAATTATTCGGAAACACGAAATCCGGAAGTCCCTTCTGCCATATTGGAAATGTTGTCCCATCAGAGTTTTCCTGATATGATATTGGGCCAAGACCCTCTGTTTAAATTCGCATTGGCTCGTTCTGTCTATAAGACCATACTGAGATTTATCAACGATAATCATGGGTGTCCGAGTATTGTACAGCCATTAGCTCCGCAGCATTTTAATATTCGGATATTGGATGCTACACATGTCCGTTTATCGTGGTCGCCTGCAACCGATTCATTAGAGCCTACTGCTGCCCCAACCTCCTTTAATGTTTATCAAGCTGTCGAGGGGCATGGGTTTGACAATGGAACGAGCGTCAAAACAAATTCTTGTGTAATAGAGGTTGTACCTGGTGTACAATATAATTTCAAGGTAACAGCCGTTAATAGTGGAGGTGAGAGCTTCTCCACTCCTGTATTGTCCGGATTGATTGCAGGTCCGGATAAGAAGACTATATTGGTTGTCGATCATTTTGATCGGTTGTCTGCTCCATCAGTGATAGATGATGGTATTCGCCAGGGATTCGACTTAAAAGATGATCCTGGTGTGCAAAGAGGATTATATGCAGGTTGGAATGGATTGCAGCATGATTTTGACCGCTCAATGATGGGAAAGGAAGGCCCTGGAGGCTTAGGGTATGGTGGTAATGAATTGGCAGGCCATTTCGTTGCCGGCAATAACTTTAATCATGTAGTTGCCCATGCTGCGTCTATAGCAATGGCCCATCGGTATAATATCGTGAGTACTACAGCCTCAGCAGTAGAATCTGGAATGGTAAATCTCTCAGATTATGATATAGTCGATCTTGTAAATGGACTTCAGAAACATACATCCCATGCTCTGAAAGATTATAAGATATTCTCACCTAAGTGGCAACAATTACTAACTGCATTTACCCAAAAACCACATGTAGGCTTGATAGTGAGCGGTAGTTATATTGGTAGCGATAGCCGTTCGATGACGGATAGTCTGTTTTTGTCACGCGTTTTAAAACTTCAGTATGAGCGTTCCAATACGGAGTCTGGCGACTCTGTTGTATCAGGGCTGAATAATCGAATGGAGATTTATAGAACTATGAATCCGATACATTATGCGGCTACGTCCACAGATGTACTGCTGCCTGCACCAGGCTCTTCATTCTCAGCTATGTTATATGGAGATGGGACGAGTGCGAGTGTTGCATACAAGGGACCAGACTATCATTGTATTACGTTGGGATTTCCATTTGAATGTATTAAGTCTAAAACACAACAGGGACTTATCATGCAAGGACTCCTACAATTTGTTGATAAAAACCTAAAATGAATAAGTATGTATAAAATCCAAGCAAACCAATCTGGTACACGGAGTATTGAGATTAGCGAGACTCATTTGGCTACGCTCGATAAGTATCAGCTTCTTCGTAATTTAGTAGATAGCAACGGTATTATAGACGAAACCGTGCTAGATAAACTTAAATTTAATGTGAGAGCTATTTTAGAGACGGAAACCGGCCAAGATAAGGAGTTGCTCGACTTGTGCCTTGATGTTATCTATAATAGCAATATGAAGGCTGTTGGTCTGCACAATCTGGTCTTATTATATGTAGATTGGAAAGACAAGAAAAGTGAGACTAAAACCAATATAGATTCCTTGACCGTAACAGATTAATCGAAAAAAATTGGCTGAAAAGAGTACTATACATAACAAACAAGGCTATACGATGCCTGAATTAACGGATTTTCTACCCACTACGAAGAAGGAATGTCTTCTGCGAGGATGGGATGAATTGGACATCATCCTGTTTTCCGGCGATGCTTATGTAGACCATCCCTCATTTGGCGTAGCAGTTATAGGTCGCACTTTAGAGGCTGCCGGCTATCGTGTAGCAATTGTTCCCCAACCGGATTGGCATGGAGACTTTCGGGATTTTAAGAAACTTGGGCGTCCAAGGCTTTTCTTTGGAGTTTCTCCGGGATGTATGGATTCTATGGTCAATAAGTATACTGCTAACAGGCGTCTACGGTCTGTTGATGAGTATAGTCCTGATGGTCGGCATGATTGCCGACCGGAATATCCCACGATAGTCTATTCCCAGATATTGAAACAACTATATCCTGATGTGCCGGTCGTATTGGGAGGCATCGAAGCATCCATGCGCCGATTGACCCATTATGATTACTGGCAGGACCGATTGCGTAAGTGTATTCTCTGTGATAGTGGTGCAGACTTATTATTATATGGTGCCGGTGTAAAGTCTATTCTACAGCTTTGCGACGACTTGAATAACGGATTGTCTATCCGGCAGATTCATTCGATACCTCAGACTGCATATTTAAGCAAGGAAAAAGATATTCCTGAAGGTATTACCGACGAGGACATCATATTGCATTCACATGAAGAGTGTTTGAGCAACAAGAAGGCTGAAGCGGAGAATTACAGACACATAGAGGAAGAATCTAATCGTATTTATGCCAAACGGCTGCTGCAAGAGGTTGACCATCAGTATGTTGTTGTAAATCCCCCCTATCCTACATTGACGACAGAGGAGCTGGATGCTACCTTTGATTTGCCCTATACCCGACTTCCACATCCCAAATACAGAGGCAAGAAGATTCCTGCGTATGAGATGATTAAGTTTTCGGTAAATATGCACCAGGGGTGTTTTGGTGGTTGCTCTTTTTGTACCATATCGGCCCATCAAGGGAAATTCGTGGTATGCCGGTCCAAGGAGAGTATTCTCAATGAGGTGAAGCATATCACCCAAATGCCCGACTTCAAAGGATATTTATCTGATTTAGGAGGGCCTTCGGCCAATATGTACGGAATGAAAGGACGCAACAGAAAGGCCTGTGAGCATTGTGTCCGCCCTTCGTGTATCCATCCTCAGGTATGCCCTAATTTGAATACCGACCATAGTCAGTTGCTTGAAATCTATCATGCTGTGGATGCGTTACCCGGCATTAAGAAAAGTTTTATTGGCAGTGGTGTGCGTTACGACCTTCTGCTGCATCGTAGCAAAGACGAACATGTCAATGAGACGACAAAGGAATATACACATGAACTGATAACCAAGCATGTCAGTGGTCGATTGAAAGTAGCTCCTGAACATACGAGTGACAATGTACTTCACTTAATGCGTAAACCTTCTTTTGCCCAATTCTATGAGTTCAAGAGAATCTTTGACCGCATAAACCGAGAGGAAAATTTAAGGCAACAGATTATACCATATTTTATTAGTAGCCATCCGGGATGTAAAGAAGAGGATATGGCAGACCTCGCCATCAAGACGAAGGACTTGGACTTTCATCTAGAGCAAGTGCAAGACTTCACCCCTACCCCTATGACGATTTCTACTGAAACTTGGTATACGGGATATGACCCATATACGCTCGAACCTATTTTCAGTGCCAAGACTCCGAAAGAGAAATTGGCGCAACGCCAGTTCTTCTTTTGGTATAAACCTGAAGAGCGGAGAAATATAGAAAAGGAATTGCTGCGTATCGGACGTCCGGAATTGATTAAACGGCTTTATCCCAATGGAAGTGCAGTTTCAAAGAACTCTTTTAAAAAGGATGTGAGATATAGTGACCGCCCGGTTGGTAGTGGGTATGAAAACCATGCCGTCGATAAATCTTCCGGTAGGAAGCACAAATCCTTTCGTCCTTCAGATGATTATAAACGAAGCAATACGCCGCCAGTTTGGAAGACCAAAGGGAATCGACGACCTAGATAAGGTGATAATATGAGATTGCTGTGTGCTATCTTATCTTCTCAGCCACATTTGGCGTTCGGTTTCCGGTAATTTCTCTATGGCGTAGCGCAACATCGTGCGTGGCATCTCATGTACGTGTTGTTCCAGAAACGATCGCAATAATTCTATATTGTTGTTCTTTCCCATTTCACGAAGCATCCAGCCTATGGCTTTGTGCATTAAGTCGTGTGGGTGGTGTAGGTTTCTCTCTGCATATCGAAGGCAATACGAGGGCTCTCCATGGCGGTTGGTCATCCATGTACAGACTATGTTGATGCGCTGAAGCCAGAGACATTTGCTGTCTGCCAATTGGTCAAGTATTCTCAGCTTGTAGTCTGTATTCAGCCCCGCAGTTCTATCAGTACTTCCAAGTAATGTAGGCAGAAGCAGCCAATAGCCCAGAATCTTCGGAGCGGATAAATCGACAAGATCCCAGTTATTAGCTTGATGGGCATGTTCAAGATAGAAGTTTACAATCAGGTCACGTTCTTCTATAGCTTTGGCGTCATATAGCAGCTTCTTTTTCGAAAACTTTTCAAACTTTGATACCAGAATGAGGAAGCCGCAAAGCCTGACTTCATGCCATTTGCAACACAGCAGTGTCTGCACTTCATGCAGTGGCAAATCTTTTACCTCTTTGGCTATTCTGCGTGTCTGCGGAACTCTCAGACCAAGGAACTCGTCCCCTTCACCATATTCCTCTTTACCAGTCTTAAAGAATCGCATCAATATCTGGCGTTGCTTCATGTCTGCAAGCGACTCCATGTAGCCGATAATCTCTGCTGAGTTCATATCAGAAATATAAATATAAATTGGATTGCGTTACATCTATTATGCTATATTTAATAATTCAATTTCAAAAACGAGTGTCGAACCTCCTGGGATTCCAGGTTGCGAGAACTTGCCATATCCCATTTCGGCAGGGATATAGATTTCCCATTTATCGCCGATATGCATCTGTTGTATGGCGACTATCCAACCTTCGATGAGGTCGCAGAGCCTACAAGCCAATGGCGCACCGCCACGGCTGCTGTCAAACTTCTTGCCATTAATAGTCCAACCAGTATAGTGAGCCGTAATGATGCTCCTGATTGTAGGTTTGGGGCTGTCCTGATTTCCCTCGGTTAATATCTTATAATATATGCCTTTGGGCAATGCCTTTACGTCAGCCTCTTCGGCTTTTGCTGCCAACCAATTCTTGTTGGCTAGTATATAATCTCTTTTTGCCATATCTGTTATAGAGTTTAATGGGAGTGCTGTAAATGGAAGATGCAGGATATTTACAATGGTGTACAATCAAAAGAGGATATATCTCTATGATGACATACCCTCTTTTAATGAATTGCTTCTGGTTATTCTATAGAATCGCGCATGCTATTTGTATCTGATGAAAGCGCGGGCGGTACAAGGATTTCCAGGACTCTGAGTATATAGCGTAGAATTAAAGTTTATTTGATTCCTATACGTTGTGCCATTATTCACGGCTGTACTCCATTGTGTCCATGTATGGAATACGTGGTTATCTCCTTTTAGGCTTGTTGCAGTAGAGGAGTACCATCTTTGAGTTGGCACTGTTCCCCCTGCTTGGATAAATGCTTCTCGCTGCAATCCTTGGCCATACCATGGAAGTATATGCCCCTGATCATACGCTTGAGTGATATTATCTGCTGTTATGTTGGAATATCCAATATTATTATAGAATAAAACTATTTCACCAAGACTTGGCAAATACCAACGGTGAGACCCTTCGCCCATACCATTGGTTAAAGTAATTCCCTTCGCTTGTAGTTGGTTTGCCCACCATGTTGCAGCAGAGTACATTGCTTTGAATGCAGTATTATTACCACGAACTTGACCTGAAGCGCTATTGTCAGCACTCCATGTTTCGTCAAAACCATTATAGACACCTACAACATCTTGAATATTGGCATAAACAGTTTTTGCATCTGTTCCAGGGCCTGAGGTTGCCCATTTCATATTAACAGGTTCTTCTTCTAGAGCTACAGCTATTTTCTGAACAGGATCTATCACCAATGCAATAGGTGTACGGCTTCCTTTGTTTTTCAAATAATCGGTTGTACCATCTTGGAAAAGATATTTGAATAACCGATTTAACTTCAGCTGTATAATATATGAACCATTTGCGGCCAAATCCTGAGTAATGAGTTTGATGCTTTTATTTGCTAATGATTTCTTATACATCTCGCCACTTTTGAAAGTCAGGGTAAGACTATTGGCGTTAGTAGATGGTAGAAAATATTGATAGTCTCTTGCGTTAGAGACTGTAGCTTCATCTGTATAGGTTAGGCTGCCAGTACCTTCAGTATTATCTTTTCCTGTAAGAGGGTCCCCTTTTGATGTTGCCGGGAAATGTTGTGCAATTTCCGTAGGCAGGTTTCCTTTTGTATAATTCCAGGTATTATCGGCTACACGATATGTGCCAATCATCGGGATTTCTTCAGTATTACTCAGTTTCGCGTCAGTTAGAGTGAAATTCATTAAAGCTTTCAATTGCACAACAATGCGAGAACCGACATGTTTCGCATCGAGAGATAAATTGAAAGGTGAACCGGCTATTATCGTCTGATTTTTTGTAACAGCCAGACGAGCTGTTGCGGCATTTTCATGCTTGGCAATAAGTTCTGAACCGTCGGTAGAAGCTGTGATACCATTGTTATAGGCAACAAAATCGTATGTACCAGGTCCTAGCTTGAATTCATTGTCTGGTGTAAATGTAGCTCCGTTGACAGTACCTGTTGTCTTTTTCACCAACTGTCCATTTTGATAAGCAGCAAGGGTATAGGTTGAAGAAGTTGGTGTCTCACCGGCACGTGTTGTAACATCTCTTACGCGTTCGATATGCACTTCAGCCTCTAAGTCATCTCCTAAAGTAATGACGGTGTCTTTGCTTAATTGGGTAGTGCGGAGCATGACATCAGTATAACCCGGTTGGGTGATAGTAATGCTGCCGATGCTGGGTTTTGGTTGTGTATTCTGTATTTCATCGCTGTTACATGCCACGAATACTAATGACATAAACATAAGGGTAAATCTCCCCTTTACTGCGCTAATATGTATATATTTCATCTATCTAATATTTTTATAAAAGCTAATCTCCGAGGTCAAGTTCTCCTTCACCATTATTAGGTGTAACTGTCACATCTGGATTCCAATCGTCCGGCCTAACTGTCGAATTAATATCATTCTCACTGTCACTAAGAAGATTTCCATTCTCAACCACATATATTTTGATGGATGGTGGCCTATAAAGGGGCCTGGCTATCTCTCTTACTAACCTGTTTGGTTTTCTCATATATGTAATAATTAAAAACGTTTACTATTATTTTTGATAATCGAGGGGTATTTTGTTGCAAAGTAAATCAATAAAATCGGGAAAACTCGCTATTGCTTCTGTATCATGTGAATTTTAATTAGAATTAACGAAATTAGTATTGTGGGCGGATTCCATACGCATGTGTAAAATTATGCAATTCGTTTCTTGTTCCCTGCTCTTGATCCATGAGTTTGCAACATTCTGAATTTTGTCGCTTTTTATATGATTTATTGCAAGGTATTTACAGCAATGCTGCTAAGCCTTTGCAGCGATGCTGTTGAGGCTCGGCAGCAATATTGCGAAGCCTTTGCAGTAATATCACATATCCAAGATGAAGGTTTTGAACCAATCTTTGAGTATTCCTTTGTAGCGATGTTGGGAGTCTGCCAGCAGTATAAGGACTTGTCTTCCGCCGTATAGTTTCGGACCAAGACACATGCCCTCATAGTTGGCGAATGAGTGGTTTGTCATATTCATTTTGGTTTTCCATTTAGTAAGTAGTTGCTTTTCCATTTGCCCATTTATCGGTTTTGCTACGTAAAGTTTGCATTCTGCCCATGCTCCGATTTTCTTTTTGGGTATCATAACCTCGCGTTCCAAAACCAGTATGCGACCGTCAGCTAAGGCACATATCTCGCTTACGCCATTGACATAGTCTTGTTTTGATGTGGCTGGGTCTACTTTGTACTTCCACACATTGACAAGTTTGAGATTGCTGTCATACTCCAAGAGCCTGCAATCTTCATCTTCCGTGGCTGTCCATAACCGTTGTGTATGCTCATTCCATGACAAGGATTCCAGTCCTTTATTGCTATTTAAGTTTTGATTGATAGAATCTGGTATAAAAACGATGTTACCAGTGAGTTGACCATCTAGTGTGTATTCTTTTATAGCGTTGTCTTTCTCTCCTGAAATAAAGATAGTATTGCGGCTTGGACAATAGGTAATCCCCTCCCCATCTCTGTTGGGCTGCCCGCTATTTTTGACGGTTTTTAACTCAACCTCTCTGATGATTCCCGAGATAGAATCTATCTCTATGTAGAAAATACTGAAGCCGTCGGGGCTTGCTTTGTCGTCGACGACGACATATTTGTTGTCGCCTAGGTAGCTGATTCCGCTATAGTCTCCTGCGGGGATAGACTTGGAAAATGATTGCTGTGGATTTTCTTTAATTTTGATTTCTGTGTAGGTGGCCGGTTTTGTGTTTCTTTCTTGCCAATATGTTTTGGCTTCCAAGAATATGTGTTTAAGTTGCCCACTCTTCCCTCTCAGTTCTATTTCTTGTGTAGGCATATCGTCTGCTGCCCACTCTTCGTCCCATGTGAAGTCTTTGACGGGCTTATGATTGATGGCCATGATGGTATCTCCTATCTCGATACCGGCTTTGAGGGCATCTCCGTCTCTTACTAGTGAAGAGACTATCCATCCGTCGCAGATGTCGGTGCGGTTTCTGAAGCCATAATCATATCCACTGGCTTCACTTTTTTCTAGAGATTGAAACCGTTTAAGGTAAAGGTTTTTGTGTGGTGTATCTATGATGATATTGTAATTAGACCAGATACCATTGCCGATGACACCTAGCCATTCTCTTTTACCGAAAGCTCCTACCCCTTCAGGAATATAGCCGATTGTGATATTGTGTAAGGTGTCACGGACAAGGATTATTTGGTCGGACTTCATATCGACAACATATTCCTGCTCTTTATTTCCAACTCCGAAGTTGGTAATATCGGTAATTCTTTTCTTCCTGGGAATTGAGTCCAAGCGATAGAGAGAGCTGGTGTGCGCCGTGAAATCGATAGTTCCGCTACTCCCGGTGTCTATCAAATACCATCCTGTAATATTCTGATTGTCAATAACGACTGATAATTTGATATACAGCCGGCTATTCTCATATCTGATAGGAACAGATTGCCATGATGACAAATCGTGTGGCAATGAATCCAGCAGAATAAGTTGGTTGTGTTCGAAGTCCAGTTTATACGGACGGGAGTCTAAGTCCTTTATGCCTAGTAGGCCGTCTGCATGCCTGTCAAGGATATCTCTTAGCTTGATGACAGGGGCATAGGGGTATTGTGTCTTGTGTGTGCCCAGATTGATAGAAGTTTTATCGTAGATGAGTGGTACTATTATGTTTCCAGCCCCTCCACCCGTCTTGGCTTTTTGCATATTTGCAGGATGCCATTTAGATTGTGAGAAAAATACAGAGTCTATACAGCAAAGATTACTTCCACCTGTATCGAAGACCAGTTGACAGGGTATGGAATCATTGATGACAGATGGTAGGTATATGTGTCCGTAATGCTTGAATGGTATGCTGTCGTTGGCGTAATTCTTTGTGGGACATACTATTGCAAATGTAGAGAATATTAGATGATACCATCTTCGGTTGATAAGATGCTTGGACTTAAATGTGTTGTATATGAAAGAAAATATGTGTTGTTTCATATCTCATAAAACAGGCTTAACGATGGATATTCTTTGCCGGTACTATCAGTTGTATGCACTTTCCATATCCTTCTTTTTCCATATCGGCTTTCGGAATGAATCTGAGCGATGCGCTGTTGATGCAGTATCGCAGTCCTCCTCTTTCCTTTGGGCCATCATTGAATACATGTCCCAAATGAGCATTTCCATTTTTACTACGCACTTCTGTACGTTCCATTCCGTGCGAAGAGTCATGCTTTTCACTTATAAGATGTTGGTCGATAGGTTTTGAAAATGCAGGCCATCCACATCCAGAGTCGAATTTATCAGTAGAAAGAAATAGCGGTTCGCCCGTCGTTATGTCGACATATATTCCTTCTCTGAATTCATTGTAAAATTCGTTTTGATAAGGGGCTTCGGTCGCTGCATTCTGTGTTACCTCATATTGGAGTCTCGTCAGTTTACTTTTCAGCGCGTTATCGTCTGGTCTTGTGTATTCTTTCTTTTCCCCATCGTGCTTGTTCGCCTCTCTCGCAACATCGAACATAGACTTCGGTATATGACAATATCCATTAGGATTTTTGTCCAAATAGTCTTGATGATAGTCTTCAGCATTGTAAAAGTTCTTCAGAGGTTTCACTTCTACAGCAATATGTTCGGAATATAGTTGGCGTAATTTTGCTATTTCGGCTGTTATCACAGGCAGATTAGCTCCATCAGTATAATATATACCTGTACGATATTGCGAACCGACATCGTTGCCCTGACGATTTATCGAAGTTGGGTCGATAGTCTTAAAATACAACTGTAACAACATTGACAAAGGTAATACTGAAGGATCATATACAACTTTTACAGCCTCTGCAAAGCCTGTTTGGTCAGTACATACATCCTTGTATATCGGGTTCTTGGTGTTTCCGTTGGCATATCCCGCTTCTGTTTCTATAACTCCGTTTATCTGTTTCAAGAAGTGTTCCGTACCCCAAAAACATCCTCCTGCTAGATATAATTCTGCTTTTCCTTTCATGACTTTTGTTTCTTTTTCTTTATTCAGCCCCTTTGCCGTGCAACTTGAGAATATTGCACAAGTAAGCAATAATGCGATTTTAAAAATTTCTTTTTTCATAAGTCTGATAAATTTAATGTGGCAGACATATCGGATGAAGTCTGAAAAATAGGACTTTTTCTTTCCGAATATTGCTGCTTTTTGTTTATATTAATATGAGTTTGATAACTATTATCGTCTTAAATAAAAATCACAGCATCCTTATAATGCCCAAATACAAAGAATTACAAATAATAATTGCTATGAGTATGATAGCCAAAGTTATGGAAATATTTTGCATTGCAGATAGCTTTTACATTTTTTTTGATACCATGATTGTAAAAGATACCATAAAACCTAAACGATATAAAGGGCGCAATCATATAAACATACAAATTAAAGGCTAAATAACTATACCTATAAATAGGTATTTTTGCTAAAAATAAAATGATAGAAAAACAAAAATAAAGTTTATTGACTACTTTTGCATGTCATAGATATAGGAATATGAAACTATCAGATCTGAAGACGGGCGAATATGGAATGATTGTAAAGGTGACAGGGCACGGCGGTTTCCGAAAGCGCATTGTAGAGATGGGGTTTATCAAAGGAAAGAAAGTGGAGGTACTGCTTAATGCCCCTTTACAAGACCCAGTAAAATATAAGGTCATGGGATATGAAGTTTCATTACGCAGAAGTGAAGCTTCGATGATTGAAGTGATGAGCGAGAGAGAAGCCAAATCAGCAAGCCTTGACAAGGATGCTACAACTTCTATCTTCTCAGAAATGGAATTACATGTCTCTGATGATGAATTGAAATTGGCTGCAATAGCTAGAAGACGGGTCATCAATGTGGCTTTGGTGGGTAACCCGAATTGTGGTAAGACTTCCCTGTTTAATTTCGCATCGGGGGCGCATGAGCGTGTCGGCAATTATAGTGGGGTGACTGTAGATGCCAAAGTGGGCCACACAGAACATCGGGGATATTATTTTAATCTTGTTGATTTACCGGGAACGTATAGTCTCTCTGCCTATAGTCCGGAAGAGTTGTACGTAAGAAAGCAGATAATAGAAGAGACCCCCGACGTGATTATCAATGTCATTGACACCAGTAATTTCGAGCGCAATCTCTATCTTACGACACAGTTGATAGACATGCACCTGCGAATGGTTTGTGCACTCAATATGTATGATGAAGTGGAAAAACGCGGAGACCACGTTGATGCAGATAGGCTCGGCACGCTTTTTGGTGTTCCGATGATACCGACTTCATTTACAAGTGGGCGTGGAGTCAATGAACTTTTGGATGCTGTCGTCGACATGTATGAAGGGAATGAAGGGGATAATCCTCATTT
The DNA here is from genome assembly GCF_055381405.1 of Prevotella mikamonis. NCBI lineage: Bacteria > Pseudomonadati > Bacteroidota > Bacteroidia > Bacteroidales > Prevotellaceae > Prevotella > Prevotella mikamonis. The sequence goes on from NZ_AP035785.1 coordinate 673,268, forward strand.
TCGCCATATCCATATTAATCATGGGCATGAGATAGAATCGGGTATATCGCATATCCAGCGGTATCTGAAAGACAATACTGATCTTCGTCAGAAATATTCTACCCGCTATTTAGCTATAAAACTATTGGAGCATGATAACGATGTAGAATCTTATGTTGAAACTCTGGATGAGAGTAAGGAGATTTTTGCAGAGCGGAAGAAGGCGGAAGATAGAGTGAGAGAAGAGACAGGAGTGGACAGCGAGACTGCTATCATGGATGCCAAATATGGCTTTATTCACGGTGCTTTGAAGGAGGCTCTCTATTCTACCGGGAATAAGAAGGATACTTATCAGACGACACACTTGCTTGATCGTATTATAACGAATCGGTATTTAGGTTTTCCTATTTTTATCTTGTTCTTGTGGCTGATGTTTGAAGCTACATTTACTTTGGGACAATACCCGATGGACTGGATTGAGTACGGCGTAGCTTGGCTAGGTCGGGCAGTCAGCGAAATACTGCCGGATGGCCCGTTAAAGGCAATGATTTCAGATGGTATTATCGGTGGTGTAGGTGCTGTTATCGTATTTCTTCCACAGATATTGATACTCTATTTCTTTATCTCGTACATGGAAGATTCCGGCTATATGGCCAGAGCAGCATTCATCATGGATAAGCTCATGCACAAGATGGGGTTGCACGGCAAGTCGTTTATTCCTCTGATTATGGGATTTGGATGTAATGTGCCTGCGGTCATGGCAACGAGAACTATTGAAAGCAGACGCTCCAGACTGATAACAATGCTAGTTCTGCCGATGATGAGTTGTTCGGCCCGACTGCCTATCTATATCATGATTATTGGTACATTCTTCGCAGCAGAATATCGTTCTACAGTGATGATTTCCTTGTATTTTATAGGTATTCTGATGGCCGTTATCATCAGTAGACTGTATTCTAAGGTGCTTGTGAAGGGAGAAGATACACCGTTTGTGATGGAACTTCCCCCCTACCGCTTCCCAACTTGGAAAGCTATAGGTCGACATACTTGGGAAAAGTGCAAGCAATATCTCAAAAAGATGGGTGGCATTATCTTGGTGGCAAGTATTATCGTATGGGCCTTAGGCTATTTCCCACATAATGATGCATTAACTCCCAGTCAGCAACAGGAACAGAGTTATATCGGCCGCATTGGTAAAACAATCGAACCTGTATTCCGTCCTCAGGGATTTGACTGGAAATTAGATGTGGGCTTATTGGCTGGTGTCGGTGCGAAGGAGATTGTTGCCAGTACTATGGGGGTGCTTTACAGCGATGATAGCAGTTTTGCCGACGATACTTCTTATAATTCAGACACGATAAAATATACCCACCTGAGGAGGCAAATGATTTCTGATGGTATTACACCCCTATCTGCTTATTGCTTTTTACTGTTTGTATTACTCTATTTCCCATGTATTGCAACGATAGCTGCCATCAAGGGTGAGACTGGAAGTTGGAAGTGGGCTATCTTTACGGCTGTCTATACTACGGGATTGGCGTGGGTGGTTTCTGCTCTGACATATCAGGTAGGAACTTTCTTGGGATTATAAGAGGTTTTGCAGCTGAAAGTTTTTTCAGGAGTGTAAATTAATGAGGATTTCCTTGGAAAAAGTAGCCAATTTTTAAAAAATATGGCTACTTTTGCATAATTGACTAAAACGAAAATAGAAAAACGTTAATAATATACTTATGAAAAAGGAAATTCTAGTATCATTACTTGCACTCGCATCTTATGGTGCCTCTGCACAAGAAAGCAAAGCAGCATGGTTCAACAGCATCAAGTTGTCGGGGTATGGTATTACGCAATATCAGTATAGCGGGCAGAGTGGTGCGAAGGCAAACTCCTTTAATATCCGCTTGGTCAGGGTTTCACTAGAAGGTCGTGTGCTGAAAGATGTTGCATGGAAGACACAAGTTCAGTTGAATGGTAATACTGTTTTGCTTGGTAGTAGTCCTCGCATTGTTGACCTGTTTGCAGAATGGCAGAAGTATGGTTATTTTAAAGTGAAGTTAGGTCAATTTAAGCGTCCATTCACTTTTGAAAACCCTATTCATCCGGTCGATCAGGGATTTATGGGATATGCTCAGAGTGTTACAAGTTTGGCGGGCTTCAATGATCGTGTCGGAACACATAGCTCGAATGGACGAGATATAGGTCTTCAGTTGCAAGGCGATTTCTTGAAAGATGGAAATGGTCGTAATCTTGTGCATTATCAAGTTGGAGTTTTTAATGGCCAAGGCATCAATGTGAAAGATGTAGATCAGCGCAAGGATATTATTGGCGGTATATGGTTTATGCCTGTAGCCGGGATGAGATTAGGAGTATTCGGCTGGGAGGGTTCGTATGCCAGAAAAGGTGATTGGACAGAAAAAGATGCCGCAGGAAATTCTGTAGAACATAAAGGTACAGTAAGAACCCTTCCCCAGCATCGTTATGCTATCAGTGGAGAGTATGTAGTTAACGATTGGACATTCCGTTCTGAGTACATTCATTCAACGGGCTATGCCTTTACAAAAGCATATCAGGATTCAAAGACTGCAACTGATTGCAACTTGAGTAATAATGGAAACAAAGCTGATGGTTTCTATGTTCTTGCTATTGCTCCTATCATCAAAAAGCAGATGCATGTAAAGGCTCGTTATGATCTTTATCGTAAGACAGGGGAATGGGCATCAGCAAAGAGTCTTTATGAAATCGGTGCGGATTATGAGTTCACCAAGAACTTGGAAATTATGGCTGAATATGCCAGGGTAAATGATAGAACGCTAGCAAAGCATGGTTATGATATGATAGATGTGCAGGTTAGTTTCAGATTTTAGTAACGAAAGAAATAAAACGATTTAAAGAATTATGGAAAATAGATATAAAGATTCGGAACAGAAGAGTAATTCACACCATCACCATCACCATAGTGGCAGCCATCGTCATCATCATGGAATAACAGAAGAAACTAGGGCAAAGATGAGAAGAAAGATGTTGGCTAATGTGCTTTTTGCATGTTTAGTGATACTTGCACTTATCATCGTTGCATTTGTCGGATGGTTGTATACAGCTTAAATTTAAAATAATATTCATATAGGAGATAAACACATATAACATTTGTCTCCTATTTTTATATTGTCTATGAAATCTATACTGATTCGTATTAAATTGTGGCTTCAGAAGTTATCTTTTAAGACGGGGGTATGTGTATTGCTGATGTGCATACCATGCTACATTATATCTTTTGCACAAATGGCTCTTCCTATTTCTGCTTCGTTAAAAGGAATACTTTGGGTTATCTTTTTCGGTTTGGCAAAGACTTTCCAATATGGCGGACTAACGATATTGGGCGTTGAAGGATGGAAAAGGTTGAAGCAAAAGTTTTCCAGATAGTGTTTTCATACAAGAATTCCTCTTATTCAATATTTAAGGGTTCAACTGTCTGAACATATATCTGTTGTATGTGGACGCGATATGTTTCGTCCGCATACAACAGATATGTAGAGTGTCTATCGGCACTCATCATCTTTAAAGTTACAATTCTTCACATTCCTGTAACCACAGCCTGTTTACGGCATCACTGGGCATACGCCAATCTCCTCTTGGACTGAGACTCACACTTCCAACTTTCGGACCGTCAGGCAGACAACTACGCTTAAATTGCTGTGTGAAGAACCTGTGATGGAATACTCTTAGCCAATGTTTTATTGTATCAGGAGAGTATTGTTCCGGCTTGAATGCTTGACATGCCAATAGATAAATCTTTTTGGGAGAGAATCCGAATCTTAGGAAATAGTACAGAAAGAAATCGTGTAACTCATACGGTCCAACTAAGTCTTCAGTCTTTTGCTTGATATTACCGGATTCATCTGCTGGTGTAAGTTCTGGACTAATGGGCGTATTGATGATATCCAACAGAGTGTCATGGGTAGTTTGCTCTAATGTTGTTGCAACATATTTTACCAGAGATTTAATCATTGTCTTAGGGACACTGGCATTCACTCCATACATACTCATATGGTCTCCGTTATAGGTTGCCCATCCTAATGCCAATTCAGACAAGTCACCCGTACCAATGACCAGTCCCCCAACTTGATTACTTAAATCCATGAGGATTTGAGTGCGCTCGCGAGCTTGGGCATTTTCGTATGTGATGTCGTGTATTTCTATATGATGCCCTATATCTTTGAAATGTTGTATAACGGCATTGGCAATATTGATTTCTCGGATTTCAATTCCAAGTTCTTGCATCAGATGTAGTGCATTATTATAGGTACGGTCTGTTGTACCAAATCCAGGCATGGTGACACCAAGGATGCCTTTTCTGTCTAGTCCTAACTTATCAAAGGTCTTGATACATACAAGAAGTGCTAACGTAGAGTCAAGGCCACCACTGATACCGATAACGACACGTTGGCTATGGGTATGCTGTAGGCGCTTGGCTAGTCCCATGACTTGTATGTTTAGGATTTCTTCGCAAGCAGCTTCTAAATTCTCTTCGTGTGGAATAAACGGCTGTGGATCTATCTTTCTGGTCAAAGTGAATGGCTGTGGAGTAATCTCTCTACAATGGATGATTCTCTTGATTGGTGCACTTTCGTGCATAACCGGTCGTTGTGCATTTATAAAAGTGGAATTATTACGTCGCTCTGCACGTAGACGTTCTACATCTATCTGCGCGGTCATCATCTGGGAAGATAATGAAAATCTGTCAGCCTCTGTCAATAGAGTTCCATTCTCAAAGATGATAGCATTTCCACCGTACACTAGGTCTTGTGTACTTTCACCATAGCCACAACTGCTATATATATAGCCGGAAATAGTTCTTGCACTCTGTTGCCTTAGTAACGCCATTAAATATTGATGTTTGCCTAGCAGATCGTTGCTAGCAGATAGGTTGAATATTACGTCGGCTCCAAATACTGCTAATTGATTACTAGGCGGGATGGGAGCCCATACGTCTTCACATATTTCAACACCAAATTTTACGCCGTCTGTAGTTTGAAATAGTTGAGGGGTCGATGTTACCAGTATACTTTGTCCTGCATATTGAATAGTTGTATCATGTAAGTCTTGTGAAGATGCAAACCATCGTTTCTCATAAAACTCATTATAATTAGGTAGATATGTCTTAGGGATGATACCTAGTATATACCCTTGTTGAATCACAATGGCACAGTTAAGTAACAAGTCTCCGACACAAACAGGAGCTCCGATAATGCTGATAATATCGAGCTTGCTTGTTGCATAGAGTAATTGAGAAATGTTTTCTTCTGCCATATCAAGCAATAATTGCTGACGGAATAAATCTTGGCAGCTATATCCAGTTACCGACAATTCTGGAAAGACAATGATTTCAACACCTTCGTTCTCTGCCTGAAAAATGGTTGAGATGAGATGCTCTGTATTATATTTTGTGTCGCCCACCAGAACACTTGGTATTGCTGTGGCCACTTTGATAAAACCGTAATTCATGATATGATACTATTCATTTGATTATAACTTGCGTTGCCCCATAGCCGTATTCCAGAAACGACGCGTCTTGGTATTGTACTTTCTTATATTTATAATTTAATTCATGAAGGATTGATTGTCTTAACACGCCATTTCCCTTCCCATGTATGAATACAATCTTTTGGCCTTGGCGATTCTTGTAGTGATTCATGATTTCATTGAATTTCTCCATCTGATAATTTCGTATATCTTCTGGTTTCATTCCTGCCGTTGTATCTAATAATTCATGGGCATGTAAATCTACGACAACAATATCAGCATCTTTCTTACTGATAAATCGTTTGTTTTGCCTTGCAGTATCATGGGAGTCCTTGTTTCCTACAACTTCCGGGCTGTTTGTTGTCTTTACCGTAGGCATAGTAAGTGGCTCATCATCATGGATCAAGTGATATAATAATGCAGGCGAATCAAAGAAATCATTTTCAATAAAAGTATGGCTCTTGTAGAATTTAACAGGATCTATCTTCTGCCGAATGTCGAAGGATGGCTTGCCAATATATGTTTTATCTCTTTTGAAAAAGAATGCTTGGAGTGATATGCGAGATATATCATTGATGGTCTCACGTTCTAACTCTTCAATCAGTATTTGGGTGTTGGGCGCTATTTCGCCTTGAAATCGTAGATTGTAATTATTCTCTTGGCAGGAAGCATAAGCACATTGTACATAATAGTTACAATCGTTGACTAAATAGACTTTGAAAGAGGTTTGTGTTATACTCAATTTATCTTTGGGTACGAATGCCAAATATAAATTGAGCAAGTCCCCACCTTCCCGTTCTTCAATAGGTTGCTTAAAGGTAATTTCTCTTTCTTCTGCCAAGTCGTCATCATCAGTAGTATCAACATCTTCTTCGTCGTGAAGTAAGGCTTTGATACTATGATATTCATACTCGCCCTCCTGTTCTTGCTTTTGTTTTTTTTCTAAAGCTTTTGTTTTTAGTTTGATGGCTTTAGCAGTACTGTAGTCATCCATGTTTGTGACCACGATATCGGCTTTCGATACTGGTATTTGGAAACCATCTTCGTCTTCGACTAAGACAATATCATGTCCCTGAAATCCGGCAATGGTTCCACCGCTAATATCGTTCAGAAATCTAACTTTATCTCCTATTTTCATAAATGATGTATTCTATGTGAATTACGGAATTAATAAACTGCTATCACCATAACTTAAAAAGCGAAAATCATGTGATAAAGCATAGTCATAGATTGGCTTCCAATCTCCCTTTACAAAGGCACTTACAAGTAAAAGCAATGTGCTTTGTGGTTGATGGAAATTGGTAATGAGCATTTTGACATATTTATATTCATAACCAGGGGCTATGATTATTTGTGTACTGCTGTGGAGAGCATTCAGTTCATTCTCTTCTAGGTAGTCAAGAATATTTTGAAGGGCTTTTTGAGGGGTAATTTGATTGATGAGTCCACCTTCTGCTCCATGCTCATAGGGTTCCCATTGAAATACATGTAGTTGCTCCTCTGTTAAGTCTTTGTTGTTCTCAAGTTTGACTCCCATATAGTAGAGACTTTCCAATGTCCTGACACTTGTCGTGCCAACAGCAATGGTTTTGCAGTCATGTTCTAGTAGTTTGGCAAGTGTCTGTTTATGTACACATATAAATTCTGTGTGCATTTCGTGTTCTTTAATCTCCGCCTGTTTTACTGGTTTAAACGTCCCAGCACCTACATGCAATGTCAATTCTTCGGTCTCAACTCCAAGTTTATTGATAGATTCTAATACACGATCCGTAAAGTGTAAACCTGCTGTTGGAGCAGCCACACTTCCCATAATCTTGCTATATACTGTCTGATACGTTGTTTTGTCGCTTTCTTCCGTTTCACGATTCAGATATGGGGGGATCGGTAATTCTCCTACCACCTGTAGTATTTCAGAAAAGCTAATACCTTCAGTGTTATCCCACTCGAAATCTATCCAATAGCCTGCACTAGGAGTTTTGAAGGAAGAATGTAAGGTATGTTCTGCATCAAATTCTCTTCGGGTAGCCTTCAAAGTGAACTTACATCCACGGATTTCAAATTCACGCTCCAGAGTTCCGGTTTTCCATTTCTTCAGATTGCCTACCATGCAAATCCATGAACATCTACCTACAGACTGAAACATCTGTTCATAGTCAGCTGGTTTTGCAGGTTCTAATAGGAAGACTTCTATTAATGCTCCAGTGGATTTGCGAAAGTGTATTCGAGCTTGAATCACTTTAGTGTTGTTGTATACCATCAAAGCTTTTTGGGGTAGCCAATGGGAAATATTGTAGAAATGGTCTTGTTTTATAGTACCATGGTTATATACTAGCAACTTGCTATGGTCACGTGGAGTGATGGGAAATTTTGCAATTTTCTCATCTGGCAAATTGTATGTATAATCACTGATTTGAATATTCTTTGTCTGCATAGTCTTATATAACGGATAAGATTAATAGGATGACTAGTGACATGGTGAAAACTGATATGACAGCATCAATATCTTCATGACCGTATCCTGTAGATGTGTATTGTGACGATATATAATTAATCTTTGGTGAATATTTATAGTATATATAGTGATATGCGCGATAACTGAGAAATCCTGCAAGGATTCCCCACAATATGCCTGTGCAAACATCACTTGGATAATGTACTCCGAGATATAGACGCGTTATAGAATTCAAAATAGCCCACGAAAACATGATGATACTGAGAGACAGACTTCGGGTTAAGCAACAAATAAAGGTGGCTATAGCAAAAGTGTTAGCTGCATGTGCAGAGAAAAAGCTATAATCTTTCTCGCTTACTCCTTTCAAAATGTCTAGTGTATATTTGACATAAGGATCATTGATAGGGCGTATACGTTCTATGAGGGGTTTGACTAGTAAGTTGTCAGTTCCGCTGGTTAAAAGAACTCCAAAAAGAATGCCCAATACTGTTATACCGATTTGCAACATGGTCTCATTGTTTTTAACAACAAGAAAGAATATGGCTAGGTATAATGGAATCCAAGTATAGCCTAGTGTTGAATATTGCATGAAATGATCTAATAATAGATTGTCACTGCCATTTAAGCAATGCAATATATTTATATCAATATGATTGATAGCACTGAAATCCATGAGCTAGGCGTATTATATCTTTTCTATAGTCGTTGCGAGTATCCAACCCTCACGTCCATCGGCTAATTTGATATTAGCCCATCCCTTCATGCCTTGATCTAGCAAATCAACTTTGGTTCCTTCATGAATGGTAAATTGGGCTGCATTATTTTGTGTAGGTGTTTTATATACTGCTGCTGAAGAAGTCATTACTATAGCACCCGTTGAATGCTGTAGATTATATTTCTGTTGGTAAGAAAAAACAATACTTATGATACAGATACATAAGCAGCAGAGGGAAGCATAGAATCCACTCTTTCGGAGAATCATTCTTTCTGAGAATAGATACAATAAGAAGAATGTCAAAAAACAGATTAGCATTACAATTGAAATATATGCCCAATTGTCTACACTTGTGAAATTGACACAGGACTTGTACCAAGTAATAAAGAACATTTCATTATCATCTCCAATTTTATCAATAGTCTTGCTTCGTGCAAATTGTAGGTTAAAGCGTATATCCTTATTACCTGGTTCTAATTGCAAGGCTCGCTCATAGAATAATACGGCGTGTGTAATATCGTTGGTACGATAGTAGGCATTTCCAAGATTATAATAGAGTATTGCATTTTTATGGGTCTTTATTAATTGGGTGTATTCTTTGATAGCTGACTGGTAATCGCCTGCTAGATATGCTTTGTCTGCTATATTCTTGTTTGCAGCTATTGCCATAGTCGGTAGCAATGAGCCAAGAAAAATAGCCCATACAATAAAAGGTGTATAATGTTTCTGCTTTTTATTCATTACGTTTTCAATATCCATGATGGCTGTCATGGCTGCATCAAATGTTTTATTCATATTGCCTGCTACGTCTCCAGGAGCATAACGTTCATATTCACATTCATCTATGGCAGAAATGAACATTGATATTGTCGCATGGTCGACATGATAGGTTTGCAATTTTTCTGAAATGTTCTCGCGAGACAATTCTTCAACAGGAATGTTCATCTTATCTCCGACATACCCCCAAAGGGCTTTCAGGACCTCATCATAAAATTCGTGATGATTGCCCAACTCCATTAGGCCTTTTGCCTTCTTTAGTCTCTTGTTAGCAACCTTGTTCGCTTTCTTACCTTTTGCGCCGATAACATCTGCATTTTCTTTTGCTCTTTTTCTAAAGGCAAAGAGTAATATGCCGAATGTTCCAATCGGTAATATAATCAATAGCCAATAGGTCGTAGATTCAAAGAATGATTGATGAATGTCGTAGGAGTCAACATTTCCACGTTTAATCTCTCTGATGTCATTTTCTTTTGCACTAAAGTTGGATACAGTATTAGTTGCTCCATTGCCTTTTGTTACATTTAACTTGAAGGGTTGAGTTGAAATTGTTCTATATGAATTTGAAGGAGTGTCGTAATAAACAAATTCTACTGGTGGAATATCATATTGTCCGACATTTCTTGGTACGATGATATAATCATAAATCATACTACCCTCCACTCCCTGAGCAGTGAGTTGGGTCTTATCTGTAACCTTCGGAGCATACTTGTCAAAGTCTTTTGGTAGCTTGATTTCTGGTTGCTTAATCAATTTCAAATTGCCCACTCCGCTAATGGATATACGTAGTTGAATAGGTTCTCCTGTTTTGATTTGGTTTTTATTCAGTTGGGCCGAAATTTTGAAAGTTCCCACCCCACCGGAAAAATTTGCAGGGCGTGCCGGTAGTGGCAACACTTGTACGCCAATACTTGGAGCAACTATATTTCTTTTGACTTCTACATATCCAGAACCACCATTAAAGAAGGCTTCCAGAGGGTCAACATTTCTGTTCTGCTGCACAACAATCCCTTTGAAAGTAATGCTAGGAATCGTTAATTTTCCTGTTATCTGGGGATACATGACATATTGACTCCATGTAACGCATCTATAATTTTTACCGTTTACATTTTCTACATGAAAGTTTTTCTGCTGTGGTAGTTTAATCTCTTGCGTATGAAATCCGGTCAAGTCAGGCATTTTTCCCTCCAACTGTGTCAAGTCAAGTAAGGTATATACCTTGTAAGTCAGCAATATCGGTTCTTGCTCATGGACCACTCTCTTATTTGCACTTACCTTAATAAACAGGTCATTACCCGATATACGAGATCCTGAACTACGCATTTGAGAATTGTTATCTTCGTGCATCTGGGGAGTTGTTGTGTTTCTAGTATGTCCTGAAACCTCCACCTTTGCAGCACGTGAAACATATTTCTTCCCATTGATGATGGCTATTGCTGGGGGGATTGTATATGTTCCGTTTTTAGCAGCATACAAAGTGTATGTATATGTTGTGGATGAGGAACTGCTAGCTCGTCCATTGCTACTAATCTGATAACTAGATTGAGAAGATGTGTATGGGCCTGCTAATACTTCGAGTGCAGACGGTATATTGCCTGCTCTAAAGTCATCTACATCTTGTGTAGGGATAGTATAGGAAAGTCTGAAATTCTCTCCGACAGCCACCTGATGTGGAACTGAAACAGAAATTGTTTGTGCAACACTTTGTGTGTTCCACAATATGATGTAGAATAAGCTTATAAAAAAAGAAAATCTCTTACTCATTAAGTATCTTTATTATATATTTATAAGGCTAAATCTTTTACCAATTCTTCTGTAATTGTTTAGATTTTGGTTGTTGCATAGCTTTCTTTAAACGTTGTTGAGTATTTTCTTCTTGTTGCATTGCTGCGTTTAGAAGTTGCTCTGCATTACTTTTACTCATACTCTGATTGTTTGGGCTATCTTTTTTAGATTTGTCCTGTTTATCTTTATCTTGTTTATTGTTGTTATTTTGTTTGTCTTTGTCCCTATTCTTTTTATTTTGATTCTGTTGGTTATTTTTGGGAGGTTGATTTTTTAATAATCTTTGGCAAAGAGCTAAATTATATCTAGTTTCATTGTCTGAGGGATTATTTCGCAGGCTTTCCTTATATGCTTCAATGGCCTCGGCGTACATTTGACGTTTTTGGCAAATGATACCGATATTATGATATGATTTAGATTTGCGAAGCTTATTTGTCTCTAATTTCCCTGCATTCTCAAATTGCACGATGGCAGCAGAATCTTTTTGCTGTGCTAGTAATGTATTTCCTAAATTGTATATCGCTTGTGCATTACGTGGATTTTGAGATATAGCTTTCCTATATGAAACTTCAGCCTGAACATATTGTTCTGCATGAAATTCCTTATTTCCTTTACGAATATTTTTTCTATCTGCCTGTGCATGTACGTAACTATTTCCGATGATACATAGCAAGCAGCATAAAGCTAATTTCTTTATTTTCATTTACGTTCTCTTTTAAACAGATGGAACGACCTTATATGTCGATTCCTGGCATTGAATATACAAACTTCTACTATTAACAGGATAAGTAGGATGATACCAAAGGCTTGAAATTGTTCGGCATATTGGCTGTATATAATAGAGTCGGTTTCACCTGTCTGCAACTTAGTTAGTTCTGAATTGAGTTTCTCTTGAGCATCACTTGTATTGTCCACATGTATATATGTTCCACTCCCAGCCTCGGCAATCTGTCGACACATGTCTTCATTTAAAGCAGTCATGACTGTATTTCCGGTATTATCCTTTAGATAACCACCGTCTTTTAATGGAATAGGTGCACCCTTTGGGTCGCCAATGCCAAGAATAAAGACGTTTATACCTTTTTGCCGAGCACCTTTTGCAGCCTCTGTTGCTCCTCCCTCATGGTCCTCGCCATCTGTAATCACTATAATAGCCTTTCCTGCATGTGATTGTTGTGAGAAACTATTTGTAGCTATTTTAATAGCTTCGGCAATATTGGTACCCTGTGTTGAGATGAGTGATGGATCTATGTTCTGTAGAAACATCTTGGCAGAAACATAATCACTTGTAACGGGTAATTGTACAAATGCGTCTCCTGCAAAAACAACTAAGCCTATTTTGTCATTAGTGAAATGGTCAACCAAATTCTCTATAAGTAACTTACTCTTGGCTAAGCGTGAAGGTGCTACATCTTCTGCAGTCATCGAATTACTAATATCCAATGCAATGATAGTTTCTATTCCCTGGCGCTTTTCGTGACTTATTTTCGTACCCATCAGTGGGCGAGCCAACATCAATACTAATATACATAATGATGTACATAATATCCAGAATTTTACACGTGGGCGTAGCTTGGAGTAATTTGGCGATAACTGCTTGATAAGTGCTAGGTCACCAAAATTTTTCATCTTGGCTTTACGTTGCTTCCATATAACGATTTGCCATAAAAGCAAAACGGGAATTATGAGTAAAAGCCATAAATATGTAGGGTCTTCAAATCTAATCATTTGGATTCAGCCTGTTTAAGTTAGCATTCTTAAGGAAGTTTCCTTAATATCAGATAGCGAGTTGTCATTTCCAATAATAGGAATATGAATGCAAATAGGACGAAAGGTTGGAATGCCTCATACCTTTTTGAGAATTGTTTGACATCCATCTTTGTCTTTTCCAGTTTATCAATATCTTTATAAATTTGCTTTAGCTCGTTATTATTGGTAGCTCTGTAGAAATTGCCGTCTGTTGTCATTGCAATATCCCGCAAAGTCTTGGTATCAATTTCTACAGGCACATTGACATATTGCACTCTACCGGCAACATTCATGGGATAAGGTGCTACTTTATTTGTACCCACTCCGATTGTATATACTCTTATTCCCAAACTTTTTGCAATTTGAGCTGAAGTCATAGGTGATAAATCACCCATATTGTTACTACCGTCTGTTAACAAAATAACCACCTTGCTTTTAGCTTTTGAATCTTTGAGTCGAGAAACAGCATTTGCCAAGCCCATGCCTACTGCTGTTCCATCGGAAATAAGTCCTCTGGCAGCTATATCGGTCCTAACATTATGTAAGAGATTGGCTAAAGAAGCATGGTCTGTAGTCATTGGGCATTGTGTAAATGCTTCTCCTGCAAAGATGGTCAAACCTATATTGTCGTTGGGACGGTCAGCTATGAATTCTGCAGCGACATTCTTGGCAGCTTCTATACGATTGGGCTTCAAGTCTTCTGCGAGCATAGAGGTTGATACGTCCATGGCCATCATGATATCAATTCCTTCTACAGATTTGTTGTTCCAAGAATTATGGGTTTGTGGTCTTGCCATTGCAAAGACAATTAGTGTGAAAGTTATACACCTTAATATCATAGGAGCATGTATAAGCCGCATTCTCCAACTCTTGCGAATATATTGATAAGCGAATGTCTCGCTCATTCGTAAGGTCGGTTCAGAATTCTTCCTGTATAAGAAATACCATAAAATATATGGTATCAGCAGTATCAGTAATACAAAATATTCCTTACTTGCAAATTCCATATCAGCCTATTAATTGATAAATTGCATAAATAATATACCCGAAGAGAATCACGGCAAATCCTGACACAACACCGATAGTTGTTTTGATAATGATGCGTTGTTTCTTAGATTCCAGTTCGTTTTCCGTTAATTGAGGTACAATACGCTCCTCTTTCGGTTCAATATTCTGCTTGGTACTATCTATAAAGTTCACAGCATTGACTAAGTTCAAGTCGTTCTCATTAATGAGTGTCGAGTATTTAGCGAATTTTACTAAGTCGGCTGTTTCGAACAAGCTGTGGAGTTCGTCCAACATTACCTGATCTCCAGTATTGCGTAGTTGGGAAATAATTTCTGTGCTCGTCATTTCCATTGCATTGAATCCAAAGCGTTCTTGGATATACAATCTCAAAGTATCTGTCAATTTGGTATAATATTCTTTCACATTTTCTGAGATATCCATCTTGTCAGACTTTATCTTCTCTATTTCATGGAGAGCTTTTTGATGTGGAGGTATATGTTTGATTATCTTTATCTCCGTGATAATCGGTTTGTTCTGCTTGAGTCTTACATATAGGTATATAGTTGATATACATAGTAATACCAATAATATGCTCAAGAAAAACAGAGGAGACCATTCGCTCCACATGAAAGGATTGCTCTGTACATCTTTCGGTGGATAAAACTTGTTTGGATGAAGGGTATCTACGTCAACAGTCAATACCTTAAGTGCAAGCGGATTGCCTTGAAAGTTCTTTCCATTTACTTGAACCTTCAATGCAGGAATGGCATACAACTTTTCTGAAAAGGCTGTCAGTGTTATTGTCTTTGAATACTTGCATTGATTGTTATCCATATCAGAGAGTATCGTCGGCTGTGAATCTATTATCTCCAAACCAGGAACGATTTGCTTTGCAGACATAAGCTTTGGAAAGTTGACTTTACTTCCTTTTGGAGCTGTAATGTCCACAGTTAAATGTGCTTGTTCCCCGATTAAGATAGATATGGAGTCAATCTTCTGGACAACTTGTATTTGTCCAAACACCGAAATCGGGAGAAGTACAATGCAAATTATACTCAATATGATATTTTTCATCCAAGCGTACATAATCAATTTCTTTGCTTAAACAGGTACATAAGAGATTTTACGTAATCTTCATCCGTTGCTACAGAAATCCAATCTACCTTTCCTTTTGCGAAAAGTTGTTTTAACCCATCTTGTCTTTGATTCCAATATTGTGTATGAGCATTTCTTACAAGTTTGGAGTTGGTGTCTATCAACATTTCATGTCCTGTTTCAGCATCAACAACATTTATCAAACCTATATTGGGTAAGACTTTTGCACGTTGGTCATAAACTTGAATAGCTACGACATCATGCCTCCTACTTGCTATGAGCAATTCTTTCTCAAATGATTTTCTATCATAGAAATCACTTATCATGAAGGCTGTGGTTCTATGTTTCATCATCCGTGAGAAGTTGGAAAGCGCAAATGATATATCTGTCCTGCGACTTTGTGGATGGAAGTCTAACATTTCTCTGATAATAAATAAAATGTGTTTCCTGCCTTTTTGGGGCGGAATGTATTTTTCTATTTTATCAGAGAAAAATATTGCTCCAATCTTGTCATTGTTTTGAATAGCGCTAAATGCCAATGTCGCAGCAATTTCTGTAGCCAAATCTCGCTTCATCTGAACCTGTGTTCCAAACTCCAAACTGCCGGATACATCAATTAGTAGCATGGCTGTCATCTCCCGTTCTTCTTCGAACACTTTGATATATGGATGATGAAAGCGTGCCGTGACGTTCCAATCAATGTCACGGACATCATCTCCGAACTGGTATTCCCTGACCTCAGAGAATGCCATGCCCCTGCCTTTAAAGGCGGAATGATATTGTCCGGCAAAGATGTTTTGACTCAGACCTTTGGTCTTTATCTCAATCCGTCTAACTTTTTTAAGAATATCGCGAGTTTCCAAAATGAGTTCTATTATTGATAAATCTCCCAGATTATAATGGTGAAGTTCATTTATGGAACTTCCACCTTATTAATAATCTTAGATACGATTTCCTCTGTAGAAATGTTGTTGGCTTCGGCTTCGTAGCTGAGCCCGATGCGATGCCTCATGACATCATGTACAACAGCTCTTACATCTTCTGGAACGACATATCCGCGATGCTTGATAAAAGCGTAGGCGCGTGCAGCCTTTGCCAAGTTGATACTAGCTCTGGGGCTACCACCGAATGTGATTAAGTCTTTCAATTCCGACAGCTGATATCTTTCTGGAAATCTGGTTGCAAATACAATGTCTGCAATATATTGGGTGATTTTATCGTCGATGTAGACTTGATTGACGATGGCGCGTGCCCTTATAATGTCTTCCAGTGAAGTTACCGGTGACACGGTTCCCCATTCTGATGACAGGTTGTCACGAATAATTAACTTCTCTTCTTCTATAGTAGGATAGTTGATAACCACTTTCAGCATAAATCTATCAACCTGTGCTTCCGGCAATTGATAAGTACCTTCTTGTTCAATAGGGTTCTGCGTAGCCATTACTAAGAATGGATTTGGCAGTTTAAAAGTGTTGTCACCGATGGTCACCTGATGCTCCTGCATGGCTTCCAGTAAAGCACTTTGCACTTTAGCCGGTGCGCGGTTAATTTCGTCTGCAAGGATAAAGTTAGCAAAGACAGGACCTTTCTTCACCTGGAATTTCTCTTCTTTTTGGGAGTAGATCATCGTTCCGATGACATCTGCGGGAAGCAAGTCTGGAGTAAACTGTATTCTGCTGAAATCTGCATCAATTAATTGGGAAAGAGTTTTGATGGCCAATGTCTTGGCTAGTCCCGGTACACCTTCCAGCAAAATGTGTCCATCGCTGAGTAAGGAGATAAGGAGACAGTCTACCAGATGTTTCTGCCCCACTATCACTCGGTCCATACCATGTACTAGGTTTGTTATAAACCCGCTTTGTTGCTCAATTCTTATGTTTAATTCCCGAATATCAATAGATTCTGCCATAGTGTTATTTTGATATATTATGTTACGCAAAATTACAACAATAATAGAAGAGTGGCGAAAGAGAGAGACTAAAAAAGTATAAAAAGGATTTTGCCTCTATTAAAATAAGAAAAGACATACAAAAAAGAAAGAGAGTAGAAAGAATATCCTTCTACCCTCTTTTTGATATTACTTCTAAACCAGTAATTAAGCTTCAGCAGGAGCAGCTTCTTCAGCAGCAGTCTCTGTTGCTTCTTCAGCTGTAGCTTCAGCAGCTTGTGCCTCTGCTGCCAAAGCAGCTTTCTTTTCAGCGACTTTCTTTGCGATAGCTTCATTAGCTTTCTTCTCTGCTTCTAATGCAGCAGCTGCTGAACTCTTCTTAGCTTCTGCAACCTTAGCACGTGCAGCGTCTGTACCTTGAACCTTTTCGTTCTTCCAAGCTTCAAACTTCTGCTGAGCAGCAGCTTCATCGAAAGCGCCTTTCTTCACGCCACCACGAAGGTGCTTCATGAGGTACACGCCCTCATTCTTCAAAATAGTACGTACGGTGTCTGTTGGTTGAGCACCTGTTTCTACCCAATAGAGGGCACGTTCGAAATTCAAATCTACAGTAGCAGGATTGGTGTTAGGATTGTAAGTACCAATCTTTTCAGTAAATTTACCATCACGTGGTGCACGAGCGTCAGCGATAACAATACCGTAGAAAGCATAACCTTTACGACCGCCGCGCTGTAATCTGATTTTTGTTGACATTTAATTTGTTTATTATAAGGTTTGAATTTTATGCTATCAACTCGTAATAGCGGTGCAAAGATAATTCTTTTTCTGTTCTAAAAACTACTTTGCACCGAATAGAAATGCGGTGTTAATTATTATTAACACACGTGCGTTATCTCAAACCCTTTACATTATTCCGTCTTCACGTAGCTTTTGTTGCCATTTCCACGCACTTGCCAGTACGTCTTCCAGTGGAGTGTCGGCCTTCCAACCTAGAACTTCATTGGCTTTACGGACATCTCCCCATACTTTTTCAATATCTCCTTCGCGGCGTGGTCCGAACTTCCAATTCAGTTTGACACCTGTGGCTTTTTCAAATCCTTGTACGATTTCCAAGGTAGACTCACCTTTGCCAGTTCCGACATTGAAGTATTCCAATGGCTCTGTTTCTTTTTCCAGCACACGTTCCATTGCCTTTACGTGAGCTTTTGCCAAATCTACCACATAGATGTAATCACGGATACATGTTCCATCGGGTGTAGAATAATCATTTCCAAAGATGGTAATTTCCTTTCTGACTCCGATAGCAGTTTGTGTTACAAAAGGAATCAAGTTGTTGGGCGTTCCATTAGGCAGCTCGCCAATCAAGGCAGACGGATGCGCGCCGATTGGGTTGAAATAGCGTAAGATAATACTCTTAACAGCTGCTCCACTGTGAATATAGTCCTGGATAATCTCTTCGTTTATCTGTTTGGTATTTCCATAAGGAGATAAAGCCTTCTGGATAGGTGCTGATTCTGATACGGGTAAATTTTCGGCAGACGGTTGTCCGTAGACGGTACAACTGGAGGAGAAGATAATACCTTTGACATTGTATTTCGGCATCAGTTCCAGCAAGTTAACCAAGGAAATAACATTATTTCGATAGTACATCAATGGTTTCTCTACACTCTCTCCTACAGCTTTCGACGCAGCGAAATGAATGATACCTTCAATCTTAGGATACTTCTGGAATACCTTTTCCGTTGCTTCATAGTCCGTAAGATCCACATGTTCGAATTGAGGACGTATACCGGTAATCTTTTCGATACCGTCAAGGACCTCGATTTTAGAGTTGGAAAGGTTGTCCACAATGACTACTTCATAACCTGCTTGCTGCAATTCAACAGTAGTGTGAGAACCTATAAATCCCGTACCACCTGTTACCAATATTGTCTGTTTCATCTTATTGATTATTTAAGTAAATTGATTACGTGACAAAAGTAATCAAAAATATGCTTTACTACAAATATTATATATCGAAAAAAATATATGGCGGAACTTTTCTCTTCAATTAAGAGATATGTCTTATTTTTAGACTAACTTTGCATATTATTTAGCACGTATTACCATATCCGCATATGACGAGAAAGATGAAACGCTCATTATGGATTGTATGTATTCCCATCCTGATTATATTGGTATGGGTAGTTTTTATGATTATCCTGTGTTGGCCTGGAAACGAACGTGAATTGACATCAGCACTGGTGAAGGTGAAAAGAGTTTCCTGTTTCACATTGTCTGCTGACCAATCTCCCATTCTTTATTTTGCTTCACTTCGCGGTGATTCCCTCTTGGAGCATCCTACATGGAACAAGGATTCCATGATTATGGATGTAGATTGGTATTATGGATTCTGGGTAAAGCCCTCGTGGGCCTTTCCTTTCTGCAATGGTAGGATGATTGTTGGTATGGATTCCGTAAAGTCACGCTATCAACACCGGGAGGCAATACAGATTGTAAAAAAGGAAATCAGCTATTTACAATCAATGCTCAAGATGCTTAATGGGCAAAGAGATGAATATAGATATTATTTGAAAGTTCACGGGGTAAAAGACGAAGGATATGATGTGGTTGTAAAACATGCTACGATAACCCATTCACGGATTGATACGATTCAGCGCGTCCTGCAATTACTTCTAAAATATGAATCAAGCCAAAACCTTGCCATAGAAAGGTACGATAAGTTCTATGCCGGTGTCAATTCACCGAAGAAATCTATTCCTGTCGGATGCTCGGTAATCAAGTATGGAGCTGATGGACGCATTGCATTGATGCAGACTACTGACAAGAAGACCCCAAAAGATATTTTTGCTATCAGCCTGTTGCCATATTCAGATAAGTTCGGTCAGGGAGTGCTTTCATTAAGCAGTGGTGATTCCTTACCAGTCCCGACGGTATTGGGCGACTATGGAGCACCTGTTCTTACAAGTTCGGGCAATTTGGTTGGTATGAAATTGAACAGGCATAGCGTTGCTGTTAAAGAGATATTCAAATGAAGAGTTCGATAATAATTATTAGCATCTTTGTCGCAGTTTCCCTTAGTGGGTGCAACAAGCTCTCAACCGGTCATGTCAATACAGTCCAGAAAGGCGATACTACCTATATCGGCGGTATTGTCAACGGGGCATATTCAGGCTATGGTCTCTTATTGCATCATGATAGCGTGGTATATAAAGGTGAGTGGGCTGCCGATAAGCGACAGGGGCATGGGGAATTTACAGATTCTATGGGGAGACGCTACATTGCCATGTGGGAAAATGATACACTGGTTGAAGGTAGTCGTCAAGATTCTGCCGGTGTATATACAGGACGGTTCAATCGTTTAGGACAAGCCTCTGGGCACGGGGTATATCAGGGTAAGGACGGTTCGTACTACGAAGGTCATTGGCTGAACGATCGACAAGATGGCTTTGGGGTTGGAATGACAGCCCATCATTCCTTAAGAGCCGGCGAATGGCGGAATGGAATATTTAAGGGAGAACGAGTGACCTATACCTCTGAGCGTATTTATGGTATTGATATATCCAAGCATCAGCACATTATTGGAAAGAAACGATACGGTATAGACTGGCGCAATCTACGTATCACCCATTTAGGAAGTCTCAGCCAAAAACGTATTCAAGGGTATGTCGACTATCCCATATCCTATGTATATATTAAAAGTACCGAGGGAATTACAGTTCGTAACAAGTTCTATCGGTCTGATTACATCGAGGCCCATAGATACGGTTATCATGTTGGGGCTTACCATTTCTTTTCTACTACGTCGGATGCCCGGTTGCAAGCTCTGTATTTTTTGAAACACACGCTTTTCCGGAACGGAGATTTTCCACCTGTATTAGATGTAGAGCCATCCCATGCACAGATTCAGAAGATGGGTGGTACTGCGGTCTTGTTTGATCGTGTCCGTACTTGGTTGCGCATTGTAGGTAAGCATACGCATCAGAAGCCGATACTTTATATCAGTCAGTCGTTTGTTAACAGGTATTTGAAAGAAGCGCCTGACATCAAGCGCGATTATCAAGTGTGGATTGCTCGTTACGGCGAATACAAGCCCGACGTCAGGTTGGTTTACTGGCAATTAAGTCCGGACGGACGGGTAAAGGGCATTAAGGGTGAGGTCGACATCAATGTCTTTAATGGCTATATGTCGGAATTCAATCAGTTTGTGGAGAAATATACTTTGTAGCTGGACATTGGAAGCGTGCATGGGGACGTAACATCCCCATTTACCATGTCTCCAATGGTAGAGTGTGTATCTATGTACATAAGCATTATTTTTCCGATTATTTCATTTCGCTTATTAAGAAACTTATCTTTTCCTCCAGCTTGTTCTATATGGTGCGGCTCCCAAACAGCATAGTATGATACCATTCCTCATAAATATCTTGAGCTGTTTTAGCTGTAGAATGTGAAAAGTTCCTTTCATAGCCAAAATTACTTTCGAATTTACCTGTTTTAGGAAAGTATACCAATTTTAGTACTGTTGGAATTTCTTTGCTGTGATCAATAAATAGTTTTTCTATCTTCATTAATATTTCATTTCCAAGGTTTAATAAATTAAATGCTCTTGTACTTGAAATATCGCGTGGAACTGCGTAGCTGATGACACAATGATAAAGGTGAGTGGACAATCCTGTAAGGCAATTTTCAATATCACGCAGACTCTCGCGGCTGGTCAATTGTGTGTAACACATCACCAAGAACTGGTCCCGACAGGAAAGTTCCTTGTGCGATAGTCACCTTTATAACGATCTACGCAGTTTTTGAAATCACGTTCTGGAATGAGTGACATGAGCTGAGCGAATATGGTCTTTCCTTTGTTCATTGCTGCCTAATCTGGTTAGGCATGCAAAAGTGCAAAATCACATCGAATACACAATACTATTGAAGTAAAACATTTAATATTAACAACTTATAAAGATTTAGTCTCGGTTAAACGGGACAGCAGTGAAATTATATGAATATTTTTTCTGCATGAGTTTATTCCTCTTCCAATTCGAATACATGAATGTCGCTATGATTCACTTCTGTCTCCACTTCCACGTAAAGGTCGCCTTTGTAAACGCCCATGCTTTTTATATAGTTGCAATCTCCACGAGTGAAGTCGATGTCGTATTCTTGGATCATTTCATGTGTCCGCAAATCAATAATGCCGACTCCCATTCTGTCTGAATATTCTGAGTTGTCGGAATGATAAGCATAAAAGAGATAGTCTTTATAAACCATAGTTGTGAAGACTTCTTTATTATAGTTTTCAAATTTATGAATATATACCTCACCCGTCTCAGTATCAATCTCTGCGTATTGATTATGGTTTTTGGATGGTCCAACCGTTGAATAATGTGACCAAAAACTCACAAGTCTATTTTTTCCATATTTTTTATAATTTCCACTTGTAGAATTTTCCCATAAGACTTTACCTGACGGAATCTCTACACAAATAATCTTATCTTTTTTGTCAGATGATAATTCTGTGCACCATTCTATGACTATCTTATCTTCAAAAGGAATAACTAAGTCTATATGAGCTTCTGTATATTCTTTCTCCCACATTACTTTTCCTGTCTCCAAGTCGATTAGCTGGCATGTATTTGCATATTCTCTTTTCCCTTTCCATGCAAGTGCATATTGCTTGAATAAGGAAAAAGATTCAAAAGGAGATTCCAATTCCCATATATTATTATCATTACGAATACATGTATACTCTCTCAATTTCTTTTCCTTGTTGTAATTAGCTAATATATATCCATTAGGTGTAACACCTTCCACCCATCCTTTTCCATGAGTGATATAGGGAAGTAATTCCTTTGTTTGAGAGTCAAATTTATATACGGTATGTTTTAAATTATTCACATACAAAGTATCGTTCAAAGTATGTTGCTCGAAACGAGCTACATAATGATAGCTTTTATTATTTATAAAAGTATTATTACTGATTTGATACATCAAACTGTTATCTTTGGCCGTTTGTATTAAAAAGCCCCCTTTTATTATATTCTTGACTTCTTTTATCTTCATCATCTTTTTATTTTACAATCACTAAATATTCAATGGTACTATTTCTATAAAATTCTTAAATATATCAGTATAGCTTATTCCTTTTTCCCCTTTCAAATGCCCTTTGTAGTCTATAAAGTAGCTAATTTTAGATATTGGAATAACCATCAAGGAATCTTCATTAAGTAGGGGGGCATACGAAATAATTTCTTCTTGAACAGAAATTATATTCTTTTTAAATGAGTATGTTATAATGATTTTTCCTGTCTCACCATAAATATTAATTGTTGCTTTGCTCGCAATTCTATTTTTGTATGCAACAATAGCCTCCGCCCCTTCCGAACTGATATTTTCTAAATCATATGAAATTATGGTATCTTTCATTAAAGTCACATCATTCATTATAGCATTACTTATACTTTGCTCCCTATTGCTACATGACAGACATGAGAGAATAATTAATATGTTAAAACTTAATATTTTGTAGAACATCTTCATTTTTCATTTATCCGATTCTGCTGAATAAGACCGTCATCAAAAATATTTTCAGAAAACAGAATATATCCTTTTGCGGTGTATCTCTCTACACGAATTTTGATATTAAGTTCTAATGAATCTATATTTTGTATTTCGAAGGATATACTATCATTGTGCAGATAGTTTCTTTGGTGCATAGTGATTTTTGCGTTTTGTGCATAACTATAAGATAAACACAAAAAGAATAGCACTATTACTAATATTCTTTTATTCTGCATGCTCTGTTCCCCATTAATTGAATGATTTTTTTGAAGGATATTTCACCATTACATCTATGGACTTATTACCTTCTGGCTACTAAAATTTTACAAGTAAATCATCGTTATATTGACCGAAAACAAAGTTACAGAAATTTTCTTGATGGCAGATGAAGTCCACTAGTTTTTTGAACATTTTTTAATTTGTCGAGTCCACTTTAATCTATCATCTCTATACAAGCTTTGCGGTATAGTCTATGATGATTAGCCATTTTAGAACTTGCAGTAGATATTTTGGTAAAGGTGGAGATGAGGTATATTATTAAGTTGTTTGCTTAATGTCAAACCATGATGCTTAGTGACATTATTCTATGAATTTACTGCAAAGCCTTAACAGCGTTGCTGTTATGGTGAGTCAGCAATGCTGTTAAGGCTTTGCAGTTTTGTTGCCTAGGCTTTGCAGCAAAGTGACAGGTTTTCCCCCATTATTCAAACACTTCATCTATGCCGTTCGGTTGTTCTTCGGCTATATTGGCACAAGGGTTATAGCCCTCAGGCAAACCGAATTTAGATTGGGTATCGTAGCCCAGACTGCGGTCTCTATATACCTTTTTCATGTAGTAAGCCCAGATAGGAAGTGCCATGGTTGCACCCTGCCCCATCTGCATGTTCTTGAAGTGGATGTCGCGGTCTTCGCCACCTACCCATACACCGCTCACCAGTTGGGGAGTGAATCCTACAAACCATGCGTCGCTGTTGTTATTGGTAGTACCGGTTTTGCCCCCTATCTCGCCTTCAATATTGTACTTGTAGCGTAGGCGTCCGGCTGTACCTCCATCCACAACAGCTTGCAGAAGGACAAGCATCTTGTTGGCACTCTCTGCACTAATCACCTCGTTCATTCGAGGTTGGAAGCGGGCAATGACATTACCTTCGTTATCTTCTATTCTGGTAACGAATAAAGGTGAAGTTCTGATACCGTGGTTGGCAAATGTGGTATAAGCACTAACCATCTCGGCCACGCTCACATCGCAAGGGCCGAGACACAGCGACATGGAAGGGTGAATATCCGGGTTGTTGATTCCGAAATCATGAAGTGTGGAAACAAACTGTTGCGGGTTGAGCTTGGACATCAGATAGGCAGAAATCCAGTTGTTAGACTGAGAGAGTCCCCATTTCAGCGTTACCATTTGGCCATATCTGCTTCTACTGGTGTTTCTCGGTGTCCATGGGCGGCCTGCCACCATATAAGTATGCTGCACATTGGGTGCTTGGTCGCAGGGAGAGAAACCATTTTCCATACCCAAGGCATAGAGGAAGGGCTTGATGGTAGACCCAACTTGCCTTCTGCCGCCAGTCACCATATCGTACATGAAGTGTGTGAAGTCCATTCCCCCCACATAGGCCTTCACATAGCCATTCTTCGGGTCCATGCTCATGAAGCCGGCACGTAGGAACGATTTGTTGTATCGGATGGAGTCTAGCGGACTCATGAGCGTGTCTATGTCGCCATGATAGGTGAAGACAGTCATCTCTGTCTTGGTGCGGAAAGACTCGTCTATCTCTGCATCGGTAGCACCACGAGCCTTCAACATGCGATAACGCTCGCTCTGGCGAACAGCTCTTCGCATGATGTCTTTGACCTGTTGTTTGGTCAAATCGCCGGAGAATGGGGCGTCGGGATTACTCCGATTGGTCTTGTCAAACTCCTTTTGCAGATATTGAGCCACATGTCCATACATAGCCTCTTCTGCATATTGCTGCATTCGACTGTCGATGGTGGTATATACTTTCAGGCCATCGGAATAGACATTATAGGGTGTTCCGTCTTTCTTGTAATTCTTGTTGCACCACCCATACAAAGGGTCGTTGGCCCATGTGATGGAGTCGATGGTGTATTGCTGCTTGTTCCACGAAGGATAATCGTTGATGTTGGGCTGAGAGGCCATCATATATCTGCGAAGGAAATCGCGGAAATAGGTTGCCGTACCATCCTTGTGGTCCATGCGGTGAAAGTTCAATGCCAATGGTTCGTCGCTATATTGATGGTATTCGGCAGTGGATAAATAACCCGCTTTTTGCATCTGTGAAAGTACCACATTTCTGCGCTCCACACACCGTTCCGGATATCTGACAGGATTGAATAGTGACGGATTTTTGCACAGCCCGATAAGGGTGGCAGCTTCAGACACGGTAAGATTACTAGGCTCTTTATCAAAATAGGTGTTTGATGCAGTCTTGATACCGACAGCATTGTGCAGGAAATCGAAATAATTAAGATAGAGTGCTATGATTTCCTCTTTGGTGTAATTGCGCTCCAGTTTGACTGCTATCACCCACTCTATCGGTTTCTGGAGTACGCGTTCCAATGTGCTGTGGGCAACATCGGAGAATAATTGCTTGGCCAACTGCTGCGTAATGGTAGAACCACCACCTGCAGAGGTTTGCCCTAACAATCCGCGCTTGATGACAGCGCGCCCTAGGGCAATGAAATCTATACCGGAATGGTCGTAGAAACGTGCATCTTCGGTGGCGACCAGAGCCTTGACCAGATTGGGAGATATTTTGGAATAAGGAACGACAATGCGGTTCTCTTTGTTGATATTCCAAGTTCCGATAACTTTACCATCAGATGAAAACACTTGTGTGGCAAAGCGGTTGATGGGATTCTGTAAATCGTCTATTGGCGGCATATAGCCTATCCAACCATTCCAAATGGCAGTGAAGGCCAGAACACATGCGATGACTCCTGTAGCCAATAGTCCCCATAAAAAATGTATGAAAGTTTTTCTCATTATAGTCGAAGCGTCTGTAGATAACTTGATAGTATCTCTTTTTATTTTTGGCAAAAGTACAACTTTTCTCAGAATTAAGTGGCTTGAATTAAAAAATATGAGTAATTTAGCAAACGAAATCGGAACTATCAATCGCATTTTAGATGGAGAAACATAACTTTGTAACAATTGCCGATCTGACAAAGGAGGAAATCCTTTATTTGTTGGAGATGGGGCAAGAGTTCGAGAAGCATCCCAATAGAGATATTCTGAAGGGAAAGATTGTAGCAACGTTGTTCTTTGAACCTTCTACGAGAACAAGGTTGAGTTTTGAAACAGCAGCAAACAGACTAGGCGCGAAAGTCATTGGTTTCAGTGATGCAAAGGCTTCGAGCGTCACCAAGGGTGAGACGTTGAAAGACACGATACTCATGGTGAGCAACTATGCGGACATCATTGTCATGCGACACTACATCGAAGGGGCAGCCCAGTATGCTTCGGAGGTAGCCCCTGTTCCGGTGGTCAATGCTGGTGACGGTGCCCACATGCACCCCTCACAGTGTCTGTTGGACTTGTACTCTATCTATCAGACTCAGGGTACATTGGAAAATCTGAATATCTATCTTGTGGGTGATTTGAGGTATGGCCGTACAGTGCATTCACTGATCACGGCCATGCGCCATTTTAATCCAACCTTCCATTTCATAGCTCCACCGGAATTAGCCATGCCTAAGGAGTACAAATTGTATTGTGATGAACATCATATTCATTATGTAGAGCATGAAGAATTCAACGAAGATATTATAGCCGATGCGGATATTCTCTATATGACCCGTGTTCAGAAAGAGCGTTTCTCTGACCTGATGGAATATGAGCGGGTGAAGAATGTATATATTCTGCGCAATGACATGCTGGATAAGGCGCGCCCGAACATGAAGATTATGCACCCGCTTCCACGTGTGAATGAAATCGCATTTGATGTTGATAATAGTCCACATGCGTATTACATTCAGCAGGCCAAGAACGGACTGTTTGCCAGAGAGGCTATATTCTGTTATTGCCTGGGAATTACATTGGATGATGTCAAGGCTGATAAAACAATCATTGATTAATGGGAATGGAGATGAGTAATAAGAAAGAAAGACTGGTTGCCGCTATTGAGAATGGCACTGTTATCGATCATATTCCGGCTGATAAGACTTATCAGGTGGTGGCGTTGCTGGGCTTGGCCGATTTGGATACGCCTGTTACTGTCGGTAATAATTTTGCTTCGAAGAGTTTCGGACGTAAAGGTATTATCAAAGTCTCGGATAGGTTTTTTACAGATGAGGAGATTTCAAAACTGAGTGTTATATCGCCTAATGTCGTATTGAATATCATAAAAGACTATGAAGTGGTGGAAAAGAAGACTGTTCGTACTCCTGATGAGCTGCGGGGTATTGTGAAATGCAATAATCCTAAATGTATTACGAATAATGAGCCAATGCAAACCGTCTTCCATGTGGTTGATAAAAAACATGGTGTCTTGAAATGCCACTATTGTGATAAAGAGCAATTGATTGACCAAGTGAACTTGGTATAGAGTGTTTACGTATAGATATAGTTTAATTTTTACATATTATTATTGCCACAATGAAAAGAGATCAAGAGATTTTTGACCTTATTGAGAGAGAACATCAGCGTCAGCTTAAAGGGATGGAACTAATTGCTTCAGAAAACTTCGTAAGCGACGAGGTGATGCAAGCTATGGGTTCTTATCTTACGAATAAATATGCGGAAGGACTTCCCGGCAAGCGTTATTATGGTGGATGCCAGGTCGTAGATGAAGTAGAAGACTTGGCCCGTGAGCGTGTAAAGAAACTCTTCGGTGCGGAATTTGCCAACGTACAGCCACATTCTGGGGCACAGGCTAATGCAGCCGTGTTCTTGGCTGTATTGAAGCCCGGTGATACTTTCCTTGGCTTAAACCTTGCTCATGGTGGACACTTGTCGCACGGCAGCAATGTCAATACTTCGGGTATTCTCTATCGTCCGATAGGTTATAATCTCGATAGAGAAACCGGTAGAGTAGACTATGACGAGATGGAGAAACTGGCTCTTGAGCATAAACCTAAATTAATTATTGGTGGCGGTAGCGCATATAGTCGTGAATGGGACTACAAGCGTATGCGTAAGATTGCAGATGAAGTAGGTGCTTTGCTGATGATTGACATGGCTCACCCAGCCGGACTGATTGCTGCCGGAGTACTGGATAATCCTGTGAAGTATGCACATATCGTAACAAGTACTACACATAAGACTTTACGTGGTCCTCGTGGGGGTATCATTCTGATGGGTAAGGATTTCCCAAATCCGTGGGGAGAGACCAATAAGAAAGGTGAAGTGAAGATGATGTCGCAGCTTTTGAACTCAGCCGTATTCCCTGGAATTCAAGGTGGACCGCTGGAACATGTGATAGCTGCCAAAGCAGTTGGCTTTGGTGAAAACCTACAAGATTCCTGGAAGGTGTATGCAACTCAGGTGAAGACGAATGCAGCTGTTCTCGCTGATGAGTTGATGCAACGTGGATTTGGAATCGTGAGTGGTGGTACTGACAATCATTCCATGTTGGTGGATTTGCGTTCTAAGTATCCGGATTTGACTGGTAAGGTTGCCGAGAATGCCTTGGTGGCAGCTGATATTACTGTTAACAAGAATATGGTACCCTTTGATACCAGAAGTGCATTCCAAACTAGTGGTATCCGTCTGGGAACAGCGGCTATGACAACTCGCGGAGCAAAGGAAGATATGATGAGACTTGTTGCAGAACTTATCGAAGAAGTATTGAATAATCCGGAAGATGAGCAGACGATTCTACGTGTGCGTGAGAAGGTGAATGCAGCAATGAAGGATTATCCCTTGTTTGCATTTTAGTAGATAAAAAAGATAGCAGCAATTTCCTTGTTGACTTGAAGGCTATTGCTGCTATCATTTCAATTTGAGCGATAAGATATATGGTTGTACAATATATAATACTATGCCTGATACTCCTTTTGGCATTATCATTTGTGGTTTTTAGAATATATATGACCTTTAGATATGCAAATGATAAGTGTTATGGATGTAGTGGTTGTGCAATCCATGACCAAATGCAGAGAAAGAAGAAGGCTTGTCATGTTCGCACATCTGTGATGGAACAGCACAAGAATTATGATTCGGCATCAAAAAAACGGAAATTAGAGTTGAAGTATTAGCTTATTTCCTTTGCTTTCTAAAATATTAATCGTATTTTTGCATGGTCTTTGGAAGATTGGCAGAGTGACCGAATGCGCTGGACTCGAAATCCGGTATACCCTTTTCGGGTATCGGGGGTTTGAATCCCTCATCTTCCGCATCAAGAGAATAACTTTTGTAGAAAGCTATTCTCTTTTTATTTAGGAATAGTCTAGATGAGTTTGCTTAATCTGTCTTTCAATAAGGGAGCTTTGCTTTTTGGAATAGCTAATATAATTTCGCATGTGTTATCAAAGTTTTGAGCCACAATGCGAGGATTAAGTTCTTTGACAATGCGCATGACACTGTTTAGCATCGGATAGGTAAAGGTGTAGCTGATGGTTTCCTCTATTGGCATATATATTGTTTCGCAGGCATTGATTGCTTCGGCTGCTGCTGTACGGTATGCTACAATCAGACCACCTGTTCCTAAATTTACCCCACCATAATAGCGAACCACAACAATCAGTATGTCTGTCAGCTCATTGGAATTGATTTGCCCTAAAATCGGTTTGCCGGCAGTGCTGCTGGGTTCACCGTCGTCATTGGCTCTAAATACGCTCCTATCTGAACCTAGCACATAGGCATAGCATATGTGTCGGGCATCATAATATTTCTTTTTATATTGGTCTAGGATGGTTTTGATTTCTTCGACGGAAGAAACGTGGTGTGCAAAAGCAAGGAACTTACTCCTTTTCTCAGAGTAAGTCCCCTCGCCTATTTTAGATGTTATCGTCTTAAATTCGTCTATCATTAATTAGTCAGAGAGCTTATGAATAACAAGACCGGAACGTAGCTTGGGTTCAAACCATGTTGCTTTAGGAGGCATGATGTTTCCACTATCAGCAATATTCATAATCTGCTTCATGGTAACGGGATACAATGCCAATGCCATACGCATCTCGCCACTATCGACTCGGCGCTTTAATTCTTCGAGACCACGTAGTCCTCCAACGAAATCTATGCGCTTATCTGAGCGAAAATCTTTAATCCCTAAGATTTCATCGAAAATGAGTCTGGACGAAATATCAACATCCAGAACTCCTATAGGATCTTGGTCATTGTATGTATTGGCTTTTGCCGTTAGACTATACCATAGCCCATCAAGATACAGAGAGAACTCATGTAATAGTTGTGGTTTGTAATTCTCATAGCCTTTTTTTTCAATATAGAAATTAGCACTTAACAGTCTTAGGAATTCTTCTGATGACAATCCATTTAAATCTTTGACAACACGGTTATAGTCCAATATTGTTAATTGGCTGGCTTGGAAGCATACAGCCATAAAGTAGTTGTATTCTTCTGTTCCGTCATGATTTGGATTGTTCATAGCTTTCTCTGCCCCGACAAGTGCTGCCGCAGCTGAGCGATGATGCCCGTCTGCAATATACAAATTAGGCATACCGACAAATTCTTTTGTAATAGTGCTGATGTCATCATCATTGGCAATAACCCATAACTGATGGCGGAAACCGTCAATCGGAGCTATGAAATCGTATTCAGGACTGGTAGATGTATATCTTTCGATTAATTGATTTAGAACTGTATTGTCAGGATAAGCGAAGAATACGGGTTCTATGTTTGCGTTGCAAACACGTACATGCTTCATACGGTCTTCTTCTTTATCTCTGCGCGTCAGCTCATGTTTTTTAATGACACCATTCATGTAATCTTCTACGTATGCTCCCACAACAAGCCCATATTGAGTCTTGCCATTCATGGTTTGCGCGTAGATGTAGTATTGCTCTTTGGTATCTTGTACCAACCATCCCTTGTCTTGGAACTTTTGGAAATACTCTGCTGCACTCTCATATACACGTGAATCATACTCAGAAGTTCCAGGGGCGAAATTAATTTCAGGCTTGATGATATGGTAGAGGCTCTTTTCATTATCCGAAGCTTCAATACGGGCTTCTTCAGAATTTAGCACATCGTATGGACGGCTTTCTACTTCTTCTACATATTCTTTCGGTGGTCTGATGCCTCGAAAAGGTTTGATTGTTGCCATACTATTTATTTACTTGAAATTTGGTACATCCGTCCTTAAAGAAAGCATTGATTTGTTTAGCAGCAGCAATACCGGCATTTGTATTTGCTTCTTCTGTCTGAGCACCCATCTTCTTGGGAGTACTGAAATAACGTCCTTCAAACTGTCTGAATTCTGCGTCTGCATCCGGTTTGATATCGGTAATGTATTTTAAATCGGTGCGCTCTGCTAAAAGTTGAATCAGTTCGGGTTCGTTGATAACTTCCTTACGTGCTGTATTGATGAGGATAGCTCCCTTTGGCAATTGATTAACAGTACGATAATCAATACAACCCTTGGTTTCCGCTGTTGCTGGAATATGAAGAGAGAGTATATCGCATGTTTGGAACAGTTCGTCTTGGCTCTTTACTGCATGGACTCCTGTGGATTCAATTACTTCTGTAGGGCAATAAGCATCATAGGCATAGACATCCATACCGAATCCTTGGGCTATTCGTGCAACGTTGCGACCGACGTTTCCAAAGGCCAGAATGCCCAATTTCTTATCTTTTAACTCTGTTCCCGCCTTGCCGTTGTAGAAATTGCGAACAGCATAAACCAGAAGTCCAAATACCAACTCAGCCACTGCGTTAGAGTTTTGGCCAGGTGTATTTTCTACAATAATATTCTTTTCTTTGGCATAGTCCGTATCAATTGAATCATATCCGGCACCTGCACGAACAACAATCTTCAATGATTTAGCAGCATCTAATACTTCTGGTGTTATCTTATCAGAACGAACAATCATGGCATCCACATTGCCAACAGCCTCAAGGAGTTGGGAATCATCAGTATATTTCTCTAGAAGAATCAAGTCGTTACCAGCACTCTCTATTTCTTTTCTAATACCTTCGACAGCTGCTGGTGCAAAAGGTTTCTCTGTAGCGATTAAAACTTTCATGTCTTTAATATGATTATTGATGGAACAATTATAAACTGATAATTGGATGTTAGTGTGAATGTCGCTTGTTTTGACACCCACACGCTAGCACCCAACTATCATCTGCGATTTTATTTATTACTTAGTATTTAGCTTCGAAATCTTTCATGGCCTGAACAAGTGCATTGACACCTTCGATAGTTTGGGCGTTATAGCAACTTGCACGGAATCCTCCGACAGAACGGTGTCCTTTTATTCCCACCATTCCTCGCTCTGTAGCAAAGTCCAGGAAAGGCTTCTCCAACTCTTTATACTCATCAGACATCACGAAGCATAGGTTCATAAGAGAACGGTCCTCTTCGTTGGCAGTACCCTTAAAAAGTTTGTTACGATCAATTTCATTATACAGAATTTCGGCACGCTGACGAGCGAGTGTATCCATCGCTTCTACACCACCATTCTTTTTAATCCAACGAAGAGTTTCCAATGCAGAATAGATAGGTACAACGGGAGGGGTATTAAACATAGAGCCTTTCTCTACGTGTGTACGATAGTCAAGCATTGTTGGCAATTCACGAGATGCCTTGCCTAATTTCTCCTCTTTAACAATAATAACAGTAACCCCAGCCATAGCGAGATTTTTTTGAGCACCAGCATATATGGCATCGTATTTGGAGACGTCTACAGGACGACTGAAGATGTCGGAACTCATATCTGCTATCAATGGAATGGGACTATCTATATCCTTGCGGATTTCAGTTCCGTATATAGTATTGTTGGTTGTCAAATGTAAATAGTCTGCGTCTGCTGGAATGGAATATTCCTTAGGTATGAAAGAGTAATTAGCATCAGCCGAAGAAGCGACTTCTACTACTTCTCCATATAATTTAGCCTCTTTCATAGCCTTCTTAGCCCACGTACCAGTATTCAGATATGCGGCCTTCTTGATGAGGAAGTTGGCAGGTATTTGGGTAAATTGTAAAGAAGCTCCTCCGCCGAGATATATGACGGAATAGCCCGCTGGAATGCTGAGTAGTTCCTTGATTAAAGCAACCGACTCATCTACTACAGGTTGGAAGTCTTTGGCACGGTGGCTAATCTCCATCAGAGACAGACCACTTCCATTGAAATCCAAGATTTGCTTGGCTGTATTCTCTATCACTTCTCTAGGAAGCATTGAGGGTCCTGCGTTAAAATTATACTTCTTCATCTGAATATATATTTAGTTATAAAATAATTGTGCTAGTGGATTAATTTATAGTGGCGAAGTTACAAATTTTCCTTTGTTTCCCAAAATAAAATAGCAACATTTTGTCTATTACTATTTTTGCCTGACATTTTGTTATGTTAAGTTTTTATTTGACTTCTTCTATGACAGTACGTAATCCCTTAATTTTCTCTCCTTGCACTAATTTTAGTACTTGCCGCAAACGAAGATTGGAGATTGCAGCATACGTGTATCGGTCTTTGACGTCAATACGACCTATTTCGGAACTTTGCAGTCCTCCTTTTTTGCATAGGAATCCAACTATATCTCCTTTGCTTAATTTATCTTTCTTCCCTTTACCGATATACAGTGTTGCCATTTGGGGCTTAGGAGGAGCTGGTAACGTTTCTGATATACGATAATCAATCAAAGTACCATCAATATAGGCCGGTATCACCTCGTCTGGGCCTAGTATAAAGAAAGTTCTTCCCATTTTGTCCCATCTGGCAGTCCTACCTACTCGATGGATGTAGCCTTCTTCACTTTCTGGTAAGTGATAATGAATGATATTGGTTATATCGGGAATATCAAGTCCACGAGAAGCTAGATCAGTACTAACTAAGACATTTGCACTCTTATTTGAGAACTTATATAACGCATCTTCACGTTCTTTTTGTTCCAGCCCACCATGAAAGACGCTAATGGTAAAACCCTGTTGTCGTAAATAGTCAGCAGTTCTTTCTACACTGTCACGATAATTCAAGAAGATGATACTACTATCATCTCCGATGTCACACAGCAGTTGTCGTAACGTATCTAGTTTATCCTTAATAGGGCTTGCTACTTGATGTATAATTACTCTATCCGGGACTTGTTCTGTAGACAGATAGTCTACTTTTTCTGTCCTACCCATTTGGATAAACTGGGGTATAGATTCTGCTTTTGTAGCCGATAACAGGATATGACGTTTTACATGTGATAGCTTCGAGAATATGCGACTCATCTCATCCTGGAATCCCATTTCCAGACATTTATCGAATTCATCAATAATGACCAACTTAATATCGTCCACATTGAAATTGGTCTTATCTAAATGATCATTTAGACGTCCTGGTGTTGCAAAAATGACATGGGGATTAATCGACTTTATACGGCGGTGTTCTTCCATGGCGGTTCGTCCACCATAACATGCAATGGCTTTTAGTCCACTTCCCATATTGCTCAGGACTTCTGCTGATTGTAATGCTAGTTCTCGACCGGGAACAATTACTACAGCTTGCACTGTAGGAACCTCTGGATTCAGCAATTGGGTTAGGGGAAGTAAATAAGCCAGTGTCTTACCCGAACCTGTAGGTGAAAGTATCAGTACATCTCTATTTGTGTGTAGGATAGCATTCATAGCTGCTTCTTGCATGCCATTCATTTCGATTCCTAACTTACTTTGTATTTCGTTTAGTCCTTTCATCTTTTCTGCTTTAGTATATAATCAATTTCATCAAACTCTTTACCCATATTTAAATTTAAATAGATAGTATAGAGTGGTAATCCCCATTTCTCTCTTTGAGTAGGTTCAAATTTCTTGTATTTCTCAAGATAAGGCAACGCAGCCCTATATGATTGCAAAATCATTTTTTTCTTCTTGACTTGGTCTTGTGTTTTCTTCTCTATTTCTATTCCTTGATTAAAATAGGCTAATCCCAAGTTGAGATAGGCATCAACCATTGAATTGTCCTGTTTTAATAGTTCCTCACACAGGTTGATACATTCTGTATAGCGTCTCATATTCAGCAGAACTGTACTTGTCGCAAATCTGAATATGACATTAGTGCTGTCGGCCTTTAATGCTTGCTTGCAAATGTCCAAGGCTTTAGTATATTCCCGCGATGCGGAATAATGTTCTATTAGACGTGGAAAGAAAAATGGAAATTTAGGATATTTGAAAAATCCTTCCTCCAATGTTTGTACATAGCGAGACGTATCATTTTCTAATTTATACGTTTCTGCCAGATACTGTAACATCATAGCATAATGAGCTGTATCTTTTAAGGCCAAATAAGTATGGTGCAATGTTGCTTTTGTATCGGCCATCTTATACCCACAGTATACAGCCCAATAGGCTGCAACTGGCAATAGTGTGTCTTTTTCCAAATAATTGTATGAACTGAACAAAGGTTGCTCAGCACAATTTATATAAGTATCTAGAAAATGATATGCTGTTTGATAATTTTGTTTGTTCAGGAAATAAATTCCTCCGTTGTATAAATTTGGACGATAAGTATTCAATAATTCCGAATGTTTCAATCGGTATTTTAGCTTGATTTCTCCCTTTTTATCTGGCCGAGCATCTAAGGAATCCAATCCTTCTAATGTCGTGAAAAGATTGAGACACGAATTAAAAAGTTTTGCAGTATCATATTTCTGCTTCAGATATAGTTTCTCATTTCCTTGTTCATATATTTTTCTTTGGGCTTCAAAAAGAAGCAACCAAATTTTCTCGTTTATCCTGTTGGTAGAATCCTTTAATAGTTGTTTCATACTTTGTTCTACCCTATCCAGGTTCTTACCACTTTTAATATCTATTCTCGCTTGTGCCATTTCTTTCTTTTGGGCATTTGCATTCAAAGAAAAAAATAGAAATATCTGTATCCAAATGATGAGATTAACTTTATTCCTCATATCCTTATTCATCTAATTACCTAAAACCTTCTTTACCTTTTTCAATGGAAAGCTCCATTTCACTATATCTTCATTTGGGTCTAATCGTTTTGCCTTTTCTAGCCATGCTGCGGCATGGTCTAGTTCCTCTCTTATCAGCTTATAATCCTTTCGTTTCACCTTGCCACTGTCATTTTCGAGTTCCCGTCTTAGATACATGGCTTTTGAACAATAGCATAGACCTATATTATAGATTGCTTTAATCATCGTGGAATCAATGGCAAGAGTCTTGTTGAAAGAGACTATTGCATCATCCCATTGTTGGGATTTCATATCAGTTTCTCCTTTTAGTGCCCAAACCCATTTATTGTTGGGTCTTATACGCACTTCTTCTGTAGCAAATTCCTTCAGTAGCTGTTTATGTCCCGGTGATGAGAGGTATTCTATCAGTAATTTAAAATACAATTCATGTTCTGGTTTTTCTCTGTGCAATGCTGACAATACGGATAGATATTGGATTGAATCTACTTTATTCTTCAATCCCATCCTCATACAGTTCACCTTTATTTCAGCAGCTTCCTTTGCGTAATTAATGTCCTTTAATGCTACATCTGCAAAATGTTCTGATGTAATATAATCCTTTTTTCCATAAGCAAGTAAGCTGACATAATAAGCAGCTTGCCCTTGAATATATTTTTGCTCATGGAACAAAGCACTTTCCGTACAATCCAGATATAATCTAAAAACATTAATGGCAGTTTCGTTCTGCATGTGTCGGTAGTAATACATACCGGCATCAATCAATTTTTCCAAATAGCCATTCAGATGTTTTCCGTTCTTTAAGCGATAGCTTGGTGTATCTTGTTGATTCTTTAACGACTGCACATCATAGAAATCACATATTAAAGCAGTCTTCAGCATTTGGAAGACATCGTTATAATATGCTGCGGAATCTATGGTAGAATGTTGTCCATTCTCTAATTTATTTAAAAGAATCTCTATTTGTTTGTTCAACTTCTTGGCTGTTGTACGTGGAGACGCTTCCTTACCCTGCATAGATAAAGATGCCAATAGGAATAGAAGCAAATAGAGATTCTTTTTCATTCAATAGAGTTTATTTATTCAGAGCTTCCATCTCTTTTGTACGTGCATCATTTGCACCATAGAGAGAATAATAGCACTGATATAGAGGATAACTCCAGTTAGCCTTCTCGCGAGTTGGATCTAAGCTACGAGCCTTCTCAAGAATAGCTGTGCTCTCTTCATAAAGCTTCTTTTGTTCAGCTGTATTACCACTGATAGCTCCTGCTTGGGCATTGATTGTAAAGCCCAAATAGGTAAGTACTACTACGTTCTGACCATCTATTTCCAGAGCTTTCTTGAAACTAGAAGTTGCTTCGTCTAATTTGTTGGCATTCATTGCATTCTGGCCTTTCAATGCCCAGGCAGAAAAGCATTTGGGATCTTGTGAGATTTTGTCTTCAATAAATTGAGTTTGCTCGCTAGTCATCTTGAGACTACCATACATATTAGCCAACGTTGCAAAGATCTGCTCATTCTTTGAATCTTTTGCATAAATACCCTTCAGTGTCTCAACATATTGCAAAGAATCGGCTTTTGTCTTTAGGCTCTGCTGCATCAGATACATCTTCAAATTCAAAGCCTCCTTGTACACAGCAGTGTCTTTCATTGCTATATCGCAATACTTGTTGGCACGTTCCAGTTCTTTATTCTGGAATGCGTATACAGCTGCTACACGAGCAACTTCACCAAGATATTGGTCAGGATTCTTTGTCTTATCAATGTTCTTGAACAATGGGTCTTCAGAGCTTTCTACATACAGCCCGAAATATTTCAGAGCTTCTGCCTGATTTTCTTTCTTGCCAAATTCCTGACCACCATTAATCAATTGTGGACGAACATTATAAAGACGGTTGCTGTTCGAACTTTCAAATTTAGGCTTTACCTTTCCCTTTTCGTTGGGTTGTTGGTCAAAAGTATTAGCAAGCATACCATTGCTCATAGCATTATATACAGCATTATAAAATCCTAATGTATCATAAGCTTCTACTTTGCCCTGCTTAAACTGCACTGCCATTTGATTAGAGTTGATAATAGCTTGCTCTTTACCAACTTTATCCATAGCTAGATCCACCAATTTATTGTAGGCAGCAGCTTTTTCCGCGGCACTAGCCAATTGGCTCAGATTTGTTTTCAGAAGACCTGCTGCTGCTTCATACGTCTTTGCTTTCAAGATGGCTTTCAGCGGTTCGCTGTCTCCAGCAAATACAGCAGATGTTCCCAAGAACATCAATGCTGCAATCATCATTTTTTTCATACTTCAGTTATTTAAAAGTTTAATATTGTTTTATTCTTCTGTCTCTTCGTTCATATTATCGGTTACATCAGTTTCTTCTGTTGTCCCCTCTGCTGTTGAATCTTGTCTGAATTGTTCTGATTTCTGTACCCATTGGCTTCGGCTTTCCTCTTCTACCGTTGCTTCAAGCTCAGAACTCATAACCTTGCATACGCTGGCTATGGCATCATTCTTTTTGGCAAGATTAATCAGGCGAACACCCTGCGTGGCACGTCCCATAGTGCGGACATCAGATACTGCCAAACGAATAACGATACCACTCTTATTGATAATCATTAGGTCGTTGTCATCTGTTACATTCTTAATGCTGACAAGTTTTCCAGTCTTCTCGGTGATGGCTAGTGTTTTTACCCCCTTACCACCACGATTGGTTACACGATAGTCTTCCACATCAGAACGTTTACCATATCCCTGTTCAGAAACAACCATGACAGTTTCTCTTTCTGGATCATCAACAACAATCATACCAATAACCTGGTCTTCCTCATCCTCGTCAAGGCGCATGCCGCGTACACCGGTTGCTGTACGTCCCATTGTACGGATAGTATCTTCATTAAATCTGACAGCACGTCCGTTTCTGTTTGCAAGTATAAGTTCGTTTTGACCGTTTGTCAAGCGAACATCTATAACTTCATCACCATCAGCTATATTAATAGCAATGACACCGTTTGCACGCGGACGCGAATAAGCCTCCAAAGCAGTTTTCTTTACCGTACCGTTCTTCGTTGCGAATACCACATAGTGAGAGTTGATGAATTCTTCATCATCCAGACCACGCAGACGTAGTATTGCATTGACGGCATCGTCTGGTTCTATGTTGAGCATATTCTGAATAGCACGTCCCTTCGAGTTGCGGTCACCTTCAGGTATCTCGAAGCATTTCAACCAGTAGCAGCGTCCTTTCCTTGTAAAGAACAGCATGGTCTGATGCATGGTTGCTGGATAGATAAATTCAGTAAAGTCTTGTTCACGGTGGCGCGCTCCCTTCGAACCAACCCCTCCTCTCGCTTGTTCACGGAATTCGCTTAATGGCGTACGCTTGATATATCCCATGTGGCTTACGGTAATTACTACCGGGTCATTTGGATAGAAATCCTCAGGATTAAACTCTTCGCTAGAGTATTTAATTTCCGTGCGACGCTCATCTCCGTATTTATCCTTTACTTCTATCAACTCATCCTTCATAACTTTCTTGCAAAGCTCAGGATCTGTCAGAATCTGATTGTAATATTCAATCTGTTTTTCCAATTCTTCGTATTCTGCATGCAACTGATCCATGCGAAGACCGGTAAGCTGACTCAAGCGCATATCTACAATAGCCTTACTCTGCAATTCGTCTAATTCAAAGCGCTGTTCCAAATTTCTTTGAGCCTCCATCGGAGTCTTGCTGGCACGAATGATATGCACGACTTCATCAATATTATCGCATGCTATAATTAAGCCTTGCAAGATGTGGGCACGCTCCTGTGCTTTTCTTAAATCATATTGTGTACGGCGAATCGTTACATCGTGGCGATGGTCCACAAAGTGCTTGACACATTCTTTCAAACTTAACAGACGTGGGCGTCCCTTAACCAGTGCGATGCAGTTGACAGAGAACGAACTTTGCAAAGCTGTCATCTTAAACAACTTGTTCAAAATAACGTTGGCATTGGCATCACGCTTAATGTCAATGACGATACGCATGCCTTGGCGACCGCTCTCATCATTGGCATTGCTGATTCCATCTAATTTGCCTTCCTTTACCAATTCTGCGACATTCTCTATGAGCATTGCCTTATTTACCCCATAAGGAATTTCAGTTATTACGATTTTATCGTGGCTTTCATCGCTTTCAATTTCGGCTTTCGCACGCATAACGATACGCCCGCGTCCCGTTTCGTATGCCTGGCGTACACCTTGTATACCATATATATATGCACCGGTTGGAAAATCCGGAGCCTTGATATGCTGCATCAGCCCATCCAGGTCAATATCAGGATTGTCAATATAAGCGCAGCATCCATCAATCACCTCACCCAAGTTATGTGTAGGAATATTGGTTGCCATGCCGACTGCAATACCATTACCTCCGTTAACGAGTAGATTTGGTATCTTAGTTGGCATTACTGAAGGTTCTTGCAGCGTGTCATCAAAGTTGTTATCCATATCTACGGTGTCCTTTTCCAGGTCATCCATGATATGTTCACCCATCTTTGATAGTCTGCACTCTGTATAACGCATAGCGGCAGCAGAGTCTCCATCTACGCTACCGAAGTTACCTTGACCATCAACAAGCTTGTATCGCATGTTCCACTCTTGTCCCATACGCACCAATGCTCCGTAAACAGAAGAGTCGCCATGAGGATGGTATTTACCAAGCACCTCACCAACTATACGGGCACACTTCTTATAAGGCTTGTCGCTTGTGTTTCCAATGCCCAGCATACCATAGAGGATACGGCGGTGTACAGGTTTAAATCCATCACGTACATCAGGGAGCGCACGAGCAACAATTACCGACATAGAATAGTCGATATATGAAGACTTCATTTCCTCCTCAATGTTGATTTTCATGATTCTGTCATGATCAATAGTCTGATTTTCGTCCATTATTACTTTATATTGTTTTTAGAATGTTTTCTTTTGGGCAAAATGGCTGTTAAGGCCCTTTATTTTCGTTTTAAGCCGTTTAGAGCTTTATTT
Organism: Prevotella mikamonis; assembly: GCF_055381405.1. Lineage (NCBI taxonomy): Bacteria > Pseudomonadati > Bacteroidota > Bacteroidia > Bacteroidales > Prevotellaceae > Prevotella > Prevotella mikamonis. Next base: position 714,862 of record NZ_AP035785.1, read on the forward strand.
CCAAGGTGCTAAATTACAAAATTAATCTCCAAAATCCAAACATTTAAAAGCTTTATTGAGAAAATAAGTGGTCTGTTAACGATTCGGGTATACAGGGAGGGAGGCAGTCAAGTGGATACAATCACCGTCTGTTAGTCTCCTGTCCTGTTTTCCAGACACAGATCATATACACTCACTCTATGCTACCAATATGACTTTTCCATCCTTTCGGCGCAAATACAGTTCTACCACTCCACCTTTTGATAGCGAATCTTTGAAGCCTGTGATAATCCAAACCTGCTTATCCATGAGTTGTTTCTCTTTGACAATACGGCTATAACCATATATTGGATATAAAATATTCATAGCCACTTGATAAGCTACTTTAGCGTTCGGTACAAATCCGGAATCAAGATAGTAACCTAAGCTATCGGGATTATCAAACAGGCCAGTTTTACCTGTTGTGATTTCTTCTTTCTCAATAAAGTCAACTACCGGAGAGACGGCTCTTTTTACTATCTTGGTGTGTAGTAAATATCCCGTGATACCTGTTAACACTCCAGCGATAAATATTACCAATATAATAACTTCATATTTACTTTGAGACTTCATCTTATTCTCTTGATTATTTGATTTTTCATACTGAGCATTTAATTCTTTAGAGTTCACTCACACTTAAAAGCACTTTTTGATTTGCTTTACTGCTGTACTTTTTATCATTCATGCTGACAACAATTGCTATGCGTTTACCAACATGAACTATAGATTATAACTATGACTACTTTTAAACAACTTATAGCTAGAATGCAGATTTCTACTTATATGACTATCAGATAAAAGAAGAATAGAACATTTCGTAAGTAAATCAATAAGGCTTTGATAATAAATGTAGATGGTGTAAACGTAATCTTGTCAATCTACAAACTCATTCACATTTGAAAGCACCTTTTTCCCGATTCCACTCCTGCACTCTCTTATCATCCAGACTGACGAGAACCTCTATACAGTCACCTACATGAACCTCATCAAGTTCTTTTTCCTCAATAAAACAGGTCCAAATATATGTTTTACCATCAAGGTAAGCCTGGTATTTCATCTCGTAATCCCATATTCTCTTCCCATCATAAGACTGATAAATATCTGTTATTTTAGCCATGATATACTCAGAATTCGTAGAAAGTTTCTTATGTCTGTAAATAGAATTGCATATCATGCCTATGCCAATGATAGAACATAGAATGAGTGCAAAAAGATTCTCAGAAGATATTCTCTTCTTGGAGACCTGAGATTTACGTTTATAATTTTTCTTTTTCATCATCTTTCAAGAGTCTATTTGTTGTTATATCTATAACTTTTTGGCTTGCATTAGGTGCTTTCCCGATAGTTGAGTTGAGCATTTGTGTACGCACCTGTTTGTTTCTTGCCAGTTGCACATTGAGGTGTGCATTGCTTACTTCTTTAGCCTTTTTGGGAGAATTTGGTGAGCGCAATGCTTTCTTTTCTGCCTTTCTTAGCTGCTGATTTGCATTGGAAATCCCTTTATTAGCCTTTTGCAGTGCTCGTGTAGATCCTGCGTCTATTAATTTCCCAGCTCCAATAGCAATTCCTGTATTCCACGCAGCTTCGGTTACAACTTCTATAATATCATTTTTTATACCAAGTTTGTCATTGGGCTTATATTTAATAGCCGCATTAGCAATCTCTACTGCCACCGTTTTCAATACTTTAAATTTTCCAGTAGGATTTACAGCCGAAAGACCTACACTTACAAAATCAACATTTCCTACCCAAGCATCATATCCAGACATTCCTCTTTGATAATTATCATACACTTGGAAGCCGTAATCTATTCCTGCACCCAAAACTGCCCAAAAAGGAAATCTCCCATCTGGGTCAACGGAGTTCATTGGATTATTTAAGCAATATGTATAACCGCTAACAGGAAAGGTTTTCTCCGCCAGTGGGTCCATGCACATCCATCTGCCAAGCACTGCATCGTAATGACGGGCACCATAGTCGTACCAGTCGAGACCGTGCATGCGGTCCAGCTCCTTGCCGTTGTATTTATATGGCTGCGTGCCACCACCCGTGGACTCGCCGAACAATCCGCCGAAGGGATAGTAATGATTCACCTGCTCCACACTGCCGCCAGCCTGCACCACCACGCGGTTGTTGCCCAAGTGGTCTTGCAAGTAGTAGTGGTAGACAGGGCTATTGCCTGTCAAAGTGATGTAACCACCATCTATCAGCATCCTGGCCAATTTGCCATTCTCGTATATCATATTGCCACAATAATCGGTTTTCAGGGTGGTCGCCACATTCGTAGCCTGGGGCGGTACGATGCTTCCCATCGGCACCAACAGGTTGGTCTTCGACGTGGTATACGTCACACGCAGCTTCCGCCCCGTAGCATCGTAAGCATATTCTGCCAAATGCCCATAGCTGAATTGGAGCTTCGACGGTAAATTTACGGAATTATATTCTATTTTCGAAATTTTCTTGTTATAATCTTGTGTCATGTTGCCGTTAGCGTCGTAAACATATTCTTTTCCCATATCAGCGCCATCCACAAAATGGAACGCACCATAATAGGCCATCGGTGCACCGCTAGCATCGGAAACCTTGGTCAGCTGGTTACCGCTGTAACTGTAAGTGAGCTTGTCTATCAGCCCGAATCCGTTATCTGTTTTCCCCTGCCGATGTAGGGTCGTGATATTACCCATCTTATCGTAAGTGGCTGTCTCATCGTACTTGTTGTTGGCAGTGATGGCAGTTCCCTCTCCATAGAGGGCTTTCGTCATCCGTCCTGCTCCGTCATAGACAAACCGGTAGCCTCGTTCCATCTGTCCGCTGCCCGTCTGCCACTTCATACTGCTGATGTTGCCACCATAGCAGGGAGTAGAGGGCGTGAGGTCACCTACAGCTTCGTTATATGTCAGCGTCTCGCTGAATCTGCTTCCTGCTATCCGCGTCAACCAGCTTCTTACATTATAGGTATAGGCCGTTGTCTCGACTGGTGTCTTCCTGCTCTTCAGTCGCCCAACCTCATCGTAGGTATTGGTGACAATGGCTACGGGCGTATTGCTGTTCAGCCGGTGTGTCACTGTGAGCAGGCGCTCGGCATGATCGTAGGCATATCCGTATACTTCCGTCTGTATGGTTTTTCCAGCTGCCGAATGAACATGCCGACGATTGAGTACCTTGCCCGTGAAAGTATAAGAGAAATACTCATCTTCAAAGCCTCCCAGATGGTTGGAGGTATGCGACTGAACCACTCTGCCCCGACTATCATAGTACAAGGCGGACACTATATATTGGGCGGTACTGCCCAGCTGCCAGATTCGTGTACCCGTGAGCATTCCTCTGGCATTCGGGGCGGCATTAGAGGGGAAAGCCGTTCCGTAGCCAGACACAGTCTGTATCTGCATCCTGGATTTCTCGGAGGCAGGCAGGAGATTGACGAAATCATAGCTGTCATAGTAATTGACTGTATGCAGCGTGGCCGAAGCCGGCAGGGAGATATTGACGATATGTCCCCCAAATGCTCCCGTACCGGTATACTCTGTTCTCACGACCACATCTGTCACGGTCGGAGCGGTGGCTGTCTTCCACATGCCCGTCACCGTCGGACGGCCCAGTGCGTCATAAAGCGAAAAAGCCCAGCAACCTTTCTCCCGTGCACTGCCGTCCTGGCTGAATACCATCCTGTCTGCCCGGTCGTATACCATCTTGACAGGTTCACACCCCGGCAGTTTCTTCAGCGTGCAGTTGCCACGCTCGTCATACTGATAATAATAAGCATAGTCCCTGATGGTCTGGTTATTTGCCGTATTCCATGATACATTCCTAGCTGTGAGAAAATCAGCTGCCGTAGGAGGTAGGACATACCTCAGCCGACCGAAATCATCGTAGACGAAATAGGTGTCATGCAGCTGGCTACCATCCACAGTACGCTTCAGCACGACCTGTTCCTGCTTGTCCTTGAACTCATAGGAGATATGCTTATCTTCATCAGTCACTTGTGTGACAAACAAGGTACCATTGGCATACAGTCCCTTGTTCTGTATGGAGGTGTTGTCTGCCTGAACAGCGAACTGCATACAGGCCAGACTGCCACTTGCTGTATTGGTCAGGTATTGACTCTTGACAGCCCTGTCCATGTGCTGCCAGGCCTGGCCAGCCCCAAACTGCTTCAGCACCCGATTGAGCGTAGACGCCTCGTGAATGGTTTCCTGATAAGCCTTTGAATCCAGATAGAAGGAATTAGCGGCATTCTGTACGGCAGAGAACTCACTATACTCTCCCGCTCCGGCTACCGGTACGGGCAGCCATACCTTGTTTTGCCGTCCTGCGCCATCGTATTCCTGATAGGTAACAATATCCTGCTTGCTCGGAGATGATTCCCTCAAGACTGTCTCTACAGGCCTGCCCAATCCGTCAAAATACTCGATCTTGTCTGTATAGGCCGTACCAGACGGATTCAGCATCGTACGGGTGAGGATGTAGTTCTCATTATTTAGTGGGATATTGAGCATGTCGACCACTTCTATCTTTACGGTGTTAGAATAAGCAACGACATTCCCAGACTTGACCGAACGTCTGTAATATCGGGTATCAGACAGGGACGGACAACGATAAGCAGTACCTGTAGCTCCCGAGATTGCATTCCACACAGAGCCGTCAATGGATTCTTGCCACTGGTAATTGTATGTGCCATTCCCATGGGAGGCAGGAGATGCACTCGTAAGTATTCCTGGAGAATTCCCAGTTTCCACGAGAGATTCACCACATTCTATCCGTCCGCCTTCCAATCCTTTTTTTACAATATGACTTATTGGATATTTACAGATGAGCGCCATCGAGTTCATATCATTCCTATCATAGAAATAAAGTTCTGTAACATCGTACTCGTCATCTGCAACGACCTGGGAAGATTGACTGGCAGAGACATTGTATGTTATTTCCACAGTATGCCTGTTATCCAGATATTTCACGGTAAAAATCGGATTATATCCCTCGATACTGTAGTCCTGTACTTTCTGTCCGTTTACACGCAGTTTGATAGTTTGGCCAAACTCAGATATAGTTACTCTTGGAGGATAAATTGACAATTTGGGTTGAGCACCGGTATGAATTGTTCCCAAAAGACAGAAGACCAACAGACCTGTCTTTCTTGAAAACTTATATATCTTTTTTCTCATGGCTTATCACTTTAATGACTTGAACTGATAATGATATTGCCTTATCACTTTACCTTCACAATTCCTTTCCTTGTAAAGTCGGCTGAAGGAATCATACTCATTTTTTTAATGTTGGTAATGATAGTTATAACGTTCCAAAATTCTGTTATCTGGTCCTTTAATACTTATCAACCTCCCTAATCCGTCATACAGATATACGGTCTCCCTCATCGAAGGGTCATATGTCTGGATTGGTTGTTTTAGAGCTGGATCGTACAGGAAGGTTGTAACCAGACTTGTCGGAATCAGCAATCTGACTTTCGTAAGATATTGGCTAAGGACGGTATTGTCACTGCATTTTCCTATGCTGCTGATAAAGGCAGCACCTAACCGTAAGAGCAACTGGGCATATTCCATACCTTCTATCTTTGCCACCGGTAACATGTTGTCATATCCCCACAGATAGCATGTGGGATAATCGCCAGATTTGCCAGAAGAGGTGACATTTCCCCTGATATCATACGAGTTCTCAATGCGTAGCTTGTAAAGAGGCGTCCCTTTACCTTGGGCTGTATAGATACGGCTTAACAGCCCGTTACGGTCATATTCGTTTTTTACCCATTGACAGTTGCTGTTGTGTTGGGAATATACTTCTTGCACGTTGTTAATCATATTTTTCTGAAACATGGCAGCGTTGGTTGAAGCATCTATGTATTTATAGTTGACAGTCTTCGTACTTTTATCAGATTGTATAGCGGATTTCGTGGCTATTCTGAAATCGCTGTCACCTGTATACGAATATTTTTCCTGTATCGAAACAGAATCGTTCCCTAGATAAGAAGTGATTGTCTTCTCTGCAAGCCGTAAGTTAGATATGTGGACTTTACAGTCATAATACTCATAGATACGAGATGGCAGGAAATTGGGATGTGACTTCCTTATGCTCCTGATGATATGGAAATCTACATGTGATGCCAGTTGGCTGGAAACAAAGCGATTATTGATAACTGTCCGCCTAGTCGTATCATAGACATAGGTTTCGTTCTGCACTACTTTGTTGTCTGCATTATAGAGTATCTTTTTCTTTAGTTTGCCATACTGGGGATTAACAAACAGCTCACTTATAAAAGGCTCACCTGTACTCGTTACATTGTAGAGATGCCTTTTAGGTTTATCGTAATCATAGATATACCTTTCCTTATAAGAGCCTTTCTCTGACTCATAGTGAATATCTACTACCGGATAATGCACATTGATGTCTGCTCCCCAAAAGGGTTGGTTGCTGATGACGGTCTGCCATGTCCTGTAATAACCCATAGTATTTATAAAATGCAGATTCATGCGCCGTTTCAGATATAAATTGATATTGGCTGGATCATCGGCAAGCGATGCTGTGGAATAGCTGAACTGGCGTGTAACGCTCTGGCCCTCTCCACTTACATCCGTCATACGTTTGATACGAGGCCCGCCACCATATTCGGTTTTCTTGAGGATTGACAGATATTGCCCACTTTCATATTCAAGGATTGTATACCCTTTTGTAGGATAGATGACCTTGGTAAGAAGGTTGGCTTTACAACCGCCAGGATCAGCTTCAAACTCGACCGTGCCAAGTTCTATCTGCCGGGGAGCTTCGTAAAAGCCTTCGTAATCAAAGGTATATCCACCAGAAGCTGATAACGGAGTATAATAGATTTTCCTTTTCTGGGTACACATGCCGTCACGAGTAGAATAACGCCCCGTATAAAATCCCCAATAGTCTGAGCTGTAGTTAACCCATTTTTCTCTATCGTATTCGAACTGATAAACTTCAGGAGTAGTGTTGTCGCTTCCTTTGATAATAACAGATTTCAAGAGTTTTACAGGGACTCTGCCTGTCAAGCTCTCCATTTGGAAACTGATTTCCCGTACCAGTTTCGCTCCTCGTGTTATCCTTATCTTTTCTATGACACCATCATTGGCAATAAAAGACATAGTCTCATATCCAGCCGTTACTGTCTGGATTTCCTCTATTGAGTATGGATAGCAATATATATCTTCAATGACGCAGTCATTCTTCTTTGCTCCCATACACATTTCCAGATATTCTACGCCTGATGGAGGATAATGGGTACAAGGGTCTCCCTCTGGATGCAAAGCCCAATACTGTAACTTCAAATCCTCGACGCCATCGTAAACCGGAGCTCCCGGTGCTTCATCATATAGAATGCTGTGAAAGGAACCTAAACTATAGCCTTTCTGACTTGCAGATGTATATGTGAACAGGACACTTCTATTGGTCTGTGGGTCTGTTATCTTATGCAATTTCCAACCACATGCGGGGACACTGGGATCGCTCATGAATTCCTTGTATTTACCTCCGAATTCATAGATTATCCCTTTATTATCTGTAATGGTGAAATTCTCTAAGTCACTGTCAGTAACTATCTTGGCTTCAATATTGGGAGTCAGGTGGAAGTTGAACCGGTCTGAGAAACTGCCGTTTTCTCCCTTGCATTCCAGGAAGAATGAAGCTGCCGTGCCATTCGGCAGTGTGAGATCGAAAGCATCGCATCTCTCATCTCCAAAGTTCAACTCGTGATAATCACTTTCCTGGTTCTCATTGTATTCCTTGCCTGGTTCTATTATTCCCGAAGCTTCGTCAGGCTGTCCAACGATGCTTCTATTGATAGAGCCGCCACATTCGACGACCCACCCTAAACCGGAATTACCATCTTTTGCCTTGAAGGGCTGTACGTTATGAGTATGGTATCTGAGCGTGACAGGGACACTGATATTCCCGTAAGTAAGTGTATAAAGAGGTATTTCGATATGAGGGACTCCCGTAGAATAATCTACAGGTATATTCCCATAGACCTGAAAAGTCCTGGCCCGCGGAGACGGAGGAATGACGTCACGTTTGACGGACACTTCGGGAATATCCTGCGCCATACAAGGTATAAAAGCGGATAGAAGGCCAAGGGCCAGCACGTTTATACCATATCTACACTTGGCTGCGAGAAACCGATAACACATATTGGCTTGGATTATAAACTTCTCTTTCATGGCTCTATCTTTTAATGATTCTTTCGCTGTAGGTAGCTTCATTCACACGCACACGCAGGATATAGGTTCCTGCTGCCAGCTGGCTCATGTCAATCCTATATTCATGGGCACCACCTTGCACTCTTTCCGGTCCTCTCCGGCAGACCAGTATGCCAGACAGGCCAAACAAATCATAAGAGACCTCTGCCTCATCGGATATGTAATATTCGAAAGCCAGGCTTGTCCGTACCGGATTGGGATAGAAATTATAGCGGAAATGAAGTTCGTCCTCCATCGGATGCCGGACATCTTTTCTTCTCCCATTTCCTGACCGCCTGGCATCTTCCTGACGCAACTGCTCCTGTATCTTCCTGTTCTCGGCATCATCGGCCAGATAACTCTGTTCGTTGGGAGGATAATAGAAAGTCGTTGAGAAATAGGTGGTTTTCCCTTTGGCACGCATACCTCCCGCAGTCACAGTCTCGAATATTGGGTATCTGTAGCCGACAGCATACCATCTGTAGATATCTTCTTGAAGAATGGTCGTATCGTTGTTCAGAAATTCTTGAATCAACTGGTCGGAAAGGATTTTCCCGCTAAGGCTGTCTGCCTGCAATGTATCCTGTTCAGCGAAAGCCTGTACTTTCTCTGAAATGAATTTAGTGGTATGGACACGCATCACATGTTTCAGGGTATCGCCGCCAGGTAGTATCAGCAACCCATACGCATCGGCTACGGAATAGGATAAACCGGATGATGTCATATCCAGCTTACCACAATACTTACCTGTCCCGTAATAGCAGCTGCCGATACTGTCGCCATAGGCTAGTGGGAAGCGTAGCAATAATTCGGGCCTGGTATAGTGCATTCGTGTGGTCTGGTTCTCATAGCCAGACAACATCAATGAGTCACCGCGTGAGATATAATAGTAGCTTGTCTGGTGTTCAGTACCGACAATCGTATCGGCTGCACCCCTCAGCTGGCTATAATCAATATTGTATTTGGGGTTAACGGCATTCAGTTCGCTGAAGTTCCAAAACACATGAGTTCCATTCTTTCCTGGATGCTTGTATTCTACTTGTTGCTTGACAATACGGTCTGTAGGACGAGGTAGGTTAGTCGTCTTCAGGAGCTTATCCTGGGCGCCCAACCAACTGAAGATTCCTACCAATGATAAAAGACTAAGATAGAATCGTTTCATGATAATAAAAATATAGGTACGAATTGATTACTGCTGGTATATAGAGCCGACTGAACAAACGGCAGGATTATCTGCCGCCGGCCTAAAACCTGTCGCCGGCGTAGGGGGTATTCAGAAGACCATGAACGAACTGTGATAATGGACAGCCCATCCCATTCATAAGACAAACTTGTATCATTTCCATATTAATTACCATTTATATCAAGGTTGAAAAATACTTCTTGTCTTAATTTTTGTGCAAGTTAGGAAAAATATGGATAAGTTCCAAATAATTTGGAAAGAAAATGGAAATATAGTTCCACCCTGTCGGGCGAATTGACAATTGAGAATTGATGATTGAGAGATTAGGAGTTTGTAGGGACGCGGCATGTCGCGTCCGAAAGCAAGATAGTCACATACTCTCCTGTTCATGCTTGCACATTGCGCGACGAACATGGGGATTGGGTAGAGACGGTGTGTACACCGTCTCCTGTTGTCTGTTTGATTGATAATCAATGTCTTGCCTATGGAGACGGAGTACACTCCGTCTCTACCGTCATCCTATATTTATTGTGCAATGTAATATCTGACACTTGTTTGCAGACGCGGCATGCCGCGTCCCTACAATCCAATAAACCCTTACCTACCAATCATCCATTCTCAATTGTCAATCATTAATTCATTAATTAAAAACTCATAGACTCAAAAACTCACTAACCCAGACTCAAATTGCTGCAAGGGCTTGGCAGCGATGCTGAAAAGCCGAGGCAGCAATGCTGTTTGGCCTTTGCAGCATTACTGCAAGAGCCTTGCAGTATTTTTACCTGATTGGCCTTGGCAGTTCATCGAGTCTGACAAGCCATTTCCCTTTGGCATATAATACTGGCAAAGAAAACCTGGCATCTTGCACCATGTGTCCACTTGTGCCGATAGTATCCATATTGAAGAAGTTGCTGACCTTTACAGTGATGTGGACAAGAGAGTCGTTTTCCTTGTCTCTCGTATGCTCTTCGATTTCGATAGTGGGTGGCTCAGCCATGCTGCGGAGCATATCTACGTCTTCCTGTCTGACTTGACTGGCTGCATAGACAATCCACTTCCTGGATGTGTGGTGTACATATTTTAAGGATTTATGGTAGTCGTAATTAAAATATGCTGTGGCAAAAGAGTCGGCAATCCCACTACTATCCTTGTCAGTATCAAAAGCTCCACAAGCCATAAACAGGGGGAAGAGAGCTGTCACTGATAGGATAAACAGTGCTTTCATTCGATGAAATGCGATTCTTGTAAGCAACATATTAAAAACATTAAATATAGGACAAAGGTAAATAATTAATTTGTTGTTTTCATGTATTCTTTCTATTTTTGTACAAAATAAACGAAAAAGGATGTTGAAATTTGTATCTTTCGGTAGTGGCAGTAGTGGGAATAGTTACCTTTTGTATACAGAGACCGATGGGCTACTGATAGATGCTGGTGTAGGCATCAGGACTCTCAAGAAACACTTTCGAGAGTATGGTCTCTCGTTGAGCCAAATTCACCATGTCCTTATAACCCATGACCATGCCGACCATATCAAATCTGTTGGCAGCATCAGTTCGGATTACAACCTACCGGTATATTCTACCTTGAAAGTGCATGCTGGTATTGAAAAGAATTTCTGTGTAAGGAGAAAGATTGCTCCTCATTTCGCGAAAGTCATAGATAAAGATACGACGATTCAGATTGGTAACTTCAGTGTCACTCCCTTTGAAGTTCCACACGATAGCTCGGACAATGTAGGCTATAAAATAGTCTATGGCGGTGTGACGTTTTGTATACTGACAGATGTTGGGCATATCACGGAGCAGATGAAAGAAATCATCGGAGAGGCTAATTATCTTGTGATAGAGGCCAATCATGATGCAGAAATGTTGGCTACAGGTCCTTATCCGCAACATCTGAAAACCCGAATTTCCGGACCTACGGGGCATCTTAGCAATCTGGAATGTGCCAAGGCTTTGGCCGAGAATGCAACGGAAAAGCTCCGGTATGTGTGGTTGTGCCACCTGAGCGAGGAAAACAATCATCCTGTGTTGGCACAGAAAACCATAGAACAGACTCTACGCTCTTATGGTATTATTGCAGGGGTGGATTTTCAGGTGGAGGTGTTGAAACGTAAAATTCCCACCGGATATTTTGAATTGATATAATATCTAAAAGGGGAAGCCTACTGCGAAGTGGAAGGCAAAGTCCCTACTCCACTTCGGATGGAAGATGGCATAATGTTCTGCTTGTGTGGTATAAGCCGGGTTAATGGCTTTCATACCCATGTCGAAACGCAATATAAAATAATCGAAGTTCAGGCGTAAGCCAAGCCCATAAGCCACTGCTATCTGCTGATAGAATGTATTCAGTTTGAATTGTCCGCCTGGTTGCTCTGCATAATTCCTCAAGGTCCAGATATTACCTGCATCGACGAATATAGCACCGTTGAATTTCCAAAAGAGCGATGTGCGGTATTCCACATTCATGTCTAGTTTCATGTCGCCCGTCTGGTTGATGAAGTCTATTCGTCCGTCAGTACCTTTATACTTACCAGGACCTAGTTCTCGCACGCTCCATCCCCTCACACTATTGGCTCCACCAGAGAAATACCTTTTCTCGAACGGCAGTACCGAACTGTTTCCGTAGGGCCAGGCGATGCCTAATCCAAAGTGTAGCGCCAGTTGGTTGTGTAAGTCGAATTGTACTAAATGGGTAAAGTCGAAGTCAAATTTTGCATACTGTGCGTAGGCAATATTAAATAAGGTGTACTGTCCTTGAGCATTTTTCTTCGACCCGATGGCATGTGAAACCCCATTCAGTAAATTTCCGGCTGTCTCAATATTGGCACGTATGGCATTGATGCCGTCATTATATGTCACACCCATGCCAATCTTCATAATGAAAAGATCTTCATAGTTGTAACGGAGTATGGAATTACTGATACTGTCTAGATAGTTAAACTTGAATGTCTTACTAATCCAGGGCATGTGAACATAGTTGAGATCCAGTATGTCCAGTCGGTATGCCAAATGGTGGTGTGGTTCATTCCAACGATAACGCCATGCTGTGGTAAAGACTCGACGATGGAATTCTGGTCTGTTTTGCAGATTATAACTGACGGCCAACTCTGAAGTGGCATTGCTGTTTCGCTTAAATGAATTTGACAAGAATGGAGCTACGAACCGCGGAAATTGCAATTTCGTCTCAAGATTATACTCTACATAATTCTGGTTCTGATACCCCTCTAGTCCCGTAATAGCTTCAAAAGCTGCACGAAATTGGATGGTTAGAAGCTCCGACCCATGAAAGAGGTTTCTGTCTGAATAGATGAGTGAGGCTGCTGCACCTAAATCTCCCGCAGTATTAGTACCTTCGGGTTGAAAGGAGATAGTATTCGGCTTGTTGGTACTCAGTTTAATGTCACAATCCAGCCAAGAGCTGTCAGGAATCTCCTTAAAATTGATATTGGTATATCTTACGGTCTGCAATTTGGCAAAATTATTGTATGTCCGCTGTAGTTTGGAATAATTATACGGTTCGCCCACACGCATGGCCGTACTATTCTCCAAGACGCTTTTACGCAGGGGTAGCTTACCGTCTTCATTTTCGCTTAGATAAGATATATTTCGGATAGTATAGCGCTTGTGCTGAGTTTCGGGCGACTTGCTGTTTTCCCTATATGGCAAAAGGTGTAATGTGATGTTTATATCGTTGCTGTTCCTGGCCGAGTCGGCACTATAAATAATAAAATCCCGATGGAAACGATAATATCCCCTATCCATTAAAAACTGCGTGATGCGTCTGCGCTCTTGATCCAATTTGTCGACAGTGAATCTGTCACCAGCCTTCAGTTGAGCTTTTTGTGGCGCGGATTTCAGTAAATCAGCAATCAGGGTATCCTGAATATCATATTTCAAGGAACGAATATAGAAGGGAGTGCCGGGGGTGAGTATGTAGGTGACATACATCTTCTTCCCTTTTGTCGATGTCTTTAAGTCTACCTGAGCGTGCATATAGCCCATGTTTTGCATGGCACTCCGCAAGTCTGAACATGACAGGCGAGCCTGCACGGAATCAAATAATACCGGTCTTTCACCCATATTACGAAGAGTCCTGTTCAACCACTTTGTAGTGTCTTGTCCTGCCATAGAATAAGTTCCCAATGGTATCTTGAATAATGAAAACCATTTGGAATTGGGCTTCTGCCGAACATAAGTTGCCAGGGTCGCGGCATCAATATCTTTGGTTTCTGACTTCACGGTCACTCCCGATAGCAGATACTGATTATCAAGAATCAATCTCGATGCTCCACAAGAAGTGAACAAAGAGATGAGTAACAACAACAGATATTGAGAAAGCCTGCATTTCATAATCAATTGCAAACTTACGAAAAAACACTGAAAAAAGAAATTAATTCAATGAAAATAGGATAAATACTTATATATAAGGGGATTCATGCGATGGATAACTCTATTTTGCCTACCAAAGAATGGACTTTTATCCTTTTCTTATCCTGTCGTAGAATATTTTTAATCGCGCACGTGGAACTCCCCGTTTCTCTAGAGTATGCAGTTCTTCTATGGCCTGTTCATTCTTCTTCAATATGATACACAAATCTATATGATTGATGATATAGTCTATGTTCTCGGTATCGCGCTTCATAGCTTCGGCATAATCAAATTCTGCCAACTCATACATTTGTCGCTCTTTCTCTATGCCACCTCTGGCAGCATAGACGATAGCACTGTCAGGATAGGTTTCTACCATTTGGTTTATTTGGTCAAAAGCTTCTGTAAGATGCTGGTCTTTCTGATTGAGCAAGGCCAATCCTAACTGTGCCTGGAAATTTCCAGGAACGAGATATAGCAGATTCTCATAATCTAGTCGGGCAAAATTAAACCGTTTAAGCTTTTCGTTGACAAAGGCACGGAAATATAGGCCGGCAATATCTGTAGGCCTTGAGTTAAGAATCTTGTCCAAATCTTCTTTAGCATACTCCCATTGCTCCAGACGGATATTCCAAGATGCCTTTTTCAATCGGAGGTCTATGCTGTCAGGATAATATGCCAAACGTTCGGTTGCCAACTTCAAACTATCGCGTAATTGCGCATTGGTTTGAGCAGGCATAGCTTGTGTTGTCAGTAACATGATGAGACCAATAATCATTCTGTTCATGCTTGCAAAGATATGCAAAAAGGCAGATAGAACCGAAAGTACTATCTGCCTTTTAGAAATAATATATAAAAATTATTGCTTATTATTGGTTATCAAGCGTTTGCAATGTAATCTGCTATCCATTTTCCAACTTCTTCTGTGCCGTAGTGTTCGCCACCTTCAATCTGGATTTCCGGTGTGCGTACGTTGGCATCCAAACTGGCATCTACAGCCGTTCGTATCAACGCTCCCTCTTGGTTCAGTCCAAAGTGTTCGAGCAACATGGCGGCAGAGAGAATCTGGGCTACAGGGTTTGCCATATTTTTTCCCGCAGCCTGTGGCCACGAACCATGTACCGGTTCGAATAAAGGTGTATGTTCACCTAGAGACGCAGATGGCTGTAAGCCCATACTACCAGTGATGCAGCTCGTTTCATCTGTCAGAATATCGCCGAAGGTGTTTTCTGTTACTATCACATCAAAGAACCTTGGCTCAGTAAGTACACGCATAGCAGCATTGTCGATGAACATGTAGTCGGTAGTAACTTCGGGATAAGACGGTTCCATCTCTTTAGCAATCTGTCTCCATAGGCGTGAAGATGCCAGTACATTGGCCTTGTCGACAACCGTAAGGTGCTTGTTTCGTTTCATGGCATATTCAAACGCCACTTTAAGGATGCGCTCTATTTCGGGACGTGTATAGATATCCGTGTCATAAGCCTTGTCGTTATCTTGATACTTTTCGCCAAAGTACATGCCACCGGTTAATTCCCGTATAACGATGAAGTCGGCTCCCCTCAGCAATTCTTCTTTCAGAGGTGATTTATGAAGCAAGCAGTCAAATGTTGCAACTGGTCGGATATTGGCAAACAGTCCCAGCTTTTTACGCATAGCTAACAAGCCTTGTTCCGGACGTACTTTAGCTGTAGGATTGTTGTCGAAGCGCAAGTCTCCTACAGCTGCAAACAACACTGCGTCGGCAGTCATACAAACTTTAAAAGTCTCTTCTGGGAAAGGGTCGCCTACGGCATCTATTGCATTTGCCCCACAGATGGCTTCTGTATATGAGAACCGATGACCATATTTATTTGCTATAGCATTCATGACGGCTATACCTTGTTTCATAATCTCAGGTCCGATACCATCACCTGATAACACTGCAATCTTTAAATCCATATTTATTCTTCAATTAAATTTAACATTTTAAAAGTAGCCTTGATGGCAGCTTCTGTTTGGTCGGCATCAAGACCTCGTGTCCTAAAAACCTTTTCGTCTTGTCGCCATGTTATGACAGTTTGTACTAACGCATCTGTCCGACCACCTGGCGGAATGGATACTTGGTAATTGTCAAGAAGTGGGAACGTACGATTAAGACATTCTTTATATATTTTACGCAATGCACTTACAAAGGCATCATATTGTCCATCGCCTGTGGAATCAGCCTCGTATTCCTTTCCATTAATCTCGACCTTCAGGCTGGCAATGGGTCTCAATCCGTAAGATGTAGAGACCATATAGCTTAACAATTTCACCTTGTCTTCTGGTGCGTTATGCTTCAATACATCACTGACAATATAAGGTAAATCGTCCTGGGTAACAAGTTCTTTCCGGTCTCCGAGCTGTGTAATTCTGTTAGTGACAGCTTTGGTCTGTTCTAGTGTGAGTTCCAATCCCAGGTCCTTTAAATTCTGGATGATATTAGCCTTTCCGGAATTCTTACCTAGGGCATACTCGCGTTTTCGTCCAAATCTCTCAGGCACCAAGTCATTGCAATACAATCTGTCTTTGCTATCGCCATCGGCATGTACACCTGCAACTTGTGTAAAGACATAATCTCCCACCACAGGAGTATTTGGGGCAATGGCTATACCACTATAACCTTCTACAAGTCTACTCACATCGTTCAGCATTCCCTCATTGATATGAGTAATGGCATGGAAATGGTCTTTTAATATGACTTGTACGGATGCCAATGGTGCATTACCACTCCTTTCACCCAATCCGTTGACAGTGACATGAATGCCTTTTGCTCCACTCAATACCGCAGCCAACGAATTGCTGACAGCGAGATCGTAGTCATTATGTGCATGGAAATCGAAATGAATATCAGGATAGCGACGAATCATTTTGCGCAGAAATTCCAGACATTGCAGCGGATTTAGTATACCAAGGGTATCAGGCAAGAGAAAGCGACGTATACCAGTTACGGTATGAAGTGCATCCATCAGCTGATACACATACTCCGGAGAATCTTTCATGCCGGATGACCAATCTTCCAGATATAGATTGACAGAAACACCGACTTGTTTAGCATAAGCAACTTCCGACTTTATATCGGCGATGTGTTCTTCGGGAGTTTTCTTCAGTTGCTGTGTGCAGTGTTTCAAAGAGCCTTTTGCCAGTAAATTGATAACCTGACCACCACATTCACGAATCCAATCTATAGATTTGTGATGATCTACGAATCCTAAAACTTCTACTCTGTGGAGCATATCAACACTGGCGGCATAGCGACAAATCTTCTTGACGGCATCTTTCTCGCCATCAGAAACCCTAGCTGATGCCACCTCAATTCTGTCGACATTGACATCTTTCAGTAGCATTCTTGCTATCATGAGTTTCTCATGGGGCAAGAAAGAGACACCACTTGTTTGCTCTCCATCCCGCAGAGTGGAGTCCATGATTTCTATAATTTGTTTGCCTGCTCCCATTCTTCTATCTTATCTTTGCTTTGAATGAGAAAGTCAATATCGTCTAGCCCATTCATGAGGCAATGCTTTTTATAGGCATTGATTTCAAACTGTTCCGAACGGTTCGTAACGAGATTTGTTACTGTCTGATTGGGTAAATCGACTTTCACTTGGGTCTGATGGTCTTTGGCTATTGTATCAAACAATTCTTGCAAGAAATCCTCTGATACAACGACTGGTAATACAAAGTTATTCAATTCATTGTTTTTGTGGATATCTGCAAAAAAAGAACTGATAACAACTCTAAAACCATATCCAGCTATAGCCCAGGCCGCATGTTCGCGCGAAGAGCCAGAACCAAAATTCTTGCCAGCGACAAGGATACAGCCGCTGTACGAAGAATCGTTTAGAACGAAGTCCTCCTTTAAAGAGCCATCTTTGTTGTATCTCCAATCTCGGAATAGATTATCACCAAAACCAGCTTTGTCTGTAGCTTTCAGAAATCGTGCAGGGATAATCTGGTCTGTATCCACATTCTCCAATGGCAATGGGATACATGAAGATATTATAATATCAAATTTCTGTTTCATTATTGTTTCTATAAAGTTCGTGGATCTGTGATTTTTCCTGTAACAGCTGCGGCTGCGGCAACATAAGGTGATGCTAGTATAGTCCTACTGCCAGGCCCTTGTCGTCCCTCAAAGTTTCTATTACTAGTCGATACTGAATACTTTCCAGCCGGAATCTTATCGTCATTCATAGCCAGACACGCAGAACAACCAGGTTGGCGAATTTTAAATCCTGCTGCTTCAACTATTTTATCTATTCCTTCTTCACGAATCTGTTTGTCTACTGCCCACGAGCCAGGTACTAGCCATGCGGTAACGTTTTCTGCTTTCTTTCGTCCCTTGACAACAGAGGCAAAAGCGCGAAAATCTTCAATTCTACCATTTGTACATGCGCCAAGGAAAACATAGTCAATGGGGTGTCCCTGTAATTGTTCGCCGGGTGTAAATCCCATATAATCCAAACTTTTTAAGAAAGAAGCTTGTCCGGATTCTTCGATACTATTCAAATTGGGTATATTTTCAGAAATGCCAATTCCCATACCTGGATTTGTTCCATACGTAATGCGAGGCTCAATATCTGCTGCATCAAAACTCAATTCTTTATCAAATACGGCATCATCTCCACTCTTCAAAGTTTTCCAGTAGGCTAATGCTTTATTCCATTCCTCACCTTTGGGGGCAAACTCACGTCCCTTTAGATAGGCAAATGTTGTCTCATCGGGGGCTACGAAACCACCACGTGCTCCCATTTCGATGGAAAGATTGCACAGAGTCAGTCGGCCTTCCATGGTCATATCGCGAACCACATCCCCTGCATATTCCACAAAATATCCAGTAGCACCAGAGGTTGTGAGCTGACTCATTAAATATAATGCAACATCTTTTGGAGTAACAAAATTACCTAACTTACCATTGATATTAATACGCATACTCTTCGGCTTCTGCTGCAAGATACATTGTGAGGCCATGACCATTTCAACCTCTGAAGTTCCGATACCGAATGCGACAGCTCCCATTGCACCATGAGTCGAAGTGTGCGAGTCGCCACACACAATCGTCATACCCGGCAGTGAGAGTGCTTTTTCCGGTCCGACAACATGGATGATACCATTATCCTGTGTATTCATTCCATAATGGACAAGTCCAAAATCATGGGCATTTTTGGCCAATGTATCTACTTGCTTCTTGGATACAGGTTCTTCTATGGGCTTGTCTTGATCATGTGTCGGCGTGTTGTGATCAGGCATACAATAGATTTGCTCCGGTCTGAAACATTTCAACCCGCGAGTTCGCATATCGGCAAAGGCTTGAGGAGAAGTCACTTCATGACAATACAAGCGGTCTATATACAATTGGGTTGTCCCGTCTTCAACTATCTGAACAACATGCTTATCCCAAATCTTGTCAAATAATGTATTCATAAAAACCTAATGTTTACTTGTTCCTAAACTTATTGATACAGTCGATATATGCTTCTACAGAAGCCGTGACAATATCCGTATTCGCTCCAAAACCATAATATACGTTGTTCTCGTATTCTACTTGCATGTGAACCTTACCTACATCGTCAGAGCCTTTACTGATAGCCTGAATGGTAAATTCCTTCAGAATCATGTGTTTCTGAATAATTTTCTTCAGGGCATTGATGGCAGCATCGACAGGTCCGTTACCACTGGAAGCCTCTTCAAACTTCTGACCGGAAATATCAATCCCGATACTTGCTACACTACGTACACCTTTTCCTGTAGTGACTTGCAGGAAATCAAGTTTCACAGCATGAGCATCTGCCGTATCAGCTCCCGCTAGCATCAGGATGTCATCATCATTGATTTCCTTCTTTTGGTCGGCCAGTTTCAGGAATTTCTGATAGATATTATCTAACTTATTCTCGTCGCTCACGTCTACCCCATTTACATGAAGTCTGTATTTCAGTGCAGCTCTGCCGGAACGTGCGGTCAGTACGATAGAGTTATCATCTAGACCAACATCTTTTGGATTAATTATCTCATAAGTCTCTACATTCTTCAATACACCATCTTGATGAATACCGCTGGAATGCGCAAAGGCATTTCTACCCACAATAGCTTTATTGGGCTGGACAGGCATATTCATCAAACTGGAAACCATGCGGCTTGTCGGACAAATCTTAGCGGTGTTGATATTCGTATCAATGCCAATACCCTTATGACATTTTAGAATCATGGCAACTTCTTCCAAAGAAGTGTTGCCTGCACGTTCACCGATTCCGTTAATGGTAACTTCTACTTGTCGCGCTCCATTCAAGACCCCTTGCAGTGTGTTAGCCGTTGCCATGCCGAGATCATTATGACAGTGTGTGGAAATGATGGCCTTATCAATATTATCGACGTGTTCTATCAGATACTTTATCTTCTCTCCATATTCATGGGGCAGGCAATAGCCGGTGGTATCAGGGATGTTGACAACTGTAGCACCGGCAGCAATAACAGCTTCCACTACTCTTGCCAAATACTCATTGTCGGTTCTACCGGCATCTTCTGCATAGAACTCAACATCTTCCACAAACTTTTTGGCATAAGCAACGGCTTTGACTGCCCGTTCGAGGATTTCTTCTCTGGTTGAATTGAATTTATACTGAATGTGGCTGTCACTTGTTCCGATACCGGTATGAATACGTTTGCGTTTTGCATATTGCAAAGACTCGGCCGCCACCTCTATGTCTTTTTCTACGGCACGGGTAAGGGCGCATATTGTAGGCCAAGTCACGGCCTTGCTTATTTCTATGACAGAATTGAAATCACCAGGACTGCTAATTGGGAATCCGGCTTCTATGACATCGACGCCTAGTTGCTCCAACTGCTTAGCTACTTGAATTTTCTCAATCGTATTCAACTGACACCCTGGAACTTGCTCGCCATCCCTCAATGTCGTATCGAAAATGTATAACTTGTCGTTCATTATATATTATTTAAGATATTACTTAATGAAAAAGCCTTTCACACTAATGGAAGTGAGAAAGGCTTACATCTTTATACTCAAGGACTATCCAGATACCTCATCACTTCCTTCGACTCGCTGAAGTCGAATGCTAATAATGATGGTCTGTAGGTTTAGTGCTGTCATATTTGTTTTATTTTCTGCAAAAATAATAATATCATTCAATACAAACAAACAATATGTTACTTTTTTAATAGAGAATATTGTAAATCGCAACTTTTTAATGCCATTTGTTTAAAATGGCATTACATCCGTAGGAGGAATTGGGGGGAAATTTGCATTGAGGGTGAAATCGTCGGGAGAAGCGGCATTCATCTTGGAGGCCAGAAGCTCTCCCCCCTCTATCGGCAAGGTAGCAGGAGCTGTTTCCGGATTCTGGAATCGTGTAAACTCTCCTTTGAAGGTAAGGAGCACATCGCCAGTAGCACCCTTACGATGCTTAGCTATGATAATTTGTGCCATACCGTGCAGATCATTACCTTTCTCATCTTCAAAGATATGGTAATATTCCGGTCTATGCACAAAAAGAACCATGTCGGCATCCTGCTCTATGGCTCCCGACTCTCGCAAGTCGCTCAACTGTGGGCGCTTACCCTCCAAGCCGTCTCTGTTTTCTACAGTACGGTTCAATTGGCTCAGTGCCAATATAGGAATATTCAATTCCTTGGCCAGCCCTTTTAGCGAGCGAGAAATCGTCGACACCTCTTCTTGACGGCTACCAAACTTCATACCATTGGCATTCATCAATTGCAAATAGTCAATCATGATAATCTCTACTCCTTTCTCGCGGACAAGGCGCCTGGCCTTGGTACGCAACTCAAATACGCTCAAACCGGGAGTATCGTCTATATAAATAGGAGAACCTGTCAGTTTTCTCACGTTCGTATCAAGTCTGCTCCACTCATCCGGTGATAGCTGTCCATTCAGAATCTTATTGCCACCTATTTCACAGGTATTGGAAATCAAGCGGTTAACCAATTGGACATTGTTCATTTCAAGAGAGAAGAAGGCAATAGGAACTCTACTGTCTACAGCTATGTTCTTGGCTATACTCAGTGCAAAAGAGGTCTTACCCATGGCTGGACGCCCTGCTATAATCACCAGGTCGCTCTTCTGCCATCCACTAGTCATTTCGTCTAACTTCGTAAAGCCGGTAGATATACCTGTCAGTCCACCGCTGTTAGCAGATGCCTTTTGCAATATCTCAATAGCTTGCTGGACTACAGGGTCAATCTGGGTATAGTCCTGCTTCATATTCTTTTGAGAAATCTCGAACAGGTTTCCCTCTGCTTCCTGCATTAGTTCGTCTACATCAACCGTCTCATCAAAGGCTTTCGTCTCTATTTTGCTGGCAAACGATATGAGCTGCCGGGCCAGGAATTTCTGGGCAAGAATGTGGGCATGAAATTCTATATTAGCTGACGAAGCTACATGCGAACTCAAATCTACAATGTATTGTGCCCCGCCAACATCATCTATTATGCCTGCGTGTTTCAATTCTTCCTTTACTGTCAAAATGTCTACAGGCCGTTCGTTCATGTTGAGATTTTGTATGGCCTGATAGACTTTCTGGTTACGTGGCTCGTAGAAAGTTTCCGGTCTCAGAATCTCGGACACAATAGAAAAAGCGTCCTTATCTATCATCAAAGCTCCCAACACTACTTGTTCTACATCCAATGCCTGGGGCTGTAGATGACCAAAATTAGTGTCAATGCTGGCTTGCTGTTTTCTCTTTGCTTTTACCGCTTCGTTCTTGTCTGGCATAAGTACTTCATTGTATTTCATGCAAAGATAAAAAAAAACGTATTGTTACAGGACTTTTCGCAATTATTTTTTATCTTTGCAATACACATATATTAACCATATTATGATTTCATTTCCTTGTGCAAAAATCAATTTAGGACTTAATATCATTGGTGAACGTAGTAATGGATACCATGATCTTGAGACAGTGTTCTACCCTATTCATGCTTTACACGATACACTAGAGATAAAGTACATGGACGAAGAATTCCCATCAAATACTAATTGCGATTTGAAGATTACCGGTAATGCGATTGACTGCAACGAGCAGGATAACTTAGTGGTAAAGGCCTATCAACTACTGGCAGCCGATTTTAAACTTCCGCGAGTGCACACCCATCTGTACAAGAAGATTCCTTCACAAGCTGGACTTGGTGGTGGTTCCAGTGATGCTGCATATATGATAAAACTGCTTGATGAGCGTTTCAGACTCAATATCGGATATGCGGAAATGGAGCGATATGCTGCAAAGTTGGGAGCAGATTGTGCCTTCTTTATTACGGCTGAACCATCCTATGCCACTGGGTTGGGTGATATCATCTCGCCTGTGGATGGTCCAAAAGGTAATTTGCATGGTTATTCTATCGTCATTGTGAAACCCGATATATCGATATCTACCAAGGAGGCATATCAAGCCATCGTTCCGCAGAAACCGCTAAAATGCTGTAGGGATATTGTCAGGCAGCCTATTGAAACCTGGAAGGATGAATTGCACAATGATTTTGAGATTCCTATATTCAAGTCTCATGCAGAATTATCAGGGATTAAACAGGCATTATATGATATGGGGGCAATTTATGCACAGATGAGTGGAAGCGGCAGTGCTATCTTTGGAATATTCAGAGAATTACCTGACAACCTGGATACAAAATTTCCCGATATGTTTGTATTCTCTTCCAAACTCTAAATATGACAGACAATTTGCAAGAATATTTTCCTCATATAGACGAAAATGGTAATATCTTAGGAGCTATTACGCGAAAGCAAGCACATGATGGAAGCAAGCTCCTGCATCCTGTTGTACATCTGCATGTATTGAATTCCAAAGGGGAATTGTACCTACAACTGCGTCCCGACTGGAAAGATATTCAGCCATCCAAATGGGATACAGCATGTGGTGGTCATATAGATTTGGGAGAAGATGTAAACACAGCCTTGCAAAGAGAGGTCAGGGAAGAGCTGAATATCACAAGTTTCACACCAACGGAATTAGGTCATTATGTCTTTGAAAGTTCTATGGAGAAAGAACTTGTATACTCATTCAAAACCGTCTACGATGTTCCTATATCTATCAATAAAGAGGAATTGGCAGATGGTAGATTCTGGAGTTTGCAAGAAATTCGCGATAATATAGGGAAAAGGGTGTTCACTCCGAATTTCGAGTCTGAATTTACACACTATTTTCTGTCAGCAAGAAGTTGGTGAACGATATTCAAACCTGTTCTTTTTCTATTGAACTACTATTGGGGGTAACACTGGGAATTATTTGAAAGTGGTTAAGATACCAGATTTATTCTTATGAGAAAAATGAAAATAAAAAAGAATTTTCTATATAAATTAGAGTTTTTCTATAGAAATTTTGGAAGCGATTGGTCTATAGAAGACTTTTCAAATAATAGAAATGTTCAGAAGTTCTTAAAAGATTATTTATTAGTTCTTGAAGAAAAGGGTATCGTAAAAATAATCGAAGGCAACAAGTTTAAAATAACGAATTTGCCATCAAGTATAATGTCTCGTCAGTCTAATAGTGGAATTAAAGAATGATAAACTTGAAAACAAGAGAAGTCATAAACTTCAAATAATACATGAATTATGAAACGTAGTAGGTTAATGATAATAATAAATTATATTTATCATGATAATATTTATTTGATGTCTCCAAATTGTTGATTGGAATTTATTAGATGCGTTGAATAAAAACATTCGAACTAATTATAAAAGAATTAGACCCATTTTATTGAGATGGCAGGAAAATGGATATATAAAGTTAATAGAAGATGACGATATCGTTTTTTCTTTTATTCCAGAGAAATTACCATCAAAAAAACAACTAATAGAAGAGAGTCTGAATTTCAAATAATGATTGACTAGAATGGGTTAACCAGAGAACAGGTGAAGTAATAACATTTAAATAACGTTCGTCGAACTCACGTTAAAATAAGTTTTAATTACTGTTTGGGCTTCGCAGTGTTGCTGCAAGGCCCGAACAATAAAACTGCAAAGGCCTAACAGTGATTCTGCCAGGCCTTTGCAGTTTTCTATGAGCTGATGACGGAGTAAAGGATAGCAGCGTTTAGGAAACCTATTACTTAATTGCTGCTGACAATATGCCTACAATTACAGCTTATACCTCAATCTTAAGTCCATCATAGGCAAAGTATACGTCTTGTGGAAGGCGTAGACTTGCCTCGGCATGTAGTCCGATTTGATGAGTAAGGTGCGTTAGGTAGGTACGACGTGCACCTATCTTATGGGCAAACTCAATGGCATCACTTACCAGTTGATGGGAATGATGAGGTTTTTCCCAACGGAGTGCATTGATTACTAGAGTTTCAATTCCGTTCAAGTATGGAAGTTCCGAGTCGGGGATGGTCTTCATGTCCGTAATATACGCAAAACTTCCAAACTTATAAGCGAGTATTGGTATTTTGTCATGTAAGACTTGAAAAGGCATTATTTGGAACTCTCCTATCGTCAATGGTTCGTGCGCTCGTATCGTTTGTAAGTCTAACTTTGGTACACCGGGATATAAATCTTTTCCAAAACAATAAGGCATGGTTTGCTGCAAACCAGAAGTAAC
The DNA here is from genome assembly GCF_055381405.1 of Prevotella mikamonis. Classification (NCBI taxonomy): domain Bacteria; kingdom Pseudomonadati; phylum Bacteroidota; class Bacteroidia; order Bacteroidales; family Prevotellaceae; genus Prevotella; species Prevotella mikamonis. The sequence goes on from NZ_AP035785.1 coordinate 740,243, forward strand.
CGAGCTGTCTGCATAGACGTGAATATCTCCAAAGCTGCAATAAGGACGCAAATCGTCTATCCCCCCCACGTGGTCGTAGTGAATATGGGTGACGAGCACTGCATCTATGCGGCGAAAATCAAGAGGTAGCAGCTGTTGACGGATATCGGGACCACAGTCTATTAGGATGCGTGTGTGATCTGTTTCAAGGAGACCTACACAGCGAAAGCGACGGTCTCGCGGGGCTTGGCTGTGGCAAACTTCACAGGGGCAGCCTAATACGGGTACACCATTGGAAGTCCCTGTTCCAAGGAAGGTGAATCTTGCCATATTCTGCCAATTATTGAATATTAACTTCCGGTTCGATGGAAATATCAAATTTCGCTCGGACAGCTTCCCGAACAGTGTCGCATAGAGTCAGGATTTCCGTTCCTGTAGCTCCCCCCATGTTGACCAATACTAAGGCCTGCTTATCGTGAACGGCCGCTCTGCCAAGTGAGCGTCCTTTCCAGCCACTCTGCTCTATAAGCCATCCCGCAGGAATTTTCTCATGCTGCTCGTCAATGGAATAATGTGGTATCTGGGGATATGATTTAGTGAGAACTTTGAAACGCTCTGTGTCTATGATAGGATTCATGAAAAAACTACCAGCATTTCCCAATACTTTAGGATCGGGCAGCTTAGCCTGACGGATAGAGACGATGGTTTCTCTTAATTGTTCAGCCGTCGGCATTCCTATTCCTTGAGCATCCAAAGATGAGCGGATGTTACCATAATCCAAGTGTGGTCTGAACTCGGTAGACAAGCGATAAACCACATGAGTGATTAGATACTTGTTGCGCCATTCTCTCTTAAATCTACTTTGACGATATGAATATTGGCAATCGGTATGCTTAAATGTAAACTGATGGCCAGAAGAAATCTCTATCGCTTCTATCTCGTCAATGACATCTTTTGCCTCTGCTCCGTATGCACCAATATTTTGAACGGCACTGGCCCCTACTTCTCCAGGAATCAGTGAGAGATTCTCTAAACCGTAATATCCATGATTTACGGCATATTCTACCACTTCATCAAATGTAGTACCGGCCCAACAACGCAACCACACGCTATCTGTACTAGTCTTTATAACTTCTACATCAAAGCGTGATTCGGCCTTGACGACAATGCCGTGATAGTCTTTGGTCAACAAAAGATTGCTCCCACCTCCCAATATCAGGAAAGGGGCTGCCAGCTTAGAAGCAGCTTGCTGAGCATCTTCTTTGTTGGAATATTGAATAAAGTAATCGCATTTGGCTTCAATGCCAAATGTATTATAGTCTAACAGATTGAAATGGGCGACCTCCTTCATTCTACATTGACAGTTTGACAAGTTTCCAAGAATTGCCAATACGCTTGAAAGTCAATTCTGTTTCTAAGCCGTTAGCAATACCTCTAATCACAAATCGCTTTTCACGACTTTCTTTATATGATTGAGTATACTGGATGTTATACAGAAGACTGCTTGGTAATTGCGGGGCAAAAGATGACCATTGTTCTGGCTCTAATGTGCCATTCATTATGCTAAAGTCATCATCGGGATCTGGTCCAGTAAACTGCAATGGATCATTAACGCTACTGATTTGGAAAGTAGAGTCGGTTACAAAGCGATGATAAAAACGGAGGAAAGAAGCATTAAGGCTTTGTTGCATCGGTTTATGTACGATACTTGTCAATCTCCATTGCCCTCTGACACGCTCAAAGATGTACTCTTTGATAGTATTTGTCTTGAAATATATTTTCTCTATCGCAACATGGTCTATAGTCGTATCTTTGACTGCTTTCATCTGCTTGGCATTGTCAAATATCAACGTATAAAACTCTTGGCGCATAAAGAAGCGTTCCATAGTCCATTGGTTCTTGGTAATCTGCTTGACTTGTTTGCCGTGATAGACCTGTAATGGGAAATCAATACGTTCGAATTGGAGCTTTCTATTTGCAGCAAAATTAAAGATGAAATCATCAAAAAGTTCATCCGCAGCTTTGGGCATCGGAGTTTCTGCTATGATATTGTCCATTGTATCTGTGGCCGAAGTATCAATTCTACTTGTATCTACGACAACAGAATCAACAGCCTCCAAAGGTTTATTGTTTCGACAACCTGTGATGGAAAAGCTGAGTATCATAGCCACTACTACGATAAAAAACAAAAAAGTATTTTTTCTCATTGCTCTATATTATGGGTCCTAACATACCCTCTCAAATCAGTGCAAAAATACAACTTTATTTCTATAATCTTTCTTCTTTTGGCATAAAAATACTACCTTTGCATATATTTTTCAAACGACTGAAACGCATGTTATTAGAAAAGATTGAAGCACTGTTGAAAGAGGTGACGGAACTCACAGCCACTAATGCTGACGAGATAGAACGCCTCCGCTTGAAATATCTAAGTAAAAAAGGGGAAATCAATGCTCTCATGGCAGATTTCCGCAATGTGGCTGCTGATCAAAAGAAAGCAGTAGGTATTGAAATTAACAAATTGAAGCAGACTGCTCAAGAGAAATTAAATGAGCTGAAAGAGAAAGTTGATACGACAGATGCTCAACACGAAGATTTCGATTTAACCCGCACTCCCTATCCTCTCCCACTTGGAACACGTCATCCACTGACAATTGTCAGAAATGAGATTATCAATATTTTCCAGCGTATGGGGTTCACACTCTTTCAAGGACCGGAAATAGATGATGACAAGCATGTCTTTACGATGCTCAACTTTGCAGCAGATCATCCAGCCCGCGACATGCAAGACACATTCTTTATTGAGCAAGCCGACGCGTCGGACGTTACCAAGAATGTACTGTTGAGAAGCCATACATCAGGTGATGAAGCTCACTATATGGAAAATCATCAGCCCCCTATTCGCATCATTTGCCCAGGCCGTGTCTACCGCAATGAGGCTATTAGCTCGCGCGCCCACTGTTTCTTCCATCAGGTAGAAGGGTTGTATGTAGATAAAAATGTTAGTTTTACAGACTTGAAGCAGGTTTTATTGACATTTGCCCGTGAGATGTTTGGCCCGGATACGAAGATTCGTTTACGTCCCAGCTATTTCCCCTTTACAGAACCTAGTGCTGAAATGGATATTTCGTGCAATATCTGCGGTGGCGAAGGATGTACCTTCTGTAAACATACGGGATGGGTTGAAATCCTCGGATGTGGCATGGTAGATCCACATGACCTTGAAGCATGTGGTATTGATTCCAGCATCTATACCGGCTATGCTTTTGGTATGGGTGTAGAACGCATTACCAATCTGAAGTATCGTATTAGCGATTTGCGTATGTTCTCTGAAAACGACGTACGCTTCTTACGTGAATTTGAATCGGCAAATTAAAGCACTGACATAGTCAGATAGAATAATGACAAGGCAATTACCATTAACGACTCTACTGAGCGATTGATGATAATTGCCTTTTTTAGATCCGTAACGGTCAGTTCGCGAGGGTTAAATCCTATCATAGGTTTGTCTATCCACTCTCCAAAATACTGATGCGGACCGCCAAATCTACAGTCGAGTATTGCAGCTAACGCACTTTCGGGATATCCGCTATTGGGACTTAGATGCTCTTTGCCATAATGCAGTACGAATTTAATTTGTCTAAGCTTACCTCCGACCAACAGCATGAGAAAGGCTGTTAATCTTGCTGGGAGATAGTTGACGGCATCGTCTATGTGTGCAGCAATACTCCCAAATTGCAGGTGGCGTTGTGTGCGATACCCTATCATCGAATCCAAAGTGTTCACCATTTTGTATGCCAACATGCCGGGAACTCCCAATATAGCTAACCAAAATAAGGGTGCTACGACACCATCGCTTAAATTTTCGGAAAGTGTTTCGAGTGTCGCTTGTCTGATTTCCTGTGCCGAAAGATTACTTGTATCGCGTCCTACGATTCTGGCTACTTGTAATCTACCGTCATCCAGACTACGATTTAAGGCCTCAAAGACGAGTTTGCATTCTCTGATAAGAGTTGTACCAGCCAGGCAGAAGAATATCAAGATGCTCTCTGCCAGGACTCCAACCCATATGGAAACTGTGGATAATTCAGAAAGCAAGAGATGGGCAAACAAGTATACTAAGACTATTAGTACAGTTGCCATGAGTCCACCTTTCCATTTACGATACCTGCCTTGATTCAAGTAATGCTCACCCAAAGCGATTGTTTTTCCAAAGAGGACAATAGGATGAGGAAGCCGTTCCGGGTCTCCTAGAAAAAAATCTAATCCCCATCCTATTACCAGCGATATGATTTTTGCAATATAAGCCATCTTAATAGATTTGTTCTAATAGGGTTACCAATTCTGTATTTTCTATGGGTAATTGTGTCGCTACACGGATATAAGAATCATCCAGTCCGATGAAATTTGAAGCATCACGAATCAATATACTGTGTTGCTGCGCTAATACTTCCTTTAAAGCGCTGGATGCCAACCGTCTCTTTCTATCTATCTTGATAAGAAAGAAATTGGTCTGGGTAGGTAAAGCTCTATACCCTTCTATTTGATTGATTTGATTTCTGAAAATCTCTGTCTCGTTTCTTAACCATTGCAAATCTGGCAAAACATTCTTTCCTTGCATCCATAATCCTGCTTCTTGCGCTAGAGCATTAATACTCCACGGGCGGCTAATATCCCGTAATAATTGTATCAACTTACGATGACCAACTACGTATCCTAGCCGTAACCCAGGTATACAATATTTCTTTGTCATGGAATGGAGTAAGAGGACGTTTGGACGCATAGTAACCTCGCTGTCAAGAAACATTTGTTCCATCGTATAATCTTCATAGGCTTGGTCTACGACAAATATATCTTCAGAATGATCCATTTTCTCCAATAGTTTCTCCTTGGGACAGACTAAACCTGTAGGATTATTGGGATTGCAAATCCAATGAATCTTTTGTGAAGTCTCCGTCCCATGTTTATATCTTCTTGATGCCAATGTATATTCCGAAAAGGTAGGGATAGGAATTATTGGTTCAGCATCTGAAAACAATGTCGAAATGAGGTAAATAGCATCCACAGAGCCACTGGTCACTAAGATTTCATCACGATGAATTCCTGTAGCATTGGCTAAAGCGATTTCTAAACTATGGGCATAAGGTTCTGGATAATGAGAAATTGAATCTAAACAGTGAGATAGGTGTTCTTTTAAATTTGCTAAATCGGCATGTCCCCATATATTGGAACTGAAATTGATACGAATATTTTCGTAACGAAACAAATCGTCACCATGCTGTTTTTCTTTCATATTCCCTCCCTCATGATAGAATATAGGCAATCCATATCAAGATTTTCTCTAACATGCTTCGCCAATAAATCGTACTGTTTCTCCTTGAACTCCCTTGGATTAAATATCATTTTAGATTTTTCTACATAGGGTGCTAACAAGGTTTCTATGAATGAAGCATTGTCTAGGATGCCGTGAACATATGTTCCATAGACCTTATCTTGGATGATGATTTTATCATCATGATTAATTGTTTCTGAGAAAACACTCTTTCCATTATGAATTTCATAGCCTTTCAGAAGAGAGTTCTGAAAAGGGAATTCTACTTGCCGGGTAGCTTTCGTACTGTCCATACTTGTAGACATTGGTAGTAATCCCAAACCGGGTAATTGCTCTATGTCGCCTTCTATATGGAGCGGATCAAGCACTTCTTTGCCTAGCATTTGGAATCCACCGCAAATACCCATAACGGTTTTTCCTGCTTTATGAGCCTGTACAATCGCTTGGGCACATCCATTACGTCGTAGTTCATACAAGTCTCCTAAAGTGTTCTTGCTACCAGGAATAATCACAATGTCTGCTTGTGCAATATCTTGAATATCATTAGTATAGAAAAGATGTACACGTGTGTCACGTTCTAAGACATCAAAATCGGTAAAGTTGCTGATGTGTTTCAGTAAGACCACTGCTATGTTTACTTTTCCTTGCATAGACATCTTACTCTTCAATCTTAAATCTACGCTATCTTCTTCTTCGATATGAATGTCGTCAAAATAAGGAATAACACCTAAAACAGGAACTTTACATATATCTTCCAACATTTTACGTCCTTCATCAAACAGGCGTAAATCTCCTCGAAACTTATTAACAATGATACCCTTGATTAATTGTTTGTCTTCTGGTGTTTGTAAAGCAATGCTCCCATAACTACTGGCAAAAACACCTCCACGATCAATATCAACGACCAAGATGACTGAAGCACCGGCATATCGAGCCATTGATAGATTAACGATATCCTGCTCTTTTAAATTAATTTCAGAGATGCTACCAGCCCCTTCCATCACTATGGGACTATACTGCTGTGCTAATCTGTCAAACGCTTCATGAGCAGCCAGTCGCAGTTGCTCACGTCCTTTAGAGTGAAAATATTCTTGAGCAGTATAATTTCCTATGGAACGACCATTTAACATGACTTGTGAAGTGTGGTCTCCCTGTGGTTTCAACAAAATTGGATTCATATCTACTTGACTTTCAAGTCCTGCCGCTTCTGCTTGTACGGCTTGGGCTCTTCCAATCTCTAACCCTTCAGGCGTAACATAACTATTCAAAGCCATGTTTTGTGCTTTGAAAGGAGAAGGAGTATATCCGTCTTGTTTAAAGATTCTACACAAAGCTGTTGCCAGCACGCTTTTGCCGACATCACTACCAGTTCCACACAGCATTATTGGTCTTAACCCACTCATACCCTATTTGTCTGAATCGTTATCTGTGGCTAGAGCAAATAAATAATCACTCAACCTATTCATAAATACCATCATTTTTCTATCCTGTGGATATTCCCGATTGACAGTCCATAATCGTCTTTCTGCCGTGCGTGCCTTGCTCCTTGCCATGTGCAGATAAGCCTGTAAGACACTTCCGCCTGGCAATACGAAACTGAATTTGCGGTTTAGGGTTATTCTGTCTATCTCACTCTCCATCTTAGAAGTCAGTTCTTCGAGTTGTTCTTCACGCGGATTCTCTTTTCCTGGTGGAGTGGCAACAAGACTCATGACGGTCATCAGTTCTTGCTGAATCTTACAGAGTAATTGTCTACGGGCATCATCCTTTGGTAGAGAAGCACATACAACACCAATGTGGCAATTCAATTCATCAATCTCACCATTGGCTTCTATCCGTATATCATCTTTGTCTACTCTAACTCCACTACGCAAGTGAGTCTGTCCACCATCACCAGTCTTCGTATATATTCTTGTCATTATTCCAATATAAATGTGTATAACTTGCGGTTACATTCTTATACCTAAAGAATGGACTATCAATTATTTCATCTCTGGCATTACGCACTTCTGCAATGGTCTGCGGCTTTCTTCCGATGAACTGGCTGTAGTGAAATTCATGCCCCCGTAACACTCGCCCATCGTTTAATTGCAGCTTACGATAGCCCAATGAGAGTTTACGGTGTCCCTTTTCGGCAGAAATCACATAATCCAACAATCCAACCATCGGTCGAATTCCTTCATCGGTTCGTATTTCTCTACATAGATACATCATACCCCCACATTCCGCCCATATACGTCCACCACGTTCACCATATTGCCGTATTTCGTGCATCGTATATTCAGATAAGTCATTTAAATGCTTTTCCGGATAACCACCAGGCAAATATATCAAATCCGTATCATGTGGAATTATACAATCTTCTTCCGGGTTGAAATAAGTAATATGCCCCCACTTCTCCAATATATCTATATGCTCCTGATAAATAAAAGAGAAAGAGTCTTCGTTTTTTGCCATACAGATATGCCATTCACGTGGATAGACATTCGACAGATATGAGTTGTCCGACTTTGGCATATCACACGTTACATGTTCTAACAGATTCTCAATTTGTACATGTTCAAGGATATATGACACATCTTGAGTCGATATGTTATTGAAATCCAGTCCCAAATAACGACTGGGCAGAGCTATATCCTTACACTTTTCTATGTATCCGAAACATGGTAATTCCAATTCTTCAGCAACCTGGCAAAGTGTCTCATAATGTCGGGAAGAACCTACTTTATTAAAAATTACACCTGCAATTTTTACATTTGGCCGGAATTCTATAAACCCTTTCAGCAAGGGTGCTATCGAGTATGCTGCACTCTTCGCATCTATTACTAATATAACAGGAATATCCAGTATAGATGCAATTTCTGCCGAAGAGCCCCTATCGCGTTCATATCCATCGTACATCCCCATCATCCCCTCTACTATACATACATCGGCTGTCTGTGCATAGTGGGCATATACTGTTTTAACATGATGGGCAGAAGCCATAAAGGAATCTAAATTCAACGAGGGACGCCCACATGCCATAGAGTGGAATTTCGTGTCTATATAGTCTGGTCCACATTTAAATGGCTGTACTTTTTGTCCTCGTCTGGTCAGTGCCGACATCAGTAGCCTGCATACAGTAGTCTTTCCAGAACCTGATGTCGGAGCTGCCAGTAAGAACTGTGGGATAGATTTCATTCGGCCTACTTATCTAAGATATGGGTAATTCTCATAAACTGAAACCCTGTAGCAATGGTCGCACCCTTGGTTAACTGTTGTGTCCTTCTATTATAGACATAAACACACGCCGGACTATTTTGAGGGTTCACTCCTATGAACACTTTATTATTCAAGACAAATGACCGCTGCGAGAAAGTTCCACTACTATAAGGCAACTTCTTACCATTGTATGTAAATTCAGTCAAAGCATTTGTTGAGAGATCTAGCAAGGCATAATAGCAATTATATTTTGCTCCCCATCCGTCACTCAGCTTATTGTCTGTGCTTGTACCCGTATGTTCCGGATTCTGGATATAGAGTAGAGCCTTGTTGCTTCCTATATAATCGCATGTTACAATCTTACCATTGTTAGTGCCGGTATTCATACCCACATAGGATTTGTCAAATTGTTCTTCACCATTATTGATTCTGACAATGCGACTATACTTAGGCGTTGCCGACTTTGCCCCGGCAATACCTGACAATAAAGGAATATACAAGTTGTTACGATTGTCAAAGAACATCTTGTCTTGCAGTAGTTCGCCGTAGGCTGTTCCTGCCATCTCCTCACCTACAGTTGTAGAATCCAGTTTCTCTACAGCCATTGTCTGAGGATTGATGAAAGCGACAAAGACTTGTTTGATAGATTTGCTGTCTTTCTCACAGAAAAAATACATCAGCTTGTTGTCACTGGATCGATAAGTAGCCAAACCTGACGTGCTATATTTTTTTATACGTGTTCTTTTGGCCAGGTTCAGACTTCCTTCAGACTGAATAGTCATATTATCTGTGTTGTATTTCGTCCAAATCACATCGTTGGCCTTACCATTTGCAGCCATGATAACAAGCTCGTTGTCAGCTAACCAAGCGTGTGTATATCGTCTGTCTTTATATGTATTCTTACCAAATGGGCGTTCCTTCACCGTCACTACACGCCCATTTAATATCTGGTATTTACCCAGTCTGTCTTTATCTATAGGCACTTGGTAATAATACATACCTTTTATAATAGATTCCTGATATAATTTAGCCGTCACATCGACACCGCTATTTTTAAAGTCGATAATCGTATCGGACTCTAGAGTTTTTACGTTTTGAACAATAATGGCATCAGTACTCCCCATACCGGTAGACTGTCCGGGTGTCACCCATATATCATAATGTACTCCTACGATTTCATCAGGATTACTCTTGGGCTCATTGCTTTCGGAGCAGGCTGTGAATAATCCGCTTGTCAAGACACTGATTATCACGATTGATACTAAACGTATATTCTTCATCTCGCTACTATTTTTAATTGATAAATATTCTGAATTTACACATCCATTCCCTACCGGGTTTCTGTAATTTATAATTATCATACCCCTTTGCATCAAACACATTGTTGCATTCCACGGCTATATTATATTTCATCTTGCTCCATGAGTACGAAAGAGTAGCCGAATGTATGTTCTGTGTAGGAATATGGGCTTTCGACATTAGCGAACCATAACCTTCCCATGTCAGATAAAACCAATGTACATATTGATACAAATAGCTGAAACGCACATGTGTATTCTTTCCGAAAAGATTAGGCTTCTGCAACACCAATTCTGCATTTCCATATAGCCATGGACGGTTGGGGAGTCTGTTTTTATAAGTCACAGATTCCTTCCCGTCGTTCATCCAGCGATTCATATCACGTGCATTCTGATATGTTCCATTCAGCCTGAGCTGCATCCAATCGGCATAGGCATAGTTTATTTCCCCCTCTACGCCTTTCACCATAACCTGATTCACATTCTTATATTGCAATATTCCCTCCTGTTCTGATAGCACTGCATGAATATAATCTTTCACCCTACGGGCAAATCCTCCGACTTCATAGTTCAGGCGATGCTCTTTTTTGAATACAACTTGCCCATATAAGCCAATATTTACATTGTTACTGTTTTCTGGTTTTAAAGCCAGATTGGCATATACAGTCGTACCGTTACCTAACAATTCATTGGCAAGTGGAAGTCTGGCTGCATGCTCAAAGGAAGCTTTTAACGATATTTCCGGAGATAAAGTATACCGGGTACTCAGTCCATATCCCACATAATTCTTGGTTGTATTACGGACTGTATTCGTAGAGTTGGTTATCCACGAAAGGTCAGTCTGCCCTATCCTCACCTGATTCACGTAATCTTTTATAAAGACAGAACCTTGCCATCTATCTTTCTGGGATATATTATAGGATAATCCTATCAAATGTTTTGTAATCCTATCGCTTGACGGTTCAAAATCCGTATCAAGTTCGTCCCAGCGTCGGTTACCGGTACTATACATCAGATAATTAAGATTGAAAGACTGGGCATGACTGAATGTATAATCGAAATTGGTTCTGATAGTGGTCAGTGGGCGACTATAATGACGTAACTGCTTGCTACGCCCCGTAATCTCGTTTCGAGTGGTATTGACGTATCTGCCGTCCCATGTATATTTACGATAGGTAGAGTCTGCCGTCACTGCTCTATCCCAAGTTTGCGATACAAGGGCTTTCAAGCGCAATCCGTTCAACAGGAAATGATGTTTATCGTAAGTCATCGATACATTCCAAGCATGCTGACGACGTTCTGCCTGTCCATATACAACACTCTGTATTTGCCCGGTCTGCAATTCTTTTTCTTTCTTTTGATATGATGCAGAGATAAAGAAAGCATCAGTCCACTGCTTGTTTTGAACTCCGACTTCCATCTGTCCCAATGCGAAGAAATAGTCATCGTGAAACCGCTTGACATCAGTCTCCACATAGGTATCGGATTTCTCGTCCCATAATTCTACGCCTCGCATCCGATAGTCATTCTTAGAATAGGCAATACCAAAAGAAGGACGTATCAGTATTCCAGATTGTGGCAGCATCCACTGGCCGTTCAAGTCGACAAGTGCCGTATGGTACGAGCCTGCTGTTATCGACACATCCAGATAGTTTTTACGCATGGGGTTAGACACCAGATTGATAGCTCCTCCCAAGGCGTCCCCACCCAAATACGTAGGGACTACACCTTTGTATATCTCTATATAGTCGATGAGATTGACAGGTATATTGTCAAGTGAGGCATTGCGTCCTTTTAAATCCAAGGGAACACCATCCAGAAAGTATCTTACCGACTTTCCTGAAAGTCCGTTTAAGGACAGTTCATAATCCGAGCCTAATCCTCCTTCACGCCTCACCCGTACACCGGTTGTCTGATTGATGAGGTCGGCTAGATTAGTTGCTATGTTGGAAAGATTGCGTACATCTACTATATTTACATGGAAACCGCTTTCTTTCATCTGATGTCGCTTGGTTTTAGCAATGACGTTTACTCCTTCCAGATTGACAGAATCTGCAACATTCTGCTGTGCCCATAGAGACATGGGTACAGTCAACATAACTATCCAACAGGCTAAGCCTTTCATCACCATCAATGCGATTATTTAATCAACTGTAATAGCTTCATAACCCGGAAACCATATACAATACGGAAATTAGAATCGGTAGGTCTTCTGACTCTCTCCATTATCTGCACCTTCCCGTTGCACATCTATGTGCGCCAGTGGCTTTCTGCGGCAGATAACACAAGGAGATTACAGCAGCGGGCACTGTCCGGGATTTACACCCGATTCCCTTTTAATCAGCCAGATAGAAATCAGGCCGAACCAATATCTGTTTGCAAAGTTACCTCTTTTTATCGAGAAACAAAATAAACCCGAATGAATTCAATTCATAAAGATATTGATAATTGAGAGCTGATAGGTCGTTAGGTAAAAGTTTAGGAGATTGTAGGGGTGAATTGAATCCGCCCCTACACAAAACTAGCTTTTCCTACAGATGCAGCATGTCGCGTCTCTACACCCCTCTAAACTTTTAGCTATTAATTTTCTGCAAGGCCTTAGCAGCGATGCTGCAAGGCCGAGTCAGCAATGCTGTTTGGGCTTGGCAGTCTTACTGCTAAGGCTTTGCAGTAAAATGAATTGGTAAAAGTCTTTTCGCTCCAAAAACTTTCGCTAAAAAAGAGAGGGAACAGACTCTTTTCTTTTGATACTTTTGTATTTTTGTAAGGAGAATGAGCCGTCATCACATGCAGCACCATATATCTGACTGATGACAGTTGACAGAGTCTTGAAATATGAATTCTAAAAAGCAATATGCGTATCTTGCCATAGACATGAAGTCTTTTTATGCTTCTGTGGAATGTGTAGACAGAGGACTAGATCCACTGACTACCAATCTTGTGGTGGCCGACAAGAGCAGGACAGATAAGACCATTTGTCTGGCGGTGTCGCCAGCACTGAAAGCATACGGCATAGGAGGACGGCCAAGACTGTTTGAAGTCGTTCAGAAGATACACGAAATCAACTATGAACGGAAGCAGAATAATAACTGGAAACTGACCGGTAAATCGTGTCATGCTACTGACTTGGCCATACACCCGGATTGGGAAGTGGATTATATTGTTGCGACGCCGCGTATGGCACACTATATAGAGGTGAGTACAAAGGTGTATCAAACTTATCTGAAATATGTAGCACCGGAAGATATTCATGTGTATAGTATTGATGAGGTTTTCATTGATGTGACCAGTTATTTGTGGAGCTATAAGATGACAGCACACGAGTTGGCCATGAAAATGATACGTGATGTGCTGAAAACTACCGGAATAACTGCTACTGCGGGTGTCGGGACAAATCTCTATCTGGCCAAGATAGCTATGGACATCGTGGCAAAGCATCAAGAGGCTGATCGAGATGGAGTGCGCATAGCCGAACTAGATGAGATGAGCTATCGGAGATTACTATGGAACTACAAGCCCCTGACTAAATTTTGGAGGGTGGGCCACGGTATAGCTGCCAGACTAGCTCCCTATGGCATCGATACCATGGGGAAAATAGCACGGACATCTATCGCTAATGAAGAACTGCTGTACCGGCTGTTCGGAGTCAATGCAGAATTGCTCATCGACCATGCCTGGGGATGGGAACCTTGTACGATGGATTTGGTGAAAGCCTATAAACCAGAGACTAACTCATTCAGTTGTGGACAGGTTCTCAACTGTGCCTATAGCTTTGAAAAGGCAGAAGTCGTGGTTAAGGAGATGGCAGATAGCATAGCGTTGGACCTCGTTGACAAGCACATGGTGACAGACCAACTGATACTGACCGTAGGCTATGATGTGGAAAGTCTGGCCAATGCCGATGTGCGGGTGAAATATCAGGGAGAGGTCCGCAGGGATTATTATGGCAGACTTGTACCCAAACATGCACATGGAACGACGAATTTGAAACAAAAGACTTCGTCAGCTGCTATCATCACTAAAGCCATTGTCAATTTATATCATAAAATTGTAAATCCTCATTTGCTGATTCACCGCATCAATATAACGACAAGTCATGTAGTAAATGAAGATATGAGAGATAGAAATCTACACATCTTGGAATTAGATTTATTCACAGACTATGGAGAAATGTGGGAGCAGAAAAAACGCGAAGAAGAAATTCTGAACAAGGAACGGAAAATTCAAAATGCACGTTTGGCCATCAAACAGCGATATGGGAAAAATGCGATTCTGAAAGGACTGAATTTTGAAGAAGGGGCTACGGGGATGGAACGGAATTTACAAATAGGAGGACACAAGGCATGACAGAAAATTATGAAGACATCATCAATCTTCCACATCACGTATCGAAGCGGCATGCCCAGATGTCGATGTATAACCGGGCAGCCCAATTTGCACCATTTGCAGCTTTGAAAGGATTTGAAGATGCTATCAAGAAGATTTGTAAGGAAGATAAGAAAAAGTAAAAAAGGCGTCCTTGCAAATAGCAAAGACGCCCTATTATCGTTCAAAGGTTATTCTTATTAACCGAAATTATCGAACATGATAGATTCCGGTTCTACACCAATACTGTCTAGCATGTCCTGTACGGCCTTGCTCATCGGGCCTGGACCACACATATAGTACTCTATATCTTCGGGAGCTTCATGGTCTTTCAGATAGGTGTTATACATCACTTGGTGTACAAAACCTGCTGTATAAGCCACTCCTGCTTCATCTGCCTTGGGATCAGGACGGTCTAGCGCCAGATGGAAATGGAAGTTTGGATACTCTTTTTCCAATTCGTGGAAATCTTCAAGGAAGAAGGCTTCGCTCAGAGAACGTGCGCCATAGAAGTAGTGCATCTCGCGATCACGTGTGTGAAGAGTCTTCAACATATACATAATCTGCGAACGCAGAGGAGCCATTCCGGCACCGCCACCAACCCAAATCATCTCTTTGCCAGAGTCTAGAATCGGATGGAAGTCTCCATAAGGTCCACTCATGGTAACCTTATCGCCGGGCTTCAGGGAGAAGATATAACTGGATGCGATACCCGTCGGTACATCCTGGAAGCCTACCTGAGGACGTGGAAGGAATGGCGTACTTGCAATACGCACTGTCAAAGTGATGATATCTCCCTCATCAGGATAATTGGCCATGGAGTATGCACGTACCGTATCTTCAGGATTGTGAGCCTTCAATGACAATATATTGAAATTCTTCCAAGCAGAAAGATATTCTTCACCAATATCATTCTTGTCAAAGTCTTTGTCATAGTCGATGACGTCATAAGCAGGAATCTTGATTTGAGAATAAGAACCAGGAATAAAGTCCATGTGCTCTCCGGGAGGCAAAGCTACCTTGAACTCCTTGATAAACGAGCTGACATTCTTATTACTGATGACAGTACACTTCCATTCTTTTACACCAAGAATACTCTCCGGTACTTTAATCTTCAAATCTCCTTTGACCTTACATTGACATCCAAGACGCCAGTGGTCTTTCACTTCCTTACGACTAAAGTGAGGACGTTCAGAGTCCAATATCTCCCCACCACCTTCTGTAACACGTACACGGCACTGTCCACAACTACCTTTGCCACCGCAGGCAGAAGAAAGATATACACCGTTTTCGGTAAGCGTAGAGAGCAACGAACTGCCTTGCTCCACATTGAGAGTCTTCTCATCGTTAATGACAATATTCACATTTCCACTAGGGCTAAGATATTTCTTTGCCACAAGCAATACGACTACCAGTAAGATAATAATCGCCAGGAATACGAATATACTGATTAATATAAACTGTCCCATATCCTATATTATATTTTTAAACCAGAGAAGCACATCATGGCCATGGCCATAAGTCCCACTGTAATAAATGTAATGCCAAGTCCCTGTAGAGGTTTTGGTACGTCGCTGTACTGCAATTTCTCACGGATAGCTCCCATACTCACGATAGACAGAGTCCATCCGATACCACTTCCTATAGCATAAGCTATGCTATCCCAGACACTGCCAATGAACTGGGTATTAGCTGGATCCAGATTGATGCGTTGTTGCATGAAAAGAGATGCACCCATGATGGCACAGTTTACAGCAATCAAAGGCAAGAAGATACCTAACGCTGAATAAAGAGACGGACTGAACTTTTCGACTGTCATCTCAACCAGCTGGGTGATACCTGCAATAACTGCGATAAAGAGAATGAAGCTCAAATAAGACAAATCAACACCCTCTATCAGACAATCGGGACCCAAAACTTTTGTTTGAAGCAGATAATCGACCGGAACTGTAACTAACAACACGAAGGTTACGGCGAGTCCCAATCCCAAACTTGTCTTTACATTCTTACTGACGGCAAGGAATGAACACATTCCGAGGAAGAATGCAAAAATCATATTGTCCACAAATATGGACCTGAAGAAAAGACTAATAATATGTTCCATCTTTTTTATTTCTCTTTATAAAAGTAAGCACGGTGTATCCAAATAACGCAACCGACAAGAATCAATGCCATTGCAGGCATGGTCATCATACCATTATTAATATATCCTGCATCGTACACACCTTGAGGTATCAATTGGAATCCTAGCAAAGAACCACGTCCCAAGAGTTCGCGGAAGAAACCTACCACAACCAGTATCAGCGCATAACCTAAACCATTTCCCAAACCATCCAAGAAACTGGGCCAAGGCTTATTGGTCATGGCAAATGCTTCAAGACGTCCCATCAAGATACAGTTGGTAATAATCAACCCCACGTATACAGAAAGCTGAACGCTCACATCGTAAGCAACCGCTTTCAATAATTGGCTCACAATAGTTACCAATGCAGCTACCACGACTAACTGTACAATAATTCTTATTCGCATTGGAATCGTATTACGAATAAGCGAGATAATCACATTACTGAAAGCTGTAATGACAGTTACAGCCAATCCCATGACTATGGAAGGCTTCAATTGGCTTGTTACAGCAAGAGCACTACATATTCCCAGCACTTGAACCATGATGGGATTATCGAGATTCAGAGGGTTGATAAATGTCTCTTTATTTTGTTTTGAGAATAATGCCATAATTATTTATCTTTTAAGAATTTAAGATATTGTCCCAGACAAGTATGGAGCATCTCAGTCACTCCGTTCGAAGTTAGAGTTGCACCAGTGATAGCATCGACTTCAGTCTGAGGATTCTCCACCTTTTTACTCACTGCAATGGCAATAGATGTCCCATTATTTCCAAATATTTTCTTGCCTTGGAATTGATTCTGCCATACACGGCTGTCCTTGATTTCTGCACCCAATCCAGCTGTCTCACTTTCATGATTGAAGTAAGCTCCGAATATAGTTTCCTTGTCAGCATTCAAAGATATATATCCGCTGATAGGTCCCCAAAGTCCCATGCCGTATACAGGAATGATATATTTCTCTTCACCGTTGACTTTGCAGATGTATAGCGCAAGGCGACCTTCCTTTGTATCTTTACTATTCAATTTAAACCCAGCATTTTCCCCACCTTGTTCTCCTGGTGACAAAACTTTGCCATCTGGATTAATAATCTCATCAGCCAATACTACTTCCTGATATTTCTTCACAGCTTCAGCATCGTCGATGTCACGAATGTTAAGTGCAGAAAGTAGCTGCTTTTTCTTATCCAGAGCGACATTAGCATCCTGTGCAGGCTTCAATGCCTGAAACACAAATGCCAGAAGAAAGGCCACAATCACCACAATTACCATTGAATAGATAATCGTATATGAATTTGAATTTGTTTTCATTGTTCAATAATTATAATTTCAGTAGTGGCAATATTATTTGCTTGCACGTTTGGCACGTTTCGCAATATTCCGTTGTACGACACAATAATCTATTGTTGGTGCGAACATGTTCATCAATAAAATGGCAAGCATCATACCTTCCGGATATCCGGGATTGAGTACACGAATCACAACAGCCATCGCACCAATAATGAAACCATATATATATTTGCCGGTCTCCGTACGAGCGCTTGTTACAGGATCTGTAGCCATAAAGACAGCTCCAAAGGCAAATCCACCCAAGATAAGATGTTCATACCAAGGAATGAGTGTAGCACCGCCCAAGTTGAACAAAGCTGCTACGATACCCCCACCGACGAATACACTACACATAGTCTTCCAAGATGCGATACCTGTCCATAATAAGATTACCGCACCGATAGCAATTGCTATCACAGAGGTCTCGCCTATTGAGCCTGGAATAAAACCAACAATCATATCATTGAGAGTTGCTGTTGGGATGATATTCTGCCCCAACTGACCAAGAGGAGTAGCAGCAGTGAATCCATCAGGAAGTGTATTGCCTAAGCCGAAAATAGAATCTTTGGCAATCCAGACAGCATCGCCACTCATCGTTTGAGGATAGGAGAAGAACAGGAATGCACGGGTAACAAGTGCAACATTAAAGATATTCATTCCCGTACCACCAAAAATTTCTTTGGCAAAGATAACAGAGAAAGCAATAGCAATGACTAAAATCCAAATCGGAGTAGTCACAGGGATAATCAGTGGTATCAAGATTCCGGTTACAAGATAACCTTCTTGTATCTCTTCTCCCTTCCATTGCGCCCATGCAAACTCTATACCCAGTCCTACAACGTAAGAGATAATCACTTTAGGAAGTACGGCCAACAGACCAAAAACAAATATTTCTGTAAATGAAGCTGTATCTAATGTACCGGCAGCCAGATAATTCTGGTAGCCTACATTGTACATTCCAAAAAGTAAGGCAGGCAATAAAGAAATTACCACAATACTCATGATTCGTTTCGAATCAATAGAGTCATGAATCGACACACCGCTTTTTGAAGTCTCGTTTGGAACATAAAGGAAAGTCTCGAAACCTTCGAAGACGCTCTTAAATGCGTGCAACTTCCCTCCCTCCTCAAAGTTTGGTCTGATTCTATCTATGTATTTTTTTAAACTCATAATAACAATAACTATGTTTTATACCTTAGGCATTTTCTTTACGTAGGATATCCAAGCCCTTGCGTACTATCTGTTGTAGCGGCAATTTAGAACTGTCAACAAACTCTGCTAATGCAAAATCCTCCGGACTTACTTCGTAAATACCTAACTGTTCTTGCTTGTCAATATCACCTGCAATAATAGCTTTGATAAGGAACTCGCCCATAATGTCCATCGGCAATACCTTATCATATTCCCCACTCATAATCATGTGGCGCTCCCCACCTTTGATTCGGGCATCAAGGTTATACGCTTTCTTCTTCCCTTGCAACCAAGAAAAGTAGCTGCGATTTACCGAGAATTGAGATGTTCGTGGCAATATCCATCCAAACATCTCATCTGCATCGCCACCTTCAGGGATAACGGTCACTTCTGAAACATGAGCCCCGAGGAAATCTTCTAATCGTGCTTTATGCCCTGTCAAAGGGTTTCCATTGATGATACGCACATTACCACTACCTTTCAGTTTGTCTTTTAAAATATCTCTGAGTGGAGTGCCTACTAAAGTGTTGACATAATCAGGATTATTAATTTCGCTTCCTGCAACTGCAATTGTACGTGTCAAATCCACTTTACCAGTTGTAAACAAACGTCCGATGAAAATAACAACTGTGGGATCTATCGTCCAAACCACTTCCCCTTTATTCACCGGTGCCAAATGGTTTACCTGTACGCCGACATTACCGGCAGGACATGGACCGTCGAAGATTGTAATTTCAACATCTTTAGCATCGGTTAATACCTTACAGTTTTGCCGACTTCCAATGCCTAAATAAGTCTTCTGGATTTTCGACAGAGCTGTAAGTCCGGCCTGAAAAGCAGCTTCATTACCTTCAAGTTCCACCTCAAAATCGGCAGCTAAGGGCATATCTCGCAAAGCTGACACAAAGATAGCTTTGGGTGATACTTCTGCTGTTGTAGACACTGCATACGGCAATTGGTCTATGAAACCGAGAAGTCCGGCTTCCAACAAAGATTGTTTAACACCTTCTGCATCAAGAGTATTGACGTCTTTCACGCCGAAATCTACAAATTGCTGCTCCATATCAGCCTTTACATTCACACTCAGAACCTTGCGTCGATCACCTCGCACAATAGCCTCTACTGTGCCACTTACCGGTGAGGCGAACTTGACTGAAGGATGGTTCTTGCTAACGAACAGTCCTTCTCCAGCCTTAACATGGTCACCTTCTTTGACGACAACTTTCGGCTGTAAGCCTGTAAAATCATCTGGAACGAGTGCATACACGTCACTCATTCCCAGACTTCTTTTTGCAGTCTTGGCCTTGCCCTGTAGGTTAATGTCTAAGCCCTTACGTAACTTAATTACATTTGCCATAATTATATTTAAACTGATAAATATTGTTTTTGTATATTCACAAAAATAAACACAAGTGCAAATATACTAAAAAACGAATACTTAAAGAAAGAAAAGACAGCTTTTATTTCTATGTAACACAAAAAACGACTAAATTTGCGTCATTAATTCACAGAAAGCGAATAAAAGGTAAATTCAAATATATTATTAACGGGAGTATCTGGACAATAGTCGGTATATACTTCTGTATGGTTGTGTTGCTGCATATACCAGCAACACAGTCCTTTCTAGGTTCTAAACTCAGTGCTGCCATCGGCAAGAAATTAGGAACTAGAGTGGAGATTCAGCGAGTGAATCTTGGTGTATTTAATCGTATTATTATTGACGGCATTGCCATTCAAGATCAGGGAGGTGAGCCTATGTTATCGGCAACCCGTCTGTCTGCAAAGTTTGATATATTGCCCCTATTTCATGGTAAACTCTCTATCTCTGCTGCACAATTATTTGGAACTTCGGTTATTACATACAAGCAAACGGCAAGCTCAAAGCCTAATTATCAATTTGTCATAGACTCATTAGCATCGAAAGATACAACTCAACATTCAAAGCTAGACTTGTCAATACACTCCATTATTATCAGGCATGGAGAACTTTCTTACGACTTACGGAATGCGCCTGCCACTCCTGGCATATTAAATCCTCATCATCTTGCATTGCAAAATATCAGCGCACATCTTATCCTAAACCAACTCACTAAAGATTTTGCAGAGGCCAAATGCAAGAAATTATCTTTCACTGAAAAATCAGGATTAAATGTCAAAAACCTGACTTTTAATTTTACCGCAAATCAGCGCGAGGCTACACTCTCAAACTTCCATCTACTATTACCCCAATCTTCTATCAATTTAGGAGAATGTCGAGCCTGTTTTAGACGGGGAGAACGTGGCATTGAGCTGCCCTCACTTCAGTTCTCTGGGAGTGTTGAAAAATCTATTGTAACTCCTTGTGATTTAGCTTTTTTATATAAATCATTCAAGAAAGAGAATAATCCTATTACACTCCATATGTCTTTCTCCGGAACCAGTACATTTATTAGAGTAAAAGACATTGGCATTACAGGGAAAGATTTTATCTTAAATACTAATGGCTCGCTCAGTAATTGGCAGTCTAAACCGAAATGGGTTGCTACCGTACAACAGTTGCAAGTGTCAGCAAATGGAATCAAGATGATTGCAGAAATTCTTGGTACAAAGTTCAATGTTCCATCAGAAATAACAAGGCTAGGTAATATCCTATTCCAAGGCTCTTTAGGTGGTTACGGACAAGATTTAGCGCTGAAAGGTATATTGAAGACTGGGCAAGGCAATGCAAATGTCGCTTTAGGGAAACATCGCGATAATTTCTCAGGCCGATTAGAAACTACTGGAATAAATATAGGTAATATACTTAATAATAATAAGTTAGGAATATTAGCATCTGAAATTAATATAGATGGTAAACTACCGACAAAGGGAGGTTCACCTTTATTGATGATAGCCAAAGGCTCTGTCTCTCGGCTTGATTACAATCAGTATTCATTCCACAATATTCATATTGACGGACGATTCGTACAAGCACATGACAACATGCAATTTAATGGACTGTTGAATATAGACGATCCGAATGGACAAGTCAGTTTGCGTGGTAACCTCAGCAAGGTGAAGCAAGTGTTGACTGCTCGATTAGAAGCTCATACCACCGACTTGAATCTAACGGCCATGCATTTGCCGTCTCCTTGGTCGCAAGCCCTTATTACCGGTAAGCTCTCCAGCAACATCGTGGGTAAATCGCTCAATACAGCCATTGGGCAACTCGTCTTGTCCGATTTGAATATATCAAAATCCAATGGCGATTTCTTGCTCAACGAACTCAGAGTCAATACTGGCTATCGGGGTAAGGTTCATTATATGGATTTGACTAGTGACTTTGGAACACTTGCCATTCAGGGGAACTTTGATTATACGACCCTTTATCAAAGTTTAACCAACCAAATAGGCAGCAAGCTCCCTACTCTTCCAGGCCTTCCTAAAGTTACAAATAGCAAATACAATAACTTCACGGTTAATACCTCTCTCTACAACAGTGAATGGCTGAAGACACTTTTCAACATTCCTCTTGAGCTGAAAGATACAATATCTCTGAGGGGAGCTATTAACGATGTAGACAAGAAAGTTAACCTCACTTGCCACATTCCTGATTTCATATATGCAGACAAGCAGTATGAAGATGCGTTGCTAGAAGTCACTACACCTGGTGACACACTAAAAGCCGCCGCAAAACTTAAAATGATAGACGACAAGGGGAATGGATTCTATTGGTATCTGCAATCTCATGCTGCCGACAACAAGCTTGGTGCTACACTCTCATGGGATAATAACAGAAAGAAGCCTTTTAAGGGGCAGCTATCTACAGAGACCGACTTTTTTAGGACTGAAAGCGGAGTTTCCTCTGCCCATGTCAATATACACCCGTCGAGTATTCTTGTCGGTGATACAACTTGGTATGTCCAACCCAGTGACATTATCTATAGTAAGAATCATCTAACAGTCGATCATTTCGAAATATCACATAACAAGCAGCATGTCATCATATCAGGTATGGCTACCAAAAGTTCCGACGATTCATTGATGGTAGATTTACAGGATGTCAATATCAGCTATATTCTGAATCTCGTCAATTTCCATGCTGTCGAATTCAGCGGTCTGGCAACAGGTACAGCCTACGTGGCCTCCGTCTTCGAAACTCCCAAAGCCCATGCCGATTTACGTGTCAATGATTTCCGATTTGAGAATGGACGCATGGGAACACTGTTTGCCCACGTAAACTATCATCACCAGGAAGGCCAGATAAATATCAATGCCCAAGCACTTGATGAAGCAGATAAGCGGACAGACATCAATGGATACGTATCTCCCAAGAAGAATTACATAGACCTTGGCATCATTGCCAATCAGACCAGACTGGAATTCTTGGAAAGCTTCTGTGGTACATTTATGAACAACATAACTGCAACAGCAGACGGAAAAGTAAGGTTGGTTGGGCCATTGAACAATATCAACCTTACAGGACAACTGGTTGCTTCCGGCAATGTACATCTCATAAGTCTCAATACAGACTACACACTCAAGAGAGATACAGTCACATTAATTCCAGACCATATCATCTTGAAGCGTGACACCATTTACGATAGGAATGGGAATATCGGTATTGTTCATGGCACTATCAATCATGAGCATTTGACCAATCTCACCTATAATATTAATGTAGATGCACGCAATCTGTTGGCTTACGATACCCACGAATTTGGAGGAAATACATTCTATGGGACAGCCTATACTACAGGTACTTGTTCCATTACCGGGCGGAGCGGAGAAGTGGTGATAGATGTCAATGCCACTCCAGAGAAAGGAAGCCAAATCGTGTACAATGTCGCCAGTCCGGCAGCTATATCCTCTCAAGAATTCATCAACTGGTCCGACAGGGACTCGATGATGTCAGATACACTCCGGCTACTCGCAACACGGACCGCTGATATACAAGAAAACGAGAATAACACACCGGATATACCAACCGATATACGTATAAAGTTTCTCATCAATATGACACCCGATGCTACCATCAGGCTCATCATGGACCAACAAACCGGTGACTATATTGATTTAAAAGGAACAGGCGGAATCAGCGCCACTTATTATAATAAGGGTTCATTTGATATGTTTGGTAATTATGTCGTATCGGATGGTATCTACAAACTTACTATCCAAAACGTCATAAAGAAAGATTTTACCTTCCAACAAGGGGGAACAATCAGCTTTGGTGGCGACCCATATGCAGCACGTCTCAATCTCAATGCACTCTATCCAGTAGTCGGTGTCAGTCTGAGCGATTTGAAAATCGGCCGTAGTTTTTCTACTAATAACATCCGTGTCAACTGTCTCATGAATATCAGTGGTACTCCCAGTTCTCCAAAGGTCGATTTCACATTGGACCTGCCTACTGTGAGTTCCGATGTCAAGCAGATGGTGTTCAGCATCATCAATGGGGAAGAAGAAATGAAACAGCAAGTATTATATCTGTTGGCTGTAGGTCGTTTCTATACCCAAGGTTCCAACAATGCTAGCTCGGAATTAGCAGAACAGCATAGTCAAACGAGTTTGGCCATGCAAAGTCTGCTAAGTGGGACATTGAGTCAGCAGCTGAACAATGTTTTGAAAAATGTGGTCAATAGTTCTAATTGGAATTTTGGAGCAAATATTTCTACCGGTGACGAAGGCCTGAACAACGCAGAATACGAGGGTCTCTTTAGTGGACAGCTGCTCAACAATCGTCTACTCTTTAATGGCCAGGTAGGCTATCGTGATAATGCAAGTACGGCAACATCCAGTTTTATCGGCGACTTCGACCTTCGTTATCTGATATTCCCGAATGGCAATTTTGCTATCCGCGTGTATAATCAAACCAATGATCGCTATTTCATCAAGAACACCCTAAACACGCAAGGCGTAGGCATTATCCTGAAAAAAGATTTCAATAATTGGCGCGACCTTTTCCGTTCCCGTGGGAAAAAGAAGCAGAAGAGAGAAGCCAATAAAAACACTCAATAAACTGCAACGGCTTGGCAGTGTTGCTGCAAGGGTCATTCAATAAAACTGCCAAGGCCTTGCAGCGTCGCTGTTAAGCCTTGGCAGTAAATCATTATCAATTTCTATATTTCCAAATATGTATCACCTTCCTGCCTA
This sequence comes from Prevotella mikamonis, assembly GCF_055381405.1. Lineage (NCBI taxonomy): Bacteria > Pseudomonadati > Bacteroidota > Bacteroidia > Bacteroidales > Prevotellaceae > Prevotella > Prevotella mikamonis. The sequence goes on from NZ_AP035785.1 coordinate 765,175, forward strand.
TCGCTATATGGTTGAATGTCGATACAAGGATGAACAATACAAAACCAACAAGCAATGTGGGCCACACTCCCCTATCATCCAGATTGGGGAACAGTGATTCCACAATACTCATATAGTAACAGCGCACAGCAAACAGAATAACGAAAGCAATCAGCAATACACCGAAATTCAATACCAACGTCAGCTTTCTATATGGCCATGCCACCTGTCTGGGAGTATAACCTATTAACAATAGGTTTTCCAATTTCTCTGAATTTTTCTGTAAAAGAAGGTAGATGCTCAACATCAGGATATAGAAACTCAAAGCACTGATGACAAGACCGATAACGATAACTATTGTCACTAGCAATCGTAAAAAGTAGGTTGTCTTCTCTGCATCTTGTTTGTCATTTTCCTGCTCATATCCCTTCTTATCAAGATATTTGGTGAAATGGCCGTCAGAAGGATTCTTTACTGTCAATATTAAGCGTGTAGGAGCTACCGATTGGTGAGGTGCATACCGTTGATTACTCCAATCCATAAAAGCCTGTGGAACCAATATCGACGACAACCGATTAGAGAATCCTATTACTTTGCCCCTGTAGGTGTCGGTATATCCATTAACATGTATATGGATGTAGAAATCGACTAGTCCCACTAATCCTTCACTGATTTTAGGTAGCGAATGAATCTGTGCAAATCCGAAATTATACATTGTCAGATAAATCTTCGGCAAGATGATGGGAATTTCCTTACTTCCAGGGGTGTATTTCCAAGCTTTTAATGATACTTTAACAAACTGATTGGGAATACTCTCGAAAGATATTTCTCCATTGTTCAAGACACTCGTTCCATTGACAGACATATTGGCATCGGCCTTGTATGCAGCACTTGTAAATGTCCCCAAGGCTGTAATGAAATCCTGACTCTCTATGTCGTCGATTTCTGCATCACTGAAATGATTAGCTTGTGTGCTGAGCGTGCTACCCGTACCAATCTTCTTGTTGATAACCAGAAAGCCCGACCGCATGAAGGAATCTTCTGCCGTCAGAGCCGAAGCGACATCATGATAAAATTGAAATCCGAGCAAGACAATAGCCATTCCAAATAAGTTTGCAAGAAAAAAACCCGCTAATTGAGGAATGCTTATATGCTGTCTTAATAACTTCCAAACCAGTGTCATAATTTCAAAACCCTTTCGTAATTCATATTCATGTGCTTACCAATACTCGTAATGATAATGCCTGCACCCTGTTTTTTAGCTTCTTCCTGCATCATGTCTGCCATGATTGCCGCATTGTTGTCATCAAGATGACTTATGGGTTCGTCTGCCAATAAGAAGTCAAAAGGTTGGACTAAAGAGCGGATGAAAGCTACACGCTGTTGTTGGCCGAAAGACATGAGGCCAATCTTTGTATTCATCTTGTCTGCTATACCAAGACGGTCAAAACATTCCCGAATTTCAACATCCGTCTTGAAAGCAGTCATCTGATTTTTGATTGCTACATTTTCATAGGCCGTAAGTTCCGGAAACAATCTTAGCTCCTGAAATAAATGACTGATATGACGCCTCCTTTGTTCGACCCACTCTCCTATTCCAAATTCACGGACTTGCTGTTCATCAAAACAAATATCACCGGAATAATCATGTCGATATCCCATTATATAGCTACAGAATGTACTCTTTCCCTTACCGCTCTCAGACTCCAAAAGATATAAATGGCCTTTTTGAAACTCTAAATCTTGTTGCCAAATTTCGGAACTAACGTCATCTCTATTAGAGAATACTTGTGGCAGAACATGACTGAACTTTATTCTTTCCATCAGTTATTTGATTCTATAAACAAGTTGACTGATTTGTCCAAAAACAGGATTAACAAAGTCTCCAACCATATTTCCTTTCTCTGCACCAATGTGCTGAAGATTAACCTTCATCACAAATCGTTGACCAGTAAACAAATCATTTAGATCCTGTGTTGTTGCATCGACTTGGTTGTTGACAACAGACAAGGCCTTCTGTGGTGTATTACCACTATAGAATTGTTTCTTAGATGTCACTCCAAAGTAGAAATCAGTCTTTCCATCTGTGAAGTGGAAGGCATTTCTCTGCCAATCAACAATTTTACCGCCTGTAGGACACGACTGCTTCCAATAGTCAACATCCGCCAGCCAGTTCGTATGAGCCAATTGAGCAACGAGCGATATGCCTTGCCCCTTCCCCTCAGTAGTCCCTATCAAGGCCATCTCGCCGTCAACACTTTTCAATATGTTATTCATGTCTATAGCAGAATTTATACCGGACAGCAGTACTTGAAATCCTTTATTATTCTGCAAAATCGGCAGATAAGCTTCCCCATCTACATTCATAAAGATACCAACAGCATCTTCCGACTGCATTATGTTAGAGTATACTCCCTTGATTGGGCGATAGACAGACAAGGCGTTTTGCAATGATTCGTTGACTTTACGATTAAATGAAAAGGGCATACCGTCAAAGAACAGGCAATCACCACGTTTCTCTATGTTTGCGCAGATATAGACTCGCGAGGCGTCAGTACCTTTTGGAATACCAATAGTCAAGGGGGCTACTAATTGTTCCGGTAGAACGTCGGCCTGAGCAACCATTCCCATCGGAGCGTCTAGGGAATCCAGTTTTTCATAAATACGGCTGCTCAAGATGCCTTCATCTTCATCTTGACTCAAATATTTAACCATCTGCTGACGTAACTGACTTTGGCCAGCTACTGTTACAGGTCCCATTATCAGAAGTGATTTATCGGAATATCCTACGAGCCAAGAATCTTTTAGTACGGCAAAGTTATAGTCTCTGAAAGATGATACTTCACTGCAAATACCTTGTTTATTCAATGTTTCCAACGTTTTTGAGAAATCGCTGGCATCCCCTATCTTCACGCATGCTCCAAGATTTCCATCAGGGGATTCAAACAAAAAGATACGATGAGAAAGATCAATACCGGTCTTATCCAACTTCTTCAAATGAAGAAGCGACTTTAAAACAACGATATTATCAACGCCACTCATCTTGGCAGGATTGATAGCTATTAAAGCTTTTGATTCAGAAGGAACAGAATTTAAGTAACTACTATCCGTACAGGCCAATAGCATATTAAAAAACAGTAGTCCTATTATAAATCTTATATGCTTCATCTTTCTTATCTCCTTTTGGTTAATTGTGCCATCATCACAGCATAGAGTCCGGCTGTTTCGGTCCGTAGTCTGCTATTACCTAACGATATAGAGACATAACCATTTGCCATAGCCAGCTTTACTTCATCAATCGAGAAGTCTCCTTCAGGTCCTATCAATACTGTAACATCCTCATTTACATCGATTTGCTGTAATATGCTAAAGAAATCTTTCCTTTCTATTTCCGGGTAACAATGAGCTATGAATTTTCGTCCTACACGCGGAGAAGAGATGAATGTTTCAAACGATGACAACTCGTTAATAATTGGCATCATGGGCTTCCGACTCTGCTTGACTGCTGAAATCATGATTTTTTCAAGTCTGTCTATCCGTAGGATTTTGCGCTCGGAAAACTTGCATTGCAAAAAAGAAAATTGGTCAATCCCGACTTCACAGGCTTTCTCTACCATCCATTCTATACGGTCGATATTCTTGGTCGGTGCAATGGCTAAATGAATATTTCCATGCCATCCTTTTAACTGAGCCTTGCTCTCAACAATGCGAAACAGGCATCTTTTCGATGTCGTTAGAGTCACTTCTGCCTGATAAAAATTACCCACCCCATCTAACAACCACAGTGAATCACCGGTTTGGAGTCGTAACACGCGTATAGCATGCTGTGCTTCGTCTACAGGAAGTTCTTCTGTTTCCGGCAGAGTCGGTACATAAAAAAAGTGAGATTCTTTCATTGTTTATCTGAATCAACAGTTGTATCTTTACGTCTTTTCAGTTCATCACTGAGATTAGAGGCTAGCTTGTAATCCTCGTCACGGATAGCACGCTCCAATGCTTCTTTTAACATAGGTGTGCTTATCACATTCACAGGAAGTGCCACCCCATTCCCATGAGGATTGTAAGGCACTCTCTGACGTTCCCAAAGATGTGTATCTATATTGATAGGCAACTTGGCCAAATATGCCAACAGCACTCCATCGGCAGCATTAATGGCATATTGTTCTAATGTCTCGACATTATTTAAGACCGTCATATACTGTCCATCAACAACATCCAATATCAGTAATTCAAAGGAATTGGACTGACCCGAACTGATGATACTCCATAGAACGGTGGGTAACATGCGTTCCAGAGCTTTACCCTTGGCGAAATAAAGGTCAAACAGCTGCATATCATATCGCTCACAGGTAATAGATAAAAGATATTCTTCATTTTTGTCTACTAAGATCAAAAGCCCTTTATCTTTTGTCCCGATTATCTCCGATACGTTTTTGAAGATAATTTCAGTTTTACTCATGTACTTCCTCTGACTGTGGTTTAAATATCAACGCAAAACATATACCCACCAGCAACGCGTAACCGGCAAAAATCAACCAACAAGATTGCCAATCACCGACTATGAATACTTCATTGAACTTTTTAAGTTCGTATGTAAAGTGGTCAACTACAGCTTGCGCAGACAATGTACCTATTGTAGCACCGATTCCATTTGTCATCAGCATAAAAAGGCCTTGGGCACTGGAACGAAGTGCCGGGTCTGTAGTCCTGTCAACGAATAGTGAACCTGAAATATTGAAAAAATCAAAGGCTACCCCATAGACTATCATGGACAAGATAAACATCCATAGGCCATTACCAGGATTTCCGTACGCAAAAAGACCAAAACGCAAAACCCAAGCAAACATAGCTATCAGCATAACATTCTTGATGCCATACCTTTTCATAAAGAAAGGAATAAGCAAGATGCAACAAGTCTCGCTAATCTGGGATAGCGAAATTAGCATGTTAGCATGGCTTACCCCAAACGTATTTGCATATAATTCTATAGGTTTGAAACTATGGATAAATGGATTGGCAAAACCATTTGTAATCTGTAAACTCACGCCTAAAAGCATTGAAAAGATAAAGAAGATTGCCATTTTGCGTTGCTTAAACAGCGCAAAAGCACGCAATCCGAAAGCATCGACCAAGTTTTTCTGATCAGTACCTTTACTGACAGAGCAGGCTGGCAATGTAAAGGTATATAGAAATAAAATCAGGCTAACCACACCAGATGTGACAAACTGGTATTGATTGGATTGGAATCCCATCAAATCAACCAACCACATAGTGCATATAAATCCAATTGTACCAAAAACACGTATAGGGGGAAAGGCTTTTACCGTATCCATATTAGCCTGTGTCAAAGCTGAATAGGCTACCGAATTACTCAATGCCAATGTTGGCATATAAAAAGCGACACTAAAAGAATAAAATAAGAATATATGAGACTGGGATGTGGCAACCGCAAACATCAACAGACCTGCAATCAAATGGCAGAATCCCAATAGTCGCTGAGCCGGTATCCATCTATCAGCTATTATACCTATCAGTGCAGGCATAAAAATAGAAACAACACCTTGCATGGCATAAAACCAACCAATACTCTGAGCCATCCCGATATTCACAAGATAGGTTCCCATGGAAGTCAAATAAGCACCCCACACTGCGAACTCCAAGAAGTTCATCAGTGCCAAACGTATTTTTAAATTCATCTGTGTTATTGATTTACTATGATGCAAAGATAAGGTAAATCAAGTAATTACAATAAGAATAAAACAAAAAAAAATTGATTGTCTCACGACAACCAATCTTTATTAACCTTAATAATCTAATACCATGAAAAACACGATGCAAATTTATAGTATTATTTTTATATAGCAAAGCATACTGCTGTTAAATACATGTTTTATAACATAACTTAATAAACTGCCATGCTCTATTAAACTTCATTGACAAGAAATGCGAGATAAATGACTCTCCCACGTTCTCGTCAGTCTATATTTGCCATATCTGTGTCCTACTCTGTCGCAAAGTCAAACCATGTAGAACTTTATTTCATCACTTTAATAAATTTTCTTTTATGATTTGTTCAAATTCAGCTTGATCATGCGCACCTACAATCATTTGTGGGCGACCAGACTTAGGTATCATAAGGAAAGCTGGAATCGACTGGATACCAAACTGCATAGCCACTTCCCGTTCTTTATCAATATCTATTTGATAGACATCAATACGTCCTTTGTACTTACCAGCCAATTGTTCCAAAATGGGAGACATGATTTTACATGGGCCGCACCATGTAGCATAGAAGTCGACAATAGCAGGTTTATCACCTTTAAACTTCCATTGCGTTTCTTTCTCATAATCCATAATTTTCATTTTGAAATCCTGAGATGTTATGGTTTGTACAGCTTTCTCCGAAGTCTTATTTGCTTCGACTTGTTGCTTCTCTTGCTTGGCAGATTGCGCAGTTCTATTACAACTAGCAAAAACAAGGGCTGCAACTATCACGGCTAATACATTTCTTCTTTTCATTGATATTCCTTTCATAATTTATTATTAATACTACGTTTTCGTCAAAGACAAAGATAACAGTTATTCTGTTTATAATGAGGATATAATCTGGGATAAAATGAATATTTACAATCATTTCAATAATACAGAATGTTTTCTGTTTGCGAAAACAGCCCAAATGTAATGTGGAGATTGCAAATTTGAGCTTCTATTTTTTGTGCATTTATATTTTTACGCTATATTTGCAAAAGAATTAGATGAACATATGAATAAAAGCAGTTTGATATTTGCAGTATAAAAAATGAATAATAAAATTATAATTAAATAACCCCATTTTTACTATGACTAAAAAAAGAGTTTATACTTTTGGTAATGGAAAGGCTGAAGGCAAAGCTGACATGAGAAACCTTCTGGGTGGTAAAGGTGCCAACTTAGCAGAGATGAACCTGATAGGAATTCCTGTTCCTCCAGGATTTACGATTACCACAGATGTATGCAATGAATACTTTGAGAAAGGTAGAGAAACAGTTGTCGAACTATTGAAGGCAGAAGTAGAACAATCTGTTCGGCATATTGAAACTTTGATGAACTCAAAATTTGGCGATCCGCAGAATCCTTTATTGGTCAGCGTACGCTCAGGTGCTCGTGCTTCAATGCCTGGCATGATGGACACCATATTGAATTTAGGATTAAACGATGAAGTAGTTGAAGGATTAGCAAAGAAAACACAAAACGAGCGTTTTGCGTACGACAGCTATCGTCGTTTTGTTCAGATGTACGGAGATGTTGTACTTGGCATGAAGCCTGTCAACAAAGAAGACATCGACCCGTTTGAGGCTATCATCATGGATGTAAAGCGTCAACGCGGTATCACATTGGACAACGACTTAAATGTCGATGAACTGAAGCAGTTGGTTGAATTGTTCAAATTTGCTATCAAGCAACGTACTGGCAAGGATTTCCCAACAGATCCAATGGCTCAGTTATGGGGTGCTATCTGTGCCGTATTTGACAGTTGGATGAACGAAAGAGCCATTCTCTATAGAAAGATGGAAGGAATACCTCAAGAATGGGGTACGGCTGTTTCTGTTATGGCTATGGTGTTCGGTAACATGGGTGATACCAGTGCTACTGGTGTATGCTTTAGCCGCGATGCCGCAACAGGAGAAAATGTATTCAACGGAGAATATCTTGTAAATGCACAGGGAGAAGATGTTGTGGCAGGTATTAGGACTCCTCAGCAAATCACTTTGGCAGGCTCTAGAAATTGGGCAAAACTTCAGGAAATTGACGAAGAGACACGAGCACAGAAATATCCTTCCATGGAAGAAACCATGCCGGAAATCTATGCACAGTTGAATACAATCCAAGATAAGTTGGAGAAGCATTATCATGATATGCAGGATATGGAATTTACCGTTCAAGAAGGTAAATTATGGTTCTTGCAGACAAGGAATGGTAAACGCACTGGTATGGCAATGGTAAAAATTGCCATGGACTTGTTCAAGGAAGGAGAAATTGATGAGAAAACAGCTTTGATGCGCTGTGAACCCAATAAGCTGGATGAACTATTACACCCTGTATTTGATAAATTGTCCTTAACTCAAGCTAAAGTCTTAACACGCGGTTTGCCGGCATCTCCCGGTGCTGCTTGTGGACAGATTGTATTCTTTGCAGATGATGCAGCGCGATGGAGCGCGGAAGGCCATAATATCATCATGGTCCGCATTGAAACCAGTCCTGAAGACTTAGCAGGAATGAGTGCAGCTGAAGGTATTCTTACAGCTCGCGGTGGAATGACGAGTCATGCAGCAGTGGTAGCCCGTGGAATGGGAAAATGCTGTGTGTCTGGTGCTGGTGGTATTAATATTGACTACAAGGAGCGTACACTGGAAATTGATGGAATCAAACTACACGAAGGCGATTACATTTCGTTGAATGGAAGTACCGGAGAGGTATACTTGGGTGAAGTTGAAACAAAACCAGCTGAAATTACCGGTGATTTTGCCAATCTCATGGCTTTGTGTGATAAATACACAAAACTCGTCGTACGTACTAATGCTGACACACCGCATGATGCTGAAATAGCAAGACAATTTGGTGCAGTAGGTATTGGACTCTGCCGCACAGAGCATATGTTCTTTGAAAATGAAAAGATTAAAGCTATGCGCGAAATGATTTTGGCAGAAACAACCGAAGGACGCGAAAAGGCCCTTGAGAAACTTCTTCCTTTCCAGAAACAAGATTTCTACGGCATATTGAAAGCTATGGACGGTTGTCCCGTCAACATTCGTTTGCTTGATCCACCATTGCACGAATTTGTTCCTCACGATATTGAAGGACAAAAAACGATGGCCGACGAAATGGGAGTATCTGTACAAAAAATACAGCAACGCGTCAACTCTCTTAGCGAGCATAATCCTATGTTAGGACATCGTGGTTGCCGTTTAGGAAACACTTATCCTGAAATCACTGCCATGCAAACCCGTGCCATCCTTGGTGCTGCCGTTCAACTGAAGAGAGAAGGATTTGATCCACATCCCGAAATTATGGTTCCATTAATTGGTATCGTGAACGAGTTTGATGAGCAAGAAAGAGTTATTCGCAAGGTGGCTAAAGAGTTGTTCGAGCAAGAAAACATTGAAGTTCCATTTAAGGTGGGAACAATGATAGAGATTCCTCGTGCAGCCTTGACAGCAGATACTATCGCAACAAAGGCCGAGTATTTTAGCTTTGGCACGAACGACCTGACCCAGATGACATTTGGCTATAGCCGAGATGACATTGCAACTTTCTTACCAGTTTATTTGGAAAAGAAGATTTTGAAGGTGGACCCATTCCAGGTATTAGATCAGGTGGGCGTCGGTCAGCTTATAGATATGGCTGTTCAAAAAGGCCGTAACACACGCCCTGAATTAAAATGTGGTATTTGTGGCGAACATGGCGGCGAGCCGACCTCTGTTAAGTTCTGTCACCGTGTAGGGCTTGATTACGTGAGCTGTTCTCCATATCGAGTGCCTATCGCTAGGCTTGCAGCGGCGCAGGCCAAAGTAGAAGAAGCATAAAGGTTGATTGAATATAAGAAGTTAGGCGGAGATATCCTTTGTTTGAAAGGTGTCTCCGCCTATTTAATTTATCTATATCAAACCATTTTTATAGCATAGCAAGAAGAACTAACTTTTACTATCTTCCATAATCGCTAATAGTGTAGATTCCAGTATCAAGTGCAAATTTATACGATTAGATTGTAAACCTCTTTTTTTGGTGTTGAGAAATTAAGTTTTTTCCTTGGTCTTGCATTTATTTTCATCTGTATTTGTTTTATCTGCCGGTCGTCAATCCTTTCAAAAGTCGTTCCTTTTGGAATGTATTGCCTGATGAGCTTGTTTGTGTTCTCAATGTTTCCTTTCTCCCATGAGGAATAGGGGTGTGCGAAGTAGATCTTTGTTTTGAGGCATTGTGCTATGATCCTGTGGCATGCAAACTCGCTTCCGTTGTCCGTTGTGATGCTCCTGATGTTTCCGATGAATGGTGTCAGCATGGCCACGACGGTCTTGGCAAGGGCTTTTGCATTCTTTCCCCGTGGCAGTTTCCTCATCAGAAGATAGTCCTTGCATCTCTCTACGAGTGTTACGATGGCTCCCCGGCCGTCTTTCCCGATGATGGTGTCCATTTCCCAGTCTCCGAACCGTGTTCCGTTGGCCTGCGGGTCCCGCTCGTCTATCATGACTCTGTCCTTGATGGCCGTGTAGGCAGCAGGGCAGCTTCTTCTGATATGCTTCATCCTGTGCCGGCAACTCTTGTAAAGCTCACCTCCGCAGAGCCGGTCGAAGCGGATATAGTTGTAGATGGTTTCTACACATACGCACGTCTTTCCCTTGCGCAGCATCCAACCCCTGATTTGTTCGGGTGACCACTGTTCGTTGACCATGAGCGCAATGATTTCCTTTCGCATCTCAATACTGAACTTACGGTGCTTTCGCATCCGTCGTCTGCGTTCGTCACACTGCTTCCGGGCAACGCCGTAATGATAATGGTATCGCCCTTTGTTGCGTTTCAACTCGCGGTAAACGGTGCTGTAGTGCACGTTTATCATATCTGCAATGCCCTTTACCGACATTTTCTTTTGCAGCAAAACAAAGATTGTGTATCTTTGTGCCGAGGTTAATTGATGATATTTCATATGACAATGCAAAGTTGATTAATCTCGGGGAGATTTCGGTCTCCCTTTTCTGTTTTTTTGTATTGCTACTGAAATCTTTTGTCTCGTCGGGGCATTCAGCCCCTTGCCGACGGCGTTCCCCGAGTGTTTTTCATAGTCGGTTTTTAAGACAAGAGACTATTTGCACTTCTTAATGTGTACTTTCCAAATCGAAGTGCAAAAATCTGTGATAGTTTTTCAAGGTGAAAACATGAAAAACACCGCAGGTCAGCCTCGCGGCCGGGGCGCGTAGCCCCGAAGAGCGATACCGGCAATACAAAAAAGGAGTCCCCTTTTGAGAACTCCCTGAGATTAATTATCTTTGTATTGCAATATGTATAAACAACTAACCTCGGAGCAAAGGTCGCAAATTTTTGCCTTACTCCAAAGAAAAAGTCCAAGAAAAGAGATTGCACTCATAGTGGGCATCAGTGAATCCACGTTAAGCCGTGAGCTGAGGCGTAACAGTGGCGGTTCGGGTAACTACATCTGGTTCAAGGCACATCAGAAAGCGATGGAACGCCGCAGGCGTACCACATCCAATGCCCGGCTTAGCCCTGAGTTGGTCTGGCGTATCAGGGAATACATCCTTGAAGAACAATGGTCTCCCAGACAGATTGCGGGCGTCCTGTCCCGGGAGGGTATCCACGTGTCCCATCAAAGTATCTACAACCTTATCCATGCTGATACGACAGGCATGCTGGCTGCCAACACACGGCATAAGTTAAAATACAGGAGAAGGCCAAGGCCGGGAGCTTTTCCCATTGCCAACAGGACCAGCATTCATCAGCGCCCCAAAGAGGCCGACGGGAAAAGGTTTGGAGACTTCGAGATGGATCTTATTGTAGACTCCTGCAATCATGCGATTCTCACCATGACGGAGCGTTCCACCAACATGCTCTTTATGACCAGGCTCAAGGAGGGAAAGAAGGCTAAGCCCTTGGCCGGGGAGGTCAGGAGGCTGTTGTTGCCTTATAAGAAATATATGCACACCATCACTACAGACAATGGACCGGAGTTTGCAGACCACCTACAGATTACAAAGGACCTGGGGGTGACAGTGTACTTTGCAGCCCCATATGCCTCATGGCAGAAAGGAGCCATTGAGAATACAAACAAACTCATCAGGCAATATATACCGAAATCTGCCAATTTTGATGAATTTACAGATAAGAAGATAAGGATGATACAGAAGAAAATAAACAGAAGACCCAGGGAAAAACTCGGATTTAAAACACCGATAGAAGAGTTTTACAAAAGAATAAAGTAATTTTGCACTTGCCGGTTGACTCTACGATGGAACTTATGAGCACAACATTTGAGTGAAAAAATCAAAGATTTCTTTGCTATATCAGAAAAATGTACTACCTTTGCATCCGCAATAAACAAGGTACCTTGGCCGATCGGTTAGGTAACGGTCTGCAAAACCGTGTAGAGCAGTTCGACTCTGCTAGGTACCTCTATTAAGAGTGAAGAATGTTCTTTACTCTTTTTTATTTTAATCATCTACACATGATAAATAAAAAGCTCAGTAGACAAGTCCTACTGAGCTGAATATATAAAATAACTTCTACCCTATTGTACCAATGCCTCACACAATTTACGCTGTAGAACCCGTGCATCGAGCACAGACATATCTGTATCCATGATGGCAAAGGCAAGAAGATGCCCATTGCTACCCACACAATAACCGGCAAGTGAGCTGATACCATAAGGATGAGAGAGTGTACCAGTTTTAGCCCTTACTTTTCCCCTTAATTTAGGACTAGTCATTTCACTACGCAAAGTACCATCAATTCCTGCTATAGATAATTGATGATACAGCATACGAAAAATAGGTTTATGCTGATAAGCATAACGTAATATTGCTGTAAGTGCCTTGGGAGACAAGCAGTTATGGGTACATAATCCACAGCCATCATGCACAACAAGCGCAGAGTCTTGTAATTGTAATGTATCTTTTAAAAATGTTCTTAAATATTCTACACCCGCTATGGTTGGAGCAATTTCCGGATTTGCACGATGCCCAATCGTATAAAGCATAGAAGTAGCCTGAGTATTGGAACTGTTCTTCCACATTCGACGTGTAACCCTGTCTATAGAACGATAAAAGCGGAACGCACAATGAAACTTCTTGGAAATCTTTGACAATATGACCTGGCTGTCAGATATATGAATACCCTGTGCACGTAATACAGATTTAAACTCGCGAACAACACGCGGTACCCCTTTATAGAGAATACCATAACGAGAGAAAGTCAAGTCCCAAGGATACCAATGTTCCTCACTTTGTACCGGCTCATGAAGAAGCAAATCCATACGTATCTTACCACTGATTTTCTTAATGCCGCGCCTTTTAATCTCTTTTGCAAACATTACAAAGTCAGTGCTTTGTAATTGAGGATCTAAATCAGCCTTAAATCCAAGTTCTCCATACAGGATTCCATCCCGTACCGTTCCATAGGTATACAGGGAAGTAGTATATAGATATTTTGTACCCAACAGTTGCAGTCCAGCCACTCCACTCAATAGTTTTAAGCATGAGGCGGACGATTGTGCACTATTCCCATTTACTCCATATACAGGTTTGTCTGCCATGAGATCGTAAACAAAAAAGCCAAAATTTCCCTTTGTTCGCGGTTTGTTTGAAAACTCTATAAGCCTACTACGTAAGGTTTTATCAACCTCAACAACCTCTGGAGTCGCTATTTGTGCTTTTTCTTTCGTTTTGTTATCCCCCCCACATCTGCATAATATAAAGGCGACTACAGATGCAACTATTGCAAACAAGAAAAAATATAACCGACTACGTATTATCTTCTTTTTCATTTAATTGTTTACAACTTGATTTTCTTCTTCACTCCTTTACTTTCATTGCTCATACGATCTAGAGAAGTTACAACATAGGTATACTTCTCTGTTCCTTTTTCATAAGGCAATTTATAGAAAGTGTTATCTGTAATCGTAATAATGTTATTAGGATTTTCAATGTCAACTTTTTCATCAGGTCCAAAACGATAGATAACATATTTGGTTACGATATCATGCCATTTCTTAGCTTTTGGTGCTTTCCAGAAAAGTATATATCCATCGCTTGTCCATACCGGCTTTACCTTCTTGGGCTTCTTTGGAGCTTTGCCATCTATAAAAGTCATTCGGGGATGAAGTGCAGGATTTTTCCAATAGCGTTCGCGTAATATTGTACCATAGTTGCCGATATTATCGGTAACAGCCTTTGCATACCACAATACCGTACCCTGGACGTTCTGCATTTGCTTATGAAGTTCAAACTTTGCAGGTTGTTGGTTGATTTTAGGATTATTTGTATCAGGAGTACTAACCGAGCGCTCTACACTTTCTCCTATATAAAGAGGTCTATGAGCGGCATGGCGATTCCACCAACTAATCAATGTAGCATAGTCAGCTGTAGGATGTCCTATCTGCCAATATAATTGAGGAACAGAATAATCTACCCATCCATTATTTACCCATAATAAGACATCTGCATATAAATCATCATAATTTTGTAGTCCTTTTGTTTCACTTCCCACCAGTGGGGCATTTACTTTATTTCTATATATTCCAAAAGGTGATACTCCAAACTTTACCCAAGGCTTTACTGCATGAATTGAATCTGATAACTGTTTAATAAAGAGATTCACATTATATCTTCTCCAGTCACCACGATTGTTGATTCCATTTTTACTTTCTGCATATTCCTTATCATCAGGGATTGTTGCCCCAGCTACCGGGTAGGGATAGAAATAATCATCAATATGAAAGCCATCGACGTCATATCTCCTCACAATATCTGCTGCTATCTGGCAGATAAATTCCCTATTTACAGCTTGTCCCGGATTCAAAATAAACTGTCCGTCATACGAGAAGACCCGTTCCGGATGCAGAATAGCTATATGATTTGAAGCTAATGAAGCTGTAGACTTTGTCTTCGCTCTAAAAGGATTTATCCAGGCATGTAGCTCCATTCCACGTTTATGACATTCTTTTACCATCCAATCCAAGGGATCCCAAAAAGGTTGTGGTGCAACTCCTTGCTGCCCTGTAAGATAACGACTCCAAGGCTCATACGGACTTGCATAGAGAGCATCACATTCGGCCCTGACCTGAAAAAGGATGGCATTCACTCCGTCTGATTGAAGCTCATCCAGCTGACTGGTAAGTACCTGTTTCATTTTCAAAGTTCCCATACCTTGGAACTGGCCATTGACACATTGAATCCACGCACCTCGAAATTCACGTTTGTTCTGTCCGAAACATGAATATGAGAATATGAAAAATAAGACTAGAAATAAAATAAAAAAACGCTTCATATAGATTTAGTGTAACTTACATATTTAGTTGAATAGTAAAATATCTGTTATACAGATGGCAAAGTTAATAAAAAAACAGCATTCATTTTTGTATTTGATTGCTTTTTATTAACTTTGGCCTAAATACAATTTGATGAAAACGCGATGGCTCTACATAATCTTACTGGCATTACTATCTGCCAACGCATTCGCAAAAGCACATCCTGATACGCTTTTGCTACATCGTGTTTTTACATTTTCTGCCACAATAGACACCACAAATGTAGAGCCTGACACATCTTATGCTTACACTAAATATTCATTAAATGTAAAACGACGCAACTTTGTCTTATTGGCAGTACCCACAATGTATGCAATAGCACACGGAACAAATCGGAAATATGTTGGAGAAACTTTTGAAAAAATTACTTCACATCATATAGAGAAATATGTCGCAGAAAAAATCTTGGATGTTACAACAGTACCTCATCATAGAAAGAGTATGTCTACTGTGCTGAAATACCTTACTCCAAAAATATATCAAGAAACTATGGTTGGCGACAACTTGTTGTCTCCTTTTAATTATCATAACCGTAAATATTATAGGTACTTTATCTCTTTTATGAGAAACGGAACTGCACGGTTGAATTTCAGACCTCGATTAAAGAATACTCAACTTGTCAGAGGCCAAGCATTGATAAATATTGAGACTGGAGGGATTATCAAAACCCTTATACAAGGGGAATATGACATGGTCAGATTCACATTGAATGCAACCATGAATCAGAGTGGCGCACATGTTTTGGCTCCTAAAAACGTTATATTAACATGCAGATTTTCTTTTCTCGGTAATGAAACCGATGGCAACTTCCATGCAAACTATGGACTAAATCCGGCTCTTCCAGATAGCATTACAGATTCACACGATTATCAATTAATGGACCACTTGCGTCCATTTCCTATCACGGATGAAGAGAGGGAGATATATTCGGTTTATTTTAATAAAACATCTACAAGAAATGATCAACCCAAAAGAATAAACCCCTTAAAAAAAATATTATGGGATGTAATCGGCGATAATGTCTTAAACCGCATAAAATCAACCTACGGCAAATCTAATCAAGGATATTTCAGGATGAACCCAATTTTAAATCCTCTATATATGGGGTATGACAATAGGCGTGGGTTTATCTATAAATTTGATGTCAGAACAAGTTATGAATTTGATTCTAATAAAGAATTTTATATTAGATTTAAGTCAGGATATTCCTTTAAACGTCACCAATTTTATTTCAAACTTCCCACATACTTCTATTATAACAAACGAAGAAATGGCTACATAGAAATGCTGTTAGAAAACGGGAATTGGATTAGAAATGAACTTATTGAGAAAGATATCAATATTGAAAACAAGGATTCCGCTTTGGAGACTTATAGTAGAACTCCATACTTCAAAGATATGCATCTGAATATCAAGAATAATTATGATATCAACCAATACGTCAGTTTTCAAGTGGGCCTATCAGCCCATAAACGCTCTGCTATAGAAAAAAAAAGGTATGAAATTGCAGGACTTCCATCTAAATATATCTCTGTAGCTCCCTTCCTAGAAATTCAATGGAGGCCAAAAGCCTGGAAAGGTCCATTTATTACATTAGATTATGAGCGCGGTATCAAAAACTTTCTCGGCGGTGATATCAACTATGAGCGGTGGGAACTTGATATGCAATGGATAAAACGCTTGACACGACTCCAATCCTTACAAATGAGATTTGGCACGGGGTTGTACACTAAAAGGGAGAAACCTGCGTACTTTCTTGATTTTGAAAATTTTAGAGAAAATAATCTTCCCGGTGGATGGAATGATGATTGGAGTGGAGAATTTGAACTACTTAGTTCTTATATTTATAATGTATCAAAATGGTATGCTAGAACAAATTTTACTTATGAAAGTCCTCTCCTTTTCATTTCAAGACTTCCATGGATAGGACATTTTATAGAAATGGAACGTATATATTTCAGTAGCTTATGTGTAAAAGATATTCATCCATATATAGAAACCGGATATGGTTTTACGACAAGACTGTTTTCTATAGGAATATTTGTCAGTAATGAGAATGGGAGATTTAAAGATTTTGGATGTAAATTTGGGTTTGAATTATTTAGACATTGGTAACTATGATACAACAACATAATAACACCTTAACCGTATACCGGGCAAGCGCAGGCTCTGGAAAGACATTTACTTTAACAATAGAGTATATCAAGCTTCTTATAGATGAAAATGTCAACTATAGAGCCATTTTAGCTGTTACCTTTACAAACAAAGCTACCGAAGAAATGAAATTACGTATTCTCGGACAGCTTTATGGTATATGGAAGAAATTACCTACAAGCAAACCATATCTTGATAAAATTATTGCAGAAACTCATTTACCAGAAGAAATAATTATTGGACGTTGTGGACAAGCTCTCCATAATCTCATTCATAATTATAGTTATTTTAAGGTTGAAACTATTGATGCTTTCTTTCAAACAATCTTGAGAAATCTAGCTCGCGAGTTGGAATTATCTGCTGTATTGAATGTGGGACTCAACGATATACAGGTGGAACATCAGGCAACAGACGAATTAATAGACCAATTAGACAAAGGTAACAAAATCATCTATTGGATATTAGACTATATCCAAGAAAGTATGAATGACGATAAGTCATGGAATGTCATTGGGAAGATTAAGACTTTTGGAGAAAGTATCTTCAAGGATTATTATAAGCAAAATAGCGAAAAGCTACAAGCAACAATTGGCAATGATAAATTCTTTAATTCATACACACAGGAAATCAAAAGAATCCAACAAGAAGCCAAAAACAAGATGGATGCTCAAGCTCAGAAATTCTTTGAACTTTTGGATAACAATGGATTCCATGTCAATGATTTTAGCAATGGAGTCAGAGGGGCGTGTAGCTATTTTCTCAAATTAAGAAATGGAGATTTTTGGGATGACGAAAATATCTATAATAAGTCTGCTCAAAATGCTTCTGAAGATCCCAAGGCATGGGTAACGAAAAAATACTGCAAAGATGGAGAACCTATTTATGAACTGGCAAAAATGCAGCTTACTCCTCTCCTCCATGAAACAGAATTAATAAGAGCTGTAGAAGCACGTAATTACAAAAGTGCAACACTTACACTCCGCCACATGTATCAATTGCGATTATTAAATAGCATAGAAAAAAAAGTACATGAAATTAATCTACAATCCAACAGATTCCTATTGAGTAACACCCAGACATTACTCTCCAATATGATACAAGGAAACGATGCACCATTCATATACGAGAAAATAGGCTCGCAACTAGAGCATATAATGATAGATGAATTTCAGGATACGAGTACAGTTCAGTGGCAAAACTTCAAAATACTCTTACAAGAATGTATGAGTCATGGATACACCCCAAACCTTTTAGTTGGTGATGTCAAGCAGAGTATTTATCGTTGGCGGTCTGGAGATTGGAGACTTCTAAACAACATAACTCAACAATTTAGCAATACAGACGCGGTAACATGCCGTTCGCTTAATACCAATTATCGGTCTAATAGAAATATTATTGAATTTAATAACAAGTTCTTCACAAAAGTTGTTGAAGCAGAATACAACAATTTAACGGAACTAAAAAGTAAAGAAGCCGATGAATTGAAAAGAGCGTACGATGATGTCATTCAACATGTACCGACAGAAAAAGAAGCAAAGGGACTTGTCAAAATAGAATTGTTCGATTATACAGAACAATATTTAGAAACAATGCTCCAAACCGTTGCAAACACAATACATACCCTATTAGAACATGGCGCCCAAATGTGCGATATTGCTATTTTGGTAAGGGACAAAAAAGGTATACAGGCTATTAGTGAATATTTCACATCAACATGTCCTGACATACTTATCATCTCAGATGAGGCTTTCCGCTTGGATTCTTCCATTGCAGTCAATATCCTTGTAAATGCGATGAGGGTTATTGCACATCCTGATGATTTCATTGCTAAGGCCTTCTTAGCCAAGGCCTATAGTACCTACATCAAGAATACTCCATGTCATATCGTTGTTGAGCATCCTGCTCATGCCAATGATGTTTTACCAAGTCTATTCCTAGAACATATAGAAGAATTACGGCATATGCCTATCGTCGATATGGTTGAGAGAATATACAATATTTTCCATCTGGAAACAATACAATCACAAAATACATATCTCTGTGCTTTTTATGATGTGTTAGGAGAGTATATGCAAGATAATATCCCCGACATATACTCGTTCTTAGAAGAATGGGATGACAATTTACATCAGAAGACAATACAAACAACAGAGACTGATGGAATTCGATTGATAACCATCCATAAAAGCAAAGGACTGGAGTTCGACCATGTTATTATTCCCTTCTGTGATTGGAAACTAGATAGAAATGACAGACAAATTTGGTGTTCACCTAAAGAATACCCCTATAATCTTCTTCCCATTGTCCCCGTAGACTATTCATCAAAATGGATGGTAGGCTCCATCTATGAAGAAGATTATTACCACGAATATCTACAAAATTTGGTCGATAATATTAATTTGTTGTATGTAGCATTTACTAGAGCTAAAAGAAACCTTTTTATATATGGAAAACAAAACGACAAGGGAAGTGGACGTTCTAAAGTTATACAAGATTTCATAGAAGGATTTTCATATGAAGAAGGGGAACTCGATGTGGCATTGGACGATAAAGTCGGCAAACAGGAAAATGTAAATGTCTTCACCCCAGAATATCTCCGCATTGCTTTACAAATGCAAAACACCCCTAATACAAACCTCACCTTTAAACAAAGCAATAACAGTAATAATTTTATCACAGAAATGATAGAAGACTCTGCTCAACAGACTAGAGAAGACTACATTTTACAAGGTAATATCTTACATAAGTTGTTTTCAGCAATCAACACATATGAAGATATACCTCAGGTCCTAAACCAACTAGAAATGGAGGGTATACTTGGAACGGAGAAGGACTCTTTTACACGCGAAAGAATAGCCACATTAATTAATAAAAGGTTTGAACTCCCCATTATTAAAGAGTGGTTTTCCAAGAGATGGAAGCCTTTCAATGAATGCAACATCTTACGATATAATCAGTTAACAAATATGGTTGAAGTTAGACGACCTGACCGTGTTATTATCCATGATAACACGGTCATTGTTGTCGACTTTAAATTTGGTGTTTATCGCTCTGAATACGAACAGCAAATAAAAGAATACATAACACTCCTTACCGACATGGGATATACCAATATAAAAGGGTATCTCTGGTTCGTATATTCCAATCAAATTAAAGAAGTTAAATAAACAATCATGGCAACATCGTTTTTACATTACGTAGCAGAAGATATTATTCGAAAATTTGGTAATAACCTCGCCCATGTTGCAGTGGTATTCCCAAATAAGAGGGCTTCTTTGTTTTTGAATGAAGAACTTGCAAAAATTGTTGATAAACCCATTTGGAGTCCCAATTATATAACGATTAGCGATTTATTCTGCAGACATTCCACATTGGAAATTGCTGATTCAATAAAACTCATCTGTGACTTACACAAAGTATTTGTATCATGTACTCAATCCACAGAAACCCTAGATCAATTCTACAGTTGGGGACAGATTTTACTAAGTGATTTTGATGATATTGATAAGAATATGGTATCTGTCCTGGCACTATTTACCAATCTTAAAGATATTCATCAGTTAGATACTTCGTCTTATCTGACAGAAGAACAAATAGAGACCTTGAAGAAGTTTTTTTCGAACTTCCCGGAAGACCACGAATCCATGATAAAACATAGATTTGAGACACTATGGAATAATCTAGAACATATCTATAACGGCTTTAGAAACAGCCTTAAGGAGCAGGGATTGGCTTATGAAGGACTATTGTATAGAGAAGTAGCTGAAGATGCTAATATAGAGTTTCAATACGACTCCTATATCTTTGTTGGTTTCAACATGATGCAAAAAGTAGAATTACAACTTTGCAACAGACTCAAAAAAGAGGGGAAAGCTTTCTTCTATTGGGATTTTGACGTGAACTATACTTCTCAGCAATATAATTCAAGTGAAGCAGGATATTACATCAGGCAACATCTCATACAATACCCGAATGAATTAGATACTGCTTCTGACGAGGTCTACAATAACATGTCGAAACCTAAGAATATATCATTTATTGCATCTCCAACAGAAAATATGCAGGCTAGATATATTGGTCAATGGTTGCGCGAAAACAATCGCATGAAAGCTGGGAAAAATACTGCTATCGTCTTGTGTGACGAAAATTTATTGCCTACAGTCATACACTGCATACCCACGGAAACTGAGCAAGTGAATATCACAACAGGATATCCCCTACAATTAACTCCCATTGCTTCCTTAATACGGTTACTGATTGTTCTTCAGTTACAAGGATATAGGAAAGATACGCAAAAGTTTCGCACACATTGGATAGAAAGAGTGCTACAACATCCGCATGCAAAATTGTTAACACCATATACACAAGAGCTGTTAGAGAGAATACAACACAAAAAACAGTTTTACTATTCTACGCAAGAGCTCTCTATTACCAAAGATTTAGAGCTGCTATTTACGTTCCAAAGTAATATTGCCGAAATGACAAGTTGGCTTGTGAACATTCTCAAGCAAGTAGGAATTAACTATGGTAACTCCGTGAAAGAGGGCTGCCAAGAAGAATTGCCCCTCCTTCAAGAATCTATCTTCAGAACTTACACACTCGTAAACCGTTTATCTGGACTTATAGCAAGTGGAGATCTAGATGTCGATCTCATTACATTCCAGCGACTATTAAATCAACTTATCCAGACAACAACCATCCCGTTTCATGGTGAACCGGCTGTTGGTCTTCAATTCATGGGAGTGCTGGAAACACGCAATTTGGACTTTGACCATCTCCTGATACTCTCGTGCAATGAAGGAAATATGCCTAGAGGTGTCAATGATACTTCTTTTATCCCCTACTCGATTAGAAAAGCATTCGAACTCACTACCATTGATAACAAGATTTCTATCTATGCATATTATTTTAACAGATTGATACAACGCGCAAAAGATATTACCATCACATATAATAATTCCACAACAGATGGCCAAACTGGAGAAATGAGCAGATTCATGCTCCAATTGCTTGTCGAAAGTAATCATGATATCAAACGTTACATCATGAATTCAGACAAAGCCCCTAGCCCAGGAATATCCAAAACCATTCAAAAAGACGGAGAAATATACGTAACGTTAAAAGATATAGCAAAGCTATCACCTACAGCTATCAATAGCTATATAAGATGCCAACTCAGATTCTATTATAGATATATAGCCGGCCTTACAGAGCCCGACAATATAACTGACGAAGGAGTAGACAACCGTGTATTTGGCAATATCTTCCATAAGGCCGCAGAACAATTTTATCTACCATTCCTTACCCAACAGCGTGTCGTAACCCAATCTGATTTACAACAGGCTATCAACGGGAAGGGGCATGTAAGATTGGAATACTGCATAGACGAAGCATTTAGGACAGAACTTTTCAAAACATCGGATAAGGTGGAATTAGAATATAGCGGACTGCAATTCATCAATCGCGAGGTCCTCTTAACCTATCTAAAGCAACTGCTGAAAACCGATATGGAGCAAGCGCCTTTTAAAATTCTCGGACTAGAAAAGAAGGTTGAGACCTCCATAAAGCTTAATACGGAGGAAGGAGAGAAAGAATTGGTACTTTATGGAAGTATAGACCGCCTAGACAGTATAACAGCTCCAAATCAGGAACATTTCATCCGTGTTATTGATTATAAAACCGGTAGTAATGACAAAATGAGTGTCAAAGATGTACAGAGTATTTTTACCGGTACAAATTTGAAAAATCACACCGACTATTATCTGCAAGCGATGTTATATGCAATAATTGTCAGGAATGATGAGACAGAAAATCCAGCTCGTTTACCAGTATCTCCCTCGCTGCTGTTTATCCAACATGCTGCAAAAGAAGGATTTGACCCAACACTGAAAATTGATGGGACAAAAATAGTAGATATTTTAGATTACACCGAGACTTACATGGAATTATTAAAGGAGAAACTTGAAGAACTGTTCAATCCCCAAATACCTTTTACCCCAACATCGGACAGTAATCGGTGTATAAATTGTCCTTATCTGAAAATTTGCAAGTGCTGATTCCTAATCATTCAAATTTTATGAGTAACTTTGCACATCAAATTTTAAATCAATGAAAGCATTAAAAGACAGAATTCTTAGAGATGGCCAATGTTTTCCTGGTGGAATTCTAAAAGTAGACAAGTTCATCAATCATCAGATGGATCCCAATTTGATGAAACAAATTTCAATAGAGTTAATCAGAAGGTATGCTTCTACCGAAATCAATAAGATTCTCACAGTGGAAGCTTCTGGCATTGCCCCTGCCATTATGATGGGATTCCTTTTAGACTTACCAGTCGTGTTCGCAAAGAAGAAAATGCCTTCAACAATGAACAATATGCTTTCGACTACTGTCTTCTCTTTTACCAAGCAGAGAGAATACCATGTTGTTATCTCCAAAGACTATCTAACCAAGAACGACAAAGTACTGTTTGTAGACGATTTCCTCGCTTATGGTAATGCTGCCAAAGGTATCATTGATCTTTGCAGACAGGCAGAATGTGAATTGGTGGGAATGGGATTCATCATCGAGAAAGCATTCCAGCATGGACGTGATGTTATAGAAGCCGAAGGTGTTAGATGCGAGTCCTTGGCTATTGTAGACTCTCTAGACAATTGTGAAATCAAACTAAGAAACGAATAAAAACATGGCTAACAATTATTCACCTAAAGAGCTTATTTACGGGTTAAACGATCGTCCACCACTCAAAGAGACCCTTTTTGCAGCATTACAACATCTATTAGCTATTTTTGTAGCAATCATTACCCCACCATTGATAATCTCCAGTGCCCTAGGATTTGATTTAGGCACTACAGGATTTCTGGTATCAATGTCGCTATTTGTCTCTGGACTTGCCACATTTATCCAGTGCTATAAAATAGGTCCTATTGGAACTGGCCTGTTGTGTATCCAGGGAACCAGCTTCTCTTTCATCGGTCCTATCATTGGAGCTGGAGCATTAGGTATGGTTTCTGGTAAACTCAACACAGAATTAGCCCTTAGCTACATCTTCGGAGCATGTATGGTTGCTTCTGTTGTCGAAATGCTGATTAGCCGTTTACTTAAATATACACGCAAGATTATTACTCCATTGGTATCCGGCATCGTAGTAACGCTTATTGGTATGAGTCTTATCAAAGCAGGTATTAATTCTTGTGGAGGTGGTGCAGTAGCTCAAGCTAATGGTACTTTTGGTAGTCTTACTAACTTGGGGCTTGCCATTTTGGTTCTTGTTTCTATTATCCTATTCAACAGAAGTAACAATCGATTCCTCCGTATGTCCTCTATTGTATTAGGACTGCTAATTGGCTGTGGAGTTGCCATCGGGCTAGGTATGATTAACTTCAATGAGATTAGCTCATACAATCATTTCAATGTACCTGTTCCATTCAAGTATGGATTAAATTTTGATATTTCAGCCATTATCTCATTGGGACTTATCTATTTGATTACAGCTATTGAAGCTTATGGTGATATAACAGCAAACTCTATGATTTCAGGAGAACCAGTAGAAGGACCTGTTTTCATTAAGAGAGCATCCGGTGGCATCCTTGCCGACGGTTTCAACTCTTTCCTGGCAGCAGTATTCAATTCATTCCCTAATTCCATCTTTGCCCAGAATAATGGCATGATTCAACTTACAGGCGTAGCATCTAGATATGTCGGATATTTCATTGCAGCAGCCTTACTCGTACTCGGTCTTTTCCCTATCGTAGGCCTAGTCTTTTCGCTCATTCCCGATCCTGTACTGGGAGGTGCTACCCTATTGATGTTCGGTACAGTGGCTGCCGCAGGTATTAAGATTATCGCCTCTACCAAACTTAATAGAAAGGCAATACTTGTCATTGCACTTAGTTTCGCAATGGGACTCAGTGTTGAGATGGTACCTGATATTCTTGCTCAAATGCCGGAAACTATCAAGAATATTTTTTCTTCAGGAATTACCACCGGTGGTTTGACTGCTATTCTTGCCAATGCTTTTATCCATATCAAAGAAGAATAAAATTTGAAAGAGTATATACAATATAAGGCCCTGCATCTTCCCGATGCAGGGCCTTTATAGTTGGTTTAATGCCATAGGCTATGGTGCTTAGGCATTATAACACTTATAGATGATATTGGATAAAGTTAGAAGGCAATGTTATCAAGTTGTCTGTCTAATTTATATGAATTAACTGCAAAGCCTTATCAGCGTTGCTGTTGTGGCGTTTCAGTAATACTGTTAAGGCTTTGCTGTTTTACTGCCTAGGCTTTGCAATCTATACGGAAAAAGCCTACGATGAACATTGAGAGTATGGATAAAAGTAGAAGGATTGCATAAAACTTATATCGAACTCAAAAATATCTATCATCGATAGCACTATCATTTCTTAGTGTTCACAATGATCACGCCCCCTCTAGCCTTTTCACCATAAAGAGAAACGGCTTTTTGGTCTGTCATTACAGTTACATTCCCTATCTTTTGGGCATCTATACCGTTCAGTGCGTCCATAGGTACTTCCTTGCCATCCACTATCAACATCCGTACAGACTTGTCAGGATGTATATTTTTAATTTGAATGTTTGCCGATTTCTTCTCATCATTCAACCTAAATTCTATGGGGAGATTATACCAGACTCTAACTGTTTTCCCTTTCAATTTACCTGGCGTCCATCTTGGCATCGTCCTCACTACACGCACTGCTTCAGCATCCAGCAATTTATGGACAGAGCGTCTCACTCTGACATTGCTAAGTTTTCCATCCTTTTCTACAACAAACTGCACTACGACCCGACCTTGAATCTTGTTTATAGTAGCATTCGAAGGATATTTGATGTTCGTTGAGAGATAACGCATAAGTTCTTTTGTACCTCCTGGATACCGTGGCATTTCCTCCACAACCTCCAGCACTTTGTCATCTACATCTTGTTTCACCACTACTTTTCCGCCCTTCTTTACAACAACTCTTTGTAGAGTATTTTGCTGCATATCTTTCATCATAGGCACTTGTTCGGATGTTTTTAATACGACTGGCAATACTTTCTTCATTTCTTCCAATACAGTATTATTAGGCAACTTCTCATTAATGGTATGTGCCAACATTTCTACATTACTCACTGCCAGTAACATGGCTACCAATGGTAAGAAAAGTAAATATTTGACCTTCCCCACCTGATTTGTACGTTGTTTGTTCATCATTTTAATTCGATTTTTTAAAGGTAAAACTTTGAAATGGTTAGCCAATCCGCCACTCGACGAACTATAGGCTAGACCGAGAAGATGATATTGGTAAGACTTGCGCGCACAGCCTTGATACAATACAGCTTCGTCGGCGAGATATTCTAGATTAAGTCTCACTTCTTGTCGTATCAACCAACAGAAAGGGTTGAACCAGCAAAATGTGCAAAAGAGTTCTGCCACAATAACATCCAGCGAGTGGAGTTGTCTCGCATGTGTATGTTCGTGTACCAGTATTTCATGAAATTGTTCAGGCGTTTGGCTGGCAGGATTGGCAAAAATCCATCGCATAAACGAGAATGGTGATTGCCCCGGCTTAATGACATGTATCTTCAAACCATCAAGCTCTATAACCTCTGTACGACTGGCTAGTCTGAATATAGTAGCCACCTGCCATCCCATACGCAATAGAAGGATTACAACACCGACCATATAGCCACCTATCACCACATTCTGCCATGACCATACACTTATTGATGGCGTTATCGTGACTGTAGGTAACACATTCACCGCATAGGTTTGAGCCATATTTACAATCGTATTGCTTTGCTGAAAAAACGGTTGTAAATTCGCAAGTGGTACTATCAAACTCGTAAAAAGCATGCCCAACAATGCTATTCGGCGATAGTTGAAAAATGTATCATAGCTCATCATCACCCGATAGAAGGCGTAGAAAACCATCAGAGACATATTGATTTTCAAGAGATAGACTGCCATTGTTCGTGTATATATATTAATGAATTAGTCTGTATTATTTTCTATTTCGCGGATAATATCCCGAAGATCGTTCTCGGTCAGTTTTTCGTCTTTTGCGAAGAAACTCACCATTTCCTTGAACGAATTACTGAAATAGTCGCGCACGAATCCCGACATAAAAATTCGCTTGTATTCGGTTTCAGCAACAACTGGCGCATATACATAGGCCTTGCCTTCCCTTTGCTGGCCCACATATCCTTTTTGCTTTAATTTACCAACGACCGAGGCTACAGTCGTATATGGAGGCTGTGGAGCAATCATACATTCAACTATATCCTTGACCTCACATCTGCCTAATCGCCAGATGATTTTCATGACCTCTTCTTCTTGTTTTGTCAGCTGTTCCATAGTTTTTTATATTACGTCACAAATCTACGAAAATTTCGTAGATACAATTGCAGAATCATGTTAAAATATTCAAAACATGCTAATATTTAACATATTACGATATTTTCGTAGAACAAATTAAAGTCCTGAATACAAGTATAATAACTCATTTTTAATTCATCAAGTAGTACTGAATATTCCAAAAAGACTTTGTCAATCTAAGCATAAATTTATAACAAAAATCATCAATACTTTAGAAAAGTTCTCTATTTGTTTATTGATAGAATCATAAGTATCAAGGTTGTATGAACCGTTTACTTCCAAACAATATGTTGTTACTCCTGAACTCTTCTATCTACACTACAAAAAAACTATTAATTCTCAATTTTTGATTCTTCAGTCTTAGGAATTATTATTATCTTTGCGTCAAGATTGAAATTCTAAACTTATCAAATAATTAAGATAAAATGAAAATCGAACAATTCAACTTTGCCGGTAAGAAGGCAATCGTCCGTGTGGACTTCAATGTACCATTGGATGAAAATGGAAATGTAACTGACGAGACACGTATCCGTGGTGCTCTACCAACCTTGAAGAAGATTTTGGCAGACGGTGGTGCATTGATTATGATGAGCCACATGGGTAAGCCTAAAGGTAAGGTAAAACCTGAACTTTCATTAGGGCAGATTGTTAAGAATGTATCTGCTGCTCTCGGTGTAGATGTAAAATTTGCATCAGACTGTGGCAAAGCGGAAGAAGCTGCCGCCGCTCTCCAGCCAGGTGAAGCACTTCTCCTTGAAAACCTACGCTACTATCCTGAAGAAGAAGGAAAACCTGTTGGCGTAGAAAAGGGTACTCCGGAATTTGATGAAGCAAAGAAAGCTATGAAAGCCAGCCAGAATGAATTCGCAAAGAAATTGGCTTCTTATGCTGACGTATATGTAAACGACGCATTTGGTACTGCACACCGCCGCCATGCTTCTACAGCTGTTATTGCAGATTTCTTCGATGCAGATTCTAAGATGCTTGGATTCTTGATGGAGAAAGAAGTTACGGCTATTGACAATGTTTTGAAGAATGCACAGCATCCTTTCACTGCTATCATTGGCGGTTCGAAAGTAAGTTCTAAGCTGGGTGTTATCCAAAACTTGCTGGACAAGGTAGACAATCTTATTATCGGTGGCGGCATGGGCTATACGTTCATCAAGGCTCAAGGTGGTAAAATTGGTCAGTCATTGCACGAAGATGATTTGATTCCAGAAGCATTGAACGTTATGGCCGCAGCAAAGGCTAAGGGTGTTACTTTGTCTCTTTCTACACACACTGTATGTGGTAAGGAATTCTCTAACGATACAGAGCGCCAGACATTCCCTATCAATGAGATTCCAGATGAATGGGAAGGAATGGACGCAGCAGAGCAGAGTCTTGAAGAATGGAAGAAGATAATCCTTTCATCTAAGACTATTCTGTGGAATGGTCCTGTTGGTGTATTCGAATTCGAGAACTTTGCACGCGGAACAGGTGAAATTGCCAAGTATGTTGCTCAGGCAACACAGGAGAATGGTGCATTCTCACTCGTTGGTGGTGGCGATTCTGTAGCTGCTGTCAACAAGTTTGGTTTGGCCGATAAGGTTTCTTACGTTTCTACAGGTGGTGGTGCTATGCTTGAAGCTATTGAAGGCAAAGTTCTTCCCGGAGTAGCTGCCATTAAGGGCGAATAATCAAATATACTTTCTAAGATAAAAGGGAATGGAGTTCTGCTCTATTCCCTTTCTTTATATATAATAGGTGAGTACATAATCAGGTGTCATTCGATAACATACCGCCAATTGCTCCTCTGACTTCATATTCTTTACAATGATTATCCCCTCCTCCTTCAACTCGTAGGGAAGCAATCGGATATCAAAGAATCCCAGTTGTTGAGTAGAATAATATTTGTAAACAGTCTCTTTGATACTCCAATTAATAAGTTTTTCATCAAGACTAGCTGATTGTTCATCAGGACGGATAAATCTGCCGGAAATCCTTTCTACTCGATTATTGACATATTCTATATCAATAGAAACTTCTTGCTCTTTAGACAGAATAAGTGCCGCATAACCTCTTGTATGACTTATACTTATATAGTACCCCTCATAAAAAGGTTTACCATTCTCATGATGATTGATAATAGAAAGTGCAGCCGATTCCTTCATTTCATCCAACAAAGAGTAAATTGCCAATTGTTCCAGCTGTCTTCCCAGACTCTTGTATTTACTTATCAGGGCTTCATAAATGGGAATCAACTGCGGTTTCATCGTCAGAAAATCTATGGCCTGCACCTCGTCTATCTTCCACAAGCCCAATAGTACATCCTCACTAAGCGTTTCCACTCTTATTAAAGCCATAGCTTACTTTGCTTCTGTTGGATGGATTACAACCTTTATCCTGCTAATTCTCCTATCCTCGATTGATAAAATTTCAAACGAATAATGGCTATAAGTAATCTTTTCATGAATACTAGGGAAATCTCCTTTGATTTCCAAAAGCAAACCCGCTAGAGAATCGGCATCTCCTTCTACTTCAGCAAACTCATCATCACTTATTTGAAGTATTTTACAGAAATCGCTCAGAAGAGTCTTCCCTTCAAAGATATAGGTGTTATAATTCAACTTGGAATAGACAGATTGCTCTTCGTCATATTCATCATTAATTTCACCGACAATTTCTTCTAGCACGTCTTCCAGAGTCACCAGCCCGCTCGTTCCACCAAATTCATCGACAACGATAGCGATATGAACCTTGTTCTCTTGAAAATCACGCAACAAATCATCAATCTTCTTTGTTTCCGGAACAAAATAAGGCGGGCGTATCAAACTTTGCCAACGAAAGTTTGCCGGTTTTGACAGATGTGGCAATAAATCTTTGATATAGAGTATTCCTCGGATATTATCTGTATTATCCTGATAAACAGGAATTCTACTATAATTATTTTCTACGATGCTCTTGAGGACATCTGTATAAGAGCTACGAATATCCAGATCCACGATATCCTGCCTACTCGTCATTATCTCCTTGGCAGTTTCGTCACCAAAACGAATAATACCTTGAAGCATACTTTTCTCATTCTTGATATCATTCTTATTCGTCAGTTCCAAAGCCTGCTCCAAATCATCGACGCTCAGTACGTGTTCGTGACTTTGAATCATCTTTTCAGCCAGTACACCGCTACGAAGAAGTATTGTCTCCAACGGCCAAAACAATTTCCTGAAAAACAAAATACCGTTTACACTAAACCGACAAAAACGCAAAGAGTTTTGACGGCTATAGACTTTAGGCATGATTTCTCCAAAGAGCAATAGAAGAAAAGTCAAAATAACCGTGATACAGACAAATTGCAACCAATATGCTTCAGCCCCAAAATGTAGGATAGAACCAAATACATAATTGCAAAGCATAATAATCGTTACATTGACAAAGTTATTGCTGATGAGGATTGTAGCCAACGTACGCTCACTATCATCGCGTAACATTTGAATCAAACGATCTTTGTTGTTCCTTTCATCTAATTGAGAAAGGTCAGTGGGTGTCAGACTGAAAAAAGCTATTTCCGACGCGCTGGCAAACCCAGAAAGCAACAATAAGAAAAATGCCAATCCAGCAGCTACCAGCACACCAAAGGTGGGCGGAATAAATGTTACTGCACTAAAAGCATCTTGTATAAAAGATATATCCAACGTAATAATTATCTAATTAAAAAGGAAGTGGCTCACGCGACTCACCCTGTTCCATCTTCGTCTGCTGCCTGGCAACAGGCTCTACATTCGCTACAGACTGTGACTTAGGTGTAAGCAGCTCCATATTCTCGGCCATAACCTCCGTGACATAGCGACGCTGTCCTTTCTGGTCATCATAGGAACGATACCTAATCCTACCTTCTATATAAAGTTTATCTCCTTTATGAACATATTTCTCTGCAACTTTTGCAAGTCCTTTCCACATGATAATATTGTGCCAATCCGTATGATCGGGCACTTGAGTCCCGTTCTGTAACACATATCCTTTCTCGGTTGTAGCCAGAGGAAACTGTGCCACAGCCTGATCGGAGTCATAATATCTAACATCAGGCTCCTTGCCAACATTACCAATGAGCATTACTTTATTCATGTTGCATCAATTCTTTGATTGGACCAACCACTATTTCCAAAGTCCTAAATATCGGAAACGGAAGTTTTTACCTTTTGCTGAAGGAAATTGAGATCTTCCATCTACACGACCACGAAGATGTTCTATCATGCGATTATAACAGTCTTGGCCGGAAACAGCCTTGCATTGAACTACAAAGTGGGTATCACGATATTCATGTTTACCAGTAGTAGGCAACATCACGACACGCTTGAAATCCAATTCTCCTTCATACCATCCAAGACGCTCTTCTGTCAAGCGGGTCATTGCCGTTGCCGCCAAATCTCTCTTTTCTGCAACAGGTCCTGCTGGAATCGGACGTAATGCTTTCTTCTGCTTAAAGTCTGCCATTGTAGCAGCAGTAGTCTTGATGATGATAAAATATACGCGTTGGCGAACTTTATAACGCTTAGGATAGAAAACATCACTAGCTACATAATCACGAATATCGGCTTCCAAATCTTCATTCATTCCTATTTCACGGATTGAACTCAAGAAGTCAATAGCTTCATCAACATTAGTAGCCAATAGTTCTTTATCGAAATATCTTAAATATAAATTCATTGTGGATTAGTATGTTTTCCTTAAAAACTGAGCGGAAAACGGGACTCGAACCCGCGACCCCGACCTTGGCAAGGTCGTGCTCTACCAACTGAGCTATTTCCGCGAAAAACTGGTGAAGAGGAGGAGACTCGAACTCCCACGATGCAATTATCACTACCCCCTCAAAGTAGCGCGTCTACCAATTCCGCCACCTCTCCATCATAAAAAGCATTCTAAATAAATTGTGCCCAGAACAGGACTCGAACCTGCACGTCGTAAAACACACGCACCTGAAACGTGCGCGTCTACCAATTCCGCCACCTGGGCATTTGAAACTTTCGTTTCATTTGGATTTATTCAGAATGTTGAGCGGAAAACGGGACTCGAACCCGCGACCCCGACCTTGGCAAGGTCGTGCTCTACCAACTGAGCTATTTCCGCGTTAAGCATTTCTCTAAATGCGGTTGCAAAGGTAGTGCTTTTTTCTGAGCTAACAAATTTTTCGCTTATTTTTTTTCATCAATACTTTCATTTTATCCACCACCTTATTTATATACTATCAGCATAATATCTCCAGCGGTGTCTGGATAAATCTCTCTGCCCCATTTTTGCTAAGGAACTCTTTACTTCTAAATCCCCAGAGTACACTGATACACGGCATACTGCAATTACGCGCAGTCTGCACATCCACCTCGCTATCCCCTATATAGACAGCATCCTCCGCTCCCACCTCTAGTTGACGCAAGGCTTCCATCACAGTATCAGGTGCTGGTTTCTTACGAATATCTTCTCGTTCGCCGATAGCAACTTTGATATAATCACCAAAGAAATGTTTACATAGCTCTCGTGTGGCAGCATAAAATTTATTACTGACAACAGCCATCGCAGCACCTTCTTCCTGAAGTCGTTGTAACATCTCCATAACACCTGGATAAGGACGAGTCGTGTCTAGATTATGAATCAGGTAATGTTCTCTAAACGTTTGATATGTAGCATCAAATGCAGGGTTGGTGTCTCCTCCCGGAACAGCACGTTCCATCAACTTTCTGACTCCATTCCCAACAAACTGCCTTACTTCCTCTATTGTCCGTTTGGGCATCCCATGACTTACGAGTGCATAATTACAACTATCTGCCAAATCTGCCAATGTATCCAGCAGAGTTCCATCCAAATCAAATATATACGCCTTATATTGTGCCATTATCTACTTTTTCAACTACCATTCTTCTTTGTATAATTTCAATCTCCCAACATTTCTACACACAAAAATACAAATAAATTCTTTATCATCTTGCCTATCTCTATCGTTATTTAATGCAAGCCCGATAAAACAGAGCATAGTAACAAATATCACTTCATCCTATTCCCTGTTGGTCATGGCTGTTCAAGCTCTATATACACCATTTGATTGTCAAACGCCAAATATCTCTTCTGCCCTCTCGTAATAATACCGACTGCATCGCCCAGTGTGCAATTCTCTAAGCCATATTTCTCTACCGACACACAATGACTGACACCGAGCAATGAATCTTTAATATAAATATACTGTGGCGTGATAGCTTCCAAACAGAGTTCAAACTGATAGGCATATTCTTCGAAATCATCTATTATTTTATAAATGCCTTTCGTCAGTTCTGCCAGCCCTAGTTCAGTTCTTTTCAGTTTCTTAGTCTGAAACCAAGCAACCTCGTAGATGAAAGGATCAAAAAAAATCTCCTTTGGGTGTTCAAGATTGTCAAGCGTGAAGTATTGATAAGTGACATCTTCCTCGTCCAGCTTCTTTCCATTCAGCCAACAATCTATAGACTTTGGATGTAGTATACACACATAACTCTCCGTATTTTGATGGAAAGTAAACGTGAAGTGCTGTTGGTGAAGAATGCCCTCTTCGCCGTTCTTTCTGAGGTAATGAATGAAGCGATAGCCATTCCTCAATTCTTCTACCTCCCAAAAATCAGGTGTTTTCTGACTGTGCTTTTCCCCTAACCAGCAGCCGTCGAGGTCGGGCCATAGCTGATTCCACTCTTCCCATCTGCCGTTCAGTGCCACTTGGTCGGCAGTCGCAAGAATTGACAGATTACCAATCACATCGCAAGTCAGTCGTATCAATCGTATACGGGTAAGCGCTTTCCCATTATCCTCCAACGCCTGTTGCAACAAATATAGGCGTGGAATCCGTTCATAAAGCACATTTCTTTCGCATAGTTTTTCAAAGAATTCCGCCACTTGCTCATATTTTGTCCGCATGTTGCGTGCATCTCCCTGTCTGGTTGACATCTTTCTAGGCAATGCCTCTAGCAGAATCAGCACAGCTAAAGCCAACTGCAAAGTGTTTTCCGCGTCCAAGCTGTCACAAAACCGCCGTAACTCAACAGGCGCATCAGCTTTCGACTCGCCATTAAAAACGAGCATCTCCATAAGCCGACCGCAATGGGCCATGGCATTCTTCCTCCATGCCTTGCCTGCCATTGCGCTTCGATACTTTTCTATCAACCCTGTGACAATGGCATACTCGTCCAAAACAGTCTCCAAGTCGAGTCCATTCTCTTCGCTGCATTTATACACCAACTCATGAAAGACTGCTCTCTTCAAAAAATCACTTTTGCCTCCCTTGCGCGATAGCGAGTTATTACCACGGCCGTTCATTTCGATGAGCTTCAGCAATTCTTCACCACTATTATACAGCAATCGCAACTTATATACTACACCTAATTTATCTTCTGCGAGCATCTTTTCTTCATATAATACTAATCACTTTTCCAAATGCTTCTTTCAACAAAAATACAAATAAAAATATTTCTGCCTCTTCTTTTTCTGTATTTATTTTGCAAATATAAGCAACAAACTGAATAATATGAACAAGATATTCCTATATACAGTAACAATAGAGACACATGACCAACAAACCATTGTTTCAAACCACACATTTTTCACATTTCCATGCGGTAGAATATGATTTATTCAACTATATTTTTGTGCATTCAGCATAATTCATTAACTTTGCGCTATACGAGTGGCAGAAGGCTATTGATAGTCTCTTCTGCCCGATGCGCAAAACTTGCAAACGAGGTTATCCGACCCGGTTAAATCTGGAAAATTCAACAAAGGAGTCGTCAGTAATCGAGTTTAGGCAGGTTCTGTGTCCCCTATACTTATATGGGGGGCATGGACTGTCTTTACTTTATTTTGACTCCAAGGTGTTTTCCAGAACCAGACCGGATAAATAAAGATAAAGCGGGCCGTGTCCCCTTCTTCTTTTTCCTTGTCCTTTTAATAATTTAAAACCAAATTATCATGGCACTATTAAAAATTACCGTAAAAATGCCGATGCGTGCTGCCGGTATGGTTATCGAACCTGGCATGAGTGTGCAACTTGCCACCATGATCCCCAATCCTGTCAGTCATTTACAAGAGCGCGAGAAAGTAAACAACCTCTTTATCAGCAACTTCGGTGTTGATCTAAAGAAAATGGGGGCGTTGAATGTTGCATATTTGAAAACAGAGAAAATATAATTGTTTTAAGTTATGAGCGAATATTTGCATAGTTATGTCTCATTTTTCAATGAGAACTGGATTCTTTTAGCAATCTTATGGGTGCTACTTATTATTTTAGCACGTACAAAAATGGAAATGTATTGGCTTGATATAATCCTTCCAGGACTTGCCTTTGCATTGTGGATTGTGCTTATATTATTTTTTTAGATATTGATTTTTGTTCATTCAATTATAAATTAAATTATGTTAGAGCTATTATTATCAACATTTACATTACCAGAGTATCAGCAGCAAGAGGCATGGTTTTGGATTCCCATTGCTATTGCAGCTACTATATTTGCAACAATTATAGTAGCAAGTTCCGACGAAACAGAAACTTCCTCACTAAAAGGAAAAACGCTCGGTATTTTAGGAATGCCTCAAGCTGGAAAAACCCAATTACTAATGACCCTACAAGGAAAACCATACTCCCAATATGAGCAGACGACGGTGAATGAATATAAAGAATTCCCATTAGTAATAGGAGATACAGGTAGAACAATTATAATTCAACCCGGACAAGATATTGGGGGAAGTGAATATAATATCACGGCATATTATGAGGAATTCCTTAAAAACAAGGATATTTGTGTATTTTTATTTGATGTGCAAAAATATAAGGATGACATAAACTATCGTAGTCAAACAAACATACGTTTGGATTTCATTAATCGCCATATTAAGAAATGGCCTGAAGGATGCGCTATTATCGGAACCCATGTTGACAAGGCAGAAATAAAAGAAGATGAAAACATTATCGCAATCCTACAAAAATTCATTGAAGGGAAACCCTATGCCCGCTTGTTTAATCATAACCTTTTTGCTTATAATCTGACAAATAAAACTGATATAGTTAAATTAAAAATGAAACTCTTTATTGAAAAATAATGATGGAAAGTATACTATGGTCACAGGGGCTTACCCCTACGGAGGATTCGGTGTTTGTCATCAATGGTAAAATGAATCGGGACGAAGGCTCAGACACCAATCAGCTCGCCTATAACAAACTTATTCAAATGAGCAAGCAACCTGCTATCCACCCAGAAGTAGTCCATTTCTTGCATAAAAAGGGCTATGTAGCTTCTCGCCAGCTTATGATTGCCCACAAGAAAGGAGAAGGTATATTCTTCAAGTCTGTGTATCAGAGTTTAGACGAGGCAGGCAGGAACGTAGCCTATATGTTTTATTCCAAGACCGATGACATCAACCATGCGTACCAGGTATTCCTACAATATTCCAACATGGCAGATAGAGTAGTTTTTGAGTCCGAGCAAAAGGTATTGGCCTTACTGTTCAAACTCAACAAGTATATAATCATTGCGGCCGCAGTAACTTTAGCATTAGCATTATGGAAAACTATCAATTGAAAGACGTGCTTTACCTTGCTCCTGAAGAGCGAGTAATCAACTACAAGTGGGAGAAAGACAGTGATAAGCTCTCTCAAAATCTTGCCGTGATGTCTATAACCGACATACGCGACATGGAGGAGCATGGGATGAAATTCAAAACCAAGGTATCATTATGTGAGGGTATGACTTTAGTCAAACATCCATATATAGCTAACTGCTACATGGATGTGAATTTGGCAGAAGATACGCTGTTCAAAGATAAATTGAATTGTATTGGCAGAGTGGCCAAACTGCTTGGCGTTAAGGAGTTCACAGCCAAAGCCACATTCTTGGAGGCAAAAACAAGAGAACTTGATATACAAGGAAACGTACATTATAAAGTAGTGGTTGATGCTGACGCAACCTATAAAAAGAGCGAAGAGGAAAAATATGCCAAGACATACA
The DNA here is from genome assembly GCF_055381405.1 of Prevotella mikamonis. Classification (NCBI taxonomy): domain Bacteria; kingdom Pseudomonadati; phylum Bacteroidota; class Bacteroidia; order Bacteroidales; family Prevotellaceae; genus Prevotella; species Prevotella mikamonis. The sequence continues at coordinate 802,751 of NZ_AP035785.1, forward strand.
GACGATACGAGACTTTCCCCGGGGAGTTTACAAAAAAAGACTACGAAGAGGCAAAAAAACTCGTGAGCCAGTATAAGCTTGACGACCTTGAATATATTTTAGACCAAAGGAATCCCGATGCCAATAACATATTGGGGAAACAAGAAGTGCGCATTGAGCTGTCAAAGGAATTAAACAGTATGACAGAATGTGCCTTTTCGCTCAATGTGCTTAAAGGAGTGTTCACTCTTAACGCAAGTACGAAAGAAACCATCTCAACACAAAAGAAAGTCATCTTGGAAACCAAATTATTTTTTTAGACTCACAATATTATGGAAGAAAAACAAAAACTACTAATACAGCTCGTCATGGAACTTGGCAAGTTCTTCATGACGTGTGACGGTGATGTGGACAATAGGGAAGTAAAGTTCATTCAAGATTATACCATCCAGCTGGTTAAACAAGGAGTTGTCACGGAGGAGCAACTCCAAGTCATAAAAACTACCATTGCAGAGAACCTCACCATTGACTATCTGATTGCACAGACTAACAATCTGCTTACCTATGCAACCGAGGAAGAACGTGAGTCCCTATTAAGCGAACTCTCATCGTTCATCCAGCATGTCATTATGGCGGATGAGGTGATTCATCCTAAGGAAGATGAGTATTATAAAAAATGGAAAAATGCAATAACGCTATGATCACTTATACATACACTTTGGATAGATATGACTTTTTTGAAGAAGCATTACATAATATAGGTGTTGGTGATACTATATGGTATACGCAGGAATATAAAATTCCAAACACCATCATCAAGCATCTTAAAAAGTATGATATAAAAAAATTGATTGAAAAAAGAGAGTACTTTAATCCAAGTAAGCATACTCCTTCGATAGTTGATGAGTTTACAATTGTGCATTGTAATGGCAAAGAAAGTAAAGTATGGATTTCATGTCCAGATACGCCGGGGAACCATAATGTGGCATCACAATTATATAAACTACTGTCAGCACATTGTTGTATAGGAAATCCAGCGATACCTATCCCTCCAATTACAGAAGTGCATTTCCGAAAATAACTGAACATAAACTATTTATACCATGTGTATAGCACCATATCCATCTACGGACAAGTTATTTACCAAATGCCCTAAATGCGGTGGATTTAGTATTAAGGCATTCGAATTGTTAAGCATATTAGGGCCAGTTATTATGGATGGAGGATGTTACCCCGTCAAGTTTAAATGTTTGAAATGTAAACATACATTTTATTATGAAAAAAAAAAAATAATAAATAACAAACAGATTATACAATCTATCGAAGAAGACCTCGTAAGCTACTACGAAGGCGTATGTAGCAAGGAGGATGATGTGTTAATGGATTACCTTATTACACAACGAAAATACTTATTAAATGATCTCTTTGAACCAAACGCGGAGAACTATCGCTTGTTGGGGGAATTTAACGAAGCATTGAAAGACGTAGTGCTAAAAAGCTACAAGCAAAGCCGTGAGCTGTACTTTAATACCAAGAAGACGTTGGAAGATAACGCCAGCAACCTGAACTTTGAAGGGGTGGAGTGTAAAATTTTCTTAGGAAAGGAAAGGATAGGCAGTATCCCACAAATCACCCTATACAAGGCGAGCGGGCAGAAAGTATGTGGGATATTCTAAGTGAAGAGGTCTATAATGATATTTACAGCCACTCGGGTTGTTGCTTGGGCTTTAACGGCTATTCTGGCGAACAAGACGAAATGACAGAGCTTGAGGTGTTGGGATTGGAAAACGGACTAGATTGTTGGAATGAGGGACTAGATAGGGAATGGAGCCACAACCTGCATCTACATCAGCATTTCCACAATCTCTACGACCACATGAGTTTTAGTATCTACGATTTTATCTATGTGAGAGATTTCTACGTGGAGTTTCATTTGGAGTTCAACGACAATGCAAGTCGCATGAAATAGAAGCAGAAGAAAGAAAAAGAACGAACAAAGTATAAGTAAATATGGAAAGAAAAGAATACTGCACTATCTCCGATACCGACATTCCCTCTGGCTCTGACGGAATCAACGGCGAAGGCTACACTTACGGACAGTTGCGCCATCAGCCCATCATCGCCGAGGTGTTACAACGCATCACCCACCCCATCGCCCGGCAGATGGCAGAGGAATGCAACGAGCGCAACCGTCGAGAGGGGTTCATGATGTACAAGATTGATGGAGAGTATAGTTTCGAGGGATTGAGGGTCGGCCCGAAAGTGAGAATCCCCTCTAAAGCCAGTCTTCTAGCGATGCTGGATGGACAGGAACTTAACGCTACGAACATCCGTACTATCACCTATAACCTTCTGCGCGAAGAGTTGGCCCGTCGCTACGGCACTACCGTGCAAGAGGCTGGCAACATTATTGGCAATCAGCTAGACTGTGCCCCTCATGAAGATATTTCGGGCTACATATTCATGGTACCTAACTGGGCGCACAAATGGTTTCGCCACAACGGTTATGTATCAAGGATGAAGTCCTGATATCCAACAAGACCAACAGGTAAAAATCCCATTCGTCCATCCACCTGCCTTACCTTGTTTTACAGCAAAGGCTCAACAGTATCAGTGCCTAGGCTTAGCAGCATTGCTGTCAGGGTTTCGCAACGTTACTGTTGAGCCTTTGCAGTAAAAAGCCTACTGTCGAAACAAGGATGAAGAAGCACGTGTATACTTTTTTAGAACATAAATTTTGATTGGTAAGAGAATTTAGACTATCTTTGCACATGAAAGCAGTGTCCCGATACTGTCGCTGGCAAGAGATTGCGAGAGGAAAGTCCGGGCAGCACAGAGTATTCCACTTCTGAAACGGAAGCTATTGGCAACAGTAGGAAAAAGTAGAAGAAAACAACCGCCACTTCGGTGGTAAGGGTGAGAAGGCAGGGTAAGAGCCTACCAGCTGTTGGGTGATCAGCAGGCTGTACTTTCTGGAAGCTGCAAATCCATGTAAACCGTAGTCAAAGAGTTACTCGCTCAATAGCGTCAGCTAACTACGGAGGGTAGGATGCTAGAGATGCAGGGCGACCTGCATAGTAGATAAATGACAGTGGCTATTTTGGTAGTTTAACAAAACCCGGCTTACGGGGGCACTGCTTTCATTTTTGAATCTAATGTTTTAAAATCATAAACACATTGATATATGGCTTTTCAATTAAACCAGTTGGAAAAGGCTATTGACGACATCCAACAGCAAGTTTCAAATAAAATCAGGGCGCATCAAGACGAAAATGGCTTTCCCAAGATGGAAGACTATTATCTCAATGACGAGCAGCTGACAGACTACCTGTTCGACAAACAAGCCATCTTAGACAGTCTGGGGAGTGAACGTACAAAACTGACAGTTTCCGGTTTTCTTATCGTACTCCCCATTCTGGCCATGTCATTATACCCGCAAGACCGTCTGCCTTGGGGGCAAAATTCTATCTTCGTGGGTGTCGGAATTGGATTCGGCCTATACCTGCTCTACAGAGCTATAGGCAAGGCTTATATCCACTATCAACTGAAGAAATTATACAATCCTCAGATTGAAGAATATATAGACAGAGTTTTGTCATACAACAAATAAGTATTCACCCCTAAATCACATCGCATCATGGAATTACCAGATATTTTACGCTATAAAGACAAATTTACATCGAAAGGCTTCTTAGACAAGATTTCCAAAATAGCCAAACGCGCCGGGGCTAAACTTATATATGCTGCCCTCCTACTCTATTACACGCTGGAGAATGAAAAGATAGACGTAAAGGATAAGGCTATTATCATCGGGGCATTGGGCTATCTCATTACTCCTCTGGACATCGTGCCGGATGCGATACCCATTGCCGGACTCGGTGACGACCTTGCAGTATTGTTTTTTGTCTTGCACAAGATATGGGACAGCGTATCTGACGAAGTTAAGGACAAGGCCCAAAACAAACTGCACCAGTGGTTTGATAACGACGAAATTACCGACATCTACGACCTGTTCAAGGAAGACCCTACGCAGACTCCGGTTTAAGATACTTACTTTCAACCATTTATAAAACAAAGTGAAATTATCTCGCAACGGATTTAAGAGCCGTTAAAGTGTTAAATTCAATTGTTAAATTCGAATAAAGAACTGCGACATAATGGCAGTTTTCGTTTTTTTGCGTCTATATTTGCAAGCATCAATTCAGCAACGAATATAGAATAAGTTATAAAAACAAATATAGATATGAAGAATTATTCAAAGTATGTATTAGGCACAATGTGCATGGTAGCCATTGGCCTTTCGGCAGGCTCATTCATCAAAGCAAATGCAACCGGAAGTACTAGCGCAGCGATAGCAGGTCAGCCTGTAGACTTGACTTATGCTTCGGAGAAAGCTCTTCCTGCTGTAGTTCATATAAAGTATGTCCAAAACTCAAAGACGCAGACGGTAGATGTACCCAGCGATCCGTTCGGTGGTTTTTTCGACCCATTCGGTTTCTTCGGTAATCCCAATGACGGCAACAATGGCGGAACACGCAGACGACAAATCCAAACACCAAAGAAGGAAGCTACCGGTAGTGGAGTCATCATCAGCGCCGACGGATATATCGTGACCAACAATCACGTTGTGGAAGGCGCAGACGAACTGACTATCACACTGAATGACAACCGGGAATATTCTGCAAGAATCATAGGGACTGACAAAATGACCGACTTAGCCCTTATCAAGGTCAATGGCAAGAATCTTCCTACTATGCCTATTGGCAATTCTGACGAATTAAAAGTCGGAGAATGGGTTATTGCCGTAGGTAATCCCTATGGACTTAACAATACAGTTACAGCAGGTATCGTCAGTGCGAAAGCCCGCTCTCTATATGCCAATGGTGTGGAAAGCTTTATCCAGACCGATGCAGCCATTAATCCAGGCAACTCCGGTGGTGCACTTGTCAATGCCCGTGGAGAGCTTATCGGTATCAATGCAATGCTGTATTCCCAGACTGGTTCGTACAACGGATATGGATTTGCCATCCCAACAACCATTATGAACAAAGTAGTAGCCGACCTCAAACAGTACGGTACAGTACAAAGAGCCGTCTTAGGTATCAGAGGACAAGATGTATTGAACTACATCAATGCCCAGAAAGAAAAGAACAAGGAAGTTGACTTGGGAACAAATACCGGTATCTACGTAGCAGAGGTTGAAGAAGGTGGTTCGGCTGCAACGGCAGGACTCAAGGCTGGCGACGTCATCACCAACATTGACGGCAAGGAAGTAACCAAGATGGCCGAGTTGCAAGAAGTGTTGGCCAAGAAGCGCCCCGGCGAAAAGGTCAGCATCACATACTTGCACAACAAGGCTAAATCTACTAAGAGCGTCACACTGAAAAATGCTCAAGGTAATACAAGTGTCATGAAGACCGCAGATCTCGATGTACTGGGTGCCAGCTTCCGCCCTGTCGGCGAATCGACCAAACAGCAACTGGATATTAACTTCGGTCTTGAAGTCACCAAGGTATCGGATGGAGCTATCAAAGAAGGTGGGATTACCTCTGGATTCATCATTCAGTATGCCAACGATACGCCGATAAAGTCTATCAACGATTTGCAAGAAGCTGTTAAGGCTGCCTCGACAAGCAAGGACCCTGTTCTTATTATCAAGGGAACGTGGCCTACAGGAAAGAAAGACTATAAAGTTGTAAAAGTCAATCAATAAACGACTTACGACAAGTAATAATACAGGACTTGATTTTCAATTTTGAAAAATCAAGTCCTTTTTTCTTTTACATTGATATACTGGCAACAACTATGCAAAAAAGAGTAAAACGTTTGCACATTTTATTGGAAACACTTAACTTTGCATTTGGCTTAAATTCCATAGCTAATGCGACAACTGAAAATCACAAAATCTATTACCAATCGAGAGAGTGCCTCTCTGGATAAATACTTACAGGAGATAGGGCACGAAGACCTTATCTCGGTAGATGAGGAAGTAGAATTGGCGCAACGTATCAAGAAAGGAGACAGACGCGCATTGGAACGCTTGACCAAAGCTAATCTCAGATTTGTCGTATCGGTAGCTAAACAATACCAAAACCAGGGATTGAGTTTGCCAGACTTAATCAATGAGGGTAATGTGGGATTAATCAAAGCCACGGAAAAATTTGATGGGACTCGCGGATTCAAATTCATCTCATACGCCGTGTGGTGGATAAGACAAAGCATCCTTCAGGCTATAGCCGAACAAAGCCGAATCGTCAGGCTGCCACTCAACCAAGTGGGTTCTGTCAATAAGATTAATCAAATCTCAAACAAGTTTGAGCAGGAATACGAAAGACGACCCAGCATTGAAGAGATTGCTGAAAAGATAGATATTCCGGAAGAAAAAATTGCCGAGGCAATGAAGGTTAATGGCAGACATCTCTCGATGGATGCCCCTATCATGGAAGGTGAAGACAATAGCTTGCTAGACATTCTGACAAATGCCGATGCCCCCTTGGCAGATAGCCAGCTTGTTCAGGAATCACTGAAAGACGAGATATCCCATGCACTGCAAATACTAAACGAACGCGAAAGAAATATCATCGTAGCGTTTTTCGGTATCGGTCAGCAGGAAATGACGTTGGAGGAAATAGGAAACAAATATGACTTGACACGTGAACGTGTCAGGCAAATAAAGGAAAAGGCTATCAGAAGATTGCGCCATAATGGACAAAATAAACTGTTAAAGTCTTATCTAGGTCAATAATATTAAATATATCTATAATAGAATGAAAGTAAGATTTTTCGCCATGCTGCTTGCCAGCATACTTTTCACATCACATACGTATGCGGGCAAAAAGAAGAGCAATGAAGTATATATGTATGGCTTTGCCGCTTCGTTCAACGACTCTACAGTCTATTTCACAGACATTCAGCAAGTGAATGCTGCATGGATAGACAACGATGGTTTTCTATATAGCAGAGACAATTATTCTTATCAACTGAAAGACTATCTTGCCAAGCAAGGATTCAATCATGCCACTTGCATAACTACCTACAGTGATAATCGAAAGGATATAGAAAAAAAGTATCTAAAGACGAAAAAGAAATATACATCGAGCAAGGGGAAGGTTAAGAATCATTATTCAATCAAGTATCTTACCTCTGCCGATTTCTCCTATAAACCGATAACTCCTGATGAACAGGAGAAGGCAAAGGCCCTCCATAAGAAGAATAAGAAAAAAGCATCTAAGCAAACAAAAAAGTAATACACTGCTGATAGGAGTTTTTACGTCAGTTAGAGGTAAAACGGCTCACTATCCTTATAAAATATATCTGGGTGACAAATTGTTTTTCGATAGCAGGTCTATATATTCGTATTATATTTGACAATGACAAATATAATATATTGGATTTAATACCTTCATTTGCTCCTTTTCAAATAGAGAATATTCCCGATAGAGAAAAGGTTCTGTTCAGTCTAACCGTTGACGACGAATTGGCTCAGAAAGAAGCATCGGAAGTTCAACTCGTCAGAAACTTTGATACCGGCAACGGCGATACAGCTGTATTCCATATTGCCGGCGGAGGGTATCAATATATAATCAAGAATATACGTGATGTACAATGCTGCCTGTTGCAGACTGATAAAGACTTCCATAACTGCCATTGTTCCTTAGATGGCAATCATATTCAGCGTAGCTTTGGCTTGAATAATGCACTGATGCTCGTCTTTGCTTTCGCTTCATGCAGACATCAGGCTCTGTTGATTCACGCCTCGGTTGTGAGTAAAGACGGTTATGGATATGCTTTCATTGCCAAAAGCGGTACTGGAAAAAGTACCCAATCCAGCATGTGGCTTCAAAGCATCCCTGACTGTGAACTGGTGAACGATGACAATCCCGTGGTTCGAATCATTGATGATATACCTTATATATATGGTAGCCCATGGAGTGGAAAAACCGCATGCTACCGCAATATCAGGGTGAAACTGGGGGCTATTGTACGAATAGACAGAGCAAGCAAAAACAGTATTGATAAATTAAGTCCAACAGAAGCATTTGCTTCTATCCTTCCCTCTTGCTCGGCCATGAAGTGGGATCATACTATATTTATCAATCTTTGCAATACCATCTCTCGGCTTATTGAAAAAAGAGCTAGCTATATTCTACATTGTCTACCCAATAAAGAATCTGCTTTATTATGTCACAAGACAATCGCAATCCAAACAAAATAGTACTCCCGAACTCAGTCTTGATTCCTAAAATCGTCTCACTGATAGAAGAAGGAAACCACACTGTCACGCTTCGCATGAGTGGCTGGAGCATGCAACCATTCTTGGACAACAACCGGGATATAGCCCTGCTAGCCAAAGTGACAACATTACATGTAGGCGATGCTGTACTGGCCGAGATAAGTCCTCAAAAATATGTATTCCATCGTATTGTCAAAATAGAAGGTGACGATATTACACTGCAAGGCGACGGAAATATAGGTAAGGAATACTGTAAGCGAGAGAATGTCAAGGCAATCGGTATCGGATTCTACAGGAAAGGGCGTAAAACGCTAGATAGCACCGGCGGATATAAATGGAAAATTTATTCTTGGATTTGGATGCACTGTCCATTCCGGAGATATATGCTAGCTGCATATCGTAGAATTTGGATTCCAATAACAAGAACTAACATACAATCATCATGAAGATAAAAGAAGGATTTACACTACTAGATGTCTGCGGAGAACACATCGTAGTTGCAGAAGGAGAAACTAATATTGACTTTAACAATATACTCAGCCTAAGTGATAGTGCCAGTTTTCTCTGGGAGAATATTAAAGACAAAGATTTCAATGTTGACACTCTAGCCACATTACTGACCGATGAATATGAGGTTAGTTACGAAATAGCTAAAAGAGATAGCCAAATCTTGATAGACAAATTGCTTGAAATGGGAATCATTGCATAAGTAGATACAACGCAATAAAAATAGTGATAATAAATGAAGGTCGGCTACTGTCTTTAGTAACCGACCTTCATTATATCTCTACATTACATCTTTCCTATTTCAAATGGTCTTTAAACCATGAATAGATTTGTCTCAATAAGTGATTGCGTGTTTCTCCACCATATATGCTATGGTTGCGATTCACATAGAAGTTTTCCTTAAAGTCTTTACCAGCCTGAATCAAGGCTTCTGAATATTCAAAAGCGTTTTGCACATGTACATTATCATCTGTGACACCATGGCAAATCAACAAGTCGCCATTCAAAGCCCTGGCCCTTGATATCGGATTTTGATTATAACCCTGAGGATTTTCCTTTGGAGTACGCATGTAACGCTCTGTGTATACTGTATCATAAAACTTCCAATTAGTCGGAGGAGCTACGGCCACTCCAGCATAGAATACAGGCCGCCCTTCACTCATACTCATGAGCGTATTGAAGCCTCCATAGCTCCATCCCCATATCCCGATATGCTTTCCGTCAACATAACTCTGCTTTGACAACCAGAGCGCAGTTTCTACCTGGTCTTTAGACTCCAGGTCTCCTAGATTCAGATAAGTACACTTCTCCCACTCTGCCCCTCGGCCACCAGTTCCACGACCATCTACACAAACTACAATAAAGCCGTTTTGTGCCAGAAAGTAATCAAAAGCACCGCCATTGCCCATAGAACCGATATTCCAGGAATTAACTACTTGCTGGCTTCCCGGTCCACTATACTGGAAAAGAATAACAGGATACTTTTTAGAAGAGTCAAAGTTTGCCGGCTTAACCATCCAACCATCTAGTTTCACCCCCTCGAAAGTTATAAACGAGAAGAATTCTTTCTCGGTAAATCCATATTTAGCAATAGTTGCTGTCAACTCAGCATTATCAATTGGGGTATCTAAAACCTTTCCGGAATTAGTGCGTATAGTATACACATAGGGATGGTTTGCATCACTCCAGGTATTGACAAAGTGCTTATAATCTCCAGAAAATATCGCAGAATTCCAACCAGCCTGATTGGTCAAGATTTCCATCTTGCCATTTTTGTGGAAAACCAAGACCTGTCTGTCATGTGGATTCTTCAATGCCGCTTGGCAGTATATATCTCCATTGGTTTCATCATATCCGTAAATATCTGTGATATCATAGTTTCCTGCTCCAACTTTTCGCTGAAGCTGACCAGTCATTGTATACAGATATAACTTCATATATCCATCCCTATCACTCGGAAGCAATATGCTATTCTTCCCGATAATCACATTCTCCAATGCCTCTTCTTTCACGTATTTCCCTGCTTGCTCTTTGATAATGAGCTGTGCAAGGGTCGTTCTTGGATTTACAGCATAAAGACATAGCTCATTTTGATGCCTATTCATTGTAAACACAATCATCGTATTCGCTTCATTTCCGACCTTGAGACGAGGAATATAACCATCTTTATCAATAGGTACTTGAAGTTGCTTTGTTTGATGAGACTGTATATCATAGCTCCACGCAGAGACTACAGAATTGTCATAACCCGCCTTAGGATATTTGTAGGAATAGTAAGATGGATAATCAACATTTTCTTTTCTTACAGGTGCATCACCTTTAAAAAATTGCAAATCATAGGTCTTGACCTTAGATTCATCATACTTAATCCAACATAACATAGAGCCGTCGGCATTAAAACTTAATGAACAGTTGGTCGAAAATTCTTCTTCATTTACCCAATCAGGAAGCCCGTTTATAATATGATTAGATTTCCCGTCTTTGGTTACTTGCGACTCTGCATTGTCATATAGCAACTTCACCAGATAAATATTATTCTCTCTGACAAAAGCTACCTGATATCCATCGGGAGACCATATTGGCATCTGCTGTGGTCCTCCATCTGATAATGGTACAAGTTTTTTTGAAGCTATAGTATATATATAGAATGTGGCACTAAACGATCTTCTGTATATGCGCTTGGTATTTGTCTGGATAAGGATAAACTTACCATTGGGCGAAAATTTGTATCCATCTATTCTAGTAATCTTATGCCCAATCGTATTGGCAACGTCAAACAACACTTCCTGCTGCTTACCTGTTGCAAATGAATACTTCAAAATCTGAGTCCCATCAGCATTAATACTGGCATAGGAATCTGTTCCTGCTATCGGATTAAGGCCATTCAAGTGTTTTCCGGCAAACACGCCTCTGGTTATATCAGCTATTGTTATCTTCTCTACAGCATGTAAACTAGTTGCTAACAATAGACTTGAAACAAGCATGGTTAAAAGTTTCTTCATTTGAATAATATTTCGGTTTAACTGCAAAATTACTGAAAAATCACTAATTTTGCAATCAATTACACGTATTTATGGCTCAGGAATTACATTACAATGACTTTGGAACTTGGATGAAAGCCAGACTACCATTCAAAGTACAGAAAATTTCAATTAATGCAGGCTTCACATGTCCCAACAGAGATGGAAGAATAGGTCATGGTGGATGTACTTTCTGTGACAATAGTACATTTAGTCCATCCTATTGCAACATCAGCAAATCTATCCAAAAACAGTTGCAAGAAGGTAAACAGTTCTTCTCTAGGAAATACCCAGAGATGAAATATCTTGCTTACTTTCAAGCCTATACCAATACGTATGAGTCCTTGGATATACTTAAATCTAAATACGAGCAGGCATTTTCAGATGAAGATATTGTAGGCATTGTAGTCGGCACACGGCCAGATTGCATTAATAAGGAGTTGTTGGAGTATTTCCAACAACTGAGTAAAGAATACTTTGTATTAATAGAATATGGAATAGAAAGTACCAATGAACTAACCTTAAAACGCATAAACAGAGGTCATACTTATCAGTGTAGTAAAGAAATCATCCAACAGACTCATGATTATAACATTCTCACAGGTGGACACGTCATCCTTGGACTACCGGGAGAAAACAGAGATACCATGCTGGAACAAGCAGATGAAATATCCAAACTACCCCTGGACTTATTAAAAATACATCAGCTACAAGTGATAACAGGCACAGAAATGGCACGAGAATACCAGAAACAGCCGTTTGAAGTATTTACAGTAGAAGCATATATTGAATTACTTGCTGAATACATTGCAAGATTAAATCCCTCTATTACGCTGGATCGTTTCGTCAGCCAATCACCAGAAAATAAATTGATAGCTCCCAAATGGGGACTTAAAAACTACCAATTCACAAACTTACTCAACAACTATTTGCAGGAGAAAGGAATATACCAAGGACAGAAATATAATTCCAAAAGTTCAATTAACCCATGAGCTTATCATCCTCCAATTCCATTAATTGCCGGATAGACATCTTCTTATGAGTCTTCATGAATTGTTCTATTCTATCCACATATACTGTTTGGAAGGTGTGATTATCCATTAACTTATTGACAACCCACATCACTTTCCCCATGTGAACAGCTTTCAATTTAAGCGTCTCCTGATCATTCTGTCCCAATGGTGCGGGGTAATAGCTGAGCAAATAGAAACTTACACAATCCGGAACTATATACTCACGTGTCATCGTAGACCGTTGTTGCTCGTCATAATACTTAACATAAGGAGCAAAATCACTACCTAAATATTTATCCAGAGAAATTCCTATCAATCCATCTCCAATAACAACACTTTGGTTGAATGCCCCTATCTGTGTGTAAATTTCAGGAACAGGTATATGAGGGATGGCACGTCCCAATCGCTTAAAAGTCTTATACATCAATTGACTGATATCTGTCATATCCACATACTGTGAGTCTACAGCCGAGATAACATCTTGCAATAGAGAATCCTGAAAATAATTCAGCCACCGACTATTAATCTCCGGCTCATTCACATCTCCCAGATTCAATACATTCTCTATTAATGTACGCGTCTCTATAGGGTAATCTGTATTCATTTGTTGAAGTGCCGAAAAGTCTCCCGTAGTCAAATATCGGCTTTCCAATCTATCAAAACGGTGTATCACAATACTGCGATGTTCTTTCTCATCTGTATTGTTAAACTTAAACTCACATGACGAACAGAGCCATATAAGTGGAAGCAATATGTAGCACAAGTATTTCAAAAATGAATATAGTTTCTCTGTGCAAATATAGTATTTTTTATGTTTTTCGCAAAATTTTAAGCTAAAATAATTAAATTTATGTTGAAAATAAAATTTAAATAGAAACTATTCATGCGTAGAAAGTGCTGTAAAATACTTCTTACCTCCAACATAGTATGCCCACAAAATAGATGGCAAGATATTCATGTGCAGACTTTCCACAATTCTTGTCGCCTGAATTCTTTCTCTGTCAGCTTTAAAAGAATCGACCATATGCTTAAATGCACGCCGTGCTCGGTAAACCGCCTTGAAGTCTCCAACATTTCTATTTACAATAAGAGTTTGCCAAGCTGCCAGATAATCCAAGAACCATCTCCACCTCATGACCCTGCTTAACTCTTCGTCTGGCAGATTTTTATAAAGCATCAATAGATTATTTCTAAAATTAAGGAAAGTCTTCTGCGGATTACCTTGAGGTAAAGTAGCACCACCTAAATGATATACTACACTCTGTGGAATTACAACTATCTTGCGACCAAGATTTCTCAAACGCCAACAAAGGTCTATCTCCTCATTATGAGCAAAGAATCGTTCATCAAATCCATTAACAGCCCTAAAATCATCAGCTCGGATAACCAAACAAGCTCCTGTTGCCCACATAATTTCACGAATATCATCATATTGTCCCCTATCGGCTTCTAAGACATTAAAGATACGACCTCGACAATAAGGATAACCCAAACTATCAAGGAAACCTCCTGATGCTCCCGCATACTCAAATTGCCCTTTATCTAAAACTGACAATAATTTCGGTTGGCATGCAGCGACATCAGGATGTGCATCCATATATGCCATGAATGGTCTTAGCCAACCCTCCGTTACTTCCACATCAGAGTTTAAGATGACATAATAATCTGCCGATATAGTCTGAAGGGCATGATTGTATCCGCCGGCAAAACCATAATTCTTATCCAACTGTACAATTCGTACTGTTGGAAAATTATTTTGCAACAATTTCACAGAATTGTCTGTAGAGGCATTATCCGCTACCCAGACATCCGCTTCATCTGAATATCTGATAACCGATGGCAGATACTTCTTTAACAGCTCTGCCCCATTCCAATTCAATACGACGACCGCTATTTTCATGTAAGAATGGCTCTTAAAGCATTTCTCTTGAGGTTAAAATCACCTAAGGTAACTTTCATTATCTGATTATCATACTTTTCCTTAGACAAGGATGCCGGCAACTCTACCCGTATGTAATTCTCGGTAAATCCATTCATAGCCTTTCCCCTTGGTGCTTTTTCAAAGAGAACAAGAGCTTCTTTACCAATATAATCCTTATAAAATTGCTGAGTCATTGAGTCGGACAACTCCAACAGACGCTGCGATCTGACCTTCTTTTCTTTATCGTCAACAATATAAGGAATGGAGAGTGCCCTCGTCCCCGGTCGTTCAGAATAGGGAAAAACGTGCAACTGTGCAATAGGTAAAGAGGCCAAGAACTCGTAACAATCCTCAAAATATTCCGGTTTTTCTCCACGACATCCCACCATAACATCCACACCGATAAAAGCATCGGGCATCTTCTCTTTGATAAAATGAATTTTGTGGGCAAAGAGTTCTCTGTCATATTGCCGGTGCATCAACTTTAAGACCTCATTACTTCCACTCTGGAGAGGAATATGAAAATGAGGCATAAATGCACGAGAGGAAGCACAATAATCTATTAGCTCATCACTACACAAATCCGGTTCAAGACTGCTGATACGAAACCGTTCTATTCCTTCTACCCTATCCAAAGCCTTTACCAAATCCAAAAAAGATTCATGCGTGGTCCTCCCGAAATCACCGATGTTGACTCCAGTCAAAACGATTTCCTTACCTCCCTCTTTCACCGCGTCTTCTGCTTGAGCCACCAGAGAAGATATTGAAGGATTTCTGGAAAAACCTCTGGCATAAGGAATAGTACAATAGGTACAAAAATAATTACACCCATCTTGTACTTTCAAGAAATATCTTGTCCTATTTCCACGTGAGCACGACGGCTGAAAGGTTTTTATATCTTTCGTCTTGACAGAATGGAAACGGTGCAAATGCTCATCCTTACCACTACTATCTGCATTCCAGGCATCGTTTAAGTACTGTATGAGGTTAGCCTTTTCATTGCTGCCAAGTACTAAATCAACGCCATCTATCTGGCTCACCTTTTCCGATTCCAACTGGGCATAGCAACCTGTCACGATAACGAAAGCACCAGGATTATTACGCACCAGCTTATGAATAGCCTGACGACATTTATGGTCTGCTACTTCCGTCACCGAGCATGTATTCACCAAACAGATATCAGCCTTTTCATTTTCTGCTACCGGTACAATACCCATTTCCCCCAACATTCGTTCAAATGTCGATGTTTCGGAATAATTCAGCTTGCAACCCAACGTATAGTAAGCCGCCTTCTTACCCTGAAATGCAGAACTATCAATCATATATACACTTTACCAATTTAAAAATAAAAAGGCCAATCAGCATTACTACCAATCAGCCTCTTTTCAGACGAATATTTGGAAAGTGATTCCGTTGGGGTTCGAACCCAAGACCCACAGCTTAGAAGGCTGTTGCTCTAATCCAACTGAGCTACGGAACCTTTAACCAATCAGTTCCATCTGAAACCGGACGCAAAATTAGTAATTTAAAGTGAAACTACCAAATTTTAACTTGCATTTTGCAAGCATTCCTCACTGAACTTTTCTGTTTCAAGAGACGCTGGAACTACTGAAAGCACAGTACTACTCTAAATGACAAAGTGGATAATCCTTTATCGGGATTATCCACTTGTCTTCATGTTGAATACTACGAATTAGAATGTAACTCTCAAACCAATCTGTGCATGCCATCTACTGTAGAAGTCACTGATTGTGGGAGCATTGCCTACATAAGTGTACTTTGCCACCTGATTGCCCTTGGCATCCTTTGATGTACCGTCAACTTGCAAGATGTTCTCATTATAAGAACTTGCATAGTATGTACCCCAATTATGGTTGAGCATATTAGCCACGTTGACAATATCCAGTACCAATTCTACCTTGCTGCCCCTATCCTTCAGATAGTAGAAATCCTGAGAAATGTGTAAATCAAAGTGATTTTCCCAAGGAGCGGCTGTACCATTACGTCTAGCATATTGTCCTCTGTGTTCACGAGCATACTTGTTGGAAGCAATCCATTTTCCAAAAGCTTCCTTACCTTCTGCAGCTGTTGCAACTACTTTGCCTTCATTGTTTTTAGCATCAACAAATGTCATTGCCGCTAATTCTGTCTCTGTCGGGATATATAACAAGGTATTACCTGTACGATAGTCACCATTGAATGAAGCAGATTGCTTATCAGACATCGTTAAGCTATAACGCTGGCCACTATATCCGTTGTATGTAAGAGACACATGAGTCTGCCAACGACCATTGCCATAACGCGGTGAGTTATAGTTAGCCATTGCCAACACGCGATGAGGTATATCAAACATAGAGTATTCTACTTTCTGCACATTAGGATCGGTACAATACAGATAACCCCAGTTAGAAGCTGCCACGGAAGATGTACCATCATTCACAGAATAAGAATGCCCAAATGTGTAGCTAGCCATCAAATCCAAACCAAACTTGAAGCTCTTCTCTACCTTTGCGCTCAAGCTATAGCTATAGCCTTTATTCGTATTCTTGATATTAATAATCTGGTTGTAGCTGCCTCTTACACTGCTGTAATATGTTGTAGCAGAGTTTTCAAAATCACTATTAACAGCATATACTTTTCCATTCTCTTTCAAAGCCAGATTCTCGAACCATACATTATTGAGATTCTTTGAATACAAGCCCTCCAAAGTCAACTTGAAATCATAAGGCAATACTTGTTCCCAAGCCAGGTTTGTACGGAATACTTGTGGGAATTTGAAATGACGGTCAATTGTGTTGACAACAGGCTTGTCTGCTGTTCCCTTTGCCGAGTTGGCAGCTTTTTCTGCATCTGCACCGTACTTTGAGAAACTGGGAGCGTTAGGACTATAAATAGTTACACCCTTCATCTCAATACCAGTATTAGCCCATGCGTTCTCTACCCAAACAAATGGAGCACGGCCATTGAAGATACCTAAACCTCCACGGAGTTGAGAACTGTGACTATCGTTCAAGAACCAACGGAAACCAGCGCGCGGAGATACCATCACACTGGAACTTGGCTTACGACCTACGTTCACACCGTAAGTAGTTGCATAGTCAGAAGCATTGAATTCAGGATTGGTAGATGGTGAGTTAAAGTAAACCGGAATATCGAAACGAATACCATAGGTAAGTTGGAACAAAGTAGACACATCCCACTTATCCTGGGCGTAGAATCCAAACTGGCCAGCCTTGAAAGGCGTTGCCCATCTCTTTGTACCGGTAACGGCCTCATCGGAATACTTCCAGACAAATTGCCTTGCAGTATCATTCATGAAGTCCGTAATCGTATTGTAAACATATTGTCCGTTAGCAGCTTGGATAAAGGCATTCTTCATATTGTAGATTTCATTGTGGGTTCCGAATGTAAAGGTATGGTTCCCTCTATACCACGAAAGATTGTCTTCCAAAGTCCAGATATCCTGATTCAGATTGTTTACACCTGAAGAATACTCTGTTCCCAAATATATTGCATACTTAGCAGAACCGGTCTCCGAACCGGTCTTAACATCATAGTTACCTGCACCGGAAATATAAACATTAGGACCAGAGTAAGGAATGGCACGCTCATCTCTGATGAAACTTACACCGGCACGCAATTCATTGTACAGCGAAGCACTCAAATGAGAGTTCAACTCGGCCACGAATGAATTGGTCTTATCTTTCATTCTGTATCCAGAATTATTGAAATAATAAGTCTTTGAACTTGCTGTGTATACGTCTTTATAAGAATCATTCATCTGGTATCTCAGAGCAAACTTGTTGTTGGCATTGATATTCCAATCCAGACGCCCCAATACAGACCATGACTGAGTATCGATATTTCTGGGATTATAAGCATCTGTCAGTCCGGTCACCTTAGCATATCTATCCAATATAGCTGCCGCTGTAGCATCAGACAGGAAGTAACCTTCTGCACCAGGATAGTAAGTTGCGGGATATGAATCTTTCTTATATTCCACACTTCCGAAGAAGAACAATTTGTCTTTGATGATAGGACCACCTACCGTAAAACCGAGAGTCTTGGTACTCTCATCTGTCAACTTCTGTTTCTTACCATACTGCTGACTCCATTTAGAATACATATTCTGATCGGTATAATAACCGTATGCAGTAGCACGGAACACGTTAGTACCCGACTTGGTAATCGCATTGATAGCACCACCGGTAAATCCACTCTGGCGGACATCGAATGGAGAAGCTACCACCTGAATCTGCTCAACAGCATCCATAGAGATAGGATTGGCACCAGTCTGACCACCATTCGTACCACTAGAAGCAAGACCAAACACGTCGTTGCTTACAACACCGTCGATCTGGAACGAATTGTAGCGGTTGTTAGTACCGGCAATTGTAATACCACCAAACTTATTCGAGTTTACCAGTGGAGACAGCTTGGCTACGTCGTATACATTACGGTCAATCGTCGGTGCGTTATCAATATTCTGCTGTGAAAAATTTGAAGAAGCACCCATACCACCTCTTCCTGCAACTCCAGTTACCGTAACTTCACCTAACACCTGAGCATCTTCCTTCAAATCTGCATTGATGGCAGTAGCTTCACCCAGAATCAAGCTGATGTTGTTTCTTACATCATCCTTATAACCAATATAGGAGATAGAGATTGTGTAAGGGCCACCAACACGCATACCCTGAATAACATAACGTCCCTTGTCATTAGTAACAGCATTATACCGTGTACCAGATGGCACGTGAACGGCCGTAATGGTAGCACCGATAACATCCTGACCATCAGCCACGACCTTACCATTAATGCTAGAAGTTGTTACTTGAGCCATTAAAGATGATGTTGTCAACAAAAGGAGCATCATCAGAAAGAGCAATCTTTTCTGCATAACTTTGATTAATAAAATTTAATTTATACCTACGAGGAATCCCCCTAAATAAATAATTCACTGCAAATTTAAATAATTTTATCCAAACGACTGTTACAAAATTGTTAAAATGACAAAGTTGTTTTACATAAAACAGCGAAAAAAGAAAATCAAACAGAGAAACAACAAATTTGTAATGTGCAAATAGCTAAAATCAGATAGGATTTTTAAAGATACTACAATATCACGTGGTATAACCGGCTCTTCTCCACCACAGAATCACCCTTCAAAATATGCAGGGGCTTTACAGCGTTGCTGCAAGGGCTTCGCAATCTTTCTGCTAAGGCTTTGCAGCAACGCTGCCAAGCCCTTGCACTCCGACAAACAAAAAAAATGAGGATACGCCAACAGCATATCCTCATCTATATTTATAGTTTACTTATGGATTCTTACTTGATAAGACCTAAGTCAACAAATATCTTTTTCAAGATCTCAACACCACGTTCTACCTGTTCTTCGGTGTGTGTTGCCATCAATGCAAAGCGCACCAACGTATCCTGAGGCGCACAAGCCGGCGGAATAACAGGATTGATAAACACGCCTGCATCGAATGCCATCTTGGTTACCAAGAATGTCTTATCAATATCACGCACGTATAGCGGAATGATAGGACTCTCTGTTTCACCAATCTCAAAGCCCTCTTCGCGGAAACGCTTCAAGGCATAACGAGTTACACCCCATAAATGGTCGAGACGCTCTGGTTCTTCCTGTAAAAGATGGAGGGCTTCAAGCGCAGCTGCGGTTGCAGCAGGAGTATTAGACGCACTAAAAATATAGGTACGGCAAGTATGGCGCAGATAATTGATAGTATCAGCATCGGAAGCTATAAATCCGCCGATAGAAGCCAAACTCTTAGAGAATGTTCCCATAATCAAATCGACTTCGTCTGTCAATCCGAAATGGTCGCAAACTCCTCTACCCTGTCTACCAAAGACGCCTAAGCCATGAGCCTCGTCTACCATGACGGAGCAGTTGTATTTATGCTTTAGCTCAACGATTTCGGGAAGCTTGGCCAAATCGCCCTCCATAGAGAACACGCCATCTACCACTATCAGCTTCACAGCATCGTAAGGAAGAGCTTTCAGCACACGCTCCAAGTCTTCCATGTCGTTATGCTTGTAGTGCAACTGACGAGCGAAAGAAAGACGTCTGCCGTCTACAATACTTGCATGGTCTCGATCATCACAGATGATATAGTCGCCTTTTCCTGCCACCATAGCCAGGACACCTTGATTTACAGAGAAACCAGTAGAGAAGCAAAGAGTCTCCTCCTTACCTTCAAAGGCTGCCAATTCTTTCTCTAACTGAATATGAAGATCCAGTGTTCCATTCAGGAAACGACTTCCCGCACACCCTGAACCATAAAGATCAAGTGCCGCTTTTGCCGCATCTATAACTCGCTGATCGCCTGTCAAACCGGTATATGCATTAGATCCGAACATCAAGACCTTATGACCGCCCATCTCAACTTCTGTACCTTGCTTGCTTGTTATCGCACGGAAATAGGGGTATACCCCTGCCTCCATAAACTTCTGAGGCTCGCGATAATTCTTGTATCTTTCTTGTAACTGTCCCATTTTAATAATAGGTGTAGATAACTACGTTATTTTTTATAGGCTGCAAAGATACGAAGAATTCGGCTAAAATCGGCAAGAAAACGAAGAATAATGCAAGTATCTGTCTATAAAGGAATAAAGGTATTACGGTTCAATATCTTTCATCTTCTCTGAAGGGCATTTCAGAATGGGTTGGTGAGTTTTATTACTACCTATCCGTTGCCTTTTAGAAAGACCTGATTCCATCAAGACAGGTATAATTCCCATTCCGGTATTTACTTGCAGGACAGGCTTATAAGCCCTCCTGTTCACCTGCAAAGATACTCTTTTTCTTCCTGACATGAAAGAAATATGAGAACAATTTTTCCTGCATGTGGCTTTTTTCCTTATTCTGCTATATTCTTCATAGGTTGCAACAGCCCTGCATCAATTAAATTTGCAAATAAAAACAGATGATTATGAAACAAAGTGATGTAAGGCTCTCGTTCTACCTCAAAAAGAGCGAAATCAACGAAGAGGGGCGATGTCCCATCATGGTACAACTTGCCGTGGGCAGAAATTCCAGAAGTTCGTTCAGTGCCAAGCTGTCGGCTCCATTAAGACTCTGGGTGTCCGGGCGCGTGAAAGGAAAAAGCATCGTCGCGTTGGAGGTCAACAGACGCATGGACGAAATCAGGGCTTCCGTCTTCAATATCCACAGGGAACTGTCATCAGTCCATCAGAGGGTTACGGCCGATGACGTGAAATGCCGCCTGTTGGGCATGGCGGAAGGACAAGTAACCCTGCTGTCGTATTTTGAATCCTTTCTTGACAAGTTTGACGGGCGCATTGGGATAAACAGATGCAGGACAAGCGCAGCATCCTACCATTATGCCTACAAGAAACTCTCTGTCTTTCTACGGCACCAATACAGGTTGTCGGACATCTCGTTTACCGCCCTTGACCGTTCCTTTATAGAGAAATATGACACCTAT
Organism: Prevotella mikamonis; assembly: GCF_055381405.1. Taxonomy (NCBI): domain Bacteria; kingdom Pseudomonadati; phylum Bacteroidota; class Bacteroidia; order Bacteroidales; family Prevotellaceae; genus Prevotella; species Prevotella mikamonis. Next base: position 824,389 of record NZ_AP035785.1, read on the forward strand.
CTGCGGACAGACTGCCATCTTGCACCTGGAAGCATCATTTTATTGACCACCCGTCTGAACACCGTCATCGGCGAGGCCATCGCTGACGGCATCATTACAGCCAATCCTTTCTGCGGATATAAGCCAAAGCGTCCTGTCTATAAGAGAAAGTACCTGACGTCAGATGAACTGCACCGGCTTATGACAACGCCCCTGCACAGCGACGCGATGTATCTTGTACGGGACATGTTCCTGTTTTCCTGCTTTACGGGAATATCCTTTGGTGATATGCGCCGCCTGTCCGTGGAGCATTTGGAAAGAAGCATGGACGGAAGGCTCAGGATAAGGTCCAGGCGTAAGAAGACAGGGGTAGTTTATGAAGTCCCGCTGCTTGAGCTTCCGCTTCATATCATTGACAAATACCGGGATGCGGCACCTGACGGAAGACTCCTGCCGATGTACAACAATTCCGATATGAACAGATACCTGAAGCGCATTGCAGTCCTCTGCGGCATTGAACGCCGCATTGTCTTTCACATGGCAAGGCACACCTATGCCACGGAGATAACCCTCTCTCACGGCGTTCCCCTTGAAACGGTAAGCCGTATGCTGGGACATACGCGGATTACCACCACGCAAATTTATGCAAAGGTTACGGACGACAAGATAGACACGGACACCAAATTGTTGAATGACCGCATTGCCGAACGTTTCCCCGTTGTAATTTGAATAAAACATCCTGAGACATGACTACTGAAAATAACATGCATCCTGCCGTGCGAAGACACCGCAGCACCTTTTCCGTATTGTTCTACATCAATCGCACCAAGGTACGCAAGGACGGTTCCTGCCAGCTTCTGTGCAAGGTCAGTATTGACTCGAAATGGGAGCAGATAGGAACCAAGGTCTCCGTGAATCCTGCCCTCTGGAATCCTGCGACGGGACGGGCGGACGGACGGAGCGAGAATGCCCTTGTCGTCAACCGGGCCATTGACGACCTGACGGAGAGAATCAACCGGCATTATCGCCGTATCAGGGGGGAATTGGGATTCGTGTCAGCCGAACTTGTCAAGAATGCCCTGAAGGGTATCGGCCAGAAGCCGCTTACCCTGTTGGCGCTTTTCAGGGAGCATAATGACGAGTTCCGCAAGCGTGTCGGTGTGGACCGGACAAGGGAGAGCTGGAAGAGCTATCTGAACTCATACAATCATCTCGCATCATTCGTTGAAGAAAGAATGTCGAGGAAGGATGTTGCGCTGCGCAGTCTTGACAAGGAATTCTATGACAGCTTCGACCTCTACCTGAGAGCGTCCTGCCACATGAAAGCCAAATCAGTCCATGAGCACCTGTACCGCCTGAAGAAGATGACGATGCGGGCGGTAAACCAGGGAACCCTGCGCCGTGATCCCTATGCGCGCCTGCATCCCGAACTTCCCAAGCGGGAAAGCCGGCATCTCAGGCTTGACGACCTTCAGACGATACTTGCGACGCCGGTAGAGCAGTCGAACCTGCGGCGTGTTCGGGACTGGTTCATCTTTTCCACCTTCACGGGGCTGGCCTATGCCGACTTGAAGCGTCTGTGCGAAGACAACGTAACGCAGGCCGCGGATGGGACGTGGTGGATACACATCAGGCGCAAGAAGACCGATACTCCCTCCGTAATCCGTCTCCTGGACGTCCCGCTGCGGATTATTGAAAAATACCGGAATGAACGGAAAGACGGGCGCATATTCAACCTCTATGCCCGCAACTACCTGATAAAACTCACGAAAAGGCTGGGAAAGGAATACGGTATCAATCTAACCTTCCACATGGCACGCCATAATTTCGGCACGCATGTCACCTTGTCCCAGGGAATCCCGATAGAAACCGTAAGCAGGATGATGGGACACAAGAGTGTTACGACCACGCAGATCTATGCGCACGTCACGGACGGCAAGGTAGATGAGGACATGAAGATTCTTCAGAAGCAAATGCAGGCAGGTAACCTGCCCCTATACGAACAGAACAATGAGGATTCATTTCTGCAAAAGTAATATGCGCCGGATACAGACAACGGGCAGCCCCGGAAATCGGAGCTGCCCGTTGTCTGTATCCGGCATAAAGCGGAAATAGCAATATAAATTTCAAATCCAATCCTCACCGTCCATGCTTTTCCTATGAATACTCTCCAGAAATTCCTGAATCTCCGACTCCCGGTAAAGTACCTTTCCCTGCATCTGGTAGTACGGAAGTATTCTCTCCATGCGGTATTCGTGAAGCGTCCGGCGGCTCACTTTCAGCAGGCGGGACAGTTCCTCATCATTGACGAACCGGTCTCCCCTGAAACTTTTCCGAATGTCCGGCTCCAGCCTGTCCAGTGCCTTTTCCACATTGGATAGGCGGCGGAGCAGGTCCATTATCCGCGGGTCATTCCTGTCTATGAAATAATGACTCATAATGATTATTTTTGGGGGTGATACGATGATTCCAACATTCTCTCCACGTCCTCCGGCCTGTAAAAAGCCTTATGGCGGATATAGCTGCAGGCTATCAGCCCCTTTTCCCTATATGACTGCAAGGTACGCTTGGATATGCCGAGCAGCTCGCATACATCCTGGCTGTCCAGCCATTTCTTCATCCCTATATCCGCTTGTTTCTCCAAAAGAAGGCCTGCCCTTTCCTCTATTCTGCGCACACGCTCCATCAGGGTGTCGAAGGTTCTTAAATCCATGCTTATAATTTCCATTGTGTTTCTTTTTAAGTCAGACAACCGGTTACTCTCCTTTCTTTACAGGCAGTTCCTTCCCCTTGCTTTTAAGGAAATCGCCAATTTCAGACGCCTTGTAGTAAGTGCGTCCGTCTATCATGTAATAGCGTATCAGTTTTTTCTGCCGGTAGCGCGCCAGCGTCCGCTTGGTCACGCCGAGCAGACGGCACAGGTCATGATTCTCCAGCAGCGTGTCGCCGTCAAGGCAGTCCTTGACCTTGTTCATGCGCTCCAGTGTCCGGTCCACATTGTCGAAGCGTCCCATTATCTGAAGGAACATCTTCTGTACGGTTTCCATCTGTATCATTGCAAACTGTTTTAAGTTAATATGAATTTTTCCTTAACTTGCCACGCAACAGGTTATGCCATATAATACGCCAAAAGCATGCCACAGACACTATCTTTCACCAAAACTCATTGATATTCCGCTGAATGTCAATGCAATAGGATTTTAATCATATCTTTCACAGATAATTATGATTGTGGTAAAATACGAGGATTTCTTGCGATATGCCATTGCATACCGCAAGAAATGAACCGCTCATTCAATCCCGTACTTGTTTATCTTTCGATACAGCGTAGTGGGATTGACATTCAGGAGTCTTGCCGCCTGCGTCTTGTTACCCCTGCATATTTCAAGAGCCTTTATGATGGAGTCTTTTTCCAGCCGGGCATCCCTCAATGGGACAAACTGCTCCAGTTCTATCCTTGGGGATGGCGGAATCATGGCTATTCCCAGATTCTTTTCCGTGATACGGGAACTTTCCGAAACCAAGACGGCACGCCTGACTCTGTTCCTGAGCTCTCTGATGTTACCGCTCCACGAATGTGTGAGCAAAAGCCGTTCAGCCTCTTTCGTGAACCCGGCCGTTTCCTTTCTCAGTTCGCCGGAGAATTTCTTTCTGAAAAACTCCGCAAGCGGGAGGATGTCCTCCTGACATTCCCGCAGGGGCGGCAGCCGTATCTCAAACTCACACAGGCGGTGATACAGGTCCTCTCTGAAGAACCGCTTTCCAATAGCTTCCTCCATGTCCTCATTCGTTGCCGCCACGATACGCACATCTGCTGTCCGCTCCCTGTTCCCGCCGATGGGGAGGTACGCGTTCTCCTGAAGCACTCTCAGCAGTGCCGACTGGGTTTCGTAGGGAAGTGTCCCTATCTCGTCAAGGAACAGCGTACCGCCTCTTGCCGTTTCAAAATATCCCTCCTCGCTCCTGTCCGCGCCCGTAAATGCCCCTTTCTTATGCCCGAAGAACAGGGAAGCCGACAGTTCACGGGGTATGGCCCCGCAGTTCACGGCGACGAATGGGCGATGTTTCCTTGGACTGTTGAAATGTATGCTCTTGGCTATTTCCTCCTTTCCCGTTCCGTTTTCACCGAGTATCAGTACGGACAGGTCAAAGGGCGCCACCAGCCTGGCAAGGTGTTCCGCCTCCCTTGCCTTCAGGCCGGGACGCCTGAAATATTCCCTCTGTTCCGACTGCATGACGGAAAGCGCCTTAACCTGTTCGGCTACCAGTTCCAGCAGGCGTTCTCTGTATACCGGCTTGGGGAGATAGTCTTTCGCTCCGAGCTTGATGGCTTTCACCGCATCCGGGAAGGAGGCGTATTCGGTCATGATGATATAAGGTATGTCCTTTCCTTCCCAGTTCATCCATTCGAGCAGGGATATTCCGTTTCCCCTCGGCAGCCGCACGTCTGCCAGAATCAGGTCGAACTCTGCCCTCGCTATCCATTTTCGGGCAGCCGGCTCGTCCATTACAGTCATCACCTCAAAGCCGTCAGCTTCCAGCCATTCCTTCTGTATCTTGGCAAGTGCCACATTGTCCTCAACTATCAGTATTTTCTTTCTCATGTCTTATCCTTTCTAGTTCCTTTTCCGTATCAGCTATAAGTTTTCGTATCTCAATGATGATATTTTCCGTGCAGGTATTGACGGTATTGCTGTCCGTGCCTATGCCCTTGAGCATCTCGTGGTAGTATTGCAGCTTACATTCCCGCCGCATCAGTTCCCACAAGGGGCGTATCCTGTGCACAATCTCGCGCAACGCCTCCCTGTCAGCCTCTTTCATGGCACGTTTCAGGTCTGCGATGTCTTTCCTTGAACTTGCTATCAGTTTTTGCAGGATACCGCACTTGTCCGTCGTTCCGCGTGTCAGCGGGGTAAAGTCGGCACAGCATGTATGCTGTGCCGCAGAAGAGAGGCATCGCAGCAGTTCGTTGGAAGAAAAAGGCTTGAACACACAGCCGGAGAAGCCTCTTGCCATGATGTCTTCCCGTGAGAAGTCTCCCCGCGCACTCATGGCTATCACGGGAAGTTGCCTTGAGTTCTGCAGGTTCGATTTTCGCAGAAGTTCCAGCAGGGAAAAACCATCCGTTCCCGACATATGGATATCAGTCAGCAGCACATCGTAGTCTTGCTTGCGCATGGCGACGGAAAAATCCAGGGCGTTGTTGCAGGCCGTACATGAAACGCCGTTGCGTTCCAGCATCTCCCTGACAATCTCAAGCTGTAGCGGATCATCGTCAATGACCAACACACGATGCGGGAGGTTCAAGGGGCAGTCCGCCCCTGCCATGCCGTTGTCTACGGGAATACTTGTTTTCGAAAGCGGTAGGGAAACCTTGAAAGACGAACCCTTCCCCAATCTGCTCGTGACGCTTATCCTTCCGCCCATAAGGCTGACGAGCCCCTGCGTGATGGTCAGTCCGAGGCCATATCCTTCCACTTTCCGATTATTGTCACATCGTTCGAACGGAATGAATATCCTCTCCATCATCTTTTTGTCCATTCCTATTCCTGTGTCGCGTATCTCAACTTGCAGCTTTCCCTTGGAATACGAGGCGTGCAGGTCCACCTTTCCCCGACGGGTATATTTCATGGCGTTGGTCAGCAGGTTGTCTATAATCTCCTCAATGCGGTCGGAGTCTCCCTTCAGCGTGACATCCGTATGCCTGAAGGTGTGGGTGAAATGGAGACCTCTGTCCCCGGCCATCTGCTCAGCAGATACAACTATCCTGTCCAACAGGTCTGACAGGCGGAACGGAATGGCATTTACCGTTGCCTTTTCCTCCTTGAGTCTGTATATGTCCAGCAGACCGTTCAGTAGATGCAGGATATGCAGGCAGCGTTCCCTTATATTTGCAAGATGTCTGTCGTGTTCCTCCTTGCTGCATGCGCTCATGGCGAGTTCGGCACTTCCGCTGATGACATTCAGCGGACTGCGGATGTCATGAGAGACGGAGAGGATTATTTTCTTGTGCGTTTCCAGCAATATGCGGTGCTCCTGTATGCACTTTTCCTTTTCGAGCAGTGTCTTTTCCAAACAGAGGAAATGCCGGTATATAAAAATGTATGAAGCCGAAAGAACACAAATTACGCCCGTCGTCAGGCTGCCTATGACTATGGCATGGTCGCCACGTATGGGCAAGGAGTTTCTGTTGCCGGTATATAGGTACAGTCCCGTCTGTAACGGCATTTCCTGCTCCGGCAGGCTGTCGCGTAGCTCCAACAGCGGCGGCAATGCCTTCATGCTCCTGAAACAGCTCCATTCCCCTGTCTTGATGCAGACGATGCCGCCGGCGAGAAGTACGACAAGCACATAACTGACTCCAAGCTTGATGTGGAAGGAAATTCTCTTTATGCGTTTTCTGATGTTCCCAAGCATATCCTGCAAGGGAAGCGAAAGGGTATTGTCGGGTGACAGTTTTTTTATCTTATAAAACGAATGTATTATGGGTTTATAAATCTTGAGTATATTCATGACGGATAAGTTTTTCAGTTATCAACGTTTGGGTGGTATGCTGAAAATCCCAACCAATATATCATAAAAAATACAGAAATCCCCATCATTCTGCATGTTATGTCATTTCTTCCGTGTTTGCCGTGCAAGGACAGCTTATGGGGACGGACAATCCCCCTCGGATACGTACATCCCTTGGCTTATGTCTGTTTTCCCATTTATTGTTCCTTTGGTTACTGGACCTTTTGTTAAAATGTATGTGTCCCTCCATTACATCCGCTTTGCATATTAAATTCTATTAACAAAGATACTATTTTTCCCAAAGACAGAGGACAAACGGATAATGATTTGCTGATGGAAAATGGAGAATTAATACATTCCTGAAGTCAGTTTCCAGAAAACAAAGACGCAAGTCCTGCCTCACGGCAAGACCTGCGCAATAATTGAGAGTTATAAAATAAAAAATCAAGTGGTTAATCATGCATCAGACAACAAGGTCACTTTATCTTCTCCGTCGCCAGCCCTCCTGGCTCCCCGGGCTGCACCTTAAACACAATCTCGGTGAGTTTGCCATCCTTCACCGTGAGCCAGAAGAGGTCGGTGGGCTGGTCGGAGAGGTAGACCTGATAGGCGCGCGTGGCATCCTTGCCGGCGGCGAGGCCTGTGAACTGCACGATGCCGGGCGTGAAATGCGAACTCTGCTCATACTCGGCAATCATCGTTTTGAGACGGGCAAGTTCCTCTGCGTGGGCGTTGCCCTTATCCTCCTTCTTGCCCTTGCCGACCGAGCCTTTCCCCTCCTTTTTCTCCCTTGCGGCCTTGTTGGCTGCGGCACGACGGGCAAGCGTGGTGCGCTGCTTCCCCACGAGAACGTTGTACTGGATGATGAGGGCGGCCAAGGGGGCGGAGGGCTCAAGGTCGTCTAAGGAGTCCATGCGGCGCACTACGGCATTGAGAGCCTTATCCGTGGCGGCGCGCAGGGCCTTCACATCGTAGGTGCCCGAGGGGATGGCTGTCTTCAGGCGCGAGCGATAGAGCTGGTCGAAGGCATCGTTGGCACGCTCCAGACGGTCGATGTAGGGCGTGGCGATAAGTTTCGTCACATGAGTCGCCATCGTCGTGGCGCGCAGGTCGGTGATGAGGTTTTTCAGCATACCGCTCTCCTTGTCGTAGTTGGCCTGCGCCGCCCCGGCATATCGGCTCATCACCTCGGCCATGTGCTCGGCGGAATCGCGCACGCTGTAGTCTTCGGAGTGCAGGTGCAAATCCACGAAGAGTTGCAGCGCGCGATAGGCTTGGTCGCGCGATCGGTCGAGCTACTCCAGCATCTTCGTTCCCTCCTCCTGCCGTGGCAGGTTGAGGGCCTTGTCCTCCGCGTCGATGGCTTTCTGCAGGGGGGCGAGCACGAGGGTGAGTTTCTCGATGTCGGCCTCATTGCACATGGCCAGCACATGCGAGGCGAACTGGAAGTGCTCCATGTGCTGGAGTGCGTGGTAATAAATTTTCTTGATTTCCATATTTTTAGAACTTGAAGTTAATGTAAATGATATTAAAAAAAGGTAAGAACATTCCACTCTGAGTTTTTCGGTCTGTCCCGATATTGGGAAATGCTCCCACCTACTTATTTTTCTTGTCCCAAAGTTGGGAAAGGCAGTTTTTACTGTTTTCTACTCATCGCAACGTTGGGAAATACTGTTTTCGCTGTTTGCCACTCGTCGCAATGTTGGGAACGGCGTTTTTTGCTGTTTTCCGCTCATCCCAATGTTGGGAAGGATAAATTTTGGCATTTTCCACCTTTTCAACACTTTGCAAATACGGACAGACACAGAGGTCTGTCCGTTGCGTAGTTTGCACTCTCGTTTTCCGTCAATAGTGGATGAACGGTCGAACGAGTGCACCGCTGATGTTCTGCCCCATCGACTTGAACTCCATTACGTGCACCAAACCGGTTCCGTCGGGGGCGATGCTGACGTTGTAAGTGGGACCGTGGCTTCCGCCAAACGACCAAGAACCTACCTCGGTGCTCGTGTAGTAAAGGCCGTGGGGCATAGTGCCCCCCACTTGAGTAAAAGCATAATTTGGAATGTAGCTGCCGAATATGAAACGTTTGGGCGTTCCACTGATGGGGGCAAAATTGAATACTGAGGCCATATGCTTCCACTCTCCAATGGTAGGCAGGTAGAAGTGGGCTCCGGCAAGTCGACCGGTGAGCGTCACGCCCGGATTGAAGTAGCCAGCAGCACGGTAGCAGGAGATGCCGGGATAGTATACCGTGTACTCATCGAAGTTGGCTCTCGGCCTGCGCTCCGTACCCGTCGGCCAATTCTTCACGTAGTTCGGATCCCATGTGTAGTTCCACCCGTTGTAGTCGTTGAAATACCATTCATAGGGTTGTTCTGTTGCTCCGGTGTTACACCATGTGTCCCACTGTCGCCAGAACTCGTTGCCCGGAGCATCCTTGAGAGCGATGGCCATCTTCTTACTCTCGCTGAGCACGAGTGCGATGGGTGTTTTGCTACCACCGCCGTAGGTGGTGTGCTCATAGTAACCCACGCTGCCGTCGCTCATGAGGTAGACGATGTTGGGCTTGAGGCGTACATCTATCCAATATGAGTGTCCGGGAAGGGCAACGAACCCGTGGGGAAATCTGAAGATGTGCGTGAAGTTATACTGAGCCAAGTTGGTGTTGTAGATGGTGCCTCCGTTGAAGGTAATCTTGAGTTTCGTGCCATTTGTGCCGGGCAGAATGGGTATGTACCTATCGTTGCCGCAGATATACTCGTTTGCCCAAGGTAAACTTGAGTTGCCCGCGAAAGTGATGTTCTCGGTTAAAGCTGCATTCTTGTTCACCGCCCATGTATTACCACCACCTGTGATGTGGGAAACGACGAGGTCGGGCACGCTGTTGCCGTCAACAGAAGTGAGGGTGGCGTCTATTCTCGAGAATCTCATATTGGCCACCATGCATATGAAGATTTGTGAGCCTACATGCTTCATTTGGAAGTGAACTTTTTGCTTGCTTGGCGTGGGCGTGATGTTCACGTTGGTACGCCCCACCAAAGCATGGAGGGCATTGGCGCGGCTTACCCATAGATGGTCGTTGGAGAATGATACCCTGCTAGTGTTATAGAGTATAAACTGGTATGCACCCGGAGCGAGATTCAAGGTAGGGGTGGTAGGGATAAACATGCCACCGCTTACGGTGCCGCGCAGCTCGCCCTTGAACGTGCTGCCTTGATAGGCGCGCATGGCATAATTGTCATTGGACAGGGCACGAGTAGTTGGGGCGAAAAGTTTGCCACGGGATGGGTGCCCTTCGCGAAGGGTGATTTCTGCAAGGAGTCCATTGGAGAGCCTTACCGTTTCCTGACTGATGGTGTCCCTCATTGCGGCACGCGTGTCACTAGGCTTTTCATCGGCTCCGAAGTCGTCAAACTCTACCTCAAAGCTAATGTTTTTTCCTATGTCCATCTTGCTGTCGGGCGTGATGGTATCGTCTGTATTACTGTTACTACATGCCGCGAATGTGAGTATTGCAAAGAGCATTATGGTGACTGCGAAAAGGGTTGATTTGTATGTTCTTTTCATATTACCTGTTCTAATTTTTACTGATTATTGTATTTTAATCTTCAACTTCATCATCGAACCATGTGTGTTTTTTTGCTGGTGCAATGGTACTACCATATCCGATACCGACGGTGCCTCCATCAATCTCGCGCGGTATCCACGGAGACATGCTTTCCTCGGTGGAGGTCATGGGGTCGGCAGTTACTGAGGCACAGATGAGCTTAATCGGCTCAACCGTTATGGCAACACATTCGGGGCGTACATACATTTTCTTCTTTACTTGATTTTTGTTCATATATTCGTTATTTAATATTTATGGAAAAATATCACTTTATTTCTCTCCCTATTCGTTGATAAAAAGACACGGAAAATATAGCAGAGAGATTTATTGAAATCTCTTTGCCTATCGGGGTTGCGCGGTTGTCCTCGCGCGCGTATGCAGAAATAAAATAAAGTATAGTTACGCCAGTAGCGCCTATGAGAGAGAGAGAGAGAGAGAGAGAGAGAGAGAGAGAGAGAGAGAGAGAGAGAGAGAGAGAGAGAGAGAGAGAGAGAGAGAGAGAGAGAGAGTAATAAATTATTTGGAACCGCCAAATAATCGCTCATCTTTTTTATACGACAATCCACAGAAAAACTTTCGTTTCCCTGCGCCGCGCATACACCTTTATTATATAAGGAAAGATGCCGCGAATAGCCGTTGCTCTCTAATCCGTTCACCGAATGATAGTTATAATCGGGGTGCAAAGATAGTTAAAGTTTTTGAAATTTGCAAGAGAAATTTGAAAAACAAGTGGAAATAGTGTGCAAACGATTTACAAATTTTTGATAAAGTGGCTTATAATTTACGGAGAACCCAATTCATTATATGACTTGGATTCTCCGTATTTCAGAGGCCTATCGGATTGACCTTCATCGTGTCGAGATTGAGAAACAGTCCCTGATGGTCTATCATTCCGTTTCGGAACAGTTTCCACAGAATGTCGCATCCCAGATGTGCCAGTGTGGAGTTGATGAACAGGTCCTGCTTTTCCAATGCCTCTGCCAGCGAACAGCTCGGCCCGGAATCCTTGTCCTTTACTTCCTTGTAGTCCACATATTGCGTGATGACCTTCAGGGAGCCGACTGTCTCATACTGTTCGGACTTCGGCTGCTCTATTTCTTCTGGAATGGTTCCCAGAACAGCCTGCCCCGCAGTCTGGGTGTTCCCGAAGTCAAGCCAGTAAAGCGGTGTGAGATCGTCTATATGGTTTGGGGAAGTGAGTTTTTTGAGGACCTCCCATAAGTCAATCCTTGACCGGACATTGTCCGTGCAGGTGATGAAGATGTTCGAGAGATTCTCACGGGTCATTTTCTTAGTGTCTGAAGTGTATCTGCACGCTTTTGCCCTCCAGTCGTTTCCAAAGAAGTTGTTGATTCGTGTGATAAGGCACTGCGCCTTGTTCAATCCTATTTCCGACTGCCCGAAGAGCTGTCTGCCCATATTGGCGGGACTGACGGTGTCTGGGTCATAGAGGGTGACATACAGTCCGGGATGTCCGAGAGCCTGCAGTGTGGCATCCAGTCGTGCTAGGCAGGTAAGCACCTGCGAACCCGTACCGCCTCCGCCAATCAGCGTAACGGTGACGGGGTGCTGCGGGGTCAGCAGGTATGGGATGGTATAGTGTACTCTTTTCATTTCAGGATATCTTTTAGTTTGAGATTGTCCAGGGGCTTCAGTTCGTCAAGGTCGAACGGCGCGTTCCGTGCCGCCTTCGTAACCAGTACGAGGTTGCTCTTTGTGGGATTGCCACGACTTCCAAGATGTGAGAACTCTGTCAGCCAGAAGATCTTTTCCCAGTATTCGAGCAGGTTTTCGAATGTGGGGTTGGAAGGACGCTTCAGCTCGGCGTTCCCAAGACAGACGCCTGCCCCTGATACATTGAAGAACGGAGCGGCATACAGGGGTGTCCTCTCGGTGGGTATCTTTCCCTTGTAGGCATAGATTCTCATACCGTGCGCCCCTGCATCGTAAATGATGCCCGGCAGATGGTATCCGGCATTCTCGATGCCCAGGTTTCCCTTGAAGAACATCATGCGCTTTTGGGGAGGATTGTACCATACATACCGCTCGCTTCCCATCCTCGTGTCACATGCAAGCAGTCGTGCAGGAATTCTTCCGCATGGCGTGACATGGTAATTAGCCGAGAAATTGTGAACGAGTGATTTCATGAACTCCGTGGTTACGGGACTGCCGCTTTCCATCCTGCCGTCATCGCCGATTCTGCGAAGTTCCAGGAAGTACCTGTCATCCTGTTCCGTCTTATAGACAATCAATGCGGCATGGGGATACATGAGCGTCGTGATTTCCTTTGTAAGTTGATTCATAGACATTGTATTTAATTATTTGCAGTGATGTCGATAAAAGAATCCGCCCATTGGAAAAACCTCTCCGGATAGTCGTCATCCATCGTGAAAGGCTTCTCCGTGTCGGGAGAGAGGGCGAGTGTCTCCGTAGGGATAATGCTGTACGAGTACGGCTCATTATAGTTGTAATCGTTTACCAGAGCCTCGGATATGATGTCGTCCGTGTCATAGACCACCCTGACCTGCGACTGCAACGGCATCGGAAGAAACTCCGGCTCTTCCTCATAGAAAGGATCGTATTCATAATCCATGAGGGCCTTTCGCGGAAACAGGAACTCACATCCCTCCTTCATCGAGTCAAGCAACAGACGCTCGTCTTCATTTTGCGGGACATAACGCTGTAGGGCCCGGACTATGTTCCTGTGGTAGGATTTGCCTTCCACCCGTTGCAGCAGCCTGTGTGCCTTTCCTTCTTGGAAAGAGCGGAGGAACCTGTCCGTTTCCTTCCGCTCTTCCTTTTCATATCCGTTCATTTCGGAGTCCTGAAGGCAGGTAAGGATCATGTCGGTGTCATCCGCATGGAGAATGGACTCAATCCCGTTTCCTTCCATCAGTTGGTGAAGAAACGATATGCAGAGCCGTCTGAACGGCGGTCGCAGTTTCTCCATGAACTTGACCGGGAAATAATAAAGGGTGTATTCTCCCCATTTGTGGGTTTTCCACAGGTTGAAATACATCCTGCCCTCCTTGTGTTCGATATTGACATTGACATCGCCGTCAAGCAGGTTTTCCATCTCATGGTACAGACGGCAGATGCTTTCCGTCAATGACGTTCTCCGTCGGTGCACGGCTTCCTTTCCCAACAGACTGGCATAGCGGTAAAAAGATTCACGCAGGAAAAGGTAGTTTTCCTGCGTGATGAGATTATAGGTCCTGTCTCCCCATTCCCTGTTCAGGAATCCGGGTGCAATGGGTTTATACCTGACATTCAGAAAAGGATTACAGCACCCGGAGGTGCCGTAATTCTTTCTTGTCTTCCTGTCTGGAATTGGTGGCTTTGCCTCAGCGAATAGACTATGAGCCTTGCGAGTGCGTCTTGCTGATGTATATCCAGAAGTGTACATGATTCACTGTTTTTACGTTCGTTATCATTTTCCATTGCTCATCCTTTTACACCGATGGTCGTCTTGAACTCATACTCGGCTTTGTCATCACTGATGCTTGGGCCGTGTACCGTCGCCGTCGTCAGCTCCGGATAGATGTTGGCATAGTAGCTCATGACCATGTCGGGGCTGCAGCTGCCGTCGGGATCTTCGAGTGTGATGTTCTCACTGCCTTTCCTGAACTTGAATGTTCTCTTCATTCCTTTGATTTCGAGTGCCATAGTCTTATATGATTTGAGTTTGTTGAATTGTACATTTGTTTAGCATGGAGGTTGGAAAGTCCGGATAGCCGGCATATTCTCCCGGGTCATATCCCTGTTCGGCATAGCGCCGTATGTCTTCCGATGCTTGCGGCTGCATGAACTCTGTCGGTTGCTGCACATAGCCCTGCTGCCTGCTGTCGGGATATGCCTGCTGGCCGTTCACCACGGGCTGGGCATATATAGGATATTGATTCTGCATCGGCTGGCCCTGTGCCGGCTGTTGCGGGTATGCGGGTTGTGGAACCGGCTGTGGGTACGGCTGTTGCTGGACAGGGGGATTCTGCTGCATTGGCATGGCTTGCGGAGCGGGTGCCGGTTGCTGCGGCATTGCCACCTGTTGTACTGCCTGTGGCTGCTGAGCGTCTTGCAGTACCGGCTGTTGCTGTGCCTGTGGAGCGGCCGGCTGTGCATTTTCCACCGTTTCCGGCTCTGCCGACATGTCGAACAGGCTTCCACGGCTGAGTTCCTTCTTCTGTGCCTCGATTTTCTCGTCTATGGACTGCAATTCCTGAGGCTTGGCAAACGTCCTTGCCTGCTTGAGGGCTGCAAGGGCTTCCGAGTGTTTCTTCGCGGCGATAAGCTCGTCTGCCTTTTTGAGGTACTTCTCACATTTCTCGCGCTTTTCCCTTTCTTCCTTGGTCTCCTTGGATTTCGCCTCTTTCGCGGCCTTGCTGTTGGCGGATGCCTTGTCGGCCTGCCGCTCGAACTCCTTCATATTGGTTATCAGCCCGGCAACCCTCTGTACCGGCTGGCCGATGGTCCTGATGAAATCCGCGTCAAGCTCCTGGGGCTGTCCGCTGACGGTCAACGGTACGATGTGGTTCTGCGCCTCGTCCTTCAGGGAGTTGGACTTCGGCAATACGGATACTGTCAGTCCGTTGCCGGACTTGCGGATGACGAGCGTGAGGTCCACCGCTTCCGTCATCATTTGATGGATTGATGTAAAAAACATAATTCTGTAATTTTAGATTATTAAAAAAGTGTCTAAGCGTCACGCTGCTGCCTGAAGTATTCCGCCAGCAGCCTGTTTCTGTCCGGATGCCGGCTGATTCTCCTGATAGGGTCAAGCAGTGCGGAGATTGGTATCGGTCCTGTTGTCCGGCCGGATGACATCTCCGCTGTCAGCGCCGGGCTGGCTTCCTCGGCCGGTTGTCTTCTGATGGAGGCTGTACTCCATGTTCCTGTCATGATGTTCTGTTCCATAATCTTATGTTTTAAATTTGAATATTCAGGCTTTGGCAGCCTGTCGTGAACTACGAGGGCCTTGGCGGCAAATGTGCCGCGGTAAGGCAAGGTTTTGCGGAAAAATACCGAAAGCCCGCAGGGCGAGGATGATTTTTTCGCAAACCGTGAGGCCTGACCTTGCCGTCCGAGAGGGCCATTTGCCAACTTTGCCCTGTAGTTCCCGACGGACTGCCGGAGAAGTTTCCGTTTTCTGCTTTCGGTATGGAAGACCTGCTGAAACGAAAAAAGCCGCCCCATCGTGGGACGGCTTCATGAAATCCGCATCTTTTGTCCTGCTCAGGCAACGGGCATGCCACTGCCTCTTTTACCCTTGGTCCTCTTGGGGAATGCAAGGGTTATTTCCTGTCCGCTCCCCAATGAAAGGGTGGCGTCGAACGTCTTCCCGTTCTTTCCTCTCAAGCCTTTTATCACTCCGGTCTCTCCCTTTGTCAGAAGCTCTGTCATCTGAAAGTCGGTCAGTTCCTTATTCAGGAACTTCCTGAACAGGACAAAGCCGCACTCCCCACAGTCGCACTTGGCGGCCTTGCCGCGGATGGCGACATTGCCCTTCCGGCATCTGGGGCACGGAAAGGTCTTTTCCCTTATCGCGGGAAAGCGGATGCCGAGTACGTCCCGGGTAATCTGACGGGTATAGTCGCCGATCTCCCGCATGAAGCTTTCCCCTGTCAGGGTGCGCCGCTCTATCTGCAGGAGTTTCTTCTCCCACGTCCCGGTCAGCTCCGCATCCGCCACGCGCATGTCCCTGACGGCATTGTAAAGGAACATACCCTTTTCCGTGGGGATGATATTCTTCTCCGAGCGTGAGACATAGCCCCGCCTGATGAGTGTCTCAATGATGGACGCCCTCGTCGCGGGCGTGCTTATGCCGAGCTCCCTGATGGCTTCCCTTGCCTCCCCGTCGGCGATGTCCTTTCCGCAGGCTTCCATGGCGGCAAGCAGCGTCGCCTCGGTATGGAGCGGTTTCGGAAGGGTCTTTCCCCGGACGATTCCACTGCCTGAGACAGGAATCCTCTCCCCGGACCGGAAGACTGCCGTTCCGTCATTGGGCTCCGTTTCTCCGTCCGTGCGGTCTTCCGCTTTTGAAAAGACACCGCGCCAGCCGGGACTCAGCACCACGGAGGTGCATGAGCGGAAAACAAGCCCGGCACATTCCGCCTCCATCAAGAGATTCTCTCTCCTGCACGGAGGAGAGAAGGCCTCCAGCATGCGTCCCGCTATCATCATGTAGACCGTCAGTTCTTCCACGGTAAGGTCCACGGGTGTGACACCCGTGGTGATGAGCGCATGGTGGTCGGTCATCTTCGTGTCGTCCACGCAGCGCATGTTGAGTTCCGTCAGGTCGAAGGACTTCCCGTATTCCCTGAATTCCTTTTTCCTGATGATTTTCCCCAGCAGGGTGGGAATTTCCGCCATGACATCCTGCGGAATATGGCGGCTTCCCGTCCTCGGATAGGAAATCATCTTGCGTTCATAGAGTGACTGGGCAATTTCCAGCGTCTTCTCCGCGGTAAAGCCGTGCAGGGCATTGCAGTCCTTCTGCAATGCGGTGAGGTCATAAGGCAGCGGAGGCGCCTGCTCTGCCGGCTGCCGCTCAATTCTTGTAATGGTGGCAACCGTACCTCCACAGATTCGGGAATATGCCCGCTCTGCCGCCTGCCTGTCCCTGATTTTTTCAGTATGACGGAAAATGCGGTGGTCTCCGTCCTTTTTCAGCGTGACATGCAGCATCCAGTAAGGCGTGGAGACAAACTCCCTGTTTTCCCTGTAGCGCGAGCATATCATGGCAAGCGTGGGTGTCTGCACGCGTCCGATGGAATTGTTTGGTGTCCCCGATACGGCTCCGAGCGCACGGCTGGCGTTCATGCCGACGAGCCAGTCGGCCTTGGCGCGGCAGAAGGCGGCATCATACAGGCTGTCGTATTCGTGTCCGTCTCTGAGACGGGCAAGCCCGCCGCGTATCGCCTCGTCGGTGAGCGAGGAAATCCAGAGCCGCCTGAAAGGC
The DNA here is from genome assembly GCF_055381405.1 of Prevotella mikamonis. Taxonomy (NCBI): domain Bacteria; kingdom Pseudomonadati; phylum Bacteroidota; class Bacteroidia; order Bacteroidales; family Prevotellaceae; genus Prevotella; species Prevotella mikamonis. Next base: position 841,443 of record NZ_AP035785.1, read on the forward strand.
TTGCCGGGCTTCAGGTAATCATAAATAAGTCTGAAGATGAGCTCACCCTCACGTCCGGCATCCGTGGCGACGATGATGCTCTCGCACCTGCCGAACACTTTTTCTATGATTCTCAGCTGCTTGGCGGCAGCCAGGTCGGTGATCATCCCCCTGTCGGTCCTGACCTGCCTGACGGCAAGCCGGAAATCATCCGGCACGACGGGCAGTTCCAGTTTCCCGTCCCCCGTATGGCCGTATGCCTCGGGCATTGCCAGGGAGATGAGATGCCCCAACGCCCATGTGACGGCATATCCGTTCCCTTCCCTGTATCCTTCCTTCTTTCTTGCTGCTCCGACCACGCGGGCGATGTCCTGTCCCACGCTCGGTTTCTCTGCGATGATGGCTATCATAGTCGAATATGAAATTAGGACCGTTCCCCACTGTCCGCACGGAAGGGGAAACGGTCGGTTGAACATGGTCTGTCTACGCTATCCTGGCATTCTTCACGCCGTTGACCTCAAGCAGCGGCGCACCGTCCTTCCTTACCAGCCGGAGCGTGGCGTCCATGACCACGTCAACGCCGAACAGCACGAGGCTGAGCGTGACGACGCCGGTCTGCTCGCCGCTGAGGAGCGTGTCGAGCTCACCCTGCTTTTTTATGTCTTCCTTTCTTACGCCTATGACTGCGAGTTCCCTCCAGTCCACTTCTTCCACCTTGAATGGTATGTTGATTTTCTTTTCCATAATCTTGACTGATTTTTTGTGTCCTAACTTACATTTTGTTCAGGGAGGGCCGTCATGAGACTTTCTTTCCTCTTGACTTCTTGGGCTCTTTCTTCTGCTCCTGTGCCTTCTTCTGCGCCTCCGCCACCACATTGCGCTGGGAGGCGTTCTTGTTGCGGTCGGGATTCTCGTTGTAGTAGTCGAGCTTGCCCTGGTAGGGATTCACCTTGACGTACTGCGCGAAGGTCTTTCCGTCAAATCCTTTCATACCCTCTACCAGCACGGCCTTGCCGTCCTGCAGCCCCGCCCTCTGGGTGGCGGAGAGGGTGACGCCCCATATTTCTGCCGGGATCTTGAAGTTCTCCCGCTGCTCGAAGCCGTCGGGCGTGCGCGAGTAGCTGAGACGGCCCGTCTCCAGATCCGCCTTGATGAAGGATGAGAACTCCTCGCCCTTGCGGGTGACCATGTCCTTGAGGAAGATGACCTTGCCCTCACGCAGGTCCTGGCGGTCCTCCGCGGTGAGCGGAACGCCGTTGATCTCCTTGGGGATGTAGATTTCCCTGTCGCCCTCCGGAGAGTCGGGGTTGTATCTCGTATAGGCGGGACGCCCGCTCGCCTCGTCGAGCTTGACGAATGCCGAGAAATACTCGCCGTCGGTGCGCTTCATGTCCTCCACGAAGATGGCTTTCCCGGCATTCAGGTCCGCCACCTGCTGGTCGGTGAGCTTCACGCCTCCGAGTTCCTGGCGGTTGAACAGGCGGTCGTTCTCGAAGATGTATTCTATGCCCCTCCGTTCCGCGCTGAACTGGATATAGGCGTTGAACTCCTTGCCGGAATTGGCCGTCATGCCCTCGATGTAGACGGCCTTGCCCTCCTTCAGGTCGTTCTTCTCCTGCTCGGTGAGTTTCACCTTCTTGATTTCATCGGGAATGTAGGCATTCTCGGCCTTCATCGCCACCACCTCGTTGGTGAGCCTGTCAAGGCTGATGAAGGAGGGGACGTATTCCCCGTTGCGGGTCTTGAGCTCCACCACGCGTCCCATGTTGCCCTTTTCGAGCAGGTTCTTCTTGTCCTCTTCCGAGAAGATGTGCCCGAAGAAGGGACGGTCGAGGTCGGGTTTGGCGCGTATGCCGTGTATTCCGAGCACGATGGGGCCGTTGGCGGACTGTTGGAATGAGAGACGGGCGTCGGCACGCAGCACGGCAGCCCCGAAATTCATGGAGATGGGGACGGTCTTGCTGGTCTTGTAGCCTTTGAGCATCTGCTCCAGCAGCCCCCTCTCCTGCAGGTACTCGCGCGAGAGGCCGAAGTTCTTGAGTTCCTCCCAGTTGATCATCGATTCGTTGTAGCGCAGCGGGGATGCCGTAGTGGCGGCCGCTGTCTGCGCCTGTGTCTGTGGTTCCGGATTTTTCTTTGCCATTTCTTCTTCTGTTTTTGGTTTTGTACTTTGTTCCTTTTCCTTGTTTTTTGGGGTTACCTCGTATTTCTTCAGGAAATCTTCCACGGCATCGGTCTTCCGGCCGTTGGCAAGGTCCTCTATGGCCTGCCGGACTTCCGGCTTTTTCAGGTGCCTGTCCCTGACGGAGAGGATGCCGAAACGTGCCGGGTCCCTGACCTGGCTCCAGAAGTTCTTGAAGAAATTCTCGAAGATGTCCGCATAACGGTCCACTTTCAGAAAGGAGTTCCCGTGTTTCGCGTCGGCGGGTACGGTCTCATACCTGCCGTTCCTGTCGAGTTTTGAGACTGCCCGGAGTATAAGCTCCATCTTGTCGAGTATGAACACGATGTCACTCAACTGCTCGTTCTCCGTTACCGGCTTTGAGGGTGTTTCCGCCCTGATGCTTTGCTTTGCCATACTTGTTGCTTTTATTGGTTGATAAATAATGGATGTCGCTGCAAATATACACCTTTATGCCGTATAAAACGCTGGTTTACAAACAGATGACTATCCGTGTCATCGTATGTCATTGCGTTGCATTGGCAGCGTTGGGGAGCATGGGGAAAGAAGAATGGAATGGAAAGGGAAAGGAAAAGGCAGGGAGAAGGACAGGAAAATATGCAGATTTGCGAGGCGGGCCGCTTTTGTCCCCCCCTTCATTCGGCTTGTAGGGACAGGCAGCGAGCTTCGTTGGCTGATGACAGTGTTTCCTGAATGGTTGGAGAGATAGTGAAATGAGCATAACATATCCCCTATATGTTTTCCTTGACCGTTCTATGCGTCATCGGTCGGCTACGCCTGCTATGTCCCGACAAAACAATCAACTCGGAAGAGTGGTATCGGAGCGTTTTTTTCGGTAAAAAATCCCGCAGGGCATTTTTTGCCGAAAAACCCTTGTGGCCCCGAATGCTCCGATACCACTTTCCGGGTTATCTTCAAAAAGGGACATAGCTGGCGAAGCCGGCAAAGTGTTTTTTCAAAAACGTGATATTTTTCTTGCTTTATTCCTCAAAAACGTGTATATTTGCACATAAATAAATCTCAAAAACGTGATAAATGCTTATGATGAAGCGTAAGATATACCAGACTCTCCTTGAATGGAAGGACAGGAGACAGGGTGAGACGGCACTGATGATAGAAGGTGCGCGCCGTGTGGGGAAAAGCTATATCGTCGAGGAATTTGCAAGAAGGGAATATGAATCGTACATCATCGTCGATTTCAACCATATAGATGCGGAGACGATGGATATATTCGAGCAGTACCTTCCGCAGCTTGACCGGTTTTTCCAGTTACTTCAGCTGAAGACGGGTGTCAGGCTGACGGAGCGCAGGTCGCTCATCGTCTTTGACGAGGTGCAGCTCTATCCCAAGGCGCGCGCCGCCATCAAGTACCTCGTCAAGGACGGCCGCTATGACTACATAGAGACGGGCTCGCTGGTGAGTATCAGGAAAAACTCAAAGGGGATTGTCATACCCAGCGAGGAACACACCATACAGATGCACCCGATGGATTTCGAGGAGTTCCTGTGGGCGATGGGCGAGGAGATGCTGATGCCATACATAAGGGAGTGCTTTGAGAAGAAAGCCCCGATGGGGCCCATCCACCGCAAGGCGATGGAATGGATGCGCCTGTATATGATTGTGGGGGGCATGCCGCAGGCGGTGGCGAAGTATGCCGCGACAAAGGATTTCGACTCGGTGGACGAGACCAAGCGCGACATACTGACGCTTTACCGGAACGACATTCACCAGTATGCCGACAATGACGAGATAAAGGTGGTGTCCATCTTTGACGGGATTCCGGGACAACTGCAGCGGCATGAGAAGAAGTTCAGGCTTTCCTCCATATCCACGTCCGCGCGCATGAGGGAATATGAGTCGGCATTCGTGTGGCTGAGCGAGGCAAAGATCGTGAACTGCTGCTTCAACACCACCGAGCCGAGCATCGGCCTGCGGCTTAACGACGAGCGCACCACGCTCAAGTGCTACATGGCGGACACGGGGCTTCTCGTCAGCCACGCCTTTGACGAGCGCGGCATCGTGGCACAGGAGATATACACCAAACTGCTGCTGGGCAAGCTTGAAATCAACAGGGGCATGCTCGTTGAAAATTTAGTTGCACAGATGCTCCGTTCAAGCGGGCATAACCTTTATTTCTTCTCGCAGTCGGACAATGAGAATGCGGAGAACCGCATGGAGATTGATTTTCTCATAGCCAAGTCAAGGATTACAAGCAAGCACAACATTTCCCCCATAGAGGTGAAGTCGGGCAAGGGCTATACGCTGACCTCCCTGCGCAAGTGCATGAGGAAATACGGCAATTACCTTGCCACTCCCTATGTTCTCCATGACGGCGACATTAAAACGGAAGACGGCATTGTCTACCTTCCTCTATATATGACAGGCTTGCTGTAATCGAAGCGGAAATCATATAGGAGTCTGTAATTGCAATGACACTGATAATAGACAATAAAGCAGTATCTGATTTCTATTGCATTATCATTGTTGAGTGATGCACAAGAATCTACATGAAAAAGGAGAGATGTCTAACCTGTAGTCAATCAAGTTTTAGCCTCTCTCACTTTGGAGGAGTGTCCGAAAGTGGCGGAAACCAGTCTATCCCCTCTCGTTTGTGTGAGAGGGCGATTACGGACTTTCGGATGATGCCCCTCTACTCTCCGGGATAGTCTTCATTATTCCATCTCCATTGCTCTACTTTCCAGCCTTTCTTTTTAAGTTCAGTCACCTGAGTCGGTGTAAGTTTCTGCGTGTCGCCTTCTTTCGTGTTCTTGAACATGAGTGTACCATTCCCGACTTTAGGCAGTTTCACGCTTTCATAGGTGAGCCTGTTCTTAAAACAAGTAACGGCTTTCAACCGCGTACAAGCACTTGCGTTGAGCAAAGTCAGTTGGTTGGCGGAACAATCCAAATACTCCAACTGCACACAGCCATTTACATTCAGGGAAGTCAGCAGATTATATCCGCACCTCAAGGTCTTTAGGTGTTTGTTTCCTCTTACGTCCAAGCGGGTCAATTTTATTCCGTAGCATTCAAGATGTGTAACCCTCCCCGTAATCGTGATGGTTTGGGTCACTACCCTATACGTTCTAAGAGACATATGCTCCCATTCACGCCTTACCTCAGTAGCACCCTTTACCAAAGGTTCATCGTCTTTGGCAAAAAGAAACTGAATCTCTTCGCCCACCGGTGCAGCAGTGGTCATCACCATGCCATCCGGAACGGGCGGTGCCTCGTCTTTATCATCATTCGAACAGGCTGCCAGCATCAAGTTTATTGTCATCACCATAGCAAGGGTGAAAACTGTTTGTGCAAAGTTTGTGCAAAATCTTGTTACCTTCATAGTTTGCTCGCTTAAGAATTTTTCTACTATTGCAGAAACAACAATAGTGTTGTCTTTGCGAAGTGATTATAGTAAGTTATCAACAACATTTTATCTCCAAAAAGCCCTGATGATTCTGAATACAGCCCATAACAGCGTAAAAGGCGCAATGAAGAAGCCGACGATGGTGAACAAGGCCAACTTGAATATATAATATGCCGTCCACTGCCCGTCTGTCCCTGCCATCATCTTATATGGCATGATATTCTCTACGAACATGTAGCCTGCCCATACAGCCATCAGCAGATAGCCTGTCATCCACTGCCTGTCGGGAGATTCCTTGGTTGACAGGAAATTAAGTTTGTAGCCAATGACAAACAAGACTATGAGAAATGCGAGGTTGAGGATGCTCCGGCGAATCTCGTTCCGCTTTCTTCTCTGATAGCATGACTTGCAGAGGATGGGGCGATATTGGGATGCACATTCCGTACACAGCCCCTTGCCACAATCTACACATCGTGCCACCGCTGGTTCGTGTGGATGATTGAAACAATTCATGAGCAATTACATTTTATTATTTTGCGAAAATACAATTTTTTTTTGATAACAAGCAAGGAGGCCTATCATTATTTATAGGTATTTATACTGATTTTCCCGTATCATCCCATCTGCCATTCAATTGTAAGAGCCGTCATTCTTCCTGTTTGTCCTCCTTGGGAATCAGGTGAGCCAAGTCCGGATCGTTCTTGATACGCTCCATCTCATCCTCTATTATCCTCAGCACATCTTTCTTGATTCTGCTGTAATTGCGTTCTATCTGCTGCTGCATGATGTCATTCCCGTCTTCATCCCTGAACTCATTAATAACCGGAATCTTCCTGTATGCCCTCATCTCATCGGAAACCTTTTGGGTTTCCACGATAATTCTGGAGTGGAATATCTTCTGGTCTATCTCCTCACCGAAATTGTCGGCCACACTGCCGACGAACGTTCCCTGTGAGAGGTTTGCTATCTTGGAGGCCGGAATAAGGGAGTCAAGCTGCGTGTTGATGGATGTTGACGTATCCTGCCGGTTGATGGAAAGCGACTGCCGTTGCTGGAGGATTTTGCCAAAGCGTTCGGAAAGGTTCTTGGCGGTTTCTCCCACCACCTGCCCGCTGAACACATTGCCTACCGTATTCTGTATGACCTTCGCCTCCTTGTCCCCGTAGTCCCTTGCCAGCTGCGAGAAATCCTGAAAGCCCAGGCACACCGCCACCTTGTTGCTTCGTGCCGTGGCAATCAGATTGTCGATGCCCCTGAAATAGATGGTGGGAAGCTCGTCTATGATGATGGAACTCTTCAGCTGTCCCTTCTTGTTCACGAGCTTCACGATCCTGCTGTTGTACAGTCCCAGCGCCGCGGAGTAGATGTTCTGGCGGTCGGGATTGTTGCCCACGCACAGGACTTTCGGATGTTCGGGATTATTCAGGTCAAGCGTGAAGTCGTCTCCCGTCATCACCCAGTAGAGCTGCGGCGAAATCATGCGGGAAAGCGGAATCTTTGCCGACGCTATCTGTCCCTGCAGCTGGTCCTGCGCACCGCCCTGCCATGCGTCCATAAACGGGGAGAGGTAGTTCTCCAGCGAGGGATAGGAGGTGAGAATCGTGAAGATGTCGGCATACGGCTTGTTGAGGAACTCGATGGCGTGGGGGAAGGTGCAGTATTCACCGTCCCTGTATATCCTCAAATACCAGATGATGGCCGCCAGCAGGATGATCGGCGACTCCACGAAGAAGTCGCCCTGCTTCTGAATCCACGTCTTGTTCAAGTTGAGCATGATTGTATATGCCGATTCATAGGCATCGCTGATGTCCAGCATGAACTTGGGACTGATGGGATTGCAGCGGTGCGACCGTCTCGGATCGTCAAAGTTGATGACGTAGAACTCCGGCCTTACCCTGTACTTGTCCATGTTCTTCAGCAGTTCATTATAGGCGATAACTGAGAGGTCGTCAAACTTGTAATCGTATATATACATGGCAAACCCCTTGGCAATCTGCTGTTTTATAAAGTTGTTCACAACCGCATAGCTCTTTCCTGAGCCGGGCGTGCCCAATACGATGGTGGCACGGAACGGATTGACCACATTGATCCAGCCGTCCCACTCCCGTCCCTGATAGACGAACCGCGTCGGAAGGTTTACAGAGTATTCGTTTTCCATGCAGCGCGTTTCCTGCATGAAACTTTCGTTGGCAGTGTTGAACACGTCCTTCATCAGATTGTGCCTGAACATCCGGCTGATCCAGACACCCGCCATCAGCAAAAGAATGTAGCCTGCCGACAGAACAGAGGCGTATAGTGTCATGACTGTTACGGCAGACAATGGCAGGTCGAGCATCCACCAGTTCATAAAGAACAACACAAGCCCTGCAAGAAACACGGCATATATTTTCTCCCATGTCATCTTCTGATTCTTCACTCCCTTGGTTCCCAGACAAGACAGGGCGAGGAAAATCAGGGCGAAGACCTTCGTAAGGAGCAGGCTCCTGAACAGTCCGGCAGTCCGCTGGAAATTCATCAGTATCTTGTCAAGGATGCCGAACTGAACGTTCAGTTCCACGAAGGCCTGATAGCAGTACCAGTAAATGTGAATCACCACGAATATAATGGAGATGGCACGCATGAACTCCATGACCTTTGCCAATCCCCGTAAGTCATCTTCCTGTTGCATGGTCGTATTTTTTTGATTTATGAGATGCCGTTTGAGCGGCGTTTCCTCTTCTTTTTCCCTTGCATCCTCCGCGCAAAGGCCTCTTCCTCGTGGTCAGGGCCGTTCGGTTCGAAACTGAACAGTCCGAAAGCCTGTTCTATTGTCTCTCCCCAATCCATTCCGTCCGAAAGGCTGTTTCCCTCAGCCGTGCCCCGGTTCTCTGCATCCGTAGTTATGGTCGGTTCATTGAACAGTCTTTCGAACATGTTGGCGGAGCATTCCTTTCCAATCCGTGAACCGTTGAACACCTCCCTGTTCCCGTGGTCGATGAATGTCACCCCGTATATGCAGCCTGTCCCGCTTTTACGGAAGATCACGTCGATGCCTTTGGCGGCCAGCAGTCTTGCGAACTTATCCCTGTCGTGCCGGCAGCCGTGCATGGCAATCCTTATACTGTCGGCTGCCACCGGTTTCCGTCCGTTCCGCTTGAAGGCACGCAGGTTACGGGCGATACGCCTTTCGATGCCATCATAGCCGAACCGCTCTCCGATGAGTGAGGATTTTATCGGGGTACAGGCCGGTGTTCCCTTCCCGTCAGTTACCGTATATATGATACCCCGATAGGGCTTTCCGTCAAACTCTCCTTTCACCTGCTTTGCGTCGATGTTGAAGCAGGACAGCAGGGCACTGTATTCGCCGAACGACCGGTAGCCGTAGGAGGAGAACACGCTTTTCAGGATGTTCGACACCTGCGTCTTGACATCCCCGGCGCGGTAGTCCGCTTTTTTAAGATACGGCTCCGGCAGTTCCTTTCCCTTGTCCGCTACCTGCTGCAGTCCGAACTCCGCCTCCAGGTCCCGGCAGACCTTCATTGAGCGGTTCCATTCATAGGCATCGGAAATCTTCTCCCCGTTTTCCTTTACGCAGGTGGAGACGATGTGTATATGCCTCCGCTCGATGTCCTCATGTATATATACGACATAGGGTTGGTCGCCATATCCCATCCTGCGCATATATTCCTCTGCCAGAGTCTTGAACTCCCCATCCGTCAGATGGTCCTCGGGCGTGGGGTTGAGGGAGATGTGCAATATCGGCTTCTCGGTGTTCCTGTTGGCAAGCAGGTAATTCTCAAAGGAGAGCAAGGTGTTCCGAAGGGTGTTCCCTCCGCCTGCATCCATATCTGTGATGATACGGTTACCGTGAATGATGCGGGCCGTCCCCTCATCCACTTTTCTCTGATTGTAGATGATTGCTCCATACAGCGAAACGCCCCTGTTAATCTTTACCACCATGTTATTTACCGTTTTCTGTGTGGTCCAAGTATCTGTTCCTGTATTCCTGCGTAAGCGAGACAACCTGCCTGCTCAGCATGACCAGTTCGAGGGTTGCCTTTTCAAGCTTGCGAAGCAGTACGAACGCACGCTTGTCCCCGAAGTTCTTCTTCACGGCCTTTACGGTCTGGTTGTAATTGTTGCCTATCGCTTGGAACTGATGATAGAAATTAGTCAGCCGGATGTAATAATCCATCGTGGCCTTGTCTATCCTCACTACCTTCAGTTCCCTCTCAAGCAGCACGGTCTTGATAAACCTTGCCCTTTGCGCCATGCCCGATTTCTGGAAAAGAGCCTCAAACCTTCCTTTCTCCTCCGCATTCAGCTTGATGCCGTATCGGAATACGGCAGGGTCGGACTTGCGCTTGCGTCCGGCCTTATGTTTCCTGTCATTGCCGTTTTTCTCTGTCATACCTCACGATTTTATATTTTTTCTATCTGTCTGCGTATTCACGACTTTGGAGTGAATGGTTCCGAGCCGTCAGGCGAGTGGCAAGTTGTTTTGGGATGCCCGATTTATTTCGGGCGTCCCAAAACACAACTTGCTATGTTCGCTTGAACATGAATTTTCCTGTCGTCAAATTGTGCTTCGCCCTGCATGCGGACTGCACGGGAGGATTTGACGGCCAGACGGAACGAATCCGCTTCGGCGGCAAAGTTACAGGTAAGGAACCGAATACGGAACAGGCGGAATGATGCAACGGAATGACAAATGGTGACATATGTCGACAACGCACGGAAAAGGACTCTGAAAGTCGTTTTTTCTGTGTTTATTTGCAGTGTGTATGCATCTGTGCAGGACTGACTTCGTGCGGTCATGACTGCGTGAAGCCACTTATTCAAGCATTCATGCAGTCATACACTCATACAGGAAGTATTGAAGGCATGGATATGTTCCGCCATTCACCGGTGCAGACACACATTACTGCATACAACTTAAAACATACGGATTATGAAAAAAGAAGCGTTATTCGTTGCCCTGAGCAACCAGAAGGGAGGCGTTGGGAAGTCTGCCTTCACCGTACTGCTGGCAGGCTACCTGCATTATCTCAAAGACAAGAACGTGGCGGTGGTGGACTGTGATTCCCCGCAGCACAGCCTGTGCCGCATGAGGGAAAGGGACATGCAGGCCATAGAGCAGAATCCCCATTACCGGCAGCTCCTTGTAAGGCAATGGGAGCATATCAGGAAGAAGGCCTACCCCGTCGTGGGTGCGACGCCCGACAAGGCAAGGGAGGCTGCCGACGAGCTTGCCCGGGACGGCGACTTCGACATTATCCTCGTGGATCTTCCCGGAACGATGGGCACACAGGGGGTGTTCAGCACCATTGTCAACATGGACTACGTCATCACGCCCATCATTGCCGACCGTATCGTGATGCAGAGCAGCCTGGCTTTCTCCACCACGGTACTGGACTATATCAGGGGAAAGAGTGATATTCCCCTGAAGGACATCCTGTTCTTCTGGAACAGGCAGGACCGGCGTGCTTCAACGGAGATATTCGACATCTACAACGGTATCATCAGACAGCTGGGACTGACGGTGCTCAATACTGTCGTGCCGGAGACGAGGCGTTATGACAAGGAGCTTTCCATAAGGGGAAGAAGTTTTTTCCGCTGCACGCTGCTGCCTCCGCCGGCTGGCCTGCTTAAGGGCAGCGGCTTGGCGGAACTGGCGGAAGAGGTGATTGCAAAACTCAAGATATAGGGATATGGCAAGGAAAAAGATAGAGGTAAACGAGGAGGTCCTGAAGGAAATCATGACGGGCGACCTGCCCGTCTTTGGCAAGGAGCAGCCTGTAAGGGAGACTGTACGGGAAAGACGGGAGGCAGAATCCTCTGAATCCCGGGAAAAAGAGAACGAAACCGCAAGCAATCCAAAGGCTGATGCTTCTCAGGCAGCCAATGAGGGAACTGTAAATAAAGTCCGATATACAGAGAGGGAATACAGGGAATGTTTTCTTGCGGCAGGAAATATCACCCAGCGCAGCCAGACCTATGTCAGTCGTGAGAATTATGAGCGTATAAGACGTTTCCTGCCGGTAATAGCTCCCGATGCCAGCATATCAGGGTACGTCAACAATGTACTGACACGCCATCTGGAAGAGTGCCGGGAACTGGTCAATGAATTGTATAACCGTGAAATATCAAAACCTTTATGAATATGGAAAAGTATTTATATCTCTTTGTCAAGACGGTGTGCTTCGCATACCTGTCGTGGCGTTTATGGATTTTCCTGTTTTGCCGTTCCTCCGCCTTATGGGGCAGACTCATCGCATGGGCAAGACTGATACATAGTGAAATGGCAAAAAGGCGAATGGTCAATATGAAAAAAGAAAGGCGGAAGCCTGTGATGCAGTCGCAAGCCATTAATGGCAGGGAGGAAGAGGTGATCGGCAAGACAAAGCTCGTTTACCTTGAAGATCCTGAGAGGCGTGATGTCGAACCGGTCCGTAGTGAACCGCTTCCAGCTTCGGATTTTATAGGTGAAGACGATGAAATCTCGGACGATGAGGTGGAGAACAGTCTGTCTGCCAGGCATGGATCTGCCAACGACATTCTTAGTGAGGAGGAAAAAAGGGAAATGATGGAACCTGTCGGCGCGGAGCCTGATGCTGATTTTTCGGAAGCCCTGACCTATGAGGATATGAAAAACGTGGCGGATGTGCTGACGGCACAGGGTAATGTCTCCGAAGAAAACTGTATCAGGGCTGCAAAGACCTTATACAACATCCGGCAAACGGACATATTTGGTTTTATGACCTCTCAAATCGGCAATATGGAGCTGGTGGAGAATCTGCTCAGGGAATGTCTTGACGAGCAGGGAACGCCACTGAAAAAAAGAAAAAAGATGCAGGATGCAAAGAAAACAGAAGTATTTGATTGGAATAAATTTGTTTGATGTAAAAGATTTACAGGTGCATAAATCGGGATATGAAAAGTTAATAGTAGGAATGTAGTCAGGGGAAGATATAAATATTACCATACTCTGACTACATTCTACATAGCAGTTTCAGAATATTACCTCTTTTTTCTGTTGAAGCCCATATCGTTAAAAACTATATTTCATTTTTATCCATGCCTCAGAGTTCTTCGCATACATAGCAAACTTGCCCTTGTCGGCATGAAAATAGTCGTAGCCTGCGGTGAGTTCTATCTGATCGTTGAGGGCATAGGAGGCGGACAGACGGTTGAAGATGCCGCCGTTGGTAACGTCGATATAGGCGAAGGTGGAGAGTTTCAAGGTGTTGTGCAACAGTTCCTTTGCGAGCCTTGCGGTGGCAAGTCCGGCGTTGCGATAGACGGAGAGGCCATCAAGGTTGCCCGATGTGTGTTGGTGGCAATACTGCATACTGATGTTCCAGTCGCCACCCGGATACCAGTCTGCGCCCACGAGGGTGTTGAGGACATTTCTGCGCGCGGTGCTCTTTCCTAAAACCGCCCCCTGCGCCTCACCTATATAATCGGCAACTTCGGCACGAAAGACGAACTGACCGACGGAGAGCGAGCAGTCGGCACCGAACATAGTCATGCGGTGATACTCGCCGTTGATGCGGAGCGACCGCCTGTCGTCCGACAGCACGGGGCAAAGGGCAGGCATCTTGTTCCATGTGCGCAAGGCACTCACGGAGAAATCCACTCCGCTGAAGTTTGCCGTGAGACGCCCGCCAAACTCCATGTTTCTAATCCGTTTTTCGGGTTTTCCGCTTTCCAAGTCGATGGTATAGGGCAGTTGTGCTGACGGCAACCGCACGGCCCACGGATTGCGCTCGTCCGTCGGCAGCACGAAGAAATCGACTATCGGATTGCATACGGCCTCAATGGTGACCGGGCCTATCGTGTACTTCGCTCTCAGGGCATTGACGGGCATGCGGATGTCGTCGTAGTCCTGTGCAAGAAACTCGGTGTAGTCGAACGGGGACACACAGTCGGTAACGCGCAGCGCGTCGGCCACACCCCAAACTATAATCTGCCGCCCCATGCGCAGGTCGAGGTTTCCCTTTGCATAGGAGAGATAGGCCTCGCGCAGTTCCAGCCGCGTGCGGTCTTTCAGCACGCCGTTGTAGGTGGCGTTCAGCGACACGAAGAGCGAGGCTGCCCCCTTTTCGAGTTTCACCTCTCCTCGTGCACGGGTTCTTGATGCCATCAAATCGGCCTTTCCCTCCACCCTCACGGCGTGGTAGGTATCGAGAAAACCCTTTACCTGCACTTGCAGGGTGTTGTCGTCGGCTTCTTCCGGCGGCACGGTTTCCGGACTTGTGCCCATCGAGGATTCTACGACGACGGTGTCAGTCTCAACCTGAGCCGACGCCTGTGCCGAGAGCATCGGCACAAGCAGCAGCATGAATAGTCTAAACGGTTTCATGTCAGAGTCCTTTCTCCAGTTTGGAAACGGTGAAGAGGTTTGGCGACACTTTCACATTGAACCGCTGGTTGCCCATACGGATGACGGTCTTGTGCCCCGTCTGCACGTTCTCCATCTGCATGAGGTGCATGGCCCAGAATCCTTGCACCTTTTCTATATTGGAGATGGTGAGCCGGCGGTGCAGCTTGTTCAGCTTGTCGTAGTATTCGCCCTTGACAGCCATCAGGCAGTCCTGCCGGATCCACGTGACGCGGCGCGCATAAATCTCGTCTTTGTCGTTGGGTACCGACTGCACCACCCAGCATTTGTGCCCGCCCAAAGTTTCCTCGCGCAGCAATTTGTGCTGCTCCTCGTCGACACTGCGCGTGCTCATGTCGTTGTAGGTGAAGTCGCTGCCCATGAAGTAGTCGGTCTTCGACGACTTTCCGCTGATGCGCCTTGTCTTTTTCATCGCCGGGAGGTAGAGCCACTTGTCGTCCGTCTTCGCGGAGTTGTCGTAGTCCCACGTGAGGAAGCCCGTGCCCTTCACGTCGCCGGGGTAGGTGAAGAACATGATTTTCTTCGTGTCCTTTCCCACGTCCATTGCCCACGACTCCAGCTTCCGCACACGCTTGTGCCCGCTTTTCTGAATGAGCGTCATTTCAATGGTGGCATAGCGTGTGTCGCCGTCGGCGCGGTTCTTTACTTTCTGCATGATGTCCCGGCCTGTCAATCCTGTGGCTTGTGCGGCGAGAACCATCGTCAGAGCCATGATAATCGTTGATATTCTTTTCATTTTTCTTGATTTTATAGGATTTATATTTTATTTTTCTTTTGCGGGAGCATTGTCGGAGAGTTCCGACAGCACTTTTTCTCCCATAGAAGCATCGTCGGGAATCCCGACAGCACTTTTTCTCCCGTGGAAGCATTGTCGGGAATCCCGACAGCACTTTTTTCCTCGTGGAAGCATCGTCGGGAATCCCGACAGAGCTTTTTCCATTATGGCAGCCCTATCCCTGCTTTTCCTTTCCGAATACACGTAGGTATTTGAAGAGAATAGGCGTGAGGAAGAGGTCTGCCAGCAATGCAGATACCATACCCGCTACGGCCAGAATACCCCAGTTGCGCATCTGCGTGGCATCGGAGAAGATGAAACCGGCAAAGGTTGCCGAGATGATGACCGTGGACATGACGATGGCGAGTCCCTCTGTTCGGAACGTGCGGTTGATGGCTTCCGGGTAATTGCCGCATCGGTCGTATGCCACATGGCTGTGGTTGATGAAATGGATGGTGTCGTCGACGGCGATACCCAATACCATCGGGATGAGCGAGGCGGTCATCATGTCGAGCGGATAGTCGAGCCAGCCCATCATGCCGCCCACGATGATGGCAGGAGCGATGTTGGGAATCATGCCCACGAGTCCCACTTTCCAATTGCCGAAGATAAGCACGAGGATAACGCCGATGACCAGCACCGAGAGCAGCATCGACCACATCTGCCCACGCTCCACATACTGCTGCATGACGGTGAACTGAGGGATATTGCCCACCACGGAGATGTGCGCGCCGGGGAAAAGTCGGCGAGCCTCTGCTTGCAGGGCGTTCATCTCCTTTTCGGCCTCGTTGGAGTTGTAGTCCTTCATTTCTATTTGCAGGCGCAGCCGCTTGTAGTCATAGTCCATCCAGTATTCCGACTCCGTGCCTCCGGCGTTCTCGTAGAGCAACAGCAGTTGCGCCACCATGTCGGCATCGTCGGGGATGCGGTAGAATTGCTGCTTGTTGCCGTTGAGCGTGCAGTTCATGTCCTTCACGATGTCGGTAACGGAGTTGTGGCGTTTCGTCAGTTTATAGTCACTTGCCGTCTCCGCCAGCCGGTCGAGTTTCTTCAGGTTCTCCGGCTTCTTGGCATCGTTGTCGTGCGGCAGGGTAATCATGAGGTCGTAGGCATACATCGAGCCGAGTTCGGTCTCGCACAGGTCGAGGAACTTCTTGACGTAGGGTATCTTCCGCCCCATCGTCTTCTCGATGTCGAACGCCGGCTCGATGAAGAAGAGTCCGATGCCGCAGAAGATGGTCAGAGCGACCGATGACACGACAAACGACCGATGGTTGCGCATCACGAAACCGCCCAACCGCTCAAACCGATTGCCGATGAATCCCTCAAAACTCCTCGACATGTCGGCGGCGGGCTTGCGGTCCTTGCCGAACGACAGCAGGATAGGCGTGAGCAGCAGACAGGTGAGCAGCACGGCCAGCAGACAGAGTGAGGTGTTGATGCCGATGGCCTGCATCGGGACTATCTTCATCGAGAGGAATGTCATCATGGCTGCCACGGTGGTAAGCCCCGACAGAAGTACGCCCCAGCCGGTCTCGCCCACGGCCTCCTTGATAGACTCCCTGCGCTTGCCCGTCTCCACAAACCGCGTCTTGAAGAAGTTATATAAGTGGATGTTGTAGGCGATGGAGCAGGCAAAGGTGAGTATCACGCCTATCATCGCCGTAGTCATGTCAATGTAAATGCCTGTCCAGCCGATAATGCCGAAACTGATGAGCAGTCCGGAGATGGAAGTGAGCAGCGGTGCGATAACGCCACGCAGTGAGCGGGTTACGACGAACATCACCACGATGGAGATGATGAAGGCAAAGAGGAACAGCCGTCCCATCTCGCCCTGCAGATAGGTAAATTTCTCGTAACTCAGATAGGGCATTCCTGCGGCGTTGGGCGACAGCTCTGCATACTTCGCCTTACCGATGATATGCCCCGCCTCCTTGCCCGTGAGCATGTCGGGGGCAATGTTGCTCGTCTTCTTCCACACGCTGTCCTCGGGGAACGGGCGCAGTTTTACCATAATCCACGTCATCGTGCCGTCTGTCGATACCATCTTCTTTGCCAGATAGGGCTTGCTGTATGCCTTGCGCCTGATCTCTTTCAGTGCGGCATTGTCCGACGGTATTTCGTCTGGTACAATCTGCTCGATGGTCATGCCCTCCTCCGTGCCTGCGGCAAACTCGATGTCGGTGAGCGATGTTACTTTGTCGGCATACGACAGACTGTCTTTCAGTTCGTCGCTCAACTCACGGATGAGTGTCAGACTACGTTGGGAGAAGATGTCCTTGTTCTTCACCAGCACCGCCACATAATAGTCGTTGCCGAAGATGGACTTGAACTCATTGGTCTTGAGCAGCATCGGATCGTCGCTCACGAAATAGTCGTCGAACGAGGTTCTCATCACGATGCGTTTCGCTCCCACGAACGAGAAGGCGACGACGACTGCGAACAGCGCACCCACCACAAGGCGGTGGCAGAGTATCCATTCTGCCAACTGCCTGAACTTACTGTTAATTCTTACGATTTTCATTGTGCTATATCTGTTTTGTTGTCATTTTCCTGTTGTAAGGCCACCATTCTTGCAAACTCACCATTCATTGCCATCAATTCATCGGGTGTTCCCTGCTCGCTTACCGTTCCGCCGTTGAGTACCACGATGTGGTCGGCATTGCGGACCGTGCGCATGCGGTGGGCAATGATGATGACGGTTTTACCCTGTACCAGTTCGGAGATACCTGCCTGTATCTTCGTTTCATTCTCGGCATCAAGGCTGGCGGTGGCTTCGTCCAATAGAATAATGGGGGCATCTTTCAGAAGGGCGCGGGCAATGGAGATGCGCTGCCGTTCGCCGCCCGAAAGGTTTTCACCGTTCTCACCGATAACGGTGTCGTAGCCCTGCGGCATGCGACTGATAAAATCGTCACACTGTGCCAACCGTGCCGCATGGCGCACTTCCTCGTCGGTGGCATCGCGCTTGCCGATGCGGATATTTTCGGCAATGGAGGCATTGAAAAGCAGTACGTCTTGAAAAACGATGGCGTAGTTTTTCAGTAGCGTTTCAGGCTCTATCGTGGAAACATCTCTTCCACCTATCAGTATCTGTCCACTACTGATGTCCCAGAAACGCGCGGCAAGTTTGGCCGTCGTGCTCTTTCCTCCGCCCGATGGTCCCACAAGGGCGGTAACCTCTCCCTGACGGGCGGTGAAGGAAACATTGCTCAGTACCTGCTTTTCGGTTTCGTAGGCGAAACTCACGTTGCGGAACTCTATGTCGTAGTTGTTTATCTCCAACTCTCTGCTTCCTTCCTGTGCCGGCATCGCGTCGATTTCCTTTACACGATTGATGCGCACATCGAGAAAGGCAAGTATGGCAAGGTTGTTGCACACCTCCTGAATCGGGTTGTACACCATTGCCGAGGCTATGAGAAAAGCCAGATAGGTGAACATCGACACATCGCCCCGTTGCAACAGCCACGCCCCCACGAGAATGACCGACGGCATGCCTAACTTCAACAGCACGGCGGAGAGGTTGACGAACGTGCCGGCAACCAACTCGTGGCTGACCAGTTCCTTTTCGTAACCTTTCAGTCGCCGGTCAAAACTGTGGCAGTATGCCTCTTCACCATTGTACGACTTGATTTCCTGCACACATTCTAGCCCTTCCTGTACCTGTTCGGTTACGCCACGCTTCATGTCATAGACCTGTTGGAAAGCCCTGCCGAGTTTACGGCGCGACAGCAACAGAGTGGCTATGCCCAACGGCACCACCCAGAAGAGTGCGGCGGCCAGCCGCCAGTCGTAACAGAACATTCCGACGGCAATAATGATGACACTCGTCATGGCGGCAAAAAGTTGCGGTACGGCATGCGAGAATATCTGTTCCAGCATGGTGCAGTCTTCCATTATGGTGGATGTGAGGTCAGACAGGTTGCGCTCGCCGAAGAACGCAAGTGGTAGGCGGCGCAGTTTCTCCGCCACGCCGATGCGCCGCTGTGCGCTTTCGGTGTAGATGGTGGTGTAAGTGCTGTCGTACTGCCACCGGGCCACAAGGAACATAATCACCGCCAGTCCCGCCGCCAAGAGCAGGTAGAACCATAGCGTGTGTTGTCGTGTCTGCGTTTCCGTTCCGATGCAGTCCATAAGGAACAGAAACAAGTAAGTGGGCGGCAACATCAATGCAAGATTGAGCAATGTGGAATAGGCTATTCCTCGCCGCAGGTCTTTTGCTCCTTTTTCCGACAGGGCGAAACGGTTTTGAAAATATCTTATCATTGTCGTATGGCTTTTTGAATGGTTATAACTTCCATGCTACGGATTTCTGGTATTCGTTCCACATTTTATAATACAGTGCCTTACAGGCGATGAGTTCCCCGTGCGTTCCCTGTTCGGCAATCCCGCCGTTTTGTACTACCACGATGCTGTCGGCATCCTGCACGGTGGTCAGCCGGTGGGCTATCATCAACACCGTCTTGCCGCGAGTGAGATGCGCAAGGGCTCGGCGGATAAGATGCTCATTTTCGGGGTCTGCAAAGGCAGTCGCCTCGTCGAGTACCACAATGGGGGCATCTTTAAGAATGGCGCGCGCAAGAACGATGCGCTGCTGCTCGCCGCCCGACAGGTAAGTTCCCTCTGCACCAATCACGGTCTCCAATCCTTGCGGCAGCCGTTCGATGATTTCACGGCTCTGAGACAAGTCTATGGCACGGTTTACCTGTTCAAGCGTGGCTTCGGGACTTCCATAACGGATATTCTCCAAAATGGAGGTTTTGAACAGTCGGGTATTCTGGAAGACGAACGACACGCTGTGCATCAGTTCCTCCTTGTCCATCTGTCGCACGTCTATGCCCCCGATGCATACACAGCCCTCACGCACATCCCAAAATCGGGGAATAAGTCTTGCTATGGTGGTTTTTCCGCTGCCCGATGCTCCCACAAGTGCTATTGTTTTACCTTCGGGGATCGTAAGGTCGATATGGCTCACGGCGTCTTTCTCCGCTCCCTCATATCGAAACGACACATCATGGAAGCAGATGTCGAAAGCCTTGACTTTCCGTGGCGTTTCACAGTCGGGAAGCGGTAATGCGCAAGTGAGGTTCTCCAACCGTTCCATCGCCTCGTTCGCCAGAAAGAGGTTCTGGCTGAGGTACATCGTCTTCATCACATTGACGGAGATAATCGGGGCTATCAGCACATAGAGTATCATGTCGGAAACGATGACCGCCAACTCTCCGCCATGCCCTATCAGGATAATGCCTGTCGGCACGAGAAAGAAGGCAAAGGCATTGATGGCGACGGTGTAGGCAGACATCGGGGAACGCCACTGGAGCGTGTATCTGATGACAAGGTCACGATAATTGATGATACTGTCGTAAAAACGCTTGAACGAGAAGACCGTCTGCTGAAATACTTTCACCACAGGAATGCCGCGCACGTATTCCACCGCCTCAGCGCTCATCTTCTCCTGCGCATCGAGATACATCCGTTGGAATTGGTTGTTTCGTGGGTTCATCATATAGCCCATGATGCCGAAGGCACAGATAAACGGTATCACAGAGGCTATGCCCAGCTGCCAGTCTACCGCAAGCAGAAGGATGATGACACCGAGCGGAGCGACTATGCTTCCCGCCACGTCGGGCAGGATGTGTGCCACGAAAGTGTGTGTCTGCCCGGAGTCTTCGTCTATGATTTTGCGCATCCTCCCTGTATTCCGGGTGTCGAAGAACCCCAGCGGCACACGCATGAGCCTTTCCATCGCACTGCGCCGCATGTTGGTTTCCACACGGAAAGCGGCAAGGTGCGACAGCATGAGGGCGACGAAGTAGAGCAGCACGTTCACTATGGATACTACGAATGCCGCAAGGGCATAGTCCCACAGAGGCGTGCCGGCAAAGTCGCCTTCGGCCGTGAGCAGCGTGCGCACCACAAGCCACAAAAGAATAAAGGGAACGAGCGACAGCAGGCCGTTGAGTGCCGACAGCCCGACGGAACAGGGCAGCAGCCATCTGCGCCCTCCCATGTAGGTTCCTAAGCGTTTGAGTGTCTTTATCATATATTTGATCTGTCTTGAGAGTCGGTTATGGTTTCATCAGTTCTTTCCATCCGGCCATGCCGAAGGACACGTATTGCTTGAGCGCCAGCTTGATTTCCTCGTCGCTATAATCCTCATGCTCCACGAGTTCGCAGAAGAGAGTCATCCATGCAGAGCAGGTAAGATGGACCAGAAACGGGGAGATGTTGATGTTGAGATGCGGATAGCGCTCTTTCATCAGGCGCATATATTCTATGCCCACCTGCATCTGGTGGTCGATGATTTTATTCTTATATCCCTCTAGCGAAGTGCCTTCGGCATTGAAAAGGAGCAGCCGCAATTCGGGACGAAAATCCTTGATGAGCGCAAGCATGGAAAAGATGTAGTCAATCTGCTGCTGTCGCATATCGAACACCTCTATGGATAGATTCTCCTCGTCGTTGTGTGAAAGGATATACCGGTCGATTGCCGAGAGCAGCGGACGCATCACCGCGCAAAACAAGGCATCCTTGCTGTCGAAATAATGGTACAGGTTGCCCACCGTCACACCGGCCTTGCGCGCCACGTTACGGATGCACGTGTGCCGGACACCGTTCTTGATGAACTCCCGATGTGCCACCTCCAATATACGTTGCCTGATATCTGTCTTTAATTTCTGCATAGTGGGATTAGAATAGTGAACATTGTTTCGGATTGTTCGTAAAAAAAACGCACAATGCCATAAGCCGTAAGTGCGTATTTGGAATTTGATAGTGTTATATGAATGATTTTGTATCATATCTATCACAGAATAAGCATTATATTTCCTTGTTCCATTTCCACGCTTCATAGGCAAGGGTAACGCCCAGCACTACGAGCATGGGGTGGATGAAAAGTTGCGGAAGCTCAAAGCCGGTTACCAGTTCCAGACTATGTGCCGTACAGAACAGGGCAAGGAGGGAGGCAAGGCAGAAATGAACCGTTTTATGCCAACGCTTGCCGGCATAGAGTGAAAGTAGCAGTCCTGTCGCCGGTATTGTGAATGAGACAATGGCCATCAACACCAATATGGGCATCGGAGCCACGCCCTCATCAGAAATAGCAATGTTTGCTTTCCAGAAAAGAGGAATCATGTCTATCAGGGAGTGTGCAGACATCCCGGCTATCATTGCAACCCATAGAATGGATATTTTAAGATTTCCCTTCATCATTTCTTATTGTTTATTGGTTATGTAATGAAGGACGAGTTCTGTAATCTTCTTGGCAGTTTATGGAAGTTTACAAAAACTCGTCCATAAGTTGTTTCAGTCTAAAGAAATCACCTTATAGGCACCAGTGGGAGTCTTCACGCTTGGCTGCATGGAACCCTTACCCGTTGCCATGTCGTAGCGATAGAATCCTATGCCGCTGTCGGTATGCTCACCAAAATAGATGGAATCACCCACCTTGATGACGGCGTTGGCAGCCCAGCCACACGACGCGGGGAGGGGAAGAATACGTCCGGTCTTCTTGTTCACGTCTATCTCATAAGGTACATAGCATTTGTTGACAATATAGGTCTTGTCGTCGGGGTCTTTTACGAGTGACGGCTTATAAAGGAACGTGTAGATTTTCCCGTTGCCGCCATAGGCCATTGACATCCCGTAAGAACCGACCTCTGCTCCCTCGATGGTTTGCAGACTCATATAAAACTCCTTGTCGAACTCCGTCTCGCCTTTCTTGATGCGCAGCAATCCTTCCTTGTATCCCTTGCCGGGCATAAACTGGCACATCATCGCCGCACGCGGTCCGGTATGGAAATAGATATTGCCGGCTTCATCGATGACAGGCGTGGTATGTCCGACCATTCCGAGGCTGGTCGCACGATCGTCTTTTATGACTTTATCCACCTTGTCGGTCGCCACGTCGATGACGGCCACCTGCGCAGGCGTCGCAAGGATTTCCTTCATCGACTTTGCCTGGTTGAGAGGCAGGAACAGTTTGCCGTCCCGAACAATTCCATTACCTCCGTCAGGGTCCTTGTCTCCCTCTGCATAAGGCGAAAGGTCTATCTCTTTCGTCACGCTCATCGTGGCCGGGTTGAACACGATCAGCTGCCCACGGCTTGCACATGTGACGGCATAGGCTTTTGTGTCGCTTGCAAATACGATTTCAACCACGTTGGGTGAACCCGGGAAAGAAAGTTTGCCGGCGGGATGGGCGGAAAGTTTCCCGTTGGCATCCACCTCGTATTTGTAGAGCGTCTGCTCACCTCCATAGCCATACATCGAGCCGGACTGGAGATAGACATACTTTCCGTGTTTCTCCATGAACAGATGTCCAGTGGGAAGGGTGATGGCTTTGTTGTAGGTTACAGCCGTGCCTTCATTGAAATTCTCAAAACCCGTGATGAAGAAACTGTTGTCCGATTGTGCGGACATCAGGAAGTGATGCTTGGATTGGGAGTGGGGAACAGGCTGGTCGTCGTTCTTATCTGAACACGATGAAAATGTTGCTGCAAGCAGCATGGCCAGACAGGGCAATGCCCATAGGAATTTGTTTGTTTTCATAACTTTTATATTTTATGGTTATCTTTTATTGATAATGTATTTTATCTTCAAGTGGAACGTGCGTCTTTCCATCGGATAACGGAACTCAGCCCAATTCTCACGATTGAGTATGTTTCGCACCTCAAGGCTAAGTTGGCATTGGCTATTGAAAGAATGATGAAGGGCGACATCCCAGCAGTATCTTGCCGGTATAAGCATGGTGTTGTTGTCGCTTGCCTCCCAGTTGTAACTGAATTCCTTGGTAAACCCGAAGGAAGAGGCAAGTGCCGAGGATGTGGAACGCCCAAGCAAGCCATCCTTGTGCAGACGCAGCCCGACATTGCCAAAGAGGTAAGGCATGTTGGGAATACGATAGCGATAGTGAAAGTTTTCCCCACCGCCGACGGCATCCTTTCGCATGTCGCGGGCATCTTGCCATGTGATGTTCCCTTGCATATCCAGCCAACGGTTCAGTTTGCCGTCTATTTCCATATCCACGCCCACCACACGGACCTTTCCGATATTGTCATAGGCCATATTCATGGAACTATACATCAGCTTAATCATGTCCTTTGCGCTCATGTAGAATGTATTGAGGCCAAGCCGCACCTGCGGATAACGTTTGGCATTGATAAGCCATATCGCACCTGCATTGATATTAAAACTCCGCTCCGGACTAAGATTCTCAGACGGGAGCAGCAGCACACCGTCACCAAACAGTTCCTCGGCGATGGGCATTCTGACGGTCGACTGCACGGAGGCTTTCAGCGTCAGGGCATTATTCGGAAGAAGATGCAGAGCCATTGCCTCGCTCCAGCCTATCATGGTACTGTGGTTGGTCGATGTTCTGAGTTTATCTTGCAGCATGATCGATTCGGCAAACGGAAGAACTCTTGAATGGTGGTTGAAGACCTTTATGCCCAATTCGTTTGTGAACTTGCCATCGTATAGTTTCCATTCATGGGTCAATCCGGACACGATGGTATGGAGCCGGCTCGGGTATCCGCTGGTTGGCAAGCGGGAGTAACGATCGGCAAGTTCGTCTTTGGGCATCTTGCGCCCATAGCGGTAATTGGTATTCCATGTAATAAGATGATGGTTGTCAATCTTGTAAGTCAAGTTGAGCAGTTCACGGATAGAGGTATGCCTGTCGTGTGAGTCGTTTGGAACGGAACCTATTTCTCCACGTCCGGAGCCACTTGGAAACTTGTTTCCGATGAAATCGTAGCAATAATGGGAGGTGTCTACCTGATTGACAAGGCTGAAACCGATAATCGAGTGGAGTTGTGCCGTTAGCTTTCCATTCAGAAACTTTTTTTCAAGACTTAATGCCGTATTGGCCGAACGTGTACGCGTAAAGGCATGCTGGATGTTGTTTTGCACGCTCATCAGTCCGCCTTGTATTTCCTTGCGATAATAGTCGGCGTTCAATGTGATGTCAAATTGGTCAAACCATAATTGTCGGCTGTTTATGCCAACACTGAATCCTCCGTGCAGATAGGCATCGTGGTCACGATGAATGGTACGTCCCAATTCAAACGGGGAAGAAAAACTATAATTATTCTTCGCATAACTCATCGTGGCACCGGCATGCAGGGCTGTTGATGTCTTCCCCAGATAACGTTTCAGTTGCAGGCTGCCGATATAGGTGTTGTAAGATGCCGCCTCTAACGCCACTTCCAGATGATTCTTTTTGAAGTCCTTCAGAAGGATATTCACGGCACCGCCCAATCCATCACCACCCAGCCACGCAGGGATGATACCTTTATATACTTCCACCTCCTCTATCATGTCGATTGGAATACTGCTGAGCTGGAACTCATCGGAGTTTCCCATTGGCATGCCATTGACGAATATGCCGATGCGCTTGCCGTCCATGCCTTGTATGATGATGCGTGAGGCATTGCCCAGCCCTCCTTGTTGCGCCACCTTGATACCGGCAGCGTTGTCAAGAATCTCGTTTAAGGTGGCCGTCTTATATTTGAGTGATTTTCCGTCTATGATTGTCACTGCCGAGGGAACTTCACGATGCCTCTGCGCCTTGCTCTTTCCCAATACAACTACATCAGACAAGAGGTTGTCCAACGGTAGCAATTCCACATCACAGCAGATGCTGTCATTGGCATATGACTTTTGACCGAAGGCTATGCTGCGGCTTTTATATCCTATGTATTGTACTTTAATCCTCTTGTCGTGTCTCGAAGGAACATACATCTTAAATATACCTGCATGGTCAGAGGTCGTTCCTGTTCCGGATTTGTCCAATATAACCGTGGCACCGTTCAAAGGTTTGTGGGTCTGCGCGTCAGTGATTCGACCATAAATGATTTTTTGGGCGTAAACATTCTGCCATGCGAATAGGCAAATGAAAACTATAAGAAAGTTAGGAATTATATTTTTTACTTCATTATTCCATCCCAAATCTGTATCTTTATATTCACATAATTGTTTCTTTAACCACCTCTCCAAAAGTGAACACCCGTCAGTCTTGTTCATAAAAAAAGCGCACCGTCTTTTATCTGAACGGTGCGCTTGGCTTAGTGGACTTTCATGCCCATGTCGTATATCTATGTGTGTCCTTATCATAACTTCTTTTTTTCGGTGCAAAGATAATAAGGTTCACATAATGGCACAATACCCAAAAATCGGTATTTTATATCCATTTATGCTTGTGATTATATCGCAAACGTATGCAAGAAAAAGTATGCCTATCCTTATTTTTTCTCTTCCTCTCTGTGACAGTACACTAACGCACAGTATATGCATGATAAAATTCAATACCGTATATTAGCGTAAGAAAGAATTTCTCCGTAAATTCAGCATTGTATGTCGCTAAGAATCTTCTCTTGATGTTCATTGAAAAGCACCTTGTCGGATGCAATATAATGACATAAGATGACAGATGTCGTACAGTCAGGAAAATCTGTTGTCATATCCTATACTTTTGTGGTCGGAAACATTTTTGTCTAATTATTTTATATTTCGACCTATGAAAAGAAAAGTCTTTTTTGCAGTCTTAACGCTGCTTGTATCAATGACAGCCATTGCTCAAGGCAATGGTATCTCGGGCATCAACCAAGCCACGAGCATGGTAACGAGTTATTTCGACCCTGCCACGAAACTCATCTACGCCATCGGTGCGGTCGTCGGTCTCATCGGAGGGGTAAAGGTCTACTCCAAGTTCTCGTCCGGCGATCCGGACACCTCGAAGACCGCCGCAAGCTGGTTTGGAGCGTGTATCTTCTTGATAGTCGCAGCCACCATTCTGAGAAGTTTCTTCCTCTAAGCCTATGGAGACCTATCCCGTCAACAAGGGAATCGGTCGCTCGGTAGAGTTTCAGGGACTCAAAAGCCAATACCTGTTCATTTTTGCCGGAGGGCTGCTCGCTCTTTTCGTGCTGTTTGTCATCCTCTACATGGCAGGTGTCAGTCAATGGATCTGTATCGGCTTCGGAGGGACTGCCGCATCCATTCTGGTGCGGCAGACCTTCTCCCTGAACAGGAAGTACGGGGAACACGGGCTGATGAAGCGTTCCGCGCTGCGCAGCCATCCCCGATACCTTATCAACCGACAACGTATTCCCCGTCTGCTGCGACACAAGGAGCTGCCGAGACGAAAGAGAAGAGAGAATAAAAGAATGAACGAAGGAAAGGAGGACAAAGAATGAGAAACGTACTGAAAGCCACAACGCTGGAGAACCGCTTCCCGCTGCTTGCCGTCGAAGAGGGGTGCATCCTCTCAAAGGATGCCGACATCACGGTCGCCTTTCGGGTCGAGCTTCCCGAACTCTATACGGTGACGAGCGCAGAGTATGCCGCCATCCATTCGGCTTGGGTGAAGGCTATCAAGGTCTTACCGACCTACAGTGTCGTACACAAGCAGGACTGGTTTGTCAAGGAGGGCTATCGTCCGGACTTGCAGAAGGAGGAGATGAGCTTCCTCTCCCGCAGCTTCGAGCGGCACTTCAACGAGCGTCCGTTTCTGAACCACGCCTGCTATCTGTTCCTGACCAAGACAACCAAGAACCGAAGCCGACAACAGAGTAATTTTTCCACGCTCTGCCGAGGACATATCATTCCCAAGGAAGTACGCGACAAGGATACCGCCCGCAAGTTCATCGAAGCCACCGAGCAGTTCGAGCGAATTATGAACGAGTGCGGTTTTATCCGCCTGACTCGATTGAGCGACGAAGAGATCGTCGGCACGGAGGAGAAACCGGGACTGATAGAAAAGTATTTCTCGCTGTCCCTCTCCGACACGACGGTATTGGAGGACATCGACCTGAGAGCCGACCGGATGCGTATCGGCGACAAGCGACTCTGCCTGCATACCCTCTCCGATACGGAAGACCTGCCCGGACTGGTAGGTACGGATATGCGTTACGAACGTCTCTCCACCGACCGCAGCGACTGCCGCCTCTCCTTCGCTGCTCCCGTAGGACTGTTGCTGCCGTGCAGCCATATCTACAACCAGTATGTGCTGATTGACGACAGTGCGGAGAACCTGCAACGCTTCGAGAAGAACGCACGGAACATGCACTCGCTATCCCGTTACAGCCGCTCCAATCAAATCAACAAGCAATGGATCGACGAGTACCTGAACGAGGCGCACAGCTTCGGGCTTACCTCTGTCCGCTGCCATTGCAACGTCTTGGCGTGGAGTGAGGACGAGGAGGAACTCCGCCGTATCCGCAACGACGTGGGCAGCCAGCTCGCA
Source organism: Prevotella mikamonis (assembly GCF_055381405.1). Taxonomy (NCBI): domain Bacteria; kingdom Pseudomonadati; phylum Bacteroidota; class Bacteroidia; order Bacteroidales; family Prevotellaceae; genus Prevotella; species Prevotella mikamonis. The sequence continues at coordinate 869,372 of NZ_AP035785.1, forward strand.
CTGATGGAGTGCAAGCCACGGCATAACACCGTGGATGTGCCGACGCTCTTCTGGGCAGGCATTCCCGGCAATGAAGCCGACTTCCCCGCAGAAGAGAGTTTTTACACGTTCATCGAACAGGCAGTCTGCTTCTTCAACGAGGAGACCAACTACCGCGATTCACTCTCGCCGTTCGGCATCAAGATGGCAGACCGCAGCGGCAAGCCGATTCATCTTGACATCTCCGACCTGCCGATGAAAAAGGGAATCATCACGAACCGAAACAAGTTCATCTTGGGACCATCGGGAAGTGGCAAGTCGTTCTTCACCAACCACCTTCTGAGACAGTATTGGGAACAGAACACCCATATCGTATTGGTGGACACGGGAAACAGCTATCAGGGACTGTGCGAGATGATACGCCACAAGACGCAGGGTGAGGACGGGGTCTATTTTACCTACTCGGATGAGAGTCCCATCAGCTTCAATCCGTTCTATACGACGGATAAGGTATTCGACGTGGAGAAGCGGGAGAGCATCAAGACACTGCTGCTTACGCTGTGGAAAAAGGACAACGAGCCTGCCACACGCTCGGAGGAGGTCGCCCTCTCCAATGCCGTGTCGCTCTTTATCGAGCGTATCAAGACGGATGACGGCATCGTGCCCTCGTTCAACAGTTTTTATGAGTACCTCACCACCGACTACTCGGCATTGCTTCGTGAGAAAAAGGTCAGGGAAAAGGATTTTGACTTGGCCAACTTTCTCAACGTGCTGGAGCCGTACTACAAGGGTGGAGAGTACGACTACCTGCTGAACTCGGACAAGCAGCTTGACCTGCTTAACGCACGCTTTATCGTCTTCGAGATTGATGCGATAAAGGATCATCCCATCTTATTCCCCATCACGACCATCATCATTATGGAACTCTTCATCAACAAGATGCGGCGACTGAAGGGAATACGGAAAGTTATCCTCATCGAGGAGGCTTGGAAAGCGATTGCGTCCGCGAATATGGCGGGATACATCAAGTATCTCTACAAGACGGTAAGAAAGTTCTTCGGTGAGGCGGTCGTGGTGACACAGGAGGTGGATGACATCATCTCCTCAGATATTGTCAAGGAAAGTATCATCAACAACTCCGACTGCAAGATACTGCTCGACCAGCGCAAGTATATGAACAAGTTCGACCAGATACAGGCACTCTTGGGACTGACGGACAAGGAACGGGGACAGATCCTCTCCATCAACCAGAGCAACGATGCCACGCGGTCGTACAAGGAGGTGTGGATCGGACTCGGTGGCGTGCAGTCCGCCGTCTATGCCACCGAAGTGTCGAAAGCCGAATACCTCACCTATACGACGGAGGAAACCGAGAAGATGCGGGTGCTCGCCCGTGCCGAACAACTCGGCGGAAACATGGAGCTTGCCGTCAGGCAGCTCGCCGAAGAAGAATAGTAAAGAATAATCACACTAAAATCCAACGTAAAATGAGAAAGAGAATTTTAATGCTTATCACGTGCGGTTGCCTCTTGGCAGGCAGCGCACACGCCCAGTGGGTAGTCACAGATCCCACCAACTTTGCACAGAGTATCATCAACACGACCAAAGAAATCGTGCAGACCTCCAAGACCGTACAAAATACGCTCGACAATTTCAAGGAAGTGGAGAAGGTCTATAACCAGAGCAAGAAATACTACGATGCCCTGAAAAAGGTGAACGACCTCGTCCGGGATGCCCAACGGGTGAAGGAGACCATCCTGATGGTCGGGGAAATCTCCGACATCTATGTCGTGAACTACAAGAAAATGCTCTCCGACCGCAACTTCCGTCCGGAGGAACTTCTCGCCATTGCCAACGGCTATGCGAAACTGCTCGGTGAAAGCAACAAACTGCTGGGCGAACTCAAGAAGGTGGTGAACATCACCACCTTGCAGATGACCGACAAAGAGCGCATGGACGTGGTGGACCGCTGCTACAAGGAGGTGAGGGACTACCGCAACCTCGTGCGTTACTATACGAACAAGAACATCTCCGTATCGTATCTGCGTGCCAAGGCTAAGAAGGATGCCGACCGGGTAATTTCGCTTTATGGTACGGATAACGAAAGGTATTGGTAGCCATGGGAGCGGAATTTGACAGCCTGCATCAGGTACTTCAGAGCCTGTATGCGGAAATGATGCCGATGTGCGGCGACATGATTGGCGTCGCAAAGGGCATTGCAGGCTTGGGCGCGCTCTTCTATGTAGCGCTCAGGGTATGGCAGACGCTTGCCCGTGCCGAGCCTATCGACGTGTTCCCGCTGCTCCGTCCCTTCGCCATCGGTCTCTGTATCCTGTTCTTTCCTTTGGTACTGGATGCACTCAACGGCGTATTCAGTCCCATTGTGCAGGGTACGCACAAGATGATGGAAGCACAGACCCTCAAGATGGACGAGTACAGGCAGATGCGCGACAAGATAGAATACGAGTCAATGGTGCGTGACCCTGAGACCGCCTATCTGGTCAGCAATGAGGATTTCGACAGGAAACTGGACGAGCTCGGCCTCTCCCCCTCGGACATGGCGACGATGGCGGGGATGTATATGGAGCGTGGGATGTACAACCTTAAGAAGGCATTGAGAAACGGCGTGCGCTTTCTGCTTGAGCTCCTTTTCATGGCTTCGGCCCTGCTCATAGACACGCTGAGGACCTTTTTCCTCATAGTCCTTTCCATTCTCGGGCCGCTGGCCTTCGCCATCTCCGTGTGGGACGGCTTCCAGAGCACCCTCACGCAGTGGTTCACGAGGTATATCTCCATCTACCTGTGGCTTCCCATTTCGGACCTTTTCAGTTCGATGCTGGCCAAGATACAGGAACTGATGCTCAGGCACGACATCACGCAGCTGCAGAACGATCCCACCTACTCGATGGACACTTCCGACGGCGTGTACCTGATATTCATGTTCATCGGCATAGTGGGATACTTCACGATTCCCACCGTGTCCAACTGGGTCATACAGGCAGGCGGAGGCGGCAACTATATGAAGAATGTAGGAATGGCAGCCGACAGGGGCAGCAAGCTTGCGAGTGCCGGAGCAGGCGCCGTCGTGGGAAATCTCATGGGAAGGTGGCGGCATCGGAACGACGGCAAGGCAGGCGACGATAAGGGCGCAGCCCCCTCCGGGGATAATTATGCGGTATCAGGAGGCAAACACGGGGCCTCCCATCCAAAATAAATAAAAAAGCAAGAATATGGAATTCAAGTCATTAAGGAATATTGAGTCGTCTTTCCGACAGATACGCCTCTTCGGGATGGTCTTCGTCTGCCTGTGTGCGGGTGTCGCCGGCTATGCCCTGTGGAGCTCGTACAGCTTCGCGGAGAGACAGAGAGAGAAAATCTATGTGCTGGACGGCGGGAAATCGCTGATGCTCGCCTTGTCGCAGGACCTTTCGCAGAACCGGCCTGCCGAGGCAAGGGAACACGTCAGACGCTTCCACGAGCTGTTCTTTACCCTTTCGCCCGACAAGGGCGCCATCGAGGGGAATATCTCCCGTGCGCTGCTCCTGGCGGACAAGAGTGCCTACAACTACTACCGGGATTTCTCAGAGAAAGGGTACTACAACCGTATCATAGCGAGCAACATCAACCAGGTCGTGCAGGTGGACAGCGTACTCTGCGACTTCGACCGCTATCCCTATGCGGTGCGGACGCATGCCAGACAGATGATCATCCGCGCCACCAGTGTGACCGAGCGCAGCCTCGTGACCGTATGCCGCCTGCTCAATACGAGCCGCAGCGATGACAATCCGAACGGCTTCAACATCGAAGGGTTTGAGATCGTGGAGAATAAGGATATAAGCACGAGAAAGCGATGAAAAAGAAAAGTCTTTTAAGAATCATGCGGGAAAATGCGGAGCGGAAGCTCCGTCGCCTGTGCGGGCGCATCCCTATGGGCATGCGCATCGCGGTCATCATGGGGATATTCCTTGTGTTCGCCGCCTGCTCCGTCTATGTGTTCTGCCGTGGAATCTTCAGCATTTTCTGCGGGGATGCAGGATGTGGGGAAGGCGTAAGGATAGAGCATTTGGAAGTTCCCGACTTACGGCTGAAAAGGCAAAACGACAGTATCAAATCATTAAAAAATCATGACTATGCTCAATTTCATAAGAAAAAGGAGTTCCGGCAAGTCACCGGAACTGACTGAGGAGGAAAGACTCAGACGGAACAAGATTCTTGTCTATCTGCTCATGTTCCTGCTTTTCGCAGGGGCGATGTGGCTCATCTTTGCCCCATCGGGAAAGGAAAGGGAAACAGGAATGCAGGGTTTCAATACCGACATGCCCGCCCCGCAGGAAGCCGGGATTATCGGGGACAAGAAGAAAGCCTACGAGAAGGACCTGATGGAACGCAAGGAACAGGAGCGTATCCGTGCCATGCAGGATATGGGAGAGATGTTCGACGGCATGACGGGAAACACCTCTTCCCCTGCCGGGGATAATGCACCCTTAGATTCTGAGGACAGCCATTACGGCTATGACGGCAGTAATCAGGGCAGTCATGCCGATGCTGCCTCACGGCAGCTTCATGCCTCGGCTTCAGCCTACCGGGACATCAACCGCACACTCGACAATTTCTACGAAATCCCGAGAGAGGACCCCGAAAAGGAGGAACTGCGTGTCAGATTAATGGAGATGGAGCGGAAGATGGACAGACAGCAGACTGCCATGCCCACGATGAATGACCAGATGACACTGCTTGAAAAATCATACCAGCTGGCGGCAAAGTATATGCCGTCGGAAAAGCGGCCGGGCGTGAGTCCTGACCGTATTCCGGAAGGAGGGACGGCTTCCGGAGGGAAAGCGGTCCCGACCTCTCACAACGGAAAAGCCGTCGTATTTCCTGTCAGGCAGATGAGCGGGCAAGTGGTGTCGGCTCTGGCGCAGCCGATGAGCGACACGACTTTCCGCTCCGAATATGTCAGGGAACGCCTGTATGCCTTCAATACGGCCGTCGGCGTTTCCTCGTCAACGGAGAAGAATACCATATACGCCTGTGTGCATAACAATCAGACGGTCATGGACGGTCAGACGGTGCGTTTCCGCCTCTTGGAGCCGATGCAGGTATCCGGCAGGGAAATACCACGCAATGCCCTTGTTGTGGGAACGGCAAAGGTACAGGGCGAACGGCTTGCCGTTGTCATTTCTTCACTGGAATATCAGGGCAATATCATTCCCGTAGAGCTGACAGTGTACGATACGGACGGGCAGGCGGGGATATTCATTCCCGGTTCGATGGAGCGCAGTGCCGCCAAGGAGATTGCCGCTAACATGGGAACGTCCGTAGGCAGCAGCGTGAACATCTCCACCGATGCGGGGGCACAGCTTGCCGCCGACTTGGGCAAGGGGCTGATACAGGGAACCTCGCAGTATTTCGCCAAGAAGATGCGTACCGTCAAGGTGCATTTGAAGGCAGGCTATAAGGTATTGCTCTATCAACCGGAAAACAAGTAATTCATATTTATTATTCACCACTTTAATCCAAAGTAAAATGAAAAGAACAGTTTTAGCCATCGCCCTGATGCTGGGCGCAGTCTGTGCCAACGCACAGGAAACAACTTCAAGCGGAGACCTCTATCAGGGTCTGACCCGAAAGATTGCCTTTGAGCGGATGATACCGCCTCACGGCTTGGAAATCACCTACGACAAGACGATACACATCATCTTTCCGTCTGCCGTGCGCTATGTCGATTTGGGTTCGCCCAATCTCATTGCGGGGAAGGCAGACGGGGCGGAGAATGTTATCCGTGTGAAAGCTACGGTCAAGGAGTTCCGTGAGGAGACGAACATGAGCGTCATCACCGAAGACGGGGCATTTTACACCTTCAATGTCAAGTATGCCAACGAGCCGTTGCTTCTGAATGTGGAAATGGCGGACTTCATCCACGACGGGGCGAGCGTAAACCGCCCGAACAACGCAATGGAGGTTTATCTTAAGGAGCTTGGCAGCGAGAGTCCGATGCTGGTACGGCTCATTATGAAATCCATTCACAAGGAGGACAAGAGGACGGTGAAGCACATCGGCAGCAAGTCCTTCGGTATTCAGTACCTGCTCAAGGGGTTGTACTCGCACAACGGACTGCTGTACTTCCATACGGAACTGCGCAACAAGTCCAACGTGCCGTTCGACATTGATTTCATCACGTTCAAAATCGCGGACAAGAAGGTCGCCAAGCAGACCGCCATGCAGGAGCAGGTGCTGCTTCCGCTGCGTGCCTACAACTATGTTACCTGTGTGCAGGGACAGAAGAGCGGCCGCACGGTGTTCACGCTTCAGAAGTTCACCATCCCCGATGACAAGCATCTCATTGTGGAGATGCACGAGAAGAACGGAGGAAGACACCAGTCCTTTGTCGTGGAGAACGAAGACCTTGTGCGTGCAAGGGAGATTGACGAACTCAAAGTGAAGTAGTATGAGAAAGTTTCTGTTTTTCCTGTTTGTCGTGTCGCTTGCCCTCTTTGCAGGGCAGGCACACGCCCAACGCTGTCTGCCCAAGATGAAGGGCATACGCCTGACCGCAGGCATGGCTGACGGTTTTTATTCCGCCTCCTCAAAGAACGAAACAGGATACTCGTTCGGGGCTTCGCTTGCCACCTACACAAAAGGCGGACACCAATGGGTGTTCGGGGCTGAGTATCTCCGCAGATACCATCCCTATCGGGAAAGCCGTATTCCGACGGAGCAGTTCACGGGCGAGGGAGGTTTCTTCTGTAAGGTGCTTTCGGACGGAAGCAAGACCTTCTTCCTCTCTGCCGGCATTTCCGCCTTGGCAGGCTATGAGACGGTCAATGGTGGAAAGAAGCTGCTCTTTGACGGCTCAACGCTACGCAATAAGGACGGTTTTCTCTATGGTGGTGCCGTTACCTTGCAGGCGGAGACCTATCTGTCGGACAGGTTGGTGTTGCTGCTCTATGGCAGGGAGCGTTGCCTGTGGGGAGGGTCTACGGGACGTTTCCATACGCAGTACGGTGTCGGACTGAAAATCATGCTGGACTGATGGACGCGCGACAGATGAGAGAGATTCCCATTGCGGACTTCCTCAGCGCAAAGGGGATTCATCCGACCAGACAGAAAGGAAACGCCTTGTGGTATTCCGCCCCTTACCGAACGGAACGGACACCCTCGTTCAAGGTCGATACGAACAAAAACGTGTGGTTCGATTTTGGCATCGGAAAAGGCGGCGACATCTTCGACTTGGCAGGAGAGTTTATCGGAAGCGGTGATTTCCTCCTGCGGGCGGCTTTCATCGCCAAGAGCGGAACGTGTCCGCTGCCTGCTTTGGAACAACCGCAAAGAAGCGAAAAGAAAGAACCAGTCTTCAATGATATTTGGGTGCGACCGTTGCAGGATGCCAAACTGCTGGGCTACTTGAAAGAGCGGGGTATCAATGCCCACGTTGCCATACCCAACTGCGAGGAGGTTCGATACCGGGTGCATGGCAAACGGTACTATGCCATTGGCTTTCGCAACGATGCCGGAGGTATGGAGCTTCGCAACCGCTTTTTCAAAGGTTGCATACCGCCGAAGGATATTTCACTGAAGCGTAATGGCTCGGACGTATGTGCCGTATTCGAGGGCTTTATGGATTACCTCTCGGCTATGCAACTCGGTATCATCGCTTCGGACTGGCTTGTCCTTAATTCCGTTTCCAACGTGGAGAAGGCGGTGAAAGCCTTGCACGGCTATAATAGAATTGACTGCTTCCTCGACAATGACGATGCGGGGCGAAAGACTTTTCAGAGATTGCATGAGTGCTTCGGGGAGAAGGTCATCGACCGTTCCTCTCTGTATGCCGAGCATAAGGATTTGAATGAGTTTCTGCTTTCCGAGAATGCAGAGAATAATGTATAACTATAAAACGATAACGAACAATGAAGAAGAAAATATTGAATACGATTTGGGTAATGGGAGTGCTTGCCCTCGCAGGGTTTTGTCTATCTGCTTGTAATCACGAGTTGGATATTCAGCAGGCGTACCCGTTCACGGTAGAGACAATGCCGGTGCAGAAGCATATTGTCAAGGGACAGACGGCGGAGATACGCTGCACGCTCAAACGGCAGGGACAGTTTGAGGATGCTCGCTACACCATCCGTTATTTCCAGCCTGATGGCAAAGGGAGATTGAAAATGGATAACGGTACGGTCTTTAAGCCCAATGACCGCTATCCGATCATTAAGGAAGAGTTCAGGCTCTACTACACCTCCGCTTCCACCGACCAGCAGACGATAGACGTGTATGTGGAGGATAATTTCGGACAGGCGGAAAAACTCTCGTTTGAGTTCAACAGCCAAAGGGACGAGGAAAAGGAGAAGAAAAATGATGAGGGTAAGAAGTAAACTTGTCGTCTTTTGCCTTGTCTGCCTTTCCTGCTTACGGCTTTCCGCTCAGGACGGCAGGAATGCCCTGCTCTCATTGTCCCCGTTTGAGCGTGCCATTGTCTGCATCAAGCATTTTGAGGGCTTACATACTTGGAAAGATTACCCATATGTAGGCTATGGACATCGGCTTCTGCCCGGAGAGCGGTTCACGGCGGCGATGACGGAACGGCAGGCGGACTCCCTGCTTCGGACAGACCTGATGAAGCGTCTGATGATGTTCAAAGACTATGGGAAGGATGCCTTGCTTCTTGCCGTTCTGTCCTATAATATCGGAGTGGCCAGATTGCTGGGATATGGGAAGTATGCCAAGAGCAGATTGCTACGAAAGATAGAATTGGGCGACAGGAATTTCTACCGCGAATTTATATCTTTCTGCCGATACAAGGGCAAAGTCCTCAGAGGATTGGTCAAACGGAGAAAGGTGGAGTTTGCCCTGTTTTATATTCCTTGACTATAAAAATGACTCTTGCAATACATTATAAATATTGCAAGAGTCGTTTTTGATGATGAATCTATTTATATTTAGGACTTATAGCAACAGAGTAGGCTGGCTAATATGCCAACTTATCCTTTATGTCTTTTCTCTTTTTTTCGGAGAGTTATCCTTCCAATCTTCACATCGGGGTGAATATCAAAATTCCAATCCACTTCTTCTTCGGGAAGTGTGCTGTGAATGTTTCCACCCATTACCAATCCGCAATCTTCTCGGACTTTCTGCTGTGCTTCCTCCCTGTTTTCTGCAACTACCTCATATACGCCATTGAATATATATTGCGTATGTACCCGGTATATTCGTTTCTTTTCCATAATTTCAAAATTATATAATACAGTTTATTCTACCTTTTATTATAAATGACATCACAATCCTCTACTTCCGCAGATAGTCCGAAAGCCGATACACAAGAGAAATAAGGATGTGAGTTGCCTGCATTGTCTCTATGAGGTGATATGATTTCCACACGATTATCCTGGTACCATTTATCCACAAGCGCAATTTCCTCGTCTGTCAATCCCGTTGCATCGCCGTTTACCAGATAGCACAGGCTCCATGTAGGAATTTTCTCTGTCGTCTTATATTTTTTCATTGCTTTTCCAGATTAATTAAACAACGTTCCGTCAGATAGAAACTCGTACTCGTTTGCTTCACATTCATCCGCGAAGGCTTCCATGCTTATCATATACTCCGCATCGTCCATGCAGGCTTTGAAAAAGCTGTCCAGGCAATTATCCATCAGCTCATACAGTGTTGTGTTGTCAGGACTTTTCAGGAAGTCATATATGGGATTCAGGATATTATGGTCAAAACAGTAGCCTGTAAGCACGCAGCAGTCCGTTACGAAGATGCGGCTCCTGCGCCTTTTGTCGTAACTGTGCTTCCAATTAACCTTGGGAATATACAGGACATCCCAATAGTTATTGACAAGATATTTCAGCAATCTTACCCCTTTCAAGTTGTCTTCCTCCTCGCTGTAATGGGAAGTGAAGCGATAAGTGTATGTGCAGGTATCGTATGACCATCTTTCCACCTCTATTTTGAACACCTCTTCAAAAGCCTTCAATGTATCACGATTTTCCTTTCCCCAAGGGTATTCAAAATTCTCCATCCATTGGCGGTGTGCTTTTTCCTGTGCTTCGCCGGACAGTTCATTCAACGGGTATATCTCGTAAGTCCTTGTTTCCGTTCTCATATCCGTCAGGTGTTATCAGGTTTGTTATTGATGATGTCCTCTCCGCCGGCAGAAAAGACTTCTATTGTCGGCTGACCTCCGTTTTCTTCCACGGAAAGACTTTCTGAAGTGTCAAATAAGGTTTCGCCATCCGTTATGATGACTTTTTCGTCGTCTTCCATTAAAAGGACATCCTCGCCTTTCCATGACTTGACTATGGAAAGGGCTTCCTTGTAATTCGCTGCCTTGACCTCAAAATAGGTACGTTCCCAACAGGTAACCTTTTGGTCCTGATAAAATCTGTATTTATTCATCTTATTGCTTATTTGAAGGGTGGTTATTCGTTATTATATCCTCTAATGTGAAACTTTCTGCCCAAAATTCCTCATTCGTATGCTTGCCGTATGCGGAATACATAAAATCGCCTTTCGGATAGACATGCAGCCGGTAGAGGTTGAGCCTGTTCTCCGGTCTCACGAGCCTTTCCTCCTCGTCTTTTTCCAGTTCAACATAAGCCGAGGAGTCTTTTTCCAGCAAGTTTATAATGTCTTCATCCTCGGTATGATAGAAATCCACACCGGTGTCATAAAAGGCTGCGGAACAGAAATCCATGTTTTCCGCAAATGGCCGAACCAATTCCAGCCTTTCCCTCATTCTCTTGAACCATGACTCTTTACAATGGATCAGCGCAAAGTTGCATCTGTCCCATTCGCTGTCGGTATATGCCCTGACCAGTATCGTGTCAGTCGGGTGATTTGCCTTTTTCATCTTGTCTTTTGGTTTTGTTTGTTCATATTCAATAGTATATTCTCAATCCTGTCGTACAGGCGGTTGAACTGTTCCTGATAATGATTCAGAAATTCCCCATCCTCATTGCACATTTCCTCCAATGGAATGTCATTCTTCCTTACGAGAATGGCATCCGTCAGGAATGTTACGGCCTCTATTGTCTGAGACCTGTCCCTGTCCTGACCGGCATTGCCTATCCGCGACATCGCAAGGGATACGGTCCGTATCCTCTCCCGCATTTCCGCAGGTATATCCTGCCAGGCTGACAGGGGCAGCCCGTATTCAGCCAGTGTCTCTTTGAGGCATGCGAGCTGCTCTTGCCTATTGCTTTGATTTTTCTTCATCATCATAATTCTTATACGGTTTGTAATTGATGTTTTTCCTGCCAGGCCTTATATGCCTCGGCATATTCCTGCCGCTCTGTTTCCAGTTGATGTTCAGTCACAGGAGTATAGCCGATGAAACGGATTACTCCCTCCCCGCAGCCGGTCAGTTCACACCGTATGCCTGCCTGTTCCAGCTTATCTATCCGCTTTTGTGCCGTTTTCGCACTTGAATAGGTCTTGGGCCAGAAGAAACGTTCGCCGGTACGGCTGTAGGTGTCTTCTCCGAGTATCAGCTCTCCGTGGAATTTATGGCTGTCCAGAAAGCCGAAACGCGCCTTTCCCAATGCCTGCCTTACCGCCTTGTGCGCCTTGCCTTCGGGATGCCTGAACACTTCGGCTTTCTTCCCCTTGCAATCAAGTCTGGGCAGGACTACCTTGTACGGCTTGTTGTATTTCCCGATTCCCAGTGAAAGATAGAAATTGGTGTCGAAATAGTCGGTCATGACGTCGCTGTTGTCATAATTGTAGGACATGGCAAAGTCACGGATGTTTGACATCACCTCCCTGGCACGGTCGGTAAGGACGGAGTCAATGTGATACTGGTTCACGTCATGGTATATGATGCCCGAGTCCTTGGCGAAAGGCTCGAAGTCCGCGGACATGAGGAAAATCCTGATGGAGCCGTAGCCGTCCCTTGTAACGGAGAAGCGGTACCGAGGATAGGTTTCCCTGAGCCATGTGCGGATAAGGTCTGCTATCTCCGGCACACGCTGGCCCTTGTAGTTCCTGCCTCTCCACCTGTATTCGTTATAGACGAACTCGGTATATTCCCGCGCGGATGCGTCGGAGTAGTCGTTCTCATACCCTGTCAATTTTTCCGAAACGTCGCGCCTGTCCTTCCAGACTGCATAGAGTTTCCCGAACTCAAGGTTGATTTGCTGCATTATCGTGATATCGCCTCCCCTGTCGGGATGATATTGCAGTGCCAGCCGGCGGTATGCTCTCTTCAATTCCGCGAGGCTGCCGATATTTGTGAAATGACTCGTTTTCATAATCATTGCGTTTTTATCACTGCCCTCAGACAAAGGCAAGTCGGTTGATGAAATATGGGATATAGTCGTTGTCCAGACCAAGATTGCTGCATGCCAGTTCAAAGTCCGAATATCTTAGGTCGTTCACTTCCTGCAGCTCCATCAGGTTCTGCACCTCGCTTTCGAGGTATTCGCTTGCTTCTTCCAGCTTGCAGCAGCAAGTCTTGCAAATCAGTTCAATCATTGTCTTTTTCATAATTACTCATTTCTTGTTTTTATATGTTTATACATTCCTCTTTCTCACGCCTGCCGTCGTACAGGCTGACAGCCCTTTCCACCAGAAGCTGCCGGTTCCCGTCCGACAGTTCCGCATAGAAGCGTTCTGCCGCTCCCCATGCGGAAGGTTTGCAGACTGCGCACCATTTGCTCCATATATGGGCCGACATGTTGCCGTACACGGCCTCGCATTCCTCATGGCTCCATCTGTTCCACATATAGAAGAAGTAACTGGAGACATTGTCGGTTGCTTTCCTGTTTCTGCCCATTTCAGTCATCATTTTCATTAAACATTCTGGAACACATCATTTCTCTCCTATATTTTTCGGCATACATATCGGTATCCCCGAATGACTCTTCGGGATAAATCGAATCGCCATCGCTGTCGTCGACGGGATTGCTTTCGCATATGTCCATATAGTGGGACACCATCTGGTACGGATCGTCGGCGGCGAGGTTGTGCGCATGGCGTCTGCACCAGTTTACGAAATTCTCGTGTTCCTCTTCACCCGTCTGTTCCAGAGCCTCCCTCAATTCGAAGAAGTTTGGGAGGAGACAGTCCTGTGTTATCAGCTCTTCGGGAATATTGTCCCATTCCGTGTATCTGTACTCAGGGGCTTTCTCCTTAGGGAAAAGCAACGAACAGGCTCTGAGGAACTCATCCATGTCGCCGTAGTCGGATAAGGTCAGCAGGTATTCCTCCGGCTGTCCGGTATCAATCAGGTGTTGTGTGGTCACTGCCACTTCTGCGTTGTTCAGATTCATGTCTTCTGTTTTTATTTATTGACAATTAAAATATTCATGTGGAAGGCTTTGGAAGCCATGCTTCCATTCCACGGGCGGCAAGATGGGCGTATCCTCGGCTGTGCAAGGTTTTTCGGGAAAATACCGAAGCCCCTGTGGGCGAGGATGATTTTCCACGAAAACCGCTTGCGGCGCAGACCTTGCTCAGCCGGCAAGGGTACGCCCTAACTTTGCCAGTGGAATGGAAATATGGCTTGTGTTCCGAAATAGGCATGACAAACCATTAAGAATGTTAATTTCTTTGCAAAACTTTATCTTCTCGTTAAAAATGATTATCTTTGCACCCGATTATAACACTCAATAAGTGAACGGATTAGAGAGCAACGGCTATCAGCGGCATCTTTCCTTATATAATAAAGGTGTATGCGCGGCGCAGGGAAACGGAGGTTTTTCTGCGGATTTGCGTATGTCATTGTCTGCGGTTTCTTGCGTGACGAATATAGCAAATTGCCATATGCAAAATGCCGTAATTTTGTCATCGGATTATTTGGCAGTTCCAAATAATTTGTTACTCTCTCTCTCTCTCTCTCTCTCTCTCTCTCTCTCTCTCTCTCTCTCTCTCTCTCTCTCTCTCTCATAGGCGCTACTGGCGTAACTCCTCTTTAATTTATTTTCGCATACGCGCGCGAGGCTCTCCGCGCAACCCCGATAGGCAAAGGGCTCCACCGAGTTCCCCTTGTCCGCATTTTCATGCCCTTTTGCCAACCGCGCAAAGGGGAAATAAGAACGAAAAACAACTTAAATTCTCAATTAAACATTTCACAGACATGGACGAAAACCAAGCAACAAAACAGGGTAAGAAACGAAAGGCTTATGTAAGGCCGGAAGTAGAAGTCATCAGCGTCAAGGCCGACAACCATCTCATGGAAACATCGTTCCCCAACAGCGGCGGACACAACAAGGTAGAAGACGACGGCAACGACCTCAACGCCAAGCGCGGCTTCTTCTTCGACGATGAGGCAGGAGAGGACTTCAACATGTGGGAGGATTGAGCCTCCCAAGGTAAACATCATTTAATAAAGTAAAACATTTTAAGAAAGAAAACAAAATGAAGACAAGATTATTTTCCATTCTCACAGCCACGGCCTTGACACTTTTCATGGCCGCGTGCGCCAACAGCGACGACATGGCGCAGAAAGACGACAAGCAGAAGGGCGGCACCGAAACAACCACCGATGGCCTCACCGCCTTCGTCGTGGAAGACAACACCGCGACCACTCGCACCACCGCCTCGCACGACGGCTCCGGCCTCAATTTCTATTGGACCGAGGGCGACCGTCTCTGGGTGAAGAACGATGCCGAAAGCCCTGCCTTGAAGCAGGACGCCAGAAGCGACATCGCCGACAAACTCACCGCCAGCACCATTCCGGGTGGCGTGCAGCGCGCCGACAAGGCCAAGTTCTGGTTCGACGGCACCTACACCAATTCCACCTACCCCGTGCGCTATACGGGCAAGAACAGCACCTCCGGCGATAAAGTGACCATCAAGGCCGAGCAGATACAACCTGCCCCCAACGACGCCAGCCATCTCGGCGAGAGTGGCGACTGCGGCACGGCCGTGGCCACAAAAGTAGGCGGCCGCTACCACTTCACCCTCGACCACAAGGCCGCCTACCTCACTCTTATGCCCTACAATTCGCCACAGCAGATTAACACCCTTCTCACTCAAATAAAAGTAACTGCCGACAAGGCCATCTGCGGGGAGTTCGACTTCGACGACAGCGGTATCAATCTCTCCTCGCGCCCCACGCCCACGCCAGCCAACCAAAGCATCACCTTGAAGTTGAAGGATGCCGATCCGCATCAGGGTTTCGCGGCCATACCGCAAGCACTCACCCCTGCCACGAATGCCGCCACCATAGTGCTGGCTCCGGGAACATACAGCACGCTCACCGTGGAATACACTTTCCACAATATCTGCAACAAGGACATCACCATCAGCAAGACCTACAACGATGTGGTCCTCACGGCCGGCAAGAACAAATCCGTAAAAGCAGATCTGAACATTCCGGCATTTCGTTATCCAACAGACTATATTTTTGGAGATAATCCTGCAACAAACTACTATCCCAACATGAACGAGATTAGTTGGTATACCATGCATGGCGACATTCATTGGGACGACAGCAAACTTTTCACTGTAAATGGTATACTTTACCAAGGCGGAGCATGGATAAAGAAACTGAGTGTCATCGCTGCCGACCACAGCAAGCCTGTATCTGCCTTAGTTGCAACCGCATGTAATGGAGTTAGCTACAGCATCTATAACTATAAAGGTTTTGGACAATATGTTCGATTCGATGGCCCCGCCCCAATCATGGGCGAACCGGCAAACACCAACGACTATTTCTTTATCTATGCCTTAGGACAGAACGGCCATTATGCTTCTATCGGAGAATTGATTGAACTGTTCTCAAGTACAGGTAATCATTTGAATAGCTACAACCCATACCCCTCAGGCTCCATTGATCATAGGTACATGCTGGTAATCTCTAAAGCATATGTAGCCTCACTCAACGCAGACATAGAATATTACATCAATAAATGGCCGGACGAACGATAGGCACGGCGGCATGCCCTATGGCAGAATAGGCCTGCAAGCCTCTCTCGCGCCTCGATTGTGAGGTGCGAGAAAATAAAATTCGCTCTTTGACACATTGAGGCAACACGACGGAAAATACAAACGCAACAGATGTTTGGAATTATATGCTATACTTAGATAAGATTCTCACGCTCGGCAAAGTAAATTAAAACGAGTTTTATTTGCTTTTGTACTCGCTAAATCGTATCTTTGCAGAAAAATGGGCGGCGCTTGGCAAACGGAAAATAAACACTCCTTGCCCTCGCTCGCACAATTTTTGAAGCAGAATAGTATAAATTACCAATGGCTATGAATAATATCATTCGGTTCGAAGAAGTGAACGATAAAATCGTGCAACTGCGTGGGCAAGAAGTCATACTCGACTTTGCCGTGGCAGAACTGTACGGTGTTCAGACCAAAGAAGTCAATCAGGCGGTAAAGAATAACCCGAAGAAGTTTCCCAAGGGATATGTGCTTACGGTTGAACGAGAGGAAATGGCTGATTTGCGGTCAAAATTTTTGACTGCAAACAGCCCCAAAAGCCGCACACTCCCTAAGGCCTTTACGGAAAAAGGGCTGTATATGCTTGCCACAATACTCAAAGGCGACAAGGCTGTCGCCACGACACTTGGCATCATAGAGGCTTTTGCCAAACTCCGCGAACTCTCACGCACCATCGCCGAGATGGCGAAGAGTCCGGACGAGTTCAAGCAGAAGTCGCTGATGCAACGAAGCAGCGAGATTGTGGACAACCTTTTCGGGGACGATATGCAGACAACGGATACAGAAACCGAAATAGAGTTGAACTTTGCAGTACTGAAGTTGAAGCATACCATCAAACGCAAAAAATAAGTAGAGACGGGCAAATGCAGAAACCTCTGCCTCTGCTTATTTGCAAAAACATTTCCGTCCCACGCTTCATCCTGTTTGGAGCGTGGGACAATTGTTTTCTCCCTCCCTGCTTCGTGTTGTCGCAACAACGATGCGCCGCTTGCCGATGCCAAAAGCGGCAGAGACGCTTCACGAAAGAGAATGAACCCTTGTCAGTTTGACAAAGTGTCCATGCAAGAGGAAAGTAAGGTTTGTCACGATGACAAAGCCTTCAAGCAATCGGAAAACGGACATTGTCGGCCGACAAACAGCCCGAACCATCGGAAAAAACGCCTTGTCAAACCGGCAAACCCTTGAAGCGAGCCTATCGGGCGGTTTGTCGCTTGACATGGCGTTCTTCCATAAATATTAACTCCTAAAACTTAAAATCTATGAGCAAAACGATTGAAAATATCCGCCTATACCGAATCAACAACGGCGCGCACTACCATTTCATGGAAAGCGTGGCGGCAAAGGCGAAGGACGACGAGAAGGTAAAGGCTAAGGCCGCACCGCTCGTCACCGCATTGGAACAGGCGGTGAAGACGGAGAACGACAACCTGCTACTCTCGCAGAAAAGCGCGCTGAGCGACACCATTGCCGAGGCCGACCGGCAGCGCGACAATTTCTATCGCGGCTACCGCAACGGCGTGAAGAGTTTCCTCTCGTTTCCCGACAGCATGCAGCAGGCCGTGGCCAAACGCCTGTGGCAGCACATCGTGGACTATAAAATCGATCCACGAATGCAACTCGACCGCGAGACGGGTCTGATGACCAACTTCATCGAAGACCTTGAGGGCAGCAAGGCCGGCGAGGTGGCCACACTGTCGCTCACCCCCTTTGTGGCGGGTATGAAAGAGGCCAACGACACCGTGCGCCAGTCGCTGCAAAGTCGCGACACCGAGAAATCCGGCCATGTGATGGGTGCCTTGCGTGCCGCTCGCCTGAAGACCGACGAGGCTTACGAAGCCCTCGTGCGCCGCGTCAATGCCCATGCCGAGATTGAGGGCGACGCCGATTATGCCGCATTCATCGGTTTCGTGAACCAGCAGATAGCCCGATACAAGGAGCAGGTGATGAAAACCTCTCCCCGGCTCACTCCCAAGGGAGAGGGCGGCAGGTCGGGGAAGACAGGAAAATCAGACCAGTCCGCCTCCCACGCCGAGGAACTCGCCCGGCTCAAAACGATGATTGCCGAGTATGAGCAGAGTTCGCACTTCACGCCCGGCATCGTGCAGTTCACAGGCCTCGCTGCCGGCAAGGATGCCACACGCGCCTATCAGGTCTATCTCTCCGACCAGCCCAATGACCTCTTTTGGCTCACGGTGAAGGATGGTAAACTCAAGGAGATTGTGTTTAAGGTGCAGCCCGGGGAGCCAGGAGGGCTGGCGACGGAGAAGATAAAGTGACCTTGTAGTATGATGCTTGATTTACAACTTGATTTTTATAACTCTCTGCGCAAGGTTTGTTGGGAAACAGGGCTTGCGCAATTTGTTTCTTGTTCTTCTATTTTAGTTGTTGTTTTCATAGTTGCAGATGCTTGCATACATATAAAAAACATATCATAAACCGTATTTCCCACTTCCGAAATACGGTTTATGATACAGAACAAGCTAAGCCGTGATGCGCTGGCTTCCCCATGTGATGCGTACCTTGCCCTCGCTGTCCTGATTGCGCACCAGCAGACTGTCGATGACCGACATCGTTATGTCGAACTCCTCGAAAATCTCCGATTTCTGCTTCACCTCTCCCGTCTTGATGAACTCGTTGAGCCTTTCCTTGGTAAGTACAAGGGCCATCAGGTTCTGCTCCACGGAATCCTCATAGGTAACGAAATGAACGTTTTTGAGCTGCTCGGAATCAAGCCGGATGAAGCGGAAGTAGAACTGCTCCATCTTGGGAATGTTCCATTGCAGCGATTCAAGGATGACATCGTTGCAGGTAGGGATGTTTACCGAGCTTTTCAGGCTCTGCTGGGTGCAGATGAGTATGCCGTTGACGGAACTGTCGAAGGCACTTACTATGGCCTGCCGTTTCCTGAACGACACGTCTCCCTTGATGATGAATACCGGGCGGTCGGGGAAACGCTCGCCGATGCTTTTCTCATACAGGTCCAATGCCGCGAGCGACGTGCAGCCGACGGCTACCTTTCCGGGTATCCGGCTGATCATGCTTGCGATATAGCGTGTCTTCCCCGGATAGTCATCACCGAAATAGCCTTCTATCAGATGAGGGAGCGAACAGGCCTTGATAAGCAGCTTTATCTGCCGTATCAGCCGCAGTCCCGCGTCTTTCCTGCTGTCGCCCGTGCTGTTGTAGTAAAGTTCGCAAATGCGGAAGAACTCCTCGATGATGATGTGGTAGACCTCCCGCTCTCCGTCGGAAGGTGTTACGGAATGTGTCCTTATCCTGTATTTCTCACCCGCGAAGTCCTTGAATTTGCGGGTTATGACGGTCTTGGCTATCAAGCCGAAAAGTTCATCCTTGTTATATACATCCTGATTCTGCTTCTCTATGCCGAAGACGGTTGCCTTGCCCGGACAATGGCATGCCTTGAACAGTACATGCCCGCGGTAGGGCGGAAACGGCTTTCCACGGTATGGGTTGTCGGAACCCTCTATCGTCTTGTCCCTGTTCTCCCGGTAGATATTGGCGCAATGGCAAATCATATTGGCAGAATTGTTGTAAAGCAGTTCAAACTGGGAGTAAAGCTCGGTGATGTTGTTGCGCGTTGTGGTCCCGGTGGAGAGAATCTTATATGGCAGTCTCCGGAATATGCACAGGACATGGCGTGTGCGCTGGGAAGTCGGATTGGTTATCTCGTCCGACTCATCGAACACCAGGCAGGTTTTTCGGGAATGTTTCTTGTTGAACCGCATGAGCGGTCTTTTCAGTTTGGCGAGCATCGAGAGTGAAACCACAAGGAACATGCCCTCCCGTACCGTTTCCAAGTCTGCCTTGCAGTGTATCATGCGGAACTGCTCCCCGTTCATCGTAAGGAAGGGAATCCACGTCATGTTCGTGGCGATGGCCGGGGCAAGGATAAAGACGTTTCGTACCTTCCGCTGCTTGAGCAAGTATCTTGCCCAGTGATAGACGGCGGCGGTCTTGCCGGATCCCTGCTGCCAGTTGAGCAGGGCATAGCGTTTCTGCAATACCATGTTCAAGTCGTGCTTCTGCAACCGCGTGAACCGGCATGTGGCATAGTCCTTGTTGATGAAGGTTGCGTCGTCAAGGTAGCGTGCGATGGAAACGTCGGGCTGCATGGTCGAGAAGTCCGGACTCTGAATGTCGAACTGCCGTCTCTTGCGTGCTATGAGTTTCATCGCGCTTCTCATCTGCCGCTGTTGCTTTTCCGTCGGAATCGGCATGGCGGGCAATTCCGCGACTCCCAACACGAGGTCGTTCATAGTGACTGCCCTGTGCTCCACCTTGTCAAGCAGCCGGGGAGCATATTGCTTGAGCTTGAAGCCGTAGGATGTCTTCACAAGGGCCACTTCCTTTCGCGGTATGGTGTTCTGCCCGGCGATATAACGGCGGATGATTCCGAGCACCTTCGCCGAGGTAAGCTTTCGTCTTTCCCATTCCTTGTATTCGACTGTCGAGCAGCCCTCGGGAGGCTTTTGATTGCGGAACTTTGCGACAAGGGCGACAGCCTTGTCCAGATGCCTGCGCAAAGCCTCGTGAGCTTTCAGCTCATAGAGATATTTTGCTATCTTATACTCAAAATGCTCCATCTCGGCCTTGTCCATAAAGTGCGTTTCGCGCATCAGCTCAATGCGCCGGCTGGATTTCATCGCCCTTGCCTCCGCTATCCTCGCCTTGAGTTCCTCCTTGGTCAGGAACTCATCGCTCTTGTAGGGCTGCATCTCGATGTGCCTGGATTGACGGAGAAACACCATGATCTTGGTGTTGAAGTTCTGTACTCCGGTCTGCTCAAAGGCATTTGCTTCGAGCCGGGTCTGTCCGATGAAGGAGAAATGCTCGTTGACGATGCCCACCCTCGTCTTTTCCCAGAACTCATTTTGAAGGAACGAGAGCGGCACGACCATCATTAGCAGTCCCGCCGGGTTCAGTACATCGTATGCCTTTTCCATATAGAACTCCTGGGACAGCCGGAAGTCGATTTTCAGGTTGAAGGGTGGATTGCCGATGATGACGTCGAAGCGTTGTTCCGGCAGATAGCGTGAGATGTCGCACTGCTCGATATGGGCATCAGGATACAGGTACCGCGCCACGGTGACGGCCTTGGCGTCGATGTCGAATCCGTAGGTGTTGTGCGGGTTGGGCAGGTGGTTGAAGAAATTGCCCATGCCGCAGCACATGTCAAGGATCATTTCCGAGGGTTTGGGAGCAAGCATTTCCACCATGTCACGGCAGATTTCGTGGGGCGTGAAGAACTGTCCCATCTCAAACTCCTTCTTGGCCTCCGCATATTCGCTGTAATTGGAAAAGTCTGCCTTGTGCAGGTTGTGCAGCCCGCCGATGCCCGTATAGCAGTTGTATACGCTCTCCTGTGGAATGTCGTTCTTTCCCTTGTCTATGCAGAAGAGGATTTTCTCGTTGATTTCCGCACGCTTGTCCTGCGGTATTCGTTGGGGGATTATTTTATACATATCTTGGGTGTTCTTGTGAAAATGAAGACACTCCGCAGGGAGATTCCTGCGGAGTGCCCTGAAAATGTCAGTAACTCTCCGGCTTGATGTCGCCGAGCCTCAGCCGGCCGTAGCAAGCCTGCGCCGCCTCCCTGTCCTTGAACCTGATATCAATGCGGCCGTTCTTGAAAAATCTGATTTGTTCGGCGTTGGCGGTTGTCAGGTCATACCATGAGGAGACGTCTATGTTGTCCTCGTTGAAATTGAGAATCATGTCGCTGCTTCCACAGAGTAGGTCGTCTGAGCCGAAGAGGATTCCCGAGCAGAATGTCTCAAGGTCGGTCCGATAGTTGTAGTGAAGGCGGTTCTGATTATAGTTCGTACTGTAGAAGTCGTCAAAACTCAGGATATTGGGAAATGAAATCTTGCAGTTTTTCAACTCGGGAACTTCGGGACTCCACCTGCATTTATGTACGGTTCTGTGAAAGCGGATGAGGAGTTCCTCTTCGGCGGTGGTCCTGAAACTCCGTCCGCCAAGATGCTCGATGACCATATCCACATAAGTGGCATAGTCGGGGCGGAAGCCCATTTCCAATGTATCCTTGTCTATTGAGGGAGACGGAACGGAAACGTTGTAGGTTCTGTTGAAATAAGAAACAATACGGTTGGCGAACGCACTGACGGCCCGGTAGTTGCAGTCCACCATTTCATTGATGACCTTGAACGGCTTGAATTCCAGTTCCGTATAGTCCTTGCAAACTTCTCTGTATGAAGGATAACTGTCCCTGTACCGGATTTCACCGTTGTCCTTGTAACTGATCCGGTGGCTTTCCCTATATTGTTCTGCCTCTTCCGTGAAGATGCCGTACCAATGGTCGATGCGGTCGAGAGACTTGTACAGCTCGTCCTGTTGCTCCCTGCAATATCTCCTGTCCTGTTCCGTAATCTTTTCCTCGTTGTGTACCTGTACGTTCAGAATGTCTGTCAGCAGGTCGGAACCACACTGCTTTTCCTTGTTGATTGTTTCCATTTGAATATGATTTTTGAAAGTTGTTATTGTTGGGTTCTAATGCGGTACAGGGTTGTTATGTGCTTTTCCCTGTTCTTGACAATTTTTACCTGCTCCCTGTAGCAGTTGATGCTGCGCTCGGAAACGGGAGCTTTCATTCTGTCCCATTCTTCTTGTGGGACAATTCTCTGTCCTTGCCTGAAGCACCAGATGACGTAGTGATTATGAAAGCTGCCGGGGAAAACCGTTGCTTCATAATCCTGCAGGAATTGCTGATATTCTTCCTCTGTCCGGAATGCGATTCCGTCACCGCTGTATAAATACCTGCTGCCATTTTCAACATTTTTTCGGATATGGATTTTACGCCATGTCTCGGTGGTGAAGTCTCCATAATAAGGATTGGGTTCGGAATATTCCCACAGAGGGACTTCTGCCGTAAAGGAGACCGAGCCATTTGCCGTCGCACCGCAGTGTCCCCATGCCTTGAACGCGCCTTCATACCTGCCTGCAAATCGCAGGTTATCAGGTTTCACTCCCGTGAAAGGCCCTCCGCTCAGGTCAATCCAGATTGGTTTGTCCTTGGCTGTTCCCACAAATGGTATGTATGGGTTCATAGAGACGGAGAGATTCTTTCCCCGTTCTTTTTCAAGCAGGGCATTGGGATAAAAGTCGCCGTATTTATCGGTCAGTCTCAGCCTGTCCCCGATTTGTGGTCTTACATCCGACCGGCTTTGTTCAATCACTTCCACGAGCCTGTTCACCATGCTCACATCTTCTTCCATAAGCGAATGCTCACGGTCAAATGAAAGATTGACCGGACGGAGCGTTTCGAGAGTGTACTTTCCTTTTGTTGTCTGTTCCATATTTTTTTTGTTTGATTAGTCCGGCTTTATGGGGCCGGAGTTCCCATAACTACAGGCATATAAGGCTCGTGCGCTGACCATACAAGGTTTTCTGGAAAAATACCGCAAGCCCTATGGGCGAGGATGATTTTTGCAGAAAACCTTGGAGGGTCAGGAAAAGCATGAGCTAACTTTGCCTGTGGTTATGGGATACTCGGTGACAGGAACAGGCTTTATCCGCTTATTATTCCATATCTGTTCTTGGCACAAAAGGAATCATAGAAAAGATTTCTGGGAATTTTATATGTGTTTTCGGGTAAAATGATTATCTTTGCCACTGATAAGGAGTTGTTTGGCAATCTAAGAAATAATGGCAGTTCAGGGAAGAAACATTTTTCTTATCCGTTGCCGATTATTGTTTGATTTCTTTTTATTCTACTTGTAATCAGTATAATGGCACTTGATTACATCAAAAATACGAAAAAGATGTTATATATCATTATTTTTTTCCGGAAATATGCCTTTTATGCAATTTTATCACGGCCGAGAATCCGGATATTACTGTTTTTTAGTAATTTTGCAAGCAATTTGTAATATCACTATCAGAAGAGGAAATGGACAAGAAAAAAATTATCTTCATCATGAATCCTATATCAGGAACAGCCAACAAGGCGGGTATTCCTGAACTGATAGACAGATATCTAGACAAGGAACTCTTTGATTACGAAATCAAAGTTACGGAGCATGCCGGCCATGCAGCAGAATTAGCCAACGAGGCAAAGAACAACAATGTGCAGATTGTTGTGGCCATCGGCGGAGACGGCACGGTCAACGAAGTAGCGCGTTCCATTGTTCACTCCGAAACAGCCTTAGGCATCATACCCTGTGGTTCGGGCAACGGACTGGCTCGCCACCTCATGATACCGATGAATATAAAGAAAGCCATCGGTATCATCAACAAATGTGAGATTCGAGATTTAGACTATGGCATTATCAACGGATACCCTTTCTTCTGTACCTGCGGTATGGGGTTCGACGCATTCGTCAGCCATAAATTTGCGGAATCGGGAAAACGCGGTCCTATCACTTACGTAGAGAACATCCTACTTGAGGGCCTAAGTTACGAACCTGAGACATACGAAATTAACGTAAAGGGAAGTTCCATCAAATACAAGGCTTTCCTTATATCCTGCGCCAATGCGTCGCAATATGGGAACAACGCATACATAGCACCACAAGCATCAATGAGCGACGGACTGATGGACATTGTGATTATGGAACCATTCGATGTATTGGAGGCTCCACAAATCAGTATTGACATGTTCAACAAAACACTTGACAAAAATTCTAAAATCAAGTCGTTCCGCTGCCAGCAATTACAAATACACAGGAGCAAACCGGGATTTATACATTACGATGGCGACCCTGTAATGACTGGGGAAAACATAGAAATATCTCTGCAAGAGCAAGGTATCAAGATAATTGTCAATCCGGAAGCCAACAGGGATTTAAGAAAACCAAATGCCCTGCAATCTGCTGCTGCCGAGCTTTTCAATGAAATAAACATCATACGCAACGACATTAGCAAACAAGGACGACGTGCCCAGGCCTTAAGCAAAGTCTTGCAGCGCAAGCTCAACATCTAACTGCTAAAGATAAAAATCTTTGGTTAGATGCTCATACCATTCCGAGCGTTCCCCACCCTCGTCTGCAAGAGTTACCAAAGCCTTCTCAACCGACTCTGGTTGATGCAAAACGAATTCTAAGAGACAACGTTTTGGAGCTTTTCTCTGGACAGTTTTAATGAGGACTTCCCGCGATACATAGAAGCCTGATAATGAAGATATTGACAAAAATTGCCCCACATTTTCAACAGGAATAATCACAGAAAACTTTCCATCTTCTGCCAATAGTCTTCGTGCATGGTAAAACAAGTCTTCATAAGTCAAGGTATCAGCATGCCGAGCCATACTGCGAGAGCTGTCAGGCGCTTTTAAAGCATTTATAAAAAAAGGAGGATTGGAAACGATGGCATCGTATTTACACTCGGCCTGATACTTCTGTAACGACACATTATACAAATTGATTTGCGTACTGAAAGGACTTGCCCCTATATTGTCCAAAGCCTGTAAATAGGCTTCGGTATCAATTTCCACCCCATCGACCATGCTCTCCGGAAATCGTTGCGCCATCATCAGGGCTATCAATCCAGTACCTGTACCTATATCCAGGATTCGTTTTCCACCGATACCCCATGCCCCCAAAAGCACGCCATCAGTACCGACTTTCATGGCACAACGCTCCTGCCTGACTACAAATTGCTTAAAAGTAAAGCTTTCATGTTTCATACAACCAATGAAACGGTAACTTACAAGAAATATTGCATACTCGCACCGGCTCTATTATTATAGATTCGCCCGTACTTTACTTATTTTATAGAGACAACAGAGAGTATGTCATTTTTAATTAGTAACTTTGCACTCCGAAAATTGCCCATAAGGGTTTTATAAAGACAGACAATGAACAATAAGAAACAGAATACATCTATTCAGATGATAGCTGACTATGATGGAGATATCAGCAAACTATTCGAAGCCGATGTCACAGGACCAATCCCAATCCTAGCCACACGCAATCTCATACTCTTCCCTGGAGTTGTTACTCCGATTTTAATTGGTCGGGAGGCAAGCTTGCATCTCATTAACAGGCTCAAGAAGAATCCAGACCAATTCTTTGGTGTGTTTAGTCAGAAAGACCCTGATATCGATGAACCATCCAAAGACGATTTGTACGAATATGGTGTCTTTGCTAAATTGATACGCATATTGGAAATGCCAGGTCCTGGCAATAATCTCACGGCCCTTGTACAAGGTTTTGGACGTTGTCAGCTACAAGCCCTCACGAAAAAGAAACCCTACTATGCCGGCATTGCCACTCCAATGCCAGAAGAATTCCCTTCAGACAATAACAAAGAGTTTAAAGCTGCTGTAGAAGACCTGAAAAGAAGCACTATAGAGTACATCCAACTCAATGATGACATTGCAGACGAGACACAATATGCACTCAGCAACATTCAGAATGATGCCATTGTAGTCGATTTCATCTGCTCAAACATGCCCTTTCCCATCTCCGATAAAATCAAGATGCTAGAGGCAAATAGCTTGATGGACCGAATATTTGTAGCCTTGAAGGTGCTGAATCGCGAGATACAACTTCTTCAATTAAGACAGAATATTCGCAGTAAGACCCGTGAAGATCTTGACGAACAGCAAAAAGAATACTTCTTGCAGCAACAAATCAAGAACATTAAAGAGGAATTAGGCAATGGAGACGGCTCTCCTGAGAGGCATGAGCTTGAAGAGAAAGCCAAGGCAAAAAAATGGTCTGAGGAGATTGCAGGAGTATTCTATAAGGAATTGGACAAGCTGGATATGTACAATCCTCAAAGTCCTGAATACAGTGTTCAGCTGAACTATTTGCAGAACATGGTCAATCTGCCGTGGGGGGAATATACCGAAGATGACTTGAGACTGTCGCGTGCAGAGCGTATTCTGAACCACGACCATTACGGAATGGAAAAAGTCAAGGAACGCATCCTCGAATACATATCTGTTTTACAGCTGCGTGGCGACCTGAAATCTCCTATCATCTGCCTCTACGGACCTCCTGGAGTAGGCAAGACTAGTCTTGGTAAAAGTATTGCCTCTGCCCTCAACCGCAAATATGTAAGGATTTCATTGGGTGGTTTGCACGATGAGAGTGAAATCAGAGGACACCGCCGTACCTACGTTGGTGCAATGCCTGGCCGTATCATCAAGAGCATCCAAAAGGCTGGATCCAGCAACCCCGTCTTCATTCTTGACGAGATTGACAAGGTTACACAGAACACAATTAACGGCGATCCGTCATCTGCTTTGCTTGAAGTCTTAGACCCAGAGCAGAACAATGCCTTCCACGACAACTACCTAGATATTGATTATGATTTGTCAAAAGTGTTGTTCGTAGCTACAGCCAACGACTTGAATACAATTCCACGACCGCTGCTTGATCGTATGGAAATCATAGAGGTGAGTGGTTATATCACTGAAGAAAAGATTGAAATAGCCAAAAGACACCTTATTCCGAAGGAACTGGAGAATACTGGTTTAGTGAACAATCATTCTGCAATCAAGTTTAACCAGCCTGCTTTGGAAACCATTATTGAGCAGTATACACGTGAAAGCGGAGTACGCCAACTAGAAAAGCAAATCAACAAAGCATTAAGAAAATTAGCTTATGAAAAGGCTGTTCATGGCAGTATTCTGTATCCACGTATCACTCCGACTATTGCAAAAAACTTATTAGGGAATCCACCATTCTACCGCGATATATACCAAGGCAATGACTATGCCGGGGTTGTTACAGGACTGGCATGGACCAGTGTCGGAGGAGAAATTCTCTTCATTGAGACTTCATTAAGCAAAGGGAAAGCTGGAAAGCTCACACTGACGGGAAACCTAGGCGATGTCATGAAAGAGAGTGCAGTCATTGCTCTGGAGTATGTAAAGGCTCATGTGGATCAATTAAAGGTAGATTACAGAATCTTCGACCAATGGAACATCCATATTCATGTACCGGAAGGAGCTACTCCTAAAGACGGTCCTTCGGCAGGAATTACTATTGCAACATCTATTGCTTCGGCAATTACACAGCGCAAGGTCAGAAAAAATACGGCCATGACCGGCGAGATTACCCTCCGTGGGAAAGTTCTTCCTGTGGGTGGTATCAAGGAAAAAATACTTGCAGCCAAGCGTGCCGGTATCACAGACATTGTCATGTGTAAAGACAATCAAAAAGACATTGAGGAAATACCAGAGAAGTATAGAACAGGAGTAGAATTCCATTATGTAGAAAATGTACAAGATGTGTGGAACCTTGCATTGACAGACGAGATGGTTAAAAATCCAATAGACCTGACTGTCAAAGACCAAGAAATAACGACAGACAAGTAAGATGAAGTTTGAACTACAACATACCGACAATGCCAGCAATGCCAGAACCGGACTCATCACAACCGCTCATGGACAGATAAATACCCCAATTTTCATGCCTGTGGGAACTTGCGGTTCTGTCAAAGGAGTCCATTTCTCCGAGCTGATAGAACAAGTCCAAGCACAGATTATATTAGGCAATACGTACCATCTCTACCTCCGGCCGGGATTAGAAATATTAAAAGCGGCCGGTGGATTGCATGGATTTAACGGATGGCAGCGTCCTATCCTTACAGACTCAGGTGGATTTCAAGTATTTTCATTGACAGGAATACGCAAGATTACAGAAGAAGGCTGTGAGTTTCGTTCGCATATTGATGGTTCAAAACACATATTCACTCCGGAGAGCGTAATGGATACCGAACGCATCATAGGGGCAGATATCATGATGGCTTTCGACGAATGCCCTCCGGGTAAAAGCGACTACGCCTACGCAAAGAAGAGCCTTGAACTGACACAACGATGGCTTGACCGCTGTATCAAACGCTTCAACGAGACCCAACCGATATACGGTTACGAGCAGACACTATTCCCCATCGTTCAAGGATGCACCTTCAAAGACTTGCGAAGCGAAGCTGCCAAATATGTAGCTGACAAAGGAGCTGACGGTAATGCTATCGGCGGACTGGCAGTCGGAGAGCCTACTGAAATCATGTATGAGATGATAGAAGTAGTCAACGAGATACTTCCGAAAGATAAGCCACGCTACCTGATGGGAGTCGGGACTCCTCAAAACATTCTCGAAGCCATCGAGCGCGGAGTAGACATGTTTGACTGTGTCATGCCTACACGCAATGGTCGCAATGCCATGTTGTTCACCTACGAAGGAACAATCAATATCCGTAACAAGAAATGGGAGATGGATTTCTCTCCCATTGATGCTGGCGGATGCGAGGTAGACAGGATATATACCAAGGCCTACCTGCACCATTTATTCAAGGCCCAGGAACTGCTCGCCATGCAGATTGCCAGTATTCATAATCTGGCATTCTATCTTCGACTGGTAACCGATGCCAGATCCCATATCGAGCAAGGCGATTTCGTAGCCTGGAAAAACTCTATCATCGACCAACTGGGGCGACGCATATAAGTCAGAGTATCTATGGAATATTATAAACTCCGAAAACATCACAGACGTTATCGCATCATGCGATGGCTCAGCAAGCATCCGGCATGGCTTCATCGGATGTTTGCATGGTGCTATACCCACACGTCACGGCAGCGCCAAGCTCTCAAATGGCTTGCCCACAAGTTGAAATGGTTGAGCGTCCTGAATGTTTTCAAGTATATCAAGCGCCTGGATTGGTATATCATCAAGAAGTTTATAGGTACTTATATATATTCTATCCTGCTGATTATATCCATCTCTATCGTTTTCGACGTCAATGAGAACTTGGCTAAATTTGCAGAATACCATGCCCCACTACGTGCTATCGTCTTCGATTACTATCTGAACTTTGTACCCTACTTCGCCAATTTGTTCAGCCCGCTGTTCGTTTTCATTGCCGTTATCTTCTTTACATCCAAGCTGGCCGGAAACTCCGAAATTATCTCGATGCTGGCCGCAGGCGTCTCTTTCAAGCGACTCATGCGCCCCTACATGATTTCCTGCATACTCATTTCGGCTCTCTCCTTCTATCTCACGGCGTATGTCATTCCCCACGGTACTGTTATCCGACAAAATTTCGAGTCGATGTACAAAAACAAGAAGAAGAATACTGCCGCAGACAATGTACAGCTCCAAGTAGATAAAGGTACGATAGCCTATATCCAACATTACGACAACAATGCCAAACGCGGCTACGGTTTCTCTCTTGACAAATTTGAAAACAAGAAACTTGTCAGCCACATGACAGCCGTGGAAATCCAATATGATACCATCTCGGAGTCCAAATATCATTGGACAGCATCCAATTGGAAAATCAGACAGCTCAAAGGATTACGCGAACACATCACAAGTGGCACGGAGATAGATACACTCATACAAATGGAACCTACCGACCTGGTCTACTCAAAAGGCCAGCAAGAGACATTCACCAGCCCGGAATTAAGAAGCTACATCTCCAAGCAAATCAATCGAGGGTCGGGCAATGTTGTCCAATATCAGGTAGAATATCATAAGCGTATTGCCTCCAGTTTTGCCTCCTTCATCCTCACCATCATCGGCCTGTCACTCTCTTCCAAGAAGCGCAAGGGCGGTATGGGTATGTATCTAGGAATTGGACTGGCACTCAGTTTTATTTATATCATGCTGCAAACTGTCTCTGCGACATTTGCTATTCAGGCCAACACGCCACCTATCATTGCAGCATGGATACCCAACGTTATATTTGCTGTCGTAGCATACTTCTGCTATCGACATGCACCGAATTAAATTAGAATATGAATTTCGACGAATTAAAATTAAATGAAAACGTGTTAGACGCCTTATACGACATGCGTTTCGACACGTGTACACCCGTACAAGAAAAGTGTATACCGGAAATTTTGAAAGGCAATGACGTGCTAGGTGTAGCACAAACTGGAACTGGTAAAACGGCTGCCTACCTATTGCCAATCCTCAGCAAACTTGACGATGGAGGCTATCCTGGCGACGCTATCAACTGTATTATCATGAGTCCGACTCGCGAACTGGCCCAACAGATAGACCAGGCCATGCAAGGTTTCGGCTATTACTTGCAGAGTGTGAGCAGCGTAGCTGTCTACGGCGGCAACGATGGCAACCGATACGATCAGGAACTTAAGAGCCTCCGACTGGGTGCAGACGTTGTCATTGCCACTCCGGGACGACTCATCTCTCACATCAGTCTAGGCAACGTGGACCTGAGCAAAGTCTCATTCTTCGTTCTCGACGAAGCCGACAGAATGCTCGACATGGGATTCTCTGAAGATATTATGACTATAGCCAAGGGATTACCCAAGACTTGCCAGACGATTATGTTTTCGGCTACGATGCCTGCCAAGATTGAGGAACTGGCCAAAACACTGTTGAAGAATCCTATAGAAATCAAGTTGGCTGTCAGCAAACCTGCCGAAAAAATCAGGCAAAGTGCTTATATCTGTCACGAGACGCAGAAGCTGAGCATCATCAAGAGCATATTTAACAGCGGCGACCTGAAACGTGTCATCATCTTCTGTGGCAGTAAGATGAAGGTGAAGCAAGTCAATGGTGCATTGCAAGATAAGCATATCAATTCCGGCGAGATGCACTCCGACCTAGACCAAGCAGAACGCGATGACATCATGTTTAAATTCAAAAGCGGACAACTTGACGTTCTCGTTGCCACTGACATCGTTTCACGCGGCATCGACATTGATGATATCGCCATGGTCATCAACTATGATGTACCGCACGATGCAGAAGACTATGTACATAGAATCGGACGTACGGCACGTGCCGACAGGGATGGACAAGCCATTACGCTGGTCAATGACATGGATATTTTCTATTTCCAGCAGATTGAGAAATTCTTAGAAAAAGAAATTGTCAAGAATGAGTTGCCCAAAGAATTAGGCAACGGCCCAGAGTACAAAACAGAAAATCGTCCTAAGCACGGAGGTGACAAGGCTAAGACACGTCGTCGGAAAGACCGCGAGGTTACTGCCCATAAGCGGAAGCCAAGTCACAAAACCAGCGACAACAACACTGCTGACGAGCAAGCGGAAAAGAGAGCGAATCGTCCCCAAAAGAATCGTAATCGTCGGGACAATGCCAATCGTAGTGCTCAATCAGCACAAGGCCAAAGCCATAACAATGCTGAGTCCCCAAATAAGGAGCGTCGCCCTAAAAAAGACAGGAATAATCAGCCACAAAGGACTGATGCCCCCACAGATACCAGGGAACACAGGAAAAACCATCGGCAGAAGAGGCATCAGCGCCCACAGAAGGAACAGACCATTGTGCAGCAACCTGTAAAACAGGAAGGTGGACTGAAGAAATTCTTCAAGCGCATTTTAGGTATCAAGAAATAATAACACTTTATATAGGCAGAATCCGATTTCATCGTTTTCTGCCTTTTTTTTATCTTGGTTTACTGCAAAGCCTCGGCAGCATTGCTGTTTGGCCTTGGCAGTATCACTGACAAGCTTCGGCAGTCGTTGTGCCAAGCCTTAGCAGTATTCTGACGAGTTTAACAGTACAATTCGTATATACAGGAATCAAGATGTAATGCTAAGTATCAGAGCTACAAACTAAGGGATAATCAGCTATTAGAACTATTATTTATGTATATATGAATAAGGTATATATACTGCTAGGTGTATCATTTAAAGCCAAAAACTATCTTTTTTCTACTTTTTCCCAAATTAATCTTTCTTTTTGTTTTCAATTCGATAAGAATAATATATCTTTGCAACATAAATATGAAGAGAGACTATATAGAGAACAAATCAAACTCTATCATCACACAGAATCTGTTTTACAACTAAATAAAAGACAAGAAGATGAAAGCAACAGAAGTATTAGAGACTCTAAAAAGGAGATTTCCTAATGAACCGGAGTACATTCAGGCTGTACACGAGGTGCTGACAAGTATCGAAGAAGAATATAACAAGCATCCTGAATACGAGAAGGCAAATCTCATTGAGCGTCTTTGTATCCCCGACCGTTTGGTACAATTTCGCGTCACATGGGTAGACGACAAAGGTAACGTACAAACCAATATGGGATATCGTATTCAGCACAACAACGTGATTGGCCCATACAAAGGCGGCATTCGTTTTCACAAATCTGTGAACCTTTCAATTCTTAAATTCCTTGCTTTCGAGCAAACATTTAAAAACTCATTGACTACCCTGCCGATGGGTGGAGCTAAAGGTGGCTCTGATTTCTCACCACGTGGCAAGTCTAATGCCGAGGTGATGCGCTTCTGCCAGGCTTTCATGAGCGAACTATATCGCCATATCGGGCCCGACGAAGATGTACCCGCAGGCGACATTGGAGTCGGTGGTCGTGAAGTGGGCTATATGTTTGGCATGTACAAGAAACTCACTCATCAGTTCCAAGGTATCCTGACCGGTAAAGGATTGGAATTCGGCGGTTCGCTGATTCGCCCCGAAGCAACCGGATATGGTAATGTGTATTTCCTACAGAGCATGCTGGCTACACGCAACGAAAACTTAAAGGGCAAGACCGTCTTGGTTTCCGGTTCAGGAAACGTGGCTCAATATACTGTCGAGAAATTGATACAATTAGGTGCTAAGCCCGTAACCCTCTCCGACTCTGATGGTTATATCTACGACCCAGACGGAATCACGACAGAAAAGTTAGCCTACGTCATGGAACTGAAAAACATTGAGCGTGGACGCATCAAAGAATATGCTGAGACCTATGGCTGTAAATATGTTGCAGGTGCAAAACCTTGGGCAGAGAAAGCCGATATCGCTACTCCATGTGCCACACAGAATGAAATCAACGAGGAAGCTGCAAAAACGTTGGTTGCCAACGGCGTGATAGCTGTCAGCGAAGGAGCTAATATGCCTAGTACACCGGAAGCCATCCAGGTGTTCCAAGATGCCAAGTTGCTCTACTGTCCAGGTAAAGCTTCGAATGCAGGTGGTGTTGCTGTATCGGGGCTTGAAATGTCTCAGAACTCTGAGAGAATCCATTGGACACGCGAAGAAGTGGATGCAAAGCTCTTCAACATCATGAAAGACATCCATGAGAACTGTGTGAAATACGGCACAGAGGCCGACGGTTACATCAATTATGTAAAGGGTGCAAACGTTGCAGGATTCCTTAAAGTGGCAAAGGCTATGATGGCTCAGGGAATCGTATAATAGATACTACATCAAAGTCAAAAGACAAATGGGAAGCTGGCTGTATGCTAGTTTCCCATTTATTTTATAAAATTATTTATACGAAATACTTTGAACATATTCGAATAAATAATATATTTGTATTCGAATAAATAAAACACAATATAATACCATTATATGAAGGCAAACACACTAATTTACATTTTTGTATTGGAGCTTTTGTTTTGTCTCTGTGCATGCGAACACGTAGATATGGAGAAATATGAAGGTGGAGACGGAATCAACATCACATTCACGGTCAACAAATTGGAACAAATACCTTTTGAAACTTCAAATATTGCTGCACGAGCAGTTGCAGATGTATCGAAGGTGTGTTCTAGAATCAGTCTTGCTATATTTGATAAAGAGAATAAAATTACCTCTCTGGATCAAGTTTCGAGCGATGCAGACTTCGGCACTCTGAAAGTCAAAGTTCCTAAAGGAAAGTACACGGTAGTAATAGTTGCGCATAACGGGGAAGGAAAGGCTACCCTGTCTAGCCCAACAAAAGTTACTTTCTACAAGAATAAAGTCACAGATACATTCTATTATACAGCCAGCATCAATATTGGTGAACAGCCTACTAATTATAATGCAGAACTGAAAAGAGCAGTAGCAATGTTCAGATTGCGCATCAGCGATGTTCAAATTCCCCAGAACGTCAAACAATTTGAATTCTATTATACAGGAGGAAGTAATACACTGAACTGCATAAATGGCTTCGGCAACGTCAATTCCAAACAGAGAGAGTATAGAGATATTCCAACCAAATCGGCTGATGGATATTACATCTTCGATGTTTATACCTTCCCACATGCAGATGGCAAAGAATTAAAAATGAAGGTTGATGCCATAGATGCGTCAGAAAATAGTGTCGAAGGAATAGAATTCCCTCTCGTACCTGTAACAAAGAACAAGGTTACGCAATACACCGGACAATTCTTCAACGGCATTCATGCAGACGCACCTACAGGAATTAATCTTTCAATAGATGATAAATGGAATCCTGACTATTATGATGTGACTTTCTAAACAAATAGAACCATGAAAGTCACAATGAATAATATTTTTGTTGGAGCGGTGCGTACGAGACTCGAACTCGTGACCTCCTGCGTGACAGGCAGGCATTCTAACCAACTGAACTAACGCACCAATGTGCTTTTTTCAAGATGTAGTGCGGTGCGTACGAGACTCGAACTCGTGACCTCCTGCGTGACAGGCAGGCATTCTAACCAACTGAACTAACGCACCTTATAGACCATCTTGTCAATTGCGAGTGCAAAGGTAGCGATTAAATTTTATTCCACCAAAAATCAAACAACTTTTTTATAGAAAACTTTGCAGTAACCATGCAGAATATGCACTACCCTCTTCGAAGAGCCAATCTTGAAGCTCTGATGAAATATGGAAACCACACTTCTCCAGCAGACTGACAGAATCTGTATTCCGCTGATCCACGACAGCGTATAGTTGATGTATGTTCAGTGTCTTCTTACAATACCCCATTACTTGCGTAAGGGCTGCATGCGCATACCCTCTCCGACGATATGGCTTCATAATAACAATTCCAATCTCTGCGCGAAGATGCCGAGGATTGAAGTTGACAACGTCTACAATCCCTATCCCATCGCCTTTTTCATCAAGTATCATCAAGCGCACTTGCTTATCAGCATAAATATCGCAGGTAGAATTTGCAATATAATCATGCAACAGATACTTGGAATAGGGTACGTTGGTTGCACCAACTTCCCATACGGATTTATCGTTTTCTATCTTATAGAGCATGTCCAAATCTTCCGGCTCTAAAGCTCTTAAAGTGACTTTACTCATCTGCCAGCACCTCCCTCGCTGTAATTAAGCAATGAGCTTGTGGATAAAAAAGTCCCAAATGCACATTTTTCTTGGGATTCATGGAAAGTAGATGGATAATTGTTTTATATCTGAATGAATTGGTATCAAAGACTGCATAGACATCACCGTCAAATGTATCAAGGTGCAACATATCTATATCCTTACAACATGTTTCCGTTACAACCGTCGAACGATAGTTCAGGCCATGCTCATTGGCAAACTTCTCGAAAGGCAAGACATGCTCCCCTGCTCCCAAATAGCAATATAATACAGGAGTAGAAACATCCGGCGAAAGTCCCAATCTCATCCTTATTTGCTCCATCAACAATCCTATCAAGGCTTGTCCTGCCTTCAAACCGATAGCCAGTTGGATTGCCCAGAAGACGAGAAAACTAAGATTTCGATTGTGCTTTCTAAAGAATATGAGCATTGCCTTATAGAAGACGTGTACATAGCGGAATGAGGTTTTACTCGTACTCTCTCCCTTATAATGCAAAATTGACAATGGCAAATAATAGTTTTTCCAACCATCCAGTAACAGGCGATAGGATAAATCAATATCTTCACCATACATAAAAAAGTCTTCATCCAACAATTCCTTGGTCTTCACGGAACTCTTCCGAATCAGAAAGAAAGCCCCACTTATAATTTCAATTTCACAAACCTCATCCCAAGGAAGATACCCCATGTAATAATGTCCAAACCTGCGATGAGTCGGAAAACGCTTACATAGACCTACTATCTTGTAGAATGCAGTCATCGGCGTAGGAACTCCACGTCGTGACTCCGGCGCCTTCTGCCCATTCTCCGTTATCATCTTGACACCAACACCACCTATCTTCGTGTCTTCGTCCATCTTCTTCAGGGCGTCACAAAGCACTTCTTCTCCTAGGATAGTGTCTGGATTGAGTAACAAGACATACTCTCCAGCAGTCTGTCTAAATGCAAGATTATTAGCTCTGGAGAATCCTAAATTTTCACTGTTTTGGATGATTTTCACCCACGGAAAACACCGTTTCACAAACGCGACAGTACCATCAGTGGAATGATTATCTACAACAAAGACCT
Organism: Prevotella mikamonis; assembly: GCF_055381405.1. NCBI lineage: Bacteria > Pseudomonadati > Bacteroidota > Bacteroidia > Bacteroidales > Prevotellaceae > Prevotella > Prevotella mikamonis. The sequence continues at coordinate 906,300 of NZ_AP035785.1, forward strand.
CAGCTTCTATCCCTTGCAAAGCTTTTGCCAATGAAAGAAGGCACTGCGCAAGATAGTACTTGACCTGATAGCTGACAATAATGACTGATAATTTCAATTTTCTTGGATTTCAGAGAGACAACGAGACATGGATGGATAAATAAATAATGCACTCAACAAAAGAATGATTCCCATATATCCGAAGGCCACATTCATAAACATATAATACAAAAATATGTTAGCAATTAAAGGTATCATCAGCAAAAGCATGCGAAATATGGCCAAACATCTATATGCACCCGATGCCTCTGGATGAAGAGAAGCTATTTGTTTCTTCACTCTTGAAAAATGAAACAATCTCAATGCGAGCGGAATCACACAGATTGTCAGCAATTCCATTACAACTGCACAAAGGAATTCAGCATTTGGGTTCGATGTCCAATCTCCCGGCAATAGCAAGTTACTTTCAAACAAAACGGCTATCAACAAGGACAAGACAACGCTTCCCCAAAATATTCCTAATAATAAAGTACAGGTCTTCTTCATGCAACATGTTAGCTTTTAAAAGGTATACGATTCACTATTGAGCGCCCCAATGTCACTTCATCAGTATACTCCAATTCATTCCCTACCGAAATGCCACGTGCTATCACAGAGATATTGATGGTGAAAGGAGCAAGCTTTTTCGATATATAAAAGTTGGTCGTATCGCCTTCCATAGTCGATCCCAATGCCAATATTACCTCTTCTATATCTCCCAGCTGTACCCTATCCACTAATGAATCTATCTCTAAATCATTCGGGCCGATACCGTCCATAGGCGATATGACTCCCCCCAAGACATGATACAAGCCCCGATATTGCTGCGTATTCTCTATAGCCAAGACATCTTGCACATTCTCTACGACACAAACAGTAGAGGTGTCTCGCTTAGGGTCTCCACATATTGAACAGACATCCGTATCGCTGATATTATGACAAACAGTGCAATACTTCACCTCATGACGCAACCGATGAATCGCTTGAACAAAGCTATCCACCGACTGTGAAGACTGCCTGAGCTGATACAAGACCAGGCGTAGAGCCGTCCTGCGCCCTATGCCTGGTAACTTTGAGAACTCATCTACTGCTTTTTCCAGCAGCGAAGATGGGTATGATTCGTACATTACAGATATACTCCTATACCGATTTTCAACCCTATCGTAGAATAATCACTGTGCTTCTTGAAAGACTGATCGTAATAAATAGCTGGTTCAATCGTCACGGTATGACTCAAAAAGAAGGCATATCCGACCTCAACACCCGGCATTAAATCATTATAATGAGGTGCATGTTTGTATTTGCAATTCACTCCCAAGAAGATGCCATTCTGCTCTATGTAGTAACGGCCTCCCACACCTAAGGTATAGCTATCTCCTATACCGTCATTGCCTACATGCGAGTAGCCAAGCGTTCCATAGGCCATCAAATCGTCGACAACCATGTAACCAGCTTGAGCTTGAACACCGAAATTAAAGTGATTCGACCCATTATAACTCATATTCAAGCCTGTCAACGAACCGCCTATATAGGCTTTGTCTGCTTCAAATTGAGCATTTGCCGCTACAGTCATCAACAAAGCGGCAATCATTAAAACTAATTTTCTTCTCATTATATACTTGTTATTAATTAATACTATATTGTTTCCTGTACCAAACGAAGAACCAAACCAGCGAAGCCACCAATACTATAATACTGCCTGCATAAGATACTGACTCGCTGAAACCAAAAGCCTGTTTCGAAACCAATAAGAACGTCGAGCATACAACCGTCATAAAGACGGCCGGTACAAGACTGATGACAAAGGGTTTCTTACGCTGAACCAGATACACGGTCGTCGTCCAGAGTGTGAATACGGCCAAAGTCTGATTGGCCCAACCAAAATATTGCCAGATGACATTAAATCCATTAGGATTCTCCATCTGCCAAAGCAATAATCCGAGAGCTGCCACAAACATAGGTACAGCGATACACAGACGCTTGTACATGGTCTTTTGCTCCAGTCCCAACGACTCTGCGATAATCAGTCGGGCACTTCTAAAAGCCGTATCACCGCTTGTAATGGGAGCAGCCACCACACCTAATAACGCCAAGATACCACCAGCCAATCCTAGCCATCCCTCACAGATATACTTGACAACAGCAGGTGCATCGAAATACTGAACAAGTGTCTTACCACCCTCAAACTGAGCAATAAACCGGTTGGCAACCTCTGGAGAGACTACTTCTTTCCACCCACCATAGTAGAAGAAATAAATAGAAACCGTAGCCCAAATCAAAGCAACGATGCCTTCAGTAATCATAGCACCATAGAAGATAGGGCGACCTTGCTTCTCATTCTTCATACATCGGGCCATCAACGGACTCTGCGTTGCATGGAATCCACTGATAGCTCCACATGCTATCGTTATGAACAAACAAGGGAATATGGGGTTGGCATCTGCAAATTGAGACACGCCCAACCATGCCGGAACTACATTCAGATTGCTCTCAGGCAGATTACTCCACCATTCCGGCAGCGTAGGCATCTTCAAGAACAATCCCACCAAAAGTGCTACAGCCATAAAAAGGAGTGAGAAGGCAAAGAGTGGATATATCTTGCCTATAATCTTGTCAATAGGCAAGAGCGTTGCTATGATATAATAAATAAAGATAAGCAATATCCAAATCAGCTTGCTTCCCGCAATGTTAGACAACACGATAGCAGGACTATACACAAACACTACGCCCACCATCATCAGTAACAACACCGAGAACACCAACATCACCTTCTTCGTCCTAAGTCCCAAGTATCTTCCCACCAAATCAGGTAGGCCAGCCCCATCATGCCGAACCGACAACATACCACAAAAATAATCATGCATGGCTCCGGCAAAAATACAGCCTAACACAATCCATAGATAAGCATACGGGCCATACCATGCACCCATAATCGCCCCGAAAATAGGACCTGTTCCGGCGATATTCAGAAACTGAATCATGAATACCTTCCATCCAGGCAATACCACGTAGTCCACTCCATCGGCTTTTGCTATAGCAGGAGTCGGCCGATTATCAGGCTCAAAAACATGCTCTACAAAACGTCCGTAAATGAGATAGCCCACTATCAAAGCCAATAGACTAAGTGTAAATGATATCATTGTAATATGAATTTAAGACAATTGCAAAAGTAAACATTAAATTTGAAAAGAGAAAAAATATAAGTACCTTTGTGACCAATTTGCAATAACAATCACCCAATAGATGAATAGAATAATCACAATTATCATAGCGCTGTTTCTTGTATGTTTCGACAGTTCGGTCTTAGCACAAAAGAGCAAATACGAAGTTCGCGCTGTATGGCTCACAACCATCGGCGGACTGGACTGGCCTCATCGTTATGCACGTTCGGCTTACTCCATCGAAGCACAAAAACAAGAACTTATCCAAATCCTTGATAAATTGCAAGATGCCGGCATCAACACGGTGCTGTTGCAGACCCGCATTCGTGGAACAGTAATCTATCCATCGCGCTATGAGCCATGGGATGGTTGTGTCAGCGGCATTCCAGGACTCTCACCCGGATACGACCCTCTACAGTTTGCCATCGAGGAATGCCACAAACGGGGCATGGAACTACAAGCATGGATTGTGACAATACCTGTAGGTAAGTGGAATGGAACAGGCATCAAGAACCTAAGGAGCAAACGAGTAACGTCGCTCAAAAAGATTGGCGACGAGGGCTACATGAATCCCGAAGATACTCGTACAGCCATTTATCTCAGCAAGATATGCGGCGAAATCGTAGACAACTATGATGTCGACGGCATTCATCTCGACTATATCCGTTATCCCGAAACATGGAATATCAAAGTATCTAAAGATCAGGCACGCCGGCATATCACCGATATTGTCAACAGCATACATCAAACCGTCAAGAGCAAGAAACCTTGGGTAAAGCTCAGTTGCTCGCCTGTGGGCAAAGCCGACGACCTGACCAGATACGAGAGCTATGGTTGGAATGCCTACAACAAGGTTTGCCAAGACGCACAAGGATGGTTGCGCAATGGCCTGATGGACGAACTTTTCCCCATGATGTATTTTCGTGGCAACCAATTCTATCCTTTCGCGATTGATTGGGCCGAACAATCCAATGGACGAATTATCGTACCGGGACTAGGCATCTATTTCATGTCACCGAAAGAAAAAAACTGGGATTCCAACGTCATTGAGCGCGAAATGCACGTATTGCGCAGTTACAATTTAGGCTATGCTTTTTTCCGCAGCAAGTTTTTCACCGATAATCTGAAAGGCATTTACGACTTCACCGTGAAATTCAATCAGCATCCTACCCTAGTACCCCCTATGACGTGGGCTTCCAACCATATACCTACTGCACCAGAGAATCTCCGATTAGAAAAGCAGACATTAAAGTGGGAGAAAGAAGATGACACCTATTATAATATATATAGCAGCGACACATGGCCTGTCGATATATCAGACGGCAACAATCTGATAGCTGCAAAAGTCGGCTCAGACCATCTGGAAATAGATAATCCCGACATGTATTACGCCGTCACAACTATGAACAGATATGGTACAGAAAGCCAGCCCAGTACCGTGGGACAGGCTTCTCCTAAACAGACAGTAAATGTATCTTTACCCTGCAACGGCCAAAAAGTGACGATTCCTACCTCCTATTTACAAGACGAGCCTAGTTTCACCGTAGCTATCACAAGTCTGACCGGCGTCCTTCTATCAACAGCCCACGTAAGCAACAATAGTGTAGACGTACGCCAACTAGCCAACGGTTCATATATATTGCGCACCCTGAGTGCCAACGGACAGAGCCATCGTATCGGCTATTTCACCATTAAACGGTGATAGGCCGAATATCCTTGCATGCCAAGAAATACGGTTTAAACTGACAAACAGAAACACTTAAGAAGAAACCAACCATCTCCTTATTTCACTGCAAGATACCAGCAACATTACTGCCTAGGCCAAACAGCAGTGCTGCACAGCCCGAACAGCAACACTGCCAAGCCTTTGCAGAAAAGGCATGATTAAAATATACAACACCATCCACACACCTTATTTGCGGACAGACCTATTTTATTACCATCTCATCCACCTAAGCAAAAGACTTGCCAATGCAGTAAACACCTCCAACCTAATACTAAACAGTGATGGTTAGAAAGCTGTACACGACGGGTATTTCTAAAGATTGTATAAAACAAATACCTATTAATTGTTATTGCAAAGATTATAAAGCGTTATTAACTTTGCACTCAAATTAAAACGTAATTAACATTAAAGGATGGCTTATTCGAAGCCACATGCTTTCAATTCATCATGAATAATATAAAAATTTATTATTTAATTCTTTATTATTTCATATTCGTATTAACTCAAGGTCACGCTCAGCAGAAGGATTCTTTATCAGGATTTGTTTATAAGGAACAACAACTGAAAGAAGTTGTTGTATCGGCAGGACAAATACTCGGCAGTAAATTCCAAGCCCGCAATCGCACGGGGTCTGCTTATTACGTATCGCCCCAAGAACTGGGTAAATTCGGATATACTGATATTAACCGTATGCTCAAGGCTGTTCCAGGCGTGAACATGTATGAGGAAGACGGTTTTGGACTCCGTCCTAACATCAGTCTCCGCGGTACAAAAGCCGAGCGTAGCGAGCGCATCACGATTATGGAAGATGGCGTACTCGCTGCACCAGCCCCCTACTCTGCCCCGGCTGCCTACTATTTCCCCAATGCCGCACGTATGCACGCAGTCGAAGTATTGAAAGGAAGCAGCCAGGTACAGTACGGACCTTTTACTACGGGTGGTGCTATCAATATGGTGTCGATACCTATTCCTACGCATTTCACGGGCAAAGCCGATATTTCGTATGGCTCGAACAATACTCTCAAAGGACACGCTTACATAGGTGATCTTTGGCGACATTTCGGCTATATGGTAGAATATTTGCGCTATCAGTCCGATGGTTTCAAACGCAGTGCAGAAGGCAATAAATTTGGATTCGGGCGCAACGACGTTATTGCCAAATTATTATTCAAGACCGCCGGCATCACCAACTGGAATCACTCGCTGGAATTGAAATTTGGATTTGCCAACGAAAACTCTGATGAAAGTTATGTAGGCTTGTCGGAGGAAGATTTCAAGGCATCCCCTTTCCTGCGCTATGCTGGTTCCAAGATGGACAATCTCACTACTCACCACACCCAATGGGTCGCCACTTACAATATGGATTGGAAAAAACGTCTGAAACTGACAGCCAATGCCTATTACAATTATTTCCATCGCAACTGGTACAAGCTGAACGATGCCAGGGTGGGCATCACCAAGGGTGAGAAACGCTCCATTGCACAGATATTGGAAGATCCGGAGACTAACAGTCGCTATTTTGATATTCTCACGGGCAAGGTAGACTATGACGGTGAAGCACTCATCATACGTGCCAACAACCGCACCTATCGCTCGCGTGGCTTACAGGCAAAGCTAGAATACCGTTTTAACATCAAAGATTTTTATATTAATCTGGAAGGTGGATTGCGTTATCATCGCGATGAGGAAGACCGTTTTCAGTGGGACGACGGTTATTCTATGACGGGCGGCCAAATGAAACTGTTTGTGCCAGGCTTGCATGGAACAAATGCCAACCGCCTGACCTCTGCTGAAGCTTGGTCGGGTTATGTGCTCACAAAACTTAATTATAAGACACTCACCTTGACGACTGGCCTTCGCTATGAAGACGTAGACCTGTTGAAGAAAGACTATACCACTGCCGATTTACAGCGTACTGGACATATACGCATAGAAACTCCCAACCATGCCCGTGCCTTTATTCCCAGTTTAGGATTGCATTGGCAAGCTCTGGATGTAGCATCGCTTTTCTTCGGCATACACAAGGGATTTGCTCCTCCCAGTGCCGAACTCTACCAAAAGGCAGAAAACAGTGTCAACATGGAGCTGGGTGTCCGTGTCTCTACCCCTAATTTCGGTATGGAGTTCATTGGCTTTTTCAATGCCTACAGCAATATGCTGGGCAGCGACCTTGCAGCCTCAGGCGGAAGTGGGACACTTGACCAGTTCAACGTAGGTAAAGCCGATGTAAAAGGTCTGGAGTTTCTTGTACGATGGCAGCCATTACCAATGGCATGGAAGGTGCGTCTGCCTCTTCAGTTGTCATACACCTATACCGATACAAAGATGAAAAATTCTTTTGTCAGTGGTGCATGGGGAAATGTATTCGTAGGCGATGAGATTCCCTATATTTACAAACATTCGCTCAACATGCAAACTGGCTTGGAATATGGACGTTATGAACTGACTTTCGGTATGAAATACAACGGCGACATGCGTACTGTACCCGGACAAGGCCACATTGCCAATAGCCACAAGATTCCGTCACATATAATCCTTGATGCCTCAGCTCGTATGGCCGTCAACAGATGGGTAACACTGACGCTGAATGCCGTAAACCTTACGGATAAGGTATATCTGGCTTCGCGACATCCATCGGGATTGCGCGCTGGCCATCCTTTCGGCATTTTTGGTGGTGTCAAGATACAGTTCTAACATAGAAATTCAATCGCTTTCTTTCAACAATAAACAGTAATCAATGAAATTATCAACTCTCATCGCAATAGCATTTACGTCCTTAGTACTGGCTATTCACCCATCTATGGTATATGCTCAAAGCAGTCAATCTGGAGAAGTGAAGGGTGTTGTTACCGATGCCGACGGTGAACCGCTACCTGGTGCTACTATTAAATTGGTAGGTGCAAAAGGGGGCAGCCTTACTGATGCCGACGGTCACTATCACTTGAATGCCGCCATTGGCCAAACACTAGAAGTGAGGTATCTCGGCATGAAGACCAAACGTATTAAAATCAGTTCGAAACAACTCAATATTCAATTGGAAGACGACTCGCATATGATTGATGATGTGGTTATCACTGGATACCAGAACATCAGCAAACGACTCTTTACGGGAGCATCTTCACAGGTAAAGCTTGACGATGTAAAACTTGAAGGCGTAGCCGATGTTTCGCGCATGCTCGAAGGTCGTGTAGCTGGTCTTTCTATTCAGAATATCACTGGTAGTTTTGGTTCAGCTCCGCGCATCAATATCCGCGGAGGAGCTTCTATCATTGGCAATGTGCAACCTCTATGGGTCATAGACGGTGCTGTCTACGAGGATATAGTATCGCTTACCCTCGACCAACTGGCATCCGGCGATGCCGTAACGCTTATCAGCTCGGCAGTGGCAGGTATCAATGCTGCCGACATTGAAGACATTCAGGTACTCAAAGACGCCTCTGCCACTTCGCTCTATGGGGCACGTGCCCTTAACGGCGTTATCGTGATTACGACTAAAGGTGGCAAGCGTGAAACTCCTACAAAGCTCTCCTACTCGCTAGAAACTAGTTTCCGTCAACGCCCTACATACAATGATTTTGATTTACTTAACTCGCAGGAAACGATGTCGGTGTATAAAGAGATGGAGAGCAAGGGATATTTTGGTCTCAGGGAGGCACTTTACGGTCGTAGAAGCGGTATCTACTATCAACTTTACAAAAGTCTTTCTACCCCCGATGCACATACAGGTAACTATCCTTTAGAGAATACAGAATCAGCAAGAATAGCATTTCTCAAAGAGCGGGAATATGCTAATACAGATTGGTTCAAGGAATTGTTTACGCTCAAACCGATTACCAGTCATACACTGACCTTTTCGGGAGGAGGCAGCAACTCTGCCTCGTATGGTTCTATCGGATTCTACAACGATGCAGGATGGACCATCACAGACCATGTCAGTCGTCTGACAGCCAACTTAAAAACATCGTTCTATATGGGCGATAAATTCCGTATTACCCTTTCTGCCCAAGGTAATCTGCGCAACCAGAAAGCGCCAGGCACCGTACCCCAACGTAAGAATACCACACTGGGGGCTTTTGAACGCGATTTCGATATCAATCCATTCTCGTATGCAGTAGGAACTAGCCGCACCTTGCGTCCACGTAATACAAATGGGCAGTTGGAGTATTACCGCAATAACTGGACACCGTTCAACATCTTGAATGAATATGATAATAACTATATGAAGGTAAATCTCCTTGATTTCAAGTTACAGACTGAAGCATCATACAAACTGAACCAACATCTGGAAATCAAGACACTTCTTTCTGTACGACATGCCTATACCAGCAATGCCCACAAGATAACCGAGCATTCGAATGTGATACAGGCCTATCGTGCAGCAGAGACACCTTATGTAGCTGAGCAAAACATTTATTTGTTGAGAGACAAAAACAACCCACTGAAACAGCCTGTACCCGCCATTACCCAAGGAGGAGTATTCAACAAAACCGAGACTTCAATGAAAAGTTATATGGGACGCTTGGCTATAGACTACAACCGTCGGTGGAAAAAGACCGAACTGCGTGCCTTTGGTTTTGCCGAACTTCGATATGCCGACCGCACCTCCAATCCTTTCCAGGGCTATGGTATCCAGTATGACAGAGGAAACCAGATTTTTACAGATTCGCGTATTTTCCAAAAACTCACCAATGAAGGTACAAGTTACTTCTCGCTGACCGATATGCGCGATAGAGGTGTCACGTTTTCTGCCAGTGGCACTTACGGATACGATGGCAGATACATTATGAACGCAGTTGTCAATTACGAAGGTTCTAACGCTTCGGGGCGCAACAGCAGGGCGCGTTGGTTGCCAACTTGGAATGTGGGTGCAAAATGGAATATAGACCAAGAGACTTTCATGAAGTCGAATACAGTTTTCTCCCAACTGGCATTACGCGCCAGTTACGGTCTGACGGCCAAGATGAACGAACAGGCTATCAACTCGAATGCGGTGTATAAGAACATTATAATCAACCGTTTCCGATTGGAAGACCGTGAAAATGCCCTAAAGATTCTACACTTGGAAAATAGGGATTTGACATGGGAAAAAATGTACGAGCTGAATCTTGGTCTCGACATGGGATTCTTCAATAATCGCATTACGGCTAATGTAGATATATATCAACGTAATTCTTTCGACCTTATCGACTTGGTACGTACATCGGGTGTGGGTGGTCAGTATTATAAATACGCTAACTTCGGTGATATGCGCACAAGAGGTATCGAGCTGGCACTGAGTACGAAAAATATCATGTCTGAGAAATTTAGTTGGGCTACCAGCTTCACCATCAGCTATATGAGTCAGAAAATAACCCGTCTACTCAATACCCCAAATACATTTGATATGGTGGCTGGTGCAGGGCGTGGAAATATCGTAGACTTCCCGAAAGGTTCATTGTTCTCATTCAATTTCCAAGGACTTGATCATGCTTCCGGTCTACCCACTTATGATTTCGGATTATATCCACTGAATAAAGATGCGAACTCACGCATATCGGGTGCAGACTTCCTTGATACGCAATACTCTAAAAGCTATCTTATCTATCATGGTCCGATAGAACCCACCACTATAGGTGGCTTGTCCAATACATTCCGCTATAGAAGTTGGGAATTAAGTCTCTTCATGACGATGCAGGCTGGTAACAAAATAAGACTTAATCCGACCTTTGACCCAGCTTTTGCAGATTTGAATGTCTTTACAAAAGAGTATTATAACCGTTGGCTTAATCCCGGCGATGAGTTAAAGACAGATGTACCGGTATTACCATCAGCTGATTTGATAAGACTCTATGGAAGTGAGAATATAGAAAAAGCATACAATACCTATAACTATTCACAGTTGCGTGTGGCCGATGGCAGTTTTATCCGTATGAAGAATATAGCACTTACATATAACCTACCTATGGTTGCAGCCAAGAAATTAGGACTGGGAATGGCCAGTATAAAGCTCAATGTTACCAATCCATTCTTGATTTATGCAGACAAGAAATTGAATGGACAGGATCCGGAATTTTATAAATCGGGTGGCGTATCACTACCAACTCCCAAACAATATACCTTAACTATCAACTTAGGATTGTAAACGGAAATATAGTAAATGATGAAAACAAAAACATTTGCAGCTTGTATATCACTGCTATTATGTGCTTGCAATGGTTATCTTGACGAGAGTCCAGACTCGGCGATTGACGTAGATGTGAACTCAGAGGATAAAATTGCCGAGATGCTCACAGGAGCTTACCCTGATGCCAGTTACTTTGAGTTTTTGGAAACGCGCACCGACAATGTCACCGAGCGTGTAAATGGTATCCATAATAGTCTCAATGAGGCTATGTACTATTGGGTCGATTATGACCAAGAAGACCTGGATACCCCCCTTAACTATTGGAACGCTTGTTATGCGGGGATTGCTCAGGCTAACAAAGCTCTTGAATTGCTGGCCGCCTATCCCAAGACTCCACGTGTGAAAGCTCTCTACGGTGAAGCCTTCTTACTTAGAGCTTATCTGCACTTTATGCTGGTCAATATCTGGGCAGAGCCTTATGGCTCACAGCGTTCAACCACTTCGCCAGGTATACCATATCTTACCAAACCGGAGAAGCATGCACTTGTAGATTACAAAAGAGGGACAGTAGCAGATGTTTATGAGAAGATAGAGAAAGACTTGTTACTAGGCATTACTTTGGTAGATGACTCATATTATACCAAACCTAAGTTTCATTTTACCAAACAGGCTGCCTGTGCTTTTGCTTCACGATTCTATCTAATGTACGGGAAATGGGATAAAGTAGTAGAATATGCCAACTATGTACTAGGCCGCGATCCCGGTAAGTTGTTGCGTAATTGGACAGAATACAGTCATAAACTGTTTTTCAATCACCCTTCACTATATACAATCTATACATCATTGGAAGAACCCGCTAATATTATGTTAACTGTCACGGAATCAAGACAGAAACGTAATATGCCTACAGAAAAATATGGCCTTACCTATAATCTCATGCAAAGTATTTTCGATAAGAAAGGTATTGAAGGATGCAGCGAATTCAGTAAAGACCTGAATCTGTCCCAACAAGGCGCATACACTTTCTCGGCCTCACCTTCGCCAGTGACCGATGGACGCTATATGGCCAAGTTTGACGAACTGTCACTCTACGGGTATACAGGATCGAAACCTCGTGGACTCTATGTTACCAATGTGCTTTTCTCGGTAGAAGAAGTGCTGTTTAACCGTATGGAGGCTTATGCAATGCAGCATGATTATGTGCGCTCCATTGATGATTTACTCATCTATTTGCGTTCTAAATTTGGCTTGATACCAGCTTGTGGCCGTGAATCGTTTACAACAACCAGTGTCAATAACTATACTATCTACAAACCTTTCTATGGATTGTCAATCAAGCAATTGGCTTTGGTCAAGACCATTGTTGATTTTAGACAAAAGGAATTTCTGCACGAAGGGCTACGTTGGTTCGATATTCGCCGTTTCTATTTGCCAGTATCTCGTTCATCCAAGAACAGCCTTTACCGCCCACTAACGCAAGAAGACCCTCGCAAGCTGCTCCAAATTCCCACTGAAGCCATACGCCGTGGATTAGAACCTAATACTCGATAAAATAAGATTTTATACTTATAATGATAACGATTTAAACGTCTTGAATGATGAATAAGCAAATATTATTTCTTCTTCTGTTCACCCTACTGGCCGTTAGTTGTTCTGACGAAAAACTCTCTACAGACAGTGTAGTTGACAGTTACCGTGGCCAACATGAAGAAACAGAACTCGACACTTGGATATACAAGCACATAACCAAGCCATATAACATTGCCGTGGAATACCGTTGGGACAGAAATTATGCCCAGGCAGAGAGTTATACCTATCCTCCGAAGAGTGACAAGGTAAAGGCAGTACTCGAAACAATCAAGTATCTTTGGCTCGAAACTTATACACAACCAAACATTGGTGGCCCTGACTTTATGAAAGGAAAGGCTCCCATACGTATTTATATGTTCGGCGGTAAAAACCTAGACGCCAATGGTGTAGAACTTATTTGTAATGCCAATGCGGCAGCGACAGAAATGTATATTTATAATGTTAACACTTTCGACCCGGCAAATTCCGAAAAAATTTTTATCCTCATGCGTAGTGTGCACCACCAGTTTGCCAAACGATTAATGGATATTTTCCCTTATAATCGCGATGCCTTTATGAGCATCAGTCAGCGTAGATACACTTTCGCCTCTGACGTGATTGCATCGGCTATACGGAATACACTTGACCCTCACGAACGATTTGGGCTCAACGACTATGCCAGCAACAACGCCTTTTTTACATTCCATTCATTCTTCTCGCCTACCGATGATTTTGCAGAGATTATAAGTTCTATTATAACTAATACGCCTGCCGATATTAAAAAGGCTGAGCTAAATGCCAAGAAGCCTTATTCTTACGAAGAAAACGAAGATGAAGAAATCAAAAATCAGTATAAAAAAGAGGCAGAACAAGCTTATAAAGAGTTCGTAGAGAAGAAAATGTTTGTTGAGCAATACTTTGAAAAGAATGTCGGTATCAAACTGAGTCGTCTGCAATTAGTTAGTCTGAAACGCATGGGCGACTTCGTGAAAAAGAATAATAAAAGCAAAGTTAGTTGAGATGAAAAAAGCATATAGTTTATATATCGTTCCACTTTTGTCTGTACTATTGTTTTGGACAGGCTGTACAGGTAATGCCGAATATCGTTTTGACGATTCACCGTCTGATAGAAACCGCAATGCAACAGCTGACTTGAGAAAACAACTTGTCGAAGCTCCGTATGGGTGGAAAGTTATCTATTTCCCCAAAACCGACTCCCTTTTGTTCTCAAATCCCAACGAAGTGATAGGTAAATATCAATATAACGGACGCTATGGCTACGGAGGATATTATTATATCATGAAATTTGACGATAAGGGGAAAGTGGCTATAACGGCTGATTATGATGAGAAGACGATTACCACTCCTCAAACCAGTGAGTTTGAGATACGACAAAACTCATTCACCCAACTGAGCTTTACCACGCATAATTCTATTCACGAGTTGGTAAACGATCGCTTTGGAGGCTCATCCGATTTCCTGTTTATGGGTTATGATTACGATGGCAGTCTATTGTTCAAGACAGCCTCTTACAACAAACCAGCATGCGAGTATATTGTATTTACAAAACTCGACAAACCTAATTCCTCCGTAGAATATTTAACTACAGCATACAAGAATCGTCGATTCTTTGAGCAGATGCCTAATCCACAGTTGCATATCCGCATAGGAGGGCGCACCTTCTTCCGCAGTGATACCCATGCAAAGAGCGCCACTCAAATACGCGAGATAATTGCAAAGCGTTACCATCTTTTCCTTTTCGGCAGCAAACCAAGTGCTTTCCCCGATGGATTCCCTGACGAAATCAAGGGACTTGGATCTGGTTTTGTAGGTACAGAACAGGGACTTACATTCCATAGCGGATTGCGTTATGACAAGCAACGCATTTTCTACGACTTCAAACGAGAAGGTGACAAGTTTGTATGTGAGCTGGTAAAGGTCTACGATCCTTATCTACATACCACTCGCTTGGTGGCCAAGCATTTAGCACCAGATGGGGAATTTACGGGTTATATAGCCGAAATTGAGAATAAAATACAAATTAAAGCAGATTAGAATAATATGAAAAAAATATGGATATTACTATTGCTTGCACCTTTGCTTGCAGCCTGTGGAGTGAACGACGCTGAGCAAATAGAAGAAGACTACGAAAAGCTTTTCCCGTTCAAGAAACTCGAACAGCCCCCCGTTTTTTACGAAGACATGGTACCCCAACTATGCGACCCACGGCTTGCGCTGGAAGCCTACCGCTATCCAGGGGTAGAGATAACCGAGAATCCGCACAAATACGAAGTTACACTAGAATGCAAATTCTGGGAAAAAGACCGAAATGGCGAATTGGTAAAAGAACCTACAGCAGAGTATATCATTAAATACATTGATGCCGACAAACAGCTGAAAAAAATCGTATGCAAGAATAAATACAATAAAGACGATAAGGGGCAAATGAAGAATGGACAAAGATTCCGTAAACGAATAAAGGTATCATCAGGCTATCCCATGTATTTATGCGTTATCGGAAGAGGACCTCGTTCATCAGGAGTAAGTGCTAGTATCAAAGCTGTTTCCGACGATAAACTGGTGATTACCCCAGAATTGAAGACCGAGCAATATCAAAACGACGAGGGTCCTAATGAGTTAAAGGAGCCTTATTGTAATTACATTATTTTACCTTAAACAAATAGATTCTCTATATGAAGAAATATTTTTTGATTGGTTTTGTTGCAGCATTGCCCCTACTTGTTGGTTCATGCAATGATGGTGAAGGCGAGACTGTAGAGAGCAGCTACTTTATTCCGCCGATTGAGGAACCTGCTTACAGTTTCTCACGCAACGGAAGTAATAATGTGGATGTACTTGAATGTGAATTCGTCAAAGAACCAATAGACCGTATCTACAATAGTTTTCTGAAAAAAGCATCTATCGGAAATGATGTACTGCTACAGGATGTCATGACCATCTATACAGATTATCGGGATGTTGTCAAGCCCTCCCAACAGGTTGCAACATCGCAGATACATGCTGCCGATGCAGAAAAAATACGTAAGGATGTGCTCAACATGATTTATACTTCTGCACGTATCGGTGGTTACAAGGCCACAGAGAATAATATCCGGACTCGTCCTGCCGAACCTGGTAAAACAGGTTATATAGGTTATAATCTCGGCGATGTGAATATACAGTTTGTTGATGAGCGCGGACTTGCCGTAGCCGAAGCATTTAAATATATGATTTTAGGCTCCATATACATTGACAAGATACTAAACGTACATCTGGATGAGCGTTTCTTTGAAAGCGAGGAAATGCGCAACAAGCACGAGAACAAGGAAATGCCCGAAGGCAAAAACTATACAGAGTTGGAACATCACTGGGATTTGGCTTATGGCTACTACCAATTTGTGCAACCGCTGGTAAGAGGCGAAGGACTGCCCGCACTGCGTGGCAGCGAAGAGAAGATAAGACAGGCCTTTGTATACGGGCGCATCAAATTGGGGATTTATGATTACAAACAGGTAATGGAATACCTGCACATCATACGCCGTGAATTGTCAAGGGCCATAGCCTTACGAGCTGTTGATTACCTTATCGGCGCTAACACCCTAGCCAATATCAAAGAGCATGTACCCAATGCGTTCTATTTCATGGCACAGGGCTATGGACTCATCTATGCAGCCCAATTCCTCCGTAAGGCCGATGGGCAACCTTACATCAGCTATGCCAAAGCAAACAAACTGTTAAACAGACTGTTACAAGGCAAAGGATTCTGGGATAAAGACCGTCTGCTTAAAGATGTAAACAGCGAAGGGTCATTAGAGAATATTGCCCACGAGATAGCCCATATCTATGGTTTTGACATCAATGAGATAAGAAAATAAGCCAATGTTTATAAAAGGAATAAGAATGAGGAAAATATATTTTCTGTTTGTGCCGTTACTGTTCATGACAGCAACCAAGGGTATAGCCCAAAATAACAATATTCTTACCCAAGGCTCGTTTGAGCATTACGAAGAAGGACGTTTTGTAGGCTGGTATTTCCCTAATACCACTTACTTTAAGAAAATTGATAACCCCGAAGAACAGCGTACCCCACAAAGTACCAAGTGCGTGATGGTCTATCCGCGTGAACGGGCACATTTCGAGACCACCGAAACGACACCGGTGCTTGTAGCTGGAAACCGAAAATACGAAGTAGGCATATGGGTGCGGGGCAAAAAGGCCGGTTGTGAGCTTACCCTGAGCTGCATGCTATATAAACAGAACAAATTTGTTGGCACAATAGACAATTTCTGTACAGTGAAATGTACCACAAAATGGGAACAAACCATAGGAGAACTTACAATTCCGGCAGATGCAGACCGCTGTATAATACGGGTACGGATATCGAAAGGCAGCGACGATTTTATTTATATTGACGATATGAGTATGGTGATGAAGAATACAGCTCCAACAGTTCCCAAACTCTCATCGTCCGATATAGACATAACCCGCTATCAGCGCGAACTCGATGTCGAGTGGAAAGCGGATAACTACCCTAAGAATACGCAATGGCAAGTCAGCCTAAACGGGAAGCCCTACCTTACCACTCTGGACAATAAATGCACCATCAAAGGCCTGAAACTGGCTACCGTCTACGAGGTTGGCATATCGGCCAAGATTGGAGAAACTGTTACAGACGAAGTGAAGAAAAAAGCCGTTACCGGTAATTTGCAAGTTACGCAAGAAGCCAGTTGGCGTGTACCCTTCCTCCGAACCATAGGCGAAGACGGTACTTGCAAGCGCACAATAGATTTGTTTTATACCGACTTGGCCGATATTCAGGCCGACATACGGTATTGGTTAGACGGTATGGAATATACACCGAAAGAGGACAAGCTGACCTTTTCCTCTGCCGGGGAGCATACGTTGGAGATTATAATCAAAGAACCCAATGGCCAGGAGTGGGAACTTTACTATAAGGTAAACGTTACCGAAAAATAAAAGAGCAGCTGCATCGACAGCTCAATATATCACAAATAAAAATACACAATGAAACATATAGCACTTTTATTACTTATCACCTTGCTTGCAGCCTGTGGACAAAACGACACTGCCGATATGCCGGACATACAGATTGGCAAGGGTGAATCGCTGAACGAGATTTCCATCAACAAAGAAACTGTGCGCGACATCATTCTCTCTGGCGGCGACGGTAAGTTTTCGGTCAACGTGGCTGACTCAAAAATTGCCACCGCTACCATGATTGAAGATACACTCCGCATCAAGGGAGTGTTCGAGGGACAGACCTTTGCCACAATTCTTTCGCACGACCTCAGGAAGCGCATTGAGATAAAAGTAATACCTCCAAGACTCAGCCTCAGTCAGGAAACTCTGCGCATTTACCCCAAAGATCTCGTAAAATATGTGACTGTCACTGGCGGTGGCGATGTCGTAGATATGAAGGTCAACGACCCCGACAGTGTAATAGATGCAAAATGGAATGCCAAAACCAATGTGGTAGAGATAAAAGCGCATTACGAAGGCAATGCCACCATAACCTTTAAGGGTAAGGAAGACGCCGAGCGTAAGCTCAATGTAGTGGTAAAGGCTGAAAACGAAGTAACCACGGCCGGTATATATTCTACGCGCTCGCGTACCATCTATACCATCATAAAGAATGTAATGGTAGCAAAGAAAACAGGCACTGGTGTATGGTTTTATAATAACGCCCGCCCTTATGGCCGTCTGCACATTCCACTTTTCGACAAAGACATGGTTCTGCAGATTGCACCGATAATAAACCCTGTAAAGGGAAAACGGATGACAATCAAGGTGTTGGCTTCGCAAGATGTGCGGCAATTTAACTTCAACCAAGAATACCCCGTTGTAGTAGAAGATGTGAAAGGACGTCTGGCTGTCTTGCGTGGACATGGTTTTAAACTGTTGACTCCATACGAGAAGCGCCCTTAAATGGCTACCTCCTCTATGACATAACACTTATTTACCTATTAAAAAATTACAGCTTATGATTAAAAAAATTACCTTATTGTTTTTCGCATGTACTGCCTTCTTGATGTCGTGGGCACAAACTCCTCAACCTGGTGATGTTTGCTTCGTAGATGCACAGGGAAAAGAACTAAAAGGGGGAGAGCACACCGTTAATAAACTGCAAGCCCCCGATGTACTAAACGGCTATAAGAAGTGCATCGACGGTGAAGTTTTTCTCATGAACAAGACCGATAGCCCCATCAGCGTCGTTGTGGAATACACACCAATAGACCTAGCTGGTGGAACATTTAAGGTTAACACCGATTTAGAAATGACAACTCTAGAGACGAAAACATCAGATGTCCAATCTCTCCAAACCCATAATCATCCCTACTCTCAATTTGTAAGATGGTTTCCAGACGACAACACGGTGGGCGTGGCAAAACTCCGCATCAACGTTAAATACGTAAAAGTAACGGTTTCCAACAATAATGAAGGAGATGAGGAGGAAGAAGATGAAGATGAATACACAGAGGAAGAGGACGAAAATAATGGAGAAGAAAAAATCAAATACGAGGTTGTCGGCAACGGCCCGTCATTGGTAGTTTCTTTCGACCCATCAGGCCTTACTGGTATCGAAGATATTCCTCTGTATACATCGGCTACAGCCAATATTTACACTTTAAGTGGAACATTGCTGTATAGTAATGTTTCGCCATCTGAAATCAACAAACTTATTTCCGGAGTTTACATTGTAGAGATGATGCAGAATGGAAAGCGTGTTTACTATAAAAAGACGCTTGTCAAATAAGCCTACACCCACTATCAGAATAGTATAAGTTCAGTATTTTCTATTCAAGGAAGTCGTGTGTCCAATGTCCTTTCCACATTGACACACGGCTTCTTTGATATTGTCAACTTTTTACTGCAAAGGCTTTGCAGCAAAACTGCCTAGGCCAAACAGCAATACTGACAAGCCCAAACAGCAACACTGCCGAGCCATTGCAGTAAAACCATCTATATGGTAAAAAGATATAATAATGATATGGCCGACTCACAAATTCGATTTTATTGTTTACTTTTGCAATAGACTAATAGTACATCAATGATTAGTAAGGCTAAAATAAAATATATTAAGTCCCTGGAACACAAGAAGTTTCGAAAAATTGAACAGGTGTTCGTTGCCGAAGGACCGAAAGTGGTTGGAGACATGATGCAGACTGCAACTCCCAAAACGATTGTAGCTGTACAGGAGTGGTTTGACAGACATCACGTATCATCCGAAACGGAACCCATCGTAGTCAGAGAAGACGAACTTGCCAAAACCAGTTTCTTGCAACATCCCCAGGAAGTGCTTGCCGTTTTTCCGACCCCCCCCTTCACGGCATCCCCTACCAACCAATTGACAGGTCTGGAGATAGCCTTAGACGGCGTACAAGATCCCGGCAATCTGGGTACTATCATTCGTATTGCCGACTGGTTTGGCATCGAACACATCTATTGCAGTACAGATACCGCAGACGCCTTTAGTCCGAAAACGGTCCAGGCTACGATGGGAAGCTTGTCACGTGTCACCATCACTTATGGCGACCTGGCTGAACGACTCGCCTCTCTCCCCCCGACAACCCCTATCTACGGCACAATGCTCGACGGAGACAACCTCTACGAACAGTCATTAGCCACCCACGGCGTCATTGTCATGGGTAATGAGGGAAACGGCATATCGCCCAGAATCAAAGAGTTAGTCAACAGAAAGTTGCTCATACCCAACTTTCCCAAAGGCAGAAAAACCGCAGACAGTCTGAATGTTGCGATTGCCACTGCTATCGTTTGTGCCGAATTTAGAAGAAGATAATATGAAAAATGAAGATTTATATAAGAACAGGAGTTTTGCAGGTTGCATTAAATCTGCCTTCGATATGGTATCCACCAACCCTACCAAGATACTGAAAGCCACATGGCTTCCGTCTGTCGTATCGGCCATAGCTGCGACATTCATCATGCTCACTTATCTGCCTGATATGACTATAACCAAGTTCGGTATCTCCCACCCGACCCTCACACTCACTGTGATGGCCCTGTGCTGGCTGTTTCTAGCCACTGCATCTATTTGGCTTATCAGCAGTATTTACCGACTTGTCAATGGCCAGACGTTCAAAACTACATGGAAACGCAGCGCCATCATCGTACAAGACTACTTCGTCGTAAGTATCCTGACGGGGTATATTGTTTCATACGGCATTCCTGCACTTGTCAGTTACCTCGTACAGCACCAGCTAATGGCAGCTCAGACAGCCATGACAGGTAGCTATCTGGCCACCATCCTACTGGGTATCATTGTCACAGCAATTTGTTTACCTTGTGTTTACTCCGGCACAGAATATCTGGTAGAAGAACATGCTTCATGGAAAAACATTCTCGGTTCGGCCTACAAGACTGGTTGGAAACATTGGGGATTCCTCTTTACGACCAATCTCATGACATTGATAGTGGCTGCATGTATCGGCTTTTTATGCCTACTCCCACTACAGATTATTGTCGGAGCGCAAGTTTCCAATCAGTTAGGAATACTGGATGGCGACCCCGATGGAGCACCAGCTTACTTCCGATGGCTGCTCATCGGTACGTCCGTTATCTCGTTCACCATTATGAACTATATCTTCTTATGGGGATGTATGGTCAACTACTACGTCATGGGGACCATCAAACGACGTGAAGAAGAGAAGACAGCAGCTAACACCACCACAGACAACATGCAACCAGTATATGAATAAGAAACAAAGAATACTCTTTATAGACAGAGACGGCACATTAATAGAAGAACCTGCCGACGAGCAAATTGACAGCTTCGAGAAGCTCAAATTCTGCAAAGGCGTCTTCAAGAATCTGGGATTTATACGCCAACAGTTAGACTTTCGCTTTGTCATGGTAAGCAATCAAGACGGCTTAGGCACAGATTCCTATCCCGAAAACACCTTCTGGCCTACCCACAACTTCGTCTTGCAAACTCTTGAAGGCGAAGGAATAACTTTCGACGACATCAAGATAGACCGTCATTTCCCGGAAGACAACTCGCCCATGCGCAAACCAGGGACGGGCATGCTGCAAGAATACATGGATACGGAGAAGTACGACTTAGTCAACAGCTATGTCATCGGCGACAGGGAAACCGACCGACAACTGGCCGAAAACCTCGGCTGCAAGGCACTCATTCTGAATCGAGACGGAATAACATGGGAGAAAATTACCGAAATACTATTTGCAAGTGAGCGTATCGCAGAAGTGAGACGAACCACCAAGGAGACTGACATATACGCGAAGACCAACCTGGACGGAACTGGCAAATGCGACATTTCTACCGGTCTAGGATTCTTCGATCACATGCTCGAACAAATAGGAAAACATGGCATGATAGACCTCACCGTGCATACCGACGGAGACTTACACGTAGACGAACATCACACCATAGAAGATACGGCTATATGCCTGGGAGAATGTATCTTACAAGCACTTGGCGACAAACGAGGCATTGAGCGCTATGGATATTGCCTGCCAATGGATGATTGTCTTTGCCAAGTAACACTCGATTTCGGCGGTCGTCCATGGTTAGTATGGGATGCCGAATTCCACAGAGAGAAAGTTGGAGAAATGCCTACCGAGATGTTTCTGCACTTCTTCAAAAGCCTGAGCGATGCTGCCAAGATGAATCTGAACATCAAAGCAGAAGGAACTAACGAGCATCATAAGATAGAAGGGATATTCAAAGCACTGGCAAGAGCACTGAAAATGGCTATCAAAAGAGATATATACCACTACGAACTACCATCGACCAAGGGTTCTTTATAGTGTTAATATATTATAAATAGTAACAAACTGTTTGTTTTTACATTTCCCTCTCATAGGAATTTAGTAACTTTGTGGCCAATTTAGTCCGTGGAGGCTTAATCAAGTGTCGGCATATAGCGCCGGACGCCTTACGGAGAAACCGTTTAATATATAAATAATGTACGCAATCGTAGAAATTAACGGTCAGCAGTTCAAGGCAGAACAGGGCAAGAAGCTCTTCGTTCATCACATCAAGGATGCTGAAGCTGGTAAGACTGTTGAATTCGACAAAGTTCTGCTCGTAGACAACGACGGAGCAGTGACTGTCGGTGCACCTACAGTTAGTGGTGCGAAAGTAGTAGTTGAAGTTGTGAATCCTCTCGTAAAGGGAGACAAGGTGATTGTTTTCAAGATGAAGCGTCGTAAGGATGCTCGCAAGCGCAACGGTCATCGTGCACAATTCACAGAAGTAGAAATCAAATCAATTAACGCTTAACTCAGGAGGAACAAACAATGGCACATAAAAAAGGTGTAGGTAGTTCTAAGAACGGACGCGAATCAGCTTCTCAGCGATTAGGTGTAAAGATTTGGGGTGGTCAGAAAATCATCGCCGGCAATATTATCGTTCGCCAGCGTGGTACAAAGCATAATCCTGGCGAAAATGTGGCAATCGGTAAAGACGACACATTATACGCTTTGACAGACGGAGTTGTTTACTTCCGCAAGGGACGTAAGAACAAGAGTACCGTTTCAGTGCTGTCACCCGAAGCTTATGCTGAAGTAACAAAGAAAGCTGAAGCTTAATACAACAACAAAAATTATTCCAAACAAACAATAGAATGCCAACTCCTGTAAAGGAATTGGCATTCTGCTTTTTTGCACTCATTCATTACTCCGAAAGAAATATTTTTAGTATATTTGCCAACAATATCGTATAATCAAAACTAATAAAAGCATATGCTTACACTTAAACTCATCAGTGAAGAGACTGAACGTGTAATTGAAGGCTTGGAGAAGAAACACTTCGAAGGCGCACGCCAGGCCATTGAAGATGTATTGGCCGTTGACAAGCGCCGTCGCGAAACACAACAAAAATTAGACTCCAACAAACAGCAAGCCAATCTGCTGTCTAAGCAAATTGGCAATTTAATGAAAGAAGGAAAAACAGAAGAAGCTAATTCGGTAAAGGCACAAGTTGCCGAATTCAAAGAAGCCGACAAGCATCTACAGGAAGAGATGGATGCAGCACAACAAGAAATGACAAACCTGTTGCTCTCTATTCCTAATATTGCAAACAAGGATGTGCCGGAAGGCAGAGACGCGTCTGACAATGTCGTCGTAAAGGAAGGCGGTATCAAGCCGGAACTTGGTACAGAGGCTTTGTGTCATTGGGATATTTGCAAGAAATACAATCTTGTAGATTTCGACCTTGGTGTAAAGATTACCGGTGCTGGATTTCCTATCTATATTGGCAAGATGGCCCGCCTGCAAAGAGCCTTAGAAGCATTCTTCCTGGACGAAGCTCGCAAGAGTGGCTATCTGGAAATCCAACCTCCTTATGTCGTCAACGAAGCATCAGGCTATGGTACAGGTCAGTTGCCGGACAAGGAAGGCCAGATGTATCATGCCAATCTGGACAACCTATACTTGATTCCTACGGCAGAAGTTCCGGTTACCAACATCTTCAGAGATGTCATCTTAGACGAAAGCAGCCTACCTATCAAGCGATGTGCCTACTCAGCTTGCTTCCGTAGAGAGGCAGGATCTTATGGCAAAGATGTACGCGGGCTGAATCGCCTACACCAATTTGACAAAGTTGAAATTGTGCGCATCGACACTCCAGAACATTCATACGAATCTCTGAACGAGATGCTGGCCCATGTTGAAGGCCTGTTACAGAAATTGGAACTCCCCTACCACATTCTACGTCTATGCGGTGGAGACATGAGCTTTACATCGGCAATATGCTACGACTTCGAAGTATGGAGTGCAGCACAGCAACGCTGGTTGGAAGTTTCTTCCGTATCAAACTTTGAGAGCTATCAGGCAAACCGCTTGAAGTGTCGCTACCGTCGCGCAGTTGACAAGAAGACTGAGATTTGCCACACACTGAACGGTTCGGCCCTAGCCCTGCCACGAATTGTCGCATCTATCTTAGAAAACAATCAGACTCCCGAAGGAGTAAGAATTCCGAAGGTTCTTGTACCCTATTGCGGATTTGAGATTCTTGATGACAACAACTTTTAAAGCTTGTTACTCCTATGAGACATAAAATCATCTTGGCTATTTGCCTGCTTCTCACCTCTGTAGGGACTTTTGCCCAACATGCTATTGGTGTTACAACCATCAAGCCGTATGTAGGACTTAGCTATGCAGCTATGTTCAACGGCGATCTCGATTTCAGAAAAGGGATGGCCGTTGGCGTTGACTTAGAGAAGAGAATAGCCAAGTGGTTTTCTGTTAGTGCAGGAGCTGCATATGCTCCATTAGGTGGCGAGTATCACGATAGTGATGACAAGAGTTTCATCTGGAAACACGATTATCTCACATTTCCTGTCACTGCAAATTTCTATCCTGTAAAAGGCCTGGCATTTAGAACAGGCCTACAAGCAGGAATAAGCATCAGAAACAGGCAAGAAAGTATCGGTAACAATACTCTCATGATGAAAGAAATGGAAGGAGACCTGAAACCATACGACTTGTCAATACCCGTTGCTATTTCATACGAGCTATACAATATTGTACTGGATGTACGCTGGAACATCGGTATCACGGACGTCGGTTCAAGCAGTCCGTGGACAGGCAATTACAATATGCACAATTCACATCTTGGAGGAGCAAACTTTGCCTACGTATTTACAATAGGCTACCAGTTCGAATTATAAGCAGTTGCTGTTCCGCAGCGACCAACCTTACTTTCTATTAAACACCATTATTCACATGAACAAGATTATTCGGAAAGAACAATACTCCGAAAAAGTATTTCGATTTGATATTGAGGCACCTCTCATTGCTAAGAGCAGAAAGGCCGGCAATTTTATTATCGTACGTGTAGATAACAAGAGCGAACGAATGCCCCTGACCATTGCAGATGCAGACACAACTAAGGGAACTATTGCACTAGTCGTTCAGAAAGTAGGCTTATCGTCTACCAAATTATGCAATCTGGAAGTTGGCGATTATGTGGCCGACATCGTTGGCCCATTGGGAAATCCTACTCACATCGAAAATTTTGGAACTGTAGTGTGTGCAGGCGGTGGTGTCGGCGTAGCCCCCATGCTGCCTATCATCAGGGCTTTGAAAGCTGCCGGTAATCGTGTATTATCTGTTTTAGCTGGTAGAAGCAAAGACTTGATTATCATGGAGGACGAAGTAAGAGCATCTTCCGACGAAACCATCATCATGACCGATGACGGAAGTTATGGCGAACAAGGTGTTGTCACTGTCGGTATAGAAAGGCTCTTGAATCAGGAGCATGTCGACAAGGTCTTTGCCATCGGTCCTCCTATCATGATGAAATTCTGCTGCTTGCTCACTCAGAAATATAATATTCCTACTGATGTATCGCTTAATACGATTATGGTAGACGGTACGGGAATGTGTGGAGCATGTAGACTGACGATTGGCGGGAAGACTAAATTCGTATGTATTGACGGTCCGGAATTCGACGGTGCACTGGTGGATTGGGATGAGATGTTCAAACGCATGGGAACATTCAAGGATTCAGAGAAAGAAGAGATGGAACACTATCAGGAACATTTGTTAGGAGACTCTACAGATTCTATAACTGAAACCACGGATATAACGATGGATCAGGCACCTACGGATGATTCGATAGAAGTATTGACAGACAGAAACGCCGAATGGAGAAAAGAATTAAGAGCATCTCTCAAAGCTAAAGAACGCACGCTAATTGAGCGTGTCAAGATGCCGGAATTAGACCCGACATATCGGGCTACAACTAGATTAGAGGAAGTAAACATCGGCTTGACGAAAGAAATGGCATTGACAGAAGCTAAGCGTTGTCTGGACTGTGCAAAACCCACTTGCGTGGAAGGATGCCCAGTGAAGATTAATATTCCATCATTTATCAAAAACATCGAACGCGGACAATTCCTTGCCGCAGCCAAAGTACTCAAAGATACTTCTGCCCTACCAGCTGTATGTGGTCGTGTTTGTCCGCAGGAGAAACAATGTGAAAGCAAGTGCATTCATCTCAAGATGAACGAACCAGCCGTTGCCATCGGTTACCTGGAACGGTTTGCAGCCGACTACGAGCGTCAAAGTGGGCAGATGTCCATACCGGAACTAGCACCATCTAACGGTATTAAAGTGGCAGTTATCGGTTCCGGTCCATCGGGATTAAGCTTCGCGGGCGACATGGTGAAACGTGGATTCGACGTCTACGTATTTGAAGCATTGCACGAAATCGGTGGCGTATTGAAATATGGTATTCCGGAATTCCGACTACCTAATCACATTGTAGATGTTGAGATAGAAAACTTGAGAAAGATGGGTGTACACTTTCAGACAGACTGCATTATAGGCAAAACCATCTCTATCGAACAACTGGAACAACAGGGATTCAAAGGTATCTATGTGGCGTCGGGTGCAGGATTGCCCAACTTCATGGATATTCCAGGAGAAAACGCAATCAACATCATGTCGAGTAACGAATACTTGACCCGCGTCAATTTGATGGATGCCGCCAATCCCACTACCGACACACCCATCAATCTCGGTAAGCATGTATTGGTTGTCGGAGGTGGAAATACCGCTATGGACTCATGTCGCACAGCCAAACGACTAGGTGCTGAAGTCACCTTGGTATACAGACGCTCTGAAGCAGAAATGCCAGCTCGACTGGAAGAGGTAAAACATGCTAAAGAAGAAGGTATCAACTTCTTGACACTCCACAATCCTATAGAATATCTAGCTGATGAAAAGGGGGCTGTAAAAGCAGCCGTACTACAAGTGATGAGATTAGGGGAACCAGATAGCAGCGGACGTTGTCGTCCGGAGCCAATTCCTGGAGAAACCAGAACCATAGAAGTGGATCAAGTAATTGTAGCTGTCGGAGTCAGTCCTAATCCGCTTGTCCCACAAAGTATTCCCGGACTGGAATTAGGCAGGAAAAACACCATTGTGGTCAACGAAGATATGCAGTCTAGCAGACCTGAACTATATGCGGGAGGAGATATTGTACGCGGAGGAGCTACTGTTATCCTTGCAATGGGCGACGGAAGAAAAGCTGCTGCTGGCATGAGCACCCAACTCGCAGCCAACTAAAATCTATTTATCAGATGATTTCTTATAAGAACCATACGACGAAATTAGTATCTCTGCTACTTCTCATCCTTCTGGGCACACAACCTATGTATGCCCAGAAGAAGAGAAAACGCATCCGGCAAACACCGCAAAAAGAGGTTACCCATTCCCAATCGCCTCTGGAGACCATGCCGATTGCCAAGGTAATGTTTGTTGATAGCATTGTCGTTGATTTCAAAGATTTCATTCAACATATCCCGTTGAACACAGAGTCGGGAAAACTATTACCATATAATAGCTTTTTCGCTACTTCTGATGAACCGACAAAGACTATCCATATCAACGAATTTGGCAACCACTGCTACTATGCCAAAGGAGATTCTACCAACAGCCATCTTTATACAAAAGACAAGTTAGGCAACATCTGGGAGAATGAGCATGTGCTAGATGAGATTCCATCAAGCTACCAATCCATCAATTACCCTTTCATGTGTACCGATGGCCTTACGCTATTCTTTGCTGCCAAAGGGAGCAACAGCATTGGAGGATATGATGTGTTTATGACTAGGTATAATAACAATGACGGTCATTTCTATCAACCGGAAAACTATGGTCTGCCATACAATTCTGAATTCAACGATTATCTGATAGCCATAGATGACATTGACTCGTTGGGATGGTTGGTCACAGACCGTTATCAGCCTGAAGGAAAAGTATGTATTTACACCTTTGTTCCAACATCTTCCCGTATCAATATAGATACGGAACAGCTCAGTAAAGATGAAAAAATGTCTTATGCCCAACTTAATAGTATTGAGAAAACATGGACTTTAGGAGATAGAACACGTGCCCTGGCACGGATTGAAGGATTAAAAAACAAATTGAAAAATCTGCAAACAGACACAAACGATATCGCTTTTGTCATTAATGACAACATGACCTATCACTCTATCAGCGATTTCAGATCACAGGAGAATAAGAAACTGTTTCGCCAACTGCTACAGCTGAAAAAAGACTATCAAGCTAATATTCTGCTGCTTGAGAATCGAGTAGACAGTGGCATAAAAGATAACAGTCTATACGATTTAGAAAACAAATGTATTCTGTCTCATCAAGAAATCCACGCATTGGAAAAGAAAATAAGGAATACAGAAAATATTTTAATCAACAAATAGAATCATTATGGATACACAGAAATATTTTGCAGAGTCTGAACTTATTATCAACTCTGATGGCAGTATATTCCACCTTCACCTTAAACCAAAACAACTGGCAGACAAGGTTATTCTCGTCGGTGACCCTGGACGCGTGCAATTAGTAGCTTCATTCTTCCAAACAAAAGAATGCGAAATATCCAATCGCGAATTCCACTCTATTACCGGAACTTATAACAACAAGAGAATTACAGTTCTCAGTACCGGCATCGGATGTGACAATATAGATATTGTAGTCAATGAATTAGACGCTTTAGCCAACATAGATTTTAAGAGCAGGAGAGAGAAAGACAACAAACGCCAATTGACTCTGGTCAGGATTGGTACATGCGGTGGATTACAACCTAACACACCTGTAGGTACATACATAGCCAGTGTCAAGAGTATCGGTTTCGATGGATTGCTAAACTTCTATGCAGGACGCAACGAAGCATGTGACTTGGATTTCGAAGAGGCTTTCAAAAAACACATGGACTGGAATCCCCTACTATGCGCTCCCTATGTCATTGATAACAATATGGAACTGGTAGAGCGCATAGCTGGTACAGAAATGGTACGTGGTGTAACGATTGCATGTGGAGGCTTTTTCGGTCCGCAAGGACGCGAACTACGCATACCGCTTGCCGACCCGACCCAGAATGCAAAGGTAGAATCTTTCGAATACAACAACTACAAGATTACCAACTTCGAAATGGAAAGTAGTGCACTGGCAGGACTCTCCAAGCTAATGGGACATAAGGCTATGACTTGCTGTATGGTAATTGCGAACAGACTGGCCAAAGAAAGTAATACAAACTACAAGAATAGTATTAATGGCCTTATCAAGCTTGTCTTAGAACGAATTTAATTGATGGAGCAGAATACATTGAATCCATTATCAGACCACTCTACCATCTGTGCACTCGCAACTTCTACCGGTGGAGCCATCGGAGTCATCAGACTTTCCGGGCAGAATGCTATTGCCAGTACAGAACAGATTTTCCGCAGCCATACGGGCAGACGGTTATCGGAGGCCAGGGCCAATACCATTCATTATGGAGAAATAGTCGATGCGGAAGGGAAAACCATCGACGATGTGTTGGTCAGCCTCTTTCGCGCTCCACATTCATATACAGGAGAAGACTGCGTAGAAATCTCATGCCACGGCAGCAGATATATCCTACGCACAGTATTGCATATGCTCTCTTCTCATGGCTGCCGACCAGCCCAACCAGGGGAATATACCCAACGTGCATTTCTCAACGGAAAAATGGATTTAAGTCAGGCTGAAGCAGTAGCCGACTTAGTTTCTGCCAGTAACGCAGCCAGCCATAAACTGGCAATCAGTCAATTAAAGGGAAACTTCAGTAGCAAACTTCAAATGTTACGAGACCAACTCTTGAAGATAACTTCATTAATAGAGTTGGAATTGGATTTTAGTGATCAAGACGTGGACTTCGCTAATCGCGAAGAGTTGTTACAACTGGCAAAAGACATTGATAGTCATATCAGTACATTAGCACGGTCATTTGAAGCAGGACTTGCCATTAAAAAAGGTATTCCAGTTGCCATTATTGGGAAAACAAATGTCGGGAAGAGTACACTACTCAATCAGCTCCTACATGAAGACAAAGCCATTGTAAGTGATATTCATGGTACAACACGTGATGTTATCGAAGATACTGTAGACATACATGGTATTACTTTCCGCTTTATAGATACTGCCGGAATTCGACAAACCCAAGATACCGTAGAACAACTAGGTATTGAGCGAACCTATCAGAAGCTGGAAGAATCATCTATCATCATCTGGCTATTCGACCAACAGCCTAGTGAAGAAGAATTGCAAAGCATACATACTCAAACAGAAGGAAAAAAGCTGATATTAGTACATAATAAGTACGATCTCACCCCTAATATAGATATAAAAGAAGCTATACATATCAGTGCTAAACAAGGATACAACATAGAACAACTAGAAGAAGAACTCTATCAAGTTGCTGGAATCCCTGAAATTACGGAAAATGACGTCATTGTAACCAATGCCCGCCACTATGAAGCATTAATCCATGCCCATAAAAGTATTAGCCGTGTCATCAACAACCTAGAAGAGAATATGAGTGGTGACTTACTAAGTGAAGACTTACGGATATGCCTTGACCAACTCGCTGACATTACCGGCGGTCAAATAACATCTACCGAAGTCCTCATCAATATCTTCTCCCACTTCTGCATCGGGAAATAATGCCAAATATATGATTATCAGTATATAATATTCAGGCTTGTCAGCTGTCAGAGATTACGTATAATATACGTATGTTATGTTTTTCTCCTTACCTTACTAATTCTCACATATAGACCAATTAAAGTATCTGTCATTTTTCAATTTCATCCAGTAATCAATACCTTGACTCTTCATTCCAAGCTTCTGGAGTTTCTCTACCATAAGAATTGAGATTTCTGCACATAAAATCACATTCCGTTCAAGATTTCTGAACTCATCTAACGTAAGCTTGTCGATTAAAGTTTGAAGCTGCGGTATCAGACATAGGTCTTCCGGGGTATTCAGATGATAACGCACATAATACTGCATATGGTCCAAAACTTTCCTGTAAGAATTCCTATTTCGGCAAAGAAGTCGTGTTACCAAAACATTAATATATGCAATATGACAATAAATACCTTCTTTCTTGACTTTTACAATAAGAGCATCTAGGCAAGCTTCCATCTCGCTATCAATATCAGAATATATCGATTTATCCAAATCCACATAGTCTGTCAGCAATTTATACTTTTCCTCAAGTGCATTATATAACGTATCGAGTCCTTCTTTATCCGAGAGTTCCTGCCGATGTAAATCTATGAACAGCATCATTTCATATATCAAATTCTCATAATGCATTATCTGATCTAATTCAGTACCATTGATACGTTTCAATAACGGCATTGCACTTGCCACTAATTTGTCATACACAGCATGTACTTCATCAACAGTCCATTCCAATACGTCATCAAGGTCCACGATTGCAACATAGTCGGGAGATGTAAATGTTCCTGTCCCTTTTATTCCATTTCCCCATAGCAAATCAGAATCCAGCAAAGCCTTTTTCACAATTCGCAAAACTTTCTTGTCAGACTTGGCATAATAAACCAATCCGTTTATAGTAGAGGTTTTTATACCCAAAGACGAAATTAATACTGGAATTTTCTTAGCAACGGCTTTATATTGTGACTTGCCGATTACATGATGAAGATTACCAAGCAAGATAAAATCATTGCCATTGTCTATCTTGCTAATAAACACTTTCAAGGCTGGCTTTATTGCAATAGAAACTTTCCTACTACATCTAGTCCTCAAATAATAAAACAAGTCTTGCACTATATGGTACTTGCCATTCTCTCTGACCACTTCCAGGCAGTCATTGATAACCACAATCGCCAACTCTTCATTCTTTGTGCATGACAAACCTGCACATATAAGTTTATAGATTGCACCAGACTTATGCGTTTCATCGAATTGAGGCAGAAAATATTCTTTCCACAATCTCAGAATGAATGCATCCCAATATGAAGGTGGTATCGCTTTGATTATCTCACAAAGAAGAAGACAGATATTGCAGACAGTCCAATCCGACTTCGGTTGTTCTTCATTTGTTATCAGTTTGAACATCCTTACTGCAAACTTCGGCAATTCATTATGCAGCACATCACTGTAGGCAAAATCTTGTCCTATCCGCTTGAGTGTATCCGAATCGTTTATTGTCGAACTATAAAAGAGCACCGGATAAGGATATTTCTCGAACAGGACATGAGCAACCTTATACCACTGTACACTTGAAATAATACTCCATGTCCTTATTTGTGGCATCAACGGGGTTTCCAACATAAAATTCAGACACCTCACTGCATCTTCTATCCGAATCTCTTTATCTGGATCCATTTCAATTATTCCATAGGCACGTATTCTCTCTTTTGGTTGAATAAGATGGTCAAAATACCAATCCCTGAGTGAAAATATACTGTACTGTGATAAGTCCGTAAACTCCTCTACCGAATATACTCCAGGTACTCTTCCAAACAACATATTAGCTAGTTGAGTCGCCCTGAATCGCTCGATAGACGGATGTATCTTATCTAAGAGAGATTGTGAAAGAATTCCATTAACTACATCAATATTGACCAAACTGAGAAGAACAAGTTTCTTTATGATGAAATCTTCTGCCGGGTGCCAATCATTCAACATATCATTCAGTTTACTGAATTCAAATGTAAAAGCAAGCCTTACACAACACTCATACACTGCCATGTCAGACTTTCCTTCAGACAATGTTAGTGGATTTACTAGTGTAAAGTGGCGATTCTTTAACCTCTTGACGCGTTCCTGATATGTATCCCCTTGCAGAACATTTTCTATTTTATCTATAATACGAAGTGCTTCGTTTTCATAGTCTCCTTGCATCTGCTCCAAAGCCATCAACGCCATTTCCGCTTCCAATTCACTCAGTTCTTGCTTTTTGGATATTACATCTATGAAAGAAGATTGATAGTGAGTCCCTCGTGCAAGTCTAAGGTATGAATTGTAGCGTATCAACCTATGGGCTGCCCCTTCATCAATATCGACTTCAAGACCATGATTACTTGTAAATTTATATGCCTTTGCCCAAAGACTAAAAGTATCTTGAAGAATATTTTGCTCTTTCCCCTTATCTTCTTCCCCTTTCTCCTCCTCACTTTCAGCGATATGTCGTTGTTGCACATTATCTTGACCTTTTATAGTCTCATCAACATTGGCTTCTTGCAGAAAGTGGTTATTCGCTTCGCCTGCATTCAGATAATTAAAGAAGGCTTTGAATAATTTATTTCCACATTCAGGATCATTCTCGTCTGGTATTTCTGCACCTATCAGCTCCACTACTCTCTTTTCTTTCAGCGAAATCCTGTATATACGATGATTTTCAAAATACAGCTGTGTAGCATCGTCCTGCTTGTCTCCTCTCGCATCGATAAAGAATACTTTAATATTTTTAGCCTGTGGATAATCAGGAGTATTGTGTTGAGCACTCATCTCAATAATTTCACGAACCCAATTTATCCAAGCAATAAAGTTTGCATCTTTACCAGAGAAACCAACAAGACACAGGCAATCCTTCAACAGAGAGATTCTCATTAATTGTACAAAAGCCTCGTGCTTGGCAGGATAATCGTCATAGTCCTCTTGTGTAATGATGTATTTCCTGTGCTTATCACTGTCAAACCCGTTCGACTCGTGCTTAAAATCTATGCTCCCATGAAGTTTCACTATCATCTCCCGCATATTACGGAACGATAAATCGGCAGCACAGTTGCTCTCCTTAAACTTTCGCATTCCGTTCATCATAGCCACATATTCCAGCAGATTATCATAGTTCGTAGTGAAGATTGCATTCCAACCAAGACTAAGCATGGAAGCTAGAAAATCTGTGCTATGACCAAGAAATACCGACTCGTCGAACAAAGTTGCAGTATTGTCATCCATGTTCAGTTTCGGTGTATGCGCTTCTATATAAACTTCTACAGACTCTCTCAATCCTGTTCGCTGTTTAAACAAGCTTGGAATCTGGAGTACACCTTCGCGTTCAATAATATTCCATATCACATCATCCACTGCCACCTTTGAGTTCTTCCGAGCTTTTTCTATCGTATAATGGCAATAGAAGCGTTCGTCTTTTGTTACTTTGACACCCTTTGCTTTCAGTTCATCGGCATAGAGAAAAGCCACCATGTCTTTTATCAAGCCAAACCAATCTTGATAAAGCTTACATGCGCAACAAGATGCACCAGCACCCACCAAAAGGCTCATCCTGCCATCAATAATATGTTGCTTCATTGCCTTTATTGCTTCAACTACATCTATATCCTTGAACTTACTCATATCTAAATATTCTTTTTAAAAGTATCAGCCCTCCAACATTCTCTTTATACCGCATGTCACACTACTCGACTTTCTGCAAAGCCTAGTCAACTTTACTGCAAGGGCACAACAGCAATGTTGCCGATGCTCTGCAGCAAAGCTGTCAAGCCCCTGCACTCAAACAAGAAAATCGTTGTGGACATGTCTACTAATATCTATCACCTCAAAGTGAGGATTGTCTACCACCTGCTTCTCTACATATTCGCAATAAGGACAGGTCTTCATTACAAACATCTTAATCATATAGCTATTCTCTATCTAAATAATTTCCATATCCCTTTAGCCTAACAGAAAGACTCTCTCAATAAACTGACACTTTCTTTTTTATCTTACTTCGTTTTTATTATTTCGTCTATAAATTCATTTCTTCGGATTCAGCCAGCGACCGTATGTCATCATTCGCCATACCCATTCCAATGGACCATACTTCATTCCTTCCATCCACAACCAGCTAAAAAGTATCTGTAATGCAAATACTGCAATAGCAGTGAGCTCTATCTGATAGAGTCCCTGAGTAAGTCCTAATGAGAAACCTATACCATAATAAATCGTCACCCCAATGACCGACTGGCTGATGTAGTTGGTGAGTGCCATACGTCCCGGCTTGGCAAAGATACAGAATGTTATATGCTCCGGGCGATTTAGATAGAGTAGACAAATGGCAGTAATATAAAAGAAAGCCATTGGTACAACACTAATGAAATAAAGCATTGAGTGCATTGCCGTCCCCCAAGGATGGCCACTGACAGCATGCCAAGCGTAAAGCAACGAAGTAGATATTCCTATCAGGCTACTCCACTTGCATATACAAAGCATCTGAGGGCGGAACTCTTCTAGACGTGCATAAAGTCTGTTACGACCTATCGCATAGCCAAGCACAAAGAGACCGAACACTTTGAAAACACGGTTGCCGTCGACAAACTCCCACATGCGTTCGACAGCCCCTTGCATCAGGAATTGGAACATGGCACTATAGCTATCGGCATCGCGCAGCCATGTAGCAAAATTGCCTTCATTGATACCCACTCTGGCAGCCGTAGCCCACCATGCGTCCCACAACGGGGCTGAGAAACTCAATCCAAACAGTTGCTGGACAAAATCCAGCGCTACAGGGATGAAGAGCAATACACCTGCCGACCATAGCAGCCCCTTATTGGATAGTTTGTGGAACAACGGGAGAATCATACCCAAAACAGCATAGAGACACAAAATATCGCCACTCCAGACAAAGAGCAGATGGCACAGAGCTATCAGCAGCAGAATAGTCATACGGCGATAAAAGAGGCTGATACCACTGGCTCCTCTTTGGAAAGCATGCTCCAGAATGATAGAAAAACCACATCCGAAAAGCAAACTGAAGATTGTATATCCTTTGCCATCTATCAAGAAATACTGCATATATCGCGTAATGCTGTCGACAGCAGCCGTTGGCATCGCCTGGTGAGTCTCGCTACTCAAAAAAGTCCATAACCCAAATTCTGGGAAATTGGCTAATATAATAGTGAAGAGAGCAAAGCCACGAAGCGCATCCAGAATGATGAATCTCTGCTTCTCTGTTGTTGGTTTTATATCGTATTTGTTCATTATACTATTTATACTTATTTCCCTATTAATGTCCCCACTTGGCCTAATCAAGCCTCCAACAGATAGGACAAGCAGTATAGAGTATATCCGTCTCACATCTACAGGGCAGCCATTTCTTATATCATCCGAATCAATTTGCAGAGTCTGTCGTCTCTGATTATTTTCGGAGCAGCCTTACCTGCCAATACCAAAATCTTTTTATCATTGCGATAGATATGCAGTTGGCGTGAACGGACCACGGCCATCAAATCTTCATCATCCTGCATAGCCACCCAAAGATGATGGTACATACCATCCTCTACAAATAATTTCTTTTGCAGGTGCGAACACATATTGGTCGTATCAATCATTATCATACAATGCTGCAATATTTAGTTACAACTTCCATCTTAGGAATAATATGGAAACTATCTGAACTATCAA
Organism: Prevotella mikamonis; assembly: GCF_055381405.1. Classification (NCBI taxonomy): domain Bacteria; kingdom Pseudomonadati; phylum Bacteroidota; class Bacteroidia; order Bacteroidales; family Prevotellaceae; genus Prevotella; species Prevotella mikamonis. The sequence goes on from NZ_AP035785.1 coordinate 943,084, forward strand.
AATAAACGGGACACCATATTTGAATTTCTTGTGCATTGTTTTATGATGCCACACTTTCATCCCCAGCCATGCACCGATGCTACCACCTATTAAGGCCAATCCTAAAAGTGTAGCTTCAGTAATACGCCACTTAGCACGTTTAGCTTTCCACTTGTCTATGCCATAGACGCAGAAGGCTACCATATTCATCATGATGGAATAGAAAAGAACGATATGTATTGGCGATACTTTCATATTAATCAAACAGTTTCTTCCAAATCCACAATACACCGACTGCCCCCACTACACAAAAAACAAAATTGGTGAGGTAGCCTTTACCAAATAATTCGATATTCAGCAGATGACTTATGAGAGTCCCAGCATAGCTGCCAGCGATACCAATAATAAGATTCATGCAACATCCTTTTCCTTCACCACTCATGATGTGGTTGGCTATATAGCCGATAAGGATTCCAGTTAGGATTGGCCATGCTGTGAAATCGGCGATATCATCAAGCATATGATTTTTTTTATAAACTACATTAAAATATTATCAAACTGAGGATGGCGCTTGTACCAAGTCTCAGCATACAAACAAACAGGCTTTATCTTCAGCCCATTCTCTACAGCATAATCGGTGACGGCACTTACCAAAGCATTGGCTATACCTTTGCCTTCATAGCCTTGAAATGTCCTTGTATGCTCTATAGATAAACCATCTTGAATAAAGATGAAATCTAGTTGACCTACCTGTATCCCAGCTTCGTAAGCTCTTACAACACCACTTTTGTTATTTATAATTACTTCTACTTCCATATCTTATTTGTTTACTAATAGAATCGTACCTATCGTCACGATGAGGAAAATGAGTTTCAGCCATAATTCATTAATGCTCATATTTTGGTACATTCTTTCTTGCAATTTCATGACTATCAAGGAAAATAATCAGTTCTATTTTACAAAAGTAACTATTTGTAATGAGAATGCAATCTCATTACTTTGATAAATTCAACCGTAGCATCAGAAAGAGCTTGTAAGAGACCTTAAGCTGGTCTACCGTGCTGTCAGCAAGGATGCAGCAAAGATCGAACCTAACTGGTTGAATTCCAATGGCGTGAGAAGTGTACTTTCCAAATCGAAGTGCAAGAATCTGTGGACCATACCACTGGCAAATTACAATAGCTGCATATAAAATTTGGAACTCGGTATAAGATTATGTAACTTTACTGCAAAGAAAATTCCTCAGAAGGGACAGAGCCTTACCATAGCTCAATTTACACTACCTGGTAAATTTTATTTATATACTCTTTTTGCATTTCTAGAACATTACTTTATGTATAATAGGAGCCATATCGTAATACTTATACTCTGCCAATCTCCCACCAAACTCAACATTCTCTTCCCTAGCAGCTAAAGCTGCATATTTCTGATAAAGAGATTGATTAGCATTATCATTGATTGGATAATAAGGTTCCATACCATCCTTCCACTCTGTGCTATATTCTCTACTGATAACCGTCTTGGGACAAGCATCAATTGCAGAACCAAACATTTCAAAATGTTTATGCTCTATAATGCGTGTATAAGGTACTTTTTCTTCTGTATAATTTATAACTGCATTACCCTGATAATTGGGAGTATCTAGTACTTCTGTCTCAAATCTTACCGTTCGATAGTTGAGTTTGCCAAATCTATAGTCATAGAATTCATCTATCTTTCCTGTAAATAAGACTTTGTCAGCAACAGACATCCAATATTCACGATTACTGAAGAAATCTATTCCAAGTTGGACATCGCAACCTTCTAAAAGCCCATCAAACAATTTATTATAGCCCCCAATAGGAATCCCTTGGTAAGAGTCATTGAAATAATTATTATCAAAAGTGAGCCTAACCGGTAAGCGCTTAATGATAAAAGCAGGAAGATCAGTACACTTTC
>NZ_AP035785.1:950000-1737500 GCF_055381405.1 Prevotella mikamonis
GTCTGTAAGTACGTAAGTCTGTAAGTTCATGAGTTGTTGACCCATGGATTCATCACTTACTACCTATACCCACTGTTGTGGAGAATAACGGATTCGAACCGTTGACCCCCTGCTTGCAAAGCAGGTGCTCTAGCCAGCTGAGCTAATCCCCCGCAAGGGTTTACACTACAGAGTAGTCCCAGGCAGACTTGAACTGCCGACCTCCACATTATCAGTGTGGCGCTCTGACCAACTGAGCTATAGGACTCTGTCCGGCGGTGTTCAGGCCTCTGGGCTGGACCGCCCGGCTTCCCTTTTCTCTTATTTTTAAACAGATCAAGAAGTACAAGAAAAAAAACGAACCATACAGGTATCCAACATACCATGCTAAAACCCACGGCTCCAGAAAGGAGGTGTTCCAGCCGCACCTTCCGGTACGGCTACCTTGTTACGACTTAGCCCCAATCACCGGTTTCGCCCTAGGCCGGTCCTCGCGGTCGCGGACTTCAGGCGCCCCCGGCTTTCATGGCTTGACGGGCGGTGTGTACAAGGCCCGGGAACGTATTCACCGCGCCATGGCTGATGCGCGATTACTAGCGAATCCAGCTTCGTGGGGTCGGGTTGCAGACCCCAGTCCGAACTGAGACCGGTTTTAAGGATTGGATCGTATTTGCATACGACCGACGCTCTGTACCGGCCATTGTAACACGTGTGTAGCCCCGGACGTAAGGGCCGTGCTGATTTGACGTCATCCCCACCTTCCTCACACCTTGCGGCGGCAGTATCCCCGGAGTGCCCGGCATTACCCGATGGCAACTGGGAAAAGGGGTTGCGCTCGTTATGGCACTTAAGCCGACACCTCACGGCACGAGCTGACGACAACCATGCAGCACCTTCACAGAGGCCCCGAAGGGCATCACCATCTCTGGATCTTTCCTCTGCAATTCAAGCCCGGGTAAGGTTCCTCGCGTATCATCGAATTAAACCACATGTTCCTCCGCTTGTGCGGGCCCCCGTCAATTCCTTTGAGTTTCACCGTTGCCGGCGTACTCCCCAGGTGGGATGCTTAATGCTTTCGCTTGGTCACATGGTCCGAAGACCATACAACGGGCATCCATCGTTTACCGTGCGGACTACCAGGGTATCTAATCCTGTTCGATACCCGCACTTTCGAGCTTCAGCGTCAGTAATGCTCCCGTAAGCTGCCTTCGCAATCGGAGTTCTTCGTCATATCTAAGCATTTCACCGCTACACGACGAATTCCGCCTACGTTGTGCATACTCAAGCTCGCCAGTTCGCGCTGCAATTCAGATGTTGAGCATCTACATTTCACAACACGCTTGACAAGCGGCCTACGCTCCCTTTAAACCCAATAAATCCGGATAACGCCCGGACCTTCCGTATTACCGCGGCTGCTGGCACGGAATTAGCCGGTCCTTATTCATACGGTACCTGCAAAAGGCCACACGTGACCCACTTTATCCCCGTATAAAAGCAGTTTACAACCCATAGGGCCGTCATCCTGCACGCTACTTGGCTGGTTCAGGCTTCCGCCCATTGACCAATATTCCTCACTGCTGCCTCCCGTAGGAGTTTGGACCGTGTCTCAGTTCCAATGTGGGGGACCTTCCTCTCAGAACCCCTACTGATCGTCGGTTTGGTGGGCCGTTACCCCGCCAACTGCCTAATCAGACGCATCCCCATTCCTTACCGCTGAACCTTTAATCCGAGTTAGATGCCCGCTTCGGATACCATACGGTATTAGTCCGACTTTCGCCGGGTTATCCCGTTGTAAGGAGAAGGTTGGATACGTGTTACTCACCCGTGCGCCGGTCGCCATCAGGAATTGCAAGCAATCCCCATGCTGCCCCGCGACTTGCATGTGTTAAGCCTGTAGCTAGCGTTCATCCTGAGCCAGGATCAAACTCTACATTGTAAAATCTGTCTGTGTTCCCCATAAAAGGAACTTATATACCTTCGCTCGTAGGATTAGCATTCATGGTCTAAAGAATACCTGTCTCAATATCATATTGACGGTTCGTTTCTTTTACCCGACTCTCACCGTATCAAAAATACGGAAGAGTCGCTCTTGTACTACTTCTCTGTCTATGTAAATCTTTTCAAAGAACTCTTTCTTAAATGCTACGCCGTTATCAGGCGAAAGCGGATGCAAAAGTACAGCATTATATCCAAACTGCCAAAACTTTAAACGAATATTTTTAGAAAAATAGCAAAATTCACACACAGCGTTGATGTAAATCAAGAACCAAGTAAGGTTTTTAGCAAAATAGTTAAGAACCCAGATACCGGTATGCAGATTATAAACTGACAAAAGCGAATGGCAAAAGATCTTTCACCGAGTCAACGATGTAAACTCCACTCGTACCATATAAATATACTTTCATATTGGAGTGATAGCGCTCTTCTATCTCAAGCATAACCTGCCTGCATGCTCCACAAGGAGTTATCGGCGATTCCAACATTCCTTTATCATTTCTCGCCGCAATGGCTATTGCCTTGACAGCCTGCGTCGGCTGTTGAGCTTGGGCTGCAAAAATAGCAGTACGCTCAGCGCACAATCCAGATGGAAAAGCAGCGTTCTCTTGGTTTGCCCCTATCACAACATCTCCATTCTCAAGCAACAAAGCCGCTCCTACGTAAAAATGACTATAATCCGCATAGGCATTTTCTGTCGCCGCGATAGCCGTATCAATCAATTTTTGACAAACACCATCCAACTCTTCCTTCTGACAGTATGTATAAGAAATCTCTATTTTACGATTTTCCATATTAACTATATATCTGTTTAAATTCTATTTGTCTGATTGTTTCCTCTCGTAAGCTCCTATATCAGGCCGTTCCTCCCTCAGCATTCCAGTCCTGTCGGTCGATGACGCCTTCGACTTATCACCCTTATTGTTTGCCAATGACGATGATGCCAAATGAAAATCATAGGCCAGATTACGTTCATCGACCTTTATAAAGTTCTTTTTGCCAAAAGCAATGGTATCATCCACATTTTCATATTGAACATCTACATAACGACTGCTATTCTCGGCAGAAGGCTCTACGGTACGCAGAAGGCACGATGAAAACCGATAGTTAAAAGCCGTAGTCTTATGATTAGAGCCACTGACAACATCTTTGGCATACCCCGTTATCAAGCTATTGTCACATGTAAATTCTTCTAGCGGACCACTTGAATTTGAAAGATTCAAGGCATATCCGCGCGCCGAATCAAAGGGATAGAACTGTGCTATCGTACATCCCTGCACATTCACCCGTCCGCCGTCTATCAACAAACAATCATTCAGACTGTTCGACAACTGACTATCACTCAACTTCAAATGTGCTAATTGGGCAGAAACCCCATAGCCTTTACTGTTATGTATGGTAGAGTGTTCTATGATTAATGACGATTTCGAATCGCATTGCACACCAGTATTTGCGCCATGCAATTCTACATATTGAAGTCGGTTGTTGACCGATTCCGAATAAAAGTGAAGTCCATCCCACTGCCCACTCACGCGGTCATAAGGCAGATAATCAAACATCCGATCCAATCTATCACCACGCATCAAGACTTCGGCACCCTTTCTGCCCTCACACAGGAGCGTACCCTTCACATCTATTCCAGCCCCATCGTGAAAATATAGCGACGTACCTCCAGAGATGCGAAGCGTTGCACCTTTGTTTACACTTATCTTCCCATATACAATCAGCGGTGTAGACGTTGACAACAAAGTATCTTTATCAATCACCAGATTCTTCAGTTTCAAGGCCTCCCAAGCCCAAGCTGCCAGATGGACCTTCTGCTCCACCCCACTTCCAAGCTTAAAAACCAAATCATCCTGGCACAGTTGTGGTTCGTGCTGAGCGGTTGATGGTGCTGTGAACTCCACATAAACCCGCAAACTATCCCCATTACGAACCTCCAAATTATTAACTTGATAACCTGCCGTTTGGCCCAGATATACCCCATCGACATTCACTCGGAAACCGTTTTGATTTCCACCCGCCAACTTCACATTGGCCAATTTGATGCCTTCGCCCGATTTATTATAAACCCAAAACGAACGGGTGGACGAAGAAACATTGGAAAATACGGTATCAACGGACACCGTATCGTGTGAATACACCAATAAATAATTCGACGAAGTTGTAAATGATTCGTCGCTCATACATGAGGCAGAAAAGAATGCAACTGCCACTGTCAGGATTGTAAGACAAAATATTCTCATTATATTCAATAACGAAAATCATCTGTTTTTATTTCTTACATACCAGGAATGTGTGAAGAAATTGTATATCATCAAAGAAAACATGACCAGACCTAACGATACCAAAAGCACCTTTTCTTGATTTGCATCGAAGAGATAAAAGCCCACAAACAAGCCCATTGCCAGGCCAGCCTCCCACAACAAGAAGAAAGTACTCTGTGAAGTACCGCGTTCACAATGCCGACTTAACTTAATGAGAAACAGCAAAGTACGAGAACTTACTAAACCAACACCTAAGCCCAATAAGAAAGCAGAAATCCACAAAGGCATCACCCCGTGTCGGAGATACATGATTAAAACCGAAGCCACAATACAGAGAGCGCCCGTAATGTTCTCACTCTTCAAATCAGCATTTGCAAAAGCATACTTTTCTGCAAGAAGGGCCACAAGAAATCCTCCCATCAACATCCCATAGAATGATTCCGGCTGTTTCATGCAGAATAGAAGGCCTATCCCTGTCGTCGTCAATAAGAAATTCAAGTGCAGCATCAGCCCATGAGGTAAAAAGAAGCGATCGCAACTCAGTACATGCGTGTCTTCTTCAGGGGCTTTAAAGGGAAACCGTACCAACGAGAGAAGCACAAAAGCCACTATGGCCAAGACTGCCGAAACCAAGAAAGTATCGACCACACTGAATCTGGAAACGACTAAAACACCTAACACCGGGCCTAGAGACAAGGAAAAACGACGAAGCCAAGCTGCCGAGTGATTAGCCTCAGTACGATAGAACGACTCGCAAGAATCTATAACAAGCGTACTTGCCAGCACCATCTCAGCCAATCCAAAGAATGCCCCCAACAAAAAGCGCAGACCCAATACAACATTTACAAACCAGCCTTGGGGAAACAATGCAGCATTCCTAAATGCCAACCACATCAATACATACAAGACTGCTACCACCAAGATAGACTCCTTACACACCAAATGCCTACATTTAGCCTGAACCAGATAAGAGCAGAATGCTCCTAAAACGAACAGGCCAATACCATAGATTCCAAAAGCCAGGCCTATAGTTTTAGAAGATTCAAAATAGGTATTCCCCCAATAAGGTATCGACACCATCTGAACATACACAGACATCGTAAGGAACAGCCCCACCAATGCCAACATCCAAAAATTACGATGCCATAACCCTATATGTATAGGAGTGTTTTGCGTATCCATTGTATAGTCTTAAACTAATAATTCAGTAACTTTCGTCAATATTGGGGAAATCTATGGCTTTGACAGCATTGATATACCCCTCAACGCCTGCCGTCATTTGCTCTCTCAGCTCTGCAAATCGTCTCAAAAACTTCGGCTTGAAACCCTCTGTCAGCCCCAAAGCATCTGCATAAACCAAGATTTGCCCATCAGTTACGTTACCCGCACCGATACCTATCGTTGCACATCGTACCGACTCCGTCACCTTTGCCGCCAGTATTGCAGGTATTTTTTCCAATGTAATACCGAAACATCCGGCTTCTTCCAGGGCATGTGCATCGGTCAGCAACTTCTCTGCTTCAGCCTCCTCTTTTGCCCTTAGTCCATATCCACCAAACTGGTGGATGCTCTGTGGAGTCAGTCCGAGATGCCCCATAACTGGAATCCCCGCATTGACAATAGCCCTTACGGTATCAGCAATCTCAATTCCACCCTCCAATTTCAGTGCATCAACTCCCGTCTCCTTCATGATTCTGATAGCATTTCTGAGTGCTTCTTCCTTACTAATCTGATAAGAACCCATAGGCATATCGCACACCACCAAAGCATGCGACACAGCCTTGGCTACCGACTTTGCATGATATAGCATCTCATCTACGGTAATCGGAAGCGTGTCGGCATTCCCTGACATCACGTTAGAAGCAGAGTCTCCTACCAAGATTCCATCTATGCCGGCAGCATCTATAATGCCAGCCGTCGTATAATCATAAGCAGTCAACATGGCAATCTTCTCGCCAACATTCTTTTTCTCTATAAATGTCTTGACTGTAATTTTCTTCCTATCTGTAGTTAAATATCCCATCACAAATTGTATTTATAATATGAACGGCTGCCATTCAGGCAACCATGATTTTCCTGTAACAAATCTATCATTTTACTGCATAGGCTCGGCAGCTTTGCTGCAAGGCCTTGGCAACAAGACTGTATAGGCTTTGCAACACTGCTGTTAAGTGTTTGCAATAATCCGAGTCTATTTCCACTAAACATCGACCTCATTGCTTTCCCTGTAAAAAAGCATGATTCAAGTCCTCATATCCTTTATTCGTATAGTCCGACCATACAATATCTGAATACGGAAGAATGGTCTCTCTAGGGTTCGTTGTTGCCAAACCGACGACAAACATGCCTGCCGAACGTACCGAACGCAGCCCATTAAAGCTATCTTCCAGACCGACACACGCTTTCGGAGAGACTCCAAAATATTCTGCACCCAATAAATAACACTCCGGATCAGGTTTGCCATTCGTAAAGTCCTCACTCGTAAACACATGGTCAAACAAATCGGCCACATCGGCATGCTGACGATATACATTCTCCATCTTAGGCCGATTACTACTGGTGACAACGGCAGTCCTCACACCATGTCCACGCAAGTCAGCAACAAATTCAACGACTCCCGGCAGATAATCAAAGTGCATCTGAGTCTCGAATTTATTCAGGCGCTGTGTAATTTGGGGCTGTTCAGAGCGCACATGTCCGAAATACTTATCATATATTTCCACAAGAGTCTGCCCCTTTATTTTCTGTTCCAAATTAGGAATATCAGGTTGATAACGCATGCACTCGCATCTCCAAAACTCCGTATATTGCGGTTCTGTATCGAAAACCACTCCATCCAAGTCGAAGAGCGCGACTCTGAGTTCTTCCATTTTCACCTTATTTATTAATTATATGGCGCAAAGTTACAATCTTTTTGTGTAATTTTGCCCACGATTATGAAGAAATTACTGGTGGCGACCTTGGTTGCATTGCTTGTAGTCTCATGCGGAAATTCAGGTCATTCCATTTCCAAGTTGAAGGATATTGAGTTCGACAGTATAGCTGTGGATTCAATATGCACCTTGACGAAAGAGGAAAAATCGCCCCGTATTTCGATATCACTCAGACTCCTGTACGCAAAAGGTCAAAAAGCAGCTATCATCAATGACAGTCTTCTACAATCTGCGATTTTAGGCTATAGAGACATCAGTGCATACTATTATAAACTATCTTTCAGACAGCGCATAGACACCATCGTCTCTCGGATAATAACCGATTACAAGGATATGTATTCAGACATGTACCGGCACAATCGCAAAGACGCCGACAGCTATAATGTCACATACAATGTAAGAACAAAGGTTGAAACTTTCAAGGATAACACCATTACCTATACCGCCAACGTGTATTATAGAGTAGATAAGGATGCAGAAGTACGCATGCCCGTTGTCTTGAACTTTGACGTAAACACTGGTCAACTTATCCATCTAGACAATTTATTTGTCAGTGGATATAAACCACTGCTGAACGAGATGATAGAGCAAAAACTCATCAGGCAGTTTAATGCCGGTGACAAAGATGGTTTGAAAAGGATGAAGTTTTTTGCCTATACGCCCATATATCCATCTGAAAATTTCATTCTAAAGAAAGATAAGATTATATTTGTGTACGGACAAGACGAAATAGCTCCACACGACAAAGGAGAAATTCGTGTAGCAATAGACAACGATGAATTAACAAAAATACTCAAATAGGCATTACATGATAGATATTATCACTAAATATTTTCCCCATCTGTCTGAACAGCAGCAGTCACAATTCCGCCAGTTGCAGCCTCTTTATACTGACTGGAATGCAAAAATCAATGTCATTTCCAGAAAAGACATTGACAATCTCTATGAACACCATGTGCTGCACAGTCTCGCCATTGCCCAGAAGATAACCTTCAATGACGGAACGAAGATACTGGACTTCGGCACAGGAGGGGGATTTCCGGGCATACCGCTCGCCATTTTATTTCCAAATTGTGACTTCAAACTCATTGACGGAACGAGCAAAAAGATTCGTGTGGTTCAAGAAGTTGCACAGGCTATTGGACTAAAAAACGTAACAGCCGAGCATCGAAGAGGCGAAGACGAGGACGGGGAATACGACTTCATCGTCAGCAGGGCAGTCATGCAGCTATCGTCACTGATGCCCATTATCCGTAAGAATATCAAGAAAGAGTATTGCAACAAACTGCACAACGGACTGCTATGCTTGAAAGGAGGCGACCTCACAGAGGAACTATCTCCATTCAAGAAACAAGTACAAGTGACCTCACTCGATACATATTTCAGTGAAGAATGGTTCAAACAAGATAAAAAACTCATCTATATTCCGATCTAATATGCTGAACATCAAGAAATTTGTATGCAACATGATACAGGAGAATTGCTACATTGTGAGCGATGAGACACACGAATGTGTCATCATTGATTGCGGTGCATATTATCCTGAAGAGCGGCAGGCCATCGTGCAATATATCAAAGATGAGCAACTGACTCCGGTCCATTTGCTGGCTACGCACGGCCACATTGACCATAACTTTGGCAATAACACCATCTATAATGAGTATGGACTGAAAGTTGAAGTACACGCCAACGAGGAGGGAAATATGCACCAGCAAGCTGCACAAGCGCAATCTTTCGTAGGCATCACACTGGACTACACGTTCCCACCTGTTGGAAGATATCTGCACGATGAAGATATAATCACATTCGGCAATCACCGGCTAAGCATCATTCCCACACCTGGCCACACAGCAGGAGGCGTGTTCTATTACTGCCAAGAAGAGGGATTGGCTTTTTCAGGGGACACACTTTTTCGGCGTTCTATAGGACGAACAGACTTAGGCGGCTCCATGTTCCAGATAATACAAAGTCTCCGCATGGTATGCCAATTACCCGACGATACACGCATTTACCCTGGACATGGAGAGCCAACTACCATTGGCGAGGAACTGGCCGAGAATCCATATTTGGACAGATAAAGCAACAAGATTGAAACAGAGAGTTGAAAAAATAATATTAGGTATTGACCCCGGCACAAACATCATGGGATACGGGGTGCTGAAAACGAAAGCCAATAAGGCCTCATTGATAGCAATGGGCGTTATCGACTTGCGGAAAATCGGTGATATGTACTTGCGCTTAGGTACTATATTTAAGAGAGTTACAGGTATCATAGACGAGTACCTACCCGACGAGGTGGCTATAGAAGCACCTTTCTTCGGCAAGAATGTACAATCAATGCTGAAGCTTGGCCGTGCTCAGGGGGTGGCCATATCAGCTGCAATCCTGCGCGACGTCCCCATCCATGAATATGCTCCGCTGAAGATTAAGATGGCCATAACCGGTCAGGGACAAGCAAGCAAGGAGCAGGTGGCAGGTATGTTACAGAAGATTCTACACATACAAGAGCAAGATATGCCAAAGTTTATGGATGCCACAGATGCTTTGGGAGCAGCCTATTGCCATTTCCTACAGTTGGGAACGCCTGTAACCGATGCTGCACACTATAACAGTTGGAAAGACTTTGCGAAGAAGAATCAACAGCGAGTCAGCAACAATGATTAGATAAGGATATGAGTCATAGGATTATTTCTATCCATCATGGAGTCACTCGCATGCCCCAGTGGCGTTTTGCACATCCCGTTGATTTCGAGATGTGTAGTGGTGAACATATCGCTATCGTTGGTCCTAACGGTGGTGGCAAGTCTATGTTGGTAGACATTATCATGGGCAAACATCCGCTACTGGTACATGAACCGGAATACGATTTTGCGCCTAGCGAGAAGAAACTCGTTAGTGAGAATATCAAGTATATCACGTTCAGGGATTGCTACGGGGGCGATAATGACCGCACATATTTCCTCCAACAAAGATGGAATCAACAAGAAATTGACGAAGAGACTCCTACGGTCGGCAGCAAACTGGAAGAAGCTTTCTTGCTATCCGGTGAAGATACACTCAGACATAGAGCTTTGCAACAGCATATCTACAAGTTATTAGGACTAGAAGAACTACTAGATAAATATATCATTCTGCTATCTAGCGGAGAACTTAGGAAGTTCAAGTTGGCCGGGACATTATTCTCTAATCCCAGAGTACTGATTCTGGATAATCCTTTTATCGGGTTGGATGCAGAAACCAGGGACAATCTCAAGAAGCTCTTGAAGACCATTGCAGCAGAAGAAGGGTTACAAATCATCCTCGTATTGAGTAAAACCGACGAGATTCCCGACTTCATTACACATGTCGTAGAGGTCAACAGCATGGTTGTAAAACCAAAGCAATCCGTCGCAGACTTTATAGAACAACATCCTCCAATACCCAGCTATGTATTGCCCGAAAGCAAGAAAGGTCTCATATTAAACTTACCTGCAAAAGAGAATGTCTGCCTTGCCAAGGAGATTGTCAAGATGAATCGGGTAAGAATACAATATGGTGAGCGTACTATCCTCAAAGATTTGGACTGGACAGTAAGGAATGGTGAATGCTGGGCTTTGAGTGGGCAGAACGGTTCGGGGAAGTCTACGCTGCTCAGTCTGGTATGTGCCGATAATCCACAAAGCTATGCTTGCGATATAACCCTCTTTGACCAACCACGTGGTAGTGGCGAAACAATATGGGAAATCAAGAGACATATTGGCTATGTATCGCCCGAACTACACCGCGCTTATCACCGCGACATGCCGGCAATCCGCATTGTCGCCAGTGGATTGAAAGATTCAGTAGGTCTCTACAGTAAACCTAATCCCCAAGATTATGATGCCTGTCGATTATGGATGAGTATTTTCGGACTGGAAGGATTAGAAGAAAGAAGCTTCCTGACACTCTCTAGCGGTGAGCAGAGATTGGTTTTGTTGGCACGGGCATTTGTCAAAGATCCTGAACTGCTTATCCTCGATGAACCTATGCACGGGCTGGATTTACGGAATAGAAGATTGGTAAAAGACGTAATAGAAATCTTCTGTCAACGGCCCAACAAGACCATGATTATGGTTACACATTACAAAGAAGAATTACCGGCATGTATAGATAACTATATAAATTTACAAAAGAACTAACATTTAGAAATATGAAAAAAGTATTATTTATCTTAGCCTTTATAGGCTTTGCATTCACTTCGGTGAACGCACAAAACGTTTACAGTGAAATCAAGCGTTTGTCCGAGGCAGTTGCCAACGACCAGACCAAAGACATTGAAACACGAAAGATTGCAACTTTCAAGGTAGACGAACTAAACTACATGGCTGCCAAAAGTGCAGAATTGATGCCTGATAGCAGCATGCGTATGCTGGATTACCAAGCTTATGCCATGTACGAATACGTGAATCTATTCCTCGACAGACTCACCAAAGCAGAAAAGAAAACTGATAAGGACGAGGTGAAAGAAATCTTCAAAGTCGCTTCTATCAATAACAGTCGTTTCAATGACATGGATAAAGAGTTGGTATTGGCCTATTATTCAAATCCAAACTACATCACACAATTCAGCCTTGACACCGATTGGGTGAGAGCTTTGAGAGACGTTAAAGAATCTTTGGGGATTGAATAAATCCCCAGTCTACGATTGAGGAATACGATTCCGGTAGTAATACCAGAACCAATAAGTATTTCCATAGGAATCCCTTAGCATGCTATAGCGTTCTAAGGGATTCTTGCTTTTATTCTGTAAAGACTCGAAATCCTCAAAGTCTGCATCCAACACATTATTATGATACACTATTAACGGGTTCGCATGTTGATGATTGTATAGCACCAAGGCCTCTCTATAATGCTTAGGCAGGTTTGTCAGAGAATCACGACGCTGCTTCAAGGTCTTGACAAACAGGTCGAGCTTACCATCTATCAGATAAGCGCACAACCTATAGTCCTCCAGTTTTTTATTCACCTTATGATGTCTACTCATATACTGGAAGTAGCGGGAAGGAGACATATACTGCCTGAACCATCCACCAAGAGACTGGTATAATCGCTTTTCCGGATACATCATAAATTTGGTAGTAACTCCATCAGGCAGCATGGCCATAGTGCCACCAACCAATGGATACTCGAACAGTTTCTCTCCCAACTGGCCCGTCTCTGTCAATGCCGTCATGCGAATAAGCGTAAGGCTAGAGTCGGTAGCATGCGCTCCCCGACCTATTTTCAATGCCTTTTGATAGTCGCCCTCCAACATTGCCTGTTCTGCTTGTACCCGATAATGGAACACATCGTCATGGTTTGCAAACAAGCCGACAAGGAATATCATGCAAGCCATCGTCAATAAGTTGACCCACATATCTTTTGAGAACAAGCCATGCGGTGTCTTTACTACATCAGGTAATTGTATTTGCAATATCAGCCACACGATACCGACATAGAAAACTACTAAGATGGGAAGTGCATACACCCATCCACCCAAAGAAAGTCCACTGTCTATACTTGGACTTATATCCGTAATAACGGTCAATATCAACAATGAGGGAAAATAAGTCAGCGCATGTACCTTGCCATCCAACTTCGTCCAAAAGTAGATTCCAAGCTGTATCAACCACAAAATACTTGTAATCAAGACAGCTCCTACTTCGCGGTTATAATGCGTCTGACCTTTTGACAAGACATGTTGAGCTACTGCCAAGACATCAGCTTGGAAACTATATAAATATAAGAATGTAAAGAGTAGAAAAACAATAGCACATATCATTCTGACAACGACTGTGCTATTGGTATAGGAAGATTTCATAAATCAATTTTTCTTTAGTACAAGTGCTACACGTGCAGGCAAGTATAACTTCAACCATTCCTTATGCTCGTTGACATATACCGGATCATAATTGGTCAGATGAACGATAGAATCATCATTGAATCCATTACCGCCATATACCTTGGCATCAGAATCCAACACCACATCATAGCTCCCCGTTGGCACCAAGAGACCATAGTCTGTAAACGAATTGACAGGGGAGAAATTGAACACAAACAATAAATCACCACGCATAAAGGCTAATATCTGGTCGCCATCATGATGCCAAATCTCCAGAACTTCACTCAGATTGAACCGTTTCTCTGTTTTAAGCACTTTCAACATATCCCTGTCAAAGTCGCCTAAATAGTGATAATCCAATTCCTGATTGTCTACCAGATTCCATTGTCTACGAGCATATTTATGACTCCACCCGTTGCCTTCACGAGGGAAGTCTATCCATTCGGGATGACCAAATTCATTGCCCATAAAGTTCAGATAGCCACCATTCATCGTTCCGGCAGTCACCAGGCGTATCATTTTATGCAGAGCTATACCCCGACGGACGGCTTCATTCTCGTCTCCCTTCTTGAAATGCCAATACATATCGGCATCTATCAGACGGAAGATAATTGTCTTGTCACCCACCAGAGCCTGGTCATGACTTTCACAATAAGATATAGTCTTCTCGTCGCTGCGGCGATTCTTCACCTCCCAGAAAATAGAACTGGGTTTCCAGTTTTCATCTTTCAGTTCCTTAATGGTCTTTATCCAGAAATCCGGAATATTCATAGCCATACGGTAGTCAAACCCATAACCACCATCTTCGAAACGTGCCGCGAGTCCCGGCATGCCACTTACTTCCTCGGCTATGGTAATAGCATGCTTGTTGACTTGATGTATTAACTTGTTGGCTAGGGTGAGATAACAGATAGCATTACCGTCTTGTAGGCCATTGAAATAGTCACCATAATTGGTAAATGCCTCTCCCAATCCATGACTATAATACAACATACTGGTTACACCATCAAAGCGGAAGCCATCAAAATGGAATTCATCGAGCCAATATTTACAATTAGACAATAAGAAATGAACTACATTATCCTTCCCGTAATCAAAGCAGAGACTATCCCATGCCGGATGTTCGTGACGTTCACCAGGATAAAAATACTGATTCGGGTCGCCAGCCAAGTTACCCAATCCTTCCACTTCATTCTTCACTGCATGCGAATGTACCAAATCCATAATAACGGCAATACCATGCGAATGAGCCTCGTCTATCAATTCTTTCAGTTCCTCCGGTGTACCAAATCGTGATGAAGGTGCAAAAAAAGAACTCACATGATAGCCAAAACTTCCATAATATGGATGTTCCTGTATAGCCATAATTTGTATACAATTATAGCCATCTTTGATAACACGTGGCAACACTTGCTCCTTAAATTCCCGATAAGTACCAACCTTCTCTGCATCCTGTCCCATGCCAACATGGCACTCATAGATGAACAGCGGGTCCTTATGTGGGATAAATTTCGCCTTCTTCCAGGTATATAGAGTTTCCGGATTCCATACCTGAGCAGAAAATATCTTCGTCTTTTCATCTTGCACAACGCGTGTGGCCCAAGCCGGAATACGCTCGCCTTCTCCCCCATCCCAGACCACATACATCTTAAACAAATCGCCATGCTTGAGTGCTTTGCTGCTTAATTTAAGCTCCCAATCACCATTGTCTGAAATACGGGTTGCGCGATAACGCTCGATACGTTGCCAATCGTTGAAGTCACCTATCAGATAGATTTCTTTCGCATTAGGTGCCCATTCACGAAACACCCAACCACGCGAAGTCCTGTGCAAGCCATAATATTGGTATCCGTTGGCAACGTCGCTCAAAGTCCTTTTACCCTGTTCGGTCAGTTGATTGATTTTCCACAATGCGTATTCATACCGTCCCCTTATAGCATCTTCATAAGGCTTCAAGTATGAGTCGTTCTTGACAAGTCCCATGTGCAAAGCTGCAGAAGTCTTTTTCTTCGCAGCATTTTCCTTTGCCTTCTTTACCATATTATGCTCCTTTTAATTTCTTGTTAGTACATAGCAACCTTGAAGATTGCCTTCTTTAGTTCTGGAGATTTACAGATTCCCGGTGCATGCCCGTCTTGTGGGAGACATATAACCATATTGCCGAGTTTACAAGTAAGATATGTCTGACACACACCTTCTTCCACTTTTGCAAAATCTCTCTGCGTATCAAACTCTGCATCCGGCAGTTCGGCTACAGGTGCATAGCCATATTCCTCTTCCGCGGTCAATGGAATTGCTATATCCATCATTCTATGGTGATATTCCAACACGGCCTCTTCGCGATGTTTCCCCTGTACCAAGTCTATATTCACATAGACACCCTCACCGTCTATGAAATGCCGGCCTACAGGCAAATCAGTCAAAGAGTGTGTTGCTATATATTTACAAACCAAAGCTATACGCGGATTTAACGCCGCATACATCTTTAGGTTTTCAAGTTTATCAATAATCATCTGGTATTAGTTTTCAAATCGTCTACCCAATTCATACCTACCCTTCTTGACAATCTGACCGTTTCTGTCTTTCTCAACAAACTTTCCATCGCGTCGGCCATCAACATAGCTTCCTTCGAACCGATTGCCATCCTTGTCTTCTTCCAGAGCTATACCATGGGGTACACCTTTCTTATATGTACCGCGGAACTTATTGCCATTAGCATAACGGATAATCACCTCGCCGTTCAGTTCGCCATTCTTAAACGAGCCCTCAAAGACATCACCATTCTTCTTGGTCAGTTTTCCCATACCGCTCTGCAAGTCGTCTTTCCACTGTCCGGAGTAGACATCACCATTCGCCCAGACCAAAGTTCCCTGCCCATCCTTATTACCTTCAAAGAAATGGCCAGTATATTTATCGCCATTGGCATATCTGAAGATTCCCTCACCGGTACGTTCGCCCTGCACATAGTCACCTTCATACATGTCTCCGTTTTGGAATTTATAGATACCACGACCGTTCTGTATGTCGTCTTTCCACTGTCCTATGTAGGCATCGCCGTCTGCATACTTGTTCACACCCTTACCCGAACGCTGGTTGTCTACCCACTGTCCGTCATAAGTAGTACCGTCTCCCCAGTCGAAGATGCCTTTACCGCTTTTCTGGTCATTTACCCACTGCCCATCGTAATAGGCACCACTGGAATAAGTATACTTTCCCTTGCCCTGGCGTTTGTTCTCAACCCAGTCGCCTGCATACTTATCACCATTATAATAATACATCACACCATGCCCCTGCTGCTTATCGCGAAACCACAGTCCTACATATTTATTATTGTTCAGGAAATAGAATGTCCCACGACCATGACGCTGGTCTTGAAACCACTGCCCATCATATTTCTTGCCATCAGCATAAGTATAGATACCCGTACCCTGTCTTTTCCCTTTCAGGTACTCACCTTCGTAGACATCGCCATTGCCAAACACGGTACTGCCTTTACCTTGCGGTTTACCTGAAACCATCTGCCCTTTATAAGTACCACCATCATGTGTAGTACATGAACCCAACGTAATCTTCTGTGAGAACCCAGAGAAAGGGGTGAGCAAAAGTAAAAATATTAATATCTTATTTTTCAATGTTTTCACAATTTAGTATACGCCAAAATTAAGAAATAATTGTTTAACAACAAAATTAGTTAGTAAATTTTATTATTTTTGCATACCAATCGCAGTTACTCTATGCACTGTAAAGGTAGTTATTAACCATTCAATATTTGATATGAGATTCATAGGATTAATACCCGCGCGCTATGGCTCCAGCCGCTTCCCCGGCAAGCCATTGGTCCTGTTAGGAGGAAAAACAGTCATCCAGCGTGTTTACGAACAAGCCAGCCAAGTGCTGGACGACGTATATGTTGCTACCGACGACCAACGCATTTACGATGCTGTCGCAGCCTTTGGGGGCAAAGCCGTCATGACATCTACCGACCATAAGAGTGGCACCGACCGTATAGAAGAGGCCTATCGGAAAATCAACCAGCCCTTTGACGTGATTGTCAACATACAAGGCGACGAACCTTTTATCAGCCAGTCTCAGCTCACTACCATTTGCCAGGCTTTTGATGATGCCGACACACAGATAGCAACACTGGGCATACCTTTTAAAGACATGGCAGGTGTAGAGAACCCGAACTCCCCTAAAATCGTTGTCGACAATCAAGGATTTGCGCTCTATTTCAGCCGAAGTGTCATTCCCTTTGTCCGCGGCATAGCCCCAAGCGACTGGCCGGAACACTATCCTTTCCTCAAACACATAGGCCTTTACGCCTATCGTTCCAATGTTCTTGCCGAAATAACGTCGCTTCCCCAATCTTCCCTGGAGAAGGCAGAATCATTGGAACAGTTACGTTGGCTGCAAAACGGCTACCATATCAAGGTAGGTATTACGCACACGGAGACCATCGGGATAGATACACCAGAGGACTTGGAAAAGGCGGAAGAATTCCTCCAGACTAGGTTTAAGGAGCAGGAATAGGCAGCTTCTGCCCATACAGAAATCCTAACTCCACTTAGACCACACCACACTTGATTTACTGCAAAGGCTCGGCAGTATTGCTGTTCGGCCTCTTCAGCATCACTGCAAAGGCTTAGCAGTATCGCTGCCGAGCCTTTGCAGTAAATCAAGAATTTTTATATACTTTGTTTATCATGATGCCTATATGATTACAAAGCGCTCATATAGGCTGCACACATGTCGGCACACCGCTCTCCGTCTATACCTGCCGACACAATTCCACCTGCATAACCAGCCCCCTCTCCACACGGGAACAATCCGCGGAGACGCACATGCTGCAAGGTTTCCCTATCTCTCAAGACGCATACCGGACTTGAAGTGCGTGTCTCAGTAGCTATCAGCACGGCCTCGTTTGTCAGGAAGCCATGCGCATATTTACCAAACGTCTTGAATCCTTCTTGCAATCGAGAACTGATCATACTGGGTAACCAGAAATGCAGCGGACTGCTGATTAGCCCAGGCGCATAGCTGCTCTTAGGTAAATCATAGCTCAATTTCTTGTTTACGAAATCCGTCATACGCTGTGCTGGAGCAGTCTGCCGCATGTTACCTTGCTGCCAACACAACTTCTCCAACTGCTTCTGGAAGTTCATTACCTTCAACACTTCCGGCACAGTCGTATCTTCTTCCGACGGCACGATGTCTTCCGGACGCAGCTCTACCACCATCCCGCTATTGCTCCAAGCCGTTCCACGGTTACTCGGACTCATTCCGTTCACAACGATTTGTTCCGGTCCAGTAGCCGCTGGAATCACAAATCCCCCCGGACACATGCAAAAAGAGTAAACCCCTCTACCTGCAACCTGAGTTACAAAAGAATATTCTGCGGCGGGAAGATATTTACCCCGACCTTGCTTATTATGATATTGTATCTGGTCTATCAATTGCGATGGATGTTCCAATCTTACACCTACAGCTATTCCTTTAGCTTCCATCTCTATACCACTATCGTACAGATAGTTATAGATATCACGTGCACTATGTCCCGTAGCCAGGATTACCGGACCTAGAAACGTTTTTTCAGCTCCCGTCTGCAACTCTACAGCCTCTACACCGACTACACTGTCGCCTTCTTGCAGCAGTCCTACCATCTTGGTTTCGAAATGCACTTCGCCTCCACTCTGGAGAATCTGATTTCGCATATTCTCTATCACGCGAGGCAACTTGTCCGTACCAATATGCGGATGGGCATCGGCTAATATATTTGTATTAGCTCCATGCTGGCAAAATACATTCAATATTTTATCTACAGAACCACGCTTCTTGCTGCGCGTATAGAGTTTTCCATCACTGTAAGCCCCTGCTCCGCCTTCGCCGAAACAATAGTTACTCTCACCATCCACCTGATGAGTGCGCGTGATTTGAGAAAGGTCTTTCTTGCGTTCGTGTACATCCTTACCACGCTCCAAGACGACAGGACGGAATCCCAATTCTATTAATCTCAACGAGGCAAATAATCCCGCAGGGCCTTCTCCAACCACTATTACAGCCGGTTTGCCTGTCACGTCGGGATATTCTGTATGTATATAACTGTCGTCTTGCGGCATTTCATTAATATACACACGTATTTTAAGATTCACATAGATGGTACGCTGACGAGCATCTATGCTCTTTTTCAATATACGAATATGCTGAATAGTTCGTGCGTCCAGTCCTTTGTCTTGCGCAATGAACTGTTTCACATTCTCGATATTGTATGCTGTCTGGGGTAAAACCCTTATTTGGTATTCTTGAATCATTGTTGCAAAGGTAACATTTATCCCACAATAAAAACAACATTCTATTACTAAACCGTACAAATAAGATTTATTTTATTGCCAAAAACGTTGGCCGTTGATATTTTTATCAGTATTTTTGCCATCAAGTTTCGATATGCCCTGCTTGTTTTAGGGATGTCGGAGCATTACTAAACATCATAAAAATGAAAGTACTTAAATTCGGCGGAACATCTGTAGGTTCCGTAAAAAGCATTCTAAGCTTAAAACGTATTGTAGAGAACGAGGCAAAAAAACAGCCTGTCATTGTCGTAGTAAGCGCACTTGGCGGCATTACAGACCAGTTGTTGACAACCGCTCAGCTCGCCCTGAAAGGCGACGAGGCATGGAAAGATGAATTCACTTCCATGGTCGACAGACATCACCAAATGGTCGACACCATCATTACCGATCCCACCAAACGGGAAACCCTCTTTACAACCATTGACTCCCTTCTAGAGCAATTACGGTCCATTTATTTCGGTGTATATCTTATTCACGATCTCAGTGAAAAGACTCAAGACGCCATTGTAAGCTACGGCGAACGCCTGAGTTCAAACATTGTAGCGACTCTTATCAGTGGCGCAAAGTGGTTTGACAGCCGCAATTTCATCAAGACAGAGCATATCAACGGCAAGCACATGCTAGAGAGTGAAATCTCAGCCAAGCTGGTCAGAGAGACATTCCAAGACCTTCCACGCATCAGCCTGGTCCCTGGATTCATCAGCCGCGATGTACATACGCAGCGTACAACAAACCTGGGACGTGGTGGAAGCGATTATACAGCCTCCATTATTGCTGCTGCATTAGATGCCGACGTGCTTGAAATATGGACAGACGTCGACGGTTTTATGACTGCCGACCCACGTGTTATCAAGACTGCCTATACCATCAACGAACTTAGTTATATCGAGGCGATGGAGCTTTGTAACTTCGGTGCAAAGGTCATCTACCCCCCAACAATATATCCGGTATGCGTCAAGAACATACCAATCAAAGTAAAGAATACCTTCAACCCGGAAAATCCGGGAACTACTATCAAAAGCAAAATAGAGAATGATTGCAAACCTATCAAGGGTATCAGTTCTATCAAAGGTACTTCGCTGATTACTGTTACGGGCCTATCTATGGTCGGCGTCATCGGTGTGAACCGACGTATCTTCACGGCTTTGGCCAATAAGGGCATCAGTGTGTTCATGGTCAGTCAGGCTTCATCTGAGAATTCAACCTCAATAGGTGTACGCGACCAAGATGCGGCAGAGGCTGTTGATGTACTGAACAAGGAATTTGCCAACGAAATAACAGACGGTGCGATGTTCCCAATGTATGTGGAGAAAGGGTTGGCAACCATTGCTATCGTCGGCGAGAACATGAAGCATACACCTGGTATTGCCGGAAAACTATTCGGAACATTAGGCCGTAGTGGTGTCAGCGTGATTGCCTGTGCCCAAGGTGCAAGCGAAACCAACATCTCGTTTGTCATAGATTCGGCTTCTTTACGAAAGAGTCTGAACGTATTACACGACTCGTTCTTCTTGTCAGAATATAAAGTACTGAACCTGTTTATATGTGGTGTCGGCACAGTCGGAGGCAAGCTCATCGAGCAAATCAAGAATCAATATGAGACTCTGAAAGAAGCTAACGGTCTGAAATTGAACGTCGTTGGCATTGCTAGTTCCAAGAAAGCCATCTATAATCGGGAAGGACTAGACCTTAACACGTATCAAGAAGAACTGAAAACTAGCGAAGCCAGTTCACCGGAAAAACTATATGAGACGATTACCGAGATGAATGTGTTCAACAGTGTCTTTGTAGACTGTACGGCTAGCAAGGATATTGCAGAGCTATACCAACGACTTCTGGAACATAACATCAGTGTTATCGCAGCCAACAAGATTGCGGCATCGAGCGAATATGACAAGTATTTAAAGCTCAAAAAGACAGCATTGACACGTGGCGTGAAGTTCAGATTTGAAACTAACGTTGGCGCGGGACTGCCTATTATAGGCACTATCAACGATCTAAGGAACTCCGGAGACAAGATACTCAAAATAGAAGCTGTTCTAAGTGGGACCCTTAACTTCATCTTCAATGAGATAAGTAGTACTGTACCATTCTCAGAAACCGTGCGAAGAGCAAAAGAACAAGGATATTCAGAACCCGATCCACGTATTGATTTAAGTGGAACCGACGTGGTACGCAAGCTCGTCATACTCAGTCGCGAAGCCGGTTACAAAGTCGAACAAGAAGATGTAGAGAAACAGTTATTTGTCCCAGACTCTTTCTTCGAGGGCAATGTAGACAACTTCTGGGCCAATCTTCCTTCCTTGGACAAAGATTTCGAGACACGTCGACTGGCTTTGGAGAAAGAAGGAAAACGCTGGAGATTTGTTGCAACTATGGACAGAGGTAAGACTCGTGTGGCCCTGCAAGTCGTTGACCATAATCATCCATTCTACAATTTGGAGGGAAGTAACAATATTGTTCTATTGACAACAGAGCGTTACAAGGAATATCCCATGCAAATACAGGGTTATGGTGCAGGTGCAAGTGTTACCGCTGCCGGTGTATTTGCCAACATCATGTCTATCGCTAATATCTAGGAAGTATGAAACATATCATTATACTTGGCGATGGCATGGCTGATCATGCTGTCCAAAAACTAGGTGGCAAAACTCTACTTCAATACGCTGACACTCCTTATATGGACATGTTGGCTCGTAAAGGGAGAACGGGACGCTTGATGACCATACCCGAAGGATTCCATCCAGGAAGCGAAGTGGCCAACACTTCAATCCTAGGATATGATTTAAATCAGGTGTACGAAGGGCGCGGACCGCTCGAAGCTGCTTCCATCGGATATGAAATGGAATCCGACGACATGGCCATTAGGTGCAACATCGTCAGTCTGGAAGACGGGCGAATCAAAAGCCATCACGGCGGACATCTCACAACTGAAGAGAGCGATATACTCATTCAATATCTGAACAAGGAGCTGGGCAATGACAAAATCAAGTTCATAACAGGTATTCAATATCGACATCTGCTGGTTATCAAGGGCGGAAACAAGCATTTGGAATGTGCTCCACCCCACGACCATCCCAATGAGGAATGGCAGCCACTACTCGTCAGACCGGAGAAAGGTTATGACGATGCGAAGGACGAAGATAGCAGATACGGAAGAATGACAGCACAAAAAACTGCCGACCTTCTCAATGACCTTATATTGAGAAGCCAGCAACTTCTAGCGCAACATCCATTCAACAAGGACAGGAAGGAGAAAGCAAATTCCATCTGGCCTTGGAGTGGTGGCTATCGTCCCAACATGAAAACGCTGATGCAACTGTACCCACAAATCAAGACAGGGAGTTGTATTTCGGCTGTAGACTTGATTAGGGGAATCGGACATTATGCTGGGCTAGACATCATCAAAGTACCGGGAAGTACCGGACTGGCAAATACAAACTACGAGGGGAAAGCCAGAGCTGCCATCGAAGCACTCAAGAACCAAGACTTCGTCTTCCTGCATCTAGAAGCCAGCGATGAAGCCGGACACGACGGCGACTTGGATTTAAAGTTGAAAACGATAGAGTTTCTCGACCACAGAATAGTAGAACCTATCTATCATGAAGTCAAGCATTGGGACACACCTGTGTGCATCGCAATACTTCCAGACCACCCTACACCTGTAGAAATAAGAACACATGTAAAAGAGGCTATTCCCTTCTTAATCTGGCATCAGGGAATTATTCCAGACAAAGTTCAATTATACGACGAAATAAGTTGTGTAGAAGGAAGTTATGGTCTTATCTATTTAAATCAGTTCATGGAAACTTTCATGAATATTAAAGCCACAAGCCTATGAGATATTACAGCACAAATTTGCAAGCACCTTGGGCCACTCTGCACGAAGCTGTGGTCATAGGATTAGCCCCAGACAAAGGACTCTACATGCCCGAAAGCATCAAACGGCTTCCCTACTCCTTCTTTGAAGAGATAGAGAATATGTCATTTCAGGATATGGCATTTGAAGTTTCCAAGGCTTTCTTTGGCGAAGACGTAGAGACAGATGCCCTCAAGCAAATAGTCTATGACACCCTAAGTTTCGAGACACCCGTCGTAGAAATAGAAGAAAACATCTATACACTGGAGCTATTCCACGGTCCGACATTGGCCTTTAAGGACGTCGGCGCCCGATTCATGGCACGCTTACTACAATATTTTATCAAACAAGAAAACCACGACCAGGTCAATGTACTTGTAGCCACCAGTGGAGACACCGGAAGTGCAGTGGCCAACGGTTTCCTTGGAGTAAACGGGATTCACGTATATGTATTATACCCAAAAGGGAAGGTAAGTCGCATCCAAGAGAGCCAGTTTACCACTCTCGGACAGAATATTACAGCCATAGAAGTCGATGGAGTGTTTGATGATTGCCAAGCATTGGTCAAGCAAGCATTCATGGACACAGAACTGAACAATCACATGAAGCTCACCAGTGCCAACTCCATCAATGTTGCAAGATTCCTACCACAGGCATTCTACTATTTCAATGCCTACGCTCAACTCAAAAAGCTCAGACAACTAGAGAGCAAGGAACTGGTAGTATGCGTTCCCAGTGGTAACTTTGGCAACATCACGGCAGGCTTGTTCGGCCAACGCATGGGACTCCCCGTCAAGCGATTCATTGCAGCTAACAATGCTAATGACATCTTCTACCAGTACTTGCAGACAGGCATCTACTCGCCCAAGCCCAGTAAACAGACAATTGCCAATGCCATGGATGTGGGAGCACCCAGCAATTTTGCAAGAATCACAGACCTATATAAGGGTGATTGGACTGCCATCAAAGATGCCGTATCCGGTGCTACCTACTCCGATACCGACATCAAACGCATCATGGCCACTTGCTATCGGACCAACCAATACATACTTGATCCGCACGGAGCATGTGGCTATGAGGCGCTGAAGACTGGACTAGAAACAAATGAAGTGGGTGTATTTCTGGAGACGGCACACCCTGCCAAGTTCAAAGATAGAGTGGACAGTGTCCTCAATACCGATATTGAGATTCCACAACCTCTGGCAGAATTCATGAAAGGCCAAAAACAAAGCATCCCCATGAGCAACAGCTTTGAAGACTTCAAAACGTTCCTTTTCAATCAATAAACAAAAAAGCTAGTCTATCGGTCTCTTCATCAATAGGCTTGCCAAATAAACCATTTCCCCACCTTATGTTCGTTTCTTCATTTCAAAATAGGCTGTATAATAAAGTCGACCTCCCATAGTGAGTTTGTACCCTTCATCACCTCGGCTCAAATCAAGATGACGTATTTGGGTATGTTCCATACAATACTTGATGGTTTCATTAACCAATTGGTAACCAGGCGAATACCTTCCAAGTTTACCATCAATAGCCAACCATGGTACTACGACACGTGTACCATCACGACTCACCAACCCCATCAAGAGAGCAGCTATCTTTTCTTCATAATATAAGGTGGCTATAAAATTACTGCTACTGTTTCTGATGCTCACACAATCATGTTTGGTAAACATCTTCGTGTACTTTTTTATCCCTTTATATTTGCGATACTTCTCTTGCTGCCTATCAGTATAAAAGAAATAGAACTTACTCCACTCTTTTAAGCTAAATGCTCGTCCTCCCTCTACAGCAAAATGGAATTCTCGACCATCGCTTTTCAGTCGATTGTACGAAGTGCGTAAATTTTGGCGTGTACTTTTACTCAAACTTCGGAGATAATCATCATGACTATTACCAAAAGGAATATCTACATACGGATAAAATGTTTGCTCTATATCAGGATACCGCTCAATATAACGCCTATAGATTTTAGATTGAGTGTCAAAGCGCGTCATCTTGATTGTGCCAAAACGATTCGTGAGAAGGTCAATGCAGGCATCCAATTGTTCATCAGTAATATTATTACGATAAATAAATTCTGCGACATCACAGCCCTGTATCTCGTTAAAAAGCATCGGTTGATTTTCTCTCTTCCAGGATACACTCAGCGGGGCAATAAGCAGAGGTTCTCCATGCTCATAAATCACAGCAAAAAGCGGATAACGCTTTTTACCTAAACTACGTAGGAACTGTTGTATCCAGATACATTGATTGTAAAAATACTCTTGAAAAACGCCATGTTTCTCATTGGCATCATAGATTTCTTTCCATATACTACGTATTTTCAACAGATTGCTCGTTGTTTGCAATTCACAACACGGATCAGTATTTACTATTTCCATTGACTATATATTAAATATTTACCTATCGCTCCTTTCACTGATAGAACAAGCTGTCCAGCCTTGGTTTGTCACAGCAACAGAAAGCCCCCCCAAGGGCAAAAAGCGATAAATTATTATGCAAATATAACGTATATTCTCTTAATTACAAAATATATACACCTTAATACAAGGTATCAAGCACTTATGGTAGTACCCGTACAGTCATAAAGTTGAGATTTATAGACATATTTCTTTTGCCAATAACAACAAAAACCTTATCTTTGTAAGGAGCTTGAATGACAGAGAAATCCTCTCATTCGCATACACGACTAATATAAACACAGGTTTGTAAAACTAAATCTTAACAATATGAATCTATCACCATCCGACCTGAAACAGATTTCCAATCATGGAATGACTCCAGAACATGTAGAACATCAACTTCAAGAGATAAAAAGAGGTTTTCCGTTCCTTCGCCTGGAACAGGCTGCCTCTATCAACAAGGGTATTATTGCACCGTCAGCGAGCGAACGCGACCAATACATCGAAACCTGGAATACATACAAGGGTGAAGGACACACAGTTGTAAAATTTGTACCAGCAAGCGGAGCGGCCAGCAGAATGTTCAAGAATATGTTTGCATTCCTGCAAGCAGACTATAATAAACCTGAGACAGACTTCGAGAAAGCCTATTTCGACCATATACAACAATTTGCTTTCTATGAAGCACTCAACACTTGCTGCCAGAAGAATACCGGCAAAGACATTCCAACACTTGTAAATGAAGGACGACACAAGGATGTCGTAGCCAACATGCTCAATGAAAAAGGGCTTAACTATGGTTCTCTACCCAAAGGGTTACTGTTCTTCCACAGCTATGAGGAAGGTTCACGTACGCCTATGGAAGAACATCTGGTAGAAGCAGCACTCTATGCAAACTCCAAAGGTGAAGCTAATATACACTTCACTGTCAGCCACGACCATCTGGAACTCTTCAAGCAGAGACTGGCGGAAAAACGATCTTTCTATGAGACAAAATTTGATATACATTATAATGTATCATTCTCTGAGCAAAAAGCAAATACAGACACCATTGCCACCAATCCAGACAACACTCCTTTCAGGAATGAGGATGGGAGTTTGCTATTCCGTCCAGGCGGTCATGGAGCTTTGATTGAGAATCTCAATGATATTGATGCCGATATCGTCTTTATCAAAAATATCGACAACGTTGTCCCCGACCGTCTCAAAGAAGATACCGTCGTTTACAAGCAATTAATCGCAGGCATCCTCGTCACGTTGCAAGAAAGGGCATTCCACTATCTCAGAATCATAGAGAGCGGACAATACAACCACAGCACATTAGAAGAAATTATCCGATTCGTGCAACAGGATTTATGCTGCCGAAAAGCAGACATCAAAATGCTTGAAGATGCCGAACTCGTGATTTATCTCAAGAATAAGCTGAACCGACCGATGCGAGTCTGCGGGGTGGTAAAGAATGTGGGTGAACCCGGAGGTGGCCCATTCCTGGTATACAACAACGACGGCTCCGTCAGTCTACAGATTCTGGAAAGCACCCAGATTGACACTGATAATGCCGAATATAGCAAGATGTTCACCGAAGGAACACACTTCAATCCAGTAGACCTAGTCTGTGCTACGAAAGACTATCAAGGAAATCGTTTCCATTTACCTGATTTTGTGGATAAAGCAACCGGCTTCATCAGCCATAAGAGCAAAAACGGCAAAGAGTTGAAAGCACTTGAACTCCCTGGCCTTTGGAATGGCGCTATGAGTGACTGGAATACTATTTTCGTAGAAGTGCCACTCAGTACATTTAATCCCGTCAAGACGGTCAACGACTTACTACGGGAACAACATCAATAAAATAACCATATCTCTATGAATAATAAGTTTGAATTTACAACCCAGGAGAAGATAGAAGCCCTGCAATTAAGGCGCATATTACACCAAAGTCTGGCAGATAGTCTGATGCCGGATGACGAGCATAAAATCAAACGCTATCTCGGTTTAGCCATAGGCTCAGATATTATTCATAGAGATGTTTTCGGACTGAATCCCATACTCGAAAGTCTCAGGACTGCCCAACTGGCAGTCTCTGAGATTGGTATCAAACGCGATGGTGTATTGGCAATACTGCTATATACGAGTGTATCCAATGATTCCGAGACATTAGAACGTATCGAAAAAGACTTCGGAAGTGGAGTTTTCCGGATTATCAGAGGCTTGTGTCGCATTCATGAGTTGTATACCAAGAATCCTATCATTGAAAGCGAGAATTTCAGGAATCTGCTCTTGTCTTTCAGTGAAGACATGCGCGTCATCCTGATTATGATTGCCGACAGGGTAAACCTGATGAGACAGCTTCGCGATACCAAAGAGTTGGAACATAAACAAGAAGTCAGCGAAGAGGCAAGCTATCTCTATGCCCCACTCGCTCATAAACTAGGACTCTATAAACTCAAAAGCGAACTGGAAGATCTCAGTTTGAAATATCTTGAGCATGATGCTTATTACATGATTAAGGATAAGCTCAATGACACTAAAAAAAGCCGAGATGCCTATATCCAACGTTTCATCGGGCCGATTGACGAGAA
Source organism: Prevotella mikamonis (assembly GCF_055381405.1). Taxonomy (NCBI): domain Bacteria; kingdom Pseudomonadati; phylum Bacteroidota; class Bacteroidia; order Bacteroidales; family Prevotellaceae; genus Prevotella; species Prevotella mikamonis. Next base: position 978,204 of record NZ_AP035785.1, read on the forward strand.
ACTAAAACAAGCAGGATTATCATTCCACATGAAAGGCCGAACAAAGAGCATACACTCTATTTGGCAAAAAATGAAAAAGCAGAAATGCAAGTTTGAGGGTATATACGATCTTTTCGCTATCAGGATTATTCTAGATTCACCTATTGAGAAAGAGAAGATGCAGTGTTGGCAGGCTTACTCTATTATCACCGATATGTATCAGCCCAATCCGAAACGCTTGCGCGATTGGTTAAGTGTGCCAAAGAGTAATGGATACGAAAGTTTGCACATCACCGTGCTTGGTCCTGAAAACAAATGGGTAGAAGTGCAGATTCGTACAGAGAGAATGGACGAAATAGCCGAGCACGGATTGGCAGCTCACTGGCGATACAAAGGCATCAAGAGTGAAGGAGGAATCGATGAATGGCTGGCCAACATCAGGGCGGCGCTTGAGAATAATGACGATTTGAAATTGATGGACCAATTCAAATTCGATTTATACGAGGACGAAGTATATGTATTTACGCCCAAAGGAGAAATCTTAAAGTTCCCAAAAGGGTCTACCATATTAGATTTTGCCTATCACATCCATTCCGGTATTGGCAATACATGCGTGGGGGGACGCGTCAACGGGAAGGCGGTCTCATTTCGGGAGCAACTGCATTCGGGAGATTCCATCGAAATCATTACCCAGACCAATCAGCGCCCCAAACGAGATTGGCTCAACATAGTCAAGAGCAGTAGAGCCAAGGCGAAGATTAGACTTGCCCTCAAAGAGACGCAAGCCAAGGATGGACTGTTCGCCAAGGAGCTGTTGGAGCGTAGGTTTAAGAATCGTAAGTTGGAGATTGAAGAGAGCATCATGGCACATCTTATCAAGAAGTTGGGGTATAAAGAGAATTCTGATTTCTACAAGGATATTGCCGACGAGAAACTAGATACAAACAGTGTCATAGAAAAATACATAGAGGTCAGAGACCACGATTTGAATCTCAATGCTCCCAAAGCTGCTGAAAGTGCAGAGAATTATGCGTACGACAATCCCGACGCCAGAATACTGAAGCAGAATGATGACGTATTAGTCATTGACAAAAACCTGAAGGGACTTGACTATAAACTGGCAAAATGCTGCCATCCCATCTATGGAGATTCTGTCTTTGGCTTTGTTACCGTCAATGGGGGTATCACCATCCACCGAACAGACTGTCCTAATGCACCGGAATTAAGAAAACGATTCGGCTACCGAATTGTGAAAGCCAAATGGAGCGGAAAAGGAGCTAACAAATATAGTATCACACTACATATCGTAGGAAATGACGATATAGGAATTGTCAACAACATCACCAATATCATCTCAAAAGAGGACAAACTGACCATGCGTTCCATCAACATAGACTCCCATGATGGAATCTTCAACGGCAACGTCGTCGTGATGCTTGAAAATATAGACATGCTTAATTCACTCATTAAGAAGCTCCAGACGATTCGCGGAGTAAAACAAGTAGTAAGACTTTGATATGTATAGAAAACTATTAGGCATTCTTATTGCCTTGAATGCACTGGCGGTAAAAGCTGCTAACCAGCCAATACAGTACACAAAATACGATAGCACGAAGGTGGTATCACTGCTAAAACTGGCTAAAATGCAAAAGCCAGAGACAAACTATGTTTTGTTTTTTGCCAGACAGCTGGTCAATATACCCTATGTAGCCAAAACTCTTGAGAACAATCAGACTGAGAAGCTGGTTATCAATCTGCGGCAACTGGACTGCACAACCTATGTAGAGAATGTGCTTGCCTTGACTTTGTGTGTCAAAAACAAACAAACTTCCTTCATGGATTTCTGCAATCAACTACAGAAAATCAGATATGAAAAAGGAGATATAAAATACACCAAAAGGCATCATTATTTTACAGAATGGATTATCAGCAATAGCAAATTAGGACTTGTCAGAGACAGACAAACCTCTCAAGCTCCTTTCACCGCCATACAAAAAATCCGAGTAAGATATATGAGCGAGCACCCTCAATACTACCCAATGCTTGTAAAAAATCCAACATGGACGACAGAAATCGCCCAAATGGAAAAGGCATTGGACGGATTGCAGTATCGTTACATTCCCAAAAACACGATTGCAAACACGGCACTATTTCGGAATTCTATCAAGAATGGGGATATTATTGCCATCATTACCAACAAACGCGGACTGGATACATCGCACATAGGAATTGCCGTATGGCATCGGGACGGGCTTCACATGCTGAATGCCTCACAGGTCCACAAGAAAGTGGTAGAAGAGCCTATGCTGCTGAAAACCTACATGAGCAAACATCCCATACAAATTGGTATAAGGATTATAGAAATCAAGTAACACTATTTCCGGCCAAAATTAAAGCCGACATAGATATTCAGATTCCCAAACGTAGTGTTTGCATGGAATTGACTTTTGTGGTAATTATAGGTATGCAGGATAGCACTGGCACCTGCATACCACTTCGTATTATTCCACACTATCCCAAAACGTCCGACTCCATCTAAGTTCAGATTCTTGAAGGTAAAGTTTCTGAACTTGAAGTTTTTGTGGTCTTCATCACTCTTACTGCTCTGATAGCCCAATGCAAGAGAGAGCGAAGCTGCAAACAGCCAGTTTTTGGCAAAGACCCAGTTGTAAGCATATCCTCCCATCACAGCTATATCCGAATATTTTATCTCCGAAGTCAACAGAGTCGTATCGGCCATAATCTTGTCTACTGCCACTGGGCTAAGTCGCTCTTCAGCCAAGTCGTATAACTCCCCCCAGTCCAGGTCTAGTGCATGGTGCGTATAGCCAATACCCACTAGTGGAGACCCGACACTTATTTTCTGACAAGTGCTCTGGCTAAATGCAGCCGGATAGGAAAAACGTTTATGGTTGAAGATATAATAGAGATTAAACCCCTTCACACTGGCCTTGAACCCATCAAAAGGAGCATTATCCAAGGGTGAAGTATCAATACCAGGGCCTATTCCCAATTCACTAATACGATAATCATCACCAGTCTTTCGATAGAATAAATCTATCCCTAGCTGATTACTATACAGGCTCAAATCGAATTCCTTACGGTTATTACCGCCAGATAAATGGGTCAAGTCTACCGTATAACCCAAGAACATCCACCGCCAGCCTACATAAGGTCCTAATTTCATGCTAGGCTTAGGCGACAATCTCATTGTAGTACCCTGTCCCGAACGCAGCCAATACATCTCATAGGTATTGGTGTTTTGCAACATCACTGTAAAATTATAATGCTGAGGCTCTATATAGTTAGTATCTACACGACTAAACTCCTTAACCACTTCATACAGTTTCGCAAACACACTCTGCTTTTCATGGCCGATAGTATCACCTTGCGCCCATAGAGTATGAGTACTCATCAATATAGAAATGAAGAATAAGAAAACTGTCTTTTTCAATACGTTCTACTTAAAGTTTACCTAAGATTCTGTCCATTACCCAATTCACCGGTGTCGCACTTACACTGGTACATGTGCAAGCTCCTATTCCCTGGAGGTCCTCCGTAACTTTCTTAATAATCGGCAACTGAACATAAGCAGGATTAGGAACCGTGATACTGGTTGTACCGTCGCTCGTTACGAGCATGATGGGATCATAGTTAAAAACCGAAAATGATACCATACCCTTATCTCCGATGACTTCTATTCTGTCTTCTTTGGCACTCTGGTGTCCCACAAAACACCAAGAGCCACTACCAGGCAACCCATTCTCAAACAAAAAACAGGCACTGATGGTATCTTCAGCCTGATACAGATGAGCACGATTAGCACAATATCCATGTGCACGGGTAATAACTCCAAACAACTCCTGTAACAGGTCAAGCTGGTGAGGAGCCAAATCATAGAAGTAGCCTCCACCTGCTATATCCGGCTGGAGACGCCAAGGCAAGCTCTTAGAACTATTATAATCAAGGTCGCGAGGAGGCACAGAAAACCTTACCTGCACATTTGTGACCTTCCCAATAGTACCACTGGAAATAATGTTCTTCACTTTCTGAAAATAAGGGAGATAACGCCTATAATAAGCAACATAGCATGGAACACCAGTCTGTTCACTCACACGATTGATACGAGCACAATCCTCATAACTGGCAGCCAATGGCTTTTCTACATATACAGGCTTTCCTGCCTTCATTGCCATGATAGCAAATGTAGCATGACTCGAAGGCGGAGTGGCAATATAAACAGCATTGACATTGGGATCATCTATAAGTTCCTGGGCATCAACATACCACTTCTTGATATGATGACGCTCTGCATAAGAACGAGCTTTCTCCTCACTCCTGCTCATAACTGCCTCTACATGAGAACCTTCAATCTCGTTGAAAGCCGGACCGGATTTCTTTTCCGTCACTTCTCCACAGCCAATAAAGCCCCAACTAATTAGTTTCATATTACTTATTTTCTTCCATTCTACGAATGCCAACATGAAGATATAATCTCTGACAATCTCCTTGCCTGTAGGCTTATTTCTGCAAAGTTAATAGAAATGAGACATATATAAAAATTTCCAGGATATTTGTTGCATCCAGCTGCTCTTGTACACCATATTATTATATAGATATATAGTCTAGCAATTAATGATGGAAATGTATTCAGTACATGCCTGTAAAATTATCAGAAAACATCATTTGCAATAGAATCCTGATAAAAGTTTTTCCAAGTTGCAGATTCTTACATAGTTGGCTAAGAAACGAGTAGCCCAATAACAATCCAAAAACTTACAAAAATTGCAAGGCCTCGGCAACGATACTGCAAAGGCCGGACAGCAATATTGCAGAGCCTAGGCAGCAATGTTGCCGAAGCCTTGCAGTCTGATTCCTATTGATGTGTACTGGTTTTAGTTGACAGCTTTTGTTTTTAAATTGATTATCTGTTGACACCTGCGATTCTTATTTTCCATGCAGGTTGTCACCTCTTTCTCCAAAGTTCATTTCTGGTTGACAGCTGTCGTCGAAGTGCAAAGTTAATGTTTCTTCATTGTCCGTCCAAAGGTTGACCTCTTTTTTTATGATGGATGGACTCTATGGAGAATACCGGGGGAGTCCTGGCGTCGGGGGCTTGCATCCTCCCCGGAGCGAATCCCCTAGGCTGCACGGCCCAGGAGCCTGAGCAGTTCCTGCTGCGGTGTCCGCATCTCCAGGCTCTGGTGCGGGCGTACGGTGTTGTATAGCCTCACGGCCTTGGCCACGAGTTGACTGACCTCCTCAAAGCTCTTGTCATGGGTATCGAAGAGCCAGCCGTTCTTGACGGTGTTGTTCATCCTCTCGGCCAGGGCATTGTGGAGCGGGTCTCCGGTCTGGGTCATGCTGATACGGATGCCGGAACGCTCCAGGAGGGAGACGTACTCATGGCAGCAATACTGTACACCGCGGTCTGAATGGTGAATCAGGAGGGTCAGGTCCACACCGTACTCCCTGTAGCATCCCATGGCCATCTGCATGGCCTGGATGGGGCCTTCCCTGGCCAGTGTGGGGTGCAGGGCCCAGCCGAGGATCACCCGTGAGGCGGCATCGGTGACCAGCGACAGGTAGGCCCAGCCCGAAGACGTGGCGACATAGGTGATGTCTGCCACGCAAAGTTCGCCCAGGCGGTGGGGACGCAGCTTGGGAGTGGTGTTGACCAGGTCGCCGTAGATGAAGTAGCCGTGGTTGGAGAAGGTTGTCCGGGGACGCTTGCGACGGCGTTGGCACAGGCCGTTGGAGCGGAAAAGGGCATAGCACTGGTCGCGGCCGAGGGTGAACTTGGGACCGAACTTCCTACGGCACAGTGCATAGAGTTCGCGCATGCCCGCCTTGGGCATGTCCTTGAGGACCTCGCCGGCATACAGCACGATGCTCGTGCGAAGGACGTCCACATCCATGGAGCGCTCTACGTGGCGGTAATAGCCTTGCCTGCTGATGCCAAGATAACCGCAGAGGAAGGAGACGCAACCCTTGAGCCGGCAGCATTCCTCCCCCTGAGACAAGGTACTGATTACTTGGCATCGGAGTTTTTTCGGATACGGATGTTGAACTTCTTCTCGGCAAGGTCTATCATCGTGGAGTTGGCAAGGCTGCGAACCTGCTCCTGGGCAAGGGCATGCTTGAGACGCTTGAGTTCCTCGGCGTGGGCCTTACGCTCACGGGCCAGCTGGGCCTGGAGTTCCTCGACGGTGGTGGGAATCTGTGCTTGTTTCATCAGCTCGGATATGGATGAGGTGTCCGGATGACCGTAGCAACGCAGGATGTGGCGGAACGTGGTGTAGGGAATACCGCGACTCCCGGCGAAATGGTAGGCATCAAGGCCACTGGTGATGTACTGACTTAATAACAAGAGTTTCTCCGTTTCATTGTACTTAATCATGACGGTTTACGTTTTTTAATTAATACGTGGATACTGTCAACTTATTCAGTACACTACATATAATAAAAAAAGAGCTCGGTATAAAATACCGAGCTCATTACAAGTTCTTATTACAAGTTCGAACTTAGAAGAACAAATAGCGATTATCAACCACCTTGGCCTTCATATAAAGTTCGTTCATGAAGTTACCTGCATACTGAAGAGCCTTCTGACGAAGTTTCTGCTCCTCAGACTTATCATTGAATTTAGCAGAACCAGCCTGCTTATTCACTACCTGGAATACATAGATACCAGCATTACCCTTCACCGGTTTTGCACTAAACTGGCCTTTCTTGGTTGCAGCAACAGCACCACTAAGAGCAGGTTCGCTAGCACCTGTCACCGGAACAAATACAGGAGCAGCAAATGTAACCTGATTTACAGGAGAGACAGTAGCACCCTTAGCTTTTGCAGCAGCAACGCTGTTTACACCTTGGAGTTTGGCCATCAGCTGTTCAGCCTTCTTATCTTTAAGCACTTCAGCCCTAACAACTTCCTTCACCTGATTATCATCCAAAGAACGATAACCAATTGGGTGAACCTTTGTGAGTACTACAACCAACAAATGATCATTGTCACCACACTCATACATAGGTGAAACGCTACCCTGCTTTGCGTCAAACAACCATTTCAGAGCCTCACGTGTACTATGTATATTAGCCAAATAATGTTGAGCTGTTGTAATGTCATTGGCTTCTTGAACCTTAAATCCACTTGCCTGAGCATTCTTCAAGATACCCTCAGCAGTCTGATTGGCACTCACAAAAGAGCTGAACTTATTATAAGCAGCACTGTAAGTCTCTCTAGAGAACTCAATGCTCTTCTTGATAACAGCTACATTATATTTATTAATCATACCCTTACGGTCAACTACCTGAAGAATAATATTACCCTGAGTAGCAGGGATATTAACAACAGCATTAACCGCCATCGTATTCAGACTATTGATAAACTTCTTGGTATCGTTGTCCATAGAAGGTGCATTCTGATACTGACTTGTCGTCATCCAGGTCTTTTCACCAGTCTGGCCATACTTCTTGGCCAATGCTTCGAAATCAGCACCACTATTCAAAGCTGCAAAAACAGAATCAGCAGTCTTACGGGCGACATCCACAGAGGCACCACTAATCTGAATCTGACGATACTGAACAGAATCTGGTAATTGCTGTTTAGCAACCAATTTCACAATATTCATTGTGTTATCCTGAGCGTTTACGGAAGGGCCAAAAGTCTGTCCGATAGCCATTGAATCCAAACGCTGTGCAATATCTGTAGGGAAAGCGGTCTTTGCAACAGGAATTCCAAGATAGCTAATCAAAGAAGTACTCTTGCGAACGACCTCTGCCGGATCTGCGGCAGCAGCCAACTCTGCGGCATAAGTAGCAAACTGCTTATTGATAGCAGACTTATCATTAGCAGAAGGAATTACCTGATAATCAACATACTTGATATCACGGCTTTCAACATACTGCTTGAAACGTGGCTTCAACTCTTCGTACTTAGCTTTCAAATCTGCATCAGAAATCTTAATTTTATCATCAGATACACTGCTATAAGCCAATGATGCCAACTGGATTTGATTTTCTTCAGTAGCCTCTTTAAATGCCATCTTAGCTTCTACAGGATTCGACAAAAGACCGTGAGCCAACAGGCTTTGGAATTTCTGGGCCAACATTTGCTGACGCAATGTCTTTTCTATGAAAGTCCAATACTTGTAGATAGTCTCATACTGCTGTGCTATTTGAGGATTAGCAGTCTTCTGCGCTTTATATTCAGCAAGGAATTTCTGCAAGGCATTAGCATCAAAACGCCCTGTCTGCTGATTGACAAAAGGAGTCTGCAATAACATTGGATTAGTTCCTTGCTTCAAGGTATTCTGCATCTCTTGGTTGGTGACTGTCAATCCTAGTTTCTCAGCTTCATTCTCAACGAGCTTAGACTGAATATAAGTATTCCAAACCATGTCTTTCACTTGATTCAACTGTTCGTCGTTCAAGTTTTGAGTACCTTGCTGCATTTTAATCACCTCGGTGTACTCATCAACCAACTTCTGAAAATCCTGCACATTGATTTTCTCACCTAACACTTCGCCCACTTGCTGGCGCTGATTGTTTCGGTTTGTCTCGCAAGAGCGAAATGCCTCTTCGGCAATGAAGGCAAAAAGACCCAGACCGATGATAATAATCAAGGTCACACCTTTGCTTCTAATTTTTCCTAATGCTGCCATTACTTTATTATGTTTATTTATTTTTATGTTTTTTCATCATACAAAGTGGCTACAAAAATAGCAATAAAAATATAAATAGAGTAATTTTTCTATCACAAAAGCTTGCTTTACAAGCTATTTTCCTCATCGTATGAATAGATGAAACAATTTTTCACCACTACTTTTCATTATTATTTATCTATCCAGAGCCGCACTAATTCTATTTTAGTCATCGTATTCTTGATTATTTTGAATCTGTATTTACCTATTTGAACAACCTCGTTGAGCTTAGGGAAACTTTGGTAACCATGCAGAATAAAACCTCCTATCGTCATATAATCATCACTTTCAGGCAATGACAAATCGAAAAGTTCGTTCACTCTATCTATCTCCAAACGAGCCGACAATGTATAACTTCCATCTTCATTCAGCTTGGAAATATATTTCATATTATCGTGTTCATCTTCTATATCGCCAAAGATTTCTTCTACAATATCTTCTAAAGACACCAGACCACTCGTACCACCAAACTCATCGACAACGATACCAAGACTTTTCTTCTCTTGCAAAAGCAGGTGCATGAGGCGCTGGGCAGTCATTGTTTCAGGGACAAAAAGGATGGAATTGATATGGTCGGTCCAGTGTTCAGGGTCACGAAACATCTCCGACGAGTGGATATACCCCTCTACATGATCTATGTCTTCATTGTAGACAATAATCTTGGAATTGCCACTCTCTATAAATTTTTGCTTCAGTTCATCTATTGTGCAATTCTTCTCTACAGCATTGATTTCTGTCCGCGGCACCATACAATCGCGCACTTTGGTATCCGAGAAGTCCAACGCATTCTGGAAAATCTTCACTTCATCTTCTATTTCATCTTCACTCTTTGCATTCTCTATACTAGATTGAACCAGGAAGTCAAGATCTACCTTAGTAAATTTATCATCATCATGGTCTGTATGTATCTTGATACCAAACAACCTCAGCAAGATTTTCGAGAGGAATGTAGACAACCGACTAATCGGCCATAGAATAATATAAAAGACAAAAACCAGTGGGGAAAAGAAAGAAAGGAGTTTATTCGGGCTGCTCTTAAATAATGTCTTAGGCATAAACTCACCTACAAACAGAACTATAATAGTAGACAAAACCGTATCTGCCATCACTCTATAGCCCGACTCCAAACCAGCAAAAATAGTACTATCAAAAAACTGCGCTATCAAAATACCATAGACAACAAGCACTATATTATTTCCCACCAAAGTTGTACTAACAAAATCGTTCGGATGATGATAGAAGAAATTGACAATGCGTTGAGTAATGCTATTGCGGTCTTTGTCCATTTCGGCAAGCATCCTGTTGGAAGACACAAAAGCTATCTCCATCCCCGAAAAGAATGCGGAGAAGAGCATTGAAAGTATAATACTTATGATTAATGGAATATCCAATTTTATATAAATAATTAGTTTTAGCGATTCAATGCAGATACTGTTTGCCTACGTGGTTGAGTCTGAGGCCGCCTAGCCTTCTGAATAGAATCAGTAGCCACCTTGGTCGAGTCTGTCATGTCTGCATTATTATCAAAGTCTCCTTTCTCGAAAGAGCCCTTGGTATTTGACACATAATATTTCGTCATCTTCTCATCACTACGGAAATAAGTTCCTTGCAATGTACGTTCAGGAGTAATCAAACGAGAGAAGACATAAGAATACAGTTCATGATTATTTTCGTCCCAAAACAATTGTTCACTTTGAAACTTCAATCCATCTTTTGTTAGAATCCTTACACGAGAATGCAGTTCCCAAATTTTCTGCTGCGTATAATAATAGGCTGTATCGCACTGAATATACGATTGAACATGAAACTTCTCATCAAACTGCTCTAAAAACAGACCCTTATTAAATATCCATCTAGGAGGATTTCGGTTTTCATTCACCTCCCACTCTTCTGTTACGATACGATATTTGATAACCCCAGAATCAGAGATTAAGGTGTTGACCCCATACGACGTCATCAATGCAACGGAATCTTTCTCTAAAATTGCAGGTGCAGTATGCTCTTTCTGTTCCTGACATGACATCAACGAAAGAAACAGTAAAAGCAAACAACTAAATATGCCCCAAGAGAATTTCATCAAGACTGCTTGTCCTTTATTCAACTTTCCACTTTGCGAACCAACACTCATTAAACGTCAATCCGATATTTATCCTGAAAGTATTCTCCTTTATAAAGCCGGTAGCAGACTGATTAACCCACTGCGCACTGATATTCAGCATCGAACGATTATTATAAACATTGATAATCGGAATTCCAAAACCAATACTTGCACTAATCTCCTTTGGTCCATCTTGACCATTTATCACTAGATAAGGAGTTGCATAACTAACACCTGCCCGATAGTGAATACGATTAAAGAATGAACGAGAACGTTTGTTCACTGGCATGAAGTCAAATCCGGCAGTAAACTTATGCCGGTCTTTGAACATTCCAGATGTTGCCGTATAGCTTACACTTCCATTCTTTTCAGTATATTGGGGATACTCAGTAGCTCCCCATTTTTGCAAAGAATAGTCGACACCGAACTTCAACACCTCACGGTGATTCCACATAAACCCTGCCCCTATGGATGTTGGTATCTCCAAAGCTTTAGCTGCGACATAAGACGTTGTATCGGCAGTGGCTGTCTGACTGTTTGTTGAAACTACATCACAAACAGCATCTGCATTTAATTGATGCCCCAAACCATAAGTAAGACCTACAGTAACTTGATCTTTCTCATTTAATTTTGTAGTGTATTGAACACCGAAATCCAACTTGTAGTTACTTACAGAAGCCGAATAGTATTTAGCCAATGTATTCACATAAGCATCGCTATAACTATTGATAACCGAACGGGTATAATTCCCCCAAAGGTAACCGGCAGTTGCTCCAAAAGAGAATCCTTTGAAAGGCTCCCACCCGAACCCCAGATATACATCATGTAATCCCCCTTCACCATTATATGTGTTACTATAAGCCTTTGACGTATAACTTGACTGCGGGTTTAGCTTTTCCGTCGTCACATAATTATATCCAATATTGGTAAAGGGAATCAAACCGAAACTTATTCCCAAATGTTTGGCTGCACGGAATCCAGCTACAACATAATCAAATGTTGCATTATTCGCATTCTTACGCACTCCATTCTCATGGAAATTGGTTATTTGCCCAGAGAATCCTGCATCAAAGATGAAACTAAGAGAATCTATGGAAGACAGAGACGCAGGATTTAGATAATTCACTTGATTATGTTCACGAAAACCAAGTCCTAAACCATTCATACCACGACTAAAGCCTGCTCCTTGTTCAGTGAGCATACCTAGCCCGAATTGACTATAAGGAGAATTCGTTCCACTCTGTGCAAGTACCAAGTTAGAGATTGCAGCCATTAAGGCAACGCATAGAAGTTTCTTTTTCATCTAGATATAAAATAAACGCTGCAAAATTATCAAAAAAAACAGAAACAAATGCAGGATAACTCGGAAATATAAGTTATTTTTGCATCGTGAAACATTTCAGCCACATATTAAGGACAGCCTATTTTATAATTTTACTGTCTTTAACAAGTATTACCAAAGCCCAGAAAGCAAACGGCACTCTAAGAGAAATATCAAAAGATTCCATTGAGATAAGTTTGTTAACTTGTGGCCCTGGTTCTGAAGTCTACTCCCTTTACGGACATACAGCCATTAGATTCCAGAACTTAACAAAAGGCGAGGATTTGGCTATCAATTATGGAATGTTCTCATTCAGACAACGGTTCTTCATTTTAAGGTTTGTATTTGGACTTACTGATTACGAAATGGGAATAATTCCTTTTAATGCCTTTCTGGCCGAATATCAATCAGAGGGCCGATGGGTAAAAGAACAAATGCTGAATCTTACCCCTATAGAGAAAGCGAATATACAAAAAGCTTTAGAAACGAATTACCTAGCAGAAAATCGCACCTACCATTATAACTACTTCTACGACAACTGCACCACAAGAGCCAGGGATATTTTAGTCGACAATTTGCAGGGCGAGGTTTCCTACCCCTCTACGAGCAACCCGGATGCTACGTATCGTTCCATGACTCACCAATGGAACGAAGATAGCAGATGGACACGACTTGGCAACGATTTATTATTGGGCGTCAAAGCCGACCAACCGACCGAGAAAACTGAACAACAATTCCTACCAGACTCGCTAAGCCACGATTTTGACCTAGCAACCATCAACCGTACCGGAGGCTCTGAAAAATTAGTTTCCACCACACATTGGCTCATCCCACCTACAGTAGTTAGCGCCAAACACAGCACTTTCCCCGGCACACCGCAAGGCTATGCTACCATTCTGCTCGCCATAGCTGCCATATTGATTATAGTAGCACATATATACGCCCCCATCAGAATTGTAAGTCTAGGACTCTACCTCCTGCTTTTCTCGCTTACCGGATTATGCGGTTTCATACTCTTGGCTATGATATTCAGCCAACATCCGACAGTGAGTCTCAATTTTCAGATTCTAATACTGAACCCATTAAACACCCTATTCTTATTTCAGAGATTTAGAAATAGTCATAAATACATCCATTTACTGACAATTTGCTATACACTATTCTTCATTTTAAGCTTTTTCCAACAGTATGCAGAAGGAATCATACTTTTGGCATCATGCTTGCTGATATATCTGGCAGACAGAATATATATCCAGAAACGGTTAACTACAAATAGATGAATCGCTACCTTGCCATATTGATAGCTGCACTTACATCCGCCGAGATGCAAGCTTTTCAGTTGACGCCCAGACTTGTCGTCAATATCAATATCGACCAGCTACGTACAGACTACATCGAAACTTTCTCTCCCCTATTTGGCAGTGAAGGATTCAAAAAGCTATTCACCCAAGGTAAGGTTTACGATGCTGCATCATACAATTTTACTCCAATAGACCGCGCTTCGGCCATATCATCAATTGCAACCGGTACATCGCCCTATCACCATGGCATTATATCGTCTACGTGGTTAGACCATAAAACTCTCCGTCCCACATCGTGCGTAGACGACATTAAACATTTTGCTTCGCCGGTAAAGCTACAAACATCTACCATAGGAGACGAACTGAAGGTAAGCAGCCATGGTACAAGTATCGTATATGGTCTCGCAGCCTACAAAGATGCTGCAATCCTGTCAGCCGGTCATGCAGCAGACAACGCTATTTGGATAGATGAGAACACAGGAAAATGGCGTACGTCTACTTATTATACTCCCAAGCCTGAGAAATGGTTACCCCAAGCGCCTATAGTAAACGCGGCAAAAAAAGGGAACAACTTTAGCGCCACGGAATACAATGATCAGATTGCCGAATTGGCATTGACCGTCATCCAAGCCCGCGCAATGGGAGTAGATGAAACTCCCGACTTATTAAACATATCACTTTCGGCAGCTCCAATCTCCCAGAGTTCTGATGCCCGTACAGAAATGGAAGGAGTCTACACGCGACTTGACAAGACGCTTGGCAAATTAATCAGAAATATAGAGACACAAAGCGGAAAGGACAAAGTTCTTTTTGTGATTACGAGTACGGGACATGCCCAAGCAGATAATCGCGACTATACCCAATATCGTATTCCCACAGGAACATTCTATATTAATCGCACAGCCAAACTCCTTAATGTATATTTAAGTGCAATCTATGGCCCAGGAGAATATGTGGAAGCATATTACCACAACCAGATATATCTGAACCATAGACTCATCGGCCAAAAGAAGGTCACTCTCCACGAGGTCCTCAACAGATGCCAAGAACTGCTCATCCAGACAACTGGCATCAGCGATGTCTTCACCAGCGAGCGACTGCTTTCCGGAAACAACGATATACAAAAACTGCGAAATGGATTCTATCCCCCTATCAGCGGAGATATTACCATTGAGATTGCGCCGGGATGGCAGTTGGTCAATGAAATTATACCAGACAATTATACCAGTAGTACAGCCTTTATACCATTCCCAATTATCTTTTACGGAAATGGTATAAAGGCGGAGAAAATCACTACACCCGTAACAGTAGACCAAATTGCGCCTACGATTTCCAAAGCTATCAAGATTCGCGCTCCGAACGCGTGTAGTTCAGCTCCCTTATTCTAGGAAACATCTTCAGGAATAAGGTGGGACATGCTTTTAGTCAATATTTTATCGAATGATGTGAAATTAATTTAGTAAATTTGCACACCGATATTGACACACCACAACAATAAGAATAAAACAACATAAGATATGAACTTCAATAAATTTTTAAAATCGTTGTTCGGCGACAAGTCAACAAGAGACATGAAGCTGATTCAACCATTAGTAGAAAAGGTTAAGGCTGCTTACCCTGAAATTCAAGCACTTAGCAATGATGGACTGAGAGCGAAGACCAAAGAAATCCAAAAGTATGTACAAGATTCAGCCAAAAACCAGAAAACAAAAATAGAAGAGCTGAAGAAGACCATAGAGGAAACTCCAATCGACGAGCGCGAAGACATTTTCAATGAGATAGACAAACTTGAAAAGGAGGCTTTAGAGATATACGAGCAGGCTCTTAATGAGGTGATGCCTGTCGCATTTAGTATCATCAAAGATACGGCACGTCGATTCGCCGAGAACGAAGAGACAATAGTTACAGCTACAGATTTTGACCGTGAGCTGGCTGCCGACCCCAAGAACGACTTCATTACTATTGATGGAGACAAGGCTATCTACTACAACGAATGGACTGCTGGAGGAAACAAGCAGAAATGGGCAATGGTTCACTACGACGTACAACTCTTTGGTGGTATAGCCTTGCATCAAGGTAAGATTGCAGAAATGGCAACTGGAGAAGGTAAAACACTTGTTGCTACTCTGCCGGTATTCCTGAATGCCCTCACCGGCAATGGTGTCCACATGGTCACTGTCAACGATTATCTGGCAAAACGTGACTCCGAATGGATGGGGCCGCTTTATCAATTTAACGGTCTATCAGTCGACTGTATTGACAAACACCGTCCAAACTCTCCCGAACGTCGCAAGGCTTATCAAGCAGATATTACTTTCGGAACTAATAACGAATTCGGTTTCGACTATCTGCGTGACAACATGGCAGTCAGCCCAGCAGACCTTGTACAGCGTCAGCACAACTATGGTATCGTCGATGAGGTTGACTCCGTATTGATTGACGACGCCCGTACTCCGCTTATTATCTCTGGTCCAGTCCCCAAGGGAGATGACCAAATGTTTGAGGAATATCAACCCTTGGTAGAACGGCTCTATGAGGTTCAGCGCAAACAAGCTACAGAATTATTGGCCGAAGCTAAACAAAAGATTACAGAAGGCCAGCAGAAGAAAGACCAGAAAATCTTGGACGACGGCTTCCTTGCATTGTACCGTTCATACAAGGCACTGCCCAAGAACAAGCCACTGATTAAGTACCTATCAGAAGAAGGCATCAAGGCTGGAATGCTCAAGACCGAAGAGTTCTACATGCAGAATAACAACCGCGAGATGCCTAAGGCTGTCAAGCCACTATACTTCGTGGTTGACGAAAAGCTGAACAGTGCCGATCTTACCGACAAAGGTACAGAGTGGTTGGCACAACAGGTGAATGACAGAACGCTCTTTGTATTACCCGACATTACATCACAGCTCTCAGAGCTGGAAGCCGACCACGAGTTGACAGACCAAGCCAGACTAGACAAGAAAGACGATTTGCTCAATCAATATGCCGTTCAGAGTGAGCGTGTTCACACATTGCAGCAACTTCTGAAGGCTTACACCATGTTTAATAAAGACGATGAATACGTCGTTATCGATGGTGAAGTGAAGATTGTCGACGAGCAGACTGGTCGTATCATGGAAGGTCGCCGTTGGAGTGACGGTCTGCATCAGGCTGTTGAGGCCAAGGAGCATGTCCATGTAGAGGCTGCAACACAAACTTTTGCTACGATTACGTTACAGAACTACTTCCGTATGTATCACAAGCTATCGGGTATGACCGGTACAGCTTCTACCGAGGCTGGTGAATTCTGGGACATCTACAAACTCGACGTTGTTGAAATACCGACCAACCGTCCCATCCTCCGTCAGGATTTGGACGACCGAGTATACAAGACTGCACGTGAGAAATATGCAGCTGTCATCGACGAGATTGAGGCTATGCGCAATAGCGGACGCCCTTGCCTTGTTGGTACTACATCTGTCGAAATCAGTGAACTTTTGAGTAAGATGCTCAAGATGCGTCGCATTCCACATAACGTGCTGAATGCGAAGAAACACCAGCAGGAGGCACAAATCGTTGCTGAAGCCGGTCGCTCTACAGACGGACTTGGTGCTGTAACCATCGCCACTAACATGGCCGGTCGTGGTACCGACATTAAGTTGACCGACGAGGTAAAAGCTGCCGGCGGTTTAGCCATCATCGGTACAGAACGTCACGAGAGCCGTCGCGTAGACCGCCAGTTGCGAGGTCGTGCCGGTCGTCAGGGCGACCCGGGTTCTTCTGTTTTCTATGTGAGTCTTGAAGACAAGTTGATGCGTCTCTTTGCTAGCGAGCGTATTGCCAAAGTGATGGATCGTCTCGGTTTTGAAGACGGCGAACGTATCGAAAGCCCTATGATTTCCAAGAGCATCGAGCGTGCCCAGAAGAAAGTCGAAGAGAATAACTTCGGTATTCGCAAGCATTTGCTGGAGTACGACGATGTAATGAACAAGCAACGTACCGTCATCTACGAAAAGCGTCGTCACGCATTGATGGGCGAGCGTATAGGTATGGATATTACCAATATCATCTGGGACCGTTGCGTCAATATCATAGAAAAGAACGACTTCGAAGGAGCGAGAGAACAATTCCTGAAAGTGCTTGCCATGGAATGCCCATTCGAACAAGAGGAATTCGAAAACGCTTCTAAGTCAGACCTTGCAGAACGCGCATTCCAGGCAGCAATGGCAGCCTTCAAGCGCAAAGCTGATAGAATTCAGAGTGTCGCATGGCCTGTTATCAAGGATGTACAAGAAAACCAAGGACAGCTTTACGAGCGCATTATGGTTCCTATTACAGACGGTAAGATGATTTATCAAATTCCGTGTAACCTCAAAACAGCCTACGACACCGAAGCTAAAGATGTCGTGAAACAGTTTGAGAAGGTCACGATGCTCCGCATCATCGACGATAACTGGAAAGAGAATCTGCGTCAGCTTGATGAATTGCGTCACTCTGTGCAGAACGCTTCATACGAGCAGAAAGACCCATTATTGATTTTCAAACTCGAAAGTGTGAAGATATGGGATACGATGATTGATGATATGAACAATCGCACAGCATCTATCCTGATGCGTGCTCAGATTCCCGAAGTACAGCAACAAGTGCAGGAAGCAGCTCCCGAACAGCACTCTCAGCTCTACCATGAGCAAAAAGAAGACATCGACGAGCAACTTGAAAGGGCTGCACAGCAGGCTGCTGCCCACCAAGACACGCGTGAGGGATACAACGAAGTGAACCACACGCCCTATGTAGCAGAGAAGATGCCACGTCCCAACGACCCTTGCCCATGTGGCAGTGGTAAGAAGTTTAAGAATTGCCACGGACGCAATATCCTATAAACAAAAAAGTCATGGAGCAAATTCCATGACTTTTTTTATTTTTGTTATCACCGTCGGAGGAACGACAGATACAATATAGACTGCTAGAAAGAATAGGCGAATCCTAAGCTGGCATACTCTTTCAACTGCCAATATCCATGATGATCATCGCGCTTAGAACCGTCATCAAAGCGCGGATAGATAAAGAGATTGGTCGATATATACCTGTTAAACTTGAATACAAAGGTATTCTCCCATTCCAGTTCCGCACGACGATAAGTGGTATAACCATAGAGACGCGTCTTCCAACTTATCATATCGTTGAATTTCCAATTCAAATCTACCGTTATTTCCGAACCTATATCATGCAACTGATGCTTTCCTTCTTTTAAGCCATATCGAGTGGCAAGAGCCAGACGGCTTACATATTTAAAGTTGTAAGCAGCAGGAGCTAAGTGCACCGTACCGGTAAGTTTCTTATTAAAGAAGTCTACCGTATAATCCATACCGACAGAAAGATTAGCTCCAAAAGGACTCATAAAATCACTAAATACAAAAGGATTGTTCGAAGCATAGCCACGCATGAACTGGGTATAGGCTATCAACTGAATCGTATAATACCATCTCTTAGAAGCCTGGAAACCTAACTTTCCGGTATAGCGAATCAAGTCCTCGCTGGTTTTCAGACTATGAAGACTATCACTCTTCGTGGTCTGCATGCCTAGCTTTAATTCGAGCTTATTATCCCATTTCACCTTTTGCTTGTTGTTATAATTAGCCTGAAGCGTCACTGCTCCGACCATCGAATAACTGCTCTCACCCGCCTTATACCAGTTGCTAGACACATAATTCTGTAAAAACTGCAAATAGTAATCCCCACTAAAACTCCAAAAATTGGGTTTATGAATAATAGGGGCAGCAGCAATGATATCCGGCTCAATAGGTGTAGGAGCAACCTGTTCCACCAAATCGGGATGCGCTTCCCTCACCTGTTCGCCCACTTCCAATGTCGGGCCAATGATATCAAGTTTGCTCTGAGTAGTCGATACCAACTGTGGACGATTCATATAAACAGACAGCAAAGCACGTTCCAAGGCTTCTTCAGTGGGCGATAGTTTCTTGCCGTCGCCATCCAGTGAAAGCATACGATGGCTTACATTCTTATAAAATGCCAATGGCAAAAACAATTTGGCATAAGTGGGCGACGGCGTGAACGTACTGAGGCCCATACCAGAAGCCATCGTATCAGGCCTAACCTGTGCTAAAGAGTCCATGTAGCGGTCTACAAAATGTGAATCTCGTAGATTCATCCTGCCCCTATTATTATGTTGGGCTACTACAGGCAGACACGATGCCATACAAAGTAGAATCGTAAATTTCTTGCTTATCATTTTATCATTATAGTAGAGTACTCTCTGCAAAAGTAGATAAAATAATCGTAATATCTACCGTAATAGGCAAAAATACGTTCCTACAACACCCCCCAGTTAAACAATCTGTCTTGCAAAGTTAGAGTTGCCAAAATTGAATCTAAGAATATAATAAGGTTTCTTCGATGTCCACTCCATGCAATAAGTGAATCTTCTGACAACTAGCAGAACTCATTAAAAACGGTATTTTCACATAAAAAGAACAATATAATTCACGTATTTTCTGCATTTTACATAAAAAACATTTAGGTAATTTGAAGAAAAATGCTAATTTTGCATTCATCATCAAGTAACATTTCGGTATGGAACGAATATTCAAACGCAAACTGTATGATCGTCTTCTCGAATGGAAGCAAGTCAAGAACGGCAAATCAGCTATTCTGATAGAAGGCGCCCGACGTGTCGGCAAATCTACTCTTGTAGAACTATTTGCTAAAAATGAGTATGAATCATATATTCTCATCGATTTCAACGAAGCTTCACATGAAGTAAAGTCGTTATTCAACAATATGATGAATAAGGATTATCTGTTCCTTCAGCTTCAAGCCATATATAATGTAGTTTTGAAAAAACGGAAGTCAGTCATCATCTTTGATGAAGTACAGAGCTATCCTCTTGCACGTCAGGCTATTAAATATTTGGTAAAAGACGGGCGTTATGATTATATTGAAACAGGCTCGCTCATCAGCATTAAGAAGAATACTAAAAACATTACTATCCCTAGTGAGGAAGAGCGCGTTACTCTTTATCCGATGGATTATGAAGAATTCAAGTGGGCGCTCAATGATGAGGCTACCGTTCCCCTTCTCCGTACCTTCTATGAAAACAGACTTCCACTGGACAGAGCTCATCGCGACAAGATGCGCGACTTCAGGCTTTATATGCTCATAGGAGGTATGCCACAAGCTGTTGAGACCTATATTGAGACCAATAACTTCAGTATGGTAGACCTTGCCAAACGTGCCATCATTAATATTTATCGAGATGACTTTCAGAAGTTAGATCCAACAGGCCGCCTTGAGACTCTGTTCATGGAAATTCCGTCTCAGCTGAGCCAAACTAGTAATAGATATAAGCCATACTCTGTACTTGGCGATGTAGATAGTAAGAAATTAATGGAATTCATGAAAGACTTGGAAGACAGCAAGACTACGATTTTCTCTTTTCATTCTAACGATCCTAATATAGGTATGTCGCTAACAAAAGACATCTCTAAGTACAAGATATTCTGTGCAGATACAGGCCTATTCGTGACTCTCGCTTTTTGGGACAAAGACTATACAGAGAATATTATTTATCAGAAACTGCTAAACGACAAACTCAACACTAACCTTGGCTATATATACGAAAATATAATTGCACAAATGCTTGCTACAGCAGGTAATAAACTATTCTATTATACATGGCCAAAAGATGCCACACATAGTTACGAGATAGATTTCCTCCTCTCACGTGGCACAAAATTGTATCCTATAGAAGTTAAATCTTCTGGTTATAACAGACATACATCTTTGGATGTTTTCTGTGAAAAATTTTCTCATATCACTGAAAAACGATATTTAATTTATACAAAAGACCTGAAGAAAGACAAAGAGACACTTCTGCTCCCAGTTTATATGACTCCTTTTCTATAGGCGCAAAGCTACATGGCACATTCTAAGTCCTGTAGATAAAATGGGCAATAATCTCACAATGCTTTACTGCAAGGGCTTAGCAGCACTGCTGTTTGGCCTTTGCAGCAAAACAAGGGTGACAAAATTGTCTTCTGAAAAAGAAATAAAAAGAAGACAATATTTATGCTTCCAGGGATTCAGCAACCGTCTATTCATCTATTTTTTGTATCTTTGCATAAGATTACAATACAATTATATGGAAATTAAGAAAGCTGAATTTGTCATATCATCACAGACTGTGAGTCAATGTCCTAAGGATTCCAAGCCGGAATACGCATTCATAGGCAGATCCAATGTCGGTAAATCCAGTCTCATCAATATGCTTTGCAACCAGAAACATCTTGCAAAGACATCGGCCACACCCGGCAAAACACTTCTCATCAACCATTTCATTATCAACAATGAATGGTATTTGGTAGACCTCCCCGGATATGGTTATGCCAAACGTTCGAAGGTGATGCAGAAGAAATTGGAACAGATGATAAGTTCTTATATCCTGCAAAGGGAGCAGCTTATCAATGTATTCGTACTCATTGACATCAGGCACGAACAGCAAAAGATAGACCGGGAGTTTGTAGATTGGCTGGGAGAAAGCAACATTCCCTTTACCATCATCTTTACCAAGGCCGATAAGCTAGGACCGGTGAAGGCACGTCAGAACGCTGCCGAATGGATGAAGCAACTGGAAGACAGATGGGAAGAGCTGCCACCATATTATATTACCAGTTCTGAAAAGAAAACCGGTCGGGAAGAAGTACTCACCTGTATTGAAGAAATCAACAAGACTATCTGATGCCAGTACAACGCCCCTATCTAGACGTCCAAAACCTCACCAAGAGCTTCGGAGCTTTGGTTCTGTTTGATAAGATTTCTTTTTCCGTTGCCGAAGGGCAACGGGTAGGCCTCATTGCACAGAACGGAACAGGCAAGTCTACCTTGCTGTCTGTGCTTACAGGAAAAGAAGGCAGAGATTCCGGAGAAATCATCTATCGCAACGATTTGAAGATTGGTTATCTGGAACAGTCTCCCGTTTTTGACCCAGAAGAGTCGGTTCTTGATGCTTGTTTCAATCATCACGGTTCTGAAGAAAAGATGCTGAAGGCCAAACAGATACTCACACAGCTCAAAATCTGTGATATGAATCAGAAGATGGGCGAACTGAGTGGCGGACAACAGAAGCGTGTTGCATTGGCCAATGTACTTACTACCGAACCTGATTTCCTGATTCTTGACGAGCCTACCAACCACCTCGACCTAGATATGATAGAGTGGCTTGAGGGCTATTTATTGCGAGGCAACAAGACGCTCCTGATGGTTACACACGACAGATTCTTCCTCGACAGGGTATGCAATCTCATTGTCGAATTAGACAACAGGCAGACCTATACCTACCGTGGCAACTATGCCTACTATCTGGAAAAGCGTCAAGAGCGTATCGACAACACACGAGCAGAGATTGCACGAGCCAACAACCTGTATAAGACCGAACTGGACTGGATGCGCCGCATGCCACAGGCACGCGGACACAAGGCGCGCTATCGCGAAGAAGCATTCTACGAGTTGGAAGCTAAAGCCAAACAGAGAATAGAGGAAAGGCAAGTGCGCCTGAAAGCAAAGAATGTATACATTGGCTCTAAGATTTTTGAATGCCAATATGTATCAAAGGCGTGGAATCCGGAAAAAGTGATTCTCAAAGACTTCTACTACAATTTTGCACGATTCGAAAAAATGGGAATCGTAGGCAATAACGGGACTGGAAAATCTACCTTTATCAAGATGCTTCTAGGATTGATACCGCCTGATAGCGGCAAATTTGACATTGGTGAGACTGTACGCTTTGGCTATTTCTCCCAGGAAGGACTCCAGTTCAATGAACAGCAAAAGGTTATTGACGTAATTACAGACATTGCCGAATATATTGATTTAGGCGGAGGCAAGCATCTCACAGCCAGTCAATTCTTGCAACATTTCATGTTTTCACCCGAAGAGCAACACAACTTCGTGTATAAACTGAGTGGTGGAGAGCGTCGTAAACTCTATCTGTGCTCCGTCCTGATGCGAAATCCGAACTTCCTTGTTCTGGACGAACCAACCAACGACTTGGATATCCAGACACTCCAGATATTAGAAGCATACTTACAAGACTTCCCTGGGTGTGTCATCGTCGTGAGTCACGACCGCTACTTCATGGACAAGGTTGTCGACCATTTGCTGGTATTCAAAGGCGATGGTGAGGTACAAGACTTCCCTGGAAACTATACGCAATATAGGGAATATAGCGCCCTGAAATCGCAGGAGGAAGAGAAAAAGGCGGTTCAGACTATCTCTGCCTCAAAGAATGACTACCACAATGTCACGAAACGCAAACTCTCTTTCAAAGAAAAAAGAGAATACGAGCAACTGGAAACAGACATTGCAGCCTTGGAAGAAAAGATTAACAGCATTGAGACTGCCCTATGCAGCGGAACACTGAGCGTAGAACAACTCACTGAGAAAAGTAAAGAATTGCCTCTGCTCAAGGCCGAACTCGACACAAAAGAAATGCGTTGGTTGGAACTAGCCGAATTTGCCTAGTTCCCAACAAACACAAAAAGGATAGAAGTATATAGCTGCACCGCTAAGAGATACACTACGAATAACGGTGCAGCTGATATGATACCGGCTGTCAACATCCTGAAAGCATCCTCTATTCTCTGTACTTCTCCACACGCGACAGCATAAGTAATCGAGAAGACAATCAAGGCAAATGCCCCTATCGGGATAATTCCTACCGAGAAACTACTGGGATATAAATGGCCTGTAACACTCAGCAGAATGGCATGAGGCAACAATGTCAGGGATACAAGAATCGCCAGAAAGGCCAACAGCTCTACACCAACTAATTGCAGGGCAAAACGCTGTCGAAACGTCAAAGGAAACTTGATACTGAAAATGCGGCTAGTCTTGACTGCACCACAAGCCACGCTCAATAACAGCAACCAACTGAGAAATGGAGAAGAGAAGTTCTCTATCATGTGTCCGAAATACCATCTGACACCCTCACTGCTCAATAAGGAGCGCAACGGTTCTTCCGGCATGGCTGCTGTTATCAGCCACGACAGCAATATGACGGAGAATTGGCTTAACAATAATCCCAATGCCACAAAACTCCATATCCGATAGCTATTCCTCATCAGGACGCAGATTGTCTATATCAAGAATTCTCAGTTCGAAAGCCCGCACCACCAATCTTGTGGCATTCACTCCCATTCCTCCGTTGCCTTCAGGGAACATCTTCTGTCCCAATTCATTCTGTCGCTTCTCCAAACTCTTCACTCCAAACGGCATACCACGTAGATTTGTAATCTGCTCCTTGGTATATCCTAAGGCCAAATGGCGCAAGAAACGCTCGTCATACTCATCTATCTCGTAGTTGACCAAGGCTTCCTGACGCATTAATTGGTTGTTCACACTACGCTTGAACCGAGCTACTATCTTTTCCAAGATGGGTTGATTGAACACCAATCGCTTTCCGTCCATGACACTGGAAACATCACCTCTGGTAAGCAGCTCGCCACTTTTCAAGATAACTCCCTCACATCCGGCATCCAATACATCTACCCACAACTTCTCATTCAAGATTTCACCTGTAAATATAAGCACCTTCACTTGAGGATAGGTCTGCTTGGTCTGTCGACAGATTTCCACCCCGACAGTTGTAGAGCCACCCAAGCCCAAATCCAACAAGACAAGGTCGGGCAAGTCTTGTTTCATCAGTTTCCAGTACGCTTGTTCATTCTCGGCCGTTCCAAGTATTTCTGCCTCCGGTATATCATTACGGATAATACCAAGTGTTCCCTTGAGTTCCAACGGAACATCCTCTACAATTACAATCTTGAAATTATTCATATTCGATTACTTTAATTTTTCTGCTATCATCTTAGGCAATACAATATCAATGGCAATCCCGCCATTTACAGTATCACGCCGCGCCTGTATTCCGCTGGCTCGTGCATTGGTCGATTCACCGATTTCACGCACAATCTGCCTACAAATCATATATTCCACATTCACAGACGACGGTGTGAAAAGCTCCGAACATTGTTGCTCTGACAACTCTAACTGCGGAATGGTCACCGTCACTATATTGTATGCACTGTCACGCTCCCTACTACTCAGCTGTAATTCGCTTGCTCCGGTCAGTTTACGCAAATGCTCTAACAGGTATTTAAGAATATCATCGTCAATCGTAACATTGCCATCTATCTGTCGCATAGCCTGCATACTCAGCAGCATATACAATTCTTTATAGTAGTCCACGACCTCTTTTATTACTTGCAAGTCTCCCTTGTCGTCAATCAACTGCCTGATTCTCGACGGATAGTACATGGTCTCATGCTTCAAAGTAGACAGGCAATTATCCAGAACACTGTTGCTTACGTACAGTCGGGCACTCTCATAATTCGTTCTGTTCAGCTCGTCTTCGGCCAACTCCAGCCTGTTTTCGGCTTCCTCCGTGTGCTTGATACTCTGGCTAAGCGACATCTGTACCTGATTTACAAGTCTATTTAACTCTGTATAGCGAGGATGCAAAGGATGATTCAGTCCCTTCCACAGTTTATTAATCAGGGCCAACTTTTCTTCCGGTAATCTGTCAGACAACAGCACTTCGTTGATTTGATGTACCTTTTCTACACAGAAACGGTAATAAAGGCGATGTCTGTAATAAACGAAATAGTAAGCCGGAAGAATACTCAGAAGCAAGATAATCAAGATGGCTATAGCGACATTCTTATTTGTTTCCGAACGCTGCATCAGCGTCACATAATTACCCAAGTTCCTGTCTGCCGAACGTTTTCTAAACAATTGTGTATAAGCCTTGTTGTTGTAATGATACAAGTTCCATTGATGTAGGGCCAAAGCTGCTACTGCACTCTCATTCCTCACCCGTAAGATGACATCGTAATTGGTACGTAACCCATCCTCAAACCAAATCAATTCGGCCGGAGTATCTCCCGTATCATACAATTTCATCTGGTACTGCGTACCCATCTTCTTCGACAGATAAAAATGATTGAGGGCATCAATACACTTTTGCGCATAAATCAGCGTACGATTATAAGTACCGCGTATATTGCTGTCATACACGGAATCAGAATACTGCAATGCCACAGACAGATTTCTATTGCCGGCATTCACTGCGTTAGGAACTAGCATCAAAAAGGCGAATACCAGCAAACGGACAATGCCTTTTGGTAGTCGGAAGGAGAAAACACTTCCCTTGCCCACTTCGCTCGACACATTGAGAGAGCAAACATTGAAAATCTGACTTACTTTCCTATACTTATCAATGATACCCTTACAGTTCATCAAACCAAAACAATGGGATTTCTCCGATTTTTCGATTCTCTTCTCATCTAGCAGATGCTTATGGTCAAAAATATGGGTTACATGCTCTTCGTCCATCCCGACACCGGTATCAGCTATAGAGATTTCCACATAATCAGGAGTCGCATGGCTGCTCACACACACTTTCCCACCCTTCAGCGTAAACTTGCGTGCATTGTCGGTCAATGTATTGAGCATGAACAAAGTCAATGTCTTATCTGCCTTGACCACACAATCCGAGTCTTCCACTTCCAGGGTAATGCCCTTCATGGCAAAACTCATCCCCCCTTTTTTCAGCAAATCAAACAGCTCTTGCAACTTGAAACTCTCAATATGCAGATTCAGTTGTCCTTGCTTCAACTGTATCCACTCTGTCAGTTTATCATTGTAAGCATTGATTTGACTCGTCAATTCAGATATATAAGTCAATCGTCTTTGCCGAATGTCATCATCCTCGCTAGTGGTCGTAAGTCGTTGGACTTCATTGGAGATACGGTCAATCAACGGAGTAATACTATTGACCAAGGCTATCTTTGCCCGCTTCTCGATATTCCGCTTGCGATTGTCCAATATGCGGAAGCGCATCATCTGGATTTCTTCTTCCACCTCTTCCAACTTATCCTGCTGATTCACCAACTGCTGTTCGGACTGCCTGTTCCACTGTTCCAAAGGTGCAAACAGGTTCTCCGTACTCAGCTCTTGGTCCTTACGTTTACGCATCCGACTGAACAGGACGAGCAAAATCATAATGAGGGCAATCATCACCAAGACAGCAACAATCATCAGATTCAGCACCTGAGACGACTGGTCCAACTGGGCAGCACGCGCCTCCAACAGCCTGTCTTGGCGTGTCATTTCCTGTATATCAAGATAGATATTCCGATTGTAATCACTCTGTGGCTTATCATCGATGGCAGAAAAGGCAAGACTCAACTGCTCTCTGATGGATGCCACCAAGTCGGGTGCATGCTTGATGACAGTGTTCGAGTTCAGTGCGTTGTTCAGACAAATGATAGCCGAACGGTAGTCTTTCTGCCCCCAATAGCATTCTGCCAACGTTCGATAAGCACCGGCCGTCTGATATACATCGCCATATCGCTGAAACAAGACCAGTGCCCGTTGTGCCAAGTTGCCCGCCAACAGGGAATCAGGCATCTGGTCCACATTCAGATATTTGATAGCCGGCAAATTACTCTTAATCAGCCGTTGAGCCATTTGGGGCGATTCCAGATGTTCACTGATGGCCTGCATGGAATTGGCCTCCCAATAGGGGTAGTTATTTTCACGCGACATGATATAACAACGCATCAGATAATCGAACTCCGTCTGACCGATTTCTTCTTCCGTCCCACGTATAATGATACCTCCCGACCCTACATTGTAATAATATGACAGCAACTGTGCGGTGTCTTTCGATACGATACCGTTGGGATCGATACGCGCCATAGCCTTGACAGAGGGGGCTGATAAACCTACGTAATAGAAATAAGTAGACTCCACAATAGCAAATTCACTCTGTGCATAAGCCACGCGCATCTGCTGACGTGCAGTCAGTGTCGCCACCTCTTCGTTAATTCGTTTCAACCGACGAGATGCTCGTTCACGGTATTTATAGAAATCCTTGTTCTTAGATTGTCGTTGACACAAGCGCATCAACTGAACATCTGCTATCAATAGTTCCACCTGATTGTCGGTAGCATCTTGTGCCTTTTCCAGATACAGCGCTGCCCGACTATAGTCCATTCTGGCCATACTGACAAAAGCCAGATTATTGAGTGCTTCCGCCCGACCATCATCGTAACCCTTGGATAGAGCGTAGGCCTTGTTGGCATACTTCAGGGTTGAATCCAAATCACGATAATGAAAAGCATACGAACGAGCATTCAAGTCATCCACTCCTTGATGATTTGAATGATTACACGCTACGACAACAGACAAATAGATAATCGAAGAGATTACCAATAACACTTTGTCTATCATCCGTTTAGAGTACGTATGACATACAACGCTGGACATGATAATCCAAAGGTAGTGTTTTTTTTCTACATACATTCCAGCCTTTGGACTTTTTTAACAACACTCTTTCCCACCCACACCCCGTCACCCTAGTTTTACTGCAAAGCCTCGGCAGTGTTACTGCATAGGCTTTTCACAAAAACTGCCGAGCCTTTGCAGCAATGCTGCGGAGGCTCGGCAGTAAAATGACCGTGAATGTAAAGTTTCTCCGATATGATACTCTTACCCGGCAATGCTATCGCCTAGCCTTGGCAATATAGCCTAAAGACTCTTCGCACTTCGCGGTAATAGCGTGCCAGTCGGCGGCAGCAATCACATCTTTGGGGAACAACTGCGACCCCATACCGACACAGAGAACTCCTGCTTTCACCCAAGAAGTGAGATTCTCCTCGTCGGGTGACACCGCACCCGTTACCATGATATTGCTCCAACGGAGCGGACCAAGTACGTTTTTGACAAACGACGGACCACCCACATTGCCTGCCGGGAACACTTTAGTCACGTCACAACCGGCCGCCTGGGCATCGCTCATCTCGCTCACACTGCCACATCCAGGCGAATAAGGAACTAATCGGCGGTTACATACCGGCGCAATTTCGGGATTAAAGTTAGGACCTACGATGAAATTAGCCCCTAACTGCATATACAAGACAGCCGTAGGAGCATCTATCACCGTTCCTGCTCCCAATATCAACTCAGGGCATTCAACTGTCGCCCACTTCACTAATTCCCCGAAAATCTCGTGTGCAAAGTCACCACGGTTAGTAAACTCAAACACGCGCACGCCACCTTCGTAGCACGCCTTGATGACGTTTTTGCAGATGTCTATATCATTGTTGAAGAACACGGGGACCATTCCGGTAGCCCGCATGGCTTCTATCACTTGTACTTTGTTAAATCTTGCCATTGTCGTTGTTATATTATCGTTGTACCCTACCGTTTGCATTTCCCCCTGCCAAACTCTCAACTTCAGCAACAGATACCATGTTGAAGTCGCCTGGAATCGTATGTTTCAAGGCTGATGCAGCCACGGCAAACTCCAGAGCTTCAGCTTGATTGTCATAAGTCAGCAATCCGTGAATAAGTCCACCGGAGAAACTATCGCCTCCACCGACACGATCTATGATGGGCATGATGTCATAATGCTTGCTCTGATAGAATTCTTTTCCATCATAAATGAGCGCTTTCCAACCATTATGGGAAGCAGAGACCGACTCTCTCAACGTACTCACAACATACTTGAAACCAAATTGTTCCATCATGGCTTTGAAGATACTGTAGTAGCCTTCGGCATCGGTTTTTCCACCTTCCACATCTGCATTAGGCTTGAATCCCAGACACAACTGGGCATCTTCTTCATTCCCTATGCACACATCTACATACTCCATCAGAGGCTTCATGATGCTCTGTGCTTTTTCGGATGTCCACAATTTCTTCCTGAAATTCAAATCGCAACTCACAGTTACACCATGTCGCTTAGCGGCTTCGCAAGCCAACTTAGTCAGTTCGGCAGCCTTGTCGCTGATGGCCGGTGTTATTCCACTCCAATGAAACCACTGCGCATCCTGCATAATTGCATCGAAGTCGAAGTCCGAAACATCGGCTTCTGCCATACTACTTCCGGCTCTGTCGTATATCACTTTCGACGGTCGCATGCTTGCACCGCTTTCCAGATAATAGATACCAAGTCTGTTACCGCCACGCGCCACATACTCGGTATTGACGCCAAAACGTCTTAACGCATTGACAGCACACTGCCCAATCTCGTGGGCCGGAACTTTGGATACGAAGTAAGCATCGTCTCCATAGTTGGCGCAACTCACCGCTACGTTGGCTTCACCACCTCCATAAACGACGTCGAAGGAATCACTTTGTACAAATCTTTTTTGTCCAGGGGAAGACAGGCGAAGCATTATTTCGCCCATTGTTACTACTTTTGCCATTACTATAAATTTATCGTTTGTCAGATATCGATTATTTTTTCGGCAAATATAAACATAATTTTGCAAAGCAGAGAAAGTTAAAGCACAAAATTAAAATTCATTGTGTAGGCACACACCTTTTTCTTTCAGGCAGCGCAGAATTCAAAAAAATTATGTAAGTTTGCAAAATATAATATGTGTAACCGCACGCGATGAGGAATAAAATCCACTATCGCAGCGTTCTTACAAACTAGCTATTCGAATTTCAATGACTGAAAGAATCAGAATTAAAGACATTGCAAAAAGAGCAGGAGTCTCCGTTGGGACAGTAGACCGCATTCTTCATAATCGCCCCAATGTGTCGGCCGACGCACGGGAGAAAGTGGAAAAAGCACTGACCGAAATGAATTATCAGCCCAATATGTACGCGAGTGCATTGGCCTACAACAAGTCATATACGTTCTATCTCGTTCTGCCCAAGCACGACTCCGAAGCCTATTGGGAAGAAATAGAGGAAGGCGCCAGGAAGGCGACTGAATCGCGGCGCGACTTCCACATAGGAATCCAGATTCTTTTCTACGACCGATTTGACAACGAGTCTTTTACCCAAACCTGTGCCGCTTGCCTGGAAGCCTCTCCGGATGGGGTTGTCATCGTACCCGTGCTACTGGAAATTACACGCAAATTTACCGACCAACTGCACGAGCTGAATATCCCCTTTATCCTGCTAGACTCGTATATGCCCGATTTAAGGCCTTTGTCCTTCCTCGGTCAGGATTCGTTTGCCAGTGGATATTTTGCAGCCAAGATGCTAATGCTGATAGCCTCACAAGAAACAGAAATCATGCTGATGAAGCAGATGAAAAACGGAATTGTGGTCAGCAAACAGCAAAACAACCGCGAAGTGGGACTTAGACACTACATGAATGATCACTTCCCTGAAATTAAAATCACAGAAGTGAATCTGCCACAAGACGGGACAAAGAGAGAATACGACCAAATACTTGAAAAGTTCTTCTCTGCACATCCGCATCTGCATCATTGCATAACACTGAACTCGAAAGCACATCTTGTCGGCGACTTCCTGCTTCGCACGAACCGTCGGGACGTCCAGATTATGGGCTACGACATGGTAGAGAAGAATGCCAGTTGCCTTAGACAAGGCAGTATCTCATTCTTGATAGCCCAGCATGCCTACCAACAAGGCTATGGTTGCATCGAGACTTTGTTCAAGGCTATCGTGCTCAAAAAGAAAGTAGAACCGGTCAGCTATATGCCCATAGAGCTGCTGACAAAGGAAAATGTAGAGTTCTACCGCCGCACACAACTATAAACACTCTTATCTAAAGATAAAACATTGAACAACAAGAAAGGACTGTTGGCACTCACGCCACTAGCCGTACTACTCACATTTATTGTGATATTCACGATATATTCTGTCAGCAAGACAGACCAGGAAGCCAATCTCTCGCTGACGGTAGCCTTTCTGGCAGCCAGCGTCTATGCGATAGCTATCCCCGGAGTGGCACCACTTAATAAGAAAATAGAGATTTACAGTCGAGGAGCCGGAAGCAATAATCTGCTGTTGATGCTCTGGATTTACATCTTGGCTGGAGCTTTTGCGGCTTCTGCCAAAAGCATGGGAAGCATCGACGCCACGGTAAATTTCGCCATGAGTGTGTTGCCGGCAAGTCTGCTTTTACCCGGCCTATTCCTGGCAGCCTGCTTCATCTCTATCTCTATAGGCACCAGTGTAGGTACCATAGTGGCACTGACACCGATAGCAGTAGGTATAGCCCATTCCACAAACTTCAACATCCCACTGGTAACAGCGATTATCGTGGGCGGCGCATACTTTGGTGACAACCTTTCATTCATATCAGATACCACCGTAGTAGCCACCCAAACACAGGGTTGCAAGATGAGCGATAAGTTCAAGGTGAATGTCCGTATCGTAGCCCCTGCTGCTTTGTTGGTATTGATAACCTATGCTGCCATCGGCACAGACGTACAACTGCCATCGCAAGTGCCTACTGTGGAATACATGAAAGTGATTCCCTATCTGGTCGTTTTGATTACGGCCATCATGGGAATGAACGTCATGGCTGTGCTTACAATAGGTTTAGTGCTTTGCGGAGCCATTGGTATCATCGCCGGAGACTATACTCTTTTCCAGTGGTTTGGGACGATGGGCACCGGCATTCTGGATATGGGAGAACTCATTATCATTGCCATGATGGCGGGCGGAATGCTGGAAATCGTGCGCGAGAATGGCGGTATAGATTTCATTATCCAAAAACTTACTGCCCATATCAACGGCAAGCGAGGAGCCGAACTCACCATCGGTGCGCTGGTTTCATTCGTCAATATCTGCACAGCCAACAATACCGTGGCTATTTTGACAGTCGGTAATATCTCTAAAAAGATAGGTGATAAATATGGTGTAGACAACAGAAAGGCAGCCAGTATACTCGATACTTTCTCTTGCTGTGTGCAAGGACTTATACCATACGGGGTACAAATGTTGCTGGCTGCGGGGCTGGCCAACATCAATCCGATAGATATTATCCCCTATCTCTATTACCCTATGGCCATTGGCGTGTCGGCCATATTGGCCATATTGCTGAGATTCCCCAAGCAATATTCTTAATATCATTCAAGTATGGATATCATCAAACGAAATCTATTTGCAGAGTTGAGAATACAGCACTTTGCTTCCGGCGAACAACTGGAGCCCATGTCCAGATTCAAGCAGCAAAGACTAGAGACCTTGTTGGCTAATATTGACTACAACAATGAGGGGAAAACGGCCATGAGCACCCCCATTCTCAACAGACGCTTGAGACATATCCAAGAGAACGAACGCCATGCCATAGATGCCTCAATGGATACCATTGAACTTCTGAGAATCATCGTATCCAATGTCAATGCGACCATCAACAGCGGCATTCCCATCAAAGGAATCGTCAGCCTGGGCCAGTATCTCCGAACCAGAGGAGACAAAGTAGACTTCATCAAACTCGAACTATGGTTGCGAAAGCTCCATATCAGTCGGATGGCACAGCTGCAAGGAAGCATCCTGATACAGTTCTTTGGATTTGAAATTGCAGAGGTTCCATTTGTAGAATTCCTGGAGAAAGATTCCTTCAAGCTCATGAACAGGACGATAACTCACACTGAGTCCATTCAAAAAGAGGAATGGCACTTCAGACAAGACAAAACAGGATTTGTGCATAACAATCCCAGACTACTGCGCAAAAACCTGCGCAAGAGCATTCACTACATCAAGTTTGCCCCCATAGAGACCATCAGTAATTTCATTGGAAACTTTGCCCATTCACTTTCAGAGATAGAAGAATAAGCAAAATATATTTAATTTTCTTTGCCGTTACTGCCTTTTACCGTATTTTTGCACTTATGATTCAAGTTCTAAAGAAAGTAATATACATCCTCTTCGGGCTCCTTTTCTCCGTCCAACTACAAGCTCAAGACTATTATATACAGTGCGAAGACACCTGCTCGCACATTCATGGCATCGACCTAAGTCATTATCAGGGCGACGTGTTTTGGGAAACTGTGGGAGACAATACAAAGATGGCTTACGTGTATCTCAAGGCTACCGAAGGGGGTGACAGGATTGATGATAAGTACGAACGCAATATAGAATTGGCACATAAGTACGGACTTAAAGTGGGTTCTTATCATTTCTTCCGACCGAAGACGAACCTTACAGCACAGTTACGAAACTTCATGACACAATGCAGACCGGCCGACCAAGATCTCATCCCTATGATTGATATTGAGACAAAAAGCGGCCTCTCTACAGATGAATTCTGCGATTCGCTCTTCAAATTCATTGCAATGGTAGAAGAAGCCTACCATCAAAAGCCCCTATTATATACATTCACCAACTTCTACAATAACTACTTACTGGGCAAACTCGACAATTATGAGCTGATGATAGCCCAATATACCCAACGAGAACCGGTCTTGAAAGACAATCGAGACTTCATTATGTGGCAGTATACCGGTAAAGGCAGAATCAACGGTATCAACGGATACGTGGACAAGAGTCGTATGATGGGCAACCACAGTCTACGAGAAATCAGATTCAGACACAGATAAATCACTTACTATGACACCAACAGAAAACAACCAGAAAAACGGAAAACGCTCTTCATTCATCCTCGGTTTTCTCATTGCCTTACTGGCATGCGGCATCTTCTTTTACTTTTACACCCACACTACGGGCAACAAAGAGAAAGAAGCATACGAATATGCCATGAAGAGTACAGACCCAAATGTACTGCAAAGTTACCTTGACAGCTACAACGATGCACCGGAAGAGCATCGCGACAGCATCACCGCCCACCTATCAATGCTGCGTTCTATCGACAAAGATTGGACCAATGCAGTCGTCAGCAACTCCAAATCCATGTTGGAAGATTATCTGGCGGCCCACCCCGACTCCCCCCATAAGCAAGAAGCACTCAGCAAAATCGACTCTATAGACTGGGAAACGGTATCGGCTACCAATAGCATTGACGCCTACAATTCATATATGGAAGACCATCCGAGTGGTGAATTCTTCAATCAGGCAAAGGATGCCATTAAGGCTATTAAGGCCAAAACCGTACAGCCCGAAGAACTGCAAATGATTAGCGGAAGCTTTCGTAACTTCTTCCACGCCATTGAAACTAGGAATGAAGATGCCCTGCTGAGCACCGTCAACAATGTTCTCACCTCGTTCTTAGGTAAACAAGATGCCATCAAGAGCGATGTCATCACATTCATGCACAAGATTTATAAGGAAGACATGACAGGCATGCAATGGCTGCTCAACAACAATTATAAGATTTCAAAGAAAGAAGTTGGCGAAGACGAGTATGAATACACAGTCACTTTCTCGGCTATTCAAAACACAGAATATACCGACGCCAGCAAAAATACTCAGACTAAATATAGATTCAACGCGAAGACGGGGCCCGACGGAAAGATAACAGAACTCAACATGTCGAGAATCATCGAGTAGATAAAATAAAAAAGCATACCTAAATGGTATGCTTTTTTGTCGGGGCGACAGGATTCGAACCTGCGACCACCTGGTCCCAAACCAGGCGCGCTACCGGGCTGCGCTACACCCCGTTGCAATGATTAGAAACTTGAATTTCCAAATTGCGAGTGCAAAGGTAACAACAATTTCCAATATCACCAAATTTTCCTTCTACTTTTTCAAAACTACTTTTATTTCATCCCTCTATCAAAGTCGTGCGCTGACAAAACCTCTACAAAAGGCATTATCAAAAGGTATTATTTGGCACTATGCCGGATTTTGAGTATTTTTGTTGTCTGTTTACAGCTACAACAACAGATTGACGGAAATGAAAGAAATTAAGAAAATCGTACTTACAGGCGGGCCTTGCGCAGGCAAGACCACTGCCTTAGTCAAAGTGATAGAACACTTCTCCAGTTTGGGATTTAAAGTTTTCACCATTCCGGAAGTCCCTACTCTCTTCAGTCAATCAGGTATGGACTATCTCACTTCCAATCCACAGCTGTTTTACGAAGGCGAAAAAGCTACATTAGAGATACAACTGGAGTTAGAAAACAAGTTCACACGCATGGCCGAGACCTGTACTGAACCCGTCATTATTATCTGTGATCGCGGGGTAATGGACATCTCTGCTTATATGAAACCGGAAATGTGGAGCAAGATTACCGGTGATATTGGACTAACCACACCACAACTACGCGATGCCCGATACGACGCTGTACTCCACTTAGTATCAGCAGCCGACGGAGCTGAAAGCTTTTATACCAACAGCAACAACAAGCACCGAAGCGAAGGATTAGAGCTGGCCCGACAGCTCGACAAGAAAGTAATAGAGGCCTGGACCGGCCACCCTCATTTGCGAGTCATCAACAATCACGAGAATTTCGATAACAAACTCTATCGTGTACTCAAGGAAATTTCGAGCGTATTAGGCCTAGCCCAACCCATTGTAGAAGAACGGAAATACATCGTAGAGCGCATTTCAGACATTCCTGGAAGCATTGAAAGCGAAATTATCCAAACCTATCTGGTGGCCGACCCTGGTTGCGAAGTACGACTCCGCCGACGCACTTGGAACGGTAAGTACGTCAATGTCCATACCACCAAAAAGCGACTTTCGGAGACAGAGCAGATAGAAACCGAGCGCCAAATCAACAACAATCTCTACGCTTCTATGCTCCAACAAGCCGACCCTTACCGACAGACTATTCGGAAGATGCGCAAGAGTTTTATCTGGAAGGGGCAATTTTTCGAGCTTGATACCTATCTCAGCCCTATCGACAACCTCATGATACTAGAGGCAAAGGGGGTAGAAAGGCAAGAAGACGTAAAATTTCCACCCTTTGTCAAAGTCATCAAAGACATCACCGGCAATGCCGACTACTATAATTACAACCTAGCCTTGCGCCGCTGACAACTGTTTCAAAGCCCATATAAAACCTTTGGCTGTTCGCTCATCTGATTGCTGAAAATGGTTGCCGGAATTCCATTCCAAAATGGAAGACAGTCCAGTCTGCCGTTGATATAATTCATATTGTCGCCTGACGCAGTCTCCTACCAGAGCCATCTGTCGGTTACGTGTATGCTCCTCGCGGTCGCCCAAACTCAAGTAAACGGCTTTCGCATTGGACAGATGCGACTCTGCGAAATCCATCCATTGCAGAAACCACACCGACGGAGAAGCTGCCACAACTGCTTGAAACTGTTTTGACTCATAGCCCACCCATAGGGCAAACAAGCCGGCCAGGGAATACCCACCTATTATATATAGTGGTGAAACATCCAACATAAACTGTTGCTGCAAGGTTGGGATAACCTTCTCCGTCAGGGTTCGAAGCGTGTTGGCCGCCCCATCGCCAAACGGTTGCCTACCAAACACGGGTGGAGCTGACCAGGGCGACAATTCTGTCATCCATTCTTCAATAGGATATGCAACTAGCAGGAAGTGATTACCAACAGCTTCCACTATTCTATCAACCTCCCCATCTAATGCCTCCAAATCGTGTTCGTCGACGGGTTGAACGAGTACATACTTTACATTTCCCCCACCATACACCCGACAGCAGCGATTATGTATCTGTATTTCCTTTTTCTCCATATTCCCTTCTCCATCCTTTTTCCAATGCTAAAGGTAATCATTATCGGGCAATAATGCACCCTGCATGAGCATTTTTTATTTTTTCTGATGCTCCGCACCTACTACATCATCATAAATTAACTACCTTTGTATGCACATGTTGAAGATGTCTTTATATTCAAACCATTACAAGTCGCTACTCACTTTAGGGCTTCCTATCATCGTCGGACAAATCGGAACTATCATCCTTGGTACTGCCGATACACTGATGATAGGTCATCATAGTACACAAGAACTTGCCGCAGCGGCCTTCGTAAACAATCTGTTTATACTGGTCCTCATTTTTTCCATGGGCTTTTCCTACGGATTCACTCCTATTGTCGGCTCACTGTTCGGACAAGGACAGAATCAGAAAATAGGCGAATTTCTAAAGAACAGTCTTGTGGCTAACACACTGCTGGCCATCATTGTAACAGTCCTACTAAGTGCAATCTATCTCAACATAGACCGTCTGGGCCAGCCCCAAGAGCTGCTTCCGCTCATGCGTCCATACTTCATCGTCAACCTTGCGTCCATCCCTTTCGTTGCATGGTTTAATACTTTCAAGCAATTATCCGATGGAACAGGCGATACAAAAACACCTATGTGGATATTGCTGAGCGGAAACCTGCTGAACATTCTGGGCAACTACATCCTGATATACGGCAAGATGGGACTGCCCGAACTAGGACTACTCGGCGCCGGTATTGCCACTATGATTTCGCGCATACTCATGGCCATTGCCTTCTTCTACCTGTTCTTCTGCACCAACAAACACCTGGAGATACGCAAGGGATACCACAGGGGAAGTCTCAACCGCAAAGACTTTACGCTTCTCAACAAACTGGGATGGCCACTGGCACTTCAGATGGGAATGGAGACTGCCGCATTCAGCCTCAGCTCCGTCATGGTGGGATGGATTGGAACTACTGCACTGGCAGCCCACCAAATCATCTTAACCATCTCACAATTCTTCTACATGGTCTATTACGGCATGGCTGCTGCCGTCGCCGTAAGAAGCAGTCACTTCCACGGACAACAGGATTATCAGAACATCCAACACACTGTTACGGCCGGATTCCACCTGATTCTCGGTATGGCAGTCATGATTTCCATTCCCGTATTGATATACCGCAACTCCCTAGGTGGATGGTTCACTGACACTCCAGAGGTGACAGCACTTGTATCACAAGTCATTATCATGCTGTTCGTCTACCAGTTTGGCGACGGTATGCAATGCAACTATTCCAATGCCTTGCGCGGTATCTCCGACGTCAAACCGCTGACCATCGTAGCGTTTATAGCCTACTTCGTCATATCCTTGCCAACCGGATACCTCCTGGGCATACACTATCAATACGGACTCCTGGGCATTTGGGCTGCATTTCCCATCGGACTGACTACGGCCGGAATCCTGTATTACTATTTCTTCAAGCGTCGCTTAGCTGCCTATACCAAGGAGGCTACACGCGGATAATCCCATCCTACTCACCCACTCAAACCAGCTTCCAATCCTCATACCTCTTACCTTGTATCTTGCCTACTCGTCAATTAAAAAACTGCAAGGCCTCCGCAGCGTTGCTGCAAGGCCCAAACAGTAATACTGCAAAGGCCTAACAGCGATGCTGCCAAGCCCTTGCAGTAATTAGAAAATAGCAATTATGTTAAAAAAAAGACTTTTGTGGGCATAAAATTTGCTTTTATCAAATGAAAAACCTACATTTGCGGTATTAGTTTTCATGATTTCGACCATTTTATCGAAATCTATCTTTGAGGTTGGTAGCATCCTGCACCAACCTCTTTTTTATATCTAAAATTTGGTAAATTGATAAAATCAGCTTAACTTTGCATATAATTAACAATTTCAAGACAATAATTTTAGAAACGTTCCAGCCTATCGATACACATTTACTTGAAACCATTAACTTTTAAGAAATGAACTATCTCCAAGAGATGACCGACGAAGATTTGGCCCTCCGTTACGTAGACGGCGATAACAGAGCGTTTGATGAATTATTGTCACGCAACCAATCCAAACTCTTTTCATACATACTGTTCGTGGTCAGAGACCGCGAAATTGCCGATGACATCTTCCAGGAAACATTCGTCAAGGTAATCTGTAAACTACAGGAAAAGAAATATACAACAAGCGGAAAATTCTCTGCCTGGCTCATACGTATTGCCCATAATATCATCATGGATCGGTACAGATCGCAGAAAACAGAGAAAATAGTTGAGCCGACGTCAGACAACGACCTTTCCAATCTCTACGCCCAACAGGCACTGACCAGCAATATCGAGAACTACTACGTATACCAGCAAACGCTCAACGAGGTGAAACAGATAATGAATCTGCTCCCCGCTCCACAACGCGAGGTAGTATTCATGCGCTATTATCAGGATTTATCATTCAAGGAAATAGCCGAACTTACAAACGTCAGCATCAACACTGCATTGGGAAGAATGCGCTATGCCCTGCTCAACATGCGCCGTATGGCCAAAGAACACAACATAGCGCTGATGATTGACTAAATCTTTTCGAGTGCTTTCAGAGACCTGATCGTGGCTATAGGGTCGGCAGACTTGAACACATAGCTACCACTTACGAGTGCATCTACTCCTGCCTCAACCAAGCGCGGAGCTGTCTCTGCCTGTACACCACCATCTACTTCGACGAGCGCATGGCTTCCCGTACGCTGTATCAATTCACGGAGACGAGCCACTTTACCGATGGTGTTCTCGATGAATTGTTGTCCTCCGAAACCAGGATTTACACTCATCAGCAGTACCAAATCCAAATCCTCGATAATATCTTCCAACACCCAAACCGGAGTAGACGGATTCAAACTGACTCCGGCTTTCATCCCCGCAGCATGGATTTGCTGAATAGCACGATGCAGATGGGTACACGCTTCGTAATGAATCGTCATATACTCAGCACCGCATTTAGCGGTCTGTTCGATATATCGTTCGGGTTTTACAATCATCAGATGCACATCCAACGGCTTGGTACAAACCTTGCTTACGGCTTCCAATATGGGGAAGCCGAAAGATATATTCGGCACGAATACACCATCCATCACGTCCATGTGCAGCCAATCGGCTTCACTCTTATTAATCATTTCCACTTCGCTCTTCAAATCAATGAAATCAGCCGAAAGCAGAGAGGGAGATACAATAGTCTTCATTCTTTCAATATACAAGATTAATTAAGACAACAAACGGTTTCCCGACCATTCACATGGGCAATGCGATAATTATAGGCAATCTGCCTGATGATGTGCAAAGTCTGTTCTGACGGCTTTACTTCTTCCTGGGTAAAAAACTTCATAGGCCATATTTGTTGGTTTCGTTATTTAAACGGCAAGCAATTACCTTTATTACATCAGAAACTGAATATTTTCACAGTCAAAGAAATTTGTGTAACTTCGCAGCCACATTCAATATCAAAAGAATCAATACAACAATGATATACCCCGCTAACTTTGAGGAAAAAATAGGATTTCGAGAAATCAGGGAACTGCTGAAATCCAATTGCCTATCGACCTTGGGCAAAGACGAGGCCGACAAGATAGCTTTCACAGACGAGCCTGACGCCATCAATGAATGGATGAGACAAATCAGGGAGTTTCGGCGTATTCTAGAATCGCAAGAAGACTTTCCACTGGAATATTTCTTCGACATGCGCATGGCCATAGCCCGCATCAGGCTAGAAAACACGCATCTGGAAGAAGAAGAACTCTTCGATTTGAGACGTTCGATGGACACCATCGGACGTATCGTGAAGTTCCTCTCACGGGGCGTAGAAGGAATCGACGAAGCCGAAGGTGACGCTGCCCTACCCGGAGAGCGCGGAGAATACCCTGCACTTTATACGCTGGCCGATGGCGTAGCCACTTTCCCACTACTGATACAGCGCATTGACCAGATATTAGACAAGTTTGGACATCTGCGCGACAACGCCTCTCCCACCCTGCTCAACATACGCCATGAACTGAAACGTATCGAAGGTTCTATCTCGCGTACACTGTATAGCATCCTGCGTACGGCACAAAGTGAAGGGGTTGTTGACAAGGATGTGACTCCCACATTGCGCGACGGGCGACTCGTCATACCCGTTGCTCCGACGCTCAAACGCAAGATCAAGGGTATCGTGCATGATGAGTCGGCAACTGGACGCACGGTGTATATCGAACCTAGTGAAGTGGTAGAAGCCAACAATAGAATCAGGGAACTGGAGAGTGATGAGCGACATGAGATCATCCGCATTCTCACAGAGGTAACCAAGAAGATTCGCCCCCATGTATCCGAACTGCTAGACGCCTACCATTTCTTAGGCTTAATAGACCTCATTCGAGCCAAGGCAGAAATGGCACGACGTATGTCTAGCTTCGAACCAATAGTAGAGTCAAAACCCATAATCGACTGGATACAAGCCATTCACCCTCTGCTTCGCATGACATTAGAGAAGCAGCAGAAACGCGTAGTGCCTCTAGACATTATGCTAACAGAGGAAAAGCGCATCCTCATTATCTCCGGACCAAATGCCGGTGGTAAAAGTGTGTGCCTGAAGACCGTGGGATTATTACAATACATGCTGCAATGTGGACTCAGCA
Source organism: Prevotella mikamonis (assembly GCF_055381405.1). Classification (NCBI taxonomy): domain Bacteria; kingdom Pseudomonadati; phylum Bacteroidota; class Bacteroidia; order Bacteroidales; family Prevotellaceae; genus Prevotella; species Prevotella mikamonis. The sequence goes on from NZ_AP035785.1 coordinate 1,020,639, forward strand.
TTCCCATCGGAGACCGTTCACGGGCCGGTATCTTTGAAGACATCATGATAGACATAGGAGACGAACAGAGTATGGAAAACGACCTGAGCACATACTCCAGTCATCTTAGGAACATGAAAAACATGATGAGACAAGCTAATGGGCAAACCATCATACTGATTGATGAATTCGGTTCAGGAACAGAGCCGCAGATAGGTGGAGCTATTGCAGAGAGTGTGCTCAACAATCTTGCCGGCAAAGGCTGTTGGGGCATTATCACCACCCACTATCAAAATCTAAAGCACTTTGCAGACAATCACGACTGTGCCATCAATGGAGCTATGCTCTATGACAGACATGAGATGAAAGCACTTTTCCAACTGGCCATCGGTCGGCCGGGAAGTTCGTTCGCCATTGAGATAGCACGAAAAACCGGCTTACCCGAATCTGTCATCAACGAGGCATCAGAGATTGTAGGCAACGACTACATCCAAAGTGACAAGTATCTACAGGATATTGTGCGTGACAAACGTTACTGGGAGAGCAAACGGCAGACAGCCCGTCTCCGCGAGAAGGATATGGAAAAGACCATAGCCCGATACGAAAACAGTATCACAGAGATTGAAGAACAACGTAAGGAAATCCTCAGAAAGGCGAAAGCACAGGCAGAAGAGCTCATCAAAGAGAGCAATAAGCGCATTGAGAATACCATTCGTGAAATTCGTGAAAAGCAGGCTGAGAAAGAAGAAACCAAACGCATCAGACAGGAACTGAAGACGTTTGAGGAGAGTATCAGCGATATTGACACAAAAGCAAACGACGATAGCATTGCGCGTAAGATAGAACAAATCAAGCAGCGCAAAGAGAGAAAGGCACAGCGTAAGAAAGATAAAGCCAGCCAGGAGGCACACGCTGTCGAAGTTTTACGTAACGCCACCGACAAACGTCCCCTTTCTGCAACCGACAAGGCCTTTGCTGTGGGAGACACTGTACGCATTAAAGGATTGAAAACGATAGGACAAATAGAGAGCATTGAAGGCAATTCGTGCATGGCTATATTCGGCGGAATGCGGTCCAAGCTGAAGCTTGACCGACTCGAACAAGTGCAAAACCTCCCCGAAAGCGACATGACAAAGAACAACAAGACCATTGAGAAAATCTCTAACGAACTGAATCGCCAGACTCGAAACACCATTGACGACCACAGACAGAATTTCCATCAAGATCTAGACGTGAGAGGTATGCGAGGCGACGAGGCCCTGAATGCCGTACAATACTTTATCGACGACGCCATCCTGGTGGGCATGAGCCGAGTAAGAATACTTCACGGAAAAGGCAACGGAATTCTCCGTCAACTCATCAGACAGTATCTTGCAACCGTCCCCAACGTCATTAGATATGCCGACGAACACGTACAATTCGGTGGTGCAGGAATCACAGTCGTTGACATGTAAGTTACAAATATATGTTAATAAAAGCAGATTTCCGACCAGGTTTCTTCCTTTTATTATTCAAAATGCGTACCTTTGCAGCCGCTTTATAAGCAGTATATGGGCAAGTCTCATACGGCCAGCTCCCTTTGAATCCCCCAGGGTGGGAACACAGCAAGGGTATTAGGTTGTAGCGGCGCGATATGATTCGCTTGCCCACCCGCCTCTTTAGCTCAGTTGGCCAGAGCACGTGATTTGTAATCTCGGGGTCGTTGGTTCGAATCCGACAAGAGGCTCAAAAAGGAATAGGACGCACATTGATTGCAGTTCTATTCCTTTTGTCTTTTCAAACAGTAGCTTATCGACCGCCTAAAAAAATACAATTTTTCCCAACTTATAGCATATTATGCAGGAATTTGCGTATTTTTGCAACTAAATACAAACATATTTTTCTGTTAATGATAAACATTCGTTCCATCTTACAGATTCAAGCTTTCGCCCGATTAGACGGAGTCTATTTGGCTATCTACTGGATTGTAAGTTTCTTAAGCACAATCTACTTGCCAGAATTGGGACTTGGTGGGCTTCTTGCTCTGTCCACTCCGTTCTTCGTTGGGTGGAGATTAGTAAAATTCCGTAACTATGCCTTAGACGGGGTAATCCCATTAGGACGCGCCATACTTTATTGTATCTATGTCTTTTTCTGTGGGGCTTTTATATTCTCTGCATTCCAATTCTTCTACCTAAGTCTGGTTGACGATGGAAAGTTTGCATCTATGTTGACATCGACAGCTATCATGCTGGACACCCTGTCTGGTTCAAAGTCCCATGAATATGCTAAAGCCATGAGCTTTTATACCCAAATGCCGCCTTTGGCACTGACTTCTATCTTTATGATAGATGAAATCATTCTGGGTCTCATTGCTACACCAGTGATTGCCCTCCTCTGCTTCAGGCGTCCCAAACAGAACACTATAAATCATTAAACATGGATATATCAGTAGTTGTTCCTCTCTATAACGAGGATGAGTCTTTACCTGAATTGCATGCGTGGATTCAGCGCGTGATGAAAGCTAACAACTTTACTTACGAAATAATCTTCGTCAATGACGGGTCTACGGATAAGTCGTGGAACGTCATCGAAGAGCTTAGCTCGAAAGACGAGAATGTGAAAGGTATCAAGTTCCGTCGTAATTATGGTAAGAGTCCGGCACTCTATTGCGGTTTCCAGGAGGCACAAGGAGAGGTCGTCATTACCATGGATGCCGACCTTCAGGACTCTCCCGACGAAATTCCCGAATTGTACCGAATGATTACAGCAGACGGTTACGACCTCGTTTCTGGATACAAGCAGAAGCGCTACGACCCCTTGTCGAAAACCATTCCGACCAAACTGTTCAATGCAACTGCACGAAAAATCAGCGGCGTACACAATCTCCACGACTTCAATTGTGGTTTAAAAGCCTACCGAAAAGAGGTTATCAAAAACATTGAAGTATATGGCGAGATGCACCGCTACATCCCTTATCTGGCCAAGAATGCCGGATTCGACAAGATAGCCGAGAAAGTTGTGCAGCATCAGGCACGCAAATACGGTTCGACAAAGTTCGGTATCAACCGTTTCTTCAATGGCTATCTGGACTTGATAACCCTGTGGTTTCTCAGCAACTTTGGCAAGAAACCAATGCACGTATTCGGTCTCTTGGGATCTATTATGTTTTTCATAGGTTTTATTGCAGTTGTCCTAATCGGAGCCGATAAACTCTATGCGCTTTCTAACGGAATCCCCCAGCGCCTCATCACAAGTTCGCCTTGGTTTTATATTGCACTGACTACCATGCTCATCGGCACACAGCTGTTCCTTGCAGGATTTCTTGGCGACCTCATCAGCAGAAGCAATCCATACCGCAACGACTATCAAATAGAGAAGAAATTAAGATGCGAAGACTAATTCTACTCATCTTGTCAGGGCTACTGCTGGTAGCATGTTCGAGCATAGAATGCCCCATGAACAGCCGAGTTTATAGTACTTATAAGCTCCAAGGGGACATCAAGAAGCTTCAAGATACACTGACTGTATCGGCAGATTTAGGGAATGGTATCGACTCTATTGTACTCAACAAAGCTATTGGAGTTGATAGCTTTCAGTTGCCGATGAGCTACGCCAACAACTCAGATACCTTCTATTTCTTATATGCAAATAAGAACGGAAAGCTCGGAAGAGATACCATTGTCGTCGAGAAATCCAATCTACCACATTTTGAATCGGTAGACTGCAATGCGGTAGTCTTTCATGTTATCAAGTCGGTACGCTTTACTACCCACATGATTGACAGTCTTTCTATTAATAATGCTAACGTAACTTACGATGCAACACCAAGCCATTTCCATATCACTTTCAAAGATCGCTATCAGTAGTCTTTTGTTCTTGGGGTGCATTCCTGCTTTCGCACAACAGAAAAAAAAGAAGATTGTTCCGGTTCAAGACACGATACCGACATTTCGTGGAGTACAGGTATCAGCAGATTTAGTCGGTCCAATACAACTTGCCGTCAGTGATTATGGACAGTATGAAGCAGCTGTTAAGGTGAATCTGAAAGACAAATACTTTCCGACAGTGGAACTGGGATATGGAAAAGCCAATGCCGAGAACGCCTCTACCAAACTGACTTACAAGACTAATGCGCCCTACTTCAAGGCTGGTATAGATTTCAATCTCATGAAAGACAAGCACGACATCTACCGTTTGTATGGTGGTTTTCGCTATGCTTTCACCAGTTTTAAATACGATGTAGCAGGTTCTGGACTTGCAGATCCAATTTGGAAGGGTAACACCTCTATCGCTGCAACAGACATCAAAGGCTCTTTCCATTGGTTCGAAGCCATCTTTGCGATAGATGCAAAGATATGGGGACCACTCCGATTGGGGTGGAGTTTCCGCTACCGTCGGCGTCTGCTACACAGCGAAGGAGATATAGGTGCACCATGGTATGTACCGGGATATGGGCGATATGGGAATGCCCGACTCGGTGGGACATTCAATGTAGCACTGGAATTCTAATTTCTCAACGACACAAAAAATATGGAGACTAAACGAAAGAGACAACTAGCATGGCAATTGCCATTTCTGATTGCATTGATTATTGGTACAATCTATATTATCAAGCAGCAACGCTCGATGCCTTATCAGCACAATACGGGCTATATCTTCGGTACGGTCTATAACATTACCTACCAAAGTGAAACCGATTTGAATAAGGAGATAATCGCAGAATTGAACAAAGTAGACAACTCTTTGTCTACTTTCAACAAGTCTTCTATCATCTCTCAAATCAATAACAATCATCCTGTCAAGACCGACAGAATGTTCAACGAAGTTTTCAATCTGGCCAAAGAGATTTCCCAACAGACTGATGGTGCTTTTGATATTACTATCGCTCCACTTGTCAATCTATGGGGATTTGGCTTCAAGCATGGCAAAAATCCTGATAAGCAAACAATAGATTCGCTTCTGAAGATTGTAGGATATAATAAGGTGTCACTCAAAGATAACACCGTCAGCAAAGCCGATTCCCGCATCATGCTCGACTGTAGTGCCATCGCAAAGGGTTACGGAAGTGATTGTGTGGCAAGGTTTTTCAAAAGTAGAAATATTAAAAACTTTATGATAGAAATTGGGGGCGAGGTGGTGACATGCGGCATCAGCGAGAAACGAATGCCGTGGAAAATCGGCGTGACCAAACCCACCGACGATTCATTGCAGACCAATCAGGAACTCCAAACGGTCCTGAATGTCACCGATAAAGCCATGGCTACCAGTGGAAATTATCGTAACTTCTATTATAAGGGAGGTAAGAAGTATGCCCACACCATTGATCCGCATACCGGTTACCCCGTACAACATAGCCTACTGTCATCTACCGTTCTTGCCAATACATGCGCCAAAGCCGATGCTTACGCTACAGCATTCATGGTATTGGGAATTGACGGGGCTAAGAAAGTGCTGGAACAACATCCAGATCTCATGGCTTATTTCATCTATTCCGATACCCACGGCCGTCTAGCTGTATGGTATTCGCCTTCGCTTAAAAACAAGATTGTAGAATAGGAAGTATCATCAAGATGCAGGAAAATGACATCCATCTATACCACAAACTCGTTACTCTCCCACTATTCCAAGGTTTAAGTCGCTCAGAACTTGAAACTATTGTGGGAGAGATAAAGTTCGGATTCCACCAATATGAGCCTAGACAACCTATCGTAGTTGCCGATTCTCCCTGCACACACCTCTACTTTCTGTTAACAGGAAGCCTACATATCACGACCCAAGCCGATGATTACAGCTATCAAATTACGGAATATGCAACGGCTCCAGACATTCTCCAACCCGAACATCTCTTCGGACTTGCACAACGCTTCAGCAAGACATTCACTGCCGACACGAAATGTTACGTAATGACTCTCGACAAAAATGAAATCATGAAATTGTCGACCGAATACACTATCTTCCGTATGAGCCTGCTCAATATCATATCGACCAGAAGTCAACGATTGCAGCATGCTCCCCTAAGACACGTGCCAGAGAATCTGAAAGAACGCATTGCCCGATTTATCACCGACCGATGCCTGCATCCAGCAGGACCAAAAATTGTAAAAATCAAGATGCAACAACTTGCCGAAGAACTCAACGACAGCCGGCTAGATATATCGCGAGCACTCAATGAGATGCAGAATCTGGGCCAGCTGACTCTCAAGCGTGGCTATATCATCATCCCTGCTTTAGAGCGGTTAGGCAAACCTATTACATAAAATTCCAGAAACATTTAATTTACAATACATACAACTTATGAACACAAAGACTAAGAAAGTGTTTCTCGTTGCCATGCTTACTTGCGCCATCCCAACCCTGCAAATGGCTCATGGCATAACGAAGAAGAAAGTACAGACACACGTAACAAACCCACTTATGAAACCCAGTACACTCCCATTCGGTGCACCTGACTTCAGCAAAATCAAAGCTGCCGACTACGTGCCTGCCATTCAAGCAGGTATCAAACAGCAACGTCAGGAGATTGCCAATATTGTCAATAACAAGAAAACTCCTACCTTTGAAAATACCATTCTGGCATACGAGAAGAGCGGAGTACTCTTAGATCGTGTCAACAGCATATTCAATGCCGTTGCCGAAGCCGACAAGACTGCTGAATTGGAGCAAGCCGAAAACATCATCATACCGCTATTGACCGACTTTGAAAACGAAATAAGCTTTAACCAGAGACTCTTCAAACGCATTAAATATGTCTACGACCATCAACTCAACTCACTGAAAGGAGAAGACCGTAAATTGTTGGAAGAAGTCTATAAAGGGTTCGTTCGCTCCGGTGCATTATTGTCTCCGGAGAAGATGAAACGCATGGAAGCCATCAACAACCGTATGGCCAAACTGCAACAAGAGTTCGGCAACATGCTTCCCAAAGCTGCCAATGCCGCCGCCGTATGGGTAAATGACGTCCAGGAACTCGCCGGATTAAGCGAGGCAGACATCGCCCAATGCAAGAAAGATGCCGAAAGTCGCGGTGGTAAAGCGCCCTATTGCATTGTCATCACCAACACTACCCAACAACCGATATTGGCCAGTCTTGCTAATCGCAGCTTGCGCCGACGCATTTTTGAGGCATCTGTTCACCGCGTCGACGGTACAGGTAGCTTCAATTCATTTCCCGTCATATCGGAGATAGCCCGACTGCGTGCCGAGAAAGCTCAGCTCATGGGCTTCAAGGACTATGCTTCTTACTCGCTTGATAAGACGATGGCAAAGAATCCTACGAATGCCTACAACTTCTTGAAGCAACTGATCAAAGCATATCAGCCCAAAGCAGAAGCAGAAACCAAGAGCATCGAAGAATATGCCCAACAGACCGAAGGCGCTGATTTCAAGCTCCAGCCTTACGACCGCTTCTATTATTCTGCGAAGATGAAACAAGAGAAATTCAATTTTTCCGATGACGACGTAAAACCCTATTTCAACCTGGACTCAGTCCTCATCAAGGGTGTGTTCTACGCTGCACACCGCGTCTACGGTCTCAACTTCAAAGAGCGCAAAGACCTACCCACCTACCATCAAGATATGAAAGTGTTCGATGTGTTGGACGACAATGGCAAGCAGGTGGCCCTCTTCTACTGCGATTATTTCCGCCGCCCCACCAAACGAGGTGGAGCATGGATGAGTTCGTTTGCCAAGCAGAGCAAGCTACGTGGCCAACTTCCACTCATCTATAATGTTTGCAACTATGCCAAAGCACCCGAAGGCCAACCTACACTTATCACATGGGACGATGTAACAACACTATTCCATGAGTTCGGACACGCCCTCCACGGCATGCTTTCCAACTGCCAATACAACACTCTGAGTGGGACGGCGGTCGCACGCGACTTCGTAGAGATGCCATCGCAGTTCAACGAATCATTTGCCAGCATCCCCGAAGTATTCAACAACTATGCCCGTCATTATCAGACCAACGAACCAATGCCCGAAGCTCTGAAAACCAAGATGATGAACTCCCTTACCTTCCAGTCTGCCTACGCGCTTGGCGAGAACCTTGCCGCCACCTGCGCCGATATGGCATGGCACTGCCTAGAGCCATCTCAAGTGCCTACAGCAGAGAAGGCTAACGAGTTTGAGGCTACCGCCTTGAAAGCAATCGGACTCCTAGATAACCAGATACCTCCCCGCTATCACACATCATACTTTAACCATGTATGGGGTGGCGGATATGCAGCAGGCTACTACAGCTACCTGTGGAGCGAAGTGCTGGCTGTCAATGTTGCTGACTACTTTGCTACCCACGGCGCACTGACACGCGCTGTCGGCGATGCCTTCCGCACCAAGGTATTAAGCCGAGGAAACACCCTTGACTTAATGGGCATCTTCTCCGACTTCACAGGACTGAAGTCGCCCGATGCCGCAGGATTGCTCAAAGCAAAAGGATTATAAAAACAAGAGAAATCGAGTAGTTTGCCAACAGACTACTCGATTTTCTTTTTATACCCTTACAAAGAGATGGATATCAGCTTATCATGAAACACTTATCCCAGCAGGCCTTTACAGTTAGATTACTGCAAAGGCTTCGCAGCATCACTGTTGGGCCTAGACAGCAATGCTGCTGAGCCTTGGCAGAAAAATTGCCAAGCCGCAGCAGTAAAACATATATATCGGAACCCGTTCTATAAATTAGGTAAAAAAGCGATGGTAAATTTTGTAATTACCTTGATTTACTGTAACTTTACACCTGCAAATAGCTATTACGAAATTAGTATGAATGAGAATCAAATAGAGAAAGAAAACCGTATTAATCCATTTTTTCTGCCATATAATACTCCCCACGATACCATCCCCTTCAATTCCATTCAGACTTCTGACTTTGAAGAGGCATTCATGGAGGGTATCCGTCGCGATAACGAAGCTATCCAAAAGATTATCGACGACAAAGATACACCCACTTTCGAAAACACCATCATACGTGTGGACAACGAAAACGGTGAGCATTATTACGACCTGCTGGGACGCGTATCAAACGTGTTTTCATGTATGTTGAGCGCAGAAACCACCGACGAACTGGACGAATTGGCTCAAAAGCTCAGCCCCATATTGACACAGCACTCCAACGACGTAAGGCTAAACAAGCCACTCTTCGAACGCATACAACATGTCTACAACCATCATCGCGAGCTTACACCTGAAGAGCAGATGCTGCTCGAAACAAGTTACGATAGTTTTGTAAGAAGCGGTGCATTGCTCAACGATGAGCAGAAAGAGACATTGCGCAAGCTGACAGAAGAGGCCGGCGTACTGTCTTTGCAATTCTCACAGAACTTGCTGAAAGAGAACAAAGCCTTCACGCTGCACCTGACCGACGAAAAAGACCTCGAAGGATTGCCCGATACTGCCATTGAAGCAGCAGCACAAACCGCGAAAGAGAAAAAAGAAAACGGCTGGATATTTACACTCGACTATCCTAGCTACAGCCCGTTCATGACCTACTCTGCACGCAGGGAACTCCGCAAGCAGATGTACATGGCCCGCAACACGGAATGTACACACGAGAACAGCGAGAACAATCTGGAGATCTGCAAGCGTCTCGTCAACCTGCGTCGTGAGACAGCCCAACTGCTGGGACACGATACTTATGCTGATTACGTGCTAAAACATCGTATGGCCAGCAACGTAGACAACGTCTATAAGCTCTTGGACGACCTCATCAAGGCATACAAGCCCACCGCCATAGAAGAGGTGAAAGAGATAGAACAACTGGCCAAACAAAGTGAGGGCGACGACTTCCAGATAGAGCCGTGGGACTTTGGCTACTACAGCCACAAGTTGCAAATGGAAAAGTATAACCTCGATGCAGAGATGCTTCGGCCATACTTTGAATTGTCGAAGGTTATTGACGGCGTGTTTGGATTGGCCAACCGACTCTATGGTATCACTTTCAAGGAGGCCAAAGACATCCAGGTATATCATCCCGACGTGAAGGCATACGAGGTCTATGACAAAGATGGCAGCTACCTGGCCGTATTCTATGCCGACTTCCACCCACGCAAGGGAAAACAGGGTGGAGCATGGATGACTGAATTCCAAGGCCAGTGGATTGACCATAAGGGAGTCAATGTACGTCCCCACGTGAGTGTGGTCATGAATCTGACCAAGCCCACCGACGAGAAACCTGCACTGCTGACACTTGGCGAGGTAGAGACTTTCCTGCACGAGTTCGGACACTCCTTGCATGGCATGTTTGCCAATACACGCTTCGAGAGTCTGAGTGGCACTAACGTGTGGTGGGATTTTGTTGAACTGCCCTCGCAGTTCATGGAAAACTATTCGGTAGAGAAAGAATTCCTACGTACCTTTGCTTTCCACTATCAGACTGGCGAACCTTTGCCCGACGAACTGATAGACCGCATTGTCCGTAGCCGCAACTTCCTCGCAGCCTATAACTGTCTGCGTCAAGTAAGTTTCGGGCTTTTGGACATGGCATACTATACACAGAAAGATGTTTTCGATGCAGATATTATGCCATTTGAAAAGGAAGCATGGAAAGATGCCATCATTACCAAGCAGCAACCCGACACATGTATGACGGTACAGTTCTCTCATATCATGGCTGGAGGATATGCCGCAGGCTACTATAGCTACAAATGGGCAGAGGTGTTAGACGCCGATGCGTTCAGTCTGTTCAAGAAAAACGGCATCTTCGACCAGGATACGGCACAGAGTTTCAGAGACAACATATTGTCAAAGGGAGGTACAGAGCATCCCATGACGCTCTATAAGCGTTTCCGCGGACAAGAACCTAGCATCGAAGCCTTATTGGTTCGCAACGGCATCAAGCAAGCATAAGCATGGATAAGAAACAGCAAAATCTGGATTTAAGATACCTACGCATGGCCAGAATATGGGCCGAGAACTCGTATTGCGAGCGTAGGAAGGTGGGCGCATTGGTGGTTAAGGACAAGATGATTATCAGTGATGGCTACAACGGGACGCCCAGTGGGTTTGAAAACGTATGCGAGGATGAGAACAGTCTGACCAAGCCATACGTGCTACATGCAGAAGCCAACGCCATAACCAAACTGGCACGCTCGTCTAACAACAGCGACGGGAGTACGCTCTATGTAACGGCTTCACCCTGTATAGAGTGTGCCAAACTGATTATCCAGGCCGGTATCAAGCGTGTTGTCTACGGTGAAAAATATCGCTTGGAAGACGGTATCAACTTATTAAAGAGGGCAAATATAGAAGTTATATATTTAAATCCTGACGACAATGAATCAGAATAGGAATCGTTATATGCCGCTATTGATGGCACTCAGTGTTGTCTTAGGTATTATTATCGGTACATTTTATGCCAACCATTTCTCTGGAAACAGGTTGAATATCATCAATTCGGGTAGTAACAGGCTCAATAACCTGTTGCACATTATTGACGACCAATACGTGGATAAGGTCAATATGGACTCGCTGGTAGACCATGCCCTTCCGCAGATATTGTCAGAACTGGACCCTCACTCTGTCTATATCAGCGCAGCAGACGTACAAGCTGCCAACGACGATTTGAAAGGTTCTTTCTCTGGAGTAGGTATTGAATTCACTATCAGGGAAGATACGATACACGTCCAAAACGTCATTAAGAACGGACCGGCAGAAAGAGCCGGCATTCTGGCAGGAGACAAAATTGTAAGTATCGACGGCAAACCTTTCGCTGGTAAAATGGTGACTCAGACCGAAGCCATGCACCGCCTGAAAGGGCCGAAAGATACAAAAGTCAAGATTGGCGTGCTGCGTTACGGCGTCAAGGGTGCAAAACAATTCACCGTAACGCGTGCCGACATTCCAGTGAAAAGCATTGCTGCCACCTATATGCTTGACGACAATACAGGCTATATACGCATCAAGAACTTCGGAGAAACCACCTATCCGGAACTGCTTATCTCATTGGCGAAGCTCTCACAAGAGGGATTCTCAAACTTAGTAATAGATCTTCGCGACAATACAGGAGGTTATCTGAACTCGGCTGTACAGATGGCCAACGAGTTTTTGCCAAAGAATAAGCTCATCGTCTATACCGAAGGACGTAAGAGTCCGCGTCAAGACTATCGCTCGGATGGACACGGAAGCTATCAAAAGATTCCTCTGATAGTACTCATCAACGAAGGTTCAGCATCGTCGGCAGAGATTTTTGCTGGCGCTATGCAGGACAATGACCGCGCTACTATCATCGGGCGTCGCTCGTTCGGAAAGGGCTTGGTACAGAAACAAATAGGTTTCCCCGATGGCAGCATGATTCGACTGACCATCGCACGCTACTACACTCCTTCTGGAAGATGTATTCAAAAGCCCTACACAGGCGGTAAATATACGGAGTATGAACAGGACTTAATTACCCGTTATCAGCATGGGGAATATTTCTCTCAAGACAGTATCAAGCACACTGGCCCTGCATATCACACGAGTATCGGACGTACCGTATACGGTGGTGGCGGTATCACACCAGACATATTCGTACCGGAAGATACACTCGGCATGACTTCTTATTACAAGCAAGCTGCCATGAGTGGACTTATCCTGCAATATGCTTTCACCTATACAGACGACAACAGACCGAAGTTGAACAACTTTAAGGAGATGTCGGAGTTGAGCGATTATCTGAAGAAACAGAATTTGGTAGATAAGTTTGCCACCTACGCAGAAAGCAAAGGACTGCAACGTCGCAACCTTCTCATCAAACGCAGTTACTCTTTACTCGACAAATACATCAACAGTCGAATCATCTATAACATGCTGGACGAAGAGGCATGGAATGAATATCTCAATATTTCAGACCCCGTAATCGACCACGCACTGGGAGTATTCAAAGCCAATGCTGCTTTCCCAAAGGTTGCAGAAAAGCCTACAACGCAAAAGAAAAAGAAATAAGAATAATAGGAGTGTGGCTTTCCACACTCCTATTTTGCTATATAAGATGGAAGTATTAGATAAAAAAAACCTGCGGAAACTTATCCGAGAACGAAAGAAGCAATATACTCCGGAGATGCTGACTGCCATGTCTAAGAACGTGACAGAGCGTATACTCGCGCATCCCAGAATCCAGCAAGCCCAGAATATCCTACTCTACTACTCTCTCCCCGACGAAGTTAACACACACCATTTGGCAGAACTACTGGTAGCAAAAGGGAAACAGATACTTCTACCCGTCATCATCGGTGAGTCTGACTTAATCCTCCGAAGCTACACCGGTACACAAGACTTGAAAGCCGATAATGCCTTTCACATACTAGAACCAATGGGCAAACTATTCACCGAGTATACCAAAATTGAGGTCGGTATCATTCCCGGTATGAGTTTCGACAATCGTGGAAACAGGTTGGGACGTGGCAAAGGATATTATGACAGACTGCTCGTACAGATGCCCCACTTATATAAGATAGGTGTATGTTTCGACTTTCAAAAGGTAGATTGTGTGCCAACATCAACATACGATGTTCGAATGGATGAGGTGTTATAGTGCTGACAATCAGTAAAACCTAATATCAGAGATGATAAATCCTCCCACCTGTTCATTCAGCCGACCGACCAGCTTCCCTTTCATCATACTGAGATCCTGACGCAATGCAGGATTGGAAACCTTGACCATCAGTGTTTGATTCTTGATAAATACAGACTGCGTATACCGAGCTATGGATGGTCCGACAACTATCGGCCATGAATCAACCAATCGTTTTTGCTTGAGAGGAATCTCCAATCCCTCTACACGCAAAACCTTATTAAGGACTTCGTCCAGTGTCAAGACCTGTCTTTTAAACATTGCTGACTATGCTTTTTCTGTTATTTCACCATTCTCAACTGAGAATAATTTATAATCACAATGGCTGCTCTGCAATATCTGATCAAGATGATCACGATTGGTATCAGTCATAAATATCTGCCCATAACTATCTCCTGATACCAGTTTTACAATCTGCTCTACTCGCCGAGCATCCAATTTATCGAAGATATCATCAAGCAACAACAAGGGAATAGTATTGGAAGAAGTCCGCTTGAGAAAATCAAACTGTGCCAATTTCAATGCCAGTACAAAAGTCTTATTCTGTCCTTGACTCCCCTCTCGCTTGATATGATAGCCCTCAAGGAGCATCTCTATATCATCCCGATGAATACCATGAAGAGAGTACCCCACAGCCCTGTCCTTGAAACGGTCACGCTGTATCACGTCCAACAAACGTCCACGACGACAATGCGACACATAGTTTAAAGATACAGTTTCCTTATTTTCCGAAATAGATTGATAGATTTGCTGGAACAACGGTATCAATTCACGGATAAAAGCATCCCGTTTTTGAAACACAAGTTCACCATTATCAGCCATCTGCTGCTCCCAGATTTCCATTAATTGCATATCCGGTTCAGCCTCCATCTTGAGCAAAGCATTACGCTGTTGCAACGCTTTATTATAGGCCATCAGGGCTTCCATGTAGTTATGGTCATACTGTGAAATCACAATATCCATCAATCTGCGACGCTCGTCACTCCCCCCATCAATCAGAATACTGTCGGCCGGAGACACAAAGACCAATGGAACAAGGCCTATATGCTCTACTAATCGCTTGTAATCTTTCTTATTACGCTTGAACCGTTTACGCTGTCCACGCTTCATTCCACAATATACTTCCTCTACCTCTGCGGCATCGTTAAGATACCGACCATTCAAAACCATGAAGTCTGTGTCATGCTTCATGACTTGAGAATCTATTGGATTGAAAGCACTTCTACAAAAGGAAAGATAGTAAATGGCATCCAGTAAATTGGTCTTCCCCTCACCGTTGCTCCCTATTAAGCAATTCAACTTCGGAGACAACTGTAAATCAGCCGACTCAATATTCTTAAAATTAATAATGGATAACTTTTCCAATAACATCGTAGATGCAAAGTTAGGGCTTTTGATATTCATAAACGAAAAAAAGGGGTAAATAAATTTCAATATATGAGATATATTCAGTACTTTTGCGACGATTATGGTATACAGGCATCAGCTGTATACCTTAGCTTTTTAGCCGAAATAATAAAAAACATATAAAAGTAATGTCAAAACAGAACGAACAGGGAGTTTTCGAAGCTAATGAAACTCTCAACAAGTCAGAAGCTTTCTTTGATAAGTACAAGAAAGCCATTATCGGTGCAGTCATTGCCCTTATTGTTATCATTGTAGCATTCTTCCTTTACAAGGCCTACGTAGCTGGTCCACGCGAAGAAAAAGCAAGTACGGAACTAGGAAAGGGACAAGAGTACTTCAACAACGAGATGTTCGACAAAGCTCTCAATGGAGACGGTGCAGGCTATGCAGGCTTTGTTAAGATTGCAGATGATTTCAGTGGAACGGACGCTGCCAACTTGGCTAACCTCTACGCTGGTCTTTGCTATGCCAATTTAGAGAAGTGGAACGATGCAGTAAAGTATCTGGATCAGTACTCACCTGCCGACGATTCTATGATAAGTCCGGCTGCGGTAGCTGCATTGGGTAATGCCTATGCACACGTAAATCAGTTGGACAAGGCTATCAGCAACCTGAAGAAAGCTGCCAGCATGGCCGATAGCGAGGGCAACGACGGAGTTAATGTCAGTCTTTCACCGACCTTCCTGTTACAAGCTGGTGAGCTTCTGGAAAGCCAAGGCAAGAAAGAAGAAGCTTTGAAAATATACCAAGACATCAAGAGCAAGTATGTAAATTCTGCACTCGTTCAGAGTCAGGAAATCGACAAATACATAGAACGCGCTTCGATATAAGATGGCTACAGCATTACATAATCTTTCAGATTACGACCTCAGCAAGGTTCCCGATGCTAGCAACATGTGCTTTGGCATTGTTGTTTCAGAATGGAATCCAGAGGTAACAGGAGCTTTGCTGGACGGCGCGGTGAAGACTTTTGAAAAGCATGGAGCACTGACAGAGAACATTCATGTGAAGACTGTACCTGGAAGTTTCGAACTTGTTTACGGCGCACACCAGATGGTCCTCAACGGTGGATATGATGCTGTCATCATCTTAGGATGCGTGATTCGTGGTGAAACACCACATTTCGATTATATCTGTCAAGGTGTAACCGCAGGTATTGCAAGGCTCAATGCCACTAGCGAGATTCCCGTTGTCTATGGTCTCTTGACTACCAATGATCTTCAGCAAGCTCAAGATCGCTGCGGTGGTCGACTCGGAAACAAAGGCGACGAATGCGCAATTGTTGCCATCAAAATGGCTAAATTCTAAAGAAGAATATAGTTGAAAGACTTTGCAGCTATAGATTTTGAAACTGCAAATGGTTACAGGACAAGCATTTGCAGTGTAGGTGTGGTGATAGTAGAGAATGGGGTTATAACCGATTCATACTATCACCTCATTCGTCCTATACCTAATTACTACAATCCGTACAATACAGCTGTGCATGGACTCACACGTGTAGACACCGATAATGCTCCCAGCTTTCCGGATGTATGGGCAGAGATTGCACCAAGAATCAAATATCTTCCACTCGTAGCCCACAATAAATCTTTCGATGAAAATTGCTTGAAGGCAGTGTTCCAGGCATACGAACTGGCATACCCCCACTACCCTTTCTTCTGTACACTCGCCGGTGCACGCAGACGATTCCGCAAAACAGAGATTGCCAACTATCAACTACATACGGTTGCAGCCAAGTGTGGATACACGCTAGAAAATCATCATCATGCTCTAGCTGATGCCGAGGCATGCGCCCATATAGCCATAAAGATATTATAATCCAACCATTCCTATTAAACGAAATGAAACTACATCAACTCTTTCAGGCATACGAATTCGACGAAATCATGCCCGTCATCAACGACATGTTCCCAGGAACCAGCAAGTACAGAGAACCATTAGAAACTGCATACAACATAATCTTGCAGATGAAGCCCGTACCCAACAAGGCTACCATCCGATATAAAATCATGGATTCAGACACGAAAGGAGAACAATATATGGGAGCAGAAGACAGTGCTTTCATGACAACATGGGAAGTGTGTCTGGGCAAAGATGTCTCCAAAGGTGGTGGTATCGACTTGAGCAATGCTGAGATATTGGCCAACTGCTTGGTCAACATGTGCTTCATCAGCAAATATCCCAAAGAATTTGAAGCAGCCCACAAGAAACTCTTGAAATAACAAAAAAGAGGGGATTAAATCCCCTCTTCCTCTGCTAATTCATCTTCTGTTTTCTGTGTTCCATTTCCTGTATCCAATTGGCTATCCTTTGAAATGGAAACACCTCCAGTCCTTGAAATCACCAATACCAAAGGCACATACTCATCGCTCATCCTATCCGGCGAACCGACACTGGCCGCAAAGCGTAACTTATCGCCTTGTGCCTCATCTAACACAATACCCAACAGCGCACTGTTTTTCTTGTATATATCGTCCACATAAGATTCAAAGTCTGCCTTCGTGAATGTTCTGTTAAAGAACTCTGAACCATCCTTACGGATAATTTTTACCGTTATCTGATTGTCATAATAACGATTTCCATTCCCATCATCGACTTGTTGCAAAGACTGATTAGCCTGTCTCACTACCAGAACCTTATATCTAGCGCCAAGCCACTCTACATCGCGTGTCTGCTGATAGTCTCCTATCTTCTGAGGCTTCTTATTCACTACCTGTGCTTTAGGCTTATGAGTAATAATATCCTGACTCTTTTTAGATTTTCCACACCCGGTTAATCCGCCAATAAGTGTGCAAGAAATGATGAAAGATAGAAATCGTTGCATTGTTAAATGATTCATTGAGAAAGCAAAGTTACAAAAAAACAATGATAAAATCAACTACCTCTCCTGTTAAAAGCTGATTTTACCATAGCCACAACGAAATATACCGCCAAATGACAATTCATTTATTTGGAATTTCACACGTCAATGTTTTTTCTTATCTTTGCATCAAATAGTCTACAATCGGCCCATCGAAAACAAACATTCTTTGCGCCTGTTCGCACTATCCCTGTTACCAACCAATAGAAATTGCAAATGAAGAAGCATCTCTTTTACATACTCATGTCGGTTGCCATCTTCTGTTCATGCTCCCAACGGAAAGCCGGTGAGGCAACAGTAGCATCCCCTATCGACACCATTCCGCAAATGATAATGCAAATCCAAAGAACATCGCGACTCTATACGACGGAATGCAAGGTACATAAAATTATCACTCATAATGACCAGAAAAAACTCTCAGGCTCATTCATGAACAAAGATTTCAGCATCGACCTCCCACTAGGCAACCGCAAGGTTGCCATCCCCATAGATGCCACCATTAAGGCATATATAGACTTCGACTCTTTCTCGAAGGCCAATGTACACAAGAATGGGGATAAAATCAACATTATATTGCCCGACCCCAAACTCGTGCTTACCAGTTCAAAAATCAATCATCAAGAGGTCAGACAATACGTAGCACTAACCCGTTCCGACTTCAGTGATGCCGAACTTGCATCATACGAGAAGCAAGGACGACAAGCTATCATCAATGATATACCTCGTTTAGGCATCCTCCATCAGGCGCAAGAGAGTGCCGCCCGCACCCTCATTCCAATCATCAGACAGATGGGGTATGCAGAAGAAAACATAACCATCACATTCCGCAAGAAATTCACTCTCAGCGATTTACCGACTCTACTCGACAACTCCACTGTAGAAAAACGAAACTAAAGCCCCATGGAACAGCCTCATAACCATCCTTTACTCACAGCTTTGAAGCACATGTCAAAGGCTGTATGGATAACCATCATCAGCATTTTCCTGCTGATAGCTATCGCCATATCTATCGTCATTTGGTACAATCGCGACAACCATATAGCCATTCACAGCGACAATCGTATTGACATCAGCCCTACCCAGATTCGCTCTATAGAAAATATTGGCGAATGGGAATTCCTTTCCATCAGCGATGAGGAACTGGTAGATACCATCAAACGAGGCTTTTTCGGCGATTCAAAACTTGTACGCATCTATTACGGAACGCTACGCATGGGACTCAACCTGCATGAAGCCACCCCTGGCTGGATAAAGACCGACGGCGATACGTTGCGAGCTACCCTCCCACCTATCAAACTCCTAGACCATGATTTCATTGATGAGACCAAGACACAATCATTCTACGAAGAAGGGAAATGGACCAATGCCGATCGCGAGGCACTCTACAGAAAGGCATATAGACTCATGAAACAGCGTTGCCTTACGCCACAGAACATAGATAACGCACAAGAAAATGCCACCCGGCAATTTTATAGTCTCTTCAAATCTATGGGGTTTGAGAATGTCCGTATCAAGTTTCAAGACAACAAAATGGAGTGATATGGATTTCTCATATCACTCCAGACTCTTTCCTTCTTTCATTTCCTGATTTTACTGCAAAGCCTTAGCAGCAATGCTGCAAAGGCCTAACAATCTTGCTGCAAAGACCAGACAGTGATGCTGCCGAGCCTTTGCAGTTTTGGCATTCCACTTACCCAGTCCAGCCAACGATAACGGCTGTCGGCCAAAGTTTATTTCACATGCACGAGATTATAATCTCGCGTGCCGATACCTAGATGCTGCGCCCAATACAGAATGCGCGTACCATGCCGGGAAACGATACGCTCTACCAAGTCACGATTGCCTTCATCATTGCTGTTGAACACCAAATCGACGCATGCCTGATCAAGTGCTACGGGATCCAGACTAGCCATTACGCCTACATTCTTCATCTTCGGTTCTGCCGGATGGCTAGCACAATCGCAGTCTACACTGAGATTATTCATCACACTGATATACAATATCTTGTCACCGAAGTGATTGGCTATAGCCCCGGCAGCCTCTGCCATAGCATCCTTAAACTCGTCAATACCTGCCAGATGCTTTGACCACGTCTCACTGTTCAGCTTCTCATCGACACCACGCGTATGGATATACGCCTTTCCATTGGTACTGGCACAACCTATAGACATGTTCTTCAATGCACCACCGAAACCTCCCATTGAGTGCCCCTTAAAGTGATTCAGCATAATCATGAAGTCGTAGTTCAACATGCCTTTACCGACAATATCTTTCTTCAACAGGTGAGAACCAGCCGGCACAGGAATAGAAGTCTCGCCGAATTCGTCCATAATATCAACCTTGGCAATCTTGTCGAATCCGTGGTTGGCAATCGTCTGACGGTGCTTACTGATTTCCTGGCGCGACCCACCGTAAGCCGTATTGCACTCCACAAGCGTACCATTGACACTCTTCACCAAATCCTTAATCAGTTCAGGCTTCAGATAATTGTTGCCACCCTGCTCTCCTGTAGAAATCTTCACAGCCACACGTCCGGTAGCAACGCGCCCCAATGCCTTATAGACCTTGACAAGATTCTCAGGTGATATGGAATCCATGAAATAAACCGTAGCGCGGTCCACCTGCTTGTCAGGTGCCGAAACCGTGTGCTGTGCGCTACATGCTGAGGTCATCGCCACAGCCATGAGCATTGAAACAAAAACTCTTCTCATCATTGTTCTGTCTTGTTATATTAATCTTATATTTAAATATCTATTGAAAAACCTCCCATGACCGTTGCCCTAGGCATGGTAAATCCGGCATAAGTCTCGTATCTCTGTGCCAGCAGATTCTCACCGGAAACCTGTAGCCTCAACCACGCCAATGCCTGATATGCCAACCGTGCATTCCACAATACATAGCTCTCGGCACTAGCATCTTTTTCCGTTGAAGTGACCAGATGTCCCACCCACTGAGCGCCTGTCGACACATTCCATCGGCCATGTATATAATCTATTCCCACATAGAGTTTGTGGCGAGGAGCAGAGGTTACAACCTTTGAAGTATGAAGGAAACTATAGTTGCCATTCAGACACCAATCTGCCGACAGCCGATAAGCAGCAGTGGCCTCAATTCCCCAATTTTCGGTTTTACCTATATTCTCATTCTGCATACGCCCATTCACCATATTCGTCTGAATAAGATTATCCGCATTCAGATAGAAAACATTGAGACTATAATTAAAATGAGAATCAACGGTCTGAGCCCACGATAGTTCATAATTCATCAATCGCTCAGGATTCAGAGCCGGATTAGCCGACCTGAACATATAGAGTTCGCGCAACGTGGGATTACGGAATCCTTTACTCACCATTGCCTTCAAGGTAGATGCACTTGTAGGACGATAGCTCAAACCTATCTGGGGTATCCAAGAACTACCCGAAACGGAATGATGATTGTAGCGAAGACCGGCATCCAAGGTCAAAAAACTCAAGAGCGACTGTCGGAAGAGTATATATCCTGCCAACTCGTCCGTCTGCCTGTCATCAGCCAAATAGCTGCGCGCACCATCCGCCATAGCAGCATTCCACGCCGTCCCATCCGTATGCTGATAGTCGAATCCGAAAGTAGTATGATTACCAGTAAACAGCTTGAACGTTTCATAGAGATGAACCCCATACATGTGGTCGCGCAGATGGAATAAATAATCCCGTGGCTTGCTGTCCCCTGCATATCCATCATTGATTTTATGATGCCCCCAATTCGTATAATAGGTGGCAGAGCCTGACATATTTCGATACTCATTCTGGATACTGGCCGAAGCCACACCACGCCGTATGTTCATGATATTATCAAGCATAGGCACAAACACTGTTCCTGGATTCTGCGAAATATAATGCGTCAGATTGACGTCTGCCAAAACACTCCAATGCTTATTCAACTGGTAAGCAAACTTATCAAAAAATGTATATTGTTCGAAGTGCATGTGGCGACGATGCCCATCGGAAGCTGCTGCCGCCACGCCTACAACATTCGTCAAACTCCCTAACCTGAGTTCACTAACATAATCTCCAGCTATAGTTCCATACGAACCACCCTGCAACATGAGATGCTGCCGGTAACCATTGCGATTTGCCTGCCGGGTAATAATATTCATGACGCCACCCATAGCATTGCTGCCATAGAGCACAGATGCCGGTCCTCGCACCACTTCTACCCTCTCGGCCAGCAGGCTCTGATAAGCATCGGCAACCGTATGTCCCATCAATCCCGTATATTGCGGGTGTCCATCAACAAGAACCATCATCTCCGTTGTGGGCGAACCGCCGACACCGCGCATCTTCAGACCGCCTGCTGCTCCCGTTGAAACACCATATCCAAGTAGGCCTCTGCTCGTAACAAACAATCCAGGTACTTGCTCATTGACGATTGGCAATAGATTTATATGCTGACTATTGATTATAGTGGCACGATCAATAACAGACAGCGTAAGTGGCAACTGCCGGATAGCAGTCTTCAACCTAGTACCAGTAACTACAACCTCATCAATGCTATCGGTAAGCACGTCTGACGCTCTCGTCACATAGGGGCAACACACTCCTACTGCAAACACAAAAAAAGCTATAGAATAACGATATAAAATATTCATGTTACAAAAGTATATAAATTTCGCAAAGCACCCATTACCCGTATGACAGATTAAATAACCAATTTTACTGCTAGACAGAATATTGGAAAATAAAAAAGGAAATATGCCGCGACGGGCATATTTCCTTGCAAACCAATTTAACCAATAACATGATGAACAATTCCTTTGACTAACGTACCTGCAACGTGATACTACCGTCTTTCAAACCGACTCCACGCGCACGAAGTTGAATCTCTCCAGTCGACTTTCCACTCTGTAACACCACCAAGCAACGCCCGTTAAAGGCTTTGCGCTTATTGTCCTTAAATCGCTCCAAGGAGTATTGGCAGCCATTGTCTACACCAGCAATCTTCACATCACCCTCAGTCGAGAAATAGAGTTGATTGCCGGCATCCGGACATACGTTGCCATCCTTGTCTACAACTTCGATGGTTACAAATGCCAAACTCTTTCCATTGGCCTGCAATACTTGACGATCGGCCTTCATACGTAGATGATCAGGATTGCCGGCAGTATGTATTTCCTGCTCACGAACTATCTGTCCATCCTTCCGAGCAACAACTTTCACCGTACCAGGAGCATACTTTACACGCCACATCACGTGATAATCATGCGTTCCCTTCTTACGAATACCGGCACTCTGCCCATTCACAAAGAGTTCTACCTCGTCGGCCTGATTGTAATAACACCACATGTCTATAGTCTGTCCGGGCATCCAATTCCAATGTGGGAAGAGATGTAATACAGGCTTGTCGGTCCACTCGCTTTGGTACATATAGTACACATCTTTCGGGAAACCTGCCAAATCGATAATTCCGAAATAGCTGCTACGTGCAGGGAAATTATATGGAGTAGGTTCACCTATATAGTCCCAGCCAGTCCATATAAATTGACCACTCACATAAGGAGTATGTTTCACCACATCCCAAGTAGGCTCGTGTGTACTCCCCCATGCAGCACGCATATTGTCATACGCACTACATGAGAATGATGGATCTGTATAAGGTAAACGCCAATGTGTAGGAGCTATATACACTGAATCGCTTGGCATCATATAATAACCACGTGTCTGAAGAGCCGACACCGACTCCGACATGATAAAAGGCTTACCAGGGAAATTTGCTGGAACATCTTTGATATTCTGATGATGGTAATTGAAACCGATGATGTCCAGTGCACCACTCTTAAACAGATGATTCTGTGGAGACGGTTCACTACAACCAGCTGTTATTGGGCGTGTAGTATCAAGCCTGCGAACGATATTGGCTAACCAGATTGTTAAACGTGCATTATCACTCAATCCCTTTTCCCGTTGCTGAAGCTCTGATGAATCATGAGCAGCATTCAACAAAATATTAACATCGCCAACCTCTGCTCCTTTCTTAGGATTCCACTGTTCCAGCACCTCATTTCCCAAACTCCACATGATGACAGATGGATGATTACGATCACGAAGTACCAAATCGGTCAAATCGCGTTCTGCCCATTTGTCAAAAAAGAGGGCATAGTCAAACGTTGTCTTTTTCTGTCTCCACATGTCAAAACTCTCGTCCATCACGATAAACCCCATAGAATCGCACAAGTCGAGAAGTTCCGGGGCTGGTGGATTATGCGAACAACGAATGGCGTTGCATCCCATTTCTTTGAGCATACGCAATTTACGTACAAGAGCATCGGTATTGATAGCTGCCCCCAAACATCCTAAATCATGATGGTCACAGACACCATTTATCTTCAGATTCTTGCCATTCAGCCAAAATCCGGTCTTATTATCGAAACGGAAATCACGGAAACCAGTGGTCGTGGTTACTTCATCTATGACTTTGCCACCAAGCAGAACTTCCGTCTTTACTTTATATATATAAGGATTATCTATCGACCACAGTCTAGGATTCTTTACCCGCAAACGTTGGCTGAACATGCTACTTTCATTGCGTGCAACTACACGCTGATTGGCATCATAGATGGTATTACGCACTATGGGTTTCTGCCCCTGGTGTCCTTCGTCGACCAAAGAAGTATTTACGGAAACCTGCCCTTTCGACGTAGTCTGAACATGTACTCCCCAATGGGCTATGCGCAATGCCTCGGTTTGTGTAAACCACACATTACGATAGATGCCACAACCCGCATACCAACGCGAATTAGGCTGTTCGGAATTATCAACCTTAACAGCTATCACATTATCTCCTTTAACTAGATAAGGAGTGAGGTCGTATTCAAAGCCTATATATCCATACGGACGCTCTCCTAGCTTGTGACCATTGATGTAGACAGAAGAATTCATATAAACACCATCGAACTCTACAAAATAGCGCTTTCCCTGCCCAAGGTTTTGTATTGTAAAATGTTTACGATACCAACCTATACCACCAGGCAAAGCCCCTCCATTGGCGCCAGAGGGATTGGCTGCATGGAAATCACCCTCTATAGCCCAATCATGCGGTAAATCAAGCCGTCTCCATTTAACATCTTGATAATCCGGATTAGACATTTCTTTTGAGTCTGCTAAGGCAAACAACCAACCATCTGTAAATAACTGACGATCACGGGCATACGCTACTGACAACGGTCCGAGTGTCAATAAAAATAATAAAAGAAGCTTTTTCATGATTATAATTTTATAGTTATATGTTTTCCGGTATAAGTGACAATGCGACCTTGCGCTGTGTCAAGATTCAGATTTTCTACTTTCTGCCTGGGTGTACGCAATACAACCTTGAACCGGCGCTGCTTCAACATGCCATCAAACTCGCCTTGGCGGTTTCCTATTGTCAAAGTACGCTTGCTGTCATCGTAATTGAACGAAATAGTAGCATACTTACCTTTCTCGTAATTATAGTTTACACCCTCGTCTTCGTAGAGCGTAAATTCTCCGTTTTTACCAGCATAGACATATAAGGTTATCAGTTCGGGTTTCTTCTCATCGCTCCACTCTATCTCCGGACCAAAAGGAATTATCGCACCCTGCGGTACAAATACAGGAATCTTCTCATACGGTGCATCGGCAGTAATGGTCTGCCCACCCTGATAATACTGATTCGTGTATAGGTCGTACCATCCTGTTTGTTTGGGCAAATACACCTGACGTGTACGTGCCTTGTATACTCCGACCGGGCATGCCATCAATGATGGGCCAAACATCCATTGGTCTTTAATATCGTTAACAGCAGTATCATTCGTGAAATCCATCACCAAAGCACGCATCATCGTATAGTCCTTGAAATGGACTGCACCTGCCATGCTATAGAGATATGGCATCAATCGATAGCGCAACTTATCATAAGTAACAATTGTTTGATACGCTGGATGGGACTCTGGAGCAATATTCCAAACTTCACGCAATGGCCATTGGCCATGTGCACGGTACAATGGGATAAAGCAACCAAACTGATTCCAGCGAGTCTGCAATTCACGCCATTCTTTCAAATCCTCATTTTCTTCGCCTGTAGCATCAAAATGCTGCTGAGCAGCTATATAGCGATTTTCTACGCAGAAGCCACCCTGATCCATGCCCCAGAAAGGTAAACCGCATAATGAATAGTTCATGCCGGCAGTCATCTGCGCACGCATATCTTCCCAACGTGTACCAATATCGCCACTCCACGATGCTGTTCCATAGCGTTGCTCACCGGCAAATCCGCTACGAGTAAGCAGGAATACACGGGTATTAGGATTCACGGAGCGCTGGCCATTATAGATGGCGTCAGCATTCACGATGCTATAAGCATTGAAGAATTCTGTACTGGAACCAAGAGCTGTCGGTCCACTCAATGCCTTGCGATACCACATTGGAGTGCAATCACGAACATTCGGTTCGCTCGCATCCATCCACCAGGCATCTATACCATACTTGTATTTACTATATAGATTTTCATCCATCTGACGCCAAAACATCTTACGAGCACCTGGATCATAAGCATCGTAGAAAGACCCCATAAAGCCTAACCAGTCATAAATACTATCTTTAATAGCCTGATGATAAATCCATCCTTTACTGTCTAATTCCTTATAATTCTTTACTGAACTATAGAACTTGGGCCAAACCGAAATCATAAAGCGTCCATTCATGGCATGCACACTATCGAGCATAGCCTGCGGATTGGGGAAACGGGACTCTTCAAAGGTATGACTTCCCCAACTATCCAATTTCCAATAGTTCCAATCTTGAACAATATTATCTACTGGAATATGACGCCTACGGAACTCTGCCAATGTATTTTCTATATCAGCTGAAGATTTATAGCGCTCTCTACTCTGCCAAAAACCCAACGACCATTTAGGGAAGACTTGCGCCTTACCTGTCAATGTACGATATCCAGAGATGACATCATCCATATTCTGCCCAGCTATAAAATAGTAGTCCATATCTCTACTCATCTCACTCCAGATACTGAGCTTATTCTGTTCTGCCTCACTTTGGGGTACAGCAGCACGCAATCCACAATACGAAACATCTCCGTCTGGATACCAATCTATCAACAGGCGAGCCTTTACACCTTCTTTCAAAGGATGGGTAAATTTATAAGAGTTGGGATTCCACGCTGTACGCCAACGCTCAGTAACGACTTCCTTACCGTCTATGAACACTTTTACGTAACCTGCATAATACAGGATAAAGCGATAGAGATTATCGACCGGTGCCTCAACAAATCCCTCATACGTCACATGAGAACCGTTCAGTTTGAATCCTTGAGGAAGATTGCCTATCGTTTCTGAATTCTCAAAATAGATACTATCTTCAGAACGTTCAATCTTTTGTCCGTCTTTAGCAATATAAGTTCCTGTTAATGAGCCGACTTTCCCGTTCTTATCATAAAGCTTGAATGCCCCATTCAACTGCAAATAATCATTTGGATTTCCGAAACGGCAATAAGAATAGCTATCCCATAACAGGCCATAATTCTTATTGCTAATGACAAAGGGTACACTAATCTTCGTGTTGTATTGGAACAAATCCTCATTCTTACCCTTCATAGACAATTCCTCTGATTGATGTTGCCCCAATCCATAAAAAGCCTCATCAGCAGGACTATCAAAGACCGCATGCCATGTCCATCCATTTCTTTGGGCGTCAGTAAGCGTTCCTACTCCAATCTCACGCTGTGGAACTACGAACGGCCTAAAAGTCTTACCGTGCTGTTCGGCTTCTGATAAAAGAGTCTTGCCATCACGTGTCAAAAAGCGGACACGCCCCGTCTGCTTATCTACCACTGCCTGCAACTGCTTCGTAAACACCGTCAGTATATTACCTTTTTCGGTTACACTGTACTTCGAAGTCGCCGTTTGAGGAACAATTATAAGACTATTCTTCACTGGAAATGAGGTCTCCCGTGTAGACTCCACACGAATAATCTTATCATGAATAACTTGGAGACGAACAAGTTTCGGACTCACTAAAGATTGTTTCTCCACTTGAATGGTTATCATGTTACCCGACTGTGTATAACTTTTTGCCGACACATTCAGAGTACCAAAAGACATGATACCACAAAAAAAGATAGTTTTTAAAGTATTCATTGATTGTTTAGTACAATAGTTTGCTACAAAGATACGATATTTATATCAAAATCATATATTTTCTTTTAAGATTCAAACAATTTATATCTTTCTAATTGCATGAACAAAAAAGAAGGGATTACACCTCACGGTGAAATCCCTACAATATCCCAATTTGAACTAAAAACCAGATAGATAAAATACCTAATATCTATCCCTCATGCAGTATTCTCTTAATCCGAACACCACATCAATCATAATTAACATTTTAAATTATGTTCTCATATCATGCAAACACCTTGTATACACCTCTACGTTGATTTTCTTTTCATGATAGACGGCAACATGGCATCTGTGTTATTCTATCCTACTTTAGATGTTACAAATATAAAATAAATCTAAAAACAAAGAGCAATCTATAATAACAATGATTGTTAATTAAATTTGTTTTAACATTTTATCAAAACTATCACTGATAACAAGCCAAAATATGAACTATACAAAAAGGGCTGATCCCTATACAAGAAATCAGCCCTCATTACAAACATAGGAACTATGCTTTAATCTAATAACATCTTAAAATATACCGAGTCTACCAAAAAGTATCAAGACACCAATACCTAATACTAATGTAATAACACCTACTATGATACCTACTTTAAGCATATCGTTCTGACGAACCAGTCCTGTAGAGAACGCAATAGCATTCGGCGGCGTACTAATAGGCAAACACATAGCAGCAGAAGCTGCCACAGCAATACCCACGAGAACTGTAACCGTTCCACCAATAGCACCCAGACTCTCACCCATACCCTTACAAACGACTGCAAGAATAGGAAGCAACAAGGCCGCTGTGGCTGTATTACTGATGAAATTACTCAACGCATAGCAAATCAGACAAGCTACAATAAGGATGACAAACGGATTCCACTGACCGAATGGAATACTCTTGATAGCCTGCTCGGCCAAGCCTGTACCATTCATAGCCATACCGAGTGCGAATCCTCCGGCAACCATCCAAATAACACTCCAGTCAATATCCTGCAAGTCCTTTGCACTCAAGACACCAGTTAGGGCAAATACGGCTATTGGCAACATGGCAGTAGTATTCGCATTGATACCTACTTTATCACCAAACACCCATAATAAGATTGTAACGACAAACGTGACGGCCACAACTACTGTACGCCAATTACGACTCATGTCACCATTGATTTCCAGATTAATAGTCTTTTGCTTAAATGGGAACAGTTTGGTCAAAAGAAACCATGCTATTGTCAACAATACCAGTACCAGAGGAATCATAATCATCATCCACTGAACGAAGGTAATACCCATATTCAGTCCTGCCGGATCATTCAAATACTTGATGGCAAAAACGTTGGGGGGCGTACCAATAGGCGTACCCATACCACCAATGTTCGCACCGATAGGGATTGCCAAAGTCAGGGCAATACGTCCCTTACCTTCAGGAGGCAAAGCCCGGAACACCGGAGTCAGGAATGTAAGCATCATAGCAGCCGTAGCCGTGTTGCTGATAAACATAGAGAAAATACCGGTAATAAGCAAAAAGCCCAAAAGCACATTTTCCGACTTGTTACCAAAAGGTTTAATCATGGCTTTGGCCATCATCACATCCAGCCCACTCTTGGTTGCTGCGATAGCTAATACAAATCCACCTAAGAACAGAATGATGGTTGGATCGGCAAAGCAAGCCATAATACCAACGGAGTCAAGCAACTGTCCATACTGACCTTCTGCACCTTGGAAAAACTTAAAGGAACTGTTGGAAACGAAGAAGAGCAGCACGAAGATAATGGAAACGGAGGTAGCCCATGCGGGAATAGCCTCGGTTATCCACAGCAAGACAGCCATTACGAAGATGGCAATAACGCGTTGCTGAACTACAGTAAGCCCATCAATGCCGAAAAAAGCAATAGGAAGATTCCATACGATTACGGTGACAAGCATCGTAATCGCAAACATCAGGAATTTCGTTTTATTGAAATCACCCGATAAAACTTTGTGAAGTGTTTCTTGCATAATAGATTGTCAATTAGTTAATAATAGATTTAGACATGCTGACAAAGATATAGAAAAAACATATAATAAATACATTTGACCTATAAATTTATGCAAAAAAGAACTTTTTTATCATCACTCTCACATATTATCTTGCGGATATACCCATCCAAAATATACATAGACATACATCTAAAACTATTTTTTTTACTAATTTTGCGAATTATATAAGAATCCAACTCACATGAGAAAATATAGTGCACTCTTTCTTTTATTTACGTCCTTGCTGCTCATTAGCTGCAATGGAGTCAACAAGCAGTCTACCCATAACAATCTTGTAGACAGTCTAACTACCGACACCATCCATATTGACTACGCAAAAGGATTCAGCGTACAATATCTTCCAAACGGCGTAAAGCTTGTTGACGTGAAACCCATCAAAACGATGAAAGGTGTTGAAGAGATGCCCACCGACTATAAATTTGCCCTAGTCCCAAGAGACATGGTAATTGATATTCCTACCGGCTATACCCGCATTGATGTCCCCATCAATCGCTGTATTGCCATGACAACGCTACAGTTAGCCGATTTCATTGCTCTTCGGGCATTAGACAAGGTATCAGGCATCACCAGTACCAAGAACTTATTCAATCAAGATGTCAAACAACGAATCAAGTCCGGAACTATCGTTAAGATAGGCCACGAAGGCAATTTTGACAATGAAAAGATTATGGCTGCCGACCCACAGGTTATCTTTATCTCCCCATTTAAACGTGGCGGATATGATGTTGTCAAACAAACCGGCATCGTACTGATTCCGCATCTAGGATATAAAGAGGAGACTCCACTCGGCCAGGCAGAGTGGTTGAAGTTTATCGGGCTATTCATTGACAAGGAGAAAGAGGCCGACTCACTTTTCAACGCAATTGCCAAACGATATGAGGAAGCCCGGAAATTGGCACTCAATGCCCCAAACAAGCCTACGGTTATGAGTGGCGAGATACATTCTGGACGTTGGTTTGCCGTTGGAGGGCGCAACCATCTCGCCCAACTTTTCCACGATGCAGGAGCAAAATATATTCTGGAACATGACAAACATTCCGGAGGATACCCACTGGAATATGAGGAAATGTATGCTAAAGGAGCTAATGCCGACTATTGGCGTATCCTCAACAGCTTCAAAGGTCAGTTCACTTATGAAGCATTAGCCAAGAGCGATGTACGCAATAAGGATTTCAAAGCATGGCAACAAAAACACGTCATATACTGCAACATGCAACAATCTCCTTACTATGAGAGCAGTCCTGTTGAGCCGGATGTATTGCTCAAAGACCTTATCTACATCTTTCATCCGGAATTGCTCCAAGGTTACAAGCCCAAATATTACCAACTGTTGAAATAAATATCCTGCGCATTTGAACAAGCACATTATCATATTTGCCCTCATCACTGTGCTGATAGCCATATTATGGGTTCTCAACGTCATGATTGGGTCGGTACACATCCCCTTCAACGAAGTCTATCACGCACTGATAAATGACCATAGAGTTGGTATTATCTCGCAGAACATCGTATTCAAGTCGCGCATTCCCCAAGCCATGGTAGCCCTCGTTGCCGGTGCAGGGTTGGCAGTAAGCGGTCTCCAAATGCAAACGGTTTTCCGCAATCCACTAGCAGGTCCTTCTGTATTAGGAATTTCTAGCGGAGCTAGTTTGGGCGTAGCTTTCGTGGTCTTACTGTCCGGCTCTATCGGTGGCGTTGCCCTTAGTCGCCTTGGTTTCTTCGGAGATATAGCCATGACATTAGCTGCTATTATCGGGGCTTTGGCCGTTATGGCACTGATTGTAGCCACCTCCCAGAAAGTACAGGGCAATGTGACCCTCCTTATCATCGGTGTCATGATTGGCTATCTGGCCACAGCCATTATCGGTGTATTGAAATTCTTTTCGCCGGAAGAAGATGTAAAAGCATTCGTCGTATGGGGATTAGGCAGTTTTGCACGTGTGAGTGGTGGAGAGATGTGGCTTTTTGTTGGAATCATGAGCATCCTATTACCCTTACAGATGCTCATGGTCAAGATGCTCAATCTGCTTCTGTTGGGTGATGATTATGCCCGAAACCTTGGCCTGAATGTACGCCGTGCCCGCACCTTGGTTATTGTAGCAAGCGGTGTGCTCGTCGCCATCATCACTGCCTATTGCGGACCAATCATGTTCATTGGACTGGCCGTGCCCCATCTCTGCCGGTCTATATTCCAGACATCCGACCATCGCATACTTCTCCCTGCAACCATGCTGACAGGCAGTCTACTTGCTCTTATCTGCAATTTATTGGTACGTTTCCCTGGAATCGAAGGAGCTTTGCCAGTCAATTCGGTCACAGCTCTGGTCGGTGCGCCTATCGTTGCCTCAATTATTTTCTCAAGACAACGGAAATTCTAGGACTTAATGCTACCACACCCTACCCTCATTATCTATCAGCAACAATTCCACCTCGCAATCCGGCGCCAACGGTTCACAATGCAAAAGACAATGTCGGCGAACCACATCCACAAAATTCCGCATCTCTGCTTCGGACAGAATCTGCCACAATTCTCTGGCTAATTTGATATTGGCTAGGGCTTCCACAACCTCTCTCCCACAATGCGCCTCTGCCATCATTGATGCAATAAACTGCTTGTCCATAACAGAATGCTTGCTATGCGTATCAAGATGGCCAGCTGCTAACTTCACAGCCTTTCCCAGCATAATACCCAAAGAAATCTTCATAAATCCTTCATCAGCAGCCATCTTAATAGTCTCTCCGATAAAATTGCCATACTCTACAAAAACTTGTTCGGGTAGATGGGCATAATATGCCTTGACATATTGCTCGCTCTTTGCACCACTATTGATGACCACATGGTCACAACCGCTCGCTTTGGCTACATGTATACACTTACGGATAGAATTCAAGAAACCCTCTTTGGAAAAAGGCTTAATGATACCCGACACTCCTATGATACTGATTCCTCCCTTAATACCAAGCCTAGGATTGAATGTCCGACCGGCAATTTCCTCTCCACGGGGAACGCTTATCGTCACACATATTGGTTTCCTGGTCAGCAATCTCAGGTTATGTCGTATCATCTGCTGCGGCACTTGATTGATGGCAACTGAACCTGGCGGAGCATCAAATCCCGGCAAAGTAATTGTGCCAATTCCCACACCACCACGAATATCAATGCCATCTTGCCGATTTTTGGCAGTGGCATCCAACTCTACATAAGCACGAATCTCCAAACCATTGGTAACATCAGGATCATCCCCACTGTCTTTGATACACATGCAGTAAGTTTTCCCCCTCTCATCTTCACCATAATAGACAGGTACCGAAATCGACTCACCGTCCGGAATGACAACATCCACCTTCTCTGTCAAGGTATCATCCATACACAACAGCCACCTGCATGCACCGATAGCAGCTGCCGTCGCATACGTTCCTGTAGTAAGACCGCTCTTCAATTCAAAAAAATCTGGAAAGAGTTTTTCCGTGGCCCGGCGTAGCCCATGAGGCCCATCTACTCGCTGATAACGATTTGCAGATATATGGTAACTATCCACGACAGTCTGGTAGTCAGGTTGCCTGATAGCATATACCTTGCACCCCATACGCAAAGCCATCTCCGTCTTCTGTTGGAATCCACCCGACGCCCCACTCTCTTTGATAAGCACAATGTCAGGGTGCAAGCATTCTAAAAGACATTCCAACTCTTCACGGCTATCATGCAGATGCCCTAATGCTACCCCATATTCCGATGCCTTTTGTCTACTTGTCTCCACATTCAATATGCGGTAATGCACATCCACCACATTTTCTAAGGCACATAGTTCTTTCACGGCAGACACACCACACAGAGATAAAACGACAAGCCGTCTACTATGTGTCTTAAAGTTTTCTATCTCTTTAACAAAATCAACATAACTATCAACCCAACAGATATTTATATCTCTCCCTACAGACATTCTATCGAATCGTATCAAAGGTATATCCAATTCATCTACCAGCCTAACTACAGACTCATGGATATGTTCAGCAAAAGGATGTGTAGCATCAATGACGAGCCGAATATCATGTTCATGGCAAAAAGCAATCTTCTGTTCATGTGTCATTATACCTACCACCCTGACACCATGATGCAATGTCACCTCTTGCGAAGCTGTCCGGGTAGAATAATAAAAGTTTTTCCCAGCTTCTTCCAACACCTGCACGGCTATTCTTCCCTCTGTCGTTCCACCGTAGACTAAGATACTCCCTACAGCAGACTGATTCTCATTTTTCTGTTCATTCCTTTGCATTTCTGAACAAATGTGTGAAGTGACTAGCATACAATTCACTCAATCCGGCTCTATTATCAATAGCCTCTCCCACCACCAACAACGTATCAAGTGTCAACTGATTGTCCTTGACTATCTTGGCCAAATCCTTTAGCTGCCCTCTCAATATTTTCTGTTCAGGCCACGTCAACCGATAACAAGCTGCCACAGGAGTCTCTGCCGGATATTCCATCAGCAGTTCTTCCTGCACCTGATCTACAAGTGTCGCACTCAAATAGATGCACATCGTGCTTTGGCTACGAGCCAACATGTGTAATTTCTCTTTCTCCGGCATGGGTGTACGCCCTTCTCCGCGGGTTAGAATTATCGTCTGTGTCTTTTGCGGAATGGTAAACTGAGAGCGCAACTCTGCCGCAGCTGCCTGGAATGCACTGATTCCCGGTGTTATATGATAATCCATATTCGCTGCATCAAGCAATGCCATTTGCTCCTGAACAGCACCATATAGGCAGGGGTCTCCGGTATGCAAACGAACTATCTGCTTTCCTCTCCTATAGAATTCCTTCATCAGTTCCACCTGTTCCTCAAGGTCCAAACCCGCACTGCTCTTGACCGTTGCGCCTTCTTTAGCACAACTTACCACCGCCTTCGGCACTAAACTGCCGGCATAGAGTATGAAATCAGCCGTTTCAAGGAAGTGGCGACCTCTCACCGAAATCAAATCCGGATCGCCCGGTCCTGCCCCGACAAACTCTATATGTGCTGCTCGTTGATACATCAAATCCATCGCCACAGCCAATGTCCACTTCGCTCCTTTCTGCTTTTCCAGCAAAAGCTGTCCTCCCTTTGCTGCCAGCAATGCCGATGCTTCACTCACACTGGGCGTACCCACATATTTAGCCACCACCTTACTGGCATTAGGTACATTCACCTTTTGCAGCGCTTCAGCCGTATGGAGACAAACTGCATACCATTCCTCCAGAGCCTTTACAACAGGCTCATCAGCTTTTACATCTATTGTATGAATATCTATAATGGCATCGAGCGAAATATTCTGTTGCGACAGCAAGTCCCGTATTTCATCCAGAATTTCGGAGACGGGCTGTGCCTGATGAGCCAACCCCAACCCTACATGCACACAGCGTGGCACATAATTCACCGTCAGACAGTCGGCTATAACAGGCCGTTCACGATAACTCACCGACAGGATAAGCTCATAACGCTGCCTATCTATATCCCCGGCACAATAATAGATGTCGACGAATTCAGGACAAGTACGTTCCAGGTATTCCGTACCTCTATCTTTTACTTCCAAAAGCAAGGCTGTCGGTTTACGGCTCGTAAAAGCAAAGATACTATGATTCAGTTCCGTCTCCGAGACCGTCCAACCAAACTGTCGGGCCAATGTATCCAATGCCCAAAGTCCTTCGTTATCGCTTTGCGTGGTTATGACCGGCATCGCACCGAGCATCCGGGCTATCTCATGTGTCAATTCGTTAGCCCCACCCACATGTCCACTTAATACGCTGATTATATTTTTACCCGTACTGTCAATACAAAGTACGGCCGGATCTGTATGCTTGTCTTCCACTAAAGGAGCTATCGTACGCACACAGACACCCATAGCGCCCACAAATACAAAGGCTTCAAAATCATGGAAAACCTCTCCTACGCTCTCGCGCGTCATAATCTCGCCTTGCAACTCGGCTTTGAGTCTTTCGGCAACAAGCCTACCTTGGGATGATATTGGGATAATGGCTATTCTCATTTCGTAGCTGATAAAATATGAATCGGATTATGATTGTCTACTGTAATATACATCGGCCTCATGGCATGCAGTCCTAGTTCTGCCACAGCCTCATCGAACGATGCAAGACTCTGGGACGTGACACTGTTCATGACAACATGCGCTCCAGCAGACAGCAATGGAACTATACGGTGCAAGATTTCTTTTAACCGTCCACCATGCCCACCGACAAACACAGCATCGGGAGTTGGTAATCCGGCCAAATCGGCTTCCAGAAAGTCTCCCATCACCGGCGTAATGCCCGGACAGTGGAATCGTTTCTGGTTTTCCTGCAATATCGTTTCACAGTCTGGCCTTATTTCAAAGGCCACAACATGTAGATACGGGAACTGCAACTTGGCTTCAATACTGATGCTCCCGGTACAGAAACCAATATCCCAGAACACACGGTGGGTACGCAGATGCAACGCCTGAAGCGACAACAGGCGAATCGGCATCTTGGTAATCATATTGACTCGGCCATCCAGCAATGCAAAGCGACGCTCCTCGATACCATACTCACGCTGCGGCACAGCACCTTCCTCTGCATGGAGTATCAGACAATTAGGATATTCAAACTCATTGACCACAGCATCTTGCACCGCAAGACTGCGTACTCTCTCCTTTTCAGGATGTCCTAAATGCTCACCTACCGACATGGTGTATCCGTCAAAACCATATGCCAACATCTGCGCGGCAATGGCTGCCGGCGTATGCTCCCGATCGGTCAACACTCCTATCTTCAGACATCGTTCTATCAATGCGCAGTCAAATTCATGCCAAGGACGTCCGGTCAAGCTCACAATTCGCATGTCATGATAAGGCATCACCAACCGATGAGCCAACATCTGTAGACTATTGAAATAAGGGTACAACCGTATATCGGCATCAGGCATGAAACGCTTGATAGTGTTGGCAAAACCATAAAACAGCGGGTCGTTGGAAACGAACACTACCAACTCGTCTGCCTGCACGACTCTGCACGTGGACTCATACTCATCAAAGACTGCCTTCATCGGAGCGACGATGTCAATCCAAGAAGCATCTTGGGGCAGCCAATGTCGTACCAATTCATGATGCCGTTTTCCACCGGAGAACACCTTGGCTGTACTGATTGCCTGTAAAACCTCGACAGGCAACTCAAAACAGGGGGAATCAGGAAGTCCGACTACGATAAATCTCATGTGCATGTGATAGTGATAGAAACGTTTTAAAGATCTCTGCCCGGTCGCAACTGTGCGGCATCGTCGAAGCAGAGAATGGCATTACAGAGTGTGGCAGCAAGATTACTGCCCCCTTTCCGCCCCTCGACTATAAGTTTCGGCACATCCTTGAAGGTCTTTACCATGTGCTTGCTCTCGCACACATGAACAAAGCCTACAGGCGCGGCAACAATCCCTGCCGGCACTGCCTTGCCCCGTCGCATGAGCGAACAAAGCTCTATCAATGCCGTAGGAGCATTACCGAATGCGAAAAGGGCATGCGGATGCTCGTCTACAGCCAGTCTTATACCGGCCTGCGTACGGGTAATTCCCTCTTTTTCTGCCATTTCTTTGACACGCGAATCGTCCAAATAGCAAAGCACACTGACACCCAATCGGGCCAAAGCTCCCTTACGAATACCGCTCTTAACCATTGTCACGTCGGTAACGATTGTACCTATCTGCCCATCCGCTATACGGCCGTAAAGCGTCGCCACAGCCCCGGTATCGGTATAGAGGATGTCTTCCATATCAAAGTCGGCAGTAGTATGGATGGCGTGGAGCAATGCCCATTGATGGTCAAGTGGGATTTCCTTATTTTTCAGTTCCGCAGCAATGGTCCGGAAACTCTGAATCATAATCTGCCGCCCCACCTTATCTTCGGATACCTCATCGGCCTGATAATATCCGCGCGGAGTTATCATACGCTCCCCCCACCGATAAGTCTGGCTGTTACCGATGATAACAATGGTGAACATATCTATATCTTCCGGATTGAATTCGCCCAGTGTCGTCAGCTGTACAGATTGCTCCGGCCTACCGGCCTGACGCACATATCCCACAGGAGTATCGGCGCTTCTCCCACTTTGAAGAAACAATTCAACTAACCGATATAACTGCCAGTACCTACCGTTACTTTTAGGATTATATACAGCTGTAACAAAATCAGCCTGTGCCGCAGCTACAATCCGTCGTTCAATCAGACTCCAAGGCGTCATCAAGTCGCTCAGCGAGATGACGCAGAAGTCGTGTCCCATAGGAGCACCGAGCAAAGAAGCCGCCTTCTGAAAGGCACTCACCCCCGGACAAGACACCACCTCCACACTGCTGTCACGCTCGCGTTTCATCTCCAAAATCAGTGGAGCCATACCATAGATGCCCGCATCGCCACTGGAAATAACACAGACGGTCAGCCCCTTCTCGGCTTCTTCAAAAGCCAGTCTGGCACGCTCGCGTTCTTTTTTCATTCCTGTGTCAATGCACGATACTCCCTCGCGAAGATACGGGGTAATAAACTGGAAATAGTATTTATACCCCACTATCACATCGGAGACATGGACCGCATCGAGTACAGCAGGCGTTATGTCCTCCTTACTGCCTGGCCCTATACCGGCAATAATGATTTTTCCATCAGCCATGATGTCGTCTATTTCTTATCCATATAATCAAGTGCCGCACCGATAGCCGTACAAAACTCGCTGTATTTAGGTATTCTGAAATGTACCCCATAGAGTTTTTCCAACCCCGGATACACTTCCTTGCACTGTGGCAACAACGTCAGATTACCTATCATCACAAAGTCCTTGATACCGCTGCCCAGACTGGAAAGGATGCTGGCACTGCCTATAGACTGCAACACCATGCAGATAAGTCCGATGGCAATATCTTCCCTGCTGGCATTGGCCTTGGCATTACTGAAGAGCGATGCCGTGGCATTCATAGGCAAACCGGGAAGAGGGTGCGCACTGATATCGCCTATCAGCAGATTGATTTTACTGATGTCGCCCTGCATCGCCAGACTTGCCACCTGCTTAATATCATCGGTCTTGAGCATGATACGGCTCAACCCCTGAAGCGTACCCCCCCCGATACCAATGCCTCCAATATGCCGTATATCATCGCCATCGCACATCACAAGACTCGTACCCGTACCCATGCTCACTACAATCATACGGTCGAGTTTACTCTCATAACGCGCTCCGAGTCCATCGGCAATAAACTCCTGGCTCTTACTGGTGGGCAATCCATATATAGGGCCGTTGATATAAGCCGCCCCTACGCCGGTAAGCATCACCTGTTCGACGTCGCCTAGTTCTATCTTGTTATCGTAGAGATACTTGCCAAAAGCCCCATAGAGACTTGTCACAGGGTCGGTAGCCTTGATACGGAAAGGATTGATAACCATCCTGTTCTCGTCAACACCGACAATTTTTGTAGTGCTGATACCGACGTCAATGCCTATTACAATTTTCTTCATTGCTTTATTTTGTGTTGTCGCTACAAAGATAAACAATTTAAATGAATTACAGTGGCATCCCACCCCAATAAACTCACGAGAACCGAACTCATCATCGCGCTTTACTGCAAAGGCTTTGCAGCGTCGCTGCAAGGCCCAAACAGCAGTGTTGCCGAGCCTAGGCAGCAATGCTGCCAAAGCCCTGCACAAATCTGAGATATTTACGCCCGAAATACAATCAAGCTGATAATACAGAAAAAAAGGACTCAGAAAGGATGGAAATATCAAAAATAGTGTACCTTTGCACCGTCTTTATAACATGAAACACTGACTGACCAAGATAAACAACATTTAATGTACTGAAATGACAATGCTAAGAACTGACAGACGTGCTCTTACCAATGAGATTAAAGACTATCTCATGATTCTTATCGGAATGGTATCCTATGTAATAGGATGGACTATATTCCTACTGCCCAATAACATTACGACCAATGGTGTTCCCGGTATTTCGTCGGTCATCTATTGGGGGCTTGGTATTCCGGTACAGTATACTTATTTCACCCTGAATGCCATCCTACTGGTCATCGCACTGCGCATACTTGGTCTGAAATTCTGTATAAAGACCATTTTTGCAGTATTTGCATTGACGGTCTTAACAGCAGTCTTCAGGAATTACGTTCATGTGCATTTGCTGGAAGACCAACCCTTCATGGCCAGTATTATCGGTGCCATCTTCTGCGGAAGCGGTGTCGGTCTCGGCTTCTCCTTTAATGGCAGCACGGGCGGAACGGATATCATCGCGGCTATCATCAACAAATACAAAGACATATCCTTGGGACGTGTCATCATGATATGCGACATCTTTATCATCTCGTCGAGCTACTTTGTATTCCACAACTTTGAACAGGTAATCTACGGTTATGTGGTTCTTTGGGTGGCAGCATTCTGCATAGACCTCGTAGTCAACAGTATGCGCCGTTCCGTACAGTTCTTCATCATCTCGGACAAATATCAGGAGATTGCAAGCCGCATCAATGTATCACCCCACCGAGGAGCAACCGTCATCGACGCGCACGGCTTCTATTCCGGCCGCGAAGTGAAGATGCTGTTCATCCTGGCAAAGAAAAGAGAGTCGGGAGTCATCTTCCATATCATCAACGAGATAGACCCACTGGCATTCGTCTCTCAGAGTAATGTTATCGGAGTATACGGCAATGGCTTTGATACATTCAAGACCGGCATGTCCAAACAGAAGAAAGCAAAGGCTTAACGGAAGAGGAAATAATCGCCCCCATCGCTCCCGGCATACTTGCGTAGCAGTGCCTGAACGAACTCCGCATTCTCGCATACCCGCTTTTCATGGCCGTCATAACCATTGATAATGACAGCCAGACGGCATGTTTCCATGTTGATTTTGGTTCGTTCATGGTCGCTGGTGGGTGTTCCGACACCTCCTTCACCGTCGCGATAAACGGGTAATCCGGCTATATTGATGAATCCTCGGCCAATGCCTTCATAGAGTTCACCTTCACGTCCCACCCCTAATTGCAGGGTATCGCCTACAAACTTATCGGCGTCGAAACCTCCTATGCTGTAGCCGAAAGCCATACTGGCGAGATTAATCAGGTCGACCAGCGTATCTCGCTGATAGAGTTGCTTTGACTGCAACACACGCCTGATAAGTGCTTCGGCAGCCGGACGATAGCGCGAAGGATCTTTTCCGCAGGCCCTATATACCTTACGGGTAGCGGCAATACCACTGATTTCTTTCAGTTGCTCGGTTGTCAATGTTGCGCGATAATGCTCACCTAACCGATGGATTTCCTCCCACAGAGGTTGGCAATAGGCTGTGTTAACCACCTGTGCTTCTATATATGCGCCCACAAACTGCGGACACACCTGCTCTATTTCTTTTCCTACTATCATCTTCATGTTGCAAATTTACGGAAAAGCTATCAAACATTCTCGAAGTTATATGAAACTTTTCAGGTTGCCAAGCTGCTGTTCATCTACCTTCATACACTATTTATGAGCCGAATAGGAATATCTCGCTTTTTCTTCGTAACTTCGCCAAGGCAGATTCAACACAGATGTAGAATTCTACCGTAATATATAGATAAGGACAATGGAAAAATTAAAAGGTTTCTTCGAACAAGATAAATTTGCAGCGCTCGTAGGTGTAGAGTTGCTCGAACTGAAAGAGGGATATGCCCGCGTAAGAATGAAAGTAACTCCGCAACACTTAAATGCCGGTGGCGTATGCCAAGGCGGTGCATTGTTTACAATGGCCGACCTTGCCTTTGCCGCAGCTGTCAACAGCCATCGTAAACTGACGTTGTCGACCTCTGCCAACATCACTTATATCAAATCTGCAACCGAAGGCTACGTGTATGCAGAGGCCAAAGAACTGGTCAATCATCACCGGATGCCATTTGCAGAAGTGAAGATTACGAATGAGGATAATGAGCTTTTATGCGTCTTTACATCAAGCGGATACAGGAAAGACGTCGATATAAACTTTTAAAAAGCAACAAAGGGACTAACCATTCATGATTAGTCCCTTCGTCTTTCTTATACCAACAAGGAAAGGTCTTTCTCTGCAATGAATGCCAACTTGTTCAGGATGATGATTTCCTTGGCTTTCTCCGCATTGTCGGTACGGAATATCAGCACCCCTTTACCATTGAGCAGGAATGAATAGAGATAGGTCAATCCTACGTTTTCCTGGGCAAAGATTTCGATAGCATCAGCTGCACAGCCAGGCTTATTGTCCAGTTCGAGAGCAAAGACATCAGACAATGCCACAGAAACGCCATGGTTTTTCAACATCTTGTAAGCCTTGAGCGGCTCACTACAGATAATGCGACAAATACCATACTCGACAGTATCAGCGATAGTAGAGGCTATCAACTGAATCTCTGCTTCCTTTAACAACTTCAAGACCTTAACCAATGTGCCGGCCTTATTCTCTATAAAGATTGATAATTGATTGATTGTCATATAATAAGTATATTAAAGATACATATTCTAGTAATGCTTGCGCAGATCTCTGACACGCACGGCCTTGCCCTCAGATTGCGGTAATGCGCCCTTCGGAACAAGTTTCACACGCGGTGTGAGTAATATTTCGTCCTTCAATCTCCGCGTGATTTCGCGTGTCAACTCGTGCAGACGGCCGTAATCGTCGGTAAAGAGTTGAGCCAATTCCACCTCTACCGTCATGGCATCATTGTCCTCCAGAGTTTCTAATGTGATTAAGTAATCAGTGCCCAGTTCCTTAAACTGCATCAAGACTGTTTCTATCTGGATGGGGAATATATTCACACCCTTGACAATCATCATATCATCACTGCGACCTTTCATACGGTCCAGACGCTTATGGTGACGTCCACATGGACACTCACCCGGCATGATACGCGTCAAATCGCGTGTACGATAGCGTAACAACGGCATCGCTTCGCGGTTGATAGTAGTCAGGACCAATTCACCATACTCGCCGTCCGGTACCGGCTCAAGTGTCTCCGGGTCTACGATTTCCACAATATAATAATCTTCCCAGATGTGCAGACCATTCTGTTCCTGACACTCAAATGCCACACCAGGACCACACATCTCGGACATTCCAAACGAATTATACGCTTTCACTCCAAGCATCTTCTCGATACGCCTGCGTTGCTCTTCACTATGCGGCTCAGCCCCAATAATGAGTGTGCGCAACTTTGTATCACGGCCAGGAACGATGTCCTCTGCCTCCATCACTTCATAAATACGGGCAGCATAACTAGGAATGGCATGCACAACTGTCGTTCCGAAATCTATAAAAAACTTCAATTGGCGACGTGTATTCCCTGCCGCAGCGGGTACGGTAAGCATTCCTAGATGCTCAGCACCATACTGGAAACCGAGTCCACCGGTAAACATGCCGTAGCCCGAAGTGTTCTGAAACACATCGTCCGGGCGACAACCGACCATCCATAGACATCGTGCCACGGCATTGGCCCATTCATCCAGGTCTTTCTGCGTGTGTAAAATAACGGTCGGATTACCTGTCGTACCGCTCGAAGAGTGTAATCTCACACATTCGTCCAACGTAACTGATGCCATGCCAAACGGATAAGTATCACGCAAATCCTGCTTGGTCGTAAAAGGAATACGACGCAAGTCATCCAGAGTCTTAATATCTTCCGGCTTCAGACCGGCCTCATCAAACCTCTTCTTATAGAATGCCGAGTTCATACAATGAGCCACCGTCTTCTTCAACCGGGCCAATTGCAACTCCTCTATCTGGGGACGTGTAAGCGTCTCCATCTCAGGATTAAAGTATTCAGAAATGTTTTTCATTATTGCAGTATTCGTTTATCTATCACTCGTTTACTCTTACCTTCGCTGCGTTCAAGACTACCTGATGGCAACAGCTGTACTTTCGCGCGAATGCTCAATACGCTCTTCAACTTATTAGCCAGCTGATTTTCCAACTCGGCCAGACGTCCCATGTCGTCAGTAAAGAAATCATTACGTAGCTCCACCTGTACTTTCAATCTGTCAAGATTGTCTACCCTGTCTATAATCAGCTTATATTGAGGTTCAAATTCCTCCTGACTCAAGATTACACTCTCCACCTGCGACGGGAACACATTGATACCACGGATAATCAACATGTCGTCACTTCTACCCATGATACGGCCCATTCTGACCGAAGTACGCCCACAATCACACACCTGATTATCCAATGTACAGAGGTCACGAGTGCGATAACGCAGTAACGGCATGCCCTCCTTGGTCAGTGTGGTGAACACCAATTCGCCCATCTCGCCGTAAAGCAATGGTTCGAGTGTATCGGGATTGATTACTTCGGGAAAGAAATGATCTTCGTTAACATGCGAACCATGCTTGCATTGGCATTCATAACTCACACAAGGCCCCATGATTTCACTCAATCCATAGATGTTAAAACCATCCAACCCAAGCCTGTTTTCTATTTCATTACGCATGT
Source organism: Prevotella mikamonis (assembly GCF_055381405.1). Taxonomy (NCBI): domain Bacteria; kingdom Pseudomonadati; phylum Bacteroidota; class Bacteroidia; order Bacteroidales; family Prevotellaceae; genus Prevotella; species Prevotella mikamonis. Next base: position 1,065,100 of record NZ_AP035785.1, read on the forward strand.
TTTCTGTCCACGGTTCAGCCCCGAATGCCCCGATTTTCAGCTTCAATTCATCACGTCCAATCCCCATCTTCTCCATTGTCTCAGCCAAATGCAGCGCATAAGAAGGCGTACATGCAATACCTGTGATGCCCAAGTCGTGAATCAATCGAATATGCTTCTCCGTATTTCCGGTTGATGCCGGAACCACTGTTGCTCCAAGATTCTCAACACCATAGTGCGCACCAAGTCCACCAGTAAACAGTCCATAGCCATAAGCCACGGAGAAAGTATCATCTCTCGTAACCCCATAAGCGGTCAGACACCGCGACATACACTCACTCCACACACCTATATCCTTACGCGTATAGCCCACTATCGTCGGATTACCCGTAGTTCCGGTAGACGCATGTACACGTACAATTTCGCTCTGCGGAGCTGCCTGTAGCCCGAAAGGGTAATTATCTCGCAGGTCTTGCTTGGTCGTAAACGGTAACTTGCGTATATCTTCTATCGTCTGAATATCATCGGGGGTAATATCCATTGCCTGCAATTTGTTCCGATAGAAAGGCACATTATGATAGACATAATCTACTATCTTATGCAGACGTTTCCCTTGCAAGGCGTTCATTTCATCACGCCCCATTGTCTCTTTATTGAGATTCCAAATCATGATGTTACCTCCCTTACATTACAGGATGATCAGCTTTAAATGCCTTCATACGTTCTTCCATGACAGGATAGAGTTCATCCTTCATTCTGCTGACACAGGCCCGAACCCCATATTGCTCACTACCGGTAGTGGAAAGCGATATGCTGCTCACGCCATAGTACATCAATTCTTTCAGCAGTTCACCTCCGGTCATCTTTCCATAACCGATAGTGAAGAAGAAGCCATCACCTACTTGCTGATTTACATCCTTATCATAAACGATATGGAAACCGTTCTCTGTGAATATTTTCTTCATCTTTGCTGCCCTGTGTTCGTATTCCCGTGTATCCTCTACAAAGTTGATTTTGCCCTCACACGACAACTTCAACATCTCGGCATAGCCATACTGGGTGGAAGCCGTGCACCCACTTGTAATCATATAAAGGATAGACGCGATGAAAGTCTGCCCGAACACACCGGCATCATGGTATCTTTCGGCAAGTGCAGGATAATGCCTCTCGAAGAGCTTATCGCTGATACAAGTCAATGCCATGCGCTGACCGGCATAGCTAAATATCTTTGACGACGACAACATCAGCATATAGTTATCGGTATATCTGGCCACCGTCGGTACAAAGGGTGGCTCGTAAGGATGCCCCAAATCGCGCCGATAATCCATACAGAAGTATGCCAAATCTTCCGTAACAATGGCATCATACTTCGTTGCCAACTCTCCTATTATCTGTAATTCTGTCTCATCCAGACATATCCAAGCCGGGTTATTAGGATTGGAATAGACGATAGCGGCAATATCGCCACCTTTTAACTCGTCTTCCAACTTCCCACGCAACGCCACACCCCGATACTGATAGATGTCGAATTCGCGCCAACCGATTCCCAAAATACGCAGCTGTGATTTCTGTATAGGAAAACCAGGATCTATAAAGAGTACCTTGTCCTTGCCCTTCAAGCGCTGTGTACAAGCAATAAACGAGGCGAACGAGCCAGCCACAGAACCCGTCGTAGGCACACACGAACGCGGAGAAATATCCACATTGATAAATGCCTTGACGAAGTCGGATGCAGCTTTCTTCAGTTCAGGAATACCCGCAGCAGCGGGATATTGCGACCCCACACCGCGATCAAGTGCAGCTTTCTCGGCCTCAACACCATACTGATTGACCGGTAATCCGGGCGAACCTTGATCCATGCGGATAAACGGAATGCCCGTTTCCTTCTCCAAATATTGTGCCACCAGCAACACTTCACCGATTGTTGCGATACTCAAATCGGCAACATTCATATCGTGGCAAGCCTTCTCTACCAATTCTTCATTAAACAACTTCATGACTTATTCCTTTACCAAAGCTACACCTAAATCAAAAGCCTTGAGGTTATCACTGACCACCTGTTCACCTTTCCGGGCGAAAACACGGGCTATGGCGCTGCGCAACTGCTCCACGCTGACTATCTCTATATAAGGTGCAGCCATACCCAAAAGCACCATATTAGCACCACGTGGCGTATGGTTCTCCTTCGCAATGTCGTCGATATTCGCCATCTTCACGTGTGGCAGTGTCAGCAACTCGTCAAGAATCTGTTGCTGATCAGGGTAGTTTGGGATATTCACAAATGGGTTTGAAGACGTGATTATCCATCCGTTCTCACCCAGATAAGTGAGATAGCGCAAGGCTTCCATCGGTTCCATCGAGATAATAAGGTCAGCTCCCCCCTGTGTCAGCAGGTCACTATAGATAATCTCCGTACTCAAGCGCAAGTTACTCTGTACATCGCCACCACGCTGGCTCATACCATGCACCTCGGCCTGTTTCAGATTCACTCCAGCTTCGGTTGCAGCCTCACCGATAATCGTAGCTATCGAGAGGATTCCCTGTCCTCCTACACCTGATAATATAATGTCTTTCTTCATTTCTTCTCAGCTTGTTTATTGCGATTTTTACGAGTTAACGTCTGCACACATTCACGACGCGGAATGATGACCGACACTCCTTTGTAATTGATTTCCTCGCGAATGACACGCGTAATCTCTTCCATATTCTTAGCCAACGGCACAACTACACGCACATGTTCCGGTTCGACACCAAGGCCTATACATATCTGTTCAAACTTATTCGTTCCGGCAGAGTCCTGCCCACCCGTCATGGCTGTCGTAAGATTGTCGGAAATCACCACGGTAATATTGGCATTTTCATTCACAGCATCGAGCAATCCTGTCATGCCAGAGTGTGTAAACGTAGAGTCGCCTATCACTGCAATGGCCGGAAACAGACCGGCATCGGCAGCTCCCTTTGCCATCGTGATAGAAGCTCCCATATCCACACAACTGGCCAAAGCTGCAAACGGAGGCAGCGCACCCAGTGTATAGCAACCGATATCACCGAAGATTCGGTGGTCAGGATACTCAGCGGCAACTTCGTTCAAAGCCTTATACACATCGCGATGACCACATCCGGGACAAAGTGCAGGAGGACGCGGAACCAGATTCCGGGCCGCAGCAAAAGGTGCTTCAAGCTGTTTTCCCAATGCAGCAGCCACATTGTCGGGCGTCAACTCGCCTGTGCGGGGCAGTCGTCCGGTCAACCGCCCGCTGATAGGATAGTCTGCTCCAAGAATGGCATGCAGCTGTTCTTCCACTACCGGCTGTCCGTCTTCCACCACAAGAATCTCACCGCTCTCTGCCGCCAACGCCTTGATTTGGGCTATCGGCAATGGATATTGCGATATTTTCAAGATAGAAGCATCGACCGGTGCAAACTCCTTCACATAGTTATAACCTATACCGCAAGCCACAATACCAAGTCCCCGACCGCCCTTCTGCTCAAAGACATTAAACGCGGAGACTTCGGCAGCCTCTTCCATATCAGCCTGCTTGTCGAGCAAGGCTGCATAGCGACGACGGGCAATAGCAGGCAGCAACACCCAATCGCGCCCTAAATAAGGATTCAGTTCATTCTGTTCCAACAGATACTTCTCCTCCACTGCTGCACGAGAATGGGCCAGACGAGTGACCAGACGCATCAGTACAGGCTCTTTCAAGCGCTCTGAGAGGTCAAAAGCCTCCTTCATCATATCGTATGTTTCTTGCTGATTGGACGGTTCGAAGATGGGAACCATCGCAAATTTACCATAGAAACGCGTGTCTTGCTCATTCTGCGAAGAGTGCATCGACGGGTCGTCGGCCACCAGCACAACCACTCCTCCGTTCACACCTGTGATGGCCGAATTAACAAAAGCATCGGCAGCCACATTCATTCCCACATGTTTCATACACACCAAGGCTCGCTTCCCGGCATACGACATACCGAGAGCCGCTTCCATAGCAGTCTTCTCATTGGTACACCATTTACTGCGAATGCCACGTTCGCGAGCCAGTGCGTTAGCCTGTATAAACTCGGTAATCTCCGTCGATGGCGTACCGGGATAAGCATACACACCTGAAAGTCCGGCATGGATAGCACCCAACGCCAAGGCCTCGTCGCCTAATAATAATCTTCTTTCAGCCATTCTTGTATAATGTTTTTATTGATCTCCTTACGATTCAATCTTCACCTTGCAACAAAAAGCTGTCTGCATCATTGATAACAGGAAACTTCTGCCGAAAAGCCTCCAATCCTTCCATATCTATTTCTGCTATCTCGGCACATGCTTTCCCCTTTTCACAAGCCACAAGGGGCATACCATAGGGGTCTAATACGACCGATGCACCATTATATTCGCACGACGGGTCGGTGCCAACTCTGTTGACACCAACCACATAGCACTGGTTTTCGATAGCACGAGCCACCAGCAACGAACTCCATGCACCCACACGCGGAACAGGCCAACTGGCTACATACAGCATGGCATCGTAGTCGCCACGATTGCGACTCCAAACAGGGAAACGAAGGTCGTAGCACACTTCGAGTAAGAACCTCACACCGCGAAACTCCACCACCACACGCTCTTCACCACGAGTGAATTCCTTGTCTTCGCCACTATATGTAAATAGGTGGCGCTTATTATAGTAGGTAACACTGCCATCGGGCTTCACAAAATAGAAACGATTATAATATTGCTTGCCATCCGTCACAGCCACCGAGCCAGCTATGGCAGCATTGCAGGCAGCCGCCTTGCGCTGCATCCAGTGCAGCGTCTCGCTATCGTCGCTCTCTGCAATGCCCTCCGGATGAGTGGCAAAACCTGTAGAGAACATCTCTGGCAAAACATAGAGATCGGATGGGGGCAGTTGGCTTATCAATTCATCAGCAGCCTTTACATTGGCCGACGGATTGTTCCAAATTATATTCATTTGCAATATTGCTACTTTCATTTTTAAGGTATTTAAGCTAAATTGATTGCAAATATACACAAACTTAACCAAACCAAGCAACAATCAGATAGATTAATACAATTTCAAACGATAAATATAGTCTTCAGGTATTGAACACCTCATTTTTGTGCAGGGCCACAGCAGCATCACTGCAAAGGCCAAACAGCAGTGCTGACAAGCCCGAACAGCAAAGTTGCCGAGCCTCTGCAGTAAACCGCTGAGATTATGGTCTCATACAATTACTATTTCAGTTATTTGCTCATTTGATTGTTTTGCGCTATCTTTGAAGCACTATATATAAAAACAATGAGCAACGACAAGACCATACAGATGCAGGAGTTGATAGACAGACTCAATCAGGCATCGGAAGCATATTACAACGGACAGGGCGAACTCATGACCGATTATGAGTGGGATGCCATGTTCGACGAATTGAAGAAACTAGAGGAGGAAACCGGTGAAGTGCTTCCCGGCAGTCCTACCAGCAAGGTTTCGGAAGACAACATCACCGGGCAGAAAGAAGAACACGAATTTTCTGCGCTCTCGCTGGCAAAGACCAAGCTGCCCCAAGACTTGGTGAAATGGGCCGAAATGCGCCCTATCTGGATTTCGTGGAAGCTCGACGGACTGACGCTCGTAGCTACCTACGACGACGGAAAACTTACCAAGGTAGTAACGCGGGGCAATGGACACATCGGGACGAACATCACCCATCTGGCCAGTGCCATCAATGGAATCCCACCAAAGATTCAGGCCAAAGGACACATTGTGATTCGTGGCGAAGCTGTTATATCCTACGAGGACTTTGAGCAATTCAATATAGAGGCCGAGGAAGAATATGCCAATCCGCGCAATCTGGCTTCCGGCTCGCTTACACTCAAAGACCCTGAGGAGGTAAAACTGCGCCACATCCAGTGGAAACCATTCACATTGGTATATTGCGATGAAGAAATTGCATCGTGGGGAAAACGTATGGCACTGCTCGACCAGCTAGGATTCAGCTCCGTAGAGCGCGAACTCATCGACACACCGACACTCGAAAACGTTCAACACACGATTGACAAATGGACGGAAAAGGTAATAGGCAAGCGGTGTCCCTACCCTGTAGACGGACTTGTCATTACGTTTGACGATACAGAATATGCTGCAACCGGTTCGGTAACCGGCCATCATGCCACACGCGCCGGCTATGCTTTCAAATGGCAGGACGAAGCTGCCACGACAGAATTGGACCACATTGAATGGTCGTGTGCTGCCAGTACGATTTCACCAGTGGCGGTATTCAAGCCTGTAGAGCTTGAGGGTACTACCGTCAAACGAGCATCGCTATGCAATATCAGCGAATGCGAACGACTGGGAATCGGCGGTCCTGGGAGCGTGATCTCGGTCATCAAGGCCAATAAGATTATACCTAAAGTCATCCAAGTGTCAGAAACGATTGGAGAATTTGAAATTCCAGGCGAATGTCCGGTATGCCATCATGCCACAGAAGTAACAATCAGCGAAAGCAGTGGTACGAAGACATTGCACTGCACCAACACGCAATGTCCGGCAAAACAACTCAAGAAATTTGCCCGACTGGTATCGAAAGAAGGATTGAACATAGATGGTATCTCTGAACAGACGGTTGCCAAATTCATTAATCTAGGATGGATTAAAGAGTATGCCGACCTCTACCATCTGGCTGAATATAGGCAGGAAATGTCGGTATTGGAAGGGTTTGGTGCAAAGTCGGTAGACAATATCCTGAAGTCGATAGAGAAGGCTCGCACCGTGGAAGCACGCCGACTGCTCTACGCCCTGACCATCCCAATGGTGGGACAGGATGTCTGTAAACGTCTGCTCAATGCCTATGCGCTGGACGACCTTATCTCTATAGCTATAGAAACAGATGCTACAGACCACTTCGCAAGTATCGACGGCATCGGTCCGGAGAAATCAGCTTCGTTCGTAAACTGGATGAAGGAAGAAGAAAATCAGCTGATAGTCAGACACCTGATGGCCGAACTCACCATCACACAAGAACGCCAAGAGGCGGCAGGAGAGAAGTGCAAAGACATGGTATTCGTCGTTACGGGCGATGTGCATCATTATAAAAACCGTAACGAGCTAAAAGCCTACATCGAAAGTCAAGGTGGCAAAGTGACGGGAAGTGTCAGCAAATCGACCAACTACCTGATTAATAACGACGTCAATTCTACATCGGGCAAGAATCAGAAAGCACAACAACTGGGTATTCCCATTCTGTCGGAAGACGATTTCATCGAACAATTCGGGAATGAATAGAAAACAAAAAGTGCACCATCTCTCATGGAAATGGTGCACTTTTCTATTTAGAATGTCCACTTGGCAGCAATCGTTGGGATGGCATAGAACTTATCGTTCTCACCCTTTGTATTCCAAACAAAGTTCTTGGAAAGCTCTACCTCCGTACCTAAACTCAGATTCACATCTTTCATACCTTTTAATGTGTTGAGATTGAACCAGAATTGCGGTTCTGTCAAGAATATGAGTTTACCTTTTACATTCGGGTCGTACCAGACATCACAGAAACCACTAAAGGTACACAAGCCCTTGGCAAAAGTGAGTCCCCAAACCTCCGTCAGCTGGAAACCGCTGAATGGATGGGCATTGAAGTGCTTGTTCTTGAAATAGTATTTATACATGGCCTGAACTGAGAATGTCTTGGAGAAATCGCCACTGTGCCAGTTCCAAGCTCCACCAAGCAACACTGCATGCTGGAAACGAGTAGCATTCCATGAGTCTTCTTTACTGGACAACCCACCGTTATACTCTATATGAGCAGCCCACTGCTTGTTCTTTGACACGTTAAATTCGCGTGCTATTTCCCAATAAGCGCCAGCAACACCCTCTCTCTGATAGTCTATATCAGTAAATAAGAAGGTACTACCCCATCTGTCTGGCTTAAACATTTCGACCGTTGTGGTCACACTCGGACGATTGGTTAGTTCCTTGCTGAGTGAATGACCTAAATCATAATGGAGTTGAACGTTCTGTGCAAATCCACCAAGAACACCAGCCATTGAGAATATGGCTACAAGTAGATGCTTTTTCATACGATGTTTAAAAAGTTTGATTACTAATTTTTGCAAAATTATATAAAATATTTCACACTTTAGGTATAAAACGAACAAAAAGACAAGAAAAGGCCTCAATTCTATCACTTCGGCAACGCTGGAAAATAAAAAACGAAGAAAAATTGCTAACTTTGCATCCATGAGAATAGACATTATCACCGTACTACCCGATATGCTCGAAGGATTCATCAACGAATCTATTCTGGCCAGAGCACAAAAGAACGACATCGTAGAGATTCATTTGCACAATCTGCGCGACTATACGCTTGATAAATGGCGACGCATAGACGATTATCCGTATGGTGGTTTTGCCGGCATGGTGATGCAATGCGAGCCTATAGACCGCTGTATCTCTGCACTGAAAGCCGAGCGCGACTATGATGAGGTTATATTTACCAGTCCCGATGGTGAACAATTCAACCAGCATGTGGCCAATGATCTCAGCATGAAGGGCAACCTGATTATTCTCTGTGGCCACTACAAAGGTATCGACCAGCGTGTTCGCGACCATTTGATTACACGCGAAATCAGTATCGGCGACTACGTGTTGACAGGTGGTGAGCTTGCTGCCGCGGTGATGACCGATGCCATCGTGCGCCTACTGCCAGGAGCTATCAGCGATGATCAGAGTGCACTGAGCGACTGCTTTCAGGACGATTTGCTAGCTGCACCCATCTATACACGCCCTGCCGACTACAAAGGATGGAAAGTTCCGGAGATTCTACTCAGTGGGAACGAGGCTAAAATCAAGCAATGGGAGCTTGACATGGCATGGGAACGAACCAAACAATTACGCCCTGATTTGCTGAAAAAGAAATAGTTTTTCAAGCATAGGTTTGACAAAACTGCTCGCCCAGCGCAAATCCTTCTTCATAGAGTCGCTCCAATTTATTGATATCCTTTTCGATTCTGGCTACTTCCAGAGGACGTTCGGGGCGGATACATACCAACTGCCCGGATGCCTCCAAGGCATCCACCATATCTAATTGCTGATTGTATAGGATATGCCGGCGACTCAATGCCACACGCAAACGCGGGTAATTCTTATATATAAACTTCGGAACTTTACGGTCTTTCCCCGTATCTCGCCAACCTTTATTGCGCGTCAGAATAGCCACATTGGTAGGATGTCCGGTCTCCACGGCACGCATTACAGGAATAGAATCTACGATTCCCCCATCGAGCATGGGAATACCGTCAACAGGAACTATCTTGCTGACATAAGGCAGACTGCTTGAAGCACGAACGATGTCCAACAGTCTCTGATGGTCGCGAGTCTCACTCAGATACATCGGAAATCCCGTATTACAATTAGTTGTCACCATTTCGAATACATCGGAAGACTGAAAGAACGTGTCGAAATCGAAAGGGAGAAGCTGATTGGGAAATCTGTCATAAAGCAAATCCCTATCAAATATACAGCCTTGTGTCACCAAATGGCGGATGCCGATATAATCATAACGAACCAGATAGTCTATATTGGAGATTCTGGCACGACGCGGTTGACGACTCATGTACGACATACCATTACATGCTCCTGCCGATACTGCCACGACATAATGGAAATATAAGCCGTGTTTCATGAAAGCATCAAGTACTCCACTTGTGAATACTCCGCGCATACCACCACCCTCCAGCACCAATCCTGTGTTTCGATTAATTAACATTCCTTTCGTTTCAATCTCTTACTTATTCGTTGATTTTCCTTGCAAAGATAACGTTATTGTAGTAAAAAATGCGTAACTTTGCAAGCAAATTTACAAAAAACGAGTTACATGTTCAACAAAGATACATATATACGACGTCGTGATGAGCTGAAAAAACTCGTAAAATCAGGCGTCATCATCCTATTCGGCAATAACGATTCTCCTTGTAATTTCCCAAACAACGGGTATCATCCATTCCGCCAAGACTCTTCTTTCCTCTACTATTTCGGACAGAACAGAGACGGTTTGGTTGGCGTTATCGACGTGGACAACAACACAGAGATGCTGGTAGGCAATGATATTGACATTGAAGACATCGTATGGTATGGCAGCGTAGACAGTGTTTCTGACATGGCAGCACAGGTCGGTATCAACCAAACCATGCCTATGAGAGGACTCAAGACCATCTGCAATGAGGCTATGCGCCAGCATCGAACCATTCACTTCCTGCCCCCCTATCGCTACGATATTAAGCTTCAGATATTCGATTTACTAGGCATTCACCCTGTTCAGCAGAAGGAATCAGCATCCATGACTTTGATTCAAGCAGTCGTGAAGATGCGTTCTACCAAGGAAGAACAGGAGATAGAAGAGCTGGAACGTGCCGCTGTCATTGGCTATAAGATGCACACCACAGCCATGAGACTGACTAAACCCGGCGTGACAGAGAAGTTTGTGGGCGGACAGGTCGACGGTATTGCCAATTCGTATGGTGCTATGGTGAGCTTCCCAACCATATTTACACAGCATGGAGAAATCATGCACGGCAGTCCATCTATGGCTGTTTTAGAGTCAGGACGCCTTGCACTGTGCGACGCCGGAGCCGAGACCATCAACAACTATTGTTCGGACAACACCCGAACCATGCCGGTGAACGGAAAGTTTACACAAAAACAACTGGAGATTTACTCGATAGTCGAGGCATGTCATGACTATGCTCTGGAGGTTGCCAAACCCGGAGTGAAGTATATGGATGTACACCTTGCCGTATGCCGGCTCATGACAGAACGTCTCAAAGAGCTGGGCTTGATGAAAGGAGACGTTGACGAAGCGGTGGCAGCAGGCGCACATGCCATGTTCCTGCCACACGGTTTAGGCCACATGATGGGCATGGATGTTCACGATATGGAGGCACTTGACCAAATAAACGTTGGCTTTGACGAAGAAACCCGCCCCAACTTGGAGCAATTCGGAACCAACTGTCTGCGCATGGGACGTCGATTAGAAGAAGGATTCGTGGTGACCGACGAACCGGGTATCTACTTCATTCCTGCCCTCATTGATAATTGGAAGGCTAGCGGACATTGCAATGAATTCCTCAACTTCGACAAGCTGGAGACCTATAAGGATTTCGGTGGCATCCGTATAGAAGACGATTTGCTCATCACGAAAGACGGTTGTCGATTCCTAGGCAAGGACCGTATCCCCTACCACGCGAAAGATGTAGAAGCCTTTATGGCAGAGAATTAAGCATACATATTATAAAAAAGATAATTTATAAGATAGATTTTATCAGCAACAAAGCAACTTTAATTTCGATGAAAAAAGCATTAGTAGTGGCACTGTTGGCCTTTGTAGGTACAGTAGCAAGTGCCCAAGACACAAAAACAACCAAAGAGAACAAGAACAAACCGGTCTTCACGGTAGTTAAAGAAAACAAGATTACAAGCATCAAGAACCAGAGCCGAAGCGGCACTTGCTGGGACTATTCAACCTTGAGTTTCTTTGAAAGCGAGATATTAAAGAAGAGTGGAAAGACCTACGACCTTTGTGAGATGTTCGTAGCCAACAAGACTTACATGGACAGAGCCACTATGGCTGTGAGAATGCACGGTGATGTATCGTTCTCACAAGGCGGTAGTGCATACGATCCCTTGTATTGCATACAAAACTATGGTATCGTTCCTGAAAATGCAATGCCCCTTCCCGGTACTCTTTACGGTGACTCCTTGGCTAACTTCTCTGAACTGTTCTCAGTGATGACTCCTTATATTGAGAGTGTAGCCAAGAGCAAAAATGACAAATTATCTACTGCGTGGAAGAGTGGTTTGCAGGGTATTCTGGACGCATACTTAGGAAAATGCCCTGAGAAATTCATGTATGAAGGCAAGAGCTATACTCCCCAATCGTTTGCAGCCAGCCTTGGTTTGGACTGGAACGATTATATCAGCTTCACCAGTTATACCCACCACCCCATGTGGACTCAGTTTGCAGTAGAGGTTCAGGACAACTGGCGTTGGCCGTTAAGTTGGAACGTACCTATCGACGACCTTTGCAAAATCATAGACAATGCCATCTACAACGGCTACACTGTAGCTTGGGGTGGCGACGTGTCTGAAGAGGGGTTCACCCGCAGCGGTCTCGGTCTGGCTTACAACATGGAGCGTGTACGCGACATGAGCGGTACTGATGCAGACCGTTGGCTGAAGTACAATAAGTCGAAGAAGCGCGACGTTGTAGACTCATTAGGCGTCAATGCACCTGAAGTTGTACCCACACAGAAGATGCGTCAGGAAGCATTCGACAACTGGACAACGACCGATGACCACGGCATGCACATCTTCGGTATCGCCAAAGACCAGAATGGTAAAGAGTATTATATGGTGAAAAACTCTTGGGGTGAGACCGGAGACTACAAGGGAATCTGGTACATGTCTAAGGCATTCGTAGCTTACAAGACTATGGATTTCATGGTAAACAAGAATGCAGTGCCTCAGGATATCCGCAAGAAACTGAAACTGTAATAGGCTTGTTCTACTGATACAACATAAAAAGGAAGACCGTCTGGTCTTCCTTTTTTGATTGTCCTACTTTGCTATGGAAGATACAAAGGCACTTTAGCTGATGATATGGGCCAGTATTCCCGGCAATTCTATTTCGCTACAGTGCATCGTTTCGATAAGCGCTTCGCCCTTTGGAGTCAGGGCGAAGTGCATCTGGCGTTTATCCACTTTATCCAGCTTGCGCCTTATCAACGCTTTCTTTTCTACCGATGTTATTACTTTTGAAGTGTTAGAGGGCGTCAGACTGAGCTGTTCGGCTATCTCTCCCGACGTCATACCGCTGCAATCCCGCAGCGTACAAAGCAACATAGCCTCATTGATATTCAGATTATAGGTCGTCTGGAACTCACTTTCCAACGACATAATCGCACGGTAAACGTCGCGAATACGGCAAATTTTCTGTTTGTCCATAAGCTTTTCAGATAAACAAGTTTACGTTTGCATGCTCGGCACGTTCCATATAAGTGGCCACACCACCAATATTTACCTCATCAAGCAATTCTTCTTTCTTGATTCCCATCATATCCATAGACATCTGGCAAGCTATAAACTCCACTCCGTTATCCAATGCCTGTTGGCGCATCTCTTCGAGAGAATAGATATTTTTCTGCTTCATGATGTGTCTCATCATGCGGTCACCAATGCCCAGCATACTCATTTTAGACAGGCTCAAACCGCGAGAACTGGCTGGTAACATCCATGAGAACATACGCCCGAAGACATCTTTCTTCACCGCTGGTTTCTGCTCTTTCTTGAGCACATTCAATCCCCAGAACGTGAAGAAGATGCTTACCTTGTGCCCGGTTGCAGCAGCGCCATTGGCCAATACAAACGTGGCCAAGGCTTTGTCCAGGTCGTCGCTGAACATGATGAGCGTCTTGTTCTTCTCCGTTACAGGCGCACCTGCAACAGGTTTTGATGCACTTCCCTTGCGAATCGTGACAGTATGAAATCCATCTTTGCTGTCGCTCGTCTCCAACAGGTTACCCGTTGTAGCACACCACGCTTTGGCATCGGCCGGAAAACCGGCATCGGTAGCCTTCACCTCGATGCTCTCCCCCTCTTCCATATCGTCCATAGCCTTTTTCAGTTTGAGGATAGGGCCGGGACATTGCAATCCACACGCGTCTACACGCAAGATGTCTTGAACCGCCGTATGCACAACTTTCTTCGGTTCAACCGCCATTTCCTCGTTCTTGATTTCCTGTGTTGCCAGACTGTAAGTCTTATAACCACCCGACAGATTACGCACATTCCGGAAACCTCGTCCCACCAAAATGCGCTGAGCCAGATAGCCTCGCAGACCAACCGCACAGAACACCACGACCGCCTTTCCGTCTGTCGGAATCTCACCAAGTCGCTCACGCAAGTCGTCAAGAGGAATGTTGATTGCTCCCTCGATGCTTCCCAACTCATATTCAGCCGGCGTACGGACGTCGATAAGCGTCACAGCACCGCGGTCCAGCGCATTCAACTCGCGCCATGTCATCACCTGCATCGCTCCGCTCACAATATTACCAGCGGCATAACCGGCAATGGCGATAGGGTCTTTAGCCGACGAGAAGGGAGGAGCATAAGCATGCTCCAGGCGAGTAAGGGCGGCCACCGTACCACCATTCTTAATAATAAGAGACAACTGGTCGATACGCTTATCCACGCCTTCGCTGCCCACACACTGTGCGCCATAGAGTTTTCCCGTCTCAGGATCAAAAGTCAGTTTCGTAGTCAACTGGAAAGAATTGGGATAATAACCCGCATGAGCGGCCGAAATTGTAGTACTGCTCTGATACGGAATGCCCAACTGCTTCAGACGCTTTGCTGCCAGTCCCGTAGAACCTACTGCCAAATCAAACACCTTGGCAATGGAAGTTCCTATCGCTCCCTCATACGACTGCGTATTGCCCATCACCATGTTATCGGCCACTATCCTGCCCTGCCTGTTCGCAGGGTTAGCCAGAAAGTTGAGCCAGGGCTGCCCTGTCAGCGGATGAGTAAACTCGATAGCATCGCCCACGGCATACACATCCTTCGCCGAAGTCTCAAGATATTCATTCACCTTGATACCCCGTTCACCCAGTCCGATGCCTGCCTGCTGAGCCAGTTGCGTGTTGGCACGCACACCTATAGACAGCAATACAATATCGGCATGGATGCTCTCACCCGTGTTGAAGAACACCTTGACGCCCTCGCCCTCTCTCTCGAAGCGTTCTACGCCTTTGCCCAAGTAGAGATTCACGCCCTTGCTCATCAGCTCGCGATGCACATGCGAAGCTATGGAAAAGTCTACAGGGGCCATCACCTGATTTCCCATCTCTACAATAGACACCTGCGCGCCGGCGTGGTGCAGATTCTCCGCCATCTCCAAACCTATGAATCCACCGCCTACAACCACAGCCTGCCTGACGTTGTGAGTATCTAGATATTGCTTAATCCGGTCGGTATCTTCTACATTACGCAACGTAAAGATACCATCCAAATCTATCCCCTTCAAAGGAGGGCGCACGGGCGAAGAACCCGGAGAAAGCAACAATTTATCGTACCACTCTGTATATTCACTGCCATCCTTGCGACAAATGGTCACCGTCTTTTCCTCGGTATTGATACCGACAGCCTCATTCTCCACACGGACATCTATGGCAAAACGACGGCCGAAAGACTCCGGAGTCTGCACAAACAGATTCTCCCGATCGGCAATCGTACCACCTATATAATATGGCAGACCACAATTCGCATAAGAGATATACGGTCCTTTCTCTATCAATACAATCTCTGCAAGCTCGTCTGCCCGCCTTATTCTCGCTGCGGCGGTTGCTCCTCCTGCAACTCCACCAATAATCAAATGCTTCATATTCTATTTTATGTTTTTAAATACTTTCCTCTGGAAACTTTCGCAAAGGTAAACTATATTATCCAATAAAACAAATTTCCTAAGGAAAATATTTTAATCAACAGCACATAAGGGTATTGCAGGATATCTACCGCCCTTCCTTTCTCCATCTATCATGGCATAATGCACACGTCAACAACCCGATTACATTACACGATTCTTCCATCATTGCTACACACCCCGGCATGATTTCACAGTCATACTTCGCAAAACTCAAGTCACAGCTCACACACCATTCATTTTCTGCAAAGGCTCAGCAGTGTCGCTGTCTGGGCTTTGCAGCACTGCTGTTCGGCCTTTGCAGCGATGCTGCCAAGGCCTTGCAGTTTTTTAAGCTTGTGAATTTAAAGTTGATGAGTTATTGAGTTGCATGCCATAGTACGAATGGACGGCTCGCGAAAAACTATTCATAATCTGCCATTCTTTTGTAGATATTTCGTAATTATTTAGTAACTTTGAACACGGTTTACCCTTTTGTGAAGGTAAAACCTTTCTCCCGTGCATCTCACGGGCCTTAAACGAAATAAAACAAAAACAATATAAATGCACTTCAAATGGAATTACAAATCACCTACACCAGACGAAATACAAGCAGCTAAAGACTTAGGGGGCAAGCTCAACATGAGTCCTGTCCTGGCCCAACTGCTGATTAGGCGCGGCATAACGACGGAATCTGCTGCCAAGAGATTCTTCCGTCCACAACTGGCCGACCTCATCAACCCTTTCATCATGAAAGACATGGACGTAGCCGTCGACCGTCTCAATGATGCTATGGGGCATAAAGAACGTATCTTGGTATACGGTGATTACGACGTTGACGGCTGTACGGCTGTGGCATTGGTGTATAAGTTTCTACAGCAGTTCTATTCCAATATAGACTACTATATCCCCGATCGCTACGACGAGGGGTATGGAGTGAGCAAGAAAGGAATAGACTATGCCAAGGAAACCGGTGTAAAACTTATTATCATACTCGATTGTGGCATCAAGGCAATAGAGGAGATAGCCTATGCCAAGAGCCTGGGCATCGACTTCATTATCTGCGACCACCACGTGCCCGACGAAACTATGCCCGACGCTGTGGCCATTCTTAATCCGAAAAGACCCGACGACAACTATCCGTTCAAGGAACTCTGCGGATGCTGTGTAGGGTTCAAGTTTATGCAGGGATGGGCCAAAAACAATGGTCTGCCATTCTCCATGCTCATCCCCCTACTCGACTTCTGCGCCGTGGCAATAGCTGCCGACATCGTGCCTGTGGTAGAAGAGAATCGTATTCTGGCTTACCACGGTCTCAAACAGCTGAATCAGAATCCGAGCATCGGACTGAAGGCCATTATCGACATTTGCGGTTTGAGTGGCCGGGACATTTCCATGAGCGACATCATCTTCAAAATAGGACCACGTATCAATGCCTCCGGACGTATGGAGAGTGGTAAAGAAAGCGTAGACTTGCTGGTGGAGAAAAACTATGCCATAGCTCTGGAAAAGTCGAAACACATTGACGAATACAACGAGCAGCGCAAGGATATTGACAAGCAGATGACCGAAGAGGCCTATCAGATTGTGGCTAAGCTAGAAAGCCAGAAGCACCACTCATCCATCGTTCTGTACGACGAGAATTGGAAAAAAGGGGTTATAGGCATCGTAGCATCGCGGCTGACGGAAATCTACTATCGCCCTACGGTGGTGCTCACACGCGACGGCGACTTGGCCACAGGGTCGGCACGAAGCGTAGCCGGATTCGATGTCTATGCGGCTATCAAGTATTGCAGAGACCTCTTGACCAACTTCGGAGGACACACTTATGCAGCCGGTTTGACTCTCAGATGGGACGATATACCGGAATTCCGCAGGCGTTTCCAGCAGTTTGTCGAGGAACATATCGAACCCGAACAGACAGAGGCCATACTGGATATTGATGCCAAGATAGACTTCAAGGACATTACCCGACATCTGCATACCGACCTCAAGAAGTTTTCTCCGTTCGGTCCGGGCAACCAGAAGCCTCTATTCTGTACCTGCGGCGTGTACGACTACGGCACGAGCAAGGTGGTCGGACGCGAACAGGAACACATCAAACTGGAGCTGGTAGACTCAAAATCGAGTAACGTGGTCAATGGCATTGCGTTCGGTCAGAGCGCATCGTCGCGCTACATCAAGAGCAAACGCAGTTTTGACATTGCCTATACGATTGAAGACAATGTATTCAAACGCAACCAGGTGCAGCTCCAGATAGAAGATATCCGACCAGACGATAAGGAAACAATCTAAAAATTCTCAGCACTTGTCTATAGACAAATATACTGATATACTACGTCAATACTGGGGGTATCCTGACTTTCGCGGCATTCAACGGCAAATCATTGAAAGCATTGGCGAAGGACAGGATACACTTGGTTTGATGCCTACCGGCGGTGGAAAGTCACTTACCTTCCAAGTACCGGCTATGGCAATGGAGGGGGTGTGCATTGTCATCACGCCTCTCATTGCCCTCATGAAAGACCAGGTGGAGCATTTGCTCCAACGCAATATCCGCGCTGCCGCCATCTATTCGGGCATGACCCGCCATGAAATCATCAAGACTTTGGAGAATGCTATCTTCGGTGGTATCAAGATACTCTATGTCTCACCGGAACGAATAGGCTCAGAGCTGTTTCTGGCCAAGCTGAAACGTATCAGCGTAAGTTTTATTACCGTCGACGAAGCACACTGCATCAGCCAATGGGGATATGACTTCCGACCGGCTTATCTGAAGATAGCAGACATCCGGAAGCAGAAGCCCCAAGCACCGGTACTGGCACTTACAGCCACGGCCACACCCAATGTGGTAGACGATATACAAAGACAACTGGGATTTACGAAGCCGAATGTATTTCGTATGAGTTTCGAGCGGAAGAATTTGGTTTATGTGGTTCGCACTGCATCCGACAAACACGCAGAACTCATCCACATCCTGAAATCAGTACCAGGAAGTGCCATTGTATATGTAAGGAGTAGGAAGCGATGCAAGGAAACGGCAGAATGGCTCGATGCCAACGGACTCAGTGCAACATTCTACCACGCAGGCTTGGAAGCTTACACCAAAGATATCAGGCAGACAGCATGGCAGAACAATGAATACAGGGTAATGGTGGCAACCAACGCTTTCGGCATGGGTATAGACAAACCTGACGTGCGGGTGGTGGTTCACATAGATTGCCCAGACTCGATAGAGGCCTATTTCCAGGAGGCAGGACGTGCAGGAAGAGACGGAAACAGAGCATACGCCGTGCTGCTATACAACGATAGTGACACTAGGAAACTTACCAAACGCATCAGCGACAACTTCCCCGAAAAAGACTATGTACGAGATGTCTACGAGCATCTGGCCTACTATTTCCAACTAGCCGTAGGCAGCGGAGCAGGCCATACCTTTACCTTTGAGATAGATAAGTTTTGCCGTACATTCCGACATTTCCCCATTCCAACAGATGCCGCCTTGCGTATATTGCAACAGGCAGGCTACCTGGAATATGAAGTTGAACCTGATGCCAGGGCCAGAGTCATGTTCCTATTGGAAAGAAATTCGCTGTACCGACTCGAAGAGACTACGCCTGACGAAGAGAATGTCATTACAGCCCTGCTGAGAAACTACGGCGGATTGTTCACCGACTACACGTATATAGATGAAAGGTTGGTAGCCCAACAGGCCGGACTCACGCAAGAACAGGTGTATCTGATACTCAAAAGTCTCAGTCGTCGACACATCCTGCACTTCATACCCAGACGCAAGACACCGTTCATCGTCTATACACGCGATAGAGAAGACGGCGAGAGAGTGGTGATAAGCAAGGAAATCTATGAAGACAGGAAAGAGCAGTTCACCAAGCGTATAGATGCCGTCATTGCGTATGCCAAGAACAATGATGTGTGCAGAAGCAGACAATTACTGGCCTATTTCGGCGAGATGCGTTCTACAGATTGCGAACACTGCGATGTATGCCTGTCCCATGCCTCAGATACCCACAGCGAACAACGCATTCAACCAGCCCGCAACGCCATACTGGAGCTATTGAACGATGGTGCGAGACATCATATCACGGAATTGAAAAAGTTTATTATTCCGGAGCAACAACTGGATGATGCACTGGAAGACTTATTGGCTGAAGAAGACATCAGAATGGATGGAAACTTCTTAATCAAACGAAAATAAGCAGGCACTACAACGAAAAAAGGAATTTGCCAAATCTGGCAAACTCCTTATACCTATTATGTATATGTAACTATTAATCGTTTTCGGGACGAAGTTGACGTACTGTCATGCCTGCCTGCCACATCTCCTTGTTGCGCATTGCTTCCAATTCCTTGTTCAACTTCTCGCGATAATCGGGCTTGGAATTGCTGTCAATAGAAATCTGAGCCTCATTACCAGTCTGCACAGAGAGATACAACCACTCCATGACAGGCTTGATAGCCTCGCGGAAACGAGGAGCCCAATCGAGTGCACCACGCTGTGCTGTGGTAGAACAGTTGGCATACATCCAATCCATACCTTTCTCACCGAAGAGCGGCATAAGACTCTGGGTCAACTCCTCTACAGTCTCATTGAAGGCTTCCGAAGGAGAATGCCCGTGCTCGCGGAGTACTTCATACTGTGCTTCCAGCAATCCCTCGATAGCTCCCATCAACGAACCACGCTCACCGGTTAGGTCGGATGTAGCCTCGCGTTGGAAGGTTGTCTTGAACATATAACCTGCCCCGATACCGATACCAAAGGCTATCGTCTTCTCTTCGGCCTTGCCAGAAGCATCTTGATATACTGCATAAGAGCAGTTCAGACCGCGACCTTCGAGGAACATCGTGCGCAAAGACGTACCTGAACCTTTAGGAGCAACCATGATAACATCGACATCCTTGGGCGGAACTACGCCTGTACGATCTTGCCAGTTAATAGCAAAGCCATGCGAATAGTACAAAGTCTTGCCTGCTGTCAGATAAGGTTTGATAGTTGGCCACGCAGCAATCTGACCGGCATCAGAAAGAAGCATGCAAATGATAGTCCCCTTCTGAACAGCTTCCTCGATAGAGAACAACGACTTACCGGGAACCCATCCGTCGGCTACAGCCTTGTCATAGGTTTTGCCCTGACGCTGACCAACGATGACATTAAATCCATTATCACGAAGATTGCCAGCCTGGCCAGGACCTTGAATACCGTAACCAATGACGGCAACCGTTTCATTCTTGAGTACTTCACGTGCTTTTTCCAAAGAGAATTCTTTGTTGGTGACAACTGTTTCCACTACGCCACCGAAATTCATTTCTGCCATATAACTTTGTTATTTATGCGATAGGATGATACTACCGCGGTTATCTTTAATCCTATAAGATGCTTTACGGTCTTTTATTGTACACAAAGGTAACAATTTACAATAAAACCACAAAATAATCTTTCAGACTTTTATAAATTTAACCTTACATCTACAAACTTCCACTCTTTCTCGCTGCTGTGGTGTCAATTTGTCTACACAGATATTAAACTCACCTTCAGCCATTTGCTCGCGGTAGAGATTCAATTGGTCGCCCTGGTGACTTTCAGCCACATAAGCAATGTCCAGTCGCTGCAAACGATGACTCCTGTAATAATCGAGGTCGAAAAGATTGAGTATGTGTTCGATGTATTTGACGCTATTGATATGACCGTTCATGTCTACATCACTGTATTGGGTATCGACAGTCCTTACCAATTCCGCACCACTACCCATCTTCACTCTTGAACTCTTATCAATAGGACAAGCCTTCTCAGACTCTATATATTGGGCTATCAGACCATCACGAACAGAGAATATATCAGTAGGCTGTCGGCTGTCAGTATCTATCATTGCCCAAATACTTCGACCATATCCGTATACTTTTTCGTCGCCACCAATCACCTTAAAGTTTCTACTCGTAAAATATTTCATGGCACTTTCTACCCATGTTTCTACAAAAAACTTGTCATAGGCTTTTGGCATTTCATCCATCTCAATAGCCAAACGGGATAATACCCATGTCTTATGAATAGGGTTAAGATAGTTCATTCCATAACCACGATCATTGCTATGGAAGTCTGCCGCATTCAACATGTGATTACCCAAATGGCCCATGAACAGGCTATGTGAGAAGTCACAATGGAATGGTTCAGCCAAAAATTCGTATCGACCTACCTTACTAAGTATTGCCATCTTGCTCTTGTAGAAAGTCAGAAATCGGTTCTTCAAAGCTTCGTGTCACTGCTATACGCCCTGAACGGGTGTACTGTAACAGACAGTTGAATCCATCTAACTTTGTGAATAAATTGGCTATTTCTTCCGTCAGTCCCGCTAACAGTACCGTACTATAGGTAGGATTCACCTCCATCATACGTGCATTGTGTTTACGGATGGTTCTAGACACCTCTGGATTTTCCATCAGGACAGGTGTTGAAATCTTGAACAAAGCTACTTCATGGATGAATAATTCTTCATCAGTATAGTAATCTGCCTTGACAACATCTATCTTATTTTCAATAGCCTTCGTAATTTTCTTAATTTGCTCTTCGTCACTCCACACCGTAATGGTGTACTTATGAATGTCCTTAATGCTTGAAGCCGACACATTAAGGCTCTCAATATTCACCTGACGACGAGTAAACACCGCCGTAATCTGATTCAGTATACCAGCTATATTCTCTGAATATACCAACAATGTATATAATTTCTTTGCGTTGTCCATGTTGCTTTTTGCTTCTATAAATAAGCGGTTACTCTCCCACTTCCAGTATCATTTCATCCACACTCTTACCTGGAGGAGTCATTGGCATGACGTTGTCTTCTTCCTTCACAGCACATTCCAACAGATAAGGACCATCGGTTGACAATGCCTTAGCTACTTTCTCACAGAGGTCTTTACGGTCGATAACTACGTCATACGGAATATCATACGCCTTACAAATATCTTCATAACACGGGTTTAGCATTCTTGTAAAACTCTTACGATGATTGAAGAACATATCCTGCCACTGGCGAACATTCCCCAGATAGTTATTGTTTAACAAGAACATCTTAACTGGCGAACCTTGCTCCATAATCGTCCCAAACTCCTGAATGCTCATCTGTAGACCGCCATCGCCCATGAAAACACAGACTGTACGGTCAGGTGCTCCAAACGTAGCACCGATGCCTGCAGGCAGTCCAAAGCCCATAGTGCCGAGTCCACCACTTGTCACTATCGACCTCTTCCTGTTGTATTTGAAGTACCGACTAGAGAACATTTGATTCTGACCTACATCATTTACCAATATAGCATCGCCTTTGGTCTCCTCTGCTACTACATTGGTTATCTCCCCCATCAGCAGCGGTCCTTCCGTAGGATGAATGGCCGGCTCAATGACTCTAGCCATTTCCATGTCATCATATTGTCTGAACGACTCCCTCCAGTCAGTATGCAAGTTCTTCTTTAATAGCCTGGTGATAGCCGGAAGCGACATCTTGCAGTCGCCCACGACAGCCACCGTACTCTTTATATTCTTATCTATTTCCGTACGATCAATATCCAGATGAATCACCTTTGCCTGCTTGGCATAAGTCGATGGCAAACCGGTTACACGGTCACTGAATCTCATTCCGATAGCAATCAGCACATCACATTGTTGCGTCTGTATATTAGGGGCATAGTTACCGTGCATTCCCAGCATACCCACATTCAGCGGATGGTCGGTCGGAAGCGCCGACAATCCCATCATCGTACGTCCTGTAGGAATGTCTGCTTTCTCTATGAACTCCAGCAATTCGCTTTGTGCTCCACCCAATTCTACTCCCTGGCCGACAAGAGCCAACGGTCTTTTGCTCGCATTTATCAGCTCTGCCGCCTCCGCTACAGCCAAAGCATCAATACGAGGATAAGGAACATACGAGCGGATATGATTCACTCTTACGTCTTCCCACTCGCATTTATGAGTCTGCGCATTCTTCGGAAAATCCAAAACCACAGGACCAGGACGACCTGAACGTGCTATATAGAAAGCACGACTAACGGCCCATGCCACATCTTCGGGACGCTGAATCTGATATGCCCACTTCGTGATAGGTTGGGCTACACCCACCAAATCCACCTCCTGAAAGGCATCCGTACCCAGTGCCCCCACTGCCACCTGACCCGCAATCACCACAATCGGCGTACTATCCATCATGGCATCGGCCACACCTGTCAGCGTATTCGTGACACCAGGGCCACTTGTTACCAAGCAAACCCCCACTTCACCACTCACACGTGCAAACCCTTCTGCAGCATGGGCAGCAGCTTGCTCATGGCGAACCAAGATATGATTGAACACTTGATTCTCCTTACGTGTATAGTCATATAAAGCGTCAAATACGGGCATGATAGCCCCACCGGGATAACCGAATATGGTCTTTACACCTTCATTGTGCAAAGCTCGCATCAGAGCCTCAGAACCTGTTATAACTTCTTTTGCCATAATCTTTTTCCTAAACTTAATCTATCATTCTTACTCCGCCTTTATCTGCCGAACTAACACTTTGTGCATAGGCCCTTAAAGCTTTGCTAACCACGCGGTTACGTTTTAACGGTTGCTGTTCTCGTGCGTCCAATTCTGCATCCGAAAGCTTCACGTTTATCGACCTCGAAGGTATATCTATCTCGATGATGTCGCCATCTTTTATCTTTCCGATGTTTCCTCCAGCAGCCGCTTCGGGCGAGATATGTCCGATACTCAGTCCAGATGTTCCACCTGAGAATCGTCCGTCGGTAATCAACGCACATTCTTTGCCCAAATGACGGCTCTTTATATAAGAGGTGGGATAGAGCATTTCCTGCATACCAGGACCACCTTTCGGCCCTTCATGCGTAATCACCACACAGTCGCCGGCACTCACCTTGCCATTCAATATTCCCTCACAAGCATCATCCTGAGAATCGAATACGACGGCCGGACCTTCGAAATGCCATAGGGCAGCATCCACTCCGGCAGTCTTAACCACGCATCCATTCTGTGCGATATTACCAAACAAGACTGCCAATCCGCCGTCTTTGGTATAAGCATGCTCCATATCCCGGATGCAACCATTGGCACGGTCGGCATCCAGACTCTCCCATTGGGTATCCTGACTACCCATTTGGGTAGAGAAACGACGCCCTGGAGCACTACTGTAAATACGATTAGCCTCTGCATCAACAGCCTCGCCCGTGATGTCATATCGTTTCATCTGCTCCGTCAATGTCTTACCATCGACGCGCTCCACCTGCCCATCTATCAGCCCAGCCTTATGCAGTTCGCTCAGAATTCCAAGAATTCCTCCCGCACGGTTGCATTCCTGCACACTGTATTTCTGTGTATTCGGAGACAGCTTGCACAGGCAAGGTACACGACGACTCAATTCATCTATGTCTTTCATCGTGAAATCTACCTCACCCTCTTGCGCCACAGCCAACAGATGAAGTACGGTATTTGTACTTCCACCCATTGCTATATCGAGCGCCATCGCATTGAGAAATGCCTGTCGGGTAGCGATGTTACGTGGCAAAACGCTTTCATCGCCATCTTCATAATAGGCCAACGCATTCTTCACAATCTGGCGTGCTGCATCCTTAAAAAGCTGAATACGATTCTTATGTGTAGCCAATATAGTACCATTACCAGGCAGAGACAAGCCGATAGCTTCGGTCAGTGAGTTCATGGAATTGGCCGTAAACATACCCGAACAACTGCCACATCCCGGACATGCCGACTTCTCTATCTCCATCAGGTCGGCATCGCTCACACTCTCGTCGCCGCCATTGACCATCGCCGTTATCAAGTCGGCATTCTCACCTCTCCATCGTCCGGCCTCCATCGGTCCACCCGAACAGAAGATGGTCGGAATATTCAGACGCATGGAAGCCATCAGCATTCCCGGCGTCACCTTGTCGCAGTTAGAGATACAAATCATGGCATCGGCCTTATGAGCATTCACCATATACTCCACGGAATCGGCAATAATATCGCGCGATGGCAGAGAATACAGCATACCATCATGCCCCATAGCAATACCGTCGTCTATCGCAATGGTATTAAACTCAGCTGCATAGCAGCCCATAGCCTCGATTTCCTGCTTCACAATCTGCCCTATCTCATGCAGATGAGTGTGTCCGGGTACAAACTGAGTAAAGCTGTTGACAACAGCAATGATAGGTTTTCCTATTTGCTCGTGTTTCATGCCGGCAGCCACCCAAAGCGCTCTTGCACCTGCCATTCTCCTACCTTCCGTGCAGACGGCACTTCTCAACTGATGTTTCA
The DNA here is from genome assembly GCF_055381405.1 of Prevotella mikamonis. Lineage (NCBI taxonomy): Bacteria > Pseudomonadati > Bacteroidota > Bacteroidia > Bacteroidales > Prevotellaceae > Prevotella > Prevotella mikamonis. The sequence continues at coordinate 1,090,829 of NZ_AP035785.1, forward strand.
TCGTATCTACTTGTTCTCTATAAATTCCATACTTTAAAAAAGCCTTGCCAACAACTGCATCGAAGACAAGGTATATACATTTGATTACAAAGATAAAGAGTTTTTATGTAACAACCAATAAACTGCGTGCATATTTTGGCAATTACCGATTAATTTGTAACTAATAGCCGAATTATACTTTCGGTTTCAAATTAATTCGACACACATTCTTAACATATAAACCACTCTGTCACACCCATAAGCGATACCTGCCAACGCAAAGAAGGGATATACCCGCCAAGGTATATCCCTTCTATATCTTCATTCAGCGATGTCTACACTGATTAGTTGTTCTTTGCGTTGTCGTTGAATGTAGCAACACGGTTGAACTCTACCTGCTCGAACAGCTTGTCGGTAGCACCCATACCCTTGGTTGTCAAGCGGCTGGCAGCAATCTTATACTTCTTGACCAGTGCAGTCTTAACAGCCTCAGCACGAGCCTCAGAAAGCTTCTGGTTCAGCTCTGCAGAACCTTCAGGAGAAGCATAACCCTTAATCTCAACATTAGCCTCAGGATGATTCTTCATGTAAGAAGCAATCAGTTCGATTGGTGCATACTGTGCAGCGTCGATGACACTCTTACCCTGACGGAACAATACCGTAGGCTGCAAGTTGGTAGCAGTAGCAGGCTTCACATACTTAGGCTTCTTGTTACAAGCATCAAGAGCGTTCTGCAAGTCAGCAATCTGACCATCCTTAGCTGCAAGCTGAGCGTCCTTATCGTTCAAATCGCCACGCAAGCTATTGATCTGAGCATTCAGACCATCAATTTCAGACTGGTCGCGGAGCTGAGCAATCTTGAAGTTATGAGTACCGTTAGAGTTACCGAACTTATAGATAAGACCTGCATTCAACTGTACAAAGCTGTGGTTGATGTTATACTTGATACCAGAATTAGACAAGTTATAGTTAGCAGCATCTGTCTTATCGTTGAGACCCCAAACCAAAGCTGGCTCAACATAGAACTGCCATGCCTTTGATTCGCCGAGGTTGAATACAAAGTCAATAGCAGCCTTAGAAGTCAGGTTGTTGTGATACTTAGATGCCTTATACTGTGCAGTGTTGCCAAAGAGATGTCCCCAACCAAGTCCGTACAAAGCAACAACCTCAAATGCACGAGGCTCGCCTTGGTAACCACCGAACCAGTTGCTCAGGTTTACAGTACCCAACAAACTTGTGTTCAAGAAGCGAACAGCTGTTCCGGTAGAAGCAAAAGGCTTATTTGAGAAGTAAGCATTGCTCTCAACTGCCAAACCGAAAACCGGAGTAAAGTTACGTCCTAAACGTACACCGAAGTTTGGGTCCAAACCTTTCATCCAAGAATGACCGGTTGTCTTGGTTGCAACACCACCATTAATACCAATGTAGAAATTGTCGAAAGTCTTGCTTTCTGTTACAGTCTGTGCATTAACAGAAACAGCCATAGCAGCTGCTGCAAATAGTAATGCGATTTTCTTCATGTCTCTCTAAATTTAAAAAATTATATTTTACGAATATTTATTTATCCTTACGAATACGGCTGCAAAGTAATTAAAAATAATTGTAACTTCCAAATCTTTTGCACAATTTCCATGTTTTAAAACACAAAAAGTCCTAAAACACGCATTCAAAATATTAAAAAGAGAGACTATCCGCCTACTTATATCTCGTCCACTCGCCAACTTAAAACACTGCAAGGCCTTAGCAGTATTGCTGCCTAGGCTTTGCAGCAGTGCTGTTTGGGCTTTGCAGCAACCCTGCCGAGCCTTTGCAGTAAACCGAGAGTGATGGTTCTGAAAACAATAATCAGGGAGTTGACCCTATCGAAGAATGAGACTAATTGCCCAAAATAGCACAGCAGGCCTGACAGTATGTCGCTACTTTTTATTATCTTCGCATTATGAAACGCATTATTCTCATCACAGGCGGACAGCGTTCGGGCAAAAGCATGTACGCCGAACAGCTGGCTCTGACCCTGTCGCACACTCCCGTATATCTGGCAACAGCCCATATATGGGATGAAGAATTCCGCGAACGGGTGAATCGGCATCAGCAACGACGTGGCGATAACTGGACGAATATCGAAGAAGAAAAATACTTATCGCGCCACCAACTATATAATAAGGTGGTGGTCATCGACTGTATCACCCTGTGGTGTACCAATTTTTTCTACGACAGCGATAAAAAGGTAAAAGAGCAGCCCACGGTAGACAGCGCTCTCCGGGAATTACAGGAGGAGTTCGACCGATTTACTTCGCAAGACGCGACCTTTATCTTTGTAACCAACGAAATAGGAAGCGGAGGTGTCAGCAACAACGAGATACAACGTAGATTTACCGACCTACAGGGTTGGATGAACCAATATGTAGCATCTAAGGCCGACGAGGTGTTGCTGATGGTATCAGGCATTCCTGTAAAAATCAAATAATATGAGAAACTTTCATATACTACCCACGAACAAGGATATACGCCCGGCTATCCAAGCCAAGATTGACAATCTGAACAAACCCAAGGGTTCGCTGGGTATGTTGGAAGACCTGGCCATGCAGATAAGTCTTATCCAACACACACTCACCCCTCGCCTTTCCCACCCTTGCCATCTGCTATTAGGGGGTGATCATGGCATTGAGCGCGAAGGCGTCTCGGTTTCGCCACGTGATGTGACATGGCAGCAAATGCTGAATTTTGCCAATGGTGGCGGAGGTGTCAATATGTTCTGCCGACAGCACTCATTCGACCTCAGTATCGTAGACATGGGGGTCGACCACGACTTATCGGCATGCCCCACTATTATCAACCGTAAGATAGCCAATGGGACAAACAATTTTCTACACGCGCCGGCCATGTCCGAAGCACACTTCTGGCAATGTATAGAGACAGGCGCGCAGCTTGTCGACAACTGTCAGGAGAAAGGATGCAACATCATTTGTCTCGGAGAGATGGGCATTGGCAACACTTCTCCATCCAGTATTTGGATGAGTCTGTTCGGCCAGATACCTCTGGCGGAGTGCATTGGAGCTGGGTCTGGACTTAACACAGAGGGCATTTCGCATAAGTACAACGTGCTGAAAGCTGCCGTAGACCATTATCACAGCAAATGTCCACACACGCCTCTCAATGCCATCAGATACTTCGGCGGCTTCGAAATGGTGGCGGCTATCGGCGCTATGCTACGCGCTGCCGAACTCCACATGGTCGTCTTGGTAGACGGATTCATCATGACGGCCTGCATATTGGCAGCTGCACAGCTCTATCCCGACGTACTGGGGTATGCCATATTCGGGCATTGCAGCGACGAAAATGGACATAGAAGGTTGCTGCAACTCATGGATGCAAGCCCCATCCTATCGCTCGGCATGCGACTGGGAGAAGGCACTGGAGCTCTTTGCGCATATCCCATCATCAAGTCGTCTGTCAGGATGATGAATGAGATGAACGATTTTGACCATGCTCACATTACTAAATATTTCTAATCAATGAAAGTTTCCATCGACCACAACCTCAAATGGTACGACAAGATATGGGCAGCTCTCATCTTCTTCACACGGCTTCCCTTTTGGCGCATCTACCAACCACCGAAGGCTGCTTACGAGACAGTGGTGGAACATTGGCCACTAGTTGGATGGCTCACCGGAGCTACAATGGCACTTACCCTCTATGCCTGCTCGCTCATCATGCCTTATATCATAGCCGTCGTCGTGGCGGTTGTCATTCGATTACTGCTAACAGGAGCACTGCATGAAGACGGACTGGCCGACTTCATGGATGGCTTCGGAGGTGGTGGAAAAGACCGCGGGCGCATCCTGGAGATTATGAAAGACAGTCGTATAGGGTCGTACGGTGTACTCGGACTCGTCTTCTATGCCATACTGCTCATTGCGTGTCTGTATAGTTTACCACCCTTAACGGCAGCTTTGGCCATCTTTGCCGGCGATACATACGCCAAGATGCTAGCTGCCCAGATAGTACAGATGCTGCCTTATGCACGCAGCTCTGAGACAGCCAAGAACGGTGTAGTCTACCGCAAGTTCAGCATTCCAGCCGGCATCAGCCTGTTTGTTCAGGGCATTCTGCCACTTGCCCTGTTGCTCTATTACATCAATTTCCTGAGATGGGATTTGCTCGTATTCACTCCATGTCTGGTTATGTATGCCCTTTATCGGTTCATGTGGAGTCGCATCAAGGGATATACGGGCGACTGTTGCGGAGCTATCTTCCTGCTCATCGAACTGAGTTTTTACCTGACACTGAACATCATTTTACACACAATATGAAAGTAACCCTCATCAGACACACACGTGTAGACGTACCCAAAGGTACTTGTTACGGCTGGAGCGACGTGCCTGTAGCCGACACTTTCGAGCAGGAAGCTGCCATTACCAAGGCAAATCTGCAACCCGACGAACCGTTCGATGCGGTGTTTTCCTCGCCCCTGACGCGCGCGAGAAAGCTGGCTGCATACTGCGGTTATACCTCTCCGACGGTCGACGATAGGATTAAGGAGATGAATATGGGAGACTGGGAAATGCGGTTATACGACGATATTGCAAAGGTAGATCCGCACATAGAAGCATGGTATCAAGACTATATGAATCTGGCAGCAACGGGTGGCGAGAGCTTTCCCATGATGTATGCACGCGTGGCGGAGTTCCTGGACGAGCTACGCCGGAAGCATTATGAGCGCGTAGCCATCTTTGCCCACGGCGGTGTACTCATCTGTGCCGGCATCTACGGGCAACTCTTTGATAAAGAAAATGCCTTCGAAAATCTTACGGATTACGGAGGCATAGAGCGCATAGAAATATAATATGGATGAATGGCAGAGAAGCTATAGTTCCATGACCTTATACGAGTAAGGAGCTAATGCAATCCCTGTTGTGGTGTCCTTGGTAGCCCATTCTATCAAAGCCAGCACCTCATTGACGTATACCGACATATCTTTCATGGCGATACTGCCCTGTTGTCCGCCCACTCCGAGATTGTTCTTTACAGAAATTCAAGTATGGAACACCTGCTGCAAAAATCAGGAAAACCGATGATTCCACACATCTTCAATTAGGATTTTAAACAGAATAAGCGTATCAAACAAAATAGGACCACTCCTCATCACTGAGAAATGGTCCCCCAAAAATTAGAGAGTTATAAAAAAATCAAGTTACTTCTTATTCATCAAGGCTCAACGGTAAAACTCCTTCTTGCCTGCTGCCAAGGTATTCTTCATCAACGAACAGATGGTCATAGGACCAACTCCACCCGGAACGGGAGTAATGAAAGAACACTTGGGGGATACTTCGTCGAACTTAACATCCCCATTCAGGCGGAAGCCACTCTTGCGAGTTGCATCGGGAACGCGGGTTGTTCCCACGTCGACGATAACCGCACCGTCTTTTACCATGTCGGCTGTCACGAAGTCGGGCCGACCGATTGCAGCGATGATAATGTCTGCTTCACGGCATTCTTCTTTCAGATTAGCCGAATGACTGTGGCAGACTGTCACCGTTGCATCGCCATATTGTTTCTGCATCATGAGCTGTGCCATAGGCTTACCCACGATATTGCTGCGTCCCAGCACCACACACTTCTTACCACTAGTCTCTATACCATAGTGCTTCAACAGCGTGATAATACCAAGCGGAGTGGCACTGATGAAACAGGGAAGACCAATAGCCATTCGACCCACATTGACAGGATGGAATCCATCTACATCCTTGCGATAGTCTATAGCCATGATAATCTTCTGCTCGTCAATATGTTTCGGCAGAGGCAGCTGAACGATGAAACCATCTACATCGGCATCCTTGTTCAGACTTTCTACCGTTGCCAGCAGTTCGTCCTCTGTCACTGTATCTTCAAAACGAATCAGGGTCGACTTAAAACCACATTGCTCGCAGGCAATAACCTTGTTCTTCACGTAAGTTTCCGAACCACCGTCATGCCCCACTAAAATAGCAGCCAAGTGAGGTTGCTTGCCTCCTGCGGCAACAATCTTCTTCACTTCTTCTGCTATTTCGGCCTTAATAGCCGTAGCTGTAGCCTTTCCGTCAATCAACTGCATTTCGTCAATGATTATTCTATGAATCCTTATCTATTATCTTGTCACTTCTATCTTACATCTTGGGCATTCCCGGAATATTCATTCCTTTCATTCTGCTCATCATGCCGGCCATACCGTTTCCTGTGACCATCTTCATCATCTTGCGAGTCTGGTCGAACTGTTTAATCAGCCTATTCACCTCTTGTATATCCGTACCGGAACCCTTTGCAATGCGCTGACGGCGACTCTGGTTCAGTATTTCCGGATTGGTACGCTCCTTAGGAGTCATACTCTTGATAATAGCCTCAATACCCTTAAAGGCATTATCGTCAATATCTACATCCTTGATAGCCTTGCCTACGCCCGGAATCATACCGGCCAAATCTTTCAGATTACCCATCTTCTTGATTTGTTCTATCTGGCCGAGGAAATCGTTGAAGTCGAACTTGTTCTTCTGAATCTTCTTCTGTAGCTTGCGAGCTTCCTCTTCGTCGAACTGCTCCTGCGCACGTTCCACAAGCGAGACGATGTCGCCCATACCCAAGATACGGTCGGCCATACGCGAAGGATGGAACACATCAATAGCCTCCATCTTCTCACCCGTACCGACAAACTTGATTGGTTTTGTCACCACTGTACGGATTGAGAGGGCTGCACCGCCACGTGTATCACCGTCTAGTTTCGTCAACACAACACCATTGAAGTCCAAGCAGTCGTTGAATTCCTTTGCCGTATTCACTGCATCCTGACCAGTCATGGAGTCAACCACAAACAATGTCTCATCCGGATTCAATGCCTCTTTCAGACGAGAGATTTCATTCATCATCTCCTCATCGACCGCCAAACGACCTGCCGTATCGACGATGACAACATCGTAACTCTTGGCCTTGGCTTCCTTGATGGCATTATTGGCTATCTCTACGACATCCTTGTTCTCCGGTTCTGTATATACAGGCACTCCCACCTGTTCACCGACAACCTTCAACTGTTCGATGGCAGCAGGACGATACACGTCGCATGCCACGAGCAAAGGCTTCTTGCGCTGCTTGTTTTTCAACAAATTGGCCAGCTTACCACTGAATGTCGTCTTACCCGAACCTTGCAAACCGCTCATCAAGATGATGGCCGGATGACCGCTCAACTTCAATTCAGAAGCCTCGCCTCCCATCAAATCGGCCAATTCATCGTGTACAATCTTCACCATCAATTGGCTAGGCTTCACGGCCGTGAGTACATTCATACCCATTGCCTTGGTCTTGACCGTATCGGTGAAAGTCTTAGCTACCTTATAGTTTACGTCGGCATCAAGCAATGCACGACGCACATCTTTCAAGGTTTCGGCCACATTTATCTCTGTGATTTTGCCTTCACCCTTCAGTATCTTAAATGAGCGCTCAAGTCTGTCGCTTAGATTTTCAAACATAATTTCTTCTTGGTTGTAACTCTATGTTATAACTCCAAATTCACCCCGTAAGCTGATTGGTAACAAGATACATTTATAAATGTTAGTGCAAAAGTACCGTATAAACGGGTGAAAAAAGAATAAAAAACAATGTTTTAAATTATTTTAAAACACTCAAAGCGTCATTCTGCACAAACCATCCTGTTTTGGGCGAATTCAAATAAGTCCTTATTGATATTGCCTGCCATACTCCAATTGATACGCCAGGAATCCAACTTGAAACCCACCTACTCGTCAACTAAAAAACTGCAAGGCCTCGGCAGCATTACTGTTCGGGCTTTGCAGCGTTGTTGTTTGGCCTTTGCAGCGATACTGCAAAGGCTCTGCACAAAACCAGGCGTATCGACATGGAATTCCTCCTACAATCCCCCTACTCTTCAACACCTATCCTAAAGCGTGCTACCAAGGGCAGATGGTCGCTGAAACCATTGTTATACTTAGCACCGTTGAAGTTGCGACGGGGCTGCACTCCACCATACCGTTCGTCGTCGGTGAGCAGAAAGGGCGCATCGAAGATGTAACAACTATCCAATGCCGACTGCATAGACCGACTACAGAAGATATGGTCAAGACTTCCCCACATGCCTTTATAGCGGTATGTTCCTTTTGCCCCATGCGTGCCGGTCGCATTCTCCGAAACATCTTGCAAGCCTTGTTCACCGATATATACCAGGCTCTTATCGCCCACATAATCATTGAAATCGCCTGCAACAATGATACGGGCATCGGGCGACAACGCCCGAATAGAGTCTACCGCAGATATCAATCGCTCGGCCACAACCATACGGAACGGGCGGGAATGCACCTCACCTCCCGACCGACTCGGCGCATGTACCACAAACACATGGAGTGTATCATCGTCTGCCAACTGCCCCGACACATAGAGAATATCACGTGTCAGGCGCATACCCTCTATCGGCTGGATGCGAATGGAACGATGCTGGATGGGACGGAACGAGAAAGGCGAATACAGCAACGCCACATCAATGCCTCGCTCATCGGGCGAATCGGTCATGAAGTACTCGTACCGTGCCTTGCTTAGCAGGGAGCGTTTGGTGAGGTCGCGCATCACCGTGTCGTTCTCTACCTCGCACAACGCCACCATATCAGGCAACGACCATCCGGCCGAATCACCTCCGCAAGCAATGATTTCCTGCCCTATGTGGTTGAGTTTATTCCAATATCGCTTCGCATTCCAATAGTGATAGCTCTCCGGCAGAAATTCCGTATCGTTCTTCAGGGAGTCGTGCTGCGTGTCGAAAAGATTCTCTGTATTCAACTCCACAAACGTGAAGATGCTCAGTAAAAGGGTCAGTAATGCCATAATTATGATAAGTCTTTCTTCAGATTTCTCCTTATTTTAGTGAGATATGTCTTCATCCCGGCTGCATCTTTCGTATCTATAATCTCCAACAGTTCCTTCAGCTCCGTACGGATTTGCGCCACCTGATCGTGCGTATAGGGATTGAACAGAATCTCCTGCAACAGATAATCATCTTCAGAAAGAACCCCACGGGCAATGCGCATGTGGCGCTTGAAGGTCGTACCCGGTGCGTCCTGATGCTTCATCACAGCTGCAAATACAAACGTACTCACAAAAGGAATACTCAAAGAATAGGCCACTGTCTCGTCGTGTTCTTGGAATGTGTACTCATAGATATTGAGTCCCAGCCGCTGATAGACGTCCTTAAAGAAGATACGGCCCATGTAATCGCCCTCATTGATAATAATCGCATTCTCCTCACTCAGCTGATTCAGATTGGCAAAAGTGGGACCGAACATCGGGTGAGTGCTCACATAAGGCCGCCCACATTGCTCATAGAACGCTTTCAGTCCGGTCTTCACACTGGCAATGTCGCTGACAATACACTCTTTACCCAGATAGGGCAATATCTCTTGAAAGGCACTGATGGTGTATTTAACGGTCACTGCATTGATGACAAGTTCAGGATTGAAGGTCCTGACCTCATCCAACTGCGTGAACCGTTGGCAGTTGTAAGTGAATCGCATGCGCTGGGCATCGCGCTCATAAACAGCTACCTCGTGTTCAAAACTAAGCAGGTCGATGAAGAAACTCCCCATCTTGCCTGCACCCATGACTAATATTTTCATTTCTGATTGAGGATTTCAAGTTGCTGACGAACACTTTCTTCGTGTATCTCTTCGAAGATATGGGCTACACTTTGGGCACTCAGCCCGCACAAGACTCCTTGTGCTCCGCGTTTCTCCAAGATTTCGTTATAACGGTTAGACTGCAATACGGTCATGTTGTGTTCCTTCTTATATTGCCCTATTTCGCGACAGACACGCAGCCGCTTGGCCAGGAGTTCCATCAGTTGATTGTCCAAATCGTCTATCTGACTGCGCAACTGGCGGATTCCTTCGGTCGTGGTATGCTCGTCACGAATCACCAATAGATTCAGGATATAGTCCAGCACATCGGGAGTTACCTGCTGAGAAGCGTCGCTCCAAGCCGTATCGGGCGTGCAATGGCTTTCCACTATCAGACCGTCGAATCCCAAATCCATAGCTTGCTGACACAGCGGAGCTATCAAATCTCGACGCCCACCGATATGACTGGGGTCGCAGACGATAGGCAATGCCGGTATACGACGATGGAGTTCGATGGGAATCTGCCACATTGGTAAGTTACGGTAAATCTTCTTATCATAACTGGAGAAGCCACGATGGATAGCTCCCAAGCGTTTGATACCGGCCTGGTTGATACGCTGCAAAGCTCCTATCCATAGCTCCAGGTCGGGATTTACAGGGTTTTTTACAAATACCGGGACATCAATACCCTTCATACTATCGGCCAAAGCCTGTACAGCAAAAGGGTTGGCACTAGTACGTGCGCCTACCCAGAAGATGTCTACGCCGTACTTCAAGCACAGTTCCACATGCTCAGGGGTTGCCACTTCGGTAGCTATCAGCATACCAGTCTCTTCCTTGACAGCCTTTAGCCAAGGCAAAGCTTGCTCTCCGCAGCCCTCGAAGCCACCCGGTTTGGTACGTGGTTTCCACACTCCGGCACGGAACATGTGGCATCCTTTTGCAGCCAACTGTCTGGCAGTAGTCATCACTTGTTCCTCTGTTTCGGCCGAACAAGGACCTGCCATCACAATCGGACGTTCCTGATCGCTGGGTAATTTGAGGGATTCTAATTCTAATTCCATATTGAATCGTATTTTATTTCGTTATTGATGTTGACATTTTCTTGATTCTTTCCAGTGCCTCCTGCATCTTCTCATCCTTCGCACAGAGACTGATTCGGACATACCGCCTGCCATTGTTGCCGAAAATAAATCCCGGCGTGATAAAAACCTTTGCCTCATGTAGTACGCGCTCGGTAAGTTCCTCGACATCCTGATACATCGCCGGAATCTTACCCCAAAGGAACATGCCCACCTGATGAGGGTCGAATTCGCATCCCAACACAGCCATTATCTGCTCGGCAATATGGCGTCGACGGCGATAAACCTCTATGTTATATTCCTGATGCCAAGCCTCATCATTGGTCTGATAGGCCTCCGCTGCCGCCATCTGTATACCACGGAAAGTACCACTATCAATGTTACTCTTCACTTTGAGTATCCACTTAATAAACGTAGGATTGGACGCACAGAGTCCCACACGCCATCCCGGCATGTTGAAACTCTTGCTCATTGAATTGAATTCTATGCAGCAATCCTTTGCCCCAGGCACTTGAAGTATTGACAGTTTCTCACCCTCATTCAAGATAAATGAGTAAGGATTATCGTTCACTACCACTATGTTGTGCTTCCTGGCGAAAGCAACCAGCCGTTCATAAGTTTCGCGACGGGCATTCCCACCGGTCGGCATGTGTGGATAGTTTACCCACATCAGCTTGACATTGTCAAGCTCCATCTGCTCCAATTCTTCAAAATCAGGCTGCCACCCATTATCTTCTCTCAAATTATAGTTGATGATATTAGCCCCAAGCAACTTGCTCAACGAAGTATAAGTGGGATATCCCGGATCGGGAACCAACACCGAGTCGCCCGGATTGACAAATGCCAACGTAGTATGCAGGATGCCCTCCTTGCTCCCTATCAAGGGCTGAATCTCGGTCGCGGGGTCTAGTTCTACATGATACCATTTGGCATAAAAATCGGCCATAGCCTTACGCAGCTCCGGTATTCCCACAGTCGGCTGATAGCCGTGAGCTGCCGGTTGCCGGGCCACTTCTACCAACTTATCTATCGTCTGTGGCGATGGCGGCATATCGGGTGAGCCGATTGCCAGACTGATAACGTTCTGTCCGTCGGCATTCATCTTCGCAACTTCTTTCAGTTTACGGCTGAAGTAGTATTCCTGTACTTCGTTTAATCTATTTGCTGGTTGTATCATTGTCTCTATATTTTTATCTATTTGTCAGGTTAGCTTTTAACTCTCGCAGTATTCTCCCAACACAGTAAGTTCCTTTACCAAAGGAGTGATGGCATCTATTGACTGACGGTAACGTGTCAGACTATCGAAGGTAAGATCTACATAGAACAGGTATTCCCACTCATGTCCGATAATTGGCAACGACTGTATCTTCGTAAGATTGATATTATAAAAGCTCAATATCGTGAGTATCTTGCTCAGACTGCCCTCTTCGTGGGGCAAGGAGAATACCAGGTTAGACTTGTTTGCCTTTTCCAAAGCACGTAGGGAATCTGCTTTCCGGGGTGTACTTACCACCAGGAAACGGGTATAATTGTGCTTGTTGTCATGAATATCCTCCTGCAAAACACGCATTCCATACAGTTTGGCAGCATACGACGAACAGATGGCAGCCCAGCCATGCACCCGATGTTTAGCTATATATTCGGCCGAACCGGCAGTATCTTCCGCCTCGACCACTTTCATTTCGGGATGGTTAGCAAGGAATTGCCGGCACTGAGCAAGTGCTACCGGATGGGAATGAACCTCTGTTACACTGCCCCAATCATCATCGGGCAGGCAGCAGATGGCATGCTCTATGTGCAACTTATGCTCACCGACCACCGTCACACCAGAGTTACGGAGCAATTCATAATTATGAAGCAAGCTGCCGGCTATTGTATTCTCGATGGCCAACATGCCGATGACGGTGGAATCACGACGTATATTCTCAAACACTTCCTCAAACGTTCCACAACATATCAGTTGTATCTGTTCACCTTCAAAGAACTGATGAGCGGCTATATCGTGAAACGAACCAAGCTCTCCCTGTATTGCTATTCTCTTCATATCTCTTTATTTCTATGCTCCGGTTTCAACCATCTGCCTAACACAAAAACGGTCCTCACTCTTGTAAGCGGGACCGTTTCGTTATATTCTATGTTTATTTCTTCAGTTAAAATCTACACGCAACTTCCCGCTTCACAATTTCTTGCAAAGTAAAAATAAAAGTAATAAAAAGATGCGTAAGACTTATTCATGCGCTATTTCTTTATGTTGTTGCGTTTATATTTGTGTACAAAAGTAGAATAATAATTTTATCTGACCAAAGAAAATATCCAAAAATATTTTATCCGGATAATGATTCATCAGCTAGAAGCCATACGGATTGTTTGCCCGGTATTTGTTTTCTATTTTTTGTTGGAGGGTCTCAGCCTCCTTCTCATCGGCATTCTGAGGTTCTCCCGACGCTACCGCCAATTCCTGTACTTGCTGCTCATCGGCTTCTGCCTCTGCTATCTTACCCAGCTGTCTCAACACGACTGCCCGCTCTTGATAGGCCGCAAGACAGAAAGGATTGACCTCTATTACCTTACTATAATATGCCATCGCCTCATCCGCATTGTCCCTCTTCGTCTCTATACGGGCCTTCAAGAGCAACACGTCCTCGTTTTCCGCCACATGCTCCAGCAGCCACTGCGCATCTTCGTCGGCCTCTGTGAGGGCATCTTCCTTCAAATATATCTCGCCACGAAGCAAGTAGGCATCACCATATTCAGCATTCAGACCGATAGCTTTCGTCAGCATGGCAACCGCATTCGTGCTGTCTCCCTGCCCCTTGCAAGCCTGGCTGTAGAGATAATGCACCTCTGCATTGGTATCATCTATCAGCAAAGCCTTCTCGCAGGCGTCGCCCATAGCCTGATAGTTCTCCATCATATAGGCCACATTTGCCATTCTTATCAGGATTCTCTGGTTTTCGGGAGCTTTCTCTGCCATCTTTTGCAGTTGCTCATACGCCTGCAACAGCTCGCCTCCCATCATAAAAGCCTGAGACAAGTAATCCCTTATCTCCAAGTCTTCCTGCCTGTCCAGCGCATGCTGAAAACAACGAATGGCATGCGACAGGTTTCCCATTTTCATGGCACGTACACCATCATACTTCAACACCTCGAAGTCTTTCTCTTCCTGGTGCTTCTTCTCTTCCTCACTATCCTCGGTCTTTCCACCGAACAAAGCCTTTAAAAAATTCATCTTATTTCAGTTTTTCATAAGCACTTACAGGCACTATATCGGTACGTTCCCACTTAGGCCAACTGCTACTCCCGATATATTTCCCACCCGCCTTACGGTACGACATAAAGAAGAAACGGGCATTGATATAGCCATCGCTGCCATCTTTGGCCAATACATAGCAATAGGCACGCTTGCGATAGCCCGTTATCTTGCCACCTTCTTTCACTGCCGTGTTCAGCCATTCCACCTGTGGAACGACGGCACTTACTATCGTTGCACCGGGATACTGCTTCTTAAAGGCCGCCGTAGACAAGTCTACGAGAGTCTTGTCGTCATCAGGATGATTCTTCGCAAAGAGGTCGACAGAATAGATGGGCATATACTTCACCCCGTCAATTTCCTTCAAATCGGTATCTCTATCCACACGGTCGTCAAATCCAATGGCATCGCCCAACTCGTGACCGGCATTGACCATCGTCGTCTTGGTTTTCTTCCAGAACTTAGAAAGACGTTTACCTATAGGTTCTTTTTTGGCTGTATTCTGCGCACACACCGGCATACCAATCAGTAAAAGTGCTGCTAAAAATCCCATCACTGTTTTCTTCATCATTGTTATGCTTATTAGTTAGTTGGGCAAAAATAGCAAAAACCACCTGATGCACCAAACTTATTCAATTTTATTAGGAAAAACTTCAATTTACTGCAAGGCCTCCGCAGCATTACTGCCTAGGCTTTGCAACACTGCTGTTTGGCCCTTGCAGCAACGCTGCCGAGCCTTTGCAGTAAAACCAATCTTTGACCAACGACTCGCCATATCCATAAGATGGATATACAAACAAGGGAATGATACTCCATGCAGAATGGCAGGTAGTATCATTCCCTTGTTGTTTTCAGACCTTCATTCTTGCAGTCGCTCAATCCAAGTTGATAATCAGCCCTACGGACAACTGCGCCTTATGCAAGTAAAGACTCGGAAAATCCCTAGCATGCTCCAGCATTCTGAAGACATTGTATTGCGCCTGTGCATACACTCCAAACGTCTCACTGAAACTGTAGCGAAGCCCACTATGCACATCAAGTACATGGAATCCGACACCCACACCGGTATAGAAGTCTAATTGGGAAGGCAGTTTCAGCGCATCGTCCCAATGCACATCAATAGGCAAAGACAAGTCTACACCATCCATGAAATCGGGTTCGGCGTCGGAATGCGACTTGCCTATAAACAGCATCGTCCCTTTCATTCCCACCGAGAGCCAATCATTCATGCCCAAATCGTAGCGAAGTTCTACTCCCGAACGGCCATCGACATGCAGGTAACCGGCCGAAATCTTGCGGTCCAAGTCGCCATCATAGGCTTGGGCAGATGCCGAACACGACATGCCGCAGACCCATATCACCAGTGCTATATATTGATACCAACGTTTCATTTGATAGTATATTTGTTCACATAGACAACCTTACGACGGTCTCCGGTCTGCGTGTTTTTAACCACATGCGTACCATATACCAGAAAATTATCACCATACCAGTGGCTCGAATCGGAATATTTGCCCTTCTTCACTTTCTCGTCCTCGTTATCGGTTTCGATGACTTCCTCCGTACGTTCCTTGATAACTTCTCCCGACTGATTGTTGAACAGCTTCATCACAATACGCTTCTTATCGGCAAAGAGCATCTTCGCTCCGGCATTACTCAGACTTGCCGAGATAAATCGCTTTACATAGAAAGGCTTGGTTCGCGGCTCCATCTCGACACTATTGTCCCATATCACCTCACCCTGTGGATTGAATTTCACGAGAATAGCATGCGTATAAGCATAACCGTCGAACTCCTGTATCCATCCCGTACCGACCTTTACCATACGGTAAGTTGGATAATAGGCCTCGCCAAGATAGAAATAATCCTTGTTGTCGCTCATAATCTTGTGCGACGCCATGAAGTAATTGCGTGTATACTCCTTACCCTCCTTGGCCTTCTTCTCTTTCTTTCGCTCTATCTTTTTCTGTGCTCTTGCGCTCAGATAATCGGTAAAATGCTTTAAATCCAGATAGTTATAGAATTTCAGGAAACTGAATTTCCAGTCTGCCAATTCCCCAAAATAGATGCCCTGCGAACCAACTTTCTTCGTGGCATAAGTACCCGTAACGAAGTATTTGCTCCCTACTTTCGAGATGGAAGCCGACACAAGCTCCTGCTCTATATCCTTAGTCAGCAGCGTAGCTCCCAACTGCTTGCCCTGCATATCAATGCGCGAGAGATATACTTCGCGCTCGGCACGCACGAAAGCATATACAATTCCGTCTATCACCTGAGTCTCCAGAATAAACACATTCTTGTCTTTCACACCGTCGAAGTGAATATCTGCATACTTGCAATCGCCTGTCTTCATGTCGATAATGCCCACACGCTCCAACTTCTTGACGGTAGAACTGAAAACCGCATGGCCATTCACAATCTGTATATTGCGCATGCTCCCCTTCTTGGCATACTCTCCTTCAGTCATTTTCACCCTATGGGTCTTGGCATCGAATGCCAGGATGGCAAACTCACCGCTACGCTCGCGCAACACCGAATAAAGCACCCCGTCGTCAAAGATATTCGAATGGATATACATACGCTTATCTACCAACACCGAATCCGTGCAGACCGGTTGCATCGAAGTAGAGAAGAATTGCATCTTGAAATATCGCTTCCCATCTTTGGAATCCTTGGCAAACGACTGCACCATCAATCCTTTTTCCTCCATCGGGACGATGTTCTCGCCCTCGTAATCGTCTTTGGCACTGAACTCCAGACGCCCCGTCACCTGCGCAAAGCTACACCCTATCGAGCCCAACAGCGCAACATAGATTAACAAAAACAGCTTTTTCATATTTACACACAATATTAGTTATTAACTACACAGCAAATATAGAGAAAAAAAAAATTCCATCCAAGTGAATCAGAAACAAAATTTTACATCTTCATCCAAATGTCACATGGATTGTTCCAAATAAGTGCAAATTATCACTAAACTTGTTTGTAAGACTTGCTTTTTCTGCCTGAAAATCCTAACTTTGCCCATGATGAACAGAAAGGCAGTCATAACGACCATCCTATTAGGACTTTGCACCATTGGCAAAGCCCAACAGGCAGCAGACACCACGACCACCGTGATGCAGCCGCCTGTACCGGTGGCATACGCCATGACACCTTATCATAATTATGGATGGGGACTTCACAAAGGATTGAATGTGCAGTTAGACCTCTCGGCCTTTGCCACTTTTGGCAAAAACGTGCCTCACCGCGGAGGATTCACACAAAGTCTCAGCGCCACATACCTGACTCCGCTTACCAAAGATAAAAAGCTTTGGCTGGCAGCAGGAGGCTACATTCAGAACATCAACTGGGGTGGCGATTCCTATCGCGACGGCGCTCTCTATGCCGCATTGGGCTATCGTTTCAACGAACATTGGGAAGCATGGGTGTATGCCAAGAAGAATGTTGCCAACAATTATGGTAACAGCTACTCTTCGTTATACCATCCAGGCTACTGGTATCGAGGTCCTATTGGGGGCATGGGAATGTTTACCGGTGGAGCAGATGTAATTGGTGCAGCCGTGAAATACAACATCAATCGGAGTATTTCCATTCAGGTAAATGTGGAAGGTGCACACTATAACAATAAAGACTTCCAATATTTCGATCAATACAACTACCCACTAAGCAAGCCATAAAGCCCCAATAATCTCAATCATTCTTCGTTCCGCAGACTGGGCAACGCCCTTTCTCTTGCATCGGAGCGCCACAATTCCCGCACGTATAACGCACATATCCGGTTCTCAAATAACATTTGATAGCAAAATAGAAGTATAGAACCAACAGCGGATAGCCTATATAATATAAGGTAGTAATACTAAATATGATGTAATTGGCAGCACAGACAGCAGCCAGTCCACTAAGATATGTAAGTGCATCGCCAAACTTCAGCTGGTGACGAGTGTCGTCCAAGGCTGCCAATCCCACTATCAGCATAGCCCATACCAATGCCAGGAAAATACCAAGAATGGTCGGAACGGAGAACGGATTCAGCGTAGGATGGAAGTAGAAATGTCGCCACGTATCAGGCGCAAAGAGCTGAATGCTCGCATACAAGGTTGCAGCTGTGGCCACAACAAGGGTCAACAGCGTGGGATAAAACGAATTGATATCGCGCAAATGTACGATGCGCGCCCGCTGACGCAACATTCTTCGCAGCCAATAAACGACCGCAATCACGCTGATAACGACCAGGAATATGAGCAAATGGACATCGGAGAAGGTAGAGATAAACTGCGAGATAGGGTCGTCAGGCACTACACCGGGCATGAGCTTCGACTCGTGTATCCACCCAAAAGTATTCTGATCGCGGGCCAACTGCACCCATACCGAGTCTACAGAGTCATTCGGCAGCACACGAATATCGGCCACTACCAAGTGATCATGCTTATATACGACTACCGAATCAGTCAGCAAATCGGACATCGACTCCTCCGGTTGCTGCTGTATCAAGACGATAGAATCGCTCTTGACCACAAAATTATAATTGTTGGTATAGTGGTGTGTACTCTGAAAAGAGAGCGAATCCAGCTGACGCTCACTATATTGTATCATCGCATCATGCGTGGTCCTTCCCTTGTGATAACACGAAGAAGCCACCACAATCAACAACAACAGCAATACACTGTCTACAATCCGAAGTACAGCTTTATTCTGCATAGATGTTCATTTGACATTCCTTACAATTAAACTCCAACTCAAACCGCCGGCCATCTCCCAGCACCAACTTGAGAGGTTCTTTCCATTCTGGTTTCCGTCCACCATGCTTGACACAATAACCCAACGAATATCGGATGCAATGCCGACATTGCATGATGAGCGCATCGGACTTGGGGGCGACTTCAAAGGCTTTCCCCACTCCGGCCATTCCCTGCGATTCATAGAACTGGCGAGCCAGATGGTTGCTCACATTGTATAGATATGAATACGCTTTATATTCAGGAGTCCATACCAGATTTGCTACTTTGACCGTCCTTTTTTCAGCACTTGCTGCCATTACTGGAGCATCGGCTGCCGACAACGATTCTACTAATTGTCGGCGCATATCGGCTAATACGCTCGATGGCAAGAAGTAACGGTCGGCCTCATCGGCAACAATCACCTCGTCACAAGTATAAGGCGTATTGCCAAGTTTGGTCAGTTGACGGACGATATTGTCGCGTTGTGGCTTCTGAGCTTCCTGATGTGCGAATTTCACCGTAACCGTTTTCCCGTCAGCCATCAATGCAAACCCTGTCTCCGTCAGGCTAAACGACATCTTGATTCGGATTTTCCGCTCGGCCGTTTGTCCTGCCAATATCTTCTCAAACACCACATCATTGTTACGATACAAACGCATACCGGCCTTCAAGTGTGTCGGCATCTTCAGCGGAAACAGCCTGTTTCCTTCAGCTCTGTTTACCCGAAAACCTTCCAATTCCCTGTTGGCATTGATAAAACAGAGACCATCCCCATTGGCAAAATTTGCCGTCCCAGCCACATTGAAGCTGTTATGGCGTATTTCTTTCACCGTACCAACAAACTCGCCCATCGCTTTCGGCGTATCGAAACTGGCAATGGCGGGCTTCCGTCCATCCAAGAAATAATTGGTAAAACCGCGATTGAAAGTCTTATTCAGATTCGGTTCAAAACTATAGTCCACCTCACCTCGCGAGGCTCTGCGATACTTTGCAGGATATTTCTTCACCAACTGATTGAGCCGTTTGCTATAAGCAGAGACCACATTCTTCACATATCCCACATCCTTCAAGCGTCCTTCTATCTTAAACGAACATGCCCCGGCCTCGGCCAAAGGCTCCAACTGTTCGATTTGGCACATATCCTTCAACGACAGCAAATACCGCTGATGTTCTATCTCTCGCCCTGTAGCATCTACCAAATCAAACTTCATGCGACAAAACTGTGCGCACTCGCCACGGTTGGCACTGCGACCGAAGCAATGTTGCGAGGCATAACAGACACCCGAATAGCTCACACACAGCGCACCATGCACAAACACTTCCAACTCCATATCGGGATTCTGCTCATGTATGGCCGCTATTTCTGCTACTGATAATTCACGTGCCAACACCGCACGTTCAAACCCAACAGACTGCAACCATTTCACTTTCTCTGCCGTACGCGTATCGCATTGTGTACTGGCATGCAATGCCGGAAGCTTCAATTCAGGCTCTTCCGCATGCACTTGGCAGAATATATCGACCATCCCCATATCTTGTATCAAGACGGCATCTACGCCTATACGGGCCAACTCCTTGACAAGCATTTTTGTATCGGCCAGTTCCTGCTCATAGATAATGGTATTGACTGTCACGAATATACGCGCCCCGAACAGGTGGGCGTATCTGCACAGTTGCTCAATATCGTCTATAGAGTTACCGGCAGCAGCCCTGGCACCGAAGTGAGCTGCCCCGATATACACGGCATCTGCCCCATGCTCGATGGCAGCCAAACCGCATTCCAGGTTTTTGGCAGGTGCCAGAAGTTCCAATGTGCGCATTTCTTCCATCAACGAATATCGTCTATATTATAGGGAGTCTCCTGATATACGTAATAATTAATCCAGTTGTTGTAGAACAAATTGGCATGAGCGCGCCAACTCACAACAGGCGACTGCGCCGGATTATCATCGCGGTAATAATTCTGAGGCAGCTCCACGTCGTCGCGGATGTTCTTATCTCGCTTGTACTCCTTATCCAATGTGTCGGGCGCATACTCCAAATGCCCGGTGATAAAGAATTCACGTCCGCCACGCGCCATGACCACACTGACACCACTCTCCGGCGATTCGGCAATGATTTCCAGTTCCGGATGAGCCTCTATGTCCTCGCGATGCACCTCGGTATGACGGCTCTGGGGCATATTGAATTCGTCGTCAAAGCCCCTGAAAATCGGCAGTTGCGGTGTTATCGTGCGTTGCTTGAAGATACCAAACATCTTCTTATCCAGTCCATACTTGGGAACATCATAGAAATGATACAACCCCGCCATTGCCCCCCAACACAGATAGAGCGTACTCGTGACGTGCGTACGAGTCCAATCGAAGATATGGGTTATCTCCGGCCAATACGCCACATCCTCGTAAGGCATACTCTCTATGGGCGCACCGGTAATAATCATTCCGTCGAACTTCTCACGCGAAAGACTCTCAAAATCACGATAAAACATCATCATGTGTTCCACCGGGGTATTCTTCGGCGTATGACTTTTCAACTTCATGAAGTAGATTTCGAGCTGCAACGGCGTGTTCGAGAGCAATCTCACTAAATCTGTCTCGGTCGTAATCTTGAGTGGCATCAGGTTGAGCACCACTATCTTCAGGGGTCTGATTTCCTGATTGTGCGCTCTCGTCTCGTCCATCACGAAGATGTTTTCTTGCTTCAATATCTCTATCGCAGGCAGCCTGTCTGGTAATCTTAACGGCATCTATATTCCTTTCAATCTATCAATTTCTACGCAAAGATAGTGCTATTCACAGATATAACCAAATAAATTAGCTGCATCTGAAAATATGAATTACAATCTATATACGTCATACCCTTTTTACTGCAAAGGCTTGGCAGCATCGCTGTCTAGCCTCGGCAGCAATGCTGTTTGGGCTTTGCAGCAACACTGCTAAGGCCTTGCAGTAAATACAGTTTGGCGGTGGACTCTCTGTTTCATGTATCTATCTTACCAAAACAGCTGCCTACAAACAGGAAAAAGCAATTTGGGGAAACAAAAAACGGACATTTCATGGCGGATGAGAATAAAATATAATTATCTTTGTACATGATATCGTGACTATCAAACTTTCTAGAAATCAATATCAAATGAAAAGATTATCAATTTTGCTATTAGCATGTTGCGCCACGCTTATATCGTTGGCACAACCTGCACGACCGAAACTAGTGGTGGGACTTGCTATTGACCAGATGCGTTGGGACTACCTTTACTATTATTACGACCAGTATGGCGAGGGCGGACTCAAGCGTTTGCTCAAAGAGGGATTCAGTTGCGAAAACAACATGATTAACTACATCCCGACGGTAACAGCCATCGGCCATACGTCTATCTACACCGGTTCTGTGCCTGCCCTTCACGGCATTGCCGGCAACAACTTCCACCTCGGCAATAAGATGGTCTACTGTTGTACCGACCCAACAGTACAATCTGTCGGCAGCAACAGCAAAGCCGGTATGATGTCGCCACGCAACATGTGGGCCACAACCATTGGCGACATGCTCAAAATGGCTACCGATGCCAAGTCAAAAGTGATAGGAGTAGCCCTGAAAGACCGTGCTTCCATACTGCCGGCCGGCCATGCTGCCGATGCAGCTTACTGGTGGGACAAGAGTGTACAGGGATACATCACAAGCACCTATTATATGAAAGAACTGCCTGCATGGGTAGAAAAGTTCAACAAGGCCAACCGTCCTGCCAAAGACGTAGATATACTGGGCATCCCCGACGGAGTGACCAGTACGTTCAAGATGGCCGAAGCTACCATTGAAAACGAACAGATGGGTATGCGCGGACAGACCGATATGCTCTGCGTGAGTGTGTCGTCGACCGATATCATCGGCCATACATACGGCACTCGCGGAAAGGAAAACCACGCTGTGTACATGCGCTTAGACAGAGACTTAGCTGAGTTTTTCAACTATCTGGACAAGAAGATAGGCCGTGGCAACTATCTCTTCTTCCTATCGGCAGATCATGCCGGTGCTCACAATCCCAACGTACTGCGTAGGAATCATATTCCTGCCGGTGGATGGGATTACAAAGCTACCATGGCAGCACTCAACAATCATCTGCAACAGAAGTTTGGTGTAGGCAACCTCTTCAACGACATCTACTCCACTGCCATGTATCTAAACCATGACGCTACCCAAAAGGCTGGCCTCGACGAAAAGGCTGTTAAGGCAGAGGCTGTGGACTTCTTGAAAGCCGATTCGCAATTTGTCTATGTGGCAGACTTGGACAACATCGCTTCAGCCCCCATCAATGAGGTTGTGCGCGAACGTGCTATCAACGGCTATTGCCGTGGCAGAAGTGGTGAGCTGCTGGTCATTCAGCGTCCTAATATGTTGCCGTACAAGGTGTCGGACGACTACATCGGCACATCGCACAGTACATGGAATCCCTACGATGCCCACATCCCCCTCGTATTTATGGGATGGAACGTGAAACCCGGACAGACCTCTACACCGACCTATATCACCGATATAGCCCCTACCATCTGCCAGATGCTTCATATCCAGATGCCCGATGCCTGCGTCGGCAACGCTATATTAAAAGTGGTGGAATAAGCATACGCCCCACCCGAAAAATAACCCCGGCACCTCTACACGAGATGCCAGGGTTTATAATGTCATATAGCGTATGGCTTACCAAAGTTGCAAACGCTCGCTTTCAGGAATAAACAGCTTGTCGCCCTGCTTCACTCCAAAGGCTTCGTACCAAGCATTGATATGAGGCAGCGCACCATTGACACGCCACTCGCCCAGCGAGTGAGGGTCGCTCTTCACACGGTTGCGTATTTCCTTCTCGGTGATATTCTGTCCCCATACACCTGCATAGGCTATGAAGAAACGTTGGTCGGCTGTGAATCCCTCCTTAGCTTTCAAAGGCTTTTTGGCCGTAGCATTCTTGTAAGCAGTGAAAGCTAGCTGAAGACCTCCGTGGTCGGCGAGGTTCTCACCTAATGTTAATCGGCCGTTACCCTTCAAGTCGGGCAATACATTGATATTGCTGAAGAAATCGGCATACTTGTCTGTGCGCTCCTTGAAATTATTGGCATCGCTGGCTGTCCACCAATCCTTCATGTTACCATCTTTATCATATTGACGACCCTGATCGTCGAATCCGTGAGTCATCTCATGGCCTATAACCACCCCAATAGCACCATAGTTGAAAGCATCGTCGGCCTTCGGATCGAAGAATGGATACTGCAAGATACCGGCCGGAAAGCAAATCTCATTGGTCGTAGGATTGTAGTAAGCATTTACTGTCTGCGGAGTCATGCCCCACTCATCGCGGTCTACGGGCTTGCCGGCTCTCTTCTCGATATGACGTGCGCTCCAGAACTCGGTGCAAGCCAGCATGTTCTCGTAGTAAGACTTAGCCGGGTCGATGTTCAGCTTCGACATATCTTCCCACTTATCGGGATAACCTATCTTTACATAGAAGGCATCCAGCTTCTCGTGGGCAGCAGCCTTCGTGGTATCGCTCATCCAAGTCTGCGCATCAATACGCTCACCGAGAGAAATCTGCAAATTGCGTACAAGTTCTTTCATACGCTTCTTGCTTGACTCCGGGAAGTAGCGCTCGGCATACATCTTACCCAATGCCTCGCCCAAGACATCCTCTACCTGATTGGTAGCTTTCTTCCAACGCGGATAGTCAACCTTGCGTCCACGCATGGTTTTACCAAAGAAATCGAAATTGGCAGCTATCACCTCGTCACTCAAATAAGACGCCGAAGACTGGATAAGATCCCACTCCATGAGGGCACGGAGATCGTCGGCAGAGAGTACAGCTGTCAGTTTGTCGATGCCGGCCATAAAAGCAGGCTGGCCGACAACCATCTCTTGGATATAGTCGGTCTTCACGCCACGAGCCTTATACATGCCTTCCAGGTCGATAGCAGGATAGTTGGTCTTGAATTCAGCCAATGTCATCTTATTGTAATTGGCCTGTGGGTCGCGCAATTCGGTGTTGCTCTTGGAAATCAAGGCTACTGCTGTCTCGAAGCGCATGATGGCATCCCTACGGTTTTCGGCAACGGCCTGAGAAAATCCGAAGAGCTGGAACATACGTACAATGTGCTTCTTATAAGCCTCACGAATGTCGGCTGTAGCTGCATCATTGTCTACATAGTAATCTTTCTGTCCTAAGGTGAGACCACCCTGATAGATGCTCAGAATATTCATCTTGGCATTCTTGTCGTCGGCACCGAACCATGTGCTGAACGGAACACCATAGCCGAAGACAGCATACTTGAGCTGCAAAGCCTTCAAGTCGGCAACAGTCTTCGCACTTTCAAACTCTTTCATACGAGGCATGACAGGACTGACACCTTCTTTGTTACGGCGAACCGAGTCCATAGCCTGTTTGTAGAGGTCGCTCAGCTTCTGCTCGGTAGTGCCTTGCTTGAACTTCTTCTTCAGGAGTTCGTCCAGGATTGAGTTGATACGCTTGTTGTTATCCTCCTGCAACTGGTCGAAACTTCCGTAACGGCTATAGGCTGCCGGCAGTGGATTATTCTTCTGCCAACCGCCGGTTGCAAACTCGTAGAAATCGTCGGCAGGACGCACGGTCTTGTCAAAATTGGCTGCTCTCAGTCCCGTTGCGTTCTGTGCCATACCCATTTCGGGCATTGCCACGAGCGCCAATATGGGGACAATCGTTTTTAAATTCATCATGTCGTTATTTAAACTGTTAATATATTCATTGCTTATCATGCTTGTAACTCCTCCAACTTTTCGGAGAGTTCCATCCATTTATCATTCTCTTCGTCGAGCTTACGCTTGACTGCTGTGTACTCAGTAACCAGTTCCATGTTAGCGGCATTGGCTGGGTCGCATAGCAAGGCATCCAGTTCAGCCATACGCTTTTCCATGGATGCGATTCTCATTTCGCTTTCCTTCACAGCTTTCTCTGCTTTATTCACTCGCTTCTGCCATTCCTTATGCTCTGCATAACTCTCCTTGCCACTGGGCTGAGACGGCGTAGAAGCCACAGTATCTACCTTCGCTGGAACTATTTGCTCAGCCGACGAGGCCTTTTGCAATGCCTCACCGACGGTATCAGCCTGATAAGCTCGCAGGTAATCATAGATTCCACCTAAGTGTTCCTTCACCAAACCACCACGGAATTCATATACTTTCTCAGCCAATCCATCGAGGAATTCACGGTCGTGACTCACGATAATGGCCGTGCCGTCGAAAGCCCGTATAGCCTCTTTCAGCACATCCTTGGAAGGCATATCAAGATGGTTGGTAGGCTCGTCGAGAATCAGCAAATTGACAGGTTCGAGTAGCAGGCGAATCATTGCCAAGCGGCTGCGCTCGCCACCGCTCAGGAATTTCACCTTTTTATCAGAGGCCTCACCACCAAACATAAATGCCCCAAGAATATCATTGATACGCAGACGAATCTCGCCTTTGGCCACATGCTCTATCGTATCATACACCGTCAGTTCTTCATCGAGCAGCTGGGCTTGGTTCTGGGCAAAATATCCAATCTGTATGTTATGCCCTATCTTGAGCTTGCCAGTGTAGTCTATCTCGTCCATAATGCACTTGACAAGGGTAGACTTACCCTCACCATTCTTGCCGACAAAAGCAACCTTCTCGCCACGACGAATGGTCAGATTGACATGGTCGAACACCGTATGAGTGTCATAGTCCTTGCGCACGTCTTCACAGATGATAGGGAAATCTCCACTACGGAGGCATGGAGGGAACTTGAGGTGAAGGGCCGAATTATCTACTTCATCGACTTCGATGGGCACTATCTTCTCCAATTGCTTGATACGGCTCTGCACTTGCACGGCCTTTGTGGGCTTATAACGGAACTTCTCAATAAAGTCTTTAATGTCGGCAATCTCTTTCTGCTGATTCTCATAGGCACGGAGCTGCTGTTCGCGACGCTCTGTCCGAAGACTGACATACTCATTATACTTGACACGATAATCTTCGGCACGGCCACAGGTAATCTCTATAGTCCGGTTGGTGACATTGTTGATGAACGCTCTATCGTGGCTGACAAGTACGACTGCACTTGCACTCTGGACCAGAAACTGTTCGAGCCATTGGATAGAATCAATATCCAGATGGTTAGTAGGTTCGTCTAACAATAATACATCGGGCTTTTGCAACAATATTTTAGCAAGCTCGATACGCATTCGCCATCCCCCGGAAAACTCGCGAGTGGGACGTTCCAAATCAGTGCGCTCGAATCCCAAACCTACCAAAGTACGCTCGATTTCGGCCTCATAGTTCTCACCTCCGAGCATCATGAAGCGCTCATGCTCTTGCGTAAACTTATCGACTAAGGCAGCATAACTTTCACTCTCATAGTCGGTACGGTCGGCCATTTCCTGCTGCATCTTCTCGATACGCGCCTGAAGG
Organism: Prevotella mikamonis; assembly: GCF_055381405.1. Taxonomy (NCBI): domain Bacteria; kingdom Pseudomonadati; phylum Bacteroidota; class Bacteroidia; order Bacteroidales; family Prevotellaceae; genus Prevotella; species Prevotella mikamonis. The sequence goes on from NZ_AP035785.1 coordinate 1,117,944, forward strand.
TCTGTCGTACTCGCGAAAGCTTTGCGCGTCTCTTCGCGTACGGTGGTGTCGTCTTGCAACTTCATGACCTGCGGCAGATAGCCTATCGTGCAATCATTGGGTACGGAGACAGTTCCTTCAGTGGGTTTCTGGATGCCACATAGTATCTTGAGCATGGTAGACTTGCCCGCTCCATTCTTACCTACAAGGGCAATACGGTCATGATCGTTCACAACAAAACTAACGTCAGTGAATAGCGGTTTCACACCGAATTCAACCTTCAAACCTTCTACAGAAATCATTATTATAGTTCACCTTATTATATTGCAAAGTTACATCGAAATAATAATATGACAAAATAAACAGCCTGAAAGTTCCCTTTATCCAGCGCATTGAAGTATCTTTGCAGAACAGTAAAAATACGATTAGATATGAATCTCTTTACAAGCATCATAGCTAAAACACTCTCCTTACCCGAACGGAATGTAGAACATACACTGCAACTACTGGATGAAGGCTGCACAATCCCATTCATCGCACGATACCGCAAAGAGCAAACCGGCTCACTGGACGAGGTACAAATCGCTGCCATCAGCGAACTGAACGACAAATACAACGATTTGTCGAAACGCAAAGAGACCATCTGTAAAACTATTACAGAACAAGGAAAGATGACCGATGAACTACAGTTGCGTATCAACCAATGCTGGGACAACAACGAGTTAGAGGACATCTACCTCCCCTATAAACCCAAACGCAGGACAAAAGCACAGATAGCTCGCGAGCAAGGATTGGAATCTTTGGCCACCATTATCCTGCTACAACGCGAACAAGACCCTCTGCGTGCAGCGGCCAGATTTATCAAAGGAGACATTAAAAACAGCAAGGAAGCCATCAAAGGGGCGCAGGACATTATTGCCGAGACTGTGAGTGAAGACGAGCGTTCACGCCAGCAATTGCGCACGCTCTATCGCCGCGGAGCCATTATAACCTCAAAGATCATCAAGAATAAGAAAGATACAGAAGAGGCACAGAAGTTCAGTGACTATTTTGATTGGCAAGAATCATTGAAACGTTGTTCCAGCCATAGACTGCTAGCCATGCGTAGAGGCGAGAGCGAAGGTGTTTTGCGAGTCAGCATTTCGGCCGACGACACCGAATGTCTGGAGCGTCTGAAAAGATTGTTCATTAAAGGCTTCGGACCATGCCAAAGACTTGTAGAAGAGGCCATAGAGGACGCCTACAAACGCTTACTCAAACCAGCAATGGAGAATGAATTTGCTGCTTTGAGCAAAGAGACAGCCGACCAGGAAGCTATCAAAGTATTCGTCGGCAACCTGAGACAGCTTCTATTAGCAGCTCCTTTAGGACAAAAACAGGTTATGGGAGTCGACCCTGGTTTTCGGACCGGCTGCAAAGTTGTATGTCTGAATGCTCAGGGAAACCTCCTTTATCATACAGTGGTAGACATATTACCCCCAAAAGGGAACCAACTCTCAGCTTCAAAATTATTTGCAGAGATTGCCAAAAAGTATTCATGCGAAGCCATTGCCATCGGTAACGGAACGGCTAGCCGTGAGACTAGCGACATCATCAAACACACAGAGTTTTATCGCCCAGACCTTCCTGTGTATGTTGTAAGCGAAGACGGAGCTTCCATATACTCTGCATCCAAAATTGCCCGCGAAGAATTCCCAGACCAAGACGTCACCGTGCGTGGTGCAGTTTCTATTGCACGGCGACTCATGGACCCACTTGCAGAGCTAGTCAAAATCGACCCGAAAAGTATTGGTGTGGGACAATATCAACACGATGTCGACCAGACTCTGCTTAAAAAGAGTCTTGACCAGACTATTGAAAGCTGCGTGAACATGGTTGGTGTCAATCTCAACACGGCTAGCCGACAACTCCTGACCTATGTAAGCGGACTCGGTCCGACACTTGCCAACAACATTGTTGAATACAGAACTAAGAACGGTGTATTCTCTTCACGTGCCGAACTAAAGAAAGTTCCGCGTCTTGGACCAGCTGCATTCCAGCAGTGTGCAGGTTTTCTACGTATTCCAAACAGTAAAAACCCACTTGACAACAGTGCAGTACATCCTGAAAGTTACGGTATTGTGGAGACTATGGCCAAGGATAATCATTGCACGGTTGCCGACCTTATCAAGGACGACAGCATACGAAAAACGCTTGATTTAAACCGATATATCACTACCGAACGAGGCTTGCCCACCCTCAACGACATCATGAAAGAACTTGAAAAGCCCGGCCGAGATCCACGAAACCAGATTGAAACGTTCGAGTTTGACGAACGGGTGAAAGACATCAAAGACTTGGAAGTAGGTATGGAACTACCGGGTATCGTTACCAACATCACCAATTTCGGTGCTTTTGTAGACATCGGTGTACACCAGGACGGGCTTGTCCACATCTCTCAATTATCCAATAATTTTATAAAAGACCCCAATGAAGCAGTACATCTCCACCAGCATGTACGCGTAAAAATCATAGAAATAGATCTCCAACGCAGAAGAATTAGTCTCACGATGAGAATATAAAGCACTAGGATATTAAAATTATAACAAAATAAATTCGCCCATATTATCAAAAGTTATTATATTTGCAGTTCAAACAATTTACCATTTAAATTACAAAACCAAACAAAATGAAACTCACAATGAGAAGAAGTAAAAGGTTTATGGCGACCGCTGTTTGCACCTTGATGGCAATGATGTGGTCCGTTCAAGTCTTTGCACAGTACGATTGGCACTACACCATTAAGAATGGTACTGCCGTTACCGATGTGCCTACACGTCCGGAAGGACAGAAAGATGTTATCAACTTGGTTACACCGAAGTTGAAAGTTGTACGCGTAGCATTCGTAGGTCTGGGTATGCGTGGACCTGGTGCTGTAGAGCGTTGGACCCATATTCCCGGTATTCAGATTATGGCTTTGTGCGATCACGAGAAAGCACGTGCTGAAAAATGCCAAAATATCTTGAGAAAAGCTTCGATGCCTGCTGCCGACGTCTATTACGGAGAAGAGGGCTACAAGGAACTGTGCCAGCGCAAAGACATCGACTTGGTATATATTGCAACCGACTGGTTACACCATTTCATCGTAGCAAAATACGCTATGGAACATGGTAAGCATGTAGCTATCGAAGTGCCTTCTGCCATGAACATGACTGAAATATGGACTCTGATTAACCTGTCTGAAAAGAATCGTCTCCACTGTATGATGTTGGAGAACTGCTGCTATGACTTCTTCGAATTGAACACTTTGAATATGGCACAGCACGGCGTTTTCGGCGATGTACTCTACACACAAGGTGCTTACCGTCACGATTTGAGTCCATTCTGGGCCTACTACTGGAAGAAAGATGCCAACGACAAGCTGGGCTGGAGACTTGAATACAATAAGAAGTTCCGTGGCGACGTATACGCTACTCACGGCCTTGGCCCTATCGCACAGGTGCTTAACATCCACCGTGGCGACCGCATGCGTACCTTGGTTGCTATGGATACCAAGTCGGTCAATGGAAAGAAAGTAGTTGAAAAAGCTACCGGCCAAGCATGTACAGACTTCAAGAATGGAGACCACACGACCACTTTGATTCGTACAGAAAATGGTAAGGTATTGGAGATTCACCATAACGTTATGACTCCTCAGCCTTACAACCGTATGTATCAGCTCACGGGTACAGAAGGGTTTGCCAACAAATATCCTACAGAAGGTTATGCTGTATCGTCTAAGCAGATGAAGACGTCAGGCGTAGCTCCTTCTGCAGAGAATCTCTCTGGGCATGATTACCTCTCCGAGAAAGATGCCAATGCACTTGTAGAGAAGTATATCAGCCCCATCGTCAAGAAGTATGGCGAAGAAGCTAAGGAAGTCGGTGGACACGGCGGTATGGACTTTATTATGGACAGCCGTCTGGTTTACTGCTTGCAGAATGGTCTTCCACTCGACATGGACGTTTACGATCTAGGCGAATGGTGCTGCCTTGCAGAGCTTGGAGCTATCTCTATGGACAATGGCAACATCCCTGTAGAAGTGCCTGACTTCACTCGTGGACACGCTTACGACGTCAAGGGATACACCCACGCATTTGCTACTCCTGAGCAAGAGGCTCTGGCAGCAGCAGAAGCCAAGGCTTTCACTGCCAAGTTGAAAGCTCAAGGCAAGAAATATTGGGAAAAAGTAGACAAAAAAGCTAAGAAGTAATTATTTCGCAACATAGGAGGACTTCAATCCTCCTATGTTCGTTTTAGGCGGTAGAAAATTATTGACTACCTCCATCAAACTATTGATATTCAAAATCTTATGATGAGAGAAACAGACCTTACGGTATCCACTTACGGCATTGCACGAGAGCTAAATTACGAAGTAGTATTACTGCCTTGGGGAGCAACAGAACCTCACAACCTGCATTTACCCTATATGACAGACTGCATCCTCTCACATGCCATTGCTGTTGATTCGGGCACTTTGGCCTTGAAGAAATATAATGTGAGGTGCATGGTATTACCTCCTGTCACCCTTGGTTCGCAGAATCCGGGCCAGCGCGAACTCCCCTTCTGCATCCACGGACGTTATGAAACACAGAAAGCCATCCTTACCGACATCGTAAGTTCGTTGCATCATCAAGGATTCCGCAAACTCTTTATTGTCAACGGGCATGGTGGCAATAGTTTCAAGAATATGATTCGCGACCTGTCGGTAGACTATCCCGACTTCTTCATAACAACCAGCAACTGGTTCAACCACATCAATCCCAAAGACTACTTTACCTCGCCCGGAGACCATGCTGATGAGGTCGAAACCTCTGTCATGATGCACTACCACCCCGAACTCGTCCGGCTAGAAGAGGCTGGAAGTGGCGATAGCCGTGGCTATGCCATCAAAACAATGAAGTCTGGCAAAGTCTGGATGCCCCGTCAGTGGGATATGGTGTCGCATGACACAGGCATCGGCGACCCTCACATGTCTACCCCGGAAAAGGGAGAAAAATTTGCCAAGGCTGTATGTGAGAGCTATGCCGAATTCCTACACGACTTTGCCAAAATCACCCAAACTGAAGATTTCTACGAAGCATGGCCTTAAGGATTATCTTATTATTACTAACAGCTTGCTTCACATCTATGTGCAAAGCAAGTCAACAACATATTAGACACATGAATATTCAACAATTAAAAGGTTTCCCAACAGCAGAAACAGGTATAGAAAAAGGTGTCTCGGCATGCTTTGCCGGACTCATCCAAGGCCATTTGGTCATGGCTGGAGGATGTAATTTCCCCGAACGCCCGGCTGCCGAGAAAGGAGAAAAACGTTATTACAAAGGTATTTACGCCACTCCCGTTGAAGGTCTAGATATCAAGGAATGGACAAAGGTGGGAGAACTTCCGACGTCGATAGCCTACGGTATGAGTATTGTAAAGGGGGATACCCTCTATTGCATCGGTGGCAACAACACGGAATCGAGTCTCTGTTCAGTCTCAGCTATCACCTTCAAAAACGGTAAAGCCACCGTCACAAGCCTTCCCCCACTCCCTGCCAAACTGGACAACCATGCCGGATGTGCCGTAGGTGACAGTCTTATCGTGCTGGGTGGCAACTGGAACGGCCATGCCTCTAATCGCGTATTGATGCTGGAACTGTCTGCACTCGATAAAGGTTGGCAACAACTGCCCGACTTCCCCGGTATTGCCCGCGTACAACCAGTCTGTGCATCTCACGGAAACAGCTTTTGCCTATGGGGAGGTTCTTCTCCAAGAACGGAAGCCCAAGACGCTCAACTAGGATTAGAAGGCTGGCAATTCAACTTCTGTTCTGCCACATGGTCGCCGCTCCCCGCTCCCACAGACGCAGCAGGAGAAAGCGTATTCCTTGGCGGTGGATGCGCTACAACACTGGCTGATGGCAGTATCGTCGCCATGGGTGGCGTCAACAAAGACGTGTTCCTCAGTGCCGTAAACCATCCGCAACCGGGCTACATGACCCACCCCGTCGAATGGTATCGCTTCAATCGACTCGTCATGCAGTTCAAAGATGGTCAATGGAAGACTCTCGGAGAGAGCGAAGCTACAGCTCGTGCTGGTGCAGCATTGTTCACCGACAGCACTCATCTCTATGAGATTGGCGGAGAACTCAAGCCCGGCATCCGCTCGACAGGCATCTACAAGATTACATTAAAATAAAAACCAATAAGCTCTATTCGTCTAATCAGTCTGATAAAATCCCAAAACATGACAAACAAGAAATATTATCCCTGGCTGGTCGTAGCCCTCTTATGGATTGTAGCCTTACTCAACTACATGGACCGACAGATGCTTTCCACCATGCAGGAAGCCATGTCTCTAGATATTCACGAACTCAATAGTGCTGAAGCATTCGGCGCTCTGATGGCAGCATTTCTTTGGGTTTATGGCCTTGCCAGTCCATTCTCCGGCATCGTTGCCGACCGCGTAAGTCGCAAATGGCTCATCGTGGGCAGTCTGTTCGTATGGTCTTCCGTAACATTCCTCATGGGATATGCCAACGATTTCCATACACTCTACTGGCTGCGTGGCATCATGGGTGTGAGCGAAGCGCTCTATATACCCTCTGCTCTATCGCTGATTGCCGACTGGCACGATGGCAAGACACGCTCATTGGCCATCGGAATCCACATGACGGGTCTCTATGTGGGGCAGGCTATCGGCGGTTTTGGTGCTGCCGTAGCTTCACTGTTTACATGGCATACAGCTTTCCATAGCTTTGGCTTGATAGGTATTGCCTATGCAGTCGTGCTGCTACTGTTGCTCCATGACAAACCCGAACATGCCAAAGCTACAACCGCAGAAGGACAGAAGCGTGGCCTGTCATCTGTATTCAGTGGATTAGGAATCGTTCTCTCTACATGGACTTTCTGGATTATACTCTTCTTCTTTGCAGCTCCAAGTCTTCCGGGATGGGCCACCAAGAACTGGCTGCCAACACTTTTTGCCACCAACCTGGGCATATCAATGGAGCAAGCCGGTCCTATATCTACCATCACCATAGCAGCCTCTTCATTCTTAGGTGTGATTCTGGGCGGCATCCTATCAGACCGTTGGGTACAACGCTGCCTGCGCGGTCGTATCTATACCAGCGCCATCGGACTCGGTCTGACCATCCCATCGCTCCTGCTCTTAGGCTACGGACATAGCCTGATAGCCATCGTCGGAGCTGGCTGTCTCTTCGGTATCGGTTTTGGTATGTTCGATGCCAACAACATGCCTATACTCTGTCAGTTCGTATCAGCTCGCTATCGCGGTACAGCCTACGGTCTGATGAATATGACCGGCGTGTTTGCCGGAGCTGCCGTGACACAGGTATTAGGCAAATGGAAAGACGGCGGAATGCTTGGCGAAGGCTTTGCCTGGCTCAGTCTGGTCATGCTGGCTGCCCTGCTCTTACAGCTCATCTTCCTTAAACCAAAGGCTGATAATTTAGAATAAATCGGATTCAAACATAACAACATACATATAATTATGAATATGGAAAAGATTATTGGATTAATTGACGCACCATTTACTCCGTTTTACGAGAATGGCGATGTAAACTTAGAACCCATCGGTGCATACGCCCGTATGCTCCAGAAGAATGGGTTGAAAGGAGTATTCATCAACGGTTCGTCCGGCGAAGGCTACATGCTGACCACCGAAGAGCGTAAACAGTTGGCAGAGAAATGGATTGCCGAAGCTCCCGAAGGGTTCAAGGTGATTGTCCATGTAGGAAGCTGCTGCCTGAGAGACAGTCGCGAACTAGCTGCCCACGCACAGCAGATTGGTGCTTTCGGTATCGGCTCAATGGCACCTCCTTTCCCGAAAATCGGACGCATCGAGGAGCTTGTAGAATACTGCGAGGAGATAGCTGCCGCTGCACCTGAACTGCCCTTCTACTACTATCACATTCCTGCTTTCAACGGAGCTTTCCTCCCCATGCTAGACTTATTGAAGGCTGTCGACGGTCGTATTCCCAACTTTGCTGGTATCAAGTATACCTTTGAGAGTCTGTATGAGTACAATCAGTGCCGCCTATACAAGGATGGAAAGTTTGATATGTTGCACGGACAGGACGAGACCATCCTGCCATCATTGGCTCAAGGTGGTGCGCAAGGCGGTATCGGTGGTACGACCAACTACAACGGACGCGAACTGACAGCCATCATCGATGCTTGGCAGAACGGCGATATCGAAGCTGCCCGCGAACATCAGAACTTCGCTCAGGAGGTTATCAACGTTATCTGCCACTATCGCGGCAACATTGTCGGTGGCAAACGCATCATGAAATTGATGGGCTTTGACCTCGGTCCTAACCGCAAACCTTTCCGCAATATGACAGCCGAAGAAGAGGTTGCCATGCGCAAAGAACTCGAAGCCATCAACTTCTTCGAGCGTTGTAACCAGTTCTAAGGAATAATATTGGGATTCCTGGGAATCCACCTCTATTTATTGCAAAGGCCTTGCAGCGATGCTGCAAGGCCTTTGCTGTAATACTGCCGAAGCCAAACAGCAATGCTGCCAAGCCCCTGCAGAAAATTGACATACTATATATAGTACTCAGCGGAGTCTATCAAGCCCGCCCGAAGTGCATATTTAGTGGCTTCGTGAACATTATTCACATTCAACTTTCTGAATATATTCTTTCGGTGGGTATTAACAGTATGGAAGCTCGAAAAACGTTTTTCGGCAATCTCCTTGGTCGTCATCCCCAACGCTATGTCCTTCAACACTTCGGTCTCTGTCTTCGTCAGGTTTGCTCTCTCCACCTTCTGCGGAACAGGCGTCAGCAACATTTCGGCCATACGCTGGCTGATGAAACGCTGCTTACGGGTTGCATAGGCTATCGAAGCCTTGATTTCAGACATCGGAGACTCTTTCATGACGATGCTGAACTCCGGTCCGCTGGCGATGAGTACACGCACAAAATCCAGACTCAAGTCTTCACTGAAGAGTATCCAGTGCACCTTTCGGAAACGCTGACTGAGAATGACCAGTTCCTCACCGTCGTTCATGTCGAACAGCGTATAGTCGAGTATGACGATACTGTCAGGATATTCACGCAGGTTTAACAGCAGTTCGCCCTTATCCATGACATACTTATAATCGGTATCGGGCATTTGCTCTATCAGGTACATGAGGCCTGCCCGCGTAATGTCTTGCTTGTCTGCGAGGAATATTCTCATACTTACTTGCTTCTGGATATAATGTTAGAATGTCATGCGCAACATAAATCTCACTCCGTTTTTCTTCGCTGTCGGCAGATGGTTATAGTTCATACGATGGACAAACTCCACATGCAGAATCTTGAATATATTGTGTACACCGGCTATCAATTCCACATACGGCCGCTTCGAATCCATCACATAAGTGCCTTCGGGGAAGGCCATCAAAATCCCGTCGCCGGCATTCCGATCGAGCAGAGGATTATTCTTGTCGGTCAATTTTCCCCACAACGTCTTCACGCCGATATATTCTCTCCACTTCAACTTCTTCAACAGCGGAATGCGGTTGAATATCTTTCCATTCAAATCCCAACTGGCATCGAAACTGGCATAGCGGTCGTTCAGGAACTCCATGTTATTAATCATGTTGAAAGTCTCGTTCTGCACGATGTAACTCAAGTTGGCTGCGGGCATGATGAGCAACGGATAAGGCACTTTGTTCCATTGCGCCCCTGCCTTCAGATACATGTCTATCTTGCCCCAAGAACCCATCCAGAAACGCTTGTAGATGCCTGCCTCGGTCAAGTTGTAATTGTACTGGCCTCCCAGCAGTCCCTTGATACCCATCGTATGGCCGAGTGTAAACACCGGTGCATCTAGATTAATGGGCACTCGGCGCTGCTTGGTGTTGATATAGGTACGCCCCGGAGCTAAGTTGAACTGCACGCTCAGCTCGGTCGTACGTATCTTGCCGTTATGCAAATAGCGCCCCACCTCACTGTCATCCAATGCAGAAAGAGTGGACAACATAAAGGGATTGGTAGCTGTTATAGTGCTGAGTGGCTCGAAGAACAGGCGGCCGGCCGCCTCATTGGCTTCGGTTTTAAATGCTACGGTAGTCTTCAATCCCCACTCTTCTTCGTACTCAAACTTCAACTGCTGACGATTATAGAACATCATCTTGTCTACCTTGGCCCATTTGAATGCCGTAAACACATTATCCTTATCAGTTTTCATGAAACGGTCTGAAGGCGACATCACGTCATAAGCCGAGGTAAGCGTGAGAGTGCGCCTTGGAAATTCGCGAGGCAGATAGTCTTTCTTATTGAACGAATACGTCAGGTTTCCTTCATAATAGGTCTTCTCGCTGCGCCATCCACGAGCCAGATATCCCGATGCAAACCAATGCTTATTGAGATTAGCCGTGGTCTGTGCGCTCACACGAGTGCGCAAACCGTCTATAAAGTTCTTGGTCAGCATGGTATTGATAGGACCGATATCTACCTTACTCGGATGGTTCAAATCTCCTGTTTCGACGAAGTTCTCGATGAAAGCCTTCACTCCGAAGATGACGTATTTAAAGCCTTTGATTTGCTCTATCCGATGGATAAACGCATTCATGGAGCTTTCGCTCTTCGTCAATTCCACCCCTCTGTAGCGATTCCAAAAAGCTTCGTCGCGCATCATAGCGTTGGCTTCGCGTCGCTCCTTTGCCTTGCCTTTGAATAATTGTTTGGGCAATTCATCGAACGCATAATCGCTCAGACGAGTGGTTCGCACCACCAGGAACTTGGATAAGAAGCTGGCCAACTTCATCTCCACGAACATATCGTCTACACTCAGCACCCACTCACCATTCTCCAGCTTCTTGAATTCCTGCGTCACATGCAGGTTATCGACGAAGTTTACATCGCTTCTTTTCGGGATAGTGAGTTCGCATCGCTTCACATGCAAGGTAGAATCGGCCAACACATACAGTTCACCACGGAATCCAAAGTCCTGCTGATTGTTAGGCAAGAATTGCAGATGATAGCACAAATCATGGTCTACATAGACCGTATCTTCTATATAATACCGATAGAACGAGATGGCATTCTTGCCTATGGGACTCGTAAAGGGATACTGCAAAAGCCTTATCTGGTCGTCGTACAAGTCGACATCGGTAAACACATCCTTCATGGCTGTGTTTAAAATGTCGCCGGTCTGTATGAGCTGATTGATACCGTTGGTGTTCTGTCCGGTGATAATATCCTTCTCCGATTTAGGGTCTTTACGATAGATATGCTGTGAAACGGTCTCATCGACCGACACCGGAAGAATCAGTTTATTAGTATATGGACTCGTCTCTATCTGGTCGATAAGCCACTGTTTCTTCGCAAAGAAGCCGCTGTCTATATCAGATGGCCTGATATCATTGACGGCCAGCGTAATTTTCTGATACTTATTGTACTGATAATACGGGTGATTATCCAGGTCTGTCTTCTTTTTGGCAGCAATCACACGCTTCATCAATTCCACCGCAGGATTGTTCTTTCGGGAATATTTACCACGACTGCTTTTCACCACAACTTCGGTCAGTGTTTTCGCATCTTCGCGCAGTTTCACATTCAAGACTGACGGAGTGTTTGCCTTAATCATAAACGTACGCGGCTGATAACCGACAGCACTGATGGTCAGCACCCACCCTTCGCGGCGCTCAATGCTGTATAGTCCCGACGCATTACCGCTCACTGCGATATGGTGTCCCTTGTAAGATGCACTGGGATAAAACAAAGTATCGCCTGTCGCTGCATCGGTAACAGTACCCGTTATCTGTGCCCTGAGTCCCGAAGAGACAAGCAACAGCCCCATAATCAATATGTATATCCTGAATAATCTTTTCATAATTGGTTCAAATCAGTAATCACCTGATTGGGCAACGACTCGTCATACAGCTTGTCGGTCCACCCCTCTCCCTTAAACCACACGGTCTTACAACCTATTTTCCGTGCCGGTTCTATATCTTTGTAGAAACTGTCACCTACTACAACTACGTCTTCGGCATCCAGTCCCAATCGTTCTACTCCTATCTTAAAGATGCGTGCATCGGGCTTCCTGATTCCCACCACGGCACTCTCAACGACGCTCTTGAAAAACTTATCAAACTCAAATTCATGCAATACAACTTCTACGTTGCCATAGAAATTGCTCACCAATACCATCGGATAATCCTGTGCCAAGCGCGTCAAAACCTCGCGACTGTGTGCGGTATTCTTCTTTACAAATGCGTAGACATCTTCAAGGACCGCGTCATGGGCTTGATTAAATTCTTCCAGATTGGCATTCCAAGCCCCATGTTCGCACAACCATTCCATCTCCAGGCGAATCTTGACATCAAGTGTACGGTAGAAGGTGAAGTCTGGTTTGATGATGGGACTATTGCCCAATGTACGCTCTCCATACACATAGGCATCCCGAAACTGCTGCTCAGTCACCGGAACTTGCTGTCGCTGATAGGCATACCACAGCACTTTTCCCCAATGGCAACCAGCCGTATCAAGCGTTCCACCGTAATCGAATATATATCCCTTTACCCCGTCCATCATCTCTTCTCACTTTAAATCGTTCAACATTCACTGAGCCAGTTTACCGGTCAATCGCTCACAGAGGCTCTCATGGCGACTGTGCATATATATATAAAGGCAAGTCATTACCGACAATTCAAACAAGGGATAGACCCATGGACAGTTCAGCAGACACGTAATATAGATGACGATGGCACGCGTGTTGAAGGTCAGAATATTGGTATAAGCCATCAGCGGACGACTCCCGACAAGAAATTCCTGTCTCACATCTTCGCTGGGTTGCTCTTGCCAACGCTTGAAAAACGTCTGGAACTTCGGCGTACGGTGTTCCTGACTCTTGCAATAGTTGGCATAGTTATAGTAGAAAATACGCCCCAAGAGATTTCCTTCTTTCTTCATCTGCTCGTAGACGACACGCTGACTCGCATAATTATCGAGTTCGCTGCCACTCTTCCCTTTCAGGAAGAACAGGTGTATTTGCCGATAATAGTCGCTCAAAGAACTTTGTGGAGAGTGGCATACCAGCCCGGCCACGATGTTAAGCAACCAAATCCATATTCCCCACTTGACATCTGTGTAAGGCATGTTCTCGTTCATGAGACGCAGGCTGATTGCTATATAGATGCAGGCAAACCACACATCGCCGGAAAATCCGTCCAATACACGGCCTACCAGCGTCTTCTTACCAGTAAGACGAGCCATCTGTCCATCGGTCGAATCGCAGAAATTGGCAAACATCAACAGTAGTACACCCATGATATTGTGCATCAGGTCGGTGAAATAAAACATATACCCAGCCCCAATTCCCAGAAAAATAGAGAGAATGGTTATTGCATTGGGATGAACATTCAACTTATTCCAGAAGAGTGCAAACACCAGTCCAATAGGACGAGTAAAATGCACATCCAACCACTCTTCCGTATCTTGCGATTTAAACGAAGCCTGCAACAGCTCTCTAAAACTACTCTTCATTTCTTTTATCTATCGTTGTCGACGGCCAAACGCGCAATCTCTACAGCTGCTTCTTCGCGACAGCGAGAGAAACTTGGCCAATCATTAAAGTCTATAATATAATAATGTCCGGCAGCATCGACAATGGCATCACCACCATAGACGGCCACACCGGTAATCTCGGCCACCTTTGCCACAGTCTCCTTCAAGTCGTCCAAAGCAAACGGATAATGCTGTGCCTGTCCGTTGACTGCCTCTGCTCCAAACTTGCTGATACCATCGTCTCCGGGATAGTAATACCTGAAAAAACCGCCTTTGACACCATAGAATTTGATTAGGTCGCCCGGCACATGCGCACTCACCACCCAACTCGTAATACCGCGACGCTCCATCTCAGCCTGGGCTGCAACCAGTGCTTCCTCATCCTTGCAATACACGACGTCGGTTTTCTGCTGTGCTGCCGCATCGCCACGCTTCAACCAGTAACCAGCCTTGCCTTCCGCCCCCGGCATAGGGATGCCTGCCACCATCATCATCTTTTCGAGTCGGGCACGCGAACAGTTCTCTACACTCCCCGGCGTATTAAACACTCGGACACCACGCTCCTCCAACGAGTGGAGTACTTGCAGCGTCTTGGGCAGTCGGGCCATAGAGAAGATGACATCGGCCTCAACGTCCTCATCGAGCATAGCCTCGTCTATCACGGCCATTTCTGTATCCAGATGCCTACCGACAGCCTCCAGTATCAGACGGTCTTTCTCTACCGAATTAGGCGAAAAGCGGTCGTCTCGGCGAACACCTACTATATGTAACTTCCTTATATCCAATTTTTTCCGGTTATTGATTAGACAAAAACGCCTCCGCTTTTACGATATCCGACGCATGATCAACATCCATTACCTTGGAAAAGGCAAACGCCTTCAGTCTCCGTCCATCCCTTACCAGTCCGCGCTGAAAGTTACGCATGCGGCTCTCTCCACGCTCCATACAGTCGGTAAGTGTATCAATGGCACTCCCCGTCAGCCCATAGATGCCCCCGGATATATATCGACACCCCTCGAAAGACTCGTCATAGAATCCCGTGACGTTCATGTCTTCGTCCGTGCCTACATATAGCGGTTTCTCGTCATCAATATAGTCTGTCACCCCCATCAAGCCATCACCACCGGTCTCAACCGTCCTCTTGAAAGCTTGGATATAATCGGCAAACTCCTCCTCACGGAAAATAGTATCTACCGTCGTCAGTACAAACGGGTCGTTGACAAGATGCCGGCTCAGTTCAAAGAAGCTGTGCATCGAACTCGGTGTAGACTTTACCAGAAAATTCAAGGGTATCGGACGCCCGTTCAAGCCGTCTCGCTGCAAATCGACCAAATGCAGACTTACGTCGGACATTTTGCTGTTACAGATGACAAAAATCCTTTCAGCATCATTAGCCATAAAGATTCTTATCAGCCTATCTATCAAATGTTCATCCTGAATCCGTACTAGAGGCTTCGGCGCTTCTACTCCCTCTTGGGCCAGACGAGAACCTTCGCCGGCTGCAATAATTGCATAATCCATTAAAACTGTCTATATATTAAACAGCAACAAAGTTACGCATATTCGCTAAAAGGCAAAAACTTTTTAGCACATTTTTGTTTTTCACGACATACGTTATGCACACCTACAAGACAAGTGCGCATAACGTACATTCCATTTTTCCTTTATTATGCCCTATTTCCCTATCAGCAAACCAGACACATCAATATCACCAGTACCACGAAGCGACTGCTTCAGCTGTCTGGCACCACCTTTCAGGGTAATGTCACCCACGCCTACCAACTCGCAATCCACCATGCCGCAACGCTCCAGGTTGGCATCTATATCGCCTGTACCATGTACACCGAAACGGGCGCGGGCCGCATTTTTCAGACGAATATCAATATCGCCTACGCCCCGAACCTGCACATCGCTGCCGACAGTCTCTACATGACCGAAAGTCATATCGCCTGCACCGCGCAGTTCGGCATTCAGATAATCGCACACAACGTAGGGTATATTCATATCTCCGGCCCCCCGCAATACCAATCGCAACGTATCGGTATCGAGCTTCCCCCGCACTTCGAAAGAGCCTGCCCCCACCAAGTCTGCTCCTATCAGGTCGGGAGACGAGATGTAGAGAGTAAGTTTACCACTGCGACGACTGCCAAAAGAAAAGAGATTCACGTTATTCTTCTGGGTCAAGACGATACGATTTCCTTCGTACGACACCTGCACACCGTCTACCATTTTCTTATCGCCTTCGAGTTTCAGCCCGAAAGTATCTGCCTGCTGATAAATCACAGTCCCCAACAAACGGGTCTCTATCTGCTCGAAAGGACGAACCCGAACCCGCCGACCTATTTGCTCTTCCGAGCTGCTACCACTATACGAGCGGCATCCCACTGCGCCTAACCCGAAGGCAACTATCAAAGCCAATAACAATATTTTCTTCATCTTTATCTGAGTATTTGAGTGATTCTGAATATTTGACGCACCCCCATAAAAGAAAGTTGCAAGACGAGATAAAAAGATGAAAACAACCATTACGTACTCAGCACTGCACAGCCTTAAAAAACTGCAAGGCCGTGGCAGCAATGCTGCAAAGCCCGAACAGAGCTGCTGCAAAGCCTAGGCAGCGACACTGCAAAGCCTTTGCAGTAATTTGACTTACTGCACATTGAAAAGCAATAGATGCAAAAATGGTGTGGCATACGGCCCGAGACATCGCTGCCAAAGAGAAATTACACTACACCGACGCAGCTCCTCGCGTGAAATCAGGAACACATACCGGGGCAGCTCCATGCGCAATGGAGAGAGCCGAAAGCTCGCTTACGCAGCACCATTCGGCCATATCGTAGACATCCATATCCAGTGGCAGACCGTGATGTAGGCAATAGGCCAACCGGTAATCCATAAAAAACGACATGCCACCACGTGGATCCAACTCGTGAGCCAAGGCTTGCTGCTCACTGAAATAGGTAGGATAATACGCGCTCAGCAGAGCCTCCGCCGCATCGTCCGCCAACACTTGATTGGCCTGTTCAGGCGGCAATCGCAACTTGCGAAGACCCTCTGCTGCCAACAGCAACTGCGGTTGAGGATACTTCGAGGCATATCCTTGCGTGCCGACAACCTTGTAGCCCCGACTATAAGGACGGGGATTCATCACATTATGCGTAAGCGTGATGGTCTTCCCCCGCAGTGTCCGGATAAGCGTCGTCGTCTCATCGCCATTCGAAAAATCCTCGCACGGTTTACCCATGATGTCCTGATAGGCAGTATTGCCTGTATAGGCATCGCTCTGCATCGCTACCAAATAATCGAGACGGTCGGCACGATGAATGTCCAACAACTGACAGAGCGGTCCTAATCCGTGAGTGGGATAGACATCGCCACGGTGCGTACGGTTGTATTCCATGCGCCAGGGAGTCCACTGGTCGATCATCGTATGTGCATAGCCTCCTTCTACATGCACGATATTCCCAAATGCTCCGCAACGGTGCAGCTGCAACACCGCCGATTCAAAATAATCATAGACGGAATTCTCCAGCATCATACAATGTCGCCGAGAAGTCTCAGCCTTGTCGACTAATTGCCAGATTTCGGCCAGCGACAAGGCCGCAGGCACTTCTATGGCCACATGCTTGCCATGCTCCATGGCACAGAGTGCTATCTCTGCATGGCTCTGCCAATCGGTACATATATATACGATGTCAAGATGGGGCAATGCACACAGTCGGGTATATCCATCCGGTCCGGAAAACAGACTCACATCCCCATGACGCACCGTAGAGGCACACCGGTTGACAAAGTCAATGTCGGTATCGCACAAGGCCACGACTTCGACTCCATCGATGTGCTGCCACCGATTGACAGCCGACTGCCCACGATAGCCCAATCCCACAAAACCGATGCGCACTTTATCCAATGGTTCTGTGGCCAGCTGCAATACATCGCGCTGTCCACTCTTTCGATTGGGTACAGGAGTCGAAAGAGGTTGGAAATTCATCTTCATCTTTTCAAATGTTGATTATATGCTGCAAAGATATAGAAAAATAAGAATCCGACAGACGCTTCCGGCAAATATATAGAGCCAAGTAAATGTTTATATTGGCTTAAAGTTGATAAAAATCATGATTTCATCATGCAAAAAATAGCTTCATCATACACTTTTTAAGTACAAAAATGATTATCTTTGTTCCCAAATTATTGATACATCAATATCGGAATGAGTCATGAACATCTAACGCGAGTGTTGGCACAAACAGTAGAAGAGCTGTCCGAGCCACGCTCACTGAAAGGTTTGTTTCACCAACATCGCGACGGCGACCCTATTCCCTCAGGCAAGGTGCTTGAGGAAATTATAGATTTGGCACGCGCAATTCTGTTTCCCGGCTATTATGGGAAATCGTCTGTAAACACCAATACCATTAAATTTCATATCGGGGTTAACGTCGAACGCCTTTACAAACTATTGTCCGACCAGATTTTGGCCGGTCTATGTTTCGCCGATTGTGATAAGCAGGAGGATGAACATGCGATGGACAAGCTCCGCCAGACTGCTGAGGATTTGACCATGAAGCTGATAGCCAAGCTGCCGGAAATCAGGCAAACGCTAAGCACAGACGTCATTGCAGCCTTCAATGGAGACCCTGCTGCCGACAATTATGCAGAGATTATATCCTGTTATCCGGTGATAAAAGCACTGACAAACTATCGCGTGGCCCACGAATTATACAAGTTGAACGTGCCACTGATACCCCGAATGATGACCGAAATGGCGCATTCCGAGACAGGTATCGACATTCATCCGGAAGCTACTATCGGTCAATACTTTACCATAGACCACGGTACGGGTGTGGTTATCGGCGCTACCTGTATCATCGGAAACAACGTGAAAATCTATCAGGGTGTGACACTAGGTGCCAAGAGTTTCCCACTCGATGAGAACGGGAATCCCATCAAGGGCATCCCACGCCACCCTATCCTCGAAGACAACGTGATTGTCTATGCCAACGCCACCGTCTTGGGCCGTATCACAATCGGCGACGGTTGTATCATCGGAGCAAACGTGTGGGTGACAGAAGACATGGAACCGCAGACGAAGAAATATAAGAAAAATTAAACATAGCAATTTAAACAATGGAATTTGAACTCATTGCCAAGACTTTTATGGGACTGGAAACAGTCTTGGCACAAGAGCTAACCCAACTGGGAGCAAACAATGTACAGATTGGCCGGCGTATGGTTTCGTTTACCGGCGACAAAGAAATGATGTATCGTGCGAACTTCCAATTGCACACAGCTATTCGCATCTTGAAACCTATTGCACATTTCAAGGCAAAGTCGGCTGACGACATGTATGAGGAAGTAAAGAAGATAGACTGGAGCAACTATATAGAAGAAGGTAAGACTTTCTCGGTAGATTCCGTAGTCTATTCAGAAGAATTCAGAAACTCACGTTTCGTAACTTACAAGGTGAAAGACGCCATTGTAGACCAATTCCGTGAGAAAACCGGCAATCGCCCCAACATCAGTGTGAGCAATCCGGATATCAGGCTGAATATCCATGTGGCCGAAGACAAGGCAACACTGTCGCTCGACTCCAGCGGAGAAAGCCTGCACCGCCGCGGCTATCGCCAAGAGTCGGTAGAAGCACCGCTTAACGAAGTACTGGCAGCCGGCATGATATTGATGACCGGATGGAAAGGCGAAACCGACCTTATCGACCCGATGTGCGGGTCGGGAACGATTGCAGTCGAGGCTGCCTTGATTGCCCGCAACATCAGTCCGGGTGTATTCCGCAAGGAATATGCTTTCGAAAAATGGCCCGACTTCGACCAGCAATTGTTCGATGAGATATACAATGACGACTCACAGGAGCGTGAATTCACACACCACATTTATGGTTACGACGTAGACATGAAGGCGGTCAACACGGCACGACTGAATGTTCGGGCTGCCGGACTCACCAAGAATGTAACCATAGAACAGCAGGATTTCAAGAATTTCACCAAGCCAGAGAATCCTGCTATCATGGTGATGAACCCTCCATACGGCGAGCGCATCTCCACACCTAACCTGTTAGGCACATACAAGATGATTGGCGAGCGACTCAAGCATCAGTTTACAGGCAACGAGGCGTGGGTATTAAGCTATCGCGAAGAGTGTTTCGACCAGATTGGCCTGAAACCTTCTATCAAGATACCGGTATACAATGGAAGCCTTGAATGCGAATTCCGCAAGTACGCTATGTTCGATGGCAGGATGAGAGAATTCCGGTCAGAAGGAGGTATCGTGAAGACTGACAAAGAGAAGGCTGAGATGGCAGAGAAGCATCGCTTCAAGAAAAACCGTGAATTCAAGAAACGCCTGGACGAAGAGGAAGAAAATGAAGCTGCCGATATTCGTTCCTTCAAGTTCCATTCTTTGGAGCGTCGTGAGCCTCGCCGTGCCGATGAAGATGACGCACGTCCACGCAAACGCTTCACCAACGACCGCAAGCCTTCGTTCGGGAAAAAGGAATTTAAGGGTGGATTCGGCAAAGCCGACCGCCACACTGGATTTGACAAAAAGCGCAAAAGAATTGATAACGATGAAGATTAAGAGCTTACTTACCATTCTATTTATGGCAGCGACGACCACGAGTCAAGCACAACTGAAACACTTTAGCCTTGAAGATTTGAACTTCGGAGGTAAGAACTATTATAATATGGTGGCCCAAAACCGTTATATGACGTGGTGGGGCGACCAGTTGGTGAGACTCGATGCAGACGCATGTCGCACCGTAGACGTGAAGAATGGTAAGGAAAAGATACTCTTTAACCTATCAGACGTAAACAAAACCGTAGCCGACAGCTTGGGGAAAATACATAGTCTGTACTATGCAGGGTTTCCCTATAGCGACAAGCCTGTGGTCTTATTGAGAAACTCAAAAAGCCGTGTACTCTATGATTTTCGGAAAAAAACGACAGTCTGGGCGCAGTCTTTTAGTGGACAGGAACATGCTGACTGGCATGCAACCAGCAAGGCCACAGCGTATGTAAAAGACCATCAACTCTATGTACAGCAGGGCAATCGCACGATACAACTGACCCATGACGGCAGCAATGACATTGTCTATGGGCAGAGCGTACACCGCGATGAGTTCGGTATATCAAAGGGAACATACTGGAGCAACGACGGTAATAAATTGGCATTCTATCGCATGGATCAGAGCATGGTGGCTGCATATCCTCTCGTTGACATTCCTGAAAATAATTGGAAACCTACAGACGGGCAATCACGCATGGCCACTCCAGCTCCGCTAAGATACCCTATGGCAGGTGAGACTTCGCACAAAGTAACTGTCGGCGTGTACGACTTGCAGAGCGGACGTACCGTCTATCTGAAAGCTGGCGACCCTACCGACCGCTATTTCACAAACATATCGTGGAGTCCGGATTCCAAGATAATCTACATGTTCGAACTCAATAGAGACCAGAACGATTGCCGCTTGGTAAGCTACAATGCCACTACCGGTGACAAAATCGCCGAACTCTATCGTGAGACAGACAACAAATACGTGGAGCCTCAGAACCCCATAGTATTCTTACCATGGGATCATTCGAAGTTCATCATGCAAAGTCAGAAGGACGGCTACAATCATCTCTACCTGTTCAGCAGTGACGGTACGCAGCTCAAGCAAATCACCCAAGGAAACTGGGTGGTGATGGATATACTCGGATTCAACACCAAACGCCGTGCAGTCATCATTTCAAGCAACGAGTGTAAGCCCATCCAAAAGAACACATGGATGATAGACATCGAGACTGGGAAACGGGCTTTGATGGACAATGGGACCGGCTGGCACAACGCAAGTATCAGCAATAGTGGACAATACGTCCTTGATAACTATTCCGAACCTACTGTACCACGCAATATCGACATCACGAATACAGAGAACGGAAAGCAGATTCGCTACTTCACCGCAGCCAATCCGTGGAAAGGCTACGAAGTTCCGGAATACAGCTGTGGCTCACTGAAGGCCACAGACGGCACGACCGACCTCTATTACAGAATGGTGAAACCAACCCACTTTGACCCAAACAAGAAGTATCCCACCATCATCTACGTCTACGGAGGACCTCATGCGCACAACGTTGATGCCCGCTGGAACTACGCAAGTCGTGGCTGGGAGACCTTTATGGCACAGAATGGATACCTGCTTTTCATCCTCGACAATCGCGGAAGTGAAAACCGCGGCAAAGCTTTCGAGCAGGCAACATTCCGCCAGCTCGGTCAAGAAGAGATGAAAGACCAAATGCAAGGCATTGCCTATCTGAAGACATTGCCTTACGTGGATGCCGACAAGATAGGCATACATGGCTGGAGTTTCGGCGGATTTATGACCACTTCGCTCATGACCAACTATCCCGATGTATTCAAGGTGGGCGTTGCCGGTGGTCCGGTTATCGACTGGAAATGGTACGAAGTTATGTATGGCGAGCGCTATATGGACACTCCACAGAGCAATCCGGAAGGATATGCCAAGACAAGCTTAATCAAACAGGCTAAGAATCTCAAAGGGAAATTACAGATAATCATTGGAGAGAACGACCCCGTAGTAGTTCCACAACACGCCAAGGCATTCATCCACCAGTGCATATTGGATGGTACTCAGCCCGATTACTTTATGTATCCAGGTGAACCACACAACATGCGCGGACATCAAAGTACACATCTGCACGAGCGTATCAGCCAATACTTCTTTGACTATCTGCCCGCAAACAAATAACAAGCATATTGATGCAAGAATCTATATAACCCTTTAAACTACACAACGACGATGAATATACTATTATTAGGAAGCGGAGGGCGCGAGCATGCCTTGGCTTGGAAGATTGCACAAAGCAGCAAAGTAGACCAATTATATATTGCTCCGGGCAATGCCGGAACGGCCAACTGCGGTACAAACGTAAATCTCAAAGCCGACGATTTCGATGCCATCAAAGAGTTTTCGTTGCAGAATGATATTCACATGATAGTCGTTGGGCCAGAAGATCCATTGGTAAAAGGCATCTATGACAATCTGAAACAAGATGCACGGACGGCTCACATCCCCGTTATCGGTCCTTCCAAGGCAGGGGCAGTACTTGAAGGCAGCAAGGATTTTGCCAAGGGTTTCATGATGCGACACAATATCCCGACCGCGCAATATCGCACCTTTAACGGTACTAACATAGAAGAAGGGGTAAAGTTTCTTGAAACACTGAAAGCACCATACGTACTCAAAGCCGACGGACTTTGTGCCGGCAAGGGAGTCTTGATACTCCCCACACTCGAAGAAGCCCAGCAAGAACTGCGCGATATGCTGGGTGGAATGTTCGGCGATGCCAGTGCTTCCGTAGTCATAGAAGAGTTTCTCAGCGGTATCGAATGTTCTGTTTTCGTCTTGACAGACGGCAAAAACTACAAGATACTACCCGAAGCCAAAGACTATAAGCGCATCGGCGAACACGACACCGGCCTGAATACAGGCGGTATGGGCAGTGTTTCGCCCGTTCCATTCGCCAACAAGGAGTGGATGAAAAAGGTCGAAGACCGCATCATCCGTCCCACCGTCGAAGGCCTGGCTGCCGAAGGTATCGACTACAAGGGTTTCATATTCTTCGGCCTTATCAATGTAGAAGGCGAGCCAATGGTG
This sequence comes from Prevotella mikamonis, assembly GCF_055381405.1. Taxonomy (NCBI): domain Bacteria; kingdom Pseudomonadati; phylum Bacteroidota; class Bacteroidia; order Bacteroidales; family Prevotellaceae; genus Prevotella; species Prevotella mikamonis. Next base: position 1,141,121 of record NZ_AP035785.1, read on the forward strand.
ATAGAATACAACTGTCGCATGGGCGATCCGGAGACCGAGAGCGTCATGCTGCGCCTCAAGAGCGACATCGTCGACCTATTTGAAGGCGTTGCCGAGGGCAATCTTGACCAACATCAGATTGAGTTCGACGACCGTTCTGCCGTCTGTGTCATGCTTGTCAGCGGTGGCTATCCGCAACAATATGCCAAAGGTTATCCCATTTCAGGCATTGAAGAAGTGGAAGAGTCCATTGTCTTCCACGCCGGAACGGCCCTCAAAGATGGCAAAGTCGTTACCAATGGCGGTCGTGTCATAGCCGTCAGCAGTTATGGGAAGGACAAGGAAGAAGCCTTGCAGAAAAGTTTCCGAGGTGCTCAGAAGATTATGTACAAGGATAAATATTTCAGAACAGACATCGGTCACGACCTGTAATCCAGGAAAAGTCATTCATTTAAAACAGAAGTAGGAAGGTATAGCAGATTGGTAAACAAGAGTTTACAGAGACGAATTGCGACTAGCAGATACACGCTCCCCATTACGAGCATCTATGCTCTAGGCGTGTGTGTCTATGCGTTGATGGAGCATCAGTTGTGGATACAAACAGCATGTCTGGCATTGGCTGCCCTGATGATGGTACAACTTAACAATGCCTATGCACTCATCCGCATCTATAGTCGCATGGTTTCCTGCTCCTTCCTCGTCCTATGTACGATGGCAGCCTTTCTGCTTCCATCCCTGGAAGGCAGCATTCTGCAATTGTGCATCATTGCCTTCCTACTGTTCCTATTCAGAGGATACCAAGACAACAGGGCCACAGGCTGGGTATTCTATGCCTTTGCCATGTGGGGCATTGCCAGTATCTTTTTCGTCCATATACTCTATTTCGTACCTATCCTTTGGGTGATACTCTACACCAACATCCTTGCCGGAAGCGTGAAAACCCTCTGCGCCAGTCTGCTCGGCCTGTCAGTCCCTTACTGGTTTCTAGCCGGGTATGATGTATGGACGGGGCATCCGGTGGCATTGATGTTGCATTTCCAACAACTTGCCCACTTCCAGCCCGTAGGTCAAATCCAGCTACTTACAACCAACCAACTGCTTACTTGCGGTTTCTTACTCATTCTCGCCGTCACCGGAACTATTCACTTTTTCCGCCACAGCTATAATGATAAAATCAGAACCCGCATGTTCTATGAAGTCTTTGTGGTGATAGATGCAGCCGCATTTGTCTTTATATTCCTTCAGCCCCAACACTATTCGGAGCTGCTGCGCATTTGCATTGTCACCACAGCACCACTCATCGGGCATTTCCTGGCACTCACACGTACCAGGATAACCAACATAGCTTTTCATGCCATGCTGGCAGCTGCGCTTGTTATAACAGTCATCAATCTATGGTTTCCATCACTGAGTTTCTAATAGACTGGGGCAACTGGGGTATGCTCCTATCAGCCTTTCTGGCCGGCAGTTTCCTACCATTCAGCAGCGAAGCTGTCATGCTGGGCCTGCTGGCTGCCGGTCTGAATCCGTGGCCGTTGGTACTATCTGCCACCATCGGCAATGTGATGGGTGGCCTATTCAATTACAGCATCGGGCGACTGGGCCGTCTCGACTGGATAGAGAAATACCTCCATGTCAGTCAGGAGAAACTGGACCGTGCCACGAAATTCATGAGTGGGCGAGGCGCTTGGATGGGATTCTTCGCCTTCATGCCTTTCCTTGGGAGCGCTATTACCATCGCACTAGGACTTATGAGAGCCAATATTTTTATTTCAACTATCAGTATGACTATTGGGAAATTTTTAAGATACGTCGTCATCATCCTGTCGGTAACCTCACTGACAGCATGCACCGGCAGCAAGACAGACAATCAGCGCACCATCATGGTGTCGATAGAACCGCTCCGCTATTTCGCAGAACAGATAGCAGGCGATAAGTTCAAAATCACAACAATGGTACCCAAAGGGGGCAACCCGGAAACCTACGAGCCTACACCCAAGCAGATGATGCAGCTCGCCAAGAGTGATTTATTCTTCAAAATCGGCAATATCGGTTTCGAGCGCACATGGATGAAAAAGCTCACGACAAACGCTCCGCACACCATTATGGTTAATACATCTGACGGTATAGTCCCCGTCAAGACCATCAACGGCTATGCCGACCCACACACATGGATGAGTGCGGCCAACGCCCGTATCATTGCCGTCAACATTTTCAACAAACTGAAAGAAATAGACTCGCGAGACAGTCTGTACTTCAGGCAGAATCTGGAGAGCCTGCTCGACCGTATCAACGCGGTAGACAACGAAGTGAGAGGATACATCACCCAAGATAAATCGAATGCCTTCCTCATCTACCACCCTATTCTCACCTATTTTGCCCGCGACTACGGGCTGACTCAGATTCCCGTGGAGGAAGAGGGACACGAACCGAGTGCCGCCCAACTGCAACAAGTCATTCAGCTGGCCCACCGGAAACAGGTGAAAGTCATCTTTGTGCAGAAAGAGATGGCCAACCGGAATCTGGACATCGTCGGCGACGGAGTGGCAGCAGAACGGGCCGTTATCAATCCGCTCGGCTATCACTGGGACAAGGAAATGATAAAAGTAGCAAAACTGTTGAAGTAAGCCATGGCACAACCAATCATTGAACTCAAGCACGTTTCGGCCGCCTACGGTGCTGTCATGGCACTGGAAGACGTTTCGCTGCAAGTCTACGACCACGACTACCTGGGCATCATCGGACCGAACGGCGGTGGCAAGACCACACTGATGCGCGTCATACTAGGCCTGATGAAACCGCAGGCAGGAGAGATTATCTTCCGTCGCGGAGACAAGATTGTAAACGAGCTTTCCATGGGCTACCTGCCACAATACAATGAGATAGACAGGAAGTTCCCCATCTCGGTCTACGAAGTGATACTGTCCGGCCTCAGCAAGCAGAAACATTTTCTGCGCCCCTATACCACTGAGCAGCATCAGCAAGTGCGCCGTGCCATCGAACGACTGGAACTCAAAGGACTCGAAAAGCGTCACATCGGCCAACTCAGTGGCGGTCAGCTGCAACGTGTCTTACTGGCCAGAGCCGTCGTTTCCAATCCCGAAGTCGTGGTACTGGACGAACCCAACACCTACATCGACAAGCGTTTCCAGGAACAGATGTATGAGATGTTGCACCGTCTCAATGAAGACTGTGCCGTCATCGTAGTAAGTCACGACATCGCCGAAATCATAGAAAACGCGAAACACGTGGCATGCGTGAACCGCACCTTGCACTACCACGAGCATACCGACATCCCTATCACCAAGATAGAACAGCATTTTCTCTCTATCAGGCCATAGGGCATCCCCCCACTCCCCATCACTCTGAACGGGTTACCAACCACACTTGGCAGCCCATCTTTCCCGTTCTATTACCGAGTAGATTTTCTCTTCATTTACTGCAAAGCCCCGGCAGCAATGCTGTTGGGGCTTTGCAGCGTTGCTGTCAGGCCCTTGCAGCATTACTGTTAAGCCTTTGCAATCTACAGGGGGTGACAGATGCGAGATGAGAAGTAAGCATCCAGGCCATACAATAATGTTTAAAAAGGCAAGCAATATTTTGCAATATGCCTTATTTAATCTATCTTTGCAATCATTATTCACAATACATTTTATGAGACAGTACAAATTAGTGGACAATGTACTTGGATGGCTTGCATTCTTCATTGCAGCTGTCGTATATTGTTCAACAATTGAACCGACAGCCAGCTTCTGGGACTGTCCTGAGTTTATCACTACTGCATATAAGCTCGAAATCGGACACCCACCCGGAGCACCATTCTTCATGCTCACCGCAAACCTGTTCAGTCAGTTTGTCAGCGACCCTTCACAAGTGGCCCGAATGGTGAACACGATGAGTGCATTATTGAGTGCCACAACCATCATGTTCCTCTTCTGGACCATCACCCACCTCACCCGTAAGCTCATCATGAAAGACTGGGACGAGCTGACGACGGCCAAACTCGTCATCATCGAGGGTGCCGGCTTGGTGGGCGCATTGATTTATACATTCAGCGACACGTTCTGGTACTCGGCCGTAGAGGGTGAAGTATATGCCTATTCATCGGCCTTCACTGCCATTGTATTCTGGCTCATACTGAAGTGGGAAGACCATGCCGACGAACCTCATAGCGACCGTTGGCTCGTGCTCATAGCCTATATGACCGGATTGAGTATCGGTGTGCATCTGCTCAACTTGCTCTGCATCCCGGCCATCGTACTGGTCTACTGCTACCGCAAGTTCCCCCATATCGAACTGAAAGGTTCGCTGCTGGCACTCCTGGGAGCATTTGTCATCGTGGCAGCTGTGCTTTACGGTGTAGTTCCGGGCATCATCACCGTGGGCGGATGGTTCGAGTTGCTGTTTGTCAACGTACTCGGCTTCCCGTTCAATACAGGCGAAATCATCTACATTATCCTCTTGGTGGCTACGGTTATCTGGGCCATCTACGAGAGCTATACAGACAAAAGCGAAAAGAGGCAGAACCTGGCTTTCGTACTCTCTGTGGCCATGCTCGGTATTCCTTTCGTCGGAAACGGAGTAAGTGCAGCCGTTATTGGCATTGTCGTGCTGGCAGTGTTGTGGTTTGCCCTCAACCTGAAGAAGACCGAAGGCAAGACAAAGGTGAGCTACATATCGGCCCGCATCAAGAATACGACATTGCTCTGCATGCTGATGCTGATGATAGGTTACTCCAGCTATGCGCTTATCGTCATCCGCTCATCGGCCAATCCTCCGATGGACCAGAATTCTCCTGAAGACATCTTCACACTGGGCAACTACCTGAGCCGCGACCAGTATGGTGACCGTCCATTGGTCTACGGACAGGCCTATACGTCGCAGGTGGCGCTGAAACAGGATGGCAATATGTGCCGCCCCGTTACCAAAAAGGATGCACCTATCTATAGCCGCAAGGAAAAAGCCAACAAAGACGAGAAAGACTCTTACTTCATCGTAAGCCATAAGACCAAATACCAATATGCGCAGAACATGCTGTTCCCACGCATGTACGACGCTTCCCATACCCAAGCCTACGAAGACTGGATGGGCGGTGTAGACGGCTACGAAACTGCATACGACCGCTGTGGCGAGGCTATGATGGTAAAGATGCCTTCGCAACTGGAGAATATACGCTTCTTCCTCTCCTACCAATGCAACTTCATGTATTGGCGTTACTTCATGTGGAACTTTGCCGGAAGGCAGAATGATATACAAGGTAACGGCGAGTTGGAACACGGCAACTGGATTACGGGCATCCCATTCGTGGACAATGCACGACTGGGCGACCAGAGCAAACTGCCCGACGATCTGAAGAACAACAAGGGACGCAACGTATTCTATTGTCTTCCTCTGTTGCTCGGATTGCTCGGACTATTCTGGCAAGCATGGCGTGGACAGCGCGGAATACGCCAGTTCTGGGTGGTATTCTTCTTGTTCTTCATGACTGGTCTGGCCATCGTCATCTACCTGAACCAGACACCTATGCAACCACGTGAGCGCGATTATGCCTACGCCGGTTCGTTCTATGCCTTTGCTATCTGGTGCGGTATCGGCGTCGCTGCTGTCTACGACCTCATCAAGAAATATTTGCATGTAAGCGGAACAACTGTGGCTGCGGTCGTTTCACTGCTGGCATTGCTCGTTCCGATACAGATGGTAAGTCAGACATGGGACGACCACGACCGCAGTGGAAGATACACTTGCCGTGACTTCGGACAGAATTATCTGATGACATTGCAGGATAAAGGCAACCCGATTATATTCACCAACGGCGACAACGATACTTTCCCGCTGTGGTATAATCAGGATGTAGAGGGCGTCCGCACCGATGCACGTGTCTGCAACCTCAGTTATCTGCAGACCGATTGGTACATCGACCAGATGAGACGTCCGGCTTACGACTCTCCTTCTGTGCCTATCACTTGGCCTCGTCTCGACTATTGCTCAGGAACCAATGAGTATGTGCCTGTCCAGCCAGAAGCCAAACAGCAGATATTAGAGTTCTACAAGACTAATCCGGAAGCTGCCAAGAAGCAATTCGGTGACAATCCGTTCGAGTTGAAGAACATCCTGAAATACTGGGTGCGCGCAAAAGACGGAGACATGCACTTCATCCCCACCGACACCGTATATGTGACGGTAGATAAGGATGCCGTGCGAAAAAGTGGCATGCTGATGGCCGGAGATACCATCCCAGATCGCATGATTATCTCGCTCGCCAACAAGGATGCACTTTACAAGGGCGACCTGATGATGCTCGAAATGATAGCACAGTCTGACTGGAAACGTCCTATCTATGTGGCTTTGACCGTGGGCGAAGACAACTACATGAATCTCGGTGACAACTTCGTGCAGGAAGGTTTGGCTAACCGTATCACGCCGTTCACCACCAATAAGCCAGGTGCTAAGCGATATGATACAGAGAAGGTATACAATAACCTGATGAACCGTTACAAGTTCGGCGGACTCTCTAAACCCGGACTTTACCTCGATGAGACCGTCATGCGCATGTGTTATACGCATCGTAGACTATATGCCGAGCTGGCTACCCACCTCATCGCAGAGCATCAAAATGCCAAGGCTTTGAAGGTATTGCAAAAGGTGGAGAAAGAGATTCCTGCTTACAATATTCCTAATAATTATGTGAGCGGCAGTCTGGATTTAGCCCGCGCGTACGCTCTCTTGGGCAAAAAGGCACAAGCCACGACCATCATGAACGATGTATGGAAGAACTCCTATCAGTACATGGAATGGTATCTGAGCCTCAGTTCCGACCGGTTTGCACAGTCAATGAGTGATTGTATTCGCGAAATGACGATTATGCAACAAGTGGCAGACGCCGCTCCACTGGTCGATAAGAAACTCGCTGGCAAATGGGACAAGACGTTTAAGGCCGTATTTGCACGCTACCAAGCAAAGGGCGGCGTCTTACCAAGCAGGGATTAAGGCCACATGCTGATTGAACAACCTGCTAAATGGCTGCGCTGGTTATACCCAAGTGCAATTTGGAGAATGGATCCTAACGAACATTCAGTATATCTGACGTTCGACGACGGCCCTATTCCCGAATCCACACCATTCATTCTCGAAACCTTGAAGAAGTATAATGCGAAAGCAACCTTCTTCATGGTGGGTGAGAATGTATTACGCCATCATGACCTCTACAACCAGATACTAGAGGATGGACATCAGGTTGGAAATCACACTTTCAATCATGTTGGAGCTTTCAAACATTGGACATTTACTTATGCTGTCAACACTCATAAGGCCAATGAATTGATACACGCCCATCTGTTCAGGCCTCCTCACGGGTGGTTAAGACCCAGCGAATACTGGTGGTTGAAACGTGGTTACAAGATTATCATGTGGGACTTGGTCACTCGCGACTACTCCAAATGGTTGTCTGGCGAAGACGTATTGAACAATGTAAAGCGTTATGCGCGCAACGGTTCTATCATAACTTTCCACGATTCTCTCAAGAGTATTGATAAATTAAAGTATGCACTGCCGAGAGCTTTGGAATGGTTGCAACAGCAAGGATATGAGTTTAAAATCTTTGAATAAACAAGAACTGAGCGAAAAAATAAAAGCCGAGGCCAAAAACCTCGGCTTCTTTGCTTGCGGCATAGCACAAGCTGGCAGCGTAGAAGACGACACTGCCCGGCACGTCAGGCGCTGGTTGGCCGACGAAAACTATGCAGGCATGGCGTATATGAACAACTATACCGACAAGCGACTCGATCCTCGGTTGCTCATGGATGGACTGAAGAGCATCGTTTGTGTGGCGCTGAACTATGCTCCGGCACAGGATTTTGGAGCAGGAGAGTTCCGGTTTGCAGCCTACGCATTGGGACAAGACTACCATGACATCGTCAAAAACAAGCTCAAACTACTGGCAGATAAAATTGGAATTAACAACTACCGAGTGTTCTGTGACAGCGCTCCCGTACTCGAACGGTATTGGGCTACACAGGCAGGACTGGGATGGACGGGTAAGAATCATCAGTTGATTATTCCTCATGCAGGCAGCATGTTTTTTCTTGGCGAGCTGTTCTTGGACATCGAACTGGAATATGATAAGCCGGCAAGAAACCGATGTGGAAACTGTCACAAGTGTATAGACCACTGTCCGACAGGCGCTTTACAGGAAGGACGGGAACTCAATTCACTTGCTTGCCTAAGCTACCAGACCATTGAGAATCGCGATGATATACCGCCGGAATATGCAAGCAAGATGGGTAAAACCATCTATGGGTGTGACCGTTGTCAGCAAGTCTGCCCTTGGAATCGTTTCGCCCGTCCCAACGACACACCCGAATTGCAGCCCAAAGCAGAACTTCTGGTTATGAAACGAGCCGACTGGCTGAATCTTAGTGAGGAAGATTACCGCAAACTTTTCAAAGGAAGTGCAGTCAAGAGAGCCAAATATAGCGGACTTATGAGAAATATCAAGGCTGCGACTTGCTATTATGAAGGAAAAGAACTAACTTTGAATACCAAACAAGAAGACGATGAATAGCAAGTACATCAACTGTTATCAGGCCACAGCCGCATTGACAAGAGCTTTCTTCGAGGCCTTTACCATGGGTATCATGGATAGTCTCTACCCCACCGAAGACACCGATAAGAAATACAATCTGCGCAATATCAAGCAGGCTATGCTAGAACATTACGAGCAGATAGCAGATGCTTTCTTCATGATTATGTTCACTGTATTCATCCGATTGAACTACCGCGACGTGGAAGACGCGCAACAACGACTGATCAAAGAGTTTGCGAACAAACAGCCGACAATGCCTGATTATCTGCGATTTGCCTGCAAAACTCAAAAACTATACGATGCTATGGTCACTGAATACAAGCAGAACTTCGACTATCTTCTACGCGGAAAATTCTATCATGTGCCAGAATATCTGAAACAATATACACATGGCAGCCAATTATCAGTAGCCGATGAGCCACTAGCTATCAACCTGATGGTACGCACAATCCTTAAAGCTTATACCACAGGAATGAAACTTTCGGGAACAAAAAAGCTGTCACTCCATCAACCATCCATTCTTCGATTGCTCATAGTCAACATCAATCTGCTTATCAACAACAGCCAACTCAAAGCAGGACAAGCCGAACTGAACGACCTGTTCATGGCTGCCTGCGGTAATGAGACCAATATGAACGTGATGCTGAATACTCTGGATGAAACTTACAAAGAGCTTATCAAAGAAGAAGGAATCATCTCTGACAATGACAAATCAAACTAGGAAAGACAATCTCAAGAAGACGGCTTTATACGGGCGTATGAAGCAGATGACACAGTATCTGGACCAATACTATCTGGATGCTTTCATAGGTTTTGTACCCGGAGGTATCGGAGATACGATTGCAGCCCTGTTCTCTCTTGTCCATATCTACTTCAGCTTGTTCAAGCTAAGGTCTATCCCACTGACACTTGCCATACTCAACAACACCCTGCGCGACGTGCTATTGGGCCTGATACCCTTCTACATAGGCAACGTGGCAGACTTCTTTCATCGTGCCAACAGCAAGAACATGCAACTCGTAGATGGCTTTATCAACGACGACAAAGCCATTATAAACGAAGTGAACAGAAAGGCTGCCCTTTCTGTTCTAACCCTCATTGTACTTATTCTTATGATTATAGGTATGATATGGGGCCTCATCTGGCTCGCCAAGCAGATTTACCTCATTTGGTAAATCTGCCTTTACTGCATATCATAGACCACCTGCATCAGCTTCTTACCGATAGCGTCGGCCTCTTCCATGGTTGCAGCTTCGCTGTACACACGGATAATCGGCTCGGTATTGCTCTTACGCAAGTGAACCCACTTATCGGGGAAATCAATCTTCACACCGTCAATATCAGTCACTTGTTCGTCTTTGAACATATCCTTCACCTTCTCCAAGATAGCGTCGACATCGGTAGATGGCGTCAAATCAATACGATTCTTGGCGATAAAATAGTTAGGATATGTAGCGCGAAGCTCGCTCACCTTGCACCCCTTATGAGCCAATGAAGACAAGAAAAGAGCTATACCAACGAGCGCATCACGACCATAGTGGCTTTCAGGATAGATTACTCCACCATTGCCTTCGCCGCCAATGACAGCATTCACAGCCTTCATCTTGGTTGTAACATTCACCTCTCCCACAGCAGCAGCAGCATATTCACAACCATATTTCTCCGTAACATCGCGCAAAGCACGGGTAGAACTCAAGTTGCTTACGGTATTACCAGGCGTATGTTCAAGCACATAATCGGCCACAGAAACCAGCGTATATTCCTCGCCATACATCTTTCCATCCTCGCAGATGAATACCAATCGGTCGACATCGGGGTCGACTACGACACCCAAATCATATCCTCCTTTGGCCACTTCGGTCATGATACCGCCCAGATTTTTCTCCAACGGTTCTGGATTATGAGCGAAATCACCATTGGGTTCACCATTCAACATGGTATATTCCACGCCCAATGCCTCGAACAGATGAGGCAGGATAACGCCACCGACACTGTTGACCGTATCGACAGCCACCTTGAAATGAGCCTTCTTGATAGCTTCTACATCCACCAACTTCAGTGCCAATACAGCTTCGATATGGCGCTGATTGAAAGAAGAGTCGGCTGTATACTTACCCAGATGGTCTACATCAGCATACTCAAAGTCCTCTTTCTCGGCCAAGGCAAGCACTTCGTTGCCATCGTCCTTGGTCAGGAATTCGCCTTCATGATTCAGCAATTTCAGCGCATTCCAGTGACGTGGATTGTGACTGGCTGTCAAGATAAGTCCACCGGCAGCACCGCTCATACGAACAGCCAGCTCGGTTGTCGGGGTCGTTGCAAGTCCAATGTCAAGCACATCGTAGCCAATACCCATCAGAGTACCGCATACTACGTTCTTTACCATCTCACCAGAGATACGTGCATCGCGTCCAACCACAATCGTATTGCTGTCAGACTGTTTGCTACGACGAATAAAAGTTGCATAAGCTGAAGTGAACTTGACAATGTCAAGTGGATTCAGTGTGTCGCCCGTAGAACCACCTATCGTTCCACGGATACCTGAAATAGATTTTATTAATGTCATGGGATTAGGGTTTAAACTATGTTTCTTTACTAGATGTCGCGCTGGAATGTCAACTCAAACAAACTGGGATAAACCGAGCGAGAGGCTGAAAGCGTTCCCTTGTCACTGGGAACGATAATCCTCACCTTGGCTATTTCCTCATTATCTCTAGTCTGCCTGCCAATCTTGATATAAGGGAATACAGACATCCAGCCGGTAGGTACGGATGTACTACCATAGGCAGTATACATCACACTATTGCCGCTATCGAACACGCCGGAGTATGTACCGCTCGTATTGCGAACCGTTATTCTATCCGGTATCATAGAGTAAAAAAGCACATTATTACTCAAGATAACGGAGTCGGTCATCAAGTTTGTCTCCGTAAAACGACACAACACATTGGCCGTCTCGCCCGGCCTAATCAGACTACCAGTTCCCTTTCTCTCTATCTGCAAATAGATTCCGGAACTTTCCAGCAGTACATATTCATTCTTGCTGACATCGGTCGTCGTATCTTTAAAGAATTCCGACTCAGTAATAAGATTGATTTTATGCTTTGCAATAAATTGAGAAATGGCTGTACGCTCTTTCTTCTTCTTATCTGCATACGACTCATGGTCGCGGCAAGAAGCAAAGATAATGACACCAACCAAGGCGAAAAAGAGGAATGTAAATTTCTTCATTATGTTGTATGTTATCGCACAAAGGTACAAAAAAGATTACTAATTATGATTGACCTTATATGTTTTATAAAACTTTTAACCTTTTAAAAAATTCTCATAATGAGCGATGGCACGACGTGCTATCTGCTCAGCTTCGGCTATGGAACAATGCAGTTTGCCGCCCGCAGCATTCATGTGGCCACCGCCATTGAAGAATTCGGCTGCCAACAGATTGCAAGGGAAGTTGTCGACCGAGCGCGTACTCACCAATACCGTATTCTCATGACGGTCGTCCTCGCGCAGCGAGATAGAGAGTTTCAGTCCCTTGATACGCAGCGGTTCGTTCACCAGCCCCTCCAAATCGCCCTTGATGAAGTGGAAGTCCTGCATATCCTGCTTGGTGACAGAGAAATACGAGGCATGCAAATCTTCAAAGACATTGAGCTTCTGACTCATCAAATAGCCACGGAAACGAATGGCCCAGGAACTGTAATTATTGAATACCTGACGATAAATCTTATCCTTATCGAATCCCTTGGTCAAGAGTTGACCGATGATAAAATAGATTTCAGGCCGCGAAGAATTGTAGGTGAAGCCTCCCGTATCTGTCATCATACCGCAATAGATGGGTACGGCCATCTTCTTGGTCATCTGCTCAAAACCCTCCAACTGCCAGATAATACGGAATATCATCTCCGATGTGCTGCTCATATCGGGATGAGAAACGGTCAGCACAGTGTCCATATCAGGATTCAGATGATGGTCTATCATCACCTTTTTAGCAGCCGACGCAACGAGTACCTGCTCCATGTCTTCCACTCGTCCCGGTACGTTGAAATCGAGACAGAACACCAAGTCGGCCTGTCCGAACAATGCTTCCACCCGGTCGGGATGGCGGTCATGGCGCACAATACGCTCCACACCGGGCAGCCATTTCAGAAAATCGGGAAAGGCATCCGGAATAACCAGCGTAGCCTCCTTACCCATCTGGCGCAGATACTCTACCCATGCCAACGACGACCCGATGGCATCTCCATCAGGTCCTTTATGACAACACACTACTATATGATTAGAATCGCTGATAACCTGTCGTAATACGGCCAGTTCAGCATCGTTGAGAATGTTCATTTGCATAGTGGTGCAAAGGTAATAAAAAAAAGAGAATGCCATAACCGGAGAGCCACAGATTCTCTACAAGATGTACAGGGTAGACCCTTCATTAGCATTACTTCCCACTCATCTTCGCGCCTACTTGTATCCCGTACCCGCCAAATAAAAAAACTGCAAAGGCTCGGCAACATTTCTGCCAAGGCCTTGCAACAAAAATGCCAAGGCTCGGCAGCATTGCTGTTAAGCCTTGGCAGTAAATCAAGGAAAATCTGCTTTAGAACAACTTGTTGGGATATAGGCCTTCAGAAACGAGACTCTGAATGCGGTCTACAGTTGCCTGACGGTCGGCAGCATAGGTTACGCCGAACCATTTACTCGTAGTATCGAGTACCTTTACAGTAGCAGTACCCTCGTTCACGAGCTTATTGACCATCAATGGAATGAAGAATTCTGCCTTCAAGTTTTCTGTGTTCTTAGGATCGCTCAGGAACTCCTTGAAGTAAGCATCGCTATGGTCGAAGTAATCGGGAGTGAATCCCCACATATTCATAGATACAGGTGTGTTGTCTTCGATGGCAACCCACTCGCCGTTTTCATCTTTATAAGACACCTTACCGTCTACACGCATCACCTCGGTACGCTCTACGACGGTGGTCAGGTTGCCTTCCTCGCTCTTGGCACAGACTCCACGAGCCACCGTACCATTGTCGCTCAACGTGTTACCCACGCGGAAACCGACCATTGCATACTGATTCTTAGCTCCCTCAGGCAGGTCGGCCAAGAACTTACCGATAACCATGAAAGAGTCGCGATTGTAGAAATCGTCGCAGTTGATAACGCAGAAAGGCTCGTTGATGACGCCTTTGGCCATCATCACGGCATGGTTCGTACCCCAAGGCTTCTCTCTACCTTCGGGTACACTGAACCCTTCGGGCAGGCTGTCGAGTGCCTGATAGCACAGGTCGGCAGGTATATGGCCCTCGTACTTAGATAATATCTTTTCGCGGAAATCCTGTTCGAAGTCCTTGCGGATAACGAAAACGATTTTCCCGAATCCGGCTTTCATGGCATCATAGATAGAATAATCCATGATAGTCTCACCATTAGGACCTAATCCATCTAACTGTTTCAGTCCACCATAACGACTGCCCATTCCGGCAGCAAGAAGCAACAAAGTTGGTTTCATACTATTGATTTTTATGAATTTGGGTAAATATAGATTTTCTTTTATGCAAAAGTAAACAATTATTATGAGAATCCGAACATCTTCGATAAGCTTATTTTCCTAGAATGGATAACCCACTGCAAGGTGGAGGCTCTGCGCATCGCGGAAGCTGGCAACATTATAAAAACCTCGCTTATCGGTTTCATAAGGCACGTGCAGTCCCACGCCCCAGTCGATACGGATGACAAACATGCCCATATCATAGCGCAAGCCCACGCCTGTACCCACTGCCATATCGCGATAGAATCTATCTATCTTGAACTGAGATTCAGGACGCGACACATCGTTTCGCAATGTCCACACGTTGCCGGCATCCAAGAACACTGCACCGTGGAGGCTTCCGAACAGCCTTGTACGATACTCCAGATTGAACAGCAACTTCAAGTCACCCGTCTGTTCGATATAAGAATACTTGGAAGATTGCGGTTTATAGCGGCCAGGACCTATGCTCCGGACCGTGAAAGCACGCACACTGTTGGCACCGCCTACATAGAACTGCTCGTAGTAAGGAGCTTCCGTGGCATTGCCATAGCTCCATATAGCTCCGGCAGAGGCATGCCCCACGATGTAAGAAGATTCTGAAAGCTGCCACAACTTCACAAAGTCGGTCTCCAGTTTGAAGAACTGTGCAAACGGATTCTTAAACATCTTCTTGTTCCTGTCTCCCCACTTCTTGCCAGCAGCCATATACCCCAACGAAATCAGATTGCCGGCCTCGCTTACCGTAGCCGACCATGTGATGGGGTTGCGATAGGCAGACGGACTGGTATATTGGTAGGTATAGCTCATCTTAGGGACAAATTGGTCGCGCATGGATACCTGCAAATAAGCATTGGTACGCGAAAGACTGTCAAACGCCTGTGTCGTACTGGTCATGTATTCATACGAGAGTATCAGTGGACTGAAGCTGTGATGAGACTGCGCACTCGTCCAGAAATCATACGTAAGTTCACCCGAAACGACGTGACGCTTATAATATTCAGCTCTGTTCAGCACGTCCGACGAAGCCTTGAGCGTAGTAGTGGGGGTAAAGTAATAATGCCTGCGACTGCGATTGCGCCATTTTGTGTAATCCCGACGAGCGCCAAACAGATTCCTAGGCGTGAGTAATCGGGGAAGCACTAAAGCTACATCTGCACCATAATTATACGAGTTTATCTGTGCAGCAGCTCCCTCAGAGCGATGCGCCGTCTGCCATTCGTAAGAGCCATGAATATTGATGTCGAGCTTCTCTCCGCCTCGAAAAGTATTCAACTTCGTAAGACCCAGCACCAATTCCGGACCTAGTCGGCCTGTTGTCTTGCCTTTAGCATTGGCTTCTACATAGAAATCATACTTCTTTTCCATAACACAATTCACGGCCAGGTCGAGTGTATCGCTCTGTCGTTCGTCATTTCTCTTCATGAAAACCAAATCGCTGTTGGCAAACAAGCCTGTACCCTGTAGATACTTGGAAGTCTCTTCTTCGTCGGCCAGACTATACAACTGGCGTGGACGCAGGCGCAGACCACGCAGCAGAACTCCCGTTCGTATTGGCGATTTACGACCATTGAAATTGATGGTTATTGCTCTTCGGGTCGTCGAATTGTAAAGAGTGTCGAGGAAACTGCGTTTAAGATTGAATGTCACCCTGCCTATATACCACTTCGTAAGCACATCGGCATCCAGGCTATCGGCCATCTGTAGCTTGAGTGCCACCTTGCCTTTGGTGTTCAGTGTATCTGCCAAATACGAGCTATAACCGGTTTGCTGATAATAGAAACCATTATTGCGGAGCAGTCGGGAGATGCGTTGACGCTCACCATCCAGCATGGAAACACTGAAAGGGTCGCCCGACTTGATGAGCGCGTCGGTCCTTCCGGCCTGTATTAGACTGTCTGTTACTTGGGGGAAATTAGTATATTGCAACGTATCTACAGTCCATAAATGCCCCATATTGACTGTATAAGATAGCTTGGCTTTCTTAGGATTGTGTGCGGTTTTAATGTCATAAGACACCTTACCATTGAAATAACCGAACTTCTTCAGCTGAGATTCGGCCACAGAAGAGCGCAACTCCGGATTCACTTGGCTCATCAGCTTGGGCTGAGTGCCAAATGTTTTCGTCATCCATTTGCCCAAAGTAGACTCTGATTGTGAAAAAGCGTTCCATATCCAGAGGCGTATAGGGAATGGGGTACGATAGTAGCTGCTGCCAAAGAGAGCGCCATTGGGAATGGCAGCCAACGCCGATTCCATTTCCAGTTGGGTGGTTTCGGCATGTAAGTTCTTCTCGTAATTGGTGTATTGTATCTTCTCTAAGCCCGTATAAAGCTGCTCGCCATCGGGTATTGCGCTTGTAGAGGAACACGAGGTCAACTGTGTTGCTAACAGGACAATGACTCCTAGCAACACCCGTGAGACTATCTTGTTTGCATTACTTCTCATTTTTTCTTCTTCATTTTTACTGAATCGGCAGACAAAGCTGGTATGACATCCTCCCTGGGCGTATGAAATCGGAAAATATCTTTGAAGTGATCAAGCTTCCGACGCCATTTGAAACCGACGCCGTACTCCCCGATTACTCCTTCCAACCAATCATAGGTACTGTTGTTATAGAACAGACGGAGATACTTACTCGACTTCTGGTCAAGCCTATATTGCATTTCTACATTATCAAAGAAAGTATTGCTGCGATTCTGCTCCAGTTCTGAACCCGTAGAAACCTTACCGCCTACGATAATTTTCAGACGGTTGTTCCACAGTCGTTTGGCAAATCTGAAGTTATAATCCGTGTGCATTGCACCACTCGAAGTGGTGGCATTATCCACACTCATACCAATATCAAGCCCCATTGAGCGCATAGCCGTACCGGTTATCTTGTTGATTTCGGTCTGCAAGAACGAGCTTAATGCACTGTTCATCGAGAACGAACTGGTGTTACCATCGGTCAGATACATACCCGAAGCCAGCATCGTAATAGCCACTTTTCCCCTACCTTCGGTCGACATTGTATTCAGTTCGTCAGCTATCCCCATATCGTTCGGTGCATCAATGATAAACTCCACACCCGGCTTACTGAGCGTCTTACTCAGTTTTACACCACATGTAAAGTCCACAACCCTACCGTTACTACCCGATTCATTGACCGTAGCCTTCACGTTTTCAGTCGCCGTGATGTGCAGATTCGGATTCATCGGGTCGCCCGTAAAACTTAGATAGCTCCCATCTTGGATGTTAAACGTCTTCAAAGGAATAATCGGCAACGAGTATTTCATTTCACCGCTATTCAGCGTATAACGCCCTTTCAATCCCACGAAGTCCACCTCATTATACGTCATCTGGAGGTCTCCACCACCCATGAGGTCGATGTAATTGGTCTTATCTGCATTCAATGCACACACGATATGAGCACCCTCGTCAATACTAATGGCCAACGCCATGTTGAAACCTTCGGGCTTGGGACGCTCCACTACTTCTTGTATAGAGTCTTGAAGGTCGGTAAACTTCACGAGTTCATCTAACTGTGTATCGGTCGACAGTTCCGAATCACGCAGGATATAAGTCATATCCGTAGCCCCTAAAACATTCAATTTGCCTCGCATCTGCAAGTTTTCTACCCGCCCGTTCATACGTCCGAAGAAGTCTACATAAGCCTTCCCGAAAGTCTCAGAACGCAAATTTTCCTTGGCATCTATCAATAGGAAATTGTCTGCACGCATCCTTACGTCCATCAACATATTGTTAAGATCGGCAAAATCCAGATACCCCGACATGATGAGCGGACTCTCGTTATGCGAGTACATCATGAAGTTTTCAAAGAGCAACCGACTGTCTGATATGGTCACTGGGTCGTTGTCAAACCGCATTTCCACGCCATACGGCTGACTTACCAGATAAGCCGAATCGACATACAACTCGCCGTTGATATCCGGTTTGCTCAGACTTCCCTTCATATCCAGACTTCCTTCGGCATATCCCTTGAAACCAAACAGCTGTTGAGGAATGAATCCATTCATCATCAACAAGGGCAGACGGTCGAATCCAAGGGTCGCATCCAGATAGCCATCACCTTTTGACAGATATGTACCCTTGACTGTTGCCACCTCATTACCATTGTGCATGAGGATGCCATCCACATAATGGCTGCCGTTCGCTTTAGGCATATAGACGAATTCTGCACCCACATTGCCCATCGGACTCTTCTCATATACCATGTTATCTATCATCATATTCGACGATACCGACAACTCGTCTTGCGTCTGAATCAAGTGGTAATCCCCATTCAAGACGCCTGCCAAATCAGGTGTATAAGGCACTACCGACAGCACTTTCTTTAAATCAAACTGGTTCAAACTGAAAGTAATATCCTGCAACGCATCCGCATTATCATCATTAGAATAAACCTGTACGCCCATCCCATCAGCAGAACGCAACTTCAAATCGGCTCTAACCCTGCGGTTATCACCCAGAAATACAAAGTTACTGTCGTTCACCGAGAACTGCTTATATCCCAAAACCGGATGGTCGTCCATGTGCAGTTGGATACCATTCGACTCCATATCGGCCGTCAATCCGATAGCTACTCCCAGTTTATCCTTTCCATCATAGAGCCTAGCCTTGAGGTTAGCTCCCCGTTCATGCAGTCCTCCGTCGAAAATGGCATTGAACACATACTGCGGATTCTGAGCGTTGTTGCGCACCTGAGCATGATATGTAAAGGCATTATCAGTAGAATAGATATTAAACCGAATAGTGTCCAACTGCATGCTATCGACCACCAACGAGTCGATTTGCAGGCGCCCGTTAAGCCCCGTTACGGGCGAAGACAGCATATCTATATTGGCACTTGCAAAATGATAACCATAGCGATTGAGCATGTTTACAAAGAAATTGTCCTTACCACTTACCAGATACAGGTTGGCATCGGGCAACTTCTGCCACAACTTCACTTGGTCTATCTGCTTATTCCGAAGCTGAGACTGCACCTCAGCTACGAAACCGTTAGCCTGTGCCATCAATCGTTCGTAACCTCCACTTCCATTCATTCTCAGGTGGAAATCTCCACAATTAAGCACCGCGTGGGTAGTATCCCGACGTGTCAACAAGTCTATATCCAAGTCACCGGGGCGATATACATGCTTACCGTCGTCTATCACAACATCCTGCATAGTGCCTTTGACCATATAGAAGTGCTTCATATCCGTCTGCAAAGCCACGTTGGCACGCATCGAAGCAGTCAAAGGACTGTCGGCAATACGCAGATGATAGAAGTCGGCTTTGCCCAGATTGCACATCACCTTGGCATCCACATGTCTGCTATTCAACTTCGCATCCACATGTATATTGCCTTTCAACAGGTCGTTCCGGCTCACAATATCGGCACGGGCAAGCCCACGACTCACCGTTGCATCGGCTGTCATGTTATCCAGATTGTACTTGCCATATCGGAATTTCTGTATACGAGCCTTGGCTGTCAGGCGAGTACGAGGCGACAACATATCCGTCCCGACACCCGAAACATCCACAAATCCCGTAAAAGGATGTAATCCCATGTGCGGGACAAAGTTCTGTACGGGCAACCGCGAGGCCGTGAGACGGGCCGCATAAGCCATTCGCGCAGCGTCAAAACGGGCTGTTCCACTCAGCCTGCCCCCTCCTTGGCCGGCCACGAAAGTCGATGCGTAGGTCTGCCCATTCACATCCACATGGCCATCGAACGTGATTCCCTCCGGCACACGAACCGTTTTCATCAATTCCTTGTCCAACAATGAGGTCAGGAAATCCATCCGATAGCTCGCGGCTTTCAAATCCAGACTAGCTTTCAGATGCTTGGCGTCGGTAGGATTCAACACATATCCAGTGGCCCGTACATCAAAGGCAGAAGGTAACTTCACGTTCACACCCGTCAACGCAATGCGCTTCATGTTACCTCTTACCACACCGTCGACAGACAGAGGATAGTTAGGCCAAGCCCGACGGAAACCTGACGGCATTTCGCCCATGAACACCATGAGATCCTGTTTGCCAAATCTTCCATGCACCGTAGCATTGAATTTTCCGGGATTCTGGTCAGCAAACGCATTCAAATCCATATCAAAATCGCCGTTCAACGAAGATTCCGAAGTTCTAAGAATCACTGACGGTAGATACAGCCTCGTGGAATCCATCTGCACACGCCCAGCCAATCGCTGCACCTGCAAACCACTCCTCTCGTCAAACTGGCATGCTCGCAGATGCAAGGAAAGCTTCGGACTAAAATAATCCAATGAATCCAATCCTAGCGATATATTACTGATTAACAGATGATTATAATCTAATCCTTTACCAAAGATTTCGAAGTTGTTATCATATTTTAGCCGACCGTCAGACCAATCAAACTTCCTTACCTGATACCTCTCTTTGTACAAGTCAAAATAGCCATCTTCAGCCACAGCCTTACCCAAGTAGGCTTGTACTTGCAAAGTGTCGCCCGGCATGTGTACCGTCACGTCTGTACGCTCCACATTGAGTCTGTTCACCGCTATTTTCCAAAAGTTTTTCTGCTGCGAAGTATCTGGTGGCACGGTATCGCTCAACTCTATATTCACTTTCGCATCTTTCAGGTTGGCATCTTCTATCTTTACAGATTCTGCCTTCAAGTCTATGCCATGAGCTTTCAGATTGAGTTCGCCGATAATACCTTTTACCCTTGCTTCATGAATAAAATCAGTCGTATTTACTTTCAGTTGGCTGAATGCAAGCTCGTCTATCTGCACTTGCTTCTTCAACAAAGGCCACAGCTGAACATCGACTACCACCTTGCGGATATCCGCCACGGTGTCTTTCTGCTGTGGCAGAGAGTCATTCTGCCGAATCACCTTGATTCCTTCAACTCCCAGGTCGAGCGGAAATTCCAGGTTGACATGCTCCACCGAGATTTCCATGCCAGTCTGTTCAGAAGCGTAAGCAGCCACCCTAGCTACCGCCCAATTCTGAAAGGGAGGAAAATAGAGCAACAATGCGAGTATGACAAACAAGAGTATCGGCGTCAAAATAATGACAGCGACCCACTTCAGCTTCTTTTTCATAGAAATCTTATACTGTTTTCGGGCAAAAGGCTGCCCATCCTTAGACGCCTACAAAGTAACCACTTTTTTCTAAAAACGGCGAATTCTTAGTGCGATAATTTTCAAAAAGCCGCTTTTTATAACGACCTATGCAGCACCACGGCCATTTCATTCGTTATTCTCGATATTGACTTACCGATTGCAGTTCGCCATCTTCAAATTCCAAAGTAAACTCTGCAGAGAACTGATTGCGCCCCATATACTCCCAAGTTTCCCTCATCCAACGCCCGGAATTACTGACAGACGTAGCACTTGGACGCCCCATCAGCAGTTTCACGGAATCCTTCGGCATAGAGGTATGCAGCCTTACGACGCCTTTTTTCGTAGACAGTTCAAACCATTCATAGTCTTTTATCACTTTTTCTGTCTGCTGCCCATCATCCTGTTTGACATATTCTAAAAGAGGACTGAACACGAAGAAACCGGCAGTCAGCACGACGCAAGTCACTACCACTCCAAGAACAAAACCACAACCCACCTTCAGGCCGGTGTCCAGACAGCCCGACCTACTACGTCGATTCCACCAAGATTCATTCTCTTCTCCGTGAGAATAGTTCTCATACTGAGTGTTTTCGTTTTCCATGATAATAAAAGGTTATAGAAATATATTGCCGTAAAGTTAAATATTATTCTCTAGGATTACAAGTTTTTTCCTTGGAAAAACGCAGACAAGGACAGGAATAAGGGGCATAAGACGCCCCTTTCTATCCTATTCACACTATCAGCATATATGCGACACTACCCACGAATACAAGCGCAGCCACCACCAACAGCAGTATCAGACACCCTTCCATGCCACTCGTCCTACGGTTTGCCGTCTCTCCC
Organism: Prevotella mikamonis; assembly: GCF_055381405.1. Lineage (NCBI taxonomy): Bacteria > Pseudomonadati > Bacteroidota > Bacteroidia > Bacteroidales > Prevotellaceae > Prevotella > Prevotella mikamonis. Next base: position 1,163,139 of record NZ_AP035785.1, read on the forward strand.
AGATAATCACGATAAGGTCTGTGTACACCCAACAGTCGGTCCAGTCGATATTGCCAAAGAGCCTCACTATACCATTTCGACGGAATATCGGGCAGGAAGAAGAGAAGCAGCCTGTCCTTCAGACGGTTGACAACCATGCTGCACCAATATATAATAGTGCAGATAACAACAGACAAGATGGCTACTATCGAATCCCGAATGTTTCTCATCATAAATACAAATTCACCAACTCAGAAACTCAAAAACTAAAACGTTGTAAGCTCTAACTCATCAACTCAGAAACTCAAAAACTCACCCTCCATTCAGTGCAGAGCCTCGGCAGCGATACTGCAAAGGCCAAACAGCAGTGCTGCAAAGCCTGTTCAGCAATGCTGCCGAGGCCTTGCAGTTTTTTCAGGTTGATGAGTTTTTAGGTTTTTGTGATACACCTTGGGGTGCAATGGCACTCCACAAGCGGTCTTCGGGCAATGGAGCGACGATACGCAACGGTTCTTTTGACACAGGATGCACAAACTCCACCTGATGCGACAGCAGCGAGATACTGCCATCAGGGTTGCTGCGCTGTGCCCCATATTTCAAGTCGCCCTTGATGGGACAGCCCATTGCTGCAAGCTGGCAACGTATCTGATGATGGCGACCCGTGAGCAGTTCCACTTCTATCAGCGTATAGTTGTCCGACCGGCCTATTACCTTATAGTTCAATACAGCTTTCTTCGAGCGTGGCACTTCATGGTCGTAGGCGTAGCTCTTGTTCTGCTTTTCGTTGCGCACAAGCCAGTGGGTCAGTGTACCTTCAGGCTGTGCCGGCGCATTACGCGTAATGGCCCAGTAAGTCTTATGCACGTCGCCGGTACGGAACAGCTCGCTCATTCGCGAGAGACCCTTTGACGTCTTGGCAAAGACCACGAGTCCCCAGACGGGACGGTCGAGCCTGTGTATCACACCGACGAACACGTTTCCCGGCTTTCGATACTTCTCCTTGATATACGCTTTCACCGTCTCGCTGAGCGGTGTATCGCCCGTCTTGTCGCCCTGCACTATCTCCCCGCTGCGCTTAGAGACGATTATCAGATGATTGTCTTCGTAAACTACTTGCATCGCTTTATTTGTTTATACGAATACAAAGATACAAAAAAGGATGAGAATGCGAACAATTCCGCATTCCCATCCCATTATCCCAGTTGCATTTCGCGAAGCAACTGCTTCTGGCGCTCGGTCAATCCAGTGGGCAATGTGACGTGATAAGTGACTATCAAATCGCCGAATGTGCCATCGGCACGACGCCCGCCTTTACCTCGTAAGCGCACCTTCGTACCATTCTGTGTCTCTGGTTTTATTTTCAACTTGATTTTCGTACCATCGCTCAACTGTACGATAACCTCACCGCCCAACAAAGCGGTGTAAAGGTCTATATTCACTTCGGCGTTCACACTGCCCGACCCTTGGCGTGCCGAGCGGCCACCGTTGGCCGTACGTCCGCTGCCAAAGAGGTCTTTGAAGAAACTTGAGAAACCTCCACCACCGAAATTGTTGAAGTCGAACCCCTCAAAGGGATTACCCCCATCGGCCGAAGACCACTGATAGTTTCCACGGTTGCCACCACCACCGAACATATCGGCTTCGCGCCATTTTTCGCCATATTGGTCGTATTTGCGACGTTTTTCGGGGTCGCTCAACACGTCGTAGGCCTCGTTTAATGCTTGAAACTTGGCCTTAGCTTTCGGGTCATTAGGGTGCAAATCGGGATGGAACAGCTTTGCACGCTTCCTGTAGGCTGCTCTGACATCCTTCTGTGGGATACTTTTGTCGACACCCAGAATCTTGTAATAATCTATAAATGCCATGATTTCTATGCTCTTTTATTCTTTATGAAGAAGTGAGCAAAAACCATGCCGTATTCATAAAAAAACATTATCTTTGCACACATAAATGAAAAAGCAAAATGAAAAGAATCTTCTTTGCATGTCTCATGGCGCTCTGCCTTTCTACAAACGCTATGGGAAAAAATAAAACTGTCAACATAAGAGTGATTGAAACAAGCGACGTACACGGTAGTTTCTTCCCTTACGACTTCATCAATCGCAAACCGAAAGCAGGTTCGATGGCCAGAGTGAGCAGCTATGTAAACACGCTGCGCAAGGACTATGGCAGCAATGTGCTGCTGCTGGAGAACGGCGATATACTGCAAGGACAGCCCACATGCTATTACTATAACTATATAGCCACGGAAGAACGAAACGTAGCCGCCGACATTGTCAACTACATGAAGTATGATGCCGGGACGGTAGGAAACCATGACATCGAGACCGGGCATGCTGTCTACGACAAATGGATACGAGAGATTGACTGTCCCATGCTGGGTTGCAACATCATAGACACGAAGACCCAGAAACCTTATATCAAGCCCTATACCATACTTAATAGAGACGGTGTCAAGATTGCCATCATCGGTATGCTGACTCCGGCCATCCCCAGTTGGCTCTCCAAAGGCCTTTGGGAGGGACTGTACTTTGAAGACATGGTGGTCTCGGCCAGGAAATGGGTGAAGACAGTACAGGATACCGAGCATCCCGATATCATCATCGGTCTTTTCCATAGTGGAAAAGACAATGGTATCAAGACAGATGAATACGAGGAGAATGCGTCTCATCGGGTGGCCAGAGAAGTACCAGGTTTCGACCTTGTGCTGTTTGGTCACGACCACACGCGTTCCAACGAAACGGTGCAGAATGTTGCAGGCAAACCTGTGGTATGTCTCGATCCAGCCAACAACGCCATGACTGTGGCCGATGCAGAGATTACGGTTACGCTCAACAGAAAAGGCAAGGTGATTGACAAAAAGGTCGTAGGAAAACTGGTAGATGTTACCGACCAGCCCATTGACGAGGCTTACATGGCACATTTCAAGAGTCAGATAGAAAAGGTAAACAGCTTTGTGAACCGCGAAATTGGCAGTTTTAAGAACACCATTTATACGCGTGACAGCTTCTTCGGAAGTTCTGCCTTCACCGATTTGATACTCAACTTGCAGTTACAGATTACCGATGCCGATATTGCATTCAATGCTCCCCTAGCTTTCGATGCAAGCATCAAAGCCGGCACATTGCATGTATCCGACATGTTCAACCTGTATAAATTTGAGAATCAACTCTACGTGATGCGACTCACAGGCGAGGAAATTCGCAAGCACCTGGAAATGAGCTACGACCAGTGGGTGAACACGATGAAAAGTCCGGACGACCACCTGCTGTTGCTGGCCGATACCAAAGGCGACCAACAGCGACTTGGCTTCAAGAACTTCACATTCAACTTTGACAGTGCAGCCGGCATCATCTATGAGGTGGATGTGACTAAACCCGACGGGCAAAAGGTGCATATTATCAGTATGGCCGACGGCCGTCCGTTCAAGGAAAACGAATGGTATAAGGTGGCTATCAACAGTTATCGGGGAAACGGCGGTGGCGAGTTGCTCACACGAGGTGCAGGAATTCCGCGCGACAGCTTGGAGAGTCGCATCATCTGGAGAAGCGAGAAAGACCAGCGATACTACCTGATGAAGGAGATAGAAAAGGCAAAAGTAATGGACCCAAAGCCCAATAACAACTGGAAATTTATACCTGAGACATGGACACGTGAGGCTGCCAAACGCGACAATATGTTGCTCTTTAGTCGCGCGCAAGATCCGAAAGACATGAAATAATGAAGACTTATTGGTTTGTATTTTGCAAGTCAGACATTCTACTGGAGTGTCGGGAAGACGGCAGTTGTTCTATTCCATGTGGGGAAGAACCACCTGTTGCCCTCAAACCTTGGACACACGTCATGAATATTCCGCCCTCGGAAGACGGTATACCAGCAAAGGCTTTCAGCATTGATACACCCGTAACAGACCGTTCGGGACTCACTATGTGCGGACTGCGTGCATCCTATTACAAATTGAGTACAGAACTTTACCTGAAGGCAGGCAAATGTCATGAACTGCTATATTGGGACAAGAATACGAAATTCTGTGGTGTCTGCGGTGCTCCAATGCACATGCACACCGACATCAGCAAGCGCTGTACATCGTGTGGGAAAGAAGTTTGGCCGCAATTAGCAACCGCCGTCATAGTATTGATACATCGCGATAACGAGGTGTTACTGGTTCATGCAAAAAACTTCAAGAGCGATTTCTACGGTCTTGTGGCTGGTTTTGTGGAAACAGGCGAGACCTTGGAAGAGGCTGTACATCGCGAAGTGATGGAAGAGACAGGCATTGCGATTACCAATCTACGCTATTTCGGCTCACAACCGTGGCCCTATCCCAGTGGTCTCATGGTAGGATTCAATGCCGACTATGTGTCCGGCGAAATCAAATTACAGGCAGACGAATTGAGCAAAGGGGCTTGGTTTACCAAAGAGACACTGCCTACCATCCCCGAAAAATTAAGTATCGCCCGTATGATATTGGACGACTGGCTGGCAAACGATTATTAATTCCTTAAACATAAATAACCAATATGAGTTTTCTTGAAAAAGCACTTGGATTCAATCCACAGACAATGAAGGTGAAGACAGAGCTTATTGCCGGTGCTACAACCTTCCTAACGATGAGTTACATTCTTGCCGTCAACCCAGCAATCCTGTCTACGACAGGCATGGACAAAGGCGCATTGTTCACAGGAACAGCCATAGCGGCAGCCATAGCAACACTCTTGCTGGCCTTCATGGCGAAACTTCCGTTTGCCCAGGCACCCAGTATGGGACTCAACGCTTTCTTCGCTTACACCCTGTGTCAGGCAATGGGATACACCTGGCAACAGAGTCTAGCCATTATGCTGATAGAAGGTATCATCTTCATTCTGATTACATTCCTGAACGTCAGAGAAATGATTCTCGACTCGATTCCGCTTAATCTACGCTATGCCATCAGTGCCGGAATCGGTATGTTCATTGCCTTTATCGGACTAAAGAATGCCGGTATCATTGTAGCCAAGGAAGGCACATTCGTCGGACTGGGCGCTTTCACCCCTGAATGTATACTGGGTCTCATTGCTATCTTGGGCAGTGGAATCCTCATGGCAAGGAATGTGAAGGGAGCATTGTTCTATGGTATTCTGGCAGCAACCATCATTGGAATTCCTATGGGAGTTACACAAATGGAATCAGGATGGACTCCTGTTTCTACTCCTAAGGACATTTCGCCCATTTTCTGGAAGTTTGATTTCGACGGATTGCTCAACTTCAACACGCTTATCGTAGTATTCACCCTGCTTATTGTCAACGTTTTCGATACTATAGGAACACTTGTCGGCCTATCCGAAAAGACCGGTATCGTAGAAAAAGACGGTACGATTCCACGCGTGAAAGAGGCTATGATGAGCGATGCTATCGGTACTACTTGCGGTGCGATGCTAGGTAGTTCAACCCTCACCACCTACATTGAAAGTGCCTCTGGAATCGCAGAAGGCGGTAAAAGCGGTCTTACAGCCTTCATCGTAGGATGCCTGTTCCTGCTCAGCCTGTTCTTAAGTCCGCTGTTCCTGGTTATTCCCAGCGCAGCCACCAGCGGTGCATTGGTGCTCGTAGGCGTATTGATGATTGACTGTGTCAAGAAGACTAACCTCAGCGACGTGAGCGAAGCATTCCCCGCTTTCATCACCATGATTACAATGGTGCTTTGCTATTCCATCGCCGACGGCATCTGCCTAGGCATCTTGGCTTATGTCATTATCAAGCTATGTACCGGACAGTTCAAGGCTCTCAATCCGATGTTGATTATCTTGGCTATCATCTTCATCATGAAGTTCGTATTCGAATAAATTTTCATACAAGCATACAACAATAAAGCCCGACATTTGTCGGGCTTTATTGTTGGTATATGTCAGGCATCGTTTTCGTCTTTCAAGATTGGCAACGATATATGGTATCGGATGGCCAAGAAGCGGATAAGGCAGATGACTAGGAACGTTACGATAGACACAATCCCCACGTTCACCTCCAAAGAAACGAGTCCCCAATACACCAGACCACCTGCGATACTGGCCATGGCGTAAATATCTTTCTGGAAAATGAGTGGTTCTTTATTGAGAAATACGTCGCGCACCACTCCACCGGCAGCTCCGGTAATACACCCCATAATGATTGCTACCCAAAAAGGATAACCGAATTGCAATGTCTTCTGCATACCGGCGATGGTGAACAGCGCCAATCCCAGCGTATCAAAGATAAGCCAGGCATTATCCAACTTATTCAGCGACCGCGCAAAAACAATCACAAACAACTGCGCTATAACCGTACAAATAATATAGATAGACGAAGTCATCCAGAAGGGGGTAGTCCCCAACATGACGTCTCTCAGTGTTCCGCCACCAATAGCAACAGCAAAGCCACACACAAAGCCGCCAAACCAATCAAAATGCTTAGCCGCCGCATGTCGAATACCAGATATGGCGAATGCGAAAGTACCAATAAATTCCAGGACTTGTTGAACCGTACGAACAACCTCAGGGTCTTGATAGAACATAGCGTTAAGCATTTACTACATGGATGGGATGGCCATCTATGAAGGCCTTCACGTTCTCTACACAAATATCAACCAGCCGCTTGCGAGCTTCGATAGTAGCCCAAGCCACATGTGGAGTGATAAAGGCATTGGGCTGACGGAGCAGCGGATTGTCCTTACGAGGCGGTTCCTGGCACATCACATCAGCACCATATCCCCCCAACTGTCCACTTGCCAGTGCGTCGGCCACATCCTGCTCGTTGACCAACGGACCACGCCCTGTATTGATAACGATAGCCCCACACTTCATCCTATTGATGCTGTCACGATTGATAATCTCCCTTGTTTCCGGCGTCAGCGGACAATGCAGACTCAGAATATCGCTCACAGCAAAGAGTCCTTCGAGCGTGGTTTTCTGGATTCCAGCTGGTAAATCGGCCGAATTCTTACTCGTGTAAGCAAATACATCCATACCGAAAGTCTTGGCAATGGCAGCCACTTTCATACCGATATTGCCCAAGCCGATGATACCAAGTGTCTTTCCGGCAATCTCATGCAACTGACTGTCCCAATAACAGAAGTCGGGATTGCTGCTCCACCTGCCCTGCCTGTTCTGTCCGGCATAATAGTCTACCCGATTCGTTATATTCAGAATCTGGGCAAATGTCATCTGCGCCACGCTGTCGGTGCTATATGCCGGAATGTTGGTCACTACGATACCGTGTTTGCGGGCTGCCTCCAAATCAATGGTATTATACCCGGTAGCCATCACGCCGATATATTTCAGACGAGGCAACTGGCTCATTTCTTTCTCGCGAATAGCCACCTTATTGGTCAATACTATATCCGCATCTTTGGCTCTCTCTACCACCTCATCAGGCGTAGAACGCTCATACTCCACAAACTCCCCCAATGCTTTCAGTCCATCCCAAGACAAGTCTCCGGGATTGATGGAGTGTGCATCCAACTCAACGATTTTCATTTTATCAATATCTTTATACCATTATATATATTATTCCTTATATCTCTCGCCCCAAAAGCGAGCCATACGTTCCTGCAACTTCGCCTCCACAGCATTGGGCTGAGCATGCCACAGCCGCTCTTCTGCAAGTTCATCGGGCATATACTGCTGCTTTACGAAATGTTCAGGATAATCATGACTGTACTTATATCCATCATGATAGCCCAACTGCTTCATGAGTTTAGTCGGGGCGTTACGCAGGTGTAGCGGCACAGGAAGATTACCCGTCTGGCGTACTTTTTCCAATGCCGCATCAATACCCAGATAACTGGAATTGCTCTTGGCACTCGTTGCGAGATACACCACGGCCTCTGCCAAGGGAATACGTCCTTCGGGCCACCCTATCTTCATCACAGCATCGAAAGCCGCATTGGCCAGCAACAGCGCATTGGGATTGGCCAATCCGATGTCCTCAGAGGCACTAATCACCAATCTCCGTGCAATAAACTGCGGATCTTCGCCACCCTCTATCATGCGGGCCATCCAATACAAGGCTGCATCGGGATCGCTTCCGCGGATGCTCTTGATAAAAGCAGAGATGATATCATAGTGCATCTCACCATCCTTATCATAGGCCAAAGGATTCTGCTGAAGCCTGTCGACCACCAAATCGTCGGTCACTACGACATCGTTTTTCCCTTCCGATTCGACCACCAATTCCAGGATATTCAGCAATTTTCGCGCGTCGCCACCGCTATATCTCAGCATCGCACTGGTCTCTTTCAGTTCGATGTGGCGCTCTTTCAGATATATGTCTGTCGTAATAGCCTTATGGAGCAATTCCAACAAGTCGTCTTGCTCCAACGACTTCAGGACATATAGCTGACAGCGCGACAACAACGGTCTGATGACCTCGAACGAGGGATTCTCCGTCGTAGCTCCAATCAGCGTCACCACTCCCTGCTCCACCGCACCCAACAAGGAATCTTGCTGGGATTTGCTAAAGCGATGAATCTCATCTATGAACAAGATGGGCGAGGCTGTACTGAAGAATCGGCTTTCCTTGGCTCGCGCTATGACATCGCGAACATCCTTCACTCCACTTGTCACAGCGCTTAAAGTATAGAACGGAGTGTCTAACTTATTGGCAATGATGCGTGCAAGCGTAGTCTTTCCAACACCCGGCGGCCCCCACAACAAGAACGATGAAATCCTACCGGTGTCTATCATTTGGCGCAACACAGCCCCCTCACCTACAAGATGTTTCTGGCCGACATAATCGTCCAAAGTTTTGGGGCGCATCCGCTCTGCTAACGGTTCACTCATATATGTATGCAAAAATAGAGAATAAGGAGGAGAAATACAAAAATTCCCTTTGAAAAGTTTGTGAATATGATACAGACTATGTACTTTTGCAGCGCTATCCATCACAGGATTTAACGCACGATAAATAGCAATCACTTATATGAAACAACAAAAAGTATTAACCCTAAAGACGCTCAGCAAAAGCAATGTTTGGGATATTCAGGAGAATGATATATTCCGTATGTGGGAGGCTGCCGAGAAAGATGCAGACCTAAAGGATAACATGAGACATTATTTAGATGTCATCAAAAGCGCATTCGATGCAGAAGAGATTAAGGTTGACAAACCGGAAGTAATCAGGAAATACGAAGACCGTGGCTTTAAGATAGGACGCCTCAGAATGGGCGAAAACAACAAGGCTAAGTGGGCTTTGAAGAAGCGTGCCATCATGCGTGTGTCCGACCTTACCTATGAGAATATACACCATATCTCTGCTGCCAAGCTGCTGGAATGTATCGACCGCAATTTCGGCGGCGGTTGGGAGTCACTCTCACAGAGCATCAGAGACATCATCGAACATGGGTTCGACATCAGCACCACCACCCTGCCTAAAGACAGACTGCACAAGAAAGGCGGTATGTACGAGAAGAAGGTGGCCGACGGATTCGACGTGCTTGAAATTCCAAAGGGACTATGGATTGAAGCCATCTTTGCCAAAGAGAAGCCAGAACTGGAGCGTCCGAGAATCAAATTTGACAGCGAGGACGATTTGGACAAGTTGGATTTTGAAGACAACAGCATCGAAAACGACGACGAGGATTTACCGGAAATCGAAGACAACTACAACGAGCCAGATGACGACGAAGATGTTTTCGACGAGGACAAGCTGACCGAAGAGAGCTATCGCACTACTTTCGAGGAGAATCCCGACGACCTCAATATGGAGGCAGAAGACATGTCGGACGACGACAGCTATTAAGTAGAGATACTATATAAACATCTAAAAGGGGAATCGGGCCAAGCCTGATTCCCCTTTTTCGTATCTGAATAATACCCAGCTCCACACCATTTTCCATGTCGCAGACATCGTCAACAAATCCTTATCACCTACCCACTATCGCCTATTTATAGCCAACCAGTCTACTCTCCAACCCATCAAATGAAAACTGCAAAGGGTCGGCAGCATTACTGACTAGGCTCTGTAACATCACTGTCTGGGCTTTGCAGCAATGCTGCGGAGACCTTGCAGTAAAACACGCATGGCTATCGAAAATTCTAATAGCAGCACTCTCTGAATGTAATTGCCACGATAGTATTATCTCTCCGACATGCGGTAACTTTGCAGCCATAAAACCAATTACGACCAATCATGGAAATTTTAGAGCATTTGTTTCAGGGAATGCCCGGCCTATGGGGAGGCGGTGTTGCCCACTCAGTATTAATTCTATCCCTTGTCATTGCGATGGGACTGTCGTTAGGGAAAATAAAAATAGGTAATGTTTCACTTGGACTCATGTGGATACTCTTCTTCGGTATTCTGTTCGGCCAGCTAAATCTGAATCTCGATGAGCATTTGTTACACTTCATGAAAGAGTTCGGCCTCATCCTCTTTGTCTACTCCATCGGTATGCAAGTAGGTCCGAGCTTCTTCTCTTCGTTCCGTAAAGGCGGCCAGACACTCACCATGCTAGCCATCATCACGATATTTCTGAGTGTAGTCATCACCATCATACTGCACTTCACCACCCAGACTCCCATCACCACACTGGCCGGCATCCTCTCCGGAGCAGTGACCAACACTCCCGGACTGGGTGCAGCCCAACAGGCCAACAGCGACCTCAACGGCATCGACGCACCAGAAATAGCATTGGGCTATACCGTCACCTACCCACTTGGTATATTCGGTGTCATCCTGGCTTTCGTACTACTGAGATACATTCTCAGAATCAACAAGGAGGAAGAGGATGCAAATGCGAAGACCGGACTGGGACATCTGGAAGAGCTAAGCGTGAGAACATTCACCGTAGAGGTGACCAATGAGATGATCAACGGCATGAGCATCAAGCATATCCGACCTATGGTGAAACGCCAGTTCGTGATTTCGCGCATCATACATGCCGCCAATCAGGCTCACAACGCCCTCGTTACGGGGCAGACAACCATCCAACAGGGCGACAAACTGCTCATTATTGCCAATCCGAAAGACATTGAGCCTATCATAGCACTGATGGGAAAATCTATCGAAATGGACTGGACTCCATACGAGAAGGAACTCATATCGAGACGCATCCTGATTACTAAACCCGAACTCAATGGTAAGAGTCTGGCGCAACTGAGAATCAGAAGCAACTTCAACGCCAATATTACAAGGGTAAACCGTTCGGGTGTCGACCTCGTCGCCACACCACAGCTACAACTGCAAATGGGCGACCGCGTGACGGTGGTAGGTACAGAGTTGGCCATAGGCCATACCGAGAAGATACTCGGAAACTCCATGCGCCGTCTCAATACTCCTAACATCATATCCATATTCTGGGGCATTGCGCTCGGATGTATATTGGCAAACATACCTTTCGTAATACCGGGTATTCCCGCACCTCTGAAACTCGGACTGACCGGCGGACCGCTTGTCGTGGCCATATTGATGGGATGCTTCGGACCGAAATACCGTATCGTAACCTACAATACCATCAGTGCCAATCTGATGATACGCGAGATTGGTATCTGTATCTTCCTGGCATGCGTGGGCCTCGGCGCAGGAAACTCGTTCTTCGATACCGTCATCAGCCGGCAAGGAGCTACATGGGTGGCCTTCGGATTCATCATTACGCTGCTTCCTATCTTAATAGGAGGACTCATCGGTCGATATGTGTATCATCTCAACTACTTCACGATGCTGGGTGTACTTTCGGGTGCTAACACCAATCCGGCAGCACTGGCATACAGCAACGAACTTACTTCGACCGACTCGGCTGCCATCGCTTACGCTACGGTATATCCGTTCTCAATGTTCCTGCGCATCGTGACAGTACAGATTATGATATTTGCAATGGGGTGAAAAGATTAGTATTCTAGATTTAGACAAAACCTGACTAATTTCCCAGGTCTGCTATCGCTTCGTTCGATAGCAGACTTTTTATATCTCTCAAAAAACACATTCAAACTGCAATACTTTTGCGTAATTTTGCACAAGAAATTCAGATAACATTATTTCAAAGAACACAAAGGAATCATGGATAATCATTGTAACTCGGAAGCCATCGTACTCAAAAAACTGGAACTGTTACTGGACACAGGGTGTCTCCTCATGTCGAGCAATGCCGACACTGCCCGCATTGCAAGAAACATGAAACGTGTAGCCGCATTTCTCGGTATCATCGAGGAAGATATGCACATCTATTTCAACTTCAACATTCTCATGGTCAATGTCTGTATCGACGGCCGTCTGTACAGCAAATACCAACGATGCGACAAACATGGCATCAATATGGCCACCATCACAGCCATCAGCAAACTGTCGTGGCTGGCTATCAAGGAAGACTATTCGCTCGAACAATACGAACAGGCACTGAATGCCATCAAAGAGAGAAAGAACAGCTACACCGACTGGCAAGTTGCTGCCTGTAGCGGATTTGCCTGTGGTGGATTCTGCATTCAGTTCGGATGCGACTGGACAGCCTTCTTCTATGCCTCGATAGCAGCGATGCTCGGTATGCGCCTGAAGACTTATCTGAACAAGAAAGGGTCGAACACCTATATCAATATCACGCTTTCGGCTTTCGTAGCCACACTCATCGCATGGCTGTTTGCAAAATTCTCGCTCTCTACAGAACTGATGACTGCAATGCCCGATATGCTGGCTTCGATACTCCATACGGATACGCCGTGGCATCCATTGATGGCATGTACGCTGTTCATAGTGCCGGGTGTGCCGATTATCAACGTTGTCAGCGACATGCTGACAAACTATGTTCAGATAGGCATCACGCGTGCCGTCATTACCTTGATGTTCGTACTTGCCATGGCGTTTGGTATCGCAATGGCTATAGAGATATGCGGCATCGACAACTTTGTCAAGAATCTGAGTATGATACCTCATCACACTTACTTGGAATTCTCGATTGCAGCGGCCATCTCGGCTGTGGGATTCGCTACCATCTATAACTTCCCCAAACGGCTGTTGCCGGTATTGGCTATAGGTGGAATCATTGCCGTTTGCACACGCAACTTCGTGAATCTGGGTCCCAGTACCGATAATATAGGTCTGGACATGGGACTGATTACAGGCTCGTTCGTTGGCTCAGCGCTCATCAGTATCATCTGTACACAGGCCATGCACTGGTTTCACATGCCCCACCACTGCCTGTCTATCCCCTGCGTTATTCCGATGATTCCGGGCGTACTGATGTATCGTTCATTGTTTGCATTCATTGATATGCACGGTGTTGTAGGCGAAGTTACGGTGGCCATGCACAATGGTATCAGGGCCACATTGATTATCTTGTTCATCGCCATAGGCCTGGCCATTCCCAATATATTCGTTCGGCGCATGGTAACTCCCAAACGCAATAAGAAGCTACTCGACATGGTGATAGAGCGACAGCGTAAACACGATGCTGCCACGGAATTGAAAGAAGCGTAATACAGACATTTAATAAAAACAATAAGCCAAAGATTCCATCTTGATTAGGGTATGGAATCTTTGGCTTATTCTATGAAAGCTGGAAAACTATTCCTCTCTACAGGGAATGTTATTCGGCATGAGCCTTCAACCATTCTATACGGCGTTGGTCGGGAAGATGCTTCACTTGAAAGTTCTCAAACCTTGCCGTAAATCCTTCACCATCTGGACATGCAGCCGCTAAGCCCACCTGCACAGGAGTGTTATCTGCCATCCAGCAGTTACGCATCAACGTATAAACCTTGTCGTCGAAGGAATAAAACACCTCTATCGCATCCAGACGGCGCACAGCCTTAATCCAGATATGATCTACAGGCTTGTCCAAAGCGATGACACTCCAATCGCTCGTATGATGAGTTACCACACAGCTGATATTGTATTTTCCATCCACATATTCGATACCGGCCTTCAGATAATTCTCCTTATCTATACGAATCATCAGACAAGCTTGGTCGAAACGCACTTTGTAATCGCCGGAAATCTTTACCTTGGTTTCAAATTCACCGCCCCAAACTCCATAATAGAAAGGTGCATCGTCGACAGTAAAACCATAATGGGAAATTCTCCAGTAGTCGCAATGTGCCGGAACATCCATCATCACTTGACGATCAGTGATTTTGTATGAACCAGGTTCGTTAAACCACTGCATCTTGTCAAGGCGCTGAGCATAAGACTGTAACAGCATGACAGACATCAGCGCAAGTAAGAATAATCTTTTCATTTTCTCTGTTCTTTTGTTATATTGAATATTATTACATACAAAAGTAACCAGTTTTTCTGGACTGAACAATTATTCTATTGAGCTATTTCATACCTACGATGCAAACTTTTGCATATCAACAAAAAGGAGCAGACATCCCAGCGGATATCTGCTCTTCTTGTTATATTGCAAATCTGATTAATATTCAGACCAACTCTTAATCTCTATTTCATCCAACGGAATCGTACAGAATGCGTGGATAAATGCACTTGCCAAACGACTGTTTGTAATCAAAGGTACATTCAGGTCGATGGCTGCACGGCGTATCTTATAACCGTTGGTAAGTTCATGGGCCGTCAGATTCTTGGGGATATTGACCACCATATCAATCTTATGCTCATGCAACATGGTCAATGCCTGCGGCTCTTGCCCGCCTTCCGACGGCCAGAACACGCGCTCGTTCTCTACGCCGTTCTCGGTAAGATACTTGCTAGTACCACCTGTAGCATAGAGCTTATAACCATTGTCTACAAGCTCTTTAGCCGCATCGAGCATATCAGCTTTCTGCTTTGCACCACCGGTAGAGAGCAAAACGGTCTTTTCCGGGATACGCTGTCCGACGCTAAGCATACTCTTCAGCAACGCATCGTTGGTATCAATACCCAGACAACCGACCTCGCCGGTAGAGCTCATGTCTACTCCTAAGACCGGATCAGCCTTCTGCAGACGGCTGAAGGAGAACTGGCTAGCCTTGATGCCAACATATTCGAGGTCGAAAAGATTCTTGTTCGGCTTCTCTACAGGGAGTCCCAGCATCACCTTGGTGGCCAATTCGATAAGGTTGATTTTCAACACTTTGCTGACAAACGGGAATGAACGAGAAGCACGAAGATTACATTCAATAACTAGAATATCGTTATCGCGAGCCATAAACTGGATATTGAAAGGACCGCTGATGTGCAGTTCCTTAGCTATCTGACGGCTCACATGCTTAATACGGCGAACTGTTTCGACATACAGTTTCTGCGGTGGGAAGGCGATAGTAGCATCTCCTGAGTGCACACCGGCAAACTCTACGTGTTCGCTGATGGCATATGCCAGAATCTCACCATTACGCGCTACGGCGTCCATCTCGATTTCCTTGGCATGCTCAATGAACTTTGATACGACTACAGGATGGTCTTCGCTCACATTGGCAGCAAGCTGTAAGAACTTCACGAGTTCCTCTTCGTTGGAACAGATATTCATAGCTGCACCTGAAAGGACATACGACGGGCGAACCAATACAGGGAATCCGACACGCTCAACAAATTTTCCGATGTCGTCCATACTCGTCAATGCACTCCACTCCGGCTGATTGATTCCATTGCGGGTAAGCATGGCCGAGAACTTGGCACGGTCTTCAGCACCATCAATATCTTGCGCAGCTGTACCCAGAATCGGTACATTCTGCTCATCCAGCTTCATTGCTAAGTTGTTTGGAATCTGGCCTCCTGTGCTGACAATGACACCATGCGGACTCTCCAAATCTACAATATCCATGACGCGTTCAAACGTCAACTCGTCGAAATAGAGACGGTCGCACATATCATAATCTGTAGAAACGGTCTCTGGGTTGTAGTTAATCATCACCGAGCGATACCCTTCTTTGCGGATTGTATTCAAAGCCTGCACACCACACCAGTCGAATTCCACAGAGCTACCAATACGATATGCACCCGAACCAAGAACAATAATAGAACGCTTGTCTTTCTCAAAATCGATGTCACTCTTCACACCTGCATAGGTCAAATAGAGATAATTGGTCTGCGCCGGATACTCTGCCGCCAAGGTATCTATCTGCTTGACAACTGGCAAAATGCCATAGTTCTTACGCAGATTACGTACCAACAGCTGTGCTTTGAACATGTTATGAAGTTCTCCTTCGAGTCCTACAGCACGTGCAATCTGGAAGTCTGTAAATCCATAGACCTTGGCTTTCTGTAGCAACTCCTTATCAAGCGTATTGATATTGCAAGTCTTCAGTTGCTCATCAATATCTATAATATTCTTCAATTTCTGCAAGAACCACCTGTCTATCTTCGTCAATTCATGAATCTGCTCAACAGTATAGGCCTTGTGCATAGCCTTTGAAATCACAAAGATACGCTTATCGGTAGGTTCTCTCAAAGCCGCATCAATATCATCTATCTCCAATTCCTTGTTCTCTACAAAGCCGTGCATGCCCTGCCCTATCATGCGCAAGCCCTTCTGGATAGCTTCTTCGAAATTACGACCGATAGCCATCACCTCGCCAACAGACTTCATGGAAGAGCCTAGCTCCTTATCTACCCCACGGAATTTAGACAAGTCCCAACGTGGAATCTTGCACACAACATAGTCCAATGCAGGCTCAAAGAACGCGCTGGTAGTCTTGGTTACAGAGTTCTTCAAGTCGAACAGCCCATAGCCCAAACCTAATTTCGCCGCGACAAAAGCCAGGGGATAACCTGTAGCTTTAGACGCTAAAGCAGACGAACGACTCAATCGGGCATTCACTTCTATGACTCTATAGTCTTCGCTTTGGGGGTCGAAAGCATACTGAACATTACACTCTCCGACGATTCCTATATGCCGAATGATTCGTATAGCCAATGCACGCAGCTTGTGGTATTCGCTGTTTGTCAACGTCTGGGAGGGCGCAATAACGATACTTTCACCCGTATGAATACCCAGAGGGTCGAAGTTTTCCATATTACATACGGTAATACAGTTGTCAAAGCGGTCGCGTACTACCTCGTATTCGATTTCCTTCCATCCCCTCAGACTCTTCTCAACGAGTACCTGCGGAGAGAAAGAGAAGGCTTTCTCTGCTAACTTATTCAGTTCCTCTTCGTTGTCTGCAAAACCGCTACCGAGTCCTCCAAGGGCGTAGGCAGCACGTATAATCACCGGATAACCCAACGAACGGGCTGCATTACGAGCCTTCTCTATCGTGTCGCAAGCCTCGCTCTTGATGGTCTTAACGTCGATTTCATCTAGCTTTTCAACAAAGAGTTCACGGTCTTCCGTATCTATAATAGCCTGAACGGGAGTACCTAAAACCTCCACATTGTACTTCTCCAGAATACCACTCTTATAGAGTTCCACGCCACAATTAAGCGCTGTCTGACCTCCAAACGACAACAAAATACCATCGGGACGTTCCTTTTCAATGACCCGCTCAACGAAATAAGGCTGCACAGGGAGGAAATATATCTGGTCGGCAACACCTTCGGATGTCTGAACTGTTGCGATATTAGGATTAATCAATACGGTGTAAATACCCTCTTCACGCATGGCTTTGAGCGCTTGTGAACCCGAATAATCGAACTCACCGGCCTCGCCAATCTTCAAAGCACCTGAACCTAAAAGGAGTACCTTCTTTATCTTCTCATCTTTCATCTTCTCTATTACTTTAAGGTTGCAACAAAATCATCAAATACAAACTCCGTATCGACAGGGCCGGAACATGCTTCCGGATGGAACTGACTGGTGAACCAAGGATTTGTCTTGTGCTTGATTCCCTCATTACTTCCATCATTCATATTTACAAAGAGTTCTTCCCAATCCTTGCCAATGGTCTTGATATCGACAGCATAACCGTGATTTTGGCTTGTCACGAAGCACTTATTCGTACCCACCATACGCACCGGCTGATTATGAGAACGGTGTCCATACTTCAATTTATAGATAGATGCACCACCAGCTTTAGCCAAAAGCTGATTGCCCATACAGATTCCACATATAGGCTTACGGCTCATACTGATTTGCTTACGAATCACATCCACAGCTTCGGAGCACATATCAGGGTCGCCAGGACCATTACCCAAAAAGAGTCCATCGAACTCCATTCCGGTATAATCATAGTTCCAGGGCACTCGAATCACCTCCACGCCACGATTAATCAAGCATCGGATGATATTGGCCTTCACGCCGCAATCCACGAGAATGACTTTCTTTCCGCCACCCTCATTATAACGGATAATCTCTTTACATGATACCTTATCGACGAAGTTTACACCCTCATAATCAGCTTGAGGAATATTATCAGGGTCGTCGTCAAAAATAATCTTACCCATCATCACACCATGAGAACGAAGCACCTTGGTCAACTCGCGCGTATCAATGCCCGTGATTCCCGGTACATGTTCGCGCTTCAACCAGTCTGACAAGCTCTCTACAGCATTCCAATGAGAATACTCTTCACTATAATCAGCAACAATAATGGCAGACGCATATATCTTATCACTCTCCATAAAAGTGGGCAAGCCCGATGGCTCAATCGTAAATGCAGGTACACCGTAGTTACCTACAAGCGGATAAGTCAATACCATCAACTGCCCGGCATAGGAAGGGTCTGTAAGACTCTCCGGGTATCCCATCATGGCAGTATTGAATACAACTTCACCCGCTACAGGTGCATCGTAGCCAAAAGACTTACCATGAAACCTTGTTCCGTCTTCCAATATTAATGTTACTTTCTTCATTCTATTCTCTTTATTGAATATTATTCACTCTTATATACATTCTCAAAGTAATCTACAAAGGCCTCATTACAGAGCTTCGTACCACCGGGAGTAGGATATTTACCGGTGAAATACCAGTTGCCTCTATGATTAGGTATGGCCATCTGCAATCCCTCGATAGACTGATAAACCAATTCTACAGGAGTCTTCATACCTTCCGGACGCAGCATTTCAACAATCTTCTGATTGATTTCCTCCGTCGTGAAGGGGCTGTAAATATCCCTCACACCATTCTTCATCTCGTCTTTAGGTTTCTCCAACTCGGCCTGGCAAGTATGATATACCTCTTCTACCACATGCTGCAATCCACGTTCCTTCAACAATTCGATGGTTGCCCGGAATACGCAGAACTCTTCCAGTCGGGGCATATCTATACCATAGTAATCGGGATATCTGATTTGCGGAGCACTGCTGACAATCACTATCTTATGAGGATGCAATCTGTCCAAGATACGCAAGATACTCTCCTTCAACGTTGTTCCACGCACAATACTGTCGTCGATAACCACCAGATTGTCCACATGGGGTTCGATACTCTCGTACGTAACATCATAGACATGCGATGCCAAATCATTGCGCGAATTGCCCTCGGTGATAAATGTACGGAGTTTAATATCCTTCCATGCCACTTTCTCACTACGCACGTCTTCCTGCAAGATACTCATCAATTCTTCATGGCTAGGCGTATGTCCCAAAGCAGACAAGCGTGCAATCTTCTGCTCATTGACGTAGTTCTTGAAACCATCCAGCATTCCATAGAATGCAACCTCGGCCGTATTCGGTATGAAAGAGAACACCGTATGCTTCGTATCGTTCTCTATAGCTTTCAGAATAGGCTCAGTAAGCTGCTCACCAAGTTTCTTACGCTCCTTATAGATGTCGCGGTCAGAACCTCGACTGAAATAAATCCGCTCGAACGAACATGCCTGCTTTTCTTGCGGCTCCAGCACCTGTTCGATGGAGCACTCGCCATTCCGCTTTACCAATAAGGCTGCACCGGCAGGCAACTCTTTTACATCGTCGCATTCCAAGTCAAACGTTGTCTGCAAAACCGGGCGCTCACTAGCCAGCACGGCAATCTCGTCATTGATATAATAGAATGCCGGACGAATGCCCCAAGGGTCGCGCATGGAGAACATCTCGCCCGAACCGGTAAGTCCACAAACCACATATCCGCCATCGAAGCCTGTCATAGAAGTCTTCAGCACGTTCGACATCAACACATTGTCTTCTATGTACTCAGTTATGCCAACGCCTTCCAAGCCATTCTTCTGGGCCTGTACAAAGTTACGTTCCACCTCACGGTCCAGTCTATGCCCCAGCAATTCCAGCATGATATAGCTGTCGCTATAGATACGTGGCCACTGCCCCTGTGCCCTCAATCGGTCGAAAATCTCGTCAATATTAGTCATATTGAAATTTCCACACAAGCACAGGTTCTTTGCCCTCCAGTTGTTTCTCCTCAAGAAAGGATGCACATAGGATAGTCCGCTCTTGCCTGTCGTAGAATACCGAAGATGCCCCATATACATTTCTCCGGCAAAGGGAATATGGCGTTTTGCATACTCCACGTCATTCAGTTGCTCTGCCGAAAAGTGCTTAAACGAGCGATGCACCTCTCCGAATATCTCTGTTATGGCCTTAGTGCCTTCTGCTCTCTGACGGAACATATATTCCTGTCCGGCTTCAGCTTCCAGACTTACACATGCCATACCGGCACCTTCCTGCCCTCTGTTGTGCTGTTTTTCCATCATCAGATACAGCTTGTTCAAGCCATACATCCACGTACCATACTTCTGTTGGTAATATTCCAGAGGTTTCAGCAGCCTCACCAAGGCCACACCACATTCATGCTTTAGAGTTTCCACAATTCTATATTCTTTTTATCTACAGTTTCCCTATTTTACAAATGGTGCGACAACACTGTCACACCAACGCCTACAAGAGGCATAAATCAAAAAAGTGAAAGACTGAACTAAAACCTTATCAATCTTTCACTTCTTCATTTTTCTTATTTTACTACATTTATTATCAATGATGCTAAACTGGTCAGAATACCGACAACCGAGAACCAAATGGTTGTCGAAGAGCCGATTGCCGCATTCTGTGCCTTCACCTTATTGGGTTCAACATACAGAATATCGTTTTGTTGCAGATAATAATATGGAGAATTTATCAAGTTGGCATCATTCAGATTGAGTCGATGACTTTCCTTTCTACCAGTTGCATCCTCGCGGATAAGCATCACATTGTCGCGCTTACCATAGATTGTCAAATCGCCAGCCTGCGCCAAAGCCTCAACCACACTCATCTTCTCTGTAGATACAGGGACAACTCCCGGACGGCCCACTTCGCCGATAACCGTCACTCGATAGCTGGCCATCGAAACCGTCACGATAGGATTCTGCGATGCAGCCAAGTATGGAGCTATCTTCTCTTTAATCAAGTTCTGACACTGATATTTCGTCAATCCTACCACATGCAATTTACCAATAACCGGGAAATCGATAGTTCCGTCATTATCAACCAAGTATCCTTGAAGCGTACCATAGCCACCGCTAATCTGGCCTCCCGAACCGATAGTATTCTGAACAGCCAAGTTGAAAGGAGCTGCAACTGCCGGGTCGGTCGTAATAACCGTAATGGTAAGCATGTCTTTCGGCATGATTTTCGCATCGTAAAGACCTTTGGATACCTGCAAGCTTATCGAGTCGATGTTTTGGAAATAAGCTACATTTTTCGCACCAGAGCAACTACCTAATACCAAGACAGTTACTATGAAAAGTAGAATTGTTAGAGTTTTTTTCATAACTATAATAATAGTATAATTATCGTTTAATGATTGTGCAAATATACTTGTATTTTTTTAATTTGCCAAGTTTTTGTCCTAATAAAATGCGAGTAGGTTTTAACTTTCGTCAACAGAACTCCGCGAACCATCCAAAAGCCCAACGGCAAGATAGGAGACAATCCGTATTGCCCCACCATAGCTACCAGCTTACCCACCAATTATCATTTATCAATGATGTTTTAAAATTCATTCATTTTACTGCAAGGCCTTAGCAGTATTGCTGCCTAGGCTTTGCAGCAGTGCTGTTTGGACTTTGCAGCAACACTGCCAAGCCCCTGCACTAATACAACTTAAAATAGTGACGCGCGTTATTGTAACTGATGTCTTCTATCATACGGGACAATTCTACCGGATTGTTTGGTATCAATCCATGCTCCACATCGTTGCCGATGATGTTACACAACAGCCTTCTGAAATACTCATGTCGGGGATAACTCAGGAAAGAACGGGAGTCGGTGAGCATCCCGACAAACCTGCTCAGTAGTCCCAGATTAGACAACGCATTGATTTGTCGGGTCATTCCATCCAACTGGTCGTTGAACCACCAGCCTGCACCAAACTGCATCTTGCCCGGCACACTACCGTCTTGGAAGTTCCCCATCATCGTTGCCACCATCTCGTTATCGCAAGGATTCAGACAGTAAACTATCGTACGCGTAAGCATACCTTTCTTATTCAATTCATCAAAAAAATGGCTCATGGCTCTTGCCGTACTGAATGTACCGATAGAATCAAAACCCGTATCTACGCCAATCCTGTCGAGCATCAGCCCATTATTATCGCGGATAGCACCGTAATGATACTGCTGCGCCCAGTCGGATGCAGCATCCATCTCGGCACACATGGTCAGGAAAGCGTGCTTATATTGCCGTATCTCCAACTTAGAGAGCAACTGTCCACGCATAGCTTTCTCAAAAATGGTCTCTATCTGGCTATCCGTATAAGGCTCATCATAAAACTCCTCAATACCATGATCAGAGAGTTTACAGCCATTTGCTGCAAAAAAGTCGTGCCGTTTTTGCAACGCATCCACCAAATCGGCAAACTTCCTGATGTCTGCTCCTGCCACCTCTGCCAACTGATGAATATAGTTCGAATAGCCAGACTTCTCTATATTCATAGCTCTGTCTGGCCGCCATGTCGGTAACATTCTCACCTCAAAGCCACTCTCCCTGGTCGCCCGATGATGGCACAAGTCATCTATCGGGTCATCGGTAGTGCACACACACTCCACATGGTAATGCCGCATCAATCCTCTGGCACTATATTCCGGCATGGCAAGTTTCTCATTACACTCATCGTATATCTCGCGGGCTGTATGCGGAGAGAGCTGCTTCGTGATACCGAAGGCAGTCTTCAACTCCAATTGACTCCAGTGGTACAAAGGGTTACGATAGGTATAAGGCATGGTCTCCGCCCACTTCTCAAACTTCTCCCAATCCGATGTTTCCTCACCGGTACAATACTTTTCGGGCACACCATTGGTACGCATTGCTCTCCACTTGTAATGGTCTCCACCTAGCCACAGTTCGGTGATGCTCCCAAAACGATGATCTTCAGCCACCATCTTGGGACTCAAGTGGCAGTGATAGTCTATAATTGGCTTCTGAGCAGCATGATTATGATATAGTTCTTGTGCGACGCTCGTCTCCAGCAAGAAGTTCTCATCCATAAATTCTTTCATTGGTAATCGGATATTCTTTATATATTATGACAACAAGTTCGTCTGTTCTAGATTATCATGCAAATATAATTCATTTTTTTGTGCGACTAAGTAATTTAAGCTATATTTGCATTTCAAACCAAGGAAATAACGACACATGAAAGATTCGAAGGTGCTGTTGATATATACAGGTGGAACTATTGGCATGGGACAAAACCCGAAAACGGGTTCGTTGGAACCACTCGATTTCAGTCATTTCATCAGTAAGATTCCCGATTTTGCCCTGCTATCGGTCGGCGTAGACGTGTACCAGTTTAAAGACCCGATTGATTCAAGCGACATGTCTCCAAGACTTTGGAGTACACTGGTACGGATTATCAGCAGAAAGTACGACGAATACGACGGTTTCGTCATACTTCATGGCACAGATACTATGGCTTATACAGCTTCCGCCCTCTCCTTCATGCTAGGCAATCTCACCAAGCCCGTGATACTCACCGGAAGCCAACTGCCCATCGGACTGCTGCGCACCGACGGTAAAGAAAATCTGGTGACAAGCATCGAGTTGGCATCCATGAAGAATATAGATGGCCGACCGGCTGTTCCAGAGGTATCAATCTATTTCGGTGGAAAACTGATTCGAGGCAACAGAGCGACCAAGCAGAATGCCGACGGATTCAATGCTTTCGACTCGTTCAACTATCCTCATCTGTGCGAAGCAGGTGTCAACTTCACTTTCCACGACCATCATATTCTCACACCCGACTACACCAAGGATATGATTCCGCACGCATCAATGAATCCAAATGTGATTGTTTTCTCGCTTTTCCCAGGTATCCAAGACAACATCGTGGGACATGTCATCGACGCACCTGAGCTAAAAGGCATCATCATGAGAAGTTATGGAAGTGGGAATGCGCCACAGAGTCCGTGGCTGGTAGAATTGTTAACCGAGGCTTGCAGAAGAGGCATTACCGTCGTGAACATCAGTCAATGTATTTCCGGAACGGTAGAAATGGCCCGATACGACACTGGATACCAGCTCAAGGAAGCTGGTGTCATCAGCGGATATGACAGTACGGTGGAGGCAGCAGTTACCAAATTGATGTATCTGCTGGACTGCTACGACGACCCAAAAATAATAAGAGAAAAGATGAATACCTGCATAGCAGGCGAAATAACGGTCAGATAAACCGAATGACTAGACAATAACGCGAGTCTTATGATAGTTCTCCCGAAACTCGGAGGGAGAACAGTCTTTGCGCTTCTTGAATATTCTGTTAAAGTTGCTAAGATTGTTGAATCCACATTCATAGCTGATTTCAGAGATGCTTTTCGCCGTATCTACCAACATACGCGAAGCATATCCCAACCGGATATCAATAATATAATCTGATAAACTGCGCCCTGTATGCAACTTGAAGAAACGACTGAATGCACTCGGACTCATACCGACCATCTCCGACAATACGGTGAGTCGAATCTCATCCATGTAATTCCTGCTGATGAAATTCTTCACCTTCAGGATGCGACGGCTGTCGTCTTCTACCGAAATCTTGGCAAAACTAGTCGATGAAAGTGTACGGGCATCGGGACATTTAGACAGTTCATACAAGATAGAAAGAAACTGAGTAACGGCATAAAAACCATCTTGTATGCCACTTAAACTATCCAACATCTTGTACACACGTACGATGGCACTCATCGGAAAACACAGACCTTTTCGGGCCTCTATCATCATTTTGCGCATGCTCACGAACGGATTTCGACCGAACAGATTGTCTTCCGTCATATTAAAATCGAACTGAACGGTAATCTCCCGAATATCCTCACTGTGGCATTCGTGCTGCTCCCATACGTGTTCCAAGTCGGAACTGGTAATCAAGACCAGGTCGTAGTCACCTATTACTTCGCTGGAATCACCCACTATCCTCTTGACTCCGGCAGCATGTTCCACGAAGTTCAACTCATACACCTCATGATTATGGATAGGATACGTAAACTCTTTCTTATGGCGATCGGCAATGTATAACACATCTTTCCCCATAAGTGGAGTTATCTCATGAATCACTCTCCTATCCTCACTCATCCGTTACAGTGTTAAATTCTTAAATCTTTCAAGATGGCAGACATCTTTTGGCGAGTCTTAATCGTCGTCGGAACCAACGGAAGACGCAGCTCATTCTCTATCATTCCCATATCGCTTAGCAAGGCTTTTACACCGGCAGGGTTTCCTTCTACGAACAGAAGACTATACAACTCGGTAAACATGTGATGGATTTTGCGTGCCGGCTCGAACTCACCCTTGAACTCCAGACGAATCATTCGTGAAAACTCTTTGGGCAAAGCGTTACCAATCACGGAGATGACACCGGCTGCGCCACTGGCTATCATGGAGAATGTCAGGGCATCGTCACCACTGATGACATCAAAATTATCGGGCTTACCTTTAATGATTTCATCCACTTGTTCGAGACTGCCACTTGCTTCTTTCACACCAACGATATTGGGAAAATCTTTCGCCAGGCGTATGGTTGTTTCAGCTTTCATGTTGATTCCCGTTCTTCCTGGAACATTATAAAGCACTATGGGCAACGGGCATACCTCGGCAATAGCCTTGAAATGCTGATACAGACCTTCTTGCGACGGCTTATTATAATAAGGACAAATACTCAAAATACCATCAATTCCACTCCAATCGGTAGTCTGAATTTCCTTCACCACGGCTGCGGTATTGTTGCCACCGCAATATTTCAGAATCTTCACACGCCCTTGATTGACTGTCTTTACCAGTTCGGTAATCTTGTTTTTCTCCTCATCCGACAGACAAGGAGCTTCACCGGTAGTGGCCAAAATACACAGGAAATCAGCACCGTTGCTAATCTGATATTCAACCAAACGCTTCAATGAGAGGTAATCAACCTCTCCTGTTAAAGTAAAAGGAGTTATCAATGCAACGCCTAAACCCCTGAAAATATTCTGTGCCATAGCTTCTTTGTATTCCTTAGATTTTCCATCAAGTTCTATTTGCAAAGTTACATGATTTAAAGAAATATGCAAAGAAAAACGCTTAAATTATATCAATCTCGAAATATAAGTACCGTTTTATACTACAATGATTCATTTCTCATTTTGACCCAATATACAGGAATATCATACCGAGCAGGACAAAGAAAAGGTCTAAAGTCTTGGCTTTGAGGTTTTTCTCGTGGAAAATCATTGCGCCAAACAGGAAACTTACCAAAACACTTCCTCTCCTTATCATCGACACGATGGATATCATAGCACTGGGCATACCCAATGCGTAGAAATAGACAAAGTCGGCTGCCGACAGGAATATGGATATCATGATGATACTCCAATCCCAATGAAACGGCGTCGTATGCTTACGAGTGGGCAGCCAAATGAGCAACATCATCGCTCCCATCATGCCCATTTGATAAATATTGTACCAACTCTGAACGACCATGCGGTTCAAACCCACTCCCCCATCAGCCGTGCTCGCCATCAGATATTTATCATACAAGCCACTGACAGCCCCCAACACGGCAGCCAAGAGCAACGAGACAATCCACTTATTATGCTTGAAATCAATGCCTTCCCGCTTTCCGCTCCGACTCAACATCCACAACGAGAAGATAGCCAAAAGCACTCCTGCCCACTGCCAAGCATTCAGTCTCTCCTGAAAAACAAGCATCGCTCCCACCAGTACCATCACCGGACGAGTGGCATTGATAGGCCCGACAATCGTGATAGGGAGATGCTTCATCGAGAAATAACCGAATACCCAACTCGACAAAACAATGCAGGATTTCAGTACGATATACTTATGTACGCCCCATCCTACAGTGGGAACATAGAACATATTCCCATCCAAGACATGCGTGAAAGCAGAGAATAATATAAACGGAAGGAAGATGCACGAGCAGAATACCGTATTGAGGAACAATACGGGGATAACCGCATTGTCACGCAAGGCTTTCTTCTTGAACACATCATAAAATCCTAACAGCGCAGCCGATAGGAATGCAAACGTCAGCCAAATCATCAATATACCACCTTTTCCAGGAACAAAGCCTTGGCCGGCATGCTCTCTCCGGCATTCGAACGATTACCCGTCTTCACGACTTCATCAAACTCTTCCAGCGTCAAGCGATGTTTCCCCACATCCAACAGGGTACCTACCACAGCCCTAACCATGTTACGCAAGAACCGATTGGCAGTAATTACAAACATGTATTGCCTGTCGGGCAGCTCCACCCAACGTGCTTCCGTCACATCGCACAACGTCGTCTTCACGTCGGTATGACTTTTACAGAAAGCCGCAAAATCCTTAACCTCCAACAACCGGCGAGCCGCCTCATTCATCAAATCAAAATCGAGCTGATACCTCAACTCACAAGAGTAGGTGTTCAGAAATGGATTCTTACCCTGATGAATGAAATAATGATAGGTGCGACTCTTGGCACTGAAGCGTGCATGCAATTCGCCATCCACCTCTTCTATCTTATCTACAGAGATGTCACGGGGCAACAAACTGTTCATCCGATAGGTCAACTGAGCACATTCAAATATCGCTTCGGTATCGAAATGGGCTGCCATCATGCGCGCATGCACACCCGCATCGGTTCTTCCAGCGCCCACTATCTCTGTCTCGTCTTTCAATAACAACGACAAAGCCTTCTGCACTTCATTCTGTACAGAGTTCCCATTAGGTTGTATCTGCCACCCATGATAGTGCGTACCATCATAGCGCAGCCATATAAAGTAACGTCTATTCATTATCTAGCCCTCGCTGCCCGCCTGAATGCCTGTCTATGGAAACGCGACTCAGCCTTGATGATTTGAAACACTTTGCCTGCCGGCAACACCTTCATAAACTTACGATGATACTCCTGTTGCAGCTCTTTCATCTTAATATCGAGCGCATCTTGCTTCTCAATAGCATCGGCACTCGCTTCATTGTCTTGCACATCGACAAAGCGGTAACGCTTCATCTGCCCGAAAATGACACGTTGCTTCCCCATCATCTCACGATACAGAGGGAAGAATACCGACGATTCGTACACCGAGAGACTAGCCTCTTTCGTGATATATTGCTCCAAGTCGCGTTCAAACTGAACCGGATCAAACTTCCGCTTCGGCCCTTGGGCATTGACAGCCAACGCAATGGTGAGCGTCAATACAACGACAAAAGCTCTCTTCATGACCATTATCCTACTCATATTCATTCGTTTACCAGAGACGCATAGATATCCTCATTGTCGAGCATGGCATAATCTGCCACCTCATCTACCGCCGTTTCATTCACGTTCACACTCATCACGCGCTTATCGGAAGGCATCACCTGCTTGCTTCCCGACTGTGGGAAATAGGTCCACAACGCTATTCCTACCACACCTATACATGCAGCTGCTGCCACAACAGAGACAATACGACGACGCACCCGACGCCTGGGCGCAACGGTAACGGTCTGCTCCGGTTGCCTTATCCTGCCCATTACCTCGTCGGCCAGTTGACTGAAATAGCCATCGGGTACGCGAAAACACTCTGCCTTCCCATACTCCCGTCTCAGTATTTCTTCATCTTGGTCTATCATGATGCTCATCTCCTTTTATTATTCAGACGTAAACCAACCACAAGGGTTTAATCCCTGGTCTTTAAATATTCTGTTATTTTTTTCACGGCAAGATGGTAACTTGCCTTCAGCGCCCCTTCAGTTGTACCCAGCACCTCGCTCATGGCGCTGTATTTCATCTCGTCATAGTAGCGCAAGGTAAAGACTGCACGCTGCACTTCGGGCAACTGCGCAATGGCTTCCTGCAACAGAGCCTGCGTCCTATCGCCGTCGAAGTAGGTGTCGGCCAGCAGCGTATCGGCCACCGCCCCATCCCCGTCCTGACTGACAACCGCCCGTACTTTCTGCTTACGTACAAAGTCCAGACTCTCATTGATAGCTATGCGGAACAGCCAAGTAGAGATTTTCGAATCATTCTTAAAATTATCCAGACTGTTCCAAGCCTTGATAAAAGTATTCTGAAGCACGTCGTTGGCATCCTCATGGGTCAGCACGATATGACGAATCTTCCAATACAGCGGTTCGCTGTATCGGCGCACTGCCATCGAGAAAGCTTCCCGTCGTTTGGCAGGGTCGGTCAACCCGTGTTGCCACATATCCACTTCTACACTCATCGCGCACCGAAGTTTTTCAACATACCATACAACACACGGTCATAGCCATATACATCAGGATACTCTTCCAGCACCCCGCGAGCATTCTGATAGAGCGTATAATACGTGATATAGAGTGGCACTTTAGGAGCTATCGCCACAGAGCGTATCAGCATACTCCGGTCTATTTCCTCTCTCTCTGCCTTATCCGTCTCTTCATCGTCGGCTTGCCCGGCCTCCAGTCCCACTGGTGCAGACATCGAATATTTGATTTTATCTACCACACTCCCATCTTTTTCGGCCAATAGGAACACAGCCAAATCGAACGGTCTCTCCACCCGCACACAGCCATGAGAAACTCCTCGGTCGTGTAGATTGAAGAAGTCGCGTTGTGAAGTATCGTGCAGATACACGGCAAAATTATTGTTGAAGCGGAAAATAATCCTACCCAAGGAGTTGCCCACACCGCCTGTCTGCACTACGTAATAACGCCCCGACATCAGCATGCCGGCCGTGACATGATGCACAGACACCTTCTTTCCCGTATGCCGATCTATCACCGAGAAACGCTTACGGGCAAAGTATGCACTGTCGCCGGCATGATGGGCCACGCTCTTCTTCACGATGCTGGCAGGCAATACCCACCTCGGATTCACATCCATACGCTCCAGCTGGCTCGACAGCAAGGGCGTCTTCGTTTCCAAACTGCCACATCCCACACGCATGGTGATGGTATCCTTGCCATCCACTCCCATCAATCTGAATGCCGGAATATTCACCAGCACATACTTCCGGTGCTTTGACGGGTCGTCGTACGTACGCCATCTTGCACGTTCCAGATTGCATAGTATCTTCATCCGGTCGAACTTCTGACGAGTGTCGTTCAGCAGATTGAGATACATTGTATAGAGTGCGTTCTTCGGCGTAATTTCTTTCAAAAAAACAGCTACACTATCCTGACGTACCTTGCGCAGCGCCACACGATAGAACGATTCGTCCACCCTGTCCTGTCCCACATCGAACAACTGCCTATAGCTGACGTGTACGGAGTCGCTGTCTCTCACATCCAGGGAGTTCAGCAGACGCCGGGGATTGACATAGCCGAATCGCTGTCCCGACGCAAACCGGAAGTAGGCCTTGGTCAGGTGGTACTCCAATCGCCCATATACCTTATTTATCTGGTTTTCATCTGAATCGAAATCCAATGCTCTGGCCCGTGCCAAATCCTCCTCAATCTGGCTTACACTGAACTTTTTCTCAGAGAATCCCATGCTCGATACAGTCTTGAGTTGCTCCAACAACTGCAAAGCCCGATGGTCTACCCCCAGCCTGTCTATCCATACGAAAGCTCCCTTGGCGCGATAGTAACGACGCGTCTCGTAGTCGGCCTTCATCGAGTCGGCATCATTGCGCATAGCCACATCAATATATTCGCGTATGCGGTGAGAATTCAGGGAGAATGCACTGGAATCCAAACTTGAAAAACTTTCCAAGCTCAGATTTCTATTTGGGTTGACCGGTTTCTCGTTACAAGCTCCTAAAAGGAAGCAACTCACTGCAACCAGAAGAACAAACTTCAGACACTTCAACTAACAGAGACTTTACGAACGACAGTTCCTACCTTGACAATATAACATCCTTTGGGGAGATTCAGGTCGTAGTGGAAATTATCTGCATCAATCTTATAACTCACCACACACATGCCGGTAAGGTTATAAACACGCACCACCTGACCATTTGCCCCTGTAATTGCCAATACGTTCCGGTTTATAATAGAGATAGATATTTTAGAAAATTCATCGTTTACTGAATATTCTACCGACGAAGCATGCAATATCTGGGGTGTTGTCATTGCCAACATCCCGACAGCCAATAGTGATAACAATCGCTTCATCATCTTACAAACCTATTTTATAACACAAAGGTATAAAATATCAAGTAATTAGGATTCCGACGCCAGCACCAACGTCTATCTTTTAATATTTTTTCACACCGACAATGCAATAAATACGTATTGGGTCTTCTATTTTCCCACCATCGTCCCCCGGCACCCATCAACTTCATTTACTGCAAGGCTTCGGCAGTATTGCTGCAAAGCCCGAACAGCACTACTGCAAAGCCCAGGCAGCGATGCTGCGAAGCCTTTGCAGTAAAATGGGTAGATAACAGGTGATTAATAAGAATGATTTATACGGGATGGCACAAGGAATAGCAAGCCACGGAACTACACCCTTATTCCTTCCGGCCACTTATCTATTCGTGGTGATAAGGCTCGCCCTTGATAATGGTACAGGCACGATAAATCTGCTCCACAAAGATGAGTCTTATCATCTGATGGCTGAAAGTCATCTGCGACAGACTGATTTTTTCGTCGGCACGCTGATATACACTCGGCGCGAAACCATAAGGTCCGCCCACCACAAAAACAAGTTTGCGGACAGTCGACTGCTTCTTGGCTATCCACTGTGCAAACTCCACCGAGCGGAATTCCTTGCCGTGTTCGTCGAGCAATACGACGGTATCTCCAGGCTGGAAGCGGCGCAACAACAACTCCGCTTCGCGTTCTTTCTGCTGCTCTTCGGTCAGGCTTTTCGTGTTTTTGAGTTCCGGTATCACAGTCATCTCAAAAGGCATGTAATGCCCGATACGTTCCGTATAATCTTCAATACCGGCAATGAAATGCTTGTTGACGGTCTTCCCGACCACGACGAGTTCTGTCTTCATAGGCTAACGGGAATCAATGCTGCACACCATCCTTGAAATCGTACTCATCAATACGCTTAGGATTAGCCGGAAACCACCCTTTCTCCACTCGCTTCTTCTGGCTGAATATCTCGCCGATACTCCATAGCAACGACGCCCCCAAGACGCCGAGCAGACTGCTCCACACCACATCGGCCACACAGACAGAGCAGACTATGGCCACGATGCCAAGGAGCAGGAAAAGCCACCAATAGCGAGTGCCGAAATAATACTCGACCTTGACAACGACAGGATGGAAGAAACCAATAATGAGAAAAGTACTTATAGCAATAATTAAACCTGTAAAATACATAAGTTTTTGATTTTAGATAAACCCACATAGCACTTTCCTCATGATTTCATGAGCAGCTACAGGGGGAATTGAAACGCTGTCAAAGATACGAAAAATTAATGAAATTGTAGAGACACATTCAAATAATTTGCTTATCTTTGCCTTATCATAGAACTGACACATTATTAATATATATTATGGCAAACAACACAGAACTTATTGCACAATGCGAAGCCAAGGCCAAGCAATGGCTGTCGCCGGCTTTCGACGAAGACACCCGTAAGGACGTACAAGCCAAGCTTGACGCCGAGGACAAAACCGAACTCATTGAGAGCTTCTACAAAGATTTGGAGTTTGGAACAGGCGGTCTGCGCGGCATCATGGGCACCGGCTCCAACAAAATGAATATCTACACAGTGGGAATGGCTACCCAAGGTTTTGCCAACTACCTCAAAATCAACTTCAAGGATAAGGAACAAATCTCTGTCGTTGTATGCCATGACTGCCGTAACAACTCCAGGAAGTTTGCCGAGACCGTAGCCGACATCTTCTCGGCCAATGGCATTAAGGCTTATCTGTTCGACGATATGCGCCCCACACCGGAATGTTCGTTCGCCATCCGCCACTTCGGTTGCCAGGCAGGTGTGAACATCACAGCCAGCCACAACCCCAAGGAATACAATGGCTACAAGGCTTATTGGGAAGACGGAGCACAGGTATTGGCACCTCACGACAAGGGCATCATTGATGAGGTAAGCAAGGTGACTGTGGACGACGTGAAGTTTACAGGTAACAAGGAACTGATTGAAATCATCGGCGAAGAGGTGGACAAGGCGTATCTAGAGAAAGTCCACACGCTCAGCATCGACCCGGAGGTTATCAAGAAGCAGCACGACCTGAAGATAGTCTACACTCCGTTGCACGGCACGGGTATGACGATGATTCCCCGCAGCCTGAAGTTGTGGGGCTTCGACAACGTATATTGCGTTGAAGAGCAGATGGTCAAGAGTGGCGATTTCCCTACAGTCGTCAGCCCGAATCCGGAGAATAGCGAAGCACTGACACTGGCTATACGTGACGCAAAGAAACTCGATGCCGACATCGTGATGGCCAGCGATCCCGATGCCGACCGCGTAGGTATGGCTTGTAAGAACGACAAGGGCGAATGGGTATTGATTAATGGTAACCAGACTTGCCTGATATTCCTGTACTACATCATCACCAACCGCAAGGCAAAAGGACTGATGCAACCTACAGACTTCATCGTGAAGACCATTGTGACAACCGAAGTCATCAAGCAGATTGCCGATAAAAACAATATCGAGATGCGCGACTGCTACACCGGTTTCAAGTGGATTGCCCGCGAAATTCTCTTGTCAGAGGGCAAACAGCAGTACATTGGCGGTGGCGAAGAGAGCTACGGCTTCTTGGCAGAAGACTTCGTGCGCGATAAGGATGCCGTATCGGCTATGTCATTACTGGCTGAGATATGTGCTTATGCCAAGAATCAGGGCAAGACACTATACGACTTGCTGATGGATATTTACTTGGAATATGGTTTCTCCAAGGAATTTACTGTCAACGTAGTACGCCCCGGCAAGAGCGGTGCTGACGAAATCAAGCAAATGATGAGCGACTTCCGTAGCAATCCTCCGAAGGACTTGGGTGGCAGTAAGGTTGTATGCTGGAAAGACTACCAGACTTTGGAACAGACTGACGAGAATGGCAATGTAACCAAACTCGACATGCCCGATACCAGCAACGTACTCCAGTGGTTCTGCAATGACGGCACTAAGGTTTCGGTACGCCCATCGGGTACAGAGCCAAAGATTAAGTTCTACATGGAAGTAAAAGACCAGATGAACGACAAGGCCGACTACGTGGAGCTTGATAAGAAGGGCGATATGAAGGTAGCAGCCATCAAGAAATCTCTGAACTTAGACTAAGATTCCTATTTGAGAATAAAAAAGAGACGAAGCTCGCGCTTCGTCTCTTTTGCGTTTATAGACTTTTTCTATAACAGATTCTTCATCAATGCGTGGCCTTCCACCATGCAGTAAGTTTCTTGCTCTCTATAGCATCACTATTCAAGCTAGGGTCGCTGATGGTGATACCCGAACTCCTGGAAACAGCGAAAGCTCCACCGGCATTATAATTTAGATAAGCACTATAGATTTCGGGAGTACAAACCGTATAGGGTACTAATCTCTTCAAGAGGTCAGCAAACTGTCTTTTCAGCGTCGCATCCTGGCACAACTGGTTCACATAGCTTTCCATATCGTAGAATACATGGTTGGTGAAACCGTCTAAGATAGTCACCTTGGCAAGCTCGGATACACCGGATGGATACTGGGTATTGATGGTCTTCATGAGCGAGGCCATCTTCTCTACCTGGCTACAATCTATCGTTGAAAGCGTTCCATAGGGATAAGGCTGTCCACCATACGAATAGGTTAGATAAAATTGATGGAAGGATTGGCACACCTTATTATAATTGGGCGTATTCAGCAGGTATTGCAAAACAAGCTCATAAGGCATACCAGCACTCATAATCTCGCTCGTAGAGGCCACTATATAGTCGGTTGCATGCCGCATATCGTATGCTGTCTCCACATTAGAGAGGTAGCAATCGTCGAAAGCAACAAACTGCATCTTCCCTATCCTGGAGTTTTTGATAGCAGCAGCATAATCAACAATATCTATCTGGGTGGCTGCAACGCTTCCTCCAAACGCCCTACTACGGGCTGGATAACTACCCTTGGGCAACCATCCCATACCATGACAGCCGACAACTGTGGCATAGATCTTTGATGGAGAATGCAAATAAGCATCGTTCAGGATGCTTGTAACGCCGGTTGTCTCGCCTAACGCGGGCAGTGTCTTCAACGCAGAAGACGCATCGGCCTTAGTACCCCCGTAGGTAAACAGTGTATCACAAACCACCTGTCCCTTATAGTAGGAGATTTCAAACATATGTGCCTTCGTATAGCTTTGGCTAATAAACACAATAAGTCGGTTGTCCCCCAGCCCTCCCATCGTCTTGATGGCTTTCTTCATGTCATTGATGTTCCCCTGAAAATCGGTATAGAGAGAATTATTATTATCCGTACCTCGTGTATTGGCAGTCCAAGGCATATACACAAAAAGAGTCTTGGAGGTAGGCTTGAATCTACCATTCAATTCGTCGTCTTCCGGATTTTTATGATGACAGGCAGTCACCATCCATCCCAGACTCAAAATCAATAACACATATAATAGATTTTTTTGACGCATAAAAATTGAGTTAAAAGAAAACACTCCCTCCATGATTTGCAAACAAAAACCATGAAAGGAGTGTTATGAGTTAATCTTGATTCTTCTTCAAATCGGCAATGGTAAGCTTGAGTGCAGCTATCTTTTCTTCAGAGTCGCTTTGCTTTTTACGCTCCAATTCCACTACCTGAGCAGGAGCATGGGCCACAAATTTCTCATTAGAAAGCTTCTTCTTGATGCCTGCCAAGAAGCCTTCAAGATGCTTCAACTGTGCTTCGGCCTTCTCTATCTCGGCCTCAACATTTATCAACGAGCCAATAGGTACGGCATATTCATCGGTTCCCACCATGAACTGAGCAGCGTCTGAAGCTTTCTCTTCTACCACTTCAACCTTCTCCAGATTACCAATCTTCAAGACAACAGAGATGAAATCAGCCTCGTTGAAAGACTTCACAGCCTGCAAGACAAGCTGTTCGCGCGGAGAAATATTCTTCTGATTGCGAATCATCCTGACGCCACCGATAATCTGTTTCACATTCTCAACAGACTTATCCAGCACATTGTCGGCATCTGTAGGAGCTTCGATTTCCAACTGTTGAGTCATGATAGACTCTCCATCTCTGCGCTCATAGATATGCTGCCACAAATCTTCCGTGATGAAAGGCATGAACGGGTGCAGCATCTTCAGCAAGCTTTCAAACACCTCAAGCGTTGCTTCATAGGTAGTTCTATCAATGGGTTTTCCATATTCCGGCTTAATCATCTCAAGATACCAACTGGAATATTCATCCCAGAAAAGACGATAAACAGTCATCAATGCTTCACTGATACGATATTGACGGAACTGCTCATTCAGTTCTGCATTGACTATCTTCAACTTCGACTTGAACCATTTCACGGCGATAGCACATTCTTCCGGCTGTGCCATATCGGCCACTTCCCATCCCTTAACAAGACGGAAGGCATTCCATATCTTATTATTGAAGTTACGTCCTTGCTCACATAGGCTCTCGTCAAAGAGGATGTCGTTGCCCGCAGGAGCAGACAACATCATGCCCATGCGCACTCCATCGGCACCGTATTTCTCTATCAACGCGAGCGGATCGGGAGAATTTCCGAGCGATTTACTCATCTTTCGGCCTAGCTTATCACGCACGATACCGGTAAAATACACATGCTTGAACGGCATCTTACCACGGTATTCGTAACCGGCCATAATCATTCTGGCAACCCAGAAGAAGATAATATCCGGACCGGTAATAAGGTCGCTGGTAGGATAGTAATAATTGATTTCCGCGTTATCCGGATTATTCACCCCATCAAACACAGAAATAGGCCACAACCAGGAAGAGAACCATGTATCAAGACAATCGCTCTCTTGGTCCAAATCGGCGGCTGTCAAAGCGGCATCCTTAGCCTGCGCCATCTCCAAAGCCTGCTCTGCCGACTCTGCCACAACAAAATCTTTCTTGCCATCAGAAGTCGTGAAATAATAGGCAGGAATGCGATGTCCCCACCATAGCTGGCGACTAATACACCAGTCTTTGATATTTTCCAGCCAATGACGGTATGTGTTCTTATATTTCTTGGGATAGAACTCTATCTCATCATCCATCACTGGAGACAGCGCCAAATCGGCAAAATGCTGCATATTCAAGAACCACTGTGTAGACAACTTCGGCTCAATAGGCACATTGGTACGCTCGCTGAAACCCACTTTATTGTTATAGTCTTCCACCTTTTCCATCAGCCCGGCAACCTCCAAGTCCTTTGCTATCTGCTTACGCACAACCATACGGTCCCGTCCGACATACAGCCCGGCAGCCTCAGATATAGTACCATTATCATTGAAGATATCAATAGTCTCCAGATGATGCTTGAGTCCAAGTGCATGGTCATTGATATCATGCGCCGGAGTAACTTTCAGACAGCCCGTTCCAAACTCTATATCCACATACTCGTCTTCGATAACGGGAATCTCTCTGTTGACCAATGGTACGATGACGTGCTTACCTTTAAGCCACGTATTCTTCGGATCGTTAGGATTAATACACATCGCAGAGTCACCCATAATGGTTTCCGGACGTGTCGTAGCAACCACGGCATACTTGCCAGGTTCCTCTACCACCATATATTTAAGGTAGTAGAGTTTTGAATGTTCCTCCTTGTATACCACCTCTTCATCGCTTAATGCCGTCTGGGCCTGTGGGTCCCAGTTCACCATTCTAGCCCCGCGATAAATCAAACCTTTATTATACAAATCGCAGAAAACTTTGATGACACCTTTCGAACGAGTCTCGTCCATGGTGAAGGCAGTCCGATCCCAGTCGCAGCTAGCACCCAGCTTACGAAGCTGTTTGAGGATGATTCCCCCATGTTCATTGGTCCAATCCCACGCATGCTCCAAGAATTTCTCGCGCGAAAGGTCTGTTTTCTTGATACCTTGCTCAGCCAGACGGGCAACCACCTTGGCCTCTGTCGCAATGGAAGCATGGTCTGTTCCCGGCACCCAGCAAGCATTCTTACCCTCCATTCTGGCCCTTCTCACGAGAATATCCTGAATCGTATTGTTCAGCATATGGCCCATGTGGAGCACACCAGTCACATTGGGTGGCGGAATAACCACCGTATATGGCTCGCGCCCATCGGGTTTAGAACTGAAGAGTTTGTTATCCAACCAGTATTGATACCATTTAGACTCCACTTCCTGTGGGGTATATTTGCTTGCTAATTCCATCTGTTTTATAGCGTAATATTGATTTCTATCTTGTTTAATAAACGTTGCAAAATTACGAATTTATAATTGAAATTCATTATCTTTGCAGAAATATTTAAGAACATGCACACACGCGAAGAAAAACTTGCAGCATTCGGTCGACTGCTCGATGTACAGGACAGATTAAGGAAAGAATGCCCTTGGGACCGCAAACAAA
Organism: Prevotella mikamonis; assembly: GCF_055381405.1. Taxonomy (NCBI): domain Bacteria; kingdom Pseudomonadati; phylum Bacteroidota; class Bacteroidia; order Bacteroidales; family Prevotellaceae; genus Prevotella; species Prevotella mikamonis. Next base: position 1,201,721 of record NZ_AP035785.1, read on the forward strand.
CCAACGAAAGCCTCAGGCCTAACACTATCGAAGAGGTCTACGAACTATGCGATGCCCTGGCAAAGGGCGATTTCAAGAATGTCTGCAAAGAACTGGGAGACGTCATGGAACACGTGCTTTTCTATTCGATTTTGGGAGCAGAAGATAGTCATTTCGACGTTTCGGATGTGTGCAACCAAGAAGCCGACAAGCTCATGTTCCGTCATCCGTTCATTGATTGGACTGGCTGGCAGGTGTCAAATCCCAACATGACCATCAATGAAGCCGGTCAAGTGGTGAGCAAGGAAGACACGACCATTTCTTCTGGCCGCCCCGAAACCGCCGCCCAGGTGGAAGGAACGTGGGAGCAAATCAAACAGAAAGAGAAAGATGGCAACCGCACTGTACTCTCAGGAGTTCCGACGGCGCTACCTGCTCTTATCAAGTCTTACCGCATACAGGACAAAGCCCGCAACGTTGGATTTGACTGGGAGAAGAAAGAAGATGTATGGGATAAGGTGAAAGAAGAGTTAGGCGAGTTGGAGACCGAACTCAACAAAGGAGACAAGGAAGCCGCTACCGACGAATTGGGCGACTACATCTTCAGCCTTGTCAATGCCGCCCGACTCTACCATCTGAATCCGGAAACAGCATTGGAACGCACCAACCAGAAGTTTATCACCCGCTTCGAATATATCGAGAAACGCCTCAAAGAACAAGGAAAGACATTCGACGACTGCACTTTGTCAGAATTGGATGCACTCTGGAATGAGGCTAAAGCACAATCTAAAAAAGGAGAACAAAACGTATGAACAGGAAAATAATACTGGCCGTCGTGGCAATGAGTACAGTCGTTTTCTCTGCTTGCCAACAGCAAAAAGGGAAAGTGGTCAAGCAACAGTTTGCCGACAGCCTGACGACATCGACCATCCCAGACAGTACTATCTATGGCGTCTGCGGCGAATCTACAGCTATGCACAACCTCGAAATCATCTCGGATGCCGGCGACACACTCACCTACGAGATGCTGGATGAGGGAATCGACTCTGCCATCGTGCGCGGTGGACTTCTGGCCGGAGACCGCATGGCAGTCATCGCCAAGCAAACCACCGATGGCAACGTGGCCTTAAAGGTTATCAACCTGACCACACTCCTGGGCAAATGGACCAGTCTAGACAAGAATTTCGAGATTCAGGAGGGTGGCATCATCAGCAGCAATATCAAGGCCGAAAGCAAGCCTTGGACCTCGTGGAAGATTTGGAACGGCCGCCTTGTACTCAACAAAGACACGTTCGACATCAACAACCTGGGCGCAGACAGCCTGTACTTGGAAAACAAGGAAGGCATCTTTGCCTACAAACGCAGCAAGTAAGCGATGGAACCTTTCCGTATTTACATCCTCGGATGCGGCAGCGCACTGCCCACCATGAAACACCAACCCACTTCACAGATTGTAGAAGTGAGGGGCAAATCATTCATGGTAGATTGCGGAGAAGGCACGCAGAATCAATTAAGAAAGATGCGCATCGGTTTCACGAAAATCAATGCCGTCTTCATCTCCCATCTCCACGGCGACCATTGTTTCGGCCTGATAGGGATGATTTCCACTTTCGGCATGCTGGGACGCACAGCTCCCTTACACGTCTACGGGCCTGCCGACCTGGGCAAGCTGCTCGACCTGGAGCTGCCGATGTTTTGCAGTGGACTCGAATACCAAGTTGTATTCCACACCGTAGACACCACGGTAGCACAGATTATCTATGAAGACCGTGGCGTAAGCGTAGAGTCTATCCCACTGAATCACCGCATCGACTGCTGCGGTTTCCTGTTTCGCGAGAAACCCACCCCACCCCATATCCGCCGCGACATGATAGACTTCTACCACATCCCTATCAGTCAAATCAACAACATCAAGGCCGGAAGAAACTGGACGAACGAGGATGGAGACACAATTCCCAATGCACGCCTAGTGACACCTGCCGACCCTCCGAGAGCCTACGCATACTGTAGTGACACCAAGTACATGCCCAAACTGCACACCCGAATCGCAGGGGTCGACCTGCTCTACCACGAGAGTACATACGATGCTTCGCAGCTCAAACGCGCACAACTATACTACCACAGCACGGCCGAACAGGCAGCAATGGTGGCCAGAGACGGCCATGTGAAGAAGCTGCTACTGGGCCACTACAGTGCCCGATACAACGACGAGTCAGCCTTACTCACCGAAGCAAGAGCCATATTCCCCAACACCGAACTGACGAAAGAGGGCATGACTATCAATGTTTAATGCAGGTTGACACCTATTATACAACAGAATAAAAGATGACACAGTATTTTATCATTGTCGACAATCAGCAGCAAGGCCCTTATACGCTTGCACAGTTGCAAGACATGCACATAGGACAAGAGACTTTAGTATGGTCGGCCGAGTTAACACAATGGACACCGGCATGGCTAGTAGAAGAACTGAAACCATTGTTCAACCTATCGTCTGCCACAGCCGTTCCCCCTCCTATTCCACCGCAAGCCATCCCGACGCCCGAAGACGAGCCATCACATCCGGAAGCGACAGACCAGCCCCAACCAGTTCATCAGGTAGCTTCCAAACAACGAAGCCATTGGAGAGGTTTCGTATTTCTGGGCATTGCTATCATCCTTGGCATCCTGGCCATCACCAATCCTAGCCGCGAAGACCACAACGCAGCCATACAGCAAGCCGTGAAGGAAGTCCTCAATACACAGCAATACGACAGTGACGAGGATATTTTCTCTCAGGGAATGGAGATTATCAGTGGCCTGATAACCAGACACATGACATCTGCCATCGTCGACCAGATGCTCGAAGTCGATAACTACGGAATCTTCTCTATCGGCACGATACACCTCAACGGCAAGTCGCACACCATATCATACGGCATATTGGGACACGTCTACACTTTCGACAAGACCGACGTAAAACAGGCATTAGAGAAACACGGACTGACTCCCGAAGATGCTTCCGAAGACGGCAGCGAAGCATCTCCAGACCAACAAGCACTTTGACAGATAATGACGACTGCCGCAATATTTTCTGTATATATGCTTGCCTGCCTTACATTTTTATCTTACTTTTGTAGCAATTCATCTAAACCCATCAGAATATGACGTCACCAACCGAACAAACTCATCTGCAATTAGAACGTTTTCTCAACAAGATTGCACAGAAACTCTCTTCCTGTGAGTCTCCCACTATGATGACCGACATTCATATCAAGGTATCTCAAGATTCCGGCGAAATGCTGGCACTCGATGACAGCGATACAGAGATAACACGATGCGTGGTTGAAGAATGGATAGACAACAAGGACGACAAGTTCTATCTATGTGTAACGAAAATCCTGCGAGATTTCCTTCATAAGAATGCAGACATAGCCAACAACCTCGGTCTGCTCAAACCCTATAGCTTCGTACTCGAAGACGATGAGAACGAGAACATAGCAGAACTCTACGTGGCCGACGACGACACCATCATCATCGGTGGCGACTTAATGACCGGACTCGACGATGATTTGGACAGCTTCTTCAACGACCTTATCAGCAAATAAGGACTGAAGCGACCGACCGCAACAGAATACATACCATATATGACAGACAGAGCCGAAGCCCAGCTTCGACTCTTTTTTATGCCCGAACCGTCATACCACAGGCTGCGGGCATCGCCTTTTCACACACCTTTCCACCTGTTTAGTTACTAACCATTTTCCATTCATTTCACTGCAAAGGCTCGGCAGCGTCACTGCAAAGGCCTGACAGAAATGCTGCCAAGCCCATTCAGCAACACTGCCAAGGCCCTGCAGAAATCTCAGAAAAATGCAGTCTGATACACATAAAGGCTATTTTGAGCAAAAAAGTAGCTGGAAAGATTTGCAAGTTAGAAAATTTAGCTTATCTTTGCAAACGTTATCCTGAAAACAATCTTTTTACCTTAAAGAGACTAATACCTATTGAAGATTTGGAGCGGTTGCCTGTGAAGGTTATCGCTTTTTTTATATCTGGAAACGATTCCTTCTTTTCGCCTTCTTCGGAGTAGCTCCCACGGACATTCCGCCCATAGAGACGTCACCTCCGGCAACTCCCCTATACTGCGCCCATCGCATTCTGATACGGTCGACATAGCCCACCGTCTCCGACCCACGCATATACCCATGCTTCACCACGGCGTCGGAATAGTAAGCCGGCGTACTGAGTTTCAACACGAATTCGCGCACGTCGGCCCAACTATAAGGGTTGCGGCCATACTTCCGTGCCAGTGCCATCGCATCGCGAATATGAAACGAACCACCATTATAAGCCGCCAATACAAAGAGAGTCTGTTCCATCGGATTGCGCACATCGCGGAAATGCTGTCGCAACTCGGCGATGTATTTACACGCCGCTGCGATATTGGCTTCCGGCTCGAAGAGCTGCGATTGCGGCAGTCCGAGATGGTTGGCTGTCCCCGGCATAATCTGCATCAGTCCGCAAGCACCGGCCCACGAGCGAGCCTGCGGGTCGAAAGTAGACTCCTGATAACACTGGGCGGCGAGCAATCGCCAGTCCCACCGACACAAAGGAGCATAACGCCTGAAGTACACATCGTAGTGGGAGATGACGCCACTACTGCGATTGAGCATCGGACTGTAGACCCGACGCGTAATGCTACGCGTAGAAAGCGCAAAATCTTCCTCGCGCCTTACCTCGGCTATCAGCTCCGGCTTGAACCACCGATTCAGCGTATCGGCCAGCTCTCGACTGTCCTCCCGCACAGCCCATTGGGTTTTGGCCGAATCCACACCGACACCGCAATATATGATATCACGACGTGTTTGAGGCAACTGGAAGGCCACCAAGTCGCCGTCGCCATTCCTCAATCTGGAAATCAGCTCGGCCGTATCCTTACACACTTCCACACGCAACGACACGCCTACCTTCTCGGCAAACTTCTCACAAAGCAGGTATTGCGTACCAAACCCACGGCCATGATAATCGTAATAAGTTTCCGGCCCACTGAGCGTGAGCATAATCATCTCGCCATTGTTCACCATGTCGCTGAACGTAAACGAAGATGCCACGACAGCTGTATCACCCCCCAAGACCGTTCCCCAAGGAGTAAGTTCAGGCTTCTTCGACTCCTGGCATGACGCCAAGACAAAACATAGCGCTGATACGAGAAAGAATACGTATTTCAACCTAAATTTTATGAGTTTATGTACCATATTAAAAAACGGCACAAAGTTAAGATTTAATTTGCACATATCCTTGGAAATAAGTAAATTTGCCTAATTAATTGAATAAGAATAATATATGTTACGAATTGCCGTACAATCCAAAGGTCGTCTCTTTGAAGATACAATGAATCTTCTGTCGGAGGCTGATATCAAAATCAGCGCAAGCAAGCGCACCCTCCTAGTACAGTCGTCCAACTTCCCATTGGAAGTGCTTTATCTACGCGACGACGATATTCCTCAAAGCGTGGCAAACGGTGTGGCCGACATAGGCGTGGTCGGTGAAAATGAATTCGTGGAACGAAATGAGAACGCACAGATTATTTCCAGGCTCGGATTCAGTAAGTGCCGCCTCTCCCTGGCTATTCCTAAGGAATTCAAGTACACCGGCCCCGAATGGTTCAACGGGCGCAAGATTGCCACTTCATACCCCCATATACTCGGAAAATTCTTACACGAGAAAGGCATACAGGCCGACATTCACGTGATTACCGGCTCTGTGGAAATCAGTCCGGGCATCGGTTTGGCCGACGGAATCTTCGACATTGTCAGCTCAGGCAGCACGCTCGTGAGCAACAACCTGCGCGAAGTTGAAGTCGTGATGAAGAGCGAAGCACTGCTCATCGGCAACTGGAAGATGGACGAGGAAAAGCATCAGATTCTCAACGAGATGCTGTTCCGCTTCGAAGCCGTGCGCTCGGCGCAAGACAAGAAATACGTCATGATGAATGCCCCCAAGGCTAAGGTGAAAGAGATAGCGGAAGTATTGCCCGGCATCAAGAGTCCTACCATCATCCCATTGGCAGACGACGACTGGTGTTCTATCCACACGGTGCTGGAAGAAAAACGCTTTTGGGAGATTATCGGCAAGCTCAAGGAGCTGGGAGCGCAAGGCATCCTCGTAAGCCCCATAGAGAAAATGATTCTATAAGCAGACAATGAAAATATATAAGTATCCTACCATTTCTGAATGGACAGAGATAACTGAGCGTCCGCATTTGGACGTCTCGAAGTTGAACGACATTGTTGCCGGCGTACTGAGCGACATCAAGCAGCGTGGCGACCAGGCTGTCAAAGAGTATGAACAGAAGTTCGACCATGCCACACTGGAGACATTGGCTGTGAGCAAAGAGGAACTCAATGCAGCTGAAAATCTCATCGATCAGGAGCTGAAAGACGCTCTCGTATTGGCCCACAGCAACATTGCGAAGTTTCATCAGGCACAAACTTTCAAACCGGAAAAGATTGAGACATGCCCTGGAGTTACCTGCTGGCAGAAGGCAGTAGCCATCGAAAAGGTCGGACTTTATATTCCGGGAGGCACAGCTCCCCTCTTTTCTACCGTGCTGATGCTGGCCACTCCGGCCAAGATTGCAGGGTGCAAGGAGATTGTACTATGCACACCGCCCGACAAAGACGGTAAGGTGAATCCTGCCATATTGATGGCTGCATCTATAGCCGGAGTCAGCAAGATATTTAAAATCGGTGGTATCCAGGCCATCGGAGCAATGGCCTACGGCACGGAGAGCGTGCCAAAGGTTTACAAGATATTCGGTCCGGGTAACCAATACGTGATGGCTGCGAAGCAACAAGTGAGCCTTCACGACGTGGCCATCGACATGCCGGCCGGGCCATCGGAGGTTTGCGTCATTGCCGACGACAAGAGCAATGCGGCCTTCGTTGCTGCCGATTTACTGTCGCAGGCAGAACACGGCGCGGATTCGCAAGTCATCCTCATCTGCACAAGTGAGCGGAAACTCAATGCCGTGATGCAGGAAATCGAGATTCAACTGGACAGACTACCCCGTAAGGAAGTAGCTGCCAAGACGCTGGAGAACTCCAAACTGGTGCTAGTCCGTAACACAGACGAAGCCATAGAGCTGAGCAATGCCTACGCGCCGGAGCACCTGATACTCTGCACGGAAGACTATAGGACATTGGCCGAGAAGGTAGTCAATGCCGGAAGTGTGTTCATGGGACAATACGCCTGTGAAAGTGCGGGCGACTACGCCAGCGGTACGAATCACACCCTACCGACTCACGGATATGCCCACGCCTACAATGGTGTGAACCTAGACAGCTATAACAGGAAGGTAACTTTTCAGGAACTGACGCCCGAAGGAATCCACTCGATAGGCAAAGCTGTGGTTTGCATGGCCGAAAACGAGCAACTGGAGGCCCATGCCAACGCCATGCGCGTCAGGCTACAAGAATTGGGAGAGCTATAAATCAAGATTGCAAGCACCCGTAAGAATAGACATTCATGAAAGAATTAAGAGAACTCTGTAGAGAGAATATTTGGAATTTAGCTCCGTACTCCAGTGCCAGAAACGAGTATTCCGGACATCAGGCACATGTATTTCTGGATGCCAACGAGAATCCATACAACAAACCATTCAACCGCTATCCAGACCCTTTGCAGACCGAACTGAAGGAGAAGATAAGCAAGGTGAAAGGTGTGCCCACGCAATGTATATTCCTCGGCAACGGCAGCGACGAGGCCATAGACCTCCCCTATCGAATCTTCTGCCGGCCGGGAATAGACAATGTGGTGGCCATAGCGCCTACATACGGCATGTACGAAGTATGCGCAGATATCAACGATGTAGAATATCGCTCGGTATTGCTCGACGAACATTTCCAAATATCGGCAGAAAAACTACTCGAAGCAACTGACAAGAATACCAAATTGATTTGGATTTGCAGTCCGAACAACCCGACTGGCAACAATATTGACAGAGAAGAAATCATCAAAGTCATTACCCACTTCGACGGAATCGTAATCGTGGACGAAGCCTACAGCGACTTCTCCAGTGCAAAGTCCCTCCGCTCCGAACTGGCAAGTTATCCCAACCTCATCGTACTCAACACCATGAGTAAGGCATGGGGATGCGCTGCCATCAGACTGGGCATGGCCTTTGCCAGTCGGGAAATCATCGACCTCTTCAACAAAGTGAAGTATCCCTACAATGTCAATCTGCTGACCCAACAGCAGGCTATGGAAGCATTGAACGATGCTTTCGAGGTGGAAAAATGGGTGAAGACTATCTTGGCAGAACGCAACAGAATGTGCATGGCTTTCAAGGAGCTGCCTATCTGCAAGACTGTCTACCCTTCAGATGCCAACTTCTTCCTTGCCGAAATGGATGGAGCACAACAGATTTACGACTACTTGGTTGCTAAGGGAATCATTGTCAGAAACCGTACCAAGGTGGTATTATGCAACAACTGCCTACGAATTACCGTAGGGGCAAAGTCTGAAAACAACGAACTGTTGGCAGCACTACGCGTCTATGGACTCTGACACAGAATGAATGTAACATAATTTACAAGTACGGATTTCCGATATTCAATAAGTTTTAGTAACTTTGTACCCAATATACAATTCCGAAAATACAAAAATACATAATTATATTTATGAGTAAACAAGTTGAAAAAATCAAAGAGCTGATTGCCAAACGTGAGCAAGCTCGCTTGGGCGGTGGTGCCAAAGCTATCGAGAAGCAACATGCACGTGGCAAATATACGGCACGCGAGAGAATAGATATGTTGGTAGACGAAGGAAGCTTCGAAGAGTATGACATGTTCAAACTCCATCGCTGCCACAACTTCGGCATGGAAAAGAAGCAGTACCTTGGCGACGGTGTCGTTGCCGGAAGTGCTACCATCGACGGCCGACTGGTATATCTCTACGCCCAGGATTTCACCGTTAACGGTGGTTCACTGAGCGAGACAATGGCACAGAAGATATGCAAGGTCATGGATATGGCAATGCAGAACGGTGCACCGGTTATCTGCATGAACGACTCTGGTGGTGCTCGTATCCAGGAAGGCATCTCTGCCCTAGCCGGATATGGCGAAATCTTTGAGCGCAACATCTTGGCCAGTGGAGTTATCCCACAAATCAGTGCTATCATGGGTCCATGTGCCGGCGGTGCGGTATATTCTCCTGCATTGACCGACTTCATCACCATGACCGAGAATACATCTTATATGTTCTTGACCGGGCCTAAGGTAGTGAAGACCGTTACCGGAGAAGACATTGACGCTGAACACTTAGGTGGTGCGAGCGTTCACGCTACCAAGAGCGGCGTTACCCACTTCACAGCCAAGACTGAAGAGGAATGCCTTCAGATTATCAAGACACTGTTGAGCTATATCCCAAGCAACAATACAGAGGAAGCACCGCGTGTAGAATGCACTGACCCAATAGACCGTAAAGACGACCTATTGAATGAGATTATACCCGACGATCCCAATAAGGCATACGACATGTACAAGGTAATTACTGCCGTGACCGACAACGGTGAGTTCTTCGAGGTACAGCCTAAGTTTGCCAAGAATATCATTACAGGTTTCGCACGCTTCAATGGTCAGAGCGTAGGTATCGTTGCCAACCAGCCTTCAGCATACGCCGGAGTGTTGGATGTAAATGCCAGTCGCAAGGGAGCCAGATTCGTTCGCTTCTGCGATGCCTTCAATATTCCAATCGTATCATTGGTAGACGTACCCGGATTCTTGCCCGGTACAGGCCAGGAGTACAATGCTGTTATCCTGCACGGAGCACAGCTGTTGTACGCATACGGAGAAGCTACAGTGCCAAAGATTACCATCACACTGCGCAAGAGCTACGGTGGTAGCCACATCGTAATGGGCTGCAAGCAACTCCGTGCCGACTTGAACTTCGCATGGCCTTCTTCAGAAATCGCCGTTATGGGAGCAAGTGGAGCTGTTGCAGTGCTTTGTGGCAAGGAAGCCAAAGATATCAAAGAGGCAGGAGGTGACGTCAAGGCATTCCTCATGGAAAAAGAAGATGAATACACGGAGAAGTTTGCCAATCCTTATCAGGCAGCACAGTTTGGCTACATCGATGATGTCATCGAGCCTCGCAACACACGCTTCCGTATCTGCCGCGGACTGGCACAGCTGGCTTCCAAGAAGCAGAGTCTGCCCGCCAAGAAGCATGGTTGTATGCCTATGTAATTTCAAGTAACGAGGAAAAAAATGGATAAAAACGTATATGCAGCCATTGCACTTGCCTTGTTTGAATACCAAGGCAACAACGTGCATGATAAAGAGCCGGGCATTATAACCATCAAGCCCAAACAAACGCTATGGAATGCCAAGTTCCTGAGTTTCACCGCAAAACCGTAAAAAGATGAAAGAATTCAAATATACAATTGATGGCAAGGAATACAAGGTTGCCATCGGCGACATTGAGAACAACATTGCCAACGTCACAGTCAACGGCGATGCGTATCAAGTAGAAATGGAACAGGAGCAAGAGCCCAAGAAAGAGAAAGTGGTTCTGGGCAAACCTGTACAGGAAGAAACTGAATCTTCTGCCACTCCTACAGCCAACGTGAATACCGCCAACGCCATCAAGGCACCGCTACCCGGTACCATTACAGCCATCAACGTGGCTGTAGGCGACGAGGTGAAGGCCGGCGATACGGTCGTAGTATTGGAAGCTATGAAGATGGCCAACAATATAGAAGCCGAAAAAGACGGCAAGGTTACAGCCATCTGTGTAAAGCAAGGACAGGCTGTCCTAGAGGAAGATGCCCTGGTTGTGATAGAATAATCACAGCCGCCCGACTATAAAAAAGGGATGACTTGCTTGCGCAATGTCATCCCTTTTATGTTTATAACAAGTGAAAAATCTATACCTTATTATTCTCCGGAAACACTACTTTAGGTTTAAAGGTCTTGGCTTCCTCAAAATCCATCAGTGCATAGGAGATGATAATGACCACATCGCCTACCTGAACCTTGCGGGCCGCCGCTCCATTCAAACAGATACAACCACTTCCGCGCTCACCTCTGATGATATAAGTTTCAAAGCGTTCACCATTATTATTGTTCACTATCTGAACTTTCTCGCCCACTATCATACCGGCAGCATCCATCAAATCTTCATCAATCGTGATGCTCCCCATGTAGTTAAGATTGGCTTCCGTCACCTTAACACAATGAAGTTTGCTCTTTAATACTTCTATCAGCATGCTTACGAACGATATTTAATATGATCAATCAAGCGGATGGGAGTCTTTCCGCAATTCACTGTAATACAGCCAACTACATACGGACTTTCTTCCCAAGAGCCGACCTCTTGCAACGTATTGCCATCTACAATCTCAAAATATTCCACATCCAAGCCTTCGACCTCATTGATGGCAGACACCACATACTCATGAATCTCGGCCACGGTCTTGCTTTCCGACAGCTTCACACTCTCAGCCAAAGCCTTGTAGATAGCCGGTGCTATGGTGCGCTCATCGGCTGCCAACAGCGCATTTCTACTGCTCATGGCCAATCCGTCGGCCTCGCGAACAACAGGACATTCTACGATTTCAATGTCACGCCCCATGTATTTCACAAGCTGTTTCACCACAGCTATCTGCTGCCAGTCCTTTTCTCCGAAGTAAGCGCGGGCGGGAGTGGCGATATAAAACAATCGGCTCACCACCTGGCATACCCCATTGAAGTGTCCGGGACGCTTCGCCCCCTCCATCACTGTAGACACCGGCGGAAACTCAAAGTGGCGCTCGTCGGGAACAGGATACATCTCCGACACCGATGGAGCAAATACATAATCAGCCCCACTCTCTTCAGCTATCGCGCAATCAGAGTCCAATGTACGCGGATAACGCTCCAAGTCGGCAGGGTCATTAAACTGTGTTGGATTCAAAAAGACAGAAACAACGGTTACGTCATTGTCGGATGCCGACCTCCTGATGAGCGACGCGTGGCCCGCATGGAGAGCTCCCATCGTAGGAACCAGACCAATACTCTTATCCTGTTTACGCACTAAAAACAACTCATTCTGAAGCTCAACTACCGTATGAAATACTTTCATTGCCTTAAAATTTAATCACCGCAAAATAACAACTTTTTTCTTAAATGAGAAAGAATATTATTAAAAATATGCCAATAAAACATAGAATTGCGTGTTTTAGAAGTAAGCCCACCAAGAATGTGAAGGATTTTTTGTACCTTTGCAAGGTATAAATTTGATTTTATGGCTAAAAAAGTATTATTCATAAACCAAGAAATTGCGCCCTACGTAGCAGAATCCGAAATGTCTATCATGGGAAGAGACCTCCCACAAAAAGCCCAGGAGAGTGGTTTCGAAATCAGGACGTTTATGCCCAAATGGGGAAACATAAACGAGCGGAGGGGACAATTACATGAGGTAATACGCCTTTCGGGAATGAATCTTATCATCGACGATACCGACCATCCGCTGATTATCAAGGTGGCCTCTATCCCGACATCCCGCATCCAAGTCTATTTCATTGACAACGACGACTACTTCTTGAAGCGCCAAATGACAGAAGATGAGGACGGTACAGAATATCCGGACAATGGCGAGAGAGCCATCTTCTTTGCCCGCGGTGTACTCGAAACCGTCAAGAAGCTGCGCTGGTCGCCCGACATCATCCTCTGCCAAGGATGGATGGGAGCTGTCATTCCACTTTATATCAAGACTGCCTACCACGAAGAGCCATGCTTTGCCAATACCAAAGTCATCACCTCGCTCTTCCAAAGCCAACTGAAAACCGATCTTGGAAAGAACTTCAAGAGCTGTGTAGAATTCCGCAGTGCAAAGGCTGCCTTGCTGAAAAACTACAACGAGACATTCGACTTCAAGGAACTGGGCAAGCTGGCCATCGACTATAGCGATGCCGTTATCGAGGCCGGTCCGAATGTGAACCAAGAGCTGCTCGACTATGCCAAGGACAAGAAGATAGACATTCTGAACTATCCGGGAGAGGATTATTCAGCTGCATATACAGATTTCTATAATAAGATTTGTCCCTCAGAAGATTAATCAGGGACAAATCTTAAATACTAATTCACAGAATAAGAAGTATGAAATTCAGGATTTTTGCAAGTGCAATTCTTGCTGCTTTCATGATTACCGCATGCGATAGCACTACAGACGAAATCGGAACATCACTCAGCAACAATACCAAAGACCAGATAATTGTATCTACCGATACGTTTCAGGTGACCACACGTTCGGTCGCAGCCAATAGCGTTCTCTCGCGTAGTTCGTTTGGTGCATTGGGTAAAGTCAAGGATACGGAGACCGGTTCTTATGTTACCGGCAACTTCATGACGCAGTTCCATACCTTGGAAAATTTCAAACTCCCTGCATTAGACAGCATCGTCAGCAAGACAGACGGACTGGCTTATGCCGACTCATGCGACATCAGGCTGTACTTTGACGATTTCTACGGCGACTCATTGGCTACCATGAAAGTACGTGCCATGGAGTTGAAGACGCCCTATAAAGAAGGAGTCGACTATTATTCGGACTTCAACCCCGAAGCTAACGGCATGGTTCGCAGCAACGGGATTAAAGTAGACAAGGCATACACCATCACCGACTTAGGACTCTCAAAAGGCGAGCGCAAATCAAAAGAGTATTTCAAGCATATCAAAATAAGTCTGAACGACCCATACACAGGGGCAGATGGCAAGACCTATAAAAACTTCGGTACATACGTCATGCAAATGTACTATGCGCATCCTGAATACTTCAAGAACTCATACAAACTGATTCAGAATGTCATTCCGGGATTCTATTTCAAGACTCAGAGCGGCCAAGGTTCGATGATGTATATCTATGCGAGCTTGATGAATATCTATTTCAAAGCCAAGGATTCCACCACCTATGTCGGCTCTACCCGCTTTGCCGGCACTACCGAAGTATTGCAGTCGACCGAAATCTCCAACGAGAATACCGCCCCACTACTTGCTGACAAGTCGTGTACTTACCTGAAGAGTCCTGCCGGTATCTACACAGAGATGACCCTGCCGGTAGAGAAAATCATGCAGAATCATGAACGAGACTCCATCAATACGGCCGAAATCGTATTGCAACGTCTCAACAATACTACGACAAGCAAATATACCTTTGATTTCCCCAAGGAGTTGTTGCTCATACCTGCCGACAGTCTGGCATCGTTCTTCAAGAACAAACAGGTGACCGACTCAAGGACTTCGTTCCTCACAGTGGCCGACACGAAGCAAATCAATAATACGACTTCGCGCTACACGAATACATATACGTTCCACAACATCGGTTCGCTCATCAAGAAGATGTACGACAACAAGAAGGCTGGAAAGGCGTCGGCCAACTGGAACAAGGTACTCATCATTCCGGTAAAATCTACCACCGTGACGGCCAACAACACGACAGTCATATCGGGCATTTACCATGACATGACGCTCAAGAGTACAAGACTCGTGGGAGGAGACACGCCCATTAAGATAAACGTAATCTACAGTAAGTTCAAATAGCGCGTCCCATGGCTGACAACTTCTTGGAACGACACCGACAGGAGTATGAGAAAAGAAAGGCAGAGTGGCTTCGCAAGAAGCGGGGACTGCCCCGCCTGAAATCCCAGGGAGGCATTGCCAGAGCCGAAGACGAAGCACTGTAGTTTACTGCAAAGCCACGGCATCTTTGCTGCCAAGGCCAAACAGCAACGCTGCAAAGCCTCAGCAGTAATGCTGAAAAGCCCCTGCACTCATTCCATATAGTTAAATCAATTTTCAAACATAGCGCAAGCGGGTGTGCCAAATGGTACACCCGCTTTTCTTAGTTACCTACAAAGTCACACATCTGTCAATCACATCTTGGCTGACTCCCTCTCGTTTCAACCGCTCTGCTATTGCAGCTTTCTCATTCCGCACATCATCGTATCGATAAATCATGCGTCCCAAAGTCTCTATGGCATGCTCTATGCGCTCCTGTCCCTCCTCGCTCTTCACGTCAATACCTGAGAAAAGGGAACGGTCACGATGCAAGTTGAGATAATAGACACCACCGATAATCAAAGATGAAATGGCAGCAATGTCGATAGCAGAATCCTTGAAACGCTCCTCGAAACTCCTTACCAGAGGCAACGTGTGCATCTCGCGCAGCATCGCCGTTCGCTTCGTCGTTTCATTTCCTTCGGCTATTTCCCAGCGCAGAAGTTCAAGCATGACGGATCGATCCACCAATGCTTTCCGTACCTCTTTGAATATACTCACGTATCCAGCCTCGGTATTGCTTGGAAATTGACTTCCTGCAACCACGTCCTTAAACCAATAGTCATACTCTTTTACGAAGTCGTCAAAGAATTCATCAAGATTATGATAACGATTATAGAACACAGGAGGTTCTATCTTTGCCTTCTTCATCAAATCCGTGACAAGCATTGCTGAAAATCCTTTCTTCTTGATGAGAGCTTCCGCCGACTTGATAATATCAGCTTCCAAATCAGCTTTCGTTCTTCTATATCGCTTGGAACTATTCTTCTCCATCAGCATATCATATAATTATAAGAAATATATATAGTATAAAATCTATTGCAAATATAAAGAAATTAACCGAAACAGAAAAAATCATTATATCATAAAAGTTATTTTATATAATAAATATTGTATATTTGCACAACGTATAAACATTTTAAAATAAAACAGCTATATGAAGAATCTATTGAAGACCACCTTAATGGCACTTTCTGTCTTGCTTTTTTGTGTCTTGACTTCATGCCACCACGATGACGAAAATGAGTTCCAGGTATTCTATGATCATCCTGAGACCATCTCTGAGACCATATTTCAACAGCAGGTTATAGGAAAGGCTTGGTATCACTACGAGAGCCATGAAGTGCTTGCCGACGGTAGCATAAACCCGGCATCCTACTACTCTGCCGACAAGACTCTTGTCCATGCTGCATACAATTTCATATCTCCAGACTCTGTCTGCTGCTATATCCAATCACACTCCAAACCAGACGTGGGCTATCTTCTAAACAAATACCACTATGATGCTTCACACAATATGATTGACATCCAAGCCTCCAATAACATCAAAATACTCTCTCTGAAAGGCAACCGGATGGTTGTACTCAGAGCGGAAGGAAGTGATACGCATCTTGTGAGTGTCTACACACGTATGACTGCGGAAGACATGAAGTATTTCACACAGCACTATACCTATGATTTCAATGCCAAGGGCTGGTTGAAAATAAGTGTTGATGAGGGAGAAACTAAAGTAGATGGCACTGTCTTTGAGTTTGATGTACCCGACTATAACGGCTCGTTCAAAGTACTCACACCCAACGGTTCCGACCGCGTAAAGGTAGAAATAGCAGACAAGCATGTCAAGTTGACGCTTCTGAAGAACGGGGTAGACATATCGGTTACCGATGGTACGAGCACCAAGAGTTTGTGGTTGTGGTCGGAAGATAAATCGCTTATGCCTCAAAACGAAATCTATGCGTTGAGTCAAGACACCGTATGGGTGAATCAACAGGGAGAGTTGTTGCTGACGAAGGACGGTAGTGCAGCACATCCCTACGAACGGTTCAGCATCCAACCTATCCCCGGCAAGGAAGATGCAGCCCTTCAGCGTGCGGCAACGATTAGCATGGTCATGTTCTCCGGTACACCAGTAGAGAATCCGGGCGAACGCCATTACCGCGAAACAAGAGACTTGCTATGGACCGATTTCGTGTCAGCCGATGCACTAAAATCTATTGCCAAAAAGCCTGTTGATACCGACACCAAAGGACGAATTTGGCTTACTAACAAAAACAATGAGGTTATCCAGGTGCTCGACGTTCATTTCATCACGAAGAAATAGTTTCTCGAAATAAAAATCATAGAATTCCCAGCCATTAGAGTAATCCTGCTCTTCACACTGACTGGGATGGCCAAAGTGCCACTTTGAAATAGTAGGTGTGCATCTTTTTCCTGATTCTACCGATGGCCCTAACAAAAAAAAGGCGAGGAATGATTTTCCTCGCCTTTTCTCAATTATCACTAAGTTTATCGCTTGTCTATATTGATATACTTCCTTGTTTCCTGCACGCTACGGTAAGCAGGACGAATAATGCGCCGCCCTTCGTAGTTCAGCTCTTCAATACGATGTGCCGTCCAACCCACAATACGCGCCATTGCAAAGATAGGCGTATAGATTTCCTGTGGCAATCCTATCATTTCATAGATGAATCCGCTATAGAAATCGAGATTTGCACAAATGGGTTTCGTTGTTTTACGGAACGCCGATACGCATTTGATACCTTCCTGCTCCAACAGGCAAAGGAAATCATACTCATCAGTACGGCCTTTCTCCTTGGCCAACTCGCCTGCCAGTCGTTTCAACTCTACGGCACGAGGGTCGCTCATGGTATAGACAGCATGCCCGATACCATAAATCAGTCCCGTATTGTCGTACGCTTCTTTCTGCAACATCCGATTCAGATAAGTATCTATCTCGTCGATGTCTTTCCAGTCTTTAATCTGGTCTTTCAGGTGGTGGAACATATTAATCACCTTAATGTTAGCACCTCCATGCAATGGTCCTTTCAACGAACCGATACCGGCTGCGATGCTCGAATAAGTATCTGTACGGGTAGAAGACGTCACACGCACGGTGAAAGTAGAGTTATTACCACCACCATGTTCAGCCTGGATGATAAGCAACAAGTCAAGCATCCGCGCATCCAACTCGGTATAGTCGTGATGCTTCAGCATGTAGAGGAAGTTCTCGGCAATGCTCAAATTCTCATGCGGATGACGAATATTCAGGCTTCGTCCCTGCACCGAGTGGCGGTAAATATTGTAAGCATAGGCGATAATCGTGGGAAAACGGGCTATCAGTTCTATGCTCTGACGCATCAGATTATCACGACTTATATCATCGGGATTGGGGTCGAATGTGTACATTTCGAGTACGCATCGGGCCAGAATATTCATGATATTAGAGCCTTCCAAGTCTATGATATGCACGATGGTGCGATGATCTAGTGGCATATTATCATTGAGCAGTTCCTTGAAAGCCCCCAATTCCTCCTTATCAGGCAACTTGCCCGACAGAAGCAGGAAGGCTACTTCTTCAAATCCGAAACGCTTCTCTTTGAGCAGAGGTGATACCAAATCGTCGAGTTCATAGCCTCGATAAAACAGTTTTCCTTCAGTAGGTTGCAACTTATTATCTTCATCTCGCTCGTAACCGACAACGTTACCGATATTCGTCAGGCCCACAAGCACACCGCTGCCATCATCGTTTCGCAGGCCACGCTTGACTCCGAACTGGGCAAAGGCATCTTTATCTATCTTGCTGGAATTCTTTACTTCATCACTGAGTTTGTATATCAAATATTCTTTTTTCATTGTTTCATAGTTTTAAAGTGAGTCTATCAGCATATCACCGAATTCACGTGTACCAAGCGGTTTACCTGTCTCCATAAACTTAGCCAAATCAGTCGTGGCATATCCTTGGGCAAACAGATGCTCCAATCCTTGATTGATTAGTTCGCTAGCTTCCTTCCATCCCAGATAATCTAGCATCATCACTGCTGACAAAATAAGTGAACATGGATTCACAAGATTCTTCCCTGCTATGTCGGGAGCAATACCATGAGTGGCTTCAAAGATGGCATGGCCGGTTTGATAGTTGATATTTGCCCCTGGCGCAATACCGATACCACCCACTTGAGCAGCCAACATATCGCTCACATAGTCGCCATTCAGATTCATCGTTGCTATCACACTATAGTCTTCCGGTTTCAAGAGTGCATTTTGAAGGAAGGCATCACAGATACAATCTTTCACCACCAAAGCCCCACTCCTGAGTGCATCACCATATTCTCGTTCGGCCAATTCATAGCCCCAGTTCTTGAATCCACCCTCAGTAAACTTCATGATATTGCCCTTATGTACAAGCGTCACAGAGGGCAACTGATGTGCCAAAGCGTATTCGATAGCACTTCTTATAAGTCTTTCTGAACCTTCGCGGGACACTGGTTTCACCCCAAATGCTGATGTTTCCGGGAATCTAACCTTCGTTACTCCCATCTCGGCATGCAGAAACTGAAAGAATCTTTGAGCCTCAATGCTACCGCACTCCCACTCTATACCGGCATAAATATCCTCCGTATTCTCTCTGAAAATACACATATCCACCTTCTCCGGATGCTTTACCGGCGAAACAACACCCTGATAATAACGCACAGGACGCTGGCAAACATACAGATCGAGCGTCTGGCGCAAAGCTACATTCAACGACCGAATTCCACCACCTATAGGCGTCATCAGCGGTCCTTTGATACCGATAAGATAATCCTGAAAAGTATCTAGCGTTACCTTTGGCAGCCATTCTCCTGTCTGTTCAAAAGCTTTTCCACCAGCCAAGACCTCCATCCATTCGATAGCTCGCTTGCCCTGATAGGCCTTCTGCACAGCAACATCAACAACCTTTTGGCACACGGGCATCACTTCACCTCCTACACCGTCGCCCTCTATAAACGGCACAGTGACCACATGGGGCACATTCAATATCTGTCCTGTCTTACTTACTCTTGCCATATTCGACGTAGGATTTATGATTCTTCATTCAGTTTTGCATAGTTCAGTGCACTCCCGGCTTTAAACCAAGCCACCTGAACAGTATTATAAGTATGCTCGGCAAGAAACTCTTCCTGCGTTCCATCCTGATGTTTGACAATCACATGCAGTGGTCTGTCGGGAGCAAAGTCTGCCAGTCCGACTACAGACAGACGGTCGTCCTCGTATATTTTATCGTAATCAGCCTTATCAGCAAAGGTCAATGCCAGCATTCCTTGCTTCTTCAAATTGGTCTCATGAATACGGGCAAAGCTCTTGGCAAGCACCACTTTCACGTCTAAGAATCGCGGTTCCATGGCAGCATGTTCCCGACTAGACCCTTCACCGTAATTTTCTTCGGCCACTATGATACTCCCCTGGCCTGCTTCCTTATATGCTTTCGCTGCCGCAGAGACAGCCATATACATCCCATCCTGTTGACACTTCACATGATTACTCTCGCCGTTGAAAGCATTCACCGCACCCATCAAAAGGTTATCAGAGATATTCTGCAGATGCCCACGGAACTTCAACCACGGCCCAGCCATAGAAATATGGTCGGTCGTACACTTCCCTTGTGTCTTGATAAGCAATGGCAAGTCTGTGAAATCCCGACCATCCCATGCTGCAAACGGAGCTAACCTTTGAAGGCGATTGGATTGCGGATTGATGATTACTTCGGTGTTATTGTACTCGTCAGAAGGCGCTATAAAGCCTTTGTCTTTCACTTCAAACCCCTTGGGTGGGAAAATATAACCGGTCGGTTCATCCAACTTCACGATATTACCATTCTCGTCCAACAACGTATCCGTAGCAGGATTAAAGTCCAACCTACCTGCTATGGCCAAAGCTATTGTCAGTTCCGGACTACCGATAAAGGCGTATGTATTGGGATTTCCATCTGCCCTACGTCTGAAATTACGATTAAATGATGTCACGATGGAATTTTTCCGCTCGTTATCATCGGTATGCCTTTTCCACTGACCAATACATGGGCCACACGCATTCGTCATGATCACAGCACCAATTTTAGTAAATTCGGCCAGTATACCATCCCGCTCTGCGGTATATCGTATCTGCTCCGAACCAGGATTAATAATCAGCTGTGCTTTCACCGGAATATGTTTTTCAGCAACCTGTCGAGCCACACTTGCAGCCCTACACAAATCTTCATAACTGGAATTTGTACAGCTTCCAATGAGTCCAACCTCCACAATCGGGGAATAACCATTGGCCGAAACCTTCGCCTCCATTTGGGAAATGGGTGTCGCAGCATCCGGTGTGAACGGACCATTCAGATGAGGTTCTACTTTTGAAAGGTCTATTTCTATCAGTTGATCATAGAATTTTCCGGGCGAATCATACACCTCTGCATCTGCTCGCAAGTCTCCAGCACATTGCTGTGCAAGCGATGCTATCGCCTCACGCCCTGTATTTCTCAAGTAATCATCGGCTTGGGTATCAAATGGAAAGACAGAACATGTAGCACCAAGTTCGGCTCCCATATTACAGATAGTGGCTTTACCGGTAGTACTAATCGACTCCAGGCCATCGCCAAAGTATTCCAAAATAGAATTTGTACCACCTTTGACCGTCAACATTCCCAGTATCGTCAGAATCACATCCTTGGGAGATGCCCATCCAGAGAGTTTTCCCGCAAGCTTCACACCTATCAATCTAGGCATCTTGAGTTCCCACGGTTGAGCTGTCAACACATCCACTGCATCTGCTCCCCCCACTCCTACAGCTACCATCCCCAATCCTCCAGCATTGGGAGTGTGCGAGTCTGTACCTATTATCATCCCTCCTGGAAAAGCATAATTCTCCAATACTACTTGATGAATAATACCAGCTCCAGGCCCCCAGAAACCGATACCGAACTTTTGAGAAGCCGATTTTAAGAAATCATAGACTTCCTGATTGGTCTTCAGTGCCTGAGGTAAATCTTCTTGCACACCCACATCGGCACGAATCAAATGGTCGCAATGAATACTGGCAGGAACTGCCACACGACTCTTTCCGGCATTCATAAACTGCAATACAGCCATTTGGGCAGTTGCATCCTGCATCGCTACCCTATCCGGACGAAAGTTCACATAGTCCACCCCACGCTTATAAGGCTTCAAATCTTCATTGCTATATAGATGAGCAAACAACACTTTCTCGGCATAAGTAAGTGGACGGCGTATTTTTTCCTTCGCTTTCCGCACTCTGTCTCCATAAGAAGCGTAGAATGTCTGTAGCATTTCCATGTCTAGTATCATATCTTCTCGCTATTTATTCATTCGTTTCTGCAAATATACGAAAATAAAGTTATCTATAACTATATCTCCTGTTATTTCAACAATATGAAACAAACATTTGCCAAAAACTAAAAATATGTCGTATTATTATACAACACCAGACTTTTTGTCTACTATGCTTCGAGTTCTGCCACCGTCGTAGGAATAGGATGGGTTGCCGTCTCCTTCACCCCCAGCTCCTTCAGTTCATTTGCTTTCTGCACAATACTCTGCCTGCCCGTATAGGCCTTTTTATATGCCTCCGTATAATCATTGTGAAGCGTATCAATGTCTTTACCTAATTTATCAAACTTCTTAATGAAGTCACCAACACGCTTCAACATCTCCTCAGCCAATTCAAATGTCTTCTTCTGATTCTCTGTCTGCGAGTATTGACGCCATGCTATCTGTATGATTTTCAGAATAGCCATCAGGTTTTGTTGGCTGGTAATAAACACCTGCTTGTCGAAAGCTTCACTCCATAGCTTCGGATCAGTCTCTAAAGCCAGTTGCAAAGCCCCATCATAAGGCACATACATTATCACGAAGTCAATGGCTCTTCTAGGCTTCTTGATATACCGACTGTAGTCTTTCTTCACCAGTCCTTGGTATTGGGTACGGATGCTGCGCACCACTTCCTCGGCATATTTCCGCTTCAAGTCTTCATTTTCCTCGTTCATGTACTTCGAATAAGCCTCAATACTCATCTTTGCATCAATGACTACATCTTCGTTATTGGGATAATGGAGTATCACATCGGGAATCATACGTCGCCCACTGTCCTCATTCAATATCACCATACCCTTCTCGTCGGTAATCGTCTGTTGGATGTCATAGTCTATACCCAAGCGCAATCCCTGGCTATCCAAAAGGTTCTGTAGAGCCAATTCGCCCCACGAGCCTTGCGCCTTATTCGCCCCACGCATCACATTGGCGAGCCTTGTAGCCGTGGCATCTATCTTATCAGTATGCTCTACCATCGACTTCAACTGCTCCGACAGCGAAGCCGTATTCTTCGCTGTCTCCTGGTTAGTACGATGAATAGCCTGTTCCAGTTGGGCCATATTGTCTATCAATGGTTTCGTCAGGTGGCCCATAGACTCCATATTCTGCCCTTTCAATTTGTCCGTCGTCTGGTCCAATATTTTATTAGCAGCATTCACTAATTGCTCTCTCACCGTTTCCAACTGCTGATTCATCTGCTCCTGTCTCAGTACCGTTTCCTTCTCATTATGCTTCCGCTCCTCCTCCAGTTGGGTGGTGGTACGTTCCAACTCAAGCCTGACTCCATTGATTTCCTGCTGTTGCTGTATCTGAAAATTCATATACCTCTCTTTCTCCTTAGTCCGAAGCACGAGATAAGCAACGGATGCTCCTATCAACAAACCTATTAACAGATAAACTATTTCCATATTACTCTATTTATTTTTTTCAACCAAATATATTCTACTATTCCTCGGTTCATCAGATAGAGGATAAACGCCAACCAGAGTGCATGATTGCTCCAGACGCCCATTCCTGCAAAATAGACAACTAAAAACAGCACTGTCGACAAGAAAGAGGAGGTTATCATACCACGCGTTGCAGTCAACCCCACGAAGATTCCATCTAATATAAAAGCTCCGACACCGGCTGCCGGAATCAGTAAGGCCCATCCCAAATAACTGTCGGTCACAGCCAATACAGAAACATCGGAAGTCAGCAGACTGAGCAACAGATGTCCACCTACCATATATAATAAGGTGAACAGTACCACCATTCCACCTCCCCAGAAAGCCAACCTACGGCATAGTTCATCGAATCCGGCACGGTCGCGCTGCCCAAAGCTCTTCCCCCCAAGGGCCTCACCGGCAAAGGCAAAGCCATCCATGATGTAAGAGAACAGGGTGTAAAGTGTCATCAGCAATGTATTGGCCGACAATACCACATCGCCACTTCGCGCTCCTGCCGAGACAAAGAACAGGTTGACAGACACCAAAAATACGGTTCGAAGAAACAGATCCCGATTCACGGTGAAGAAGTTACCCGTCAGCCGCACACCCGTCATATATCGGCTCAGCCTCCCATATCGCATCAGCCAAATCAGCAAAGACAGCAAGAAGCCACTCCATTGGGCTGTCAATGTTCCCAGTGCCACACCTTCCAACTTCATGTCCATCCCTATCGCCAAGGTCAGACTGGCCACTATATTTACTACATTCTGGAAGACAGACACGAGCATCGGCACTCGCGTATTCTGCATGCCGATATACCAACCAGTCAGTCCATACAGTCCCAACATGGCTGGTGCGCCCCATATACATATCCTGAAATAGGTCTCGACAAACTGCCAAATTGCATCTGAGGGTTGAATAGCGACCAAAGCAAGGTGGCCGATAGGCCATTGGAGAAGAATGAGCAGGCAGCCCAATCCTACTCCTACAACCAGCGAACTCAGCCACAGTGTCATCACCTCCCCAAAATCTCGTCTGCCCAATGCCTGAGACGTCATACCGCTCGTACCCATCCGCAGAAATCCCAGCAGCCAATACATGACATTGAATATCATCGCCCCCACTGCAATAGCCCCGATAAGGGCCATGTCGCCGAGATGGCCCACAATAGCCAAGTCTACCATACCCAGCAGCGGAGCTGTGATATTAGAGATGATGGAGGGAATGGCTAATTGGAGGATACGGCTGTCTATCGGTTTCATTGTATTGCAAATATACACAAAAAAGCACCAAAATACAAATATAGCCTCCACTTATTTCAAACGAAAAGAGACCTGTCTCCCGACAAGTCTCTCACATACTTACTAAAACTAAATTAACCACTAAAAAAACTAATGTTATACAAATATCTTTCAGTAGCCCTATAACGGGATTTTCAGAATCTATAACCCAAGGTCAGCAGCAACTGATGACGCTTGAAGTCAACCTTTGTTGCATCGGCCACGTTGTTCTCTACATGCGCACTTTCATCGGCATTGTAGTAGTATGGCATGAATGGATAGAAATCGCCACTCTGCGCACTGTACTGATAGGCCAGGTCTATATTGAACTTCTTCACCGTATAGCCCACACCGCAAGTGAAGCGATTGGTCGACTTCCAGTTGGTATAATCCGTAGACGAGGCATTCATCGTACCCGGAGAAATGACCGAGCCATCACGCACACCCTTCTTATCGAACATCGGCGACAGATAATTATACCCCAGGCGAACAGCCCAATCCTTTACCGGCTTGAACTCCATACCCAATTTCAAGGTAGAAACACCTTTCAACGTAGAACTTGTATGAGTATTCATCTCGGCATCTTTGGTCGTCGTCTCATAAACACTCCACCCATCATAATAAGAGCCGCTGTTCAGTCTGTTGTTGATAGAGCCATAGTCTGCATACTCGTAAGTCGCACCCAGCGCCAAGTAGTTGCCTACCGTGTGTCCCAAACTCAAACCGAATTTCCACGGGGTATATACCTTATAGCTGTAGGAAGAACCGTGTTTGGCCGACCTGTTGTCTGTGGCTGTACCCATCTCCAAGTCTTGCGTAGAACTCATATCCAGATCGTAGAATGTCGGACTGTTGACATATACACCAATTCTGAAAGGCGAGTCGGCCATCGGACGGAAGATTCCACCAATTTTAATATCAAAGCCCGAACCCGTAATCTTCAGGCTCTCCCACGAATTGACTATCGCATTATCCGTCGTAACCAAGTCTTCCGTATAGTAACTGTTGCTGCGATAATGCACGTCGTGATAACCAAATGTCAAGCCCAAGTACACGCGGTCATTAATATTACCGCTGATATTGAAGTCGTATTCGCCGATATATCCTTTCTGATATTGCCCGAACATAAACCTATTGGCATTGAAATAGCCATATACATCATTCGTCTTATCATACGGAAGCATCTCTGCATACGCAGCATCCACACCATTCCATACCATATCGGCCACATCGCCTCCATACTGCTTCTTCAATTCCTTACCGTAGTCGTATTTGCGGGCAGTGTTCTTATTCTGCGACGCATTCGACAGCGTATTCATAGCAGAGAGTATCTGGTCGAAGTTACGGCTCTTATGATAGTTGAAACCTACGTTCACAAACGACGTGCGTCCATAACGGTGAGACCACACCAAACCTATCTGGTCGAAGCTCATATTGGTCTTCTTACCGTCGAAACGGAAATTATCGTAAGGCAGACTCGTCTTGGCGTCTTGCTGACTGACCAATCCTCCCGAAATCAATACCTGACTGCTGCGGAACAAGCCAAGGCCCGCAGGGTTTGTGCTGATGGTAGAGATTTCAGCTCCGAGAGCCTCCATCGCGCCACCCATGCCCACATAACGGGCAGTTCCGTTCAAATCATTGTCTATCAACTTTACGTCCTGATAGGTTTCCTGTGCTAATACCGGCAGCGACAACGACAGCATCGCAGCCAATGAGTAATATTTAATCTTCATGATTGATACAAACTATTTCCTTAATTAAGCTATTTCTGAATTCACGATACGACAAGCCTTAGCGACGTCCGAAATGACCACCACCGCCGAAGTTACCTCCACCGAAATGACCACCACCGGAGAATGACCCTCCGCCTGAGCGCGTTCCGCCACCGAAGCTACCGCCACCGGAAAACGAGCCACCGCTTCTGGATGCACCACTATTCATATTAGGCGTATAAGAACGTGAGCCGAACGAGCGCTGACCAAAATTACTATTGGATACAGAACGGCTTGGACGAACCGAACGGCCTGCCGCATTGCTGCGCGAGTATGTTCTTACACCACTACGCGAAGAAGCCGTTGCCCCACGGTGATTCGGGAAACTATAGGTACGCACACCATTGCTCGGACGGCCTACGGCATACAAGCCTCTGTAACCGGGATAGCCCCAATAGCCCCCATAGCCCCAGTAACCACGATAGGGATAGCCCCATCCGCCATACATGCCACCATAGTACCAAGGATCATACCATCCCCATCCACCATAATAATAAGACGAATACCAAGGATCGTACCATCCCCACGAACTGTACCAAGGGCCATAGCCCCATCCACGAGAGTACCAGGGAGAATACCAACCATAATATCCGTCCCATCTTGACATCCGACGCGTATAGGCATAATCGTCATCTTCTACCACCGTATCGTAGTATTTTCCCACGAAAGTCGTGTCGATGTAGGCCGAATCCGGATACATTCCATTACCTTTCTGAAACTGGATAATGTCATTGCCTTTCCCATCTTCACCTACCTTCTGGTACAGACTCCACGACTTGCCATGCCGATTGTATTCATCGACATCGCGCTTGCTACCTACATAATAGGTATTTCTATTGTCGGCCTTGGGAGAAATCTCAGTTGGCTCAGCACTCCTCTTCGCGGTGAAGTAGAGATCATCGTCCTGTGCCATCAACGACAATGGCAAGAATGTAGCCAGCATCGAAACAAAAAATAACTTTTTCATATTTATGCTCCTTTTTATTCTTTTACGCTTTTTACTAATACAAAAGTATCTACTATTTATATGCAAATATAAGGAAATTCCCTATCCAGTGATAGGTTTTTCCCTATTTTTTATATATTTGCACACAAATTAAACCACATCGTGAAATATATAATCATTAAATTCAACATTCCCACAGGCGAACTAAGACAAGCTGCCAGCGAACTGCTGGCCGACTCTATGGGAGAAATAGGTTTCGAGGCGTTCGAAGACACAGAAGATGGTATCAATGGATATATCCAGGAAGACATGTTTCATGATGAAATTGTCAGCCAGCAAATTGCCCAACTACCACTCGAAGGCATCCACATTACTTATACGGCAGAGAAAGCTGAAGACAAGAATTGGAATCAGGAATGGGAAGAACAGGGCTTCGACCCTATCAGTGTAGATGGGAAAATCACCATATACGATGCCAAGCATACCGCCGAAGCTCCGCAGCTGACAGACCTGGAAATAGGCATTGAGCCAGTGCAAGCGTTCGGTTCGGGTACACATCAGACCACTCAGATGATAGTGTCGCAACTCTTGGCGTTGGACTTATCGCAGAAACGCGTGCTTGACTGTGGCTGTGGCACTGGTATTCTGGGAATTGTGGCTGCCAAACTTGGCGCCCACGAAGTCATAGGCTATGACATCGACGAATGGAGTGTAGAGAATTCTGAGCACAACGCACGGTTGAACAATGTCGAAAACCTGACCGTCTTGCTGGGCAACTCAAGCGTTTTATCGCATGTATGTGGTGTCTTCGACGTCGTAATGGCCAATATCAATCGCAACATATTGCTCGACGACATGCACAACTTCAAAGATGTGATGGGCAGCAATGCCAAACTCATCCTAAGCGGATTCTACACCGAAGACGCCGAGAGCCTCATTCAGAAAGCTACAGACAACGGTTTGGAACTTTTATCCACCACTACCAAGGATAATTGGTGCTGCCTCGTATTCGGTAATTAGTTGGTGAGTTTATGAAGTGTAGCTTTCCGTGAAAATAAGAAAACCCATTAAATAAGCTATCCCCAAATTGGTTCTTTGCACCAATCTCCTGTGAAGCCGAGTCGAGCATAGGGTATATCGGTACTACTTTCAAGCAGTTGCAACAGTTTCTGCTTGATTTGGTTCTCTGGATATACTGCATTGCACAAATACAACATAGCAGTTATCACGCCATAGGGCTTTTTCTTCTGATTGTCACTCAATAGCGTGATGAGCCATTTGTCACGATGTCCTTTGAGGTTCATCGGTTGTTTAGAAAGGCTTCGGTTCCACAGCCTGGAATGGTGAGCAATGATATTTCGCAGGACAGAAATAGCCTCCAGCCAACTTGACATTTCCTTGGCAGAATAAAGACCGAAGTCATTGGCTATCATAGACCGTTAGGGCAACTGGTTCTTCAGGTTCTTGTACATTTTTGATAATGTACCGAAGGTAGCCACCTCCATAATCATCCAAGCATCGGGATTGTCACCACCTAGATTCTGCATCCCAGTTAGGGGCGTTAGCTATATATTCTTTTGCGAAGGGTTCTGTGCTACGACTGAACTCATATTTCAAGTCAAGCACAAAGTCCTCAAAATAGTCTTCACGTTCAAACAGAGTCTTGTCAAGATACCACAGCCCATTCCCTTTTGCTTGTGACAGGTGATTGATTATCTTGGCACGAAGAGCAACCTCAATAATCTCAATGGCGTCGAAAAGTACCAACCGAAGATTACGGTCAAAGTTATAACGGGCAAGCACATCATCAAACAATGCAGTGGGAAGGAAATCATGCTCTGTCTCATCATCAAGCATATCCGTCCAATAGTATTTCAGACGGAAATAGCTGATGTGTGAGAGACAAGTCCTCGCATTCTCCTCACTATTGAACTTCATTCCACGAGTTCTTAGCAAGTGCAACTGTTCTTCTATCGTGCGTGGCTTTTGCCCATATAAAAAAGGTGACCCGCCAGCAGTTCTACGGGATGCCGACGGGTTCTGTTATCGTTGATTCGGAACTATTCCGAGAATCTTCTAATTTTCGATTGCAAAGATAATGCTTTTTCTAAATTATCCAAATATTCTTTCAAAAAAATGCAATTCTATCTTGAATGTTCAAAATAAAAAATGGTAACTGGGGAAGCTTCTCCCCAATTACCATTCAATACATTATAATTCCAACACTATTATGCTCTTGATTTGAAGAAACCCTCGAATTCAAAGGGGGGACTTCGTTTACTGCAAAGGCCAAACAGCATTACTGCCCGGCCTTTGCAGTAATGCTGACTAGGCTCGGCAGCAAAACTGACTAGCCCCTGCACTCAATCAGGTAAATTTCCAAAGCTGACAAACAGCCATCAGCTGCGGACCACATGTAAGCGATAACGGTCGGCATAGTCTATCACCATGACACGTTTTTCGTCTTCATTCAGATGTGCAGAAAGGCTCAAAGCCACATGCCCCATCGTTCGCCTCAGGTTCAATTCTATCATCGGATGCAACAGGAAATCACCGGTCGAGCCGTCTTTCTTCGCGCCCGTCACCACCATCATATCCACTCCGAACGGACCTATATAGGTATTACCGAGCAGTTCGCCCATCAGTAGGGTTATACGATTGCAGACATCCTGTATCAGTCGGGCAGGTATATAGCTCTGCAACCTCTCCTCTTTCTGCCGTTCAGCCATGAGCAGATTGCCACGATACACGCCATGAACAGTACGGAACATGCTCAATCCGAGATAATTGACTTGCCCGGCGCCCGACGCATAAAACTCCACCCCGAAATCTAAGACCTTATTATAAAGAGGTTCTACCATCAAGGCATGCTGCTTTCGGATGATGTTATCGCACCATCCCAACAGATGCGTATCTACCTCGCGGTCGGACAACCAGTAACGGTTGCCACGCCCACTGCTGCTCCAGGGAGCTTTCAATACGAAGTCGCCGCCACCGTCTACAATCTCGCGCAGCCCATCCATGCTCGTCACTATCCACGACTTGCCCACCGTACCGTCAAACTCCGTCAGAGCCGGCAGCAAGTGCTTGGCTGCCCAGGGCCGTCCGCTCATCTGCCGTTGCTGTCCCAGACGGAAATCGGACAACACACTTTCGGCAAAGGCGGGGGTCATCTGTAGCAGCTGATAATTAAGTGCGGTGTCATGCCCCCAGGGCTGAATATCCACTCCGTCTATCTCCCTTTCACCCAAACACTTAGGCGTCACAAACTCCACGTCGGCCATATAGCGACGCAAATGACGCGTCCGGCGCACGACAGCATCAACGTCATCGACCAATACCCAGTCGCCCTCGTCGGCCCACAAAGCCGGTAAAAAGTCCAGGTCGGCACGAAGCTGACGGGCTGCATGGGGTGCAGTAAAGTTGGGAATGTTGGCTGCCAATGCCAAGTCGTGTTCGGGATTGAATATATGTAGTTTCATCTTGCGTTCTGAAAAAGTGATGCAAAAGTAGCAATATTCCGCCGAAGGAATGCCATTCGGAAACATAATTCGACTGCAAAACCTCTTTTCCTTGATTTTGATTTATCCAGATGAATTTACCATCAAATATCTGCGATGAATTATTTTTGTTCATTTAGCATATTTTGCTATCTAGAGTTTGCAAATTTGGAAATATTGATTATCTTTGCACAGAATATAGACACAAGAACTGACAAGGCAAATATGGAAGCTTTCTTCAGCACGCATAAATATTTGGTAGAGCATACGAACGCCCCGGTGCACCGCACTCTGATGGACGAAATAGACTGGTCCGACCGTATGATTGGCATCAAAGGAACGCGTGGCGTAGGGAAAACGACTTTCTTGCTGCAATATGCGAAAGAACACTTCGAGCTTGACGACCGCCAGTGCTTGTATATCAACATGAACAACTTCTATTTCCAAGGCAGAGGAATAGCCGACTTTGCCGGTGATTTCGTAGACAGGGGAGGTAGGGTTTTGCTGATAGACCAGGTGTTCAAGCAGCCAAACTGGAGTTCGGAACTCAAGAAATGCTACGACCACTACCCGGCACTGAAGATAATCTTTACAGGTAGTAGTGTCATGAGACTGAAAGAAGAAAACCCGGAACTCAACGGCATCGTCAAGAGCTATAACCTGCGTGGATTCTCATTCCGCGAATACATCAACCTACTGACGGGCAACAGCTTTGCTCCCTACACCTTAACCGACATTCTGGAGAACCACGAGCACATCATCAAAGAGATTCTGCCCAAGGTGAGTCCGATGAAATTCTTCCCCGATTATCTGCATCATGGCTTCTATCCATTCTTTTTGGAGAACAGGAACTTCTCTGAGAATCTGCTCAAAACCATGAATATGATGACGGAAGTGGATATTCTGCTCATCAAACAAATAGAACTGAAATACCTCACAAAGATAAAAAAACTGTTTTATCTGCTGGCACTCGACGGGTCGAAAGCACCCAACATCAGTAATCTGGCAGAAGAAATCAACACGAGTCGAGCCACCGTCATGAACTACATCAAGTATCTGGCCGATGCCCGACTCATCAATATTATCTATCCTGTGGGACAGGATTTCCCCAAGAAGCCGTCGAAGGTGATGCTCCACAACTCCAATCTCATGCACGCCATCTACCCTATCAAGGTGAATCAGCAGGACATGATGGAGACTTTCTTTGTGAATGCCTTGTGGAAAGACCACTTGGTAAACCAAGGCAGCAAAAACCAACATTTCATCGTAGACAACGACTTGAAGTTCAGAGTGTGCGACGCCAAGAGCGAACATAAGATCAGGTACAACCCCGATACATTCTATGCACGCTACAACACAGAAATAGGAAAAGACAACAGAATACCTTTATGGCTATTGGGTTTTCTGTATTAAGTAAATATATACAAAAACAATTCATTAATATTTTATCTGCAATAAAATGGCTAAAGAAAAAAAGTTTATCACTTGTGATGGTAACGAAGCAGCCGCTCATGTGAGCTACATGTTCTCAGAAGTAGCAGCTATCTATCCTATCACACCATCATCTCCGATGGCAGAACACGTAGACACCTGGGCAGCCAAGGGTCGTAAGAACTTGTTCGGTCAGACGGTGACAGTTCAGGAAATGCAATCTGAGGGTGGTGCAGCCGGTGCTTTGCACGGTTCGCTGCAAGCAGGTGCATTGACAACAACATTCACTGCTTCTCAGGGTTTGCTGTTGATGATTCCTAACATGTACAAGATTGCGGGCGAGATGTTACCTTGTGTATTCGACGTATCGGCCCGTACCATTGCTACACACTCTCTCTGTATCTTCGGAGACCATTCAGACGTCATGGCTTGTAGACAGACCGGCTTCGCTATGTTCTGCTCTGGCTCTGTTCAGGAAGTGATGGATTTGACAGCAGTTCCTCACCTCGTAACGCTGAAGACAAGCATTCCTTTCATCAATTTCTTTGATGGTTTCCGTACTTCACACGAGTACCACAAGATAGAACAGATTGACCAAGACGAGATAGCTAAGCTCGTTGACCCGGAAGATATCAAGCGTTTCCGCGACCGTGCGCTCTCACCTGAGCGCCCTGTAACACGTGGTACAGCTGAAAACCCAGAGACATTCTTCGCACATCGTGAGGCTTGCAACCAGTATTACGAGAATATTCCTGAAGTAGTAGAAGACTATCTGGTTAAGATTTCCGACATTACCGGTCGCGAATATCACCTCTTCAATTACTATGGTGCAAAGGATGCTGAGAACATTATCATCCTGATGGGTTCGGCAACAGAGGCAGCTCGCGAGGCTATCGACTACCAGATGAAGCAAGGCAAGAAAGTGGGTATGATTTCAGTACACCTGTATCGTCCATTCTCTGTAAAGCATTTGCTCGCTGCTGTGCCTGAGACCGTTAAGCGTATTGCCGTTCTCGACCGTACCAAAGAGCCTGGAGCTGAGGGTGAGCCACTGTACCTCGATGTGAAGAGTGCATTCTACGACGTAGAGAACAAGCCTATGATTGTGGGTGGTCGCTATGGTTTGGGTTCTGCCGATACTACTCCTGCACACATCATTTCCGTATTCAACAACCTCGAACTGGCTGAACCGAAAGACCACTTCACCGTAGGTATCGTGGATGATGTTACCTTTACATCACTTCCTTTGATTGAAGAGATTCCGATGGGTGGCGAAGGTATGTTCGAAGCTAAGTTCTATGGACTGGGTGCCGACGGTACTGTAGGTGCTAACAAGAACTCTGTGAAGATTATCGGTGACAATACCGACAAGCATTGCCAGGCTTACTTCTCTTACGACTCTAAGAAGTCGGGAGGTTTCACCTGCTCTCACTTGCGTTTCGGAGATTCTCCCATCCACTCTACCTATCAGGTAAATACACCTAACTTCGTGGCATGTCACGTTCAGGCTTACCTGAGAATGTACGATGTTATCCGCGGTTTGCAGAAGAACGGAACGTTCCTTCTCAACACTATCTTCGAGGGTGAGGAGCTTGCTAACTTCATTCCTAACAAGATTAAGCGTTACTTCGCACAGAACAATATTACTGTCTACTATATCAATGCTACCAAGATAGCACAGGAAATTGGTCTGGGCAACCGTACCAACACGATCCTCCAGAGCGCATTCTTCCGCATTACAGAGGTTATCCCTGTTGATTTGGCAGTAGAGCAGATGAAGAAATTCATCGTGAAATCATACGGCACAAAGGGTCAGGACGTTGTAGACAAGAACTATGCTGCCGTAGATCGCGGTGGCGAATACAAGCAACTGGCAGTTGACCCAGCTTGGGCTAACCTTGCAGACGACGAAGAAGACGCTACAGATACAGCTCCCGCATACATCAAGGAGATTGTACGTCCTATCAACGGACAGGTGGGCGACCTCTTGAAGGTATCAGACTTCGTGAAATACGATATGGTCGACGGTACGATGAAGAACGGTTCTTCTGCCTTTGAGAAGCGCGGTGTAGAGGCATTCCACCCAGAGTGGACCGCTGAAAACTGTATCCAGTGCAACAAGTGTGCCTACGTTTGCCCTCACGCATGTATCCGTCCGTTCGTACTCGACGAGGAAGAACTGAAGGGCTTCGACGACAAGACACTCGAAATGAAGGTTCCGAAGCCTATGGCAGGCATGCACTTCCGCATTCAGGTAAGCACGCTCGACTGTGTAGGTTGTGGTAACTGTGCCGACGTATGTCCGGGCAACAAGCAGGGTAAGGCTCTCGCGATGGTTCCATTCACACGTGAACAGAAGCAGATTGACAACTGGAACTACCTCATTCAGAACGTTAAGAGCAAGCAGCACATGATTGATGTACAGAGCAACGTGAAGAACTCTCAGTTCGCTCAGCCTCTGTTCGAGTTCTCAGGTGCTTGTGCCGGTTGTGGTGAGACTCCTTATGTGAAGCTGATTTCTCAACTCTTCGGTGACAGAGAAATGATTGCCAACGCTACGGGATGTTCTTCTATCTACTCGGCTTCATTGCCTTCTACTCCTTATACCACCAACGAGAACGGACAAGGTCCTGCTTTCGACAACTCATTGTTCGAAGACTTCTGCGAGTTCGGTATGGGTATGGCACTCGGAAACAAGAAGATGAAAGAGCGCATCACCCTGCTGCTGAACGACCTGATTGCCCAGGATTCTACTCCGGCAGCATTCAAAGAGGCTGCCCAGGCATGGATTGAGGGTAAGGACGACGCTGCCGCTTCTAAGGAAGCTACCGCTAAGTTGAAGCCACTGATTGCCGAAGGCGCTGCCAACGGCTGCCCCACTTGTGCCGAGTTGAAGACACTTGACCACTATCTGGTAAAACGTTCACAGTGGATTATCGGTGGTGACGGTGCTTCTTACGATATCGGTTACGGTGGTCTGGACCACGTAATAGCTTCCGGCGAAGACGTAAACATCCTCGTTTTGGATACAGAGGTTTACTCTAACACCGGTGGTCAGTCTTCTAAGTCTACTCCTCTGGGTGCTATCGCACAGTTTGCTGCTCAGGGTAAGAGAATCCGTAAGAAGGACCTCGGACTCATGGCAACAACCTACGGTTATGTATATGTAGCCCAGATTGCAATGGGTGCAGACCAGGCACAGACCTTGAAGGCTATCCGTGAAGCCGAAGCTTATCCCGGACCATCATTGGTAATTGCTTACGCTCCTTGTATCAACCACGGCTTGAAAGCTAAGGGTGGTATGGGCAAGAGCCAAGCCGAAGAAGGTCGCGCCGTTGAAAGCGGATACTGGCACTTGTGGCGTTACAATCCTATGTTGGCCGAGGAAGGCAAGAACCCATTCTCGCTTGACTCTAAAGAACCA
Organism: Prevotella mikamonis; assembly: GCF_055381405.1. Classification (NCBI taxonomy): domain Bacteria; kingdom Pseudomonadati; phylum Bacteroidota; class Bacteroidia; order Bacteroidales; family Prevotellaceae; genus Prevotella; species Prevotella mikamonis. The sequence continues at coordinate 1,237,411 of NZ_AP035785.1, forward strand.
GACTGGAGCAAGTTCCGCGAATTCCTCCTGGGCGAGGTGCGCTACCTCTCTGTGCAGAAGGCTTATCCTAACGAGGCAGAAGAATTGTTCGCTGCTGCCGAGCAGATGGCTAAGCTCCGCTACCAGAGCTACGTTCGCAAGACAAAGGAAGATTGGTCTGAAACCATTTAAGCAATTCAGATAAAATAACTGTTGAAGAGAGCTGTAAATCATTTTACAGCTCTCTTTTTGTTATTATTAACTGAAAGAAAGTGCTTCATAACCAAAAATGACCTATATTTGCAGCGATTTAGTAATCATTTAAAATTAGAGAACGCAATGAAAAAAATCTTTTTTGCAGCCGTAGCTGTAGCTTTGACAATGGCTAGCTGTGGCAACCAGACCAAGAGTGCATCACAATTAGTTGATTCAGATTCAATAGCAGCTGCTGTCGATACAGCCGCTGTTGCAGCCAACAGTGCCGAGGCAGTCGTTAACTTGCTGAACAATCAACTGACTGAGAAGAACGGCACAGACCTGACAAAGACACTCACCTCACTTCAGACCAAGTATGCAGAGCTTGTTAAGGGTGGCAAACTGGAAGAAGCCAAGAAGTATGCTCAGGTAGTAAAGCAATTCGTAGAAGAACATGCCGACCAAATCAAGAGCGTAGTTGGAGACAATGCTACAGTGAATACACTTATCAGTGGCATCAAGAGCCTGCCTACCGATGCAGCCACTACAGCCAACGAAGCTGTCAATGCAGCCAAGACCGGTGCTGAAGATGCTGCCAAAAGTGTAGAAGCAGCTAAGGAATCGGCCAAGAAAAAGGCTAACGAGGCTGTAGAATCGGCTAAGGAAACAGCCAAGCAGAAAGCTGGCGAAGCAGCTTCTAAAGCTGCCGGTGACGCGATGAAGAAGCTCGGTCTGTAATCCATATACACACGATACGGAAAAAGGGATGGCCATACGGTCATCCCTTTATTTGTATATCGAATTACTGCAAAGGCTCAGCAGCAATGCTGCAAAGGCCAGTCAGCAATACTGCGAAGGCCTGGCAACAAAACTGACAAGCCTTTGCAGTATATCAAGTAAATTACGGTTGTGGCACAGCGAATTTGTCTCCGGTAGACTGAATCAGCTTTCTGGCGAAAGCATCGGGATAACCTACGCGCTTCACACGTGCTCCCAAACCGGTCGGCGTGCGCTTGAAGCGACCGTTGGCATCGGTAGGTTTCACTGTCATGTCGTTATACTTCACGATGAGATAGGTAGCCAACTGCTTCCAACGAGCCAACATCTGCTCGGCCTGCTGGTTGCTGTAATCATTCAGATACTTCAATGCAGCTGTCTTATCGGCAGTATAGAGGTGCATAGCCTTGTCTTCGATATCCTTCTGTGCTGCAAAATAAGACTGTTCGAGACTATCGCGCACTGCCTTCAATTCGGGGAACATCTGGCTGTAACGCGGATATACCATATTACTTACCCAGTTGCAAACCCAGAAAGCATTGTCCATCGAGAATGTCACGGCATCTGCCCCAGGTGTGTTATAGCAGTTGGGCTGTATCTTATTACCGCAATAGACGGGCGTATAGGCTACCATGTTGCCATCGTCGTTGCCAAACCACAGAATACCGCCAATCTCTCTTGGCAACCATCCACGCAGCTGGGCCACGTACGAGAAACCAGTCTGCTGTGTGCTCACGGGACGCTCGTTGAAATACTCCTTGCCGTCTACCTTGAACATCAATGGCGTCGGCCGATACGGCATCTGCCATATACCACCGCCCATATCGGCGCTGTCGGTAGCCAAAGCCGTACCCTCATAGTGGTCGCGCATGGCTGCCTCGACATCCTGTAAACTCAATTTCTTATCGGGAATCACCCACAACGGCATGTCTTCGGCATTGGGGTCTTTGCCCTCTGCCCACGGCAGATAACGCTCGAAGCCAGCCTTGAAACGATTGAAGAACGACCATACACGCGCATCGCAGAAGCGACGTCCGGAGAAATCGGGCTTGGCATAGACTTCTTTCCAAGAAAAATCGGCCTTCTTGCCATCATACCATCCTTTGGAAACAGCAAACGAAACGACATCCTTGCTATACATCACATTAGCCTTGTCCTTCATATCAAACTTGCCGATACGGCTCTGGTTGGCATGGGCGCAGATGGCATCATCAGGAATACGCTGGGCAACCCAGACTACCGACTTGCTACCCGGACCTTTGCCCATCATCTCCATAATCCACGCTTCGTTAGGGTCGCAGATGGTAAAAGTCTCTCCACCACTGTTATAACCGTAGGTCTCTGCGAGCTTAGTCATCACTTGGATGGCTTCGCGAGCGGTACGCGAGCGTTGCAAGCCCAAATAGATGAGTGAGCCATAGTCTATGATACCGGTGGTATCGACCATCTCTTCGCGCCCTCCGTATGTGGTCTCGCCGATGGAAACCTGAAACTCATTGATGTTGCCAATGACATTATAGGTAATCGGGGCTTCCGGTATCTCACCATGATATACCTTTGAATCCCAGTCGTAAATCTTACGCATCTCGCCCTTGGCGTGTACGCCGGCAGGATAATGACACAATCCGATGAACATACCATAGTCGTCGGCGTTGTAAGTACACATCACACTGCCGTCCACACTGGCTTTCTTGCCTACAATAAAATTAGTACATGCCAATCCCCATGCCGACATCATCAGCATGACGAGAACAGACATCTTTCTCTTTCCCATATCCAATAATCCATTAAAACATTGTTATTTGCTATATATCCAAGCCCGTCAAGCAACGGGATTCTTATATGCGTACCCTATATATACCGCCCTCTTTCACCAGTTGCAACGTACCTCCGAGCCATTCGGTCATCGCAAGTTCTTCGGTCAGCGAACAAAATGAGAGTACACGCTCTCCCTGCAACTCTACCACTGCCGGGCAAATCGTCACACCATCGACCAACAAGCGGTTCACAGCAATACGCTTAATACGGGGCGACGAATCCTTCATCAGCGTATGCCTCCCATCGGAACTCTCGTCGGCGGCAATCTTCTCGGCCGTCCATCAGGCGTAGGTCGTGATGCCGGAGGAACAGAATCCACCTTCCCTGACACCGCGGTACTATCTTGAGAAGCCGTCTGCGACTCGGCCTTGGCATGTATCCGAATCAACCGTATATTGTTAATCAGCAACAGACGCAAGGTCGTTGAAGAGCGGGATGAAATATCCGAGCGTGTATTCAGCATGAGATAGCCTCTCACTTCTTTGATTCCCAACTTGCCGGTATCCTCGATTGAAGCCGACTGGCGGCTACCTCCACCGATATGTACCACCTGAGATACGATGCTGTCGTTCTGGAGTTTCACCACCAATACTGCCACGGCATCGCGCGAACCGTCCTGGAATATGTACTGGGAATCGAAGTCGAGCATCAGGCGGTCGCCCTTACGGAATGCCGTATCAACCGGCTGAACAAAGGAATAGAGATTAAAAGGCTCGTACATCGACAACACCATTGATCGCTCGCCACGCCAGATATTAGCTGTATCTCCATTCTCCGAAAGCATGCCATAGGCATCGCTTCCACGGTTGCCACCCAAGGATGCCGACTCATCGCTCAATCGTTTGGACAACGACTCGTATATCTTCTCCAACCGTTCGGTATGCCGGAGGTAATAGACCATAGACGAATCGAATTCGGCCGAGGTCACACCGTGCTTCTTCAACACAGCTTCCCGATAGGTAATAAATTCTTTGCTGTCGGCTCCGGGAAGTCCTGCAATCCCTTCAGCCAAATGATAATCATACAGAATATCTTCCATGTCGCCGGGCTGGATGATGCTCGATGGCACAGTAGGTTTGCAGGATACGACCAACATTCCCGCCATGACAAGCAAGCCCAACATGCGAAATAATGTGGCTACACGGACGATATTGCTATGATTCTGTGTGTTCATCTGCTTTCTTAGGGAATGAGTTTCTGAACGTATTGCCCATTCCTTCCATATCCTTACGATAGAAAATTAACAATAGAACGACTCCGACACTGATACAGGCATCGGCAAAATTGAACACCGGAGAGAAGAAAATAAATTCTTGTCCTCCATAGAGCGGAACCCACTCCGGCCACGTAGTGACTATCAGGGGAAAATAGAACATGTCGACCACTTTCCCTTCGAGGAAAGAAGCATAGCCAGTTCCAAAGTCCACAAAGTGGGAAACGACGAAAGGAGACGACTCATTGAAACACAAACCGTAGAACATCGAGTCGAAAACATTGCCTGCCGCACCAGCAAGAATCATGGAAAGCACCATGACATAGCCGGTATGATGGACTGCCCGCACCACACTACTGATATACCATCCGATACAGCAGATGGCTATGATACGCATGATACTCAATACCAACTTGCTACCAAGTGTCATACCATAGGCCATTCCGTTGTTCTCTATAAAACTGATATAGAACCAATCGGTCACATGGATAGATTCACCAAGACACATGTTGGTCTTGACCTCTACCTTGATAATCTGATCAATGATAATGATGGCAAGAATCAAGATGAAGGCCAATCGACCGTCAGTCAAACGCACCCTCATCCTATTCATCGCTTGCGTGCATTCTTAGAAGCAACGCTGAGGGTTGCGTGAGGCACTATGAGAAGGCGCTCCTTAGGTATGAGTTCACCCGTCATACGGTCGATACCATAGGTCTTATTCTCGATGCGAATGAGTGCAGCTTCAAGTCCCTTGATAAATTTCTGCTGACGTTGCGCCAGTTGTATCATCTCTTCTTTGCTCTGATTGGCACTACCCTCCTCCAACATTTTGTTGTAAGTAGGAGACGTGTCGTCCACATCATTGCCATCAAGATTCATCAGCTGTCGCATCATGGCATCGTAATCGCGACGAGCCAACTTTAGTTTATCGTTGATGACCACACGGAATTCCTCCAAGTCCTCATCAGAATAACGCACTTTCTTCTCCATAATTATGTGATTATTAAGTTGAACAAAAAATGGGAAATGAGTTCTTTAGAAACCCATCTCCCATCCAGTCACTTTCTATTTTCGTTCTATCTTGATATTCAGTTTGTCTTCTTCAAACTCTATCTCCGGTCCGTCATTGTCGGCAATGACGATATCATCGGCCAACACCTGAGCTTTGATATAGTCGCAGAAGTCGGCAATAGCGGCATCAGAACGCTTGTTCGGTGCAACCGTCACCACAATTCTATCCGTAATTTCGAAGCCCGAAGACTTGCGGAGATTCTGTATACGGTTGATAAGTTCGCGAGCCATACCTTCATTCAACAATGAGTCGGTCAGTTCAACTTCCAATGCTACTGTCAGATTTCCCTCATTTGCAACGAGCCATCCGGGAATATCTTCGCTGATAATCTCTACATCTGCCACCTCGACAACTACCTCCTGGCCTTGCACAGTCAACCGGATATTGCCGTCAGATTCAAATGCTGCAATAGCTTCCTGACTGAGACTATCCATCTGGGCAGCAACTTCTTTCATGAGTTTACCGAATTTCTTACCCATGACACGGAAGTTACACTTCACTTTCTTCACCAGCATGCTCTGACCTTCGACGAAGTTCAGTTCCTTCACGTTGACCTCGCTCTTAATCAGGTCGGACACAGCTGCAATGTAAGCTCTTTGCTGTTCGTCGACAGCAGGAATCATAATCTGCTGTAACGGTTGTCTGACCTTGATGTTGACCTTACGACGTAAGGCCAGAACCATCGAAGTAATCTTCTGAGAAATCTCCATGCGCTCCTCCAAAGCGGAGTCTATAGCCGACTCGTCGGCAACGGGGAACTTCTCCAAGTGTACGCTTTCGAGTTGGCCACCAAGGTCGTGATACAACTCATCGGCATAGAATGGCGCCATCGGAGCCAGCAGTTTGCTCACCGTCATCAGACAGGTATAGAGTGTCTGATAAGCACTGAGCTTGTCTCCGTCCATCTCTTTACCCCAGAAACGTTTACGATTCAGACGTACATACCAGTTGCTCAAATCATCGTTGACGAACGATTCGATGAGACGGCCTGCACGGGTTGGGTCGTAATCTTCGAGTTCCTTCTCGACTTTCTTGATTAATGTATTCAGACAAGAGAGTATCCAACGGTCTATTTCCGGACGCTGGTCGTGAGCCACAGCAGCCATTTCTGGGTCAAACCCGTCTACATTTGCATAGAGCGCAAAGAATGAATAGCTGTTGTAAAGCGTTCCAAAGAACTTACGACGGGTCTCGTCTACACCCGTAGCATCAAACTTCAAGTTGTCCCAAGGCTCGCTGTTGGTCAGCATATAGAAGCGTACTGCATCTGCTCCATATTTGCCTATCATCTCAAAAGGATCTACCACATTGCCCACGTGCTTGCTCATCTTATTGCCCTTGGCATCCAGTACCAGACCGGAAGAAACGACATTTCGGAAGGCAACACTGTCGAAAACCATCGTTGCAATGGCATGCAATGTAAAGAACCAGCCACGAGTCTGGTCTACACCCTCATTGATAAATTCTGCCGGGAAGAACTTAGGAGCAATGGCAGTACCTTCATATTGGCTCTTCACCATAGCTTCACGGTCGGCTTCGGTGCCCGATGCCATCTCTCCCTCAAAGGGATAATGCAACTGTGCATAAGGCATAGACCCGCTGTCAAACCACACATCAATCAAGTCCATCTCGCGATACATAGGCTGTCCCTCGTCGTTTACCAAGACCACATAGTCGATATATGGACGGTGAAGATCAATCCTATCATAGTTTTCTTGAGAATAGTCACCGGGTACAAAGCCCTTATCCTTCATCGGGTTAGACTGCATAACACCGGCAGCCACACTCTTCTCTATCTCGTTGTAAAGTTCTTCCAACGACCCAATACACTTTTCGCCACGGTTCTCATCGCGCCAAATAGGCAATGGAGTACCCCAGAAGCGTGAACGAGAAAGATTCCAATCGTTCAGGTTCTCAAGCCAGTTACCGAAACGACCTGTACCCGTTGACTCCGGATGCCAGTTGATAGTATTGTTCAACTCTACCATACGGGCTTTCTTCGCCGTATCTTTGATAAACCAGCTATCCAATGGATAATAGAGAATCGGCTTGTCTGTACGCCAGCAATGGGGATAATTGTGTACATGTTTCTCTATCTTGAAGGCCGTACCTTCCTGTTTCATCTCCATGCAAATAACCACATTGAGGTCTTCAGAAGATTCGGTAGCCTTCTTATCCCACACTCCATTAGGATTAAACTTCGGGGCATACGCATTCTTTACATAATCGCCTGCATGACGCTGATAGGCTTCCACATCTACGCAATGGGCCACGAAGTTGGCATCCAACTCATCCAGCAAGTAGTATTTGCCTTGCAAATCGACCATTGGACGTGTCTCGCCTTTCTTGCTGATAAGATATAATGCCGGTACATGGGCAGCATTAGCCACACGTGCGTCGTCTGCTCCAAAAGTGTTAGCGATATGCACGATACCCGTACCATCGTCTGTTGTGACATAGTCACCAGAGATAACACGGAAGGCTTCGCTCTCCATTTCGACGAACTTATCGCGCCCGTCTTCGCCTGCAAACACCTTTTCCGGATGCAGCCGGGCATATTCCTGTACGTAAGGGGCAGAGAGATCGTTCAGCTTTTCGCACGGCTTCACCCACGGCATCAGCTGTGCATACCTGATACCCAGAAGTTCCTCGCCTTTATAATGACCAATGACTTTGTAAGGAACAACCTTATCACCATGTGCATAAGCGGGTAGCTCGGCATCGCCAGTCACTTCGCCTTCGGGTTTCAGGTAAGCATTTACACGTGCTTCGGCCATGATAAGCGTCAACGGCTGAGCATCGTAGGCGTTATAAGTCTGTATGGCCACGTAGTCAATACTTGGCGACACACAGAGCGAAGTATTCGAAGGCAACGTCCAAGGAGTTGTCGTCCAAGCCAAGAAACAAGGCTTACCCCACTTCGTCCATTCCTCTTTGGGTTCTTTGATGAGGAACTGCGCCGTCACCGTAGTGTCTTTCACATCACGGTAACAGCCCGGCTGGTTCAGCTCATGCGAACTCAATCCCGTTCCGGCAGCAGGCGAATAAGGCTGAATGGTATAGCCCTTATAGAGCAACCCCTTATTGTGAATCTGCTTCAGAAGCCACCAGATAGACTCGATATACTTGTTGTCGTAGGTAATATAGGGATGGTCCAAGTCTACGAAATAGCCCATCTTCTCTGTCAGCGTACGCCATTCCTGCGTAAACTTCATCACATTCTCGCGGCATCTGTGATTGTAATCCTCTACAGAGATGTATTTCTCCGACTCCTTATTGTCGATATCCTTCTTCGTGATACCCAATTCTTTCTCCACACCAAGCTCTACGGGGAGTCCGTGCGTATCCCATCCGGCCTTCCTGTAAACCTGGAAGCCCTTCATAGTCTTATATCGGTTGAATGTATCCTTGATGGCACGGGCAAGCACATGGTGAATACCCGGATGACCATTTGCCGAAGGAGGCCCTTCAAAGAACACAAACTGAGGACATCCCTCGCGCTCGTCAATGGATTTATGGAAAATATCTTTCTTCTCCCACTCTGCTAAAACGTCATCATTGGTCCGTGTCAAATCCAGACCGTTATGCTCGGTAAACTTCTTACCCATATTGCCTTTACGATTTTATTTTTACGTAATTATACATCTGAAAAGTAAGCGTACACACGCTTTTTATATAGGGCGCAAAGGTAAGAAAAAAAAACTTCACAGCCAAACCAAGCCTTGTTTTTTAGTATAATAATAAGGTGTATCTACAGCCCCGACCACTTTCAATCATCAGAAAAAGAAAAACAATTATGTTTATTTTGCAATTTGCCCTTTTTAGCGTAATTTTGCAGTCAAATCTTAAATATCTTATGGATTGGTTAATTAATTTATTTACTACAACAGACTCCGTGGCGCACATCGCCCTACTCTACGCTATAGTCATTGCGGTAGGTGTACTCTTGGGTAAAATCAAGATTGGCGGAATCTCTCTCGGAGTCACTTTTGTACTGTTTGCGGGCATCCTTGCCGGACACGTGGGGTTCACAGCTCCGACAAACATCCTCACATTCATCCAAGACTTTGGCTTGATATTGTTCGTCTTCTGCATCGGTTTGCAGGTAGGACCAGGCTTCTTCGAGAGCTTCCGCAAAGGCGGTGTCACGCTGAACGCCCTGTCTACAGCCATGATTTTCCTCGATGTGCTGGTCATGTTTGCTTGCTACTATCTGTTCTTTGATACCAGCAACCCCAACAACCTGCCTATGATGGTCGGTACACTCTACGGAGCTGTGACCAACACGCCGGGTCTTGGAGCTGCCAACGAAGCCTTGAACAGCGTATTTCCCAAAGGACAAGTACCTCAGATAGCATCGGGTTATGCCTGCGCCTATCCACTCGGTGTGCTCGGTATCATCGGTGCTACCATCGCTATCCGCTATATCACACACACAAGATTAGAAGACGAAGAGGCTAAACTGAACGAGCAGGAGGCCGAGAATCCTCATGCCAAGCCTTATCAGATGCACCTCCGTGTCACCAACACCTATATTGTCGGACGCTCACTCCTTGAGATTTCGCAATTCCTCAATCGCGACATCGTCTGCTCACGCTTGCTCCACGACGGACAGGTTACCATTCCTACACGCGATACCATCTTCTGCCAGAACGATGAGATACTCGTTGTTTGTGCCGAAGCCGACGCTGAAGCCATCCAGGCTTTCATCGGTCCGGAAATAGATACTCCGTGGGAAACGGGCAACGAGAAGCAACCATTGATTTCAAAGCGTATCGTCGTTACCCGTCCTTCTATGAACGGTAAGACCCTTGGCAAGATGCACTTCTCCAGTGTCTACGGTGTCAACGTCACTCGAATCACCCGTCAGGGCATGGATCTTTTTGCCAGTCGCAACCACCATTTCCAAGTGGGCGACCGCCTGATGGTAGTAGGTCCTGAAGACAACGTGAACCGTGTAGCCGAGATGATGGGCAACTCTATAAAGCGTCTCGATGCACCTAACATCGCTACCATCTTCATCGGAATCCTCATCGGAATCCTCTTCGGTAGCATTCCACTCGCCCTTCCCGGCATGCCTGTACCTTTGAAACTAGGTATCGCGGGCGGTCCGCTGATTATCGCTATTCTCATCGGCCGTTTCGGATACAAGTTTAAGCTCGTCACCTATACCACCACTTCGGCCAATATGATGCTCCGCGAAATCGGACTTGTATTGTTCCTGGCCTCCGTTGGTATCAAGGCCGGAGCTGGATTCTGGGAGACTGTAGTTCAGGGCGACGGCTTGAAATACGTTTATACAGGTTTCCTGATTACCGTCATTCCTATCCTGATTGTCGGAACGATAGCTCGCCTGAAGTTCAAGTTCAACTACTTCACCATCATGGGTATGATTGCCGGAACCTACACCGACCCACCCGCATTGGCCTATGCCAACAGTTCTTGCACCAAAGAGGCACCGGCCATCGGCTACAGTACGGTATATCCATTGAGTATGTTCCTGAGAATCTTCTCGGCACAGATAGTCGTCTTGTTCTTCTGCGGAGCATAACAACACAATAAAACATTACGAAAAAGGGGTATGGCTCATCACAGTCATACCCCTTTTCTTTGTTTCTTGTCCTCAGATATAAATCTAAAAAAAAGCAAAAGATTCGTTTTTTTTTACACATGATAATTATTTTTATTACCTTTACAACATAAAACAGTATTACCATCAGTATGAAAAAACGATTTATCATGAAGCTAGCCATCATCTGTATTGCATCATTTGCCATCCAGAACCTATCAGCACAACAACACATCACTTTTCAAATAAAAGACAAGGAACACGTGGCAGCCGATGCAGCAAGCATCGTTATTACCGACACTGATAGCAAGCGAGTGGTCAGGAATGGCATTGCCGACACGTTGGGAGAAGTCCACATGCAACTAGACAAAGGCCACTACAGCGCATACATCAGCTCACTCGGCTATAAGGACACTACGCTCAATTTTACCATTCCCCATAAAGAGCAACTTATCAAGATTACCATCCAAAGCGAAGTTGCCCACCTCGCCGATGTCATCATCACTGCCAAGAAACACCGACCCACCATTAAAATGGAAGCTGGAAAAGTAAATATAGACGTGGCCCAAAGTTATCTGGCCGACATAGGCAATGCCATAGACGTATTGAAGCATTCGCCCGGCATCCACATCGACAACAAAGGCAACATATCGCTGTCGTCGCTGGGTGGTACAGCCATCTACATCAACGGCAAGAAGACTGCCTTACAGGGAGATGACTTAGCTGCCTATCTACGCTCACTTTCCTCTACACGAATACAAAAAATCAGCACTTCGCCCAACCCCAATGCCTCTTACGAAGCCGAAGGAGCAGGAGGTATCATAGACATCGTGTTGAAAAACAACACCGATGCAGGCTTCCACCTTACCACTTCGCACGGCCTATCATATTGGAATTATATCCATGAGACTTCTGACGTTTTGCTGTCATACAACTGGAAACATTGGCAAATAGGCGTCGCTTATAATCAGACCATCGGCCACTACGCTATGGAATATGGCAGCGACAGGATACAAGATGGCAACAGAAACCTGTCGACCACCGAAGATGCAGACAAACGAGACACTTATTCAGGCAACATGGACCTGGTATACCAGCCCAACGACAAGCACAAGTTCACGCTCAACACCTCTGTCAGTATCAACAAAGGACCAGGCCACACATCGACCCAGACCCAGATATATGACACAACGAACCAACTGACACAATTACTATATGCCGAAAACGATTATCAGAGACAACGTATCCCCAGATACAGCGGCAATATAGCCTATACTTTCACACCGAATCAAAAGCAGATATTCTCGGTAAATGCAGATTACATCCATGTCGGCGGCTATATATACTGCAATCAGCCTAACACTTATTATCAGCCAAACGGCACGCTCCATCATCAAGACGTATATCAATCAGAAACCGACAAGCACATAGACATAGCCTCCGTGATGCTCGATTACAAACAGCAGACAGGTAAAGGGAATGAACTGTTGGCAGGCGTCAAAGCCTCAACCATCAACAGCGATAACGATTTCAAATTCTCTTCGGCACTCCAACTAGACCGTACCAGGTCCAATCGGTTCAGATATTCCGAGCGAAATCTTGAAGGTTATCTGCAATATACACTGCATCTGGGCAAGTGGATGGCCACAGCCGGCATGAGACTGGAATACATGCACAGCAAAAGTCTGCTACGCCCATACACCCCACAAGCCCAAGACGAAACCAACAAAGTGAACCGTTTCGGATATTTCCCTAACGCTTCTGTCTCCTATCAGGCAACACAGAACACACGCATGACACTGGCCTACAGCAAGCGTCAGGATAAACCAAGATATGAAGACCTGAACCCTTTTGAGTATCTGCTGGACGAACTGACCTATTGGAAAGGCAATCCATTCATCACTCCACAGACAAACCATAAGTTCCTATTCAGTCTGTCGCACAGGCAACTGGCCGTCACCCTCTCGTATAACATGCTTGACAACTATTTCACAGGACTCAACGATGTCTACGACAACAATAAGATAGTGATGACCACAAAGAATATAGGACAGCAACGGCAAGTGGGCATAGAGGCAGTCTACAGCAAGCGTATTGCCTCATGGTGGGATACGAACATGAACCTAGGTGCTTATTATTTTGTCAACAAACTGGATTACGAAAGCCATAACCATGTCTATCGCAGACCATCATATACGCTCAACCTCACCAACAACATCACCCTGCCGGCAAAATTGCGCCTGGAAGTGGCTGCACAATATCGCTCCAAACGCCAGGGTGGTAGCTATGATGTACTGAAATCCAGCGGATATGTCAACACCAGCATCAGCAGAAACTTCTTCAACGACCGGCTTCACACATCCATCATCCTGACCGATGCTTTCCATACACAGCGTTGGGACAGCTATGGGCATACCGATAATTTGCAGATAGCATCGTGGGGACATAGTGAGACGCGACAGATAGGCTTCAAAGTAAGGTATTACCTAGGAGCAAGGAAATATAATGTGGAACATAAGACAATCAAGGAAGCCGAGCGACTCTGAGTCTTTGCATCCGCAACGCACATCAGTTTATTTCCCCCACTATTTACCTTCAGTTTACTGCCGAGGCTTCGCAGCAAGACTGCAAGGCCGAGACAGCATCGCTGCAAAGGCTTGGCAGTACTGCTGCGAAGCCTTTGCAGTAAAATCATCTCAAATCTATACGCAACCGAACAAAAAACCTCCAATGCTTCACGCATTAGAGGTTTAGACTCTTTTATATAAATGAAAAACAGTACAGAAAGATAACTTTTTTGTTACAACACTATACTTTTAACTTTTGAACGTGGGTGTATCCCTCTGCAAAGGAACTAATCCTCTATCTTGATTTTGGGCATAGCACCTTTCTGCGTACACACATAGGCACTCACTTTGACAGCTCGCCTATGTGCTTCTTCTATCGACTTGCCTTCAAGAATGGCGGCCGTGAAGCTGCCCGTGAACGAATCTCCAGCCCCCACAGTGTCGGCAACATCGACTTTCGGGGTCTCCACAAAACTCTTCTTCCCTGGTGCAAACACGTAGCTGCCATTGACTCCGCAGGTGAGCACGAGCATCTTCAGATTGTACTTGCCCATGATGAGCCAGCATTTATTCTCTATATCGAGACCGGGATAGCCGAAGAGGCGACCGATAGTGACCAGTTCCTCATCGTTTATCTTCAGAATATCGCAGGATTTGAGCGACTGGCAGATGATTTCCTTGGTGTAGAAATTCTGTCGCAGATTGATATCAAATACCTTCAGACAATCATGGGGAGTGGCAGCGAGGAACTTCTGGATAGTGTCACAAGACACCGGACCACGCTGGGCCAGCGAGCCGAAACACACGGCACGTGCATTCCTGGCCACAGCCTCTATCTCTAGTGTGAAAGGAATGTTGTCCCAAGCCACACCAGTCTTGATCTCATACGTGGGTACACCCTCATCATCAAGCTCCACCTGCACCGTTCCGGTAGGATAAGCAACCGTGGGCATGATATAGTTAAGATGTTTCTCGTCGAATTCAGTCTTGGCCTGGTCGCCCAATATATCGTTGCCCAAAGCACTGATGGCCATAGCCGGAAAGCCGAACTGGCTGACATGGTATGCGAAGTTAGCGGGTGCACCACCCAATTTTGAACCGTCGGGCAGACAATCGAACAACGCTTCGCCCAGCCCTACTACATATCTCTTCTGTTCTTGATTAGTCATAATCATTGTGTTTAGTTGGTTTTCATCATTTATCTGTTTCACTCATGTGCCTACGCTCTCACCCTTCCGATGTAAGAAAAGAGATAAACTATTTGACATTTGCAAAAATACAATTTATCAAGCATATATGATGGTCGGAATCAATCATTTGATTGTAAAAAGATTGCATGTACCATTTTTCTAATGCAAATGAACGATTCTTATCACACAATACAGTCATATATACTTTAGACTGTAAATACTACAGGGGTGGAAGCTTACCATACAAACTCCCTTTTCCCACTCTTTCGACTACATAAGCATAAAAAAGCAGGGTTTATTTTGAGGAGATAGAAAAATATATTACTTTTGAAACGAGAATCTCTCACAGCATCCTTAACATCAAAACTGAAACGTTCGCGATGTCTCCAGTCAAGAAACATGATAGCCCAGCCCTGTCATTGACGTTTAATACCATTTACAAACAGTACTATAGACGAGCCTTAGCCTTTGTGAAATCGTACGTCCACGACGATTTGGCAACGGAGGATATCGTGTCGGAGGCCATGATCAGCGTGTGGAAAAACATTGATCTGGAGCGTAAGGATAGCATTGCAGCCTATCTGCTATGCGTGTTAAGAAGCAGGACACTGGACTACCTGCGCCACCGCAAAAGCGAATTGCAAATGAAGGAACACGTAGAGACCTGGACCATCCGCGAGGTGGAATACCAGACTGAGGCTTTGGAAAGCTGCACCACAGATAACATTTTCGAGGAAGAAATCATGGACATAGCACACAAGACCTTAAACACATTACCTGAGAAAACACGAATGGTATTCGAGATGAGCCGCAACGAAATACTCACCCATCGGGAAATAGCCGACAAGCTGGGGGTATCGGAGAAAGCAGTGGAATATCATATTACCAAAGCCTTGAAGGCATTGCACAAGACCTTGCGCGACTATCTTCCCATGTTTCTATTTCTATTTGGCGCATAAGTTCTTTTTTTTCATATTTCCTTTAGGAGGTAATCCTTGGGTTACGTATATATAATATGGAGCAAGAAGTGTTATATCGTTACCTGGCAGGCTGCCCGACCGACGAAGAGCGTAAGGCTGTGGTAGACTGGATAGGCGAAAGCCCAGCTAACAAGCAAGAGTTCATACGGCTGCACAGGGTGTATGATGCAGCCGTGTGGTACGAAAGCGGCGACACAGAAGTCCAGTCGCAATCGTCTTTCGTGGGCAAGCTACGTCCCTGGTGGCGTGTTGCAGCAGCAGTATTCCTAGTGGTGGGAGCTGCATTGGCATGGCATTTTACATCGCTGCAACACACTGACAACCAGATGGTAACCGTATATTCGCCCTCCGGACAGCGCACCGAGATGTCGTTGCCCGATGGTAGCAAGGTGTGGCTCAATGCCAATACCCGGCTGACTTTCGATGCCATGATGGACGGCAAGACCCGAACCGTGGCGCTCGACGGCGAAGCCTATTTCAAAGTAACCAAGCACGAGGAGCGTCCGTTCGTCGTTTCCACCTCTAAGATGAATATACAAGTGCTGGGTACAGAGTTCAACGTGTGTGCCTATGCACATGAGAAAGAGTGGGAAACATCGCTCGTAAACGGCAAGATAGAGTTGATAAGCGAAGACAAGCATATCAGAACTACCCTGACACCTAATACCACGGCAACGCTCGTAGGCAATAAGCTGATACAGAAATCCATAGACAACACCGATTATTTCCTATGGCGCGAAGGCGTACTGTCCATCAAGAACACTCCGCTTGTCGACGTGATGCACTTACTGAGCAATTACTTCGACTACCGCATTGTGATGAAAAACAAGCAGATAGCCTACAAGCAATATACGGGAAAATTCAGAACCAAAGACGGTATAGAGCATGTGTTGCGCGTGCTACAGCTGGACAACGACTTCACTTATACCAAGAATAGCGACACCAAGACCATTATCATACACTGACATATCGTCAAACCCCTAAAACCACCATGCCTATGAATACACCCCAATAGCCACTCCGCTGCCATCCCGGCAAGCCTTCTACTGTTCAGTCGGGAACGATTGACGACAAAAAGACCTATGAGTAAATCCTTAATACCACACTAACATGATTTTCAAATGTAATCTGAAGATAGACCGACGCTTTGCATTATTGATAAAAGCCGGTGTCTTTATCTGGTTCTTAGGCACCAACCCTACATTTGCTATGCAATCCTATGCCCAGGCACATAGCGTCACCATTAGGTTGAACAACAGCAACACTAAACAGATTCTGAAAGAGATAGAACGTCAGACCGACTACCTCTTTGTCTATAACGAAACAGAAGTTGACTTAAACAGGCGTGTAAACATTGATGCCACCAAGAAACCCATCAACACCGTTCTCGACCAATTATTTAAAGGTACGGCTACCACCTATGTGATAGAAGGCACCAACATCATGCTCACTTCGCGAAGAACAGCCAGCGAAAAAACGCAAAGAAAAAGCGCAACCCTGCAAAACAGCCAGCAGACACGCTTGGTACACGGTGTGGTGACCGATGAGAAAGGCGACCCCATCATCGGAGCCAGTGTCGTAGAGAACGGTACTAACAACGCTACGGTGACCGACATTGACGGACGATTCAGTTTGCGGGTGGGCGACAACGCTATGCTCGCCGTATCGTATATAGGCTATACCAGCCAACACATGAAGGTAGGAAGGCGCAGTTCGTTCGACATCGTACTGAGCGAAGATGCCAAGTTGCTCGACGAACTCGTGGTCGTGGGCTACGGCAAACAGAAGAAACTTACCATGACGGGCGCAGTGGCAGCCGTATCGGGCGATGTGCTGAACAACCGCCCCATCGGCAACATCGCGCAAGGTTTGCAGGGTGTAGTACCCAATCTGAATATCACATTCAGCAGCGGACAGCCATCGGCCGGTGCCGGTATCAACATCCGTGGTAACACATCTCTCAACGGTGGCTCTGCCCTGGTACTGATTGACGGCGTGGAGGGCGACATCTCCATGCTCAATCCGCAAGACGTAGAGAGCGTATCTGTATTGAAGGACGCTTCTTCTGCCGCCATCTACGGTGCACGTGCAGCCTTCGGTGTCATGCTCATCACCACGAAGCAAGGCAAGGCCAACCAGAAGGTAAAGGTCAGCTACAGCAACAATTTAGCTTGGAGCAAACCGGCACGACTCCCCAAGATGCCCAGGGCAGACGTCTGGGCACGCGCTTGGAACGATGCCTATGACAGTGAGCAACCTGGAAATTACTACTTCACCGACCGCTTTCTGGAGGCTCTGGATGCCCACATAGCCGACCCTGAACACAATCCGGCTGTGCTTGTCGATACCGAGGGTATTCAAAGTCCCAACTATACACCCAACCAGCCGGGATGGGCCTACGTGGGCAATACCGACTGGATACACGAATTCTACAAGAGCGCAGCTCTGATGCAACAGCACAACGTGAGTCTTTCGGGTGGCAACGACCGCAACCGCTATTATCTTTCGGGTGGTTTTAAAGACCAGAACGGTATTTTCCGCTATGGTAACGACACCTACAAGCGTTACAATCTGGCATTTACGTTCGATACCAAGATTAACAAAATGCTCGATATAGGCTTCTCAACCAAGTATAACTACACCCAAAGCGACGAACCGTTCAAATATGGTGGCGATGGTGCGACATGGTATTACGAAGTGTACAGAATGTTCCCTACCCTGTCGGTATTCCTGCCTAACGGCGAGTTTGCCGGTATGTCGCTGAGCCGAGGCAATTTCAATGTCATCGGACACATGGCCAATGCAGGACGCAGGGTGATTTCAGGCAACGATATGTGGTACACGGGACGTTTCGATTTCCACCCACTCAAGGGCCTGTCTATCAAGGGTAATTACTCTATCAACAAATTCTTCAGCCGTACCAAGGAACACAGAAAGACCGTATATCAGACCATGCCCGAAGGCGCACAGGCCCTACAGGCCGAATCGCCCAACCATGTGGCCAACGGAAACCGCGAACATACTTACGAGGCACTCAACGTATGGGCAGAGTATGACTGGAATCCGAACAAGGAAAACCACATCAAAATCATGGGTGGCTACAACCAAGAGGGGAAAGACTACAAAGGATTCACGCTGAAGATGACCGACCTGTTTGACAACAGTACACCTATCTCCCATCTGGCTATCAACTATGCCAGCAACTGGGAAACCGATACCAAGTGGCGTGTCCAGGGCTTGTTCTATCGCCTCAACTATGAATATGCAGATAAATATCTGGTACAGTTGGATGGCCGCTACGACGGTTCGTCTAAATTCCAGAAAGGTAAACGCCACGTATTCGTACCATCTGCTTCCTTGGGATGGCGCATTTCTGAGGAAAAATTCTTTGCTCCACTTCGCAAAGTGGTCGACAATCTGAAGTTCAGAGGCTCTGTCGGTGTGCTTGGCAACCAAGCCATCAGCTCATATTTCTCGTATATTGCCAGCCTGAACGGCGGTGCTATGAGCAATTACATGATGAATGGCGACCCATTGACCTATCTGTCTGCACCTTCAGTTCCCAACCACGTGACCTGGGAGAAGGTCATCAGCAAGAACATCGGAATCGACTGGGCATTGTTTAACCAACGCCTGACCGGACAATTCGACTACTATGTGCGCGACACCAAAGACATGATTCGCTCCGTCACTCTACCGGCCGTACTGGGAAGCAGTGGTGGCCAGGAGAACATTGCAGACCTGCGCACAACAGGATGGGAAATCGAATTGGCCTGGAAAGATAAGATTAACAACGTATTTAACAGTCCACTGACCTATTCACTATCTGTAGGACTTTCCGACTATCAGGCCAAAATCACCAAGTTTGACAATCCTACCGGTTCATTGTCGATGTATTATGAGGGACAGAAACTAGGCGACTATTGGGGATATATCACCGATGGATATGTGAGAGACGAACACGAAGGCGCTCGTATGAACTACGTCCAGAAGTTTATCTATCACACATGGAAACCCGGTGACATTCGCTATCGCGACTTGAATAACGACGGTGTCATCGACGTGGGTAAGAATACACTTGCCGAACCGGGCGACCGTACGATTATCGGCAACAACACACCGCGCTACCGCTATAATGTACAGGCTACCCTTAACTGGAAAGGATTCGACTTCTGGATTATGTTCGACGGCCTGGGCAAGCGCGATGTCTGGACGGAGAGTGACCAATTCTGGGGATTCCCACGCGGTATCTACAACGGAAACATCAATCAGTACCACATTGACAATACGTGGAGTCCGGAAAATCCGGATGCCTATTATCCCAGAAAATCGCTCAACAGCCGAAACACCCAACGCCAATCCAAATATCTGCTGAATGCAGCTTATCTGCGATTGAAAGGCCTGTCAATAGGCTATACATTCCCCCGACAGCTGATTTCGCGCCTGCACATAGACCAGTTGAAAGTCTATATAAGCGGCAACAACCTCTGGGAGAAGACATATATGCCACCCTTCATGACTCCTGATATCGTGGAGAGTCTGACCGGCAGTGGAGCTAATGCGGGAAAAGAATACGCATTCATGCGTCAATTCTCGTTTGGTGTCAATGTTTCATTCTAAGAATTTAAATACTGGATACAATGAAAAAATACCATATATTATTAACTGCATGCGCAGGAATCCTGCTTGCAAGCTGTAACTACCTAGACGTTGAACCGGACGATACCATTACCGAAGATCGCTTTTGGTCAACAGCCAATGGAGTGGCACTGGAGCAATATTGCCATACATACTATCCGCGGCTCATCATCGGACATGGCGATCCGCGCTCGTATGACACCTCCCCCATGTTCGGAGGCGACATGCAGACCGATAATATCTTGGGAGGTGCGCCCAACCAGATAGCATTCGGTAAGAACGTGAAGACCCAGACCGACGGTGCTTGGAACTGGAGTACGGTACGAGGATGCAACGCTTTCTTGGCAAACTACCACAAGACACCGGCCAATGCCATTGACAAGAAGCACTATGCCGGCGAGATTTATTTCTTCAAGGCATGGGACTATTTCAATAAGATGAAGCGTTTCGGCGATGTGCCATGGTATGACAAGGTACTGGACAAAAAAGATCCGGAGCTGTATAAGAAGAGAGATTCGCGTACATTGGTGACCGATTCCATCATCATGTGCCTGGACAGGGCTATCGAATACCTACCCATGCTTACGGATGTCAGCAAGGTAAGCAAGAACGCAGCACTCCTACTGAAGGCCAGAGTGTGCCTCTACGAAGGTACATGGCGCAGATACCGCCATCTGGAAGGTGATGAGAAATTGCTGAAACTGGCTTACGATGCTGCCGGCGAACTGATGAGACCGGAATACAAGCACTCTCTCTACACAGAGGGTGGAGTCGACATGTGCTACTTCAATCTCTTCATTCAGGAGAATTACAAGGGTAACTCCGAAATCATCCTGACGCGCGAATACGACCCCACAGTCAATATGGGCCACATGATTTCGCGTTCACACCCATTAAGCGATATGGGTATGAGCCGTGACTGCTATGAAGAATACCTGTGTTCCAAAACTGGTAAGCCCATATCTATATGCGGTTGCCACAAGCCGGACATGGGATATTTGGCAGAAATGACCAATCGTGACGGCCGATTGATGCAGACTATCTGTGTCCCCGATGCCAATAGCCAACACGCTCAATACCTATACAGGACCGACGGTGGCAAGAGAAAGGGCGGTGCGCCCAACATCTTCAGCCTGCTCAATGCTACCGACGACCGTCCCTTCTATGGCACTTCGGCTTCAGGCTATTGCATCAGCAAATATTATAAAGAGTCGGAATGGCAGGGAACTGAGCATTTCAAAGGTTCGGTTGATGCTCCTGTGATGCGTTATGCCGAGGTGTTGCTCATCCGGGCAGAAGCTGCTGCCGAACTGGGTTTAGACCCTGAGCTGGATAAGACCATCAATGCGCTGCGTCAGAGAGTTGGATTCGCCCATAAGCTGAGCGAGAATCCGATAGAAGACCCCGACCTTGTAGACAAGTATCCGGAAATCGTTGGGACAAACAAGAACCTGATTCGGGAGATTCGCCGAGAACGCCGAATAGAGATGTTTGCCGAGAATACGCGCTGGGACGACCTGTGTCGCTGGCATGCTGCCGTCAAATTACTGAACCGTGAGCGTCGCGGTATGCCTATGGACACCAAGTTCTATACAGCCAAAGAGATACAGACCATCAAGGAGAAAGTGGGCATGGATGCGAAAGGCTTTATCACTCCCTATGCCATCCGTGCTACCTACAAGCCTTCCTTCACAGAGAAGAATTACTTGTATAACATCCCTATCAACGAAGCCTCATTGAATCCGAACCTCCTACCCGACAATCCGGGATGGTAGACCACGGAGAACAAGAGACCGATATTGATAGATTATTAAAACCAGAAGTAATGAAATCAACAATATTATATTCAATATTGAGCTGCATAGTACTGTTCACGGCGAGCTGTTCAGACTCGTCCGACAATGCAGATGCGGCTTTTCCACACAAAGGGGCTAAAACTGCACTGATGCAAAACATAGCCGACAATCTGCCCGAATTGCAGCGTGTAGAGAAAGACTCTATGTGGAGTGTGACCGACGGCGTGAACGTAACCGAGGTCAAGATGGTGTTCCGTACATACAAGACCCACATGCTTATTGCCGAGGTCGATTTAACCAAGAACCTGACATTAGCTGCCTGTTGTGCCGATAATGCCGAAAATCCTACGACCCTACAGCCACTGACAGGGCAGATAGAAGCTCTGGAGAAGGCCGGACAGACGGTCTATGCCGGTGTGAATGGCGATTTCTTCGGTAAAGTCAAGGACAACTACCAGTCCATGAATGTGTTTGTGAAGGATGGAAAAGCTATCAAAGACACATATACCGCAGGCAATGAAGGCATGATAGTCAAGTTGAAGAATGGCGATATTCGCATCATACATCCCCGATTCTTCAAGAGCTATGCAGCCGACATCCAAGATGCCATAGGCGGATTCCATGCCCTGATAACCGACGGCGAGACCAACGACCTGCTGGTAGTCAACGACCTCACTATGGCATTCGCCCCACGCACCTTCGTCGGCTTGTCGCAAGACGGCAAGAAATGCTATCTCTTCGTGGTCGACGGACAGCAAGACGATTTCTCCAAAGGAATACGTGTAGAAGACGCCATCGGTATCTGTAAGCACGCAGGATGCCACAATGCGTTGAATTTGGATGGTGGTGCATCTTCCACCTTTGCCGCCAAAGATGGCAAAGGCACTATCAATGTATTGAACAAACCATCCGACGGTGAGCAACGACCGATATTTAATGGTTTAGTAGTCATAAAGAAAGGATAAGTTATGAAGAGCTACCGATTAATACCAACAATGCTAGTAGGTGCAATGACATGCTTCCATGTCCTTACATCATGCAGCGAGAAATATGATATACAACGCGTAGAGCCAAGTCTCGACGTGCAAGAGAGTGTTACCACAGAGCCTCAGAGCGAGCGTCTGGTGATGCCGTTGAAGTCGTCATATCCGTGGTTTGCCGAGGCTTCCGACGGTTGGATTCAGCTGAGCCGCTATCGCGGACAGGCATTGAAATCCGACTCTATCGTTTTCGCCTGTGAGGAGAATCCTACCATGGACGACCGCGAGGGCTATATCGAAGTGCGACTGATGGACCAATACAGCCAGCGCATCAAGGTTACCCAGCGTGGACGCGGTACACTCATCACCCTCCCACAGAGCCTGGTCTACTTCAACAAACAGGGTGGCGAGGTGCTGCTCGAAGTGCAAACCCATCTGGACTGGCAGCCCGAAGTGGCAGCAAAAAACGGATTCAGCTTTACCAAAGCCGACAAGACCCATCTGAAAGTAGCAGCTACACCCAATCCGACGGGTAAGGACCGCACCACCGAAGTGACTATTTACGACAAAGACAAAAAGAAGTCGGCCACGCTGTCTGTCATCCAGAAGCCCACCGATAAGATATTGTTCATACCATTGGAGGCCTCACAGAAGGATTTGGTCATCAAGAAGGGCGAGTTTGCACTGGATATTCCGGTAACCCTCAATGTCGATTACGAATGTGTACCCAGCGCCAATTGGATAAAGATTAAGTCTGCTCCTCCAGCTACTGGAAAGACCGTACAGAACGTGCTTATATCGGCAGAGGTGGAAACCAACACCACCGGACAGGAGCGCAACGGCTATATAGTCATCAAGAACAAGGGCGCTGTGGCCGATGCTTCCGATACCATCCTGATTACCCAGCGCGGCGTTTCCCAGATTATCTACGTCAAGCCCGGCGGCAATGGCGACGGTTCTTCTTGGGAACGGGCATTCGGCAGCATCCACGATGCGATGGGTGCAGCCTCAAACAATGGTGACATGGAAATATGGGTGGCATCGGGCGAGTATCAGTTCAAGTCTACCCTCACGTGGAAAGCCGTGAACGTATATGGCGGTTTCAAGGGAACTGAAGACAAACTGCACCTCCGCAACCTCAAGAACAAGCCCGTATTCATTGGCGGAGAGCGTAAATTCATGGCTGCCTGGAACAATACGGGAGCTATCTGCTGGATGGATGGCATCGTCTTTGCCGACTGCGACAACTACACCAATACGGATGTGGGATGCTTCGAAATCTACATGAACCACGGTTTCCGCAACTGCGAATTCCGCAACATACGCCACGGCAAACAGATATTCTATCTGCAAAAGAGCAAGATGGTGAACTGCTACATACACGATTTGCACTCCAAGAACTACATCGTGCGTGGAGACGGTTCCGAATTCTACAACTGTACACTGGTCAGCTCTATGTCGGATGGTTGGAACACCAACTATATGAGTGGTGGCAGCAAGTGGTTCAACTCGATTATATGGGCTATCAAGCGGACCGCAGGAACTGGCTACCGTGCATTCGTTGCCGGCCAGGCTACGGTTACCAACAGTGCCGTTCACAGCGGAATCAAAGAGAAGAATATCAACTTCATCGACTGCTTCGAGCTGAATGTGAACAACGACGACGCCAACGGACCAAAGTTTGTCAACCCTGTAGTCAACGGAGACTATCGGTTGAAGACGGGATCTAAGTGTATCAATGCCGGCAAGAAAACTGACTTCCAGCTGCCATACGATATCATGGGCAATCCGCGCGTCGTTGGTTCGGCCATCGACCTCGGTGCATTCGAGTACGACGGAAAATAACATATATCCACTATGAGGCGGCAGCCACCACTGCTGCCACCTCATAAAACCAAACCCACAAATATGAAAAAGATTAAAACCAATAATCCCCTGTTAGGCTTAATTGCTGTTATCATATTAAGCTGTAGTTGCGGTTGCAGCAAAGACTCTCCCGTCGATACACTCAAGAAAGCCGAGTTTGTCATGCCAGAGAAAGCCATTGTCATCACCAATCAGGCCGATGCGTCGGTAGTCATAGCCGATGCCGATGCCAAAAAGGTGGTATGGAAATGGACGGCAACCATAGGAAAAGTGAACGAAGAACATCGCAAATGGTTCTCTAATCCCAGCGATGTGAAACCCGTCTACAACAACACGTGCATTCTGATGGCTGCCTCCGGCGGTGGCGTAGCCCTCATCCGTATTGCCGACAAGAAGACATTGTTCTACGGCTATGCCGGCGTGAATCCCCACTCTGCCGAATTATTGCCCGACGGCAATATCGTCACGGCATCATCTACCGACGGTATCCTCGCTACATTCCGCACCGATACCATCAAAGGATTCGGAACAATGGTGGCCAAATACGACCTACCGGCCGCCCACAATGTGTATTGGGACAAGAAACGCAATAGACTGTATTCGGCTGCCCACACCATGCACATCTTTGAGTATAATGGAGACAAGGAAAAACCACTGCTGAAAAACCACGAGACAAAAGACGTAGACTCGCCCGACGGAAAACTTATCGGTGTGCATGAGCTATATCCCATTGAGGGCGAAGAAGACATGCTGTGGCTGGCTACCAACCAGAAGGTATGGAAATACAATCTGCGCGACAATTCGGTCAAGGAGTTTTCCAATTTCTATGCTGTCAAGAGCGTATCTAATTCTACTCACGGCATCATCATGTTATGCCCTAAAGAAGAGTGGTGGGCCGACGATCTTATCGACGAAACCGGCAAGACCATCTTCCGCTCGTACGGCTTTAAAATCTACAAAGCCCGCTGGATAGGAAAGTAAACAGACGCAAATAGCGCATCGCCTCTCATCAGACGATGCGCTATTTTTTTTTAATATATTTTCCATTCTACAGCCAGCTTGTCCACTCGATTACTCACCTACTTGTCTACTCATTTACTCGTCAATTTGTTTAGTTGTCTACTTCTAAAAACTGCAAAGGCTCGGCAGCGTTGCTGTTTGGCCTTGGCAGCATTACTGTTCGGGCCTTGCAGCGATGTTGCCGAGCCTTTGCAGTTTTTAAAAGTAGACAGATTGACGAGTAAACGAGTTTTTCTGATGATGCTAAGGGTTACTATAAAGAGGCTCATACGGCAGGCAGGCTTCTGCTATCAGGCATCGGTGGAACATGACTACAGCACCCCAAGGGGGATTGACTGCAATCTCATACAACGCCTGGCAGAGCTGCGCTTCATGGCAGAGGGAGGAGATACCTGTAGGAGCATGGTACGATGCTATTGCAGACAAAACCGTAGCAGATGCCATCAGGATTGAACTTGAAGTGTAACTTCCAAAACGAAGTGCAATAACAATAGGCCCTTGCCTCTCTCGGCAAGGAAAAAAGAAACAACCGGCAATACAAATAAAAAGGGAGACCATAGTCTCCCAAAGATTAATTAACTTTGTATTGCTTATGTACCATCAATTAATCTCGGAGCAAAGGTCGCAAATTTTCGCCTTAATTCAAAAGAAAACATCAAGAAAAGAGATTGCCAAGATAGTTGGCATCAGTGAAGCCACCCTCTCACGTGAGCTAAAGCGCAACAGCACAGCCTCAGGTAAGTACATCTGATTTAAGGCTCAAGAGAAAGCTATGGCTCGCAGAAAGCGTAGCGTATCAAACTCCAGGAAGGATGATGCACTCATTTGGCGAATAAAGAATTTCATTATCGAGGAACAGTGGTCTCCTCAGCAGATATCGGGCTATCTTCTTAGGGACGAAGGTATAAAGGTATCCCGGCAGACAATCTATAACCTGGTCTACAATGACGGTACAGGAGTGCTTGCAAGCCATATGCGCCACAAGCTCAGGCACAGAACTCGTCCTAAGGGCAGGCATCTACCTATTAAGGACAGGGTAAGTATACACGAACGTAGCAAGGAAGTGGATGGGAAACGTTTCGGAGACTTCGAGATGGATTTGATAGTGGATTCCGAATCAAACGCAATACTTACCCTGGTGGAGAAATCGACAAGTATGCTATTCATGCAGAAGCTTCCTATGGGGAAGCAATCCAAACCTCTGGCCAAAGTGGTGAGAAAGCTGCTATTGCCATACAAAAAACACATCAGGACGATAACTACGGATAATGAACCAGAGTTCGCCGCACACAAAGACATTACAGAATACCTTGGTGTACCGGTGTACTTTGCCGCCCCCTACGCCTCATGGCAAAAGGGAGCCATTGAGAACTTGAACAAACTCATAAGGCAATACATACCCAAGAAGGAAAATTTTAGTAAGTTCACAGACAAGAATATTATGACTATTCAGAAGAAATTGAATAGAAGGCCAAGGGAAAAGATAAACTTTTCAACGCCGAAGAAAGAGTTCTTCAATAAGATATCGTAATTTTGCACTTGCTGGTTGAATCTGCCCTGGGGTTTCTGACTTAGTGTGGGATTCTGCTTTTATTTACTTTTAAATAGTTTCTTAATAAAAAGTGTTACCTTTGCAGATAGATTCTCTGCAAAGGTATCCAATAATT
Organism: Prevotella mikamonis; assembly: GCF_055381405.1. NCBI lineage: Bacteria > Pseudomonadati > Bacteroidota > Bacteroidia > Bacteroidales > Prevotellaceae > Prevotella > Prevotella mikamonis. The sequence continues at coordinate 1,264,741 of NZ_AP035785.1, forward strand.
AAAATATGAAGAAAAGAAATTATCTGGGAACATTTGTCTATTATTACAATATTCTAAATTATGTTATAAGCGATATGCTTTCCCAATGGGATTTGGCAATAGACGCAAAGATAACATTTGGCAAAAACATACTAGGGCATTATGATAAAAAACGATTAAGACGTGATTCGCTATGGGTGGCTAACAATCATTCAATCGCTATAATTGGTGTTCTTTCTGCACCTATAGCCTTGTTGTTTATGGTTCTAGTTAGCCTCTTTCTAGGGCACAAAATAATGGCCTGCTATATTGTATTGATATTATTTTGTTTGTCGCTTTATATTATGTCCATATCAAAATATGACCATTGCTATTTTGAGTACTTCGAAAGCATACGTGACATCAATATAAAAAAATGGCGTTATCAATGCTTGTTGTTTGCGATTGCTGACATGATAGTGGGGGCGGTTCTTGTATGTGTTTTAATTCATATATGAGCCCCCATAAAAAATGTGGGGGCGATTTTTATGCTAACAAAAACATCCTGAAAATTTATGAAAAATAATTTTGGTCGTAAAAATCTGGGCTAAAAGAATTGAAACGAAAACAATTTGGTATAAGCGTAATTATTAATGCTGACGGCTATCATAAGATCAACCTGTGGATATAGTTCTGCTCTGTAAACCATTATACCACCATCCACACTATCTGATTCATGTTTGCGCTACTTGTCCGAAATGAGATGAGACAAGGCAGGGGTATTCTTTATCCTTTGAATCTCTGAATCAACAAGCGACAGTATCTCTGTTTTACCTTACGATAATTGGCTTCGATGGTCTCTTTGAGATTGTCGGAACCATCTTCGTTTATAAAGTTCGCTATCACGGGTATGGGCTGGTAGGCTTTCATCTCAGCAGAGACTTTGGCGCTATCCACCACTATCTCTGCATGGAAAATCTTTTGGTCGATACGTTCATCAAAGTTGTCGGACACAGCACCGACAAACATACCCTGCGTGAGATTAGAAATCTTGCTTGACTTTTTAGAAGGCAAGCAAGTAGTTTGTTGGTATTAGTAAAAAAAGCAAATATCAAATAATATTTATAAGATCACGTTTATTAGCTATGAAACTCTTTGTAATAAGACTCTTATATTCTCTATATCGTGCAGAAAGATGGAGTTATCGCATGCCGATGCGAATACTTGAACCTTTCATCAATCGTGTATGCAAACGGCTATATTTTTGGAATCCGCTCGGCTATATTCAGAAAAATAATCCAACGCTGGAGCACTATATAAAAAATGTGTATAAAACGATGGAAGTCGTTTTTTATGATATAAATATAGGAATGAGTATTTCGCGTGCAGAAGGAACATTGGCTTTTATGTTTGTTCCTTATGAAATGCTTATTCTGTCAGTTTTCAAGAAACTTAGAATACTTCCTATCCAGAATTCCCATTTCCTTATATTTCTTATAATCATTTGTGTTCTCTCCTTACTGTTTACCCACTTCATGGGTCAAAAGAATGAGGAATATATAGGCTATTTCCACAAATTTGAAAGTCATAAGAATAATGCGGTTTGGTATGTTATTTCTTCTATATTTTTCATCGGCGCAATTTGTGCAGGTATAATCAGTATTATGTGGTGGAATGAAAGCTAAAGCAGGAGCTTTTGTAATCGGAACATTGCAAGGTGGTATGCAAGGGCATGTATATACTGTAAGTAGGTACTTCTTTGGACGGAATCGAAAACGACATAAAGCTATTATTGAAGAAGGGAAATTAAAAGTGGTACAATTTGGAAAGTGCAAAATAAAATGAGTAAGAAAAAAATGCCTCTTATAGCTATAATTATAACGTACTTAATAGCGTCAATAATTGCAGTAGGTCTCCCCATACTTATTGTGTTTCTTCCTATAAGCGAAGGAGTTAAATGGGATTTTTAATAATATATATTACTCTCTTTTGGCTGTGGGAACTTTATAAATGGGTAAGGAAGAAAAGAAAAAGATAGTTATGAGTACGAGCGTATTCTATCCGCAAGTATGCTATGAGATTAATACCAGCTCACAACTGGAAGGGTAATGCTCCAAATTGAGAATTGTAAGAATAACAACCTGATAATCAATAGGGTTGTAAATAATCAGGTATAAGGGCAATATCTGTATATTACCCCCAAACAGGGATGTATATAAACGAATAATCGCCGCAACTCGTTGGAGCTACGGCGATTATCTGATTAAATAGTTTCTCTTATTCAGAGTAAATAAATGTGGAGCTGGTGGGATTCGAACCCACGTCCAAACAGGGAAACAACATGCTTTCTACACGCTTATTCCGGCCTTAGGTTTTCGAATTGCAGCAAGACCCGGACCACCAACTGCAACCTTATCCTCTAAATTTCATCCATGCAACGAGGCTTACATAGACTATTCCCGATTTTCCTGCACCGCTTGACCCTCAGATTCGGAACAACATCCTTAGAGCGATGTCTCGTCCCCTCACCTGGTGAAGGGATAAAGCCAGTAATCTACTGTACTTCGATTAGGCAGCGAGAGCGTAATTGTTTTCGCCAATTAAATTTGTGTCCACTCAGATTATGGAGGTAGCCGACGAGCCTCCGCGTGCTTACATCCCATTTCATCCCGCTGTCAAATCCAGTCAACCCCATGATAATGATAGATGTATGGAAATACTTTTCCACTGCAAAGATATAGCAAATATATGATTCATACAAAGAAAAGCTACTTTTTGTATGGCCAAGTCGGTTAATTCCTACTCAACATCTTATAAAAGATGGGTACGACCTCCACGGCCATACCCATCTCATACTGTTACCCTTTGTTGAATCTAAAGATTCTAACGTCTACAATCTTTTGCTGTATTTACTGATATTTAAAGAATTATCTTAATATAATTTCTGGTCTTTGATGATAAGTGAGAGCGTCACCTCCTTATTCGTATCGGTGATGATGAGCGGTTCGCTCTCCTTCGGATCATATAGAGGCTTGCTCCCTCGTAACTGTTCGGTACGGCGCATGAGACTCTCTATGTCGGGTAGCTCAAAGGTATATAATTTCTTGTATTTATCGCCCTTGGCCGTACGGTCTATCTCCATGTAAACCTTATCTCCAACCTGCAAGCCCGAAAGAGGTGCATCGGCAATCCACCCAGTGAGGAATTTGAGTTCTCTCTTCGATGTCGATGCGTCTTTGCGCTTTACCACGATGTGCGAAACACCGACTTCTTCCAGCTGTTCACCTGCCGACGTCTTGAGTGATGTACCTGAAAGTCTCACGGTAAAGTCAAGCTTGTTGTCCTTGAAACGTGCTCCATTCTTGTGGTACTTCGAGTAGATAACTGTCTTGAATGGCTTGTTAGTGCCTAACTCGCGCAGCTTATAGGCGATAGGAGCCCCCGGATTCTCGCGGCTGAAGCGTGCCCCCTCGGCCAATAGCGTGGGGACTTGCTTGATGTCGGTGATGGCCTGTGCACTGAGCTTAGCATCGCCTCCCAACACTCGCGCAGTGATGGTAGAGTTCTTCTTCAAATTGTCGAAGGCCGTTTCTGCTTCTACCCCCACACTTCCCGACAGGAAAGAGGCCTGAATCTTAGCCTGTGCCTCGATTTTGCTCAGTGTGGTTTCTATACCCAGAAGGAACACACGCCCCATCTTGATAGATGAAACATACACGGGTTTCTCATTTCCTATCTGGCGTTCATAGTCGCCTTCGGGAATGGCGATGAAGTCGGCCGGCGTACGAGGTTTATCCACGTCGATGGTATAAAATACCTGCTGAATCTTCACAAGGAAGCGGTTACGCTCTTTCTTGTAGTCAAACATTCCGTTTGCCTTTGCCGAACCGCCAGCCCCACTGTAGTTGAATCCCATGGCTATCTTGAGATGCTCCTCGTCAAATACTTCCTCACTTGAGTATGTGATGTTAGCCGCTGGGGCATCATACTCTTTGGTGAGCAACTCGTTCATACCTGCCCGGATACTTGAAAGGGTAGGATTCTGAACTGTTACCACACTCTTTTCTTTTCCCAGCAACGTGGTAGAAAGCGTGAGGGGTTTACGCTCTACCTCAATAGGCAGGTAGTTTCCCGTCACCCATTCTTTCGAACGAATCAGCGCACCAGGATAGAAAAGCTCCTGATCTTCGGTAAAGAGCAACATCTCCTCTACTTCTTTAGCCTGTTCATACTCTTCCTCAAATTTTGAAGCGCGTGTCATATAGCTGCGTGTGGGACGAAACTGCTGCATATTGAGACCTACTTCGTGAGCCTGACCATCGTTCACAAGGCGTTCCCTGAACGGATTGATTTGCTGAACGGAGGGAAGAGCGTACACATAGTCGTTAATACTTGTGCGTTGCGCACGTGAATTGTCATTTTCCAAGTCGTCGTGTGAGCATGAAGCCAATAGCATCATAGCCCCGCAGGCCAACACTGAGAGGCCTTTTTTGAATGTTGTTTTTCTCATAATTGTTATTACTGTTAGTGAATAATTACTGTTCGTATATGATAAGCTAATGAAACAATATGGAAAACATTGCACGCCAGAAGTCTCGTTTTAACATTCTTTTTCATTTATCAATATAGCCATGCGTGTTTAAAAAGCAGTGTACTATATAGCTAACTCATTGATATACAAATATTTCATATAACTTTTTTTTTGTTATTTATAAAAAAAGCCGCATCTCTATATTTCCCTTTTTCAAACCATATACTCACTTGTATGATAAAAAATCTAGTAAAAAACAGGGAATTCAAATAAATTCATTAAGTTTGCAACCATATAATCTAATCAGATAAAACAAGGAGAATTCATGGAAAGAACATGGAGATGGTTTGGCAAAAAAGACAAGATTACACTTGCCATGCTGAAACAAATAGGAGTAGAGGGGATCGTAACCGCCCTACATGACGTACCCAACGGTGAAATTTGGACACAGGAACAAATACACGACCTCCGTACATATATAGAAAGCTATGGCATGCGATGGAGCGTGGTAGAGAGTCTTCCTGTAAGCGAAGGTATCAAATATGGTTCGGCGGATCGCGATATTCTCATCGAGAATTACAAACAAAGTCTGCGCCATCTGGCAGCAGAAGGCATCCATACGGTATGTTATAACTTCATGCCGGTATTGGATTGGGCGCGTACGGACCTCACGCACGAAAATCCGAACGGCAGTACCAACCTCTATTTCTCTCATGCCCAATTTGCCTATTTCGACATTTGTATTCTTCAGAGAGACGGTGCGGAAAAGGATTGGAGCCCTGAAATATTGGCAGAAGTAGAGAAATTGAAACACACGATGACCCAGGAAGACAATCATCGATTGGTAGAAAACATTATCGTGAAGACGCAGGGATTCGTCAGTGGAAACATCAAAGAAGATGATGAACACCCCGTAGAACTGTTCCGCGAACTGCTTGCCCTATACGAAGGCATCACGCGCGACCAACTACGTGAGAACATGTGCTACTTTCTCAATGCCATCATGCCCACTTGCGAGGAATGCAATATATATATGTGTGTTCATCCCGACGACCCACCTTTCCCCATCTTAGGACTTCCACGTATCGTGACAAGCGATGAAGATATAGCCTGGTTGCTCAACGCTGTGGACAATGTACACAACGGACTGACATTCTGTGCGGGCAGCTTGTCGGCCGGTGCACACAATGATGTAGTGGCATTGGCTCGCAAATATGCTTCACGTACCAGTTTTGTACATTTACGTTCGTGCCACATATTCCCCAACGGCGACTTCACAGAAGCCAGCCATCTAGGTGGACGTGCCGACATTATAGAGCTGGTACGTATCTTCGAACGCACTAATCCCAGCCTTCCTATGCGCGTAGACCACGGTATGACCATGCTAGGAGATGCAGAACGAGGCTATAATGCAGGCTACAGTTTCCTCGGCCGCATGTTTGCTATGGGACAGGTGCAGGGTATTCTCGCCACGGTAGACCGAGAATTGGGAATAGAATATAAACAACAGGGATTTTTTGATTAACCATTTACTATGAACAATTTATTTGATATCAAGGACAATGTGGTCGTCATTACAGGCGGCACAGGTGTATTAGGACGCTGTATAGCAAAATATCTGGCAGAAAACGGGGCCAAAGTAAACATATTGGGACGAAATGAAGAGGTGGGTAATACCATTGTAGAGGATATAAAGGAAACAGGTGGCGAAGCCTCATTCTGGAAGACCGATGTCATGAATCAAGAAGTCGTAGAACAGAACTGCAAAGATATCATCGAGAAGTATGGCAGAATTGATACCTTATTGAATGCAGCCGGTGGTAATCAACCCGGCGCAACTATCGGCCCTGGCCAAAACTTCTTTGACCTCAAGCCCGACCAGTTCCAGCAAGTTTTAAATCTCAATCTTACGGGAACAGTCATACCAACGCAGGTATTCCTACGCCCCATGGTAGCACAAGGTAAAGGTAGCATCATCAACTTTTCCAGTATGGCTGCCTTCAGACCCTTAACCCGCGTATGCGGATACGCGGCTGCAAAGGCCGGAATCAGCAACTTCACAGCCTACATGGCCCACGAAACAGCCAAGAAGTTCGGTGAAGGTATCCGGGTTAATGCCATTGCACCAGGCTTTTTTATTACCGAGCAAAATCGAACACTGCTTACCAATCCTGATGGGACATATACCGAACGAGGACAGAACGTCATACGCCAAACTCCGTTTGGCAGAATGGGTAAACCGGAAGAACTGTGCGGTACTATCCATTATCTGATGAGCGAGGCCTCAGCCTTCGTTACAGGAACGGTGGCCGTAGTGGATGGCGGATTTAATATCTTTGCCATGTAATATGGAAAAGGGTGAGAAAGTCTCCTATACTTGTTGAGACTTTCTCCCATAATCGCCCGTCACACGCACTAACGCCACGACTATAAAGGTTACCATATTGCTCACCACAGCAATGACAAAAAACATTTTATAGCCTAATTCTGTCTGTATCATTCCCGAAAACAATCCGGAAATCATCATCCCTAAAGCCATCATAGACATACAGAGGGAATGGTACAAATTCTTATGTTCTCCTTGACAATAATAAGACAAGCAAGACATATAAGCCGTAAGACCGAACCCATATCCCAACTGCTCTAGAAACACGCATAGATTAATCACCATCAGGCTAGTCGGAACTGCATGACTAAGGTAGACATACACCACATCAGGCAGGGTAAAAGCCAACACCATAGGCCATAACCAGGCCTTTAAACCGGACTGGCGAATTGCCATTCCACCAAGGAGGCCACCCAATGCCAGACCTATAATCCCCACCGTACCTTGCACAAAGCCAAATTCTTGGGGAGAAAGTCCCAACCCGCCATTGCGCAAGGAGTCTAACAAGAACAGCGGAGACATCCGTACCAACAGACCTTGGGGCATGATATAGAACAAGGCAAAGAGCAATCCCAGCCACGTTTGGGGACGTTGCAAGAACTCATAGCTGACTTGTCTGAAATCACTCCACTGCTCGCGGATATTTGTCTGGTGCTTCTTCGTCTGTTCGCGAGAGCCAGGTAACGCATAATGAATCCATAACCAAAAAGCAATAAACAAACCTGCCACACCATAAAATACAAGACTCCACGAATAACTGATGCTGTTACGATAGATAACCTGTAGGTTTCCGGCAATCATTACAAGTACACCCTGCCCGAATATGATGGCCAGATGATGAAAGACTGTATAGATACCTTTCACTCTGAATCGGCGGCGCTGAGCTGGTTCTTGTTCATAATAAGCAGCACCAAACACACTATGTATAGCTGTGGCAAAAGCCATTAACCAAAAGAAAAACAATGTGCCTTGCAACCAATCTTTGGATGGAATAAAGAAAGCCACTCCGCCGAAGGCTGATCCTATGAGCAATTGCATCATCGAAACGTAGGCACGCTTATCCTTAATAACAGGAAGAAAAGGCCGTAACAAAGGCTTCAATACCCATGGAAGATACAACCATGAGGTATAAAATGTAATTTCGGAATTGCTTAATCCTAATTGCTTATAGAGTATCATGGACAAAGTCATGAGTGCCACAAAAGACAAGCTTTCGGCAAAAGACAGTTCCGAGACCCACAACCACGGATTCTTATATTTCATCATACGTATATTCATGGTATTCCGATTCCTCCTAATAGAGACTACAGACAGATGCACCGGGATAATAATGAAGCAAAATCTGATTGTAAAGATATCCTTGCTCCCCCATCACCGCAGCCCCAATCTGGCACAAACCGACACCGTGTCCCCACCCTGCTCCAATGAGACGGAACTGCCGGGGTACGCCGTTAGCATCCATATCCAATCTATCTACCACGAACGCACTGCTATAGAGATGGCTCTCGCTCAAGGCCCTGCGTATCTCCAGTTCCTTGCCTATCGTGAAGATTCGCTTAGTCCCGACAATGCGCAACTTACATATTCTTCCGCTCTTTCCTCGTTCTACAGCCTGCAAATCGAGTATCTGCCCAAAATCTATCTGTGTTTTCTTCAGTATCAAAGCACTTAGTTCCTGTTGTGTATAGTCTACATGCCAACGAAAGAAATCAGTTGTCTCTTGGTCGTAGTCATTCAACACCTGACTCAGCACATGTTTATCGTGCGTATTACAAAACGATTCAGGAGTCGTGCGAATCCACCTATCGGCCTCTTTCTCTATCCGCAAATCAGGGAACACATGTTCATTGGCCGTATCAGCAAGAGCCACAAGATAATCTTTCGGCGTATCTTCCCAGCAATATTGGAACTCTTCCATCACACCACCGCAACTTTTCGAGAAACGGGCATCACATATTTCGCCCTTCGAAATAAGCACCTGACCACTCGTTTGTCGAATCGCTTCTTTTACATGCGGACTCGTCTCTTTCGTTATTCCCTGGTATCTCTGGCAATGGTCATCGGCACAAACATCAAACAAAGTATGGTCTTCCCGGTCGTACCAACGTATCAACTGCTCATCGTCTCTCGTACATGACGAAACTTTCTCTGTCTCATCATTTGCCCGATTACGCTTTTCCATCTGAGCGAGAAGCCAGCTACGAGAAATAACAGCATGCGCCTTGAGCAATTCCAGGCTCGACGTAGCACTCATTTCGCTGGAGATGACACTCTCCAGATATTGCTCCACAGGCAATACATTGATAGCCCAGATTCGGTCGCCATCGACGGTAAATCTCAAGATACCGAGGAAGGTTTGTACCTCTTTACGTTCCCAATGGAAATTGATTCCTATCGTCACATCTTCCAAAGAGAAAGAAGCACTATCTTGCTGAGGAGAAAAAGATAGTTGCTCGTATATCTTTCCATTCCATAGTATCATACCCCCAGCAAGTGTCACCTCCTGTTTTCCCACTACCATCTGCTCATTTACCAAATAAGGAGAATGAAAGGTAAACTCTATCCGGTGCGCACCGACGATACCGACAGATACGTTTGGTTGCTGTTGATGGAAAACTGACTGAACTGACGATATTCCGACAACTTCAGATTTCAACTTATCTACGATTTGTTGCATGTTATGGCGACTGATTCCACACTCTGCTATGATGCCCTCGGCATCGGTAGCCGACAACTTTTGATAGTCTTCCAAACGTGGTGTAATCACTAGTCCCGACATATCCAAAGCTCCCGGACTCACAAGTATTTGCTCTTCCCCCACCGCGAAATAGCAATCTGGACGGTGCTTCTCACGTGGGATAATTACAAAAATATAATTGTCGCCATCGCGCCATGACACGATATTCATCATAGGTTCTGGCTCATCTTCGCGTATTAGCAGAACCTTATAAAGTAGTTGGAAAAGTTTCTCATTATTCTCTCTCGACTTGCTGACAATGGCAAACAATGGACAACAGAATCCATCTACAGTTCCTAAACAGTCGCCCCCGGCTAGTTCGCAGACTACATTAAGCTGCTTTGAGAGTGTAGCCCAATTAGCTTGAAGCGGTAATTCACATCCCGTACCAGCCTGAAGGTGCATATGGTCGGGTGCGCTTGCTCCACATTTCGGCCCATTATAAAACACCATTAGACTTGGATGCTCTTCCAACAACCGGTGCATAGTGCTATAATGCCCTTGAATGCTTTGCGGTTGATGCACGCGAGCTGGTATCGTAAAATGAACTGGAAGAATTGGAAAAGGATTAATCAATATCTCAAAATCATCACCAAACGGCAATGAAGTCTGCACGACCGGTCGATTCTTGGCGCACAAGAAGCACGGTCTTTCCTGCAAAGTCTGCTTATCTATCTTTGCGCCTGTGCTTACCATACGTGCCGGATTGAACTGTAGGCGAACCATACCGAAATCTCTCACTGTCACATTAGTCAAATCGCGAAAACGCTGACCGGCATCTTCCCAAACCTCTAACTGACTATCAAAAAATTGTTGTAGGTTTTTATCAGACTGTAATTCTTCTCTCATATTCTTCCCTTCCAATTAAAATCTGACACAAAGATAATACTTTCTCACCGAAAACATTTACCTTTGCATGATGATTAGTGAAAAAAAATCACTTCTAGGAATGACTTTGGCCGAGCTGAAATCAGTGGCCAAGGAATTGGGAATGCCATCTTTCACAGGTGGCCAGATGGCCAAGTGGATTTATGGTCAACATGTCAAAGAGATTGAAGAGATGACCAATATCTCGAAAGCCAATCGGGAGAATTTGTCCGAGAAATATAAAATTGGATGTGCCGGACCGATTGATGCACAGCACTCTAAAGACGGAACTATCAAGTATCTATTCCCTACCGAGCATGGCAATTTTGTAGAAACGGTCTATATTCCCGACAATGACAGAGCCACTCTCTGCGTATCTTCACAAGTGGGCTGTAAAATGAATTGCCTGTTTTGTCAGACAGGAAAACAAGGATTCGAGGGGAACTTGGAAGCCCGCGACATCCTTAACCAGATATACTCACTGCCCGAACGCGAGAAACTCACCAACATAGTCTTCATGGGACAAGGTGAGCCTATGGACAATCTCGACAATGTGTTGCGCACAACGGAGATTCTTACAGCCGATTACGCTTACGCCTGGAGTCCGAAACGCATCACTGTCAGCAGTGTGGGAGTCAGGAACAAACTAAAGAGATTTCTCGAAGAAAGTGATTGCCATGTAGCTATCAGCATGCACACACCTATGGCCGAGCAGCGAGTTCAACTGATGCCGGCACAGAAAGGCATAAGCATCCAAGAGATTGTCGACTTGCTTCGCAACTACGACTTCTCTCACCAGCGTCGTCTGTCGTTCGAATACATCATGTTCGGCGGCATTAACGATTCCATGACACATGCGCGAGAAATTCTCAAACTACTTCAGGGAATAGAGTGTCGCATCAACCTGATACGCTTCCACCAGATTCCCGACGTACCCTTACATGGCACTGATGAGAAAAAAATGGAAGCATTCCGTGACTATCTGACGGCTCACGGCATCTTCACCACCATCAGAGCTAGCAGAGGACAGGATATCTTTGCAGCCTGCGGATTGCTAAGTACAGCCAAGAAGATTGGTGAAATGAGAAAGGATGAAAGCACATCTTAAAATTGTGCTGATTCTCGTGGGAGCATTACTGGCTGCATGCCAAGGTCGCAACGGCCTGCTTCCCAAGAGTGGTGGCCGCCCATACGAGGTGTTGCTCACGGGCGATCAAGACAGCATTGTGTACTGTATGCTCACGGCAGACGTGGAAGCTCTCCCACAACCGGAGCCGTCGTTCGATGTTTCCACATTATCTACGACTACACTCAATGCCATCACACAAAATGCCCGCAATATCGTAAGAGTTTCCATAGACTCTGCACAATATTCACGAGTGGGACTTAAAATCGAGCGCAATGTATACGCTTCTCCTCAATTAATAATCCATGTCTCTGCCCCATCGGCAAGCACATTGAAAGAGAAGCAAAGCCTATTAGGGCTGAAAGTAAGAAACATGCTGCTCCGCCATGAGATACAACATACCGTGGCACAACTCAAGGTCAAGCGCTATACTAAAGCGGAAAAATTACTACGAAGCCGCCTTGGTATCACGATGTGGATTCCAGCCGACATGACTGCGAGTAAATGGGGAAAGGATTTCGTGTGGTTATCCACCACCACTACAACAGGGATGCAAGGCTTATGTGTCTACACGCTCCCACAGAATACTACAGAAAAGACCATCACACCCGAAATGTTTACCCACATAAGAGACAGTGTGATGCGAGAAAACATTAAGGGCGAGACCGACTCTATGTACATGCAGACAGTTGCGGAATCGCTCGTCTTCCGACAATTCATTCGTGGATTGTGGGACATGAAAGGCGATGACATGGGCGGACCGTTCGTTTGCCGTATAAAAACCGACAACATCCGTCACAGGCTTGTTGTTGCCGAAGCATTCGTATATGCGCCCGAAACGAAGAAAAGAAACTTAATCAGACAGTCTGAAGCTATACTCTTCACCTTCAAGACGAAAGCCGAGGATTGAACAACATCAATATAAAAGAAATGAACGAAAATAGAAAAATCCGTGTGGCTATCACACACGGCGACACCAACGGAATCGGATATGAACTCATATTCAAGACCTTTGCAGAACCAGAAATGTTGGAGCTGTGTACGCCTATCATATATGGTTCGCCCAAAACAGCAGCCTATCATCGCAAAGCTCTGGACATACAGACTAATTTCAGCATCGTCAACAGCGCCGAGGAAATAGAAGACGGACGCATCAACCTGATTCCCTGTTTCGACGAAGAGGTGAAAGTAGACATGGGGCAGCCTACACCGGAAAGCGGGAAAGCAGCTCTCAAAGCACTCGACTGCGCCATGACCGACTATCGCAAAGACCTCTACGACGTCCTGGTGACAGCTCCCCTATCATGCGGTAACATCGAGGCAGAGGGATTTAAGTTTCCCGGCCATGCCGAATATATAGAGACAAGCCTGGGCGATGGCAAGAAGTCTATGATTATATGTGTTCACGACGACCTGCGCATTGCTACCGTATCAAATCGCTGTGCTTTCAAAGATATTGCGTCAGACATCACAAAAGACAACATACAGCGCAAGGCAACACTTTTCTTTGAAGCATTGCGCAGAGATTTCAATATTTCCAATCCACGTATTGCGGTACTCTCGCTGAATGCCATCAATAAAGAAGGTGAGCTGGGTACTGAAGAAAAGGAAATCATCGAACCGGCCATCAACGAACTCGCAAGTCAGGGAATACAGGCATTCGGCCCATACACAGCCACTACGTTCTTTGGTTCGGGAGCCTACGACGAGTTCGATGGCATTCTGGGCATGTATCACGATCAGGGCATCGCACCGTTCAAAGCACTCACTGACGAAAGGAACGTGAAGTTTGCAGCCGGTATCCCTATCGTCACCACATCGCCTGATATGACTCCTTGCTTCAGCATAGCCGGACAGGGAGTGGTCGACGAAACCGCCTTCAGACATGCCATCTTCCTGGCCATAGACATATTCCGCAACCGTCAACGTTACGACGAGCCATTGTCTCATCCGCTTCCGAAACTCTATCACGAAAGACGAGACGAGAGCGAGAAAGTGAGGTTCTCCATCCCAAAGAAGCATGAGAACGGCACTTCCCGTAAACCACAGGGCAAACCAACGACAAATACCGACACACAAGAAGAGTCATGAACAAGAAATATCAGAACGCATTCTTTGCCTTCGGCATCGCCGTGCTAGCCATTATGGTGACGCAACTCGACTTTGCCGCGGTATGGAACGGACTGAAACATGCCGGTTATTGGTTCTTCGCCGTGCTGCTATTATGGCTGTTCCTCTATTGTTTCAATGCAGGAGCATGGTATATCATCATCCACAGCCAAGACAAGACAGAAGGCAATGGCAAGCGCTCGCCGGTATCATTCTGGTGGCTATACAAGATTACGGTATCGGGATTTGCCCTCAACTACGCCACACCGGGTGGACTGATGGGAGGCGAACCCTATCGTATCATGTCGCTAGCACCGAAAATAGGAACTGAGCGCGCCTCGTCATCAGTCATCCTCTACGCCATGACGCATATCTTCAGCCATTTCTGGTTCTGGCTTATTTCCATCTTCTTATATATCTTTACGCAGCACGTCAACTTCCTGATGGGCTGCCTACTGCTTGCCACCGGAGCTTTCTGTCTACTCGGTATATGGTTTTTCACCTCCGGATACCGCAAGGGCCTAGCCGTGAGAGCCATGAACCTGTTGCGCCACATCCCCATCTTGAAGAGGTGGGCACAACCTTTCATCGAGCAACATCGCGAACAACTAGACACGATTGACAGCCAGATAGCAGCCTTACACAAGCAAAATCCCAAGACGTTCGTGTCGGCAGTACTGCTGGAATTGAGCTGCCGTATCTGTTCGGCACTTGAAGTTTTCTTCATACTACTGGTACTCATGCCCCAGGTCAACTATCTGCAATGTATCCTTATCATTGCCTTCACCACCCTCTTTGCCAATCTGCTATTCTTCATTCCCCTGCAATTAGGAGGCCGTGAAGGCGGTTTTCTCATGTCTACCACGGCCTTAGGCATTACAGCCAGTGCAGGCATCTTCGTAGCCTTGCTCGTCAGATTGCGAGAACTTGCATGGACTGGTATAGGTCTTCTGCTTATCAAACTGGAGAAAAAGAGACCCGCAGGCATCGGAAAAACCGGACGGTAAGAATTGCCTTGCAAGAAAAGTCATCCCCCTAAATAGGGGAAACAAAAAAGAAAAAGTCCGAAAGTTTATCAGTAAGATAACTTTCGGACTTTACAGTTGCGGAGGCAAGACTCGAACATGCGACCTCCAGGTTATGAGCCTGGCGAGCTACCAACTGCTCCACTCCGCGATATTAATAATCAACCCCTTGCTGGATTGCGAGTGCAAAGGTAGGACTTTTATTTGATATGACCAAATGTTAGAGCAGTTTTTTCGTTAAAAGGGGTAAAACAACGCATAGAATTTGGCTGTATGACAGAATTCTATTACATTTGCACAGTACAACACAATGTGCAAACAACAGAAATATAGGAGGAATCAACAGATGTCTATATCGAAAACCAGACAGAAACTTGTAGATGTCGCCAGACAACTATTTGCCAAAAACGGCATTGCAAATACGACTATGAACGACATTGCCCTTGCATCGGGCAAGGGACGCAGAACTCTTTACACCTATTTCAGCAGGAAAGAGGATGTTTACTCGGCTGTCATCGAGTCGGAATTGGAGCGTCTGTCAGACAGACTCGACGAAGTGGCTGCACTCAAGATTCGTCCTCAGGATAAAATTATTGAGCTGATATACACGCATCTGAGCATGATACGCGAGACCGTGGTAAGAAATGGAAATCTGCGAGCAGAGTTCTTCAGGAACATTTGGATGGTGGAAAAGGTGAGGAAGAATTTCGATGAAGACGAAATAGAACTTTTCCGCAAAGTATATCAGGACGGGAAAAACGACGGCGAGTTTGACATTGAGGATGTGGAACTGGTGGCCGACATCACCCATTATTGTATCAAAGGACTGGAAGTGCCTTTCATCTATGGACGATTAGGACACGGACTGACAGAAGAGAGCAGCAAGCCCCTGGTGGCTAAGGTTGTTTACGGGGCACTCGGAAAATCCAAACAAAAATAGGAAACAGATATTTATTATAAAACAATAAAACAATTAAGCAATGGGATTATTAACAGGTAAGACAGCCCTGATTACAGGCGCTGCACGTGGAATTGGCAAGGCTATCGCCTTGAAGTTTGCCGAAGAAGGCGCTAACATCGCTTTCACCGACCTCGTTATCGACGAAGAGCATGGCGGATTGGCTACAGAACGTGAGATTGCAGCTAAGGGTGTGAAGGCAAAAGGATATGCAAGCAATGCAGCCAACTTTGCTGAGAGCGAAGAAGTGGTGAACAAGGTAAAGGAAGAATTCGGCTCTATTGATATTTTGATTAACAATGCCGGCATTACCAAAGACGGACTGATGCTGCGTATGACTGAGCAGCAGTGGGATGCCGTAATCGCAGTAAACCTCAAGAGCGCATTCAACTTCATCCACGCCTGTGTGCCTGTCATGATGCGTCAGCGCCAGGGTTCTATCATCAACATGGCTTCTGTAGTGGGCGTTCACGGCAACGCAGGCCAGAGCAACTATGCTGCTTCCAAAGCAGGCTTGATAGCTTTGGCCAAGAGCGTAGCACAGGAAATGGGCCCCAAGGGTATCCGTGCCAATGCCATTGCTCCCGGTTTCATCGACACAGCTATGACGCAGTCGCTGCCTGAGAACATCCGTAAGGAATGGACCAACAAGATTCCATTGCGCCGTGGAGGTACGGTAGAGGACATCGCAAACACAGCAGTTTACTTGGCTTCAGACCTTTCAAGCTATGTAACTGGCCAGGTTATCCAGATTGACGGCGGTATGAACATGTAATCAGTTCACATACCGAACAAACATAAAGTCCAATGTACATCCCAAGGATATACATTGGACTTTTCTTTTACGTAACTCTGAATTTACTGCAAAGGCCGGACAGCATCGCTGACAAGCCCATGCAACAAGGCTGCAAAGGCTTTGCAGCAGCACTGCCGAAGCCTTGCAGTATGCAGGGTGATACATTCATGGCTAGCCAAGCTGACTATCAGGCAACGCGACCATGCACCAAACGCTGGCCAAGTCTATTACACACAGCCTTTCCGACTTATTCCAAGTCCCGTATATAGCGTCGCAACTCAAAGGCCCAAATCTTATAACCTATTGAGGACAGATGCAGACCGTCGACTGAGAGGGAGGCTCTCAGTTCGTTCGTACTATGGCGTACAAACTGCTTAAAGAGATTGATATAGGTAATATCATGCTTCTGACAATACTGCTTCAGCAGCCGATTGATGACCGGAATATCATCGGTTTTGCCTTCCAGCGTCTTCCATCGGCCAAACGACTCATTGATAGGAAGCAGACTTTGGACGAACAAACGGGTCTGTGGAGACTCGCTACGAATCTGCTCTATCACCGAACAGATATTATCAAACACCTGCCGAGGTGTCAGCTGATGACTTAAATCATTGACTCCCACCATCAGGAAAATCGCTTTCGGACGACCGGGAAGTATCTGAACCAGGCGATGCTTGATACCTTCGGCATCATCACCGGAGATGCCACGGTTCTTAATGCGCTTGCCATCCAACCGGGCATTCCAGTCGCCTCCATTCTCTGTCAGGCTGTTGCCCAACATGACAATGGACGAACTATCAATAGGCGCCATGCTATCAAACTCCTTGATACGCTCGGTATAATGCTGAAACGGGCTGTACTTCACTGATTGCGCTTCCATAGATAGCGAAGAGACGACCAACACTGTGGTCAAGAGACACTTTAATTGATTCATTTCCTAAAACTGTTCCAGAATTTGTATGCGCTTGGCTGTATCGGGATGAGTGCTGAACAGAGAATTCATAAAAGCCATTAATCCCTGCTCCATTTCGTCGGGCTGAATAATAAAGAGCTGTGCCACGTCTGCACGCTTGACGTTATCAAGTCCCGGATCGGCCGAAATCTTACGCAAGGCAGAAGCAAGAGCTAGCGGATTGCCACACAGTTCTGCCCCACCCGCATCAGCCATATATTCACGCTTACGGGATATTGCAAATCGAGTAATAAGCGTGAAGAAATAGGCTATGGCACAACATACCACCCCTATCAGCATGATAACAATAACAGAAAGTCCGTTCTTCTCGCCGTCGCGACTGCTCCGACCGCCCCCATACCACATCATATTGTACATCATTCGCACCACAAGCGACATCACCGTAGAGATGATGCCGACAAAAATGATACTGGTAATCAGCAATTTCGTATCGTGATTGCGAATATGGGTGAGTTCATGTCCAAGTACACCGGCCAACTCTTCGTCGGTAAGCAGATTGAGCAAACCCGTGGTAACAGTGACCGTATATGATTTTTTATCAATTCCGCTGGCAAAAGCATTCAGCTGGTCATCGTCTACAATATTGATTTGGGGCATGTCCATATTGCAGGTCATGCACAGGTTTTCCACAATATTATATACACGAGGATTATCACGCCTGCTCAGCGGACGCGCTCCGGTAGCTGTCTGTATCATCCGGGCATTGCTGTAATAGGCAATAACAAACCACACTAACACACCGATAATTACCCACGGAATGCTCGTTATGAAATAGTAATTGACGGTATCGACTTCCAGCTGATGCACGACGTTGCCATACTCATCATAATATCCGCCACCGAAATAGTTTAAAAGAGCAAGGAACACCCAAACCATTCCCAATATAATCACTGGAAACATAAGCAGCAACAACACGCTTAACGCATTGTTACGGCTGATTTGGGTCTGCATGCCTACATACTTCATCGGCCTAGAACTTTACTTCAGGAGCTTTGTCTAGAACGGCTCTCTCCTCCTGTAGAACTTCAAACATAGGCTCTTTCTGGAAGCCAAACATCTTGGCAAAGATATTTGAAGGGAACGTCTGAACAGCATTGTTCAATTCGCGCGTTGCAGAATTGAAGAAACGACGTACTGCCGCCAACTTGTTCTCAATATCGGAAAGCTCGTTTTGTAACTGGAGGAAGTTCTCATTTGCCTTCAGTTCCGGATAAGCTTCCAGAGAAACTTTCAGTCCAGCCAAAGCGCCGGTCAAAGCATTTTCTGCCTGTACCTTGTCATTGACAGAGGTAGCGCCCATCGCTGCCGCACGTGCTTCTGTAACACGCTGGAACACCTCTTTCTCATGATTGGCATATCCTTTTACCGTTGCCACAAGCTGTGGCACTAAATCATGACGCTGCTTCAACTGTACATCAATGTTTGCGAAGGCATTCTCGCGGTTATTGCGCAGCTTCACCAAGTTATTATAAAGGCTTACACCCCATACAAGAAGTAGTACAACGACTACCACAACAATAATTAATGTCATATTCTTATCAATTTATAGTTTATATCTATTAGTATACAAATATAGTGCAAAAGTTGAGTATACAACACGATTTTAAGATTTATTAGATTGTTTACGCTATAAAAGGAAAAATCCAGTCAGTAGCATCAATCTACTGACTGGATTTTATAGAAATAATAATTTATTTCATGACGTTCATAACCTTCTCTAAATATCGCTGCGTTCGCTTGACACTAAAGTGAAGACCACCGTTCCATGAGCGTATAGCTCTTTCGATGTCGTTCAAAGGGTTATGTGCAGACTGGAAAAGTATAAACATTTCCTTGGACTTCGAAATACTGAACCGATCAGACAACTTAAATCTCTTCTTGCTTTTCTTTCGCTTAAGAATCTGATTACATTCAGCAACTAAAATCGGTGTAATTTGCATTGCACCAACCGAATTACCACTCTTGGCTTTCGAATCTCCTCTGCTCTCTACTTGGATAATGGCATCCATCACCGGATTCCAATCCACTTGTTTACTGTTAGGTACAGCTTTTAAACCATTTGCCGCAAGGCCCGTCACCTGAAATGACGCAAAGATAAGTAAAAATAAAAATACAACTTTCTTTATTCTCTCCATTTTGTTTTATTTATGGAACCTGTGCAAGAAGAAAAGCAAAAATGCACACGAATATGGCTATTGAGAAAAAGCGTTACCAATATCCTCGATTCCGTTAGATACCTTAGCGAACAACTCTTCTAATACAACAAGAAGTGTTATCCTTATTCTTATCAATGCAAAGGTACAAAAAACATCTGAAAACAAAGAATAAAAAACGCATAAAGCACTGATTATAAACGCTTTTTATATTTTCAAAAGGACCTAATGTAAAAGTTTATCAAAACTATTAAGATATATTTTTACCACCTTCACAAGAGATACAAACACAAAAAGAGCCCCGACTACATCTGTAATCGAGGCTCCCGTTAAAGAAGGCGGCCACCTACTCTCCCGCATTGCATTGCAGTACCATCGGCGCAGGCGGGCTTAACTTCTCTGTTCGGAATGGGAAGAGGTGGGACACCGCCGCCATAGCCACCTGATATGGGGTTGACTATTGCACACAAGCAAATGACTGTCATAATTACCTCCCCCAAAGGGAAGGCTCACCGTACAAAGTAGAAGCACGCTGCCATGAAAGTATCGGGCAATTAGTAGTGCTCGGCTTTGACGTCGCCGTCTTTACACCTGCACCCTATCAACGTCGTCGTCTGCGACGGCCCTCATGTGGAGTTCTAATCTTGCGGCTGGCTTCGCGCTTAGATGCTTTCAGCGCTTATCCAATCCAGACTCAGATACCCGGCGGTGCGCCTGGCGGCACAACCGGTAAACCGGAGGTCTGTCCAACACGGTCCTCTCGTACTAGTGTCGGCACCACGCAAAACTCCTGCGCCCACGATAGATAGAGACCGAACTGTCTCACGACGTTCTGAACCCAGCTCGCGTGCCACTTTAATGGGCGAACAGCCCAACCCTTGGGACCTTCTCCAGCCCCAGGATGTGACGAGCCGACATCGAGGTGCCAAACCACCCCGTCGATATGAGCTCTTGGGGGGGATCAGCCTGTTATCCCCGGAGTACCTTTTATCCTTTGAGCGACGGAGTTTCCATACACGTCCGCCGGATCACTATGCCCCAGTTTCCTGCCTGCTCGGCATGTCTGCCTCCCAGTCAAGCGCCCTTATGCCATTGCACTCTAAAAGGTCGGTTACCAATCGACCTGAGGGCACCTTTGGAAGCCTCCGTTACGCTTTTGGAGGCGACCACCCCAGTCAAACTACCCACCAAGCAGTGTCCGCGCAGCAGCGCGTTAGACCTCAGACAGCCAAAGGGCCGTATTTCAAGGATGGCTCCACGCATGCTGGCGCACACGCTTCGAAGCCTCCGGCCTATCCTACACATCGGATGACCAAGGTCAATGCTAAGCTGTAGTAAAGGTTCACGGGGTCTTTTCGTCCCATCGCGGGTAATCGGCATCTTCACCGATACTACAATTTCACTGAGATCATGATTGAGACAGCGTCCGGATCATTACACCATTCGTGCAGGTCGGAACTTACCCGACAAGGAATTTCGCTACCTTAGGACCGTTATAGTTACGGCCGCCGTTTACCGGGGCTTCAATTCAATGCTTCCCATTGCTGGTGACATCTCCTCTTAACCTTCCGGCACCGGGCAGGTGTCAGGCTGTATACATCATCTTTCGAGTTAGCACAGCCCTGTGTTTTTGTTAAACAGTTGCCTGGACCTATTCTCTGCGCCTCATATTCCTATGAGGACCCTTTATCCCGAAGTTACAGGGTCAGTTTGCCTAGTTCCTTAACCATGAATCTCTCAACGCCTTAGTATGTTCTACCCGACTACGTGTGTCCGTTTACGGTACGGGTACCAATGGAATATGCTTAGCGGATTTTCTTGGAAGTATGGTTACCAGCGCTATTGGATTCCTCCGAGGAGGGCTCCATACTCTCAGGTTCGGCTCTGGAAGTGGATTTGCCTGCTCCCATCAACGCCTACACCCTTCAACGGACATTTCCGTCAGTCCGCGGCTGTGTCACTGCTCCGTCTCCACGTCGCTCCCATTGGTAGTCACGGAATATTGACCGTGTCTGCCATCGCCATCGCCATTCGGCTGAGACTTAGGACCCGACTAACCCCGGGATGATTGGCATTGCCCGGGAAACCTTAGTCTTACGGCGGAAGGGAATCTTACCCTTCTTATCGTTACTTATACCTACATTTGCTTTTCCATAAGCTCCAGGAATACTTACGTAAACCATTCGACGCCGATGGAATGCTCCCCTACCGATACTTTCTTTAATACTATCCCGTGCCTTCGGTATCTGCCTTATACCCGATTATTATCCATGCCCGGACCCTCGACCAGTGAGCTGTTACGCACTCTTTGAATGAATGGCTGCTTCCAAGCCAACATCCTGGCTGTCACGGGGACCAGACTTCGTTAGACTAACTCAGGCAGAATTCCGGGACCTTAGACGACGGTCTGGATTCTTCTCCTCTCGGGGACGGACCTTAGCACCCGCCCCCTTACTGCACAGCTCCGGTCCGTGAGCATTCGGAGTTCGTCAGGTCGCGATAGGCGGTGAAGCCCTCTTGACCTATCGGTCGCTCTACCTCTCACGGAGAACACTGTACGCGGCACCTAAATGCCTTTCGGGGAGTACGAGCTATCTCCAAGTTTGATTGGCCTTTCACTCCTACACTCAACTCATCCAGAAGCTTTTCAACGCTTATTGGTGCGGTCCTCCATCCCGTGTTACCGGGACTTCAACCTGGTCAAGTGTAGATCACTTGGTTTCGCGTCTACCACCACCGACTATACGCCCTGTTCAGGCTCGCTTTCACTGCGGCTCGGGTGCTGAACACCTTAACCTTGCCGGTGACGGTAACTCGTAGGTTCATTATGCAAAAGGCACGCCGTCACTCATTACTGAGCTCCGACCGCTTGTAGGCGTATGGTTTCAGGAACTGTTTCACTCTTCTCATCGAAGTGCTTTTCACCTTTCCCTCACGGTACTGGTTCACTATCGGTCTCATGGGAGTATTTAGCCTTACCGGATGGTCCCGGCGGATTCGCGCAGAATTCCTCGTGTTCCGCGTTACTCAGGATACCACTATGCCCCATTGTGCTTCGAGTACGGGACTGTCACCCGCTACGGTCCGGCTTTCCAGACGGTTCCTCTCACACGCAAGGTACAACGGCGTGGTCCTACAACCCCCCGGATGCGTTGCCACAACCGGGGTTTGGGCTGTTCCCCGTTCGCTCGCCACTACTGGGGGAATCATTCATTTATTTTCTTTTCCTCGAGGTACTAAGATGTTTCAGTTCCCTCGGTTAGCCTCCCCGCACAGCGGGGATGACCGTCCTTCAGACGGCCGGGTTGTCCCATTCGGAAATCCGCGGATCAAAGATTATTTGCATCTACCCGCAGCTTATCGCAGCTTATCACGTCCTTCATCGCCTCCATGAGCCTAGGCATCCGCCATACGCCCTTACTTACTTTCACGGCACCAAAATAAATTTGGATGCTCATACTTTGTACTGTTGTTATATTCTACAGTCTTGCTTGTGTCAATATGTCAAAGATCGGATGTGAGTCTGTAAGTACGTAAGTCTGTAAGTTCATGAGTTGTTGACCCATGGATTCATCACTTACTACCTATACCCACTGTTGTGGAGAATAACGGATTCGAACCGTTGACCTCTTGCATGCCATGCAAGCGCTCTAGCCAGCTGAGCTAATCCCCCGCAAGGGTTTACACTACAGAGTAGTCCCAGGCAGACTTGAACTGCCGACCTCCACATTATCAGTGTGGCGCTCTGACCAACTGAGCTATAGGACTCTGTCCGGCGGTGTTCAGGCCTCTGGGCTGGACCGCCCGGCTTCCCTTTTCTCTTATTTTTTAAACAGATAGAGAAGTACAAGAAAAAAAAACGAACCATACAGGTATCCAACATACCATGCTAAAACCCACGGCTCCAGAAAGGAGGTGTTCCAGCCGCACCTTCCGGTACGGCTACCTTGTTACGACTTAGCCCCAATCACCGGTTTCGCCCTAGGCCGGTCCTCGCGGTCGCGGACTTCAGGCGCCCCCGGCTTTCATGGCTTGACGGGCGGTGTGTACAAGGCCCGGGAACGTATTCACCGCGCCATGGCTGATGCGCGATTACTAGCGAATCCAGCTTCGTGGGGTCGGGTTGCAGACCCCAGTCCGAACTGAGACCGGTTTTAAGGATTGGATCGTATTTGCATACGACCGACGCTCTGTACCGGCCATTGTAACACGTGTGTAGCCCCGGACGTAAGGGCCGTGCTGATTTGACGTCATCCCCACCTTCCTCACACCTTGCGGCGGCAGTATCCCCGGAGTGCCCGGCATTACCCGATGGCAACTGGGAAAAGGGGTTGCGCTCGTTATGGCACTTAAGCCGACACCTCACGGCACGAGCTGACGACAACCATGCAGCACCTTCACAGAGGCCCCGAAGGGCATCACCATCTCTGGATCTTTCCTCTGCAATTCAAGCCCGGGTAAGGTTCCTCGCGTATCATCGAATTAAACCACATGTTCCTCCGCTTGTGCGGGCCCCCGTCAATTCCTTTGAGTTTCACCGTTGCCGGCGTACTCCCCAGGTGGGATGCTTAATGCTTTCGCTTGGTCACATGGTCCGAAGACCATACAACGGGCATCCATCGTTTACCGTGCGGACTACCAGGGTATCTAATCCTGTTCGATACCCGCACTTTCGAGCTTCAGCGTCAGTAATGCTCCCGTAAGCTGCCTTCGCAATCGGAGTTCTTCGTCATATCTAAGCATTTCACCGCTACACGACGAATTCCGCCTACGTTGTGCATACTCAAGCTCGCCAGTTCGCGCTGCAATTCAGATGTTGAGCATCTACATTTCACAACACGCTTGACAAGCGGCCTACGCTCCCTTTAAACCCAATAAATCCGGATAACGCCCGGACCTTCCGTATTACCGCGGCTGCTGGCACGGAATTAGCCGGTCCTTATTCATACGGTACCTGCAAAAGGCCACACGTGACCCACTTTATCCCCGTATAAAAGCAGTTTACAACCCATAGGGCCGTCATCCTGCACGCTACTTGGCTGGTTCAGGCTTCCGCCCATTGACCAATATTCCTCACTGCTGCCTCCCGTAGGAGTTTGGACCGTGTCTCAGTTCCAATGTGGGGGACCTTCCTCTCAGAACCCCTACTGATCGTCGGTTTGGTGGGCCGTTACCCCGCCAACTGCCTAATCAGACGCATCCCCATTCCTTACCGCTGAACCTTTAATCCGAGTTAGATGCCTGCGTCGGATACCATACGGTATTAGTCCGACTTTCGCCGGGTTATCCCGTTGTAAGGAGAAGGTTGGATACGTGTTACTCACCCGTGCGCCGGTCGCCATCAGGGATTGCAAGCAATCCCCATGCTGCCCCGCGACTTGCATGTGTTAAGCCTGTAGCTAGCGTTCATCCTGAGCCAGGATCAAACTCTACATTGTAAAATCTGTCTGTGTCCCATAATAAGGAACTAATATACCTTCGCTCGTAGGATTAGCATTCATGGTCTAAAGAATACCTGTCTCAATATCATATTGACGGTTCGTTTCTTTTACCCGACTCTCACCATATCAAAAATACGGAAGAGTCGCTCTTGTACTACTTCTCTGTCTATGTAAATCTTTTCAAAGAACTCTTTCTTTAGTGCTACGCCGTTATCAGGCGAAAGCGGATGCAAAAGTACAGCATTATATCCAAACTGCCAAAACTTTAAACGAATATTTTTAGAAAAATAGCAAAATTTACACACAACGTTGATGTAAATCAAGAAAAACAGCAGAGTTTACACAAAAAACTATCATAATAGCCATTGACACGACTTAGAGATTGCATTTAATTGTTTATGACTATTCTCTATTCTCCTTTTCCAAAGCATATATTATTCCCCAAATTCGAGATGGTAATATAGTTTACCCAAATTGAGAATACTTTTAATCACAATATTATATAGGAAAGAATCACCATGAAGCCAAGCATCATGATTGAGACTATCATATAAGAGGCGAATAATCGCCCTCGATGATGTTTTTCGGTAACATTTAAAAGTGTAACATATTTCTTTCTGTAAAATATAAAATAATAGTTCAACAGAAGTGGCAACAGGAAAAACTGAATAAAAAATTTCATGAAACTGTCTATTGGCTGGATGCTACTAAAATCGGCATGCACATATTGGAACAACAATATGGGAGTGCCGACAATCAAGTGCAGCAATATGAGTAGCGACAGTATGTTAAGTGCATTCCCCATAGAAATGAAAACAAGCGACATCCATTTGTAATCTTCGGGATTGTGCTTCCGAATATTATAGAGTGCATCCTGCCAAATGCGAAGATATAATGATTTTCCTGTTTTTAATATCATCTTACATAACCGATTTTTCTAATTATCAAGAGATTGCTCCCAAACGAAATTCACATTGACACCTTTCCCTACAGTTTACCGATAATAGCAATACAGATAAGCCAAAGCCAGCAGTAGCAGGAGTGCGAGGATTCCTTCCCCGTATGTCTCTATCTTTAACAGATTCTGTTAACCACATTTTTTAATAGCACATGTTTCTTCTTTTGATTTACTATAATCAGTATAATATAGAATCTTGCCATTATCTATACAATGCAAATATATTAATGATTTAATCTTACTCATATTTTGCCCTATCCTAACATTTATTTTGCACAGTATAAATCCTGACATCCAAAATCGTCGGGTATATTTTGGTATATATAAAATGATACTCATGCAACTAATCTCAATCTGGTTACAAAACACCTTCATTGCGATACCATTCCTCATAAATATCCTGAGCTGTTTTGGTCGTAGAATGTGAAAAATTTCTTTCATACCCAAAGTAACTTTCAAAGTTACCCGTTTTAGGGAAGTATACTAATTTAAGTATCGTTGGAATTTCTCTGTTGCAATTCATAAACAGGTTTTCTATCTTCATTAAAATTTCATTTCCAAGGTTTAATAAATTAAATGCTCTTGTACTTGAAATATCGTACTGTTTTTTAGATATATCATTTACTTTGTGTGACTTTGCTAATTGCCCATTTATTTTATAAAACGTCTTGAAAAAATATCCTTCTTCAATTAATCCAATAGCATAAACAACATCAACTTCGTCAATATTATTATCTACATATTCAAATGCCAGCTCTACTATTTCAGTTAAAAGACTATGAAAGTCATTATCAAAATTATTATTCATAATTCTTGTTGTTTTGATGATTTTCGATGATATTATAAATTCTATCCGTACTTATTTAGCTATTTCCTTTTTTTGAGAACCTTGATACACAATCTTGGATAGTTCCAGCTATATTAAAAGCACCATCATTTCTTTTGTCGTATTTAAATCCAATGAGGTCTATCTGCCAGACGAGCAAGGGAAATTATATTAACGGTTTTACCTCTGCTATCAATTTTTGCAGTAAATTCTCAGCCTTTTCAACACTAAAATCAGAAGAAGCTCCCATTTCGATTATTGTTATAATCTGCATTATCGTTTTTAAATATGATTCAATTAGGAGTTCATTCTTGTTATCATATTTTGCATTTTCAATTAAATCTAATCCCAGTTCCTTACCATTTAGAATACGTTGAAAAACATTTTTCTTAACTTTTCGCTGTAATTCATTCCCAGTATTAAGAACCATAAGTACTCTTTCACGGCATAAAGCTTTAATATTTGAATCCGTTGATAATTTACTTTTCAGCATAATTAACGGCTCAATCCAAGTCCAACTATCATAATTCCCAAAAGGTATCTTTTCAACGTTCTCTAACCTTCTCAGCAAAATTTGTTCTTCTTCGCCTAATATAAATAATTTATATACCTTAGTACAATATTCATAAACTTCTTGTATGTTTTTTAATGATAATATATTCTTCTCCATCATTATATTAATCAATTATTTTACTATGATTACGATGAATGGTAGACACTTGTAAGACTGGCAATTAACGAAATTCGTTTTAACCCAGTAAAGACTCTTCCGAAAAATATCTTCAGTTGCATTTTGTTCCGTTTCAAAAATAGTAAAATATTTCTTTCTTGCCAAACATAAATAGCAAAAACATTTCTAGGATGACGAACAACACTAAAAGCAAGGAGCTGTGTACGCACTCTGCTTGCAGAGGTAAGCGAAAAGGATTCCAAAGAAATTATCTATCAGTTCCATTCGCTCGGATTAGTTAAGAATAGGTGATAGAAAAACATAAATCATTCTTTCTGCCTTGATGTCTTCTTTTGAATAAGAAAATCTTCCATTCTCTATTTAAGGAATATAACTCATCTAAGTGAATATGATATGTAATGTCTGCCCCTCGAAAAGTGCAGGGCCTCGGCAACAATGCTGCAAAGGCCAAACAGCAGTGCTGCAAAGGCTCGGCAGCAATGCTGTCGAGCCTTTGCAGTAAATGAATGGATTTTTCTACCCCGTACGTTTTAAATTAATACGTGATTGTTTCTTAATTTGACAGTTCATTATCTTTCATTCTCATAAAATCTTGCCAAATCAAAACCATGTTTCAAGGATAATTCATAACAACTCTGATTGGGGTCTTTTCATCCCATTGGGCTATAAGTACACCATCCTATGATTGCAAATATAGCCATTTATTGTGGAATTCCATCATTTATACCATCCTTTGTAAATATCTATAATATCTAAAGGCAGTCTTGTCAGACTAGATTGACAGATGCAAACAACAACCGGAGACAATCTCGCTTTCGCTCGATTGTCCCCGGCTATGAACGGGTCGCCCTTTCTGGCTATATCAGCCTTTTCCCCAGCCCTCTCTCACAAAAAGAGTGGTGAGCATTACAGGCTTTTTAAGATGGTCAAGCACTCTCCACACTACGAGAGGCATAACATGCTTTTAGTGTATATCATTTTATTCTCACAAACCAAGGCAAACGATCAAGTGGCACATTTAATGAATAGACTTTACCACCTACATATACCTTTCCCTGGTCATCGCGCCACTTCCCTTTAGGAAGTTTCACCGTTCGGTGGTTTTCAGCAGTTGTCACAGGAGCTACCAGATATTTATCTCCAAACATATATTGGTCGCTTATATGTTCAAATCCTTCATTCGGGAAACTGTATGCCATGTGGCGAACAATAGGTTCGCCAGTCTGAGCTGATTTCCTTGCTTGTTCTAAAATATAAGGTCCAAGCTCTGTATGCCAATGCGCATATTGACGGACAATGGCCAGATTTTCTTTAGACAGAATGCGCCACGGCGCTACCGAAAATTGCATCATAGGCATCATGGCATGAATCTGGCACGAACGAATGATAAGCGTTTGGTCAAATTTATCTTCGTCTACATTGTAGAAACTACCATATTCACCGCCACCAATCATATCGGGACAAGTAAAAGCATAGCCCAGTAAGCCGGCAGAAATCATATCGGGTACTAACTGGCTCACTCCTACCCATGAATACTTTTTATCCCCTAGACGCTGAACGAGTCCCTCGTTGCCATGTTTCCAACAGGCACGCATTTCATTATACTGAAATTCCCGTCCTAGCGCAGCCCACAAATAAGTTTGCTCAATATCGAAAGATTTACCATCGTACACATCTACATTCTCTTCCAAATAACTGTAAGAGTCGCCCGCATCAAACTTAAATCCATCTATATCATATTTCTTTTGCAAATCCTTCAGTTCTCCTCGTATCTGATTATAAGCTTCCGGATTACTCAAATCGTAAACAAAACTATGACCATTCCACCATCGGGCCACTACGGCCTGATTTGTCCCCTTCGCCTTCACAAAGAATCCTTTGGCTTCAAAATCCCGACTCTTCTTACTATCAGGCGACACATACGGACATACCCACAGCATCACTTTGAATCCCAGACTATGGAGTTCGTCTATCATTTGCTTTGGATTCGGAAACTTCTCGGCCCTGAACTCCCACTCACCATAATCTTGCTGCCAATTATCATCAATAATGAGGATGCCGGGGGCAAAACCATTATCAATAATATTGTGTGCATACTTTAATATGTCTGCCTGGTTTTGATTATAAAGCAATTCTATCCAACTATTATAAATAGGACGCTCGAAAAACAGTGATGGAGGGACTTCTCCTGTCGCTGGGAAATGACTTTTCATAGCACCTAAATAGGCATCACGCAAAGTCTTGCCATACACTTGCATATCTATCCCACCCTTAGCAGGTTGGAACTGGAGCACCCGATTGGAAGCTTTCAAACGATAGGCCGCATCCAACCAAATGGCTCGCCCTTGATTTGATAACAACAAAGGGGCAGTTTGGTTGTTGAAATTTTCAACACGTGTATTTGCCTCGAATGTATGGTCGCTTATAGGCAGTTGAGTTCCGACACCCGTACCTATGCCCCACCAGCATTCTTTCGGCTGCATGGCTACTTGTTGAGCATGTAGATGAGACAGCGCAAAAAACGACAAACACAGAACAAGTATTTTTCTCATAACGATAATTTTAATTTAAAATATCTCGTCCCCCATAATGAGGAACGAGATATTACACTTTTATTGTTCAACATAGTCTATTGAGAACTTAGAAGTTCCCTTAGGTGTCACGACACCAGCAGCACTAATATTAACTCCCTCTTTCAGGTCTATTACTACCTTATAGTAACCAGCCGCAGCAGGAATCTTGAAACTGGTATCACCATTCGACGGATTCAAATATCCACTATTGAAGTTGGTAATAGGCAGACGAGTTGTCGCACCAGAACTTGGATGCGTGACATAGAATGCGACATCACCACCCCATCCAAAGTTATAGAAAGTAGCCTCATACGTACCACGAGAAGTCTTCACCAGTGGCAGCACATTCTCGGCATTCCATGCAACGGCAGTGGAAGTAGATGTAGGTGCCCAACTCCAACCATCCATATAGATGACATCAGGATAGGCTGTTGTGGGGCAAGCATAAAGAGCACCACTAAAGGCATCCAAACGAATGAGATAGCTACCACTGTTAGCCTTCAACGTCCATGTAGAATTACCACCTCCGGTAAACAAGTCTGGATTGCAAGTGAATGAAGACAAATCAAATACCGAAGCGATAGTCTGTCCTTTCTTCAAATTTACAGTACCTTCATATATATAGCTTGTACCAGGCTTCAATGGCAATGTACTGTTAGCAAACAGAATAGAAGCCGCAGCAGGGACACCATTTACGACAACCTTTCCATTGCTAAATACGAGCGACTTACCACCACCGGCAATTTCTACCGAGGTACAAACATTATTCTTGAAATTGCTCTTAATGGTGAACGGGCCACCAGCAGTTACCGGGAATGCTTTTCCTGTATTATCGGTGGCACTCTCTACAATTTTATTACCATCCCACAAAATATATTTCTGTTCGCCACCTTTCTTCAGACGGAATGTACCAGCAGCAGTTTGTCCCCACATACCTGTTTCCGGATCTTCACCATCGGGAGCCGTCCACGTATAATAGCGTTCACTTCCACTTTCAAATCCTGTGAGCATCATCTTTGAACGCTCTTTCGTAATTTCGCCATCTTGCCAATGCCCTGATATCGTTCCCAAGATATAATAGACATTATCCGATGGCAATGGAGTCCACACATGATGTTCACCCGTCTTGAACTCGAAAGTCTGGGGATTAAACGAGACAGTGTAAGATGCTTCTATATCTGCTCCCACAACTATTGAATCGGAAGCCATAGTGGCAACCTCACCATTCTTAACACCCCAATAAATTCCATTCTTTCCCGTGGTCGTAGAGATGATACCCTTGATTTTAGCAGGGAATACATTTTCTACAGCACTTTCGTAAATATCGCCATGCTTCTCCAGCTCTATAATTTTACCATTACCAAGAATCAAATTCAATTTCTCGAAAATCGGAAGTCCCACCATAGGCAGGTCGAATTCCTCAACCACCTCACCGTTCCGCGTATTGTCAAGCTTTACTTGGAGCGTCAGGTCATCAATTTGTGCATTCTTAGGCAAAGGTATCTGCAAGTAATCATTGGCATTAAACGATTTGCCTAACAGCATCTGATACTTCGTTGTGAGCGTATCACCTTTGCTGTTCTTCAACACCAACTCATAATGGTCCAGATTCCTCTCATCCTCCATGAGACCTGTAAGGTTTAACTTATCTCCATAGTGGAGACCACCCTGTGGAGACACCAGCACATCCATCGAAGGCTTAGGTCCATCTTTCCCTGCACTTTCCGGCGTATTGTCATCGCTGCACGCCATTACCAAGCATGACAACATCAATGATGCGATGATATATAAATGATTAAATACTTTCATACTATAATTACTTTTATTATTTCTTGACGAAATGAAGTGACGATTTGCTTGCGGGCAGATTTCCATTTGCATCTACCGTGATGCTGACATTCAAATCGTTGTATCCGGTTTTATCTTCCCACATATCTTTATTAGCTAATCTTACAGCATATTCAGGTCGTTTAGCCAAGGTGGGTTCTGGGTCGGGCAAGAAGAGGAAGGCTTTATACTTACCAGCCGGAATATCGGTGGGCAAAGCTATCTCTAACTTCAATTTCGCACTACGTAACGGTTTCCATGTACGTGGGTCTTCTTTCAACTTTGCCCAGTACTCTTGATTATTGCTCTCCGAACGCAAAACTACATATATGTCTCTTGGATTATACATTGCCGCATAACCCAGATTCAACAAGGACAGTTTACATACGAAATCGCTTCCTGGTTGATGCTTTGTTGAATATTCACCACGTAATAAGGACACCCGATAGCCCAATTTATTCTTGATATCGGTCATGTACCCTTCACTTTCCCATTTATTGAGTACTTTTTTGTCGTAGGCATCATTCAAAAACGACCAATGGAGCATGCTGAGATCTGTCACAGCAGCCGCACCTGTTGATATGGCAGCCGATGGGCTGGGCAAACAGGTTTCACCACCGATAGGCAGATAAAGACCTTCTTCTGCAATATAAGCCTTGTCGACCTTTACATCTGCATAAGTACCCATATTGTTTTCATCAGCCATAAAAGCATCATTATGGTGGGCAATACGAGCTGCCGGTGTACCGGCATAGGCCAATTCAGGAGTCAATCCCGCTTTTACATTGAGATAGTCCTGCTTATACTTAGGTGTTCTCACCTGCACACATCTATCAGTAGGCAACACCTCAAGCCACTTCTTTATCACTGCATTGTAAGCTGCCGTATTGTTCAGTCGATTGGTGGAATAATACCATTCACCCCATGCACCGATAAAACCAGCCTGCGCACAAGCTATTACATCTTTGTTTTTTGCGAACAGAGGCTTCAATTCATCAAGATGTTTCAGAATTCTATCCAATGGAGCATCTTCGCCATCAATTTCGTTGGTATAGGCAAAACGGATAATAGCCTTCAGTCCGGTATTCCTTACCTTATCCAAGTCTGCACTCAATTTGGTTATCACATTTTTCCCTAAATCGGCGTTTCTATACTCTTTCATATAGTACATCAACATCACCAACGACTTTTTATCATTGCGAAGTTCACGCAGCCTTGATTCCGATACCGGAGTGGTCATATTACCTTCCAGCTGCGTATAGAATCCACGCTCTGGATTTGCAAACTCAGTATTGTCCGAAACATATTTAACCAATGCAAGTGTCTCCTTCTCCGGCTCAACATTCTCATTAGATTCATTGTTACTTCCACACGAAGTGGTCAATCCTAACACAGAGAATATGATGGAATATAATATACGTTTATTCATGTTCATGTCGAATTAATGTCTAATAATTTGGATTCTGTTTTACTTCGCCCTTACCATCAGAGATTACAGAGAGTGGTAATGGATACAACTCCTTATAGTTCTCGGCATAAGGCGACTGATTGATTTTCTTCACCAATGGTATCAAGCGATGATAACGAATCAGGTCGGCTCTGAACTG
Source organism: Prevotella mikamonis (assembly GCF_055381405.1). Taxonomy (NCBI): domain Bacteria; kingdom Pseudomonadati; phylum Bacteroidota; class Bacteroidia; order Bacteroidales; family Prevotellaceae; genus Prevotella; species Prevotella mikamonis. Next base: position 1,298,283 of record NZ_AP035785.1, read on the forward strand.
ACCATTCTCACACCAGAACTCATGCCAACGCTCATTTAAGATAGCATCCAGCAGTTTATCAGAAGTACCATAATCTTCAGGCTTTAGATTACCTAAACCAGCACGATTACGGATTACATTTACATAACTTGCAGCCTCTTTCAAGTCAGCAGCCGTAGCACCCGTTTTCTGACACAAAGCTTCAGCCAACGACAAATACACATCAGCATACCTAAAGAGTATCAAGTCTATATCCGAATATCCACCAGAACCACTCACCTTTGGATCATATCCTATTTTCAAGGCTATTGGACCAGCTGCCAATGGAGATTGGGGAGTATCCTTATCAACTGTCTCTCCTGCACTATTTGTATAAGAGGTCAGCAATTTGGCTCTACGTACATCATTGGCCTCAAACGACTGATAGAAATACCAAGTGCTGGTAACAGTTCCCCAACCACCCGACATACCATTCTGCTGAAAGTCGGTCGGCAATACCATCATGTGCCACTGATTATAGTTCGGACCATCATAAGAGCAAGGTATGGCATAGATGATTTCCTTATTGCCCTGTCCTTGCCCGCCCAGTTCAAACATTTTATTGTAGTCTGCTTGCAGGCCATAACCATATTTGGCCTTCATCAATTCTCGTGCCTCGGTCTCAACCTTGGCAAAGTAGCTTTTATCTACTGCCGTTTCGTGTAGATAAAGACGAATCAGCAACATATGGGCCAAACCACTGCTAAAACGTCCATACTCCGGATTTACAGGTAAGTTATCTGCGGCAAACTTCAAATCATCCTCTATAAACTTTACCATTTCAGCACGCTCTAATCTTGGCAAGGGTTTTTCATCCAAAGGATTTTTCAATACCTCCAATGGAGGCACCACAAGAGGACCATACATATCATATAATACATAAGACAGGAATGCGCGGGCGCACTTCACTTCTGCCATATATTTAGCCTTTGCCTTTTCGTCTATGGTACTATGCTCTATCTCATCGAGTACCAATGTGCAACGACTGACCTTATTAGCATACCCATTAGGCTCATCACGCTTGTAATAAAACCAGGTTATCTCTTCACTTTCCGGATAGAAGTTCAATTCCGATGCCATCTTCTGAGCACCAAAGTTTCCTGTTAAGATACCCGTAGTACAGTCATTTACAAACATGACACCACGCTCTGAGGGAGTAAATATACCATCCCACCAGTTACCGCGTAGAGGATAATAGCACGACATGACACGCGACTCGATATCGGCCTCGGTAGAGGGGAAGTTGGAAGTATTGATTTCCGAAGAGTCTACAGGCACCAGGTCGGTACATCCTGTTGTTGCAAGTGCCAGCAATGCTGTAAACAAAGTATTGATTAAATATATTCTTTTCATATTGATTCCTACTTAAAATGAGATATTTACGCCAAAGCTATACGTGCGTGCATTGGGATAAGCGGCTGTATAATAATCGGTTTCCGGGTCAAGTCCCTTATACGGTGTTATACAGAACAGGTTGCTTGCACTCATCGTCAACCGAATTTTAGAAATAACTTTTGTCTTTGCCAGCCAATTCTGCGGTATATTCCAACCAAGTGTGATATTGGATAAGCGCACAAACCACGCTTTCTGATAATACCAGTCACCGGTAGTATAGTTGGTATTCCAAGCATTGAACGAACAAGGATACTCTGTAGATGGATTATCCCAAGTCCACCGATTCTTAATAATACGCAACGCATTGTAACCATAACGTGCAATGTCACCACCACCAAGGCCGTAAGCCATTTCTGTGGGATCTTGCATCACCCTGTCAAACATACCATTGAGTTGAATACCCAAATCAAAATCCTTATACTTGAACGTATTTGTCATACCGGCAAGCCATCCTGGATCTTGTGACCCGATAAGTACATAGTCGGCATCATCAATACGTCCGTCAGGGCCACCTGTAAGAATAAATCGACCTTTTTCATCCACCACAGGTTGATCGTTTTCATCGCGTTTATAGCCATTGAGATCCTTTATTACGACTTCTCCCGGTTTCAATAATGGTTGTGCAGCCGGCACTTCCTCACCTATTTGTAAGATGTGGTCGGCCAATCGTGAATAGATAGAACGAATAGGATCGTCTTCGCGCTCAAATACAGCAGGTTTCCAGTCAGGTGTACGCTCTTTCCAGCGGTCTTTATATTTGGTGAACACAAAATCTGTAGACCACTTAAAGTTTCGTGTATCAATATTTTTGGTATTCAAAGTTATTTCGATACCCGTACTCTGGGTTTTACCGATATTAGCCATCACACGCGATATCTCGTGATAATAGTTCAAAGGCTTATAATTCAACAAATCACTGATAACCTTATGATAGTATTCTACACTCAACAAAATACGGTTCTTAAAAAATCCCAGATCCAAACCGGCGTTCCATTCGGTAGTTGTTTCCCATTTCAAATCGGGATTTTCCAACTTTCCTTGGAATACGCCAATAATCTGCGAACCGTCGCCACGATTATAAGCAGGTGCAGCATAGTAACTGGCAAAGGCATTAGAACCAATACCAGAGTTACCTGTCTTACCCCAACTCAATCTCAATTTCAGCAAACTCACCTTGGGCAGACTCTGCATGAAATTTTCTTCACTGACAGTCCATGCCAAGGCCATTGAGGGGAAATAACCCCATTTATGATTCTTGGCAAACACACTGGCTCCATCGGCACGCATCGTAGCCGTGAAGTAATAGCGGTCTTTCAGTATATAGCCTGCACGCGCAAAGTAAGATTCCATCTTGTTCTTGGTAAATCCCGAACCTACCAACTTGGTTCCAGTACCCGCTCCCATGTTGTTATAGGTGAAACCATCGGTCAGGAAATTATTATTTCCTAAATTCGACGTTTCGAAATTGAAGTTCTCATACGAAGCTCCTAACAGGAAGTTTACTTTATGGATATCTTTAAATGTCTTATTATAGGTAGCAGTTGCTTCCAGCAGATACTGGTTATTGTCATAGGTATAAATGTCGGCATTACCTTGTTGGGCCTTTCCATAAAGAGTGGTCTTGGGTTCATACGTCTTACGACTAATGTTTGCACGGTCAATACCAGCATTCAAGCGCAGAAGCAATCCGCTAATAGGCGTAGCCTCCAAATATACATTTCCCAACAAGCGGTCGGTACGCCCCTTATCAATATTGTTCAATAGCGAATAAGGGTTGGGTTGCGTACCTAGCAATGGATTGACAGGATAAGTACCCGTAGCCTCATCATAAGCCTTGATATGTGGTCCCATCTGCACTGCTGAACGAATAATACCCGACTTTTCGTACTGTTCCGATCCCAGCTGGGTATTATCATTATTAATTCGTGAGAGCGTAAGGTTCATACCGGTCTTAAAGATATTCAAAAACCGTTGGTCTATATTACTTTTCACTGTATAACGTGTCATGCCCGAATTACGGATAATACCCACATTGTCGTAATAGTTAAACGAGACCATGTATTGTGTATCTTTACTGCCACCTTGAATACTTAGATTATGTTCCTGAATATGCCCGTTGCGTGTTATCAATCCTACCCAATCAGTACCATCACCGGCTGCTGCAATATCGGCATCTGTAAACGGACGTGTATATCCCTGACCGTTGACCGGTGCAGCCAACGCTTCTTCTAATGTACGTTTACCCCAAGGACCTACCTGATTCTCCCAAATCCAGTATTCCCAAGTAGACTTATTTTTCTCTTGCATCCACTCTTTCAGCGATAACACATCGTAGTTATCAGTGAATTGCTGATGCGAGTAGTTATAATTATAATTCACATTTACACGTCCTTCTTTACCACGCTTAGTTGTCACAATGACAACACCATTGGCTGCGCGTGCACCATAAATAGCCGTGGCACTAGCATCTTTCAGCACCTCTATGCTTTCTATATCGTTAGGGTTGATAAAGTTCAAGACACCCTGTGTACCGGGGTCCATACGTGCATTTGTACCTTTACCTTGATCTATCTTGGCAATGGGAAAACCATCGACCACATAAAGAGGATCATTGTTGGCATTTACCGAACCTGCACCACGAATCAATATATCCAATCCACCACCAGGCTGGGCAGAATTTTGCCGCACATAAAGACCGGCAGCTTTTCCTGCCAAAGCATGTGCTGCAGAAGCTACTCCGGGCAAAGCTATGTCGTTACCCTTCACAGATGATACTGCACCAGTGAGGTCACGCTTTTTCATCGCACCATATCCTACAACTACCACTTCGTCCAGCAGCTTGTCGTCGCTGGCAAGCACTATCGTGTAATTATCGGCATTGGTGACACGCTGAGTTTGACTTTGAAATCCAACATACGAGAACTTCAATGTACTGCCCACCGCAGCCAGCAGCTGGAATCGTCCGTCTAAATCTGTCACTGCACCTGCTGTATTTCCCTCAACACCTACGCTTACACCAATAAGAGGTTCGCCATTGACATCAGTCACCTGACCTTTGACTGTCTTTTTAGTCTTAGAGATACTTGTAGGTGCAGTCTTCTTTTGGCGCATCTTCAGGACAATTTGCTGCCCTCCCTCAATGCTGTAAGAAATACTGGTAGAACGTAACAACTGATCCAGCACATGTTCTACACGTTCATTTTTCGCTGTAATTGAGACTTTTTTATCGAGTCCCGTCAGCTTGTTACTATAGAACACGCTATACCCCGACTCTTTCTCAATCTGCTGTAAAGCTTCTTTCAACGTCTTGTTCTGCACACGCATCGTTATCTGCGCTTGCATTCCCAGTACGGAGAATAGCAGAGAAGCTCCTACTATTCCCCTCCGAATTAGATCATTAGGATGTTTTATCATACTTATATAATTATAGGTTATTACTCAACACAACTGTGTTATTCTTTATCTCGTAACGTAATGGATAGGTCAGGCTAATAATATGCAATACATTCTGGAGACTGTTGTTACGGATAGTCCCGGTAAATGTGGCCTTGCGCAATTCATTTGTGGAAAACACCACATTCACACCATATAATCTTTCCAGTGTCAAAGCCATTTCAGCCAGTGAGGTATCATGGAAATACAAGAATCCTTTCAACCAGAAATCAGCTTCGCATGAATCTTCCATTTCGCGCATGGTAAAAGTCCCTTGATTCCTATTATATATGATTTGCTGCATCGGCATAAGCGTTATACCCGACGTATGGTTATAAACGCGCACCTTGCCTTCCAGCAACGATGCCGTAACAGTTGAATCTATCTGATATCCTTTCACGGCAAACACCGTACCCAAAGCCTCTACTTGGATACCGGAACATTTCACTATAAAATGCTTTTCTGGATTTTTAGCCACTTCAAATTTGGCTTCGCCCAATAATTCTACAGTACGATTTTTCTGGTTAAAATCCGCTCCATAATTCAGCTGAGACCCCGAATTCAGCCAGACTCGTGAGCCATCAGGCAACGTAAGATGTGCTCGCTGTCCATAATCTACAACGACCTCCGATGACTGCATAGCCAGCTGCTTGGCATGAGAATAGTTTTTAAAGCAGTCGTAGCCTAGCACCATAGACAACAAGAACAATACAGATGCTACTATCTTCAGAAACAACAACGAATAATTCTTGCGTGGCTCTACACTTATTTGTTCCAAAATACTCTCCAACATTGGCTCTTCGCGATGGTCGCTGGCCGTCGTAGGCACAGTATCCCACACCTCTTGACACAATTCGTCAAATTCATGATGCTCGTCCTCAAGCCATGACTTCAATGATTTCAAATCACCTACATCTACATGGCGACTATAAAGTCTGCCTAATAATGAACGATATATATTTTGCTGATGCTTCATGTTTACTCTGTTATTAGTCTATCTTTGAGCGAATAAATTTCAAAGAGCGTTGAATCTGTGTTGCGACAGTACTTTCCGAAATATTCAGACACTCTGCAATTTCACGATAGTTAAGCCCCGACTTCCAATAGAGCATCAAGATTTGACGCCGCATATCAGGCAGTTGCTTCGACAAATTCATGATATACTCTTCCATAAGCAACTTGTCTGCCTCATTATACTCCACGTCTTGTTCATGTCCTTGGTATTGTACTTGCTGGGCATATAGCTGCCGTTTCACTTCTTGCTGCACAGCATGATACACCATATTACGAGCTATCGTAAATAAATAACCTTCAAAATTAGCATCACTATCAATATTTTCACGATGATTCCAAACTTGTATAAAGACATCCTGGGTAATATCTTGAGCCGCGGCAGCATCTTTTAATAAATCGAATACGAAATTATATATCCATCTATTATAATGACGGAATACCATTTCAAAATGCTTTAACTTACCATTTCGAAGTCCTAACAAAATGCTTTTATCTAATTGTGGCATATCAGACTTATGAGGTTATCTATGTTCTGTATAGTAGCTATCGTCGCATAACTGCTACAAAGTTTTTGTTAATATTAGCTAATATTAGTTTCTGGAATGGCAAAGGTAGGCCATTATTCTCAAAGTTATACGCAATGATGGGTAAAATATCGACAACAGATTTACACAATTCGAGCTACCTAAGTGAGTGCAGATGCTTTGAATGTACATTCATTTAGACAGCTCGTCAGAATATTGCTTAGCAATAATCAATGCTGAAGATTGCCAAACAAGTCACAATCCTTAGCTTCAAAAGGATGAAGCAACTGATCTATAACCGTGGCAAACGCCCCACGGCTAATTGTATGATTAGCCATCTTAAATCCATACTTTCCAAAGCACTCAGATATTAAACTACGAACATCCTGTCGGAATACAATGTTTTCCTTACGGGCTATTTTCGTAATAAGCAATACGACATCATCCACAGATACCATCGAATCGTCATAGTCCAATGGTTCTAAATGATAAAAAGAGATCAGCCCAGAGAGATCTTTCCTGCACAAAACACTGTCAACCTCTAACCATGTTTCATTCGACCAACCCACATGTTTGCCTATACCTCGTAAAATTCCTGTAGCACCTATCCGCTGATATACCTGAAATAGAGGACTGGATTTTTTGACATCCAAATAAGGCAACAAATAATTTCCTGTACTTAGCAACTGCGTCTGTACTTTTCTTACTGATAATTGATGAGGACTACAGCCCTCTCTTACAGCCATACCGGCCAAAGTTCCTGCCACCTGCCCTATTTGCAAAACCACAGGTTGCAAACGGGTTGTACCATTTACTAAGTTTGTAACCGATATGGCCTTCTCTGCCAATAACAATCTGTCCTCTGTCTTTGGGAAAAACACGCCCATGGGCAATCCCCACGACGGTATACTAGGTAATTCCAACCCCTCAACCTCTCTTTCATTATGATGCTGGTCTACCGGATAATCACCCACTGCCACTGCCGTGCGATAAAGTGCCGAACACTGCTCATAAGGATATAAAATATCATTCAAGGTGAACATGACTCTTCCTTCAAACCTTCTACCTTCTCTATAATAAGGGTAAAAAGGAAGTTTATCAGCCGTAGGATATTCGTCGGCAAGTCCAAAGTTTTTCATCCCCAGTTCATGCTGCATGAAATATAAAAAACGCAAAGCCTTGGCTTTGGCTTGTTTGTGCAGTTTCCTGCGCCGCTCCGGTGTATATTCTATATCGTTCAAGTAAATATCATTGCCGAACATCGGCCAATTAATCATATACTTACGATTAGGCAATTTACCATAAGTTATCATCATCTCCTGCGACCAGGGCTTTTGCTTAGCCGTAGAATCATTATATGGATTGATGCAACAATTTCTGAATTCATAAGGGGTATACCCATCCGGACGCTTTATCAGATGCGGTTCATCATACTCCTTCAGAATCATGACATAAGTGATGTCCTGAATCATATTACTCGCTTGGGCCAATGCAGCCTTCTCATTTGTCTGCTCACGCGCATCAAGTCCCACACGGTAGGACAAACCCACCTCTTTGGCAACATCGCCTAATTCTGTGGCATCTATGATATAAGAAGCCTTTATATGTTCTCTCTGCTTCCCCTTTTGTATAACAACATCCCATCCATTTTGCAAACGCTTAATACTGACATATCTTGTATTTGGACAATACGTCAGCAACTTCTCATTTTTTACCCAACGCTGGAAAATAGTATTTCCCACCGATGGTTCAAACTGAATATTACTCACCCACCCTGTGCGTAACGCATCCAATGAGCCATAATAAGAAACCAACTCATCTATAAAATCACCCCACAAGCCACTTGGAAGTCTGAAATTTCCATCCGTAGCACTAACACCGGCAGAAGTGAGCATGCCACCAAGCCAAGGGGTATCATCTATTAATATTGTACGGCTACCCAACCTGGCACTTTGTACAGCAGCACATACACCGCTTGCGCCACCTCCTATTACCAATACATCATAGTCTTTTGCGACACCTTGAAACGCAAAAAGATTCATTACAAGCAGTAAAAACAAAGGTCTGACTTTTCTATTCATCACTTCTATGTATTAAAACAGTACATACAACATAATATAGAAGATATCATATACTATAGTATCTTCATAGATATAGATATGAATTCATACAGAGACAAAGTTACAGAATTATTCTTTACAACAAATCTTTTACGTTCTTTTTTTGATATTCCCAGATTCATAAGTGGTCTATTCCTATTAATCAATATATTTTCTTACTTTTGTCTGCACGAATATATTAAACAAACATGAACACAGCCAGACATTATCTATACAGCCTGACAAATCTGTTACGATGGTCTTCGCTGACATAAGATATGAAACAAGACCTATGAAATTACGGATTAACAACAAGGATATGGCTGCTTTGTTTGACAAAGCCAAATGGACATTCTCATTGACCGCAGAAGAACTGCTATATTTAAAAAGCACACTGAATGAGATTGAAACATGTTCGTGGCAGGAGGATTCTTCGTTGGGGATTCACAATGGTATTGCAGCTTTTGGTCTCTGCACGAAACCAACCGGAGACAACATTGCCCTCATTGAAAAATTCATCAATACAGAAGCATTTTGCGACTCTATCACAGCCACCGCTTTAAAGGTATTATGTAGCAACAGCTACTGGAATTTAGCTGCAAAATATGAAGACTTGCTTTGTAAATTCATCAATATAGATGATGAAACTTATGAAGAGACTATCCGTACAGCTATTAGCTGCATGGGAAGCTATTGTCATACGACAAAGAATAAGACATATATATCCCTGCTGTTCTCATTGTTCAACAAAGCACTAAGTACATACAAGGATGACGAATTTCAGATACCGGACATAGAAACTCTTTACAACTCTCTTGAATCTGTTATATGGGGAAATGAGTACCCAAAAGACAGAAGAGTCACATTTGGGGACATGAAGATACCTGATGATATCAGTGAGGAAGTCATCAAAAGGATTCAATCAATGATACAATGATTTCCCCTATAAGACAGCGAGATTATACCCTAGCGAACGCAGTCTGACTTGATACTAGCTAATTATACTCTATCGGATATAATTAGTATAAAGTAGTATGACTTCACTGCAAGGCCGTAACAGCAATGCTGCCGAGGCTAGTCAGAAATAATGCGAAGCCTTGGCAGCATTGCTGAAAAGCCTTTGCAGCCGACTACTCCGATTTCACTTGATAACCCGGCTGATATACATCGGTTTCTATATAAATGTATATCTTATACTGTGGGAAACTCCGGCGTATCTCTTCCTCTATCCTATTGATGACCGTAGCCGACTCGGCACGATATTCACTTTGCAGCTCTATCTTTGCAGCCACCAAGATATTTGTCGGACTCAGATGGATGGTTTTAAGATTGATGAGATGCTTCACCTCTGCTCTGTCAAACGCTTTATTCATCAGCTGTCGGTCGGTTGCAGTCATGGATTCACCGATGATGAGGCTATAGAATTCGCGCGCCAGGAACAAAGCTGCCAAACAGAGCATGAGACCTATGAGCAAACCCGACAGAGCATCGAAGAATGCCAGACCGGTAACAGCCACCAATATAGTACCAAGCATGGCCAGAAGCAGGCCTATCACGGCACAAAGGTCTTCGGCAAAGATAATAAGCACCTCGCTATGACGGCTTTCACGCAAGAAACGGAACAAGGGTAGCTTCTCCTTGTTCAGCTCGGCTATCTCTTTCATGGCCACCCGCAGGCTGAAGCATTCGACTATCATGCCAAAAGCCAGAATACCCATGACCAGCCAAGTATTCTCTACCGAATGTTCGGGATGAAAGAGTTTTTCCGTCGCTTCCATGATACCTAGCGCTCCACCAGCAAAAAACAGCATCATGGCCACCACGATACTGAAAAAATATTTTGCCCTGGACTCGCCGAAAGGGTGGCTCTCGCTGGCCATGCCTTTAGCACGCTTGTCGCCTATCAACAGCAATATCTGGTTGCCACAATCTACTACACTATGGATAGATTCATTCAGCATCGCCGTCGAACCGGAAAAGGCAAAACCTACAAACTTGGATATGGCGACCAACAGATTGGCAGCCAAAGCAGCCAACACACTTGCCATACCATGAGATTTCTCTTTCATGAGATAAGAATTTATAATTGTTTGAATGATGCAGATGCTTAATCTGTCACCGCCGGAGCATCAGCATATGTAGCTTTCATAGAATCCTTAGATACCTTAGGATGCGCTCGACGCATCTGATTACGATAGACGATGCAGGTCAGGAAGAAATAAACCAGCGTCTGAATCCAGAGTGCAATATACTCCGGATGAATGTCGGACAGGCGTGCTCCCATACTACCCATACGCACAAATCCACGAATACCGAACGTCGATGGGAACAACCATGAGATGCCTTGCCAAACTCCAGGGATGTTATGTTGTGGCCACGACACGCCTGACAGAAACAAGAATGGGACCGATGTAAATACCACCAGTAACATGACATTCTCGCGATAACGGACCACGCACGACATCGTCATGCCGAAAAAGATGCAAGACAACAGATAAGGCAGCATGAACATGGTGAGATCGTAGGCGTAAACCAACGATATGAAGCCAAACATACGCGGCACTACCAGCGTGAGATAAGCTGCCAAGACCATGTAAATCATGAAGTAGCACATGAACTTTCCTAATACAATACGGAAAATTCCGGCATGATAATGACTGATGGGAACTAGTTCGTGATTGCTGTTCGTTTCGCGTGCAGTGCCTGCCGACATACCGATTCCAAGCAAAAGAGTCTGCTGTAGAATCAACATAAGTACAGCCGGAATAACAAAGTTACCATATCCACCAGTGGTATTGAAGATGGGAACTTCGTCAAAATCCAATGGTCTGCTGCTTATCTCTTCATCGCGCGAAGTGACATTCTTGGAGAGAGAGAGTTGGATGTCGGTATTCATCTGCGATGCTACTGCCTGGGCCGACTGGTAGATAGCCTTATACGTAAGCATCAAACTCATGTCGCAATATACTCCCACATGCGTCTGTTCGTGGCGATAGAGCTTGGTCTGGAACTGTTCGGGGAAATAAATGACACCATTGACAACTTGTTTGCCCACCAAATCTTTCGCTTCGTCCAAGCTGTTACTATAATAAGCCACCTTGGTATCGGGCGACGCATCAAGCAATCTGGCAAATTCGCGGCTGGCATGGCTGTGTGATAAATCGACCACAGCTACCGGTACATCGCGCACTACCTCATTGTTATATATCCATGAATAGGCCAGCGGATAGAGCAAAGGCACCAGAATGAAGAAAATCAAGACTCCCTCATCGGTGACCGTCTGTCTTAACTCGCGGATACATATATAACACATATCGCGCAATCCTCGACTTATTTTATATATCAGACTGTCTTTATCCATACCTATTATGATATATAGTCATAAGTCAACAATACGATGTAGAGTCGACGAATAATGAACAACGGTAGGCCCATGAATACTATCAGGGCAAGAATATAGGGCCATGCCTCAAGCAACGGATAATCGTTGAAGATACATAACTGGTAAATCATGTAGTAATGCCGTAAGGGGAATAGGTTGGCCAGCATCTCCAGAGCAGGAGACATGGCAAAGGCCGGAAAGGCTGCTCCCACCATTGAGAAACTCAATACGGCCCACAACGAACAGACACTCATCGACATACGCATAGACGGGATGAGGCCGAAGATGAAGATGCCAAAGCACTGGGATGCCAGAACTGTGAGCAATCCAAGCAGCAACATAGGAACAACACCACCTGGATGTGGGAATCCATACATTCCGAAAACATAGCCCATATAGCCATAGGTGATGGCAAGAAATATCAAAGTCTGAGGTAAGAATTTCCCGCAAAGCACGAGATAGATATTGCCTTCGCCCATCTGCATGAGTTCCTTGGCACGATTAAATTTCAATTCCGTACCCAAAGAATAGGCCGTAATCAGGAAGAAAAAGACCATCAGGCAACCAGGGATAAGCATATTGCTAAGATAGACGTTGTAACTTACCCACGGATTATTAATGGTATGGAGATCCACGGCAATGGGCTGAAGATAAGTACGAATCTCATCTTCGGTCTTACCGATGGCAGACAGTTTCTTCATCCCCACTGAGGCCGAGCCTAACGTGGAAATGGTTTTGAGGTCGCGAAACAATAATGCACCCGCCGTCAACGACGTATTACTATAATAGAAAGATATTTTGGGTTGGCTACCGGTCATCAGTCCGTCGGTAGTTCCATGGGGGATATACAGAAATGCGTATATCTGATTGCGCTGAATGGCCGTGCGTGCCTCGTTCACATTATCATAACGGGCCACCACCTGCGTCGACTGAAACGCATCTAGTTTACGAACAAGTTGCCGTGTGGTTGCTGTGCCATCCAAATCGACCACACCCACGGGCATATCGGTGGGCTGTCCGGCACTCATCAACGAAGTAAAAAAGACCACAACGATGATGGGAAAAATGACCATGCAAAACAGATAAATAGGATTGTGGGACAAAATGCCACACTCGCGAAGTGCAATATGATATATCTGTTTAATGGTGTGCATTCCAAGAATGACTAGCTGTTTACGACAATCTGATACTCCTGTTATTTCTTAATGACCAATGACATGCCGGGACGAAGCCCTTCAAAAGCCTTGATAGGACGTGCCTTTACCTCAAAAGTCTTCATATCGTATTGCCCGTTTGACTTTGTTGCCTTCCAAACGGCATACGAACCTTCATCCTTTATGTAATAGACTTTCATCTGGAGGTCTTTATTGAAAGCCGGCGAATAAGCTGTTACGATATCTCCCACCTTCATACCGTTCAACTGATCTTCACGTATATTGAAAGTTCCCCACATATCTTTCATCACCGATATGCTCATAATGGGTGAACCGATTCCTACAAGTTCGCCCACTTTGGGGTATACATCGCTCACTTCACCTTCTACTTGTGCTATCTGAACGGTCTCTTTCAACAATGCTTTCACCACGTTCACAGCTCCCTTGGCAGCCTGTGCTTGTTTGGCAGCAGCCTGTTTTTCTTCTGCACGTGCACCATTCTTAGCCATTTCGTACTGGCTTTCAGCAGCCTTTACCTGTGCCTGTGTAGCCTTATAAGCTGCAAAAGCCTCATCACGCTTTTGGCCACTCATCACGCCCTCATCATACAAATGCTGCACGCGCGTATATGATTTCTGAGCTATATCGCACGCTGCCAAAGCCTGCTGCCACAACTGATAAGCACCCTGAATCTGTTCCTTACGTGCTCCATTGGCTGCCATATCACGCATAGCAGCTGCCGCTCCCTGCGTAGCCTCAGCCACTTGCTTCTGTGCATCGACCTCAGGTACTTCCAATAAAGCCAAGGTATCGCCCACATGAACGTAATCTCCCTCCTTCACACAAAGTTCGACCACACGCCCAGGCAGTTTGCTGGATACCCGATACTCCGACACATCCACTTCGCCTTGAATGATTTCCTCTGTTTTTCCTAACGTAAAGAAACCGATAAGAGCCACAATGACGACAGCTGCCGCAAATCCAATGACGGCTAGCAGAATATTATTATGTTGAGATTTTACTGACATGATATTCTATTCGATTATTGTAATATACCAAGAGCTTTCTTCAGATTAACGAGGGTAAGCTTGACATCGACCTCCGCATCTATCTTCTGACTCTGCGCTTGTTGCCATGCCGTCTGCGCAGCCATGACATCCGTCGACTCCATCACACCCTCCTTAAATCCCAAATTGGCACAACGTAGGTTCTCCTCTGCACTCTTTATATTCTGTCGAGCCATGTTCAATCTCTTCTGTGCCTCCTTGACACGGAATTGACTCTGTGCAACTTGCAATCCTATCTTATCACGGGCGTCGCTTAACTCCAGCGTAGCCATGTCGGTAGCGATGCGCGATGCACGCACCTTATAGCTTCCTTCAAACCAATTCCAAACCGGCACACGCACCATCACTCCCAATGTCCACATGCCGGAGAATCTATTCTCAAAACCATTATACACATTGGGGTTAGACACCAAATAACCTCCAGTCAGAAGCACTTGCGGAAGATAAGCTGCACGAATCACTTTTGTAGCTTCCCTACTCAAATCTACAGAGTTCTGAAGCATGCGCAATTCAGGGCGCGACTGGTCCAGTTGTTCCTTATCCATCGTCGGGGCCAACTCGTCAACCCCCAACCCATCCTTGTTCTCATCAGCCAACACGATGTCCTCATCCAATGGAAGGCCACAGAGTTGGCATAGCAACATCTTGGCTAACGAGAGTCCATTTTCCACCTGGGTCAACTGCATGTCGGCTTCATTCTCACGGACATCCACCTTCAATCCATCAGCCTTGGTAGCCACCCCTTCCTTAATCATCTTATGGACATCGGCATCCAATTTCGAAACCAGCTCATGGTAGCTCAACGCCAATTTATGTTTCTGACGAAGAGATACCACCGTCCAATATGCCTGGTCTATATTATATAAGGTGGATTGGGTCACGACATCCGTATTATTCAGTGCCAACTGCTCACTGATACGCGCCATATTGTTAGCCGCAACAATAGCTCCACCCATATAAAGAGGCTGACGAACCATCACCGCGCCGGCAAAGATATTGTGCGTATTCGTTTCGAAAGCATCCCTGATGTTGCTTCCCAACTGGTTTCCCATTTGTGCCAAAGCTGGTGTCAACTGCCCCAAGATTCCGGAAAGTTGCTGAGCCACGCCCGGCGAAATGATTCCCTGTTGCACCAATGTGGTTGTCAAGGTCGTGAGATTGCTGCCCACACCCGCCGTAGCAGTAGTACCTAAATTGCCCAAGGCAGACTTCTGTTCTTTATTCAATAGAGACACTTCGCGGCTGGTATAATCGTACCCAGCCAACGCATCTACCTTCGGCAGATACTTCGTACGTGCTGCTTTCCTGATATTCGCGGCCACCTGCTGCTTCAGCTTAGAGACATTGAGCTGCTTATTGTTGCTCAATGCCAGGGCACGGCAACTATCCAAGCTCAATACTCTCTGCGCCTCTGCCGACGCCAGAATACCAACCCATAAAAATAAAGTTAGTAACTTCTTCATTACTTAAATGTAAAGTTCCTCGATCCTATCATGTTTCCGTCTGCAAAGATACTTACCACATAAGTACCCCCTTCAAGGGCTTGTGTCACATTCCAGTAAAGAGTGACAGGCGTTTCCTGTCCACCATACTCTATCGACTTTCTCATCGTGCTGGTCAACGTACGATTTTCATAGTCAAAACTTCCACTTTCTCCGAGAGTAGAACCCGTTGGTGAAACGATTTTTACGTACACAGTCTTCGTTCCACTAGCCGCAGTCACATTCTTAGCCAAGCTGAAGTTCACCTGAATAACGGTACACTTGCTCACCTTGTCTGTAGTCTTTCCACGACGGTTTTTCAATATCATGTTAATTCCTGTAGCATCTAATTGTGCGGCAATGGCCACTTTCTGCGACAACGAAGCCTTCTCGGTACTCAGACCTTCTATCTGTTTCGTAGCCTCCTCGTATTGCCCTCTGATGTGAGTATTCTCTGCCGTGAGGTTCTGATTGAGTCTATTCAACGAATCTATCTCCATGACATAGCTTCGTAACACTTGCCTTACCGTAGCCAGTTCACGCTTCAAGCGCGCAATCTCGCGAGCATCAGAACTCTTCACGCTCTTCAATTCATCCAACAAGCGCTGGGTCTTCTCCTGCTCGGCAGTCAACTGTGCCACGATAGAGTCGTTGGATATCTGCGATTTCATCTCACTATACTGGTTGGCGAATTGCTGATACTCGTTTTCCATCTCCTTTTTATCCAGCTCCGCCAGTTCCTGCATCTCCTTATTCTGCTGCTGCTGTTCGTGCAGATTTATACTCAAATACACGATACCTGCAACAAGCAACAAACCTATAATAATCAAAGGATAATATATCTTTTTCATTTTGAGATTTGATTTCGATTCAACAGCTATGCAAATTTAAACTTTTTATCTTAACTTTCCAAGAATTCCAGCATTTCTATCCCATAATATATTAAAAATTAGCATTTTTATGGAAAAAGACAACTACATTAAATTTTAATTTGTATTTTTACAATCAAAATTGTAATCATTACGATTTTCAGACTTTTCAAACAGTCTGTCAAGACATTGTTAAACCATATATTACAAGAAAAACATCATGAAAAAAGATAGTTTTCTGTACAGAGCCTATGACCTATACTACGACGGTTTTCGCCACATGACGCTGGGGAAAACCCTCTGGACCGTTATTCTCATCAAGCTCTTCATCATGTTTGCCATCCTCAAGGTATTCTTCTTTCCCGACTTTCTAGGCAAGAAAGCCCCTAAAGGACAAAAAGGGCAATTCGTATCGGAGCAATTAATCAACAGGGCAAAATAGTAAACAACACAATAATTACACACAAAGTATGGTAAATCAACTTTTAGACATTTCTGCCGCAACCATTGATTGGTCACGGGCACAATTTGCCTTAACGGCAATGTATCATTGGCTGTTTGTTCCATTGACACTGGGATTGGCAGTCATTATGGGTATCGTCGAGACTTGTTATTATCGAACCAGAAAGCGTTTCTGGCGCGATGCAGCCCGTTTCTGGCAAAAGTTATTCGGTGTCAACTTTGCTATGGGCGTAGCTACCGGTATCATCCTGGAGTTTGAATTCGGCACCAACTGGAGTAATTACTCTTGGTTTGTGGGCGACATTTTTGGCGCTCCACTAGCCATCGAAGGCATCATAGCCTTCTTCATGGAATCAACATTCGTCGCTGTCATGTTCTTCGGATGGAAAAAGGTTTCCCCTGGTTTCCATCTCGCATCGACATGGCTGACCGGCCTGGGAGCTACAATCTCTGCATGGTGGATACTCGTTGCCAACGCATGGATGCAATATCCCATCGGCCAGACCTTCAATCCCGACACCATGCGGTTCGAGATGAACTCATTCCTTGACGTAGCCTTGTCGCCATTTGCTATTGATAAGTTCTGCCATACCGTCACTTCCTCGTGGATTATCGGTGCAGCCTTCACTGTAGCTGTGAGCGCTTGGTATCTATTAAAGAAGCGCGAGCAGAAGTTGGCCACCGAAAGTATCAAGATAGGTGCTTGCGTAGGTCTCATCGCTTCGCTCCTCGCTGCCATCACCGGCGATAGCAGCGCTTACCAAGTAAGCAAGGTGCAGCCTATGAAATTGGCTGCCATGGAAGCATTATATAATGGTGGGAACGACCAAAGCCTGACTGTTGCAGCTTGGGTAAATCCTTTCAAGCAGCCCGATTATGCCAACGAGCAGGAAGCACCTTTCCGTATAGCCGTTCCCTACGCACTCTCCTTCATGGCCACACACGATTTACATGGCTATGTACCCGGCGTCAATGAACTTATCAACGGCTACACCAAGCCCGACGGAACACGCGAGCCATCCGTAAAAGAGAAGATAGCCAAAGGCAAGATGGCTATCGCTGCCTTACAGCAATACCGCTCCGGCAAGAAAGACGAGGCTACCAAGAAGACACTGGCCGACAACATACGTTACTTCGGATACGGTTACGTGAAGTCAGCCGATCAGGTTGTCCCCTTCATTCCGATTAATTTCTGGGCCTTCCGTATCATGGTCGGTTTAGGCAGTTTGTTTATCCTGCTCTTCGCCCTGACCCTGTTCTTCGTCTATCGCAAGGACATCAGCAAGGCCAAATGGCTGCTGTGGGCAGGCATTGCCACCCTCCCACTCTCTTATATTGCCAGCGAATCGGGATGGATTGTAGCCGAGATGGGACGCCAACCTTGGACCATCCAGGACATGCTTCCCACATGGGCTGCCGTGAGCGACATCAATTCGGGTAGCATAGCCCTCACCTTCTTCATCTTCCTGGGCCTCTTCACAACGATGCTGGCTGTAGAAATCAGCATCCTTCTCAAAGAAATCAAGAAAGGACCTGAGCACAGTAGCTCTGCTACAGAAGAGTCTGAAACATCAATAACTATCTAAACTGAACAATTATGGACTATAGCATATTACAACATTATTGGTGGTTCCTGGTATCATTATTGGGAGCACTGCTCGTTTTCCTGCTCTTCGTACAAGGTGCTAACTCACTGATATTCAGCCTTGGCAAGACCCCCGAAGAGCGTCGTATGGTCATCAACTCTACCGGCCGCAAATGGGAACTCACCTTTACCACACTCGTTACTTTCGGCGGAGCTTTCTTTGCTTCGTTCCCATTGTTCTATAGCACCAGCTTCGGCGGTGCATACTGGCTGTGGATGATTATCCTCTTCACGTTCGTCATGCAGGCTGTCAGCTACGAATTCCAGAACAAGCTGGGCAATCTGCTCGGTACTCGTACATTCCAGTGGATGCTCGTCATCAACGGAATTTTAGCTCCGCTGCTGCTCGGTGGCGCTGTAGCCACATTCTTCGACGGCAGCAACTTCATCGTCGACAAAATGAACATCACCCAGGAATTACAACCGGTTATCAGCCGTTGGGCCAACCTCAGTCACGGTCTGGATGCCCTGCTCGACCCTTGGAATCTCATCTTCGGATTCGCAGTGTTCTTCCTTGCCCGCATGCTTGGAACTCTCTATATTATTAATAATGTGAACGACGAGGCTGTTCGCAGCCAGGCCCGCAAGCAATTAATGTATGCCACCGTTCCGTTCCTCGTGTTCTTCCTGTCTTTCTTGGTTCGTATGCTGTGCAAAGACGGCTTCGCCTACGACCCTGCTACAGGAATCATCGCCATAGAACCTTACAAATATTTGCACAACTTCCTAGACATGTGGTATCTCACCATCATCTTCCTAGTGGGCGTGGTATTGGTACTTGGCGGTGTCATCGCTACCGTGTTGAAGAAAGATTTTATCCGTGGCATCTGGCCCACCGGTATCGGTGTCGTACTCGTGGTATTGG
Organism: Prevotella mikamonis; assembly: GCF_055381405.1. Classification (NCBI taxonomy): domain Bacteria; kingdom Pseudomonadati; phylum Bacteroidota; class Bacteroidia; order Bacteroidales; family Prevotellaceae; genus Prevotella; species Prevotella mikamonis. The sequence continues at coordinate 1,317,690 of NZ_AP035785.1, forward strand.
TTCTCTTCCTCATGGCAGGCTGGAACAACACGGCTTACTATCCCTCCAACGTCGACCTACAGAGTTCGCTGACCATTGCCAACAGCAGCAGTAGTCCGTTTACACTCAAGACCATGTCGGTCGTATCGCTGTTCATTCCCTTCGTATTGGCTTACATCGTTGTGGCATGGAGAGCACTCGACAAGAAAGAGATAACAAAAGACGAGGTGTCTCAAGGTGATGTCTATTAATCAACAGATATGAAACAACTCATCTATACAATAGCCCTGCTATTGTTCCCTCTATCACTCATGGCGCAGAACGACACTCTGCGCCATGAAGTGCTTTTGGAGACTACAAAGGGAAACATACGTATCGTTCTTTACAATGAAACCCCACTCCATCGCGACAACTTCCTGAAACTTGTGCGAGAAGGCTACTACGATGGCAATTTATTCCATCGCGTCATCAATCGTTTCATGATTCAGACGGGCGATTCTACATCGCGCCATGCCGAACCGGAAGCCGAATTAGGACTTTATTCGCCCGACTATACGCTGCCGGCCGAAATACATTACCCGCAACTATACCATAAACGAGGAGCAGTAGCAGCTGCCCGCGAGTCGGACGATGTAAATCCGGAACGTCGGTCATCGGCCAGTCAGTTCTACATATCCTATGGCCGTCGCTACAACGACGACATGATGGATCAGGTACAGGCGCGTATTGACCAAGCCACCAAAGGTACGGTAGTTATTCCGCCCACACTGCGTGAAGCTTATTTCAACCAAGGTGGGACTCCCCATCTCGACGGACAGTACACCGTATTCGGTGAAGTAGTGGAGGGCCTCAACATCGTAGAAGACATCCAAAACACCGAAACCGACAAGAACGACCGTCCTCTACAAGACATCGCCATCGTTCGTGCAACAGTAGTAAAATAAAGATAAGAGAGGAGGATAAAATCACTCATTTCTCTGCAAAGGCCTTGCAGTAACGCTGCCAAGCCCAAACAGCAACATTGCCGAGGCCTGGCAGCATTGCTGCTGAGCCTTGGCAGTTTTTGTATAAAGAATCATATGGATTGAAGAGCCGATCCACGCAACTATCAGCAAGGATTCTGCTATAAAAACAGCGAGAACATTTCCAGTTTTCAGAAACTACCATTACCTTTGCTACACATAAACAATGAATACAATGTGGGCTATCATTTTCTTTCTGCTTCCAGTCATCGGCTGTAGCTATGTGGGCTGGCACGTGTGGATGATGCTGCCTTTTAGCAATCTGCTAAAAGCCGTCATCATTGCCGGTATGGTACTGTGCTTCTCCATGCTCTTTCTCAATTTCCTCGTCGGACCAGATAATCTGCCGCCGACTATAGCACGCATCGTGTACGAAACCGGCACGTCGTCGCTCTTCGTATTGCTGTACCTGGTCATGCTATTCCTGCTCCTAGACCTCGGACGGGCCGTCCATATCGTCCCAGCTTCATTCTTCCACAGCAGCATACGAGGGACATTGTCCGTATTAGTCATCATCTCTGCCCTCTTCATCTATGGCAATCTGCACTACTACGACAAAGTACGCGTACCCCTAAACTTCACTACAGAGAAGCCATTGCATAAACCTCTGAAGATTGTTTTGATGAGCGACCTGCACCTGGGCTACCATAATACGCGGGCAGACCTGGCCCAATGGGTGAATAAGGTAAATTCCGAACATGCCGACCTGGTCTTGATTGCCGGCGATATAGTCGATATCAGCGTCGAACCGCTGCTCCGTGCCGATATGGCCGAGGAGTTCCGACGCCTCCAAGTCCCTGTCTATGCGGCATTGGGAAACCACGACTACTACGCAGGCGAACCGAAGAGCGAACGATTCTATCGCGCTGCCAACATCCACCTACTACGAGACAGCAGCATCGTCTTCAACAGCGAGCTTACCATTATTGGCCGAGACGACCGCACCAACAAGCATCGCAAGTCGCTGAAGGAACTTGTAGCCACCGTCGACCAGTCTACCTACACCATCCTACTCGATCATCAGCCCTACCATCTGGAGGAATCCGAACGCGCCGGCATCGACTTCCAGTTCAGCGGACACACCCACTACGGACAGGTCTGGCCCATCAGTTGGATTGAAGATGCCATCTACGAAGACGCTTTCGGACCGTTGACAAAAGGTAAGACAGAATACTATGTAAGCAGCGGTATTGGTATCTGGGGAGGCAAATTTCGTATCGGAACAAGGTCAGAATATGTCGTTTTGACCTTAACATCGGTTAAATGATAAGAAAAAAACATCCCTATCGTCTTCGATACAAAAACAAATCTTTATCTTTGCACTTTGATTTCTCCGTTGGGAGATATAATTTCAGCGAATATAAAGATTTTGTTTATGGCATATGAACAGTTAAAATTGAAGAATCAGGTCTGCTTCAGACTCTACACAGCTAGTCGACTCATCATTCAGGCTTACGAGCCTTTCTTCAAGCAATTAGGCATTACGTACACGCAATATCTGGTATTGATGGTTCTATGGGAACAGGATAACCAACCCGTAAACGACATTGCCAAAAAACTGGTATTGGAGACCAATACCGTGACTCCACTCATTCAGCGCATGGAGAAGCTGGATTTGGTAGTCCGCACTGTCGGACCGGTAGACCATAGACAGAAGATTGTATCTCTCACCAAGAAAGGAAAGACGATGCAAGATGAATGCAAGGACTTCCCCGGATGCCTCATCAATATCTTCAATACTTACGATATCAGCATGGACGAACTGATGGCACTGAGCGAACAGTTAGACCGTTTCATCAATCCAATCCTCGACCATCGCAAGAGTGAAGTGGCAGAGGAGAATACGAAATAAAAAGAAAATCTCTCGTAGCATGGTGATTCCACTTACTACGAGAGATTTAATTTTTATCGCTTTTCGCCGTTGCGAAAAGACTTAATCCACTTCTACAATCTTCGTCGGTGCCTGTTCTTTGTTACGACGGTTGGTCACTGTCACCACAGCCTGCGCCAGATTGATGAACGCTTGTCCCGTCATGGTGTCGATATTGCAAGCAGCCGGCTTTCCGGCATCGCCACTCTCGCAAATACTTTGTACGATAGGAATCTGCGCCAACAACGGACAATTCATCTCTGCGGCCAGATTCTTACAGCCATCTTTGCCAAAGATATAATACTTATTCTGCGGCAACTCGGCCGGTGTAAACCATGCCATATTCTCCACCAACCCCAAAATAGGTACATTCACCTTGTCGTTGCGGTACATATCAATGCCCTTGCGCGCATCGGCCAAGGCTACCTTCTGTGGCGAACTGACTATCACAGCACCCGTAATAGACAGGGTCTGCAACAGCGTCAGGTGGATATCGCTCGTTCCCGGCGGTGTGTCAAGAATGAAGAAATCAAGGTCTCCCCAGTCGGCATCGGCTATCAGCTGTTTCAGAGCCGACGTAGCCATGCCCCCACGCCATAGCGTTGCCGTGTCAGGATCGATGAAGAAGCCGATACTCAGCAGCTTTACACCATACTTCTCGATAGGTTCTATCAGCGTGCGACCGTCTTTCTGAACAGAATATGGACGCGCATCCTCTACTCCAAACATCTTAGGCACTGACGGCCCAAAGATATCGGCATCAAGCAGACCAACCTTATAGCCCAGTCGGGCGAGCGAGATGGCGAGGTTAGATGACACCGTGCTCTTGCCCACTCCGCCTTTTCCTGAACTCACGGCAATGATGTTCTTCACCTCCGGAAGCAATTTTCCCACCTCTGGACGAGCTGCATTCTTGAACTCTGTCTTGATGGTTACCTCCACAGACTTATCTACATGGTAGTGGATGGCAGCCTCGGCAGCCTTCACCGTAGACTTCAGGAAAGGATCAGTCTCGCGTGGAAACACGAGCGTAAACTCTACTTTCATGCCGTTGATGCGCACATCATCGGCCAGCATTTCACTTTCTATCAGATTCTTCTTGGTACCGGGATAGACCACGGTAGCCAGTGCATCTGTTATTAACTTGGGATATAATGTCATCATTCTAATGTTTTTGCTTATTTTGCCGTATCTTTACTGCTACGCTTGGTGCGATGATAACTGCGATATTCGTCGAGCGGAATCTCCACATCGGGTTCTGCCAACGGTGCTGTGTGTGGCAGATGGAATTGCAGGTAGCGGATATTGAGTCCCCGTTCTATCCACATCGACTCGTAATAAGTCTGTATGGTGAGGATGGGTTGTCCCACAAGAGCCGTCGGCGTAGCGTGGTATAGGTCCTCCGTACACACTTCTACAGGCAGTCGGTTATGCTCCACCATATACTTAGTATAGGTGAAGAGGAAATTGGAATCGGTCTTCAGATGAATCAGTCCGCCATCTACGAGGAAACGACGATAGCGCTCCATGAAGAAAGTAGAGGTGAGTCGCTTATGCGGATTCTTCATCTGAGGGTCGGAGAAAGTAAGCCATATCTCCTGCACCTCATCCCTGCCGAAGAAGCGGTCGATGATTTCAATGCTTGTACGGAGAAACGCTACATTGGGCAACTGCTGTTCGAGAGCCTGCTTTGCACCCGTCCACATGCGCGAACCCTTAATATCGATACCTATAAAATTGATATTCGGGAAGAGCTTGCCCAGTCCTACGGTATATTCTCCCTTGCCACATCCCAGCTCCAATACGATAGGATTGTCGTTGTGGAAATACTCTTCGCGCCAACGACCCTTCATCGTGAACGGCACGTTATCGACCACCGAGAACGGATATTCGAAGACGTTGGCCATCTCTTTCATCTCTGCAAACTTAGCTAACTTACCTTTTCCCATTTGTTTGATTCTCTTTTTATTCCGGGTACAAAGGTACAACAATTATTTCGCCAGTGCAAAGAAGCCCGACCAAACCAGGCATCAAAGAGCGATTTCCGCGCCTTTATAGTTCTATAACGCCCCTGTCTTCCTTCACAGCATCCTCATAGAAATGGGCCAATGCCGTCTGGATATAGGGTATCAAGAAGATGAATCCCAATCCAAGCGTGATAATCGAGAGTATCGCCCAACCGATGAACGTGAGGCCAAGCAGAAACAGCGAAAGCTCTTTACCGCGCATCAGGCGCATGCTCTCCCTGATAGCTTGCTCGCCATTCATTTCCGGATGGTCTAACAGCACATACTCTGTCAGAGCATAGGAAAGCGACTTGTAGATACCCGGCAGGATAAGAAGCAACGTCCACAAGAGGATGTAGACGGTCTTTAAGAGCATGGCCAGCAGCACACGAGCATAATCGGCGAAGCCTGCAAATAAATCTTTCACGCCCAATTTTTCATGTCGTACCAACCGCAGGAAGTACACCAGAAATCCCCAACCTATTGGCACAAGTACCAAGATACTAAGAAGGCCACCACTCAATTTCGATATGTCTTTAGAAAAAGGTAACACAGATTCCAGACCAACTTGAAAAATTGAAGCGATAAGCAAATAGATAACCGTTACGATTACAGCATTTCCCCAGTTGCCTTCGAGCGACTGCAACGCACGTTGACGATAATTAGAAAGTGAGTCCATAAATTCAATGATGATTAGATTATAAAATAAGGGCATGCCGAGAGACACCCCGACATGCTCCATGAATAAAGTTTCCTAGTCAATTACCACTGTAATCCATCCATGCTTGTCTTCCACCGTACCATACTGGATGCCACGAAGCGTGTCGTAGAGTTTCCTGGACCACGGACCGGGCTGGTCTCCAAAGCTGTAGACCTTGCCCGTATCGAGGTCGTCAAGATGCGAGATTGGCGAGATAACGGCAGCCGTTCCGCATGCTCCGGCTTCCTCGAACGTGTCGAGTTCCTCTTCCGGAACAGGGCGTCGTTCCACCTTCAACCCCAAGTCTTCTGCTATCTGCATCAAGCTCTTATTGGTAATAGAAGGCAATATAGAACTTGATTTCGGCGTAACGTATGTATTGTTCTTGATACCAAAGAAATTGGCTGCGCCACACTCGTCTACATATTTCTTCTCCTTAGAGTCCAGATAAAATTCGCTGGCATAGCCTTTCTGGTGGGCTATCTGATTGGCCTTCAACGATGCTGCATAGTTTCCGCCCACCTTATAGATACCCGTACCCAAAGGCGCTGCACGATCGTAATCGCGGATAATCACGTATGGATTGCTCGCAAAACCTCCCTTGAAATAAGGACCTACGGGCGTTACGAAAATCAAGAACATGTATTCATCGGCCGGATGAACACCCACTTGTGCACTTGTACCGATGAGCAACGGGCGAATATAGAGTGTCGCCCCACTCTCGTATGTAGGGATGTATTCTTGATTCAGGCGTACCACTTTCTTCACCATCTCTTCGAAAAGCTCGGTCGGAACTTCGGGCATCATAATGCCACGACATGTACTTTGCAAGCGGGCAGCATTCTCATCCATGCGAAAGACACGCACCTTGCCATCAGGGCAGCGATAGGCTTTCAGCCCTTCGAAGGCTTCCTGACCATAATGCAGACAGGTGGCAGCCATGTGAAGTTTCAGATACTCATCGGAGCAAACCTCCACCTCGCCCCACTTGCCGTTACGATAATTGCAGCGGACATTGTAGTCTGTCGGTATGTAACCGAAAGACAGATTAGACCAATCCAAATCTTTCATAATGTCAACGAATTTAATGTTTTATATGATACTTTCCTACAAAAGTAATAATAATATCTTTCATTCACAACAATACTACCTCCTTTTTTCTACAATATCGACAGTTTACACTCACAGCAAAGCCCCTATCGCCATCAACCCACCAAACGAAAGCCCCATCAACACATCAAGCTCATTTTACTGCCAAGGCTTAGCAGCATCACTGCAAGGCCCGAACAGCAATGCTGCAAAGGTCAAACAGCATCACTGCCAAGCCCTTGCAGTAAATTGAGGAAAATGTTTAGAGGTAAGAGCTGAGAGCTGAAAGTACTGACAGGCTGACCAGACCTGAAATAAAAGGCAAGAGGACTACGGAACAGAAATTTTCCCGTTCCAATACCCAAGGAAAGAGATTAGTCCTCGAAACAAATAGAATGAAAAAAATGAATGAAAATTTTGCGGTTTCAAAAAAAACGGCTACCTTTGCATCGCAATTCGGAATTGGAGATTTTGATTGCACATAAATTGGGATATGGTGTAATGGTAACACTACAGATTCTGGTCCTGTCATTCTTGGTTCGAGTCCGAGTATCCCAACTAGAAAGAGGCTAACAAGTTGTCAAGACAACGAGTTAGCCTCTTTTCTTTTTGATATAATCTCCCCACAAACAAAAAAGTGGGGCATCTTTTTTCAACCGACACCCCACTCTTCTGTTTTTATTCTGACTCTACATGGCGTAGGATATAATCCCGACATTCCTCCATCAGCCACTTTGGCGTACTGGTTGCACCACAGATGCCAACCGTCCTGATACCTTCAAACCAACTCATATCTATCTCCTCGGCACGTTCTATCTGGTGACTGTTGGGATTGATGTTCTGGCATTGCTTGAACAATACCTTGCCATTCGAGCTTTTCCGCCCACTCACGAAGAGAATGACATCGTGCCGGGTGGCAAAGGTTGCAATGTTGGGCATGCGGTTGGCCACCTGTCGACAGATGGTATCGAAACTCTTGAATGTCGCCCCACCCTGCATGTGATTCTGCAAATAGTCTATAATCCGATGGAACTCATCCAGACTCTTCGTCGTCTGCGAATAGAGATAGATGTCGCGCGAGAAGTCCAATTTCTTCACATCTTCAAACTTCTCTATCACGATGGCCTTGTCATGGGTCTGTCCCACGAGTCCCAACACCTCTGCATGACCGTTCTTCCCGAAGATAACCGTCTGCGCATTATCCTCGTTATTGTCGTGCTGTTTCTTGATACGGCGCTGCAACTGCAATACGACGGGACATGTAGCATCAATGATTTCGATATTGTTCCGACGCGCTATCTCGTAGGTTTCAGGCGGTTCGCCATGCGCACGAAGCAACACTTTCACATCATGAAGGGTGCGCAATTGGTCGTGGTCTATTGTTATCAACCCACGCTCATGCAATCGTTCCACCTCCATACCATTGTGTACAATATCGCCCAAACAGTAGAGCGTCTTGCCGGAAGCCAACTCTTCTTCGGCTTTCTGAATGGCCGTGGTGACTCCGAAGCAGAAGCCGCTGCCATTATCTATTTCTATTTGTAACATGAATATCCTTTCTACAGTTTGTAATCAATGCTGATAATCACTTTCGACTGCTTAGGGTCGTTGGTTATCATCAGTACGCGCGGTTTGGTACGAACCTTACGCAACTGGTCGGCCACGCCCGTTATCTTGAGTTTTGCTTTCTCTCCGGGCGCAATCTTAGCCTTGTTCAGAGCCACTTCTATACCGGCAGTGAACATCTGCAACTGCCGGATATCGAGCGTAGATTTACCCTTGTTCTCTATTTCAATAACTCCCCTCAGGCGCTTCTTACCCTGAAAGCGTCCAAGGCTCAGTGTCGTAGCAGAAGCCGAGAAGACGGGAGTGCCACGCTTAAAGCTTGCATTCTGCTGGTTAAAATCGGGCAACAATACGGTAGAGACGGAAATTGCCTTGTCTTCAGACACCTTATCGCCAGGCATGAAACCCAGATATATGGTCGTCTGATTGAGTCCTAAATCGCGAACCATACGCGAATTGAGCGTCACCGTAGCCACACCCATACGCCCCGGAGCTATGCGCGAAGGAGCTATCTCGGCTTTCAGGTAACTGGGCAGGTGCATCATCACCGGCTCGGCCGTGCGGTCCGTACTGTTATAAATATGTATCTTCTGCACCGGCATGTCTCCTCGGTTCACATCGTCGAACTCTATATCACCTATATCGGTATGCAGCTGACCGAGCTGGACAGGATAATTCCCTGCAAAAGAAGTCAACTCTGCCACCACGACACCTTTCAAAGTGAGCATCACGGGAGCTGTCCCGCCAGCTGCATAGACGCCTATCTGCTTATGGAAATGCCCCAACTGCTTGGCATCATACGTGGCTTTTACAGTGAACTCTGCACCGGGTGCAATGCCGTTGATTGGGAAATTCACCCGTGTGCAACCGCAATCCGACAGCACTTTCTCTATTCGTAATTCCGTCGTTCCCGTATTTCTCAATTTAAATTCCACCGTTGAGGGAGCGCGAAAGAGCACCTGTCCCATATTCAATTCGTCACGCTCGGCTCTTATCTGCTGTGCATGAAGGCCTAGAGAAGCCATCATGAACAAGGCTGTTAACATTGTCTTTCTGTTCATTCGTCTGTTTTCTTATTTAATATGTATGGCCTTTACTGCTGCCCGTCCACTGTATTCGGGAGCATAGGCACACTGCACGGTACACAAGCCGGTCTGGTATTCACCGGCACGGTCTACATAGTATTCTGTCTCTACCACATGTGTACCCTTGGCCATCTGGTCAAAATAATAATTCGTAGTATTGTCGCGGGGAGTGCAGTAGTAGCCCCAATGATAGCCACTGAGCTGACTGACAGGCTCCAGACAGGCGGCCCGCTTGTCTTGTATCTGCACAAAATCATAGTCACGGTCGGCTGTTATCGTGATACGCACCTTTATCTTATCACCCACTTTCAACGGTGTAGATTGGCCGGCAACGATTTCTCGCTTCACCTGAATGCCCATACTTGCAGCTTTGACATCTGCGGTATTCTGGGTAAATTGGGCATATAGCGCCCCCCAGCTCGTGCCTCCGCTCTTCTTCTCGGCTGTGAATGTCTTCATAGCCTTACCCTCTTTTACCGTTTTCACATACCCGATGGCAGTCGATTCCTTTGTCTCAATCGCGTTACCATCAATAGAGAGCGTAGCAGGAACGGCATTCAATCGGAACGCAGACGCCCCCTTCTCACTGCCAGAACCCAATGTAAACGCATAAATGGCATTGACTGCATTTATTGGCGTGTCCCAACTTTGCGTGCGTTTACATTGCAACAGCCAGCGCTGCATGTCGGCGATGGTCTGCTTATCGGTCGGACGAAGCAGATACATAGCCTCGATGGCAGCCACTTCCGTCGGAATCTTATAATCGCACCAACTATAGAAAGCCTTTCGCGCATCGTAATACCTACCCATTTCCTCTTTATAGACACTATACTCATTCAGGCTATTAAGGTGGTTCTCGGCCTGTTTCTTGTAGCCGTTGCGAGCCAGGATAACGGCCGTGTTGGCCTTGCCATAGATGGTATAATGGGCAGGCGAAGCAGCTATCAGCTTCAACATGTAGGCCTGCGCCTCTCCTCCCTGTCGGCCAAGGTTCTTCAGCAGCGACTTGATATAGAGCGTCTCCAGCGCCATTTCACTCGGAGTCTCGATAGTAACACCACGCTTCCGTTCCGCCATCATGCGCTCGTATTCCTCTTGAAGCTGCTTATCCAGATACGATATAGACTTCGTGATGAGCCTGAAGGCTTCCTGATCGAGCGCCACCGTGCATAGACGGGCCAGCATCTTGGTCACTTCGGCCGTCACGTAACGACTGCCCTGCATACCGGGCCACCAACTCCACGAGCCATCAGGATTCTGCAAGCCGCTCAATTTCTTCAATACGGCAGCCTGGCGCTTGTCCAACTGCGACTCATCCAAGTAATCGGCCAACAGCTGTTGCTGCTCCGTTTCGTTCTTGGCATCCGTCAACCACGGCGTTTCGTCCAGCATCAGCGACTTCAACTCTTCGTTCTGCATCAGCTTACTCGTCTGTTGAGCATTGTTCTCTGCCTTCCACTGCTTCACCACATGACCGATAGTGGAGTCGGAGTACACGATATGTGCAGCCAGACTATTGGCATAATAGGCAGCTGCCAGGCTGATAGCGTCATTCTCACGCGTGTTGCTGACGGTAGGCAACGACTGTATCATCAACCATTCAGGGTTGTTGGTGTATTCTATTGTGAGCTTCACCTCCTTGCCTACAGGTGCCAATTGGGCTAAATCAACCATTTTCACACCAGCTCCCTGTTGCGAGAATGCCAATGTATTGGTCACCATTTCCTGTTCCGGAAGAACAAGCAGATAGTGCTGTTCGCCATCGCTGACCCCACGACCTTCTACCATTGTACGGCAAATCAACAACGAAGAAGCAAGCCCGTGTCCCTCCATGAATTCACGAGGAACTACGGTGAAGTTCACGTTCGCACTCTTTCCTGCCTCCACATTGAAGTTGCGTACTACCTCTGCAAGCACCTTCTCCGTCTCCGGGTCAATGATTTGCAGCATAGCCTTGCCCTTTACCGACTTATCAGAAGTGTTGGATAGGCGCGCATTGATTTCTCCCTTATCGCCCAGACGCATAAAGCGAGGCATGTTAGGTTGTATCATCACCGTCTTCTGTGCGACAGCTTCACCCTCCAGCATACCATATCTCATATCGGCATCGTGTGCCAATCCCATGAATTTCCAGGTCGTCACGCTCTCCGGAAGTGTGAATTTCACATTCACATCTCCATTCTTATCTGCCATCAAAGCGGGATAGAAGAAAGCTGTTTCGTTCAGGTTTTCACGCAACTGACCAGTTGCCGTAGCCGCCTTATCTTCTTCCTGCCCTCTCAGTTCATTCTCTCCTACGACTGCGTCAGCCATATTTGCCATAAGCACTTCGGCTTTCATCATCTTCTTTTCCTTTGTACTGACTGAGCCTGTCATAAAACTTCTGGGTTTTGCCGCAGCAAAAGCATAGTAAGGTGTAGACAATCTTAGACCATAATCCAAGTCAAACAGCGATTCATCGAAGTGCGAGAAACTGAGGTTTTTCTCCGGCAAAGCCTGCATAGGAAGTTCGCCATACATGGTTATTTCTTCGAAATTGACAGCCTGCCAATATGTTTTGGGCAGACTAAGATGCAGTGATGGCACGAAATTCCACTTGTTCTTCCTTATCTGGTCCAGGCTCTTGTCGTACAGTGTTGCCACTAACTGTGCATCCGCCGCCTTACCGTCGGGGCGCTTCACGGTCAGCGTCCATTCCTCATCCTGTCCCGGCACCAATCTGTTGCGGAATGTCTTCCACTCCAACAGCAATCGCTTGTCGGGCAGAGGACGAAGTATTTCTGCTACATGCGTATAGCATTGCCCGTCTTTCACCCACGCATAAGTGAGCAAGATGCCGTCTCCCCACTCTTTCTGATAGCGGAAAGCACGTGTATTCAGGGCCTCGCTCTGCCTGATAACCCCACTCTCCAACACCTTGTCCCCACTCATCATCGTATAAAGGATATGCTGGTCGGCATCGCTCGATCCTATCTGCACATACACAGGTTTACCATCCCGCGGGAATATTTCGGCACTCTGGTAGAACCAATCATGTGTCGGTACGGCTGTTTTCCGGTCTTTCACAGAGAACACGACAAACTTCTGTTCCAGCGTATCTTCATTGCATATAGCCTTCAGCACATGCAGTCCCGACTTCAGTTTCATCATGCGCACATCGCTGATGGGGGTGTTCGTCTGGCCCGACATGGGCATATCGTCTATCTTGAAATACACTTTCCCAGCGACAGGTTCACTCGATATATTCAGATAACTGAAGCTGACAGCCTTCAAACTGTCGCTTTCTATCTTGGCAGGCAGGTCGGTGGTGAACACCGCCGTACGGTTGCTCAACGGCAAGCGAGTCTCGCCCGTGTGGCTTTCACCATTCAGGTCGGTCACCTTGGCTTCTATCTCGTACGAATAGTACCGCGGTGCATTGACGTCACCTTCCTCCGGCAAAAGCATCGGCACATCTATCTTGAAAGTTCCGTCATCGGCCGTTACCGTGGTATCTGTCTTCACCGTCAGGGTCGAACCAGCCGAGCGATACCACCAGAAAGCCGACCGGCGCACCACCGAATAGGCCACCTGTGCTCCCTGCACGGGCATTCCGGCGTATGTATGCGCCTTTCCTTGCACCCTCACCGTATCGCCACTGTGATAGATTTGCTTCACCTTATCGAACAAGACCTCAAATGTGGGCCGCTTATATTCCTCTACCGAAAAGTCCGTACTGGCATAACCCACATTGGCACGCACCAAGAAACGCCCCGTCAGTCCCGATGTCGGCAACGTAAACTCGGCCGATGCCGTGCCGAAACCATCGGTCTTTACCTCTTTCGAGGCCACTTGTTCCCCGTTGGCATCATGCAATGTGAGTGTCAACTCCTTGCCCTGAACAGCCTTCGTGTCTGCCTGGGCCATGTTTTTATATACGATGGCAGCCACATGCACGGTCTGGCCGGGTCGATAGACCTTTCGGTCGGTCAGCAGTTGTGCCACCTCCGACGTGTCTCTACGCCCGTTGTAACCGAAGTAACCATTCAAGTCTGCATCCGGACAGTATTTATCCTCAGCCGTGAACGCATATATCCTATCGGGCATACGCTTTGAATAACTGAACAGATGCTCTCCCTTTTCATCACACGTAACAGTATTGACCACTGCCTTTTCGCCGTAATAAGAACCAGTGAACAATCTCACCTTTGCCCCAGGAATGGGCTGCCCTGTGGTGGCACTCACCACCGCTATCCTGATTTGCCGTTTTGGCAACACCTCAGAGACGGCATACACGTCGCTCACATGCAGCAAGGCACGCTCGGCAGTTATGTTGCTGTTGTCTGTCGTAAACTCCACCAGATACACGCCTTTGGCCAGTCCTTCTATCACCATCGAGTCACTCGTCACCTTATAGGCAGGCAGTCCGATGTACCGATGGGCCACGGTCTTCTGTGTCTCCAGTTGCAGATGTTTGCGCAGTTCGGCATAGTCTTCTGCATCGTTAGGGTCTAAGTCTGTAGAAGCGGTATAGTCCAACCTGGTCACCGTCATCTTCAGCTGCTGCACATTGGTGATAGAGCGGATGGCAACCTGGCGCTCTTTGCCGGGAATCTGCACTCCCCGTCCCATATCTATCAGGAAACAGGGCAGCGTGAGTGTCGTCTTCGCATTGCGCAGCACATTCATACGTGGCCATGTTCCCCACCGGCTGAGCGCATAGTTGATGTAGTTTATCTTCTCTTCTACCGACGTATCCACCGCCTTATCCATAAAGTTGTAGCGTTCTATGGCCACTTCGCCTGCCATCGGCAGGTCGCCATACTCGCTGATGAGCGAATCGAGCGTCTGCAGATAGTGCGACTTGCGCACCATCATCACGTCTTCCCGGCGGTCTTGCTGCGTTATCAGATAGGCACAGATACAAGCCGCGGCCCTGTTTCCATGCGCCTTGTAGTAATCGTGCAGTAGTTTGTAAGCCTCAGCCTCCAAACCTACCACGTGCAACAAGTCTTCATAGAAGATGCTGCTGTCATATCCTTTTACCACGAGTGGCTCATAGTCTTTAGCCAGTTGGCGGGCCAACAGGTCGGGATGCCGCACCGACAGCTCGTAGTACTGCTTGCTGATACGCGCATGTTCTTCCTTTGAAGTATAGTCTTTATAGATATGTCCCAACACCGCGGCATAGACATCGGCCAGCACCTGCTGCCTTCCTTCGGCCTTCTTCTGCTTTTTCTCCAATCGCTCGATGTGCTTTCCCAGCGAGTCGGGCGATATGGCAGTCTCTGCCTCGGCCATCTTCAGCTGCGCCTTGATGAGCTGTCCGTAGTCTCCGGCAGCCGTAGCCTTATTCACAATCGCATTGAGTATCGCGATTTGCGTCTTGGGCAGATCCTTCTGTTCGGCCACAGCCACCCTCTTCCACAGCGACACATAGCTCTCGGCCATGCCTGCAAAGGGACATAAAGTAATCAGCGCAACGAGTGCCAACAAATATTTCTTCATATCAATATGCTTAAAACTGATTCCCTACAAGTACACTTATCTCATGCAAAGATACAAGATTTCCATAGCGAATCAAAGGAAAACCAGACTTTTGCACGACAGAATCGCATGTTATTTTGTTTATTTTTGTTAAACGAAACACGCAAAATCAGGCTATTTTTATAATTTTGCACCATCAATGGACTAACGTAATTACATCAAAAGACAGAGTCATTATGAAATACGGCAATAGAAAAACAAAAGTACAACGCATTCTCTCGCGCGTACTTATTCTTCTTGCCTGTAGCCTTTTATTATCTGCCTGCAATGAGAAAGAAGAAGACAATGGTTTTCCGGACGAACAGAATGCAGTGGTATTCAACGGCCGAGTGGTCAATTCAGACGGCATCGGCATCAAAGACGTGAAGCTGCATGTAGACTTCATCGACGCCCGATTGTTTAGCAGTCTTACGCGTAAAAAGAGTGAGACCAAGACCGACCAGAACGGTAATTATCAGCTGAAATTCTATGTACGGGCCGACGAAGATACGCTCTTCAAGCAGCATCTTCCCTATGTAGCCTATAGGTTGACAGCAGATGCAAGCAAGTTGTCAGCCGACAAATATCTGCTTCCGGAGGATGCGACTTATCAGATGGAAATATATGGGCGTCCCGATGCCTCCGAACAAGTAGACTGCATGATTCCCGAATGTCGCAAGATAGATGTGACACTGACTGGATTCAGCACGCAAGACTATTCCAACAACGAGTTTTATATCAGTATAAAAACGTCGGCGGGATTCTTCTCCAAAGACGAGAAAGGCATCAGGCACTTTTACGGCAGTTACGGCAAAGACTATAAAGCCACACAGCCCAATGTGCATTACACCATTCCCCTGGCTGTCAACGACAGTGCAGAAGTAATGGTACTCAGGCAGAAAAACGGTAAGGGAAACCAAGTCTGGAAGAAGATTTATATCGGAAAGACGTCGCCCACCAGCCTTACATTCGACTACAATGCAGCCGACTGACGAGGCCCACACATCCCTGTCGGCGAGCAAGGTTCGCATGGTTGTCCACGTGTCTGCTTACCATCATTTTACTGCAAAGGCCAAACAGCATTGCTGCAAAGGCTTGGCAGTAAAAATGCAGGGGCTTTTCAGCAATGCTGTTTGGCCTTTGCAGTTTTTAGCATGTAGCGTGGGTGAATTGACGAGTAAATGATTTCGTGAGTTACCTGGTCTGAAAAGACTCCCCTATATATAATTATGGTGGCAGTCCTTTGTACTATTTAACTGTAGGGGCGAATTGCATTCGCCCTCTCTAAGGGCAAAATCTCCGTGCCTAGTTGCACGACAAAGTCATAAACTTCATGAGTTTTTAAATATATAAGTAATTAACCCAAGCGTCCGAGCCTCCGCAAGACGCTCCCCTAACAAACGAGAGGGGGTCATAGGGAGGCACAGTAATTTATGAGAAAAAATATACTCCTTTCATTCCTTTTCGCCACAGTGGCACTCTTGTGGACTAACAGCGCACAAGCTAACATCTATGTTGCTGGAAAAAGCTATAGCACCACACAGAGCATCACTGGCCCAGGCATCAGTGGCAAAGTACATTACAACGCCCAAACCAAGACACTGACTCTTGAGAATGCTCATATTAGCCACACTGGCACTGTAGTGGACAACTTTGACAATGGATTGTCTATCATAGTAAAAGGCGACTGCTCCATCACTATGAACAATCCTAAGAACTTCTTCGCAGCACTTTCTACAAGCAATTCCATGACTATCAAGGGAGAGGGTACACTTACTGTCACCAGCCCCGGAACAGCCATTACGCCTGTATTTGGAAATAACATTACCGTCACCATCGACGGCTGTACCCTCATCGCCAATGGTGGTACTTCAGGTATTAATTCCAGTAACAAGCACAAACTTCACATCCGTAACGCTACCGTCAAAGCTACAGGAAAAAACACAGGCTCTATCAGAGGATGGGCTGAAATCACTCTCGAAAACTGCAAACTCTTAACTCCTATAGATGCAACCATCGGTGCATATAGCGGTGCTAAAGCAGTTGTAAAAGGTGGAACAGTTGTAAAGAGCGAAGTCGAAATCGTTCCCAAAAGTAATCTTATCATAAATGGCATCGACCAGCCTAACACAGAGACCGAAGCTACTGTTACAGCTATTTACTCTGTTGACGGTCGCCAACTATCGAAGATGCAACGCGGACTGAACATCGTCAAGATGAGCGACGGAACAACCAAGAAAGTTATCCGCTAATCATACATCGTTTGGCTGAAAAGCCACCTATACACAATCGGAGGCAGTCGGGCAAATGCCACGACTGTCTCCGGTTTTCGTATGTGGCAACGCTGGACAGTCTCATTTAATATATATAGGTATTCTGACCATAACCTTGGAGATGTAGAGATGGTGTGTACACCGTCTCCGCAGTTTCCTCCCCTGATAACCAGCATTGCCTATGAGACGGAGTACACTCCGTCTCTACTCTATCCATGCTTATCACCTGACGCAATGTTCCCACCTATCGGGCGAATGCTATTCGTTCCTACAATCATATATAAATGGTATCGTAGGGACGCGGCATGCCGTGTCCCTACAATTGTGCTACCATACTTATATCGTCCATAGCATTGGACATGTAGAGATGGTGTGTACACCGCCTCCTCAGTTTCTTCCCCTGATAACCAGCATTGCCTATGAGACGGAGTACACTCCGTCTCTACACCGTCTTTATCACATAACGTAACATCCTCACCTATTGGGCGAATGCAATTCGCCCCTACAACTCTACAAACTAAACAACCCATCAACCCACGAACTTTTGTTAACGCCTGTTAACGGGGGGGGGGGGGACGTTAAACAAACACAACTTTTTGTTCTTTACATACGCTTTTCTGTTCTATTTTAGAATTTTGAGATACTTTTGTTGCCATATATATGTAAAGTTAGAATAAAAAGAAACTGGATATTCTTAGTACAGACAGATTCATTCTATCGAAGATAAAAGGATATAAACTACATCAATTCTACTTTCAATTAGAGAAGATAAAAAGATTAATTTAAATAAGGATGAAAAAGCTATTATTTATAATCATAGCCATACTCATGGCTGTGAGTGTGCAGGCTACCGTTAAAGTAACAAGCGCCAACGGCATTGTTACTATCGCTGTAGAAGGCAATGCTGGGCAGATTGGACAATTATCCAACGGTAATTATGAGTATTCGTCAGAGGTTTCTGCGAAACAAGCACTTATTAAGGCTGCAACCCACCTCGTGATTACCGGCAATATCAACAGCACGGATATCAAGACATTGGTCAGCAAAAATCAGACATCCAATACTTGGACCATTCCTACATTGGATATGGGCCGTGCTACTATCTCTTCCATCAAAGTTGAAGGGAGTGGGACTTACAGTGTTAACGAGCATGATTTTCTACCAAACAACTATACCCACATCAATGCAACGTCAGTAGTTCTCCCTGTAGCTACTGATGGTATCCTACCCCATTATTTTGGGTTTTGTTTTACAAGAGACAATCTCAAAAGTGTAACCATTCCTAAAGGCTACACTTCTATAGGAGACTATGCTTTCTCACACGAAGAAAAGTTGGCCACCATAGACCTACCAGAAGGATTGGTATCTATTGGTCGTAACGCATTCGACTATACTGCCATCAACGCCATTACGTTGCCAAATTCATTGAAGTCTATTGGCGATGAGGCTTTCCAACAATGCCCTAATTTGAAAACAATCAGCTTCCCGGAGGGTTTTGAGAAATTGGGAGACAAGGTATTTGAAAGGACTATCTTACTGGATGTATATTTCCTTGGGAAGACAGCTCCAATCGTTGGTCAAAGTGCTTTTGACGATGGTAGTTATAAGGGCAATGGCGGTATGGTAGACACTAATTATAGTGCTGACCTTGAAAACAAATTCGGCGATACAAATAACGGCTATGCCGAACGTCGCAACTATACCTATGCTGCCAACACTATGGCTGTACTCCATCTTCGTTCAGACCTGACCAATGACGAACGTGCCAAGTATATCGACATCACACGCGAATACAAAGTAGAGAAAAGAGGGGACAACAAGTATGCTGCTTTCAAAGACTTGTATTACGGGGATATGAAGATATGGCCCGGCCAATACTCATACAACCATACCTACGACAATGCTGTAGCTGGAACGCTTTGGAATGGAACTACTACGTACGACAAGAATTACATGGGACTCCACAAATTCTCCATTGCCGTATCCGACATCAACGCACCTAATACTGACACGGAGAAATGGAAGTTCTCCAAGATAACCCCCGACCAATGGTGGACCATCTGTGTACCTTTCAAAATGACCAAAGCCCAAGTGCGCGAGGTATTTGGTGAGAATACAGAAGTATGTAAACTGAACGAAGTGGTGAGAGATTATGACAAGAATCGAATTACCCTGAAGTTCAAGGACGACCAATACCAGAAAGCCTCTGGCGATGATGCAATGGTGATACAGGACCATATCTCGTATATGATTTTCCCAACCAAGGCATTGAATACGGGGGAGACATACACCTTCGAAGGCTATCATAGAGAGCCTGGATATCCGGAACCCACCATCGTACATGCGACGAAAAAGGGTATCCAGACCGCTGAAGAACAGAAGAACGTATACAACTATCGCTTTATCGGTTGCTATCTAACAAATGTAGATAAAAACGTAAATGACGGTAAAGGCCAACCCATCAACATGCCGAAATTCAGCTACTTCTTAGGTAAGAGTGGCGACAAGCATAAGTTCTTCTATCAGATTGGTACCACAGGTAAATGGAATCCATATACAGCCACTGTCCAGATATTTAAAGAGAATCAAAGAGTAGGTACCGACGGTATCGACGACTCTTTCTCTACTGATGCCAGTGCTGGTGCAAGAAGCATCTCATATTTCGGCCTTGAAGACGAAGACCCCACCACTGGTATAGATGAAGTTGCCATCGAGGTAGGCAACGGGGCAACACGCCTGGTGAATGTGTACAACCTCAATGGCCAGTTGGTTCGCCAAGGGTCTGAAGACCTCAATGGATTGCCAGCAGGCGTTTACGTAGTGAATGGTAAGAAAATCATGGTACACTAATAAAGGAGGATTCGTCATGAATAAAAAAACATATACTAGCCCTGAATTCAACATCATCGAAATAAAACACGAGGGATACCTGATGCGTACGAGCCGTGAGGCAGAAGTAGGAGGAACTTCTCCTAATCAAAACAAAGACCACTATCTGGATCCTACCGGTCCTGTGGAAAACTGGGATGGTGGTGAATCGCTCTAAGCGAATCAGTACGAATTTGTCAAAAAGTTGATTGACAGCCCGAAGGGCTACCCATTCATAGCCGGGGACAGTCGAGCGAGAGCAAGATTGTCTCCGGTTGTCGTTTGCTATCTATCCAGTCTGGCAAGACTGCCCTACACCTATTTATATATGGGGAGTCTTTCAGACTCAATTATTTTTATGCGCCTTTCTCCGTAGGCCTAAAGGCCCACGGCTATGAATGGGTAGCCCTTCGGGCTGTATCCCCCCTTCCCTTTTTCCATAGGTTTCCACTTCGCTTCACGACTATGAATGAGCAGCCCTTCGGGCTATTTTGCAACGCCGATACTATTCATAAGTATACGTGATTCGTCCCTACAACTCACAAACTTAAAAACTCATCAACTACTTATCCTGCAATTCGCCCCTACAACTCATCAACTCATCAACTCAAAAACCTCTTGTCTCTACAACTTGTTTACTCGTCAACATTGTTAAACAAATACAAAATGGCTTGTAAAAAGAGAGTTTTACGTATTTTTGTAAAACCAAAAGTGGAGAAATCCTGAGGTAGTATCATCTCCCTGCAAGGTAGACAGAGCTACAGTTACGTCGTCGAATAGCAGTGATTAACAATCTGTGAAGCCACGATATACGACAAAGACACTGGTTCTGAATACAACTCATATCCACTTTGAGACAACTAACTTACACAAAATAGTAAATACGACATATCATGAAGAAACTTAAAATCAGCAGCATACTGTCTCTCTTTTACCTGCTGCCTCTCGCCGGACATGCACAACAAGTGACCTTAACCGTCACCAACGAATTACCTATGCAGCGACAAGAAGTCGTGGAAGTGCCTTACGACAGTATATTGAAGCGCATCCCTGTAGGTCCATACGAATCGGTCGTCGTAAAAAATGCTTTCGGACAACAGATAACATACCAACTGACGCATGATCGGAAACTGCTTTTTGATGTGGAAATACTGCCCCACGGCAAGGCTACATTCACTGTAGAGAAAGGCATTCCCCAACCCATGAAAGCATGGGTGTATGGTAAAATATACCCTGAAAGAGTTGACGATATCACATGGGAAAACGACAGGGGTATCTATCGCGTATATGGTCCGGCATTACAAAGAACGGGAGAGCGTGCCTTTGGCATTGATGTATGGACCAAGAATACGCCAGAACTGGTGGTCAAAGACCGCTACACGACAGCACTGGACGGCACAACCCGACAGAAGAAGCTCATCAAGGCAGGAAAAAAGGAGCAGGCAGAGGCCATCAGAATGGCGACAACATTCCACCTAGACCAGGGAAATGGCATGGACTGCTATAATGTCGGGCCAACATTGGGATGTGGCACACCGGCACTCATGAGCCAGGGCGAGCTGGTCTTTCCCTACTGTTTCAAGGAGTATGAGATACTCGACAACGGTCCTTTGCGTTTCACACTGGCACTCACGTATGACACCAAGAAGATAGGCGACAACGACCAAGTGACCGAACACCGCATCATCAGTCTGGATAAAGGCTCGAACTACAACAAGACAACCGTATGGTACGACGGCCTGCAAAAGCCGATGGATATGGCAGCCGGTATCGTGGTACACTCTACCGACAAGAAAGACATGACACTGGGCAAAGACTATATATTATATGTAGACCCTACCGATGCACCGGAAAAACATAACTTCCAGATATATACAGGGGTTTTGTTCCCCCAAAGCGCCCAGACAACGTATCTGCCGAAGACCAATAACGACAAAGGCTACGAAGGGCATGTGGTCGGTATCGTGAGGAAATTACAGAATAATGCACGCTATACCTACTACTTCGGCAGTGCATGGAGCAACTACGATGTCCGTACACAAGCCGAATGGCAACTCAGGTCAGAGGAATATATGGCGGGATTGAAGAGTCCGCTCAAACTAACCATCCGATAATCACGAACTATCCCTACATGAAAAGACTCTCACTGCTCTTTCTATCTATCATCCTACAGACCACATCACTGCTGGCCCAGAACATCACTTTCAAGCATCTGATGCCTGAAGATGGGTTGTCGCAAGTCTCTGTGAACAGTGTATGTGTAGACTCGCTGGGGATGATATGGATTGCTACGCGCGAGGGACTGAACTACTATGATGGCAATACCATCACGGTATATCGCAAGAAAAAGGGAGAACCCCATTCGCTCTTCTGCAATACTGTCAGCAGGGTTATATCCGACGGACATAAAAGACTATATCTGCAATGCACCGAGGGACTGGCTATGATGGATATTGCTACCCGAAAGTTCAAGACTATTACCCATGCCCCCATTGGTGCCATCAGATTCAACAAACAGTTGTATGTGGGCGTAGAGAATACCGTCTATGCCTACGACCATGAGCTTCAACATACGGTATTTACCGTACTTCCCAGCCATACGACCATCAGTAGTATCGGATTTGACGGCAGAGGGAACATGCTTATCGGTACTAACAACAACGGAGTGTACCGCAGAACGAAAGCCGGGACGATGGAACATATCATTCCAAGAGGCAGCATCACCGACATCTATACCGACAGAGAGAATGAAACATGGATAGGGAGCTGGGCCGACGGAATGTATAGAATGAGTGTCGACGGACGAGTTCGAAATGTCAGGGCCGAAGACCATATCGGCTTACAGAGCAATTTCGTACGTACATTCTGCCAAGACAATCTTGGCTATATATGGCTTGGAACTTTCAGAGGATTGCAACGACTGGATAAACAGAGCGGTGCATTCCAACTCTACAGTGCCGACGGTAAAGCCGGAAGCCTGAGCAATGCCTCTATCTGGAGCATTGCCAAGGATTCACAGGGCACACTCTGGATGGGAACTTACTTCGGCGGAGTGAACTATTTCAATCCGGAATTTGAAATATACAATTATTTCAGACAGGGTAAAAGCCCTGCCGAGGGACTAAGCAGTCCCATCGTTGGAAGCATGACGGAAGACGATCAGAAACATCTGTGGATTTGTACAGAAGGGGGCGGACTGAACATGTATGACAGAAACACGGGACAAATCAAATGGTTCTCGCTCCCCTCTACTCCTAACATCATCACGCACAACAACCTCAAGTCCATATACTACGACAAGAAAAGACAATGTCTGTGGATAGGAACTCACTTGGGAGGCCTCAACAGAATGGACTTGAAATCGGGCAAGATAACCAACTACAGCCGACGGGACGGCGACCCCCATTCGCTCCCCTCGAACATTGTGAGAGACATTGTACCCTATGGCAGCAAACTGATATTGGCCACTCAAAACGGAGTCTGCCTATTTACCCCGGAAACAGGTAAATGCCAACAGCTATTAAGGCGAAACAAATTCAGCAAATACATATCGGTTATTCCCTGTATAACGATAGACAGGAAGCAGCAACTCTGGATAGGAACAGAGCGAGACGGCGTGTTCTGCTACGACATGAAGAGACAGAAGCTATACTGGTATCGGCACAACGAACACAACCGCCATTCGCTAAGCAGTAACAACATCAACAAGATTTATACTGACCGCCGAGGAAATATATGGATATGCACATCGGGTACGGGCATAGACAGATATATACCACAGACCAACAGCTTTGAAAACTACGATGCCAATAAGAATGGACTGGCGAGCGACTGCGTCTATTCTATCTGCGAATCGTCGGTATCTGACAATAAAATGCTGGTCATCACCAATCAAGGCTACTCCGAATTCAACCTCAAGGAAAAACATTTTCAGAACTTCGGCAGGAACAACGGTTTCCCATTGTCGGCCGTCAACGAGCGGGCACTCTACATGAGTAAAGACGGACAAGTGTTCCTAGGCGGTGTCAACGGCATGCTGTTTTTCAACGAGAAACAGCTACACAATATCTCAAAGAAATACAATATACAGTTTGGCAAACTCTTCGTCAACGGTAAAGAAGTGAATCCACAAGACGAAACAGGACTACTGGAACAAGCATTGGAATACACATCTAAGCTGGTACTGAAGAACAACGTGAAGATGTTTGCTATAGAGATAGCCAATTCCAATCATATAGAAGATAACCGTGCACGGCTGGTCTATCAGCTGGAGGGCTACTCCAAGACATGGAACGAACTGCACGAGGGACAGTCGGTAGTGAGCTTCACCAACTTGAATCCAGGTACATATACCCTCATCTGCAAGTCGTCGAGACCGGAAATACAAGCTACCAAACTGGAGATTCGCATTCTGCCGCCGTGGTATAAAACGTGGTGGGCCTATCTGGCTTACCCGTTCATACTCGGTTTCATCATATGGTATTTCACCAGCAACTATCTGGAGCGCGTCAATCTGTATGCCTCGTTGAAATACGAACGCAAACGGGCGTCGGACATCGAAGAGATGAATCAGTCGAAACTGCGATTCTTTACAAACATCTCGCACGAAATCCGAAATCCGTTGACAGTCATTATAGGACTATCGGAAAGTATGCTGGGGATGGATACATTCAATCCACGGGTGTACTCGAAGCTACTCAGCATACACAAGAGCAGTATGCAACTGAGAGACTTCATATCCGAACTGCTCGACTTCAGAAAGCAAGAGCAAGGCAAGATGGTGATACATCCCATAGAACTGGACCTGACTTCGCTGGTATATGAGACCTTCCTCATCTACCGCGAATACGGAGTGGCCAAAGGGATAGAGGTGAAACTGCAATGCGACGCAGAACATATCATTGCCAAACTCGACTTGCTGCAAATGAAAAAGGTCATCAACAACCTTCTGGCTAATGCCATCAAGCATACTCCACAGGGTGGAGATGTGTCTATCGTACTGTCGGCCGACGAGAGGACTTTCACTTTATTGGTAAATAATCCCGGCAATCCTATCCCAGCAGAGCAAATAGAAAAAATCTTCGACCGCTTCTATCAGGTGGAACAGCTGGAATTATCATCGCGCGAACTAGGCACCGGTATCGGCTTGGCACTGGTAAAAGGCATCGTGGAATTACATCAGGGTGAGATACATGTGACGAGCAACGCCACCAATGGAACATCTTTTATCATCAAGATTCCAAAAGGAGAGATTACCGGACAGCAACAGCTCATGGTACAAACGCTCCCTGTGGACACTGTGCTGATGCCCGACACGGAAGAAGAAAAGACAGAAGAGCGGAAAGAAGAAACTGCCACCATCCTTATCGTGGAAGACAACGAGACACTTCTCACCATGCTTCAAGACCTGTTTCGCCCATACTACAAAGTGCTGACAGCACAAGATGGCGAACAAGGACTGGCAGCTGTCAAAGAGGCGTTGCCCGATATTGTATTGACAGACCTGGTGATGCCGAAGATGCTTGGCACGGAATTATGTCGCTCTATCAAGCGTAATCCGGAGATATGCCATATTCCCGTGGTGCTTCTAACAGCCCGTACATCCGTAGACAACCAAGTAGAAAGCCTGAAGATAGGTGCCGACGACTATATCACCAAGCCCTTCGTGGCCAGTATTCTGCTGGCACGATGCAACAATCTGATCAATAACCGTAGGATGTTGCAGCAGCGTTTCTCCAAATCGGCAGAACAACAACCCGATATGCTGGCCACCAACGAGATAGACAAGAAGCTGCTGGAACGTGCGCTCAAGCTGATAGAAGAGAACTATGCCGACCCGAACTTCAACGTAGACAAGTTTGCACGCGAGATAGGTATGTCAAGAACAGCACTATTCAACAAGTGGAAGAGCCTCACATCTGATACGCCGATGAGCTTCATCCAGAGTTACCGATTGAAAAAAGCCGCCAGTATGTTGAAAGCAAAACCCGACCTCACGATAGCAGAAGTAAGCGACAAGAATGGCTTTTCTTCTGCCCGCTATTTCTGTAAATGTTTCAAAGACTTCTACCACATCATGCCATCAAAGTACAGAACAGAAGACACTGATAATTAGGCACTTGTATTAATTCTGACTCTTTTTGTACTTTTTCGTCACAGATATATTTTGATACGCGTGAATTTAGATTTAAATTTGCGTTAACCATTAATCTTTACGTAACGAAATACGAGTATTGACAATCACTCGCGATTGAGTATTCGTACCTAAACATCGTCAGACAATGATTCGCAGTCTAATTATCTTGTGGGCACTTGTTATCAGTTCCATACCGGCTACAGCACAGCCTATGGAGTTGAGACAGCTATTGTCATTCGAAGACACGAAAGCCCTCAACGATATTCAGACCTCGAAATCGAAGATTGACATTTCATCCAAGCACTTCAAGCATGGGGCAAATTCCATACACTGGAATTTTAAAGCCAACGGCATTCTCACACTATCCAAAGATATAGAATTTGAGCCTAAGGATGCGACAGGTAAAGACACCTACCTTTCCGCATTTATCGTGTGGGTGTATAATGAGAAACCACTGGATGCACAGATTCGTTTTTCTTTCCTCAAAAATGGCAAGCCGTGCTGTTCTTTCCCCATGAATATCAATTACAAGGGATGGCGTGGCGTATGGGTATGCTATGAGCGCGACATGGAAGGAACACCCCAAGTGGGTATGAACCAATTGCGCGTGGAAGCACCGAAGGCTGCCGGCAATCTATATTTCGACCACATGATATTGGCTACAAAGGTTGACGCCCGCCAACAAACAGCCGATATACAAGTACCATTTGTCAATAAAGAGACCAGAAACCACTGGTTGCAGATATACAATAATTCGCTCAAGAAGCCCCAAACTCCATTCCCTGCCCTCACACCTTCTCATGTGAGTGACATTAAGATGATGGAAAAGCGTTTCATGGATATTATCTATAGTCCCGGAAAACTAACTCCCAAAACTATGGAGAATATGCGAAAGCAATATCAGAAATATCACATTGAACGGAAAAACGGCTATGTGACAGGCACACCTGTCTTCTTTGTAAGACATGCCGAAGCCTATGAACGCCTGCTCCCTCAATGGGACAAAAATCTATTTATCAAAGCCGGTGTAGAAATGGGTAACTATTTCAAGCTGATGAATCAGGTGGCAACGGCTTACCACCATGCCACTTCGGCAACAGACAAAGGCGAACTGAAGGATATGTTCTTGAACCTGTACGACCATATTACCGATCAAGGTGTCGTATATGGAAGCTGTTGGGGAAACATACACCACTACGGATACAGCTTGCGCCAGATGTTCCCGGCTTATTACCTCATGAGAGAGGTACTCAGAGAGAGTGGCCGTTCGCATGAAGCTGAGCAGACTTTGCTGTGGTATGCCCAGACAAATTCGCTTTATGACGTGCCTACAGAAAATGGTGCTGATATGGATACGTTCAACACGGAAGCTATCGGTTGCATGGCAAGCATATTGTTAATGGAAGATGGGCAGGAGAAAGTGGGACGATTACAGGCGTTCAGCCGATGGATAGACAACGGCTGTCGACCGGCCGACGGACTGAAAGACGCCTTGAAAATAGACGGAAGTGCCTATCATCACTGTCATCATTACCCTGCATACGCCATCGGCGGACTGACTGGAATCACCCAAATGGCCTACGTATTAAGACAGACATCATTCAGAATAGGAGTAGAAGCACATCGAACAATTCGCAAAGCCCTGTTGGCCATGCGGATGTATTGCAACAAACGACACTTCCCCTTGGCGATGTCGGGACGGCATCCTGACGGATTGGGAGAACTGATTCCACTGCACTATGCACTCATGGCTATGACTGGATGCCCGGAAAACGGCAGTGAGATTGACACAACAATGGCTGCTGCCTATCTAAGATTGGCTCTGCCAAAAAAATCATATCTAGAGAAGCAGATATGGAAGACGCTGCAAGCACAAGGCTTGAAGGCGGAACAAGCTCCACAGGGTAATCTGGCAATGCCATACGCCTGTGCTTCCATTCATCGCAGAGGAGAATGGTCGGCAGTAGCCGTAGGCCATTCCAGATACCTTTGGGCAGCCGAGCATTACAACAAAGAAAATCTCTATGGACGCTATTTGGCTCATGGAAGTCTGCAACTCCTGACAAGTCAAGAAGGCGATGTGACACCACTAACAAGCGGATGGCAACAAGCAGGATTTGACTGGTCGCATATTCCAGGAACGACAGCAACCGTCTTACCATTCCATTTACTGAAAGCCCGAATATATAATGTAGATACATTCTCAGGTCTGGAAGAGATGTTACTCTCAGACCAAAGCTTTGCCGGAGGATTGTCACAGCTAGGTCGAAATGGAAATTTTGGAATGATTCTGCATGAGAACGAGAAATATAACGGCTCGCTTTGGGCGCACAAGTCCTTCCACTTCATAGATGGGACGATTGTCTGCCTGGGTTCAGACATTAAAAACAAGGTTGCAGAGTATCCCACCGAAACCACCATTTTGCAGCAAGCAGTAAGCTCATCTGCACAACATGATTATTGGAATCGGACCTCGCTATCAGGCAATGTGTGTCTTGACGCTTTATCAACAGGATATTATTGTCCCAATGGTGCTATCTTACGAAAGAACTTCCCACAGCTATCACGCACCGAGGACACCGATGAAGAGAGCAAAGGAGACTGGGTGTCGCTTGTTATAGAACACGGAAAAGCACCGCAAAATGCAAAATATCAATATGCAATATTGCCTAACACAACGCAGAAGCAGCTAGAAACTTTTGCCAAAGCCCCCACTTATGAGGTGCTCAAACAAGATAGCATTGCACATATTATCCGCTCGAAAGCGAATCACACAGATTCATACGTTATTTGGAAAGCAACCACTACCCCACTTCCTGGAGATTTGGTTCGCCGTGTAGATACCGCCTGTCTGCTGATGGCCTATGTACCGACAGCCTCTCGCCTGACGCTTACTATCGCCCAGCCCGACCTCGCTTTATACCGTGGCCAAAGCGACGAGCGCTACGACGAACAGGGGAAATGGGTAGAACGCAGTATTTATTCACGCTCGTGGACAGGAAACAAGAGCCAGACAGTTCCCGTAACGCTGAATATAAAAGGCAAATGGAAACTTCAAAATCTGTTGCCCAACGTCAAGACAACGATACAACAAGACACCACTACGATTCTGATAGAAACGCAAGATGGTACAAGCTATGATTTAGAATTCATCAAACAATAAATAGTTAATCAACCATGCAAAAATTACTATCACTTGGACTGACAGTTTTTTTCTCGCTCTCGGCTTTTGCAGAGGGAGCAAACAGCACGTGGATAAAAAAAAATATCCAGTTTGCCGACAAACAATATGGACTGATGGTAGACAACATTTCAAAGGTTAAACCTCTCGCTCTACCAAAGACATACAATTATTCCAAACAGCAAGTCGTGTATATTCCTACCGATGATTGGTGTTCCGGATTCCCGGCAGGCAGCATGTGGTATCTGTATAATCTGACCAATAAAGAGAGCTGGAAGAAACATGCAGAGCAATATACATTGATTCTCGACTCCATTAAATACTTGACATGGCATCATGATGTGGGCTTCATGATTGGCTCCAGCTATCTCAATGGCTATCGTCTCGGAGGACATCAAGAATATAAAGACGTCATTGTACAGACGGCAAAATCGCTTTGTACCAGATTCAGACCCAAGGCAGGAATCATCCAATCATGGAATGTAGACCGCGGATGGCAAGCCCAACGTGGCTGGAAATGCCCCGTTATCATCGACAATATGATGAATCTGGAGCTACTGTTCGAGGCTACCAAGCTGTCGGGCGACTCTACTTTCTGGAATGTAGCAGTAGCACATGCCAACACAACATTGAAGAATCACTTCCGCAAGAATGCCAGCTGCTACCATGTTGTCGACTATGACGACAACACTGGCAAGGTGCGCCGACGCGTCACAGCACAGGGATATGCCGACGAATCAGCATGGTCGCGTGGACAGGCATGGGCCATTTACGGCTTCACCGTATGCTATCGCTACACAAAAAACAAACGTTATCTTGACTTGGCAGAACGTGTACTCGACTTTGTGTTGCACGATAAGCACATGCCGAAAGACCTCATACCTTACTGGGATTATAATGCCCCTGAGATTCCTAACGAACCGCGGGATGTTTCTGCCGCAGCCTGTATAGCCTCAGCACTCTACGAACTGGAACAATATGCACCAAACAAGGGCTACATGAAGATTGCTGACAAGATGTTGAAAAACATGTCTAAACCGGCATATCGCTCTGCTTTGGGAGAGAACGGCTGTTTCCTACTGATGCACTCTGTAGGTAGTATTCCCCATAACAACGAAATCGACGTTCCTCTCAACTATGCCGATTACTACTTCTTGGAGGCTTTAAGTCGAAAAGTAGAAGCTACAAAAAAATAACATGAGTATAAACTTATAATCTATTTAATATGTATCACCATTCATTGAAACACAAATTATCTATCTTCATCGGACTAGGTATGTCGCTTATAGCCTATGCACAGGGTGACAACCACTATTGGACGGAATTCAATGCAGACCCTACAAACAGTGCTATTCTGGACTACTCCTATGCTGGATATAAACATGGAGAGAAAGTTCCCCCTACAATTGCAGAACTCAAAGCCTCTGGATATACTGAATATAATGTTACTAAATATGGGTTAATCCCCAATGATGGCAAGTCCGATCGTCAAGCATTCAAGGATCTCATTACCAAAATTGGCAAGAAAGCCAAAGCCAAAGCCATCATCTACTTCCCTGAAGGAAATTATATTCTCCATGATGACGATGATAATATCATGAAAGCTGGTATGCAACAGTCAGAGCCTATTGTTGTAAACATGGGACACTTTGTTATCCAAGGTGACGGTAAAGACAAAACCTTCCTAGAGATGAAGACTCCCAATCTGCCAAAGACTAAAGCATTGTATAGTTCCCCCATTATGTTGCAGATTAAACATAATGGTAAAAAAGAAACCGATTTAAAGGTATATGGCCTTATTACCGCCGATTCTAAGAAAGGTTCACATTCTATTACTATTCAAGATGCCAGTCAGGTAAAACCTGGCCAATGGGTATGGCTCAAAGTACAGAACTATAGAGACGATGTCATTACTGAAGAATTACAAAACTGCACCATTGAACATACGATGACCGACCTTATCAACAATGGTGTGCAAGTGGACGAATATCATGTCGTTGAATCTGTTAAAGGTAACGTTGTCACCTTCAAAGAACCCATTATGCACGAGGTAAAAGAGTCTTGGGGATGGCGACTACAAGAATATCCACACTATGAAGAAGTGGGTATAGAAGACCTGACTTTTGTAGGACACGCCTGCAACGATTTCGTCCATCATCGTACTTGGGAGGATGACGGTGCTTACAAGCCTCTCCTACTCATGCGTCTGACCGACTCTTGGGTACGCCGGGTCGGCTTCCAGAGCATCAGCGAAGCACTCACATTCGAGCATTGTGCCAATACAAGTGCATACGAAATTGAAATATCCGGCAACCGTGGACACTCCGCCGTACGCGCTGCAAACAGCACACGTGCATTCATCGGAAACGTGTACGACCACTCTGACGGCTACTATGTAGAGCAAGATTACAAGACACGCTACGACGGCTTGGGCCAATATCATGCCTGTGGCGTATCCAAGCACAGCATCGGATGCGTTATCTGGAATTGCGACTGGGGACTGGACGCATGCTTTGAAAGCCACGCTACACAGCCTCGCGCTACCCTCATCGACGTATGCACAGGTGGATTTATGCCCAGAAGAATGGGTGGAGACAGAAACCAGCTCCCCAACCATCTGGACGACTTGCTGATTTGGAACTTCAAATCAAAACCCACCCAGACAGTACCATTCGGCACCTATAACTGGTGGAACTCTGGTAATGTATGGGTTAAAGTGATGCCTCCAATGGTCGTTGGATTCCACGGACACCTCATCAACTTTGCCGAAAGCCAAATGAAATGCAATGAAAGCTATGGGACAGCAGTCAATCCTAAATCGCTCTATCTAGCTCAGCTAGAGCGCCGTTTAGGCAAGAAGAACGAGTGGATGCAACAGATTACCACAGGTATAGAGTCTCCACAAATCTTCAGACCTGCAGAAGGACTGGATAAAGGCATCTATACATTGAAAGGTGAAAAACTGGATATGGACGTCGACCAACTTCCCCAAGGATTCTATATCATTGACGGTAAGAAGGTACGAATCAACTAACATGTAGGTACACACCTATATACCCAATCTTTCCAACAACTATCAACATGCAAAACATCATAAAATATTCGCTTCTGGCCTTGATACTACTATGTAGTGTATCGGGCAGGGCTTATACTGAAAGGAATTTGCTGGGGCATCAGGTCTCCAAAGAGACTTTGAAAGATGCACTTGTCATGAACCAGAAATGGGTTTCCTATCCTGCCTACAGCGATAGAAGCGGATGGGACAAACTGTTCGGTGCATCCAAGGAAGCTGCCATCAAACGTGGTACACGCTATCTTGATTATCAATGGCGGGTAATTAAGGCTACCGACTACCTGGAATATAGCAAGACCGGCAACCGCAATATCATGCAAGAACCCAACAGTAGTAACAATTCTGCAATCTCCGCTCTGATGATGGCCGAACTTGCCGAGGGTAAAGGACGCTTCATCCCACAACTCATCAATGGTGTCTACTTCACCTGTGAAAAGGCATCGTGGGTACTTTCCGCTCATCTAAACAGCCTACAGAAATCTCACTCCTCTCTCCCATCCATCCATGAAGAGATTATAGACCTTGGGAGTGGCGAGGTTGGAGCTATGATGTCGTGGATCTATTATTTCTTCCACGAAGAGTTTGATAAGGTCAACAAGACGCTGTCTCCGCGTCTCAAGCGCGAGATTGTACAGCGCCAATTACTCCCATTCATCCACAATAACAACCTGTGGTGGATGGCGCGTAACTACCAGAAAGGCAGTTTGCTCAACAACTGGACTCCCTGGTGCAACTTCAACGTACTCCAAAGCTACATGCTGATAGAGAACGACCTCGACAAACTGGCCAACGCCGTGTATCTGACGATTGAATCGGTAGACAAATATCTCAACTACATCAAGCAAGACGGAGCATGCGAAGAAGGCCCGTCTTATTGGGGACATGCACCCGGAAAGTTCTTCGATTACATCGAGTTACTCCGAATGAGTACCGGAGGAAGAGTAGATGTGATGCGCGACCCGATGGTTCGCAACATGGGCGAATACATCGTCCGCAGCTATGTAGGCAACGACTACGTTGTCAACTTTGCCGACGCATCTGCTAAAGCCGACTTAGCCTTCATCCCCGTAGTCTTCCGTTACGGTAAAGGTACAGACAGCCAACTCATGAAAAACTTCGCAGCCTATCTTGATAAGAGAAGCGCGAAGACCGAAGAACAAGGCCGATACCTGTCTGCTGGCACAGATGTCTATCGCATGTTGGCTACGCTTGCTATCAAAGAAGAGCTGAAAGCTACCCAAGGTACTCTCAATCATCCTGCCTATACATGGTATCCAGAGACCGAATTCTGTTACATGACAAATAAGAGCAAGATGTTTCTAGCCATGAAAGGCGGCTTCAATAATGAGAGTCATAACCACAACGACGTGGGTACATTCTCACTGTATATCAACTCTACACCTATCTTTATTGATGCCGGTGTGGGTACTTATACCAAGCAGACTTTCAGCAATGAGCGCTATAATATCTGGACCATGCAAAGCAACTACCACAATCTTCCTTTGATTAATGGTATTCCGGAACATGAAGGGGCGCAATACAAGGCTACCAATACGACTTTCAATGCAAAGCAAATGCAGTTCAGTGTA
This sequence comes from Prevotella mikamonis, assembly GCF_055381405.1. Taxonomy (NCBI): domain Bacteria; kingdom Pseudomonadati; phylum Bacteroidota; class Bacteroidia; order Bacteroidales; family Prevotellaceae; genus Prevotella; species Prevotella mikamonis. Next base: position 1,351,632 of record NZ_AP035785.1, read on the forward strand.
GACATTGCCAAGGCTTATCCTGCAACGGCACAGGTGAAGACATGGAACCGTTCGTACAGACTTCTCAAAGACAAGATGACTATCACCGACGCTTTCGAGCTTTCCGGTGCTATTGTAGCCAATGAAATCAACTTCATGACTTGGGGACAAGTAGACATTTCCAAAGCCGGACAAGTAAATATACTGGTAAAAGAACAGAAGGCTTGTCTGCACTACGATGCCAATATGTTCATCCCCTCACTGCAAACGGTCAGCATCACCGACAAACGTCTCTCTAATGTTTGGGGCAACGAAATCATCAGAGTGACACTGAAAGCCAAAAAGATTGCCAACAAGGGGAAATACAATTTCACCATTACAAAACAATAAAATACATCATTTGAAAACTATTTATTATCAATTTATCAACCATTAAACACATCTATTATGAAACGATTTTACCTATTGACATTAGTATTATTCACAGTCTGCATGACCAGTGTAGCTCAACAGAAATGGGATTTCCTCAAGTTATCAGACACTGACATCAGCAATCTTGACGCAGACTGGACGTTAGAAAACGACTATTATTACAACACCAGTACCAGTGGTAAAGGCATCTATGTAGGACGCTATTCCAAGGAAGGTAAAGATTACAGTCCATACTTTACCAACAGAGACTCTGCTGCACTTTATTCTTCTATAATCCAAGCCAATGGTATGGAACTCGAAATGACTAAGGGGCTGAGATTTGGACTTGTCAATACAAAAAATGGACGTTTCCATGGCAATAACAAGAAAGCCTTCCGCATCTACAAAAATAACAAAGGAAATGGTATATTCTTTCGTGTGGATGGGGCTTTCTTCGTAATTCCTAATGTAGCCAAAGGCGATACGGTTATCGTTGTAAGTCGCCCCGGTGGTAAAGAAGGCCGCGGACTTACATCACAAGACCTTGAAATCATAAAAGGTTTTGAATCTACAGAAGCCGTTAACACAACAAACAAGGGTATTTCTAAAGTAGATGGTTATGTACTCATTAGTTCTATAGACAAACCTAGCATCCTATTAAGCGTAGAAGTAAAGAAGCCTACCACCGGCATCGCAGCAATACAAACTTCCGGTGTTAAGCATCCTGAGCGTATCTACAACCTCAATGGCCAGTTTGTAGGAACAGACTTCAACAAACTTCCCAAAGGTGTTTATATTAAGCAGGGAAAGAAATTCATCAAGAAATAATCTTCAAGTATAAGCTAACATGATCATTGAACAAATCTCTAGCTATATCATCAGCCTGGGCGCAAGCGTCATGATGCCTATTCTCTTCACGATAATAGGTATCTGCATCGGTTTGCGACCGGGCAAATCCCTTCAATCCGGCCTCTATGTTGGCGTCGGTTTTGTCGGTCTTGGTATAGTAACCGGTCTGCTCACCAGTAATTTTGAACAACCACTCAAGTCGATTGCCAATATCTACAATCTCCAATTAGGAGTCTTCGATATGGGTTGGCCGGCAGCAGCCAGTGTTGCTTACAACACCGCAGTAGGCGCACTCGTCATTCCGGTGTGTCTCGGTGTCAATCTCCTGATGCTGCTCACCAAGACCACCCGTACTGTCAATATCGACCTGTGGAACTACTGGCACTTTGCCTTTATAGGTGCAGTGGTCTATTTTGTCATGGGCGAAAGCCTGTTGTGGGGCTACTTTGCTGCCATCATCTGCTATATCATCACTATGGTGATGGCCGATCTCACAGCCAATAGTTTCCAGAAATACTATGGCAACCTCGATGGTATCTCCATTCCACAACCTTTCTGCCAGAGTTTCGTTCCCTTCGCCTTGATTGTGAACAAACTCCTAGACAAGATACCAGGCTTCAGCCGTCTCGATATAGATGCCGAAGGATTGAAGAAGAAGTTTGGCGTATTGGGCGAACCACTTGTACTCGGAGTTATCGTCGGAATCCTTATCGGCTACCTTGCACAGGCCGACATCAAGGGAATTCTGACACTTGGTATCATCATGGGAGCTGTCATGGAATTGATTCCCCGCATCACTCGCCTGTTCATAGACGGTCTGTTGCCTATCTCGGAAAAGACAAAGACGCTTGTAGAGAAGAAGTTCAACGGTCGACAAGTGAACATCGGTATGAGTCCGGCACTGGTCATCGGACATCCCACAACCCTCGTTGTGAGCTTGCTGCTCATCCCTACCGTACTCTTCCTCGCCGTCATCTTGCCGGGCAACCAATTCCTCCCGTTGGCTTCATTAGCTGGCATGTTCTACCTCTTTCCACTGGTTCTGCCCATTACCAAAGGCAATGTTGTCAAGACCTTCATCATCGGATTGGTGGCACTTACCGTCGGTCTGTATTTCGTTACCGACATGGCAGCCGACTTCACCGTAGCAGCCAACGCCGTATATGCAGCCACACAAGACGCAGCAGCCAAGATTCCCGATGGCTTTGCAGGCGGTGCTCTCGACTTTGCTTCGTCTCTACTAGGATGGTGCATCTATAAACTTACCTGTTACCTATCCTATATAGGGCCAGCACTGCTGGTAGTTCTGGCTATTGCCTTGATGCTCATCAACAGACGCAGAATCTTGCAAGAGGAGAAGAATTCACTCGGTTAAACCCATTAAAACGACATAGAAGCATGAAGAAAACATTCTTATTACTTACATTCGCATTCACAGCTATCGCAATGATGGCGCAAAATAGTTACACCCACTATGAAGTGAGATATGCCCACCACCCTGAGGATGCCAAGCAATACGACACCCAACGGTTGCGCAAGGAATTTCTCATACAGAAGGTTTTTGCACCTGGTGAAGTGAATTGGGTGTACTCCATGTACGACAGATTCCTCATTGGAGGGGCTGAACCCGTAGCAGCTCCACTGAAACTGGAATCTATCCAACCGCTCCATACACAGCACTTCCTCGACAACCGCGAGATGGGAATCATCAATATCGGCGGTGAAGGCACAGTCACTGTCGACGGAAAAGCCTATCAACTCGGCTTCAAAGAGGCTTTGTATATTGGCCGTGGCGTAAAAGAAGTGGTTCTCACTTCCAAGGATGCCGCTTCGCCAGCCAAGTTTTACATCAACAGCGCTCCTGCTCACACAGCTTTTCCTGTGCGCAAGGTGACTTTGAAAGAGGCTAAGATTATCAAGGCTGGTTCGCTGGCAGGTTCAAACGACCGTGTCATCAACCAATTGATTATCGACGGAGTAGCCGGCGTTCGCACCTGTCAGTTGCAAATGGGACTCACAGAACTGAAGACAGGTTCGGTCTGGAACACCATGCCGGCCCACACTCACTTGCGTCGTATGGAGACTTACTTGTATTTCCAAGTACCCCAAGACCAGATGATTTGTCACCTCATGGGTGAACCTCAGGAAACCCGCCCGATGTGGATGAGCAACGAGCAGGCTGTCATCTCTCCGCAATGGAGTATCCACTGTGCAGCCGGAACAAGCAGCTACAGCTTTATCTGGGGCATGGCAGGCGAAAATCTTGACTACGGCGACATGCAGGTAGTGAAGATGACTGATTTGAAATAAAAGTACGATTAACAACTTAAAATCCAACAATCAATCATTATATGGACACATTCTCAAAAAACTTCTCTCTTGAGGGGAAGGTAGCTTTGGTCACCGGAGCAGCCTATGGAATAGGCTTCGCCATTGCCGAGGCTTTCTATAAGGCAGGAGCTAAGATAGCTTTCAACTGTCGCAGTCAAGAACATCTGGATCGTGCACTGGCCGATTACGCTGCCAAGGGCATCGAAGTAAAAGGATATATAGCCGACGTGACCGACGAAGAACAAGTAAAAAAACTCGTAGCCGACATCGAATGCGAGCTTGGAACGATTGATATTCTCGTCAACAATGCCGGTATCATCAAGCGCATACCGATGGAAGAGATGTCGGTAGAAGACTTCCGCCAGGTGGTAGACATCGACCTCAATGCGCCATTCATCGTGAGCAAGGCCGTCATTCCTGGCATGAAGAAGAAGGGTGCAGGCAAGATTATCAATATTTGTTCGATGATGAGCGAACTTGGCCGCGAGACCGTATCGGCCTATGCAGCTGCCAAGGGTGGTTTGAAGATGCTCACTCGTAACATCTGTTCAGAGTTTGGAGAGCATAATATCCAATGTAACGGCATCGGACCAGGATATATCGCTACCCAACAGACAGCACCCCTACGCGAGCGCCAGGCCGATGGAAGCCGTCATCCTTTCGACAGTTTCATCATCAGCAAGACTCCCGCTGCGCGCTGGGGAACTCCCGAAGACATCATGGGACCTGCTGTTTTCCTGGCATCGAATGCCAGTGACTTTGTCAACGGTCACATTCTGTATGTAGATGGTGGTATTCTAGCTTACATCGGCAAACAACCATAATCCTTTTATAAGGTTTCATTAAGATTAGGTATTGTATTATAAGGCTGATTCTACGTGATGTAGAGTCAGCCTTTCTTTTTGTATCTTGCCTCCAACACGACTATATCAAAAAGCCCGACCGCCATCCATGGGCAGCCGGGCTACGCTTATCAATCGTTTTTGAGTCTACTGTAAACCTGTCATTATCTTCTCAGTTTCCTGACGATTCCTTTCGAATACCAAGGGTCGTCGACTTCTTTCAGTAATTGCGACATGCGCTTAAACAGCTTTTTATACACTGCCTTATGTGTATTTATATCCAAATTATGCTGCTGATAAGGGTCTTTCTGGTCGTCGAAGAGCAAAGTCTGTGTCACCTTGTACTTCTTATTGATGAAGATGGCCATGGTATACTGTGCCGTCTTGATGCCTCTTGCCGATGGGAAATAGTCTATCGTCTTACCCGCAGCGTCTTTCTCCCCATTCACATTCTGTATATAGAGCGCGGCATCCGGACGCTTCGCCTTGATATTCTCTTGGCTCAGCAACGCCGAATAATCACGCCCCTGCACTGTAGAAGGAATATCCTGTCCGAGTCCGGCCAGTCCCAATACAGTCGGCATAATATCGGGCGTAGACATGAGCAACGGGTCTACACGTGGCGTGATGTGCCCTGGATAACGCACGATAAACGGAATATTCATCGACTCTGTATAGGGCGAGTTCTTGGGGTCATCGGTGTTCTGACTGCACATTGTCTCCCCGTGGTCAGACGAGAAAATGACAATGGTATTCTTATCCAGTCCGGCTTCCTTCAAAGCATCGAGTATCATACCGAACGCACGGTCTACTCCCGACACCGAAGCAAAGTAATAGGCAGCCGATTTCACCTTACCCATCTGGAGGTTTACATTCGGACGAATGAGCAGACTATCTATCGGTTTGTCGGCATAGAGCGCATAATCTTCGGGCATACAGTCGTTCAGCGAGCGGTAAGGACTGTGCGGTGGGTTCATCGCCACCATCATGAAGAAGGGTTTCTTCGTGTCCCTCACGTTGGCCTGATTACGGATATAGTCCGCAGCCACCTTGGCCTCGTGTATGGGCGACCACTCATGTGGCTGGTGCTTCACCCCATTGTTGTCCCAATAATGAGGATTCTTGTGTTCATCGAACGTACCGTATGAATACCAATAGTTAAATCCATGCCGGCGGTTGGCAGGCGTGAAAGCATCCCACACGGGGTCTATATCCTGCACATAGTGGCCGGGGCGGGCCGGATCATTCTTCTCCGGGCGGTCGGTATGCAGTTTCCCGATATAGGCACAGTCGTAGCCATTACGGCTGAACACGTCGCCTATACAGGTGGTCGACTCACGAATATAGCTGTTCGGACGGTTGGAATTACAATTAAGTGACACGCCGCTGCGGTTCGGATACATACCAGTGAGCAGACTGCCACGATGAGGACTGCTCAAGGGGAAGTTGCTCTGAGCCGATGTCAGCACCACCGATTCACGTGCAAATCTGTCGATACGCGGCGTATGCGTAGGGTCGGCTTTGAAGTTGACGGATTCTCTGAACCCCTGTTGCGACCAGAAATTCAATGCGCAGTTGCGCAACTGGTCGGGAAATACATAGATTACATTTGGGCGATTGTCGGCCTGACTGGCTGCACACAAAGTGTACGGCGCCAGCATCAGACCACATAATATACTGTTTGTCTTATTATTCATTACTTATTTATAAATTAAGAAACCATTCACAAGTATCAGATAATTGCTGTTTCTTGGCTGTCCCAACAGCTTGCAGGGTATTACTGCCGCTCTGCAAGGTTACCTCGAACTTACATACATTCATGGAATCGGGGTGCTGCGTGGCTATCTTTTTACCATTGACAAGCAACGTTACCGACTTACAATTAGAGAAGACCGTGACCACAGTCTGCTGCCGTGTACGCTCAACAGCACGACGTTCGGCGATATAGACCATTGGCTGTGGATTCCAGTTGGCCTTGTAGAAGAAGTAAGAATCCTTCTTTGTCTTGCGATCGTGGGTCACCAAGCCCTTATCGTTGATTCCTACTCGGTCGCCCTCAGTACGATGCGCCGCTCCGAAGTCAAACATATTCCACACGAACGTGCCCCATACATAGGGGCGATGCGACAAAATATCCCAGTTGGCCATGTGGTAATAGGTCTGCCAGTTTTCCGGATGCCACATGCCTGTAGGCACAGGTTGCTTCAACGAGTCTTGCTGCTGAAAGATGCTTGCACCTGCTCCATACTCGCTGATACCGATACATAGTTTCGGATAAGCAGCGTGCATCTTGTCCAGATAAGTGGCCAGCGACTTGGGAGTAGCACCATACCAGCCGTCGTAGCGGTTCCACGCCATCACGTCGGTGATTAAATTCATATTGCCATCTTGATTGCTGGCACAGGTCGTAGGGCGCGTATGGTCTTCCTGATGAGCCAAGGCATTCAGTTCTTTGACATACTCTACGGGGTTATCACCGTCGTATTTCAACTCATTGAACAGTCCCCACACAAAGATACTGGGATGATTATAATGCTGCCGAATCATCTCGCGTAACTGCTGCTTTCCATTCTCTCGGAACGCCTTTGTATCTACAAAGCCCTTGTCGGCATACCCACCAGGCCCTACGAAAGGAATCTCTGCCCACGCCAGAATACCCGTCTTATCCATCATGTCATAGGTATAAGCAGACTGTGGATAATGGGCCAAGCGCACCGCATTGACTCCCATCTCGCGCATGATGGCCACATCTTCCTCAATATGCTGGGGCGTCAATACATTGCCTACGACCGCCCGCTCCTGATGGCGACATACTCCATGCAAGGCCAGATGAACCCCATTGAGGAAGAAACCTCGGTCGGCATCGAAACGATAACTGCGAAGACCCAGTGGCTGCTCTACTTCATCGAGCTTTCGCTGCCCGTTCCAAAGCGATACACGGACACGATACATAAATGGATCGGCACAACCATTCCACAGGTGCGGTTTGCTGATTGTGAAGGGAATATCAAGCGATTGCAAATCGGTTCGGGCAGCAATATCTACCGCCTTCGTCTCTCGCAACAGCTCTTTTGTCCCATCAGAGACCGTCAGCCTCACCTGAACCTTACTCGTTTCAGGAGTGGCATTAGAAAGAACGATGCGTGCATTGACCTTGGCCGATGCTCCATCTACCAACTCCTGCTGGAGATACACCCCCGAAGACGCATGGTCCAAGGGCGATATACAGGTCTTATCGGTCAACAACAGAGATACGGCACGATAGATACCGCCATAGAAATTGAAGTCGCCCACCAGTGGCATCACACTCAAATCCTCGGCATTATTCACACGCACCAGCACAGTATTCTCCTTTCCGTAGTCCACCTTATCGGTCAACTCAAAGATAAAGGCAGTGTAGCCGCCGCGATGCTCGCCCAAGAACTTGCCGTTGACAAAGACATGGGCCACGCTGTTAGCTCCTTCAAAACGAATGAACAGACGCTTGCCACTCCACTCGTTGGGAACAAAAAACTTCTTGGTATAGTTGCCGATGCCACGCTTGTAGTCTGCCTTACCACTCAAAGCGTCGACGGCATTCCACGTATGGGGGAGGTCAACCTGCACCTCCGAACCCCGTTGCACTTGATGAGAGAAGCGGAACATCCACTTCTCATTCAACGGCCGATAACTTCGTTGTGCCAACACGGGAATCTGATGGCACAGCAACATGCCCAACAACACAAAACTGCAAAGGCCTTGCAGTTTTGCTGCAAAGCCTCGGCAACAATGCTGCAAAGCCTTGGCAGCAATGCTGACTCGGCTTTGCAATAGATTTCTATTTTTCATATTCATATCTTAATGTGAGTTCGACGAATTATAAGTATCTACAAAATTTGGTGAATAATCAGATTCTATTTCAACTTTAATATATTAATTATCAAAGCATTATAAAAAATCATTGCTATGCTCACCGAAAACAAAGTTACAGAATTTTTCTTTATGGTAGATGAATTCTGCAAGTTTTTTTATTCTTTTGACGGCAACATACCCTATTAGAGAACATCATCCTGATAAATCTTTCAAGACACAGATATTTCAATAATTTATAGTAAAACGCTCGGAGCGTCGGGTGGTTATTGCAGGTTTCCAAGGAAGCTGTGTATCAATTATTCCTACACATTGATACACAGCTTGCACTCTTTTAATTCGTCGAACTCACATAATCTTACCAACCTGGATTCTGCTTCAAGTCCGGATTCTTTTCAATCTCTGTTCCGGGTATCGGCCACAGATAATCGCGCGATTTGGCAGAACGTGTGTAACGATACTTACCTGTGATGTCGTTCTCCTTACGACCGTCCAGTTCCTCAAGCAACTTCCAACGCTTCATATCGCTGAAGCTCAAACCCTCGCCGGCAAACTCTACGGCACGCTCATGGCGAATACGCTTGAACACATCTTCCTTGGTCTTTGCCTCCAAGTAAGCCGGTCCGCTATTGATACCGGGCATCTTAACACTCTCACGACTGCGCACCTGATTGATGAGTTTCACAGCCTCGTCCAGATGGCCGAGTTCGTTTTCACATTCGGCCATCATCAGCAGTACATCGGCATAGCGAATCAACGGGAAGTTGATAGGCGTGTGCTGGCGGTTGTTGATAGCTCCGCCCATATTACCTTCGGGTACAAACTTACGCCACAGATAGGTTTCGTAGTTCTGGTTCGGACGGATATAGCCGTTACCACTGGTAATACCGGTAGCAATAATAAACTCACAGTCTTCTGGTGCATTGGCATACCAACCGGCGTAGCGTGTGTATGGCATGATGACTGTAGCCATCATACGGGGGTCGCGCTTGTCGTACATTTCAAGCAGTTTGGCCTTGCCGGCAGGATATTTCGTCACCTTACCATTCTTCAATGTAGCCCTGAATGTAGCCACCTTCTTCTTGTCATCGGTCTGGATTCCGGGGAACCAGTCGTCCCAGTTGAAGGGCTTGCCGTCCTTGTATTCATAGCTATCTACGAAATACGGCGAAACCATGACGTTGTTCCAACAGCTTCCGAACGTTTCGCGAGAACCCATATAGAAGCACATCGGCATACCATGATCGGTACCTACACCGCCCATATTCTGGATGGCAAAAATCATTTCAGAGCTTTCGTCGCCACCCGGTTTGAAGAGTCCGGCATAGTCGTTGTACAGTTCAAACTGCTTACTGTCGATGACTTTTTTAAAGTTGGCAGCTGCATTCTTGTAGTCTTTCTTGTAGAGATACACCTTACCCATCAAGGCAGTAGCTGCATATTTGGTAGCACGTCCGGCATCAGACTTACCCCACTTCTCAGGCAACACGGTAGAAGCTTCGGTCAAATCATTCAAGATGAACGTCCTTACCTCATCCATTGAGTTGCGTGGTTTCTTCATATCGGCATAACTGTCGGTAATAACGACGGTCTCATCGTAGATAGGCACTTCGCCAAAGAAGTCCATCAGCGTAAAGTAATACAATGCACGCATGAACTTGGCCTCTGCTTTATACTGCTTCTTCAAGTCGTCCGACATCTTAGCTTTCTCTGCATTCTGCAACACATTGTTGGCTCTGGCCACGCCTTCGAACAAGTATGTCCACTTGTTGAGAATCCAACTGTTGTTCACATCGTATGTGCCTACCTGGAAATTCTGATACGAATACACACCATAGCCCATAGCTATACCACCCAGTCCGTCCATCGCAAACTGCATTCCAAAAGCATGGTCGTTCTGCATGTTGCTATATACAGCCATCATGGCTTCTTTTGTCTGCTCTTCATTCTGATAGAATGTAGAAGCACTCATTTGGTCTGCCGGTACACGCTCAAGGTCGTAGCATCCCGACAACGTCAGGATAAGGGGCAGACCCAGTATAATAGAATATATCTTTTTCATGTTCATAGTATTTATTAGAATGATAAGTTGATACCGACTACGGCTTGTTTCATAGAAGGATAAGCCATTCCGCTCACCTCAGGATCGAATCCTCTGTAGTCTGTGAAAGTAAAGAAGTTCTCCAAACTGCCATAGAAGCGCAGACGTTCGAGACCAATCTTTCTGGTCAACTTCTGATTAATGGTGTATCCCAACTGGATATTGCGAATCTTGACAAAGCTCTTGTTCTCAAGGAAGAAGTCGCTCGTCTGGACGTTGCGACGGTCCTGATACTCCAACAGGCGTGGATAGGTGGCATCCGTACGGCCCTCTGTCCAACGGCCATTGACCACATCACTGTTCAGCTGATAACCGATACGCACGTTAGGAGTATTGTAGGCATCGTGCTGCCAGAACATCTTTGCACCCATAGAACCCTGAATCAAGGCAGAGAAATCAAATCCCTTCCAAGCTGCATTCAGGTTCAGACCGAAAAGGAACTTCGGATTCGGACCATCGCTGACGATTTCCTTATCCTGGTTATCAATAATACCGTCACCGTTCACATCCTTATACAGCAAGTCTCCCTTTTCGGGTGTTCCGAATGCCGCAAACGGATTCATCTTCTTGCCATTGGCATCTTTCGGTGCGTTGTCTATCATCTGCTGAACCAATTTCATGTCTTCGTCGGTCTGCAACAGACGGTCTACGCGCAACAGATACTGCGAATTGATGCTGTGACCCTCCCAGATAAGGTTGGCATCGCTGATAGACTGGCCTCCCTTATCAGTACCTTTAAACTTATCGACATTGTTGGTGACATAGGTGAGGTTACCCGTAATGCCGTATGTAAAGTCGCTGATACGGTCTTGCCAACCCAATGTAAACTCCATACCCTTATTCGTAACGATGGCACTATTGGTCTTAGGCAGAGATGTAATACCGTGAACATGGGGAGCAGGCAGATTAATCAAGATGTCGGTGGTGCGCTTATTGAAGTAATCGATAGTACCGGTAAGCCTGTTATTGAAGAAGCCAAAGTCGAGACCGATATCGAAAACCTTTGTGGTTTCCCATGTCAAGAGCGGATTGGCCAATGCTGCCATCGCCATACCTGTAACCATAGAATTGCCCAATACGTAGTTGTAAGCACCGGCATCACTCGTATAGAGCGCCTGTGAATCGTAGTTGCCTACAGAGTTATTACCCAACGAACCGTATGAAACACGCAGTTTCAAGTTGCTCAAATAACTGTTGGAAGCTGCTTCCATGAACTTTTCCTGGTCAATACGCCATGCAGCAGAAGCCGATGGGAAGTATCCCCAACGCTTGTTGGACTGGAAACGAGAAGAGCCATCGGCACGCAAGTTGAACTCAAAGAGGTACTTGTCTTGCCAGTTTAAGTTCAGGCGGCTGAAGTAAGAGCGCATCGCCCACTCCGTCTTATTACCTCCGGCACTGGCCTGACCGGTCGCTCCATCCAGTGCATCCATGTTCAAATCTATCAAATCCTGTTTGGAAACATGGAAGCTCTTGTTTCTATATAGCTCTTGGCTAGCACCCAACATCACATTGAAAGCTAACTGATTCTTGAACAGTTTGTTCTCATAACGCAACACAGCATCGTTGAAATAACGCTCTGTCTTGCCATCGGAATTATAATAAGAATACCGCGTCTTAGTGGTAGAAGTAATCTGCTCTGTCTGGAAATTCCATCCTTCCAGCAAGACAGGCTTGCGAGAAATCTCCTGGTCGAGCAGCTCGTACGAGTAGCTGAGTGCCAGAGATAAGCCGCTCAGAGGCTTCAAAGTTGCTGTGAAACGAGGATGGAAATTGTTCTTCCTGTTATTTCCGGCCCACTTGAAAGCACGTATCAAGGGGTTGTTGGCAGCACTTTGAGCAGCGTCTTGCTCATTGTTCATAGCACCGAAACGACCATCGGGCGCACGGAACACCATACCCGGAGTGGTGGCAGATGTATAGGTAAAGACATTGTCTATCTCGTTATTGCCCGGCTCCATGTCAGATACATAGCCGTTCATGTGCATACCGATATTCAGCCATTTAGCCACATCGACATCCAGATTCAGACGTCCGCTGTACTTCTTGAAGCCGGCATTGTACATGACACCCGGATTATTCAAATAGCCGAACGAACCGTAGAAGCGAATCTTCTCAGAACCGCCGGAAACGGAAATGGCATGATTGGTAGCAGCAGCTGTCTTGAATGTCTCATCAATCCAGTTGGTATTAGGATACTGCAACGGATTCTTACCGGCATCGTTTCGCCAAGCATCAATGACATCCTGCGTAAAAGGCTCTGCCTTCTTACTGTTCTTGTAACCTTCATTGATGATTCCCATGTAGTCGGCATAGTTCGATACTGGGGTCAATGTCTTGCGGATAGATTCGAAAGACACATAGCCGTTGTAATCGACAGAGATTTTACCGCGCTTACCGGATTTCGTGGTAATCAGGATGACACCATTGGCTGCCCTCGAACCATAGATGGCAGAAGAGGCCGCATCTTTCAACACGGATACCGATTCTATATCCTGTGGATTCACGGTATTGATTCCGGCTTCCGTTCCATCAATAATAATAAGAGGTGCAGAACTGTTCAACGTACCCTGACCACGCACCAGAATGGAGGCATTGTCGTTACCCGGCTGGTTGTTGTTCGACATGACCGACACACCGGCAGCTACACCAGCCAGTGCCTGAGATACATTGGTGATGGGACGACTCTTGGCCATCTCGGCCACGTTGACAGCTGAGACCGAACCCGTCATGTTCACTTTCTTCTGTGTGCCATAACCCACTACTACGACCTCATCCAATGTCTTGCGGTCTTCTTCCAGCTTGATGTTGATATGCTCGCGTCCACCCACCTTCACTTCCTTGGTGAGATAGCCCACATTGGAAATCACCAAGACGGCATCGGGCGAGGATACACGAATAGAAAACTTACCATCCAAATCGGAGATGACACCATTGGATGTTCCCTTTTCCATGATAGTAGCACCTATCATCGGTCCGGATTCATCGGTCAAGACACCCTTGACCGTAACGGTCTTCTGTAAAGGAGACTGAATGACTGAGGCATTGAAGGTAGGAATATTTCCCCCTGCCAACACCGTAACAGACGGAAAAGCCATGACAGAACCAAGGCAAACCCGTCGTAGGAATGAATTTGTTATCAAAAAATCCATAGACTATAAACTATTTAGGTTAGTGTTATTTCATCAAGTTTTATCGCTGCAAATATATATATATCGGTTTATATGTATAGTGCAAAATCGTACAAATAAAGTCTAAAATTGTATTTTTCACAGATTTACACGATATTCCGACAGCTCGTACAAAACCTTTATATCCTATCGGGCAGCCCGACGAACAGGGCGATTACAAGCCATTCGGCATGTCAGGCGCATGCTTACAGACGCAAATATGGCAAGTATGCCAACTGCAACAATAAATCCGGGAAAGAAAAACAGACAGCCAGACGTTCTGACAAACACGAGAAACAAAACTGGAAAGGAAGCGATAATTACATCATATATTAATTATCATGCTTCAACTGCGGAGAGAATAGGATTCGAACCTACGAAACCCTTTAGGGGTTTACACGCTTTCCAGGCGTGCCTCTTCAACCACTCGAGCATCTCTCCTTGTGTTGTAAAGCGGTGCAAAAGTATTACTTTTTTATGGATTTTCGGCATATTACGGTATAAAAAGTGACCAACAGCATGGTGTTTGAGAGTTTTTAACATAATCGGACTGCCACTTCTGCCCCACCGGTCTTTCACCATGAGTTTACTGCAAAGCCTCGGCAGCACCTCTGCAAAGCCCATTCAGCAATACTGCAAAGGCCAAACAGCAACACTGCCAAGGCCCTGCAGTAAACCGTTAATAATTGTCAAGTTACACCATTCCATTTTCTTTATATTCTCATTTCTCATCTTTTTTACTAACTTTGCCTATTATTACTAGTTTAAAACGTCAGCACATGAGAAAGATTTTCACTGCATTGATGCTGTGTCTGTCATTGGGCATACAAGCACAAACCGTCGTAGAAAACGCCAAACAGCAACTGGAACAGGCCAAAGAGGCCCAAAAGATAGCCAAGCAAGCCATCAAGGAAGCTAAGAAAGCAGCCAAGCTGCAAAAGAAGTTGGCCAAGATAAAGGGTGAGAGTGCCACGCCCACCCCTGCACAAACAATACCGGCCACGCCCCTGACGCCTGCCAAGAAGACTGTAGTTCCGGCTACAAAGATAGAAAACACAGCTACTAAAACCACCAATGACGGTACGATGAAGAAGTCTACCGGCGACGTGAAGAAGGGATGGATAGTACCTAAAGCCCCTGTCAAGGCTGCCGAGAAGAAAAAAGAAGCGGCAGCAACTGGGCAACAGGCATTGGCACAAGACTATCTGGCAGGTGCTGTACCCGAAGTTGAGGGCAAGGTAGTGTTTGAAACAGAGATAGAAGCGAACGGCAAAACGGCCCAGGAAATCTATCAATTGCTGTACGCCAAAATACAGGAACTGATGACACAAGACGGCCAAATGGACAGCCGCATGGCACTTGTCAACGAAGAGGAGAACGTGATTGCAGGTAAATTCAAGGAATGGATGGTCTTCAACAGCAGCTTCCTGTCAATAGACAGGACCGAGTTCAACTATCTGCTACTGGTCAAATGCGACGAAGGACGCGCCCACATCACCATGGAACGCCTGAGCTATGCGTATGAGACTGACCGTCCGACAGGCTTCAAATCGTCGGCTGAAGACTTGATTACAGACAAGAAGTGTCTCAACAAAGCCGGCACAAAGCTCGTCAAACTGACAGGAAAGTTCAGAAGAGGAACTATCGACCGCAAGAATGAGATATTTGCAGCATTGGCTGAAGCACTACGATAAGGAAAGATAAGTATGTCACAGGATAATAAGGAACAGGCGACGGAAGAACAGATAGCTGTCAGACCCAAGCACCGCATGGAGCGTATCGACACTAGGGATTCGCTATTCAAGTTGAGAAACATTCTGAACATCTGCTTCATGGTATTGGCCATCGCAGGTGTCTGCATGTATGTCTTCACAATGCAGAAAAGCATTGCCATCACCATCATGATAGCGGGAGTAGTGATTAAATTCATAGAGGTCGCATTACGAATGTTCCATAAATGAGAAAAGCATTCATCACGCTCTGTCTATTGTGCCTTGCGGGAACAGCCCTGGCACAGTTTGACGACAACGAATTTAACCAGATAGACCAGAGCGGCAACATCAGCAGAAGAAACAAGAATAATCAGGCTGATAGCCTTGGAAGTCATAAAGAGATTCCCAAGGGTATCAAGGTATGGACTGTGGATTCGCGATTCGGCGACGTGCAGCCCACCCAAATGGACACGCTCTCCCATATGTATATGAACACCATCTTCACGACTGGACTGAGGGGAGAGTACAGCACGACCGGAAACCTGGGTGCGCCACGCATCCATCGCGTATTTATAGACCGCCCGGAAGCAGGGCAATTTATCTTCACAGCGCCCTACGACTTCTTCGTGAAGCCTGTAGATAAATTCAAATTCACCAATACGCTCTCCCCTTTCACCAACCTAAGCTACAATACGGCTGGTGGAAAGGTAAATGGCGAGGACCATTTTACAGCACAATTCGGTGTGAATGCCGGTAAGAAATTGGGTGTAGGATTTAATTTCGACTATCTATACGGACGCGGTTTCTATACATCTCAAAGTACATCGCACTTTAACTACAGCATGTATGGCAGTTACATAGCCGACCGCTATCAGGCCCATCTGCTGCTATCGACCAACCATCAGAAGGTGGCTGAAAACGGAGGTATTGCCAACGACAACTACATCAGACACCCGGAGAGCTATACAGACAGCTATTCCACCGACGAGATTCCGACTATCCTGTCCAAAAACTGGAACCGAAACGACAATCACCACATCTTCTTATCGCAACGATATAACCTGGGCTTCAACCGCAAGGTACGCATGAGCGAAGAGGAAATCAAGGCAAGAAAGTTTGCTATAGAGTCGAAGAAAGAGCAGGACTTAAGGAAGACCAGGGAGAAAGAAGGACTGCCTGACGAGCCGCAACGAAGAAGAAACGAGGACGAAAAAGAGCCGGCGACCTTTGCCGGCCGTCCGGATGATGCGCAAGTGGTGGGCGACGAGCCTGTAGCAGGCGCACAAGATGGCGGACGAATCAGAGTGAACGGCAAGCAGCAGGCAGACAGCCTGATAGCGGCTGCCGACAAGGCTAAGGAGGATACTACATGGCTGAAAAACGAATACGTGCCTGTAACGAGCTTCATCCACACCTTGCAATTCGACTATGCCCGTCGCATCTATCAGGCTTACGAGACCCCCGAAAACTTCTACGCCAACACGTACAAGGCACTGGAGAAACTGGAAGGCGACTCCATCTACGACCTGACACGGCACTACCAGCTGAAGAATACCTTTGCCATATCGCTGTTGGAAGGATTCAACAAATATGCCAAAGCCGGACTGAAAGGATTTCTGACGAGCGACATACGCCACTTCACCCTCCCCTCGGCCGACGGTGTGGACACTTACAACGAACAGACCATCAGCGTGGGAGCGCAACTGAACAAGGCACAGGGGAAAATGCTGCACTACAATGCCGTACTTGAGACGTGGCTGGCCGGTAAGGATGCCGGACAATTAAAGTTGGATGCCACGGCCGACCTGAACATCAAATTGCTGGGAGACACGGTTCAGTTGGCAGCATCGGGATTCTTCCACCGCACCAATCCTACCTTTTATTATCGCCATTATCATGCCCGACATTTCTGGTGGGACAATGACGACATGAGCAAAATACTCCATACAAGGTTGCAAGGCTCGCTATGGCTCAGGAAAACTCGGACGCACTTACGCGTGGCTGCCGACAATATCAAGAACCATACTTACTTTGCCCAGAGCTACACCGCAGGCGAAAACACACGCACGGCCAATACTGTCGCAGTGAAGCAACATAGTGGCGCTGTCACGCTCTTTACCGCAGAGCTGAGCCAGGATTTCACTTTCGGCCCTATAAATTGGGAAAGTGTCATCACTTATCAGAAGTCTAGCAACAACGACGTGCTACCCGTGCCGACACTGAATGCCTACACCAACCTCTACCTGAGATTCAAGATTGCCCGCGTGTTGAAGTGCGATTTCGGAGCAGATGCACGCTACTTCACAGCTTACTATGCGCCCGAATACAGTCCGGCACTTGGACAATATACCGTACAGACAAATACCAGCACCACGGGCGAGGACAGCCGGGTGAAAACAGGCAACTACCCTATTGTGAACGTATATGCCAATTTCCACTTGAAACATACCAGATTCTTCGTGATGTATAGTCATGTGAATGCCGGAAGCGGCACGAAAAACTACTTCCTGACCCCTCATCACCCACTAAACGGGCGACTTTTGAGGTTCGGCCTAAGTTGGAATTTCTTCAATTAATCAAAACTGCTGGAATCGTTTTTTATGGAAGTACAAAGCGAAATCAAGACAAACTCGGGCAAAGCCTGGATGCTGGCATCGCGTCCGAAGACCTTGACAGGTGCGGCAGTGCCTATTATGGTGGCCATAGCCTTGGCAGCCACGCAACTAAGGCATGGCACATTCAGGATTGTACCAGCCGTTCTCTGTCTGCTCTTCGCATTCATCATGCAGATTGACGCCAACTTCATCAACGACTACTTCGACTTCATCAGAGGCAACGACGACGATGCCCGACTAGGCCCACGAAGGGCCTGTGCGCAGGGATGGATAACTCCCCAAGCCATGAAGAAAGGCTTGATAGTGACGACGTTCATAGCGTGTATAACAGGTCTGCCGCTCATTTGGTATGGCGGAACAGAGATGGTTATCGTGGGATTGCTATGCGTAGCTTTCTGTTTTCTATACACCACGAAGCTCTCTTACATCGGCATGGGCGACGTGCTGGTGCTTGTCTTCTTTGGTATCGTGCCAGTGTGCTGCACCTACTACCTGATAACGACCGACATCGCGTGGCCGGTATTCATAGCCTCAATAGCTTGCGGACTGGTCATCGACACCCTATTGCTGGTAAACAACTACCGCGACAGGAAAAACGACATGGCTGCCGGGAAGCATACATTGGTCACCATGATTGGCGAAACAAATACCGAATGGCTCTATCTGGCATGTGGATGGATAGCCGTGGGACTGAACATCGTCGTATTGCTAATGCTCAATGCCCACCTATTTACAGCAACCTTACCGGCCGTCTATCTCATTCTGCACACACGCACATGGCGCAAAATGAAGGAAATCAACCGTGGCAAGGCGCTCAACCTCATTTTGGGACAGACAGCTCGCAATATGTTTATATATGGTATGTTAACCTCCATAAGTCTCCTTATATTATAATATGGTCATAGCCAATGTAGATTTAGAATTGATGGAGTTTGTCGAAAAAAACATTCTCCCACGCTATAATGAGTTCGGAAGGAGTCATGGCCTGGGCCATGTCAATCGTGTCATCAAGAACAGTATGCTGCTCGCAAGGACAGTAGGAGCCGACATCAACATGTCGTATGCCATCGCAGCTTACCACGACTTGGGCATGAAAGGGCCTCGTGCCATCCACCACATCACCGGAGGAAAAATACTCCTGGCCGATGCCAGACTCAAGAAATGGTTCTCAACAGAACAAATCAAGATTATGAAAGAGGCTGTGGAAGACCATAGGGCAAGTGCCAGTCATGCTCCCCGAAGCATCTATGGCAAGATTGTGGCAGAGGCCGATCGCGACTTAGAACCCGATACCGTATTCAGAAGAGCTGTTCAATACGGTCTGGAGCAACATCCGGAATTTGACAAAGAAGCACAGTGGGAACGCTTTAAATCGCACATGCAAGAGAAATACTCAGCCAACGGCTACATACATCTATGGATTAGAAATAGCCCAAACGAGAAAAATCTCAAGACGATACGAGACATCATAGCCATCGAGACGAATCTTAAAGCTCAGTTTGACCGCATATACGACCAAGAGATAGCAGAACAAAAGTAAGCCCAGCCCTTGTTTTTTGTTCTTCGCTCGTAACCCTTAAAAAGTTTACAGGAAGTTTGGTCAATCTAAAAAAAAAGACTACTTTTGCACTCACATCTACACAGAGAGATGAAATCTGCATGTTGATGCCGATATGGCTCAGTTGGTAGAGCAATTCATTCGTAATGAATAGGTCCCCGGTTCGAGTCCGGGTATCGGCTCACAAGCGGTAATAGCTCAGTTGGTAGAGCGTTGGCTTCCCAAGCCGAAGGTCGCGGGTTCGAGCCCCGTTTACCGCTCTTCGTTGATAATCAGCAAGTTACACGTTTGAAAAGATTGTTTCAAACACCTAAAAAGCAAGAATTTATTTATTGAAAACATCAAATTTGGGCGCATTTGGGCGTATTTTGATAGTTTGCAGTTTGAGTTTTGGTTTGACTTTTAGTTTATAGTCTCCTCAGAGTGAATGTATCCCAATATAAAGGAGAGCAAAGGGAAAATAATCTTTCAAATCCTCATGTAAAAGTTTCAGAGCCTGCTGAATACGATAGTCAACAGTTTTTGGCGAAACATCCAATAACTGTGCTATTTCCTTATATGAATGATTCTGAAAACGGTGCATCACAAAAGCCTCTCTAAATTTCGGTGGAAGTCGATTAATGGCTTTCTGGATATTCAGAAGCAGTTCGTGGGTCTCGAAACTATCAATCTCCGAAGCAATCACATCGCCTAATTCAAGCTGATAGCGCTGATGAGCACGCTCACGAGCTGTATGCTGCTCGATACAGGAGAGACAACGCAGATGAACCGCCCTATAGAGATAGGCTTGAACACTCGTATGAATGGTAAGATTATCGTGATTCTGCCATATCCACAACAATACATCCAGCACAATTTCTTCGACATCTTCAAAATTTACAAAACGATAAGCATAAGCACAAAGAGGACGATAATATTTACGAAAAAGGGTATCGAATCCTCTTTTATCTCCCGACTTTAAAAGCGAAAGCAATGCTATATCCAGTTCTGTATCCGACATCTTTATGTGATTATGATGGCATTGTTAGAAACAGAAGAGTACAAAATACTCATCTCTGCTACCCGTATTAAAATTACTAAGCCATGCAAACTTACATAAAATTATCATATTACAACCGATTTTGACAGACTAGTTTTAGGTTGAAAAGTAAATCAGAATAGTTTTCCTGAAAAATCTATCCTCAACGGTCAAAAAATGAGAGGACATAGCAAATGATTTGTGAGTCAGTCAGTTCTGATTATTTGACCATTCGGGGAAAAACCGCCAAAAGACGGACTTTTGCCAACTTTGGACAGAGCAGCGTTACTAAAACATTACCCTATATCCAACTGGGAAGGAATGGCAAAAACGGTAACGAATGGGCTAACCCCCAACTGAAATCTTCTGCAAAGATAGCCCGATTAAGGGACAATGGAAAGGAAAAAGGCAAAAAAATGAATGCTTGGAATCTTTCCCGTCAAAGTACAATGAATTGCGTATCAGCGAATAACCTGACAATAAATAGTTTTGTAACTTATAAAGAGTCAGAGTTATGCGAAGTACGTTTAAGGTTCTGTTCTACCTCAAAAAGAACGCCCCTAAGAAAGACGGTTCCGTTCCCGTGATGTGTCGCATCACCATCGACGGAACCATTGCACAGTTCAGCTGCAAATGCGACATCCTCCCCAATCTATGGGATATCAAGAGTAACCGGGCGTCGGGAAAGAGTGCCGTGGCATTGGAGACCAACCGCTTCTTGGATAAGATCCGGGTGGGTATCAATGCCAAATACAAGGAGATTGCCGAAAGGGACAACTATGTCACAGCAGAGAAAATAAAAAACGCTTTCTTGGGTCTGGAGATACGGCACGAGACACTGCTGACGGTCTATGCCCAACACAATGAAGATTTTGCCAAGCAGGTCGATGCAGGCTTGCGGAGCCAATCCACTTACGACAAGTATTGCACGGTCTATAAGCACTTGGAAGAATTCATCAGGACACGCTACCGTCTGAGCGATATTGCCTTGCGAGAGCTTACTCCCGCATTCATCACGGACTTTGAGATTTTCCTTCGCACGGAAAAACAGTGTTGCAACAATACCGTATGGATTTACATAATGCCTTTGCGCCGAATGATTACCATTGCCCAGAATCACGGTTGGATTGTTCGAGACCCGTTCGTGGACTACAGTATCTCCGCCGAGAGTACGGAAAGGGATTATCTGACCAAGGACGAGATACGTCAAATGATGGATTTGAAGTTTCGCCGCAAGTCAATGGAACTGGTGCGTGACCTTTATGTATTCTGCTGCTTTACCGGCTTGTCGTTCACCGATATGAAGAACCTGACCAAAGACAATCTTCAAACCTCCTTTGACGGGAAACTCTGGATTATGACCAAGCGACAGAAGACTGGCGTGGAATCCAACATCATGTTGATGGACATTCTAATGAGGATTATCGAAAAGTATGACGGCATGGCAAAGGAAAATTATCTCCTGCCCGTTCCGCAGTACATTACCGCCTGCAAGAACCTCAAAACAATCATCGGACTTTGCGGAATAGAGAAGAACATAACGTGGCACACCAGTCGCCATACCATGGCAACGGAGATTTGTCTGACCAACGGAGTTCCCATAGAAACGCTTTCCAAGATACTGGGGCATACGAATATCCGCACGACACAAATCTATGCCAAAATCACCCACGAAAAGGAAAGCCGGGACATGAATACCCTTTCTGACAAGTTGAGCAAGATAGAACAATTTAGCGGTATCACCATATAATGAAAAGGAGGACGCACGATGAAAAGAGAAATCATAATCATTGGAGAGAATGGAAAAGTACATCTCCCGACTGCTCCCGTTTGGATGTCTGCTTGCGAAATTGCCGACCTGCTTGGGGCATTCTCCGGCACGGTGAACGCACAAATCAGAGCGATATTCAGGGAAGAACTCTTCTCTTGAGAATGGGAAAAAGAAGAACCTTTTCCATAAGGACAATTTTCTTGGAATTTTATGACATGGAAGTCATCATTCTGTTGGCTTTCTGCTTTCGGGGAGAAGGGACAAGAAATTTCCATCAATGAGAGGAGGTAAAGTTAGAACCAAATGGCACATACTCAAGCATTAGTTTTATTCATGTAAATTATTCTATGAAACAACGGAGGTGTGTCAAAACTTAATATTAGAATTTCTGACCTAGATTTTGATAGGGAAAACCCATAGGGCTTCCACAGGTATAGCACGACGGTTGGTGAGCGGAGCTAGCCTACCCTACCCCGTGACAAATAGTCCTTAACCCCCGCAAGTCTGTATGGGTTAAATTGTTTAGAGTATTAAAATATAGGTAGTTGCGTACCCATTACTGGGTTGAAGGATTGGTTATTACCTATTAACACGGCGTAGCTCATGCTACTCCCGTGGAAGCTATAAAGAACTTCAACCTATCATTTTGACAAGCTCAAATTCTCTAACTTGACTTTTGACACTCCCTCACAAAAAAAAGATTTCGTGTTTTATTTGGCATAAACACGAAATATTGTATCTTTGTAATGGTTCGGCAGAGGAGTTCTATTTTGTTTGTAATTAAAACATTACAAATCAATATACTTTCCTAAAGGACGGCATCCAAAATAGTACAAATACTTATATAATGAAATAGTTTATAATTAAAAGGGAAATGTTAATCTAAAAAGAAAGAATTATGAATGGTCAATATGCTATAAAGGGGTATCTTTTACAGTCATTGGTTGCTTTATTAGATTCCTTTGAAACAGATTGGGAAACTGTTTGTGTTGAACCCAATGACGAATCCGAAAAAGTAGACATATTATGGACTTATAATGGTGGGAAGAAAAAAGTTGTTCAGGTTAAGTCTTCAAAAAATGTCATCTCTTTTTCAATTGCAAAAAAATGGGCTAATGAATTAAGTATAAAAAGTCTCAATGCTGATGAATATGAACTAACTTTAGTTGGTTATGTCGATTCTAAATTGCGAAAATTACCCAATAGCACAATTGACAAGGTAGTAGTTGTAAATAAGGATTTATCGATAGAAGATTTTGAAGCAGTAATTATACAAAAAATTAATTCTTTTTTTGATAGGAAAGGCAAGAATGTCATTAGCCCAAAATTAGGGCAAATGTTTGTCCGTGCATTAAATTCTCAAATATTACAAGAATCTGTAATTGGGAAAACAGTTGAGCATTCTGAGTTTGAAAATAATTTGCTTGAGTCTCTACAAGGGATTGAAAGATATTTAGAAAGATGTTCTTATTCATTGCTACTTCCCGATACACCTCCTCGTAATAAAGACGTTAGTTCTGTAATAATGGAACATATTTTGAAACTGATAGGTTGGAACTCATTGAATATTGATGAAACGGTTACACATTATGATGAAAAACTAGGAAAAGAGCAACAATTTAAGGTTGATTTTTGGGGAAATTACGATTGCCCTCTTAAAGATAATCTAAAAGACATTGTTTATATCAATGCAAATATAGATGCCGAATATTTCCCCGACTATACAAACACAATTAAAAATAGTCTTTTTAGCGTTCATAGTGTAAGAGAACACCTAATTAAAGAAAAGAAAATAAACAGAGATAATTCTATTGAATATTGCATTCAATTTCTTTTATCCATGAAAGAATCGGAACAAAATCAAGCAATTGCAAAATTAAATGATGCTTATAAGAAAAATAAAATGGATAAAAACATTATTTACTATGCAATTGACAATAAAAAGGCAGATTTCTTAATTAGCTCTATAATTACTGCAAGAAAATATAGAGATGATTTGACAGTAAAATTCCTATACCCAATTACGGATGATAATTCTCAAATAAATAAAATAGGGAAAAGAAATACTTATATGCCTCCTCAATATCTTAATTCTTCGATATTGCCTATCATAAAAGAAGATAGAGATAAAATTAGTGTGCTACTTTTTTGTTCAGACCCATATAGTAAAGATAGGCTGCGAAAGGTTATATGGCTGCTTATACGATTAACAAGTGGTTTGGCAAATGAATATAAAATTTACTTTACTGATTATGACGCTGGTCAATATGGTAATGAGGTTAATGAAACTATCCGTAGTTATAGTAACAATGATTTAATAGGCAAAATCTTCATCGAAAAATTAAATTTATGCAATTCTTCCGAATTGCGAATTGTACCGTCGAATATAATTAGCTTAAAAGATGAAGATTTCGATGAGACAATCAATAAGACAAAACAATTGAGAATTGAACCCCATCTCATAGACTATTTACCTTATGGAGATTCTTTAAAGCCATTTTTAGATTCAGATGCAGTAAAGACAGAAGACTTAAAAATCTTCTTGCAAAGCAAAGGTATTTATTTTAAAACAGCCAACAAAACGAAAATAATTCAGTTGATGACAAGTATGCTTTTTAGTTCACTTGACATTGAATTATTAGTTGAGTTTGTGAATATTGATAATAAAACTATGGAATCTAGTTCTGCGCAGTACAACTTAGTTGACGAAAACAAGCAACTGAATCAGTTGTTCTCTAATAAAACTATCGATCAAGATACATTACAAGATGGCTTGAAAGCTGATATTGTTTCTTTGGAACAAACAAAGCCTAAAAAAGATACCGATAGTTACACGGTCAAAATACATTTGGAACAAAAGAACCCTAATAAACAGGCTCTTGTAAGTATTGCGAGAAGTACTGCAACTGTAATCGTCAAAAAAAATGTTAACAAAATAGAATTTACAAAAGAATATAATTCAAAACCAGCAAGAGTAGCAGCAGAAAGAGTTGTTAAACAACTATCAGAACAATTAATTCAAAGCAACGAAATTGAGGATAAGTGTATTGAAGTTAGGTTTTCTGAGTTTACTAATAAAGAGCGAACTAATTTTTTGTTGAGTTTTACTAATATCGATTCTTCTGATATTTTCAAAAGTTTTAACGCCAAATCGTTTAAATACATGTTTGACGAATCAGCAAATCTTCCTGATGAATATGCTGATAAAAAAGGAAAAGAGTGCACTACACTTTTGAAAGGCAAGAACTTAGATTCAATCAAAGAATTACAGAATGATACTTTGAAAGAGATTATTCTAAGCGAAGAATTGGCAATCAATTATAGGTATTGTATAAGAGGAGTTTCGGGAAACTACTATATTATTTTGAATTTTTCTGGAGCTTTAGTTAACAAGCCCATACAAGATGGCATTTTTAATGTTAAATCAACACTATATATTGACAATAAATCTAAGGATAAGGTTAAAAGTAAAAGTGCTTTAGAAACAGAATTAAAACTAGAGTTTAATAAATTAAAGAAAGAGAAGTTTAAACAATTTAATAGAATATAAAATGTTTTCAGCATTTGAGATAAAAATACAGAATTGTGCTTTGCATAAAATAGGAAATAAACTTAGAGATGAAGGAATAAGTTATTCTAATTCTTCTTTGGATCGTATAATTTCTATACAAGAGATATTAATCAACTATTTCCTCTCTCCATTCACTTCCGAAGAGTATTACCAACTCTACCACGAGAGTGATTTGGTATTGAATGAGGTTTATACCTATGTATCCAAGATATTTGATGAACCTGAGCAACTATATGAACAATCGATAAATCTGGCAAAACATTTGTATGAGCAAAGCACCCACCCTAAAATCAAAGGCGGAGAGTTTTATACTGTCTATTTTAAAGACTGTATATTAGATGGAGAAACTCTTGATGCTGTAGGGCTATTCAAGTCTGAGAACAAGGATACTTTTTTGAAGGTGTTGCATGAAAACAACAGTTTCAACTTAGAGAGCGACAAGGGTATCAACATTAAAAAGCTGGACAAAGGCTGCCTGATTTTCAATAAGGACAGAGAAAACGGATATGTAGTTGCTGTGGTTGATAATACCAATAAGGGCGTAGAAGCCCAATACTGGATTGATGATTTCCTGCATGTCCGCCAACGAAAAGACGAATACGCTAATACGCAAAATTTTATGGCGTTAGCAAAAAACTTTGTAACCAAAGAATTGCCTAAGGAATTTGAAGTTTCCAAAGCAGATCAAATTGATTTGCTTAACAAGTCGTTGGATTTTTTCAAAGAGAAAGGAACTTTTGATATTAATGATTTTGCCCATGAAGTAATTGCTCAACCCGAAGTGATTGAAAGATTTCATCAGTATAAGCAGGAGTACGAGAACCAAAGTGAAATTGTCATCGATAATCAGTTCGAAATTTCCGAATCTGCTTGTAAAAAGCAGCAACGTTCCTATAAACGGGTCATCAATTTGGATAAGAAAATCCAAATCGTCATTGCCGGCAATCGCCAAAATGTAGAACAGGGAGAAGATGAGCGTGGAAAATTTTACAAGGTGTATTATAAAGATGAAGATTGAATTGTGCGAAAAGATATTCGTGTTTTTGTCGGAATAAAAACGAATTTATGAGCGGAAATATCTCAGAAATAGTAAGAAACAAAATAGAGAAAACAGATTATGGTATCGTGTTTTCTGCAAGCGATTTTCCTGTTGCAGTTACCAAGCAAAAATCAGTAAACAAGGTGTTAGAAAACTTGACTAAAGCTGGTGAAATTAGACGTTTATCGAAAGGACGATATTATAAAACAAAAATGACAGAGTTTGGCGAGCTTATGCCCAACAGTTATCAGATTGTAAAGGACTTACTGGAAGAGAACGGCAAACTGATTGGTTATATTACAGGATATCAAATTTTTAATGAACTTGGATTAACTACACAAGTTTCTGCCATTTTGCAGATAGGAACTATCAAAGATAAGAAAAGCACAAAGCGTGGTTATTACAGGATAAAATTTGTAAAGCAATGGAATACTATCACAAAAGAGAATATCCCACTTTTGCAGTTACTCGATTGCCTTCGTTTCTTCAAAAATATTCCTGACACTAACCCTGCGGATAACTGTAAAAAACTCTTGGGACTATTATCTAAGTTAAGCGAAATTCAACGCAACAAAATAAAAAAACTGTCTTTAAAATACACTCCGCAGACAATCGCATTATTGGGTGCAATGCTTGAAGTGTTGAATCCGAACGAAGATGTTCTGATATTGCAAACGTCGCTTAACTACCAGACATTTTATAATTTATCAATTCCGCAAGAAGTATTGCCTAATCAAAAGAAATGGAATATAAGATGAAACTGCACGAAAATCAACCTCTGTTTGCCCAACTACTCAATTTTGCAGCAAACACCTTGAATATAAGACCAGAATTTATCGAAAAAGACTATTGGATTACTCGTGCGTTACAGAGAATGTCTCAAAATATCAATGCCAAGAAAGTAGTTTTCAAAGGGGGAACGTCCCTCTCTAAAGCATACCGTCTAACCAATCGCTTTTCTGAGGATATAGATGTAGCTGTCATTGATGCGGATTCTTTTTCTGGAAATCAACTAAAAACATTCATCAAACGACTTGCGAAGGATATGTCAGCCGATCTAAACGAACTTGTCGTACCCAATGTAACAAGTAAAGGATCTCGCTTCTACAAGGCAATTTATCAATATCCAAACTTGGTCGGACTAACTTCTTCCGCTATGAAAGCAGGACAGATCCTAATCGAGATCAATACTTATGCGAACCCATATCCATACATCAATAAGGAAATCAGCTCGTTTCTGACAGAGTATCTTGTAACTATTGGCAGAATAGATTTAATAGAACAATACAATTTAAAATCTTTCTCAATCAATGTTTTAGACAAACGGAGAACGACTGTGGAGAAATTGGTTTCATTGTTTCGTTTCTCATTTGAGGCTGATACCATTAAATCCTTATCTTCGAAAATTCGTCATTTCTATGATTTGTATTATTTGATAAACGATAATGAATGCTATGATTATATTCAATCAACTGCTTTCCAGAGCGATTTCCAAGAACTTTTTATACACGACCAACAACAATTTTCCGAGCCTAATGGGTGGTGTATAAAACCTGTTAAGGATTCCCCTTTGATTAAAGATTTTCAGGGAATATGGATGAAACTTAGTCCTAATTATCGGAAAGAGTTAATGCCTTTAGCATTCTCTGAAATTCCTAACGAAATGTTGATAGCGGAAAATTTCACCAAAGTCTTAAATAATTTATTGATTCAGTAATGTGCATAAATAAGGTATTAAGCGATATTATAACAATTATGGATAAACCGACAAATACCGAAAAAGAATTTTTGGATAAGTTGAAATTGCGGACAAAGAGCAAAGATAAATGGGAATTTGCGATAGATGATGTTGCAACAGGACTTTCAGAAAAATATTCATCTGCTGTAACAGCAAAGGTTTTGTGGCTTCTTGGAGAAATGGGACTAAAATATCCTTTGCGAATGCAAGAACACATTGGCAAAATTGCCAACTATTTAGAAAACAAAGATCCCAAACTACGGGAACGAGCAGTAAATGCAATAGGACGGATAGGTAGAGCAGATAAGAATTTAGTTCTTCCTTATTTAGACAGACTGATGCAAATGGTAGAAGATGAAGCCGATAATGTAAGACTGTCATTTGTTTGGGCTTGTGAAAATATTGCAACGAGTGCTCCAGAGTTGTTCTGTGAAAGGCTAAAGCTGTTTTACGAATTGATGCAAGACGAGTCTGAAAGAGTGCGGATAGAACTCCTGAGATGTTTCGTGTGATGGGAAAGAGAAAACCTAAAGTTGTAGAACCTTATTTGGATAAATTGCAATGGTTTGCTGATAATGACCAACATTCTGTCGTCCGTATTCATAGTGCGGGGGCAATCCGCATCACAGAGAAAGCATTACAGGACTATATGTGATTATAAAGTTTCATCCTAACAGTAAACCAATATAGAATAATGGATGAGAGATGACGAAATTAGAAACGATAGTGCTACTTCTCCCTATTGTATTCATGATTCACGAATACGAAGAGATTATTATGTTCCAGAATTGGCTTGGCAATAATAGAAACGAATTAAAAAGGCGTTTCCCGAAATTCGAGCAGTTTCTTGCACATAGGGGACATTTTGACTATTCAACAGCCACGTTTGCTGTTGGTACGGCTCATGAATTTATTCTGTTTTCTGCTATTTCTTTCTGTTCGATATGGCTAGACGCTTATCAATGGTGGTTCGCTGCATTTGCAGGGTATTCCGTCCATCTTATAGTACATCTTGCACAATGGGCAATATACCGAAAATATATACCTGTTATCATTACCACAATCTTGACATTGCCATATTGTGTCTATGCCTTTGTTGAATTTCTAAAGGCATCTATTCTATCTCCTTCACAAATGTTCTTATGGTCAATTGTCGGGATTATCCTAACAATGCTTAGCTTACTCTCCGCTTTTTTCTTGATGAGCAAGTTTCAAAAATGGCAGACTAAAAGATAGAAAGTATTGTCAATCATGAAATAACTGAAAGATATGCCCCAGTTACCAATCCATAGAAGTTCACAACTCACAGATTTTGGAGTCTATCTGAAGACGATTATATCTAAAACATCTGCATCTTCAGACAGATATGCCTTTTCTCATACTGACGACTATTATTTCTTTGGCTTCATCGAGGGTGGGCAATGCTGTCTGAATATTGATTTCGAGGAATACACTTTCAGGAAGGAAAGTCTGGTCATCATCCGTCCGGGACAAGTACACCGTATCATCGACGCTTTCAATCTTTCCGCAACGTTTCTGATTATCGACTCTGTATTGGTAAACGAGGAGGAAAAACGAACGCTTGAGAGATACGGTCGCCCTCAAATACAACTATCCGACATATCGGAACAGAAACTATTATTATCACTTCTTGACTGCAAACTGAGTGGCATGGAAAATCTATCTGCCAAAGCAGTCGTTCAGCGACTGACCACCGTCATTGTAGGGTTAGTCGTGGAGAACATTGTAAATGCAACGATAGCTCAATCTAAATTGCAGGGGACAGTGACCAGACACAAGGAAATAGTATGGGAATTTCGGGATTTGTTGGAAAGCAATATCCGAAGCAAACGTTCGCCATCATTCTATGCCGGGCGGCTGAACATTACCGTTGCCTACCTGAATGAAGCTGTAAATTCTGTTCTGGGGACAAGTGTGAGCCACCATATCCAAAACGAGATTATTTTGTTGGCTAAACGTCAATTGGTCTATACTACAGATTCCATCAAAGAGATTGCACATAGTTTAGGCTCTAACGATTACTCCTACTTCACACGGCTGTTTACCAAGGTTGCAGGCGTTTCTCCCACGCTCTTCAGAAGGACTTACCACGAATAGTGCTATCATTACCATTGTCCGTCTATTGTGACAGTCTGTATCCCACCGTACCTTTGCAGTGAACTTTATTCACTTTAAAAGATACGGATTATAAGGATGAACGACGCTGTGAATATTTTGCAAGAAGGAAGTATGATGAAAGCCCTAACAAAGTTGGGGATACCTATTGTCATCGCAATGCTGATTATGGCAATATACAATGTGGTAGATACTTTTTGGGTTGCACGTTTGGGAACTCTTCCTGTTGCCGCCGTATCGGTCGTTTTCCCTCTGTCGCTGTTGTTTCTCGGGATAGGATTGATGTTCGGTGTCGGAGGCGGAGTGTATATATCCCGTCTGTTGGGAGCAAGACAAATTGTAAAGGCAAGTCAGGTCGCTTCCGTCTCAGTGATTACCTCTGTGATATTGGCAGCTCTCATTGCCCTTATGTGCAATGCGTTCCTGCCGGACATCCTACTTTTCATGGGAGCAAACGAGGAGATGATGAGTTTGGCAGAATCCTATGGCAGGCTTTTTATCATCAGTTGTGTCATAGGAACATTGAATGTGTCCATGTCCAATATCATTGTTTCACAAGGTGCGTCGAAGACATCTGCGTCGGCAATGATCATCGGCTCTATCGTTAATGTTGCATTAGACCCCTTGTTTATCTACACTTTCAATTGGGATGTGGAAGGTGCTGCATGGGCAACTATTCTTTCAAGAATCATCACGACAGCTATTTACATCCGTTTCCTTACGAAAGCAGAGATAAAAGTATCTCTTGCCTTGTTCGCTCCCACGATAAGAATATACGCAGACATCATTAAGATTGGTATCTCTATGCTCTTTTTGCAACTGCTCCAGACCCTTTCCATCAGTTTGTTGCAGAAAGCCGCTGTGAAATATGGGGCAGAGGCTGTTGCGGCTGTGGGTATCGTCCTGAAAATCGTCACATTGGGAACAAACGTGGTCTTCGGATTTGTAAAAGGACTCCAACCTATGGCAGGCTATAACTACGGGGCAGGCAATTTTCAAAGATTAAGGGAAGCGGTGTGCTGTTCTCTGATACTCACAACCTCGTTTTGTGTGCTCTGGAGTATTCTTATAGTCATTTTTACCTCTCCTATCGTCAGTTGTTTCGGTAAAGACGAAACAATGCAGAGAATAGCAAGAATTGCGCTTAGAGCCAATACGATTATGTTCTTCACTTTCGGATTCCAATTTGTGTATTCCACACTATATATGGCAATCGGAAGAGCAAGGCAAAGTCTTCTGCTAAACATCGGACGGCAAGGTTTGTTTTTTATCCCTATAATATTGCTGCTTCCATCGTATTGGGAACTAAATGGAGTGCTTTATGCACAGCCTATTGCCGACGTCTTTGCAACTTTAATGACACTGTTCTTTGCTGTCCGAATTCATAAGGAGATAGGTCATAAATCACATCTCACAACAGAGAATCTGCAATGTTGAACCATAAAAGATATGATTATGCTAAGACTTACTCAAACGGAAGAATTTAAGATGATAATTTTGTCTTGCTCTACAAATGAACAAGAACAAAAAGCATTGGAGGACTTTATGAAGAGGATTATTGATCTATGTGATGCAGAAGACGATGCCATCTCTTTGTTCCGTATTCTCCGCTATACTCGTTTTCGTTTACAAACTTTGCAAGCGGTGTATTTGATGGACGGAAAGGGAAAAAATGTGTCGGAGCTACTCTTTGTCATTGACACGGAGTTGAAGTTACTGAAGATGCGAATGCAGGGGCTTCTTCCTGCTTTTCCCGTCAAACCAGCCAAGAAACTCTGTTGGACAGGCAAAGCAACAGATTTAGTTGAACTCCTTTATGCTCTCGACACCTGCGACTGTATCAACAACGGAGAAATAGGTGTAGAGGAGTTGGCAGATGCTCTCTCGGAAATCTTCGGAGTGGAGATAAAGAACTGCTACAACGTCTATATGAACATGAAGCGTCGCAAAGATAACAGCCGCACCTATTTTCTTGATGAACTCCGTGAGAAACTCAATAAGCGTATGGTGGATAGCGACCTGAAAGGTGGTAACTTCAAGAAACGATAACTGCATTCAAATGGCTTAATCAGGCTTTCCTCTCATTTCGGGAAGCCTGATTCTCTTTCATTGAGGAATAAAATACACAATAAAAGGCTGTTGCCGATGTTGCCATTTCTCTTGAAATTCACGAGTGAGTTGCACGATTTCACCTCCGATTATTGCCAATTCAAGCGTCAATTTCTCCAGTTTTGCGAGCATGGCAAAGGCTTTCTTCTCACTAAAGTTGCTCTTCATTGTAACTACTGTCTGGTTGTAATTAACTCCCACACTGCGGAATTGCCCGTACAAAGTCGTCAGTTTCTGATAATAATCCAGCAGGGAACGATCCACCTTTATCACCCGAAATGTCTCATTAAAGACCCTTGCCTTGATGAAAGTGGCTTTATTTTGAAGCCTCGATTGCTCGATTAGTGTAAAGAAACAAGCAAATTCAGTGGCCGTAAATCGAACCATACAACAATGGCTGGCTCGTTCATTCTTGGGAGGTCGTCCCACATTTCTCTTTGTCATTACTTCTGATTTTAATGGTTTATAATTCTCTCTTCGGGAAACAGAACGTGCTAATTCCATTAGAGAGCATTTGTGATAAAACAGCCTGTCAAGACAACGAAAACTTCCATCCAAGAACACCGACTTCGGAGTTGTTCCGCCCTCTGCCAAGAGCAAGGGTTTTGAGTTATCGAAATAATTTCGGGTAACGCAAGACATACCTTGCTATTTGCACTGATGCAAATAAATTCGTTCCGAAGAACGATATGTTATTCTCCCGAAATGTATGTTTTCAAAGCCATGAAATACCGGCTTATCGCCTGCTGCAAAGTTACTACCTCTTGTCCCCAAAGCCATTAGGAGAGATGAAGCCACAAGTATCCAAATCGAAGCCACAAGTACGCACCAAAGGAAATCACGCTGATTACAGCATCACCGAGCCATATATTTGCACCGTCGAATATGTCGATGAGGGTATGTGTCTTCGATAACATCACGTTCCGATGAGCGATATAGGTGAGGAGGTATATCAAAGAACATGTCCTTGATTCCCTTATTCGAACGTGGGAATGTGCGAAAGCAGATACAATCGTTCGATTGTATTGATAGACACCAATGAACATCTCCACAGAAAGGAACTGAATGAAAGGATGTACCTCTGCTGGTACAATCCCATTATCGGGCATATCTTAGATAGTGGATGTATTCATCTTCATCGGTAAATATATCGGCAACGAAACGGACAGTGAATTGTATAATGACAATAAAAATTAAAAAAGTATGACAGAGAACCAGAACGGTAAGGTTGATCCCGTTGCCATCCGAGAACTTATTTCACAAGGTATTCCCATGAAAAGAAAAGAGAGTGAGATAAAACGCTCTCAATCTGAAGAGCAGAGTGTCGAATCGGAACGTCCAAATGACGAGCCAATGTCAAAGGATTTTTCAATACACCAAAGAAGAGAAAGGCGAAAGTCCGACAAGGGGGATTATGAGTCGCTTTTCATCTGTCGCAACACCCTGAAAAATCGCAAGACCATCTATATTGCCAAAGAACTGCAAGATACATTGGCGGAGATGAAATTTAGGTAGCTGTTGTAAATTGCTATATGGGGCATAGATTTTAGGGGGGGATTTCCCACAAAGAATAATCTCTTTCTATCGCTACTAAGGAAAAGGCCTAAAAGGACTTGCCAAACAGCGAAAGATGGAGTTTGTCCTTGTTTGTTTCTTGATTGTCAGATACGCCTCTTGCGACATTTTATGCTCCACAAGGGGCGTTTTCTTGCCATTTTCTTAGCCTTTCTCATTATGTATGAGTAACTTTGCTAAAAATAAACTTCAATATGAGTGTATGCGTCGAAAATCAATAATTGAAATGTCTCATGAAGAAGCAAAGGTATTCTTTCTAAAAGACGAAAGTTATTGCAATATAGATCTTCCTGAATACTTTTCTTTTGCTAAGCTATTAGGTAAAATAAGTAAGGCTGTAGATAAAGCACAAGATGTTTCAACTTTTTATTCTGAAAGCAACTTGAGAAACTGTGAAAAAGTAAACCACATATTATTTGCAAACAAAGATGGAAAACTTTCTTGGCGACCACTACAAATAATACATCCTTTTCTTTATGTTCTATTAGTCAAAGAAATCACAGAGGAAGCAAATTGGAAAAAATTATTGGGCAGATTCCATGATTTTCAGAGCAACGAAAAGATAAAGTGTTTTAGTATCCCAGTAGAAGCAAGAAGCAAACAATCAGATAAGGCGGAACAGATACTTCAATGGTGGGAAAACATAGAACAGGAATCTATAAACCAATCATTGGATTATAAATTTTCATATGATACAGATATTGCTGATTGTTATGGCTCACTATACACTCATTCTATAGCATGGGCTATTGAAACAATTGACATTGCAAAAAAGCAAAGAGATGGGAATTTATTAGGAAATAAAATAGACACTCATATAAGAAATATGCAGTATGGGCAAACTAATGGAATTCCTCAAGGTTCTGTTTTGATGGATTTTATTGCAGAAATAATTTTAGGTTATATTGATGAATTGCTCGCAGTCGAAATAAGTAAAAATAAAATAGAGAACTACAATATATTTAGATATAGAGATGACTATAAGATTTTCGTAAATGCTCCAAATGATGGAGAGGTGATTTTAAGGCTATTGTCGGAGATCATCGTTCCTTTCGGATTAAAATTAAACTCTTCGAAAACGAGAGAGAACAAAAATATCATATCAAGTTCTGTTAAACCTGATAAATTATCATGGTTTCAGCTTAATCAAGGCGACATAATACTACAAAAGCAATTTTTATTGATTCATCAGCATAGTCTTATGTACCTCAATTCTGGAAGTGTCGCTCGAGGATTAACGGAATTAAACAAGAAAATATCAGACAAAGAAAAATCCATTCAAATTATCAGCATAACGGTTGACATTATGCTTCATAATCCTAAAGCAATACCTGTATGCTGTTCTATTATTAGTAAAATACTAAAGAACACAGAAGAAAAGATGAAGTTATCCATTTCAAATAAGATATATAAACGTTTAATGGAAACACCAAATTCTGAATTTGCTCAAATTTGGTTACAAAGGATGCTAAAAGATAGTGTTGATAAATTTTGCTTTAAAGAAGCGTTGTGCAGTATCGTGAGAGGAGAAAGTATTGATATTTGGGATAATAGTTGGTTCAGTGGTAATAATAGAATCAAGAAACTAATACTTCCAACGTCCATCTTTGACAAAACTATATTTGCTAAAATGGATGAAATGATAAAGGATGATGAAGTAGATATTTTTACACATTCTCTATGATGAGGCTATCATTCCATAAAAGTTTGAGTTTCAACTTTTTCTTTTTCCCTGCTTCTCGCATACCCGACATTTTTTTATGCGTCTTTCCGTCGGGTCGGTCGTTTTCGTTTCAGTGGCGTAAAAAGGTAGGGCTTAGGACAAACAAGGTTTTACGGCGAGAATACTACCTGCAATGAAATGGAAGTGTGGAGATTGTCGTCTAAACGGCTTGCCGCCCCGACCTTTTTTGTCCGTAGAAGCCCGGAGCTACCTTTGCCGCTGACAACGAACAACCGATCCCGACATGATACACGGGCATAAGTGGAGGATATGCAGACTGAGAAGCGGGGCGAAAACAAAAAGCCGCCCCAACGGACGGCTTTACGAAAATAATTTGGAGAAAATTCTTTTTTCTCACGATATACCCTTATCTTTGCAATAGGTTATTCGAGTTATGCAAAGCGTTGTATATCACTGTTGAAGATAGGTCGCTAAATCATTACCTATTGCATTTCATAACTCATTAGGCTGTTGAATGCCAATCATTTGAACCTAAATGATAGATTTTAACAAAAAAAATACGAACTATTGTTTAGGAACATCCGTTTTTGCTCTGTCATATAAATAGAACCGCAATCTCAAACAGTTGACTATGAGTGAATCTGAAAAACCAAATATCGAATACCTGCTTCCACTCTACATGGAAGGAAAACTGGACGAGCAGCAAGTCCAACAGGTGGAAACATGGCTCAATGAATCGGACGACCACCAACATATAGCCCAAAATATGGACCGGGCATATCAGGCATTGGACAACCTCTACATCGCCGAGCATACCGACACCGAACAGGCTTTGAAAAGGCTGAACAACCGACTGTGGCGGACTCGTATGGAAACTGCCATGCGGAAAATAGAGCGCGTAGCAGCCATACTCTTTATCCCTCTGCTACTCTCAGCTGCTGTCATGTTCTATCAGAATTATCGTTCTCATTCTGTGGAAATGCTATCTGTAGCCACCAATCCGGGTATGACAGCCACCGCCTTGCTGCCCGATGGCACAAAAGTGACGCTCAATTCCAATTCTCGACTCACTTATCCAGCACAGTTCGATGGCGACGAACGCCAAGTAAGCCTGTCAGGGGAAGCATACTTCGATGTAAGCAAAGATCAAAAACACCCTTTCATCGTTAAAACTCCCTACGATGCCCATGTCAAAGTATATGGCACACATTTCAATCTGGAAATCGACAACGAGACCCACCAAGTAATATCCACACTAGTAGAAGGATCGATAGGGCTGAATTACATGACACCTTCACGACAATGGAACGAACGCAGAATACACCCAGGACAACAGATTGTCTACTCGGCCAACGAACATCAGGCTCGCGTATTTGACACAGAAACCGACGTAGCCACATCGTGGAAGGACGGAATGCTCATTTTCCGTAATACTCCACTGACAGCAGTTCTCCGCAGCCTATCGAAACGATTCGACATTAATTTTATTGTCAGACATCCTTCTGTATACCATAACAGATTCACCGGTACACTCAAACGGCAACGACTTGAGCGTATTCTTGAGATTCTTTCCATATCGTCCAACATGAAATTCCGCTACGTACCTAATGCAGACATAGAGAAACAAGCGCAGACCATAGAAATATATTGAGATTAATAACTGACAATAACTAAAAAAACAGAAAACATCATGAAAGCGAGAACTCCTGCATAGAGTGTCAATGCAGGACGGTAAACCGTCTAACGCATGCAACAAATTCTTTATAGAATCTTTTACAGTAAACAATTCTAAACCTAATAACAAAATGAAAAAACATTCAAATCTATCACCTTCGCAAGGGAGTCTTAAATTAACAATACTCTCTGGGTGTATGTCTGTATTAATGGCTATGCCTGCACATGCCCAAAACGTGACATTTGGCAAAAATGTACATACTGTCAAGGCGGCCATGAATGCCATAGAGAAACAGACACACTACAAATTTTTCTTCAACAACAGCCAAATTAATACAGAACGGCCAACACAAGTTACTGCTAATGGCAAAGCTCTCAAAACCCTCCTGTCGGAATTGTTCGCCGATTCGGGAGTGAGCTATGAACTGGTAGACAACACCATCGTACTCTCTACAGGCAATGTACAGCCTGCCAAGACACAACAAGGTAATGCCACAAAACGCAAGGTAACCGGAACTATCATTGACGCCAACGGAGATCCTATTGTCGGGGCTACGGTCAAGATAAAGGGTAGTAATGCCGGCACACTCACAGATATAGATGGCAACTTCACCATTGATGCCAACAACAGTAACACACTCCAAATCTCATACATAGGTTTTACCACTCAGGAACTGCCGGTGGGCAGCCGTCACGACTGGAAGATTACGATGACGGAAGACAACAATGTACTCAATGAGGTCATTGTAATAGGTTATGGAAGTGTACGCAAAGCCGATTTGGCCGGCTCGGTGGCAGTCATGAACGATAAGGCTTTCAAAGACCAACCCATCAAAAATATCAGCGAAGCTTTCCAAGGCCGTATGACCGGTATCAATGTAGTACAGAGCGGCGTACCCGGTGGTAGCGTAAAAATACGCGTTCGAGGTACTAGCTCCATTCATCGTAACAATGACCCACTCTACGTGGTTGACGGCATTGTGCGCGAAAGCGGACTTGACGGCATCAACTCAGAAGACATCCAGAGCATTCAAGTGCTGAAAGATGCTTCGTCTACTGCCATTTACGGAAGCCGTGGATCTAACGGTGTGGTACTTGTCCAGACCAAACAAGGTAAAAAAGGACAGCAGACTATTACATTCGATGCCAGCCTTGGACTATCGAATGCCTACCACATGCCTAAAGTAATGGGAACAAAAGATTATGCACAGGCCTTACTTGACGGCAACAAAGTAAGCAACAAAACCGAACTTCAACCCTATCTTGATGGCACTAATCCCGGTGTAGACTGGATGGATATGATACTTCGCACAGGCGTAGTACAGAATTACAAGGTTGTCATTTCCAAAGGTAATGCAGAAACCCAGTACTATATCAGCGGCAGTTATCTGAAAAACAAAGGTGTGGTAGAAAGTACACAGCACGAACGCTATCAAGCAAAAATCAACTTGCACTCCACACTGTATAAATGGTTTGAAGTGACGGGCGACCTTGATTACAGCCACGGCAAAAGTCTCGGAGGAGGTTTCAGTATGGCACAAGGCAATCCCCTATGGATAGCTCAGAACTACTCTCCTACCATGGAAGTCCGCGATACAGCCGGCAATTTCAATCATGATCCCTACAACTCCATTGAGAGCAACCCATACGGTGTACTCACAGGAAATGCCAGCCAATATCGTACGGACATTATCAACGGACGTGTAGACCTGAAGTTCAACATTCTTCCCGGCCTGACATTTACCTCTACCAACGGATTTGACTATTATGATGGAAAGGGCTATAGCTTTTCCAGTGCCACAGTATACCCCAAGAGCAGTATGGGTAACAATGATATGCAGCGCATGATGCTTCAATCAACAAACAATCTCACTTACATGGGCAACTGGGGCAAACACTCTCTGACGGCTACCGGTGTATTTGAAGCCAGCCAATGTACTACGCGTATGATGGGACTGTCAGGTTCCAATCTGCTCTCTGAAAGCGTGGGATGGTGGGACTATAACAATGCTGCCAGTCGCTCAGGTTCTAACTCATACAGTAAATGGGGGCTTCTTTCTGGTGTAGGTCGTGTGATGTATAACTACGATGACCGCTACATGCTGACAGCTACGATGCGTGCCGACGGTAGTTCACGTTTCAGCAAGAA
Organism: Prevotella mikamonis; assembly: GCF_055381405.1. Taxonomy (NCBI): domain Bacteria; kingdom Pseudomonadati; phylum Bacteroidota; class Bacteroidia; order Bacteroidales; family Prevotellaceae; genus Prevotella; species Prevotella mikamonis. The sequence goes on from NZ_AP035785.1 coordinate 1,391,513, forward strand.
GAAGTGGGGATATTTCCCATCCATTGCAGCTGCATGGACTGTCAGCCACGAAAAATTCATGGAATCAATAGAATGGATCAGCAACCTGAAATTACGTGCCAGCTATGGACTCATTGGTAATCAAAGTATTCCTGTCTATGCCACATTAGGTAACCTCGCTACTACAAGTTTCGACTTCGGTACTTCTTCGTCCTATACAGGCTATTGGGCTGCCGGCGTGGCTACTCCAGACTTGACATGGGAAAAAAGCAAGCAGTTTGACTTGGGACTTGACGTCAGTTTCCTCAATAACCGCATTGAATTCTCCTTCGACTATTTCAATAAAAAGACTACCGATGCACTGCTGCACAAGTCACTAGCCAACTATCTCGGCGGAAGCCAATATTGGATTAATGCAGGAGAAATCAGCAATAAAGGTTTTGACATGTCGCTCACAGCACATATCATCCAGACTCAAGATTTCTCTTGGACCACTACGCTCAACGGCTCGTATCTGAAGAACAGAGTTGAAAAACTCACAGCAGAAGACCCGGTACTCTATGGCAACTCACCTTCAGCCGGTACAGTAGACCCTTCTACTATTGTTAAAGTTGGCCAACCTATCGGTACTTTCTACGGATATAAATGGGCCGGACTCAATACAGAAGGCCTTGATAGCTACTATGCGCAAGACGGCAGCATTACGACAACACCACAGAGCAACGACCGTCAGGTTTTAGGCTGTGCTAACCCTGACTTCACTATGGGTTGGAACAATACAATTACTTACAAGAACTGGGAATTCAACGCTTTCTTCAACAGCGCTTTCGGTGCTCAGCGTCTCAACCTTGTACGCTTTGCGATGAACTCCATGGTAGGTGCTTCAAAGTTTGTAACCGATGCCAACTACATCAGTGAGATAGGAAAGACCATGCCGGCTCTCAACGCTGTAGGTAACAACAACTTAGGAAATTCCAGCAAGTGGATTGAAAATGCCGACTTTGTCCGTTGCGAAAACATCAGTATAGCCTACAACATTGCACGCAAATACACCCGTTTTGCCGACATCAGGCTAAGCCTGAGCGCACAAAATCTTTTCACTATCACAGGATATAAGGGAGCCGACCCATCAGGTATGTCGTTTGCAGAGAGCAATGTCGACATGGACAATGGTATCGACATGGGTGCATATCCCAATCCAAGAACCTTTACATTCAATATTCGCTTTAATTTCTAACAGCATTAAACATGAAAAATAAGATATTTCTCGGCTGCCTGCTTGCAGCATCAGCCCTAACATTCCAATCATGTGGCAATATCCTTGACGAAGACCCGAAAGGACAACGTACACCTGGTAATTTCTTCACGACCGTAAGCGACATTGACCAAAGTCTCTATGCGCTTTACGAACAAGTGAACCACACACAAAACTACACAAACCCAGGCTATCCTCAGTGGCAGGGAGATGACATCACCGCCAATCCCGGCTCTAACAAGCAAGCATGTGCAGCTATCGATGCCTTCAATGCTTCAGACAACAACAAGGGTGTGAACGACTCATGGAGATTCCACTATAATGTCATCAAAGCAGCCAATCTTATTATCGACGCTGCGGAAAACACGACACTGCCAGCCGACAAGGTCAATATCGCCGTTGGTCAAGCCCGTTTCTGGCGTGCCTATGCCTATTACTATTTGGTACGTATCTTTGGTCCATTGCCCGTCAACCTACACAACGAGAACGACTACAGCAAGACCGAATTGACCGATGTAAAAGGCATTTACGACATCATCGTAAGTGACCTTGAAGCAGCCGACAAGCTCAATCTGCCAGCTAGCTATACATCAGAACCAGCCCATCTCTTCGGTGTAGATGTCTACGTCACCCAACAGGCCGTGAAGTCTACGTTGGCTGCTGTATACATGTCGATGGCAGGTACACCGCTCAATCTTGGACAATCATACTATGCCAAGGCTGCCGCCAAAGCCAAAGAAGTAATCGACGGGGTCAATTCCGGTAAATACGACGCAACGATAGATTCAGACTGGAAGAACGTATACTCTTACGGAAACAACTACAACAAGGAAACCATTCTAGGAATCAACTTCTCTCCCACCAAAAACTGGTTTACCGATTCTGAATTCTCAAGTTGCTGCCTGTTTGAAAGTCTCGGTGGATGGGGCGACGCTTGGGGCGAGATTAAATTCTGGAAAGAATTCCCCGACGGTCCACGTAAACGTGCGATATACGATCCACAGATTAGACAAAAGGATGGTTCTCTCGTAGACTGGTGGGCACTCGACAGCCAAGGTAAAGCCATAGTACCAGAACGCCACCCAATGTTTTCCATCTTCACGCTCAATGCCGACAAGAACGGCAGCGAAGTGAAAGCACCTTACGACTATACACAACGCCCCTATGAAGGTATGTGTACTGACACAAGGCATCAACTCATCCGCTATCCAGAAGTCATGCTTTGGTACGCAGAGAGTGCTGCCCGCAGTGGTGGCGACCTTACATTGGCCAAAGAATGCTTAAAGAAAGTACGTGTACGCGCTGTCGATGGTCCTGCTGCCAAAAAAGTCGACGGCGTAAATATCGACGCCATGAGTGCCGACCAACTGGCCAAAGCAGCCTTCAAAGAACATGGATGGGAAGTTGCCGGAAACTGGGTGGCACTAGTTCCACGCCGCAGCGACGAATTCCGTCTCAACATGTTGAAAGACAACTTTGAATATCGCAAGAGCAATGCTCCACTTGCAGTTGCCGAAGGCTTCACAGCCACAGAAAGTGTACCTGTAACCGGAACCTGGAATGATAATATGAACTATCTGCCTTATCCTGGCAGTGAGGTTGAAAAGAATCCGAACCTAAAGAGATAATACCCCTAAAAGATAGCAAAGCAATAGTAACACTGTTGCATGACAAATATCCGAATCCACTAAAATCAATGCGAGATTGTCTACGTTCAGGCATTCTCGCATTGTTTTTGGCAAAAAACAGTGGAAAGATTTGCATGTTAACGAAAAACGCATTACCTTTGCACTCGCTATTCAGAAATGCTCATTTCATTGGATAGAGTATGCGCCCTTAGCTCAGTTGGTAGAGCAACTGACTCTTAATCAGTGGGTCTAGGGTTCGAGTCCCTAAGGGCGCACCACACACAAAGCAGAGCAACGCGCCCTTAGCTCAGCTGGTAGAGCAACTGACTCTTAATCAGTGGGTCTAGGGTTCGAGTCCCTAAGGGCGCACAGAAGAGAAACATTTCGATGTTTCTCTTTTTTTATTTCCTTTAGTTTAATGTTTTTCCGAAGCGTATTTCTTCATCACACTGTAGGCATCATAGATACCCAGTTCACCGGCCTTGCTCAAATCGGCAAGCCCTTTCGCCTTATTGCCACTGAAGATATACGTCAATCCACGATTGAAATAAGCTTCCGCAAGACTAGGATTCAGATTGATTACCTGCGTATATGTGTCGGCAGCATCACCATAGCTACGCTGCATGGCCTGAAGATTGGCGATATTATACATGATAAAGGCGTTCTTCTTTCCAGACATCTCAGAGGCCTTACGCAAGTCGTCAAGCGACTTACCCACAATCAACTTCAAATCGTTTCCATTGCCTTGGGCATAACCAGACATCATGGCCTGACACACCCCACGCTCCCAATAGGCCAGCACGGAAGTAGAATCCATCGTGATATAATCGTTGATATCGTTCAGAGCTTCAGAGAAATTGTGCGTACTGGCATGCGCCACGGCACGCTGAAAAAGCAAAGTAGTGACTTGATGGTGATTTTTCACGTCCGAGATACGTGTACTCAGACTGTCAATAGCCACAAAATAGCGACGCGACTCTTCCTGCGTCAGTGCATTGGATTTACATGAAATATATACTGGCAACACAGGACCGACAGTCTGATTGAACCGTTCTACATCGCGGTCTACCAATTGATAGCTGTTAATACCATTTTTATAAGGTAGATACGACAGGATGAACATCGGCATATATTCTACTTCCACATTCCTATCCTGCACTTTTCCACGGTATTCATTCTTATATTCGGGCGTCGTCACCTCATCATCCTGCACTACCCACTGATCGTATTTCTCTACATCAATATCGCTCATTTTGCGTACTTGACGGAGCTTGCTGCGCGACCAACGCTGCTGAATACCGACATGTTTATCCATCTGTCGCTTCAGAACTCTGAACTCATCCTGTTCTGCCTTGGCCGTCATACCCAGTCGGCGATAGCAGTTGGCACGGCTCATCAGACCGCTCCAGAAGTTCGGAAACTTCTCTATTACGCGCGAATAATCTCTAATGGCAGCCCGATAATCTCCCGTTCGGTCCAACAAGATAGCACGATTATACAGCGCCAACAAGTTATCAGGCTCCAAGCGAAGCACAAAATTAAAGTCTTCGATGGCACGGTTGTCATCGCCAAGCGTCTGTCTGAGCAATCCACGGTTGTAATGTGCTATGAAGTTATTATCATTCATGCTGATAGCACGATCATAGTCTTCCATTGCCTGACGCAACTTATTGAGATTGACACGCGTCATGGCCCGATACGTATAGTTGTTAACCACGTTCGGGGTATAATGGATGGCACTGGAAAAAGCCTTCTCTGCTGTCGCCCAATTCTTACGTTGAAGATTCAGACGCCCCACGATAGACCACGAATTGCCATCATACGGATTCACCTTCAATGTCTTCTCCAACCATCGCGAAGCCGTAGCCGTGTCATTGGCATTCAGATATGTCTCTGTCATCAAGCCATAGGCATTGGCCATATCGGGCCAACGCTTCATGACATATTCCAAATCTTCGCGTGCTTTCCCTACATCTTTGCTTCTATATCGGGCATAAGCACGATTGAACCAACTCCCTTTCTGGTCGGGATTCAGTTTCAATGCCGCATCAAAATCTGCAATGGCATCTTGAAACTTTTCCTGATTCAGTCGGCTCTCTGCACGAAAGTTGAAGAGTTGATAGATGTAGGGATTCAGTTTGACAGCCTCCGTGAAATCACTTTCTGCTCCGGCATAGTCGCCCAAAGACTCCTTGGCAACTCCCCGATAGAACCACGGCTGATAAAGATAGGGTTTTCCTGAAAGAATATTGTTGCAATGCTGAATAGCAACTACATAGTCATGATAATCCAATGCGATTTCCGCAGAAATCAAAAGCCTGTTCGTATTGTATTGTGCACGCATAGAAACGGTACACCACACGAACAGTATCAGGACTACAAGTTTCCTATTCCTCATCATCGCAAACCAAGAATGGTCTTATTTGCGAGCTACCTTTACCCGATAACCGCAATGAAACTTACCCTTGACAAGGGCTTTCAATTTACTGCTGATAATCTGCTTGCGGAAAGGTGTCAGATGGTCTACGAACATCTTTCCGTCTAAATGGTCGAATTCGTGTTGCATAACGCGAGCCAGATACCCCTCTACCCACTCCTCATGCTCCGTAAAGTCGGCATCCATCCACTTCACGCGGATGCGCGAATAGCGCGGCACTCCCTCATGAATTCCCGGTATAGAGAGACATCCTTCCTCCATCGTTACCTTCTCGGAGGTTTCGTCTATCTCCAGGATATGCGGATTGATGTAAGCACGCCTGAAATCCTTATATTCAGGTAAATCGTCGCTCAACACGTCCAAATCTATCACTGCCAGACGTATGGGCTTGCCAATTTGCGGTGCAGCAAGTCCCACCCCCTCGCTAGCGGTCATGGTTTCAAACATGTCGGCAATCAGTTGGTCAAGCTCCGGATAGTCAGGTGTAATGTCTTCTGCCACCTGTCGAAGCACACTTTGACCATAAGTATAAATGGGTAAAATCACTTTCTCGTTCTAATTTTAGTTTGTTATCTCTGTGTCTATATAGCCTTACAGGCCACGGCTCGACATATAATCCTGCAAGATGATAGTCGCGCTGATTTCGTCTACAAGTCCTTTGTTTTCCCGCCTGACCTTCTTCCCCACTCCACTCTCTATCAATACGCGATGAGCCAATACAGACGTGAACCGCTCGTCGTAAAAGTCGATAGGTATCTCAGGGTGGGCATTGCGCCAACGATTGACAAACAGCTGTACACGCTGCATGTTTTCGCTCGGCAATCCGTTGGTCTGCATGGGCTTGCCTATAACCAAGCGGTCCACCGGCTCACGCCCGATGTACTGCTGGAGATAGTCGAATAGCTCAGACGTAGAAACAGTCGCCAATCCATTAGCTATCAATTGCAACGGATCGGTGACTGCAAGCCCTGTACGTTTCTTACCGTAATCTATAGCAAGTATACGTCCCACTCAATATATGTATGGTTTACTTCTTAAAGAGCAACCACGCATCAGGGTACTTACTACGCAAGTCGTTACGACTACGGACAGCATCACTCTTAGATGCAAAAGATGTTGCTACGACGCGATACATACCGCGCTCACTGTTCAATACGATTGACGGAGTATAACCGGCAGACTGCAAAGTGCTCTGAAGTCCTTCGGCATTAGCCTTCAAAGAGAATGAGCCAACCACCACACCAAAACCGTTGATAGCCGGACCGCTCACCACAGCATAATTCTCACGGCGTACGACTGCATTATCAGCATTGTCCACAACCGTTGCTTGGGTTACAGGCTGCTGGGTTACGGGTGTCACTGTCGGAGTCGTTGTCTCTGGTTCGGTCGTTGTCTGTTCCTGTGCTTTAGCCCTTTCGTAAGCCTTCTTGTAAGCACTCTCACTCGATTTACAACTTGTAAAAGCCAATGCCACACAAAGTCCGGCACATGCAACCATATACTTCTTCATATTTCTTAATTGTTTAGACGATTAAACTTAATTGCTCGTTACTAATATTATCTTGCGAAATTACAAAATATCCGACGAAATCAGAAGTTTAGCCCGCATAAAGATTGTTAAATCGTTTGAATACAGGGTATTTAACAAAAAATCACCTAGGACACAGTTTGCAGTCACAAAACATTTACTATATTTGTCCCAATACATTTTTATCGTTTAATTTAAAAACAAGCTTATGAAGACATTAGGTTATATCGGAGCATTCCTGGGTGGCGCTATTGCAGGCGCAGCACTCGGCTTACTCATGGCTCCAGAGAAGGGAACAGACACTCGCAACAAGATTGCCGAAACTGTAGACGACTTCTGCCAGAAGCACAACATCAAACTCACACGTAAGGAAGTAGACGACTTGGTAGACGACATCAAGGACGCCAGCACCGTTACAGAATAAGGAGTACATGTTTTCTAACGACAGAAACATCGACAACATCGGACAGCTCGTAGAGGTTGTCAAACATTACATCGGGCTTCAGAGCGAATACGTGAAGCTCGATGTAATAGATAAGATAGTACGCCTGTTCACCGTTATCGCCATTGCAGCGGCTTTCGCCCTGCTGCTTCTGTTGGCTCTCATCTACCTGTCGTTCGCCCTTGCCTACGCCTTGCAGCCAGCCTTGGGCAGCGTAGGAGCTTTCGGCCTGGTAGCAGGTGTCTACATTTTTATCCTCATTTTATTTGTGGCATTCAGAAAGGCATGGATAGAACGTCCGCTTGTACGCTTCCTGGCAAGCCTTCTCATGTCTAAATAATCATATTATGCACATCGACCATCAAAACCAACCCACGGAGACATTCCGCTCACTAAGCGATATCAGACTGCGCAAAGAGGTTTTGCTCAACGAGATACAGAACGATGACAAGCGCATCAAAATACTCTGGAACGACCTGTTCCATGCACCCAAAGAGATGGTTTCATCCACTCCGTCCAAGCGTTTCTCCGGGCTTATGAGCACCGGGGCAGGACTCTTCGATGGTATCATACTCGGATGGAAACTCTATCGGAAGTTCAAGAAGAAATAAAGCAGACAACAAGCAGTTTGTAACAACTCGCAATGCAAGGGGTTAACATCAAGACATTAAAAAAGGAGTACCGCCGTACTCCAACCTTGTTAACCTTAAATCTAATACTATGAAAAACACATTGCAAATGTACGAATTATTTAATCATATACAAATAATGTAAGGAGAAAAGCATCTTTTTATAACAATTATTAACTCAAACATACCATTTTACAGCACGATTGGTTATTTTCCATCCATTTACAGCATATCTATATCACCCACCAAATACGCTGTTCTCCCTCCGACTCTCCATACAAAATCGCCCTATCCAGACCTTACAACCAGCACTGATTGACTTCACATAGTCCCCAACTTCTCCACCTGTACCTCATAGCCCCGTCTGCTCGTTTACCCGTATACTTGTCAATTAAAACACTGCAAGGCCTTAGCAGCATTGCTGACTAGGCTTTGCAGTGTTTCTGTTCGGGCTTTGCAGCGATACTGCGGAGGCCTTGCAGTAAACGAACTGAGTTTTTAAGACTGAAAGTCCATAAGTCTTTGGGCTTCGGGAACAATACCTTAGATGCCAGACAGGATAAACTGGAAATCCTCCGACTAGCACTTCATATCGAGCAGTATCTGTACGATGCGTTCGGCACTGCGCCCATCCCACCGCTCGGGAATACCGGCCTTCTTCCACTCTCCACGCACCATGCCACGAACAGACTGGGCTAAGAGTTCGGCATCTTCGCCCACCAAGACATTCGTACCCACCTTGACGGTCTCTGCATGCTCGGTATAGCTGTTAAGCGTGATGCACGGTATCTGGCGGAAGGTAGCCTCTTCGGCCACATTGCCCGAATCGGTAATCACTCCCTTGGCATGCTCCATGAGATAACCGAATTCCAAGTATGTCAGCGGTTCTACTATCTTAAATCCTCCGGCACTGGCGGGCAGACAAGCCTCTACCACCTTCGCCGCCATGCCACGCAACGGAGCTACGATGGGCAACGACTGTGCCTCCTCTATCAGGCGGGCCAACATGAGCTTCAGATTTTCCTCATTGGCCATGAGTGCCTTGCGGTTGAGTGTAAACATCAGATACTCCCCATCCCTCAAATCATCTGAAATAGCCGGGCGTTGCTCCTTCCCGTGGTTCAGACGCAGCGTATCCATCAGGATATTCCCGACCATATACACCTGTGCATTCTCTGTTCCGCCACGTGTAGCAATACTGTTACTACCCATACCGGCAGTGAAAAGCAGGTCGCTCAAGCCGTCGATGACCAATCGGTTGATTTCTTTGGGCATATTGATATCGAACGAACGCGTGCCTGCAACCAAATGGGCCAGACACACCCCACGCTTCTTGGTAACGATGGCGGCCGCCATCGTTGAAGCCAAATCGTCTACGACGATGACCACATCGGCCGGACTCGCATCCAGATACTTCTCAAATGCCGACATCACCTGCCCCGTAAGTTCGTTCAGATTCTCACAGTCTACACCCAGATATATGGTGGGAGGAGCTATCTCCAAGTCGGCAAACAACGACGGTTCAAGCGTGGAATCGCCCTCGCTACCGGTATAAACCAATTTGAAATCAATATCCTTCCCCTCTTTCGCTGCCCGCTGAATGGCATGGACAATGGGGGCTACCTTCATAAAATTGGGACGAGCGCCGGCGACAATACAAATATTCATATACTAAAGTTGTTAAAACGTTTTTTTACTATTTTCTTTTTGTGATGGCAGCAAAGAGTTCCCTGTACCTTATCCTGAACATGCCAAAGGATAAGACCTGTGGGATGCTGCCTGTAAGAACCTTATATTCTGCACTGCAAAGATAAATATTTAGCAGGGATTAGAGCAGGAACAAGGGAGAAGATTCATGCCAGCAAGCAAATTACATGGTCTGCCATGCTCGATTGTTCGGTTTATTGACTAACTTTGTAAAAACTTATCCGCAAACAAAAACATAGAGACATGAAGAAAGCACTAATCAACATCGACTACACAAACGACTTCGTGGCTACCGACGGAAAACTGACCTGCGGCGTACCAGGACAGCAAATAGAGTCTGCCATCGTCGGCATTACCCAACAGTTCCACGACGACGGCGAGTTTGTCGTATTCGCCATCGACCTGCACAAACTCAATGACGAATATCATCCGGAGAACAAGCTCTTCCCTTCCCACAATCTGGAAGGAACTGAAGGACGCCGACTCTACGGACGACTCGGCGAATATTACAGTACCATCGAGCATGACAAGAATGTATACTACCTCGACAAGACGCGCTATTCGGCCTTTGCACACACCGACCTGGCACTGCAACTACGTGTGCGCGGTATCGAAGAAGTACATCTGGTAGGGGTGTGTACCGACATCTGCGTACTCCACACCGCTGTAGACGCATACAATCTAGGATTTAGAATCGTCGTTCACCAAGCCGCTGTGGCCAGTTTCAATCCGCAAGGACATGCTTGGGCACTCGGACATTTCGAGCATTCGCTCGGTGCAGAGATTGTCTGACGACACGTATATACACAAAAAGCCGGAGCAAACATCTGCTGTCCTCACCCATGCAGGGAGACAGACGGATGTTTACTCCGGCTTCTGTTATGATAATATCGTCCTGAGGTTACTCGCCTTTGAACAATTCCTTGATACCGCCCAGGCTGCCCATCACGTTGGTAGCCTCGTAAGGCAGGTACACGGTCTTTGACTTATCGCCCGCAGCCAGTTCCTGCATCATGGCAATGTACTTCTGAGCAAGCAGATAGTTGGCTGGATTGGTGCTCTGTCCGACAGCGTCTGTAATCTTCTGAATAGCCACAGCTTCGGCCTCAGCTTTACGGATTCGGGCCTGTGCCTCACCTTCTGCTCGAAGTATTGCCTGCTGCTTGTCGGCCTCAGCCCGATTGATGGTGGCTGCCTTCTCACCCTCCGACTGCAATATCTGCGACTGCTTGTCGCCCTCGCTTGTAAGAATCATGGCACGCTTGTTACGCTCTGCCTGCATCTGTTTCTCCATAGCCTGAAGCACACTTTCGGGCGGAATGATGTCCTGGAGTTCCACGCGGTTCACCTTGATACCCCACTTATTGGTAGCATCATCGAGCACTGCACGCAGCTTGGTATTGATGGTATCTCGACTGGTCAGCGTCTGGTCGAGTTCCAATTCGCCGATGATATTACGCAGCGTGGTCTGCGTGAGCTTCTCTATGGCGTTGGGCAGATTGTTGATTTCGTACACAGCCTTGAACGGGTCGACAATCTGGAAATACAGCAGAGCATTAATCTGCATCTGGATATTATCCTTCGTAATCACATTCTGCTTGGCAAAGTCGTACACCTGCTCGCGCAAATCAATGGTATTGGAATACCGATACATACCGCGGGTCATTGTTACGATGGTCTTCGACTGGTCAATAATCGGAATAATGACGTTGATTCCGGGTTTAAGTGTAGCATAGTACTTGCCCAGACGCTCTATAATCATCGTCTCGCTCTGCGAAACAATGACCACAGCCATCTTGACAAAGATAAGTGCCAAGACAACAATAGCAATCAGTACAATTGATGTAAATGTCATAATTTGATAGATATTAAGTTTGAAAATAAAATTAGTCCACTGGTTCTACGGTCAGGATAATGCTGTCGAGCGACACAACTTTCACCCTACTCCCCACTGCAATATCCTCGGATATGCCCGGAGCAACGGCCTTCCAGTCGTCACCGTCTATCTTTACCCTGCCCGATGCACTGGCTACGATTGTCTCGCTGACACGCCCCACACGCCCTATCAAGGCGTCGGCATTGCTCAACCGCTCGTCGGCACCGGCATGTATGCGAGCTACCAGATGTGGCCGGATGAGCCAGATACTCATGACAGAGGCAACGGCCCATACCAAGACTTGTACCCAGAAAGGCAAATCGAGAAGACTCACACCGCACGCCACGGATGCACCGATAGCAAAACAGGTAATAAAAAAGTCGCCCGAAGTAAGTTCAAGGATTAAACACACGAAGACAATGATGGTCCAAAAGAGCCATAAATGCTGTACAAAGTATTCTATCATAGCTTATTCTGTGATAATGATTTGTCGACCGTAAAGATAATGAAAAGATTTTTGACTACAAAAAAATGGAGCTATAATCCTATGACTATAGCTCCATTTCTTGGTTTGGCAATCCTTGCTGCCAATTATCTGCGTTTCTTACTCTTGACAGTAGTCTTTCTGGAAGTAGCCTTTTTCGTGGTCTTAGGGGTCGTGGCAGAACCGATATTTATACTTCTGACAGCTGCTCCCGATGCCCGGTAATACTTCAAAGCCTCCGGCATCTGCTGTTGCAACGCTGCGATACGCTTGGTGTCGGAGGGGTGATCGCTGAACATATCGCTGCCACCACTCTTGCCTTGCGACATACGTTTCCAGAACGGAATGGCCACCTGTGGGTCGTATCCGGCCATAGCGGCAAATATCAAGCCCATATGGTCGGCCTCAGTCTCGTTGTCGCGCGAATACTTCAGATTGCGGAATGAGAAATATTGTCCGGCAACGGCAGAAGCAATACCCGACACATCACCCAATCCAATGGCAGAAAGTACGCTGCCACCTATCTGTGTACCATACTGCTGGCGCATCTTCTTAGACATCTGCTCGGCGCTGTGCTTAGCTACGGCATGGGCAATCTCATGCCCCAAGACAATAGCCAGACCGTCCTCGGTCTGCGTATATGGGAGGAGTCCCTCGTAAACAACAATCTTACCGCCGGGCATGCAGAACGCATTGGCCGATTTATCTTGTACCAAATTGAATTCCCAAGCGAAGTTCTGAACTTCAGAAGCCATACCATTGCTACGCAAATAATTCTCTACGGCACTGGCCAATCGCTGCCCTACCCGCTTGACCATCGCCGAATTCACAGCATCAGTAGAGGTTTTGGCAGTCTTCATGAATTTGGTATACTCTTGTTTGCTCAAACTTAAGACCTCGGCATCCGACACCATCAAAGAGTGTTTACGCCCAGTAATTGGCACCGTTGATGTGGTTCCACAAGAAGCCATCAACATAGATACCACTAAGGATAGCAATAAAAACTTGCAACTTTTCATCTTCTCTAATTTTTGAAATATCTATAAATACACGGCAAAGGTAAAAAAAATCGCAATGAAGAAGACATGTAGAACAGGGAAAATGTAGTTTTTTAACATTCACCATGATTCTACCGGAGAAACAAAAAAGGTATATTCCCTCTGCGGATGAGGAAATATACCTTTTTTATATATACTACCGAGCTTACTTATTCTGCGACACGGAAACTTTCGAGACAGTCTGCATCAAAGTTATTAATATATGCTGCATGACCGCAAACTTCTTCTTCGGCATGGCGAACATACACATTGGCGCTCTTGGCAAAAAGTTCCGGAGCACGGTTAGCATCGTCGATAATCAACAATGACATGATAACGTCGGCTGTCATATCATACAAGCGACGGGCCAAGAAGTCTTGAACCTCTTGATTATCGGCTGCCTTCACCTTCTCCAATACCTCTTCGTAGAGAGCTACGAGCTTAGCTGTGCGAGCCTGCAAAGGCTTGAAAGCGTCGGAAACTTCGGCTTCCAGCATTTCTTTCATGATACCGAGATAAGTTCCATTGGTAATATAACGGATGGCGGCAACCACCTGCAACTGCGTAGTACCCTCATAGATAGAGAAGATACGAGCGTCGCGGAACAGGCGCTGGCTCTTGTATTCCATGATAAAACCGGAACCACCATGAATGCTGATGGCGTCGTAGGCATTCTGATTGGAGTACTCCGAGTTCATACCCTTGGCCAAAGGAGTGAACGCATCGGCCAGACGTGTATACTTCTTCTGTTCCTGTCGTTCTTCGGGAGTGAGCTTGCGGTCGCGCGAAATATCGTCAAGCGCCTTGTAGATATCCACATAGCGCGCCGTCTGGTAAAGCAATGAGCGACCGGCATCCAGTTTAGCTTTCATGCGTGAAAGCATGTCATAAACAGCCGGGAATTCAATAATCTTCTTGCCAAACTGTGCGCGGTCCTTGGCATAAGCGAGTCCTTCATTATAGGCTTCCTGCTCTACGCCGACACTCTGTGCTGCAATACCGAGACGAGCACCGTTCATCAAGGCCATCACATACTTGATAAGACCCAGACGGGTACTGCCACACAACTCTGCCTTTGCATTCTTGTAAGTAAGTTCACAGGTCGGCGAACCATGAATACCGAGTTTATGCTCGATATGACGTACATCTACTCCACCGTCGCGCTTGTCGTAGATGAACATGGAAAGTCCGCGTCCATCGTGTGTTCCCTCTTCCGAACGGGCCAGTACCAGATGGATATCAGAATCGCCATTAGTGATAAAACGCTTCACACCATTGAGTCTCCAGCAGTTCTCTTTCTCATCGAATGTAGCCTTCAACATTACACGCTGCAAGTCAGAACCGGCATCCGGTTCGGTCAAGTCCATCGACATGGTCTCTCCGGCACAAATACGCGGAATGTATTTCTGGCACTGCTCTTCCGTTCCAAACTCATAGAGCGTGTCTATACAACTCTGCAAACTCCATATATTCTGGAATCCTGCATCGGCAGCAGAGATTATCTCAGAGAGCATAGAGAACACTACATTGGGCAGATTGAGTCCGCCAAAGCGGCGTGGCATGGAGATTCCCCACAGTCCGGCCTTACGTGTTGCATCCAGATTCTCATACGTTTTGCTCGCATAAATCATACGCCCGTTTTCCAAGTGTGGTCCTTCTATGTCTACATCTTCGGAATTTGGCTCGATGATATTAGCTGCAACATCACCTGTAATATCCAGAATGCGCTTGTAGTTTTCGATTGCATCCTCATAGTTAACGGGTGCATCTTCGAACTGTTCTTTCTCTACGAAGTCGCGTTCTTTGAGTTCTACAATGCGTTTCATCAGAGGGTGATTCAGGTGGAATCCTATCTCTGGATGGTCTGTATAATAATTTGCCATGTTATTTTCGTTTATGGTAGGTAACTGAAATTATTTGAAGTTAGGCGCTATGCGCCAAAGTTAACCGACAACAGCTTATCTATGATTGATTCTCCTGCTCTTTCCGCAAAGCATGATTCTCCAAGATGCCTCTAGTATAAGCATTGAGAAACCAACTTGTCTTTTCAATCTGATTATTCAAATCCAGATATTTCTCTTCATTGATATATCCCAAATCATGTGAAAGAATAATATAATAACGACATTCTTCCAAACTTCCTTGAGCTATATTCATGAACCTTAATTTATCTGCTTTGGACAGTTTACGATAGCCCTCCGATATATTTGCTGCAATAGATACTGCTGCACGCTGGAATTGCGAGGTGAGTCCAAATTTCTCTATATCAGGAAACCCTTTTGTAATCCCATATACACGCAACACAAAGTTGTGTGCTTCTTTCCATGCAATAATATCGGTGAAACTATTCGCCATAAGACATCAATCTGTTAACTTCCGTCGGCCGACAAGCCGATTAAATCCCAATAACTCCGGTTATCTCCGATTCATTTATTATTTGCTATTCTGTTTGTAATATTTGATGAGCTTCGGAACTACCTCTTCTACCGTACCATTGATGATATAATCGGCTATTTTATTGATTGGAGCGTCCGGATCATTGTTAATAGAGATGATGATACCCGCATCTTGCATTCCTGCAATATGCTGAATCTGACCAGAGATACCACAAGCGATATACACCTTGGGATGCACCGTGACACCTGTCTGACCTATCTGGCGGTCGTGGTCTACCCATCCGGCATCCACAGCTGCACGGCTAGCACCTACTTCTCCATGAAGCTCTTTAGCCAACTGGAAGAGCTGGTCAAAGCCCTCCTTGCTGCCAACACCATAACCACCGGCCACTACGATAGCACTGCCTTTTAGGTTGTTTTGCGCAGCTTCCACATGGCGATCAATCACTTTCACCACATAGTCGGTCTCCGGCACGTACTTGGCAACATCGGGATATACCACTTCGCCCTTAGCCTGACCGTCGTAGATTGCCTTCTGCATCACGCCCGAACGAACCGTTGCCATCTGGGGACGGTGATCAGGATTCACGATAGTAGCCACGATGTTACCACCAAAGGCAGGGCGAAT
This sequence comes from Prevotella mikamonis, assembly GCF_055381405.1. Lineage (NCBI taxonomy): Bacteria > Pseudomonadati > Bacteroidota > Bacteroidia > Bacteroidales > Prevotellaceae > Prevotella > Prevotella mikamonis. The sequence continues at coordinate 1,407,539 of NZ_AP035785.1, forward strand.
CTGGTAAAGCATGTTCTCATAATGCTTCCCGGTTTTCTTATCATCATAGTCGCCAATCTCCAACTGCGTACAGTCGGCAGTCAGTCCCGAGGTCAACGAAGAAGAAACACGTGGACCGAGGTCACGTCCTATCACCGTTGCACCCATCAAAGCTATCTGCGGATTTTCTTCCTTAAACAGATTGACGAGTATATCTGTGTGTGGAGCAGAGGTATAAGGGAAAAGTCCTTCTGCGTCGAACACAAACAATTTATCCACACCATAGGGCAGAATCTGGTCTTCAACCTTACCCTTGATACCTGTTCCGGCAACAATGGCATGCAGGTCTACCCCTAACTGATTAGCCAGCTTGCGACCCTTGGTCAGCAATTCTTGAGACACCTCAGCAACTTCCGTGCCTTCAATCTCACAATATACAAATACGTTATTCATAATGATCAAGTCTTTGAGTCTATGAGTTGATGAGTTCGTGCCACCGATAAAGGTCGGCAACCCAAAAACCCAATCACTTATCCAATAATCTTTTCGTTCAACAATTCCTTCACCAGACCTTCCACATCGCTGTCACTAGCCGTCAGTGTCTGACTTTCTTTCGCCTGGAACACAATGTTCTGAACCGATTTCACCTTCGTAGGAGAACCGCTCAAACCACATTGTTCTGCATCGCCGTCAACGTCGGCTACCGACCATTGATTCAATGTCAGATAAGGACGCTCGGCATACAAGTCCGTCCAAGGTTCATCACCCTTACGCTCCATCGGGCATGTAGCATACTTATACTTCATCACCAACTTTGCATTACAAGGACGACAGGGAGCAGCACTTCCGTTCACTGTCACTACTACAGGCAGCGGTGCTTCTACCGTTTCCACCCCACCGTCGATATGGCGACGAATCGTTGCCTTGCTATTCTCTACTTTCAGGATTTCTTCAGCGTATGTCACCTGATTCAAGCCCAGTTTCTGAGCCACCTGAGGACCAACCTGTGCCGTATCACCATCAATGGCCTGACGACCACCGACAACAATATCCACGCCACCAATCTTCTTGATAGCTGTGGCCAAGGCATAGCTCGTAGCCAGCGTATCAGCACCGGCAAACAACCTATCGGTTAACAACCAACCCGTATCAGCACCGCGATAGAGTCCTTGGCGGATAATCTCGCCTGCACGAGGAGGACCCATTGTCAGTACACCAACGGTAGAACCCGGATACTGGTCCTTCAAGCGAAGGGCCTGTTCCAGCGCGTTTAAATCTTCAGGATTGAAGATTGCGGGCAAGGCAGCACGATTAACGGTCCCTTCGACAGTCATCGCATCTTTGCCTACATTTCTTGTGTCTGGTACTTGTTTGGCAAGTACAACGATTTTCAATGTCATAAAATTAATATATCTATTGTTCGGTTTTACGTGTATATCGTCGCAAAAGTAGTTAAATTCCCACGTAAAACCAAATAAAAATACGAAATAACATGCTTACTACCCGAATGTGAATCCGATGCAGAACTCCCATTCAAGTTAAATAAATACAACGCCCCAAAGTTTATAACATGTCTTGACAAAGATATTAATATTTTAATTAAATTTGTAAGCGATAAGTTGATTTAGCGAACAATATAACAATATGAAGATAGGTTTATTTATACCTTGTTATGTAGACGCCCTGTATCCTGAAGCAGGAGTGGCTACTTATAAGTTACTGACCCATTTGGGACTAGACGTAACTTACCCTGTCAAGCAGACATGCTGTGGCCAGCCTATGGCCAATGCCGGGTTCGAGAACATGGCCAAACCACTGGCCATGAAGTTTGAAGACATGTTCAAGGCCTTTGATTATGTGGTAGCTCCCTCTGCTTCATGCGCAGCCTTCGTCAAGACATTCTATCCCAGAATTCTCAAAGGCGAACACGAATGCGTCACTTCTACCCGCATCAAAGACATTGTGGAATTTCTCCACGACATCATTCAAGTGAAGTCGCTGCCCAGCAAATTCCCCCATGTGGTGAGTGTACACAACAGTTGTCACGGCGTACGTGAACTGGGACTATCTTCGCCCACTGAGAGAAATATTCCCCCATACAATAAAATCGTAGACTTACTGAACCTTGTAGAAGGTATCACGGTGAAAGAACCCGAACGCTCAGACGAATGCTGCGGCTTTGGCGGAATGTTCGCCGTGGAAGAGCCGGCAGTCTCTACCCGCATGGGACGAGACAAGATTGCTCGCCACATGGCTACCGGAGCCGAGTACATCACAGGCCCAGACAGTTCGTGCCTGATGCACATGCAAGGCATTGCCAAGCGCGAACAGAAACCTATCAAATTCATTCATGTAGCAGAAATCTTAGCAGCAGGACTATGAGCACACTTCATTCCAAAAACGCCACCTTATTTAATAAGGATGTGGAAAAAACTACATGGCACGACCAGACTTTCTGGTCTGTACGTACCAAGAGAGACAACATGGCCAAGCAACTGCCCGAATGGGAAGACTTGCGCGAACATGCCAGCGATATCAAGAAACACACCGTCACTCATCTGGCAGACTACCTGGACATGTTCTCCAAGAATCTGGAGAGCCGAGGTGTCATCGTACACTGGGCCAAAGATGCCGAAGAATTCAACAAGACCGTTCTCGAAATCCTTGAAAGCCACAAGGTAAAGAAGATGGTGAAATCCAAATCCATGCTTACCGAAGAGTGTGGCATGAACGATTACCTGATGACACGTGGCATTGACGTGGTAGAGACCGACCTCGGCGAGCGCATCATCCAGCTGCTCGACCAAGCTCCCAGCCACATCGTGATGCCGGCTATCCACCTGAAACGTGAAGAGGTGGGGCGCATGTTCGAGGAAAAAGGCATCAGCAAAGAGATTGGAAACTACGACCCAACCTACCTGACACGCTGCGCACGCTACCATCTCCGTGAGGAATTCATGGAAGCCGAAGCCGGCATGACGGGCTGCAACTTCGGTGTGGCAAGCACCGGCGACTGCGTGGTTTGCACCAACGAGGGCAATGCCGACATGACAACCTCAATGCCCAAGTTGCACATCGTGTCGATGGGTATCGAGAAACTAGTACCCGACTACGACTCCCTGGCTGTATTCCAGCGTCTGCTCTGCCGTTGCGGAACAGGTCAGCCCACCACCACTTACACCTCTCATTTCCGCCAAGCCCGTCCGGGTGCCGAGATGCACGTGATTCTTGTGGACAACGGGCGCAGCGATATGCTTGCCGACGCAGAACACTGGAGAAGCATGAAGTGTATCCGCTGTGGTGCTTGTATGAACACTTGTCCTGTATATCGCCGTTCGGGTGGCTACAGCTATACCTACTTCATCCCCGGCCCTATCGGTGTCAATCTGGGTATGCTGAAGAATCCACAGAAGTACAGCGACAATGTCAGTGCATGCTCATTGTGCCTGAGTTGCGACAATGTATGCCCCACCCATGTCAATCCGGGAAGCCAAATCTACTTCTGGCGTCAACGTCTCGACCGATATGGCAAGGCCGACCCGATGAAGAAGACCATGTCTACAGGCATGAAAGTGCTGTTCAATTCGCCCACGCTCTATACCACGGCATTGAAGTTTGCACCACTAGCCAACTACATTCCGGAAGCTCTCACCCATTTCCAGAGACTCAATCCGTGGGGTATCGGACATGCCAAACCAGAGTTTGCCAAGAAATCTTTCCACGAATTATGGAAAGAAGGAAAAGTGAAATAACCTGTTTCCGTGACTAAACGAATATAGAAATGAAGAAGGAAGAATTATTTGCCAAGCTACGTTCCAATACAAAAGAACAGTTTGACATGCCCGATATGAATATCGACGGCATCCGCTACGAGGATACCGTCAAGCAGTTTATCGACATGACCATCACCGTGGGTGGAAAGGTGGTTGAAGCCAAGAAGACCGACGACCTGAATGAAATCGTACGTCGGGCCTATCCCGAAGCCAAGGTATTTGCCAGTAATCTGCCGGCTATCACCATCGCCCAGAAGAATCCCGACACCGCTGCCGAGGCAGCAGATCTCAACGGTACTGACGTCGGCATCATCCAAGGAGAGATAGGCGTAGCCGAGAATGCGTGTGTATGGATACCCCAGACTATGAAAGAGAAGTCCATCATGTTTATCTCCGAAAACCTGGTCATTGTGTTGGACCGCCAAAATATCGTCAACAACATGCACGATGCCTACAAGCGTATCAAGATGAACGAGCAGTACAACTTCGGTACTTTCATCAGCGGACCGTCCAAGACGGCCGACATCGAGCAGTCTCTTGTCATGGGAGCACAGGCAGCCCGCAGCGTGACGGTAGTCATCTTAGATTAAAATAGTATCTATCTGGCATCACCCAGGCAGCTTCCTCGATTTACTGCAAGGCCCATTCAACATTACTGACCAAGCCTAACAGCAACGCTGCAAAGGCTCAGCACCAACGCTGCAAAGCCACGGCAGTAAATCAAGGTGTATGAACAAGCCCACCAAAGGAGTATAACCTGTCTCCTTTGGTGGGCTTTCGTCATTCTTATAATCGAAGATTTTCCGCTCACATCGGGCAATTTTCCTATTCTTTCCCTGTCACTCGCGAGGGTAGGAATTGACCACCCTAACCACTTCTTCCACTTCTTCATCGGTCAAAGCAGGATGAAGGGGCAGACTTAACTCTTGCCTATGGATTTGCTCGGTGACGGGGAAACTGAGCTGATTCCAAGCCGAGTAACATTTCTGCCGATGCGGAGGAATGGGATAATGAATCATCGTACCCACGCCATGAGCCAGCAAATATTCTTGTAGGGCATCGCGCTCTTCGCACAATATGGGGAAGAGATGATATACATTGTCAGCCTGTGTGCGCGGAATATGGATTTTCGGATGGTCGATATGGGTTTCGTAGAAATGGCCGATGGTCTTGCGTCGGGCATTCGTCTCATCCAGATATCTCAGTTTGACTGACAGAACAGCAGCTTGAATCTCGTCCATACGACTGTTCACCCCTTGCCAGTCAAACACATACTTGCGACTACTGCCGTAATTGCCGAGTGTCCTGACACAGTCGGCCAGAGTTTCGTTATCGGTCGTAACAGCACCGGCATCACCCAAAGCACCAAGATTCTTGCCGGGATAGAAGCTGTGGGCAGCTGCATGGCCGAATGTGCCTGTCTTCCTACCATGCCACATACAGCCGTGAGCCTGGGCATTGTCTTCTATCAACAACAGAGGATGCTTTCGACAAAGTTCTCCGATTTGCTCTGTATAAGCACAACGCCCATACAGATGGACGATGAGAATGGCACGCGTACGGGGCGTAATGGCATGCTCGGCTGTCGTTCCGTCTATCTGCAATGTCTCTATATCTGGCTCTACCAATACAGGTTTGAGCCGGCAACGCGAAACAGACAAAATAGAAGCGATATAAGTATTGGCCGGCACGATGACCTCGTCGCCTTCGCGTAGCAGTCCCAATTCGATATAGGCACGGAATATGAGTGTCAACGCATCCAGTCCGTTGCCACAGCCGATAGCATACCGACTCCCGATGTACTCGGCATATTGCTCTTCAAATCGTCGTGTAGCCGCACCTTGCAAGTACCATCCGCTCTCGACCACACGGTCAATAGCCTGTCGGATTTCAGCCTCATAGGGTGCATTCACTTCTTTGTAACTGAGAAACGGTATCATACTTCCATTCGTTTAAAGTTGCCACTCATACCAGTCGTAGCAGACACCACGACCACCAAATCCTTCTTTCTGAAAAATGAGATTGGTATTCAGATAGTTGCCAAGCTGCTCTGTAGACTTACCGAAATCGAAATAAGGCATATCTTTGAAAGTGTGGTGAATGAGCACATCGAATAATAAATCCAGTGCACCCAGGGCCTTGCCACGCGGAGAAGCAGAAATATATTGTACATGAACCACCTGAGAAGAGACATAGACAAGCACTCCGGCAAGTGTTTCGCCAGCCTCCCTGGCTACAAAAAGGCGGATGTTCTGAGGAAAAGATTCCCTGAGTCGGCCCATCTCCTCCAACGTATGTACAGGTGCGGTGTGATACTTTGATTGCAAATTGGCATTGAGAACATCCCAAAATGGGGCGAAATCAGAGGTCTCTTCTATCGCCAGTTGATGTTGCAAAGCCTTACGGCAACCCCGACGTCGCAATTCTGCAAACCTGAGATTGGCAGATGGAAACAGGGTACTGGATATATCACGGGCTATCAACTGCGCCTTGCAGACATGAATCAGGGCATACAAATCTTCTTCTGAAGGTATCTGATGATAAATCCACGGAATGACTTTGTAGACGACACGGCAAATACCCTCGCGCTGCAAATAGTCATTGGCAGACTGAAAAACATCGCAAACGGATTGTGCAGTGGCCTGATATTGTGTGAGCAGACCGCCATAGGTAAGTCCTTGATGAGAATAAAGCGTGTTGCCATCGCGATTAGCCGGCAGCACGGCAAAGAGTCGTTTTTTTGAATAAACCATCAAAGAAAAATCGGAGAAACGATTACGATGATAGTCCATATAATCGCGCAGAAACAAGAATGTGCCTTGGCGGGACGCCTTGACAAAACCATCCCACACCTCTTTCATTGCCGGACTGTATCGCTTTATTTCAAACATTTCACGTAATTGATATATTCATCGTATTCCCGAATGTAGTCAGTTTCGTCAAAAGGGTCTGACGCCAAGACCAGACAAACGGCTCCCGAAGAAAATTTTTCGAGTGTGCGCCAGATATCGGTATCGACCAATAAACCTTGATTGGGATTGTTCAGGAAATAAGATTGTTGTTCCTTCCCGTTGTCGAGCGACACTTCGAACGAACCACTCACGGCTATGATGACTTCCTGACACTGCTTGTGGGCGTGTCCACCGCGGCATCCGCCACTCGGAATATCGTAAACCCAATAAACGCGCTGTGGCACAAAAGGGAGAATGTCGCCCTTTTGTGCCACAGTAAGATTCCCACGGAGGTCTCTGATTTTCTGTAAATTGATGAGTTTACCTATTTCCATTAAAAACTGTTTTAAATCTGCTTCCCCACAGGAGAGAAGTGGGAAAGAATCATAAAATCGTTGCAGCCAGACGCTTGGCTTTACTACGCAGGGCATCCATGTCGCAGCCTATCTCGCCGTAGCAGAGCACTACCCCCATACGACGCCCTACATGCTGGTCGGGTTTTCCAAAGATTCGGACGCGTGTATAGTCTTCTTTCAACGCATCTACAAGATTGAACTCCGGTGCATGGTCGGCCTCTTCCTTTGCCAAAACCACAGCCGAGCAACCGTAATGTTCCAGATGTATACCTGCAATAGGAAGCCCCATGACTGCACGGAAATGCAATTCAAACTCGCTCAAATTAGTGGTATGTCCCAATGTTACCATACCGGTATCGTGCGGACGAGGCGACAATTCTGAGAATATAACCTCTTTGTCCTTGGTCAGGAAAAACTCCACGCCCCAGATTCCTGCTCCCGTCAGTGCTTTAGTCACTTTGTCGGCCATCTCCTCGGCAGCTTTCAGAGCTTCATCGGGAATGGCATAAGGCTGCCAGCTCTCGCGATAATCGCCACTCTGCTGTACATGCCCGATAGGAGGACAGAACAATGTCGGCCCATCTTTCTGGGTGACGGTAAGCAGGGTAAACTCGCTTTCAAAGTGTATAAACTCCTCTACGATGATTTCCTTAACGTCGCCACGACTCCCCTCCATCGCATTGTGAAAGGCAGCATCCAGCTCATCGGCACTCCGAACGATGCTCTGGCCATGCCCACTTGACGACATCAGCGGCTTGACGACACAGGGGAAACCTATCTCATCGGCAGCTTTCTTAAACTCATCGTAGGTCGTCGCATAGAAATATCTGGCTGTACGGATGCCTAACTCCTGGGCAGCAAGGTCGCGAATAGCCTTACGATTCATCGTAAAGTTGACGGCACGCGCACTAGGCACGACTTGTATGCCCTGCGCCTCGAAGTCGAATAGCCGCTCGGTGCGGATAGCTTCTATCTCCGGTACAATGATGTCGGGACGATGTTTAGCTACTATGGCAGCCAAGGCATCGCCATCGAGCATGCTAAACACTTCGCGCTCATCGGCTACCTGCATGGCCGGCGCATTGTCGTACTTATCGCATGCTATCACATATTGACCGGCACGTTTGGCCGCAATCGTAAATTCCTTGCCTAGTTCTCCAGAACCTAGCAACATAATCTTCTTCATTGTCATGACGTTATATATAGGTTATTGAGGATGTATCAGATTCTTCACCATTTGCCACTCAGGCGTAATAGCCAACCGTCGCAGATGACTTGCTATCTGTGCAGCCAATTCTTCCATCGGCATCTTACGCTCGTCGGCCAACGCTTTCAGGGTTTCCTGCCGATGATTGAAGAGTCCATAGAAGTGGAGCAAGATTTCTTCATCGTCTATATTCAGCAGGTGGAGAATGTGTTCCACGTAGTGTGCCGTTTTATGACTGACACAATCGGGATTTTTCCCCAACTGAATAAGGAAGGCATGAAGCTCTGCCCCTACCGCATCTATAGCCTGATTGTCTGTTGCCATCGTTATCTATTGCCGTACATTTGTTCGTAGTACTTCTGATAATCGCCGCTAGTCACCTCCTGAATCCATTGCTGATTCTCCAGATTCCACTTGATAGTCTTCACAATTCCCTGTGCAAACATGGTCTCAGGATACCACCCCAACTCGTTCTTAATCTTGGTTGGGTCAATGGCATAACGCTGGTCGTGCCCCAGACGGTCGGACACAAACGTAATCAAATCATCGTTAATCCAATCTATACGAATCTCGCCGTTCTCATCAAGCTCCTGCTTCTTCAGCACCTGACGAAGATTCTTATCTTCCGCCATCATATCGTGGATAGTCTTAATAGTCAACTTCACAATGTCGATATTCTTCATTTCATTGTGTCCACCCACATTGTAGACCTCGCCGTCGCGTCCCTCACGCACAACCATGTCGATAGCCTTGCAATGGTCTTCTACGTACAACCAGTCGCGTACATTATCGCCCTTACCATAGACAGGTAGCTGCTTGCCTTCCAATATATTGTTGATGATTAATGGAATCAGTTTCTCCGGGAAATGATAAGGACCGTAATTATTAGAACAACGAGTGATGGTCACTGGCATGTGATAGGTGTCATGATAAGCCATGACAAAGAGGTCGGCACTCGTTTTTGAGGCACTATAGGGACTATGGGGGCAAAGCGGTGTCTCTTCTGTGAAGAATCCTTCGGCACCGAGAGAACCATACACCTCGTCGGTAGCTACCTGATGGAAACGCTTACCGGGTTTCCAGACAGGATAACCCTGCTCGTCTTTCCCCGTAACCCAAGCCCGACGAGCTGCGTCAAGCAAGTTCTGTGTGCCGAGAATATTGACAGAAAGGAAAAGCTGTGGGTCTTCAATAGAACGGTCGACATGACTTTCGGCAGCAAAATTGACAACATAGTCGATGTCGTTTTCGGCAAACAGCTTGTCAGCCAATTCCCTGTCGCGGATGTCACCACGCACAAAGAAGCATCGCTTATTATCTATATTATCCTTAATCGTACCCAAATTCCCGGCATAGGTCAGGGCATCCAAGACAATAATCTTAATTTCCTCTTCCTTGTACTTCTTGTCAAGCAGGTATTTAATAAAGTTTGCTCCTATGAAACCTGCGGCACCGGTAACGAGATAAGTTTTCATAATCCTAATTTTTAAATGATTATATAATGATTTTATTGTTTCTATATTCAACCTTTAGTTCCCAACGTCACCACTTCGCAATCGGTGAACTTACTACCCTCAATGGTGAGCCTTACGAGGGTACGGTCGTGATGCCACCCTTGCATTCCGGCTGCTCCGGGATTAATATGCAACAGATTCAGCGACTTGTCGAACTTCACTTTCAGGATATGCGAGTGTCCGCTGATAAACAGTTGGGGCGGTGAAGCGTAGATAACTTTACGAATTGACCAGTCATAATTGCCGGGATATCCCCCTATATGCTTCATCAGCACATCCACATCTTCGCATTTGAAACGGAGTGTTTCGCGAAACATCAATCGCAAATCTCCACCATCTATATTGCCACAAACAGCTCTCAGAGGACGGAATGCAGCCAATCGGTCGGCTATCTCCGTTGTGCCAATATCGCCGGCATGCCATATCTCATCACAAGGTTCGAAATACTTCAAGTACTGTTCGTCCCAATAGCCATGTGTATCGCTGATAATTCCTATCTTCTTCATGCTATTCTGCTGTCTCAGAGAGGTTGAAACGTTTGCGAATATAGTGGGCAATCAACTCCACGGTAGCATCTATCCCCAACAGAGATGAGTTGACACATAGGTCGTAACAAGTGCTATGCCCCCACTTCTTACCTGTATAGTAATTGTAGTACGATGCCCGTTCGCTCTCTTTATACTCTATCAGCTTGCGGGCTTCTCCCTTCGTTATATTCTTACGGTCGCATACACGCTGCACCCGCTCGTCCATGTCGGCTGTAATAAAGACATTGACCGTATTTTCGCGGTCTCGCAATACATAGTCGGCACAACGTCCTACAAACACACAGCTGCCTTGCTCGGCCGCCTTTCTGATGGCATCGCTCTGAAATTGAAACAGACTTTCTTGCGAAATATTGTTCCGATAGAAGTTACTTTCTCCTAAAATCGGTACATGACTATGAAACAATGCTCGCATAAAGCCTTTCTGCTCATCATTCTGTTCAAAGAACTTCTCGCAGAACCCACTCTCCTTTGCAGCCAGATTCAGGATTCCCTTATCATAGAGCGTACATTCAAATTCCTTGGCCAAAAGGTCGGCTATGATGCGACCACCGCTTCCAACCTGGCGTCCTATATTGATGATGAGATGCTTATTTTTCATGTATAGAGTCGTTAAATTGCTTCTTGAATTTCCCCATGTAGACTATCATAATCCAGGCAGCCACAACCGCTGCAATGAAATCGGATGCAGGTAGCGATGCCCACACACCGTCGATGCCATAGAATGGTGGCAATACAGCCAACAAAGGTAGCAGGAATAATAATTGTCGGGATAACGAAAGGAAAATACTAATCTTCACTTTGCCGATACATTGGAAGAATGTCGTCACCACCATTTGGTATCCTATAATCGGGAATACCAACATCGTGATACGCAAACCATGGACCGCCTTATCTATCAGGGTGACATCTGCCGTAAACAAACGGGCACACATCTGGGGCAAGAACATGGCCACTACCCATCCCACAAAGGTGATGGCAGTAGCTCCCAATACCGAGAGCTTCAACACGCGCAGCATCCTGTCGAACTGTAGTGAACCGTAGTTATATCCTGCAATAGGCTGCATACCTTGGTTGATACCCATGACAAACATCACAAATACAGTTTCAACACTGTTAGCTATGCCGTACGCACCTACCGCCATATCGCCCCCATAGCGGACAAACTGATTGTTCATGAAGATGACAATGATGCAAGTACATACATTCATCAGAAATGGAGAAATACCGATGCCGATGATATTCCTCACCAAGTCGGCCTTCAATCGATAGATACCACGCTTCAAGTGCAACAGTTCATTCTTGTTACTAAACAGCTTCAGCTGCCACACCAGTACCGTGGCCTGTGACAGTATCGTGGCTAAAGCAGCACCACGAATTCCCCAATGCCACCACCAGATGAAGACGACATCCAACAACACGTTCATCACCACCGTCATAATAGTGGCCATCATGGCTACCTTGGGTTTACTGGCTGCACGCAACATGGCATTCATACCAAAGTACATGTGCGTAAATACGTTTCCCAACAGAATGATTTGCATGAAGCTCCGCGCGTAAGGGAGGGTCTGGTCACTAGCCCCAAAGAATCGGAGTATCGGATCTAGGAATAGCAGACACACGACCGTCAGGAAACAACCGACCAACAAATTCAGCGTTACTGTGTTGCCAAGGATATTCTCTGCCGACTCATAGTCTCTTTGTCCCAACTTCACCGAGACTGCCGTAGACGAGCCTATGCCCACCGCTGCACCGAAAGCAGCCGATAGATTCATAAACGGGAACGTGATGGCAAGGCCCGAAATGGCCATAGGTCCAACCACTTGCCCTATAAATATACGGTCGATAATGTTGTACAACGACGCTGCCGTCATCGCTATAATGGCGGGCAAAGCATATTGCCAAAGAAGTTTCCCCACCGGCTGAGTGCCTAATTCAAGGGTTGCTGACTTATTATCTGTACCGATTGTCATAGTTGCAAAGTTACAAAAAAAATAACACACGTACTATCGCCCTCATGCGTTTTTATTGAAAAAGCAATATATTCTTTTGTGTTTCAAATGGTTTTAATTATTTTTGCAAGTCTAAATATCAGTAAATTCGGCATGAGAAAGTATTTATCGCTAATGGTTATCATGATGATAACGAGCCTACAGACAGCTGCAAAAGGCTACGAATCACATAAAGTTTCCTATCCCGGCGGTAAATGTTTTATGTTCCGAGTTTCATTTACAGATAAACAGGGAACACAATTTACCATTCATCATCCAGAAGATTTTCTCTCTCCACGGGCTATCATGCGCCGCCAACGGCAGCACATTGCCATCGACTCTACCGACCTCCCAGTGAGTCAGGTCTACATTCAAGCACTTCGAAAACACAGGCTTGAAATCGTCGGTAAGAGCAAATGGAACAATTCGGTGCTTGTACGATGCGACAAGGTATCGCAGATTGATTGTCTGAAAGGTCTTCCTTTCATTCGCGACATACGTCATGTATTCTCCTCGCCCGACTCCATCGAACCATCCCAACGCGTCAATTTCAAAAAAGATTTCAACCGATGGGATACCCTTTCGCACAATCCTTACGGAATGGCCGAGGACCAAATCAAGGCGCTGAACGGCATCCAGATGCACCGAGCTGGCTATACAGGTAAGGGCAAAGTAATAGCAGTGCTTGATGCCGGCTTCATGAACGTAGACAAAATTCCTGTGCTCCATGGTATAAAACTAGCAGGATTAGCCGACTTTGTTGTTCCTCGAAGCCGAGATATATTCTCAGAACTGGATCATGGAACTATGGTCTTATCGACCATGGCAGCCAATCAAGCCGGCGCATACAAGGGTACTGCCCCCGACGCATCGTATATACTAATTCGTTGTGAAGACCAATATACAGAGAGTCTGGCCGAAGAAGACTATTGGGCGCAAGCTGTCGAATATGCCGACTCGGCCGGTGTAGACGTCATCAACTCTTCGTTGGGCTTTCATGATTTTGACGATCGCACCACCAATCATACTTACCAGGAACTTGACGGACAACAAACACTCATCTCACATACTGCATCCATGCTGGCCGGCAAGGGTATAGTCCTTGTCAACAGCGCGGGGAACGACGGTATGGGAACATGGAAGAAGATTAATTTCCCTGCCGATGCAACAGATATATTAACCGTGGGTTCTATCAGTCCCAATGGTCTTAATGCGGCTTTCAGTGCCGTAGGCCCGACGGCAGACGGTCGCATCAAACCCGACGTTATGGCTTACGGAAGTCCCACTACCGTCATATCAGGTCGCGGAACTATCATCAACGACATGGGCACTTCTTTCTCAGCGCCACTCATTGCAGGCATGACAGCTTGTCTATGGCAAGCACTCCCCGATAAGACTGCGCTTGAAATCATTGACTTGATACGTAAGAGTGGTAATAATTCCCTTCATCCCAATACCATTATGGGATACGGTGTACCCGATTTCTGGAAGGCTTTCCAAGCTGGCAAATAATCACCCACCCCCTCTCTCTATGCAGCATACACTCAGTTTATACGAACTCAATCTACTAGTACGCGAGACTATCGAGACCACTCTCTCACGTGAGTATTGGGTAGAAGCTGAACTTTCCGAGGCACGTGAGGTTCGTGGCCATTGCTACATGGAACTCATACAGAAAGACTACGCTACCAACACCCCCATAGCCAAAGCTTCTGCCAAATGCTGGAAAAACACTTGGGCCTATGTGCGTCCACACTTCGAGCGTATCACCGGACAACAATTACACGCCGGCATGAAGGTTTTGCTCAAAGTCTATGCTAATTTTCACGAGGCATACGGTTTTTCATGGATTGTTACCGACATCAATCCGGAGTACACCATGGGCGATATGGCACGCAAACGTCAAGAGATTATCCGCCAGCTACAGCTGGAAGGCGTTTTCAACTTGCAACGTGAGTTACGTTTACCCATGTTTCTGCAACGCATAGCCGTTATTTCCAGCGCCGGAGCAGCAGGCTATGGCGACTTCTGCCATCAGTTAGCCGACAACGAGTACGGACTAGCTTTCTATCCCACCCTATTTGCTGCAACCATGCAGGGCGAGGAAGTCGAGACTAGTATCATCGCAGCCCTCAACCTCGTCTATCGCCGTCTAGACGAATTCGACGTCGTTGTCATCATCCGAGGTGGTGGAGCTACGAGCGATTTAAGCGGTTTCGACACATTGGCGTTAGCTGAAAATGTAGCCAACTTTCCCCTCCCTGTCATTACCGGCATTGGGCATGAACGCGATGAGTCTGTACTCGACATGATTTCACATACTCGTGTCAAGACACCGACGGCAGCTGCGACCTTTCTCATCCATCATCTGGCCGAGGTGCTTATCCGGATAGAAGATGCCGAACAAACAATACTAAAGGTTGTTGAACGACGCATGGAAATGGAACAAGTAAGACTCAGTCGACTCACAGACAAGATACCCATACTCTTCTCCCTCGCCAGTACCCACCAATCAGCACGTCTCGACCGACTCTATCAGCATCTGTCACAACTCATGGAACAGTCTCTCATTGCAGCCAACCACCGCATAGAGCGACTGGCCTTGCGACTCAATCCCGGTGCAGAACGTAAACTCCTGCAAGAACGGCATCGGCTGGATATGCTGACACAACGGACCGAAGTCCTCGACCCCATGTTATTATTAAAGCGCGGCTACAGCATTACGGTCCACGACGGCCGTGCCGTTTGCAATGCCAAAACATTAAAGTCGGGCGACCAAATAGAGACCCGACTCTATCAAGGAACCATCAAATCAATCATCAAATAATGGCTAAAGAAGAAATTAAATACGAAGAAGCAGTGCGGCAATTAGAACAGATTGTAGCTCGCATGGAAAATAACGAACTCGACATTGACCACATGACCGAGCAACTCAAACAGGCTCAGAAGCTCATTAAATTGTGTAAAGACAAACTTACCAAGACCGATGCCGAAATCAAGAAAGTTCTAGAAAAATAAGGATAGCCTACAACAGCGGAGACAATAAGCGGATAATGGATTCCCAAAGTCGTAAAAGGAAGGGACGGTGCATCAATCGCCGTACTTTCTCGATAGGTACACACTGCTGCAAATCGTCCAAGAATACTTTCTTCATACGCAATGCCAATGCGCTGTCATAGAAGAAAGCATTCGATTCGAAATTGTTCTCAAAGCTACGGAAATCGATATTTGAACTACCACAACTGCATAGAAAATCATCGCTGACCAAGAGTTTGGAATGGTTGAAGCCCCCCTCATAGAGATATACCTTAACACCGGCCTCTATCGTTTCCATCACGTATGAGATACTGGCCCACTCCACCAACTTCGCATCGGTGTGCATCGGAATCATCAACCTGACGTCTACTCCGGCCAAAGCTGCCGTTCGCATGGCAAAAAGAATCGGCTCGGTAGGTAGGAAATAGGGGGTTTCCATATACACATACTGACGCGCTTCGAGCAGTATGCGCACATATCCTTGCATAATATCGGGCCACGGCTGCACAGGACTGCTGGTTACTATCTGTGCCAAACAGTTGTTGTCAATGCGTGAATCTGGCTCAGGATAATACGCATGGTCAGTTATCAATGTGCGATCTACAAAATACCAGTCTATCAAGAATGCCTTTTGAATAGCATAGACTGCCCCCCCCACAATCCTCAAATGAGTATCCCGCCACGGCATCTTGTTTCCCTTGACGTAGCGGAGCGCTATGTTCATGCCTCCGATGTAGCCCACCCGACCATCAATGATACAGAGCTTGCGATGGTTTCGATAATTTACTTTACTGCTGAAAAATGACATAAACTTCACTGGCATAAACGCCCTGGTATCTATCCCAGCCTCACGCATTCGTTCAAAGAAACGATTCCTCGTCTTCCAGCACCCCATATCGTCGTAGACCAGACGTACTTCTACCCCTTGCCGGGCCTTGTCTATCAGCGCATCGGCTATGAGATTGCCCAGTGGGTCGTCCTCTATGATATACGTATCCAAGTGAATGTGATGTTCGGCAGTACCTATATCTTTTAATAGAGATAAAAAGAACTGATAACCATCTGTACAAATATCTACCTCATTATCTTTAAAAGGTAGTGACAGACTTTGGTTGGTAAACAACTTAATCAATGCCCGATATGACTTTGGCAAGCGCAAATCGCGCTGTTCAGCAAACTCCAGCATTGAGCGTTTAGTCAACTGATCTAAGCTCCGCTGACTGATCATACGCTCCTTGCGTGTATTCTGGCCGAGGAAAAAATAAAGTATAATTCCCACAATGGGCATAAAGGAAAGCACCAACATCCACGCCATCGTCTTGACAGGTTGCCGATTATCCATCAATACCTTTACCATAGCAGCCACCACTACAACCGTGTAGATGGCCAGGAAAGCCCAATGTATATAAATCATACCATCTATCCTCCTGTCTTCATCTTTTGGATATAGGCCAACTCACTTATGGCAAAGTCGCTATTTTCCGGGTCGTCAAGCATCTTGCGAAGGAGTTTCTCAGCCTCGTCATAACGTTGTTTGTCTATGTAGACATAAGCTTTCCGACGATAAAGGAAACTGATAAAAGAAGTCTCCATCTCGCTACATGTCCCTTCATCCACCTTCCGGGTCTGCACCACATCCTCCAACAAACTGTCTATCACGTGCAATGCCCTGAAGTCCTTGCCGTTGACCAGACAGTTGATATACTCTTCCGTATAGGTAATGCGCTGTTGTGTCAATGTCATCTCCAGATAATAGCATGCCCGTTGATACTGCTTCAATTCGCCATAGCAGAAGCCAATGAGGTAGCAAACCTCAAAAAAGGCCTCACGTGTACCACCTTCCAATGTGTCGAACTGCCGACTCAATACCGTATAGACAGATTCCAGGAAGAACAACGCTTCGCAGAATCGCTTCCTACTGAAAAGTATTCTACCTCGATACGCATTGAGAGCAAGAGCAGGTTCCATACATTTGGCTATCAGTTTCTGTTCTTCCGACAGGTCAGCAGTATCTCCCCGTTTGTTCTTTTCCATAGCCTCCTTCCACATATATCGGAACTCGTCGAGCCGTTTCTTAGGGGCTGACAGGTCGTAGGCAGCCAATACCGATACCACTTGGGGAGTATTACTGTCGCTTCCAGGCTTCACGTCTTCCGCTATAGAGAGCGGTATCAAGGTCACGGTCATACGGAAATAGAGCGACTCATCTGCCTTTTTTTCCGACTGAATATGAATATTGACCGTACGTTCGGTTACGAGTTGGCCCGTCGTTATCAATGTTACAGACAGCAAGGCCTCATCTTGTAAGAAGTCATTGCCACCGATAACAACAGATGCCGGAACAAAGTTTCTTATCTCCTCAGTATCATTGATGGTTCTCGTTTCCCGTTCGCTAAAGACACAAAGAGACATGGGAACAAAGTCAACTAACCCCAATACAGAAGTTAAGAGATGGTCCAATGTGATAGACTGCTCTTCCGTCTGCCGCCATTCGGTTCCTGCCACCTGATGCAGGATTTCTTGTTCCCGAATGAGGAATATCTCCCTGGTAAGTTCTGCATGCTTACGCTCGAAGTCAAGCCCCATAGCTTTGTTGCTTTCTTCAATCATCTTACTGATTCGGCCCACGTAGTTGGTCTGCCATCTGAACATATCTGTCATGGCCCGTGAGAGTATTTCTACCGATGTCTGTTCGTTAATGAGCAGTCCAGCAGTCATGTGCAAGTTCACCGAATGCTCTTTCTCATCGAGCGAATAAACTATCTTGAGCGTTTCGGTATTCAGATTACACTGATTCATCAAAGCCCTTACCAAGTCCAGATACTCCGTCTTGGTGGTATAGAAAAACAAATAAGACAGTTGAATATAGGGCGTTCCCTGCTCTATCTCGATACGGAAATGACCTTTCTGGAAATCGTATTTCACAATTTCCTTGCCTTGCTCCTGCATCCAGGTGAAGTGACAATTCAGCTTCTTCAGTGCATTTGTCACCGTTATTTTGTTATCTCCATCGTGTTTTACAAACAATCCCCTGCCGGCATCGCGCCTTTTACGCCATATCGGATAGAATACAAAAGCTATGATATACAGTATTCCCCAGAAGAAGAGAAGATATAATATGTCTGTCATACGCAATTACAAATATACATTTTATAACACCTGACAGCAAGTTATCAGCGTTAAAATGTTATAAGATGATGTTATTTCCCAGCTGACGGGCCAATGCGTTGCGTATCTCCTGCATGTCTTTATATTCAGCGAGCAACTTCATCATACGCTCGGTGTCATTGCCCACAGTGGCTATCTCGCGCTTCAGATCTTGCAGCCTCTGCTCCACAAAGTCCATACGGAAATCAAGTATCAGATGCAACACCTTCTGCCGAAGACTCTCTTCGTCTTCTTCCACCTTATGACTCTTCGACAATATCACCTTGTCTTCGCTCATATCAGTAGCTATGCGACTGATATTGATGTCATGATGATGCACGAAATAAGGTTCTGCCTTGAATCCTTCTTCCGATTGGTGTTCCACAGCTTCTGCCAACATACGGTTGAACAGGTCGGCATTGAACTTCAACCCATCTTCCGACAAGTTGTAGTCTACAAACTGCGATAGCGATAAATCGTGTACATGCCCTTCTTCATCTTCCACATTATTATAGATAATCCGCTCACCATATCTCACGATTAACTGCATCAACATCTGCTCCACCTTCGTAGTTTGCGGATGATTGACTGAAACAACGGGCGTAGGCGATACCATCTGCACATCGCCTTCTTCCCGTCTACGCTGTCGTTCTACTTCTTTCTTCTGCTCGTCTCGGTCTTCCAGAATAAAACGATTCATCGTGTTGATGAGCGTCACTTCATTGATACCCATGCGTTGTGCACAATCGTGCAGATAGGTATCGCGTAGTATCTGGTTTTGAATCACCGATATACTCTTCACAATAGAGTTGATAGCTTCCGACCGTTTCTGCGGATCGGTTTCGTTTTTCAACAACAAGTCGGTCTTAAACTGGATGAAGTCCGTCTGGTGCTTCACGATATAGTCGTGGAAATCGGTCGCCGTATGCTTCCGGGCAAAGCTGTCGGGATCTTCTCCGCCGGGCAGCAGAAGCACTTTCAGGTTCATGCCCTCGGCCAACAACATGTCCGTACCGCGCAATGCGGCATGAATACCGGCAGCGTCGCCATCATACAATAAGGTGATGTTCGACGTAAAGCGATGCAGCGTATGAATCTGGTGAACACTGAGAGCCGTACCCGAATTGGCCACTACGTTCTCTATACCGCATTGGTGCATGGAAATAACATCGGTGTAGCCCTCCACCATATATACTCTGTCTTCCTTGGCTATAGCTTTCTTGGCCTGATAGATACCATAGAGTTCGTGGTCTTTATGGTAGATATCCGACTCCGGCGAATTGACGTATTTCTGATTCACCCCCTTGGTTCTGGAATCCAGCACACGCCCTCCAAACCCCACAATCTTACCATTCACACCCACCCAGGGGAAGATTACACGACCGGAATAGCGGTCAATAAGTTCGCCCCGATCGTTGCGATAGCAGATACCGGTACTCAACAAGAACTCCTCACGATAACCTTTGGTGCGGGCAGCCGCAGCCAGTGCATGCCGGTCGTTGATGTCGTAGCCCAGTTGAAACTTCTCTATGATGTCGTCTCGGAAACCGCGGCTACGGAAATATTGCATGCCGATAGCCACACCGTCTACATGGTTGTGCAGCACATCGTGGAAATATCCGGCTGCCCATTCGTTCACAATAAACATACTCTCGCGTTGACTTTGCTCCCGCTTTTCTTCATCAGAGAGTTCCCGTTCCTGTATCTCGATATGGAATTTCTTAGCCAACCAGCGCAGTGCTTCAGGGTAGGTCATCTGCTCATGCTCCATGATAAAGCTCACAGAGTTGCCCCCCTTACCGCATCCGAAGCAATGACATGTCCCACGCGACGGCGACACATAGAACGAAGGGGTTTTCTCGTTGTGGAACGGACATAACCCTTTAAAGTTGCTCCCACTCTTACGCAACGTCACAAATTCAGATACTACGTCTACGATATTCGCAGCATCCTTGATTCTTTCTACTGTCTGTCTGTCTATCATGTTTTGGATATACAAATGTAGGAAAACTCATCAATCTACCAAGTTCCTTACTTTTCGCCCTTTCTCCTGAAGATAGAGAAGTTCACACTGCCATAAGCCCGATGGTCGATGAAACAAGGATGGGCAGAGAAATCATTGTGCTTGCCATGTTCGAACACGAATATTCCTCCCTCGGCCAGCAAATCCTGCTGCAACACCAGGTCGGGAATAGTCTCCAAATCGGGCAGACTGTAAGGTGGGTCGGCAAAGATAAAGTCGAATTGCTGATGACATTTCTTCACAAATCGGAACACATCTCCACGCACCAGGATATTCTTATCCGTACCCAATTTCTGAAAACACTGGCGAATAAAATTGACATGGTCGCGGTCGGCCTCCACGCTGACCACCTGACGACAGCCACGCGAGACTAATTCCAACGATATACTGCCCGTTCCGGCAAACAAGTCCAGGGCGAAGGCGTCTTCAAAATCCAGGTATCCCTGCATCACATTAAAGATATTCTCCTTGGCAAAGTCGGTCGTAGGACGCGCTTTGAACGAGCGTGGTATTTCAAAATGACGACCTTTATAGATTCCAGTGATGATTCTCATAGTCTTTTTATCTTCCTTTTAAGAACAATACTGCCATATCGAGCGGTATGCCCTTGATTTTCGTAATGGGTGCGCGGTTGAATTCGGCCGATGCCGTCATCACATGTACCTTCTGCAGATAGCGGCGCAGATTGGACAACAAGTCGTCTTGGTCGGGTATTCCCCCCATCAGCAACAGCTCATCGCTACGCACATCAAACCCCATCTGCTGCCACGCATATAACAGGAAATATGCCGAGTCGCGCGAGTTTCCGGCATCAAAGGAGTTACAGAACTTGAAACGTCCCTGGGCAAAACTGAATACATCGAGACTTCCATCGTGGAAATATCCATAGAGCTTACGCCATGCACCGGTCTGACTGCGACGGTACAAGTAGCTCCACATGGGCTGCACAATGGGCATATAGCGAATGTCGGCAAAGTGGTCGTCGAGCACCAGCTTCAAGTCTTTGTTGATGGAATAGAGTGCCACGGCATTGATGACGGGCAACACACTGTGCAACACGCAGTCGTTGTCGCTATTCATAAAGGTATAGTGATAGAGCGACTCCATTGACTCTTCCCGGAATTCTTCCAAGGGTATCATCAGGACGGGAGTGCCTATCATCACCTGAGCCTTCCTATATCCTTGCTCCAGAATCGCATTTTCGCGGAAAGCCTCACGCAGATTGGCTGCCGTGGATATGCCACTGCGCATGATATAGGGTTCATACACCAATTTGTCTGTAGCCTTCGCATCGACCACAGCTATCGACAGTGAGTGCCTGGTGATGCGCAATGTCACCCGACCGGTGACGTTTGGATGGTTATTCCCAGTTTCCAGCATTGTTGTTATCGGTTGTGATGTCGCCAATCTTCAGTCCGGGATAGCGCCCCGCAGCATTGGCTTCTTCGGTTAAATTGGTTATACTGTTGGCATCAAGCCCTTGCAGATACTGTCCATACGTAGCCCCACACTCCATGAGCGGAATCTGCCGACCGCTCTTACCGAGCGACGTCGAGACCGTCAAATCAAAGCGTTGCCCTCCGGCGAAAGGGATGTAAGAGAGACTGTCGGCCAGCAAGCCGGCATCGGCAAGTTTCCCAAAGCTCCCTGTATATACGCCATACAGACGACGATACTGCATCTCGGCCTTCCTTATTTTCAAGAGTCGCTGCTTCACGACAAGCTCACGCCGCTGCTGTTCGCGCTTGAATCGGATGGGGGTGTTCACGCTTAGGAAGCATAACACGGCCAACACCAGCACGCAACACACCAATATATAGTTGCTCTTGACTTTCGGTTTCATCTTGTATGCAAAGGTAGTGGAAAACAAAGACAAACGGAAATTTATTTCAAATTACTTCCATCCGTCACCCGTCTATCGACTCGAAGAGGATTTCGATGAGCCGAGGCAAGGCATACTGTTCGATGTCCGACTCGTCAATCCATTTATACTCGGCGGGCAGTCGTGGCTGCAAGTCTACTTCCAACAGATAGAAATCGGCATAAAGTACACGATGTGTAAGTACGTGTTTCACCTGTTTGCGCAGTTGTTTGCCCAATGGCAGACCGGCAGCCTGCACCACCTCGGCCGTTGGCGGTTCCCACAAACCTTGCCATATATCGCCCTTGCCACGTCGGCGAATACATGTCTGCCCCTGACAGCGCAGGTAGACATAACTCATCTGCCGCTCTGTCACCTTGACCGTCTTCAGCTTCACGGGCAACGCCTCTACCCTTCCTGTGTGCAAGGCGTCGCACAATTCACCGACAGGACAGAGCAAGCAGCGGGGCGATTGCGGGGTACACTGGATAGCCCCAAAGTCCATAAGGGCCTGATTGTAGGCGGCAGCTTGGCCGGCAGGCAGCAATTCCTGCGCCAATGCGGCAAACACCTTCTTGCCTTCGGTAGAGTTGATGGGGACAGATATGCCGAAATATCGGGACAACACGCGATACACATTGCCATCGACCACAGCCACTGGCAGCCCGAAAGCTATCGACCCGATGGCTGCTGCCGTATAATCTCCAACTCCTTTCAGGCGCTTGATATCCTCCAGGGTATCGGGGAAATGACCTAACGCTACTATCTGTTTGGCAGCCGCATGCAGGTTTCGGGCCCTACTGTAATAGCCCAGTCCCTGCCATAGCCGTAAAACCTCATCTTCATCGGCAGCTGCCAAATCGTCTACAGTGGGAAACCGGTGCATAAACCGCAACCAGTAATCCAACCCTTGTTGAATACGTGTCTGCTGTAAAATCACCTCATTCAGCCAGATAGCATAGGCATCCTGTGTCTCTCGCCAAGGAAGCGAGCGCCCATTCTCCCAATACCATTGTAACATGGCATGGGCAAAAGCGTGTTGTTGTTCCATGCACACAAAAGTATCATTTTCTTTTGAAATGAGCCGATAAGTCTTTGAGTTTATGAGTTTGTAAGTTTATGAGACATTGGGTTGCAGGGGCAAATATAATTCACCCTACAACCTATAAAAGCACACTTATTTTACTGCAAGGCCTCGGCAGCGTTGCTGACAAGCCCAGTCAGCAAAACTGCAAAGGCCCGGCAGCAAAACTGCCGAGCCTTTGCAGCAAACGGAAATAAAAAAAGGGGTGCACCCAGAACGATGTTCACATCTTGACATCTCGGCACACCCCCAAGCTAATACCCTAGTATTCCAGTGTTACAGGCAACTCCTTGGCCTGATTTATCATTTTCTGCAATTCGCCAACCGAGGGTACACGGTTGCACAGATTTTTCTCATTATTGGTTGCTTCCAATTTCGGTTGCAGATTCTCAGCTACCCGATGACGGAACTCTTTTACGGTGTCTACACCTGCGGCTTCGAGCAATTCGGCAAACTGAGGACCTACGCCGTTGATACGGAAGAGGTCGGCATGGTTGGTCCACTTCAATATTAATTTATCTGATATACCCGTCTCCTCGGCCAAAGCCTTGCGTCCTGCCGGTTTCGTACACTTCTCCAGCAACTGCTCCACCGTCTTGATTCCGGCAGCAACAAGTTTCTCGGCATAAACAGCACCTACTCCTTCAATGTCTTCAATTTTATAACTCATATTCTAAATGTTAATGGATTAAACAATCTGTATAATGATAATGATACTAGACTTTTTCGCAAATATAGACTATTTTTCAATATCGTGCAAATCTTTTGTTACTATTTTTTGCGTAAAACAGAAGCTACCGGCATTCAAGAAAGTTTTTAAACATATTTATGACAGCTCGCCTTGTATGTCTATATCAAAATACGTACCTTTGAATCGCGATTCAGAGGGCATCGGAAAACGCATATTGACTCACCGGCAAGGAGACGGCAAAGGTCGGAAACTGCTTCTATCGCGATTGACAAACATTTAGAAAGATGAAAGAACTGATAGCAAAAATATTCATTTGCATTCTGATGGCAGGGGGCTTCGGCAACACTGCAAGTGCCGATACTCGTGCAAAGGTAACAGGAAAGACTGATACGACCGCCTTCGTAACGGACTCGATAGCGAGCGCGACGGACAGCCTAATGGACGAAAGCGAAATCATGACCGACCCGACAATGATAGAGGAAACGTCTCAGGGACTGCACCAGATGCTGAAAACAAAATTCATCGAGGGCAACGCGGGATTCATGTCGCTCGTGGCTTTGGCCCTGGTCATAGGTCTGGCTTTCTGCATCGAGCGCATCATCTATCTGAGCCTGTCGGAAATCAACGCCAAGAAATTTATGGCCGACCTTGATGCCCTCATTGCCGAAGAGAAGATAGAAGAGGCCAAGAAGCTCTGCCGAGACACGCGCGGCCCTGTGGCTTCCATCTGCTATCAGGGCCTGGAGCGTATCGACGAAAGCATAGGGAATGTGGAACGCTCGGTCGCTTCGTATGGCTCGGTACAGGCTGCGAACCTCGAAAAAGGATGCTCCTGGATTACACTGTTCATTGCCATAGCCCCCTCGTTGGGCTTCCTTGGAACGGTTATCGGCATGGTGATGGCTTTCGACCAGATACAAATGGCAGGCGACATCAGTCCCACCATCGTGGCATCGGGCATGAAGGTGGCGCTGATAACGACCATCTTCGGTATCATCGTAGCGCTGATTCTGCAGATATTCTACAACTATATCCTTTCGAAAATAGAACACCTGACGGCTCAGATGGAAGAGTCGGCCATCACACTGCTTGACGCCGTGATGAAATACAAGCTGAAGAAATGAAGTGGAAGTGGAATGATATCAAGACGATGAACACGGAGCGGATTTCGCAGCGTGTACTATACATACTGACAGGATTGACTGTCGTGGTATTCGGATTGTTCTATCTGATAGGATTTGACCGCCCTTACGCCGACGATTCCAACTTCAATGCTCCCCTGTTCACCGATTTACTCATGGTATATGCCACGACATTGCTCATAGGAACGCTGTTGCTGGCCACGCTGGCCATGATAAAAACGGTCAAGATGATGCGTGCGTCGGAAAACAAAGTGGTAAACAATATACCCGTGGGACGTATCCGCCGCTACGGAATGATAGCACTGGGCGTGGTCATTGCGCTGTCGTTACCATTGAGTTCGGGTAATCCACTGACCATCAACGGCCATGTATTCGATGACTATATAGCACTCCGAGTGGCCGACCTGATGATTTACACATCGCTATTCCTACTGGTCGCAGCCATCGGCGCAGTCATCTTCGGCATGACGCGCTACCGTCGGGAGAATCAATTAAAGTAAACATGTTCAGCCATCGCAAACATAAAGTCCCGGAACTGAATACCACATCGACGGCCGACATATCGTTCATGCTGCTGATATTCTTCCTCGTGGCTTCGTCAATGGACGTGAGCAAGGGGATTTCGCGCATACTTCCACCGATGGACAAACAGACCGAGACCATAGAAACCAACGTGGACAGCAAGACGCTGATGGCACTGAAGGTGACGGCAGCCAACCAGCTACTCATAGACGGGAAACCTGCCGACGTGGGTACACTGCGCCAGCGAGTGGAAGACTTCCTCACTACCCGAGAACGGAAGCATCTTATCTCGTTGGATGTTGATCCGGCAGCCAATTACAATATCTATTTCAACATACAGAATGAACTGGTGGCTGCCTACCGTATATGGCGCAACAGGGCAGCTTGGCGCGTGTATAAAAAAAGCTACGAGCAGTGTTCGGCAGAGCAAAAAACACAGATACGCACCCTCTGTCCGCAACGCATCGTAGAAACAGAACACGCTGCCAATGCCGAGAAAGGAGCAGAGCCATGATTTATCGCAGGCACAACCACAGTATTCCGGGACTGAACACGGCCTCACTGCCCGACCTGATATTCACCGTCTTGTTCTTCTTCATGATTGTGACACACATGAGAAAGGTGACCGTGAGAGTGAAATACAGGGTGCCACAGGGAACGGAACTGACCCGACTGACGAAGAAATCGGCCGTCAGCACTATCTACATTGGCCGACCGGTATCGGCCGACGGGTTGACCACAGGGCAGGGCATACGGCTGCAACTGAATGACAAGGTGGTTTCGATGAAGGAAATCGTGGACTATCTTTCGGCTGATAAAGACCGGATGTCGGCCGAAGACCGTGCACTCATGACAGTGTCGCTGCGTGCCGACAGAGATACTCCTATGCGCATCATATCGGACGTTAAGCAGGCATTAAGGCAGGCAGGAATTTCAAAAATCAACTATTCGGCAACAGAAAAAAGCCGTAAATAATTAAAAAGCATAACAATTTAAAACAAAACCGTAATTAATGTTGCAAAATTCACACATTCGTATTAATTTTGCAAGCAAATCAAAATATAATCAATGTCACATCATCATTTGGACTCATTAGACAAGAAAATCCTTCGTCTTGTTGCTGAAGATGCCCGCATACCTTTCTTAGAGGTAGCGCGTGCATGCAACGTCAGTGGAGCAGCTATTCATCAACGTATGCAAAAGCTTGCCAATGTTGGCGTATTGAAGGGCTCACAGTACATCATCGACCCAGAGAAAATAGGGTACGAGACCTGCGCTTACGTAGGCTTATATCTGAAAGACCCGGAGTCGCACGACAAAGTTATCGCCGCATTAAAGAAGATACCCGAAGTAGTGGAATGTCATGCTACCACAGGAGCTATGGACTTGTTTATCAAGCTGTATGCACACAACAATCATCACCTGATGCAGATTATCCACGACAAACTGCAACCTCTGGGCTTGGCACGCAGCGAAACTACGATTTCGTTCAGCGCATCCATAGACCGTCAGTTGCCGATATTGGATTTGCCACACACGGCAGATGACGACGAAGAAGAAGACGAATAAAGATTATTTGCGGATATAATCCAAGAAAGCGAAGGCATAACAACTGTCTTCGCTTTTTTCGTATTGAGAGATAGAAATGAGCTTGAAATCAGCCTCAAACGGAGGGAAAAAGGCATCGGCACATGCAGGAAAGTCGTCGACGACGGTGAGATAGAGTCGCTGGGCCATGCCAATAGTCTGCTCATAAAGCTCTGCCCCACCTATTATATATATGGACTCATCGGTCGCACAATGTTTCAAAGCCTCTTCAAGTGAAGAATAAACCTCGCAATCGGGCAAAGTCAAAGCCAGTCTACTCAGCACGATATTGCGACGTCCCGGCAATGCACCGTGGGGCAACGAGTCATAAGTACGACGCCCCATGAGGATGGTATGCCCTATAGTAAGCTGCCTAAACCGGGCCATATCGGCCTTGATATGGTAGAGCAATTGGTTATTCAGTCCAATGGCCCTGTTTTTTGAGAGACAAGCTATAAGACTAATCATCGTGCAAACAGATAGCATGGGTATTCTCTTCGGGAATGTGACTGCTCTTGATACGCCACTCCTGTGGATAAAGATTGTTGGCACGGTTGCCTATGTTCTTGACAAATCCAAGCGGAAGTTGCTGGTAAGTGAGCAGTACAAAACCTCTGGGAGCTTCGGCTGGCAGCATAATGGCCTCTTTACGGAGATAGGCCAAGGCAGTAAATTCATCAATCTCAATACGTGGAAAAGCATCTTCATGAAGCGCAATGCTTAATGCCAACGACTGGTCGGGGATGATGTCACGCCCCTTTTGTGTACCTATCGCCACGCCGGCATGGATAACTTTTAAAGCTTTGACAGCCATCGCATAGACTCCATACCATACTGTCGGGACGGCACGAATTAGCCCTTTGTTCTCTAAGAAAGTGAAATCGCCCTGCAACCAATGTTCCATTCCCTTGACAGCATCACTCTTCCTTGATGCTTTTTGCGGTTTCCTGCCCGTTTCTTCTGCCTCGCCAGGCTTACGAAGCACGGCCATAAAGAGACCTTCACTGCGTGTTTTACCAGGAATAAAGCGATACACAGGACGCTCATCCAGCAAAGAACCGGTGATATTCCAACCGTCTTCAATCGCTACAGGAAGTATTTCTGCCCCCAACTCGGCGATGATGGTGTTCACATTTTCCTCATCTTCACGACTGTTAAAGGTGCAGGTGGAATAGATGAGCAGTCCTCCTGGTCGCAGGCAGGGCCATATATCGCGGATAATATCAAGCTGCAAGGCCTGGCATTGAGCCACATTCTGCATGCTCCATTCACTGATTGCCCCTTCGTCTTTGCGGAACATTCCCTCGCCGGAACACGGCACATCGGCCAAAACAACATCGAACAAGATGCCGGCCTTGCAATAATCGCGAGGATAGTTATTGGTAACAATGCAGTCGGGGTGGCCAAATTTCTGTATATTCTCAGCCAAGACGTTAGCCCGCACATGTATCGGCTCGTTGCTGAAAAGTACACTCCCAGCAGGCAAAGCAGCTCTGGCGGCCGTCGATTTCCCCCCCGGAGCAGCACAAAGATCAAGCATGATAACCGGATGATGAACATACTGACGCATCACATGGTCCAGAAACATAGAGCCAGCTTCCTGTACATAGTAAGCTCCCGAATGAAGCAACGGGTCGAAAGTAAAGTTGGGGCGTGATTGCAGATACATTCCTTGCTCACACCAAGGCACTCGTCCATCGGCTAACGGAATAGAAACCTTGTGGCCTGCGGTCTTCAATGGATTCAAACGGATGCTCGTCGGAGGAGTTTCTTCAAGCCCCTTTCGGAGTGTCTGAAACAGTTCTTCTCCCATCAAAGCTTGCGTCTGCTGCTCAAAATCATGAGGTAAATTCATTCTCTATGCGTCTTTTCGTGCGAAAATAAATATAATTTCCCGCATTACCAACTTTTTTTATTACTTTGCAACCAAAAGATTTGTTCCGCCGTCTAACTATCAGAAAAAGAATAAAAAAGCAATATGAAAAAGTATCTTATCGCACTTACAATGATGTTAGCAGTGGGTACTGCCACACTTCCGGCCGCTCCCAAACATCGACATCAGCATCAGTCTACAGCCATTACACCCAATGACAGTGTCCAACAAGGCATCGAAGCATACTCGGATACGACTTCTTCGGCCGAAGCTACAACAGATTCGACAGACAGCTACTATTCTGTCGTTCCTTCTCCAGAGGGCGATGATGACAATATCCTCTCTCCCTTTGAGCGCACTTTTACCAAACCTTGGATTATTATTCCTGCTATTTTCCTTATATTCCTAATAGCAATAGCACCCATACTGCTCATTGCATGGGTCATCTATTTCCTCATCAAGCGACATAACGACAAGGTTGCATTGGCAGAAAAATCCATGAGCATGGGGCAACCACTGCCAGACCTCATACGTACAGCATCCAAAACAAACACTGAATATCAGTGGCAACGGGGCATACGCAACTGTTCTATCGGCTTGGGAGTGGTTCTTCTCTTCGCTTTCTTGGGTGCAGAAGAACTGATAGGAATAGGATTTCTGATTCTGTGTATGGGGGCCGGACAAATGATCATGGCCCGTACTCACGCCAGAAAGGACCAAGACAATCATTCTGGAGACCAATCTTTGTAGGACCAGTGAAGGCGTTTGACGACATTTCTCTCGTTACTCAGGTGGCTGTTTTCCACAATCGTAGAGCTTTCGACAAGCTCGTTGTGAAATATCAGTCACCTATACGGCGGTTCTTTCTGAACCAAACGATGGGAGACAGTCAGCTAAGCGACGACCTGGCACAAGATACTTTCTTGAAAGCCTATACACATATTACACAGTTCCAAGGTACAGCCAACTTTTCGACATGGCTCTACCGCATTGCCTACAACACGTTCTACGACTACGTAAGACGCAATAAACCGACAGAAGAATTGGATATTCCAAGTGTCAACAAGCACAACTCTGAGTCGATGAACAATCATTTAAAGATGGATATTTATCAAGCCTTGTCCATTCTTTCGCCTGCCGAGCGGTCCTGCATTACCTTGCAACTGATGGAAGGACAAAGCATTGAGCAGATAGCCAAGATTTCAGGAATGGCCGAAGGCACTGTCAAATCTCACCTATCACGCGGGAAACAGAAACTAACAACTTATCTTAAACAGAATGGATATGATGGAAAATGATGACAGACTACTCATACAGTTTTTCGAAGAAAACCGCGAAGAAATTGAAGACAGAGGTTTTTCGAAACGCATCATGAGACAAATACCGAAGCTTTCGCTTTGGTTCAACCGTATATGGACAGCATTTTGGTCATTGGCCGGAGTTGCTTTCTTCATCCATGCCGATGGATTCAAGTGGTTCAAGACATTCGTCACTAACCTCACCGGCGACCTTTCGGGCAGCTTCGTATCGCTCTATACGTCGACAAGCATATCACCGTTGTATGCCTACATCGGCATTTTGACTCTCATCATTGTGGGTTGCTACAATGCTGTCGCCAGCGAAAATTAGAAATAGAAATCGTCATCCGCGGTCTTTTCCGCGGCTTTCTTCATATTCTTTTCGGCTTCTTTCTTGAGCCTTCCATACTCATCCAACAGGCCGTAAGTGGTTCTCAGCACACGGAATTCCGTGCGCCTATTGAGTTGATTACATATCTCTTGCTGTGCTTTATCTTGCATTTTGATAAAGTCTTCAGTCAGTATATCACCCACTTTCAGCCATGTATATTTCTCTGTATTCTTCTTTTTAATGCTCTTGGGCTGCGATTTCCCATAGCCAACAGCTGTCAATCGGTCTTTAGCAATGCCGTGACCAATGAGATAATCGACCACCGTCTGCGCCCTACGTTGCGACAAATCCTTGTTATACTCAGCACTGCCACGGTAATCACAATGCGCTGCCAACTCTATGGTAACATGGGGATTCTGATTCAACAGCATCACCAGTTCATCCAAAGCCTTTGACGATTCGGGCCGAAGTGTAGCCTTATCCAGATCATAGAAGATATTGTCGATAAGGACGGGAGCCGTAATCGAAGCCAGGGGAAACTGCAACGTGTACTCTCTGGACTCTTCCACAGTACCTGTACTCAGTGATTCCTGATGATTCAGATATCCTTTGCACGTCGCCAACATCACATAGGCTACATTTGGTTTCAATACCTCCGTGAACGAACCATCCCCCTTTAAACTCAGTTTCTTGTTCGTTCCGTCATTTCCTACCAAGTAGACTTGTGCAGCAGGCAGCTCATATCCATCCATTTCATATACCCATCCTCTCAACGTCTGGGTGATTTCCGGGTTCTCAAACGAGTAGATATGATCCCATCCATGTCCGTCATTACGATTAGAAGAGAAATAGCCACGGTTGTGCTTCCCCTCGAACGTCATTCCGAAATCATCACCCTGACTGTTCAGCGGATAGCCCGGATGTTCGAGTACATATCCTTTCTGCCCATCGGGATGAGCGATATAAATATCCAGTCCACCCATGCCCGGATGGCCATCCGACGAAAAATACAAGTCGCCATTGGGTCTGAAAGTAGGAAACTCCTCATTACCCGGTGTATTGACAGGCGCACCCAAATTCTCCACACCACCCAGTCCGTTAGCCGACAGGCGCACACGCCAAATGTCAAGTCCGCCCTTTCCGCCCGGCATATCAGATGCGAAATAGAGCCATTCGCCATCGGGAGAGACGGCTGGATGGGCAAAAGCCGACAGTGTATCCCTACTGATATTCAGGATTTCAGCCTTGCTCCAGTTGGCATCAGAACGGTTCGAAATGACAATCTGCGCATAGCGAGGCGACGATGCACTCGTCGTACACTGTGTAAGATACATTGTCCGCCCGTCAGGAGAGAAGCAACAAGCTCCTTCATCGTACGCAGTATTCAAACTGCCACTCACCACTTCGGGCTTACTCCATTTTCCTTTATCGTCTTTCTGTGAAAAGAATATGTCGCCGGGCTTCGTCCCCGTGATACCACTCAGCTCATTTCCCACAGCATCACTGCGCGTAGATGTGAAATACAGTTGGTTGAAGTCGTCGCCAAAGAGCATGGGAGAATAGTCGTCACGACGCGAATTGAACAGGTCCATACGACGTACCCGATATCTGCTCCCGTCTTTTTTCCATTGCAAGGCATGCTGTGCCGAGTACAGACCATTACGTGCCAACACGTCGTCGGGTAACGAGTCGATTACCATCTGAAACTCCGTGGCTGCCACCTTGTAATCTCCCAGCTTCATCAGTTGGCGCGCTAAGGATAAATGCGTATTCATATTGCCTCTCCCATAGCGCAGCGCATTGCGATAAGCCGATGCTGCCCGCGACGCCTCATTGATTTTATCATAGCACGCCGCCATCTTCAATGCCCGTTCCCCACGATTGCTCCGCTCTTTCGGAGGAGTCTTCTGGTAAGCCGCCCGAAACTCTCTGGCAGCATCATGGTACTCGCCCAAAGCCAAATAGGTTTCCCCTCGGCGCATGTTGCGGTCTACCCCACACGACAGGCACAGGGCAGAGAGGAATAATATATATGGAAAAATCTTTCTTATCATGTTGACGGCCATCAACAACATCAACGCAACAACGGCTTATTTATTGTCAAAGGGCAGGCGGAAAGTACATCCGCTCTTCCAGTTACTACATCCATAAGCCGTCTTCCCTTTCATAATTTGCCCCTTTCCACACACAGGACAAACCTGTCCGATGATGCTGTCATCGGCCTTCATCTTGGCTTGTTGCACAGCAGGTTCTTTCTTCAAAGCACGCTTCACCCTAGGTTTGGCTTCACCTTTCTTGCCAGCCGAGGCTTTCTTGGCAGGTTTTTCGTCTACCGTCACGGTTACTCGCCTCATGCTGTTATCGCACAACACATTGTAGACAATAGCCGATATCTGTTCTTTCAATTCGCTGATAAACTGAGCAGCATCGTATTTCTGATGCTCAATATCGCGCAACTTCTTCTCCCAGATACCCGTCAATTCACAGCTCTTCAGCAACTCTTCATGAATCGTATCAATCAGCTCAATACCCGTAGGCGTTGCCAACAAGCGTTTGCGCTCCCTCCTTATGTAGTGGCGCTTGAACAGGGTTTCGATGATTCCAGCTCGCGATGAAGGACGCCCGATACCATTCTCTTTCAGCGCAGCACGCAATTCCTCATCTTCCACAAATTTCCCAGCAGTCTCCATCGCTCTCAACAGCGACGCCTCATTATAATATGGTGGAGGCGTAGTCGACTTTTCCGTCAGCGTGGGTGTATGCGTTCCGCTCTCGCCTTTCACAAATGTAGGCAGCGTACGTTCCTCGTCAGCCTTCTTACTCTCGTCGTCGTCCACCGTCTGTACATCCTTTGCATATACCGCACGCCATCCCGGTGAGAGGATTTCCTTACCCGTCGTCTTGAATTCTATGTCGTCTACCTTACCCAATACCGTCGTCGTAGAAAACTTGCAGTCTGGATAAAACACACTGATAAAGCGTTTCGCTATAAGATCATATACATTTTGTTCCAACTGGGTAAGCCCCGTCGGCACTACCCCGGTCGGAATGATAGCGTGATGGTCGGTCACCTTCGATGTATCAAACACCTTCTTCGACTTCAACAGTTTCTGTCCTCCGATAGGTTTTATCAGCGGTGCATAGACAGGTTGGGAGTCTATCTTTGTCTGATAAAGCCCATTCAGGATACTCGGACACTTTGGATAGATGTCGTCGCTTAAATATTGAGTATCTACACGCGGATAAGTAGTGTATTTCTTCTCATACAGACTCTGGATGAGATTGAGTGTCATCTCGGCCGAATAACTGAACTTACGATTACACTCTACTTGCAAAGAAGTCAGGTCAAACAAATGGGGTGGAGCTTCCGAACCTTTCTTTTTTGTAACATCAGTAATTGCGAACAACTTCCCATCTATAACAGAAAAAGCCCGTTCGCCCTCTTCTTTAGAGGTAAACTTACCTTTGGTAGCAGTAAATTGTGTATCTCTATAAATCGTAGCCAGAACCCAATAAGGCTCTGGCTTGAAGTTATCTATTTCCTTCTGGCGGTTCACAATCAGTGCCAAAGTCGGCGTCTGCACCCTCCCAATGCTCAACACCTGACGATTCTGCCCATACTTCAGCGTATATAGTCGGGTTGCATTCATGCCCAACAACCAGTCTCCTATAGCGCGCGAAAGCCCTGCCAGATAGAGTGGTTGATAGAGTTGCTGGTCTTTCAAATCGGCAAATCCCTGCCTGATAGCCTCGTCGGTCATCGAGGAAATCCACAATCGCTTCACCGGACACTTCACTCCGGCTTTCTGCATCACCCATCTTTGTATCAATTCTCCCTCTTGTCCGGCGTCGCCGCAGTTGATAATCTCGTCTGCCTGTCGGTAAAGTTGCTCCACAACCTTAAATTGTTTGCGAATGCCATCATCTTCTATAACTTTTATGCCAAATCGCTCTGGTATCATGGGGAGTGCAGCCAAACTCCAATGTTTCCAATTTTCATGGTAGTCATTGGGCTGTTTCAGCTCACACAAGTGGCCGAAAGTCCACGTTACCTGATAGCCATTCCCCTCCATGTAGCCATCTTTAGAAGAGTTGGCGCCAAGGATTCGGGCAATGTCTCTAGCCACACTGGGTTTCTCTGCTATACAAACAATCATGCTTTTTCGTTATGGAATTGTCAGGCAAAGATACAAAGAAAATCCGAAAAGACCGATGGTCTCCACCCATGTTTCAATAACCGACAGGTTCGGGAGTCAGCAATACGATGTGTCGGTGGGCCGGATGCGACATGCGCTGAATCGTAATATAATTACAGATGGAATCGGGCGATTTGCAATCGTGGCACATGCCATCAGTCTGGCAAGGCGTCTTGAAATCGAAACGGGCCATATTGATGGGTGCAGCCGTAGACCTGGCTCGCTTTATCGCAGCGTCTACATCTTGACAAACCTTATTCAGACTCACCACCAGAATAACGCGGTCTGGTCCCCATGTGATAGCTGCCACGCGGTTGCCATTGCCGTCTACATTGATTATCACGCCGTCTTCGCTCATGGCATTGACACTGGCCAGATAGAAATCACACTCAAAAGCCTTGCGATATATGTGCATCTTATCTTCCAAAGTAGTCACGTCGTCTCGGTCGTACACTTCGTAATGCCCACTTTTAAGCATCGACGTGATACCCGTATCGCGAATAGACATTGAGCCACCCCATGATATAGAACTGCCTTCGGGAATGAGTCGGCGCACCTGTTGCAACAGGCTTTCGCGATCGGCACAATAATATGCGTCGTAATGACGACGTTGCAGATTTTTGATTAG
The DNA here is from genome assembly GCF_055381405.1 of Prevotella mikamonis. Taxonomy (NCBI): domain Bacteria; kingdom Pseudomonadati; phylum Bacteroidota; class Bacteroidia; order Bacteroidales; family Prevotellaceae; genus Prevotella; species Prevotella mikamonis. Next base: position 1,443,274 of record NZ_AP035785.1, read on the forward strand.
CTTGTCGGCTAACCGCTGGTTTCTTAATTCTTGAGCTGTCATGTTTTTGTATTTGATATTGGCAACAAAGTTAATCATTTGGTGGGAAAGTCGCAGTCTATTCATCGGCAAAATAAATGGGCGAGTCAACGAATTTACGAATAGACATATCATCAACCCTACCAGCCCATCTAACTCAATAAACTTACAAATTCAACAACTCAAACCCAAATTACTGCAAGGGCTTGGCAGCATCGCTGCAAGCACCAAACAGAAAAACTGCGGAGACTCGGCAGCAATGCTGCTAAGCCCCCGCAGTAAATCAATGGAAAAACAGTACGGTAGACAAGGTGACTATCTGCGGATGTAAAAGCAAACAGACTAAACCAATCCTAAGTGTATAAGAGCCTTTGCAAAGCCATCGTCGTCGACATGAGCTGTAACATATTGGGCCTCGGCCTTCACATAATCGGCTGCATTACCCATAGCTACACCGATGCCGGCACGCCGTAGTATCGGAATATCATTGCCACCATCGCCTAGCGCCACAGTATGCGCTATATCGAAACCTTCGCTCTCTGCCATGCGCTCCAGACCGTACCCCTTGTCTATATGGCCTGCCGTGATGTCGATAAATTCTGGATGCCAACGCCCAGCCTCACAACTCTTGAGCTTCGGAATCAGTCCAGCTTCTTGCTCTACACTGACAAACGGCGTCATCTGTAAGATGGGTTCGCCTTTGATATCATCCATCGTAAGATTGAAATCCAAAGTATCGACCTTCAAATCATCACAGAAAATGCGCTTCACGGCCGGCTTGTTGTTATAGACAACCAGTGCCCGCTGGCTAACCATGATGACTGCATAGTCGTGTCGGTCGGCATCGGCGAGCTGCGTGCGCACATCCTCTTCGGCTATCGCATCGAGATTCACAAGCTTGTCGGCCACGAAACAATGGGCACCATTGGTGGTGATATAGCCGTCTATCAAATGGCTGATAGCACGTAGATTGGTAATGATGGGCACAGGGCGACCGGTAGATATATAGAACCGATGGCCATTGTTACGGGCCGACTCAATGGCATCTATCGCCGAACGGGGTATCTCGTGAGTAGTAAAACTCACGAGTGTGCCATCTATATCGGAGAAGATGGCATATTGATCTGTCGTTTTATTCAATGTGGATAACTATCTTATTTCAAATAATTCTGATAGACACGTGCAATACGTTCATAGCCCTGGGCATTGGGATGAAGTCCGTCTACGAACAGAGATTCGTCTACACGCCCATCGGGCGTAGTGAGTTGCTTGGTCACATCGACCACATCGACATCCGTGTAACGGGCCAATCGGTCCTGTAGCAAGGTGTTAAGATGTTGCAAACGCTGCTCCTGACCACGGCGCGGATATATTTTTACGACATGAATACAAGCCTGTGGCTGCAACTTCTGAATCAGTTTGACCAATCCTTCTATACCGTCTACAATCTCTTCGTCGGTGTTGCTACCTACATTGTTCGTGCCAGCCATCATGAAGATATGGCGCGGCGAGATGCCATCCAACTCACCATGATAGAGTCGCCAGAAAATATTTTCGATACGATCCCAGCCATACCCCATATTCGTCACCTTACGTTTGCCGAACAACTTCTTCCAGGCCTTATCACCACGATGTATCGGAGCGGCCGGTTCTCCAGCCCAATAATGCGTAATGGAGTTGCCTATCATCACTACATCAGGATTTACTTGGCGGTTGCGCTGCATGATTTCATGATGACGCAGAGACCAGTTGTAGAAAGCCTGGTCGCGAGTCTGGCGCACAGGCATAAACTTCTTCATCGGATGGAAATCCAGTATCTCAGCAATTTTCTTCATGTATGCCTCTGCATAAGAGCGCATACCGATGTCTGTGGCATGTACTCCATCAATCTGGGAATCAAGGTCTGAATTGACACCCAGCTCATCCTTGGTCAGATAATACAGCCCCTTCACACCCTCGCGCTGCAACTGCTGGTAGGCAGCCTTCAGACGGCTGTTCAGCAGGTCTACCTTCGTCTTTTCCGAATTTACTGTCAGATAGTTGTTGTAGCCGCAATGCTCGACGAGCAGGATGGGCGCATCTGATTTGCTACGAAGTATATTCACCCCCTCGCGCAAAAGACTTGCAATCGAGTCCTTGACCGACATATTGGGCATACAATCGACGATAAAGAGGCGGGCATTGATTTCCGAAAGCGCATTGAACATCGCTTTCTCCAGACGGCCATTGCCCGAATGGCCAAGATTATAGACCGGAGCATCAAGTTTACGTTGCAATATATTCGTCCAAGCCATACCCGGACGCGAAGCCGATGCACCCTGTGCGATGGATGTTCCATACACGACAATGGGGCGTTCGAGCGATGCGGGCATAAATTCGAACTTACTATTCTGCGGCACACCAATCTGCAATGAGTCGACAGTGTTGTAAAGCGGGAGATACAGACGGTACTCTCGCCATTGTTTGCCAGGATAGGTAAGTCTGCCATAATGAAAGTTTACCACCCCAGTAGAAAATGTATAATTACCAGAACAGGGAAGAGGATTACCATCAACATCGAAAGCATAAAGATCAACACCACTCTTAGCCATAGGCACTACATTTGGTAAATATAACGGCCCAAACACTTTATAATGAATATTGATTTCAGGAGCGTCGGTGATGAATTCTATGTAGAGTCCAGCACTGTTTTGTGACAAATCCCACAATGGTTTGCGCAACGAAGGTTTGAAACGATTAGGTATGCGCTGATAACTTTTGCCGATTTCAGCATTCCATGCACGCCCTCTAACTAAGAGAGTGTCACCGCTAACAGGTGAATACCATTTGGTCTGAGCAATTCCCGACAAAGCAAAGAGAATCAAACAGACGATTAAAATAAAGAATCTTTTCATGAGTAATATTTATTTTCAACACCACAAAGATACGGCTTTTCCAGTTGATACACAAATGGATGAGTTGATGAGTTTATAAGTTCGTCAGTTTTTGAATTATTGAGTTGAAAAGTTTTAGAAATTGCCATAGACTCAAAAACTCATGAACTTAAAAACTCACAAACTCACTACACCGTTATCTCTCCACTGCCGAAACAACGATGGTGGTTTTCGTCGTAGATCACACAGAACTGACCGGGAGCTACACCGTGAATAGGTTTCTCGGCATGCACCAAGTATCTGCCGTCGGCCGTCTTTTCGATAGTGGCAGGATGGTATTCGGGAGTATGCCTGATTTTAAACGTAACCTTCTGTAAGTCTACCGGCTTTGTCAGGAAATGGAAATCATGCACGTAGAATTCTTGCTTATAGGCAGTCTTGGGATCGTAACCTTTGCTGACATAGAGTATATTTTGCTCCACATCCTTCTTGACAACGAACCAAGGGCCGCCCCCAAAGCCCAATCCATGACGCTGACCGATGGTATGAAACCATAGGCCGCGGTGCGTTCCTATCTTCTTTCCAGTCTCCAGTTCGAGTACAACTCCTTGATTTTCGCCTAGATAACGGCGCAAATATTCATTGTAATCTATCTGGCCCAGGAAACAGATGCCTTGAGAATCTTTCCTCTTGGCATTAATCAGATGCTCACGCTCAGCCACTTCTCTCACCTCATCTTTCATATAATGCCCGATAGGAAAGATGGCTTTCTTCAGTTGCCAATCGTATATCTGAGCCAGAAAATCGGTTTGGTCTTTCACTGGGTCGGGACTTGTAACAAGCCATTTCTCGCCATCTATGATTTCGGTCTGCGCATAATGCCCCGTCGCAATGAGGTCGTAGTCATGCCCTCGTTTCTCATCGAAAGCACCAAACTTTATCAATCGGTTGCACATCACATCAGGATTAGGCGTATAGCCAGCCTTCACCTTATCCATCGTGTACTTGGTTACCTGGCTCCAATACTCATGATGGCAGTCGATAACCTCTAACTTCAGACCGTAACGGGTAGCTACTGCCGTCGCCATTTCCAGGTCTTCTTCCGACGAACAGTCCCATTCTTCCTGCTCTTCAGGACCTATTTTGATATAAAAACAATCAGGCTTCAATCCCTGGCTGGCTAATTCATGGACCACCACACTGCTGTCTACACCACCCGAAAGCAGTACAGCTATCCGCTTATCTTTGAGTTCTGATAAATTCATCGTGCAAAGTTACTAAATTCCACAGACTTCTATTATCTGGATTTCTAAATTCCATATAGGGGCAGCAACAAACCACTTGCCTTTCTCATAGCTATTGGTAAATCACTTTCAAGCTCACTCCTGTAGCGGTCGGACTACCCGAAACGGTCTTCCCTATCCTGTTCTCCATCCAACTTTTCAGCTTTTCCTTACTTGCATCGGGCAACCGTCTGGTCGTTCCGACAACCGCCATAATCACCCGTTGGGGCTTGACCGTATCGGCACTTACCTCTAAAGCGGCAGACATACTCAAAGTATTGATCTCCGGAAACAGGATATGCACTTCGCTGCACATCTGTCTGCTCAGGCGCTCGTATCGTGTATACTGATCCAACTGTCGTGACAAAACCGCATTTTCCTGCGTCTGCTTCTCAAGCAACTGCACCTTATCCGAGCCTGTATCAGCCGTCTGCAGACCTGCAATCGCCCTCAAACTATCAGAGACACTACCCTGAATCAACTTCAGTTTATATCCCGTTAAAGCCGGATAGGCTATCATCGAGTGCCGGGCTACAGCTATCGCAGAGTCGCTCAAAGTCTTGCCGACCACCACGACACGCAGGGTACTGTCAGCTCCCACATTGCTGGTGACCACCTGTGAACCATCCCAATGCAACCGGTCGTGAACAAACATGTTGACTTGCGTCTTGAAATAACTCTCCTTAACGATGTTCCATGTCATGAAAGCAGCAGGTATCATCGTCACAACGACGATTCCAATAATCCATCTCTGTACGATGATGGCACGATGATCGTTATCGAATGTACGGGGCGGGAACTTCATAAAATGCACGCCAATCCATGTAGCCGACGCAATGAAGACAGTATTGATGAAATACAAGAAGAAAGCCCCGGCAAAATAAGCAAGATTGCCCGAAGCAATACCAAAACCGGCTGTACAAAGCGGAGGCATCAAGGCTGTGGCAATGGCAACGCCAGGTATCACGTTCCCTTTGTCTTTGATACTCAGCGCTATCACCCCGGCCACACCACCTACAAAAGCTATCAATACATCGTACAATGTGGGAGAGGTGCGCGCCAACAGCTCCGACTGTGCTTCATGATAAGGCGACAATATGAAATAAATGCTGGCTGTAGCAATACTAATGACCGTAGCGACCAGATAATTCTTGAACGACCGGCGCAACAACGCCAAATCGCGAATGCCCACGGCCAACCCCATTGCAATGATAGGACCCATCAATGGGGAAATAAGCATAGCTCCGATGATGACCGCAGTGGAATTGACATTGAGTCCCAACGATGCAATGAAGATGGCACAGATAAGAATCCAAAGCGATGCGCCCTTAAAAGTAGCCCCTCCAGAAATTCGTTCGATGGTCTCTTCGCGACTGCTCAGGTCGTCTTTCAAATTAAAATAGTCTTGAATATTCATGTCGTACAATATTATATTGCAAAGATAATAGTTTTTCATCTGATAACTTACGATTCGTTGTCCTATTATCTATTTATGCAGGCAATAAGCAAAAATCTGCTTTATCCCTCATCTACATATCACCTATATTTCGTATCTTTGCCCCATACCTAAACCTATCCATGATGAATAAGAACAACTGCATCATTCCTGGTGGATTGTCGCTCGAAGACATCCAGACTTGTCTGCAATCCTATGCCGATACGGAAAGTGGATATGAAGAGGAATTTACACTCATCATCAAGTCGGCAAGACCTGACGGTTACGGCATTTTCTATGAAGGAGATATGTCCTTCGAACTCTTTTTTGAGCTGATTTATGCACTTTATTTCGAGGCAGACGAACCTCAAAACCAAGATATAAGAGGTTACTGGAAGATGGATTCAAAGCCCGACACTGCCCCCATGATGCTCTATATAGGCGAAGAAGAGGAACCGGAAGGCATCGACGAGCAAGGCAGAGTGTATGTGCAGGACGATAATACAGAAGAGACAATTCTCGTACCTAGCGACCGTACCGGCACATATCGACCCTATCCACGATTCCCGATGGACGAAATAGTCGGAGAAAGTCGCTATCAAGTAACTAAAGAAAAGCCTTCAGCAGGAACATGCCTCGCCAAAACATACAAAGATTTTATCATAGACGGAGACTCTCCGGGGTGCTTAGGAGTCCTTATTTCTACCGCATTGTTTCTCTATACACTACGCTTAGACAACTCCACGATACTGCCATTCCCTTTTTGGAAAGTTTTGGTTGGCGGTGGAGGCCTAGCTCTTTTAGCCCATTACTTATTATACAAGGCCAAACACGCCATCTCCTTATACTATCTATTCGTAGGCTTCCTATGCCTGCTATACATCCCGAATTATTGGATAACAAGTCCTGATTATCAGTCGAAAGCACGCATAGAAGAGGTAGGAGTGACCACAGGAAAACATACGAGCAAATATATTGATCTGAGATTTCTCGACGACAACAGCACTTTCTGCAAACAAGGCGATGTAGACACCATACGCTTCCGTCCCGGAGACACCTGCACTGTGACGCGTGCCAAAGGTTTGTGGGGAATCGAAGTCTTCAAAGACATGTATTAAACGTATAATCTTTTAGATTACATGATAAACAATAGAACTTTATTTGCGACAGCATTATTGCTACATGCCACTGTCGTTGTGGGAACAAACAGCCCCCGAAAAAACACAAAAACAGTCTGGTCGCTTATGCCCGCATACACTCAAGTAATGGAAAACCAGAACGAGAGAGGAGCTACTTCCGAAGCGTATGATGGGAAATGGCAAGGAGAAGGGAAAAACATTCTCCCGAAAGTCAAGCAACTACAACCTGTCAAGGAATGGCAATCGGGCGAAGGAACGGATTATCTGCTCACAGAAACCAACAAGATTACAAAAGGGAAATATCCTAATCCGGTCAGGATATGGGAAGGAGAACCATATCCCATAGGCAACGGACGGATTGCTGCCTCCGTCTTCAACGGCAGTGGGCGCGACCGATTTGCCTTGGCAGATATGTCTTTCTGGTCGGGTGGACAGAACAAGGGAGTTATCAATAGCAAAGGAGACAAATCGTATAACGGAGAAGACGGCCCGGAAGCGACCGCAGAGCAGTTCGGAGGACAACAGCCGATAGGCGATTTGATAGTCGATTTTCATGCGCCTGCTGAGAAAGGAACGTTTATCCGTGAAATCCGTTTGGACGAGGGAACGGTATATTCTGCCTGTAGCCGCAATGGGATAACGGTACAGACTACTGCTTTTTGCAGCTATCCCGACCAGGTGATGGTCGTCCATTACAAGGCAGACAAGCCCAAAAGCTTAAATTGCCGATTATCATTTGCCACGCAACGACCTGAAGATTCTGCCCTATCTACAGCCCAAGAGCTGATATTGAATTGCCGGCTGAAGAACGGTATGGAGGAACAAACCAAGGTACAGGTGCTTCATTCAGATGGAGAAGTGATTGCACATACCGACTACATGGAACTGAAAAACATCACAGATTTCACCTTGCTCGTCATACAGGAGACCAACTATGCAATGGACTATACGCACGCTTTCAGAGGGAAGAGAGCAGCGGAAAGAGTGAACGAAAGAGTAAATGCGCTCCAAGGCAAAAGCTATCGGGAACTATATGAGAGACACAGAGCCGATTATAGCTCGCTGTTCAATCGCGTAGCTTTCAATATCTGCACCGACCAAGAGAAGTTCAGTACTGTCCCGACACCTGAAAGACTCGCGGCTTATCGGCAAAACCCCAATGACCGCGGCTTAGAAGAGACCTTATTCAATTTCAGCCGCTATCTGATGATATGCACATCCCGTCCCGGTGCATTGCCCGCAGGACTACAGGGCATCTGGAATGGAATGATACATGCACCTTGGGGAAACGACTATCACAGCAATATCAATATGCAAATGGTCTACTGGCTGCCCGAAGTCGGTAATCTATCGGAATGCCACTTGCCTCTCATCGACTATTTATATGCCATAAGAGAGCCCAACAAAGAAGCCACCCGCGAATATCTGAAAGCCATCAACGATTCCAAGGCCAATGATTCGGATGGTTGGATAGTCTATACATCCCATAATCCTTTCGGCGGAAATGGATGGCAAGTCAACCTACCAGGGTCGGCCTGGTATGGATTACATATCTGGGAACACTTTGCCTTTACCGAAGATACGGTCTATCTAAAAAAGAAAGCATACCCCATGCTGAAAGAACTGAGCGAATACTGGAAAGCGCATCTAAAGCGACTTGGACAGGGGGGTGCAGGATTTATGAGCAACTACAAGCCGGTCGACATCAGTCAATACCCGGAGTTGAAAAACGTGAAAGAGGGTACACTTGTCGTTCCTACAGGTTGGTCGCCTGAACACGGACCACGAGGAGAAGACGGAGTCACTCATGATCAACAGATTGTCAAGGAACTATTCCTGAATACAATGAAAGCGGCACGCATTGTCGGAGAAAATCCGCAATGGATTGCCGAACTGGAGCAGATAGTCAACAACATGTACACTCCACAAATAGGACGAAAGGGAAATCTGATGGAATGGATGATTGACCGTGACCCTGAAACCGACCATCGGCATACATCGCACCTCTTCGGCGTATATCCCGGTTCCACTATTTCTGTCGAACATACACCACGTTTGGCAGAAGCTGCCAAGAAATCACTCCTTTTCCGAAAGAATTCGGGAGACAGTCACCGCTCATGGGCTTGGGTCTGGAGAAGCTGCCTATGGTCTCGCCTTGCCGAAGGAGAGCGGGCGCATGAAATGCTGGAAAAGCTGATAACATACAATATGCTCGACAACCTTTTCACCACACACCATATTCCGTTGCAGATAGACGGAAACTATGGTCTGGGAGCAGCCATGATAGAGATGCTCGTACAGAGCGATGGACAAACTATTCGCCTGCTGCCAGCACTCTGCAAGAAATGGCCCGACGGCTCTGTTAAGGGCATCAAAGCACGCGGAAACATCACTGTCAACATGAAATGGGAAAAAGGCAAGGTTACTTCATGGCAACTACTTTCGCCGTCTCCCAAAAAGATAAAGCTATTTGTCAATGATGCGTATAAGCAAGTAGAAACACAAAAGCTGGCAAACTAGGGCAACACACAGCATCAAATCTCTCCGAACGTGGATACAACTTCACGCTCGGAGAGATTTTTCTTTCTGTTAATTTTTGTAACCATACTCTATTAATATAATAAGGTGGACTGTTGTCATAACACATTTTTTATGTTAAAAAACATAATTCTCGTGTAACATCCATTCCTTTTCCATCGTCTTGTAGACAGTATTTACAATTTACAGGATTAATATTTAAGATTATGAAAAAGAAAATGATGATGGCTTTTGCAGCTGCATTGGTAGCTGTTTCAGCAAACGCACAAGTGTATTTAGGCGGAAATTTCGGCATTGCATCTTCCAAGGGAGCAGGTGGCAAGAGTGTAACGACGTATGCTGTCCTGCCGGAAATCGGTTATAGCCTCAACAAAGATTGGGCTGTCGGTACTACAGTCGGATTCGGAAAGGGCAATCCTGTCTCTATTGAAGGCAACAGCAGAAACTATATCACCGTATCTCCTTACGCACGCTATACATTCTTCCACAGCAAATTAATCAACGTATTCGCCGATGGTGGTTTCGGTTACACACACTATAACAATGCCGGGACTTCTTCACCTTCTGTCAACGAGTGGAATGCCGGTGTAAGACCGGGAGTGGCATTAAACCTGAATCCGAAGTTCAGCTTTGTGGCTCACGTAGGATTCTTCGGTTGGAAATCTGAGAAATTCGATGGTGCTGGCAAGAGCAGCAATGCCTGGGGAGCCAATCTAGATGGCAACAACGTCACACTGGGCTTCTACTATAACTTCTAATTAGAACATCCAAGAATTATCAAATACGAATAAGCGGGACACAAACATGAAGTTTGTGTCCCGCTCCTGTTATCCTGCAATCCTTTCCTTCAATCTATCATGTTTAACCTTGTTTGTCGTTCTGACGACTGAACATCTGTCGATGTCCCATCGAATCGGTCCTCATCGGCCGGCGGCGCATCACCTCTGCACGGCGCATACCGTGTGGCCGACCTGCATGGTTGATGAGATAGGCTGCCTGACGGGCAGTCAACACCTTGCTGAATTTATCGAAATACTTCTCTTGTATATCTATCCGGCGACGCTGATTTTCCAGCCTTTGCTTCGTCAGTTTGGCTATCTGCGTATCGGTCAGTCGTCCCTTTGCCTGAAAACCACGTTTCATGGCGCGCTTACCCAAAACCTTTCTGCCGTTCAGAGACTCCTTCTTCCCACCGTTTTCCCCCATGCGCTGTGGGCTTAACGCTCTCATCTCTTTGCAGAAATCTGCATAAGTAGAGGCCAACTTCTCTGTCTGCTCGTCCGAAAGCATCAGCCTGGCAGCAACCTGCTTCCACTTCAGTCCGATACGCTGTTTCTGTGACGGTCTGTCCATCTCACTTTTGTCGGCAGCCATCGCTGTGGCCGAAACCGAAAGCAGCAATGCTGCCACTAACATCTTAAAATTCTTCATACGATTTTCTCTCTAATAAATATGATTTATCGACATGCCCCACGGGCTGCATCTAACCTTATGACGTGCCTATCCTTCCTACGTTTAACAGCCAATCAGAAATTTAAATCATCTTCAAATGTTTTAACTAAGAAACTGCAAGGCCGCAACAGCATCGCTGCAAAGGCCAAACAGTAATGCTGCAAAGCCCAAACAGCAGCACTGCCACGGCCTTGCAGTAAATCAATGCTGGTCAGCCAAAAAAGTTATAATAGCGTTAACGATTCGTAAAAACAAAAATATCAGAGGGGGTTTTTAGGTTTTTCTGCGTTTCAATAGCGAACAAACAGGTAATAAAACTACGTTTTAAAGCGATAAAAGACTTATGGAACAAGTAATCGCCCAACTCTTTAAGGTATTACAGACTCAACAGGAACGTCCGGCATTCTGCATCGAACATACTTACTATTCGTACCGACAGCTGGCAGAGACCACTGCCGCTATCCGCCGGGAGCTACGCCACAGGACAGAGAAAAATGTCGGATTGGTGGCCAACGACGATTTACAAACCTACGCATCCATCCTCGCCCTGTGGATGGAAGGTAAGTGCTATATTCCCCTGCATCCCGGACAACCGCTCGAACGATGCCTCGACATCATCGGGCAAATGGACATGACACTCGTCTTGGACTCCAGTACCGAGACACGTTATCAGCATGTCGACGTCATCATGACAGCACGACTGGACTGCACGGACGGTACGATGGAACAACCGGCAACGTACGCCGACAATGAATTGGCCTACATCCTGTTCACGTCGGGCAGCACGGGCAGACCCAAGGGTGTACCCCTCACACGTGGCAACCTACAGGCGTTTGTCGACGCATTCTTCGCTATGGGCATCACACTGACGGCAAAAGACAAGGGTATGCAGATGTTCGACCTCACCTTCGACCTCTCCGTCATGTCGTACCTGCTGCCGCTTTTGGTCGGCGGATGCGTCTATACCGTGTCTTATAAGCACGTGAAATACATGGCTGCATTCGAACTTCTCGACACTTACCCCATCACCTTCTTCATGATGGTACCCTCGGTGATACATTATCTGCGCCCCTATGTCGACGAGCTCAACCTGCCCCATCTGCGCTATGCCCTCTTTGCCGGCGAGGCACTGATGGACGACGACCTTGCAGCATGGGCTGCCTGTGTGCCCAATGCACGCATCATGAACACCTATGGGCCGACCGAAGACACCATCATCTGCACCTACTACGACTATCATCCAGGACAGAGCAACAAAACGGTAAACGGTATTGTGAGTATCGGACGGGCCATGCAGGGCGTCGATACATTCATAGCCGACGAAGCAGGACACCCTGTTGTCGTGGGCGAGAAGGGTGAGCTGTGTCTGGCCGGTGCCCAACTGACGCCGGGATACTGGCGCAACGAGGAGAAAAACCGCGAGGCTTTCTTCATGAAAGACGGCAAGCGATATTATCGCACAGGCGACATCTGCACTATGGACGAAGATGGCGACATCATGTATTACGGCAGAAAAGATTCTCAAATCAAGATACAAGGATTCCGCATCGAACTCAGTGAGATAGAATGCGTGGCCCGCGACTACTTCGACAACAGTACAGCCGTGGTGGCATTGCCTATGGGCGACGAGCGGGGGATAAACAGAATTGAGCTTGTGGTGGAGTCGGCTGATGCTACTTCGGCAACAGAATTAATGGCCAGACTGAAAAAGAAATTGCCCAGCTACATGGTTCCTGCCAAGATACACCACCGCTCCAAATTCCCACTCAACGCGAACAACAAGATTGACAGGAAGAAACTGAAAGAAGAAATATAAAAAACAATCCCCTCTTTCGCCCCATGCGAGGGAGCAAAGACAGGATGTCAAATCATAGACAGATATAGAAATGGAAAGAAACGAGGTATTAGAACAATTACAGAGTATTTTCAGAAACGTACTGAACGAACCGGAATTGCAGCTCGGTTTCGACATGTCGACCAACGACATAGACAACTGGGACTCTATCACCAACATGACCATTATCAGCGAAATAGAAGCTCTCTTCGGCGTACATTTCAAGATGCGCGACATCATCAAATCGAAGAATGTAGGCGATATGTGCGACGTCATCATCCGCAACAGCTAAGACAGACTCATGGAATTTCTTTCGATACCGTTTTTCTGCTGCATGCTCGTGGTCTTCATCCTGTATTATGCGAGGGCCGAACGGCAGTGGCAAAGGGGTGTATTGCTCCTTTCCAGTTGCATTTTCATAGGTTATTACCACATCGTCTACCTGATTTTCGCCGTTGCCATGAGTCTCGTCACCTTCGTATGGGGGCGCTGGCTGCATCGCAAAGCAGACACCAGGCAGGCATCGTACATCTTCATAGGAGGATTGGCTGTGCTTGTCGGCACATGGCTCGTGAGCCGTTACTGGCTTCCCGTGTTCCCGTTAGGCATCTCGTTCTACACCTTCCAGGCCATCTCTTACCTCATAGAAATCTATTGGGGAGAAGACGACGAGGAAGATTGGTTGGACTTCACGCTCTACATGCTACTTTTCATGAAATTCCTGTCAGGTCCTATCGAGCGTGCACAGGAATTCATCCCACAGCTCAAAGGCGTCCGCACGTTCTGTTACGACAAGGTGGTAGCAGGAGCAAAACTGCTCGCATGGGGTGCATTCATGAAACTGGTGGTGGCCGACCGCGTAGCCCCATCGCTTAACACAGTCTTTGACAACGTGCGCGAAGCGTCGGGTATGCAGATTCTGCAAGCCACCCTCATCTATCCTATCCAGCTCTATGCCGACTTTGCCGGCTACACCAACATGGCCATCGGACTCGCACTGATGCTGGGTTTTAGCCTATCCCCCAATTTCAACCGTCCGTTTGCATCTACCTCTACGGGCGAATTATGGCGGCGTTGGCACATGTCTCTCTCATTCTGGGTACGCGATTACATCTACATGCCACTCTCTGCCAGTTGCCGACAATGGAAGAAAGCCGGCATCTACTTCTCTCTGCTGGTGACCTTTGTCACCATCGGCGTATGGCATGGAGCAGGCTGGACATTCGCACTCTACGGATTCTTCCAAGGTCTCATCATCATCTACGAGACCGCAGCCCATAACGTGAGAGAGTACGTCAGACAGTTTTTCCCCTCTTGGCTATGGACTACCGTCATGATTCTGCGTACCTATATCCTGTTCGCCTTGTCACTCCTGCTGTTCCGCATCGCCACCTTAAACGACACACTATACGCCTATCGCCACATGTTCGACGGCATCAACAGCTCAGCCAAAGAACTGCAACTGGGCATGGCCGACCGATATTGGATTTATCTGGGCGTAGCAACGGTGGTCATGCTGACCGTAGAATACATCCATCACGAGCGTTGCAACCTCATCGAGTGGACCGCCCGACAGCACCCACTGGTACGCTGGACATGCTACTATGCCCTACTCGTACTCATATTCATCTTCGGTGCGTTCGGTGTAGACAATTTCATCTATATACAATTCTGACCTATCATGCTGAAAAGATTCTATATAAAAAGTTTGCTGATAGCCCTGCCCTTCTTGTCACTGGCAGGATATTACGTGGCAAAAGACCCCTTCATGGTGCTGCGTCCATACACAGATTACGACCATTCGGAGGTATATCAGAGCGAGGGAACGATTGCATGGCTGAAATACAAGCGCTATCGCGCACAGCAACATTACGACTCGTTCATCATGGGAACATCGACCACGATGTCATTCCCGACGACTTATTGGCAGAAATATATACAAGGAAGCCCGTTCAGAATGTTCGGCAACTCGGAGGGAATAGGCGACATAGCACTGAAACTGGAAGCACTCGACCGGCAGAAAGACCAGAAAATCAGGCATCTGCTCATCGTACTCGAACCCAACAGCCTATATACCCCCGTGCCACAGGCAGGCATAATGCACGCTGTTCCGCCTGAAGTATCGGGCAAGAGCGAGGGTAGTTTCCAGGCTGCATTCTTCCAATCGTTCTGCTCACCGCAGTTCCTGTTCCCCTACTTGCAGTATCAGTTCACGCATCGGATGACCCGCAAGATGAAAGGAATCATCGAGCCGGACATGCCCACCCGCACCACCTACACCAATGATGCCATCATCAAAGCCGACAAGCAAATGAAGGAAATGGGCGAAAAATATTGGACCGAGGGGCCGGGAATGGTTGTCCCGACTCACAACCACACGCCACGTATGTCGCCACAATATATATATGGTCAGCAAATGGAATGTCTGCGACGCATCAAGTCTATCTGCCGACGCCACCAGACGGAGATACGTCTGGTCATAGGGCCACGCCCGGACAAATTGCTGACCAATCCTTCCGACGTCAAGATATTGCAAGACATCTTCGGCAAGGAGAATGTCTACAACTTCGCTTCACGCTCATATCTAGCCTGGACTGACTATCATAACTTCTACGACGGTGCACATTTCACCATTTCTCTGGGCCAGCACATCATAGATTTGATGTATGCAGACAAGGTTTCTGCTACCAGATGACTGTAAACAAAATACCCATGCAGTTGCTTCTGACAGCAACTTGCATGGGTAACATTTGAATAAATATATCTAATAGATTTTGTGTTGGTCAACCAGAATCGGCACTTAGATTTTGCCGACAAGGTCGATTCCGGGCTTCAGGGTCTTGTCGCCCTTCATCCAACGAGCCGGACAAACCTCGCCGTCGTGGGTAGCTACAAACTGGGCAGCTTCTATCTTGCGAACCAATTCGGCTGCATTACGCCCGATATTGTTATCCTGTACTTCTGCAATCTTGATGAGTCCCTCTGGATTTACGAGGAATGTAGCACGGTAGGCAACTCCTTCATCTTCTTTATATACACCGAAACCACGTGTCAGCACACCACGGGGGTCGCCCAACATAGGATATTCGATGGTCTTGATACTTGGAGATTCATCGTGCCAAGCCTTGTGTACGAAGTGGGTATCGGTACTAACGGAATACACCTCCACACCTATTGACTTGAGATACTGATACTTCTCCTGCAAATCTTCAAGCTCTGTAGGACATACGAATGTAAAGTCGGCAGGATAAAAGAAGAATACTGCCCATTTGCCTTTGATGTCTTCGTTTGATACAGTCTTGAAGCTACCGCTCTGGTATGCCTCTACTTTGAACTCAGGAACTTGTGTATTGATAATTGGTGTCATACTTTATTATTTTATATTTTGTGTTAATTGTGTTGGTTTCTCTTCGTTTTGATGCAAAGATAACTATTCTATACGACCATCCAAACAGATAAAATCTATCAGCCGATAGATAAAAACTATCATCATTTATAATACATTCATTATCAAATGATTATATTTTTAGAAGTTGCATACCATCAGTTGAAATTAAATATGTAACTTTGTCATTGACCAACACAGACAGTGATACAATATGACATTACAACAACTGGAATACGTAATAGCCGTCTATCGGCACAAACACTTTGCAAAAGCGGCCGATGCCTGCAACGTTACACAACCTACTCTCAGCTCAATGGTCCAGAAACTGGAAGAAGAGTTGGGCCTGAAAATATTCGAAAGGCGCAAGCAACCCATCGTTCCTACCACCCAGGGAATGCCCGTAATAGAGCATGCCTGGCACGTATTGGTGCAGGCTCGACGGCTGAAAGAAACAGTAGAAGAAGAACGTAACTCGCTGTTGGGAACTTTCAACATCGGCATTTTGCCCACTATCGCCCCCTACCTGATACCTCGTTTCTTCCCTCAACTCATGAGCGAACATCCCGATATGGACGTCCGTATCACGGAGATGAAGACCGAAGAGCTGCAAAAGGCATTGATGCACGGTGACATTGATGCCGGAATCGTGGCACAACTGGACACGATGAGTGATTTTGATGTGACCTCATTATTCTATGAAAAATTCTTTGCCTACGTGGCTAAAGACGATAAGCTCTTCGATAATCAACTCATCAAGACCTCCGATCTGGCGGGAGAATACCTCTGGTTGCTTGACGAAGGCCACTGTTTCCGCGACCAACTGGTGAAATTCTGCGAGCTCAAAGCGGCCAATCGTAGCAAGAAAGCCTACAGTCTGGGCAGTATCGAGACCTTCATGCGCATGGTCGAGAGTGGCAAGGGAGTCACCTTTATTCCCGAACTGGCACTGTCTCAACTCACTCCGGAGCAAAACAGGCTCGTCCGTCCGTTCGCCCTACCAGTGCCTACCCGCCACATCGTCATGATTACAGGCAAGGACTTCATTCGGAAGACACTCCGCAGCACCCTCGTAGAACACATACAAAAAGCAGTTCCAACAGAGATGTTGAAACTGCGTGTAGGCATGCAGGCCATTTAACTGGCCTGTATTCTTGATTATCAACGATTCAGTCTCCGCCCTATCCAACCATCAATCGATAATTGGCCAGGACCTGTAAGCAGTAACAGAAGATAGACCATGAGATAGACAAAGGCCAATTCGCCCTCCGAAACAGAGAAGTGATGCACCGTTGCAAAGGCCACCAACATGGTGAAAATCATCGGGATAACCACCAGACGCGATAAGAAACCGAAGACAAAGGCAACGGAACATACCAACTCGCCGAAGATAGCGAGTGCCAGAGAGAACTCACTTCCCAAGCCTATAGGGTCGGGAAACTGTGTCGACATGGCACTAAATCCCATCAGCTTCTGCCATCCATGACTGGCCAGCAAGAGACCGAAGACAACTCGTGCCAACGCTAATACGATTGACACCTGCGGTGTTTCCTTGTCAGAAGGAAACAAAAAACTCATCAACTTTTTCATTTCTATAACTCTTTCCTTTGTTATTCGTAGAAGTAGGTAAGCCCTAGAAGGCCTCCCTATACTTATTCTCGTCCTTATCTTCCAGCATACTAAGATAGCTTTGATATCTGCTGACCGAGATATAATGGTCTTCGACAGCCTTCAGCACAGCACATCCCGGCTCGTGAGTATGCGTACAGTTAGAGAAACGGCAGTCTTGCGAGAAGCGGAATATCTCCTTGAAATAACTCGTCAACTCTTCCTTTTCCACATCAAACGTGCCGAACCCTTTCACTCCCGGCGTATCTATGACATAGCCACCGCTGGGCACTTCGAGCATTTCACTGAACGTAGTGGTGTGCATTCCCGTATTGTGAGCGTCGCTTATTTCAGCTGTCCGCTGTCTGGCTCCGGGTATCAACCGATTGATAAGCGTCGACTTCCCCACTCCACTATTGCCACTCAGCAGTGTCACCTTACCTTGCAGCAAGGGTCGCAAACCGTCTATTCCCTCACCGCTTTCGGCCGATACCGCCACACATTGATAGCCCACAGAATCGTAAAGGGTCATCATCATCTGCTGATAATGCAACTCTTCCTCGTTCAAAAGGTCTTGCTTGTTGAATACCAACACCACCGGCACGCGGTAGGCTTCTGCTATAGCGAGGAATCGGTCAATGAATGTGGTGGAAGTAATGGGATAATTGATGGTTACGATGAGCATAGCCAAATCCAGGTTGGATGCGATAATCTGGCTTTGCTTAGAGAGATTAGGCGATTTCCGGATGATATAGTTACGCCGATCGTCTATAGCTGAGATAAAGGCCGTACCCTCCTGATTGGTAATCAGCTCTACATAGTCGCCCACAGCTACAGGGTTGGTGGTCCGAATACCCTTCAGCCGGAAGTTTCCTTTTATCTTACTTTCGATGATGTTCCCATCATCTGTCTTCACGGTGTACCAACTGCCCGTGTTCTTGATGACTAGTCCGTGCATGCAAATAATAAAAGGTGAGAACCGATAGCCGGGAGATTATCAACTCTAATCCATCGCCTATCAGTCTTCACCTATCTATAACTACACCGTCATAATCTCTTTGGTCTTCTCGGCCAAAGCATCGTCGATGCGCTTAATATATTTATCGTGGATTTTTTGCAGACTGGCTTCAGCGTCCTTCTCGTTATCTTCAGACAGTCCGTCTTTGATAGCCTTCTTCAATTTATCCTTGAAATCGGAACGTACATTGCGTACCTCGACCTTCGTCTTCTCGCCAATCTTGTTGCATTGTTTCACCAGTTCCTTACGACGCTCGCCCGTAGGCTGCGGTATTCCCAATCGGATAATCTCGCCATTGTTCTCCGGAGTAATGCCCACATCAGAATCCATGATGGCCTTTTCAATATCCCGGATAGCCTTACGATCCCAAGGTTTAATCGCAATAGTACGTGCATCGGGCGTCGACACATTGGCTACCTGATTCAAGGGAACACGCTGTCCGTAAGACTCTACGCGGATTCCATCGAGAATAGCTACGTTGGCTCTGCCTGCACGAATGTGTGAGAGTTGGTCTTCGAGATACATTGCTGCCATCTCCATGCGCTCTCCCGCATCTTGTAATGTTGCTTGTACGTCAATCATATTATCGTATTGTAAAGTTTCTGTTTCACAAAATTAGGCATTAATTCGGATATTTACAAGGTTAGATGCTTATTTTTTTCACAACAAGTCGCCTATCCCGTCCATCAGCAAAGCCACGATGGCTTCCAAGCCCTCTTGGTCTTGCTCATCGAAATCGCCAAGCGAGGTACTGTCTATATCCAGAACTCCGCAGAATCGGTTGCCGGAACTGTACATGGGTACTACGATTTCGCTACGCGACAGACTGCTGCAAGCTATGTGTCCGGGAAACTCTTCCACATCGGGGACAATGAGTGTGTGCCCCTCTTTCCACGCCGTGCCGCATACCCCCTTACCGTATGGAATGGTGTAACAGGCCACCGAGCCTTGGAACGGGCCGAGCCGCAGCATATTACCTCCCTGTTGTAGATAGAAACCTACCCAGAAAAAACGGTCGGGAAAGGCCTCACGTAATGCGGCCGACACATTGGCCAACACACCTGTCACGTTGGTCTCATTGGCAATCAGACTCTTGATTTGTTGACAGAGCGTAGTATATTGTGGGTTCATAAAAATGCTGTTCTATGTATTTTCGTTCATCCGATTCATTGCCTGACCGAATTATAATGCCAGCCGGCTCAGCTGATTGGTCAGCTCCACAAACTCAGCTATACTTAATTGTTCAGGCCGCTTGGTCATGATTTCCTGCTCGAAGAAATCCTGTCCAGGCTTTTCGCCACTGAACATCTGCTTGATACTCACGCGCAACATCTTACGACGCTGGTTGAACACCGTCTTCACCAGTCGCTTGAACAGCTTTTCGTCGCAGCCCAGGTCGGTCACCTGATTGCGCGTCATCCTGATAACGGCACTCTTGACCTTGGGGGGCGGATTGAACACATGCTCATCGACGGTGAACAAATACTCCACATCGTACCACGCCTGGATAAGCACCGACAGGATACCATAGGCTTTGCTGCCCGGCGCCGAAGCCATGCGCAGTGCCACCTCACGCTGTATCATGCCCGTACAACAGGGTATCAAGTCTTTGTAATCCAGCATCTTGAAGAATATCTGCGAAGAGATGTCGTAGGGATAATTACCCGTCAGCACAAACTGCCGGCCACCGAAAATGTCGTTCAAATCCATACGCAGGAAGTCTTCGCCGATGATATTCTCGTGCAGCGAGGGGAACTTCTCGTACAGGAAGGCCACCGACTCACTGTCTATCTCGACCGCCTTCACCTCACGGGGCTTCTCTACCAGATACTGCGTAAGGACTCCCATACCCGGTCCGATTTCCAGCACAGGAATGTCCGGACACGCATCCACGGTATCCGCAATGCGCTTGGCGATGCCGAGGTCGGTCAGGAAATGCTGCCCCAGATTCTTCTTTGGTTTGACTAGTTTCATCTGTCTATGGTTTGATACGTCTGCAAAAATACAAAAACTATGCGATAATCCGCGCAGAATCCACATTTATTACAGTCGGAATCGTGTCTTCGTTCTGATTTATTTACCGTATCTTTGCACCCTGTTATTATCTCTGAACGATGAGCAACAACGTTAAAGGATTTCTGGCAGCAACGATGGCTGCCATCTGCTATGGCACAAATCCGCTCGGCGCATTACCACTGTATGCCGACGGTATCAACTCTTACACGGTGGTGATGTACCGCTATGGACTCGCCGTACTTATCTTTGCCGCTATCATGCTGGTACGCGGCGTGAGCTTCCGCATCAAACCTGGCCACGCCATCCGACTGGCTTTGCTCGGCACTGTCTTTGCCCTGTCGTCCATGACGCTCTTCCTGAGCTTTCACTATATGGCTGCCGGCATTGCCTCCACACTGCTTTTCGTCTACCCCATCATGACAGCCATGCTCATGGCATTGCTCTTCCACGAACACGTCACGTGGGGTTCTACCCTCTCTATCCTGCTCGCGCTAAGCGGCGTGGCACTACTCTACCACGGTGGCGGAGACGGGAAACTCAACACTGTCGGCTTTCTGCTCGTCATGTTCTCGTCGTTGCTCTATGCCGTGTACATCGTTTCCGTGAACCGTTGGCATGCAGACATTCCACCTCTGAAATACACATTCTGGGTAGTCCTGTTCGGATTTATAGCCGTCTACGCATTCAGTCTGATGGCCGGCGCACCCATACAGATGCTCCATACAGCCAAAGACTGGGCATTCGCATTCCTGCTGGCCCTGCTGCCTACCGTACTTTCGCTCTTCTTCATGAACATCGCCATTGCCAAAATAGGTTCTACCCCCTCGGCCATCATGGGCGCCCTGGAACCTGTCACGGCCGTCATCATCGGCGTATGCCTGTTTCATGAGAGCCTGACCGCGCGCCTCGTCTTCGGCATCCTGCTCATTCTGAGCGGTGTTATCGTCATTATCAGACAGAAAGGATAGTCTCGCCTTCTTCTCCCCATTCCCCACTTCTCACGCCAAGTCCGCCACCCTCCATTTACTGCAAAGGCTTGGCAGTATCACTGTTTGGGCCTTGCAGCATTGCTGTTCGGCCTTTGCAGCACCCCTGCCAAGCCCTTGCAGTTTTTTTTATGAATTGAGAGTTGAAATTAATTAGGTAATAGTTTAGGATATTGTATGGATGCGACATGCCGCGTCCATACAACTTAGCAACTCACTTGTGATGTGAAGTACCATCCCTATCCACAGGGTGAATGCAATTCGCCCCTACAACTCAAAAACTCATAAACTCAATAACTCACAAACTCATAGCTTTTAAGATGATTTCAGGAAATTAGGGCAGTATTTTCTTTGTACTTAGACCGAATTCTCTTAACTTTGTAGCTAATAGTAACTAAGAAAACGCAAACGGCTTGAAAAAGATAATAGGAAATCTCTCCAAGGTGGCATTGTCGCTGGTATTGGGTGGAGCTATTCTCTATTGGATGTATCGCGGGTTCGACTTCCAGGCCGTGGAAGACGTACTCTTGCATCGGATGAACTGGGGATGGATGCTTCTCTCTTTCCCTTTCGGCATCTTGGCGCAAGCCTTTCGCGGTTGGCGTTGGCGACAGACACTAGCCCCTGTAGACGAGCACCCCCGCATGTCGACACTGCTCAACTCGGTATTCCTATCCTACGCCGTGAGCCTTGTAGTGCCACGTATCGGCGAGTTTGCGCGTTGCGGCGTGCTGCATCGCTACGACGGGACATCATTTCCCAAAGCCCTGGGAACAGTGGTTACAGAGCGGGCCATAGACTCCCTGCTCGTCATGCTGATAACCGCGCTCACCCTTATCTTCCAGATTCGAACCTTCGACACGTTCTTCTTGAAGACGGGTACAAGCATAGACCTGCTCATCCACAACTTTACAGGTACAGGATGGCTGGTTACGGGCATCTGCCTGGTGGCTGTGCTGGCATTGGGAATAGTCCTCCTGAAGAAACTCAGTATATTTAATAAGGTGAAAGAGACGGTAGACGGCATCAAACAGGGCATCATGTCGCTGCGCAAGGTGCGCAACCTGCCCCTGTTCATCTTCTTCACACTGGCCATTTGGGGCAGCTACTTCCTACACTACTATCTCACATTCTTCTGTTTCGAGAGCACAGCCCAGCTGGGGTTATCGTGCGCCCTGGTAACATTTATCGTAGGAAGCATCGCCGTCATCGTACCCACTCCCAACGGGGCAGGGCCTTGGCACTTTGCCGTGAAGACCATGCTGATACTCTATGGTGTGCAGGCTGTCGATGCACTGAGCTTCGTCATCATCGTGCATTCCATCCAGACACTGCTCGTGGTGGCACTGGGTATATACGCATGGCTGGCACTATCGTTCACCAAGAGACGTCACGCCGCATAACCGATATTATTCATTTAAAAACATAAAGACTATGAGCGAAATCAGAAATCTAGACCCTAAGTGTATTTGGGAGAACTTCTATGCCCTGACACAAGTTCCACGTCCATCTGGACATCTGGACAAAATCCAGGCTTTCCTGCTCGATTTTGCCAAACGCGCCGGCGTAGAGGCATTCCAAGACGAGGCAGGGAACATCATCATGCGTAAGCCAGCCACTCCCGGAATGGAAGACCGAAAGGGAATCATCTTGCAGGCTCACATGGATATGGTGCCACAGAAAGCACCCGAAAGCAACCATAACTTCGAGACCGACCCTATCGAGACACGTATCATAGACGGATGGGTATATGCCAACAATACCACCCTTGGCTCTGACAACGGTATGGGCGTGGCAACCATCATGGCCGTGATGGAGGCTAAAGACTTGCAGCACGGACCGGTAGAGGGACTTATTACCGCCGACGAAGAGACCGGCATGTTCGGGGCAAACGACTTGAAGCCCGGCATACTGAACGGCGACATACTGCTGAATCTGGACTCTGAGTCGTGGGGAAAATTCGTCATCGGCAGTGCCGGCGGTATCGACGTGACAGCCGAGATGGGTTATCAGGAAGTGGCTACAGACAAGAACGACGCTGCCGTCAAAGTGACACTGAGCGGCCTGCGTGGCGGTCACTCCGGTCTGGAGATACACGAAGGCCGTGGCAATGCCAACAAAATGATGGTACGTTTCGTGCGTTCTGCCATCAGCGAATGCGACGCCCACCTGGCAACATGGGAAGGTGGCAACATGCGCAACGCCATCCCGTTCAAGGCAGAAGTAGTATTGACATTGCCGAAGGAAAACGTAGAAGCACTGAAAGAACTCGTAAACGACTGGTGCGAAGAGTTCAATGAGGAATATAAAGGTATCGAAAAAGACATCCTCTTTGTGGCCGAAGACGTGGAAACACCCGAAATGGAAGTGCCTGTAGAGATTAGCGACAACCTGATAGACGCTATCTACGCTTGCCACAACGGCGTGATGCGTATGATTCCGGCCATCCCCGAAGTGGTAGAGACCTCGTCCAACCTTGCCATTATCAACATCGGTGGTGGCAACGCATCGTTCAAAATCCTGGCCCGCAGCTCCAACGACGAGATGAAGGAATGTATAGCCGAGACACTGGAAAGCTGTTTCAACATGGCCGGCATGAAGGTGACCATGAGCGGAAGTTACAGTGGATGGGATCCAAATCCGGAAAGCGAGACACTCAACATGCTGCTACAGATATATAAAGAGCAAAACGGTGTAGACGGGATCGTACAGGTAGACCATGCAGGATTGGAATGCTCGGTCATCCTAGGCAAGTATCCACACCTCGACGTGGTAAGTATGGGCCCGACATTGCGCAGTCCGCACACCGCTACCGAGCGTTGCGAGATAGCTACTGTAGAGCCTTACTGGAATCTGCTGAAAGAAGCACTGAAGCAAGTAGGAAAGAAATAAGTACGGTACTGTCATACTCCGATGTGCTGTGTATAATATCCTGACAGCACCTATCAACATATAAAAGCCAGGATGGAGCAGATACTTCATCCTGGCTTTTATCATATACGCGTCATAAGGACTTGTCCAGAAGAAAAGACCTGCACGGACACCAGACGTCCATGCAGGCTCAATAAAATAGTCATAATGGAAAATAAGGGAAATAATTTCGCATATATATAAATCCCTCCATATTGATAACTGCAAAGGTAAAGACTTAACAGCAATCCCAACTCACCCTTTCGTTTCGATTTTTTCTATAATCCGTTCAAAGATGAAATAACTTTCAAAACGACAGACCTATTACAGAAAAAACCACTACAAACCATGCCAAAATTATCAAAAAAAAAAAAAAAAAAAAAAAAAAATAGAGATAAACCAGAAAAAAATAAAGTAATTTAGAACACTTTTTCATGCGAAAAGAACAACTATATGTTTGTTTCTATTCTATGCAAAGACAGAAATAACAAGCCAAATATCCAGACGCACGAAACAGAAATATGCGATAAATACGGTTTCAGAGGATATTCCTATCCTGCCAAGACCAGCCAGACAAAATCAGTAAAAAACAAAAATAGCCCCGATATGAAAACCTACTATCTCAGTAAACCTGATGTATGTCCTCAATATATTGCGGACACCCCTACCGGCTTTCGTATAAGAACATTAAAGAAAGAAGAGGAATTAGCTTTAGACAAGCGATTTTCTTCCTTGATACTGCTTCGACACGGACAACTCAAAATAGTGGTACAAGGCATGGAGACTATCTCTGTAAAGGCAAATCAGATGTGTCCTATACCCGCAGATTCGGAACACAACATCACGAGTCTCGAATCTTCTGAAGTTTTATACTTATATATAATAGGTGGAAAAATGAACTTCTGCCCACGACTCCTGAGCAATCAACTAGAGAAAGAGCAGCATCTGCATTTCAAACAAATAACTACACTCGATATTAACCCTGTGGTTCAGCAGTTTACCAATCTCATGACACAATATCTGCATGACGGATTATTCTGCTACAACGTGCACAGAATAAAGCAAGAAGAGCTTGCAGCTATCTTACAACTATATTATCCTGCCGAAAAACTTGCCGCATTCTTTGCCCCACTGCAACTGGGAAGCAGCGACTTTCCCGGTAAGGTTCTTTCCATCGTCGAAGAATATCTTACCATCGAACAAATGTCTGAACGGCTATGCATGAGTCGTTCAACATTCATCAGACAGTTCAAGACCTATTTCAAGGAATCACCCAATAAATGGCTAGTACGCCTACGCTCCGACGCATTACTAAAAAGCCTGCTACGCAGCGATGAATCCTTCCCTGAATTGGCAGAGCGACTTCGATTCTCCTCGCAACAAAGCATGTCGACTTTCTGCAAGCAACATTTACACGGCACACCAACACAGATAAGAAACGGAGAAGTGTCTGTAACCATCACGGACAACCCCTGAGGTGGGCTGATGACAGCACAGATAAGCACACTACCCAATACATACACACGAGCCTTGTACGCAATAGGCTTAACTCTATCCTTTTCAAGCATTACGAGCCACCTTCTATTCCAACAGAAACGAGGTAGTAAAGACCATCGTGTCGAAAAAATATCGGCGTTTCCTTTGAAATGCGGGCGTTTTACACTATCTTTGCAAAGTTAAATCAAAGTACAATTTTCTATGGACGATTATCACGCGGAAAACTTGAAGTCATAGGCGTGAGGATTTAGCTAGATGCAAATCCCCACACCGATTATTATTTAATGTGGAGATTGGCAGACATGAGAACCTACTGGAACATTACAGACAACTTGACCGCCATTAAAGAATGGCAACCCAACTGCTGGATACAAGTGACGTGTCCAACAGACGAAGACCAACAATTGTTGGAAGAGGAATTCAACATACCCGACTACTTTCTATCAGACATCAGCGATACCGACGAGCGTGCCCGTTACGAGTACGACGACGGGTGGATGCTCATCATCCTGCGTATACCCTACGTGAAGGAAATACGATCGCGTACACCGTACACCACAGTACCCTTAGGTATCATCCATAAAAAAGATGTCACCATCACGGTTTGCTTCTACGAGACCAATATGATGATTGATTTCGTGAGCTATCAACAAAAGCGAAGTGAGGGATTTACCGACTATGTAGACATGATTTTCCGGCTGTTCTTGTCTTCGGCAGTATGGTATCTGAAGCGTCTGAAACAAATCAATGCGCTCATAGAAAAGGCAAAGCACAATCTGGACCAAGGGGTGAACAACGAGAGCCTGATAGGACTGAGCAGATTGCAGGACTCACTTACATACTTCACCACGTCTATCCGGGGTAACGAGAACTTGCTGTCAAAGTTGAAATTCAAGTTGCAGGTGGACGAATTGGATGCCGACCTCATCGAAGATGTAAACATTGAGATGACACAGGCACGCGAGACCACTGCCATCTACTCGGATATCTTGGAATCGACGATGGATACATATTCCAGCATCATCAACAACAATATGAACACCACAATGCGTACATTGACCTCGGTGTCAATCATTATGATGTTCCCGACACTCATTGCTTCGCTCTTCGGAATGAACCTTATCAATGGTATGGAGACCAGCCGATGGGGCTTCGGTATAGCACTTTTCATCTCGTTCTTCGTATCGGGACTCTCCTGGTGGATTCTCCGCTTCAAGCGTTTGCTGTGAGATTGTAGTTAAAAAATATCAAATCTGTTAGGAAATTACAAATATTTTATATAAGTTTGCATGATATATGTCTCACTATGAGACACTATACTAACTGTATCTCATCAACTTAATAGCGACATGATGGACTCTCAAGAAAATGCCCTTGAAGTGGGAAGACTAGAAGAAAAAGTTGCAATGAAAGCCTATAACACCAAACAAGAGGTGGTAGACCGGCTGAAAGAAATTGTTGGCAACAACGAAAATCCTACCAAGGACGAACTGGATTACCTTAAAACAACATTTTACAAACTGCACATTGCTGAACGAGATGCCCAGCAAAAAGCATATTTGGAAGACGGAGGAGACCCGGAGAAATATCAGGTTCTACCCGATGAAACCGAAGAAGTGTTTAAGGCAGAGATGAGTGTCATCAAAGAACGGAGAGCAGAACTCTTCAAACAACAGGAAGAAGAGAAGCAAGCTAATCTGGAGAAGAAACTTGACATCATCGAAAAAATCAAGAATATGGCTACATCACCCGATGAAGCCAATAAATCATATCAGGAATTCAAAGAACTACAGCAGCAGTGGAAGGACATCAAAGCTGTACCGGCTGACAAAGCCAATGAATTGTGGCGCAACTACCAACTCTATGTGGAACAATTCTATGATTTGCTGAAACTGAATATCGAAGCACGCGAATACGATTTCAAGAAAAACTTGGAATTGAAGACGAAATTGTGTGAAGCAGCCGAGAAATTAGCTGAAGAGACTGATGTTGTAAGTGCTTTCCACCAACTACAGGAATTACATCAGGAATACAGAGAGATTGGGCCGGTGGCAAAGGAACTGCGCGAAGAGATATGGACACGCTTCAAGACAGCCTCTACGGTTATCAACAAGCGCCATCAGCAGCACTTTGAAGAACTGCGTTCCAAAGAAGAAGAAAATCTAAATAAGAAGACTGCCCTCTGTGAAAAGACAGAAGAAATCTGCCAACAAGAGAATAAGGGTGTCGCAGACTGGGAGAAACACACTAAGGAAATCATGGCTATTCAGGCAGAATGGAAGACTATTGGGTTTGCTCCACAGAAGATGAATGTGAAGATTTTCGAGCGTTTCCGCACAGCTTGCGATACATTCTTCAATGCCAAGGCTGAATATTTCAAGACACTGAAATCACAGTTTGCCGAGAATACAGAGAAGAAAAAAGCACTTGTTGAGAAAGCCAAATCACTGCAAGACAGTACAGACTGGAAGTCGACTAGCGACAAACTGATTGCTCTACAGAAGGAATGGAAGACCATTGGAATGGTTCCCAGGAAGCTTGGCGACCAACTATGGGCTGAATTCCTCGGTGCATGCAACAAATTCTTTGAAGCACGTAACGCTGCAAACTCCGGCACTCGCAACGAAGAACACGCCAATCTGGACAAGAAGCGCGGTATCATAGAACAGCTCAAAGCATTGTGTGAAGAGGCATCAGACAATATACAGGAGAGCGTACAAAATCTTGTTGACGAGTACAACAAAATTGGACACGTACCTTTTAAGGATAAAGATAAGGTATACAAGGAGTATCATGATGTGCTCGATAAGCTCTATAAAGAACTGAACATCACCACAGCTCGTAAGCGACTGGATAATTTCCGCAGCAACATCAAGAATATAGCGAAACGTGGAGAAGATGCGCTGGGTAACGAGCGTAGCCGCCTGATGCACCGCTACGAAGCTTTGAAGCAAGAGATTATCACCTACGAGAACAACTTGGGATTCCTCAATAGCACCAGTAAAAAGGGCAATAGTCTCATCGACGAGATGAATCGGAAGGTGCAAAAGCTGAAAGATGATCTCGAATTGGTGAAGCAAAAGATTAAAGCTATTGATGCTGAAAACAAGGAATAAGATTCATATCATAGAGAAAAGCCGAACCAACAAGCGTCTGGTTCGGTTTTTTTTAGTAAATCACGAAATCACATCTAATAATTAAACTCAAATAACCCATGAAGAAATTATCAATCATCGCGTTTTTATTATTGCTATGCCTACTGCCTACGCAAGCCGAGCAGAAGTATGTACCTACCCCTGAAAACCTGGAAGCCAGGAAGGAATTTGAAGGTTTCCGCTTTGGAATATTCCTGCACTGGGGCATCTATAGTGAGTTTGCACAGGGCGAATGGTATCTCAACAGCCGCATCAACAAAGACGAATATGCCAAAGTTGCTTCCTGTTTCTATCCCCTTAACTTCGATGCAAACGCCTGGGTAAAGGCCATCAAAGAGTCTGGTGCCAAATACATCACGTTTACTTCACGCCACCACGACAGCTTCTCCATGTTCCATACTGCCGAATCCAAGTACAACATAGTAGATGCTACGCCTTTCAAGCGCGATGTCCTGAAAGAGTTGTCTACGGCTTGTGAGCAGCAAGACATGCGTCTTCACGTCTACTATTCCATCCTCGACTGGATTCGTGAAGACTATCCTATAGGTCGTACCGGTCTGCACACAGGGCGTAATCTGACTCCCAACTACGATACTTACTTTACTTTCATGAAAAATCAGATACGCGAAATTCTCACCAACTACGGCAAAGTAGGTGCAATCTGGCTCGATGGTTACTGGGATCATGACAGTGACAGCATCCCTTTCAACTGGCGTATGGAAGAATTCTATCGCTACATTCACAGCATTCAGCCATCGTGCCTTGTGGGCAACAATCACCATATCACCCCCATCGACGGTGAAGACTTCCAGATGTTTGAGCGCGACCTACCCGGCGAGAACAAGGCCGGACTATCGGGACAAGACATCAGTAAGCTGCCATTGGAGACTTGCGAAACCATGAATGGCATGTGGGGCTACAAGGTTGCTGACCAAAATTACAAGACCACCAACCAACTCGTAGAACTCCTGGTGCGCTCTGCCGGCAAGGGAGCTAACCTCCTTCTGAACATAGGCCCGCAACCTAACGGTGAGCTTCCGGCCTTGGCACTCGACCGTCTACAAGGTCTTGGCAAATGGATGAAGCAGTATGGCGAAACCGTTTATGGCACACAAGCAAGCGAAGTAGGTGAAGCAAAATGGGGTACGAGTACTGCCAAAGACAACAAAATCTATCTGCACGTGTTTGATGCTTCCCAGTCGAAAATCACATTCGCTATCAACAAGAAACCCAAGAAGGTCATCGACTTCGTAACCCGTCGTCCATTGGCTTGCCAATATGACAAGAAGACCAAGCAGGCTACGGTTACATTCACAGCCGATACCACTCCCGATTACGTTATAGAACTCATAAAATGAACTTAAATTACACCTTGGAAGTCTGCACAGGCAGTCTTCAAAGCGTCATCAATGCCGTCGAAGGCGGTGCTAAGCGAATAGAACTTTGCTCGGCACTCAGCCTTGACGGGCTTACTCCATCGCTAGGACTTGTACAGACCGTACGCACATTATTCCCCCAACTCACCATCCATGCCCTCATCCGTTCGCGCGAAGGCGATTTCGTCTACAGCGAAGAAGAGGTGCAAGTGATGGAACGCGACATAGCAGCCTTGCTTCCCTACGTGGATGCCATCGTTGGTGGTGCGCTCACAACTGAGGGAGATATAGACATCGAGACCACTCGCCGACTCATCTTGGCAGCTCAAGGTAAACCGTTTACCTATCATCGTGCGTTCGATGTATGCAGAAATCCGATACAGGCACTCGACCAGTTGATGGAGCTAGGATGCACACGCATACTTACTTCCGGACAACAATCTACGGCCGAGAAGGGTATTCCTCAGTTGCGCGAATACATCCATCACACTGCCGGAAAAATGATTATCCTCCCCGGCGGTGGCGTTACTCCGGCCAACGTTCATCGTATTATCTACGAAACCGGCGCTACAGAGATACATGGTTCTGCTTCCGGTATATCGCCAAACGGGCGAAAAGAGACGCAGGCAGAGACTGTGAGACAGCTCATCTAGCTCTATCTATCGAAGCGGAGAAGAACAAAATATAGCAACACAAAGAAGAGGGATTATGGAGATTGCGATGACGCTCTCAACCATAATCCCTCTTTTTTTGTTGTCGGCCACGCCGACAAGCAGACCTTACAACTTTCCTATCACCTTCAATATCTGCTCACCGATGTTGATGGTATACCCCTGCTGAACATATACCACGCGATTGAAGCTGTCGCAAATCACGAAGATTGGCAGCGAAGACGTGCGCAGTTTCAGCTGTTCACGCACCTCTTTCAATATCTTACCATCCACATCTGTACCCCACACTACGGTAGAAGGCAGACGGTCGAACTCCTTGAAATTGAAGCGATTCATGTGGTCGGCATCCTGAAACAGCAACACCATCTTGCGTCCCCACTTTTCAAACTGCTCCTTGTAAGCACTGATATCGCGTAGCGTATGATTGGTCGGTTCCTGATTAGGAGCTACAATACCCACCATATAATATCCACGACCAACGGTAGAAAGCAGACTCTTGTCCGTATCCGTAGCCTTGTCATGGTAGATATCCTCCGCATTCAGACTACCTATTACCTGTATATCATCGCTGCTCTCTCGCAGGGCAAAGCTCAACTTTGTCGTTCCGCCCTTCTTGATGCGGAACACTTCCGTATGGGCCAGCACTGCACCGCTAGCCATTCTCGACCCCGTAGTCAGCATATATTCACCCTCGTCCAAATCGACACCACTGGCAAAATCGCCCTTCCACGTTGCCTCTTCAGGATAAGTGAGTAATTGCGCCTCGCCATTCTCTATCCGACTCAGCGTGAAGTGGATATAGTATTTCGGATTATCATTAAACTTTGAAGCCTGATAATCAAGCACCAACCGCCCTCTCGGAGCTGCCACCGCATCACTCTTACTGCCAAATTCCACGTCTATCCAGTTATTCCCTGCATAGTACTGCAACTTACCGTTAACCTCATTGATACGAGCCGGCCATCCTAGACTGCGTGCCGCAGACACGAAGAAGATGTCGCGTCCTAACTTATCGGTCAGCTTATCACGCCACACACTCATCGGCTGCATACGCAGTCCCTGTGGGTTGTGGGCCTCGTCTATGCGGATATTCTTCTTCACCCAAGCCACCAACTGCGTAACACTCTTCACATTCGCCATTTTCTCGCGCAAGAAATGCTTGTAAGGCGTGAGCCACTCATTTTCCACGCGCGGATTCATCACGTAGCGACAATAGATATCCGACGTATCAGTCTGTTCTACCTCATGGTCGCGCAACACATCCAAAGGCACGTCGCGCAAGTCTTTCTTCGAAATCACCTTCAGCAGTTTCTGCGCCATCACCTTGTTCTTCGCACCGGCAAGGAAGGCATCTATCGTAGCATGATTGCCACGCGACTCGTCCTTCATCGTAGCCTCATAAGCCTGGCGAATCGCATCTTCCTCGGCCATACGACGAGTATTCTCTGCCCGCTGTGCATCCGTCACCTCTGGCAGACGACCGCTCGATACAGGTGGAACCATATCCAAATCCAATTTTTCAGGCAACTGCGTGCGCTCCAACACGATATTCACCTCCGGCGTCTTGCCGAACGAAATCTGCTGTACGGCCACCTTACCGCCTTTCGACACCCACAAGAGCATATCGCCCTTACCGGCTGTGAGCGACGTCTTGCCCTGTGCATCGGTCTGCTTCGTAGCCACGGTATAGAATTCGGCATAATTATACACCTTGAACTCCACCTTCGCACCAGATACGCGGTTGCCCTTGGCATCAACCACATTCACCTTTACCTCAGCCGTCGGCGCATAGTGGTCTATCACGTTGATTTCTGTGTAGTTGGGAGTACGGCTCATCACTTCTTCCGGACCGTCGTAGTCGCCAAACACCTTGGTGTGCATCAACATGCCACGCGAGGCACTCTCGTTGAACCATCCCAGATTCAATACAGGCTCAGGCTCGCATGCTCCGAGGAAATACCACTTGCCGTCTGCCCATGCTTCTACCCACGCATGGTTGTCGTCCGTATGCGCCCAACGCGGCGTATAAACCTGTCGAGCCGGTATCCCCACAGCCCTCAAGGCCGCAACCAGGAATGTACTCTCCTCACCACAGCGCCCGTAAGCCGTACAGACCGATGCCAGCGGACTACTCGTACGCGAATCCGAAGGACGATAAGTCACCTTCTCATGACACCAATGATTCACCTCCAAGATGGCATCTTTCATCGACAAGCCTTTCACACGATCTTTCAATTCGCCGTAAAACACCTTGCGGCTATGGTCCAGATTCTCATTGTTCACACGCACCGGGATGACGAAATGCTTGAATTCACGCTCCGGAATGGTCTTGCCCCACGGCATTTCGCGCCGTGCCTGCAACGACATATCTACGTTTTCGCGATAAAACTCGCGCGTATAATCGGCCTTGTCGGGCAACGACATATAGCGATACAAGAAGTCCATGTACTTCGTTTCGTCCTGATTGGCAGCCTGAACGGCCATCAAAGGAGCGGCCTGGCACTCCACGCCCTGCATGCTTCCCGCAGTAGTGACAGTGGCCATAGCCAATAAAATTAGAGTGTTTCTGTTCATATCGTAAGATTATTTTCCACAAAGATACATGATTTTCAGAGCTTATGCAAACCTAATCGGCGTAAAAGATAGTAAATATCAAAAAACTGCAAGGCCTCCGCAGTATCACTGCAAAGGCCAAACAGCAATGCTGCAAAGCCCGGACAGCAACGCTGCCAAGGCTTTGCAGTAAACGAACCTTTTATCCCCTGATTTGCCAATCTCTATCTTTCAGACAAATAGTTTACATATTTTAGTTAGATTTATTTGGATATAATACTACTTATGTGTACTTTTGCAATATTAAGAATAACGAAATAGTTATGGGAAACAACCTTAGGTTAAAACGGCAGGACGATACGCAGGGGAATAAAGACTCCTTTGTGCTGTCAGATGTGTCTAAGGATGAACTTCAAAAGAGAAGAATATCCGTATATAATTATCTGTTGTGAACAGCATTCCTAATTCATACCCATTCCGTCATATCATGAATAAAAACATCCATCAGAATGGGCATGTACGAAATCTTTTGTATAAGTTTAAATCGACAAAGTCGAATCTGTGGTACATTGTAATCGTAGAGCAATACCAGCATCATGTCTTTGCTGTCAAGTTTTACCCCAAGAAGTGGACGAACTCTAAGTACAAATACCAAAAACTTACAAACACAAACGAACCAAGAAGAATCATCAATACCTGCATCAACGTAATGCTCAGCATTTATGAGCAATATCAAGATGCCTCATTTGGTTTTATCGGAGCAAGCAGAATCAACGAAGGAAATAGAGAAACCAAGAGATACAAAGTCTATTCTACCATCGTTGCTACATATTTTAGCGACCAGTATTTCTTTCATAAGGAGAATAAAGACAAAAGCGCATACTTGCTCATAAACAGTCAAAAACTGTCTAGTCATCCTACATTGGTAAGCGACATAGAGAACTTTTTCAAGGAACAGTATTATTTTGATTAAGCAACAGACAGAACAGCTACACTTCTCAACAACCATATCTCATCCTTTCCCCTCCTAAACATCATTATTCCCTATGGGGCGCAAAGGACGGAACGAGACCAACAGGCATACGCACACGATAACGATATAGAGTAGCAACAGGCGCACACCGCCTATATAGACAGGCTCGATGCTTGCTCCGGGCCAACGGGCAATACCACTTACCACACTGTTCATCAACCCAGCTACGATGCCAACCGCCCATCCCAGCACCTGAGCACAAATAGGCAGCCACCCCATCAGCAACAGCAAGCAAGCCATATAGAGCAAGAGCATGGCACAGGGAATCACGACGAGATTGGTCAGGAGGAAATAACACGAGAATCGTCCGAAATAGTAAGCCACCAACGGAGCTGTACCTATCTGGGCAGCAACCGATGTACACGTCATTGTCCACGTCCATCGCAGCACGGCGTTTGTCGGATTGAGCCAATCAGAGAGTGGCCGATACAGGCATAGAATAGCTGCCACGGCGCAGAAAGAGAGCTGGAAGCCCACATCCCAAAGGCAAAGTGGATTGGCAGCGAGCATGATAATGGCTGCCAAGGCAAGCGTGTTGAGCGAAATATGGCTACGGTGCAGCAAGGTAGCCAACGAATAGAGAGTCATCATCGTGGCTGCACGAACCACCGAAGGGGGCAACCCTACCAGCATGGCATACATCCAAATAGCCACAAGCGCTGACAGGCGACCTATCAGCGAACGCCCGAAAAGCAGTGTCAGCACCATAAAGATGATAGACAGGTGGAGACCCGAAAGGGCCAGAATATGCGACGTCCCTGCCACTGAATAGTCATCTTTCAGCTGTCGGCTGAGCATTGACTTGTCGCCCAGTGTCATGGCTGCCACCACGGCCAAGGCATCCTGCTCCATCCCCGAAGCCGCGTATCGGGCAGTCAGCAGCTGCCGCCATCGTAAGAGCATGTCCTTAAATCCGCCTCCTCCGTGTCCAGGTAGTGTACGCAACAGCCTCATCGGCACAAAAGCCGTGGCCACATAGCCATGCACCCTCATCCATCGCTCATAATCAAAACGACCGGCAACGGGGAAAGCTGTCAGCTCTTTCAGCTGCGACACCCACTCTACCCGCTGACCAACAGCCAATTTCGTGCTACGCAAACTGTCGCCATAGAGAGACGCCCGCACCTTGAGTGCATGCCGCAGAGCATGCCCCTCTATGGCATTGACAGCCATGTCGCACATCACGACACGCCCATGAGGGGTCGGAGGACTGGTTATCACAGCTTCCATGTGGCATGTTCCTACAGGCAGAGGCGGATGAAGCCGATTGTTCTGATGGGTTATCAGCCAAATGCCGACAACTGCCGTAGCGAGCAAAATCAGGAATGTCTGTCCCACACGGTGGCGCATCCACCATGCCGACAATACCAGTATCAGCCCTGCAACCGTCCAAAGGCGCAAAGAAAACACATCGCCCCACCGGTTGCCGACGAGGATTCCGAAAATCAAGAAAGCGGCTATGCGGACTAAAGGTATAGATTGCAGGTCGGGCAAATGGTTCATGCGGTAGGATTGTTCAGGCTAGTGGGCGTCGCCTTGGTTTCTATATCCCTGCGGCGTCATGCCGGCCTTGGCCTTGAAGAAATTGGTAAAAGCCGACTGGTCGTGAAAATGGAGCATATCTGAAATCTCCCCCATCGTGAGGTCGGAACTACGCAATAGGTTACAAGCCTCTTTGTAAGCGAGTTGCGAGAGATGCTCGCTCACCGTCGCACCGGATATTTCGCGCACGGTGCGCGAAAGGTAGGTGGGCGTCATATTCAGCTTGTCGGCATAGAAAACCACCTGGCGCTCTTCCCGAAAATTCATGGTGGCCAGGTGCATGAAGATTTTAAATATGTTCTCCTTATGCTTGAAGTCGTGCGTAAAGAGTTTGCTGTCGTAAGGTAATTCCACGATAAAGAGCAGACAGACATGCACCAACGAACGGATGATTTCGGCCTTATACAAATGAGAATATCTGATGGCTGTGCGCACCTGATGGAACAATCCCCCCAAATCGGTAGCCTTTTGGCTGTCCAGATGATACACCGGTGCTTGCGACAGGAAGGTCTCAGGCATCATCACGTCGGAATCATTGCTGACCGAGCGCATGCTCGCATAGAGCGAACTGTCTATCATCAGCCCTTCCAAGGCAATGCCCGAATCGTCGGACTGACAATGAATGAGTTGGAAAGGAGACAGAATCAGCAGGTCTCCGGTATGCAGTTCGACGCTGTTGTCGCCTATCTCGACCGACAGTCTACCCTCTTTCAGCAACAGCAAAAGATAGAAACTGATTCTTCCCTCAAAGAATGCCATCGTACAATCGGGCGATGCAGCCGTTGAAAATGCAGCCACATGCTCTCCATAAACATCGGAAACATGGTATTGCTCCGCTATTTCCGACAAGCCTAAAACATGCTTTAAAACCATTTTTACATAGTACGTGTTTGTCGCAAAATTACAAATTGTTTCGATATTTACAAAAAATGGGCAGATTTTTGTAAATTCCGACACTGTTTTTTACATTATCTTTGCCATAGATTTACTTTTTGACACGACCTTTAGGAATTCAAAACGAAAAACCTATGATAACAACAATGGTATTATTACAGCTCGCTATCGTGCTGGCCCTGATATTTATCGGTGCGCGTGTGGGCAGCATCGGACTCGGAATCTACGGCATGGTAGGCGTGTTCATACTCGTTTTTATCTTCGGACTGAAACCGGGCAAACTGCCCATCGACGTGATGCTCATCATCGTATCGGTCATAACGGCTGCCGCATCGCTGCAAGCTGCCGGCGGACTAGACTATCTCGTGGGAGTAGCCGCACGCTTTCTACGCAAGCATCCACAGCAGATTACATACTACGGACCGCTCACTACGTGGCTCTTCTGTCTTGTGGCCGGCACGGCACATACTTCCTATTCGCTGCTCCCCATCATCTCTGAGATAGCCAAGAATTCCAAGATTCGCCCCGAACGACCACTGAGCGTGGCCGCCATCGCGGCATCGCTGGGAATCACCGGCAGTCCTGTTTCGGCCGCAACGGCAGCCGTCATCAGTACCGACTTGCTGGGTGGACGTGGCATCGAACTCAAAGACATACTGATTATCTGTATTCCAGCCTCACTCATAGCCATTCTGGTATCAGCCTTTGTGCAGAATTTCGTAGGCAAGGAGTTGGAAGACGATCCCGAATACCAACGCAGGGTGCGCGAGGGTATCATCAATCCTGAAGAGGATTTACGTAAGATGGAGGAAATGGAGAGCCACCCCTCGAAGTATGCACGTCGCTCTGTATGGGCATTCTTATTGGGTGTTGTACTCGTCGTCGTATTCGGTTCAGCTCCTTCATTGCGCCCCTCGTTCATGGTAGATGGCGTAAAGACCACGCTCGGCATGCCCGAAACCATCGAGATTATCATGATGGCTGTCGCCGCACTCATCCTGCTAATCGGTAAGGCCGACATCAAGAAGGCTGTCGGTGGCAACGTGTTTGCCGCCGGAATGAACGCCATGGTGTCTATATTCGGTATTGCGTGGATGGGCGATACTTTCTTCAACGGCAACCTGGAGTTCTTCAAATCCCACATAGCCGATGTGGTTACGCAGTACCCATTCCTCTTTGCCATCGCCCTGTTTTTGATGTCTATCATGCTCTTCTCGCAGGCAGCCACCGTCAGGACACTTTATCCGCTCGGCATCGGACTCGGTATCAATCCGTTGGCATTGGTAGCGATGTTTCCGGCAGTGAATGGTTACTTCTTCATCCCCAACTATCCTACCGAGGTGGCAGCCATCAATTTCGACCAGACAGGAACTACCCGCATCGGCAGATACGTACTCAACCACTCGTTCCAGCTATCGGGTTTCATCACCACCTTCGTATCCATAGGCGTAGGTTACCTCATCATGCAAATGCTATAATGCAATCTTAATACTTTACTAACCCGGCGTTAAGCCACAAATTCTAATCATTATGACAAAGAAATTTTATGCGTTGGTAGTGCTTTTTGCACTGTTCATCAGTTTATCAATGGCTGCAAAGCCTAAGATTCGCATCATTGCAACGGGCGGAACGATTGCCGGTGTCAGCGCGTCGGCCACTTCATCAGCTTACAGTGCAGGACAAGTGGGCGTTCAGACACTCATCCAGGCCGTTCCACAGATGCTCGATTTGGCCGACGTAAGCGGCGAACAACTGGTCAATATCGGTTCTCAAGACATGAATGACCAGGTATGGTTGAAGCTCGCCAAGCGTATCAATCAGTTGTTAAACAATGAAGGTTACGACGGTGTAGTAGTGACTCACGGAACAGACACGATGGAAGAGACTGCTTATTTCCTGAATCTTACCGTGCACAGCGACAAGCCTGTCATCCTCGTTGGGTCTATGCGCCCCTCTACAGGCATCAGTGCCGACGGTCCCGGTAACCTCTATGCCGGTGTAGCTGCGGCTGCAAGCCCCAATTCCAAAGGCCGCGGTGTGATGTGCTGCATGAACAATCTGCTGCTCGATGCAAAGGAAGTCATCAAGACCCACACCACCGATCTAGCTACATTCCAAGCTGCCAACTATGGCAAGGTGGGTTATATCTACAATGGTGAAGCCATCTACAACCGCTCCATGGACAATCTTCACACCACGAAGAGCGAGTTCAGCGTAGACAATCTCGACAAGTTGCCACAGGTAGGTATCGTCTATGGCTATGCCAACTGCTCTCCACTGCCCATGCAGGCATTCGTGGATGCCAATTTCGACGGTATCGTCTTGGCTGGTGTAGGCGACGGTAACTTCTATAAGGACGTGTTCGACGTAGCATTGAAGGCACGCGCCAAAGGTATCAACATCGTACGCTCATCTCGTGTTCCCACCGGTCCTACCTGTCTGAATGGTGAGGTAGACGACTCCAAATACCACTTCGTAGCTTCCCTGACGCTCAATCCTCAGAAGGCACGCGTACTCCTGATGCTTGCTTTGACAAAAACCAAAGACTGGCAGAAGATTCAAGAATACTTCCAAAAATATTAATCTGATACCTTATGAAACAATATCTATCAATCGTAGCTGCCCTTTGCATCTCAATGGGTGCGGCAGCTCAAGGCAACAATATAGGCATGGGCGGACAGGACGGCAACTACCAGTCACTGGCCGAACGAGTGCTGAAACTGGAAAAGAAGACCGATGCTTTCAACGTATATTTCAACTATGCAGCATCAGGTAGTGCCACCGAGACCGACGGTGTATGGGGAACAGGCTTTGCCAACAAGCAGTTGCGTCTGGAAATCAAGGGTAACATCACCGACAAGTTGTTCTATCGCTTCCGTCATCGCTTGAACAAAAACAATACAGCTAAGAGCAAAGACAACTTCGCTAAAGCCACCGATATTATGATGGTGGGCTACAGTTTCAACGACAAACTGACCGTTCAGGCTGGTAAGATGTGCCAGATATGGGGTGGATTCGAATTCGATGAGAACCCGATGTATATCTATCAATACTCCGACATGGTCGACAACATGGACAACTTCATGGCCGGCGTGGTGCTATCGTATAAACCTGTGCCCACACAAGAGATTGCCGTGGAGGTTTCAGACGCCGACAACGACAATTTTGCCGATTACTATGGCAGCAACGTCGTGGCTACGGCAGGCCCTTCATTGCGCGAATTGAAAGCCGTTACGGGCAGCAGAAATCCCCTCACCTACATCGTCAACTGGAACGGAAGTTTCTTCAACGACGTGTTACAGACCCGATGGGCATGGGGCATACAGACTCAGGCACGCCACAAGTATTCGCGCATGATTACCCTGGGACAGCGGTTGAATCTCCCCAAATTCCAATGGTACTTCGACTATATGGGTGCATTCGACGGCTTGGATCGCCTTCGTATTGCCAGTAGCGAGCTGGGTGGCCAGCTTGAAACCATCCATGCCAACGCAGGATACTTCAGTGATGTGCATTACAACTCGTTCATCAGCAAAATCAACTGGCAGTTTGCGCCACAGTGGAATCTCATGCTCAAGGGCATGTACGAGACTGCCAGCATCTCCAAGATAGAAGAATTCAAGGACTATCGCAAGTCGTTTGGCTACATGGGAGCTGTCGAGTATTACCCCGTCAAGCAGCAGGATTTCCGCCTGTTCCTGGCTTACATTGGCCGTAAGTTCGATTATAGTGAAAAGTCGGGCTTGAAAGATTACAACACCAATCGTATAGAACTGGGCTTCATGTATAGAATCAAATGTTTCTAATAAGCCTATAACTCTAACATCAAATAATAATTATATGGAAGAAAAATTCAGAGTAGAGTCCGACCTTTTAGGCGAACTGAAAGTGCCGGCAGATGCCTACTATGGCGTACAAACGCAACGGGGCATCAACAACTACCATATCTCGCGCAAGAAAATGCGCGACTATCCCGACTACATCATCGCCATTGCATACGTGAAGCTGGCTGCCGTGCAGACCAACCACAGCCTCGGTGTCATCAACGACGAGATTGCCGGAGCTATCTCACAAGCCTGTCGCGAACTCATAGACGGCAAGTGGCACGAGAACTTCCCCATCGACATGATGCAGGGAGGTGCCGGAACATCGGTCAACATGAATGCCAATGAGGTGATTGCCAATCGCGCTTTGGAGATTATGGGACACAAGAAGGGTGAATACCAATACTGCTATCCCAACGACCACTGCAACTGCGGACAGTCTACCAACGACGTTTATCCCACCACCATTCGCCTGGCCATCATCCGTATGAACAAGAGCTTGGTAGCCAGTCTCACCGGACTCATCAGCGCATTGCGCTACAAGGGCGACGAATACAAGGATGCCATCAAGATGGGACGCACACAGTTGCAGGACGCAGTACCTATGACGGCGGGCCAGGAATTCAATGCCTATGCCAACAATCTGGAAGAAGAAATCCTGAATCTGGAGCGTAACGTGAAGCTACTGCACGAAATCAACATGGGCGGTACGGCCATCGGCACAGGTCTGAATGCCGTTCCCGGCTTCGCAAAACTTTGTGCTGCCAACCTGAGCAAGCTCACCGGCGAGACATTCATCTCTGCATCCGACCTCGTAGAAGCCACTCCCGACACCGGAGCATACGTCAGCTATTCGTCGGCACTGAAACGTCTGGCCGTGAAACTGTCCAAGATATGCAACGATTTCCGTCTCATGGCATCCGGACCACGCTGTGGTCTGCACGAAATCAACCTACCAGCCAAAGCTCCCGGTTCTTCTATCATGCCCGGAAAGGTGAACCCTGTCATTCCCGAAGTGACCAACCAAGTATGCTTCAAGGTCATCGGTAACGACACCGCCGTCTCGTTCGCAGCCGAAGCCGGTCAGTTAGAGTTGAACGTCATGGAACCGGTTATCACCGAATGCCTGTTCGAAAGCCTCTGGTGGTTGCGCAATGCCATCGAT
Organism: Prevotella mikamonis; assembly: GCF_055381405.1. Classification (NCBI taxonomy): domain Bacteria; kingdom Pseudomonadati; phylum Bacteroidota; class Bacteroidia; order Bacteroidales; family Prevotellaceae; genus Prevotella; species Prevotella mikamonis. Next base: position 1,485,479 of record NZ_AP035785.1, read on the forward strand.
ACATTGACCGAAGAGTGCGTGCTCGGCATCACTGTGAACCGCGAACGCTGCTACGAAATGGTCAAGAACAGTATCGGTATCGTCACGGCGCTGAACCCCTACATCGGCTACAAGACCAGTACCAAGGTGGCCAAAGAAGCGCTCGAAACCAATCGTTCGGTCTACGACATCGTATTGGAGCAGGGTATCATGACCAAGGAGCAGCTCGACTTGGCTCTTGACCCGAAGGAGATGCTCAAACCACACAAGTTTGAATTGCCTAAAAAATAAAATGTAAGTTGATTATGAAACGGCTTCTCTGCGAAGCCAACCCCGATAAAGATGACTTTGAAAATTCTTTATCGGGGATTTTTTGTTACTCATCGTCCTCTGTCGGTGCAGACAATCTTGTCAGCATACAGTGCTGACGGAAATCGGAAAGATAAAAACTATATTCCGAATACTCACGCAATACAGGCACTACCTTGTCTAAGAAAGCGTTTACATCGTACAACAGCAGGTCTATATAGCAACTCCCCGTACCCGATGCACCACCCAGCAGAAGGCCCAATCCATCCTGATTCAGAATCTCTTTCTCAATTCTGTCCTCCAGTTTATAGCGGAAATCCAAGACGGCTTTTCTTTCCTCTGCCCCGATATTATCGTATGGAAATGCCAAGAACACAGCCTGCACCCCAAACTGATTGAGCTTATCAAACAGACCGGTATCGCCTTCATAATATTGTGAAATCAGGTGGGAAAAGCGTGTAGTACCTATCGCCACATCATATCGTAACTCCTCATTTTCCTTCGGTTCCAGTCTATATGAGATAAAGACATCCTTAGGATTTTCAAATACTTGCTTGCCATTTGCCTTCAGGGTTTCCGTGATATAGCTGCGAAGTTCAGGCAAGGGGAACATCTCTTCTTCCTGCTTCTCCGCGCGCTTTACATTCGCAATGTACTGATAAGAAAGTCCTTCGCCCAGCATGAGTTCCATCATGATATAAAAAGCATTATATGCTTGCGCTTCGGGCAGGGAGCATAGATGCTCTTCATAAAACGAAATGGCAAAATCATTGTGCTGCTCATCGTAATGGGCATGCACATATACATCCTGCATATCTATTTGCGCCCCATACATCTGAAAACTAAATGGAGCATCTGCACCTTGGTTATAAGGCGAGAAATGCCATTTCCCCTTCAACTGTTCCGGCATTCGGGATATAAGGTAGGGATAGAGATAGAACAGATATTCATTTCCCTCTATGGAGAATGTAAACTCATAGTCGCCGCCCATATTGAAGTGTATATCTTCCGAAATCAAGCCTAGGCCCTGGTCAATGAGGCCGAGCACCTGGTCAGAATCATACTCGTCGCGCTTTTCTACCAGCTCCGAAAGCTCCGCTTCGTTCTGTAAAAACCATTGCCAGAAAGCATCCACCCTCGCCCTGAATGGCATTTCCTTATTGCAACAGCGAATGAAATCTATCGTGTCTTCGTCGTCGGGCGTCAATTCATTAGCTTTCGTGAAATAGGAAAGTGCTTCCTGATTCCTGTCCAGATAATACAGCGCATACCCCATACGGAAATTCCAGTTGGTATCATCCTTGCCCTCTTCCTGAATGGATTGGAGCAAAGTCAATGCCGTATCATACTCATCAATATAATTATAAGCTCGTGCCAACAAGCCAATTTCTTCAAAGTCTCTCTTTTCAGGAGCAATGTTTTCTAACGCATCAATCACCTTTTGGTGTTCATCAGCTTCTGTCCAGATGTCAATCTGCTGTCTTAATTCTTTATTCATGATTATTTTTTAGTTAATGATTCATACGAAACCAATAGTGGGGTTGGCTGTTTATTTCTTCCAGTGTATCACCCTTTTCTACCGAATACCAAACCCCTCAAATTACTGCAAAGGCTTAGCAGCGTTGCTGCAAAGTACAAACAGTTATGCTGCAAAGCCCAGTCAGCAACACTGCCAAGCCCTTGCAGCCAAACCAGATGAAAAAGCGTGGATACGACCAAGGCCATAACGAGATAAAACCGATGCTTCATGGTAAGGTATTCCAAATAAATACAGCCGGCATAGTGTCCACAACTATCACCACAAATATAGCGTAAAGCGATGAATACTCAAAACCTTTTACGCAATATTTTTCTACAGTTCAAGAAACAGACCGACATGTATGAAAACAATATTCCCCATGCCAATAAGCTCATCTCATAGCATGGGGAATTCGATAGTCTGTCGGCAGGTATTCAGACATGCACGCCTGAGCCGGCGTTGCTGCCCGAATGAGGTTATTGACGTTGCTTGTAGTAATTCAGGCCGAGCTGTACGTTCTTCTTCAAAGCATTGGAAGAATAGGTAGCACCCGACACTCCGTCGACCTCCATCTTGGCAGCCTTGCCGACACTCTTGCCCGTATAGCTAGTCAACAAAGCCTTGGCCCGATTGAAAAATTTAGGACTCTCCTGATTAGGGAGGGCTTCTATCTTCACTACCTTGTTCTTATGAATGAAAATTTTAACGGGTGTCGCGTTCCTGAACCCTTTCACATGCTTACCCAACTGTTCTGTATTGACAATCGCCGTATCCTTATCCTGCGTAATAATATCGCTGCCCGGCATGGCACTTACCAATACTGTCACTGCTATCACTGCCACTGCAGAGGTTATCCATGTAGTCTTTTGCTTCTTCATGTCCATCAAAATTAATACTTATTTAAATTAAATCTAGATTGCAAAGTTAATGGAATATATCCAAAACACAGTCATAAAACATGTCGCTTTATGTTTTTTTTACCAAAGAAATCTGTATCTTTGTAGAAGAAAGGCGGCACTCGGCAATAAGAAAACAAGTTTTCATTGCGCTCGTTTGCACTTTCTTTGTAAAAGAAAAACCACTCGACAGCCTATGTTCAAAGCCTTCATAGCATTCCTGACAGCACTCGTGGTCCCCGACATTTACATCTGGTATCACTTCATCGGTACGGATGCTGCATGGTGGGTGACGTTGCTCTACGCTCTGCCTACCGTGGTCTTAATCGGCTCTTTCGTCGCTGCCAACCTGGGATTCTATCACAACACATGCCTGCGCATCTTCTTTTCGCTGACTCTCTGCGTGGTGTTGCCTAAATTTGTCTTTACGATTCTGTCACTCCTTTTGCCCACTTGGCTGGCACTTGCCATCGCTTTGGCCTTGGTAGCTAGCATCGCCTATGGCTTCATCGCGGGTTGGCGACACCTCGTTGTACGTAGAGCTACCTGTTTTTCGCATCTTCTCCCATCGGCGTTCGATGGTTTTCGCATCCTCCAGTTTTCCGATTTACATGCCGGAACTTTCCTCAAAAGCCACTCATTCATCAAGAAACTCGTAGAGGAAATCAACCATCTGCAACCCGATCTCATCGTCTTTACAGGCGATTTGGTCAATGTCAGTGCCGACGAGATAGTACCGTTTACGCGTTATCTGCGTCAGTTGCATGCCCCATACGGTGTCTATTCGATTCTGGGCAACCACGATTATTGCGAGTATGGCAAGGACCATACGCTACAGAACATAGTGCGCCATCAGCACATGCTGCGCTACATGGAAGAGAAAATGGGCTGGCATTTGCTGCTCAATGAGCATGTATGGCTGGAGAAAGAGACCGACAAGATAGCCCTTATCGGTGTAGAGAACATCAGCAAACCGCCATTCCCCACCTATGGAGACCTTACAAAAGCCATGCAGGGAATACCCGACGGCGCGTACAAGATACTGCTAAGCCACGACCCTACGCACTGGCGACGCAGCATTGTGGGCCAGACAGACATCGCACTCACACTGAGCGGACACACCCATGCAGGCCAAGTAAAGATAGGAAGGTTCTCGCCAGCCCGATTTGCCTATCGCGAATGGGGCGGCATATACAAAGAAGCCCAGCAGACACTCTACGTATCGCTGGGCTTAGGGGGGACGATGCCATTCCGCCTGGGGGCATGGCCCGAAGTAAATCTTTTAGAACTTAGAGGTACTAAATGTTAAAAAAGAAGAGGCACAAGGTAAAGGTGCGGCCATTATTGGGCCACACTGATTCGCTTACCTGTCAGCTTCTGAATATCTTTCAACTGCTTTTTCTCGTCATCGCAACAGAAGCTGAGGGCCAGACCTTCGTGCCCTGCACGACCGGTACGGCCGATACGATGAACGTAGGTTTCAGGAACATCGGGTATATCATAATTGATGACCAGCGGAAGTTCGCTGATGTCGATGCCACGGGCAGCAATATCGGTAGCTACCATCACACGTGTCTTACCGCTTTTGAAGTTGCCCAGCGCCGATTGTCGGGCCGACTGACTCTTGTTTCCATGAATGGCCTGACTCTTGATACCAGCCTTTACGAGTTTCCTGACAATATTGTCGGCACGGTGTTTGGTACGAGAGAACACAAGCACCGAGCGCTCGTCGCGCTCATGGAGCAGCGAAATGAGCAGTGCGGTCTTCTCTTGTTTCTCCACGTAGTAGAGACGTTGGTCGATGGTATCGACGGTAGAAGACACCGGCGTCACCTCTACGCGAGCCGGATTATGCAATATTTTGCGCGTAATTTCCTGTATTTCCTGTGGCATGGTGGCCGAGAAAAGCATGGTCTGCTTCTTTGCCGGCAACATCGGCAACAGTTTTCTGATGTCGTGGATAAATCCCATATCGAGCATACGGTCGGCCTCATCGAGCACGAAATAGCGTATGCTGTCCAGTCGGAGCAATCCCTGCGCCTTGAGATCGAGCAGTCGGCCAGGTGTAGCCACCAGTATATCAATGCCTCTGCGCAACATGTCTACCTGCGGTTTCTGCCCCACTCCACCAAAGATGACACCATGCCGCACCTGGGTATGGCAGGCATAGTCCGTCAGGCACTCCTCTATCTGGAGTGCCAACTCACGGGTCGGCGTCAATATAAGCGCACTGATACCCTTGCTTCTCTGCGGAGTCTGGCTGATATGCTGAATAAGAGGAATGGCAAATGCCGCTGTTTTTCCGGTTCCGGTCTGCGCGCATCCTAATATATCGCGCCCTTGTAATGCTACCGGTATGGCTTTCTCCTGAATCGGAGTAGGTTCTGTATATCCTTTTTCTGAAATGGCCTGCAATATAGGCTCTACAATCTTTAAATCCTGAAATGTCATTGTAAGTTTTTAAGTTCATAAGTTTTTGAGTTTATAAGTCCTTGAGTTTTAGCATGGCATGATATATACACACACCCAAAAACTCAAAAACTTATAAACCCATAAACTTATTTAATATCTTCTCCTGTCGTTGTTGAAACTACGACGGGGACGCTCCTCACGTGGCATAGCTTCTTTCACGTAGATGGTACGACCCTCAAATTCGGTCTCGTTAAGTGCGTCGATGGCCTTACGGGCATCGTCATCGTTAGACATCTCTATGAAGCCGAAGCCTCTGGAACGTCCTGATTCACGATCAGTAATAACTCTTGCTGATGTAATTTCTCCAAACTCTGAAAAACGGTTGGCCAATGCTGCTTCGTCTGTACCGTAGCTAAGGCCTGAAATGTAAATGTTCATTTTTAATAAATGATGTTTTAAATAAATACTGGAAATCGGAGTTAAGAGAATCATTAAGGGAGCTGCTGCTTACTATTTAACTGGTAAAAGGAAGAGCGTTACGATAATAAGCCGAAACTCAAATTCGAGACAAAGATATGGCAAATAATCAATAACCCACCATAACCGCCCTGTTTTCTACACAAAAATAACCTTTTTTATGTTTAGCAGCCCCCTTGCAAGCAGTTTCCGTCGGCCTACTTGCACACAGAGACCTGCCCCACGGGCTACCAGTCTGCCCACACTCAAAAAACTGCAAGGCCTCCGCAGCATCGCTGCAAAGGCCGAACAGCAATACTGCAAAGCCCAGTCAGCAATGCTGCCGAGGCTTTGCAGTAAATCAACGACATAGACAGCAGGGGCGAATCACATTCGCCCTGACGAGCAGAATCAAAATAAACGATGCTTTCCTTTGCTTTTCCACGGGTTTACATTATCTTTGCAAAATATGAATCCACAAGAGACTAACAGCATCAAATGGAGTGAAAACGTGATTATTGCCGATGCCGATTACATCGACAGCGTGGCCTTCAATCTCACCGTGAACTTCGAGCGAATGATAGGGCGACGCATCCCGAAGGCCGACATGAGCCAATGGGGCGTATGTATAGCATTGGACGGAGGGGTGAGACCTGAGCAGCATGAGACACAGATGGTGCTCGTCCACGACGAAGACCGTCGGCAAATGGATAACTTCCAACCGGCAGACTACGCCAAGGAACTGGATGGCCAGGCTTTCAAAGACGAGAAACTGGGCGAGTTCAGCATCAACACCATTGCCACAGGCAAGATGACTTCGAAGGACGAGGCAATACTGGACGTGCTATGCCTGGCACTGGAGCGTCCGGAAGTGAAGCGCATCATGGTCATTCCCAACAGCGAGCAAGGCGACCTCTATGCCACCATCCGACAGACATTGCGCCAAGTGGATGACGAGAAGCGCATCACGGTCTTTGCCATGCAACCGATGGAGGGAGGCAACTTCAGGCAGGAGATATTAGGCTACAGCCTGATGAGTGCACTGGGAATCAGTGCCGACGAGGTGAACAGCTACTAAAACAGAACAGTCAACAAGAATTATAAAAACAACAAAATAAACACTATGTCAAGAGTATTAATGATAGGAGCAGGTGGCGTGGCTACCGTGGCAGCATTCAAGATAGCACAGAATGCCGATGTATTTACCGACTTCATGATTGCCAGCCGGCGTAAGGAGAAGTGCGACAAAATAGTAGAAGACATCCACAAAGCAGGATGGGACATGCCCATAGAGACGGCTCAGGTAGACGCCGACGACGTGGAACAGCTCAAAGCACTCTTCAACAGCTTCAAGCCGGAGCTGGTCATCAACCTGGCTCTGCCCTATCAAGACCTCACCATCATGGACGCTTGTCTGGCCTGTGGGGTGAACTATCTCGACACGGCCAACTATGAACCGAAGGACGAAGCTCACTTTGAGTATTCATGGCAGTGGGCCTATAAGGACAAATTCGAGAAGGCCGGACTCACGGCCATCCTGGGTTGCGGATTCGATCCGGGCGTGAGCGGTATCTATACGGCTTATGCAGCCAAGCATCACTTCGACGAAATCCACACACTTGACATCGTCGACTGCAACGCCGGAAACCATCATAAGGCCTTCGCAACCAACTTCAATCCGGAAATCAACATCCGCGAGATTACACAGAAGGGACTCTACTACAAAGACGGGCAGTGGATAGAGACCGAACCACTGGCTGTGCACAAGGCACTGACCTATCCGAATATCGGTCCACGCGAGAGCTACCTGATGCACCACGAAGAGCTGGAGAGCCTGGTGCTGAACTATCCCACCATCAAGCAGGCACGCTTCTGGATGACCTTCGGACAGCAGTACCTTACCTATCTGGACTGCATTCAGAACCTGGGCATGAGCCGAATCGACGAAATAGAATACGAAGCTCCGCTGGCAGACGGTTCCGGCAAGACTGCGAAAGTGAAGATTGTACCCCTGCAATTCCTCAAGGCCGTGCTGCCCAATCCGCAAGACCTCGGCGAGAACTACGACGGCGAGACCAGCATCGGCTGCCGCATTCGCGGTATCAAGGACGGCAAGGAGCTTACCTACTACGTCTACAACAACTGTAAGCACCAAGAGGCTTACAAGGAAACGGGGATGCAGGGCGTCAGCTACACGACGGGCGTACCGGCCATGATTGGTGCAATGATGTTCTTCAAGGGACTATGGCGCAAGCCCGGTGTGTGGAATGTAGAGAACTTCGACCCCGATCCATTCATGGAGAAACTCAACGAATGCGGACTGCCTTGGCACGAAGTGTTCGGCGGCGACCTGGAACTGTAGGAACAATGTCTATATCAATATGGCTTGCACACTGGATTTTATCGACTTCGTCTGCATGCAGATAGCGCCTGTTGGCGACATCAGGGCGCGCAAGATGTTCGGCGACTACATAATATATGCCAACGACAAGCCGGTCATCACCGCCTGCGACAACGTGGCTTATATCAAGATATTGCCGGAGATAGAACACCTGATGCACGATGCAGAGAGAGGATTTCCCTACGAAGGAGCTAAAGAGCACTATATTTTAGACGTTGGTAACACAAACCATGCAGTAGCAGTGGTATCTATATTGGAGAAGTGTCTGCCTTTTCCAAAAAGCAAAAAGAAAAAGAAACAATAAACAAGTATTATGGCAAAAGAAGAAAACAACAACTTGTCGGCAGCAGAGGGAAAACTGAAAGCACTTCAGGCTGCGATGTCAAAGATAGAGAAAGATTTTGGCAAAGGCACTATCATGCGCATGGGAGACCAGCAGGTAGAGCATGTCGAAGTCATACCAACAGGCAGTATCGGTCTCGACGTGGCCCTTGGTGTAGGTGGCTATCCGCGCGGACGAATCATCGAAATCTACGGACCGGAGAGTTCCGGTAAGACCACACTGGCCATCCATGCCATTGCCGAAGCACAGAAAGCCGGCGGCATTGCAGCATTCATTGATGCCGAGCACGCATTCGACCGCTTCTATGCAGAGAAGTTGGGAGTGGATATAGAAAACCTTTGGATTTCGCAACCCGACAATGGAGAACAGGCACTTGAGATTGCCGACCAGCTGATACGTTCATCGGCCATCGACATCCTGGTCGTTGACTCGGTAGCTGCACTTACTCCCAAATCGGAAATCGAAGGGGATATGGGAGAAAACAAGGTGGGGTTGCAGGCCCGACTGATGAGTCAAGCACTGCGTAAACTCACTGCTACCATCAGCAAGACAAACACCACGTGTATCTTCATCAACCAGCTGCGCGAGAAGATTGGTGTGATGTTCGGCAATCCTGAGACCACGACGGGTGGTAATGCGCTGAAATTTTATGCCTCAGTGCGTCTCGACATCCGTCGCAGCACAGCTATCAAGGATGGCGACCAGCAGATAGGTAACGAGGTACGCGTAAAGGTGGTGAAGAACAAAGTTGCTCCTCCATTCCGCAAGGCCGAGTTCGAAATCATGTTCGGCGAGGGTATTAGCAAGATTGGAGAGATTGTAGACCTCGGCGTGGAATATGGTATTGTGCAGAAGAGTGGTAGCTGGTACAGCTACAACGGTTCGAAACTGGCACAGGGTCGAGATGGAACGAAGGCATTGCTCCGTGACAACCCGGAGCTGTGCGAGGAATTGGAAGGCCTCATCAAGCAGGCTATTGCAGAAAAACAATAACCTCACAACATAAAAAAAATGGCAACCAAGCGTAAAAGCATGGTTGCCATTTTTCATTCCTACCATATATAATAAGGTGAAAACTGTCTAACAACAATCTTTACTTTACAGCATCCAGCTAATCATGGACCATATAGCAGTTGGGACAAAGACGACTGTAAACAGAGTAAAGGAAACTACAGCACCGTATATTATAACACCTGCAAAAGGCTTATACCGCTTGCAGACGTTTCAAATGGCATAGCAACAACTTGCCATCACCATCGCGTAAGTGCATTCCGTTGCCTCTGCAATAACGGAAATATTTGCAATCGGCACATTCATCCTTGCGCATCCATTCTCTATCGCGATAAGGTTGGAATCTATTTTCCCACACTTCCATAAAGTCATCTTCGTAGATATTGCCTTGATGATAGTCGGCACGGATGCTGGGACACGCCGAGATTGAGCCGTCCACCAGTACCGAGCCTGTCGTAATACCGGCATTGCAGAAGAAGAAATTATCGCGCACATCGCCCTCATAATTGCCCAAAAAGCCTTCGCAACCATAACTTACTTGGATGCGTCCTTCTGCTCTTGTCTGCTTGATGAATTCAAACAAACCGCGAAATTCCTCATTCATGAGTCGCATCATAGGGTCGTCGGCAGCCCGACCAACGGGGAATACGCTGAACAAACGCCAGCGTTTGACACCTTTACTAATCAAGAACTCCTTGATATCATTCAATTTCTGATAGTTCTGACGGTTGGCGCAGGTCACCACATCAAACACCAATGAATCGGCAGCCACCATCATATCAATAGCTTGCGACACTCGCTCGAAGCTATGTTTGTGTCCCCTCATCCAATTATGGTCTTCCTCCAACCCATCCATACTCACGGTGATAGAATGCAATCCAGCATCCAGCAGTCTATTGAAACGCTCCTGTGTCAGGTACAATCCATTGGTCACCATGCCCCAAGGGAATCCCTTCTCATAGATAGCAGCACAACATTCCTCCAAATCATCGCGCATCAAAGGTTCTCCCCCCGTCACAACAACGAACACCTGGTGCGGATCTTGCTTGGCAGCAATGCCATCCAATACGCGCAAGAAATCCTCCTTCGGCATATCCTTCGCTTCCATTTTCACTTTACAGTCGCTCCCACAGTGGCGACAATGAAGATTACAGCGCAGCGTACATTCCCAAAACAACTGGCGCAACGGATGCTCTTCTATCTTCTGATTGAGCATTTTGCGCCATAATTCGAGCGCCACTTTTCGGCGAAACGATAGGGGTGTAGGTTTCATTTAGATATCTGTTTTCTTCAACTTCTTATCGGCTGTCACCTCGAAATCACCATCATACCATCCTGACCCTTTTCCTTTCTGATGAACAATGGCTTCCATTCCCTTCAAAGAGTCTTTTTCAAATACCCCGCCATTGGCCACTCCATCGACATCTTCAAAGGTGATGACAAGGTCTTCTTTTAGATATTTTTCATTAAAGCCACGCAATTTTTTAGTAGCATATTTCCCTTCTGCATCTGTATAAACGGTATCTCGACCATCCCAAGAACTTCTATTGAGCTTTGTAGTGACCCGAATGCCTTTAAGATTAGCACCATTTTCCGCTCTTACACGTCCCTTTACCTGGAATGAAATGTTCGGAGTTCCATACTCCACAGGAGTTGTGTCCTCATTCAGAGAACCACTACAAGATTCGAATCCTAACAGGGTAAACAATGCTGCAAGCAGCATATGATACCACTTTGTAAGCTTCACTTTCATAACTAACAGACTTAATATAACAAGAATCTACTTGATTTTCTTGTTCAATTTCTTATCGGCTGTCACCTCAAAATGGCCTTCATACCATCCTGAGCCTTTTTCCTTTTGAGTGATAGTGACTTCCGTACCCTTCAGGGAATCCTTTTCAAACATGCCGCCATTGGCCTCTCCATCGACATCTTCATATACGATGACAAGTTCTTCTTTCAATACAGATGAGCTGAAACCCTGCAACTTCTTAGTCGAAAAATGACCATTGGCATCGGTATATACCGTATCTCGCCGTTGCACATCATACGGATTCCTGGTCTTAGCAATCACCCGGATTCCCTTGAGTGCACCTGCATCGCCCTTCACATTTCCTTTGACCTGGTAAGAAACAATAGGCGTACCATATTCATCAGCACCTGTGAAGTCGCAAGATTCAAATCCAAGCATCGCAAGCAACGATGCCAACAGCGCATAATACCAACGATTCAATTTTATTTTCATGCCTATTCGATTAAAGTTTTCTATCCTAACAACTATAAAAATAGCAAATCTTGCATCTGTATGCTCACTTTATTCTGCTATTTACACTTTTTTAACCATGTTGAAAAACAAAGAGTCTCTATCGCCTTCTTCACCAGAAGACAAACAGAAGAAAATCATACAGCCTAACTATCGAAAAACAAAAATGTAATGATTCCAAAACTTTTCAATAGTTTTCATAGTTGGACAACTTTTTTTAGTTACCTTTGTTCAAAGTTACACAAAACAAAAAACTTTACCCTCAATAACAAAGTTATTTCATCAACACATTTATATCATAACCAACTAAACATCAGTAATTTATATCATAACAGCAAAAATGGAAATCAAGAAAAGGAATGGAAATATCGAGATATACGATTTACAGAAAATAATATCAGCGATTAAGAAAAGCTTCGACAGCACAAATAATCCTGGACATCAACAGGAAATTGAAGCGATGGCCAATGAAGTGGAACATTTTCTCAACCAACATGAAGACAAGCGGGATGTAGAGAACATCCAGGACAAGGTAGAAAAGACGTTGATGGAGCATGGTTTCTATGATGAAGCCAAAAGTTATATCCTCTTCAGATGGCAGCGAAACGAACAGCGTAAATACATTCGGAATATAGCATTCAACATCGGCGACAACGGTATCGAGGAAGTACTCAACGGCATTCGGCAGGACTTCCGCGAGGCCGAATACAGCGTCACACTCCTGTCAGACAAGTTTGTGAGTTTCTCCAAACCGCTGATGAGCCAGAAAGAGAAACTCAATGCACTCATCAAAGCTGCCGTAGAACTCACCACGGCAGAAAGTCCGATGTGGGAAATGATATCTGCCAGACTGCTCAGTTTCCAGACAAACCGCAGCATAGAAGAAGAGGAAAGGAAGCTGGGTATCACTACTTTCTACGAGAAGCTGCGCTACCTGACCGACGAGGGACTCTATGGCAGCTACATACTGGCCAATTATTCAAAGGAAGAAATTGCGATGGCAGAGGGCTTCATCGACCATTCACGCAACTACCTATTCAATTATAGTGGTCTCGACTTGCTGGCCAAGCGTTATCTTATCCGCACCTACGACGGCCGTATCATCGAGCGTGTGCAAGAGATGTATATGGGCATAGCCCTCCATCTGGCCATGCCGGAGAAATCGGAGCGCATGATGTGGGTTGAGAAGATATACCACTTGCTCAGCAAACTGGAAGTAACGATGGCCACCCCCACCCTCTCCAACGCCCGCAAACCCAACCATCAACTCTCCAGTTGCTTCATCGACACCGTGCCCGACAGTCTTACGGGCATCTATCGCAGCATCGACAACTTTGCACAGGTAAGCAAATTCGGCGGTGGCATGGGCATGTATTTCGGCAAAGTGAGAGCCACCGGCGGCAGCATCCGTGGTTTCAAGGGAGTGGCCGGGGGTGTCATCAGATGGATGAAACTGGTCAACGACACCGCCGTAGCAGTAGACCAGCTGGGCATGCGGCAAGGGGCTGTGGCCGTATATCTGGATGTCTGGCACAAAGACATACCGGAGTTTCTGCAACTACGCACCAATAATGGCGACGACCGCATGAAAGCCCACGACATATTCCCGGCCATCTGCTATCCAGACTTGTTCTGGCGGATGGCCGAAGAGAGTCTCGACCAAAACTGGTATCTGTTCTGTCCAAACGAAATCATGCGCCTCAAAGGCTACTCACTCGAAGACTATTACGGCGAAGAATGGGAACGCCGATACCAGGAATGTATAGACGACACGCGTCTCTCCCGTCGCCTCATCACCATCAAAGACCTTGTCAGGCTCATTCTCCGCTCTGCCGTAGAGACCGGAACTCCCTTCACTTTCAATCGCGACATCGTGAACAGGGCCAACCCCAATCCGCATAAGGGCGTCATATACTGCTCCAATCTATGTACCGAGATTGCCCAAAACATGGCCGCTATCGACGAAGTGAGCAGGGAGATACAAACCGAGAACGGCGAGACGGTGGTGGTAACGACCGTCAAACCGGGCGAATTCGTGGTGTGCAACCTGGCCAGCCTGTCGCTCGGCCGACTGCCCTTGGAAGACAAGGAAGCCATGTGCGACAAAGTGGCAACCGTAGTCCGCGCCCTCGACAACGTCATCCAGCTCAATTTCTATCCCATACCCTATGCCCAGATTACCAACCATCGCTATCGCAGCATAGGTCTCGGCGTGAGCGGCTACCATCATGCGCTGGCCACCAGAGGCATCAAATGGGAAAGCGAACGCCACCTGGAGTTCATGGACCGCGTGTTTGAGACCATTAACTATGCGGCCATCTCTGCCAGCGCCGACCTGGCCAAGGAGAAAGGGCAGTATCAATACTTCGAAGGGAGCGACTGGCAGACAGGGGCATACTTCGACAAACGCGACTATAAGTCGGAAGACTGGATGCGTCTCAGGCAGAAGGTTGCCAGGCAGGGCATGCGCAATGCCTATCTGCTGGCCATTGCTCCGACCAGCAGCACGAGCATTCTGGCCGGCACGACAGCCGGACTCGACCCTATCATGCAGCGGTTTTTCCTCGAAGAGAAGAAGGGGGCCATGCTCCCACGCGTAGCTCCTGCCCTGTCCGACCAGACCTACTGGCTCTACAAAGGGGCTTACCACATCAACCAGCAATGGAGCGTACGCGCCGCCGGTATCCGCCAACGCCATATAGATCAGGCCCAAAGCATGAATCTCTATATCACCAACGACTACACCATGCGACAGGTACTCGACCTCTATCTGCTGGCATGGAAGAGCGGCGTCAAGACCCTCTACTACGTGCGCAGCAAATCATTGGAAGTTGAGGAATGCGAAAGCTGCGCCTCATAATCCCTTTCACACATCGATCCATAACCCTCATAGATTCATTACACGATATGGACAACAACCAATTACAGCGCAATGCGCTCTTCAATCCCGAAGGAGATACCGACCTCAGACTACGCCGTATGATAGGCGGAAACTCCACCAATCTCAACGATTTCAACAACATGCGCTATCCGTGGGTGAGCGACTGGTATCGCCAGGCGATGAACAACTTCTGGATTCCGGAAGAAATCAACCTCACACAAGACACCAAAGACTATCCCAACTTGCCACAGGCCGAGCGCACGGCATACGACAAGATATTGAGTTTCCTCGTATTTCTCGACTCACTCCAGAGCAACAACCTGCCCACCATCAGCGAGTACATCACTGCCAACGAGGTAAATCTCTGTCTACACATACAGACTTTCCAGGAATGTGTGCACAGTCAGAGCTACAGCTACATGCTCGATACCATTTGTTCACCCGAAGAACGAAACGATATACTCTACCAGTGGAAGACCGATGAGCATCTGCTCAGGCGCAACACATTCATCGGCGACTGCTACAACGAGTTCCAGGCACACCGCGACAAGTTCCGACTCATGAAGGCATGTATGGCCAACTTCATACTCGAAGGCATCTATTTCTACAGCGGCTTCATGTTCTTCTACAATCTCAGCCGCAATGGCAAGATGTCGGGGTCGGCCCAGGAAATACGCTACATCAACCGCGACGAGAACACCCACCTATGGCTCTTCCGCAACATCATCGTCGAACTGAAACAGGAAGAACCCGAACTTTTCTCACCGGAGAAGATGGCTGTGTACGAAGAAATGATGCGCGAAGGTATCAGGCAAGAAATTGCCTGGGGACAATACGTCATAGGCGACAACATACAGGGACTCACCCAGCAGATGGTATCCGACTACATACGCTATCTGGGTAACCTACGCTGGCACAGTCTGGGATTCGGCTACCTGTTCGAGGACAACCGTGCTGAGCCGGCAGATATGCAGTGGGTGGCACAATATTCCAATGCCAACAAGGTAAAGACCGACTTCTTCGAGGCCAAGAGTACGGCCTATGCCAAGAGTACGGCACTCATAGACGACCTGTAACAAGACTGGGGGCAAGCCTGACGGCTTGCCCTTTTTGATACCCTCACATCAACTCTTACCCATCATCTATTACCTCTTATCTATCAACAACTCACACACTTACAACTCAACCCGTTTACTTGCATTTCGTCGACTCGTCTACTTTAAAATTCAACCTATCAACTCATAAACTTAAAA
Source organism: Prevotella mikamonis (assembly GCF_055381405.1). Taxonomy (NCBI): domain Bacteria; kingdom Pseudomonadati; phylum Bacteroidota; class Bacteroidia; order Bacteroidales; family Prevotellaceae; genus Prevotella; species Prevotella mikamonis. Next base: position 1,501,202 of record NZ_AP035785.1, read on the forward strand.
CTCAAAAACTCAAAAAACTGCAAAGCTGCGGCAGCATCGCTGTTTGGCCTTTGCAGCAGTGCTGTCCGGGCTTTGCAGCACCACTGCCAAGCCCCTGCACTTTTGCGATTGACAAACAGGGACATTTACAGACGAATTTGCCGACGACATGTTTTAAACTTACATGAAACTTTATTCTCATTTTTGCGAATTTCAAAATTTATTCATATCTTTGCTTCCAGTAATGGTATTGGTATGATAGTAACACTTGAAGAACCCTACCTCCAGCATCTCTATGAGCAAGGAACAACTACCGACAAGAAGCATCGGTATCAACCACAAGTGATCAGAGGATTCCAAAAAGGTGTAAAATACATGGAAATGGCCAAAAGACCTGACGACCTTAGACGTATCAACTCCCTGAACTTCGAAGCTCTGAAGGGTGATAAGCAAGGTTTGTTTTCAATACGGGCCAACGACAAGTATTGCATTGAATTCACTATTGATGAGAATCTAGATATGCCAATCCTAACGATATGCAATATAACAGATTTGTCAAATCATTATAAATAGACGGATATGATAACACTAGAGGGCATTGACCCCAAAATGATAGCAAACAATTTGGAGTCATCAAACTTGATTCATCCGGGCGAAATGATTAAAGATGAAATCAGAAGCCGAGGCATCACCCAAAAGAAACTTTCCGAGATAACGGGCATCACCACCTCTGTATTGAATGAGGTACTGAACGGTAAACGCTCCGTTACGACAGAGTATGCGCTGCTGATAGAGGCTGCACTCGGCATTGATGCCGATATTTGGATTCGATTGCAAGCTGACTACGATAAGCAGAAAGCACATCAGGACAAGGCTTTCTTACAACGATTGAAACATGTGAGAAAGTATGCTGCCTTGCTATAACAGCAAGACGGGATGCTAGACGGAAATAAGGTGGAAGAGCAAAGCAGCAACAACGGAGACTCCGCAGGAATCTATGGACGCAACCGGCACCCCCACAAACCCATCAAATCATCCCTACTGCCATTGATATTTTCTTGTTTCTGAGTTTTTTTTCGTAACTTTGACGCTATAATTATAAGGAAAACATATTTCTATGGACGACGAGATAAGAGACAACACACTACCGGAGAACTCGGAAGAAGAACTCGTGGTGGAGAGTGGAAACGACTACAAACCTGCCGACAGGTTTGATGCTTCTGCCGTACACCACCTGAGTGGCATGTATAAGAACTGGTTTCTCGACTATGCTTCCTATGTCATTCTGGAGCGTGCCGTACCCCATATAGAAGACGGATTGAAACCCGTACAGCGACGCATCCTGCACTCTATGAAGCGCATGGACGACGGGCGGTACAACAAGGTGGCCAACATCGTGGGACATACCATGCAGTTTCATCCTCACGGGGATGCCTCTATCGCTGACGCACTGGTGCAGATGGGACAGAAAGACCTGCTCATCGACACACAGGGAAACTGGGGAAACATCCTCACCGGCGACCGTGCCGCAGCGTCGCGATACATAGAAGCCCGCCTATCCAAGTTTGCGCTCGACGTGGTTTTCAACCCGAAGACCACCGAGTGGCAACTCTCCTACGACGGGCGTAACAAGGAACCTATCACGCTGCCAGTCAAATTTCCGTTGCTGTTGGCACAAGGTGCCGAGGGCATAGCCGTCGGCTTGAGCAGCAAACTGCTACCCCACAACCTCAACGAGATATGCGATGCTGCCGTCAGCTATCTGCGCGGAGAGAGTTTCCAGCTCTATCCCGACTTCCCCACTGGAGGCGCTATCGACGTGAGCAAGTACAACGACGGGCAGCGTGGCGGTGTGCTGAAGGTGAGAGCCAAGATAGAAAAGCTCGACAGCAAGACGCTCGTCATCAAGGAAATACCATTCAGCAAGACCACGAGCAGCCTCATCGACTCTATACTGAAAGCCATCGAGAAAGGCAAAATCAAGGCTAAGAAGGTAGACGACAACACAGCTGCCGATGTAGAGATACAGGTGCATCTGGCTCCTGGCGTCTCTTCCGACAAGACGATAGATGCCCTTTACGCCTTCAGCGACTGCGAAGTGAACATCTCGCCCAACTGCTGTGTGATAGAAGACAACAAACCTTGCTTCCTCACCGTAAGCGACGTGCTGCGCCATAGCGTAGACTCGACGATGGGACTGTTGCGCCGCGAACTGCAAATTCGCCGTGACGAGCTGCTAGGCATGCTGTTCTTCGCCTCGCTGGAAAAGATTTTCATCGAAGAACGCATCTACAAAGACAAGGCTTTCGAGGAGGCTAAGAACATGGATGCGGCCGTGAAGCATATCGACAAACGGCTCGAACCTTTCAAGCCCACGTTCATCCGCGAAGTGACACACGACGACATCATGCGACTGATGGAGATTAAGATGCAGCGCATCCTGAAGTTCAGCAAAGACAAAGCCGACGAGCTGATAGCCAAGATGCAAGGCGAAATCAAAGATATAGAGCACGACTTGGCCCACATGACCGATGTCACGATTAACTGGTTTGAATTCATCAAACAGAAATATGGCAAGGAGCATCTGCGCAAGACAGAGATTCGCTCGTTCGATACCATTGAGGCTGCCAAGGTGGTCGAGGCTAACGAGAAACTCTACATCAACCGCCAGGAGGGCTTCGTGGGTACGGGCTTGAAGAAAGACGAGTTTGTCTGCAACTGCTCCGACATCGACGACATCATCATATTCTTTAAGGACGGTAAGTATCGCATCACCAAAGTGAGCGACAAGATGTTCGTGGGCAAAGGCATCATCCATCTGCAAGTGTTCAAACGCAACGACCGCCGAACGGTCTACAACGTCGTCTATCGCGACGGTAAGAAAGGCTATTACTACATCAAACGATTCAACGTAATGGGCGTAACGCGCGACCGAGAGTATGATTTGACTGCCGGTACGCCAGGCTCAAAGGTCATGTATATGACTGCCAACCCCAACGGCGAAGCCGAAGTCATCAAGATTACACTCGAACCGAATGAGAAGAAAGTGCGTACACGCCTGTTCCGCGAAAAAGATTTTGCTGAGGTAAAAATCAAAGGACGTGCTTCGCGTGGCAATCTGCTGGTGAAAGAAGAAGTGCATCGCATCGGTCTGAAGAATCGCGGACACTCCACTTTGGGTGGCCGAAAGGTATGGTTCGACCCCGACGTGAACCGTATCAACTACGATGAGCATGGTCGTTTCCTCGGCGAATTCAACGACGACGACAGCATTCTCGTCGTTCTCGACAATGGCGAATACTACATTACCGACTTCGATGCCAACAATCACTACGAAGATAACATCCGCATCATCGAGAAATATATGCCGGAGAAGATATGGACAGCCGTGATATTCGATGCCGACAATCAGAACTATCCCTACCTGAAACGTTTCATGCTGGAAGCTACGAAGCGCAGGCAGACTTATCTGGGTGAGAATCCTGACTCGAAAGAAGTGCTGCTCACCGATACGGTATATCCCCGCGTGCAAGTGGTGTTCGGCGGTGCTGACGGCTCACGCGCCCCGCTTGAGATAGACGCAGAGCAGTTTGTGGGCGTCAAGGGAGTAAAGGCCAAGGGCAAGCGCATGGCCACCTGGCAGGTGGAAGCTATCAAGGAATTAGAGCCACTGCGCTTCCCCGAACCGCAAGATACGGAAACCCAGGATGCGGACAGCACCGAAGATGAGGAAGAAAACCTGGACCCTGACGCCGGAAAGAGCGAGCAACAGGTGAGAGACGAGATTACCGGACAGTTGAGTTTGTTTAATGATGAGGATGTGTAACAGCCTGTACCGCACGGTCAGATGGGTTGCGCTGTGCCTGATAAATGGTCTATGGGCCATCGACATGCAGGCACAAAGCGACACCATGAGGGTGAGCAACGCCTTCATGGCGAGCATAGGTGCGACCAATATACTAGACACCTATCTCTCGCCGGAGAAGTATCGAGGTACTGAATTCAGGCTGATGTGGCAGTCGGTACGCGAGCCTGACTACAGCAGATGGTCGCGAGAAATCACTGTGCAGGGCAATGTGGCGTTTGCAGGTAATCGGGCCGGCAACGGAACAGAGATTGCCGGAATGTATAACTTCGGCTATGCGTGGCATTATAATTGGTATCTGGCCAACCGCAGACTGAACCTCAAGCTGGGCGGCATGATAGACACCAACCTGGGATTCATCTATAACAACCGCAACGGAAACAACCCGGCACAGGCCCGTGCCTACATTCATCTGCAACCATCGGCCGTCGTTGGTTATCATTTTACATTGCATGGGCGGCCTGCCTTTGTGCGCTATGAGGTGGCCGTTCCGCTGGTCGGACTCATGTTCAGTCCCGCCTACGGACAGGCTTATTACGAGATTTTCGTGGAAGATAATTACGACCACAACGTCGTACCGACCACAACGGTCTCCACTCCCTCCCTGCGACAGATGCTGACTCTCGACTATAAGCTCCGAAAGACCACTGTACGTGTCGGTTATCTGGGCGATTTCCAGCAGTCGCATGTCAACAATCTGAAGACACATATCTATACCCACGCCTTCATTGTGGGTTTTGTCAAACACTTCTCCTTTGCCAAGAAATGAAGAATCCACGCTTTGCCATATCCCTTCTGTTATCATGCCTGTGCCTGATGTTTTGCTTTTCGTCGTGCATAGATGAAGAAGAATTTGCCGAGACTCCACAAGGTAACTTCGAAGCACTGTGGAAAATCATGGACGAACACTACTGTTTTTTTGATTACAAGAGGGTGGATTGGAACGAGGTACACCATCGTTACGCAGCACAGATAGACAACAACATGACGCAGACGCAGCTCTTTGAAGTGTTGGCCAATATGCTGGCCGAATTGCGCGACGGCCATGTGAATCTCTATACAGCCTTCGACCTGGCACGCAACTGGAGCTGGCACGAAGACCATCCCAAAAACTTCAGCGACTCATTACTGGCCATCTATCTGGGCAAAGATTACAAGATTTCCAACGGAATGAGCTATCGCATGCTCGACGACAACGTGGGATATGTGCGCTGCCCCACCTTCGAATACGACTTCGGAAGCGGAAACCTCGACAACATCCTGTCGGCATTGATTACATGCCGTGGACTCATCGTCGACGTAAGAAACAATGGCGGGGGCATGATGACGAGTGCCAAGGAGTTGGCGGCACGATTTACCAACGAGAAGATACCCGTTGGGTACATACAGCACAAGACCGGACCGGGCCATAATCAGTTCTCGCCAATGACCGAACAGACACTCATGCCGAGCAACGGTGTGCGATGGCAGAAGCCCGTGGTGGTGCTTACGAATCGGTCGGTATATAGTGCTGCCAATGAATTCGTGAAATACATGAAGTGCTGTCCCAACGCCGTAGTGGTGGGAGACAAGACCGGTGGCGGTGCCGGGCTGCCCTTCTCCAGCGAGATGCCCAACGGTTGGGGGGTGCGGTTCAGCGCCTGTCCTATGTACGACAGAGACAAACAAGATACCGAGTTTGGCATTGAACCAGACCATCGAGTACAACTATCGGCAGCAGATTTCGCACGCGGACGCGACACCATCATCGAGTATGCCCGCCGACTGTTGGCAAAATAAATCAGCAGGATATTGCAGATTCTGAATATTAATATGTATCTTTGCATCCGCAAATGCGCTTGTGGCGGAATTGGTAGACGCGCTAGACTTAGGATCTAGTAGTTCACGCTGTGTAGGTTCGAGTCCTATCAGGCGCACAGAGAATAAAAGCCGAATGCTCAATAGAGTGTTCGGCTTTTGTCGTTATAGCATCATAACACCCTGCCTTATCCCCTACAGACCGCGCAATGATTCTGATTCCGATTTACATATTTTATCATCGACACCATATATTATATGCCTGATAATATGTATATTTGGCATGTCATCCCGAAAGAGATGCTAACCGACAGCCATACCCAATAAAAATCTGATAATGGAAACAAAACTACGAAACCTGATTGCAGTCGCATTGCTGACCATCCCCACCCTAGTCCTAGCCGGACACAAGGTGATTGCGCACCGTGGCCACTGGAAAGTGGAAGGCGCAGCACAGAACTCCCGTACATCACTACAGAATGCCCTGGCCCTGCAAATCTATGGGTCGGAGACCGATATATGGCTTACGGCCGACGGTCGGCTGATGGTAAACCACGACCCGGTATTCAAAGGAGTCACCCTACAGACTGCCACTTACAAGGAGTGCCGACAACTCATGCTCGACAACGGCGAACGCATGCCACAGCTGAGAGACTTACTCAAGATGCTCAAAAAGAGTAAAAGTCCCACCAAGCTCATCATAGAAATCAAGCCACACGCCACACCCGAACGAAACAGAGTGGCTGCACAGAAGACTTTGGGTGAAGTGGCGAGATACGGCTTGGCCGACAGAGTAGAATACATATCGTTCAGTCTAGATGTATGCCGCGAACTCATACGATTGGACCGGCACGCCAAAGTAGCCTATCTCAACGGAGAACTCTCGCCCGATGAATTGCACCGGCTTCACTTCACAGGTCTCGATTACCACTATGGCACACTCCGTCAGCACCCCGAATGGATACGCAGGGCACACGAATTGGGACTGACCGTCAACGTGTGGACCGTAGATAAGCCGGCAGACATCAAGGCGATGAGCGATGCAGGAGTAGACTTCATCACGACCAACAATCCTACAGAAGCCATGAAATAAGTACACTGCAAGACATGGAGTGACGGCGTCAACCCTCAAAAACGCCGCCCTCACACTACAAATTATAAAGTTCTGATTTACAATATATTACACACGCTCTACTGCAAAGGCTTGGCAGCACTGCTGTCAGGCCTTTGCACCATTGCTGCCAAGCCCTTGCAGTAAGCCAAAACAGCCTGTTTCGCAAAACAATCCCATCAAAGGCCAGTTGCATACCCATGCTTATGGCTCGCGCAGACGGAAATACCTCCGCCACCATCTTCCTATGTCATTCTGTCACACCCTGTCACTTGGCACATCGTTTGTTAATAAGATGGCGGACGTTGGTGTCCGCTTAAAATTAGATAATAACAAAAATAAATATATAAGATTATGGGAAAGATTATTGGAATCGACTTAGGAACAACCAACAGCTGCGTTTCCGTATTTGAAGGTAACGAACCTGTTGTGATAGCAAACAGCGAAGGCAAGCGCACAACGCCTTCGGTTATCGGATTTGTAAAAGATGGCGAGCGCAAGGTGGGCGACCCCGCTAAGCGTCAGGCTATCACCAACCCGACCAACACTGTATATTCCATCAAGCGTTTCATGGGCGAAACTTACGACCAGTCGCGCAAGGAAGCCACCAGTATGCCTTACAAGGTTGTCGACGAGAACGGATTCCCACGCGTAGACATCGAAGGACGTAAATATACTCCGCAGGAAATCTCTGCCATGGTGTTACAGAAGATGAAGAAGACCGCTGAAGACTACTTAGGCCAGGAAGTGACCGACGCTGTAATTACAGTGCCTGCATACTTCTCCGACTCACAGCGTCAGGCAACCAAGGAAGCCGGCCAGATAGCCGGTCTGAACGTTCGCCGTATCGTTAACGAACCGACCGCAGCTGCACTCGCTTACGGTGTAGACAAGGCCAATAAGGATATGAAGATTGCCGTGTTCGACCTTGGTGGCGGTACGTTTGATATCTCTATCCTGGAATTTGGTGGCGGTGTATTCGAAGTATTGTCTACCAACGGTGACACCCACCTCGGTGGCGACGACTTCGACCAAGTTATCATCAAGTGGTTGGCCGACGGTTTCAAAGCCGACGAGGGCATCGACTTGACCAAAGACCCCATGGCTATGCAGCGTCTGAAAGAGGCTGCCGAAAAGGCAAAGATAGAATTATCAAGCTCTACATCCACCGAAATCAACCTGCCTTACATCTCGGCTGAAGGTGGCGTGCCCAAGCACTTGGTGAAGACACTGACCCGTGCACAGTTCGAGCAGTTGGCTCACGAACTCATCCAGGCTTGTCTCATCCCCTGCCAGAACGCTATACGCGACGCTAAGTTGCAGACTTCAGACATCGACGAAGTAATCCTTGTGGGTGGTTCCAGCCGTATCCCAGCCGTACAGACATTGGTAAAGAACTACTTCGGCAAAGAGCCTTCAAAGGGCGTAAATCCCGACGAAGTGGTAGCTGTAGGTGCTGCTATACAGGGTGCTATCTTGAACAAAGAGAGCGGTGTGGGTGACATCGTATTGCTCGACGTGACTCCGCTGACCCTCGGTATCGAGACAATGGGCGGCGTGATGACCAAGTTGATTGAAGCCAACACCACCATCCCTGCCAAGAAGAGTGAGGTGTTCTCTACAGCAGTAGACAATCAGACAGCCGTTACCATCCACGTATTGCAAGGCGAACGTCCGATGGCTTCACAGAACAAGAGCATCGGTCAGTTCAATCTGGAAGGTATTGCACCTGCACGTCGCGGTGTCCCACAGATTGAAGTTACATTCGACATCGACGCCAACGGTATCTTGAACGTAAGCGCCAAAGACAAAGCTACAGGCAAGGAACAGAATATCCGCATCGAAGCATCAAGCGGCCTGAGCAAGGAGGAAATCGACCGTATGAAGGCAGAAGCTGAAAGCAATGCCGAGGCTGACAAGAAGGAACGCGAGAAAGTGGACAAGATGAATCAGGCAGACTCCATGATTTTCACCACCGAGAACTTCTTGAAAGACAATGGCGACAAGATTCCGGCCGACCAGAAGCCTGGTATCGAGAGCGCTCTGCAACAGCTCCGCGATGCTCATAAGAATGCTGATGTAGCTGCTATCGACACAGCCATCAACAATCTGAACCAAGTGATGCAGGCTGCCAGCGCACAGATGTATCAGGGAACACAGGGTGCTCAGCCCGGCCCTGACGCTGCACAAGGCTTCAACGGCGGTACACAAGGTGGTCAACAATCACAAGGTGGCAATGCCAGCGACATCCAAGATGCCGACTTTGAGGAAGTGAAATAAGGATAAACAAATATTTATGATTAAGAGCCTTGGTTGTTATTACGACAACCAAGGCTCTTTGGTTTTGCGTATAAAAGACAGTATGTATCATTATACCAAAAGAAGAAAAAAATAAGAAAGTTGAGATTCTATAAGAATTCTGAATATTTTCCGTACCTTTGCAACCAGAACATCAAGAGTCGTCTCATTTAGACGCACCAACCGAACAAATCATGAAGATAGTCACGGTGGTAAATAGATGTGTAAGTTTAACTTAAAAATGTATCTTTATGAACATTAAAAACATTTTCTCAAAAACTATCCTACGGGGAGAGTATGAAACATTCAAGTATTATCGCTATTTGCGTAAGCTCACTGACGACCAACTAGCCGACATTGTCAAGCGGGAACGTAATAACCAAGGATGGTGCAGCCAACGCAGTTATTTTCTGGCAGCACTCAGAAAGATATGCCAGAAGAGGAATGTTGAATATTGTTGGTGAGTTGAATATTAAGCCCATGGACTAAAAAAGAGAGGAGTTTTTCTCCTCTCTTTTTAGTTCCTCATACCAGAATATTTCGTATATTTGCAAATAATAATATATTGATATAAAATCTAACCAATAGCATACACAACTATCCAAGATTTTGCAACATTAAGTATTTGCAACAGATACATGCCTATCTCTTTGAAAGATTGTACAACTTCGCGGGACAGATACGTACAAAGAGCATGGTAAACCACGATACATCCTCGCCCTGCTGTTGTCGGTGATGAACCTGAGCCTACAGACTGTAGATATTGTAGAGCGTTTGCCACGGCTTCGCTTTGACGATAGTGATGTTTCTATTGTAGAGAGGGGGACACGACCTGATACCCGTGGAGGAAGAAGATTCCAACACTTACAAAGGCAGTGATACGCTGAAGTAGAGTATAAAGCAGGTGTTCTTTAACCAGATAGTAGCAGGAACGAAGAAAACGGAATACCGCGAGATATTCAATGCCTATACAGCCCAAAAATATCTTGCCACCGATATGCAGGGCACGCCGCTCTGCGACCCTAAGCATACGGTCAAGGGGCGTATCTATCATCCCGACGAATACAACGACGGGTATTTCCCGTTTGTGGCACGCCCTTACAAGCTTATGCGCCTTTCAGTAGGTCCTTTCGGTGACAGTTGCATGGCAGAGATAACCCATGTCACTTTCAGCGTATCACGACAGAAAGGAAACGGACTGGTTGTTTGGCAAGGTAAATATCATTTGGGAAAGATAACGAATGTGAGAAGAAAACAAAAGTAAGAATATGCAAACAATTTTAGATCTTTCACATATAAAAGCCAGACGGTATTTCTTGGAATCAGAGAATTACTGTAATATGCAATTACCTGTTTATATCAACTTTAAACCAGTGTTAGATTATGTCCAAACGGTTGTAGATACAAAAGAACTTAAAGATATTCTTAAAGATTCTAAAAGTCCTCCTTCCTCTTTTGAGAATGTCAATCACAAGATATTAATAAAAAAGGATGCACCGTATTCGTATAGACCAATTCAGTTGATAAATCCTTATCTATATTACCTCCTTATCAAAGCAATGACAAACAAGGGTAGTTGGAAGGAGATAAAAGAAAGATTCACAACACTGAAAGTGACTAATATAGAAGTTGCGAGCATTCCAAAAATTAAAGGAAAGACAGGTAAATCGCATTTATCTGCATCGGTAAGCTCTTGGTGGGACAACATAGAACAAAGAAGTCTTGAATTGGCATTATCGTATAGGTATATGTTTGTTACCGATATTACAAATTGCTATGGTGCGATATATACTCACACCATAGCGTGGGCTATGATGGGGAAGGAAGAAGCTAAACAAGAGCGTTACAAACATGGATTATTAGGTAATTTGATAGATGACTATATGCGGTATATGCAATATGGTCAAACTAATGGTATTCCACAGGGGAGTGTGTTGTCTGACTTTATAGCAGAAGTGGTACTTGCATATGCAGATAAGCAACTTGGTGATAGATTAGATGCAGAAGGTATAAATAACTATCGTATTTTACGATACAGGGATGATTACCGCATTTTTTGTAATTCAAAAGAGGAAATAGAACGTATCGCCTTCTGTCTTCAAGAAGTTCTTACCGAACTCAATTTCCAATTAAATGCTAAAAAGACATATTTGACAGAAGAGGTAATAACCGAATCTATAAAACCAGACAAGGTAGCATATATTTCAGGAATACCTATGTATAGAAAAACGCAGAAGAGAATATATTCCACAATGTCGAATCTTCAACAAGAGGCTCTTTATATTCATCTGTTTTCAAAGAAGTATCCCAATAGCGGTACACTTACAAAACTATTAACAACATTTGCGTATAGATTAGCTAATAAAGTTGCAGATAGCACTAATACACATGTCTTAATATCCATTTTCACAGATATTGCCCTATTTAGCCCAAAAGTGTATAAGATTGCTTTGGCCATAGTCAGCACACTTATTGAAAAGATTCAAACGCCTAGTGAGAGAGAAAAAATTATCAATGATATTTATATGAAATTTCAGAGATTTCCAAATATCGGTGAAATTCAAATCTGGATGCAACGCATTTCTTTCGATTTGCCTCACCCTATTGCATATACTGAGGATATATGTAAAATCGTGAACAACGAAGTTGGTGTTGAGCTATGGAATAATGATTGGGTAGACGATGCTTACAAAAATGATTTCCCACAATATGAAATTTGTATTAAAAAGATAAGGGATAGTATTACTCCAATAATTAAAATTGATGAAGTTAGTTTGTTCGACATATATTAAAAAATAATCATTAGCAAAAGAAATATTCACAATCAACAAGATGATAACATTCAAAACGTTTTTCTAATCAATACTACTCAAATTAAAGAAGCATTTTTGCACCATACAAATATAACTTATTGATAATCAGTACAGGATATATTTGAGGAGGAAAAAGGCTGGTTAGGTAGAGTTCCTATCCAGCCATTTCCCGTTAAAAAGAATGTCATTCACGCTTAAGATAGTCCACAGCCAGTTCCAGCATCTTCATGCAGCACTGATAGTTATCAGACATCAAGTCGTATATGGCATCCTCGGAGAGCACTCCTCGTTTCAGGTTTTTATCAATCAATCCGTTCCGGTCGTCTTCCAAATCCTGATTACGACGGTCTGAATAATAATACTCCATCAATCTGTCGTAATCTTCCTTACTACTTTTCAGAGATTCTAACAGTTCATTCAGTTCTTGCATCTTGCGACTGTGACTGTCCAAGATATTTTCCATATCCGTTATGTGTCTGTATTTCTCCATAAGACTTGCATTGATACTTGGTGATGCAAAGATACTCATTCGGCAGTGGTAAAGGAACAAAATATCATGAATATTTTGAAGTCTGCTGGCTACAACTACTTTTATGAAAACGTAACCCTTCAGATTTTATTAATTGTAACACCATTGTTATATGTCTGTAAACAAAGAGAAACATATTTATCTTACCTTTGTAATCAGAAACGTGAATTAGCTGAATGACAATGAAAAGAATCATTATAGTCTGCACCGTCGCAATGACAAGTATCATGGGAGCTTTTGCCCAAACCAATACCATGAAAGAAGTCAAAGTGGGCGGTGTCATCCGTGGAAAATACGAGTATCAGACTGAAGAGGGACAAGGGAGATTCCAAGTGCGGACAGCACGTATCAACGTATCGGGCAAACTCAACAGCAAGGTAGACTACAAGGCGGAGATTGACTTATGCGATGAAGGAAAAATCAAGATGCTAGACGCATATACAAGGCTTACACTCACCGATGCACTCAAATTTTCTATCGGACAGAAACGTGTTCCCTTCACCATCGACGCCCATCGCTCCCCTTCCGAACAATACTTTGCCAACCGTAGCTTCATAGCCAAGCAGGTGGGCAACATCAGAGATGTGGGAGCAGAGATAGAATACAAGTTCCGACTAGGATTCCCCGTACAATTACGTGTAGGAATCTTCAATGGATCGGGATTGACCAATCAAAAAGATTTCTGGACCAACAACATCAACTTCTCATCAAGAGTCATCGCCATGCTACCCATAGATCTGGATGTGGAACTGAGTGTGCAGAAGATAAAACCCGAACATACAGACATCTACATGTATGACATCGGAGCTACCTATCACCGTAACGGTTTCATCGCAGAAGCCGAATTCCTCTACAAGCATTATGGCAACCACTCTTTTCAGTCCGTAAAGGCTTTCAATAGTTTCGTTTCTTACGATATACCTTTCAAAAAGGGCCTGTTCAAAAAGGCATCACCACTCATCAGATACGACTATATGAGCGACCACAGCGACGGAAAACACTACCTCAACGGTAAAGAGGACAGCAAAGGCAGCCTCATCGTCAACGACTGCAAGCGAAGCCGAATCACCGGTGGAGTCACATTAAGTATGGACAAATCTTTCCTCTCCGACATCCGCATCAACTACGAAAAATACTTCTATGGTCACAACGGCGTAGCCAAAACCTCGGAAAAAGATAAATTCGTTATCGAATTTATGACACGTTTCTAAAAGGTTGATACACCTTCCATGTGTTCCCCTGACGTCTTACTTTCCCACGACGTCAGGGGAATTCTCATTTCATATAGTCATATTCCCCCACACAGCTGTCAGACTTTCACCAAAACAGTTTGTCTCAACAATGTTTCGACAGTAACAGAATTGTTATCGAATCGTCACCGCTCTTTTAAAGTTTAGCAGCATGGGTGAAACACCAACCAATTAATTTTGCCACTGAAAAAAGACATGATTGACGAAAAAAGAAAATGAGGAAAAAAAGAAATTTAGTAGCAATCCTAATGCTCTCGGCTTCAGTACTGGCAGCATCCGCAGGCTCACTTAAAGGAAAAGTAACAGATCAAAAGACACACGAACCACTGACCGGAGCAACCATCGAAGTGGTCAACACAAATTTCCGCACCGTAGCAGATGTGGACGGAAACTTCACCTTCGACGGACTGGCCGACGGACTCTACGAACTCTCCGTAAGATACATCGCGTATCAAGACCGTTCTATCAAAGGTGTGAAGGTTTCATCGGAAGCATCAAAAGACACCTTATATATTCAGTTGACACCCAGTGAGCAGGTTCTCCAAGGAGTTCAGGTAGTGGGTACTATGCAACAAAACAACGAAGTGGCCATGGTGAAACTCGCCAAGAGCAGCCAACTGGTCATGACCAACGTATCGGCACAGGAAATTAAGAAGACACAAGACTCCAATGCCGGCGAAGTTATCCGACGAGTACCGGGAGTAAGCATTATAGAAGATAAGTTTGTCATGGTGAGAGGACTCTCACAACGTTATAACAACGTATGGATTAACGGCGGGGCTGTGCCAAGTACAGAGGCCGACTCCAGGGCTTTCTCCTTCGACATTATCCCCAGTTCGCAGATTGACAACATGGAAATCATCAAGACTCAGGCTCCGGAATATCCAGCCGACTACAGCGGTGGTTTCATCCTCATCAACACCAAAGACATACCGCTACAGAACAGCGTCTCGGTGACACTGGGAGGAAACTGGAACGATACTTCCCACTTCCGTAATTTCAGGTATGCCAAAGGCTCGGCAACCGATTTCCTGGGCTTTGACAGCGGACAACGATCACTGCCTGGGAAGCACGACTGGACTACGAAGACTGCCAACCCACTGGGCGATCTCAAACTCACGGCCTCCATCAGTCGCCGATGGAAGGCAGCCGACAGAACGATGGGACTCATTGCAGCCATGAACTATACCCTCGGAAGTCGTACCTATGCAAACATGGAAAACAACCTGTTCGGCATCTATGATGCCCAGAACGACCGTCCCAACTATCTCCGCCATTCGGTAGACGACCAGTACAATCACGAAGCACGCCTTGGCATGCTCGCCAATCTGACCATACTCTCCAAAGACGGCAATCACAAATACCAATGGAAGAATATTTTCAACCAGCTCGGTACAAGCCGTTACACTTGGCGCGAAGGAGTCAGTGCCCAGGCTGATCAGGAGAATTCGGCAGAATACTACTATCGCAGCCGTACGACATACAATACTCAGCTGACAGGAAAACACACCCTGCCCAAAGACCTTCTGGAATGGAATGTTGGCTACGCCTATGCCAATCGCCACCTACCCGACCGTCGTCGCTACCTTCTGTCGGATGCCTTAGAGAGCGGAAAGATGATGCTCGCATCGGGCAACGACGTCTCGCGCGAATGGACCTCACTCAACGAGCATATCATCTCTGCCAACATCAGTAACAAGCGCGATTTGGCATTCGGCAAATGGTCACCCACCCTACGATATGGTCTCTTCGGAACTTACCGAACCAGGAACTATACCACCCGTAACTTCATCTATAACTGGAACGCCGAATCGAATCGACTGCCCAACGATTTTCAGATTATGGAGCTACCAAAGTTGCTCAGCAATGAAGATTACTACGGAGACGACAAGCTCTATCTCATCGAACTGGTACAGAAACGCAACAACTACAGTGGTAACGGAATCAATGGAGCTGCATTCGCCTCAGCCGCCCTCCCATTCGGCAAGCTCAACATCTATGCCGGCATACGCTTCGAATACGACCGGATGCAACTGACATCCAATACACAAGATTTGGAAGACAGCCCTGTCAAACGCAGCTATATCAATCGCGACTTCTTCCCGTCGGTCAACGCTGTATATAAATTCAACGAACACCACCAGTTGCGACTCTGCTACGGGCGGAGTGTCAACCGACCCGAATTCAGAGAGATATCGCCCTCGGTATACTACGACTTCGACCTCGCATCAAGCGTCCAGGGAAATACAGAGCTTCGTAATTGTACCATCGACAATGCCGACCTGCGCTATGAATTCTATCCCAGCCAAGGAGAACAAATCACCGTAGCAGCTTTCTATAAACGCTTCGACAACCCCATAGAGTGGACCTATACCGTGGCCGGCGGTACTAATCTCATCTACTCTTACCAGAATGCCCTCTCGGCCAACAACTACGGAATCGAGCTGGATATCAAGAAAACTCTCGACTTTATCGGCCTGAAGAATTTCAGTTGGTCATTCAACGGTTCTCTCATCAAGAGCCGTGTCTCATTCCCTACAGGTTCTCACGAGAAAAACCGTCCCATGCAAGGACAGTCACCCTACCTCATCAACACCGGAATCTTCTACAGCAACCCCACCAACAAGCTGAACATATCCTTACTCTACAACCGGATAGGAAAGCGAATCATCGGTATAGGGCGAAACCAGGGTACAACCGGAAACGAAGAAAACGCCAGAGTACCCGACAGCTACGAGATGCCACGAGACGCCATCGACCTCACGGTATCTAAAAGCTGGGGGCAACATCTGGAGCTGAGATGCCATCTGCGCGACCTATTGGGACAGAAGGTTTCCTACAAGCAGTTTGCCGACGTCACCTACGCCGATGGAACAATACGTCAAGTAGAAGAAATGACGCGCCAATATCGTCCCGGCCGCAACATCGGCTTTAGCCTGACTTACACGTTTTAAGTAATCATATACTTCAAATCAACAAACAAAAGATGAACAAGAAAGTTTTAACCGGATGCCTCGGCATCATGGCTGTCATCACCCTGATGAGTGCATGCAGCAGCGAAAATGACGGAGTGGACAACAAGAAAGAACAGCCCACGACTGCTTACCAGTGGAGTAAAGACGGTGGTTTGAAAGCCTGCAATCAGATACTTTTCAACAATGGCAAGGAAGCCCCTGACGGCACCGACATCGGAAACGGTGACCAGGAGTTTGTTTTTACGGGCAAGCAGACTATCAAGAAGGGTACATACATCCTCAAAGGATGGGTCTATATAGCCAACGGAGCAGAACTCACCATCGAGCCGGGAACTGTCATCAAGGGCGACAAGAATACCAAGGCTTCGCTCATCGTCGAGCGTGGAGGTAAAATCCTAGCCCAAGGCACGGCTACAGCTCCGATAGTATTCACGTCGGCACAGGCAGCAGGCAGTCGCAAACCCGGCGACTGGGGAGGCATCATCCTCTGCGGAAAGGCACGAAACAACCAGAAGGAAATGCAGATTGAAGGAGGTCCACGCACGAAGCACGGTGGCGAGACAGACAGCGACAACTCAGGTATACTGAGCTATGTACGCATCGAATTTGCAGGCTATCCCTTCCAGAAAGATCAGGAAATCAACGGGCTAACCCTGGCTTCCGTAGGCAGCGGTACTAAACTCGACCATATTCAGGTGTCTCACAGCAACGACGACTCCTATGAGTGGTTCGGTGGTACGGTCAACTGCAAGTATCTCATCGCTTTCAAGGGCTGGGATGACGACTTCGATACCGACAACGGCTATTCAGGCAACGTGCAGTTCGGTCTCTCCGTGCGCGACCCGAAGATAGCCGACAACTCCATGAGCAACAGTTTCGAAAGCGATAACTGCGCCGACGGAGCTACGGTGTCGCCCTGGACCACTGCTACCTTCTCCAACATCACCATCATCGGCCCCAAATACGGCAACCCATCTTTCAACAACGACAAGAGCTACATCACCGGCGGACAGATGAATCCCAACAACGGCTCGGCCCTGGGTAAGTTCCAGTCGGCCATACAGATTCGCCGCAATTCCCGATTAAACTGTTTCAACTCCGTGGCAGTGGGATTCCCCATCGGTCTGTTGCTCGACAATCAGAAGGGAGACACTCAAGGCTCTGCTACCAAGGGACTGCTGAACCTGAAGAATATCTGGCTGGCAGGAATGGACATCACGGGCAGCGATGCCAACAAACTCTTCGACAATGTACTCGTCAGCGGATACGACAGCAATTCCAAGCCTGTAACCGACAGTAAGCAGAAGTCGTTCACCGCCACCTTCTTCGAGAAACAAGAAGGCAACAAGGTTGTACAAGACCCGGCCACATTACTGCTCGACACACAATATCGTCCGCAGGCTTCCAGTCCTCTGCCCTCTGCTGCCAGTTTCCTCGACAAGATGCTTGCAAGCGGGTTCGACAAGGTAGACTATGTAGGCGCTTTCCGTTCCAACGATAACTGGACTGACGGTTGGACCAACTTCAATCCAGAGAATACCGCATACTAAACAGGCAACAGAACCCATAAGAACCTTATACAGAAAGCCACCAAGGTCAGAATGCCTTGGTGGCTTTTCCATATAGGGGTCAGTCCATAAAATAATATCCAAATCCCTGCCTGGTTATAATATGATTAGCATACGGCCCAAGTTTCTTTCTCATACGAGTCATGTTCACATCCACCGTACGGTCGACCACGATTACGTCTCGCGGCCACACCCGATTGATGATTTCCTGACGGCTGAAGAGAAACCCCTTCTTCTCAAGCAAGAGGCTGAGAATCTCGAATTCTGTTTTTGTAAATCCCACCTCACTCCCTGCAATCGTTACCGTCTTGCTCTCCAGGTCCAGCACCAGGGAATCGTAACAGAGTCTTGAAGACCGGGGCGACGTAGCAGTCTGAGTCCGATGAAGCACCGCATTCACCCTGAGAATCACCTCACGGATAGAGAATGGTTTGGCTATATAATCGTCAGCTCCCAGGCCCAACCCCGTCAGCGTATCGTTTTCCGAATCACGCGCAGTAAGAAATATAATAGGAATCATTGCCCACTGCGGAGTCTGCTTCAACTTCCGCGCCATGGCAAAACCAGACATCCCGCCCATCATAACATCCAGAAGTATCAAATTGAATTGCTCCATCGGCAGGGCAAGTGCTTCCTCGGCACTATTCGCCATCGTGACATCATATCCGTCACACTCCAAATTGAACTTCAGAATTTCACAAATATCCTGTTCGTCATCGACAACAAGAATCCTGGCAGTATCCATCTTTTTTAATAACTTTGTTTACACATTACAAAGTTATTGAAACATTCGTCGCCACGAAATAGGGAAATAAGACTTTAACCGCATTGTCATTTGATTGAAACACACACCGCCTACCCTCCACTCTGCCCCCCTTCTCCAAGTGGCTTACAACCCAACCATACTCCATAAGACATACACAGACCGACACGGCAGAAAACAGTCCGAAAACTGCAAAGCCTCCGCAGCATCACTGCAAAGGCCGAACAGCAATATTGCAGGGCCTAGGCAGCAACGCTGCAAAGCCCTTGCAGTGAGTTATAAATACAAAAAAGTATACGATATATCGCCCAACACCAACAGCATGGAGTAATACATTGCTATCCATAGCATTTACTTTTCCCAAAGACAGAAATCAATTTCTCCCCATCCATACTCTTTACCATCTGCAACAGCTCCCTCCGGAGCATCATTATCAGTGACAGGGACTATGATGCTTGCAGCTATCTCGTTTTCAATTTCAATCTTAACCAAGACAACTTCCGGAATAATATACTTGTTTTCCATGGGTATACAAGTTTATAACACAAAGATAAAGAGTTTCTGCAAATAATAAAAAAACACGAAAAGTATTTTATCAAAAAATCAGCCCAGTATTGGAGAAGAAACACATCAAATATTTGCTTTAATACCTCTATGGTTCAATTACATCCAGTTGTCCCAGTCTATTCTTGAGAGTCCAGCTTATTTCAATACCTCTATGGTTCAATTACATCTTTTACTAAGAGTTAAATACCTACCATTTTTGTTATTTCAATACCTCTATGGTTCAATTACATCCTTTCACACAAACAGATATTTTGTCAGCCCGTATTTATTTCAATACCTCTATGGTTCAATTACATCTCTCTACAACGATGGTGCGCCTACCATTTATCATATTTCAATACCTCTATGGTTCAATTACATCGCTGCTAATATTTTGAAGTTACAGGCTGATACTCTATTTCAATACCTCTATGGTTCAATTACATCTCAAAGATTTCTCCACCTTCAGCCGATATGCCCCATTTCAATACCTCTATGGTTCAATTACATCATCCTTGATCCTCTTACCGGTAATGGTATGACGATATTTCAATACCTCTATGGTTCAATTACATCCAGCAGCTTGTCGCTTGTGGTCAGAAACGGTCTGTATTTCAATACCTCTATGGTTCAATTACATCATCCTTGATCCTCTTACCGGTAATGGTATGACGATATTTCAATACCTCTATGGTTCAATTACATCCAGCAGCTTGTCGCTTGTGGTCAGAAACGGTCTGTATTTCAATACCTCTATGGTTCAATTACATCAGTACGGCCCAAGGACGTATCGTGCGCATTATCAATTTCAATACCTCTATGGTTCAATTACATCTATAAATCCTTTCATGGCTTTATCTAATATCCAGTCATTTCAATACCTCTATGGTTCAATTACATCTTTTCATTTTTTCTTCGTGCCCTCTAATTCACTGATTTCAATACCTCTATGGTTCAATTACATCTTGCATCAGAAATAAAAAAATAAATGTATAACCGCATTTCAATACCTCTATGGTTCAATTACATCGGTAGACGCTCTGTATCGACGTATCGAATTACTGATTTCAATACCTCTATGGTTCAATTACATCCTTACACGCCGACAAGTTGCCGACCTTGTAGCCGGATTTCAATACCTCTATGGTTCAATTACATCGGAAAATCGCCCACCTTGAAAAGAACATAAAACGTATTTCAATACCTCTATGGTTCAATTACATCGTCGGTGGTGATTTCCTGATTAGGTATAATATCGGATTTCAATACCTCTATGGTTCAATTACATCTTTGTCATCGTTACTTTAGCGGCTTTGGCTTCCTCATTTCAATACCTCTATGGTTCAATTACATCGAGGAGTGGTCTGCTCGCCATAGTCGTTGAAAAAATTTCAATACCTCTATGGTTCAATTACATCACAAACGGATTTGAATAAGAAGCAGCTTTCTGTTAATTTCAATACCTCTATGGTTCAATTACATCCTTGCTAATAATGGTCGTGTGGTTGCTAATTCTTCATTTCAATACCTCTATGGTTCAATTACATCTATATATACATTCTATTCTAAACATTTCGAAGAAATTTCAATACCTCTATGGTTCAATTACATCCCATTACTTAAAATCACAGGGACACTTTATACATAGGACTTCCTTGACAGCAAAAATACAAAAAATCAAAGAAAAACATGTCGATGTACAAAAATATATTTTTCTTAAGACATCGACAATATCTGCATAAACAAGGATAATAAGATATTTTTCACAATAAAGTCGCCTTTAATCTTAATTATAAAATGACAAAGAAAAAGACATCGACAACTATCTTATAGAAAATTATCAGTCGACATACGCTCTTGCCCTATGATTTGTTTATTCATGTAATTTCCCATCTTACCCATAAATACGATAATACTGTCTTCTTCTGTATTCATTATAGCTTTGGCTCTGAGAATTAACTCTTTAAGCTTAGCTTCACTAATCTCACCTTCAAAAACAGAATTTTGAATCCAGTAAAGATATTGACGACATAGTTTCAACATCTTAGCTACTCGCTTCTCCCCAATATCATATACCAAAATCACATACATAATTTATCTTTTTAAGAAACAACATCTGTCTGACAATATGCTACCAATACATTCTGAAAGGTTTATATTCTTCCATACCCAGCACATCTTTCATAAGCTTATAGCATTCTAACTTGATAAGATGACGATAACTGACATTGCGACCAAGAGAGCGATGCCTGAAAGTTTCAGTATATCGTTCTTCCATAGCCTTTACAAATATCATCTTGCCCTTTTCGTTCAATAGGCATCTATTAAGTTTCTTGTCAAAATGA
Organism: Prevotella mikamonis; assembly: GCF_055381405.1. NCBI lineage: Bacteria > Pseudomonadati > Bacteroidota > Bacteroidia > Bacteroidales > Prevotellaceae > Prevotella > Prevotella mikamonis. The sequence continues at coordinate 1,523,041 of NZ_AP035785.1, forward strand.
TGTACTTGCAAGGCTCGCTTATTTAGTAACTTGAAGATAACGCGATCGACTACGATTGGCTTAAATATCTCTGATATATCAAGACATAAAGAGTAGCGCCGCTCGCCAGGGGTATGCAGAAAACTAATGGTAGGATTAAGTTGTGTCTGATGTATAGCCTTCAGTGTTTCGGTATAACACATCATATTCCCAAATGAAATCAACGCATTCACCTCATTCTGTGGTGGTTGCTTAGTACGTGCTTCCATCTGAAAATCATCAATGATGGTATCAAATCCAGAATAATATATACGCCGGATATTTCCCTCTATACCCATAATTTCGTCTACATCTTTTGTCTCTGCAAGTGCATCCATAAAACTATTGATACCATCTATAACCGATTGCAAGTCTTTACCTCGGCGATTATAATAATTTAAATTCATTATCATATTCCAGGCCGCACCTTGAATAAACTTTCTAGCAATATCCGTTCTTCGTTTTTTATTTTGATAAGCTTTAGCTTGAGCCAACAAGGCCTTACCCGACAACAGACTGTCACGTGGCATAAAACTACCTGTGTAATTCTCATAATAATCGAAGAAATGAACAGGTATGTCCTTCTGACCCAAGAAATTATAGAATGCACTGTTGGCTCGAAGACTTCCAAAAGCATATAATTCTGAAACATCTTCCACCGGTATAAAGCGTGGCTGTTGGCAGTGCTCAATACCTTCTTCATCAATACTGACAGGCGTAAACTTCAACGTATTATCTCTACGCTCCATAATACCTGGATTAAACAAATAAAAACTTCTTTTCATATCTATTCCTCCTCACTGGCAAAGCAAAGTTCATAATAGCTACAGTTCTTGCAATATCCCTTCTTACACAGCGAAGGACATTCCTCACTATCTATAATAGCAGATATACGCTCTAACACCTTCTCTATCTCTTTTCTATCATCATCTGTCAATATTACATCTTGCTTCATGCGAAGTTCAGGATACTCCAACACTCCTTTCACACCAGCAATGCCATGTCGCTCAAATACAGACATATAATATTTCAACTGCCACACATGAGCCTCATCCAGTTTGTTCGACTTCTTGATTTCATGTATTACCTTGTTCTTGGCATCATAATAGTCTACCTTTATTCCATCGATTTCCACCTCTTCATATTTGGCAGAGCGTTGCGGATAACTACTTTCGTGTATTAATTTACCGACATGCACCAATTCTGACCCATGTTCCATCGTGATACCATTGGCAAACAGCCACAATTTCCGATGGCATATCCGATAATAATTAAAATGAGTACCTGTGATTTGCATAATACAAAAGATAATTCTTGTAAATCCTCGAAATTCGAGGATTTACAAGAAAACACACTAAACTTGATGCTCGTAGTCAAACGCCAACATCATCTCTACCAATTTCTCCTCAGCCTTCTTCAATGCGTCGGCCGTTTCTATCTCTGTCTCCACATAAGCAGCGCAAGGCAAAGTCACAAAAAGATTTGCACCTACAGTTTCATCTATAATTGGTGTAGCTTTAGCATGCTCACCGTTAGTTACCAATTTGGCCCTAATTGCAGCTGGAACAATATTAGCATTATCACTTATCGCAACTGCCAGCGTTTCCATAAAACTAAAAGTACGTGCCTGATTAGAAGTTATACGCCAATTCAGGAGAGCGTGTGCCAAAGCAGGAATAATTTTCTCACGTTTTTCTCTTGGCAAAATCAAGCATCTGCCAAATACGTTTTCGCTTTCTATCCATCCTTGACTTTTTAGTTCCTCTATCTTATTTTTTGTCAATTCTGGCTCATGCTGATTAATAGAAACACAGAATAAGGTACGCATGTCAATGGCTATATCAGACACAAAGAGCCCACTGGCACGCTTGCTATCAAAAATTATATTGCGACGAGGCAAAGTCCGCTTATTATTAAACAGAAATGCCTCAATCTCTTCTTCGTTTAATTCTTTATTACCATCTGACATTCTTACAACAACAGGATGATAATCTGGTTTATCGCTACGATCAAAAGTTAGATTCTCCTGATTCGTACCAGCCAACAAAGGATGTAAAGCTCGCATTGCCGAAATAGACAATGGGCTACGGCGTTTCAACGTAGGTCCTTTTCCATCTGCTTTCATCCATCCTCCAATTAATTGGTCAACATACGAGGGGTCACAAGGAGACCAAGGTTCTTTATATTCTAACTCTTGCTTCTTATTGATGTTATAATTGAATGTAATTGGTGCCACCGGAACATTCAATTCATCAGTAAGACTTTCCAGCACAGAACGCTTTACCTGTTGCCCACTAGAAAAAGGGACATATCTACCAAACTGTGCATCATAATAAGTTTTTTGACCATCAGAAACACAGAATACTGTATGGTCAGCGTGCTTTAACGCTCTCAAATAGATGTAAGGATTCATAATTACTTTGTATTATTTATTTTTGCATAATGAAATTTCACCAGTGTAAGGAAATAAGGAACATTGTCTGTTGGCATCTTATTTACAAGAGAGGCAATCTCTGTAATAGCAGAAGTATCCTTTACTTCTTTTACTATTTCTACCAAAGCCTCCATAAAAGCTTTTTTATACGAGGCTTTCATTACCTCTTCTACTTTCCTAGACTTCCCTGTCTTTCCTTTACTCTCATCTGCTGAATATTGTTGCAATACTTCAGCAAAGTTTTGGGCTTTTACCCATAATTCTTCATTGTTCAGCATAGCTATCAACCAACTTAAATATGTATTAAATAAAACATTTTGTAATCTATCATTTTTATATTTAGGCATTTTTTTGCCTTCTATATAATCTTTTAAGCCTCTTGGCTCCATCGCACGTACACCAATACACCCTTGTTGGCATGCCCGTCCAAATCCAAAAGCTGTTCCCCATAATTCTTCTACTTCATCTGCCATTGCAAACAATTTCTGATAAAATTCATACGGGCGTCGAATCTGATAAAGGAAAAAGGGTATAAAACCTATTGTCGTATTGGTTTTCCCTAAACTATATACATATCCCATCATCTGAACACGTGTGAAGTTTTGACAAATACTAATCAACAAACGAGTCCACGAAATAGGCTCAATCCCCATCTCGCCATCTTTGGTAGTAAAAGGATCAAAATTAGCCAACTCCTTATTTGAACGATAATGTTTAGAATACCTATGCGCTAACCATTGAGCATTCCATGCTGAAACTAATTGATTCCCTTTGAGCATTTCATTGGTATCTACTACACAACGATAGTATTTCCACCCCTCAAACACATCTAAAAGCAAGCTTGATTCTGTAAAAAGAATATAAAATCCACCCTTCACTCCTAATCCTAGACAGGCTCCTATCCATGATAAATAGATATCTTCATGCGAGATTACCAATTTCATATTTGTTACCTGTCCGGATGTCGTTGCAAATTCTTTTTCTTCAGAAGCAGCATAACCAAGTGCCACACTGGCATCAGTATACCCTTCTTCTACTTTGGCATGAAACTCTGCCAGTTTCTTCAATCGCTCTTCTTTGGTAAGATTCTCTACTTTCTGTTTCCCCTTCATCTGAACAAATGGCGAGTTTTGTACCCACTGTAAGTATTTTGTTCCATCAAATACCAACGGATACAAAATCTCATCAAAAAAATCTCGTGCAGAATAATCTTTATCATACTTCTCATTGTATGCCTTTAAGAAGATTTTACCAATATTCGTTGTTATCATAATATTTCAAATGAGTTATAATATTCTGGTTTCACATAATCCATTAAAAGCCCTATTTCAGGCGAATAAGATTTGTCAGGCACAAGAAATGGAAGAAGCCCTTGTTTAGCTTGCTCCAAATGCCTATATGCCACTGAACGATAGCTGACAGGAATTTCCAATTTCGACCTATCTACATAAAAACCAGACTCATACTCTTCACGGTCCTTTTCCGTAACACATATTGTCGACTCTATATCAAGAACATCCAACAATGCCGATTTACTCATATGACGGAGTTTTTGTATTTGCCACTCACCATTGACAAAGGTTGCTCCACTGTAATCTATATTGCTTATCTCTATTTTCGGATAGACATTATCAAGCATACTTTGCACATTCGCTTCTTGAAATATCTCACCATCAGGAAGTATGGCATAACTACGCAGGAGCATTTCCTTGGAATATGGCAATACATCCCCATCCTTTTCAGATGGTTGCAATACGTATATAGGTTTATATTTCCCTATCGATTCCTGTGTTCTCTTACGATTAATTCTTCCAAACCTCTGTATCAAGGCATCTATAGGAGCACATTCTGTTATCATCATATCAAAACTGATATCAAGACTTACTTCTACAATCTGGGTTGAAACAACTATACACGCAGCAGAACTATTGTTAAATCTTTCTTTCAACTCTGTTTCCAATCTCTGTCTATCCATCCGCTTAAATCTACTATGTATAAGCATCTTTTCCACATATGGATATCTATCAACAAGTCGCATATATAAATCCTGTGCACGTCTCACTTGATTGCATACCAATAATATTCTTCTACCATCTGAAACAGCATTCGCTATTATTGTTCCGCATTGCATCCAATCCTTTACCTTATATATAATATGACGATTGAACAAATGTAATTGGCGTTCATCAAGTTTCACTTCGTAAACATGACGCTCACCACCAAGTATTTTCATCACTTCATTGTATAGCATAGTTGGCATAGTTGCTGTGCCTACATGTATTCGGCAGTCTAAAGACAATAATACTTCTATAATCCGCAAGACTATAGACTGTATAGCCCCCGAATAAGTATGAATCTCATCAAGAATAATATCACACCCTTTTAAATCAACTGCCATCGCCTCATATCCTTTAATTCCAAAGACAATAGATGCCATCTGGTGTGGCGTCAAGACTTTTACTGACGCCCCAATATGACGCTGCAACACTCTTTCTTCTAACAGGTTTTCCTCTAACTTCAACCCCGAAGAAGCGTGAAGTAAAGACACTATTGCATCAGTATTGCTTAAATCACTCTTGATACGGTCATACATAGCATTGATAGAAGCTTGAAAAGGCAATGTGTAAAACACTCGTCCACGGCATCGCCTCAATAAGAAATCCGTTTTTCCTGCACCCGTAGGTGCTGTCACCATAGTATGTTTCCTATGGTCATCCGTTGTTATTTGTGATAGTGGATACAGGTCATGTCTACGATTATAAAAGAACAAATCAGGTTTGACAAACAAGTTTCTCAGACTATTTTCAGTACCTTCATTTAGCGCAGAAGCATAATGATCAGCAGCCATCAATATTCCTTTCCATTCAGACCACCCATCATCCAGCCCCCAGCAATAGCTCACTGCATACTCATAATTTCCACGTGCTTCCTCTATACTGATGGCATGTGTTTTAAAGCCAAACTCAGACAAGATATTTAAAGCATCTTTACTCCAAGAATCAAATCCACTGATATGAATACCAAAACTATCTTTGTTTTCGTCTAAGTCTAGTAGCCCCTTCCGCCCAATATCTTCATAGATGGATTTATGATGGGCCGAAACCATTTCTATTACAGCATCCTTTTCTCCTTCCTCCAATAAAGATAGAAAAAATAGTGATGCAATTTCATGGCGAAAAACAAAATTAGGTTGGCGCACATAACCACTTCTCATCTGCCTTTGAAACAGCGGACTAACCTTTCCTATATCATGTAAGACAGCGCCTTTACGGGCAACTTCTACATCTACGCCCATCTTTTGAGCTATAACGACTGCTGCCTCTGCTACATTCATAAGATGCTGCGATAGAGGTATCAAGCCAGAAGCCTCATGTTTTGCTATTATATGGTCGAACTTCCTCATTTTATACCCGACACAGGATTACCACTTATTTCTAACCATCCATACATAGGAGCATTATTCGCAAAACGATTATAACCTACCAAAAAAGACTGTTCAGACTCTCCAAACCTAAGTTCAAAGCCTTCTATTTGATTAAATTCTTCCTCCGACATATATACCACTTCAGACATCGGGAACATCAAATCCTCATTACGACATAGGCAGATATGCTGCTTAGATGCACGGTTGGCAGAATCTTCTGTATCGAAACCAAGATATAATATAGGGTTAATCATCACGCCTCTTTCCAACACTGATTGATTACGAATCATCAATTTTTCCTTTTTCTTATATTCCCATCCTCGTGCTTGAGTTTTTTCTTTTTGTATGTCTACCGCGTCATAGCGCAACTTATATCTAAGAATTTTGCTGATAACACCCTGTATAGCCAGCATCTCTGGAAACAGTTTCTTTTCTATACCTTCTATGATAGAAGGGGTGAGAAACTGCTGCGTATAGGTCATACCGTCACGAACTGAAGTCCACGGTTTGATAAAGCCAAATTTACCCTCGTATCTTACAACAAACATATTATTTACTTTTATTTTATCATTCCAAATCCCATACTCGTTTTCTCTCCCAATCCACTTTCATAGGCGATGTGCATCAAAGGTTCGGGAAGAGCCAACGTAAACGCATAACTATATCCTCTCACTTTTATCTGCTGGGGAGTATGCGCTTTGATAACTACCAACTTTGATTTAGGAGCTGACAACAGCCGAAGTCTGCAATAGCGTTCACCTGTGTATGGTTTCCCATAAAAGGCTTCATAACGAGAGACAAGCCCTGCTAACAGTGCTTCTTCATAATTGGACGACTGAGGTGACAGGTAGGTGGTTGTAGTATCCAACTCGTGATAACCCACACAGATGGGAGATAGTGTGCCGAAGCTCATTTCCGGTTCATACGCTATCGCCTGCAATATCTGGATATCACGCACAGCAAACTCTACCGTAGAATAGATATCACCTATTTGAAAAATCTGATTACGGAATACTCCCTCTATAAACTTCTGCGTACTATTCTCCGGCAAGAAAGAGAGATACCAATCTACATATTGACTCTCAATAATCAACCTATCGCGCTGAATTCTGAAATTTGGCACATTGAGATTTGAGAAGCAAAAAAGTTTGAACCTCTTACCATCCGACTGGCTTTCAAACCCATTCTCATGCAGCCACGTAGAATACTCGGTATCAGCTTCCGACAATATATGATAGATTGCCGAAGACAACTCATACTGATAATTAATTGGTAAGACATTACCAAAACGATGTCGCAACACTTCCAAGCGTATCTTGAATTTCATATCTTAAATTTAGAATGTATCCTCTAATGCTGTTTTCATGATGCAATACAAATACTAACCAGTGTCTTTATCATGGCAAAATTTATAAATGTATCTATTCACAAATATACAAATAAATATCAACCACCTGATTCCATCTTAGTCTAATTTTCCTTAAAATGGAGCTTAATGTTTATCAAACAAATAACTCAAATGTGGATGGGTGTCTCATTTATCCATGAATTTTCATTATCTTTGTGCCAGCAAATAACAACAACTAAACGCATTTAACTATGGAAGTAGGAGACAAAGCACCTGAAATTTTGGGACGTGACGAGAAAGGTAATGAAATCAAACTGAGCGACTTTAAAGGTCAGAAACTGGTATTATATTTCTATCCCAAAGATAGTACATCCGGCTGTACTACAGAGGCTTGCAATCTGCGCGACAACTATTCTGAATTGCGCAAAGCCGGCTATGCAGTCGTAGGTGTAAGCGTGCAGGACGAGAAGTCGCACCAGAAGTTCATTGACAAAAACGAATTGCCCTTCCCGCTCATTGCCGATACAGAGAAAACCTTGAACCAAGCATTCGGCGTATGGGGCGAAAAGAGCATGTATGGCCGAAAGTATTTCGGTACATTCCGTACCACCTTCATCATCAATGAAGAGGGAATCGTGGAGCGCATCTTCACCCCAAAAGAAATAAAAGTGAAGGAACACGCCAAACAGATTTTAGGATAGGCATTCTACTTCTATCCCCATCTATTCATCACAAGAACATACAATAACGCAGAACGCCCCCATACCGAACAGACATTCTGCCTGAAAACCAAAATCAGCCATCCCTTGATAATGAGGGATGGCTGATTTTTTATGGGTCAAGACGCTTACCAGATATGCGCTCTCTTGTTCTTCGGAATAAACAACTTATCACCCTTCTTCACCTTGAAAGCATCGTACCACGCATCAATATGTGGTAAAGCTGCATTCACACGTGCGAAATTGGGCGAGTGAACATCCGATGTTACAATATAGTCGATATATTCCGGACGCATGTTGCTGGCCCATACACGAGCCCAAGAGAGGAAGAAGCGCTGTTCGGGCGTGAATCCGTCTTTCTCCGGGAGTGGATTCTCTTTCATTGCATTCTGCAATGCACGGAACGCAATATTCAGTCCACCATTGTCTCCGATATTCTCCCCAAGCGTCTGCTTACCGTTAATCTTCTTACCGTTCACGGCATCCACCCCATTGAAATAGCTCTCCAACACCTTGGTACGGGCCTCGTAATTCTTCTTGTCAGCAGCTGTCCACCAGTCATTCTGATTACCATCCTTGTCAAACTGTGAACCTTGGTCGTCGAAACCATGACTCATCTCATGGCCTATCACACCTCCGATAGCACCATAGTTGGCTGCATCATCGGCTTGTGGATCAAAGAAAGGAGGTTGCAGAATACCTGCCGGGAAACATATTTCATTCGTAGTAGGATTGTAATACGCATTGATAGTCTGCGGTGTCATACCCCATTCCGTCTTATCCACCGGCTTGTTCACCTTGCGGTTTAGCTCGTCTTTCGACAAGAAGGCAGACACATTGCCCAAATTCTCATACAGCGAGAGCGAGTCGGAAACCTGCAATCCGTCGTAATCTTTCCACTTATCCGGATACCCAATCTTGACGATGAAGTGGGTCAACTTATCTATTGCGCGAGCTTTCGTATCGGCACTCATCCATGTGGCTTCCTGTATGCGCTGTCCCAGAGCTTTCTGTAAGTTGCCCACCAATGCCAGCATGCGGTCTTTGCTGCTCTGCGGGAAGTACTTCTCCACATACAGTTTGCCGATAGCTTCGCCCAGCACGCCACTGACCAGACTCACGGCACGCTTCCATCGCGGACGGTCTTGCTGCACACCGCTCTGTACCTTATTAAACTCGAAAGCCACTTGACGGAATTCATCGCTCAACTGACTGCTTGCGCCACTGATTACCTTGATGGCTGCATAAGCCTTCAGGTCATCCAAGGGACTATCTGCCAATATCTTTTCCACCTCATGAATAGGCTCAGGCTGCCCCACGTCTACGTGTGCGAAAGCAGGAAATCCCTGTTGCAAGAAAGTGTTACCCCAATCTATTCCCGGAAACTTTTCCACCAATTCATTGTAGGTCATCTTGTGGTAGTTGGCATTGATGTCGCGCAACTGCACCATGCCATAGCTGGCTTTGGCTATCCGCGTCTCAATGGCCAATACGGCCTGCATCTTCTTCTCGGCCGTAGTGGCATCATTACCTGTCAACTCAAACAGCTTCTTCATGTAAGCCTTGTAAGCCTCACGAATCTTCACCGTCTGTTCATCGTTGTTCAGATAGTAGTCGCGCAAGCCGAGTTCGAGTCCACCCTGCGACACTCCCACGATATTCATGGCAGCATCGCGCAAGTCGGCACCTACTCCTACGCCGAACATCATCGTATTTTCGCCACGCCCATCAAGCTGTGCCGTCACCACCTGATACTCCTTGCGCGACTTAATCGCAGCAATCTTATCCAATGTAAGCTTGATAGGACTCCATCCTTCGCGGTTCAGTCGTACACTGTCCATCATCAGATTATAGAGCGAACCTATCTTCTGCCCCAACGAACCTTGCTGTTGGGGCTTTGAAGCATACTCTGCTATCAGTTCCTGTATCTGCTTTTGATTCTGCTCATACAGGTCGGTGAATGCACCGTTATCCGTATGCTCGGCATCCAGTGGATGCGATTTCAGCCATCCGCCGGCGGCATATTCATAGAAATCATTACCCGGCTTCACGCTCAGGTTCATGTTAGCCTTGTCCACACCCGACGCCAGGTTCTGGGCAAAACTTGTCCCTGCCACCATCGACAGAGCCATCATCATTACTTTTGTTTTCATCTTCTCTATTATAAATTTAATTATCATTGCCCTGATATCCATTTCGCAATATTGCTTTCTACATATCTCGCCACTCGCTGTAACAACGGGGTATACATCATATTAGCTTACAACGACTCATCCGCATCTCTTCTTTTCGCAGTTCAAAGGTATAGGTAATCTCGCTTACTACCAAACATACGAGAGATTTATTCCATATCTTCCCACGTCAAGCCCAATAGTTTCATCTGTCGAAGCACCTCCGGCCACGTCACTTCGCGAAACTCCCGGCGACGCTGCGACAGTATCTTGTCACGCGCACCGGCACTCACGAAATAGCCCAAACCACGCTTGTTGTAGATAATCTCGTCGCGTGCCAGCAACTCGTAAGCCTTCACGGCCGTATTGGTATTCACTTCCAGCATCACGGCGTATTCCCTCACGCTAGGTATTCGGTCGTCATCCCGATACATCCCGGCCAGAATGTCGTCGCACAATCGGTCGGCCATCTGCACATAGATGGCTTTGTCGTTACTGAACATCATACGCGTAAGAGTTTTCCGTCCTTCAACTGAATATGCCTATACGCCCAGTAAGCGCCTAGCACATTGACTATCGCAAAGGAGATGTAACACATATTCACCAGCAACTGAACCGGCTCAGGGAGTGTACCTATCCAATACATCCCCCCAAGCACGATGCCCATGACGAGGATAGCTACCAATGCCCCCACCCTGCGAAACAGGAGTGCCATCACCAAAAAGACGGTGTGCAGCCACAGATTCTGCCAAGTGAAAAGACGGTCAGCTTGGCAAAGAGCCTGCCATACGTATGGCGTAATCATACGATACGAGTCAGACGGCACGATGAGATTCAATATATAGTAGAACAGCTCCGTACATATCCAGAAACCTAAAATCATCGCTAAGAAATACAATAGCCCTACGATATAGCGCGATAAGAACTTCTCCAGCTGCGAACCGGGCAACATCAGCTCTGCCAGGGTATCATGAGGTTTCTTCATATCTATCAGTATTCCCATACCCGAAAACACCGCAAAAATCATTGCCACATTTACCAATATATGACTCAACCGCATAACTCCACTCTGCCCTACACTATTTATTGAAATAATGGGAATCACCATGTATATCAACCCAGCACCCAACGAAGCGCCCAAGATACCCGGCCAAGAGTGCAAGAAAGCGGTGTGGAGACGCCACTTCAACAGTTTTCCAAATCTCTGCATACTAAATGTTTCCATCATATTTCCTCCATTCTGTTCTTTTCGTGTCTTTCCCAATCAGCAACCTCTACCCCATTCACCATCGCATTGAACAGCAGTTCCAGGTTCAACTGCGTATCTCCATCGCCCGCTTGGCGTCTGCACATCACGGCATTGCCTTGCAGTGCCGGCTCGAAATAGACAACCGAGTCGTCCATCTCGCTCTGCCGACGATAGCCGAAAGTGTATTTTTCGGTCAAATCGCTCACCGAAGCATTGAGCAATAATTGCGAGTGGTCGAGCAGCAAAATATGGTCGAGCAGCGACTCCACATCATGTACCTGGTGGGTAGAGATAATCATGGTACGCTCTTCGGTCATATTGCTGGCTATAATCTTACGGAAAAGGCTCTTCGAAGGTATGTCCAGACCGTTGGTCGGCTCGTCCATCAACAGCAGACGCGTACCCGAAGCCAATGCCAGACACATATACACCTTCTTCTTTTGGCCCATAGAGAGTTCCTGCATCCTCTTCACTTCGGGCAGTTCAAACTCCGACAAGCATTTAATCAACACCTCGTCAGAGAAGCGAGGATAAAAGTCGCGGTGCATCTCAATACACTTCATCATGCTCATGCGTGGCATGTCAAACACTTCAGGAACGATATACACATCCTGCAACATCTCTACCCGACGCGCGCTCACATCTACGCCGTCAATGCAAACCCGCCCTTGCTGGGGTCGCAGCAAACCGCAAACGAGCTTGAGCAGTGTACTCTTGCCCATCCCATTCTTGCCCAACAGACCATAGATGCAATTCTCAGGCAGCGAGAGCGAGAAGTCTCTGAACACCGGTTCTTCTCTCCTATCATAGCCGAATGTCATGTTCTGAATTTCTATCATACTCATATTTTTTAAGTCAAACAAGTGTACTGCTATAATAGTACACTGCAAAAGTATATCATTGTTTTCTCTCTTGCAAACTTTTTCCAATATTTTTTAGTACCCAATGCAATTTCCTTGAAAAACGGGGGCATCACCCTCCATTTACTGCAAGGCTTCGGCAGCATTGCTGCAAAGCCCGAACAGCAATGCTGCAAAGGCCAAACAGTAACGCTGCCGAGGCTTTGCAGTGGAACAAGATAAATGCACAATACGACCCCATGTGAGCAATAATGGGTAAGAAATAGGACAATTCGGTTGGCATACCGACAAAAAACGCCTACCTTTGCAAGCTCAAATCATTACATAGAAACAAAATAAACGATGAGTTACAATCTTTTAAAAGGTAAAAAGGGTATTGTTTTCGGGGCATTGAACGATAAATCAATTGCTTGGAAGGTTGCCGTAAAGGCAGTAGAGGAAGGTGCGCAAATCGTGCTATCCAATACGCCTATGGCCATCCGCATGGGCGAAGTAGATGCTCTGGCCAAGCAAACCGGCGCAGAGGTAATAGCTGCCGACGCTACCAACGTAGAAGACCTTGAAAACGTATTCAAGAGAGCTATGGAAGTTCTCGGTGGTCCGGTGGACTTCGTACTCCACTCTATCGGTATGTCGCCCAACGTGCGCAAGAAGAGAACTTACGACGACCTCGATTACAAGATGCTCGGACAGACGCTCGACATTTCGGCCATCTCTTTCCACAAGATGATTCAGGCAGCCAAGAAACTCGACGCCATCGCAGAATACGGTTCTGTTGTAGCCCTCACCTATGTGGCTGCACAGCGCACCTTCCTGGGCTACAACGACATGGCAGATGCCAAGGCACTGCTCGAATCTATCGCCCGCAGCTTCGGCTACATCTACGGTCGCGAACACAACGTGCGTGTGAATACCATCTCGCAGTCGCCCACCATGACAACTGCCGGTGCCGGTATTAAGGGCATGGACCGCCTGTACGACTTTGCCAACCGCATGTCGCCACTGGGCAATGCCACTGCCGACGAGTGTGCCGACTATTGCATCGTAATGTTCTCCGACCTCACCCGCAAGGTGACCATGCAGAACCTCTTCCACGACGGCGGCTTCTCAAGCATGGGTATGAGCCTGCGTGCCATGACAGCCTACGAGAAAGGTATCGCCGACGAATATACCGACGAAAACGGAAACATCATCTACGGATAATACAGCTTTATACAGCTGCGGTCCGGGAACGCACTTTCCTGTGAGCCACAGACTGTATTGAGCAGGAATAAATAACAGAAGGAGACGGTGCATGCACCGCCTCCTTCTTGTTTAGGTCTGCTCATCGAGCACATCAAATACTGATTACAGACATGGACCACTTACCACAAAATGATACGCCTATGCTCGTTTCGGCCATCAACTTCCTGCTGCGCGACGAGGAGTTTGACAATCTCGACCAGATATGCTACCACTTCAATGTAGACAGAAAGGAACTGGAAGCGCGCATGGCAAAGGCCGGTTTCCGCTATTCGGAGACCGAGAAACGATTCTGGTAAACCGCAAACATCTATCTACATGATTACAAAAGACAGCATAGAGTCGGCCTACAGTTTCTTTCATCAGAAATACCGCGTGTACCAGTATTCTACACTCGACTGGCAGAAAGACGATATAGAATATGCCATAGGGTCGTATGTAGCCGATATGAACAAAGACTTGTATGCCCTGTTGGCCAATGGGCGCAGTTCATATCTGCTCGACCACACCACGTTTGATGCCGACCTGTCGTTGGCAGTGGAACGGCTGGAAAAGATGTTGTAACAGGCTTAGATTCCTAGCCTAGCTTGGCTTGCAGCCACTTGCCACGATACAGTCGCCACAGGAACATGCAACCGCGAAACGTAAGTTCTGCTGCCATAGCTGTCCAGACTCCTTTCAATCCGTAATGGGGTGCCAGCAAGGCAGCAGCAGTAAGGCGCAAGCACCACATACTGCCCAGATTGATGAGTGCCGGACGCAAGGTGTCGCCCGCTCCCACACATACGCTGTAGGCCACGATGGCCGCAGCAAAGAAGGGTTCGGCAAAGGCTTCAATGCGAAGAGCCTCGATACCAAGTTCGCGGATAGCCTCGACAGGAGTGAGCACGCCTATCATTTCGGGAGCAAAGACATACATGATGGCGCCCATGAAAGCCATGACAGCCATACCAAGTCCCACAGTCATATAGGCAAAACTACGACAAAGATCGAGTCGGCCTGCCCCTTTGCTCTGCCCCACAAGCGTGGTGGCCGCGTCGGCAATACCATAACCGGGCATATAGCAAAGGCTCTCGGCCGTGATGGCAAAGGTGTTGGCTGCAATAGCGAAGTTGCCCAACGGTGCAACGATGATGGTACTGACTATCTGGGCCGTACTCATCAGGATAGACTGAGCGGCCATCGGAGCACCGATCTTCACTGCATTACGCACATAGTCCCATACCCAGCGGAACGAATCGGTATCGAGACGGAGTGCCAATATCTTGCTGCGAAAGATGGCGAAATAGGCTTGCGAGAATGCACCGCACATGATGGCGAGGGCCGTTCCGATGGCTGCCCCGACGACACCAAGCCCGAACTCGAAGATAAAGATATAGTTGAAAAGCACGTCGAGTGCACACATGGCCACATTGACAATACTCGGTACACGCATGTTTCCCGAACTTTTAAGCATCGCACCGGACAGATTGCCGAGCTGAAAGAAGGGCATGGCCAGGGCATAAATCAGGAAATAGAGGGATGCGTCGTGCGCAATATCAGCACCGCCACCCAACCAATAAGGCAACGGTCGATAGACCAGGAAACCGCAGAAAGCCACCAACAGACTGAGGAAAAACGTGCATATCAGTCCATGACGGAACACCTGGCGGGCCTTGACAAAGTCGTTAGCGCCGATAAAATGTGCCACCTGTACCGAGAATCCCATCGACGAGGCATACGTAAAAGCCCCCAGCAGCCACGTAGTACTCTCTACCAAACCGATGGCAGCAGACGGACGTGCGCCGAGCTGTCCCACCATTGAGGCATCAATGAAGAACATCAGTACCGATGTAATCTGTGACAAGATAGACGGAATACTCAATTCGACGATGAGATTGAGCTTCTCACGATTCGTCATCGCTGCTCCCAGACGAATCCGTTCCAACAATGCGTCGGTTTGTTTGCTGCTAAACATAAATCAATATTGTATGTGCAAAATTAGTATAATCCTATCGCTTACCCAAATATAGTGACTATTAAAATGGCAAGGAGACAACTATAAAAACAGAAAAAAAGTGATTTCTGCACCGAGCAGAAACCACCTCTCCCTTATTCTTATTTCCATTACCTTTCTCTATACGTGCCACTCGGCACGCCAATCTCTCAAATATTTCTTGTCAGTTTTGTCTGTGTCAACCTGAATTTGGCGCAGTCTTTCGACCTGTCGTTTATCTCTTACCTTTCTAATACCTATCAAGACCGGATTGCTTTCTATTTCCAGTGCATCGGCACTGTCATCATGTCTCCTGATCTTTTTACCTCAAGCCTGATACCGTATTGAGATTTCCATTCATTATCATCTTATTATCTATTTACTTTTCGCACATTTATTTCGTTCAAATTTGATGCTGCAAAGATATAAGCTATCCCAGAATTACATTTCAAGAAAGCCACACCTTTTTTCTGTTTTTGCCTAATTCTTGACATAAATCAAGATGATGTGTCCGTACACAGATACACGGTTACTTACCTATGTCACACATGCAGGCAGACTACCCCTCCATCACAAAAAGCAGACGCCCCTCGTCTTCGGTATCATGATGGCAGGCAAAGCCTTCAAACTCGAAGTCCCTGAGCTGTTCAAGGGTCTCGACCTGATGCGTAATCACATAGTTAGCCATGGCTCCACGACACATCTTGCAATACACCACAATGCTCTTCAACTTACCGTCTTTACTAACCATGAACTCCGGCTCTATCACCTGTACCTCGCGACGGACACGCTTCCAGTCGAACAGATGTTTCATTTCGGCACTCGCCACATTCAATAACACACCGTCGTCTTGCTTCACCGCGTCAATCAGCACATCCGTCAAGAAGGGTTTCCAATAGTCGAACATACGCTGACCACCATTCTTGCCCAGATAGACAGAGCCTTCCAAACGATAGTTCTTAATCATATCCAGAGGGCGCAACAGACCGTATAGGAACGACGTAATCCACAGATGAGCCTGCGCATACGTCAGCTCTGTATCCGAGAAATGGCCTGCCCGCAGATATTTATAAGCGATTCCGGTATACGAGTATACAGCTTCCATCTTGGGTTCAGGTTCTAGAAAGGCAGTATAGCGCAACTTATTGAGTGCGGCCAACTGCTGATTGATTTTCAACATGGCCGACAAATCCTCGGCACTATAGCGCATCATCTGTGCTGCCAGGCTTTCGGCCTGTTGCTGAAACTTGGGAATCGTACCCTTATGGCTATCGTATATGCGCTCTGAAGTCATATCCTTGGCGCATGATAAAAGTATCTGCATCGTCTGATAGTTTCCTACAAAGGTAAGCATAATGCCTGTAAAGTCGCACATCTACAACTCGCTTTACCGGCTCTTTATGAAGTTTTTGCATTTCTAATAGACAGTCTGTCAGAAATAATGTGTACCTTTGTCGGGTTAAATTAGGTAAACTAAAAATAAATCATGGCACAAGAAGATGTTTTCAAGAAGATAGTTTCCCATTGTAAGGAATATGGGTTTGTCTTCCCAAGTAGTGATATTTACGATGGCCTCGCCGCTGTCTACGATTACGGACAGAACGGCGTTGAGCTGAAAAACAACATCAAGGAGTATTGGTGGAAGAGCATGGTGTTGCTCCACGAGAATATCGTAGGTATCGACTCCGCCATCTTCATGCACCCGACGATATGGAAAGCAAGTGGCCACGTAGACGCTTTCAACGACCCGTTGATAGACAACCGCGACTCCAAGAAGCGTTACCGCGCCGACAATCTCATCGAAGACCAGTTGGGCAAGTACGAAGAAAAGATTGAAAAAGAGATAGCCAAGGCTCGCAAACGCTTTGGCGACAGCTTCGACGAGGCTAAGTTCCGCGAGACAAATCCCCGCGTTCTCGAACACCAGCAGAAACATGACGCTCTCCACGAACGCTATGCCAAGGCTATGCAAGGTCCGGATTTGGAGGAACTCAAGCAGATAATACTCGACGAAGAGATTGTAGACCCCATATCAGGAACCAAGAACTGGACCGACGTACGCCAATTCAACTTGATGTTCTCTACCGAAATGGGTTCTCTCTCAGACGCTGCCAACAAGATATACCTGCGCCCTGAAACCGCACAGGGTATCTTCGTGAACTACCTGAATGTTCAGAAGACCGGGCGTATGAAGCTGCCTTTCGGTATAGCACAGATAGGCAAGGCATTCCGCAACGAGATTGTTGCCCGCCAGTTCGTGTTCCGTATGCGCGAATTCGAGCAGATGGAAATGCAATTCTTCTGCCAGCCGGGTACAGAAATGAAGTGGTTTGAATACTGGAAGAAAGCTCGTCTGGCATGGCACGAAGGTCTCGGCATGGGCAATGAAAACTACCGTTACCACGACCACGAGAAGCTGGCGCACTATGCCAATGCCGCTACCGACGTGGAATTCAAGATGCCTTTCGGCTTCAAGGAGGTGGAGGGAATCCACTCACGCACCAATTTCGACCTCTCACAGCATGAGAAATTCTCTGGCCGACAGATTAAATACTTCGACCCGGAAACCAATGAAAGCTACGTACCTTACGTTGTTGAGACCTCTATCGGCGTAGACCGCATGTTCCTGAGCGTCATGTGTCACAGCTACACCGAGGAACAACTGGAGAATGGAGAGACCCGCGTGGTTCTCCGTCTGCCCGAAGCCTTGGCCCCAGTCAAGTGTGCTGTGCTTCCATTGATAAAGAAAGACGGACTTCCGGAAAAGGCCCGCGAGATTGTAGACCTACTGAAATTCCACTTCAATACACACTACGAAGAGAAAGACTCTATCGGCAAACGCTATCGCCGACAGGACGCTATCGGCACACCTTTCTGTGTAACGGTAGACCACGATACGTTAAACGACAACAAGGTAACACTCCGTTTCCGCGACACCATGACTCAGGAGCGCGTCGACATAGCCGAACTGCGCAACATCATCGAGGACCGCGTGAGCATTACAAGCCTTCTCAAGAAACTTCAGTAAACCAATGGAAATGAGAAAACTGGCCGACTATACAGTGCTGTTGTTGCTTGCTGTGGTCTTCGGACTCACATCCTGCAAAGAGGGAGACGACAACAAAGTAGAGGAATTCCCCAACTGGGAAACCACCAACACTACTTATTTCAATACCATCTATCAGAAAGCTAAAGAGGCAGCAGCCTCCGGCGATACATCCTGGAAGGTGTTCAAGAGTTACACGTTTGCCGACAACACGCACAACGATGCCAAAGACCATATCGTAGTCAAGGTACAAAAGGCAGGGACGGGGACGGTTTCCCCCCTCTATACCGACTCTGTCCGCATACATTATCAAGGACGTCTGTTGCCTTCGACCAGCTATTCAGACGGCTATATCTTCGACCAATCATGGGTAAGTGGTTACGAGTACGACCTCAAAACTATGGTTCCGATTAAGATGCTCACCTCTGATTTGGTCGACGGATTCTCCACTGCATTGATGCACATGCACCTAGGAGACCGCTGGACGGTCTACATTCCCTACCAACTGGGATATGGCACAAGTGCCACCTCGGCCATTCCGGCCTACTCCACGCTCGTCTTCGACATCACGCTCGTGGGCATCTACCGAGCAGGCCAAGTCATCCCGCCCTACAGGCTAAGCTCTGCCAAGAAAGCACCGGGATGGATTGAATAAGACAAAGGACTTCTAACACAAATAACAAGAGGTAAAAGACAGGAATATCCATCCGTCTCTTACCTCTTTTTTCGTTCTCGTCCACATGGAAGCACCATCGCATGAAAGAATCAAAACAGACAGACAGTTACGCTCATATCCTAAAATACACCGGACTATTCGGCAGTATGCAGGGGCTTAGCATCCTGGTTGGAATCATCCGTACTAAATTGGTAGCGCTGATACTCGGACCAGACGGTGTGGGACTCATGTCACTGTTCAATTCCACCATCCGACTGCTCGGCGACACAAGCCAGCTCGGCCTGCCTGTCAGTGGGGTTCGGAAAATCTCTTATGCCTATGAACACAACGACCAGGAGAGCCTCGCCCATCACATCAAGCTCCTCCGCTCATGGAGCCTGGTAACCGGCATTGTGGGCATGATACTCTGCGTTGCGCTCAGTCCTCTGCTCAATTCGTGGACTTTCAACTGGGGTAACCACACGCTGCACTTCATGCTTCTCGCCCCCATCGTAGCGCTGTCGGCCATCACGGGAGGTGAACTTGCTATACTCAAAGGCACACGCCGCCTCCGCCCACTGGCCCTTATCTCGCTTTTCCAGGTCGTGCTGGCCCTCATCATATCCGTTCCTTTGTTCCTACTCTGGCAGCAGGCAGCCATCATTCCTTCACTGCTGCTCGTGGCATTGAGCCAAATGCTGCTCACCATCGGTTATTCTTACCGCTACCATCCGCTCCACCTGTCGCTGCAACCCGATATCCTCACGCAGGGCAATAGCACCATCCGACTCGGCATCGCCTTTATGCTGGCAGCCATGATGGGCAGCGGGGCTGAGTTCGTTATCCGATTGTTTCTGAACACCCGTGGCAATCTCGACGACGTGGGACTCTATAATGCAGGCTTCATGATGACCATGACCTATGCCGGAATGGTATTCACTGCCTTGGAAACCGATTATTTCCCACGCTTGTCGGCCATAGGCAACGACACCAAGCAGCAAAACCGGCTCATCAATCGACAGATAGAAGTATCGCTACTGCTGCTAGCTCCACTGCTCATTGCCTTTCTGTCAGGCATGCCCATCATTCTCCCACTGCTCTATAGCAGCAAGTTCCTACCCGCACTTGGCATGGTGCAACCGGCCGTATTGGCCATGTACCTGCGAGCCCTTACCCTCCCACTCTGCTATATCCCCCTCGCGCGTGGCGACTCTTCCACCTATTTAATAACAGAAGGACTCTCCGCCGTAGCCATCATCGTGGCCGTCGGCTTCGGATTCACCCATTGGGGACTCACCGGAGCTGGCTTCGGTATTCTCGTGGCCGGCCTGGCCGACTTCTTCGTCTTGACCACCGTAGCCTTCCGTCGATATGGTTACCGCATGAATCGGAGCAACATCGGTTACACCATCTTCCATTTCCTGTTACTCCTATGCACCTATTCCGTGGCAACTACCACACAAGATTGGACCTACTGGGCAGCCGGATTCATATTCTTTCTTATCAGTGCCGCTTTCTCATGGCGCATCTTACGACAGAAGACAGGAGACACTTCCCCCACTCCCTAAAGGAAGATTCATCTGCTTACCAACCCTACCTCATCACCTCTTACCTCTATCTGTAGTGTACTGAATAAGTTGACAGTATCCACGTATTAATTAAAAAATGTAAACCGTCATGATTAAGTACAATGAAACGGAGAAACTCTTGTTATTAAGTCAGTACATCACCAGTGGCCTTGATGCCTACCATTTCGCCGGGAGTCGCGGTATTCCCTACACCACGTTCCGCCACATCCTGCGTTGCTACGGTCATCCGGACACCTCATCCATATCCGAGCTGATGAAACAAGCACAGATTCCCACCACCGTCGAGGAACTCCAGGCCCAGCTGGCCCGTGAGCGTAAGGCCCACGCCGAGGAACTCAAGCGTCTCAAGCATGCCCTTGCCCAGGAGCAGGTTCGCAGCCTTGCCAACTCCACGATGATAGACCTTGCCGAGAAGAAGTTCAACATCCGTATCCGAAAAAACTCCGATGCCAAGTAATCAGTACCTTGTCTCAGGGGGAGGAATGCTGCCGGCTCAAGGGTTGCGTCTCCTTCCTCTGCGGTTATCTTGGCATCAGCAGGCAAGGCTATTACCGCCACGTAGAGCGCTCCATGGATGTGGACGTCCTTCGCACGAGCATCGTGCTGTATGCCGGCGAGGTCCTCAAGGACATGCCCAAGGCGGGCATGCGCGAACTCTATGCACTGTGCCGTAGGAAGTTCGGTCCCAAGTTCACCCTCGGCCGCGACCAGTGCTATGCCCTTTTCCGCTCCAACGGCCTGTGCCAACGCCGTCGCAAGCGTCCCCGGACAACCTTCTCCAACCACGGCTACTTCATCTACGGCGACCTGGTCAACACCACTCCCAAGCTGCGTCCCCACCGCCTGGGCGAACTTTGCGTGGCAGACATCACCTATGTCGCCACGTCTTCGGGCTGGGCCTACCTGTCGCTGGTCACCGATGCCGCCTCACGGGTGATCCTCGGCTGGGCCCTGCACCCCACACTGGCCAGGGAAGGCCCCATCCAGGCCATGCAGATGGCCATGGGATGCTACAGGGAGTACGGTGTGGACCTGACCCTCCTGATTCACCATTCAGACCGCGGTGTACAGTATTGCTGCCATGAGTACGTCTCCCTCCTGGAGCGTTCCGGCATCCGTATCAGCATGACCCAGACCGGAGACCCGCTCCACAATGCCCTGGCCGAGAGGATGAACAACACCGTCAAGAACGGCTGGCTCTTCGATACCCATGACAAGAGCTTTGAGGAGGTCAGTCAACTCGTGGCCAAGGCCGTGAGGCTATACAACACCGTACGCCCGCACCAGAGCCTGGAGATGCGGACACCGCAGCAGGAACTGCTCAGGCTCCTGGGCCGTGCAGCCTAGGGGATTCGCTCCGGGGAGGATGCAAGCCCCCGACGCCAGGACTCCCCCGGTATTCTCCATAGAGTCCATCCATCATAAAAAAAGAGGTCAACCTTTGGACGGACAATGAAGAAACATTAACTTTGCACTTCGACGACAGCTGTCAACCAGAAATGAACTTTGGAGAAAGAGGTGACAACCTGCATGGAAAATAAGAATCGCAGGTGTCAACAGATAATCAATTTAAAAACAAAAGCTGTCAACTAAAACCAGTACACATCAATCTCAATTTACTGCAGAGGCTTGGCAACATCGCTGCAAGGCCCAAACAGCAATGCTGCAAAGCCTAGGCACAAAAGCTGCCGTGGCTTTGCAGTTTTTTGAAGTAGACAGATCGACGAGAGACTAATGATGAGTTGAGCACAGCAAAGGCAACCTTAGCTATCGTCAGCTCATGGAAAGGGGAAAACAAAAGTCAGACTTGCCTGCTCCTGCAAGACAAGTCTGACCCTATCAACAACATGCTGTTACTGCACAGCTAGATTTTCATAAGCTACCGATTCACCTTCGCGAACCATGCGGACAGCTTTCAAACGAATGTAACGTGCCCGCTGCGGAGTGAAGAATACTTCTTGCATAATCGGATTGTTACGAATATTTGAGAACTCTCCTTCAGCCACTTTCTTCAGATTATCCGGTGTGTTACCGGTGTAAATCTCATATTTGTCGATGAGTCCGGGATTGCCATTCGCTTGCGAAGGCACGTAGAACAAAGCTTTCACAGGCTGCACCTCACCCAGGTCTAGCATCACCTCATCGGCTTTCTTCTCTACCGTATAAGGCAAACTCTCTACCACGGCATCCTGTTCCATGAAACTTTCTTTTGCTCCAGGCACGTAGTAGGCACCTATCTCGTTGATACACAGCGGACCGCGAGCGTCGAGAATACGTACACGCATGCGCTTCGCTGCAATCTCCTTGAAACGGAGCAGGCGCTTGTAACCGATGGTGGTAGTTTCCTCACTCATCTTGACAGGCTGCCAAGTCTTGCCGTTGAGGTATTCGACAACAAATGAACGGACACGCTGACCCAGTGGGATATACTCTTGTAGCATCATGCGATTGACCTTCGTCGGACGCTTGAAATTGATATGAATCGTACCCGAAACCACATCATCTGCCGTTGCCCAGTAGCTGTCATAGTTGCCATCGGTCAGCATCTTCGCACCGAAAGCCTTGCCACGCGCTCCATCTACCGAAACGGAAGTACCCTTCAGGAGATTATAGGCAAACTCCTTCGCTATCCTTTTACTGAAATCTATCAAGCTGGCAGAGTCGGCCGGATGAATCAATCCTTCCCTATCGACAGGCACATTGAGCAGGAACGTACTATTATGCCCCACATTGCGATAGTACAAATCGACCAGTTGGTCGGGCGTCTTCACTTTGCTATTCTCGCGTTCATGGTAGAACCATCCCGGACGAATGGACACATCGCACTCGGCAGGTATCCACTTCGTTCCGTCGGGCTGCCCCTGTTGCAGCATAAAATGCTTGGCAGCACCTGACGGCATAGAGAAAGGTGTGATGAAAGACCAGTTGGTCGCCATGGCGAAACCACGCTCATTGCCCACCCAACGACAGCCAGGACCATCGTCGGAAAAGATGACTGCATTGGGTTGCAGACTATCCACGGCTGCCCAGGCACGAGGGAAATCATAATAGGTATTGGCATCTATCTTGCGCGTTTCCTTAGCTCCGCCATACCATCCGTCGCCACCGTTCGCCCCGTCGAACCATACTTCGAACAGGTCGCCGTACTTGGTCAGGAGTTCATGCAGCTGTGCATGGAAGTATTCGCGGTAGATAGGAGTAGCATAGAATCCCTGATGACGATCCCAAGGAGACAGATATACACCGAATTTCAAGCCGTACTTGCGGCAGGCAGTAGCCAGTTCGCCGACAATATCTCCTTTTCCGTCCTTGTAAGGAGAGTTGCGCACACTGTAGTCGGTGTACATCGTTGGCCACAGACAGAAGCCGTCATGATGCTTGGCAGTGATGATAACACCTTTCATGCCACCTTTTTTAAGGATGCGGGCCCACTGCTCACAATCGAGCTTCGTGGGATTAAAAGACTTCGGATCGGCATCTCCAAAGCCCCATTCGCGGTCGCCGAACGTGTTAGGACCAAAATGAATGAAGGCATAAGTCTCCATCTTCTGCCATGCCACTTGCCTGGCTTCGGGCAGCGGAGCAATGGGAGCAGGAGCTTCTACCTGTGCCTTGATGCCCACTGAAGACAGCAACAGTGCACTCAATATCAGATGTTTAAAGTTCATAGTGATTGGTATGATTAATAATTTTGATTACGATTCCTAGTGTATCATGTTATTTCTGTCAGCCGACATCAATATTTCTGTTACAAATATAATCATTTTATAGATAACAAATGAGTGATGGACGTAAAAAAAACAAGAGTTTTTTTCACAAATACAGATGTCATATTCCGACTTCACAATATAGAGGAATAGCCATACAAACCAACCGTAACAAACAATAACAAGTGTAAATTTTCCAAAAATAAACAAGATTTTAGAACAATAAAAAGGATTTTTCGTATATTTGCATCCTTAATTTATAAGAATATTTGCGAATAGTTAAAGAGAGACATTATAGAAAAAATCGGTAATAAATAAGATAAAACATGCGACAAAAGAAGTGATACAACGGCTACATATAGTCATTGTCATCCATCAATAAAAGCACCAGCTAGGTATTTACGACTAGAAAATGAAGTGAAATTTTGCCATTCCAATCTATCTGGACATATTCATTTTCTCCGCTCCCAACAACGAAAAACATATAACTTGAAGGCGCATAGGCCTACGATAATAAGATTACAGCTTGCCAACCATCATTCACTCTCACTGCAATATTTCTCAAAAAGTGCAAGCAAACATAGCTGAGAAACAACAAAAATGAGTATTTTTGCACAACAAGAATAACAGAGATATGCGATGGCTGTCTCTTTCCAAAAATCATACAACAACAAAAATGCTAGAACTGGAGAACTTCCGAAAAGCCAGACAAGTGCTGAGCGAAGTCATTCGCCCGACCAATCTCGTGCATGCCTACAATGTAAATCCCGAATGCGACGTGTATCTGAAACCCGAATGCTTGCAGAAAACAGGCTCTTTCAAGGTTCGCGGAGCTTACTACATGATATCTCAACTCAGCGAAGCGGAGCGTCGTAAAGGTGTCATATCCTGCTCGGCCGGCAACCACGCACAGGGAGTTGTACTCGGCGCATCGGCCATGGGCGTCAAGTCTCTCATCTGTCTGCCAGAGGGAGCACCTTTCAGCAAGGTCGAAGCCACACGCCAGATGGGAGCTGAGATATGTCTCGTACCAGGCGTATACGACGACGCCTACCAACGCGCCTTGCAACTTCGCGACGAACTGGGCTATACATTCGTGCATCCATTCAACGACGAGAACGTGATAGCCGGGCAGGGAACGGTAGGTCTGGAGATTCTCGACCAGCTGCCCGATGTGGAAGCTGTGGTCGTTCCTGTAGGCGGTGGAGGCCTTATTTCAGGCATCGCCTATGCCGTGAAGTCCCTCCGTCCCGACGTCAAAGTCTATGGTGTACAGGCCGAGGGAGCTGCCAGCATGGTACAAAGCCTGCACGACCACAAACCCGAACGGTTGGCATCGGTGGCTACCGTGGCCGATGGTATCGCCGTGAAAGAACCCGGTTCGCTCACATTCGACATCTGCTCGAAATATGTAGACGACGTCGTCACCGTCAACGAAGACGAGATATGTGCTGCCATCCTGCACCTCATCGAGCGCGAAAAGCTCGTAGCCGAGGGAGCAGGAGCTGTGAGCGTGGCTGCCGTGATGTATGACAAAGTACCGGTGAAAGGCAAGAAGACCATCTGTATCGTCAGCGGTGGCAATATAGACCTGACTATCCTGAACCGCGTCATCTACCGTGGGCAGGTAAAGACCGGCCGTCTCTGCACACTCGATATAGAACTCGACGACCAACCGGGCAAATTGGTAGAGGTGTCATCTATCATCGCCAACCTCGGTGCTAACGTCACCGGCGTTCAGCACGACCGCTCCATCAATCGCCAGCAAGTGAATGCCTGCATCCTGCGCGTGACTATCGAGACCCGCAACCACGAGCAGATAGAGCGCATCAAGAGTGCACTCAGCGAGCGAGGATACAAACTGATTTAAGCATACTAACATCTTAAAACATCTATACAATATGAAAGCTATTCATACAGACAATGCTCCTGCGGCCATCGGACCGTACAGTCAGGCTATCGAAGTCAACGGTTTCGTTTACGCATCAGGACAGATTCCTATCGTGCCAGAGACCGGAAACTTCGTCGAAGGAGGCATTCAGGAGCAGACACGCCAGTGTCTTACCAATGCAGCCAACATCATGAAGGCAGCCGGAACCGACCTTGCACACGTGGTCAAGACCACCGTTTTCCTGTCGGACATGACCAACTTTGCTGCCATGAACGAGGTTTATGCCGAATTCTTCAGCCAGCCCTACCCCGCACGTTCGGCCGTAGCGGTAAAAGATTTGCCCAAAGGGGCTTTGGTAGAGGTTGAATGTATTGCTGTCAAATAACAAGAAAGGGAAGCGACAATCGCTTCCCTTTCTTATGTTTTCCGGATAAACCGTGCGATTTATCCGACGGTCTCGCTCTCTCAAGTCTTATTTCACGTTGCCCACTTCTATCAGATACTCGGCTATCTGAACGGCATTCAGCGCTGCACCCTTACGTATCTGGTCGCCCGTGAGCCACAGTGTGTTGCCGTTGTCATCGGCCAAATCCTTACGCACACGACCTACATACACGTCGTCATGTCCCGCACTTTCGAGCGGCATGGGATACACATAGTTCTGTGCATCGTCTTTCAGCGTCACACCGGGAGCAGCCGTCAACGCCTCGCGGATTTCCTCTACGCTCAACGGACGCTCGGTTTCAAACCACACACTCTCTGAATGCGAGCGCAAGGAAGACACACGTACACAGGTAGCCGACGTACGCACATCGCTGTGCATAATCTTCTGTGTCTCATGATACATCTTCATTTCCTCCTTCGTATAGTCGGTCGGCGTCATCACGTCGATTTGCGGAATTACGTTGTAAGCCAACTGATGAGGGAACTTCTGAATGGTCTTCACCTCGCCGGTCTCCACGATTTCCTTATACTGCTGTTGCAATTCGGCCATGGCAGCAGCTCCCGCGCCACTGGCACTTTGATAGGATGACACGTGAATCTTCCTGATATGGCTCAGGTCGTCGATGGGTTTCAACACTACGACCATCATGATTGTGGTACAGTTGGGGTTGGCTATGATGCCACGCGGACGATTCAACGCGTCGGCCGCATTCACTTCCGGCACTACCAATGGCACGTCTGCATCCATACGGAAAGCACTGGAGTTGTCTATCATCACCGTGCCATACTTGGTTATCGTCTCTGCAAAGTCTTTCGAAGTACCGCCGCCGGCAGACACGAAAGCGATGTCAATATCCTTAAAATCATCGTTATGCTGCAATAGTTTCACTTCGTACTGCTTACCCTTGAACTCGTACTTTCGGCCGGCACTACGTTCTGAACCAAAAAGAACTAACTCATCCATCGGGAAGTTTCTCTCGGCAAGAATGCGAAGGAATTCCTGTCCCACAGCACCACTTGCTCCTACAATTGCTACTTTCATAATCGATACTTGTTTAAATGAATATTTAATCTCATTTGCAAAATTACAATTTTCTACGTAACAGCACACACAAACTGTCGTATTTTTCTATTCTAATCTGTCATTTTATCAACAGGAAGTATTCCCGCACAACTTCTTCGCTCCGCCACTCCCTGACGATTACCTTACGATTTTCACCAGTTCTCACCTCCGCTTCGCCACCCTCGATTTACTGCAAGGCCTTAGCAGCATCGCTGCAAGGGCCAAACAGCACTGCTGCAAAGCCCAGGCAGCAACACTGCCAAGGCCTTGCAGTTTTTTTAGTTTGTGAGTTCTTAAATTGATGAGTTATTCAGTAAACGAGATATTAGCTACAAGGTGAGCATGCAGTTCAGCGCAGATAATCCAACAGGCGTTGGAAGTCGGCACTGTAAACCACGTCTTGATGGGACAAATCCATGTGATAAGCGACGCTCCGTTGTTCAAAATCCACAAATATATGGCAACTGCTTCCCTTCTTCTTTTTCCGTCCATACACATTCCGCCGAACCACGTCGGCAGGTATTTTCTTAAACATGGAGAAGGCGAGCGGCTGTATCTTATACCATTTTGCATGCGACAACGGATGCCAACCCGAACTTCGCATTGCGGTCTCATTCCCATCCTTATCATACCAGACGGTATCATTGATAGCCGTATGCTTACCCTCGCTGTCTATCTCCAACGTCTTGTCTATCTGTCTGCTTGGAATCCTGGCATCCGTCATATTGATACTGACAGACTTAATGGCCAATGTATCGACAGCCGATTCCTGAGGAAGTGGCGTGTCTGCCGGCATCTTCTGCGTAGTCACAAATTTCATTAACCGCTGTAAGGCCTGCGAATACACCACATCAGGATAGCCCAGATAGTAATCGTACGCAATGCTTTGCGCCCCATCGTATACTTCTACCGTCAAATAAGGTTGGTCGGTCTCAACTGCTTCTGTCTTGACTCTGACAATATCAGGAGTCTCATGGGTGACGAAGAGTTGCCGTGTAAGGGCATATAACTGCCGGGCCACACGCTTCGGTACAGGTTGCTCGCCCACGGAGTCACGCCCTGCAAAACGCCCGACTACACGATGCCTGACCGTGCTGTCAGGATAAATAATCCACGTATGATGCTCTGAAGACAGCAGAAATCCCGACGTCTGATACACGGCAATAGAATCGGACTGGTGAACTTTCACCGCACGAGTAACCTTCGGTTGCCGACATGAAGCTGTAACCAGCAGCAAGAAAAGAATCCTATACAACCATTTCATAAGCTCATAAATTAAATGACATTATCAAAACAGACTGTTACAAAGATAAAGATATTTCTCTATCCTGCAAACACCGGAGATATACATTTTAGACACAACATCCGCCGACATCCACATTTGACTCAACAGACTACGATTATATAAGGTAAAGAAAACAATCTGTTTCCTTTGTCTTTTGGCGAGTTTCCGTTATCTTTGCATAAGATAAGTCGTGTCCCGACAAATATGTTGAATTTATCTCAATACTTTCCAATAATCGACCCGACACTGATTTTCTTCGTCGTCCTGGTCATCATTCTGCTTGCCCCCATCATCATGGGCAAGCTGCGCATCCCCCATATCATAGGAATGGTACTGGCCGGCGTGCTTATCGGGCAGTACGGACTCAACATCCTGAGCCGCGACTCCTCGTTCGAGATATTCGGAAAAGTGGGGCTTTACTACATCATGTTCCTGGCTGCACTTGAAATGGACACCGAAGCCATGCGGCGAAACAAGACGCAGATACTCATCTTCGGACTGATAACATTCTCCATTCCTTTTGCCTTGACCTACTTCATGGGTGTCGGCATGCTGGGATATTCGGCAGCCGGAGGCCTGATTCTCGGCTGCATCATGTCGAGCAATACGCTCGTGGCCTACCCCATCGTGAGCCGATACGGACTGCAACGCAAGCCTAGCGTGATGCTCAGTGTAGGTTCGACGATGATTTCACTGCTGTTGGCACTGATTGTACTGGCTGCCATCGTGGCCTCACACAGAAACAACTCCGGCATCGGATTTTGGCTGCTGTTCGCCCTGAAGTTCGCCGTTTTCTGCCTGGGCATGGTCTTGGTACTCCCCCGACTGACCCGCTGGTTTCTGCGTAGATACAGCGATGCCGTGATGCAGTTTATCTTTGTGATGTCCATGATGGTGCTCTCAGCGGCCCTCAGCAGCATCGTCGGACTGGAAGGAATCTTCGGCGCATTCCTCTGCGGCCTTATCCTGAGTCGATATATTCCCCACGTCTCGCCACTGATGAACCGCATCGAGTTTATCGGCAATGCCCTCTTCATCCCCTATTTCCTGATGGGTGTGGGCATGATTATCAATGTCAGACTGCTCTTCGAGGGCGGCAATGTCCTGTGGGTGGTGGCTTGCCTGACGATATTCGGCACGGTGGGCAAAGCCTTGGCAGCCTACCTGACCTGCATGGGACTCCGACTGCCCTGGGCATCGGGCCACATGATGTTCGGCTTGACATCGGCTCATGCCGCCGGTGCTATTGCCATGGTGATGGTGGGGCGTACGTTGGAGACCTCACCGGGGCATTACTTGGTAGACGACAGCATACTGAATGCCGTGGTCATCATGATACTTTTCACGTGTATCATCTCTACGCTCGTCACCGAACGGTCGGCCCAGGCCATCATCCTGCGCAATAAGGAATTGCCCCAAGAGGGAAATCAGGATGCCGACGACGAACATATACTCATACCGGTGAAGTATCCCGAATATGCAGAGCAACTGGTCAACATGGCCGTATTGATGCGTAACCCGAAGCTGCATCGCGACCTGGTGGGGCTAAATGTGGTGTACGACGACATAGACATGCACCGCAACATGGAGGAAGGACACCAGCTTCTCGACAAACTGACACGCTTTGCTGCCGCCGCCGATGTGCAAATGACTACCCAAGTGCGCGTGGCAGCCAACATAGCCAATGGTATCAAGCATGCCTTCACCGAATTCCGAGCCAGCGAAATCATTATCGGCATCCACATGCACAAGGAGCTTTCGAGCCGATTCTGGGGACAGTTCCAGCAGAGTCTGTTCAATGGACTCCATCGACAGATATTCTTTGCACGACTGAAACAGCCCCTCAATACCATCCGCAGGATTCAGGTGGCCGTGCCGTCGAGAGCAGAATACGAGCCGGGATTCTATCGCTGGCTCGAACGGTTGTCGCGGTTGGCAGAGAATCTGGAGTGCCGCATCCTCTTCCACGGACGCAACGACACCCTGAGTCTTATCCAGCAATATGTGCATAACCGTCACCCTCATATCCGTGCAGAGTTCCACTCCATGCCCCATTGGAACGAGATTCCACAACTGGCCAGCACCATCGGTCATGACCATCTGTTTGCTGTGGTGACCGCACGTAAGGGAACTGTGTCGTACAAGAATGCCCAAGAGTATCTCCCGGAAGAAATCACGCGCTACTTTCATGGGCAGAATCTGCTCATCATCTTCCCCGACCAGCACGGCGCACCGATAGATAGTATGACTTTTGCACAGCCTCAACACACAGAAGTGAAGAGTGCATACGAGAGTCTGAGAGAATGGATGAAAAAGGGTATCAGACGAAATTAAGTATCATCAATATGATAGACATCAAAGGAATTACCAAGAGTTTCGGCTCGCTACGGGTGCTCAAAGGCATCGACCTGCATATCGAGAAAGGAGAAATCGTGAGCATCGTAGGGCCGTCGGGAGCAGGCAAGACCACTCTGCTGCAAATCATGGGAACACTGGATAAACCGGATAGTGGCAGCATTGAGTTTGACGGAGTCAACATAAGTGGCCTCTCTACCAACAAACTGAGCGATTTCCGCAACCGCCATATAGGCTTTGTGTTCCAATTTCATCAGTTGCTACCAGAGTTTAGCGCACTGGAAAACATCATGATTCCTGCTTTCATTGCCGGCATGGGGCGCAATGAAGCGAAGCAGAGAGCTATGGAACTGCTCGAATTCATGAATCTCTCGGAGCGTGCCCAACATAAACCTAACGAACTTTCGGGTGGTGAGAAGCAGCGCGTAGCGGTGGCCAGGGCACTCGTTAACAATCCTGTCGTCATCATGGCCGACGAGCCTTCAGGCTCATTGGACAGCAAGAACAAGGAAGAACTGCACCAACTCTTCTTCCAATTACGCGACAGATTCGGACAGACATTCGTGATTGTGACACACGACGAAGGACTCGCTGCCATCACCGACCGCACCATTCATCTGAAAGACGGAATGATAGAGCGCGAAACCAATGCCACACCTACACCCCAGGAACAACCAACCACAACAGAAAATGAATGAACTTAGACTCGGCGACTACAACCGCTTGAAAATTGTAAAACAAGTAGATTTCGGCCTATACCTTGACGGCGGAGACGAAGGAGAAATATTATTGCCCAACCGGTATGTACCCGAAACATTTGAAATAGGTCAGGAACTGGAAGTTTTCCTATATCTCGACCAAGACGAACGACTCATTGCCACCACCGAACATCCACTAGCCAAGGTGGGCGATTTCGCTTATCTGGAGTGCACATGGGTCAACGAATACGGCGCATTCCTGTCATGGGGACTCATGAAAGACCTTTTCTGCCCTTTCCGCGAACAGAAGATGCGCATGGAGAAAGGGAAAAGCTATCTCGTATTCGTCTACATAGACCGCGACAGCTATCGCATTGTGGCTTCGGCTAAGATAGACCGTTATCTGGATAAATCGAAACCGGAATACCAGCAGGGAGCCGAGGTCGATGTACTTGTATGGCAGAAGACCGACCTCGGATTCAAGGTCATTGTCGACAATCTCTTCCCTGGCCTGGTGTACGAGAACCAAGTATTCAAGCTCATTCATTCCGGCGACCGATTAAAAGGATACGTCAACAATGTGCGACCAGACGGGAAACTTGATATCATATTGCAACAGACAGGACGCAAGGAGACCGTAGAATTCGCCGACCAACTGCTCACCTATCTCCAGGAACACAATGGATATTGCGACCTGGGAGACAAGAGCGATGCCGAGGACATCAAATATCGTTTTCAAGTAAGCAAGAAAACATACAAGAAAGCCATCGGAGATCTCTACCGAAGAAGACTCATTACCATCGAAGAAGGGGGAATCAGATTGGTATAATCCAATCTGTCTGCCCCTCCGCAAGGGTTACATTTACCGAGAAACATCATACTAACCATTTATATAAACACATGAAACACCTCAAAATGACAAGTTTGTTAGTGCTCTCACTGATGTCGACGGCACTATGGGCACAACAACCTATTACCGTTTACAACGAACTACCCAACCCCAAACCCGCTACCGCCGCATGGCAATCTGTGCAGAACAATGTGATAAGTTGGGGAAGCACGGACGTCAGATACAAGAAAGAAGCACCTTTCTCCGGCTCTGTCGCAGGCACAATCACACAGACCGCATGGCGTGGAGAGCGTATCTCGCAACAATTAGTGGTCTCTGCTGCCACCCCCATCAAGCAACTTCGCATCGAATTGAGCGACCTCAAATCGAGTAAGGGTAATACCATTTCTACACAAAAGGCGCTCAAAGGCTTTGTCAGATACGTCATGACAGACGGTCTTAACAAAGACGGACAGGGCGGATGTGGCGTGCGTCCCGACCATTCCATTTATGATTCGTCGCTCGTGGCCGACGCCATCGATCATCTCAACAGTACCATAGCCGTGAGCCAGAAGACCACCCAAGCTGTGTGGATAGGCATTGATGTGCCACAAACGGCAGTTCCCGGACTCTATACGGCTACTGCAACCGTGAACGACGGCAACACTGTACTGAAGAAACTCACGCTCCGTATCAACGTCATCAAGCACACTCTGCCCACTGCTGACAACCAAATGTTCCACTTAGACCTATGGCAGAATCCCTTTGCCATCGCCCGCTACCACGGCGTAGAGCCTTGGAGCGATGCACACCTCGAAGCGATGAAGCCCTATGTACAACTCTATCGCGAGGCTGGCGGACGCAGTATCACCTGTTCTATCATGCACCGCCCGTGGAACGGACAGACCTACGACCCATTCAGAAGCATGATTACATGGACCAAGAAAGTAGACGGTACGTGGTCGTTCGACTTCACCGTCTTCGACAAACTGGTGGAATTCATGCGTACCGAAGGCATCAAGGGCAATATCTATTGCTACTCCATGATACCGTGGGCATTGTCGTTCCGCTATTTCGACCAGGCTTCCGACGAGTTCAAGTATCTGAATATGGAACCGGGAAGCGCCCTATACACCGAAGTTTGGGGCAAGTTACTGAGAGACTTTGCAGCACATTTGAAGGCTAAAGGATGGTTCGACCACACTTATCTCTCCATGGACGAGCGCGAACTGGACGTGATGAAGAAGACCATAGCCCTGATTCGTGAGGCCGACCCCAACTTCAAAATATCCTTGGCAGGCTCGCTCAAGAATGGCATCTCCAGCGAATTAAGCGATTTCTGTGTTTCGCTGAGAGACAAATATACCGAAGAAATGAAGCGCGAACGCAAGGCACAAGGCAAGCTCACCACTTATTACACCTGCTGTACAGAGCCTTATCCCAACACATTCACCTTCTCTCCACCCGCCGAAGCCGAATTTCTGGGATGGTATGCAGCCAAGGAAAACCTCGACGGATACCTGCGTTGGTCTATCTGGAGTTGGGTAGAGAATCCACTGCAAGACAGCCGCTTCGACAACTGGGCAGCCGGAGACACCTACATGATTTACCCCGGCGCACGTTCAAGCATCCGCTTCGAGCGTCTCAAGGCAGGCATCCAGGCTTATGAGAAGGTGCGTCTGCTACGCGAAGAGTTTAAGAACAGCCCTGCCAAACTGAAGAAAATCAACCAGATTCTGACTTCTTTCGACGAACATCGCATACCCAAGGAAGGTGCTGCAAAAATCGTAAACAAGGCAAGAGCTGAAATCAATCGGCTATAAAACATGAAGTTAATGGGAGTATCTACTCACTCCCATTAACTTCTTTTCGTTTCCATCAATCCCTTTCTCCAGCCTATGTCTACTGCCACCTATCACTATGCTGCTCCCTCATTATTCACCAAAACCGGCAACGACGAGCAGCTGTTTCTTGCCGAATACAGCGAGATAAGGCGCAACCAAGTGCCATGTTTCTTCTACGGCAACATCGTCCAACCTTTTATCCTAGCCCGCTGCTTGGTGACATTATCCAAGGTTGTGCAGTCTTCTTTTACCGTCAACTGGGCCGCAGTACGCGACCCTATCGTCACGGCAGGCAACGACCGACTACGCTTCGAGGGTTTCTCCGGCTGTGCTGGTGTCTATGCCAGGGTCGACGTGATGCCCGATGGACATACAGGAGAATTTCTCGACAACGGCACAACCAACGTCGATTTCAACCAACCCATGCTCAATGCCCTGAACATGACGGGGCAAAACGACCGACTGACAATATCAGTGGGAGCAAAAGAGATGGAAGTCTACACTGAAAAAGCCAAAGCTGTGGAGCGCAAAGTACCTTTGCCCACAAAATGGATTAAGGGACTGACCACCGTACAAATTTACCAGTCGCAAGCCGTTCTCAGGTATCGTTTCTCCCGAATGCAACTGCTACAGCTCTTCCAGTCAATGCCCAAAGGGACACTCAAAACCGATTTCTACTTACAGATACGAAATGGCAGGCCCGTCTTCTCGCCTATCCCGTCGACCGATGCCATCTGTATCGGAGGCATACACCGGCTACGACTGCTCGAACCACTACTACCCTTAGCCGACGAGCTGCACGTCTTTGCACATCCCAATGACCAGATAACGATATTCACCTTCTACTTCGGAACGCTGAAATTCAGCCTCTCCCTGTCGCGCGACTGCTACCGCGGCTTCTCCGGCGAAGGCGCTGCACTCGACTCACTCATGGACGATGTACCCGAAGAATGGATATCGGCCATAGACAACTACTGTTTCTCCAATCAGCAATTCAATGCCGACCTCTTCGCCATAGAGCATGGTATAGACCGCAGGCTGACCGACCAACTGACCACCCGGCTCGCCGCTATGGGCTTGCTAGGATTCGACTTAGACGAGAACAGCTACTACTATCGGCGGTTACCATTCAAATTAGAGCGTATCATGAGCCTGAATCCACGCGCTGCCAACGCCATGAACCTCATCAACGAAGACCGCATTCAGTTGGTTTCCGTATCAAGCGACCGCGTAGAGGCATTGGTCATGGGCGACAGCGGAGTGCGCCATACCATAGTATTAGATAAGAATCAAGAACGTTGCACCTGCCAATGGTACAGCAAGCATCAAGGCGAACGAGGCGCGTGCAAACATGTTTTAGCCGTTAGAAAACTTGTAGGATGGAAAAAGAAGAACGCATAAAGCGATTTACCAAGCTCGCCAAAGAATATAAGGACAGTCACGAAAACCGACAAGAGAAACTCCTGCCGTATATCAAGGAGTTGGCCGCTATGACCGAGAAAGAGCGGCATGAACTGGCAAAAACGAACCAAGAACTGTATTGGAATCACACCAAGACCTCCATAGGCGACAGTTGGACTTCGTGCAGTCACGACCGTGCCGTCTTCCTCGATGCCACCTCAGTCCTCACCAGCGATGGTAAAAATTACAATTCCTACGCTTTGAGAGACAACGACGTCGACCTGCTTCGCAGCATTCTCGACATCCACAAGCCCAAATGGCTCGACAAACAGCTGGATAAAAACCCATTTGAGTCGCTCCGTTACGGCTATCACAACATACTGAAACTGGCAACAGACGGCTACATCAAGCAGCCAAAGCCGGAGCGGATAGCCGACTTGGTAGCCGAGGCTCATGAAATCAGATTGGAAAACAACGACATCAGTTTCGACAGCAGCCAACTATTGCAGTTGCCCATCACCCTCGATGAGCATGTGTGGTATCTCTTCGAATATCCCACGTCCATCGCCTATCACGACCAGAGGGCCAGAGCTGCCTTCGCAGAGGGCCGGACCGCGAAAGACGAAAGCATCTCGGCCCTGCTCATAACGTGTGCCCGGACAGGCCGAATCAGCAGTGGGAAACTGCTCGACAAGACCATCGAGGGGCTGAATCGAAGCCTACACATACAGACAGAAGGATGGCTTACCGACCTGTTGAGCGCCTACCAACCCACGAGCGAAGAAATACTGGAACGTCAAGCGCTGTTCTTACAAGCACTCTATACCGTCAAATCACGCGCACAAAACACCATCTTGAAACTGCTGAAACAAGTGGCGACGGCCGAGGGCTTCCTCATCCAACCCTATATCGACACCAGCCAATCACTGCTTTTCAGTCTGCCGGCCAACAGTCTTACCGTCATCTGTTCCACATACGAGGCACTCATGAAAAAACATCATGCCTACCGCACTTCCATTTGTGAAATTCTGGGACAGCTGATAGTACACAAAAATGACACCGTCAAGCGTCGTGCCAACAAACTGATAGCCACCTACGGAGGCAACAAACTAGCTGAAATTCAGCAGCAAATAGATACTTCGACACCTGAAATCCCAACTTTACAACCCCTCAGACCGCAACCTTACTGCACAGAAGCCAACCGTCTGGCAGCAATAGACAACAAGGATGAATTCATCTTCAGGCTGAGCCGACTCTTCGACACCACCGACCCACTGGAACAGTGGACCGTCGTTTCGGCCACAGCCGAATGGTTTCCACGACTCGAAGCAGCCGACCAGCCCCGACTGGAGTCCATCTTTGCCCGTGCTGCCCAACTGCCACAGATGGCCGACAATTATCTGCCTGCACTCCTGGCCACCTATATATTGGAGTTCAGCCTATGCCTGCAACAACGGTTTGAAACCAAGCCCAGCAAAGGCAGACAGATGATGGACATGCTGAAAAAGAGCATACTCAACCTCAAGACTGTCCACCAGACACACTTCACTCCCCTTGCCGACTTTAACGGCTACGCCACGCTCGCCGGACATATAGAAGGATTCAAGCAGTTCTTGCTGGAACTACTCGGCATGATAAAAGCAGGAAACACGGTCGTCCTGTCCGTCCCGACACATCGGCCGGGCTACATCGACGCCGAAACACTCGTTCATCGCCTTGCCGAATACGAACGCACAGGACACAGACCGTCGCCCTTCGATCTGCAAGTGGCCTTGAACCGATGCACATGGAATCCGGCAAAATCTGTCGACATACCTCTTTCGGGCGAATTAAAACAACTCATGGAGTATCTGATTCACGACCGATTCGAACCTTGCAAACACTATCAATATCCCGAAGCGTGGCTGGCCGTGAATCTACGCAATCATCCCGAAGCCATGCGACGGGAGTTTGCCGACTTCTATTTCAACCACCGGGCATGGCCACTATGGACGGGTACACTCGCACTGGCATCTGAATTAGTACCCAATCCGCACTTCAAGCAATTACAATTCGACTACGACGAAGCCACATTGCATGCACCTACGCAGCCCATGCTGTGGCAAGAGATAATATGGGAGTTCCGTACAGACTGGTATAACAGCCCCTATATCGCCCTCCATCTCACCGTATTTCCCCACCATCCCACCATCGTATTGGCACAGATACTGCGACAATGTGCAGTGTTCGACAACAAGCAAAGTTTCTATACCAACTCGTATATGAACGCCTTGCAATGGCTCATGGATTATCAGGAGGCATGGACTGAAGTGGGGGTGCTCTTCCTCGCCACCGCCTTGGTGCATTACGACAGTACTGTCCGTACCTACGCGGCCGAGATATGGGCTACAGCCACCCTACTAGGCACTATCGACAACCACGCATTAGGCTTGCAGACAGCCAGACTCATCGCCCTGAAAGCATTTCCACTACGCCGTCTACAGACCATCATGGCAGACAGCATGCGTCATCGCAGTACCCTCCACGACGACGCGCTACGTCAGTTCTTCGCCCCCATACTTGCTACTCTGCCTGATAAGATGACGGGAGCAAAAGGCATCAGAGAACTGGCTGGCACACTGAACTCATAAGCAGAGCGACGCAAGCCTTTCTACCTCTGTTCACTGCAAAGGCTCAACAGCACCACTGCAAAGCCTTGGCAGCAAACCTGCAAAGGCTCTTCAGCATTGCTGCCAAGGCCCTGCAGAAAAACAAGAGGTAAGAGATAAGAAGTAAAAGGTAGGAAACTAGAGGTTACAAACAATAGGAAAGAGCGCTGACAAGCCTCCTAAACCAACAAAAAAAGTCCGGTCTATCCTCGCCAAAGGATAAACCGGACTTACTTATCTGTATCGTATGATTTAGAATTCTGCTGACTTCGGTGTACGTGGGAAAGGTATCACGTCGCGAATATTCTGCATACCTGTAACAAAAAGGATAAGACGCTCGAAGCCCAGACCGAAACCGCCATGAGGGCATGTGCCGTATTTTCGGGTATCGAGATACCACCACATATCCTTCATAGGGATGTGGCGCTCTTCTATCTCGCCTATAAGCTTCTCGTAATTCTCTTCACGCACAGAACCACCAATGATTTCGCCAATCTGCGGGAACAGCACGTCCGTACCCTGAACAGTCTTGCCATCCTCGTTGATTTTCATGTAGAAAGCCTTGATTTCCTTCGGATAATCGGTCATGATGACAGG
The DNA here is from genome assembly GCF_055381405.1 of Prevotella mikamonis. NCBI lineage: Bacteria > Pseudomonadati > Bacteroidota > Bacteroidia > Bacteroidales > Prevotellaceae > Prevotella > Prevotella mikamonis. The sequence continues at coordinate 1,562,533 of NZ_AP035785.1, forward strand.
CTTCTTGAAGTGCTCTTCGACGAGATAACGCTCGTGTTCGCTCGCCAAATCCATGCCCCAAGACACAGGGAACTCGAATTTCTTGCCATTCTTCACAGCCTCTTCGAGTATCTTCACACCCTCGGTATAAGGCAAACGTACGAAACTGTCTTTCAGAATGCCTTGCAAGCGTTCCAACAGCGTCTTGTCAATCATCTTATTGAGGAAAGCCAAATCGTCCTTGCAGTTATCCAACGCCCACTTCACGCAATACTTGATGAAGTCTTCTTCCAAATCCATGAGGTCGTTCATGTCGATGAAAGCCACCTCCGGTTCAATCATCCAGAACTCTGCCAAGTGGCGAGGTGTGTTGCTGTTCTCGGCACGGAAAGTCGGACCAAAGGTGTAAATCTGGCCCAAAGCCGTAGCTCCAAGCTCGCCTTCGAGCTGTCCGCTCACCGTGAGCGAAGTCATCTTTCCGAAGAAATCATCGTCGTACTTGATTTTTCCATTCTCATCTTTCTCCAGCCGATACAGGTTCTTTGTAGTCACCTGGAACATCTGTCCTGCCCCCTCTGCATCGCTCGCAGTAATCAGTGGCGTGTTGAAATAGTAGAAACCATGTTCGTGGAAATACTGATGGATGGCAATAGCCATATTGTGGCGGATGCGCATCACAGCCCCAAAAGTGTTCGTACGCAGACGAAGATGGGCATGCTGACGCATGTATTCGAACGACTGCCCTTTCTTCTGCATAGGATAATCGCTTGCACAAAGACCGTAAACCTCAATCTCGCGGCACTGCACCTCAACACTCTGCCCCTGTCCCTGGCTCTCAACCAAGGTACCGGTGACGCTGAGACAAGCGCCGGTAGTGATGCTCTTGAGCATGTCGGCATCCACCGTCGTGGGGTCTACCACCACCTGTATGTTGTTAATGGTAGAACCGTCGTTCAGCGCAATGAAGTCTACTGCCTTGCTACTACGATGGGTACGCACCCATCCCTTCACTGTAATGTCTCGTCCAAAGTCGGTGCTTTGCAACGCATCGACGACTTTAGTTCGTTTCATATTGTAATGCTAGATTCTTTAAAATTCTACTTATTCGAATGCACCCATGCGAAGCATCTCCACTTCTTTCTCTGTCAAGAAACGCCAATCGCCACGGCGTAGGTTCTTCTTTGTCAATCCTGCAAACTGCACACGGTCGAGTTTGACCACACGATAACCCAGACTTTCGAAAATACGGCGCACGATACGGTTCTTTCCGCTGTGGATTTCAATGCCTATCTGACTCTTGTCGCGCTCATCGGCATATTCAATTGCGTCTGCATGCACTTCTCCGTCTTCCAGCTCTATGCCGTCGGCAATCTGCTGAATATCGTGTGCTGTGACGTTCTTGTCAAGGTATACGTGATATACTTTCTTCTTCAAGAACTTAGGATGAGTCAACTTACTGGCCAAATCTCCATCATTGGTAAGAAGCAATACACCTGTCGTATTACGGTCCAGACGGCCTACCGGATAGATACGTTCGGGACAAGCATCCTTTACAAGGTCCATAACTGTCTTGCGCTGCTGTGGGTCATCGCTCGTCGTTACAGTGTCCTTAGGCTTGTTGAGCAATACATATACCTTCTTTTCCAAAGATACGTTCTGGTCGTGGAACTTCACTTCGTCGGTACGGAGCACCTTTGTACCCAGCTCAGTAACAACATTTCCGTTCACTGTTACCACGCCTGCCTGGATAAATTCATCGGCTTCGCGACGGCTACAAACGCCGGCATTGGCCAGGAACTTATTCAGACGAATCGGCTCGTTCGGGTCTATATGCTCTTCTTTGTACTCAATACGCTTCTTCAGGCTGTACTTAGCATTAGGATCATAGCCCGGTGTATGCTGGCGATAGCCACCCTGATTGCCATAACCACCGCGATTATTGTAACCGCCATGATTGTTGTTGCCATAGCCACCGCGGTTGTTATAACCGTATCCGCCACGATTGTTTCCATAGCCACCACGGTTATTATTGTAGCCACCGCGATTGTTATAACCACCTTGCTGGCGCGGCTGGTAGCCACCCTCTTCACCATTGTTGTTGTATCGGGGCTGATAACCACCCTGCTGACGAGGCTGATAACCACCTTCGCCATTGTTATTGTAACGAGGACGATAGCCACCCTGCTGCTGACGGGGCTGATAGCCACCCTCACCATTGTTGTTATAGCGAGGACGATAGCCACCCTGTTGACGAGGCTGGTAACCACCTTCACCATTATTATTGTAACGAGGACGATAGCCACCCTGCTGCTGACGGGGCTGATAGGGACGCTGCTGCCCACCTTGAGCATTGCCTTGCAACCCCATACCAAAACCTTCAGGGCGGAATCCACCTTCCGAATTGCCACCGTTCATGCTACCCCGATCACTGCTATAAGCGCGCTGTGTATGAATGCGGGGGCGCTGTGAACGTCCTGTAGAATGATAGTCTCTAGAATAACTTCCTTGTGATCCGTAGCCTTCTCGGCCACTCTCGTTCTGCTCTGACGACAGATTCTGATTGTTGTTTTCGTTTTCAAATTCCATTTTCTTCTCTTTTGTTAAGCCTCACGGCGGTTAATAAGTCGTTGAAATAAATTATATAATGACAATTAATAAATAACTCTTTTTCCCTGGTTTGCTTATATTCCGGTATAGTTCTGCGGTGTAATAGCCATCAACTCGGCCTTTACGCTCCCGCTGACATTCAGTCCTGCAATGAATTCATGAATGGTCTGTTCCGTCATCTTCTGGTTGGTACGCGTCAATGCTTTCAATGCTTCATAAGGATGCGGATATGCCTCTCGGCGCAGAATGGTCTGGATAGCCTCGGCCACCACTGCCCATGTATTGTCAAGGTCCTCGGTCAGCTTCTCTTCATGCAAGATGAGCTTGCGCAATCCCTTCAATGTGCTCTGAACAGCAATCACGGTATGGCCTACGGGTACACCCACATTGCGAAGCACGGTAGAGTCGGTCAGGTCGCGCTGCAAGCGACTTACCGGCAGCTTCTGGGCCAGGAATTGCAACAAAGCATTGGCAATACCGAGATTGCCCTCGCTGTTTTCAAAATCTATGGGATTTACCTTGTGCGGCATTGCACTTGAACCGACTTCGCCGGCCTTAATCTTCTGCTTGAAATAATCCATTGATATATACATCCAGAAGTCACGGTCCAAGTCAATAATAATCGTATTGATGCGACGGATACCATCAAAAAGGGCACCCATATAGTCGTAGTTACTAATCTGGGTGGTGAACTGTTCGCGCTCCAGACCTAGTTTCTCTTTTACAAAACGATTGCCAAAGTCTTTCCAATCGTAAGCAGGATAAGCCACATGATGGGCATTGTAATTACCGGTAGCACCACCGAATTTAGCTGTAATCTTGCATATCTTCACCATCTCCAGTTGCTCCTTCAGTCGATAGGCAAATACTTCTATCTCCTTACCAAGGCGTGTGGGCGATGCAGGCTGACCGTGTGTCTTGGCCAGCATAGACACGTCTTTCCACTCTTCAGCATAAGCTTCCAACTGCGATATGAGTTCTTCTACCTGCGGATAGAACACATCTGCCAAAGCTTCTTTAATAGACAGTGGCACGCTCGTATTATTGATGTCTTGTGAGGTAAGTCCGAAATGAACGAACTCCTTATACTCTTCCAGTCCGCCAATCTTGTCGAATTCTTCTTTGATAAAATATTCTACAGCCTTTACATCATGATTCGTCACCTTCTCGATGTCTTTCACACGCTGGGCGCAAGTCTCGTCGAACAGTCGATAGATGTCGCGCAGACGGTCAAACAGTGTATGGTCGAAAGAAGCCAACTGTGGTAAAGGAAGCTCGCAAAGTGAAATGAAATACTCTATCTCAACACGTACACGATAGCGTATCAACGCATACTCTGAAAAATAGTTCGCTAGTGGTTCGGTTTTCCCTCTATAACGACCGTCTACTGGAGAAATGGCCGTCAACTGATCAAGACTCATACTAATACGTATTTTATAAATAATATATGATGCTGCAAAGGTACTGCTTTGCCAAAGAACAGACGAAGACAAACTGATAAAATAATCTAAAAAGAAAAGAGTCCTATAATCATTTCGATTATAGGACTCTTTGATGTGGGCGTTGACGGATTCGAACCGCCGACCCTCTGCTTGTAAGGCAGATGCTCTAAACCAGCTGAGCTAAACGCCCTTACTTCTGTAAAGCGAGTGCAAAGGTAAAGGACTTTTTTGACACTACCAAATTTTTCGCCGATATTTTTCAAAACATGCTCAACTTTTATATTTCCTGAAACAAGAAGAACCGCCTGCATGGAGAGGCCAAATCACTTTTTCTTCCTTATCATATCCATTACCCACGCTACCAGATACACTATCAGAAAGACAACCAATACAGCACACACCACAAACCCCACAATAACAACAGCCAGAAAGACCTTCGCAGCTTCGTTCTGTGGCTGATTGACAAGACTAAACACCGTGGCGAAAGCTATCACCATGAGACATATCGTAATGGCTATCTTGTTTTTATGGTTCTGCATACTGTCCTTTCTATTTAAAACGTGTAAAGTCGGGCGATGCCAGTTATCACTTTCTCATCTTAAAACAAGTCGTTCAGAGCCTCAGCCATCGTCGGGTGTGTAAAAATCTGATTGCGGAGATACGAGGCCGGAATATGATTGTCAATAGCCATTTTGATGAGATTGATTAATTCATGTGACTCGGCACAGAAGAGCGTTGCGCCCAAAATCACCCCGGTCTTGTTGTCTATCACAGCTTTGAGAAGACCATCGGTCTGTCCAAGAACCTTTGCTTTCGGTATGGCATTGGCCGGGAGCTTCTTCACTGTCACATCCAGTCCCTGTTGAGTTGCCTGTGTCTCGGTCATTCCGATATGGGAGAGCGGCGGGAATGTGAAGACGGTTGTCGGGATTGGCTGACGGTCGTTACGATGCCGTTTACCATCGCCAAAAAGCTGGTCACGGACTATACGGTAGTCGTCGAGCGACATATAGGTGAACTGTGGTGAGCCGGCCACATCGCCCATTGCCCAAATATTGGGCGCAGCCTGAAGATGCTCGTCAACAGGAATGAAGCCACGCACATCAGGGGTAATACCTGCTTTCTGCAAATCGAGACCGACAGTGTTAGGTCGTCTGCCAATTCCGATGAGTACAGCATCGGCTGGGAAGTTACCCTGCGACGTGATAACGGTAGTATCATCGGCACTTTCCTCAAAGGCGATGGTCTGTGCATTCAGCACAATCTCAACACCGCGTGCAAGGAGAATACGTTGCATCTCTTCGGCAATGTCTCTGTCCTCACGAGCCAAGAAAGTGCTTCCCGCTTCGAGAATGACAACTTTACTGCCCAAGGCTGTATACATGCTGGCAAACTCCAGAGAGATATATCCACCACCAACGATGACAACCCGATGCGGAAGCTCATCTAAAGCAAGGAAACCGGTGCTGTCGTAAATGCGTTTCCCATCACTGCCGGGAATGCTGAGATGAGCGGCATGAGCACCGGTATTGATGAAGATACGCTCGGCCTTTACCTCGTATTCACGGTCAGGTCCGGTCAGACAGACGGTATCGGGACTGAGGAAACGTGCCTCGGCATTAATTACCTGAATGTTCTCCAGCGAAGTAAGTTTATTGAGGTTTGCCTGTCGCAGAGCGCCTGTCAGCATCTCCTTGCGCTGCATGATAAGGGGAAAGGCTGCTAACTTGTCGTCAGTATCCCTCAGACGCTCAGCTTCCGTAAGCAATCGCTTGGAAGGAATACACCCTATATTGATGCAAGTTCCACCATACATCCGGTCGCTGCGCTCTGCCAAGATTACTTTCTGCCCATTTTTTGCAAGTTCGGCTGCCAATGTCTTGCCAGCCTTGCCAAAACCTATAATAAGGTTTTGTATCTGTATTTTCTTCGATTCCATCATCAATGTATTTTACCAATCAGATTGAAAAAATAATATTCTGCTTTTTATTTTGGCAGTTCTGCAATTCTTTCTACCTGAAAAGAACACACAGATATCTACCCATTCCAAGTACGATTCCAAAATTACAAACATCTATTCATACTTGCAAATTATTTCTGGAAATTGACTACCTTTGCCATATATTAAACAATACATGTCATGAGAAAAACATTATACCTATTGCTACTGATTGCATTGTTCTTCAGCTCATGCAATACCCAAAAAACAGCCGAAGAGCTTTTCGAACAAGACAAATCGGGAGTAGTAATGGTCATCAATCGTTTCTACTACGAAATAGAGATGAGCAACGGCGAGAAACTCTATTTCACTGGACTCGATGAAAATGGCAATCTGGCCAATGTAACAGCCCAACTTGCCGACATTAAAGGAAAAGAGGGCATGCTTACGGGGACGGGCTTCTTCATCGACAAGCAAGGAACACTTCTCACGAATCGACATGTGGTAGGTACGGATATAGACGAGAATGCCGTCAAGCAAGGATTATCGCGCGCTATCGAACAACTGGCATATTACTATCAACAGTATGCCGGCGAACTCCAGACACAATACGACCAGTTGGAAGCATCCAAAAGTTACAATCTAGAAACTGATATATGGGGAAACGAGACCACGACTTCGGAACAACAGAACGCCGAGATAGAAACACAACAGGCTGAACTCAGTAATAAATACAACCAATTACAAGGCCTCATCGCGTATTTGACCGGTGGCGGAGTAGACATTAACCATGTGAAAATCAAAGTCGCCGTTCAATTAGGTGTAGCCTATAATGGCGACAATGTGAGCAATCCTTATGGGCTCATCAACAAGAATCCATGCAGACTTGTGAATATATCGACCAGCTATCATGATCGTATGCGAGTAAAAGGTATGGATAAATACGAAATTAATGCAGCGTGCCAAAATCCAGATGATGCCGACCTAGCCATCATCAGACTGAGCAACAATATGACACCGGAGTCTGCTTACGTATTCCACTTCATCGGTGACCAACCGCAGGACACATCCATTCTCGATTTCCTGAAGAAGGAAAAGAGTAGCAAGGATTTAAAGATTGACCAACAACTCTACATGATTGGCTACAATGCCGGTCCGACATTGGCCGGCAACGACCAACGTATCCAAGCACAGTTGACAAGTGGGAAAATCACACAGACCACCGACGGGGTACGTCTGCTCTACAGTATTCCCACCGTACAAGGTTCCAGTGGCAGCCCTGTTATCAACGAAGACGGCGATGTATTAGCTGTGAATTTCGCCAAACTTGCGGTTTCCGACAACTTCAATTTCGGTATTCCCATCCAAAAAATCAGGAAATTCATGGGCTATCGGAAGACTTTATAAAAAAGAACATCCTGCCGAACAGTAGTCCGGTAGGATGTTACAAAGCAATTATGCCTAAGTGTGTTTCTGTCTATTCTATAACGACAGGATTTGGAAGCGTTTCAAAAGGAATACCTTGGGTTATACCTTCAATACCCTTGGCGGAATCTTTTATCTTTCCATTTTCTACTTTTTCAGAGCCATTGAGCTTATAATAGAGTTCCAAGCCGTCCGACTTAGGATCTACACCCATCATGTTTTGCTGAATCTGGTTCTCGGTACGTGCCACACTCCATACACGGAGTTCACCCATGTAGCCCACAAATGGACGTGCTCCCCATTGGAATCCCTGTAGCTTACCTATCTTGAAACCGATATCAGCATTGGGGTCAAAACCCTGAATATTCCATGCAGACTCGGCCCACTTCGTACCATTGACATACATGACTGTCTTACCGGAATTGCTGTCGAATGTCAGAGCCACATGATACCATTTATTCAACTGCAATACATCCGGAGCCTCATAGTGCTGGCGACCAGCTACCTGCAAAATACCACGAGCTATTCCACCACCAGTGTCACCTATGCGGAGAATCATCACTCCCTCCGTTCCAAGAATCGTATTACTCGTACCGAAGTCCTTAGCATAGATCAAAGCCTCATAAGTAAACGACTTGAAGAAAGTTCCGGTAGGGAATTTCACAGAAATGAAATGCGATGAGAATGCACCAGCCGTAGTCACTCTGAGTGGTTTGGCCACGATGACATACTCAATATCCGTACCCGATATAGCCGGAACATCACCCGAACTCAGTTTCACTGGCAAGACATAGGACTTACCATCCTTCAGCTTGCCTAGATTAGAAAGTGTCAGTTTCACCTTTCCGGCATAAATGCCACCTTTCTCTATCGTAGCCGTTGACTGATCTATTTTAGCATTTGCCGCGTCAAAGGGCAAATAGTCTGTACCATACTTGGCATTATACTCTTTTACAACAGAAGAATCAGCAATGGCATAAGCCACATTGACTTCTGAAGAGTGGGCATTGGAGAGACGTGACGTGAGTTCCACGTCCATCGTTTCCCGTCCTTCCTTCAGTTCCACACTGTGTTCTTTGTTTTCAAAATACACCTTGGGCTTCAGCAAATCGCTCTCACTGTCATTGCAGGCTGCAACCAAAGCAAGTGTAAGCGCCGCCGCCATATACTTGAATATGTGTTTTTTCATTTTATGTTTCATTTAAATAAAGATGATTGATATTTTTGCTTACACCATTCACTTTTTGCCCTGTCCTTTCTGCTGAGCTTTCCAGTCATTAAACACCTGTTGGTTAATTTGAATGGCCTTACGCATCCACTTGTAGCTAGGTGTATTGTCATAGTCGTTGTCGAAGCGATAAGCTCCTACACCACCTTTATAACTATCTAAGGGCATAGCGGCTGCCTGTTGCAACAGATACCCTCCCTTACCGAAAGACAACTCGAAGTTTTCCGTGATAATGAGTTTGCGCGGATCGAAGTCTACATATTCCAATCGTGGCAAATACCCGTAAGACTGAGCAATCCAGTAATCTACATATCCGTCCAGCACATCTGTCAAATCATCGAAATGTCCGTCAATACAAATCAGCTTATGCCCCTTTCCTTCGGGATCGCTCTTAGGACCGATATACTTATTCATCTCCTTGATGAGGAATACCAACTGCTCGTCGGTAGACAATGTGCCATCCATATCGAACACACCACTGCCAATCTCCCAGTCAATATCATATCCATCCCAGTCGTTCGCCTCCAAGGAGTCGCAGAGTGCTTTGGCAAATTTAGACAGCGCCTGCTTATGACTTTCAGAGCCAACCTTACCATCGAAGCCCCAAAATTTCCATCGAGCCAATATCTTTTCACGGCTCAATCGCTGTGCATCTTTGGCCCATCCCTCTTTTTCGGCACGCTTCTCTACTTCTTCATAGACAGATGCGGGTGTTCTACCCTTACCGATATACGACAAAAGTGTCACTTCCAGAAGTTTGGTCCCTTTAACTTTCTGCACAAATTCCTTATCAGCTTTCTGTTCTGGCGTCAGTTCATAACGACTGGGTGCTCCACTCCACATCGAAACGATATCCATACTGTCGGGCATTGACGAGAGATAGCCACGGCGATAAGTACCAGCCGGAGACCAGTTGGAATACCAACCAAAGGCTACAGGGCGACCATAGTTCACTGCCGACTGCTTGTAAGCACGCAAGTCAGCATAGTATTTCTCGCTTTTCTCATTATTGAGTGTGTTGTATCCACCAATGTGGTCGAACTCCTGTGCCTCAACGTCTGTCATACCAGAACAAGATGTAAGCGCAAATCCAACCGACAAGGTAAGGAGTAGTGTATAATATTTGAAGTTTTTCATTGTCATTACATTTTAAATATCCTTTTTATTGTCCCACCACAGACGTGTTCCGGCCTTATCCTGACCATCACGCAACAGTTTGCGGGCTTTGTCAAGGTTCTCTATTTCTTCTTGCGAAGTAGCTTTATTAGCTGGATAGCGCATGCGGCGTATACCTTTTTGGGAATCCACTTCGCCATTGCTAAAGTTTTTGATAACCTTATGCAGCTTCGGATATCCCGTGCGACGATATTCACTCCACGCTTCCTGACCATTCGGATAGAGGGCAATCCACTTCTGAATGATAATCTTTTCGAGCTGTTGTTCCATGCTTCCACCCCAACTAACGGTAGCATCCGTAGGCGACTTTTCTGAAACGTTTACTCTCGGATCGTAAATATTCAGCGTATATTCAAGCGGTGTATAATCAGACTCCATATACTCTTCCACTTCAGAGGTCGATATGCCATTCTCCTCAAAAGACATAGCAATACCTTTCTTATAAAAGTCTTTGGCAGTACCACCTACAGGCCATTTGCGCAAAGCGGCCTCAGCCAAGAGGAAATATACTTCAGAAGCACGCATCCAATAGGTAGGAGTAGCGTTCTTGATATTAGGTCTTGAAGCATCTCTGAATGTAAAGTTAGGACCTTTGTCATGTCCTGTCGGCACAGCAAAGAATCTGCCATAGTCACCCACTTCCACAGACTTAGCGTTCTTAGACGTAGTGAAGTATTTGGGCAAACGCGGATCTTCATATCCAGCCATGTAAGCCAAGATTGATGAACCCATGCGACATTCGTTGTACTGGTTAATCAAATCATCAAAATTGTTCTTGAAAACAAGACCAGCCCCCTTCTCCATCTTGGCTTCATCAGCCATGTTCTTCATCACCCCATAAGGATTGTTGACAGCCTGGAGGGCATATTTCTGCGACAAATTGCTATCTGCATAGTACACACGCATGGCTAAACGCAACATCAACGAATTGGCATAGACTATCCATTTCCTAACATCACCGCTATAAACAGCATCGGCATCGGCCAACAAGGTCGTAGTTCCCTGTTCCAGATACTTAGACAACACAGCGATTGAAGTCGTCAGCTCAGCAAACATCGTCTTATAGACTTCCTCCTGACTGTCGTAGGGTACGGTAATCAAGCCTTTACCAGCTTCCTTGTAAGGTATAGGACCAAACATATCGGTAGCTTTGTGCCAAGCTGATATCTTGATAATCTGGGCTAAGGCAAAAGCCTCTGGATAAGTAGTCTCCGTCTTACTTTTAACCTCCTGCCACAAAGGAACCATCGTTGAGTAAGCCTCCGTATAAGACGAAGAAATCCAACCGTCTTTCAGGAAGTAATTCAGGTTATTAGTTCCTCCCCAGTTATTATTTTGTCCGAAGTAACCGCTCCAGCAGTCGGCAGCCAAGTTATAAGCTGTCTGATAGCGATTGACAACATTGGTTCCATCGGCTTGTGTACCCAGTGGTACCACACATTTCTGCATGGCAGTAATAGGGCCTCCGATGCTAATACCATCCATCAACCCCTCTTCGGGAAGCATTTCAAACTCATTGGTGTTGATTTTCTGAAAGTCACAAGCTGCTAACAGTGACAGAACAAATACACCTAGTATATATTGATATCTTTTCTTTTTCATCGTTTTCAGAATTTAAACTTGACACTGAATCCATAACTTTTCAGACTGGGTTGCATGAAATAGTCGTTGCCCTGTCCATAAGTGCCGGTAGAAGAAGTCAACTCCGGATCGAAAGGAGCTTTGCAATAAATCATCAATGGATTGGTAGCTACAAACGACAATGTCAAATCGCGCAGCACATGGTTGAACCAACTAGGATTGAATTTATAACTTACGGTCAATTCCTGCAAACGAACGTTGGTGGCACTATAGGTATAGTAACCGGCCAGACCTGTTTCTCCTGTAGCTATCAGCGTATAATACTTCTTAGCATCGAAGAGTCCTTGATTAGGAATCATCACACCACCGGCTTCACGAGCATCGGCAGAAGACTTTGAGACGCCGAAACGATCGAGCAAAGCCTGGGTAGAAGAGGTGACAACACCACCAAAACGGGCATTAAACAAGAAACTAAGACCAAAATTCTTATAGCTGAAAGCGTTGTTCCACCCCATTGTAAAATCGGGTGTTGTCTTGCCTAAGTAGATGGGGGTAACCGTTTCCAGACCAATACCGCCTGAAGGTGTCACGTTGACATAGCCCTGATTGTCTTTAGCCAAAACCTTATTGGCATAGATATCATTGATAGTTCCACCGACTTTTAGTATCACACGTCCATTGTCTTTCTGCACTTCAGGAATGTTAATTGGTTTCGGACTCTTGGGATGATGATAATCCTTGACCATCTCCTTGATTTCGTTCACATTCTTTGAATAGGTCAACGATGAGTTCCACTGTAAGCCACCGAAGTTATCGTTGTAACCAAGAGTCATTTCCATACCACGGTTTTCTACATTACCAGCCTGCAAGTAAACGGCTTTGTAACCAGAGCTTTCGGGCAATTCGCCGATAAATGTCTGGTTATAAGTGTTAGATTTATACCATGTAAGTTCCAACGACAGCTTCTTGAAGAAGCGCGCTGTCAAACCTAACTCATAAGACTTGGTACGCTCGGCCTTATAATCGGTAAATGGATAAATATTGGTAGAATTCAAGCTACCGCCGACAATAGGAGTCGTAATAGTGCCGGGAGTCATTCCCGACTTAGAAACGGGAGAGCCTACTTCTGTGTATGAACCTCTCACTTTGAGGAAAGAAATGAAAGATGGCAGCTTCACCATTTCGGAAACAATACCAGATAAACCTACAGACGGATAGAAGAATGATTCCTCGGAAGAGTTGACAAGGCGTGAATTCCAGTCATTACGTCCGGTCAATGTCAAGTAAACCATACTTTTCCAACCCAATTCGGCACTGGCAAAAGCTGCCACATTGCGTACTTTGGAGTCGCCACCCGATTCACGGGTCTTGCTGTCAGAAGGGTCAATGTTGGTCACAGAGAACTTATTCGGTACCAATACCAAGTTGCCACCATAGCCACGTGTGAGCGAACCGTAATCAGAATAGCTATAACCTAAGTTGGCCGCCAAGCTAAAGTCGCCGAAACGCTTGTTGATATTGGCAATGGCGTCGATATAGGTCTGATGGTCCTTGTAATTGTAATACTCATAGAAGCCTTTGGCTTTGGCAAAATATTCGTAGGATGAAGCATACACCTTGCGCTCACTGGTCATAAACGACTTGTCGAAACGCACACGACCAGCCACGCTCAACCAATCGAAGATGTTATACGTAAGCCCTGCGTTGAACATGTATCGATCCTTATTGTCGGGAGCTAAGTTGCGGTAAGCTGTCCAGTAAGGGTTCTGATTGGCGAAACGCCCTTCTTTTATCGGCCAATACTGAAGTGGGAAATTGCGTACATTATCAAAACGCTCAAATGTTTTAATATCTTCGAACGACTCTCCACGGGGGAAGAGATAGGCTGCCACTATTGGATTCCAATATTCACCTTGCGAAACCATGTTGTTGTCTTTCTGCTTTACGTAGGAAGCTCCTAAGTCAAGCTGTACTTTTCCCTTGAAAAGTTTCGACGTGTTACGGATGGTGAAGTTATACCTGTCGTAGGTATTATTGGGCACTATACCCTTGGAATTGGTAGAAGCAATAGACGCAAAAGTCTGGTTGAACTCATTTCCGGTGTTAATGGTCAGCGCATTGATAAAGTTCGTTCCTGTGCGGAAGAAGTCTTTCGCAGGGTCATAGCTACTCGGCTTGGCCAGTTTCTCGCCCCAACTTTCGTAAGAACCAGCCTTATTGCCATAAGTATTCTGGAACTCCGGCATCATAAACGGACGACTGAAATCGGCCGATGAAGAGAATGCGATTTCCAGACGGCCTTCCTTTCCCTTCTTCGTGGTGATGAGAATCGCACCATTGGCGGCATTACTACCATAGAGAGCAGCTGCCGAAGGACCTGCCAAGACATTGATACTCTCAATATCCTCCGGGTTGAAGTCAGCAATGCCTTCACTGCTCACACGTCCCTCGCCCATGATACCACTGTCCTTTCCACCACTGAAATTGAACAGAGGCATACCGTCGATGACGTAGAGTACATTGTTGTCGCCCTCAATCGACTTGGCACCACGCATGATAACACGGGTAGCACCACCCACACCGCTGCCGCTTTTTGCAATGCTGACACCGGCTACCTTACCATTCAGTGAGTTGACAAAGTTGGCATCCTTGTTACGGGTGAGCTCTTCGCTCGACACTTTCTGCACATTATAGCTCAACGCTTTCTCTGCACGCTTGATACCCAAGGCCGTCACGACAACTTCGTTGAGAACTTTAGAATCTTCTGTAAGGGTAAGTTGGTGACCTACGTTCGATGCTTTCACCTCACGGGTAGCAAAACCTACATAGGTAAGTTCCAGCACATCGGCCGACCCGGCATTAATTGTAAAATTACCATCAATATCGGTCACAGTGGCACGCTTCGAACCTTTCACTCTTACAGACACGCCTGGGAGCGGTTCGCCATTGGCATCTACTACCTGCCCTGCCACCTTACCAGCAACCTGTGAAACGGCTTCGGCGTGTTCTTTCTGCTTGTTTTTAGGCATAATAATGACATGCCTGTCGGTAATGGTATACTCCAGATTCGAGCCGTGGAGCATTTCCTTTAACAAATCGGACAGCGTAATGTCTTGCGAACTAACATTGACTGTTTTCTTCAGATTGATTGTATTCTGTTCGTAATCTACTGATTTGGCTGTTTGTTTTTCGATTGCAGTAATCAGACTTTTCATGGTCGGCTTCTTTTCCTGCAACTTTATCTTCTGGTTTTGACTCCAGACAGACGATGATAGAATCAATAAGGCAGCTACGGAAACGATTTTCGGTCTTGCCATTATTGACCTTGTACATTTTTTAATTAATTGTTTCATGATGTAGTATCAGATAAAATTTGATAGGGGGAGTAACTTACTGTTAATAGTAGGATAGGTTATTTTAGGTTTTTCTTTTTCTATCGGCGACCTCCTTTCTTTGTGCTGAGGGTTATAGATTGTTGATTATGATAAAATACTAAATTACCAGATATTTTCGTGAGTACCGTCATGACGTCGTCTATGCTCTCATCGTTCTTGAAATTCATGGTGTAAGCCCGCCTCATATCGACCGATGGCGCAACATTGAACGTAACGTTGTACCTACGTCCGAGTTCTGTAAGTATACTACGTAAAGGCTGCTGTTCAAAGTTAAGACCGCCATTCATCCACACTTTGTATTTTTCGCTATCGACCGAAAGTTTACGCATCGTGCCACTGAAACGATTGTAGAGCAACTGCTCATTAGGCTCTAACACTGCCGAACGGCTCATACCCATCACCTTCACCCGTCCTTCTTCCAGAGTCGTAGTAATCATTTCGTCATTGGGATAAGCCTTCACGTTGAAATGAGTGCCGAGTACTTTGATGCTGAGATTGCCCGCATGCACGACAAAAGGATGTCCGGTGTCTTTTGACACATCAAAATGCGCCTCACCTTCCAGATAGACTTCACGCTTGGAAGCATAGCTGTTGAACGACTTAGGATAGAAGATGGTAGAACCGGCATTGAGCCTTACCTTCGTGCCATCAGAGAGCAGCAGACTATCAGTAGTACCATTAGCCACATAACACTGTACCATTTCGCTCGAACGGGCATAATAGGACGAGGCTAAAAACCATACGGAAGCTCCCAGTGCAAGGGGAAGAATAAACAAAGCCGCATATTTCATGACGCGGAGACGCAATTTCTTTGTTTTCAGGGCGTCTTCATAGGCATCCCGATTGGCTCTGAACTGTTCTAGTGCCTGAGAAAGTTTTGCATCATCCTCGGCTACCGGTTCTTCCCAAACTGACTTGAAAGCAGCTTCCTTGGACTCATCATCTTCACCATTTGCTATCCAGCGGGCCACGCTCAACACGTGGCGACGCTCAATGAGTCCGTCGATGAATAATCTAATTATTTGATATGCTGATTGCTTATCCATGGTTTCGTTGTTTGCTGAAAAGACAATGCAAACACGGAACGCACGTAGTTAAAATACCTTAAATACCTAATTCAACAGATGATGCACCAGTATCTCGACCACAGCCAACAACATTAATCGTCTTAATTCGCTCAAAGCAGCGGAAATATGAGTTTCTACGGTGCGCTTACTGATATTCAAACGCTCGGCAATCTCTTCATTCTTCAGTCCATCTATACGACTCATCGTGAATACCCTACGCCGCTGTGGTGGCATTTGCTCTATATGCCGATGGACTATCTCCATCAGTTCTTTACTGTACAATGCCTCTTCCATATTCGCCTTATCTGCGACTTCCATACTTTCTGCCATGCCCCGGCGTTCCCTTACCATACGTTTCAAAGCATTGAGAGCTGCGTTTTTGGCCATCATGTAGACATAGGCATCGAGTGTTTCGATAGCAGGAATCCTGTCACGCTGCACCCACAGTTTCATGAAGATATCCTGTGTAATATTCTCCGCCTCGTATTCGTCGCCGCAAAACCCACGAACAAATTGCTTCACTCGTGAATAATAGCGTGTAAAGATGATGTCGAAAGCTTTTCTTTCGTCATGCCTCAACGCTATCGAGAGCATTGCATCAGCGTCAAATTCCAACATGATTAAATAAGGTTATGTTAATTACAAACGCAAAAATAATATAAAAAAGCCCAACAACATCGTATCTGTCACTAAATTAACGCATTTTAGAGTTCACGCAGATGAAATCCCTATAAAAGGAAAAATCCCTACGATAACAATGTACCGCAGGGATTCTTGTGTGGGCGTTGACGGATTCGAACCGCCGACCCTCTGCTTGTAAGGCAGATGCTCTAAACCAGCTGAGCTAAACGCCCTTACTCTTGTAAAGCGATTGCAAAGGTAGAACACTTTTTGTATACTGCCAACTTTTTATGAAAGTTTTTTCATTCAGACCGCTATTTTTTTGTTTTCAGCCACTCATTGATAGCTTTCTGCCTACGTCTACAGGTATATTTGCGGAAGCTACCGATATACGTTAGCCGTTCAGAATCATGTTTTCCGCAACATTTCCCGATACTTCATAGGTGGCATTCCACAATGCTCTTTCACGTATTTCCCAAAGAATGAGACATTGAGAAAACCCGTCTTATGAGCAATCTCTTTTGCCGAGAAGTCTGTCGAACGCAGATAATAATTAATATCGGCCAGCGTATATTCCCGTATCCAGTCGTTTGCCGTCTTACCAGATTGCTTCTTACAGATTACCGTCAGATACTTCGGACTGATAAACAGTTCCTGGGCATACTCCTCTACCGGCCGATGCTTTATCTCACTATTCTGCAAGAGAGAGATAAAACGACTGAAGATACTGTCGGTAGCCTGATGTTTTTCAGGCACGTTATCCATACTGCTGGTAAGCAACGTGCATAGTCCGAGCAGCGCACACTTGATAAGTGTCTGCACCAGTTCGCCCCTGAACGGTTTCCATGCCGTACTCTGCGCACCTGCATCTATGCAAAGTCCCAACAGATTGTAGAATTGCTGATAGAACATATCGTCTTGCTCGCTCAGCTTCACCTTGGAAATCCTGTTCACGTAGACAGCCTGTGTCCATACGTTCATGTTGCTATGCAGGATGTTGCGCAACCCATTGGTCGTGATACACAGGGCGGCACACTCAAAATCAGGACTCACCATGACATTGTCTATCATCGCATTGGGAGCACAGATTATCGCTTCTCCCCTCCCGATTGTCACGGGTACACCGTCCAGTAGTCCCTGCATGCGTCCCTGCTTGCAAAAGGCAATAGCATTCATATCGACCCGTATGGGGTCGGGTTCAGACAGAGCGCGTATATTATCTATCAGCATAATGTCCGAATCGGAATATCCTATTTCTATAGTCGATTCATCCTGAACATCTGCAACTGCCTGTCTGAGGTCTCTCACTCTGCTTTTTTGTCCCATTTCGCTTCTCATATACTCTTATCTGAATACAAAAATAGCATTAAAAAGGGAAATACAATATCCTGTTCAGACATATTTACCATCTATTTAGCTTTTCTTCCTTTTATACGCCCAGTTGCTTCCCAAAAAGAACATCTATATATTTTCCAATTCCAACAGTGCCTTGCCTACAAGGCAAAGCATAGCGATGGCAAAGTCGTTCCTGCCAATACCAACGACAGGAGGGAATGTGAAAATAAGAATGCGAAAGAAGACTGAACCCCTTCTTCACGGCTAAGCACAGACAGCACCGCCAGCCTATTGGTCAGACACGATGATACTGCTGGTCGAAAGGCAGGCGGAAACGCTCACCCCATACACCGTCGGGCAGACGCATACCACAGGTTATAATCATATTCACCTCCGTACCACAGGGCAAGCGCAGGGCTTTCTTGACAAGCGCACTGTCAAAGCCTTCGACCGGGCAAGTGTCGTAGCCGGCCTCGCTCATGCCCAACATGAAAGTCTGGACAGCCAGTGCACAACTCTTATGGACAACCACCCTGACATCTTGCTCGCTCACCTGGCGAACGATGGGGCGGAACAATCCGATGGTTTGTGCCAACAGCTTGCGGAGCAGTCCCAACATTCCCATACAGCGGGCATACTGGAAAGGCATCAACTTGCCATAATACAATTCCCAACGCTTGGTACGCTTCTCGTGCTTCTCTGCCGGACTATTACGCTTCACGTCTTCCGTAGCGAAGTCCAGATTGGCCTTGGCATGTTTCTTATATAAATCCTGCCGCGTCACAAACACCACCATCTGCTGGGCCGTTGTAGCCGTCAGCTGGTCCAGACAGGCATGCGCCAGCCGTTTCAGCATTTCTTTATCCGTTACATGATAGGCTTCCCACAGTTGCATATTGGAACTGGTGGGTGCTAGCGTAGCCATTTCTATACATTGGCGTACACGCTCTACGTCGAGCGGTTGCGCAGGGTCATAATGGCGAACGGCCCTTCGATGATTCAGTATTTCCTGTAAAGTCATGAGTCTCTATGTTAACCTCCCCCACCCTTCCCAAAGAGGGGAGAGTCGGCAGGAGCTTGTTTTCAGCAATCTGTTTTTGCACTCCCCTTCTTGGGAGAGAGATTGGGGCTGAGGTTTCTAATTCCTACGATACGCCCTGGCCAATCCGCCCTCGCTCGTTTCCTTATATACCGACGGCAGGTCATGACCGGTTTGCTTCATCACCTCTACCACATGGTCGAACGAAACACGGTGCTTGCCATCAGAGAATGTGGAATAGAGATTGGCATCGAGGGCACGGGCAGCGGCAAAAGCATTACGTTCGATACACGGAATCTGTACCAGTCCGCATACAGGGTCGCAGGTCATGCCCAAGTGATGTTCCAGTCCCATCTCGGCTGCATACTCTACTTGCGCCGGAGTACCGCCAAACAACTGGCATGAAGCAGCCGAAGCCATGGCGCAAGCCACCCCGACCTCACCCTGACATCCCACATCGGCACCCGATATAGAGGCGTTCTGCTTCACGATATTGCCAAACAAGCCGGCCGTAGCCAAGGCATGCAGAATCTTTGTCTCGCTGAAATTGTGGGCATGGCGCAGATGATAAAGCACCGCAGGAATGACTCCGCAAGCACCACAGGTGGGCGCTGTGACCACCGTTCCACCCGACGCATTCTCCTCGCTCACGGCCAATGCGTAGGCATAGACCAGTCCACGCGACTGCAACGACTGTCGGAAACCTTGAGCCTTCACGTAGTAGGTAGAAGCCTTACGCGGCAGATGAAGCACGCCCGGCAACACACCTTCGGTCTCGATTCCACGCCTCACAGCATCTTCCATCACCTGCCAAACCTCGGCCAGAAACTCCCATATATCCTTGCCTTCGCAATGCTCCACATACTCCCAGAAGCTCATACCGTGGTTCTCGCACCACGCCTGAATCTCTGTGAGTGTGTTCAGCTGGTAGGTGTCAGCAGTATCGGCCAGTGTGTCTTCTATTCCTTCAGACAGGTTTCCACCACCTATGCTATACACCGTCCACTCTTCCATCACCCTTCCTTCAGTATCAAAAGCTGCAAACTTCATGCCGTTCGGATGATAAGGCAGGAAGACTGTCGGCTGCCAATGGATAGTCACGGGGGCAACAGGAGTAAGCACCTCCTCGATGGCTATGTCGGTCATGTGTCCTTTACCGGTCGCAGCAAGGCTGCCATAAAGGGTTACTTCAAAGCGAGTTGCGTTTTCATGGCGTTCCACAAACATCTTGGAAGCCCTGTGAGGTCCCATCGTATGACTGCTCGAAGGACCTATTCCAATCTTGTATATTTCTCTAATTGATTTCATAGGTTTTATAGTCTCATTCGCTCCATGCGATTACTAAGCAAAAGTAATAAATAAGTATGGAATACCCAAATATTCACCATCGTTTTACTGCAAAGGCTTTGCAGCGTCGCTGCACGCACCTTGCAGCAGTGCTGTCGAGCCTTTGCAGCACTACTGCCAAGCCTCTGCAGTTTTTTGAGTTTGGTGAGTTGACAAGATACTGTCAGACGAGCTGTTTCCTTAAATGGCGTATAACAGACAGCAGTTAATCGCTAAGCTATGATAATTGAAGCAGTGACGGGCTGGGAAGTCGATGGGCATACGAATCAAAACAGACAGGCCGACCTGCGGAAACACTTCCACAGGCCGACCCGTATAGTCGCACTTACATATAGAAACTAGTGTCGATAGCTCACTTGTCCGCCACCGGAGACCTTGAGTCTCAGCTGTCCGCCGTTATGATCGAAGAATCTTACCTCCAACGGATGCAGCCCTTTGCGCATGGCATGTTGTCCCTTGATTTCACGGGGCGAATGCTCGCCGTCGTTGTCAACGACCATCTGTCCGTCTATCTTCAGCCAACTGCCGTCGTCGGACAGCAGGGCGAACGTATAGATACCGTCTTCGGGAACGTCGATATACCCTGTTATAATCAAACCGATATTGCCACTCACCTCTTTCGGAATCGACACCTCGTCTATCGTATAGGTGGTATTGACCGGAGCTTTCTCTATATCCGTACAGTTAGGTCCTGCATATTCATGCCATACAGCTTGCAGTCCGACTTTCGTATCTTTTACAGATACAGCCGGGGCAAAATCTTCTTTCACATAACGGAAACGCGCAGTATTGTCTTTACGACCATCGACACCGAAGAGGCGGAAGGCGAAATCGGTGGTAGAAGCTATGCGCAGCGGCTCGGTATAACGCTGCGAAGAGGCTTGCGGAATACTGCCATCGGTGGTGTAGCGAATCACAGCAGAGGGGTCTTGGCAAGCCACCTTTACCGTGGCTTCGTCGGTAAATACATTCACGCGGTTGAATCCTGTGAGTTCAGGAATGCGATAGGTCACGCCCAACTGCTGCAAACGGGAGTAATGAGCTGTCACCCGACGGTTGAAACCATCCCAATCCTTACCCGTACCATTCCATCCCAACTCGGCCACAGCCAGCATTCGGGGGAATGCCTGGAAGTACATCCGCTCGCGCGTGGGCACCCATTCGGTCCACAGGTTGCCCTGCACACCAAGTATCAGACGGCTGTTTTCCTCCGTCACACCACGTGGACACATGTTGTAACCATATATTTTCTGCAGACTGGAAGCATCTTCATCGTAATCAAGATAGAACTCCGTGTTCGGCGTAAGAATCACGGAATTGCCGTGAGCCGTGGCCTGTTGCGGAGCTGTAGGCTTCCAGTTGCGCCACCACATCACCGTAGAAGTGGCCGAAAGTCCACCCTCGATAATCTCGTCCCAGCCTATCATCTTGCGCCCGTTGGCGTTGATAAACTTCTCCATCTCGTGCAAGAACCAGGCCTGTAGTCCGTGTTCGTCTTTCAGATGGTGGTCTTTGATGCGGCGCTGACAGTCGGGACAGGTCTTCCAATTCTTATGGTCGACCTCGTCACCACCTATATGCACATATTCGCTGGGGAAGAGTGAGAATACTTCGCGCCATATATCCTTGCAAAAATCGAGCATACGGTCTTTGCCGGGACACATCGGCGTGGTGAACAACTTGCCCCAACCGGTCTGCTCGAAACACGAAAGCCCTTTGTAATTGGCAATGGCTGCCAGACTATGGCCGGGCATGTCGATTTCCGGAATCACATCGATGCCGCGGTCGCGGGCATAGGATACTATGGCACGAATGTCGTCTTGCGTGTAGAAGCCACCGTATTTGCCGTCGCTACGCACATTCTTGGCAGCCGGAATCATGGCAGGATTATCCTCTTCGCGGGCACGATTAATGCAGACTGTGTCTTGATTATTAAAGGTGCGCCAAGCACCGTTCTGGGTCAGCAACGGATATTTCTTGATTTCGATGCGCCATCCTTGGTCGTCGGTCAAGTGCCAGTGAAACTTGTTTATCTTGTAAAGTGCCAGCACATCGAGCAATTCCATGACCTCATCGCGCGTAAAGAAGTGGCGTGAGCAGTCCAGTTCCATACCGCGCCAAGAATATTTGGGCGTATCGGTGATGGTCACTGCCGGCACAGTCCACACGCGTTTCACGACTCCACGCGACTCTATCTGCGTGGGAAGCAACTGCCTAAGCGTGGCAATACCATTCACCACCCCCCGATAGTCAGCCCCCTTAATGGTGATACCGCGTGCATTTGCCGACAGTTGATAGCTGCCGCTGATGCCCGTATTTGTCAACATAAGGCGGATAGAACCCTTACGCTGTTTTTGACGGAAGGGGAAACCGGTAGGCGTAGCCAACAGTTTTGACAGATAGGCTGCTGCCGGACGCAACGAAGCATTATCGCAACTGATGGTCGTTCCAGAGGTGAGTGTATAGCCTCCTTGTCCCCATTGCACGCTGGAGGGTTGTGGGATGAGCTGCGCACGAACCGCTGAGACTGTGACTAGTAATAATAGTACAAATAGTATCCTGCTGAATTTAAACATGATTTTGGGTTTATAAGTTATCGTATTGTCCAAGTATACCCAAACGACAGGCCTACAAATGGCTGAGTACCTTACCGGTAGCACCCGTGAAACCGGCAACAAACAGGCCGGCAGCATCACCGCTCTTTTGAAGGAAATCGGTTTGGGCTAACTGTGACATCAAACTATTGAAGTCGGCAGCATTGGAAATTTCGAAGCCTCCACGGGCTGCCAAAAGGCCCTGGGCTTCCTGGAAATGCTTGTTGTTAGGACCGAATATCACAGGGATATTCCACACGGCAGCCTCCAAAACATTGTGGATGCCCACACCAAAGCCACCACCTACATACGACACTTCGCCATAATGATAGATGGACGACAGCAAACCGAAACAATCGATAATGAGACATTCGGCAGCGGCAGCTTCTTCAGGAGTGGCCTGGGTATAGCGAACGGCTTTGAGATTGAGGCGGGAAAGAATTTGCTTCAAGTGGTCTTCGCCTATCACATGGGGTGCAATAATCAGTTTCCACTCCTTATGTTCATTGAAATAAGGAATGAATATTTCTTCGTCGGGAGACCAACTGGATCCGACAACAAATACAGGGCGGTCCTGCTTGAAAGCCTCAACCAGCGGCAGACGCTTGCTGGCTTCCTTGATTTGGAGCACACGGTCGAAACGCGTATCGCCCACAACATCGACGTCGGTGATACCTATCTGGGCCAAGAGAGCCTTACTCTCATCGTTCTGCACAAAGAAACGCTTGAAGCATTTCAGCACATTGGCATACCCACGGCCATACCATTTGAAGAAGACTTGGTCTTCGTGGAAGATGCTTGACACGCTGTATGCCGGCACACCTCGATGTTTCAAGATGTGCAGATAATTGTACCAAAATTCGTATTTGATGAAAAAGGCCATGACAGGACGCACCGTCCGCAGGAAACGACGGGCATTGCGAATGGTATCAAGGGGCAGATAGCAAACGATATCTGCACCCTCGTAGTCTTTTCGCACCTCATAGCCGGAGGGAGAAAAAAATGTAAGCAGTATCTTATATTCAGGATGTTCTTCGCGCATACGTTCCATTAAAGGGCGTCCCTGTTCGAACTCGCCGAGCGAAGCTGCATGAAACCAAACATACTTCGCCGTAGGATCAACTCGCTCACGCAGCAGGGCAATGGCTTGACGCTCGCCCTTCCACATCTTCTTGACCTTCTTATTGAAAAGGCTGGCAATAGCTACCCCGACCAGATACAGGTATATGATGACTTGATACACGACTGAGGAATTTCCTGTTAGATACCGATACAGACTTATTTTAACACTTCGATAGCGCGACGAAGACGTGTCAATGTTTCCTCTTTACCCAAGAATGCGGTAATATCGAACATGCCAGGACCCTTGCCGATGCCCACCAATGCCAGACGGAAAGCATTCATCACGTCGCCCAACTTATATTCCTTATCTTCCACCCATTTGAAGACTACAGCTTCCTGATTCTCTATTGAGAAGTCGGAAATGCCTTCAATCACGTCGGCCAGTTCTGCCATTTGCTGGGCAGAATATTCTTTCCAACGCTTACGGGCCGTCTTTTCATCGTACTCTGTAGGTGCGATGAAGAAGAAAGAACACAAGGGCCACAACTCTTTCACGAAGCTCACACGGTCTTTCATCATGTGAACCACCTGAGTAACGCGTTCCATCGTCTCCTCTACCCCATTATTGGCTACAATCGGAGCAAACAATTTGGCTATCTCGTCATCGCTCTTACGCAGGATATACTCATGGTTGAACCACATGCCTTTCTGGTAATCGAACTTAGCACCACTCTTGGAACACTTCGTAATATCAAACGCCTGAACAAGTTCGTCAAGCGTAAACAGCTCTTGCTCTGTACCGGGATTCCATCCCAACAAAGCCAGGAAGTTGACCACTGCTTCGGGGAAATAGCCACTCTCACGGTATCCGGAAGACACTTCTCCGGTCTTTGGGTCGTGCCATTCCAATGGGAATACGGGGAAACCGAGACGGTCTCCGTCGCGCTTGCTGAGCTTTCCTTTGCCTTCGGGCTTCAACAGCAATGGCAAATGAGCAAACTGCGGCATCGTATCGGCCCATCCGAAAGCCTCGTACAACAATACATGAAGCGGTGCACTGGGCAACCACTCCTCGCCACGGATGACGTGGGTAATCTCCATCAGATGGTCGTCGACGATGTTGGCGAGATGATAAGTAGGTAATTCGTCGGCACTCTTATAAAGCACTTTGTCGTCAAGGATGTCGCTCTTGATGATCACTTCACCGCGAATCAGGTCATGAACATGTACGTCTGTGCCCGGTTCAATCTTGAAACGAACGGTGTATTGCTTGCCGTCCTCAATGAGTTGGTCTACTTCTTCCTGCGACAATGTGAGCGAATTACGCATCTGCATACGCGTACGTGCATCATATTGGAAGTTGGCTATCTCCTGATGTTTAGCCTCAAGTTCCTCCGGTGTGTCGAAAGCTATATAGGCTTTACCGTTGTCGAGCAACTGCTTGACATACTCCTTATAGATTTCCCGACGCTCACTTTGGCGATATGGACCATGCTGTCCACCGAAACTGACACCCTCGTCGAAATGGATTCCCAACCAACGGAAGGATTCTATGATATACTCTTCGGCTCCGGGAACAAACCGATGAGAGTCTGTATCCTCTATTCTGAAGACGAGTTCGCCACCATGCTGGCGTGCGAAGAGATAATTATACAATGCCGTGCGTACACCGCCGATATGCAATGCTCCTGTAGGACTGGGCGCGAAACGCACCCTTACTTTTCTTTCTGCCATCCTTGATAAATGTAGATAAGATATCAATATTTCTTGCAAAATTAATATATTTTTTCCAGTAATGCCGTTCTTTTTTTGTATTTTCGCATAGTAATAGATATAAACACCGTTTATAATGAGATATTCAGACAAGACATCAAAGTATTACTGGCGGAATCTTTTCAGCCGGCTAGCCCTCATATCCATCACGGTGGCAGCCATTGTGTGGTTCTTGCCACGCAACGAAGTACAGCATTTCCGCTACGATGTGGGCAAGCCTTGGATGTATGGCTCGTTCATCGCCAAGTTTGATTTCCCCATCTATAAGACCGACGAGATACTGAAATCCGAGCAAGACTCGATGATGCAGCTATTCCAGCCTTACTACAATTATAACAGCTATGTGGAAAAGCAGCAAGTAGCTAAGTTCAACAAAGACTTTGCCAATGGCTTACCGGGACTCACTGATGATTACAAAGTGCTGATTCTGGACCGTCTGCACAGACTCTATCAGGCCGGTATCATGAAGATGCCGGAGTATAATGTGTTGGCAAAAGACTCCACCAACCTCCTCAGAATCGTCAGCGGAAAGAAAGCCACAGGTGTACAAATCAACTGCATCTACTCCACCATGACCGCCTATGAACAACTGTTCCAAGACGAACAGTTGGCTCTACAGCGACCTATCTTGCAACGCCTGAATCTCAACAACTACATTGTCGCGAATCTGGAATACGACAGCGAACGCAGCGAGACAGAGAAGAACGACATGCTGAGCGGTATTCCCATCGCCAGCGGAATGGTGATGAGCGGACAGAAAATCATCGACCGCGGCGAGATTGTAGACGACTATGCCTATCGGGTGCTTAACTCTTTCGAGCGCGAAATGTCCCGACGCAATGCCAGCGAGCAAGAAATGACCTATACAGCCATCGGACAATGTATCTTCGTCTTTGTGCTTATCACGCTCTTCACGACCTATCTGGCTCTCTTCCGGCGCGACTATTTCCGCGACCAGCGAAGCATTATGATGCTCTATTCGCTCATCACCATCTTCCCCATCCTTGTATCCCTAATGATGAGCCACAACATCTTCAGCGTCTACATCCTGCCTTTTGCGATGGTGCCTATCTTCATTCGGGTGTTTATGGATTCCCGAACAGCCTTCACAGCCCACTGCACGATGATTCTTATCAGTGCTGCCGCGGTAAAATACCAGTACGAATTCATCATCATACAATTAGTAGCAGGCCTCATTGCCATCTATTCGCTGCGCGAACTGTCCAAGCGTGCGCAGCTCTTCAAGACGGCCCTGCTGGTAACCGTCGGTACATTCATCGTCTACTTTGCCCTCCAGATGATGCAAAACGAAGATATGTCGAAGCTGAATCAAGATATGTATATCCATTTCATCGCCAACGGAATCTTCCTATTACTCACCTATCCGATGATGTATCTCATCGAGAAGACGTTTGGATTTACGAGTGATGTGACGCTCTTCGAGCTATCCAATACCAACAAGGGACTCTTACGCGACATGAGCGAGATTGCTCCCGGCACTTTCCAACACTCCATCACGGTAGGTAATCTGGCTGCCGAGATAGCCAACAAGATTGGTGCCAACAGCTTGCTTGTGCGTACCGGAGCGCTCTATCACGACATCGGGAAGATGGAAAATCCCGTTTTCTTTACCGAGAACCAGGCCGGTGTGAATCCCCATGACAAGATGACTCCGAAAGAGAGTGCACAGATTATCATCAATCATGTACCCGAAGGAGTCAAGATGGCAGAAAAGAACAACCTGCCATCATTCATCAAAGACTTCATCGTAACGCATCATGGCTGTGGTGTGGCCAAATATTTCTATGTCAATTACAAGAATACTCATCCTGACGAAGATATTGACATGAAAGCCTTCACTTATCCTGGACCAAACCCATTCACGCGCGAACAGGCCATTCTGATGATGGCCGACACCGTCGAAGCGGCCTCGCGTTCGTTGCCCGAATACACAGCCGAGAGCATCAGTGCACTCGTAAACCGACTCATCGACGCCCAAGTGGCCGAAGGATTCTTCACCGAATGCCCCATTACCTTCCGCGATATCAGTCAGGCAAAGCAAGTAGCCATCGAGCGACTCAAATCCATTTACCACACTCGCATCTCCTATCCGGAACTCAAGAAAGAACTCCAGGACATGCCGAAGCCAGCTGCCGATACTGCCGCTATTGCAGAATAAGCCTCTCGCGCATACCATATTATATAGCATATCTGCCGTGAGTGTACCATAACCTGTATCCACAGCATATCCAAGAGTCTGCACAAATAAAAAGATTTGTGCAGACTCTTTTGTTTACAACGTTAACATAACTAAATAAAACAAACCGCATAAAGGATTTTTAGAACATTCTTTATACCTTTGCAGACATATACTTTACAACTATTTAAGATGAATAAGTTAAAATTCATAATTGTTCTTGCAATTTTATTATCGTCTCAGTCTGCTTGGGCAGGTGGTCTATTGACCAATACCAATCAAAGTGTTGCCTTTCTGCGCAATCCTGCGCGCAACGCAGCCATCGGCATTGATGGTACTTATTTCAATCCTGCCGGTGTAGCATTCCTAAACGACGGATGGCATCTCTCCATCAATTTGCAGAACGCACATCAAACCAGAAGCGTCACATCGAGCTTCAACGCCTTTGCATACGGAGCTAAGAATGAGGGCAAAACCACAAAGACTTTTAAAGGTGTTGCCGACGCTCCCATCCTGCCCTCACTACAGGCAGCCTATAACAAAGGCAAATGGAGCTTCCAGTTCAACTTTGCCGTTACCGGCGGAGGTGGCAAGGCAGAATTCTCACAAGGTCTAGGCTCATTCGAAAGCAGTGTTGCCATGCTGCCACTTCTCTCCGGCCATCTCGACGCTCTGACCACCAAGCTTGGCTTGGGTGCTCTCGGACTGCCCACCATCGAGCAATACGACATGGACACTTACATGCGCGGTCGCCAGTATTACTTTGGATTCACCCTGGGTACAGCATACAAAATTAATGACAACCTCTCCGTCTACGGCGGACTCCGTCTGCTCTACGGCAATTCCAACTACTATGGCTACGTCAAGAATATCAAAGTACGTACAGCCGGCTCTACCGAGTTTGTCAATGCTCCGACCACCTTTACCGCTCAGTCGGCAGCTGCATTTGAAGCCGCAGGCAAGTATGCCGCAGCAGCCGAACTCTACGCAAAGTCAGGCAATACAGCAGCAGCCAGTGCAGCCGCCGCATCGGCCAAAGAATATAAAATCAAAGGTGCGAGCCTCGGTGCGCTCGGCATCGCTACACAAGACGTGGCTCTCAACTGCGACCAAACAGGCTGGGGAATCGCCCCTATCCTGGGTATCGACTACAAGACCGGCGACTTCAACTTTGCAGCCAAATACGAATTCAAGACCCGCATGCGCCTGAAGAACAAATCGGCCAATAGCGAGAGTGCCAAGAATCTGGCACAGCTGGCCAAGTTTGCAGACGGCAATACGGTAGAAGAAGATACTCCGGGGCTGCTCTCTGTAGGTGCTCAGTGGTCGGTAATCCCCACACTGCGTCTCAATGCAGGCTGGCATCACTATTTCGATAAGAATGCCCACCTCTACAACAACAAGCAGAAATTGCTCGGTGGCGATACCAACGAATATCTCTTCGGGGCAGAATACGACATCAACAAGACGTTTACCGTAAGTGGCGGTACGCAGCTGACACGCTATCAGATGACAGATGCGTACATGGAAGATATCAGCTTCAACGTAAACAGCTACTCTTTCGGATTTGGCGTGGGCATCCATCTCAATAAGAAGATGACTCTGAACCTTGCTTACTTCCAAACCAATTACCAGCACTACAAGCGCAACACCAACAACTACAACAACCTTTCAAATATGGCAGGTGGCATCGTTGGCAAGCTGGGCGGTGCACTGGGCATGGACGAGACAAAGGTCAAAGCAGCTCTACAGACCACCCAGGCTCTGCTCACCACACCGCAAAGCAATGGTCAGAGCTTGCTCTACGGAACTGACAGTTTCACCCGTACCAACCGGGTATTCGGTATCGGACTAGATATAGACTTCTAGCCAACCTCGCACTCTCATCATTTATAACTATCATATCACAACTATTCACTATGCAAAAGTCCATTGCTCTGTCTGAGCGATGGACTTTTCACATAGGGTCTACATCATAGTATATCTGCAAGAGCGCATAGCGTTTGTCTTTCATCAGTTCGCCTTGCACCCACCTCAACACCTCGCGCACCTTCTTCTGGTCGATACCATTCTCCAGCTTCAGCATCAACTTGCGAATATGAAGTTGCTTGATGCGAGCTACAGCCGGCTTATCAGGCCCTAACACCCGGTCGCCGAAATACTGGCGCAAGCGCCCACCAAGTTCCAGTCCGGCCGACTCCACCACATCGGCATTGCGATGTTTCAGGTAGACATACACCAGACGGAAGAAAGGAGGATAGCGGAACAAACGGCGCTCGTCCAACAAATCCTTATAGAAACTGTTAAAGTCATGATGCACCACCTGATTGATGACCGGCAAATCCGGATTCTTCGTCTGTAGAATCACTCGTCCACGCGCTCCCTTGCGCCCCGCTCTTCCACTCACCTGTGCCATCATCATGAAGGCATATTCGTAGGCCCTGAAGTCGGGATAGTTCAGCATAGAGTCGGCATCCAGAATTCCCACCACACTGACACGGTCGAAATCCAATCCCTTGGTCACCATCTGCGTACCTATCAGGAGATTGGTGCGCCCCGCAGCAAACTCGCGTATGATGCGCTCGTAGGCATTCTTCGTGCGCGTGGTATCAAGGTCCATACGGGCCACACGGGCTTGCGGAAACTCCTCACTAATCAGACTCTCTATCTTCTCTGTGCCATAGCCGCGCCCATGCAAATCGGTATTGCCGCAATTTGGACAGGCATCGGGTACGGAATAGGTAAATCCACAATAGTGGCACGTCAGTTGGTTCATGTTCTTATGCAATGTAAGCGACACGTCACAATTATTGCATTTAGGCACCCATCCACACACCTTGCACTCTATCATCGGCGCAAAGCCACGCCTGTTTTGGAACAGTATCACC
Source organism: Prevotella mikamonis (assembly GCF_055381405.1). Classification (NCBI taxonomy): domain Bacteria; kingdom Pseudomonadati; phylum Bacteroidota; class Bacteroidia; order Bacteroidales; family Prevotellaceae; genus Prevotella; species Prevotella mikamonis. The sequence continues at coordinate 1,593,228 of NZ_AP035785.1, forward strand.
TGTTGGTCGGCTTCCAGGGCCTCCCGTATTGCCTTCAACAGCGCGGGCGAGAACGAGCCGCGCATGATTTTCCGCCGTCGTAGGTCTTTCACGTCTACCACCTGTATCTCAGGCAACTGTATTCCCTGATAGCGTGTTTGCAGCGTTACCAACCCATACTTGCCCATCTGGGCATTGTAATAGCTCTCCATAGAGGGGGTGGCAGTGCCTAGCAGCGTCTTCGCACCGTACATCTGTGCCAAGACGATGGCTGCACTGCGCGCATGGTAGCGCGGTGCAGGGTCTTGCTGTTTGAAACTTGTCTCGTGTTCTTCGTCAATAATGACAAGCCCCAACCTCCGGAACGGCAGGAAAACGGCACTACGCGCTCCCAGAACCACGTCATAGGGATGGTCCGAAAGCTGTTTCTGCCAAATCTCAACACGCTCGGCATCGCTGTATTTACTATGATAGATACCCAATCGCCCACCAAAAACCCGTTGCAGCCTTTCGGTCATCTGCACCGTCAGAGCTATCTCCGGCAACAGATACAACACCTGTTCGCCACGGTCGATGGCCTCTTGTATCAGATGAATATAGATTTCGGTCTTCCCGCTCGACGTCACTCCATGCAGCAAGACCACCTGTCGCTTTGCAAACTGGGCGGCTATGTCGCGGTATGCCACGGTCTGTGTCTCGTTGAGCGGCTTCATGTTTTCCGGAGCAGGGCGAGCACCGCTGTTCAGTCGGCCCACTTCCTTCTCATAGAGATAGAGTATCTTCCGGTCTATGAGTGCGCGTACATGGGCCAACGTGGCATGGGCCTCGTTCATCAGTTCTTCGCGCGTAATCTCGACTATCGGATGCCGAAGCGTTTCAGCCTGTAACGAATCCCAGTGACTCAATGCCAGAAATACCGCAAAGGCATGGGCCTGCTTGGTGGCGCGAGCCAATATATTGAGGGCCACATGCAGGGCTTGCTCCGAGCGATAACTCTCGGCCAGTCCCACATATACCTCTGTCTTAGGCCGGTAACCATCTTCGGCTTTCAGCCCCGATGGCAGGGCAGCCTTGTAAATTTCGCCTATCGGTGACAGATAATAGTCGGCTATCCATTGCCACAACTTCAACTGTTGTGGCAGCAGCATTCTTGATTCGTCGAGAACGGCTATGATAGGGCGCGTCTCGAAGTCGGGTTTCACCGTGTGGACCTTCGCCACCATCGCCGTATATCGCTTGCTCTTGCCCAGCGGCACTTGCACACGTATTCCCTCACCTACTCGCTGTGCTAATTCTTCAGGCACGGAATAGGTGAAAAATCCCTCCAGAGGCAGGGGCAATATCACATCGACATACATCTGCATTCGGCACACAAAGTTAATGTAAGTTGGCTTGATTTCAAAATAAAACCCACTCTTTTATCTCCACTCCATTCTCTATATGATGTGCGGAAAACCACTATTGGCACACAACCGGAAACTCGAAAACCTAAAAACTCATCAACTTTAAAAAACTGCAAGGCCTTGGCAGCATTGCTGCCTAGGCTCTGCAAGACTGCTGAAAAGGCTCTGCAGCAATGCTGCCGAGCCTCTGCACTACACACAGGGCAGAAAGACGCCCAACAAAAAATCCCCTTCCTGTGTCATCGACAAGAAGGGGAAGCATTGTAAATATGTAGCCAACAGGTTATTTCTCGTTCCAGTCGGCATTCTGGTCGAAGCCATGATAGCGCACTTCCGACCAAGGAATAGGATAATAATTCTGGCTGGACCTGAACACACGCTCGGTCTTTTGCGACTTCAGGTCGGACACCTTGTAGGTCTTTGTGCCGTCGGCAGCCTCTACTATCTCCATACCCCGCAAAGGATTATTCGCACCGTTGAGCTTGTCAACAGCTGTACCCAGACGCAGATAATCCCAATACGTAGTCTCCTCGAAAGCCAACTCTACACGACGCTCGTTGAGTATCTGCTCAAGCGTGATACCTGTCAGTTCGGACATGTGTACACGCTTGCGCACCTGATTGACCAGATTGAGGGCCAAGGTCGTATTGCCTGTGCGGAAGGATGCTTCGGCATAATCGAGCAATGCCTCTGCATAACGCCAGATAATGTAGTTCTGCTTACTGCCATACTTGCTGTCGCCGAAGAGCGAAGTGGTAGGGTCGAGGAACTTACGCATGTAATATCCTGTGCGCGTAACGCCGGCATTGCGGTCAGTACCGTACTTGGTGAGGTCGACACCTGCCACTTTCTTCTTTCCATCCATCGTGTAATGGATATCCATCACATGATTGCGGAAAGACGAACCATCGTACAAGATGTTGGCATAAAAACGATAGTCGCGGTTATCGAAAGGATGTTGAGGGTCTAAGGTTTTCCCGTCGCGCATGCCATACTCGTCGACATGGTTCTGTGTAGGTACATAGGCGCAACGCGTACCATTGAGGAAAGGAGGTGCGGCATCCTCATCCAGGCGATGCCCGAACTCTTCTACGATGCCGGCATCGCTGTGGTGTACTTCCATGATAGACTCAGCGCTGTTCTTGGTCAGGAATATCTTGTTGTAGCTGTCGGCAATAGCAGTCTCCGTACTACCTGTGACGGGCATGAGACTGTAAAGCCCCGACTTCACCAACTGCTCGTAGGCAGCGGCTGCCTTCTGCATCATTTCCTTGGAACGGTCGCCGGAAAATCCGTAATATTCCTTGTCCTTGTTCTGGAACTGCGGCGAACCTACCCAGAAATAGACTTTAGCCTTGAGCATCATGGCAGCTCCCTTGGTGACACGGCCCACATCCTGCGACTCGTACTTTGCGGGTAACAGGTCGGCAGCCTGTTGTGCTTCGGAAGCAATAAACTCTGCCATCTTCTCGTAAGACGAGCGAGGAAACTTCTCGTTATCATTAAGTGGGTCGTAGAGATGGTCGATAAGCATGGGCGCACCGAAGCGTCTCAACAGCATATAATAATAGTAGCCACGGAAGAAATGAGCCTCACCCAGGATGCGTTGCTTGGAAGCTCCGTCGACTATCCCCGACTGGTTGGCCAGCAAACGGTTGATATGCTGTATCATCTCGTAGCAACTGCCCCACGTACTACTGCCGGTACGGGTGATGGCTGTTTCTTTTCCAGCCTGCTCGTCGGCAAATCCTGTACGTCCCCAGGTAGACATTGAGTAGGTAAGCTGGTCGCTGTACCAAGCCGGGAATGGCTGTGACATGCTACGCAACAGCCAACTGGTAGACATGAAGATGTTGAAGCCCGTGTGCATGTTGCGATACCAAGGCATCGTATATTCATCGAGCAGCAACGGACTTTTCCATATACTAGGCTCAGCCAACTTGTCTACAGGTGCGTCGTGAAACAGGTTGTCGCAACCGGTAAAGCCCGTTGCGAGTGTCAACAGACTGGCTGCATTCAGTAAATATGTTCGTATTTTGTTCATTGTCGTACAATTATTTAGAGTAAAACGATTAAATACCGATGTTACAACTGAGACCATACGTGCGCTGGATAGGGTATCCGCGACGTGATTCGGGGTCCATGTGCTTCAGCTTGCTCCATGTAAACAGGTTGCCACCCATCAGGGTAATCGTGAGCGAAGTGAGCTTCAGACTCTTCAGGGTAGACGCCGGCAGACTGTAACCGATGTTGAGCGACTTCAGACGAATGAAACTATTATCACGCAACCAGAACGAAGAAGCCAGACGGTTGTTATCAATGGAAGTAGACAACTTGATACGGGGATACTCGGCATTGGGATTCTCCGGAGTCCAGGTTTCGGTGAGATGATAGTCCTGGAAACGCTGCAAGCTGCTGCGTTCGAGCGTATAGGCCTCGGTGATGTACTGCTTGTAACCGGCCACTCCTTGGAACATCAGATTGACAAACACACCCTTGTAGCTGGCTCCCAGTTTCAAACTACCCGTGAAATCGGGATAAGCCGAGCTTTTGAAAGCCACTTCATCCTTCTTATCGAGTACGCCGTCATCGTTCTGATCCTTATACTTGATATCACCGGGCTTCACAGTCTTGTTCTTTCCATTGTAGCTTCCATCCTGATTCAGCTTCCAGTTGTCAATTTCTTCCTGGGTCTGGAAGAGGCCCAGCGATTCGTACATCCATGATGTTCCGACACTATGGCCTTTACGACGGAGATTTTCCAACTGATTGGTTTCGTCTCCGAAGTCGAGCACTTTGTCTCTTCCAAGCGACAACATGAACGAAGCATCGTAGCGGAACTTGCCAATCGAGTTGCGATGAGTGAGGGTCAAATCCCATCCCCAAGCCTTTACCTTACCATAGTTCATGTAGGGTACAGCACCGTTTGTACCCGTCGAAGGAGGATACATATAGTCGGGAGCGTCTGAAAGCATGTCGGTCTTATAGCGCAGATAATACTCGTAAGTGATGCCGAACCGATTGTTCCAGAAACCAAGGTCAAGACCGAAGTTATAGTCACGGCTCTTTTCCCACTTCAGCTTCGTATTAGGATAGTTACCGGTATTGACTACCACACCGGGCTTCAACAACCCACCGATGTTGTAACCGTTGACAGGTGAGTAGATATAGGTAAGCAGGTAAGCGTAGTCCTGCACACCTCCGTCACGGCCGAGAATACCGGTCGACGCACGGAACTTCACATTACTGATGACGCGTTGCTTCCAGTTTTTGAAGAACTTCTCGTTAGACAGCATCCACGAAGCAGACACCGTGGGGAAGAATCCCCATCTGTGGTCGGGATGAAACTTGGCAGAACCGTCCACACGGAAGCTGAACTCCGCGAAATAGCGATTCTCATAAGCATAGGTGGTACGACCTATCAACGACGCACGCTGTATCTCGCTTTCCTTCCCATGAAGAGAACCTACTTCCGTAGAACCGATAAACTCAGGATATATACCTGGCAAATCGCTGTTTCGGCCATCCATGTATTTGTTCTTATACATCTGATAATTGGCCACCACCATTCCTGTCACGCTATGCTTTTCCTTGAAGGTCTGGGCATAGTTGATACCAGCCTCCAGCAAGGTATTGTCTACAAACTGGTCCATCTGGTACATGGAAATCTTCGCTTTCGGATAGACAGTGGTCTCGTCTACCTTGATGTCCTTGGTAGCATCGTCGTAAGTGTAAAGGGCAACAGGCGAGTCGAACTCATTACGGATTGTATTGTTGTTGTCCATCGTCACCTTACCATATACCGACAGTCCCTTTACCCAAGGAATATCCCAGTTCAGGTTGGCTGTGATGGTATTCATCTTCACGCGATTGCGGGTATAGCCACCAAGCCCTCGGATGTTAATCAGCGGGTTACCGCCATTGATACTGGCCAGTTCTCCGTTGGTCAGAATGAATGGTTGGACGGGAGAATAGCTGTAAGCAGCATCCACCGTAGTGAAGCTGGTGTTCTTATAACCGGAGCGAACACCATTGAAGTCGAGCGAGAGAACGAGTCCCTTGGCCAGCGTAGCATCCAGTTTGGCAGCATAGTTGAAGCGGTCGCGCCCCACTCCGCTGTACAAACCGGATGTCTTGCTGTACGAACCGGAGATATAATAACGCAGGAAGTGATTTCCACCAGAGAGCGAAACACTGTGCGTAGTGGAATATCCATGACTGTTCAGGTAGTCAATGATATTGGTATCGGCAAACTTGTTAGGATTCGACTGGGTACGAATCATCTCCAACTCTTCGTCGGTATAGGGATTGACATTGGCTTCTCCCTCCACAGCCTTGTTGTAAAGCTTGGCAAATTCATAGCCGTTCAGGAATTTAGGGAACTGCGTTGCCTTCTGGATATTATACTGGCCGCGATAGTTAATACGTAGTTTGGAATCGCCTTGCGAACGCTTGGTCTTCACCAGAATGACTCCGTTGGCAGCACGCACACCGTAAACGGCAGCTGCGGCAGCATCCTTGAGGATGGAGATGCTCTCAATATCATCGGGATTCAGGTCGGACAAGCGCTGCTCCCCATCACTGGTATTCTCCGAGAAACGCGGAACACCGTCGATAACAAGCAAGGGTGACGACGAAGCACCGGTGACAGCGCGGATGCGAAGATTGGCTTCGCGAGCCGTACCGGGGTCGCCCGACATCGACATCACCTGCAAACCAGCCACTTGGCCATTCAAAGCCTCGTCAAGATTAGGCGTGGGGATGCGAGCCAAATCAGTACCCTTCACCACTTCGATAGACGAGGTGAGGTTGGATTTCTTCTGCGTACCGTAACCTACTACCACGAGTTCGTCGAGGTTCTGGGCGTCTTCATCGAGCTTAACGTTCAACCATTTGCCCAAGACAGCACGCACGATAGATGCCTTATATCCAATATAGGAAACCACCAAATTAGACTTTCCGCTGGGCATAGTGATGGTGAAGTTACCATCTTTGTCGGTCATGACACCCAGTTTACCGCCTTCTACTTTCACATTTGCCCCGATAACAGGCTCTCCGGTGGAGTCTACCACCTTTCCGCTGACCTTCAATTCCTGAGCCGAAATACTGCCGGAGAAGAAGAGAGACAGCAAAAACAATAAACAACTAAGTCTCCTCATACATTTACTTCTTTAAGAGTTTATCTATCATCAATATCTGATACTCGTAGAAATTGCGAGTCTTACTGTCGCCTGTAGCGCGCTTCTGACCGTACAGACTGCGCACTTTCTTCAGCTGATTCAGCATCAATGGGGCCATAACATCGGTAGACAATGAGGGCAAACCATAGATAATACGCATGAACGACTGTCCCTGATGAGCCTTGCAGCAAGCCAATTCGGTCGTTTCAACCATCAGCTTGTCGGACTCTTCGCCTGTCAACAGTGACAATCCCTTCTTTTCTGGTTTGGGTTGCAAGCCACTGGTGAGCTTGAACAAATTGATGACGCCCGACTGCAATCTCAGGTCGGCTTCGCTCAATGCACGCCCCTGCATCGTTGGCGCAAACAAGGTATTGAACACATCGTTGATATACTGGTCAAGACTGTAATTCTTGACAGGGTCTATCTTGTAGCCTTCGCTGATACTGAACAAGCGAGTTCCGGCATAAAGCGCACCCACCACCGATGTCTGCAACCTCTCGTTGACATTGGAAGGCAAGTCGAGTTTGTTCAGAAGGCTCTGTGGCGACAACCATGAATCGTAACTACGAACCTGCCCGATAAGCCATTGCATGGCACGCTTCTGGGTAGCACGGTCCATATAATGACGTGCAGCTCCCTTGTTATCGCCCTGTCTGATTTCTTCGAAACGCACACCTCCGATGTAAGGCATCACATGGAAGAGATGGCGAGTGTATTGAGATACGACCTGCTTGTACATATCTTCCACAGCCTCATAGGTATCACCGGGCTTATAAACCCACTTCTCCAGATTGCGCATGATAATCTTCAGATTGCTGATGGCATAGTTGCCGGCCTTGATATGGTCGTTACCCAAGTCTTCCGACTGGTCAGTAGGGTCTATCGTACCCATGAACTGCTGTGCTCCGAATTCGTACATGGGGTCGCCACTCTTGGCCTTAATCCATGCGTCGAGGGTTGGTTTCTCTTTCTCCGGAGTATCAGCGTCCTTGATAAGGCGATAGCCCCAGTTGATGGCATAGATATCTTCCACACCCAGGACAGGCGGAGTAAGTTTGACACCACGCTCCAAGTCGCCTGGCTGGGCAATGAAGTTGTTGCGGGCATAGTCCATGATACTCGGCGTCGTACCATATTTCTGTGTGAACGAGGGGCTGCGCAACGAGTCTACAGGGAACGAATAGCTAGCGCCCATATTGTGCATCAAACCCAATGTATGACCCACTTCGTGGGCAGCCACATAGCGCACGGACTCTTTCATAAGGTCGTCGTCGAACACAGCCTTATGAGTTCGGGCATCGACAGCACCCGTCTGAACAAATCGCCAGTTGTGCAACAATGATATAACGTTATGATACCAAATGACATCGGCCGTCAGTATCTCGCCCGTCCGAGGGTCAACGTAGCTTGGCCCCATCGCGTTAGCAGTCTCCGTTACGGCATATTTAATACAATTATAGCGCATGTCGGCAGGGTCGAACGTCGAATCGTTCTTCGGATAGTCCTTCGCCTTGATGGCATTCTTGAATCCTGCTGCCTCGAAAGCCTTGTTCCAGTCTTCTATACCCTGCTTCACAGTGCTGCGCCACTTATCAGGGAAAGCCGAATCCACGTAAAAGACGATAGGTTTCTTTGGCTCTACCAGTTCGCCACGGAAGTAGCGTTCGCGGTCTTCGTCCTTAGGTTCTAAGCGCCAACGGTGTATGTACGTCTTCTTCTCCACGCGGTCAGCCGATGAAGAATAGATTTTCTTGTCGGTGCTGAAGAATCCCACCCGATTGTCTTGCAGTCGCATAGGCATCGGATTTTCGGGCGCCATGAAGAGCGAGCGGTGCATCACCACGGTGTAAGGCATGTTTTCCTTAGACAGGTCGAAACTCAACGAACTGATAATTTCGATGTTGCGGGGGAATGCTTTTACTTCGGTTACGCCCGAAGCATCGGAAATAAACGACCCTTTCAGATTGCGGCTGCCACCGAAAAGCACCGACAGGGGATTATCGGGTTTCATGGGACTCAGGCTCTTCTCATTGCCTCCGAAAAACGAAGTCATGTCGATGAGCACCTTATGGTCTTTCTTTCCCACTATCTTGAAAGCTTTCAAGATGGGGTCGGCAAAGTTTGTCTTGAACGAAGCCGTTATCGGATCGCCTTTTTTCACCACATTGGTATTCTGCACCAAATGCAGATATACACGCACGCTGTCGGTAGAGAAGCGAATCAGGCGAGGCCCGTCTACCATCTGTCCGGCCACATAATCATTGGTATTGCTGGTAGACGACACGCGGTTGGAGAGGATATAATTGCGGGCGAAAGCCGAATCGGCAATGCTGAAATACAACTTTCCATCTTTGGTAAGATAGGTATCAAACATACCTTTGACAAGTTTGGCGTCTTTCACAGCCTTGTTGAAATCGGCTACAGACGATTTGCCGGGCTTATCCTTGGCTGTCAGCAATGAGTCTACTTTCACTTTAGACTTTTTCTTTGCCATTGCAGGTTGTGCAATCACAGCACCTGCCAAAAGCAAAACGAACAGAATTCTATTCATACAGTTATGTTTATTATGGTTATGTAAGTTTTTTCGTCTTTCCGGAGAAATGGCATTATGACCTATGAATTTGCAAATATAATAAAAAATAACGATTTTAATAGTTTTTATGAAACTATTTTTTACATAAACCAAATATTTTCCATACCACCAGGCTCTCCCTTTATCATCACGACTCACGATATACTCGTCCTCTCACACCAAACTCTTATCCCACCCTATCAATGAACTGTCGTCCATTACCAATTTTCATTGAATTACTGCAAGGCTTCGGCAGCGTTGCTGTTCGGGCTTTGCAGCATTGCTGTCCGGCCTTTGCAGCGATACTGCCAAGGCCTTGCAGTTTTCAGCAGACAAGTTGACGAGATTACAAGTTGACGGAGTGAGCACTATATTGAAGTGTAAAATCATAAACACATTGCATATTCAGAAAATATTGTATCTTTGTAGGAGTTCGAAACGCGAAATCTAATTCCAAGACTTATGAGAAGATTCACACGCACAAGATTAGGGTCGCCTCATGTTTATGGCACAAAGGAGATACTGTATAAGGCGTGCATGTATACATTCATGTCGATATTCCCGTATTTTGCATTGACCGCCTGTAGCCAACATCCTGCGCCTGCCAAACTGCGCTCGGCCTACTACTGGAGCACCACCTTTGCTGTTGACACGGCTTACATCGCCCGGCATCATATCGCCAAACTATACATCCGCTATTTCGACGTGGTGAAAGCAGACAACGGACAAGGCATGCCCAACGCCACCATCAGTTTCAGACAGACACCACCCAAGACGGTGGAAGTAGTGCCGGTGGTGTTCATTGTCAACGATGTGATGAGGAACAATGTGGATGGACTGGCTGAGAATATAGCACAGCGCATCTTGCAAATGAACAAGACCAATGGGATTGCAGCTGCCAGAGAGATACAGATAGACTGCGACTGGACCAAGACCACGCGCAAGGCATACTATGGTTTCATGGAGAAACTCAGGAAAATACTGAACGGACAAGGCATCCGACTCTCGTCGACCATCCGACTGCACCAACTGGCACAGACTCCGCCACCGGCCGACCGCGGTGTACTGATGGTATACAACACGGGCGATTTCACCGATATACACAACCAACACCCCATCCTGAACTATCAGGACGTGAAGCCATATCTGCGCTATATAGCCGGCTACAAGCTGCCTCTCTCGGCTGCTTATCCCAACTTTGCCTACCACCTCCTGTTTCGTGGAAAGAAATACGTGGGCATCGTGCATCACGACAACGAATACCCGATGTTGGCAGGCGACACCATCATTGTGCGCCAGTCGGCGCTCGAACAAGTGCTGAAGACCAAGCATGCACTGGAGCAGAAACGCAGCGACATCAACGACGAAATCATTATCTTCGACTTAAAACGCAACAACCGCCATGATGAAGAAATTTATACTCATTAGTCTATTGCTATTCGCCGTCGGGAGAGTCACGGCTTGCGGTCCGATGATGCCTGTGCACAACTACTACCTGTTCGACGTGTACGCTGCAAAATACAGCTATTTCTCGTTCGACGACCAACTTTTTGAATACTGGAAGCAGTATACGGGAGTGGCGTACGAGGAAAACGAACTATACAACCATTACCCCAACAAATATTCGTATAGCGATCTTTTCTTCGACGAAGACTGCGCTTTCCTCATGGAGGCAGCACGCAAGAAGGGCGACAAAGACATGATGGCTTACATTCGCCTCATAGCCGAATACAGCAAAGTAAGTGGCGACCTATATAACCAGTGGTCGTATCCCACACAGGAGACCATAGAACACACCAACCAAACGCTTACGCGCATGGTCAACACGGCAACCCAACGGCTGCACGGACGACTGAAAGCGCAGTATTGCCTGCTACTGATGCGGGCCAACATGACCATGAAGCGGTATGCCGACAATATACGCATATGGGAGGAGACGGGCAATGGACTGCCCAAAGGGGTATATCGCGACTTCTGTCGGAACATCTACGCCAACGCATTATACAATCTGCCAAACGACAAACAGGCTGCCAAGCACATGCAGATGGCGCTCGACATCTATGCCGAACAGGGTGATTTACAGAGCATGACATGGCGATTGCAGCAATATCGAAACGTGGCCGGCATCCGAAAAATATATAGCGAGACGCCTAACTCACCCTCGCTCATCTATCTGATACAGGAGTTTGTGAACGGAGCACAGGAGACCGCCGACAGCGAAGGAGACAAAGATGCGGTGGAATGGGTAGGCTACGTGCCTACATACACGTCGGAAATGGAGCAGTTCATCGAGCTGTCAAACCGCGTTTTGCGCGAAGGCAAGGTGAAAGCCCCATGTCTCTGGCAAGCGGCCAATGCCATGCTGCACTACATCATGGGCAACTATCGGCGAGCCGGCGATGTAGCCGAGCGGGCTATGATGCTTCGTGGCATGCCACGGTCGCACGATGTGGCGCGCTCCATCAGACTCATGGCCAGAGCAAGGCTGTTGCCTCTGCATGGCGATGGAACAGAATTTATAGCCCAGGAAATCAAATGGCTGGATAGAAAATCAGAGCTGGTGGGAAGCTATAACCGCTGGGATGACTACTTCCAGAGGGTGAAAGACCGATTGATTTATACCATACTGGTGCCGCGATACAAAGCGATGGGCAACAAGAATATGCAGACTGCACTGATGGGAATACCCTACAAGGAGAAATCTGTGTTTGAACCTATAGCCTATACATACAATTCACCACATACGCCGTGGATAGAAGAAAAAAATCAAATAGACTCTCTGACAGCCAGCGAGGCAATATCTTATGCCAAGTTTGTGTATTCGCATCCCAAAGATGCACTGGGACAGTATGCTGTAAACAATGCTACACACGATCGGGAATACTATAACGACTTGATTGGAAGCAAGTTTTTACGCGAAGGACGGTTTGCCGAAGCACTGCCTTATCTAAGAAAACTGTCCATGCTCTACATCAATAGCCCACAGAGCAACTATCTGTTATGGCATCGCGACTTCGCTGCCCCACGCTGGTTTGTGCGCCAACGAGACGGCAACCAGTTTGAATATTACGAGATTCCGGCCTTGGCCAAGAATTACAAGGTGGCATATTGCGAAGACATGTTGCAACTGCAAAGCCGATACAGACTCGCCGGAACTGATGCCGACCGCTGCAAGCAGAGTTACGAACTGGCCAAACGGTATTTCCAGGCATCGGCGTATGGGGATTGTTGGTATCTTACACGTGACACTTGGAGTGCCTATGACAGTGCCAAAACTTACGAGAAAGACTTTGCACAGGAGACGCTTCGGTGGCTCGATGTGTGTCTACATTATGCCCACGACGATTTCCAAATGAAACAGCAGGCACTCTATGCCAAGGCTTTCGTATTGCTGAACGTGCATGCAAAGTCGCCCAGCTTATTTTGGATTGACAAAGATGATATTTTCAAATATCCCGACTTGCGTGATGTCTATACACAATTAGCTGATTTCTGGCGGCAAAGTACGCTCTTCCTAGACCCGACCATCACACGCTGCGATGTGTTACGTCAATTCATGCAAGAACCGTAATAGAATATTATCCACTCTTCAGTGACAGAATTCCCAATACAAAAAGATAGCCCCACCATATACATAGTAAAGCAAGTATCACACCGGCAATTCTAATAATCAGTCTTGCCCATAATTCTCTCTGCGCATATTCTATCACAAAAGCTGAAACAGACAATATAGAAAGGAAATAGCCTCCAAAGATTCCAAATAGCCATACGAATGGAATGGTATTCATCCAAGAGCTGACGGATTCTTCTCCTACCGGATAATTTATTAAAACAAAATAGGAACACACGCCCGTCAGCAAGCAAAAAATATTGGTAAGGTATAAGTATCTGAAAACATGTCGCCTGTGAAAATGCAGCATGCCCACCAATAGAATCATAATGCCTATCGGTACATAAAGTCTGAATATAATATTATCATCATGTATCATCAAATACATTCCACGATTGCCATACACGAATAACGCAAAGCTACTCTATTTATTACGGGAAAACATCGAACTATCATAAAGAAAGAAGCAAACAAGTCAAACCTGATTACCTTCTTTCCTATCAGCTATTCCCCACTTTCGTGCAGAGGATGATTTACTCTGCACTGGGATGGCTGCTGTCCACTAATAGCATCATCAGACTAATCCCCAATACACACACGTGTAGCTCTCATTTTATTGCAGAGTAAGGAAATTCACTAACCTCATCGGCAGCATAAAAAAAGTCCTCAAAAGCATTGCTGCCTTTGAGGACATATCTGTCTTTTCTAAATAAATTCAATTACTTACCAAGAGCTTGCTTGGCTGTTTCGTTGTTAGGATCAATCTCCAACATCTTGCTCCAATAAGTATCAGCAGTAGCCTTATCGCTCTTCAACGTGTAGTAATAGCCTAAATACTGGTAAGCTTCCAACAGACGAGCATCGTCACGGTCACCCTTCTCGGTATGGCTTTTAATGATTTCAATCAGCTTCTCATAGTGAGGTTTAGCTGCACCCGTCTTAGTTTCAGGGTCAAGAGCATAACCGATGTGAGCACGCTGATAGGTAGCAAAGTCTGCTGCACTGGCAAACTTCTCAGCCATCTCTCCGAATACACGGTCGGCATTGGCATAGGCTTCCTTCTGCTCTGCGCCAGTAGTCTTGCTAGCCTGACTCATATACATATTAGCCAAAGTATTATAGTCGATAGCTGTAATCTGCTTCAAACTCTTCAGATATTCATCATAAGTCTTGGTAGCATTGGCTATATCGCCCATTTCTGAGTAAGCACTGGCAATATTCTTCAAAGCATCAGACTTGTCAGCATCGTTGTCTTTGTTGTTAGCCAAAGACTGCTTGAACATATCAATAGCTTTCTGATATTCCTTATTGCCTTGATAAGCATAGCCATAGTAGAGGTAATCGCTCTCTGTAATCTTGGTAGAGTCGCTCTGATTGAACAGACGATCTGCATAAGTAAGAGCCTCTGGGTAACGCTTCAGGTTGGTAAGATTGAAGAAAGAGATACGGTTCAAAGCCGGATGGCGTGGGAACTTATTGTTACCGAACTGAGAAATAGACAAACTCTTCTCGAAATCACCCTTCAGGAAATTATTCAAAGAATAGCTCACCAGATCGGTAGCTTCCATCTTGCTCTTATCGACCTTATCATAATACTCAATAGCTTTGCTAAGGTTTCCGGCTTTATCGTAAATCTGTGCAGAAATAAGATCTACAGGATAATCCGGCAAATTTTCATGCAACTTGTTCAACATCGCCACAGAAGAAGAAGGACTTACCTTGCTGTTGATCTGTGCATACTTACGATAACCTTCCGGATTCTTGGGGTCTACGAATGTTGCCTGCTCATACCAAGAAGAAGCAGCACCACCATTGTCCTTGAGCACTTGGATATCACCACACAAGATGAAAGCTGGACCATATTTCATGTCACGCTTCAGAGCCATATCAGCATAGACTTGGGCATTGGCAGTATCCTGAATGTCAAGATATGCACGACCAATACCTACAAGAACCTCCGGATTCTTCTTGTACGTCTTTACAATATCCTTCAACTGCTTAGCCTTATCAGGGCTGTTAGACTGAAGAAGTTTGTTCACTTGCTCAATGGCAGCTTTCTCATTCTGAGCCATCACAGGAGCACCAGTGCCTATCATCAATGCTCCAACCAATAAGTATTTAATTGCTTTCATAATTTCTACTTTAATTGTTATAAATCTAAGTGCTGAATACTATCTATTAGACGTGTAACAATACTAAATGTAACATCAATTCTATCATTATTCGCTTACATTAACATCTCTTATCGTAATGTTTCCTTGCACAGGCAACAAGCCCGATTTCAAAATAATCATCTGCCCTTTGGGAGATGCCAAGAAATGGGCGAATCCCCACGGCAGTCCGTTAATAGGGTCGTTCAACAAAGCATAAACGGTACGGATAAGGGGATAGTTTCCGTTATATATATAATATTGGTAAGGTTTCCAGCTATTCATAGGAGTAGCCTTGTCTTTGCGACTTACCGACATTAAACGAATATTCTTGTTAAAAGTGAGATTGGTAGTGTCTCGGCTATCATTCAGCCAATTACTTCCGATGATACCAATGGCACCGGGAGTCTTCTCCACATAGCTGATAACATCTGCTGTTTTCTGTGTTGCAAACACATTCGGACTAGCAATGGGCTTACCACCTAAGATGGAGTCTTCGGCAAAGTGTACTGCACTGGACTTACGATTGTCAAAGACAAGAGTAATCTGTCCATTCTTAGAACCAGGATGAATCTGATTCCATTGTGTCACCTTACCAGTTAAAATACGGGCTATATCTTTCACTGTTATGCAGGTATCAAGATTAGACTTATTAACTATCAACGCCAATCCGTCATAAGCTATCTTGAGAGCCTTAGGCATAAAAGTGCGATCTCTTAGATTTTTTAATTCCAACTTCTTATAGTCGCGAGCTGTGATAACCAGACAAACCTTATTTTTCAGCAGCATATTTATACCGTCTGACTCGTTGGTATAAATGGGCTTTACCTTTGCCTGATTATAAATAGTCTCAAATATCTGTCGCTCTTCCTCGATAATGGGACTAAAACTTTCGTCAGAGGCGAAGCTAATCACCCCTGACGAATATGTGTCTGTTCTGCCGCCTTTATGCTTCTTTTGTCCACAAGAAGCAAGAAGGCTGACAGACAGTAGTGTTAATCCTACGAATATGTAAGATACTCTTTTCTTCATTTACTTATTAGTTCTGCAACTTGAACGATACAGGAACATTGTACTTCACACGTACAGCTGAACCATTCTGCTTACCAGGAGTCCAACGAGGCATACTGCGTACAACACGCTGTGCTTCCTTGTCAAGTGATGGGTCTACCGAACGTACAACACGTACATCAGTGATAGAACCGTCTCTCTCTACAACGAAAGAAACAACGACACGTCCTTGAACACCATTCTCCTGTGCAACTACGGGATACTTCACGTTGCTGCTAAGGTACTGAAGTAATGCGGTAGGTCCACCAGGGAACATAGGCATCTGTTCTACAACTTCGAAGACTTTCTCTTCTTCCTGCTTAGGAGGTTCAGGCTGAGCAATTACTTCCTTAGCCTTCAAGACTTCTCCACCCACATCATCGTTACCTTTAACCTCGAACGAACCGATGGCCGTCTTAGTCTGCATCAACTGATCCTGAGTCTTCAATTCCTCTTCGGGTTTCACCTCAGAGTCTTTCTTAATCACAGGAGGAGTAAACTTAATAGAACTCTTAACGCGCTCAACTACCTTTTCAGGTTCAACTTCAATTTTCTTCTTCTTTACTTCGGCCTGTTTTTTAGGCTGATTCAAAGCAGAAAGCTCATTGACCTGCGTAGCAGCCACCTTGCGAGCATTCTCATCTACGATATTCTTAATAGCAATAGCAGAGAATCCAACGATGGCAAGAATGAAAACGGCAGTGATGGCGATAAGGTTTCTCTTGGCAGTACCCTTACGAAGCTTGTACGCACCGTAAGCCTGGTTTCTACCAGCGAAGACCAAGTCGGTCCATTCACCAGATATTAAATCTATTTTTGACATTTTCTTTTTGTTTTAAATCATTTGCGTAAAAGACTTACTTCACACCCTTCTTGTCAAGCAATTCCTTGTCTTGGGGGTTGATTTTGTCTATTACGTACTTACCAATACTGCAAATCTGCATTTCATCAAGAACATCTACCAAGTTCTTATAAGAAGCACCGTCGGTAGCACGGATGATAACGGTCAAAGTAGGAATCTTCTCACCATCAATTTCACCAGCTTTCAACTTAGCAAGTTCCTTGTCATAAACTTCCTGAGTATACTTCTTAGGCTCATTCAACTTCTTAGCGTCGAGTTTAGCCTTGGCACGCATAATAGCCTGAACTGGAATACTACCATCTTCAGTCTCATGATTGATGAGCACGCTACGAATACCCTTTGCACCCCACGTTGTTTCTTTCAACGTATTGGGATCACTGTAGTTAGGCATACCCTCTACATAGTAGATTTTGTCGCCGCTACCCACATAAATGGTAATCGTCTGAGAAGCCTTGGTAACCGATTTATCTTCATCTTGAATGTTCTTATCGTTACTTGGCATACTTAATTCCATCGTCTGAGGCTTAGCCAAAGACGTACATAGCATAAAGAAAGTGATAAGCAACATCATCATGTCCACCATAGGTGTAAAGTCCACACGGGTAGACATTCTCTTCTGCTTGCTGCTGCCTTTCTTTCCTGAACTCAAATCCACGTCCATTATTAATCCTCCACTTTTTTATACGATGTGATTAAATAGTAACGGTTCTCACTCATATCTTGAAGTTCAGACATTACCTTCTTGATAACCTTATAAGGTGTCTTTTCGTCGGCCTTAATTGCAATTTTAATATCTGAGTTTGCAGTACGAGCCTGCTCTACCCACATTTGAAATTCGCTCTTCTTGCCTTCGATGCTGTCTGTAGGAATACCTAACTTAGGAAGCTCAGCAGCCATCTGACTTGTCTCCAAGCTCAGATAAGCAGCCAACTTATCCATGGGAACACCCCACATTGCATCTTGTTGAAAATTCTTTTGCTGCACTCCATTCAATGACACACCAAACTGTGAGGTCATGCCCGAAAGCACATCCATCATTTGTGTCTGGTTATCCATACTCATAAATACCTTTCCGTCAGGATTGACCAAGATATTGAGTACATCCTTCTCTGGAACCTTTATCTCTGATACCGAACCTGGTGTTACTACTTTCACTGGCTCATTCTTAACAAATGTTGATGTCAACATAAAGAATGTCAGCAAAAGCACCATCACGTCCGACATAGGAGTCATGTCAATCCAGACGTCACTCTTCTTAATTTTTACTTTACCCATAGCGATAAATTTTTAAAGGGTTAGCAAAAATTAAGCCTCTTCTGTGTGGTTTGCTTCGTATGTCTGAGCGATAGAGTAACCAACTTCGTCGAGTGCGTATGTCAACTTATCAATCTTGTTTGTGAAGAAGTTGTAAGAAATAACTGCAAACCAAGATGTCAAAATACCGAATGCGGTATTAATCAAGGCCTCAGAAATACCTGTTGACAAAGCAAGAGAGTCACCACCACCACCTGCTGCAAGAGCGGCGAACGACTTGATCATACCGGTTACAGTACCGAGAAGACCTGTCAGAGTACCCAATGTTACGATTGTAGCAATCATAGGAAGGTTCATCTGAAGAGTAGGCATCTCCAACTGAGTTGCTTCTTCATGAGCCTGCTGAATCTTTGCAACCTTCTGCTCTTTCTTCAAACCAGAAGCAGCTTCCATTTCCTTGTAAGCATTCAGAGAAGCAGCAACAACGTTAGCTACAGAACCTTTCTGCTTGTCGCATACCTGCTGAGCCTTTGCAAAATCACCAGCGTTCAAAGCAGCCTTGATATTGGCAACGAACTTGGTCAAAGAACCCTTACCGAAAGCGGTGCGGAGAGCCAACCAACGCTCTACAGAAAGAGCAAGAACGGTGAGCAACAATGTGTGGATAATTGGCACGACCATACCACCCTTGTAGATAGTACCAAGAAGGTTACCGTTCAAAACCTCTGCGCTTGGATCGTTATTCACGAAGTTTGCAGGATTACCGAGAACGAAATTGAAGATACAAATAGCGATAATGAAACATGCTACGATGATCCAGAACGCTGCTCTGATACCTTGGAAGCCCTGGCTTTTCTTAGGGCTGGCTGTTTTTTGTGTAGTTGCCATAATTTTTAAAAATTAATTTTTAGTTATTGAAAATTTATAATGTTTGTTCGATTTAGTTGTCAATGGTTAGCAAATTACGGATAAACACGTGGGAATACCCCTTTTTCGCATCGCAAAGATAATCATTTATGAATAACTACAAACCTAATTAAGAAGTTTTAACAAGATACTACATTAAATGTTTCCATTCACACTAAGTTGGCAAGAATTTAGCCCAAAATCCCGCGACTTTATCACCTTTACATATTAGGGAAGTACCCATAAAAGGCCTTTGTTATAACATTTCTTAACTCAGAATGTATTTTTACTTTAATCTGCCCAATACAGCCTTGATTCTACTCATGGCTTCACGAATCTTTTCATCGCTGGTAGCATAGCTCATACGGAAACATTCCGGGTCTCCAAAGGCATCGCCACCCACCGTTGCCACATGTCCCACTTCGAGCAAGTACATGGCCAAGTCTGTAGAATTCTGTATTGTACGCTCTCCATCGGTCTTCCCATAGAAGCTACTGCATTTCGGGAACAGATAGAAAGCCCCTTGCGGCACATTCACCTCCAGCCCCGGAATATCTTTGGCCAATTCCACTATCAAGTCACGACGGCGTTCAAATGCCTGACGCATCTCTTCCACACAGCCTTGCTCCAAGGTATAAGCAGCCTCAGCAGCCTTCTGGCTTACCGAACATGGACCGGAAGTATATTGTCCCTGCAACTTGTTACAGCCCTTGACAATCCACTCCGGAGCAGCAATATATCCTATACGCCAACCTGTCATGGCATAAGCTTTCGACACCCCGTTTACAACAATGGTGCGCTCTTTCATGCCCTCAACCTTAGCGATGCTCGCATGCTCACCTATATAATTAATATGCTCATAGATTTCATCGGCCAACACGAACAAGTCTTCATGGCTCTTAATGACAGTCGCCAATGCCTCCAACTCTTCCTGCGAGTACACACTACCCGTAGGATTGCTGGGTGAACAGAGTATCAGCATACGCGTCTTAGGCGTAATGGCTGCTTCCAACTGTTCAGGCATCATCTTGAAATTCTGGTCAAAACCGGCATTCACGATTACAGGCTCTCCACCTGCCAACTTCACCATCTGGGGATAGCTCACCCAATATGGGGCCGGGATAATCACCTCATCCCCATCGTTGATCAATGCCATCAGCGTATTGCAAACACTCTGCTTCGCGCCGTTGCTTACCAACACCTCATTGACCGTATAATCCAATCCGTTCTCATTCTTCAGCTTAGCCACGATAGCCTTACGCAAGTCGGCATAACCTGGAACAGGAGAATATCTGGAGTAGTTCTCATCAATAGCTTTCTTGGCTGCATTCTTGATGTGGTCGGGCGTGTTGAAATCAGGTTCTCCCACGCTCATATTAATAACATCAATGCCTTGAGCTTTCATCTCACTGCTCTTTTGCGACATGGCAAGCGTTGCCGATGGCGCGAGGCGATTCAAACGATTAGATAATTGTGCCATAATTCAATTCTAGAGTTTAGTCATTACGCTACAAAAATACGCATATTATTCGTCCCAACGAAGTTTCCATGACACTTTTCTATAGTTTTACCTTCAGAAAAGCTTCATTTGTTATTTTATATGGAGCGTATGTCCCATTCTGTCACGTTTGGTTTTCAAATATCTCAAATCGTTCTCGTTGGGTTCTACCTCAATAGGCACATTCTCTACGATTTCCAAACCGTAAGCCTCCAATCCTACACGCTTGGTAGGATTGTTCGTCATCAGTCTCATCTTATGGATACCGAGATGGCGCAACATCTGAGCACCGCAACCGTAATCGCGTTCATCGGGCTTAAATCCAAGATGTATATTGGCATCTACCGTATCGTAGCCTTCTTCCTGCAATTTATAGGCAGCCATCTTGTTCATCAGCCCAATGCCACGCCCTTCCTGCTGCATGTAGACGATTACGCCCTTGCCTTCTTTTTCTATCATCTCCATAGCCTTGTGCAGTTGTTCGCCACAATCACAACGCCTGCTGCCTAGAATATCGCCCGTAGCACAGGAAGAGTGAACACGCACCAATACGGCCTCATCTTCCTTCCACTCGCCCTTAATCAGGGCCATGTGTTCGAGTCCGTTGCTGGTCTGGCGGAAAGGTATCAGGCGGAAATGACCGTGAACGGTGGGCATATCCACCTCCTCCCCCACTTCGATGCTGGACTCTTTCTCCAGTCGGTAAGCTATCAGGTCTTTGATGGTGATAATCTTCAATCCCCACTCCTTGGCCTTCTGCTGCAAACTCGGCATACGAGCCATGCTACCGTCTTCCTCCATGATTTCCATCAGCGCGCCTGCGGGGTATAGTCCGGCCAACCTACAGAGGTCTACGGCAGCCTCGGTATGCCCACTACGGCGCAACACGCCATTGTCCTGAGCATACAGCGGATTGATATGTCCCGGACGGCCAAACGTCTGCGGTGTCGAATTCGGGTCGGCCAAAGCCTTGATAGTCTCTGCCCTGTCGTGCGTAGAAACACCCGTAGAGCACCCTTCCAACTTGTCTACCGTCACCGTGAACGGTGTTCCCAGCACCGATGTATTATCTGTCACCTGGCGCGGCAAGTCCAGCTCGTCACAACGCTGCAATGTGATAGGCGCACACAGCACACCCCGTGCATTCTTCAACATGAAGTTTACCTTCTCAGGCGTTATCTTTTCAGCAGCTATAATCAAGTCGCCTTCGTTCTCGCGATCTTCATCGTCTACAACAATGACAAATTTGCCATCCTTGAAATCTTGTACAGCATCTTGGATGCTACTCAGTTTGAAGTCTTCCATATTATTATGTATATATGTGATTCTATTTTTTCAAATCCCTGATTCTGCTTACCACCAGTTGGTTGGTCCGCATGATGAGTTTCAGGTCGCGCAACAAACGCAGACGGAATCGCCACATCCTCAGGTAGAGTACAATACCCACCGGGAAGATGACAGCAGCTACTATATTCATCCATTTCCGCTCGAATGGGCGTGTATGCGCCTTCACCGAGAGTACCGGATAAGTACCGATGGCACTCAGGATATGCTTGTCCCGCGTATTAGACAGGTCGTCTATCACTCGTTCCAACTCTTCGCTGATACGTTCTATCTCATGGTCGGGCTGATATTTGAAGAACACGTTCGCCACATGGGGCGCTGAACGCAGGTTGTGGCTCAGGGAATAACCCGATGCCTCCCTGCTGATTTGGCGCAGCTGCTCTTCATCTTTTCCGTAATCGGGATCTGTGATAATCACCTCCTTGGCAAACACATGACGCTTCACACGCAGTCCCAACAACCTTCTGAAGAAGTCTATGTACAGGTCCAGATTGAATACCACCGAGTCTTTGTTGGCTTTGTAAGTTACAAACACAGCCACCGGCAATAATACAGCCGGTGCCAATCCCTTGCCAAACCATACTGCCCACATACCTCCACGAGCCATGCGATAGCCCGAATTATCCAGAATGTAGTAGATAATAAACACCAGCACCGATATAATGACTGGTATCCCCAATCCGCCCTTTCGGATAATCGCGCCGAGCGGTGCACCGATAAAGAAGAATATCAAGCATGACAGAGCCAGCGTAAACTTGTTGATAGCTTCTATCTCGTGCTGCCTGATGAAGTAATCTCCATCGCTCGTTACCAGACTCTTGAAATTCAAATCGCTCACCTTCGACTGCACCTTACTCAAAGCCGTCATCACGGCCTGCTGCTTCTTGTCCAGAGATAGCCGGCCGAACACTGTATCTATATCCACACTACGGGTCGTCGCCAGCTTCACGGCTGCCAGCGAGTCTTTCCTCGACAGCGTGGTCAAGCTGTATTCTCCCCGCTTCTCGTCTTGATAATACATCCTGCCGATGCTGTCATACCTGGCATTCAGCGAGTCCATCGCCCTGTTGATTTCTCCCAGACTCTTTCCGCGAGCATTATTCGACAGCGAAGTAGCGTCGGTCATATTGAAGTCGCCATCATAATCTATCACGATGCGCTTCTGTATAAAGCTCTCCCGACGATAGGGAACAGCCGCCGAATTGCCGAACTCGTCAGACTGCATATTCTCAAACCATTCCCCACTCCACAGCGTCAGCAGCAAATGTTTCTTCTCTGCCGTGGCCTGCAACATACCGGAATCGGCCAAGATGATGGCCTGGTCTTCATAGCTTCCCGTCATGCGGTAAATCATGATCCCATAGAGCTTGCCCGTCTCCAAGTCCTTTTTCTGTACAAATAGGTTGCTATTAGGAATACCGTCGTAGAATACACCTTCCGGAATCTCCAGTTCCGGACTCTTCTGCTTCATCGAAATCAGCAGCTGCGCTATCTTCAGGTTGGCCGTCGGACCTACATTGTTTTGGAAATAAAACGAGCCAAGACAGATAAGCACCGATATGAAAATCAACGAACGAAACGCCTGCATCAGAGAGATTCCTGCTGCCTTGATGGCTGTCAGCTCACTGCTCTCTCCCAAATTGCCGAAAGCTATCAGCGAAGACAGCAAGATAGCCAAGGGCAACGCCTGTGGCACGAGCATCAACCCCATGTACCAGAAGAATTGCGCCATCACTTCCATAGACAATCCCTTACCAATCAGCTCGTCGATATACCTCCAGAGAAACTGCATCATCAGCACAAACTGGCTGATAAAGAACGTACCCAGAAAGAGCATACCAAACTGCTTGGCTATGAATATATCTAATTTCTTAATGCGAAACATTACTGACTGTTCGTCGTGACCGTATTGATTTGATTACAAAATTAGTATAAATTTGTTAGATTCTCTGTCTTTTTCGTTTTTTTATTCCTCACATCTCACTTCAACTGCCGTTGCAGCATGCTGCCAAATAAAAAGGAGGGTGTGCATTCTATAGTTTCATGCACACCCTCCATCATCATACGACTATCTTACTTGTAATTCGAATCTTGTACCAACTTACCGCCGGCCTTATCAATTTCGCCTTGTGGAATCGGGAAGAAATAGAACGCTGGTTTCACCACCTTCTTATATCCCGGATTGGCAGGATCTTCAAATCCGTTCACTTTCTGCTCCAGCAAGTGCCAACGCTTCAACTGATAGTAGCGCAAGCCTTCAAAACAGGTCTCTACACGCCACTCGTTGCGGATGCGCTCGCGCAAACCGGCCTGACTGATACCGGCTGCTATTTCCGGCTGTCCTGAACGTGTACGCACCTCGTTGATAGCCTTCAACGCCTTGGCTGTCGCGCCATTCACTTCGTTTTCAGCTTCGGCCAACATCAGGAGTACATGGGCATATCTCAACACCACCACATCAACATCGCATACCGTAGAATAGTCGGGCATTGTCTTGGTAGGCTGTACCAGCTTCACCATATTGAATCCCGTCAACGTTGCAGTGATAGCCGGTGCATCAGAGTTATCGGCAAATTCGGTGAATGCCAAAGCCCCATGTGCAATGCTTTCTGCCAAGCGTCTGTCGCGGTTCTTGAAAAGTTTCTCGCGTTCTGCCTGTATTTCAGGCGTACTTGCATTTCCCTTCGCTTTCAGTTTCGACTCGTCGGGATGCACTGCCAGCGGAGAATCCTTCCATGCCTTACCATCCGTACACTCGAAGGCGTCTACCAAATCGCGGGTAGGCATCATCACGTTCCAGTTGCCGTAATAGAGGTCCATATCGTTCGTGTAGTTAGGTCCCAGGTAACGCACGGAATACATAATCTCCGGAGAAGCCAACTGCTTGCTCGATACAAAGTTCTCTCTCGTGCTCTTAGCCAAGCCGTACCCCTTGATAGCTTCCAATACAGGAATAATTTCCTGCATCTTTGTCTTCACGGCATTACCTTTGTCATCGTAGGCATCAAACAGCAACAGACGGGCTTTCAATCCCAGGATTGCACCCTTGGTAAACTTACCACTCTTGTCGGCGTCTTTGTAGACACCATCCGACATGGCTGCATACGCTTCGTCGTAGTCTTTCAATATCTGGGCTTTGATGGCCTCGCGTGTAGCTTTCGGCTGTTCGTACATGTTCTCCATCGTCAGAGACTGGAGTACCAACGGCACTTCACGGTAGTTCTGATAAAGCCAGGAATAGGCATAAGCCCTCATGGCCTTGCACTGAGCTACCATCTCCTTGCGCTCGGCGTCGCTCATGTCTGAGCCTTTATAAGTTTCCAGATTCTCCAAAATCTGATGCACACGACCGATAACTGTGTAACAGTGTGAATAGATGCCCGACACATAGCCACCCGTATTCGGGTCCAGGTCGCCCACGGCGATGGTCCTGGAACTACCATAGGTAGTCTCGTCGTATTCCGTATTCGCATTATCTGTCAGTCCGTCGTAGCAGGGAATAATCTGCGACATCACGCCCGGCCAGGTATAATAGCTGGAGAAACAAGCTGCCAATGCAGATTGGAAATCGCTCTTTCGTTGCCAGAAGGAACTCTGCGAAGGCTGCGATGTTGGGTTTTGATTCAGAAAGTCGCTGCTGCACGACGTGAAACTCGACAGCGCCAAGATCCCTATAAAGATATATGATATTTTTTTCATATTGCAAGTTCAATTAAAATTCTACATTTACACCGAAAGAAACTATCTTGTTCTGAGGATACTGAGCATCTCTTCCGTCGCCGCCACGCTCAGGATCCAAGCCCTTATATCCGGTCAGAGTGAGGATATTGTCGCACGACATATAGAAGCGCAGACGCTCTATCTTGGCCTTTCTGGTCAGCTCCTTAGGCAAGGTGTAACCCAGTGTGATATTCTTCAGACGGAAGAAACTTGCGTTCCTCAGATAGAATGTGCTGGAACGTGTGTTCTTGCTACCACCCATATTGCTCCAGTAGAGTCTCGGATATTTTGCACCGTTAGGATTCTCCTCGGTCCACATGTTATTGATGTATTCCCATGTCGGTGCACTTCCCTGGAAGAAAGGTCTTACACCCCAAAGGTCTGTATAATACTTCTTATTGGCTACACCCTGTGTAATAAACGACAGGTCGAAGCCTTTCCATGCTGCACTACCCGTAATAGCATACTCGAAAGCGGGGAACTGACCGTCAATCATCACGCGGTCGTCGTTGTTAATCACATTATCACCGTTGGCATCGCGATACTTCAAGTCGCCTGGCTGCGTGTTGTCATTAAACTGTTTCGGCGACTTATCAACTTCGTTCTTGTCGGCAAACACACCGATGCAGTCGAGCATGTAATACTGTCCGTAAGGCAGTCCTTCTTCATACACATGGTAACCGCTGATTTCCTTCGCTCCGAAGGTAACGAGCTTGTTCTTGTTGCGCACAATGTTACCGCCGATATTGTACCTCAGGCCCTGGAAGAAACCACCCTTCACTACATTATTATAAGTCATGGAAAGCTCGAAACCGGTGTTCCTCACCTTACCCATGTTCACCGTAGGAGCAGACAGACCCAGCAAGCCCGATACCTGAGAACTACGCAAGATGTCGCTCGTAGTCTTGTTGTACCAGTCAAACGTAACGCTCAAACCGCGGAAAGCTACCAAGTCGAAACCGATATCGGTTATCGTGGTGGTCTCCCATTTGATGTCGGAATTGGCATAAGCAGTCTGGATATAGCCTACCACCGTGCCGTCGGCCGTCTTTGTGAAAGGATAGTCAGACACACTGGCTATCATTGCCTGGTAGGGATACAAGCCGATATTCTGGTTACCCAACTGTCCCCAAGAAGCTCTCAGCTTGAAATCGTCGAGCCAGCCCCAGTTCAGGTCCTTCACAAACTTTTCTTCGGTAGCACGCCATGCAGCCGAGAACGAGGGGAAGAAGCCCCAGCGGTTATCCTGTGCTATGCGCGACGTACCGTCGTAACGGGCATCGGCCTCAAACAGATAGCGGTCTTTGAAGTTGTAGTTGAAACGTCCGAAGAAAGACTGAATACCCCAGTTTTCCTCGCCACCGCTGTTCGACCAGTTGGCTGTAGAACCGGCATCAATCACCGGCAATGGGAAAGCATACTCTTTTCTATAAGCACCCAGTGTCTCGTATTTCTCGTCCTCGCGGTTGTAACCCAGCATGGCACTGAAACGGTGGGCATTGTTGTTGAGCGCGAAGTCGTACTTCAGGTAAGAATAGAGATTCTTGTAGAAGCGGCGACCGTCGTCCACACTCAAGCCCTGTGTACCGGTATCGAGCGAACCGTTGGCCACACCTGTATGATAATCATAGATGGGGAACACGCCGCTCACAAACACCTTCTGCTTGGTATCCAGCAAGCGCACAGCACCCTTAGTATACCACGACAGTCCTTTCAGCAAGTCTACCTGTACCCAAATCTGCGAGTTAAGGTCGAAATTGCGCTGCGTGCGCTTCACGCCTGCATCCATAATGGCTGCCATGTTCTTGTTATGCTCCTCGATGTTGTAGGCAGCATTGGTATAGCGTCGTGCGCCCGTACCGTCTTCCGGCAACCACGGCATATAGGTAGGTGCCTGAGACAGAGTCGACAGGAAGGCGTCTTCCTGACCCTGGCGCGGACTGCTGGAGTCGCCCATCATCAAGTTGGTATAAGTACCCACCTTAATAAAGTTGTTGATTTTGGTCGTCACATCGACGGTTGCATTGTACTTGTCGTACTTGAAACCACGCATCGTACCAGGCTGGCTCACATAGTTGAGCGAGACGTTATACGTCGTACGGCTACCCGTTCCGGCTACCGAAAGATTGTGATTCCACACCGTAGCGGTGTTGAACATATAGTCGAGCCAATCGAAGCTGGGATACTGTGCGGAGGGCGTGCGATACTTCGACATCATTTCCTCCGTATATGCCTTGCCCGAATTGGAGTTGGCCCAGGCCATGTTGGCATACTTCATGTAGTTGGGTGAGTCGTTCACCAGGTCGTACATCCTTGTAGGAGAGTGGAAACCCACGTTGCCGTTATAGGTGATGGCCACCTTGTCCATCACGCCCGAACCGGCTTTCGTAGTTACAAGTATCACACCGTTGGCAGCACGCGCACCATAGATAGCTGCCGAAGCTGCGTCTTTCAGCACCGACACACCCTCAATCGTGTTGGGATCGAGGTTTTCGAGCGAGCCTGGAACGCCGTTAATCAGTATCAACGGGTCTGAACCTGCACTGGAGAACGTACCCTGTCCACGCAGACGGAAAGACACAGACTCGTTGCCAGGCTGTCCGAGACTCTGGTTGACACGCAATCCGGGTATCACACCCTGCAACAATACAGCCGAGTTGGCTACCGGACGCGTCGCAATATCCTTACCGGTCACTGCGGCTACCGAACCCGTCAGGTTGGCTTTCTTCTGGCTTCCGAAACCAATGGCAACCACTTCATTCAGCGTAGCCACATCTTCAGAGAGCGTCACTACGATGTTCGACTTGCCACCCACGGCTACACTCTGTGTCTTGTAGCCCAGAAACGATATGGTCAGTGTGGCATTATCTGCCACTCCGCCCAGTGTGAAGTTACCATCAAGATCGGTCACTGTCCCGTTGGTAGAACCTTTGGCCATGACCGTAGCACCGATGATTGGCTCACCCGCACCATCGACCACTCGACCTTGAACTTTCTTTTTCTGCTGCTGCAATGCTGCAACGGCCGACGATTTAGCATTTGAAACATAAGCTAAATCCCGATTTTGACTTACTTCCTGTGCATGGATTGGCAATAAGCCGCCTAAACCGCAGGATAAGGCAAACATGAATAAGACATTCTTGTTTTTGCTCATGATAATATAAAGATTAGGATAAAAAAAACATTCTCTTCTGTCGTTTTTCAAACTATAAGGCATGCTACACATATATAATAAGGTGTACACCTCTATAATAGAAACCTGATAAGCCTACGACAACAAACTAAGCATTTCATGATTCATCACACTTCGACTGACTGGTTTTTCTAAATGGTAAAATTATTGTAGCAAAGATAATGATTAGATTCCATATTTGGCACAACAGGGGGGGGTAATAAAATGTAAATATACTTAAAATAAATTAATAACAAGAACTATTATGAGCTGAGATAAACATGGAGACGGTGTACACAGCGTATCTACCCTACCCCTTTGTCAGCCCGAATACTATAATTATCACCCGTAGGAACGGATTGAATTCGCCCTACCATTACTACATGATGTGAAGTATATGTGTACAAGATAATGAGTGCCGGCAGGTAATCCACATTGAGAATTGATAATGGATGATTGAGAATGTAGGGAACTGTAGGGACGCGGCATGCCGCGTCAGAAAACAGACAGACATATTCTGCCCTGTATTTCTTTTTATATTGCACCAGAAATATGGCATCGGGTAGAGACGGAGTACATTCCGTCTCTACATTAACTAAACTCCATATACATTCTTCACCTTACCTGCGGACTACAACTCATGAACTCAAAAACTAAATATGCCTCTTCTGTTCTTATGTCTAAAAACACCTGTAGGGACGAATGGCATTCGCCCTATGATTACGACCTCTCCCTCAAATGGAGAGAAAAATCTCAGCACTTGCATTTATCAAAAGAAAACATTATCTTTGCTCCATCAAAAGAATATAACAAAGGAGGAAAGACAATGAACACAAATACCATTTTTAACCCGACACAACTCCACCTGCTGAAACTCTTTTCTTTCAACGAGACGGAGGAAGAACTGGCCGAACTGAAAACTGCCTTGATGGATTTCTATCAGAAGAAACTCGACAAGCGGCTGAACGAACTATGGGACAAGGGAGAAATTACTGACGAGAAACTGGAGGAAATCAAAACGATGCACCTCAGAAAACACGCTGACAAATGAAAGAACGTATCGTTCTTGATACCAACTGCCTCATACTGAGCCTACCACCCAAAAGCCGATACCACAAAACATGGGAAGCTATCATAAGGGGGCAATATGTGCTGTGTGTATCCAATGAGATACTGGAGGAATACGAGGAAATCATCAGTAGGTTCTGGGGTAAAGATATAGCCGACTACGTGATGAATATCATAATCAACAATACGACAACGTATTTCATGGATCCGTTCTTCAAATACAAACTTATCGACGCCGACCCCGACGATAACAAGTTCGTGGATTGCGCCATTACTTCCAATGCCCGCTATATCGTTACCGAGGATCGTCATTTCGATGTACTTCGACAGATTGATTTTCCCAAAGTAGATGTCATTGGTATTGATGAATTCCTCCATGAAGTGGAGAACGCATAAGTCATAAGCCTGTATTTCTTTTTATATTGCACCAAAAATATGGCATCGGGTAGAGACGGAGTACACTCCGTCTCTACATTGACTAAACTCCATACACATTCTTCACCTTACCTGCGGACGCGGCATGCCACGTCCCTACAGTGGCGTATGTTCAGGTCGTTACCCTCTTGAAATATTATCTTCTGTCTAAGAGCATCAGAAAGGGCGAATACAATTCGCCCCTACGGTAGGTATCAGGCCATTTCCTTTTCGGACGCGGCATGCCGCGTCCCTACAGTTCCTTCACCTCTCAATTTTCAATTATCATCTGACCGAAGATAGGTAAAAAAAGTGAATGGCCACCGTCGTGAATCATCACGCAATAGCCATTCCTATTATTCTTGCACGAGTAAATCCGAAATCAATCTGCCGGTATACCTTCGTCACCTTCACCTCCATAATCGAAGTCGGGGGTATCATTACCATCTATCTGCTGATCGCTCCACTCCATCAGCGGATTTTCTATGTTCATGCGTACAGCCTCTACTGTGGGAGCAATATATATAACTTTCTTTTTCATCGTCTTACTTCCCGTTAATCAGTATTTTCTTTCCATTAACCACATATACACCCTGAGGCAGCGATTCTCTCGACTGTCCAGCTTTGCAAACCATTTGTCCCTGGAGATTATAGACATCGCCGTCCTGCTCACCCTGCTCATCGACCAGCGAAATAACTTCGGTCGTCGGCATACCACCCAGCGAGAGCGGCATCACCATGAACTGGAAGAACGGGGCAGCCGGCGCACTGGAACTGTTGCCCAGGTAAGAGAGATAGGTACGATAACCGAGGATGGGGTTGCTTGTACTGGTCTTTGCCTTATAATACTTGCTACCACTCAGGAAATAACTGCCTTGCGGCACATTACCCGGTGTGTAGCTGCCTGTGAACGCAAACGCCCCACCAGTGGCCGTCACCGCTTCAGGCTTCGCCACATCGTGTGCGGGCCACATATAAGTATAGCCATCCCACTCCTTGGTAAC
Organism: Prevotella mikamonis; assembly: GCF_055381405.1. Taxonomy (NCBI): domain Bacteria; kingdom Pseudomonadati; phylum Bacteroidota; class Bacteroidia; order Bacteroidales; family Prevotellaceae; genus Prevotella; species Prevotella mikamonis. Next base: position 1,624,417 of record NZ_AP035785.1, read on the forward strand.
CTTGAGCATGTAAGGCACGTTGGCCTTGATTTCGGTCACATGTCTGAACTTCAGTGTCGACTTGGTACTGCTGGGATCATACTCCAGCACCTCAGTACCCGCACCGAACACATTTGCGATTTCAGTCGCATCCAGATTCAGCGGAGCGCAATAAGAGTTCCACCTGTCTTTCTTGAGCGTACGCTGGAACACCACGCGCTTACCCGTAACAGGCACGGTAAGCTTCAGTTCCTTATTCTCGTCGAGCAAGATATACTCCTGTATATTCTCAAATTGTCGCCAGCCCATCTTGGTCTTATAGGCGTCTGCTGTACCTAAAGGCACATAGAGTGTGGCGGTCTTTCCTATCACGTCGAAAGGCTCTTCACCCGGTGTAACTTCGCCGTGATCACCTATATCCGTCATAGCCACATCCTTGGGGTCGGGGTCTGTACAATAGACTGCATCCACATGGGGAATACCGCCCAACGGACCGTCGTCGGCATACTTACGCATCTCGAAGAACTTGTCGCTCTTACCGAATACCAATGTCTCCAACGACGAACAGCCAAGGAAACTACGCTTCCAAAGATGTTCCAGGTTCGCACCGAACACGACGGTCTTCAACCCCGTACAACCTTCAAACACATTGTGTCCCAAGTCTCTCAATGCGTCAGAAAATTCCAGACGAGTGATATCCGTTTCACCCTTGAACGCACTGTCTTTCAGATAGTCGATGGTATATGCAATACCATTATTAGGATTTACCACCGTCTCAGGGATGATAATCGTACCTGAGTAATGATGGTGAAAGGGGTCTTGCGTCAACTCCACGGTATGCTTCACCGCATCGCGCACATTGAAATGGAAAGGATGCCCGTCAATGATGGCCTCAAAATCTTCTGCATGTACCGACATCCCAATCAGGAGCAGGCACACCCACAACAAATTTCTTTTAATTTGATTCATTGTTTCTTGTCAATTGATTTAATAGTAAATACAGCCAGTCCCTCTTTCGCATCCATGTCCGTCAGATTCTTTTGAAAAGCATATAGAATAAAAGGGAAGCCACTACTTATAACTCTCTCTTGTTTTTAGTCAGTCCCTCAGTTTATTAAAGGATTGTCAAATACGTCGGCAAAATTAGTCAAATATCCTGTATGTTAGTGCAGGGGGGGGTAATAAAATGTAAATATACTTAAAATATATAAATTCCAAGAATTCAAGAGAGTCAGAACAAGAATGCCAACACAGGCATTGCCACGAATATCGACAGGGCTACATCAATACGTTCCGATACCAACACTCATCATAGTCACCTTCTACCGACGGTCGTCGTCATGCGACAACCGTCGGCTAGTATAAACTGTAGCGGTTTCACCGCTGGGATTTACTAATATAACAGTTGCCCAACCGCAAAGCGGTTACAGTTTATAATAGCCTACGGTTGAAGCAAAGCGAAAACCACAGGAGAATATGTGTACAAGATAATGAGTGCCGACAGGTACTCCACACCATGTAGCAATGGTAGGGGGCAAATAAAATTCTCTCCCCCATAACTCAAGAACTCACGAACTCAAAAAACTGCAAGGCCTTAGCAGCGTTACTGCCGTGGCTTTGCAGCACTGCTGTCAGGCCTTTGCAGCACTGCTGCGGAGGCTTTGCAGTAAAATGAATAGAGAAGTGATAATTGAAAATTAATAATTGACAGTTCCCTACATTCTAACCTTATCTATTTTCCATTAAATTACTCCAAAGTCGTTGCAGTTTTCTAATTTTCTAAGTTTTTAAGTTTTTTACTTAGTGAGTCTTTAAGTTGCAGTTGCATGATAAAGTGTGTAAATAGCATATTGTTTTCGTTCTAAACAATGTGCTGTTGGCGAAATATTCACCAAAAAACAACTCTTTTTGAAAAAGTTTTTAAAAATATTTTTATTATCAAGATAAAAATATTAATTTTGTTGCGGTAATTGATCCGAAACGAATGTAAATCGTTCCAAATCTATAACAAAAACGAGTACATAACTTATAAACCTAACGACTTTATCTGTATGTATTTAAATTTAGACGGAGACTTTTAACATCTCGTTCTTTTCGCGTACCTTATTATTTATATAATAGGGTTGTAGAGAGTTTAAAATGCTCATGGATGCAGTTTTCGTGGGCTAATGATAATCAAGTATAAATAACAATACACCTAAATATTAATTATGAAGAAGCAATTATTAAACATTGATTCTATGTTTGTAAGGGCGCTCTTTTCCGTATGTTTGGTCGCAGCACCTGCCCAGTGGGCTTTTGCGCAGCAACCACAGCAGGTAAGCAAGAGCACTCAGACAATAACCGGTGTCGTGAAAGACGCATCGGGTGAGCCTTTGATAGGCGTGAGCGTTGTGGTAGAAGGAACAAAGCAACTGGCTGTGACCGACTTGGACGGCCGCTACTCCATCACTACTTCGGTGAGCAATCCTAAATTGGTGTTCTCTTATGTGGGTTATACCACACAGACTATCCAGCAGAACAATCGCAAGGCGATAGACGTAGTGCTGCAAGAAGACAGCAAGACGCTGAACGAAGTGGTTGTTACGGCCCTCGGTATCAAGCGCTCGGAGAAGGCGTTGAGCTACAACGTGCAGAAGGTATCGAGCGAGGATTTGACCAAGGTGAAGAACGTCAACTTTGTCAACAGCCTTAATGGAGCTGTGGCCGGAGTCAATATCAATGCCTCGACGACGGGTGTCGGTGGCCCTACACGTGTGGTTATGCGTGGTACGAAGTCAATCACCGGTGGCAACAACGTACTTTATGTAATCGACGGTGTGCCTATGTTCAATAAGAGCGGTGGCGATATCGGCGGTGGACGATATTCAAGTCAGCCCAGCGGTGAAGGTATTGCCGATATCAACCCCGACGATATCGAGAGCATCAACGTGCTGACAGGTCCTTCGGCAGCAGCCCTCTATGGTTCGGCAGCAGCCAACGGTGTCATCATGATTAACACCCGTCGTGGTGCAGAGGGTAAGGTGAGCGTGGCTGTTTCGAGCAGCATGGAGTTCTCCAATCCGTTTATCATGCCCGAATTCCAGAATACTTACGGCAACAAGGCCGGTTCGTTTGAAAGTTGGGGCGACCGTTTGGCCAGCCCGTCGGACTTCAATCCCAGAGATTTCTTCAACACGGGTCACAGCTATATCAACTCCGTGACGCTGACGACGGGTACTAAGACCAACAAGACATACGTGTCGGTGGCCAGTACCAATGCTACAGGTATCTTGGAGAACAATGCCTATAACCGTTATAACTTCACGGCCCGCAACACGAGCGACTTCCTGAACGACAGGCTGCATCTCGACTTCAGCGGTAGCTATATCATTCAGAATACCGACAATATGTATCGTCCGGGTGAATACTACAATCCGCTTCCGGCCGTATATCTCTTCCCTCGTGGCGAAGACTGGTCGGCTGTTCAGCTGTATAAGCGCTACGATGCTACCCGCAAGTTTGCCGTGCAGTACTGGCCTTATGGCGACCAGGGTATGCAGTTGCAGAATCCCTATTTCATTGTCAACGACATGCTGACCCCCACCAAGCGTAAACGCTATATGTTGATGGGTAGCTTGAAGTACGACATCCTGCCTTGGCTCAATGTAACGGGCCGTGTGCGTGTGGACAATACATACACCGAGGCCGAGAGCAGATTCCATGCCAGCGGTACGGGTATCCTGTATGCCGGCACTCATGGCAATGGTATCTACAACCATTCGCAGGGTTCGGACCAGCAGACCTATATGGACGTGATGTTCAATGTCGACAAGAGCTTCGGCCAGGACTATCGCCTGACTGCCAATGTCGGTGCGAGCTTGGAAGACTATCGCTCCAGCACAGTAGGCTTCGGCGGTCCTATCCTGAAAGTACCCAACCTCTTCTCGTCGGCAGCACTCGACCCCGTGAAGGCCATTCCCAGCGATTCTGAGTTCCGCAAGCGTGGTACAGCTGTCTTTGCCAGTGCCGAACTTTCTTGGAAAGACATGCTCTATCTTACCATGACTGGCCGTAATGACTGGAGTTCGTTGCTGGTCAATGCCAAAGAACCGTCGTTCTTCTATCCGTCTGTAGGTCTTTCGGCCATTATCTCGAAGATGGTGAAATTGCCCGAAGTGATTTCGTTCATGAAGGTGAGAGGTTCTTTCACCGAGGTTGGTTCGCCTATCCCCGACCGCTATCGCGGTGTTACCCGTGGCACGTTGACCTATCCTATCGCCAACGGTGTGCCTTCTACCCGTACCATCATGCCTTTCTTCGATTTCAAAGCAGAGCGTACACGTTCCTATGAATTCGGTTTAAACCTGCGTATGTTTGAAAGTCGTTTGAACTTCGACCTTACATGGTATCACTCCAATACATATAACCAGACTTTCTTGGCAGAGCTTTCGGCTACTGCTCCTTACTCAGGCATGTATATCCAGGCCGGTGACATCGCCAACTCCGGTATCGAAATGTCGTTGGGTTACGGCGACAAGATTGGTGAGGTAGAGTTCGATTCAAGATTGGTTTACAGCCGCAACGTCAATAAGGTGAAGAAGTTGGTACACGACTATGACACCGGTGTCGACGGACAGATTATCAACTTTACTGAGACAACAGCCGGTGGTGGATTCATCCGCGAGGGCGATAGCATGGGCGATGTATACGTAACGAAGGTGTTGAAGCGTGATGCTACCGGCCAGATTGCCGTAGGTCCTGATGGCAGCCTGTCGTCTATGGACCTGCCAAAGGGTGAGCGCATCAAGATAGGTAATACCAATCCCGACTTCACGATGGGTTGGAAAAACAGTGTTTCTTGGAAAGGCCTGAACCTTTCGTTCCTCATCAATGCCCGCTTCGGTGGCGTTGTGACCTCTGCCACACAGGCCGTACTCGACCAGTTCGGTGTTTCTAAGTCTTCGGCTTTGGCACGCGACCGTGGTTATGTAGAGGTAGCCGGTGGATTGAAAGTAGACCCACAGAAGTATTACGAAGTAGTAGCCAACCAGCAGTTGATGGCTTATTACTATTACAGTGCAACGAATGTTCGCTTGCAGAACGTGAGCCTCAGCTACACCTTGCCTAAGACTTTGCTCGGTCAGGGATGGCCCGGCGTCACTGTAGGTGTCATTGCCAACAACCTCTGGATGATTTACAACAAAGCTCCGTTCGATCCTGAGATTGCAGCGTCTACTGGTACTTATGGTCAGGGAAGCGACTATTTCAGCGCTCCGAGCTTGCGTAATATCGGTTTTAGTTTGAAACTTCAATTCTAAACAACAAGGCTTTTATGAAAAATAAAATAAATCAAATACTTTGCATGGCGGCCATGTCTGCCACCGTGCTGACCTCTTGCCAGACTGACTTTGCCGATATTAATCGCGACCACCGTCAGCCTACGGAGGACGAACTCAAGATGGACAACCTGAACGTGGGCGGTTTTGCCACGGCCTTCGAGATGAGTATCTTCCCTGTAGGGTCATCGGGTACAGGTTATGTGAATGACTATCAGATTCCTTATACCCTCGGTGGTGCTTGCTGGATAGGGTATATGGCTCCTCCGCAGAACAAGTGGGTGGGCAGAGGATTCCCTACTTTCACCCTGAAACCTTGGAGTCAATACACTTATAATGTGATGGCCGGAAACGCATATCGCAACTGGCTCGATATGAAAAAGCGTACCGCGGACGATCCGGCAGGTTTCGCCGTGGCTCAGATTATCAAGGTTGCTGCTGTACATAAGGCTACCGACACCTTCGGTCCTATCCCTTATTCCAAGGCAGGTATAGAAGGTACGGCACTGGCTGAGTACGATTCGCAGGAAGATGTCTACAAGGCTATGCTCAAAGAGTTGGACGAGTCTGTGCAGACACTGGCTAAGGAAGCTCACGATGTGTTCCCCAAATACGATGTTATCTATGAGGGTGATTATGTGAAGTGGTGCAAGTTAGCCAATTCTCTGATGCTCCGTCTGGCTATGCGTGTGGTCTATGCCAACGAGGCTTTGGCCAAGCAGTATGCCGAGAAGGCTATCACCAATCCTCATGGAGTGTTCGAGGCTATGGGCGATGGCGCTACTTTGTGCAAGGGTGCAGGCGTCGTGCTGAAGAATCCGTTGGTCATTATCAATGATGCAGGTTATAACGATGCCCGTATGGGAGCAGAAATTGCTTCTTACATGAAAGGTTACAAGGATCCCCGTTTGGCTTCTTATTTCCAGAAAGGTACTGTAAAGAATGTATCTGACTACTATGGTTTGCGTACCAATATGCCGAGTACGACGGACTATCTTGACAGAGATAAAATCTCTCTCCTGAAAGTTGAGGACGGTACTCCGGTATATATCATGAAGACTTCGGAAGTTTATTTCCTCCGTGCCGAGGGTGCATTGCGTGGTTGGAACATGGGCGGTGCTAACAGTGCCAAGACTTTCTATGAGCAAGGTATTGCTACCTCGTTCGAGGAAAACGGTCTGGGTACGGACAAAGCTGCCACTTATGCTGCTGACGCTACAGCTAAACCGGTAAACTTCGTTGACCCTATCAATTCGCAGTATAGTGCGGATGCGCCATCTGACATCACAATCAAGTGGCAGGACGGTGACTTCGAGAAGAGCCTGGAGCGTATCATCACGCAGAAGTATCTGGCCATCTATCCTGACGGACAAGAGGCTTGGTCGGAATTCCGTCGCACGGGTTATCCTCGTATCTTCAAGGCTGTGTCGGTATCTACCGATTGCGATGTGAATGGAGATAACCGTCCGACACGTATTCCTTACTCTAATGACGAATATACAAAGAACCTCGACAACATTACCAAGGCAGTCAAACTGCTCGGTGGACCAGACAATGGTGCTACACGTGTGTGGTGGGACAAGAAGTCTAACAAATAATTTAAAGACCAAACTGATATGAAAAAATATATTATTTTCAGCTTTCTGCTGATGGCCTTGCTGAGTGTAGGATGCAGCGATTGGACAGAAGTGGAAAACAAGAATATAGATAAATTGCTGGTTGATGCCGACTCTACGTTGTCCATAGCACACCAGAATTACTTGGCAAACCTCCGTGCATATAAGCAGACCGACCATCAACTGACCTTCGGTTGGTTCAGTGGATGGACAGGTGAAAGCCCTGCTTCGCGCTGTCTTTACAATCTTCCCGACAGTACAGACTTCGTGTCTCTTTGGGATGGCTTTACCAATTTGTCGGCAGCTAGGCAAGCCGACCTGAAGCGTGCACAGCAAGAAAAGGGCCTACGTGTATTGGCTTGTAGCTTGTTGTTTGACATCGGTAAGAACATTACTCCCGAACAACCGCAGTCTTCTAAAGACAAAGGGGAGTCATGGTCGGACTATAATCATGCTTATTGGGGATGGGTCGACGGTGATGAAGATGCTATCAGCAAGGCTATCGTCAAGTATGCGAATGCTATTTGTGATACCATCTATAAGTACAACCTTGATGGTTACGACTTGGATGCAGAGCCTAACATCCCTCAACCTTTCCAAACAAATAAGGAAATGTGGCAGAAGGATCGTATGAATCTCTTTATCCGCACGATGGGTAAGCGCATCGGTCCGAAGGCAGAAACAGAGGAAGGACGCAAGAAGTGGCTGGTAGTTGACGGTGAGCCGTATTGGTTCTCGGCAGAGATGGCTCTCTATTTTGATTATTACATCTTGCAAGCGTATAACTGTAAGTCATATACAGACCTTGACGGAAGACTTAACAGAGTATATCAGAAGTTTAAGCCAAAACAGACTTTTGCTGAAGTTGCCAAGAAGTTGATAGTTACAGAGAACTTCGAAGCTTATTCTGCTGGTGGTGGTGTCACCCATACCACTCGCGATGGAAAGCAAGTTCCTTCCTATATAGGTATGGCTATGTGGCAACCCAATGGTGCCCGTAAAGCTGGTATAGGCAGTTATCACATGGAGAAAGACTATGCGGCAAGTCCTGTTTACAAATACTTGCGCGAAGGTATCCAGATTATGAACCCTGCCGTAAAATAACACTTTAAAACGAGATGACAATGAAACATATATTTCAAACTTTAGGAATAGCTTCTTTAGCCTGTTTCACATGGTCGTGTGCCAATGTTGATTACGACAAGGTAAATGAAGAGAACGGTTTGCCCAATGCGGTTTATATCGACGGAGCTGCAGAGTCTCCGGTAACCAAGATAACAGTGGATGAGGCCGGAGGTCATGGAACATTGACAGCCAGAGCTGCCAATCTGCTCAATGGCAATGTCGATGTCAAGTTTGCAGTCGACGAACAGGCACTGGCTGCCTACAACGAAGCGTACGGAACAACCTATCAGATGTTGCCGGCCCAGTATTACTCTTTGTCTAAGGAATCATTGACGATTGGTGCCAATGAGATTTCCAACGGGTCAGTAGACGTGACTATCAAGCCGCTTGACGACAAGCTGAGTGCGTCTGTGAAGTATGCAATTCCCGTAAAATTGCTGTCTGCTAACGGTTCTGACATCCTGAAATCGAGCGATACCAAGATATTCGCGCTCGACCGTGTACTCAATACGACGGTGATGCGTCAGGATGGATTCTATCTGAAAGTCAACTTTGAACCGGCTTATCAGGACTTGCAGGAATGGACTTTGTCGTACGGTATGAAGATAGACAATAACTTTGCCAACCAGGCAGTACTTTCTCCCGACTTCTATTCACGTCTGACAGAGGATGGTGGATTACAGATGAAGGTGGGTGAGACCGACGACCCGAAGGCCTTTGCCAAGACAAAGATACAGCCCAAGAAGTGGTATCACGTGGCTTGGGTGTACAATCGCCAGCACGTGAAATGCTACATCAACGGTGTGTTGGATAATGAATTCGACGTGCCAAAAGTAGAGACATTCACCAAAATCAATATGAGTTGGGGTGCATTCAAAGGCAATGTGCGTGAAATTCGTCTCTATAACAAGGCACAGACCGCTTTCCAGGTCATGGACAATCTCTATATTGAGAATCCGGAGAATCCTAATCTGCTGTTCTATGCACCGTTGACCAAGGAGCATGGTGTAAAAGATATCAGTAAGAAAGCACATAAACTTCATGCTTATGCGAAAGACTCTGGCGATAAAACAGAGTATGATCATAGCAAGATTACGTGGCAAGATCAAAAGTTCCCCGAATAACGATTAAATAGAAACAATGATGAAAAAATATATTTATTTCATAGCGTTAGCACTTACGGCAGCTTCTTTCGCCTCATGTAGCCATGATTATAACTACGATGGCGAGTACGATGTCAAGGGCTATTTCAGCGGAAGCGACCCTCGCAACAACCTCGTGTATTTCTCTACGACGGTGGCGGAACATACAAGCAGCTTTGTCGGTGATTTGCATTTAGGTGAGGATTCTCAAGTATTTACGTTCAGTGCGACGCTCAGCCGTAACCTGACAACAGCCGGCAAGGTACAGGTGGCTTTGGCTACTGACGCTCCTCTGCTCGAAACCACCTATAAGGATTACACCGTAGCCACTGCGGCACAGGTGGAATTCAAGGATGGCGGAGCGATAGAGGTGGGTACGGAGACCTCTCATTTTGATGTCCCTGTTACCGTGAAGGGCTTGTCTAAAATCTTGAAGCCTACGGTCGTGCCGGTCAAGATAGCTCCGGTGGGCGATGAATTGAAAAGCCCCGAAGTGGTAAAACAAGACTATGCCTATGTTGTCATTACGCCGAAAGACCTTTGGACTGTAACATATGGTGGAACGGGAGTCGTTGCATCTTTGGGCAGCCCCACTATCTATGTGGGTGAGACTGCCGTTACGGTGAAACTTAGTACGGCAGACGATTTCGCCTACAAGGGTAAGATTGGCCTGGAACGTGACAACTCCCTCTTCAAGAGCGATGGCAATACCAAGTTGGCGCCCGAAGGAATCAGCACTGCCGAGGCAGTGGAATGCGAGGGTAAAACATCTTTGGATGTTTCCGTATCGGTTTCTCATCCTGAGAAGTTCACAGCCCTTGGCGACTATGTGTTGCCGATGCGCGCGGTCTACTACGACGAAAAGGGTGGCAAGCACAACCTCGTGAACGGCGAGGTACTCATTCCTGTCAAGGTGATGGATATCTATATTGCAGCTTCTTCCGAAGTTCCTACAGGTACATTGATACCTTCAACAGGATGGACAGTGACAATGACTCCTGCGCCCTCGTACGGAAAAGCTACGTCGCTCATTGATGGAAAATGGACAAGCAGTGTGTACCTTGGTGCCGGTGTCAGCTCCATCGTTGTAGATATGGGCCAGAAAGAGACTGTCAAGGGGCTGCAACTGGGTACTGGCAGATATAATTTTTCCTATCCAAATTCAGTAACTTTCTATAGTAGTGACGATAATAAGAACTGGAAGGTATTGTCCGGAGATATTCCTGTATCGAAGACTCAGTGGAATAGCTATTCGGTTTTGAAATCGGTATCAACACGTTATCTGAAGATAGATGTAACGGCAGATAGATATGATATTCTGATAGGCGTTAAGGTTTACAAATAGACTGGTACGTCGTTTCTGATACAAGAAGAGGGGTATGCCATCGTGGCATACCCCTCTCTTATTTTGTAGATGATAGCAAGTGTAGTCTGCGATGTCCCTACCCCCCCCCAATTATCAACTTTCAATTGTCAATTATCAATTCGTCCCCTACTTCTCCCACGCCGGATTCTGCTTGAGTTGAGGATTCAAGTCGAGTTCGCGCTGCGGTATTGGCAGATGGATATGCCGAGCAGCGGCATTGCTCTTTCCTGCCCGATGGAGGGTTTGCACATAGTAATCAGCACCACGACGCACGAGATCGAACCATCGTTGATGTTCGTAGACAAACTCCTTGCGCCGCTCCAGGAACACACTGTCGCGAAAAGCCGACTGCGACAAAGAGGGGTGAGAGCCCCACAAAGAGGGCAAGCCGGCTCTGGCTCGCACACTGTCGAGTGCGGCATAGGCCTGAGCCGTAGGACTGCCGTGCCACTCGTTCAGTGCTTCGGCATACATCAACAGCACGTCGGCATAGCGCAAAACGGGGAAATTACGCGACGACTCGCCGGGCTTTCCCTCGGCAGAGGGGTCGTAATACTTGAAAAGATGGGGCTGGGAAAGGGTGTAGGACTGATGGTCGGCAGGACTCACCATGCTTGTTACAAACGTGACAGCCCTACGCTTGTCGGCAGGAACAAACGCAGCATACAGCCCACTCTTGGGATTGACAGCGTGCGCATAGTCGCCATTGATGCCCGGAACTTCATAGGCAGCCGACAGACTGCCCAGCATATTGCCCACATAACCGGCATTTCCCTGGTATTGCACCGAGAATATATGCTCTTTCCCATTCTTATGGGCTACGTCGAATACTGATGAGAAGTCGGGAAACAGGCTATACCAGTGCGTAGACATGAGCTTTTCGCACGTCTCGGCAGCTTGCTGCCATCGCCCACGGGTAAGATAGACTTTGGCCAACAGAGCCTGTGCAGCCCCCGAAGTGGCCCGGCCGGCATCTTCGGCAGCATACTCCGAAGGGGCGGGCAGTTGGCAGGCATCCTCCAAATCGGCCACAATCCGAACATAGACTGAATCCTCACTGCTCTTAGCTGGATAGAGATTGGACGAAGAGAGGTCGTTCACCTCATGCAATATCAGGGGTACACTACCGTACCATCTGACTAAATTGAAATAGCTGAGGGCACGCAGAAACTTGGCTTCGTTAATGATTCGGCTGCGCATACCGTCCGAGATTTCTGTTTCGGGAATCGTAGCCGTGCGGTCGATGACGGCATTGGCCCGATTGATGGTGATATAGGTCTCGCGCCAAAGTTCATCTACACGGTTGTTGGAAGCATCATAAGTCAATGAGGCCATAGCGCGTACATGGGCATTCCGGGCACGCGGACCAGCTATATAGTCGTCGGTGGCCATTTCGGTGGTAATATGTATCAAGCCGTTGTATAGCGACATAGGCAGATAGCTGTCCTTGTTGTGTAACGATTCGTACACGGCATTGACGGCCGACAGAGCCTCAGCCTCATTGCGATAGAAACGCTCGCCCACTTGGCGCGAGGCTGGTTCTTCGTCGAGACTGACGCATGATACAAAGAAAAACACAACGAGCAGATATAGATATTTCATGGATTGGCGGATTAGAACTGAACAGAAAAGCCGATACTACAGGTGCGCGAAGAGGGATAAACGCCCTGGTCAGTACCCTGGTCTACGGCATTGGCAGCCGTTGTGACAGCTGGGTCGTAGCCCGAATAACCTGTAAAAGTAAGCAGATTGGTAGCCGAGACATACCAGCGCAGACCACCAATGTGGAGTTTCCGGGCAAAACCAGCGGGCAGTGTATAGCCCAACGTCACGGTACGCACCCGAAGATAAGACCCGTCTTCCACCGAACGGTCGGAGAAAACCGGTGCAGGGTCGAGCTTAGCACGAGGCATCGTAAGACTGGGATGGCTGGTTGTCCACCGCTCTGCGGCCGAAGCGGCTGCATTCTGCTGTCCACTGAAAACCTCTAAAGCCTGTCGGTTGAGATTGAGGACGTCGTTGCCTACACTGGCAGTCAGCATGAAACTCACATCGAAACTGCCATAGGCCAGACGGTTGGAAAGCGAACAGATGAAATCGGGCTGTGCACTTCCGATGATGGTTCGGTCGGCCGAAACGGTGAATTTACCATCTCCGTTGACATCGCGGTACAGCCTGTCACCGGCTTTAGGATTGGCATTGCCGGTCAGTGCGCCCCTACCCTGCTCCTCGCCTGGCTGCAAAATGCCGTCGGTAGCAGCTCCGTAGAACGTGCCAAGTGGCTGTCCCACTTGCAGAATATAGTACAATCCGCTGATGTATCGGGGGGCATTGCCACCCAACTGCACTACTTTATTACGGTTCAGAGAGAAGTTGAAATCGGCATCCCAACGCATTTTCCCCCACTCGTTATGGCTCTGCAAGGCCAGTTCGAAGCCTCGGTTTACCACCGTACCATAGTTCTGTAGCGAGGTTTGGAAGCCCGAAGTCCAAGGAATTTCTACGTTGAGCAACAGGTCGCGGGTGCGCTTGTGATAGTAGTCGAGCGAAAGACTGAAGCGGTTATTCCACAAGCCGATGTCGAGACCAAGGTCAAACTGTGAGGTTGATTCCCATCCCAATCTGCCATTGCCCACACGGTCGGGGGCAAATCCTTTCACATGGATGCCACCAAACTGGTAGGCTACGGCCGAGAGGGTGGCCAAAGACTGCTCGTTGCCAATCTCCTGATTGCCCGTCACACCATAGCTGGCGCGTAGTTTGAACTGGCAGACAATATGGGAAATCGGACCGAAGAACGATTCACGACTGGCATCCCACGATGCCCCGACCGACGGAAACCACCCCCATTTGTTCTTAGCCCCGAAGCGCGAAGAGCCGTCGGCACGCAGCGATGCTGTCAGAAAATAACGATGGTCGAACTGATAATTCAAGCGGGCAAAGGTGGAAATGAGGGCATTGCGAGTGGCATAGGAATAGGGAGTGGTAACTACCGCACCGCTTTCCAGGTTGTTGTAAGACAGCTTATCGGATACAAAATTAGATGCACCCGTACGTACCCACTCTACTTTTGTCTCTTGCTGGGTAAGCCCCAAGAGCGCTTCTAAGCGGTGTTTACGGGCTACGGTAGCAGTATAGGTGAGGGTATTCTCGTTCAGCCACGACCTATGCTCCGACGTTCCGACGGAAGCTATCCCTCCGGCTGCCTTACCCTCGTAGATGGTAGAGGGTATATAGCGTCGCTCGTGGCCCGACTGATAGTCAACACCGAGCATTACTTTCAACTTGAGTTGGGACAGAAAGGTATATTCGGCAAATGCCGTACCGAGCAGTTTGAAACTACGTGAAGTATTAGTCTGCTCCAAAAGCGAGGCTATAGGGTTGGCAAATATATTCTCAAAAGGATTGCGAAGCGTGTAGCCACCACGCACTTTATCGTAGACAGTAGCCGTGGGCGGCATCAAGAGCAGACTGGTAATGATGCCTTCAGGGGCTAACCGGCCTCCAGTCTGGGCCATAGAGAGGTTGATGCCTGTATTCAGCCGACTGCTAAGTTGGCTCTGCAAATTGACACGGGTAGCCAGGCGGCTGAAGTCGGTATGCCGCAAAATACCCTCTTGCAGATAGTAATTGCCTGAAACATGATACCGGGTTTGTCGAGTTCCACCGCTCACCGAAAAATGATGGTCGGTGGTCAGAGCAGACCGAAAGGCCTCTCTCTGCCAGTCTGTCCCCCCACCTAAGGCTGCTATCTCGTCAGCCGAGAGGTATTGATGAGTACCCAAAGCAGGGTTAGCATCGTAAAGGGCTTCGTTGCGAAGACTTGCAAACTGCCTGGCATCGAGCAAATCTATACGCTTGGCCAATGTCTGTACGCCTACGGAAGCCTGATATGTAATCTTGGGTTTGCCCGATTGTCCACTCTTCGTGGTAATAATAATGACGCCGTTGGCCGCACGAGAACCATAGATGGCCGTGGCAGCCGCATCCTTGAGTACCGTGACGGAGGCTATATCGCCCGAAGCAAGCATGGAAAGCGGATTCAGGGGAGCGCCACTCACCGCAGACGCGCTGACAACAGTGCTGTAGACAGGGAAACCATCAATGACATAGAGTGGTTCATTTCCCCCTTCGATGCTGCTTCCGCCACGGATTCGGAGACTCACACCACCTCCAGGCTCGCCCGATGTGGTGGAGACTTGAAGGCCGGCGGCCAATCCTTCCAACTGACGATTGAACGAAGCGTCGGCAACCTGGCGCATATCATCGGTACGAACGGTGGTCACCGCGCCCGACACATCGCCCTTACGCTGTCGCCCGTAGCCCACTATTACCACCTCGTCGAGCTGCCGTACCCGCCCTGTCATGTTCTCCAGCCTGTACTTCGACGTACTGTCAGAGACACTTTGAGCCATCAGACACATGGGAACACATGTCGCAACAAAGAGAAGGTGCAATAGTCTGAGGCGAATCATCAAGCTTAATTAAGTGGAACGAAATACGATTTCCATGCGCTCTGGGGTACATATACAGCACGATAAGGAGCAAAATAGAGCATACTCTGCCACAAGATGTCGCCCTTACGATTGGTTACCAGGATAGCACCGGTCTTGGCACAGGATATCAACAGATTGTCGTTAGGCAACAGATAGGCGCTACCCATGCGCGAGGAATAAAATTCACCAGGCAACAAGATGCTGATGGAGGTCTTGGCAGTCTTATTCTTTTCGTCTATCTTAAAACCACGAACAGCCGACCGCTTGGTGTACAAGCCGTTGTCGAACAGTAACAGTTCGCCGTCTTTTGTGATGTTGGGCGTGTGCTGGAACGAGAAGTAATCGTGCGGAGACATCTTGAAATCTCCCTTCTTTCCAAACTTCCACATGATTTCTCCCGTCTCCTTGTTTACCTTCCATATCTGATCTTCGATGGCCACCGACAACAGATAATTGCCATCAGAAGCTTCTATCAGGCCATTCATGTGGAAACGGTCGTGGCCATACTCTGCCATATAGGGATCGTTCTTCATATCCCAACGAGTCCAGGCAGACCATGTCTTATGTACTTTCCCTAAAGAGTCGATGACCATCACGCCGTCTCCGTTGAGCGTATCGCGCACTGCGACACCGTTCTTACGCACCGTTACGACGGTATCGGGCCGATATAGCGCATGTATCAAGCCTTGCTTGTCCATGTAGAAATCGTGATGGATGACTTGGAATTGCTTGTCGCGCTCCACTTTCTTGAGGTCTAAGCGCCATAGCAACTTGCCAGTAAGTGAGATTTCGCATAGTTGTGTACCGCCAACAAACCCTATCGGACCGCGGCGAGTGGGTTTCTTATGTTCCTCGTCGGCCACATTGCCCGACACATGGGTTGTGCTATCGCGCACATCCCGACTGAAAGGACGAAGCATAGCCAAGATAGTTCCACGCGGAGTGAGGATGGCCGAGCGAACGCCGATGCCTTCTATCTGCCAATACCAACGCACTTCGCCCTGCCCATCAATCATCATGATATAGCCCGGAAGGCGTGCATTGCACACCAATACCATGCCATCGCCCAAGGCAGAGGCATCGTGTGGCCGGCTGTCACCCAGCCAATGATTGACCAACCAGGATGCCTGTTTGGCCGTGGTAAAGCTTTCGGAAGCCGATTTTTGCTTAAACAACTTGTCTATCACCACCCGAAAACGATACTCGGTATTGGCCTTCAACAACAACAAATCCAACTGATGACGGATGGCAGATGCCGACACACGGGTGCGAAAACGCTTGCCCGTGGCCACTTCCTCATACTCCACATAGATGGGAGCGGGCTTAGCCAACTGCACAGCCACCCGGCTATACATCGCCGTATTGTTGGGTGAGGTCAACACGATAGAGACTATCCGATTACGACCTTGGTAATAGATAGTGCCGAGAACGGCCGACAAAACAACAAGAATCGCTGCAACGACCGAGATGATGATATTCTTACGTTTCATAAGACAATAGATAGGATAAGCTATCAACACAAAGGCACGGTGTTACCCGCGCCTTTGTGAGATGGTTAGTATTCCGATTATTTAGGGATACGTTCGGGATTTACGTCACGCATGAACTTATTCAGGTTGGCGTCTACCAATGGATATGGGAAGTAACGCTGCTTCTCGGTGACTACAGTCGGGCTGGGAAGATTCAGCGACTTCAGGTAAGCATTGACCGTAGACTCATACTTGCCGAAGCGGATAAGGTCGGCACGACGCTGGAACTCGAATACCAATTCGAAGCCACGCTCGTCGAGTATCGCCTGGTTCATGGCATCCTTCGTGGTCGGAGCAGGGAACTTGGCATCCTTACCATATTCAGGTGCACCGGCACGATGGCGTATCTCGTTCAGATATTTCAATGCCGCAGCAGGACCATTGAGATTATTCTCTATCTCGGCCTTGCAGAGAATCACGTCGGAAAGACGGAAAATAGAGATGGTGCGACCATCATAATAGGTGTCGCTAATCATCTCGTAAGAGTACTTCTTGGTAGCTACGTTCTGCAATACCTTGGTGGTATCGTTCGGCGGAGTGGTCTGACCGACAGCCGGCATCATGTAGTAGAAACCGTATTTACTCTTGTCGTCGCGCTTGTTCACACCCGTATAATTATAATAGAAGAACTGCTTGCGCGGGTCGGCATCGCTATACTTGCGCCAGAACGGGATGGATACAGCGTAATACTGCCAACGGTTAGGCACATCGGGATGGTCTTGCGGACCGAAGTGGTTGGTGATTTCGCCACCATTAGATGTTGCTTCGTGCAAGATACTGAAGATAGAACCCATGTCGTGCTTGTTGGATTCCGACCACACATTCTTAAAGTCCGGGTTCAGCTTATACACACCCTTGTCGCGCAGAGCAAGCACCATGTCGATATAAGTCTTGGCATTGGCATAGTCGTGGTCGCGCATATAGAGCTTGCCAAGCAGTGTTGCGGCAGCTCCCTTGGTGGCACGCGAGAGGTCGGCATCGCTCCATTTCTCAGGCAATGTGTTGATACATTCCTTCAAATCGTTAGCAATATACGCCACGATATCCTTCACCGGAGTCAGCTCCATATCCTTTGTCTCTGTGGGGTCGAGCAATGTCGTGGAGAAAGGTACAGCTCCGAAAGCATCTGTCAGGTCGCGATAAGCCAGCGCACGGAGGAACATAGCCTGCGCCTTGATGAGCTTCTTCTTCTCGTCTTTCATCGCTACATTATCCAGATTCTGTATCACCGTATTGGCATTACAGATAACTTGGTACATGCTGATGAAATTGTATTTGAAGTAACGGTTGTTGGCATCATAGGTCATCAGGCTCAACTTTGTGGGGTCACCGGCTGCCGTAGAATAGCCCATATCGGTGGAATAGTCGGTAATCATCACGAAGTAGCCTGCATAGTACATCCACGCATCGCCTGGATAAGGGGCTAAATCGGCATAGACACCTACCAAGGCTGCATCTATATCGGCTTCGGTCGTATAGGCATTGGCCGTCGTCAGATTGCTATAAATCTCCGGTTCCAAATCGGTACAAGCCGACAGCGTAGCCGCCATGCCCAATACGGCCGCCATACCTTTGATGTGATTCTTTATATTTGTTTTCATTCTGCTTACTTATTAAGTGTTGTAAATCGGTTGATTCTCATTGTTTAGAAAGTGATATTCACACCAAACGTAACGGTACGCATGCTCGGATAGGAGTTGAAATCGAGTCCGGCACCGGCATTGGCAGTCTGGTTGCTACCACTACTCTTGCTAGCTTCGTAGGCCTTGGTGTCAACTTCAGGATCCCAACCTGAATAGCCTGTGAAGGTAAGCAGGTTCTCGGCAGACACATATACGCGGCAACTGCTTACCACCTTGCGGAAAGGAATGGTATAGCCCAGCGTGATATTCTTCAGACGCAAGTAAGAAGCATCCTCGACAAAGTGGTCGTTGATGTAGCCACCCTTCTTGGAATAGAAGAATCCATTACGCGGAATGGTCGTACTGGGATGGTCTTTGGTCCAGCGAGTCAGCGCTGTCGTGGTGCGCTTCCACTCCAGGTTCATGTTCGTCATGTTCAACAAATCGTTGCCAAACGAACCCTGGAAGAATACCGACAAGTCGAAATTCTTATAAGAGAACGTATTGGTAATACCCATGATGAAGTCGGGACTGGCATGGCCGATGATGGTACGGTCGTCAGAATCTATCTTGCCATCTTTGTTGACATCTACAAACAAGGGGTCGCCGGGCTGTGCATCGGGCTGCGGAGTATAGGTCTCACCGGTCTGCAACACACCCTTATACCTATAACCGAAGAGCGAACCGAGCGCTTCTCCCTCGCGAATCACAGCATAGCTTTCCTCAGATACATTGCCCAAAGGCTTGGACGAAGTGATGAAGATGTCGCCGTTAGAACCGGTATCAAGCACTTTGTTACGGTTCATCGCAAAGTTGAACTTGGTCTCCCAATGGAATGGTCCGGTAAAGTTTACACTGTTTACTTCAACCTCGAAACCTGAGTTACGGATAGCACCGATGTTCTGCTGCCCCGAAGTGAAACCACTATAGCTAGGCATCACAATCTTCAGCAACAGGTCGTTGGTCTTCTTATAGTAAGCATCCAACGTCACAGTGAGTCGGTTATCAAAGAATCCCATGTCCATACCTACGTTGAACTGGCGGGTCGTTTCCCACTTCAGCTGAGGATTCTCGGCACTCGATTGAGAGATATGTGTACCGGCCGTATTGTCTGCACCGTTGAATGTGAGGTGAGTGTTGGCCATCAAGGCGTATGAAGCATAGTCGCCGATACGCTCGTTACCAGTCACACCGTAACCCAAACGCACCTTCAAGTTGCTGAATACATTCAGATTCTTGATAAAGGACTCCTCACCGGCACGCCATGCCAACGAACCTGAGGGGAAAGTTCCCCAGTGATTCTTCGAGCCGAAACGCGAACTACCGTCACGACGCAAGGTAAAGGTAGCCAGATAGCGGTCCTTGAACGAATAGTTGAGACGGCCGAAGAACGAAGCCAATATATTCTCGGTCTTGTTAGAACCCACGGCGGTCTTATTGGAAGCCGCACCCAGATTATTATAGGTGAAGAGGTCGGTAGAGAATCCCTTCACGTTGATATTGCGGTATTCACCCACAAACTTCTCGTACGAGTAACCCAACATCGCACTGATGTCGTGTACCTTTCCGATGGTAGTCATGTAGTTGGCCGTAGCCTCAAACACCTGGCGTGTACCGGTATAGTCGTATGTCGTAGCCACACCCTTGTCTATACCACCCTGATAAGTGGCTGCGGGCAGATATGTACCTTGGAAGTTGTGCATGATTTCCGCACCTCCGGTAGCCTTCAAAGTCAGCCCATCTATCGGGGTTACCTCTGCAAACACCGTTCCGTCGAACTTGTCGTTGCGCAGATTGTTCATACGCTCGTTCAGGTTGGCCAACGGGTTATCGCCACGACCACCGGGAACTCGACCGTAAGTACCGTCCGAGTTGTAAGGCAACACAGTGGGGTCGTAGAGCATCACACTGTAAAGTACGTTTGAATTCAAGATGTTACCGCTATACAACTGGTAGTTGGAGTTCTCGCGATGTGCATACATCGTCGCTCCGGTCTTGATATACTTGTTGATGGTCTGGTCTACATTCACACGACCGGAGAAGCGGGAGAAGTCGGTATTCTTCAACACACCCTCCTGCTTGAAGTAACCCAGAGAGGTGAGTACCTTCGTCTTTTCAGAGCCGCCGCTGAACTGTACGTTGTGGTCTTGTACCAATCCTACACGGGTACATACATCCAGCCAGTCGGTATCTACGTCCGACTGCAACTGCGAAGCTGTGTACACACCATTCTTCGTACCGGCCTTTCCATCCAGTTCTTCGTAGAGGTCGTTCTCCAAGTTCATGTATTCCTTGGCATTGATAAACTTGAATGGCTTCATGATATTCTGCACACCCACATAGCCGTTGTACGAGATTTTGTTCTCACCGGCACGTCCGCGCTTGGTCGTAATCAGCACAACGCCGTTAGCACCACGCGCTCCATAGATGGCAGTAGCCGACGCATCTTTCAGAATCTGCATCGACTCAATATCGTTAGGGTTGATATTCAGACCTTCCGAAGAGGGAAATCCGTCGACCACATAGAGCGGTTCGTTGGTCGAACTGATAGAGTTGTTACCACGAATGCGAACAGAGATACTACCGCCCGGTGCTTTCGAAGTCTGAGCCACCTGCACACCAGCCGTCTTACCCTGCAAAGCCTGAGCTGCATTACTTACCGTTCCACCCAGTGTCAAATCCTTGTTAGAGACCGAAGCTACCGAACCCGTCAGGTCTTTCTTCTTCACATAGCCATAACCGATGGCTACGACTTCGTTCAGCGTAGCGGCATTATCTTCCAGCACCACTTCTACAGAAGCGCGTCCGCCCACCTTCAGTTCCTTCGTGTTATAACCGATATACGATATCACGATTGTAGCGTTGTCGCCCGACACATTGATGGTAAACTGTCCGTTCACATCGGTCACAGCTCCCGTGCCCTTGCCTTTTTCGCGCACACTGGCTCCGATGATAGGTTCACCATTGGCATCGTTCACCGTACCGGAAACTTTTTTTGCTTTTTGTTGTACCACTGTCACAGAGGCATCTGTGCTTTCCACGGCCTGAACAGAGAGCGGATTGGCTACCAAAGCGGCCAGCAACGCAGCCCCCAAGAATGTCTTCATCGTTAGACTTGGAGCGTGCTTTCTACGTGAGAAAGCTTGTTCGATTCGTTCGCTCATAATTAATTCAAATATTTATAAGGTTTAATGTTTATCATTGATAGTGTGGCATCGGGTGCAAAAATACGAAGTTTTTCAAATAATGTTTTTTTAGCAAAGATTAAATATTTTGTTTTACATTTATTTAACAATACATTTTCATAGTATAAAAATACATAACTATCCCGTGTCAAATATTAAAATATCTACAAACCATCCGAAATACAGAACTTTATTGTAGACGTTTCGACAAACAAGGCAAGCTGCATTGTCAGTCCAATCTGCACCCGTTTCCATGCAACAGGAACTTAAAACTCACCAACCAAAAACTAAAGAACTCATGAACTTAGAAACTAAAGAACTCATAAACTTAAAAACTCAAAAAACTGCAAAGCCTCCGCAGCATCGCTGCAAAGGCCAAACAGCATTGCTGCAAAGCCCAGTCAGTAACACTGCCAAGGCCTTGCAGTAAATGGAGAGGTAAGAACTGAGAGGTAAAAGGTAAAAAGTAAGAGATAAGAAATAACTTTCCAAAAATGGATATTGAGGTTTGGACTATCTGCCACACGACGTATTTCCCACCTATCTCTTGCTTCTGAAGAACTCCTGCATCAAGGTTTTGCATTCCTCCTCCAATACTCCCCCGACAACTTCGGCCTTGGGATGGAAAGCATGGGGAGCATATTCCGAATAGCCACGCTTCGCATCGGGTGCACCATAGACAACACGACTCATCTGCGACCAGCCCAATGCGCCGGCACACATCACACAGGGTTCGACGGTCACATAGAGTGTACAGTCTTGCAGATATTTGCCGCCGAGCGTGTTGGCAGCTGCAGTGATGGCCTGCATCTCGGCATGCGCCGTTACGTCGTTGAGGGTTTCGGTGAGATTGTGCGCCCTGCTGATGACACGCCCACGGCACACCACGACCGCTCCGATGGGTATCTCGCCCTCATCCAATGCCCTATGCGCCTCGTCCAATGCCTTGAGCATGAACTGTTCGTCTATTTTCCGCTGTTCTTCTTCCTTTGTAATCATGGCTGCAAAAATAAGGTATTTTATTGGAAGAATGGAAGAATTGTATTATTTTTGCAAGTAATCAAATCTGACGGAACGGCATGAAAAAGCTCAACACACTATTTTTCTTCCTGCTCATAGCGGTCGGCCATCTCTGCGCTGCCGACGATTCCAAGAAGCCAATCCTGGGAACTTTCACCCTGGGAATGGCACCAGAGGAGTTTTATAGCCAGCAAAATGCACTACTGGAGAAATATCCCCAGACACCCATTGACCATATGGGAACTTACTATGCAGTGGCTATCGAAGGCGTCAGACTGAATCTTGAGACCATCAGCGAGGACGCCCAGGACATCACCGACATACTCAATCAGTGCTACGTCATGGAATTCAAGGAAGACAGACCGCTATATTTCTGCGGTTCACCTTATTTTATAGAGGGAAAACTGGCAGCCCTTACCATCGGTGGCATCCGCCAACCCGACATCACCATACCCTATATACTATTCAGGAATCCGACTAAGCCCGATGCCAAGGAGCAACTCGTCTGCTGCGACTTCAAGGCCCACAACAGGGCCATCGGGCAATGTCGTAAGTTGGTAGAAGTCTTCCAGAAATCGTTTGGCACCCCCATAAAGACCTACGACATCCCACAAATGCCGACGCAGCAGACCGTGGGCGACCAGAAGGAGCTTTCCGTAGACTACACGAAAACCTATCATTCGTATGCCGTCATACCCTTTGCCGAATTCAGGAACGGCGACATGCAGGTGGTCATCGGTATCAACTCGACCACTGCCACACCTTTTATCATGTACTATGCACCGCAAATGCTGGCGCATAAGTATCTCAATGAGGTGTTCAAGAGCATGCCTCAGACATTACCCGAAATTGCTCCCTGACGCATGGCAGCACACAACGACCTTGGCAAATGGGGCGAAGACTATGCCGCTGCCTATCTGGTGAGCGAGGGATATGACATCATGGAACGCGACTGGAGAATGGGCGGGAAGGACATCGACATCGTGGCACGCACGCCGGACGGCACAACCGTGGTCTTCGTAGAGGTGAAGACGCGCCGCTCGGACACCATCACCAAACCGGCAGATGCCGTGAACCGACAGAAGATGCGCAACCTGGGGCATGCTGCCAACGCCTATGTAAAGATGCACCAGCTATGGGACGAACTGCGATTCGACGTCATTACAATCGTGGGCAGTGATAAGGAAACTGCCCGCATGGAACATATCCAAGACGCATTCAACCCACTGCTGCTTTAAAATTCAGACATGAAGAGAGAAATCATACGACTCAATGAGGTGGATTCCACCAACGACTATCTGCGCCGGCACGGCAGTGTGCCCGATGAAGACATGACTGTCGTCGTGGCCGACCATCAGACTTCAGGGCGCGGACAAGGCACGAATACCTGGGAGAGCGAGGACGGGAAGAACCTGCTTCTGAGCATTCTCGTTCGCCCTTGGCACACGCCTACGGCCTTTCAGTTCCTACTATCCATGGCCGGGGCATTGGCGCTGAAAGACACCCTCGATGCCTATACAGAGGGTATCACGCTGAAATGGCCGAATGATGTGTACTGGAACGACCGTAAAATCAGTGGCACGCTGATAGAAACATCGTTGAGCGGAGGACATCTGAAAGGGTGCATATTCGGTATCGGACTGAATATCAACCAACTGCAATTCGTGAGTGATGCTCCCAATCCCGTGTCGTTGGCCGGCATTCTGGGACATGAAGTAGACCGCGAAGAGGTGTTACAGCAGCTGTTAGACAACTTCGAGAGACGCTACGAACTGTTGGAACGAGGCGGAGCTGCCGACATTTCGGCCAATTACTACATGTCGCTCTATCGCCGCGAAGGTTTCCATTCTTACGAAGATGCCGACGGCCGCTTCGAAGCCTGCATCGTAGAAGTGGGCGATAACGGCACTATCGTCTTGCGCGACAGCGAAGGACGGTTCAGGGAATACACATTCAAGGAGGTGAGATTTATAACATAAAAGGTTAGAAGTAAGAGATAAGAGAATCTATAAATACAACAAATAAGACTATGACAAAGTTTAAAAGAATACTGCTCAAACTGAGTGGTGAGAGCCTGATGGGCTCACAGAGTTTCGGTATCGACCCCGAACGCCTGGCCGACTATGCACGCCAAATCAAGGAGGTTCATGAAATGGGTGTGCAGATAGGTATCGTCATCGGCGGCGGTAACATCTTCCGTGGTCTCAGCGGCAGCCAGAAAGGCTTCGACCGAGTAAAAGGCGACCAGATGGGCATGTGCGCTACGGTCATCAACTCGCTTGCCCTGAGTTCGGCACTGGGTGCTATCGGCGTGAAGACCAAGGTGCTCACGGCCATCCGCATGGAACCTATCGGAGAATTCTACAGCAAATGGAAAGCCATTGAGTCGATGGAACAGGGCTACGTCTGCATCTTCTCTGCCGGCACAGGCTCACCTTATTTCACTACCGACACAGGCAGCTCGCTGCGCGGTATAGAGATAGAAGCCGACGTGATGTTGAAAGGTACGCGCGTAGACGGAATCTACACGGCCGACCCGGAGAAAGACCCTACGGCCACGAAGTTTACCGATATCACCTACGACGAGATTTACACGCGTGGCCTTAAGGTGATGGATCTCACCGCCACTACCATGTGTAAGGAGAACAATCTGCCCATCTATGTATTCAACATGGACATAGTAGGCAATCTGAAAAAGGTGATGGACGGCGAACCCATCGGCACATTGGTACATAACTAAATAAAGGCGGCGGATTAAATCCGCCGCCTTTGTTTTATTGAGAACCCTACTCTTCCTTGAAATCTACATACTCTCCCTCGTCTTTGGAGAATATTTTCTGATTGGCCTCGGCCGAAGTGCGTTGGTCTACAACCGTCTCTCCCTCTTTATCTGAATAGGTACGGCGCGTAGACGAAGATGCGCTTGCCCTGCCGGCATACCGTCCATTCACCTGGTCTTGCATCTTTCTGGCTGAATCGCGCAGCCGTCTGAAGAATGAATAGGCGATGAACACCAGTGCGAGAAGTCCCGCAACAAAGACGAAAAATATCAATTTGAGAAACACCATTTACTTCTTGTTTTTAGCATTAACAATGGCCGACAACACCACATACCACGCAATGATAACGGCAAAGGCCGACAGGCGGAAGATAACCAGGATAGGCAAGCAAGTAGCCAAGAAGATGTATTTCACCTCATTGCCCTTATATCCCCACTGCTTGAACTTGAGTGCAAACATCGGCAGCTCTGCTATCAGCAGCCAACTGCTCAAAGCCACCATCGCCAGAATGACGAACGGCATATACGGAGAAGACTCCAGAATATCGCCTGCCCCCACTATCAACGACCCCCAAAAGAGCGCATTGGCAGGTGTGGGCAACCCTATGAACGACGTAGTCTGCCGCTCGTCGAGATTGAATTTGGCCAGTCTGAGTGCCGAGAAAGCTGCCATGATGTAAGCGGCATAGCACAGATAAAGCCGATACGGCTCCAGTGACATGGGAAAAGTCATGATACTCAATTCGCTGAAAACCATCGTTGCCGGTGCGACACCGAACGTGATGACATCGGCCAGCGAGTCCAATTCCTTCCCGATGGGCGAGGATACGTGCAACAGACGGGCACTCATGCCATCGAAGAAATCGAACACTGCCCCCATCACTATCCATGCCAGCGCCCATACAGGGTCGCCATTAAAAGCCCAAACAGTAGCGATGCAACCACAAACCAGATTGCAACAGGTTATCGTATTAGGAATATTCCTTATGATTATATTTGCCATAGTCTATTATTATTGCTTGCAAAGATAGCGCAAACAAGCATAAAAGCAAAATTTATTTCCTATTTATTCTAGGTAAACGGCTCTAGACATCCACTTTCGACCAAACAGTTGCCATCTCCGGCATCCTCCTATTGACCAGGCAGCTCTTATCTATTGTCCATCAACTGTCAGTACCTCGTTTTTCTGCAAAGGCTCGGCAGCATTGCTGCCAAGCCTCCGCAGCACGACTGAAAAGGCCATGCAGCATCACTGCAAAGGCTTTGCAGAAAACAGGTCGACATGCCAATGAACATGTGGCTTGCCAACTTGGTTATTTAAATAAGTACAGGATGAGTGAACAGACTGATTACTTCAGCTTGGCAATAACGGTCTGGTCGCCGGTCGTAGACTGTCCCATCTTGACACAAACCTCCGTGCCTACGGGCAGATAGACATCTACACGACTACCCAACTTGATAAAACCGAGATGCTCGTCGATATAGCAATCCTCGCCTTCCTTGGCATAAGTGACGATGCGACGGGCCATAGCGCCGGCAATCTGGCGACACAAGATGTCTACACCATCGGGGGTAGTAATCATCACATCGGCATGCTCGTTTTCCGAACTGGCCTTAGGTAGCCAGGCCTTATGGAAGTTTCCGTCCTTATGGCATACGAATTTCACCTTGCCATCTACCGGAAACCAGTTGGCATGCACATTCCACAGACTCATGAAAATACTGATCATGAGACGCTTGTCGTGGAAATATTCGTTCTCCTCGACCTCCTCGATGACCACTATCTTGCCATCGGCCGGAGCCACTACCACCTTACTGGTGTCGTCTTCGGCAGAGAAATAGCGGATGGGACAACGGTAGAAATTGAGCACGATAGCGTAAACTGCCGAAAAAACAACCAAAACAACCCAAAAAGGAATCTTGGTATCAAAGGCTCGCCACGTTAACAAGACGATGGCAGCCATCACAATGAAACCATAGAGAAGAGTGTCTGTCCCCTCTCTGTGTATGCGTATCTTTTTGAGTTTGTTGATTCTTTTAATCATAGTAACTAAGGATATACGAACATTTCAACAAGGCGTAAGCCGGTGCCAAAGGTTGTTCTGACGTATGTTCAATCGTATTGAGGAGGCCTTTTACCTACCGTTTGCAAAGTTAATGATTTTTTGTTAGCTCCACAAAATTTTATTATTTTTCTTTTGGTTGTATCGGGGATAAGCCGTAACTTTGAACTCCAAATTGCATCATTTTCATGGAAGATTTCGTTCATTTACACGTCCACACCTATTATTCTATTCTTGATGGCCAGTCCAAGATTTCGCGCTTGGTCGACAAGGCTGTCGGCAATGGCATGAAAGGCATGGCCATTACCGATCATGGCGCCATGTTTGGCATCAAGGAATTCTGGGATTACTGTAGCGGAGTAAACAAGAAACGGAAGGCAGACGGCCTTGAACCTTTCAAGCCGATACTGGGCTGTGAGATGTATGTGGCCCGCCATCGCAAGGAGGATAAGGTAAAGGAGAACGGAGACAACTCCGGCTACCACCTCATCGTGCTTGCCAAAAACTATCAGGGATATAAGAATCTTATCAAACTGGTATCGCGCTCATGGGTAGACGGCTACTATTACAGGCCGCGTACCGACCGCGAAGACCTGGAGAAATACCACGAGGGACTGATTATCTGTACGGCTTGCCTGGCCGGAGAAGTACCCCGTAAGATTATGGCCGACGACCTTGACGGTGCACGCGAAGCCTGCCTGTGGTACAAGAATCTTTTTGGCGATGACTTTTATCTGGAGTTGCAGCGCCACAAGGTGACCGATCCAACCCTGCTTGCCAACCGCACGGCCTATCCGCTGCAACAGAAAGTGAATGCCGTGCTGGAGCAGTTCAGCAAGGAAATGGGTATCAAGCTCGTCTGCACCAACGACTGCCACTTCGAAGACAAAGAGACCGCCGAGGCGCATGACCATCTGCTCTGTCTGGCTACGGGCAAGGACTTGGACGACCCGAACCGCATGCGCTACAGCAAGCAGGAATGGTTTAAGACCCGTGAAGAGATGAACGAGGTGTTTCCCGACCACCCGGAAGCTCTGCGCAACACGCTCGAAATTCTGGACAAGGTAGAATTCTACAGCATCGAGCACGACCCCGTGATGCCGTTCTTCCCTATTCCGGAGGAGTTCGGCACGGAAGAGCAATGGCGCCGGAAATTCACCGAAGAAGACCTGTACAAGGAATTTTGCAGCAACGAGAACGGCGAAAACCTCATGTCGCCCGAAGACGGTGAGAAACGAATCAAGCACCTGGGAGGCTACGACAAGATTTACCGCATCAAGTTTGAAGCCGACTATTTGGACGAACTGACCTTCCAAGGTGCTAAAAAGATATACGGAGACCCTGTACCGAAAGAGGTGGAAGAACGTATCAGGTTTGAACTTCACGTGATGAAGACGATGGGATTCCCCGGCTACTTCCTCATCGTGCAAGACTTCATCAACTCTGCCCGCCAGGAATTAGGAGTGATGGTAGGCCCTGGCCGTGGCTCTGCGGCGGGTTCGGTAGCAGCCTATTGTCTGGGTATCACAAAGATAGACCCACTGAAATACGACTTGCTGTTCGAGCGTTTCCTCAACCCCGACCGTATTTCCCTACCCGATATTGATACCGACTTCGACGACGACGGACGTGGACGCGTGCTGCAATGGGTGATGGATAAGTACGGCCATGAGAACTGTGCGCACATCATTACCTACGGAAGCATGGCTACAAAAAACTCCATCAAGGACGTTGCACGCGTAGAGAAACTCCCGTTGGAGAAGGCAAATGCACTCTGCAAGGCAATTCCCGACCGTCTGCCCGACGGCTTGAAGATGAACCTGACCAACGCCATCAAGACAGTCGGCATGTTGCGCGAGGCGGAAGCGTCGGTCGATCCACGCGAGCGGAACACCATGAAGTATGCCAAGATGCTCGAAGGAACGGTGCGCGGAACAGGTATCCATGCCTGCGGATTCATCATCTGTCGCGACCCTATCAGCGACTGGGTCCCCATTTCTACGGCCGACGACCCCGACTTCAAGGACCTGAAAGTTCCCGTGACACAGTACGACGGACACGTTATCGAGTCTACCGGACTTATCAAGATGGACTTTCTCGGACTGAAAACCCTCTCGGAGTTGAAGGAAGCCGTGAAGAATGTGAAGTTGACGACAGGTG
This sequence comes from Prevotella mikamonis, assembly GCF_055381405.1. Taxonomy (NCBI): domain Bacteria; kingdom Pseudomonadati; phylum Bacteroidota; class Bacteroidia; order Bacteroidales; family Prevotellaceae; genus Prevotella; species Prevotella mikamonis. Next base: position 1,653,817 of record NZ_AP035785.1, read on the forward strand.
TAGAAGTAGACCTCGACAACATTCCTATCGACGACGAACTCACCTATCAGCTCTATCAGCAGGGGCGGACGATTGGTACTTTCCAGTTTGAGTCGCCCGGTATGCAGAAATATCTGCGCGAACTTCACCCCACGGTGTTCGGCGATTTGATAGCCATGAATGCCCTCTACCGTCCCGGCCCAATGGACAACATCCCGTCGTTCGTTGCACGTAAACACGGGAGAGAACCCATCAGCTACCCTATTCCGGAAATGGAGAAGTATCTGAAAGACACGTATGGCATCACCGTCTACCAAGAGCAAGTCATGCTTCTGAGTCGCCTGCTGGCCGGCTTTACGCGTGGTCAGAGCGACACCTTGCGCAAGGCAATGGGTAAAAAGAAAATCGACCAGATGAACAAACTGGAAAAGTTGTTCTATGAAGGGGGCGAAGCGCGTGGGCACGACCATAAGACCCTGAACCATATCTGGGAAGAATGGAAGAAGTTTGCATCCTATGCGTTCAACAAGTCTCATGCAGCATGTTATAGCTGGGTGGCTTTCCAGACGGCCTATATGAAGGCACATTACCCGGCAGAGTTCATGGCTGCCATTATGACACGACGCAAAAGCGACATCAAGGAAATCACAAAGCTCATGGACGAATGCAAGTCCATGGGTATTCCCACGCTTGGACCAAGTGTCAACGAAAGCTATGGGAACTTCGGTGTAAACCAAAAAGGCGAGATAAGATTCGGACTGGCAGCCATCAAGGGAATGGGCGAACAGGCTGCAGAAGCCATCATCAACGAACGAAATGAGAACGGACCATATCAGAATATATTCGACTTTGCACAGCGTGTAGACTTCTCCAACGTCAATCGCAAGGCCTTTGAATCGCTCGCCATGAGCGGTGGATTTGACTGTTTCGGACTGAAACGCGAGCAATATTTTGGCAAGAACAACAAGGGTGATGTCTTCTTGGATACCCTAGTACGCTATGGTCAGCTGTATCAGGCAGAGCAGGCAGAGGCCCGGAATTCCTTGTTCGGTGGCAGTGATGCCGTAGAGATTGCGACTCCTGTCGTCCCACAGGTGGAAGAATGGAGTACGATAGAGAAGCTGAACCACGAACGTGAACTGGTAGGTATCTATCTCTCTGCCCATCCACTCGACGAATTCAGCATCATCCTGAACTCGATGTGCAACACACATTGTGCCGAGCTGGAAGATAAGGAGGCTCTCGTAGGCAAACAAGAAATTACCATCGGCGGCATGGTTACGGCGGTCAAATCGGGTTTCACCAAGTCGGGAAAACCGTATGGTGTGGTCACATTGGAAGACTTTGAAGGCAGTGGCGAGCTTTTCATCATGGATGCCGAATGGGGCAGATGGAGCGGAATGTTCATACAAGGTGCTATCATCTTCATGAAGGCAAGCTGTAATAAGCGTTTCCCGACAAGTACCTACGTCGATTTCAAGATTGCCGACATTCAGTATATGCAGACCATCCGCGACACGCGTATTGAGCGGTTCACCATCAGCATGGACATCAACGACATCGACGAGACCATAGTAAACGACATATCCACACTGGTATCAGACAGTCCGGGACACACGATGCTCTTCATACAGGTAGTAGATAAGGAACACAACTCGAACCTGGTGCTGCGCTCACGCGCTCATGAGATAAGCCTTACCCGCGACTTTGTGAACTACGTAGAATCCAATCCGCTCATGACTTACCACGTGAACTGACAAAAACGGCAACTATTATCGGTCGCGACTTTTGGCATATAGTTTGCTCATAGCATCATAGTGACAACAATAATTATACATATATAGAATATAAAAAAACAACAAGATGGAAGTTACAATTACAAACGAGAACTTTGAGAGTTACAAGAATGGAGAGTTACCTTTGGTAGTAGACCTGTGGGCAACATGGTGCGGACCTTGCCGTATGGTCGGTCCTATCATCTCAGAGTTGGCAAACGACTACGATGGCAAGATTGTCGTAGGCAAGTGTGACGTTGAGGAAAACAACGAGATTGCCATGGAATATGGCGTTCGCAACATCCCTACCATCCTCTTCTTCAAGGGAGGTCAGTTGGTCGACAAGTTCGTCGGTGCTGCCAGCAAAGAGCGTATCGAAGAAAAATTCAAAGTGCTTCTGTAATCCACGGAGAGCTTTTAAACATACAAGTGCAATGACATGACAGAATGTCGTTGCACTTTTTTATTCCCGGAAAACAGGAAATATGCTCACATCTCTTCCCTTTTTGTCTAAAATCAAGTATCTTTGCAAGAGATAAATAATTTATCCTGCTGTATGAAAGAACTCGCATTAAAGTACGGATGCAATCCGAATCAGAAGCCTTCACGTATCTATATCGAAGAAGGCGAACTACCTATCGAAGTCATTAACGGTCGCCCAGGCTACATCAACTTCATGGATGCCCTGAATAGTTGGCAGCTTGTGAAGGAATTAAAGGAAGCAACCGGTCTTCCCGCAGCCGCAAGTTTCAAGCATGTAAGTCCTGCCGGTGCTGCCGTAGGTCTACCATTGAGCGATACTCTCAAGAAAATCTACTTCGTAGACGACATCGAACTGCCGCTTTCTCCGCTCGCTTGTGCCTATGCACGTGCCAGAGGAGCTGACCGCATGTGTTCGTATGGAGATTTCGTAGCATTGAGCGATACGTGCGATGCTGTCACAGCTACCCTCTTAAAGCGCGAAGTTAGCGACGGCGTCATTGCTCCCGACTATACTCCGGAAGCCATCGAAATATTGAAAGACAAGCGCAAAGGCACTTACAATGTCATCAAGATAGATCCGGACTATCACCCTCAACCCATTGAGCATAAGCAGGTATTCGGCATCACATTCGAACAGGGACGCAACGAAATCAAGCTCGACGCCCCTGCACTTTTCGAGAATATTCCTACTCAGAATAAGACGTTCACCGACGAAGCCCGTCGCGACCTCATCATCGCACTGATTACCTTGAAGTACACCCAGAGCAATTCCGTGTGCTACGTCAAGGATGGTCAAGCCATCGGAATCGGTGCTGGGCAGCAAAGCCGTATCCACTGTACACGTCTGGCAGGCAGCAAAGCCGACACATGGTGGCTGCGTCAATGCCCCAAGGTGATGAACCTACCGTTCAAACCGGGTATCCGTCGCGCCGACAGAGACAACACCATCGATGTCTACATCAGCGAAGAACACGACGATGTATTGGCAGATGGCGTATGGCAGCAGTTCTTTACCGAGAAACCGGAGGTGCTGACAATGGAAGAAAAGAAGGCTTGGATTGCCCAAAACACGAAAGTTGCACTTGGCAGCGACGCTTTCTTCCCATTCGGCGACAACATTGAACGCGCCCACAAAAGCGGTGTGGAGTTTATCGCACAAGCCGGAGGCAGCATCCGCGACGACCATGTTATCGACACATGCGACAAATATGGCATCGCAATGGCATTCACCGGCGTGCGACTGTTCCACCATTGATTCATACCAATGTTCTTGAGTTTATAAGTTTTTGAGTTTTAGTATATAAAATGGGACAAAACCTCCTCCATCTAAAAACTCAAAAACTTATCAGCTCATCAACTCCAAAACTCAACAGCAATGAACGACATCAACGAAATCATAGAGACTGGCATGGTCTTCAAATCTGGTTCTAAGAAGAGCGGACAAAATGATGATAAGGTAAAGACCAAGGCCAAGAAGAAGAAATATATCACCGGTGCTCACGGCTCAGGTTCTGCCCGCCAGAAAGCTAAATACAGACAGCAGCGGGCCAACAGACATAAGTAAGCATCGGCTTACTTCTTCTCTGCATAGTAATTACGCTCACTTTTCACATTTCCACTCTTTGATAATACAAGTGTGCATTGCTGCAAAGAGCGGTTTGCATGGTCGAAAACCACAGCCGGATTGATTTTGCGACCTTTGAAATGGACTTCAAAATGCAAATGTTCAGTGGTAGCACGACCGGTTCGCCCGGTCAATCCTATCACATCTCCGGCCTTAACCAGTTGTCCCGTCTTGACCAAATTCTTTGATTGGTGACTATAGAGTGTCTCAAATCCATTGGCATGCTTGATAACGACACAGTTGCCATAACCAGAGAACGGACCTGAACGCGTGACCACACCATCAAATACCGCATGTATATTGTCATTCGGTTTGGTCTTCAGGTCGACTCCAGAATGGCGACGTTTTCCACCATATGGACTGATAACCTTACTTCCCAACAGCGGATAACACCACTCCATCTTCGACAGACTTGCCAGATTCAGCCTTATCGTACTGCTGCTCTCGAATGGATCTTTGTTTACATCGCCACACATTGTATTGCCCGTTGCGCCCTTACCGACAGCAGCAATATTCTGCAATCCCCCATTCGACGGTTCTGGCTGCGACACACTTACGCTTATACGATTGCCCACACGCTTGCACAGCAACGTCTGCTTACGCAAGCGATGCGCCTTCACCTCCAATATCGTTTCGGGATTGATACGTGCGCCATTCACCATGATAGAAAACAAGGTATAAGCCTGCACACCGTCATAACCGACAATAGCGATTGTCTGTCCGGCCTGCACACGCTGCTCCACCTGGACCAAATTTTGCGCATTATGACCGTACACTGTCTCCAATCCATTGTTATGGCGGATAACGACCACGTTTCCGAAACGATTAACCGAGCGCGACAAACGAACTACACCATCAAACATCGCCTTCACGGCATCGCCCTGCGTGGTCGTAATCTTCACATCCTGCTGATTCACCACCTCTGCCTTTCCCACAGGGAGTGGGAAAGAATAATCGCTATTCTTCAGAATACTGAAGTCTACACTGAAAGCGTTAGAACGACTGAACAGTCCCGGTGTCGGGATACTGATTTGCTGTTGTTCCGACGCACTGAATGTATCTTTGGCGGGCATGAATCCCGTCGTAACACCAATAAGCGCCAGGCCCATGACAAACTGTCTGAGTCTTGTTTTCATTTTGTTTAGGTTTTATCAGTTTATACTGTCTCTGTCAAAAGGATTCCGGTGAATATCCTACCAGAGTCGACACCCAGTCGACGAGCCGAAAAGAATTCATCGCTACGAGTATAGGTACATATCCCACTCATGTGGATACCCCCTTCGTTCACACCTGCCTGTAGTAATTGGAGTCGATTACACTCCGGCAAGTCTATATGCCATTTATCCAGTTTCCGAGATATGGCAGCCATGTCGAATGCTGCCTGTTCAAATAGTTCGTAAACTTCCTGTCCCACCTCGAAATGTTCTACAGAGATGCCCGGCCCTACGACTGCCAAGAGGTCGGAAGGTCTCGTATCATAGGCTGCCACCATCTCAGCAACACTCTTCAATACGATGCGCTTCACCGTGCCACGCCAACCTGCATGAATGGCACATGCCGCCCGGTGCACAGGGTCGTACAACAACACGGGGATACAATCGGCCGTAGACACACCGATACAGACGCCCTCTACATTGGTCATGATACTGTCAGCCCCGTCGAGAACCATACGACGTACACCGCCCGGCAACGCAAAGAAATCGGCCGATACCAACCGATTCTCCGTGCCATGCACCTGATGTGGCAACAATAATTGGCCATCATCGATACCCAAGAGCGCACACAGCGCAGCCCTGTTGGCTGCCACCGCATCTGCATCATCCCCACAATAGGGATTGATATTCAGCTCTCCATACTTGCCTTTGCTCGTGCCTCCATGTCGGGTCGTGCTGAAAGCTGTCACGCCTTCGGCCATTCGGTAAGTATGGAGTACAGGTTTCGCCATGAGCCTACTATTGTTCCGTATCGTCTTCGTCCTCATACTCGAAGTCATCTATTTCATCGATGTCTTCGATATCAGCATCTTCCAATTCTTCCAGTTCCTCATCAGTCCCCTCGTCGTGCATCTCATCGGCAAATCGCGTCATGTCCTTATCGCGATGCACTATCTTGTCTTCGGCCATGATTCCCTGAATCTTGTTGCTCTCGCTGTTCAGCTCACGCCACAAAATATCCTTCAACTCTGTCAGTCCCTGACCTGTCACCGACGAGATAAAGACTACGGGCAGGTCGTCGGGCAACGTCTCTTTCAACATTTCCACCAGTTCTTCGTCGAGCAAGTCGCATTTCGTCACGGCCAGCACACGATGCTTGTCCAGCATGTCGGGATTAAAGTTGCCCAGTTCGCGCAGCAAAATCTCATACTCCTTCTTGATATCATCGGTATCGCCAGGCACCATGAAGAGCAACAACGAGTTACGCTCTATATGGCGAAGAAATCTCAGTCCGAGGCCTCTCCCCTCACTTGCTCCCTCGATGATACCCGGAATATCGGCCATCACAAACGACTGCATGTCGCGATATCCCACGATTCCGAGCGACGGTTCGAGCGTAGTGAAAGGATAGTTGGCTATCTTGGGACGCGCACTCGACAGCGACGACAGCAGGGTAGACTTGCCCGCATTGGGGAAACCCACCAATCCCACGTCGGCCAGAAGCTTCAGCTCCATCACCACCGTGAGTTCCTCCATCGGTTCGCCAGGCTGTGCAAAGCGTGGCGCCTGATTGGTTGCTGTGCGGAACTGGAAGTTTCCGAGTCCGCCACGACCACCTTTCAGCAGCATCACCACCTGTCCGTCTTCCATGACGTCGCAGATGTATTTACCCGTTTCGGCATTATAGACCACCGTACCACAAGGCACATCGATATACACATCCTTGGCATCCGTGCCATGACACTTGTCCCTGCCACCGTTTCCACCATGCTCTGCAAACACATGGCGCTGATATTTCAGGTGGAGCAGTGTCCAGTAGTTATGGTTACCGCGCAGATATACGTTGCCACCACGGCCACCGTCGCCACCGTCAGGCCCGCCATTGGGCTGATATTTCACGTGGCGCAAGTGCATGGAACCTCTTCCGCCCTTACCTGAGCGGCAATGTATCTTAACGTAGTCTACGAAATTTGATTCAGCCATCTGTATTCTGATTACACGTTGGAAAATTTGTCTGAGTTCATCGGGACGAGACGCGCAGCCCCAGCGGAGTCGACGGAGCTACGTCGGCCTGTCAGAAATTGATAAGAGTTAGTGGGAGTCGAACTTACACCGAAGCCACGGGCATGCCGCCCAAACTTCCATTCACTCCCACTAACTCCTTTGTCTCTTGCTATTATAGCGCATCTACCACCTGGGCGATGCGGGCAAAAATCTCGTCAACAGTGCCAAGACCCTCGATATGGTGATGCACACCTTCCTGCTCGTACCAATCTATCAGCGGAGCAGTCTGTGTGTTATACACGTTGAGACGCTTCTTGATGGTCTCTTCGTTATCGTCAGAACGTCCACTCTCCTTGCCACGATTGATGAGACGTGCCATCAATTCGTCTTCGGGAACAGCCAGCTCCAACATGGCAGCCACCTTGTGTCCACGCTCGGCGAGCATCTTCTTCAGAGCCTCAGCCTGCGGAGTCGTGCGGGGGAAACCGTCGAAAATCACGCCTGCATGCTCTTTTCCGAATCCGTCGTAAACGCTTGCCAGAATGTCTATCATCAGTTCGTCGGGTATCAACTGGCCATTGTCAATATATCCTTTAGCCGTCTTACCCAGTTCCGTACCGTTCTTGATTTCGCTACGAAGCACATCGCCTGTAGAGATGTGGCCCAATCCGTACTTCTCAATCAGTTTGTCGCTCTGCGTGCCTTTACCAGCACCGGGAGCACCGAAAATTACAATATTCTTCATTTTTTATCTTGTGATATTTCTCTCTCTTATCAGCTATCCAGCGTATAAATGTCTCTCAACTCGCGCCCCTGCTGGTCGTAGTCCAGTCCATAGCCCACGATAAAGTCGTTGGGTATCTCCATGGCAGCATACTCGATGTTGAGCGGCACTTGCAACTTGCCGGGCTTCAGCAGCAACGTGCAGATATGGATAGACTCTGGGTTGCGCGTTCCAAGCTGCTCCACCATCCGCTTCATCGTCAATCCTGTGTCCACGATATCCTCGACGATGACAACCGTGCGTCCCGTCAAATCTTCGTTGATACCGAAAATCTCCGTGATTGTACCCGTAGAAGTCGTTCCCTGATAAGAAGCCAACTTCACAAACGAGATTTCACACGGTATCGTAAGATTGCGCATCAGGTCGGCTGCAAAGATAAAAGAGCCGTTGAGCACTGCCAGCAACAGCGGATTCTTATCGGCCATATCGCGATTAAGCCTGTCGGCCACTTCTTTTACACGTTTCAGAATCTCTGCTTCAGGAATAAACGTCCTAAACGTTTTGTCCTTGATAGTTACTTTAGCCATTGCACTTGGAATAAAAATTAGATTGCAAAAATACAAAAAAGAAATGAATAACCCACCAACCACCCGAAGATTATTGCAGTGCTACGCCAAAGAATAGCCAGCATCAAAACACGAAAGAGACCGTTTCAAAAAGCACACCAGGCCTCTGAAACGGTCTTTTGCGTATATATCGGCATCAGCCTAAGAGCCTTTCCGCCTATATCATCGTAGCTAAATGCCTAAAACATATAGCCACACGACAGCGAGAAGACATCGTGCTTGGTTTCACTAACAGCGCGGGCAAAACGCCTCAACCCTTTATCAAAACCAAAAGACACTTGGAAATGTTCACCAAAATCAGAGCCAACACGTGCACCGACGCCCCAATCTACATTTTCCTGAAACTTAGCCCCATTAGTAAAACGCTCCTTGAAGACTGGGAACTTACTTTTCGTCACACTATTATCGCTAGCAGACACACGCTTAAACGTAGCATTTCCAAAAAGTCCAAAAGAGATATAAGGTCCTACAGACACAAAGAGCGAAGTCTTTGTCCCCACGTGAAATCTATACCCCACGTGCAAAGGCACTTTCAAATACACAGGTGCAAAGTCTCTTGTTTCCTCCTTTAGCTTCGGATTAAGAGTATACACATCTTTCCATCTCTGTAAAGAGAGCAATGCAGCCATATCTACATACCACTTCTCCGAGAGCGAAGACAGTCCCAACTCGCCCTTTACACCTATTTGAGCACCTATCTTTCCCGTTGTAGCTTCCGGCATGTCATAGTTTAAACCTACCAAAGCGCCCAGCCTGAACTCCTGTGCAGAGGAAGTCATCATACAGCCGAGCAATACCAAAACACATGATTACAATACGTTTCATACTGTCATTACTTTTTGAGTATTAATGAAAATCCTGAGTATAATTACCTATTAACAATAAACTCTCTGCTCATAGAGAAACAAAAATTGCATTCCACATATATAGCACAACAATATACATGACATAATTACTGTTTTCTCCATATTCACAAATTTCAAATTAATGGCCGATTCATACACGGCATCGCTACGCCTAGCAAGTCGCCACCTATATTTTTAAGACGCAAAAACAGGATTTTCCCCATCTCTTTTCGGCTAAATAACTACATTTTAACACTATTACACCTTTCTCCCCATAAAGGGGCTATCGCCACAGCATTCGCTCTTGTAATGCGGCATTCTTTCCACCAACCAGTTTACTTGGCATCACTCAATAACTTACAGACTCAAAAACTCATCGACTTAAAAGAAAACTGCAAAGGCTCGGCAGCAACGCTGCAAGGCCCAAACAGCAATGCTGCAAAGCCCGGTCAGTAATGCTGCCAAGGCTTTGCAGTATTTTAAGTTGACGGGCAGACGAGATACAGGAGCCAGCAAATTCTTGAATTTTTAGAGTTGATGACAGTCAGCACCTATAAAGACGGCTACACAGGAGTGACAAATAAAAAGTAGGACAAATGGCACTCATATCCGCCATTTTTTGTAACTTTTGCAAGAAAAGACAACACGCTTAGTATAAACGAATAAACGGCTGGTCGGACTGCTTGAAAATTGGGTAACGAGATGGCAACCGTTCATATTTCCGAGTTCTTCATTGCTTTGCTACAACGTGGTAACTCTTGATTCTATAAAGGTATAAAAGAAATGCAGACGAAAAGAGAATGATGATAATTTTCTTTCGTCTGCATTTCAATTATAGCAGTTTCTTTAGTTCTTCAACATCTGGCAATGCTTGTTTTAATCTCTCAGGCATTTCATCTGAAGTCTTGTATGTAGCAACTCCCAATGGTTTATCGTAGTCTTGGATTACATACTCTACATACTTTTTGTCTGCACTCTTACATAGCACTATGCCGATTGAGGGATTTTCATGTGGTTTACGCATTTGGTCGTCCACTAAACGAAGATAGGTGCATAGTTGTCCCAAGTAAGAAGATTTGAACGCGCCTTTCTTTAATTCAATTACTACAAGAGCATTTAATTCTCGGTTAAAGAAAATCAAATCAGGGAAATGCTCAACTCCGTACACCTCTAATTTGTACTGGTTGCCGACAAACGCAAAGTCACGACCAAAGGTAAGAATGAATTTCTTAATATTATGTATGATTTCCTGTTCTATAACTCGCTCGTCAATATCCTCTTTATCACGCTCCTCAAGTTCCTCCACATTGATGAAATCCAACAGATATTCATCTTTAAACATTCCTAGTGCTTTCAATGATTGACGGACATCGGGTATCTTCTGAATGAAGTTATTGGCAATTTCGCCCTGATGATTAAACAAATCATCCTCTATTCTTGCAGCCAACACCTCCTTACTCCATTTGTTTGCAAGGGCTTGACGAATGTAGAACAGACGCTCTGCAAGAGAATTAGTTTTACGGACAATAATCATATGATGTGTAAAACCTAATCCTAAAAATGAGGTAATGTCAAAATCCTCTTTTTGAGGGATTTCGCTAGGTATCAATAATTGGGTATCAATTTCGCTAACTACGGTTAGCGATTTGTCATCACCTACTCCGCTAACCGCGGTTAGCGATTTCAAATCCTCGCACCAGGTTTCATAAAACTGACGCATAAATTTGATGTTGGCAGCAGAGAAACCACGAAGTCCGGGCAACTCCTTTTGTAGTTGCTGGCTGATTGCTTCGATTGCACCTTTACCCCAAAAGCCCTCGCGAGAGTTCTTAGAGACATAACATCCTATGCCATAATACAATGATAGTTGCTCTTTATTAGCAGAAGATGCAGCACGATACTGACTACGCAATATCGCTTCCTTTATAACCCTTACTGCCTCGGCGTATGTCTGCAATTCGCTCATATCAACTTGTTTTCTGCAAAGGTAAGAAAATAACGCCAATATAAGTTATAGTCTTTTTAAAATGCACTATTATTCCAATTTCGGTTGATTATTCCAGCGTTTTTCCGTATTTTTGCAGGGATATGAAGATTTTTACAGGAGTTCAGACCAAAGAACTCGACAGATATACGATAGAACACGAACCCATCGAGTCGATAGACTTGATGGAACGGGCCGCCAAGGCCATCACACGGGCCATCACCGACCGATGGGCCAACCGCATGCAAGTGATGGTGTTTGCCGGACCGGGCAACAACGGGGGCGACGCACTGGCCGTGGCACGCATGCTGGCCGAGCGCGACTATCAGGTAAGTGTGTACTTATTCAACATACACAACTACCTGTCGGAAGATTGCAGCATCAACAAGCAGCGACTGCTTGACTGCAAACGTATCAAGGAGTTTCACGAGATTTCCCTCAACTTCGACCCTCCCAAGCTTACTGGCGACACGTTGGTCGTCGACGGTCTGTTCGGTTCTGGCCTCAACAAGCCACTAGCCGGGGGCTTTGCCTCGCTCGTAAGGTACATCAACCAGTCGCCGGCCAAGGTGGTGAGCATCGACATGCCGTCGGGATTGATGACCGAGGACAACACGTATAACGTCCGTTCCAACATTATCAGGGCCAACGTTACACTGACCCTGCAACACCAAAAGCTGGCAATGCTCCTGGCCGACAACCAACCCTATCTCGGCGAAATACAAGTACTCGACATCCTGCTCTCGCCCGAATATATTGAACAAACGGAAGCCTCCTACACCCTCATCGAAGAGTCCGACGTGAGAAAGCTGCTCAAGCGACGCGGCGAATTCGTACACAAGGGAAATATGGGCAACGCCCTGCTCATAGCAGGAAGCTACGGAATGTCGGGCGCAGCGATACTGGCTGCCAGAGCCTGTATGCGTTCGGGAGCCGGAAAGGTGACCGTGAACACGCCGAAACGCAATTACGACATCATGCAAATCAGCGTTCCGGAAGCCGTGCTACAGATAGACAAGGACGAGGTCTACTTCTCCGAACCGGTAGACACTGCCGACTTCGACGCACTGGCCATAGGCCCTGGCATGGGCCAGCAAGAGAATACGGCCATTGCCATGATAGCCCAACTGCGCCGGACACAATGCCCCGTCGTAGCCGATGCCGACGCCCTGAACATGCTGGCCAACCATCGGGCATGGATGCAACAGCTGCCCAAGGGCATCATCATGACACCCCACCCCAAAGAGTTCGACCGCCTGTCGGGCGGAGCCAGCAACGGCGACTACGAGCGACTGACCAAAGCGCGCGACCTGGCCGAACATCTGGGAGCATATATCATACTGAAGGGACACTATTCGGCGCTCTGCCTGCCCGACGGCAACATACTCTTCAACAGCACGGGCAATGCCGGTATGGCCACGGCTGGGAGCGGCGACGTACTCACAGGCATCATCACCGGCTTGCTGGCCCGCGGCTATCAGCAACGCGAAGCATGCGTGCTGGGAATGTATCTACACGGACTGGCCGGCGACATCGCCGTTCGCGACAAAGGCATGGAAAGCCTTATTGCCAGCGACCTGACAGACTATCTGCCACAAGCCTTCAAACGTTTAAACGACTGAAACTATGAATATCAAGAAAATCCTACTGTCGACCACGCTGGTTCTTGGCGCTGCAAGCATACAGGCCCAACAGCCTGTAGAGGGAACAACGTATTTCCTGCCAAAGACAGCCATCAAATTCAACTTGCTCATAGAGAAGACCACCGTCACTCCGGGACAACTGGCACTGTATGCCGACAAATACATGAGACTGCGCAACGTACCCCAGAAGCCGAGTACGGCATACAGGCTGGTGAGCGTAAACATGCGGTCGGTGGGCATTCCCGACTCTGCCAAGCAATTCACCTTGCAGATGGACAAGAAGCATATCATCTACAGTGTGAACAGAGATGAGAACGGTGTGTTGCTGGCCGTCAACGCCCAACCTCTGAAAAAACAGGCATACAAACCTTTCAAAGCAGCTCGCAAACCGACATTGCCCGACGCCCACAACTATATGACGGAGGACATTCTGGCAGCTGGAAGTTCTGCGAAGATGGCCGAACTCATTGCCAGGGAGATATACGACATACGCGACAGCCGCAGCCAACTGTCGCGCGGAGAGGCCGAGTTCATGCCGAAAGACGGCGAACAGCTGAAACTGATGTTTGAAAATCTGGACACCCAGGAACACGCACTCATGCAGATGTTTGAAGGAACGACGCAGAAAGACACCGTAGAAACAGAACTGACGTTCGTCCCAGAGAAAGAGGCCGACAAGCAACTGCTGTTCCGATTCTCCAAGAAACTGGGCATGGTAGACCTCGACGATCTGGCCGGTGCACCCTACCTTATCAAGATAGAAGACCTGCACGACATTGCCACTGTGCAGCTGGGCGTCGAGAACGAGAAAAAATCCAAGGACGACATCGGCCTGAACGTAAACCTGCCAGGGCGCATCCGTATCACACTCTTCAAGGTAGACGAGCAATGGGCGAGCTTCGAACTGTATGCGGCACAGTTCGGCCGGATGGAAAAGATAAGCGGAGAGATGTTCGGTAAGAAAATCAATACCAACCTGGTATTGAACGGTATCACCGGAAACGTAGAGAGCATCCGCATGCAACCGCAGTAGACTTACGCGCACACGCGTACTATATTATAATGTGCCATGCAAGACTGAAATATCGTCTTGCATGGCACTTTTATGATATAGAAATCTAAGCCCATTCCCCCTATTCTAACGATATAAAAAGAAAAATGAAAAAAATATCAATAAGACATAGGGGTATTTTCATTTTTATCGTCATATACATGAATAAACGAGTAGAATTTCTCTCTACAACACAGTAATTCTAAAATGACCAGGGGAATTTTAAAACATTCCCAACTAGCCATGAAATCTCAACTGGGCATATATATGCATGAAACAGAAGGAGAGCAATATACTTTCATATAACGGACACACATTTAGACTTTTAACTCAATGATGGCGGTAGACACGCCGATACACACACAACCAAGAGCTCTCCTTTCTGTTCATGCCCCTATAAGAAAATACGGTAAAGAATAGGCTATACGCAAACTTTTGCGTATTTTTGTAGGATGAAGTTTCTTCATACCATATATATAACTATAACACTATTTTGTTTTACGGCGATGGAGTGCATGGGAAAAGACCAGTTCTCTATCAAGCAGCAACTATCTGTCATCGAAAAAGACAAGCATGTACACTTTGTCTACGACTCGTCGTTGCCGCTGCAACAGCCTTACACCGGACCGGAACTCAAAGGATTGGAACTGGCCGAGGCACTGGCAGCACTCTTTGACCATACGAATATAGCGTGGTCGGTGCGTGGACAATACATTATATTGACCCTGAAAGAGAGACACACCGTCAGCAACAAACCCAAACCTCCAGTGCAATACACACTCAGCGGATATATAACCGACGAACATGGCGAGGTGTTAATCAATGCTACCATCTACGACAAGCATACTGGTACAGGCACTATGAGCAACGAATACGGATTCTACAGTCTCACACTGCCCGCCGGACCACATGACATCCGCATCTCTTACATAGGTTTCTCCGACGAGATACGCAACATCGAGCTACACCGCAACCGCCAGTTGTCGGCCACGCTCAAAGAGAATACACGCCTCTCGGAAATTGTCGTAACGGGCGACCTGAACTCACCTTTACTCACCACACAGACGGGCAAGCGATCGTTCGGACGCCGAGATTTCCAGTCGGAATTTTCCCTGCTCAGTTCGCCCGACGTGGTCAAGACCCTGCAAAGAGTATCGGGGGTGGCCGAAGGTGTGGAGATAGCATCGGGACTCTACGTGCACGGAGGCAACAACGACGAAAACCTGTTCTTGCTGGATAGCAGCCCACTCTACCATACCAACCACACGCTGGGACTCTTTTCGGCGTTCAATACGGACATTGTGAACAATGTAGCCTTCTATAAAAGCGGATTTCCGGCACGCTACGGAGGACGTCTGTCGTCGGTTATCGACGTGCGTACCAACGAGGGAAATATGGAAAAGCTGCATGGAGCGGCCTCTATCGGGCTGATAGACGGGCGGTTACAGTTGGAAGGTCCTATCAAGAAAGGCAAGAGTTCATTTAATATCGGCATTCGGCGATCGTGGCTGGATCTGATTTCCCGACCCGTCTTCGCAATCATCAATCACAAGAAAGACGATAATAAAGTGACGGCCAACTATATATTCCACGACATCAATGCGAAGGTTACACATAAGTTCAACGACCGAAGCAAGATATCGTTGAGCCTCTATTCGGGCCGAGACATGCTGCGGCTGAACAACACGACGTTTTCGGGTATCATGACAGATTGGGACAGGGAAATCAGCAAATCGAAATTGACATGGGGTAATTTCAATGCTACCGTAGGTTGGAAATACCAGTTTTCGCCCAAGCTCTTTGCCAATTTCATGGGAGTCTACTCGTATAACCGCTCTAACTATACATACAGCAACGACGACCGTATCTTCTTTTCAGACCACTCGATAGCCGACATATCGCACACCGAGCATGGCTACAAGTCGACCATCTACGACCTGGGATACCGCACGGAGTTCGACTACAGGCCGAATCCGACTCACCACATACGTTTCGGAAATGACTTCACCTACCATATATTCCAGCCTCAGACCTATCGCCGACTGGATTACTATGGATATAATGAGCGCGACCTGGACAGTGTAAGAGTAAGCAGTCACAACCACCTGCATGCCTTGGAACGCAATGCGTACATCGAAGACGAGATGACCATCAACGACCATTTGAGTCTCAACGCCGGCATACATCTGGACCTTTTCAGCATTGCAAGCAAGACTTATTTCAACATAGACCCTCGACTGGCATTCAAATACCAACTGAACAACCATCTCTCCATGAAGCTTTCATGGACCTCGATGTCGCAGTTCGTACACAAGATATCCAATACCTACCTCGACATGCCGACCGATTACTGGGTTCCGACGACACGGTCGCTGAAGCCAATGCGGGCACATCAGTTTGCAGCAGGAGTCTATACGCAGCTGAACCGTAACTGGACGGCCTCGCTAGAAGCATGCTACAAATCGTCGAACAATCTGGTCAGATATGCCAGCTGGATGGGATTAGAACCGCCGGCTGCCAGCTGGGACAAGAATATCATGCAGGGAAAGGGGCGCTATTACGGATTCTCCGTAGATCTGGGGTATAAGAATAAAGACCTCAAGATAGATGCAGCGTACACGCTTTCATGGAACAAGCGCAAGTTCGACGAGTTCTACTCGCGCTGGTATTACGACAAGTTCGACAATCGGCATCGGTTCAATATCACGGGCCAGTACCATCTGGCACGCAACATCTATTGCTTCGCTGCGTGGACAGTGCACAGCGGAAATCGCGTGACCATCCCTACACAGTATGTCAATCTGCCCGAAGTGCCTGACAACATTGACGACGGAATCATTCAGTATTATCTGGATATGGGTGACAACACTGCCGATTTCGGCTATATCTACGACCATCCTCACAACCAGTCGCTGCCTCTCTACCATCGCTTGGACGTAGGACTCGACTTTCATCGGCTGACCAAGAAAAAGCACGAACGGATATGGAATATCAGCATTTACAACGTATACTGCCATCTGAATCCACTCTATGTGAAAATTAAAGTCACCAAAGAGGGACAATTCACGGCCGAACCCAAGGGCTTCATCCCTATCCTTCCATCCATAAGTTACACTTATAAGTTTTAAAACTATGATGCAAAAGAAGTTCGTACAACATGTGTTGGCTACTTGTATTACATGCCTCGCCCTGATGAGCATGGTGGGATGCCGGGACGAATTCCACATCGACTCCAGCAAGATAAGCAGTAAATTAGTGGCTTACGTATTCCCATCAACCGCCGACACCACGTATATACGACTGTGGAAGAGCATCCCCGTAGGCACTCAGACATCTGCTTCGACTCAACAAATAGACAATGCGAATATACAATATCGCGTCAACGGTGCACAGCGTACGGTCTACCCGAAAGGCGATGGCCTGTATTATGCCATAGGAAAGCAACAACCTGGCGACCATATCGACATAAAGGTATCGGCCAACGACTTGCCCGACGTTGCATCATACGGCAGCATTCCGCAAGCTGTCCCTATCCACGCCGACGACATAATATACCTCTCACGCATCGGGGAAGACGATCTTCAAGATACTTATTACCAAATACAGGCCCACTTCAGCGACCCTGAAGCTACCACAGACTATTATGCCGTGCGCATACTGGCAAGAGACATTGCCCCAGCCGAGAAACAGGGGGGCAATCAAGAGCTTCTTGATTCGGCCTACTTCTGGGCCAATATAGATACCAAGGACGAGCCACTGCTCGACCACATATCCGATCTAGACAACAGCCTGGGATTTAACAACACGTTCTATCGCAACTTCTACATCTTTGACGACCAAACCGTCAACGGGCAGACCCATACCCTGCGTCTCAACATACTGTCTTACCAGACAGGCATGACGGCAGAACCACCCACCACACGCAGCTTTAAAGTGTGCCTCTACAAGCTCTCGCCAGAATATTATAAATTCTTGAAATCGCTCAATGAACTGGCCAACAACAAGCTTGCCCGATACGGATTGTCACAGATGCGAACCTCGTTTACCAACATACAAGGAGGCTTCGGCGTACTAGGTTGCTACGCATTGAGCGAAAGCGAATGGATGTCGGTGGAACTAGATGAGTAAAAAAAGTTTTTTTATTTTGTTCTCGAATGGGGGGAAATAGACTTTCATACGTCATACACATGAAAGAGTAATTTTATCATGGACAAAAAACTAGAAACAGACTTCGTGTTGCACCATTATCAGGAAGGAAAACTTGACACACAAGAAGCCCTCCGGAAATTTCGTGCATACGCTGGCATCAAACCCAAACATACAGCTCTGCGTATCATCAGCATAGCAGCCTCATTCCTTATCCTGCTGTCTGTTGGCACTTACATGCTATTCCGCCAACCTACGACCACATTGACAGCAGGGGCAGAAACCAAGACTTTCCTATTGGCAGACAGCACTCGCGTGACGCTATCTCCGCACTCTACCATCTCTTACAGAGGCGACGATTGCCGACAAATAGCCATGACTGGCAAGATATACTTCGAAGTGAAGCACGACGAGCAGCATCCCTTCGACGTAGAAAGCAGCAAAGGACATGTACGCGTATTGGGTACAAAATTTGAAATTGACGAAACTTCAGCACTGACAGAAGTATATGTCAACAGCGGAAAAGTGCTTTTCACAGGTAAGGATGAGACTGATGGAATCATGCTGACAAGAGGAATGCGTGCCGTCATATCCAAGGAAGGCGACCGCCCGACACGCATTACCGACGAAGACGAGAACCATGTCAGCTGGGCAACTCATCGCTTCCACTTCGACAATACACCTATCAATGAAGTGGTGGAAGACTTGAATGCCCACTATGGAACTCATCTTACAGCTCCCAACACCAACAAGCGTCTCACAGGAAACTTTGATGCAGGGAAGCTGGATGAGATTATTGAGATTATCAATAAGACACTCGATATAAACCTTTAATCATAAAACACACTTGCTGAGTCCTCGGAATAGGAATGTAGAGTTAGCGACATAAACGGTTCAAACCCTCTAACATCCTGCTCCGGGGACAAGCTATATTGATACGGATATAGCCTTCGCCGGCAATATCGCCATAATGTGTACCTGCATTGACGTACACCTTACGCTCTTTCAACCATTGATTTTCCAATTCTGCTACAGTTTTTCCCGTGGCCGAAACATCTACCCACACCACGTAAGTGCCTTCTTGTCGCATCACAATCCATTCCGGTTTGTGTTCGCCCAAGAATGCTTTCATGGCTTGATAGTTTTCCCACAGATAGGCATTCAATTCTTCGAGCCAGGGTTCTCCCTCCCTGTAGGCAGCCTCAAGAGCCACTACTCCGAACGGATTGACATCGCAAACCTCGTTGATATTAATAGCCCTGTCGATGCGACGGCGCACTTCTGAATTCTCACAAATGATATTTGCAATCTGCAAACCTGCAATATTGAAAGCCTTGGAAGGGGCATTCAGCGTTACTACATTCTTCAGACAAGCCTCAGATACTGTTGCAAATGGGATGTATTGATACCCTGGCATCACGAATTCGCAGTGTATTTCATCGGATACCACGCGTACCCCATAACGCAGGCAGATGTCGTTCATGCGTTCAAGCTCTTCTTTGGTCCACACACGTCCACCTGGATTATGGGGATTACAGAGCAGGAATACCGTCGTCTTCTCGTCAGCACACTTCGCTTCGAAGTCCTCAAAATCTATCTTATACGTATCTCCCTGGCGTACCAATCGGTTCTCCAAAACCGTACATCCATTATTCTTGATGCACGAGAAGAAACAATTATATACCGGCGTTTGAACCAACACGTTCTCTCCAGGCATCGTCAAAGCCTTGAGTACACACGAGATGCCAGGCACGACTCCCGATGTATAGAGCATCCAGTCGCGCTCAATGGCAAATCCATGCCGACGGGCGAACCATCCTTGCACAGCCTCGTAATAGCTTTCGGGCACCAGTGTATAGCCGAAAACGCCATGCTCTACGCGCTTTATCAACGCCTCTTTGATACAGGGAGCTACTTCAAAATCCATGTCGGCCACCCACATTGGGATGACATCAATATCTTCCACCAAATCCCACTTGATACAATTGGATTTGCGACGGTCTATCAGTTTATCAAAGTCAAACATAGTATTATAAATCTATCGTTTTACTATTTCGCAATTATTGGGAGCCTTCACGAACTCATCATAAGTCACACTGCCTATCTCGTCGGCTACAATGCGCCCTGTACGCGGATTCTTGATATTGGTTATCGCACCACGGATATCGGCTTGAATGTCTGAATCTTCAAAGGCACGGTCGCATGCTGCATCGAACGTGCAATTCTCTACTACAAGGTTATTCACATAACAAAGAGGTTGTTCTCCGCTAATATGGCAGTTCACCAGGCGTACGTGGTTGCTGTGCCAACCCAGATATTCGCCATCAAGCTCGCTATCATAGATAGTCACATTCTCGCATTCCCAGAACGCATCCTTCGTCGTTATCTTGGCATGATGCACTTCTACGTTCTCACAATACTGGAAAACATATTTTGCATCGCTCTCCAAACCGTCTACATAGATATTCTTGCTGAACATAAAAGGATAAGTACCTTCGTGCAATGTTACATTCTTCAGCTTCAGACCATCCACCTTCCAGAAAGTTTCATCGGCATCGTTTATCTTCACGTTTTCCAATGTTAGATTCTTCATCTCACGGAAAAACTTCGGTCCATCAATCACACAGTCTTTCATAACCATGTCCGTACTGTACCAAATAGCCGACCGACTTTCCGGTGCAAAATAGCAATTTGTTATCACACTACCATCTACATGCCACCAAGGATATTTACCATAGAATGAAGAATGATCGCATTCCAGATTTCGACAACACTTAATACCAGACTCACCATCGGTTATCTCTATATTCTCAAGACGCACATCATGTGCTCCAAACAGAGGGCGCTCGCCCCCAAACTTTTTACCTTTTATCAATTCCATCTTACTTTCTTAATTTCTACAAAGTTAATAAGAATATCGTAAACGGCAATTAAACAATTTACAGATTTAACTATCAATATTACATGAAGCCATGCTAAAACCTGTATCATACAAGCATAAACGTTTGGACCATGCACATCAAAAGGGGGATAGATACACTAGGAAACTTTATTTTTTTCTACACAGACTTACAACATCGCGGATTTTTTATGTAAATTTGCACGCGATGAAAAGATACATCGACATATCCATGTGCTTTCTGCTCTCATTGCTCATCATACAACTGGGAACAGGAATAACAATGGTGCAATGCCTGCATCATGGGGAAATTATGTCGGTAGCGGAAGTAGAAAAAAAGGCTGATGACATGAATCATGGATGCCACAAGCCACTTAGCAAATGTATGACTGTGAAGGTGAGCAAATTGTCGCCTACATCTGTGGCCCAGAGCATTACACACGACTTTACTCCAGTGCTTCCTCTATTGTTCATCAACGATTGTAGGCTTATAGTTCCAGTTGTTTTTTCCCGACTGTTATTACAGCAGATTGCCCAGATAAAGCCTCATGGGCCACCTCTGGACTATCTCCATTTCATAAAGGTACTGATTATTTGATATTTGTGTTGTCTGTCATTTTGATTTATCAGATAACACAAGTAACAATTAATTGGTATATACATGAACATAAAACTATATATTTTTATGGGCATCGCTATGATGCTCTCCTTACACGTGTCGGCTCAGGAAGCCGAGAGTGATACCGTAAGTGATGAACCTTTCGGCGAACAAGCACTGCAAGAGGTGGCTATCGTGAGACGAAAAGAAGGTATATCGAGAATGAAAGGAGCACAGATGGGCTCTATTATCGACCGTAATGAACTATTCAAAGCTGCATGCTGTAATTTAGGAGAAAGTTTCACGACAAATCCATCCGTAGATGTGAACTACTCTGATGCAGCTACCGGTGCAAGACAAATTAAGCTTTTGGGACTGTCGGGCATATATGTTCAGATGCTCACAGAGAACATTCCCAATTTCCGTGGTGTCGCTATACCCTACTCTTTGGGCTATGTGCCAGGAGCCTGGTTGAAAAGTATAGCGGTAAGTAAGGGCACTGCTTCTGTGAAAAATGGATACGAGTCGATAACAGGGCAGATAAACATAGAGTATCTGAAGCCTGAAGATGATGATGGGGTGAGTCTCAACCTATACGGCAACACGATGGCAAAAATAGAAGTCAATGCCGACGCCAACGTCCATCTGGGCAAAAACGTATCTACCGAGATACTGACCCACTTTGAAAATAACTGGGGACACCATGACAAGAACAATGACGGATGGCAGGATTCACCAAACAACCGACAATACAACTTGCAGAACAGGTGGATGGCAAAGGCAGGCAGATATATTTTTCATGGTGGACTGAGTCTGCTAAAGGAAGACCGCACCTTTGGTCCTGCCATGAAGATGGTCGCCACAAACGAGTATAACGATGTATGGCGAGGCAACATAGAGGCCAACCGCTACGAAGGCTACATGAAGCATGCACTTATCCTTGACTCGGAACATGGCACAAACCTAGCACTCATACTAAATACGAGCATGCAACAACAGAATGCACTGTATGGCTACAAACGGTACTATGTGAACGAGAAAAATCTCTACTCGGCATTGATACTGGAACACAACTTCAACCAAAACCATAATATCTCGGTAGGACTAAACTTCAATCACGACTATTTTGGGCAGCGATACAATCTCGACAATGTGCGTAATGCGAGTCTGCCCCGATGGAACGAGAAGGAAAACGTGGCAGGAGCTTATGCCCAATATACCTATAACCTCGGCGCAAAACTCACCACAATGGCTGGACTACGCATAGACCACAGCAATCTATATGGCACTTTCGCTACACCACGATTCCATCTGAAGTGGCAGATAAACGACCTTGTGGGCTTGAGAGCCTCCGTAGGCAAAGGGTATCGTGCCGTCCATCCCCTAGCCGAACACAACTATCTGCTGGCAAGCAGCCGAATTTTCAGCTTCGACAAATCACAGATGGAAGAAGCATGGAACTACGGTATAAGCTCGGCATGGAACTTCCCGATAAGAAACAAGTATCTCAAAGTGAACATGGAATATTTCTATACCAGATTCAGCAACCAAACGGTGGTAGACATGGACAGCAATCCTCACGGTATACACATTGGCAGTTTCGGCAGCATGAGCTATTCGCATGTATTCCAGATTGATGCTTCGTATCCTATTCTAAGAACTCTGACTCTTACAGCAGCCTACAGATACAACAATGTAAAGGAGACATACGGAGAAACACGTAGAGAGAAACCACTACAAAGTCGCTACAAAGGGCTGTTCACAGCATCATTCAAGACACCACTGGGCTTGTGGCAGTTTGACGCCACACTACAGCTCAACGGCGGAGGGCGCATGCCAACGCCTTATACTATGACCGATGGCTCACTGTCATGGCAACGTAACTTCAGTGCATACGAGATGCTCAATCTGCAAGTGACGCGCTGGTTCCGCCATTTCTCCATCTATGCCGGTGGCGAAAACCTTACCAACCGCAAGCAGAAGAATGCTGTCATAGATGGAAGAAACCCTTGGAGTAAAAACTTCGACACGACTACAGTCTATGGTCCTGTAGAGGGGGCAATGGGGTATGTAGGACTGCGAATCAACATCGGCAAACTATAAGGCAAACAGACACTAGACACTTAACAGAAAATAATAACACATTCACAATACAATAACAATTATGAAGAAATCAATCATTATGATGCTCATGCTGATTATATCAGTTATGGCAATGGCAAAAGACATCAAGACCGTTGTTTTCACAACTATGCCACAGATGCACTGTGAGAATTGTGAAAACAAGATAAAGAGCAATCTGCGTTTCGAAAAAGGTGTGAAAGACATCAAGACTAACGTCGACGCACAAACAGTCATCGTGACATACGATGCCGAAAAGACCAACGCCGAAAAGATACGGAAAGGGTTTGAGAAGTTCGGATATACTGCTCGCCAGCTTAAAGAAGGCGAAAAGGTGATGAAGCACAAAGGAGAAGTATGCCCTAACATGTAATGCTCTCCCCACTATAAAACAAATCAGGTTGCCCTCTATGTCGAGGGCAACCTGATTTTTATACACCAACGAATACCATCATCAGACACACAAGAGGAAGAAAAATATTTTGTTTTTTATCTACGCACGCTCACACATCAAGTTTTTTGTCTAAATTTGCATACGATAAAACAAACACGCAATAGGATTTCTGTTTTTCTTATAAGATATGAGAAAAGACATTAAGATTATTTGGAAAGAAGTGCAAACCAAACTACATGCAAGAGAGAGCATGCAGATTGACTTTGAGAAACTATCAAGATACTTCTCCAGACATCAAGTACATCTGAAGTCGGCATCACTCCGTAAACTGTGGAAATACGTCAAAGGGATAGAGAAGCCGTCTCCAGAAATGCTCAATCGGCTCGCACTGCTGGCGGGATTCGACGATTGGGACACCCTACGCACGACATTTAAGGACGGAGAAGAAAGTGAACGCCAAAAGTAATCAGGCCCATCAGTGCTGCAAGACTCATCGGCTTTATTTCCCTAACAACAAAAAGAGGTTCAGCACCAGATTGGGCTGAACCTCTTTTTTTACGCTCCTTATCGGATTGAATGAATTATTGCGCTGTAACAACAGGAGTTCTCTTCTCCTTGATACGAGCCTTCTTACCGGTAAGTCCACGCAGATAGTACAATTTAGCACGACGTACTTTACCACGTTTGTTCACTTCGATGCTGTCAATAGCAGGAGACTCGATAGGGAAGATACGCTCTACACCTACGGTACCTGACATCTTACGAACAGTGAAACGCTTCTTGTCTCCGTGGCCAGAAATCTTGATTACTACACCACGATAGAGCTGAATACGCTCCTTTGTACCCTCGATAATTCTGTAAGCTACAGTGATTGTATCACCAGCCTTGAATGCGGGGAACTGCTTACCGGTTGCAAATGCTTCCTCAGCAACTTTTATTAAATCCATTTTGTTGTATTAAAAAATGTTTGTTGCTCCAACGCAACGTGCGCGACAACTCTTCTGCCACCAGCGGTTACGCCGAAAATCGGTGCAAAGTTACAGCTTTTTTTATGATATGCCAAATGTTGTTACATAATTCTTGACTTCTTTGGCACGACCAACCGTAGTTTTTCGACCACGGCTAACCAACCAAGATTAATCCCAGTTGGGGTTCTGCTTCAACACACCCTTAGCCAAATCAATCTCTTTCAGAGGTATAGCCCATAAATAATCACGGCTCGGATTGAATTTACGAGTCTCTACCGTGAATGGCTTTCCGCTGTTGTCGACTCCCATCACAGGCTTTGTAACCTCGCGCTCGGTTGTCTTATAACTGCGTGTATCGAAGAGGTGCATACCCTCGAAAGCCAATTCCAAACGACGTTCGAGTCGGATAGCATCGCGCATCTGGTCCTTGCTGAGTCCTGCCGGAAGAGCCGGAAGGTTGACACTCGGACGCAGACGCACCGCATTCACTGCATCATACACCTGCTGGTCGGGCGCGCCGAGACGCTCATTACGAGCTTCGGCAAACGTCAGCAGCACTTCGGCGTAACGAATATAGATGAAGTTGGTCCAGTCGTAGTTGTTGATACCATCATTCTCCGGGTTCATATATTTGCGCATACAATATCCTGTGCGGGTATGGTTACCATCGCCCAAGTTATCAATGTCGTACGGCTTTCCTGCGATTTCAGCCCCCTTCCAGAGGATAGAGAATGCCAAGCGCGGATCGCGGTTCTCAAACGGCTTTGCAGGATTATACAGAGAAGACTCCTTGATAGACTTTCCATCCGTACAAGGATAGGCATCTACCATATCCTGTGTGGGCGAAAGGGCTTCCCAACCACCCATGATAATGGGGGCAAAGAACAAACCTATCTTACTACCTTCCTTCGAATTCTTAGGCTCTTCGATATACTCGCGGTCGAAGATGATTTCATCACAGGTCTCAGCCACCGGCAAGAAGAGTTCACCATAGTTATCGTAAAGCTTGAACTGCTTTGAAGCCATCACCTTGGCAGCAGCTTCTTCTGCCATATCATACTTGTGAGCATAGAATGCCAGACGCGATTTCAACGCATAGCAAGCACCTGCACTGGGCTTACCGTGGTCTACGTCGGCACGCTTCATGGGCAGATTAGGAGCAGCCTTATCGAGAAGTCCTACGATATAATTATAGGTCTCTTCAGCAGTCTTCCGTGCAGGCATAGCCTCATTGAGAGCCAAAGGATGATCTAGGACAGGCACGCCACCCATATACTTCAACAAGGTAGAATAGAAGAAAGCCTCCAGGAACTGTACTTCGCCAGTCAGCTGAGCCTTCTCCTTTTCATTCATCTTCACCTCGCCAATCTTCTCATAGAACACCAGACAGCGACGGATGCCTTGATAAGCATCGTTCCAAAGCTGAAGGAAGTGGGGGTTGCTCGACGTTGCCGTACCCGAAGAGAGTGCTCCCTGCTCTGCTCCCACATGCACCGGAACGGCATTATCGGTATAGCAGTCGGTCATGATGGTATGGTTCTCCGGCTGTACCAGGTAAAGATAGATACCATTGACATAGAATTGGGCATCGTTGCCGTCTTTCCAAAACGACACGTCGGACTGGCGGTCTTTAGGATTACGCTCTAAAAAACTGTCGTTGCACGATGCAAACAGCAGCAAGCCTGCGGCCAACAGTGGAATATATTGTTTGATTTTCATACTGTTCAAAAATTAGAAGTTGATATTGAGACCGAATGAATAATTGCGTGTCAGCGGATAGTAGTTACCCGATACCATTTCCGGATCTACGCTGTCGAAGCCCGATATGGTAAAGAGATTGTCGATACTACAGTAAACACGCAGACGGCTGATACCGAATTTAGAGATAAGCGACTTCGGACAGCTGTATCCCAACTGCAAGTTGCGCATCTTGAGATAGGCTGCATTCTGTACCCAGAAGCTGGAAGTAACGCGGTTCTTCGAGTCTTTCATCGACAAGCGTGGCATCGAGCCATTGGGATTGTCTTTGCTCCAACGGTCCAGATACTTATCGGTCACCTTTCCACCATTATAGAAAGCATAGCGGATTTCACTCACCGGAAGTCCCTTCACAGCTGCCGAACCCTGGAATACGGCGTTCAAGTCGAAGTTACGATACTGTACAGCGAAGTTGAGACCAAAACCAATCTTGGGGAAGAACGAACCAAGTACGCGACGGTCGCGACTGTCTACGCTCTTGTCATCGTTCAGGTCGCGATACTTCAAATCGCCGGGAACAGGTGTACCCATAGCCTGTGTGGGATGCTTCGCAATCTCTTCGGCACTACGGAAGATACCCTCGCTTTCATAGCCATAGTAAGACCACAGCGGATCACCCACCGACTGTCCCGGAGTGTCACCACCCTTGAGGTCGGTTATTTCGTTGTGTACGTAGCTGAAATTGGCATTCAGCGAGTAGTTCCAGTCGCCGATGCGGTTGTTATGCCCCAACTGCAACTCGAAACCCGTATTGAGTACCGTTCCGGCATTCTGCATCGGAGCGCCCACACCAGTGATATATGGAATGGGAAGTTGCAAGAGGATGTCGCGTGTCTCCTTGCGGAAGAAGTCGGCAGCGAATGTCAATTTATTCTTAAACAGCGTAGCATCGAAACCTACGTTCCACTGTTCGGTCTTTTCCCAAGTGATGTTGTTGTTAGCCATCGGGCTTGCAATAGAGATACCTGTATAGAGTTTGTTGTTGAAACTGTAGTCGTAACCATATACATAGGTATTCTGGAAAGGATAGTTGTTCACGTTTCCATTCACGTCGATGGTCTCCTGATTACCCAGAAGTCCCCACGACAGGCGCAACTTCAGGTTGTCCACCCAGTCGGCCTTGAAGAACTTCTCTTCAGAGATACGCCATCCTACCGAGAATGAGGGGAACACACCGAAACGCTTGTTCTTTGGGAAGCGCGATGTTCCGTCGTCTCTCAGATTGGCTTCAAACAGATATCGGTTGTCATAAGCATAAGTCAATCTGCCGAATACCGAGCGCAGTGCATATTCTACCTCAGTTCCGTTGGTAGTTTGTCCGGTCACTTCTCCGGCATCCAACTGGTTGAGCAAGTTAGAGATATTCTTACGCGAAGCGCCCAACCAGCGTGTCTGCTGATAGAGCTGTGAGTAACCCAAGAGTGCACCGAAGTCGTGCTTACCGAACGACTTATGATAATCCAGGTAAGCTTGCAGGTTGATTTCGTATGCCTTGGTGTCGCTTTCTGCCTGTCGGCTCTGTGTCACTTTAACAGGCGTATCGCTACCCGCTCTGTAGAAGCTCATCGAATTAGTGTGTACGGGATTGTCGTACAGGCTCACGGTAGAAGCAGCCAATCCTCTCAGCTTCAGTCCGTCGATGATGTCTACCTGCAATCCCAGACTTCCCTGGAAGTTGGTATTGAAAGCCTCGTCAGTACCGCCGATTCTTGAATAAGCCACAGAGTTGTGTTCGTTCTTGAACAGAGTGTAGTTGCCGTTGCTCAGTTGGATAGGCGTCGTAGGCGTCTCTCTGAACGCATAGTGCATCAGATTGTCCACGCCATCAGCCGGTTGGGTAGAATGACTGCGATACATGGCAAGGTCGGTGGTCAACTTCACACGCTTGTTGATTTGTGCGTCGATATTTGTTCTCACGTTGAATTTCTTGAAGTCGGTCTTCTCTATGAGTCCCTGCTTGTCATAATAGTTGAGTGCCAGCGAGTAGGTCAGCTTGTCGCCACCACCCTTGATGCTCACGTGGTGATTGTGGAAGAGTCCGCTTCTCGACAGCAAGGCATCCAGCCAGTTAGAGTTGGGGTGCGTATCGGGCGAGCTTCCATCTCTGAACTTCTTCAGGTCGTCTTCCGAGAAAGGCATAGGCGTGCCGTCGTTGGCATACGCCTCGTTCATGAGTGTGGCATAGTTGTAAGAGTCCAGATACTTCGGCATGCGCGTAGCTTCCTGCCATCCCACGTAACCGTCGTAACTTACCTCCGTACGCCCTTTGCTACCGCGCTTCGTCGTGATAAGCACCACGCCGTTGGCAGCACGCACACCGTAGATAGCCGAAGCCGCAGCATCTTTCAATACCGAAATGCTCTCTATGTCATTAGGGTTGACACTGCTCATGCTGCTCTCTACTCCGTCGACAATCACCATAGCACTGGCATCGCCCATCGTACCCAATCCGCGCACACGCATGATTCCCTGATCTGAACCGGGCATGCTGCTGTTCTGGATAACCGTCACGCCAGGCATCAGACCGGTCAGCATATTGGTGACGTCACTGCCCACACGGTTGGCCAACTTATCCGAACTGATAGAAGCCACAGAACCCGTCAGGTTTACTTTCTTCTGAGTTCCATAGCCCACTACTACGACTTCTTCGAGGGCTTTATTGTCCTCTTCCATCACAATATTATATTGGTTGGTGTCTCCCTTTACGCGAACCACAGTAGGTTTGAAGCCCACACACGAAACCTGGAGTTCACTTCCGGTTGCCACGTTAATGGTAAATCGGCCATCTACATCCGTCACAGCCCCGGTCTTCCGTCCCGAAGTGGTGACGACAGCCCCGATAATCGGCTCACCCTTGTGGTCTTTCACCACACCAACCACTCGCTGTGAGTTCTGTTGTTGTACACTGGCTGCCGGCGAAACGTCCGTGACAGCGTAGACATGAGCAGGTGTTGCCGAGACTCCGATAGCAAGTGCGATGCCTCCAAACAGGCCGATCTTGGATCTTTTTGTCTTTTTCATGTTAATACAGTTTTATTAAATATATAAGTATAGGATTATTCCTACCTGTTAATTACGTCCACAGAATCTACTATATGTATCTGCCTACAAAGCAACAACGAGTATATCAGTCACGGTCTACACGCCATCAAACTTTATAGCAAGACAAGACCGAGGTATTAAATAGGTTTCTCATCATTGATTATTCGGTCTTTCTGCCCAGCAGCACAAATAGTTATATCTGTTGCAAATATAACATTTTTTTATGAATGTGATTCAAAATAATGCGGAAAAATCAAACAAAAACCCCGCATTTTAGTCTATCCACCATTTTTAAAGCACATTACTTGCCCTTTCAACTCGTCTGCTTGTACCTAGCCTGCTTGCCAACTCGCATCCCGTCTACTCGTCAACTAAAAAACTGCAAAACCTTTGCAGCATTGCTGTTCGGGCTTTGCAGAAGTACTGTCTGGGCCTTGCAGCATCGCTGCCAAGCCCTTGCAGTAAATCGAGGGAGACAGACCGCCGCCTCAGACTTATACCTTGCAGGTTGCAGATGCCCTGCTTCTGCTGTGGTGTGTCGATGGTCAAGGCGTCGATGGCAGCAGATTCGCCGGGATGTATCTCTACTTCGCCGTAGTAAGTCGCGCCATCGTGCCAATGAACTCATTGTGAGTCGAAACGAGTAATATTCTCCCTGCCTCCTATTCTTGGGAGAATCCCCCTATTCCTTATATATTTTTATCTTCTCTATGGCGGAAGTTCTCAGACAGCCAGCACGCCTGTCTCTCCTTCTCTACGACTTAAAACTCACGAAAAAACAGAAGATTGATTTACTTCCATAAATCTATCTTCTCCAAAAGAAAATCGTAGAGACTAACTACCAAGATACCATTCTCATTATAACCAGAACTGTAACGATTGCCAGCAATGATAATTTTACGGAATCCATCTGATATTTGCAAAAGAGAAGCCTGTTCCTGTTCCACTTTCTCTTTCGAGGGTAATGCGTAAGCAGACTGGATATACAGACGCTCATCGTGCCGGTTTACTATAAAGTCTATTTCAAGATTTCTTCTTTGGAGTTTACCTTCACCATCACGCCTGAAACTTTCAACCAGTCCTACATCAACCGAAAATCCGTTGCGTCGCAAATCATTATATACAACATTTTCCATTGCATGAGTTGGTTCTAATTGGCGAAAACCCACAACAGCATTTCTAATTCCTATATCTTCGAAATAATATTTGGTCTCTGTTCCGATATATTTCCTGCCCTTAACATCATAACGCAATGCTTCACTTATGATGAACGCATCTTGCAAACACTCGATATACTTGGAAATCGTAGCAGGAGTAATATCTATACCTACAGCTGTCTTAAAGGTGTTTGTAATTCTTCTTACATTCGTACTTGACCCCATTATGGAAGCAAGGATACGAACCAATTCCCGCAAGCCAGCTGCATTCTTCAGATGATTTCTATCCAACACATCTCTAAGATATACTGTTTCAAAAATCTCACGGAGATAGTTTTCCTTGTTTTCAGGTTTTTCCAGCCCAGCCACTGCCGGTAGACCGCCATATTTATTGTAGAGCTCCATAGCTTCGGCCTTTTCACCACCAACAACCTCATAGTATTCTGCAAAACTAAGTGGATGGATTTGAATCTCCCACCCACGCCCACGGAATTCCGTAACAATATCCTTGGAGAGAAATTTTGCATTCGAGCCAGTAACATACACTTCCGCATTAGGTACACCAAGGTATGAGTTCAGAACATCCTCAAATTCATTGACCAACTGTACCTCGTCCAACATGATATAATATTTGTCTGCATCTATCATCAAACTGTCAATATGCTCAAGAAGTGCATCGGGATCACGCAACTTTTTATTTCTGCGATCTTCCAGATTAACCTGAATAATATGGTCTTCATGAACTCCTCTTTCAATGAGTCTCTTTCGGAAAAGCTTGAAAAGAAGGAAAGACTTACCACAACGCCGAATGCCGGTAATGACCTTAATCATACCGTTTCCATCAGCATCCTGTAACAGATTTAAATAATGTTTTCGTTCAAACACCATGGTTTTGCATATATTTATGTGTCATGACACAGATTTATACGGCAAAGATAGTTTTATTTTGCCATATATCCAAAAGAACTTATCATATTATAATGACAAATAACTCACCAATATTTACTACCTTTGCATCATATAATAGTTACACTCTATGAAGCATAAATATACAGGACTGGGCGTGGCACTGGCCGGCATGATGATGGCATCTTGCCACTCCCACTATCAACTGACAGACATTCAGCGCACGCGTATCGTCGTAGACAAGCGATACGACCAACCGCAAGACACGGAGGCTGCCGCATTCTTACATCCCTACAGACAGCAAGTAGACAGCATCATGGGGCCTGTAGTCGGCCGACTGGCCAAGAACATGTCTGCCCGCAGGCCTGAAAGCACATTGTCCAATCTTCTGGCCGACATCATGGTTTGGGGTGGTAAGGCGTTCAACGAGCGCCCCGTCATCGGTCTCTACAACATGGGGGGTATCCGAGCAGGATTGCCTAAGGGCAACGTCACCGTGGGCGACGTCGTGGGCGTAGCACCGTTTGAAAACAAGATATGCTTCATTACCTTGTCGGGCGAAGCTCTCATGGAACTTTTCTCCAACATCGCCCACGTCGGCGGCGAGGGCATCAGCAAGGGCGTGGCTATGAAAATCAAGGATCATAAGCTCGTCAGCGTCACCCTCAACGGAAAGCCTATCGACCTCAAGGCGCAATACCGCATTGCCACCATCGACTATCTGGTGCAGGGCAACGGCAACATGACGGCCTTCAAGCGCGGTACAGACCTGCTCTCTCCGCAGGGTAAGGAGAACGACACACGCTTCATCATCATGAATTATTTCAAGGAGATGCAGGCAGCAGGCAAAGTAATAGATAGTAATATAGAAGGACGCATCGTCGTCTTGAAGTAGGCAGACCGTCCTTGCAGTCTTTTTTAATCCCACACAACAATGAAAAGATACATCATCAGCATCGCACTCTGCCTGTCGACACTGGCTGTCGGTGCACAGAAACAACTCACCATACTCCACACCAACGATACACATAGCTGTATCGAACCACTCGGCGAAAACCTGGCCGACACCATGCAAGCCGGCCGAGGTGGATTCCTACGCCGGCTCACCATGATTGAGCAAGAACGTAAGAAAGACCCCAAATTGCTGCTCATAGACAGTGGCGACTTCTCGCAAGGCTCGTCTTACTACACGCTTTTCAAGGGCGATGTGGAGATAGGACTCATGAATCGCATGCACTATGATGCCTCGACTGTCGGCAACCATGAGTTCGATTTCGGGCTGGAGAATATGGCACGCCTCTTCAAGAAGGCCAACTTCCCCATCATCTGCTCCAACTACGACTTCACAGGAACACCGGTCGAAGGACTCACCAAGCCTTACGTGACACTGCGCAGACAGGGAGTCAAGATAGGACTCTTTGCCATCGACCCCGAAATGGCGGGACTGGTGTCTGCCAAGAACTTTGCCGGCGTGAAATATCTCGACCCCATAGAGGTGACCAACCGCATGACGAAACTGCTCCGCGAACAGGAGAAATGCGACGTAGTGATACTCATATCCCACTTGGGATGGAGTGAGGAAGGCATGTGCGACCAGACACTGATAGCCCAGACACGCGGTATCGACCTGGTGTTGGGTGGGCATTCGCACACTTATTTCCGCACACTGCGTTATGTCAACGACCTCGACGGCAAGCGCGTGCCAGTAGACCAGAATGGTAAGAATGCCATCTTCGTCGGGAAAATAACGCTGGATTTAAAGAAGAAATAGGGTGTTGGAGTTTGGGATTTTTAAGTTTATAAGTTATTAAGTTTATGAGTTGTAGGAGCTAATGCAATTCGCCCTGCGAGTTGACAAGTAGACAGCAAACAAGTTATGAACTCATAAACTTAATAACTTATAAACTTAAAACTTCCCTCCCTACGGTCTGAAGTTCATCACATTGGCTGGCGGACGCCCGTTCTCGTACTCCTTTTTCATGAAATCCATATAAGGAGCAACATGGCTGAAGAACATCTTATACCCCTCACACAGGTAGTTCAATCCCGGTTCGCCGGCCGCAATCTTCACAAATCGGTTCTTCGGACACTCCCCATTGCAGGCAAACTTCCACTCACACTCCATGCAGCGACGCGGCAACTGTTGCTTGATGTCGCCGAAACGCTGCTGACGCTCACCATAAAGCATCTCTACCAGTGAGTGCTCACGAATATTCCCCAGCTTGAATTCCGGAAATACGAAATGGTCGCAGGAGTACACATCGCCATTGAACTCCATACAGGCTGCATGCCCGCAACGCTGTGCCATCGTGCACACACCGGGAATCTCGCCCACCCAGTTGGCCAATGTCGCATCAAAAATCTGAATGAAATACTTGCCCACGTCCTGCTTTACCCACTCGTCGAACAGCGTACAGAGAAAGCGTCCCCACTGCCTGGGAGACACAGAGAAGTCGGCTAACGGGGCATTTGTATCGAGCATATGGGCCAGATGGCGCTTGGCCGCCTCCGGCTCATTCGCATTTTCGGGTGCGGGATATTTCACGATGCGCTCCACGATGGGTGCAAACTGGATGTAATGCGCCCCTATCTCCTTGAAAAAGCGATAGAATTCGAGCGGATAATCAGCATTGAATTCGTTGACGACAGCCATTGCATTCCACTGCACATCCCACTTGTTGAGCAGCTTAATGCCTTTCATCACCTGCGCCCACGATGGCTTCCGCGAGCGCGACTTGCGGAATTCGTCGTGGAACTCCTGCGGCCCGTCTATCGAAACCCCGACAAGAAAGTTGTTGTCGTGCAGGAATTTGCACCACTCATCGGTCAACAGCGTGCCGTTGGTCTGCAACACATTGTCTATCTGTCGGCCCCCGGCATACTTCTTCTGCAACTCCAATGCCCGTTTGTAAAACGACAACGGCCTCATCAGCGGTTCTCCGCCATGCCACTGGAACAGCACTTCGTTCATGGTCTGAGCACCGATAAACTCCTGTGTAAACTTCTCCAACATCTCGTCGGTCATCAGTTGTTTGGAGTAATCGGGATATAGTTTCGACTTTTCAAGGTAATAACAATACTCACACGCCAGGTTACAATGCGACCCGACAGGTTTGAGCATCACGTATAAAGGTTTTGAAAAAGGTGATATTGTTGTCATAGGTAAGTGCAAAAATAAACATAAGTTTCCTCTTTACACACTTTTTAAAGGTTTTTAGCGTACTGTTTTTCCCTACGCGTCTCTACTCCCCATGAATCACGTATGGTTTTATCCGCACCAACGAAAAAAGGCAGATTTTTGCAGTTTCATCGTTTTTCCCTACTTTTGCAGGTCAAAATTCAAACAGTTATGAATCCATATCTCACAATACTTCTGCTTCTGGTGTCCAACATTTTCATGACTATTGCATGGTACGGTCACCTGAAATTGCAGGAAATGAAGCTCATCTCGAACTCCACACCACTTTTTTTCGTCATTCTGCTGAGCTGGATGCTGGCACTCATAGAGTATATGTGCCAAGTTCCTGCCAACCGATACGGCTTCCAGGGTAATGGAGGACACTTCACGCTGTTGCAGTTAAAAGTAGTGCAGGAAGTGCTGTCCATTACCGTGTTCACCGTCTTTACCGTCTTATTCTTCAAGGGCGAGACCTTCCATTGGAATCATTATGCAGCATTCGGCTGCCTCATCCTGGCGGTCTACCTGGTGTTCAAGTAGGTCAAGCGCCTACTTTCTCCACAGCTTTCCCATCTCTTCAAGGGTCTTGCCCTTGGTCTCCGGCACCAGCTTCCAGACGAAGAGAGCTGCTACCACGCAGATAGTACCATAGAGACCATAGGTAAACCAGTGGCCGAAATTGTCGCCAGGCACAAGGTGCATGTTGAACATGGGTACGAAAGTGCTGCTCACTATCCAGTTGAATATCCACTGGAAAGCCACAGCTATAGCCACCGCTTTACCGCGGATGGTATTGGGGAATATCTCGGCGATGAGTACCCAGCAGATGGGCCCCCACGACATCATGAACGAAGCACTGTAGACCATGATGCTCAGCATCGTGACTATCTGCAACGAGACATTGCCGAATGTCAGCGCCACACCAAACGCTCCGATACCCATACCGATACTGCCGGTGATGAGCAGTGGCTTGCGCCCCCACTTCTCTACCGTGAACACCGCCACCAGCGTGAAAAGAATGTTCACCACACCCATGATGACAGTCTGCACCATCGGGTTATTCATTCCCATATCGCCAAAGATTCTAGGCGCATAGTACAGCACCGCATTGATGCCCACGGCCTGCTGGAACACGCTCAGCATGATTCCGATGAAGATGCACAGGAATCCGTAAGAGAACAGACGCTCGGTCTTCTCGCTGATGGTATTCTTGATATCGGCTAGAATCAGGGCTGCCTGCTCGCTGCCATTGATACGGCTCAACACACCCAATGCACGTTCGTCGCGTCCCACCATCACCAAGTAGCGTGGAGTTTCCGGTACAAAGCAGATGAGCAGTGCAAAGAGTCCGGCCGGCACAGCCTCGCTACCAAACATGTAGCGCCATCCGGTCGCAATGGTCCAAGAGGCTGCCTCGCCGTTCATCACTTGATTGACACCGTTCACCAGTTCGATAACAGGATTGGCATGGCTGCCCAATATCATGAAATTGACAAAGTAAACCACAAGCTGACCGAAGATAATGGCAAACTGATTCCAACTCACAAGCATACCCCGGATGCCCGATGGAGCTACCTCACCAATATACATAGGACAGATGGCCGAAGCCAGTCCGACCCCCACACCGCCTATCACACGATAGATATTAAACGAGATAAGCAAACCGAGCGACGGCTGTCCGTAGTCGAAGAACAGGAATTCGGGATACATGCTGCCCAGAGCCGATACAAAGAACATGAGACCGGCAAAGATGAGCGAGCGTTTACGCCCCCAATTAGAGGCCAGCAAGCCCGACAGCGCGCTACCGATAATACAGCCTATCAGCGCACTTGCACACGTGAAACCGTGCCACGCGTCACCATAGACAAAGTCGGTGGCACTCATGAAGAAAGCCTGTAGGCCTTTCTCCGCACCGGAGATGACAGCCGTGTCGTAGCCAAAAAGCAGACCGCCAAGCACGGCGACCATCACAATAGAAACTAGGTAGGCTCTGGAGCCTTGCAAATTTTGTGTCATATCTATTAGGTTTAAATTGCTTAGTTACGATACATAATACGATTGAGCAGCACGAATCCCCTTGCCCGTTGCGCCGTTTTATGCCGAGCCTCCGTCTACTTCTCCGTCAAGAAACATTCCATCATGTCATTTTCTATCGTCTCGGCCGACGCGCCTACATAGCGACGTGCTATAGTGCCACGGTACAGATAGAAGATTTCATCGCACACATCGGTCAGCGAAGAAATGATGTGCGAAGAGAGAAGTACGATGCCGCCTTGCTGCCGGACATCCTTCATCCAGCGTTTCAAGAGCAATGTCCCAGGCATATCCATCCCATTGAAAGGCTCATCCAGGATATAGAAAGGATTGCGCTGTAGCATGAGTGCGAGCAAGGCCAACCGTTTCTGCATACCCAAGGAATAGCCTGTGGCAAACCGTTCAAGCGGCAATCTCAACTGCCTGTTGGCCTCGTCGATGTCAGCCCGACTCACCTTCAGCCCCTGAGCTTCCAAGCAAAACTCCACATATTCGTACCCTGTAACGTATGAATAATAGAAAGGAATGTCGGGCAAATATCCTATCGCGCCCTTATCACCGTCGACATTTACCGCCCCACCATATTTTTCAAGCCCCATCAAGCATCGGAAGAGCGTACTCTTGCCTGCACCATTCTCGCCCATGATACCATAGATTTTCCCGGTATCGAGTTTGAAGTCTATATCTTCCAATACAGGTTGCGAACCATATCTCTTGCTCAAATGCTCAACGATAACCATCTATCAAAATTTTAAGAGTTGACCATGAAAACTGACAAAGCAAGCAGGCCATCAACATCTGCATCAGTATCACCCAGGGAGAATATACCACCAGACAGCCCTGCGTGCCCAGCATCAGCATACCGATGCTCCACATCACGATATTTCCATGGCAGAGAATCCGCAAAAATCCCATCTGCACCACTAACAGCAATGCCACTATATAGATTTGAACGGGCAACAGCAAATCACGCAACTGGTCAGCCCCCAAGCAGAGCAGTAGCGCAAACGGCAACCAGACCATCAGCGTATTAACGGCAGCATGGCGCAGATAGTTTTTCAGAAACACCCCCACCGACGCATAGTTGCGCATATACAAGAGATTGACAGGCTCGCCAAACATCAGCGGATATACGAAACACAAACTTATCAACGTAGCTACCAGCGAAATACACAGATTGTCTTCTATCACCCCGACGACTGCCCCTGCCAGGAACACTGTCAGG
Organism: Prevotella mikamonis; assembly: GCF_055381405.1. NCBI lineage: Bacteria > Pseudomonadati > Bacteroidota > Bacteroidia > Bacteroidales > Prevotellaceae > Prevotella > Prevotella mikamonis. The sequence goes on from NZ_AP035785.1 coordinate 1,692,135, forward strand.
AATATCGCCATCATTCGCAATCCTCGCTCATACTCCATACTGCCACGGGGAAACAGAGACACGGCCCTACCGCCCACATGTATACGCGATATGGGCAAAAAAGCCATGCACACACCCGCCAACGGTATGGCTACAGCCTCGGTCAGACAGGCCAGACTGCTCGCCACAAAGGGGACAGACAACGACAAATAGTCTATCGCGAAAAGCCTATACTCTCGATGGTGCGACACCAGCTGCAAAAAGTATCTGTCGCTACGCGCCACATGCACCGCCAAGACCAATGCTGCATAAATGCCCAGTCGACCATACGGCGACAAGAAACTCAACGCATAAAACAACACGCCGAGCAAGGCCAATACCACAAGGGTAAAGACATGCAGCTCGCGCACCATACGCAGGGCTACTTTCAGACGCAAGCCGATGTATCTTTTTATCATGGTTGTATCATGCCCTATAGGCTTTCGATTTCTGACACAGGGATGCCAGAAGCATCCATTCTTCATCCCTGTATCGGGGCAAAAGTACGAAATAATGATACACAACGCCTGCAATTCACATCATTTAACCACACGCCGGCTATCCACATGCCATCACGTCGCATTACTGCAGAGCCTCGGCAGCAATGCTGCAAAGGCCAAACAGCATTGCTGCAAAGCCCGAACAGTAACACTGCCGAGGCCTTGCAGTTTTTTGAGTTGATAAGTCTACGAGTTCTTTAGGGTTCGAGGTGACGGGCAGACGAGATACAATTTCATGGTTTTCCCCCTGACAGGCCCACCAAACGGCGGTTCTCGCCCAAGCGAGTTCCCGCTCTCATCATCATTTTTCTCGCCCTGCCCAATGAACTCCCCACTTTTTTTGTTCGTTTATCTCAATGCTTTTTAGTAACTTTGCCACAAATATACCTCTTTTATAAAAGGACAGTACAGCGTGAAATTCAGTGAAGTCATAGGACAGGGTGAAGCCAAGCAGCGGTTCGTGCAAATGGTTGAGGAACATCGTATTCCCCATGCCATGATGCTATGCGGACCTGGCGGATGCGGCAAGATGGCTCTGGCAATGGCCTTTGCATCTTATCTGCTGGGCGAACGCGACGACAACGGCAAGGGACTCCTGACCGACGAAGCTGCCACACTGAATGCCGAAGCCATGCTGAAGATATGGGAACATCCCGACCTACACTTCTCTTACCCCGTGATTCGCCCGTCGGGCACAGGCTCGGAGCATAAGATGGTGAGCGATGACTTCGCTTCCGAATGGCATGAGATGGTGATGCGAGGTCCTTACTTCACGATGGACCAATGGCTCACGCAGATGGACGCGGCCAACCAGCAGGCACAGATAGGGGCCGGAGAAAGCGACGCGCTGATACATAAGCTGAGCCTGAAATCGAGCCAGGACGGCTACAAGGTATGTATCATGTGGCTGCCCGAACGCATGAATGCGGAGTGTGCCAACAAACTGCTCAAACTACTGGAAGAACCACCTACGCAGACTGTATTCATACTAGTGTGCGAAGAGCCGGGCCTGCTCATTGATACCATTCGCAGCCGAGTGCAGCGTATCGACATACACCGCATAGAAGAGGGCGACATAGAACAGGCCCTGACGGAGCGGCGCGGACTGGAGAGCGACATCGCCCACCGCATAGCACGCATGGCCGGAGGCAGTTGGCACAAGGCATTGGAAACACTCGATGCCAACAACGAGAACGCCATGTTCTTCGATATGTTCGTGATGCTCATGCGACTGGCCTACATGCGCAACGTGAAAGACCTCAAGGCATGGAGCGAGGCCGTGGCATCGTATGGCCGGGAGAAGCAACGCCGACTGCTGGCTTACTCGCTGCGCATGGTCAGAGAGAGTTTCATGTACAACTTCAAGATACACGAACTCAACTACATGACACAGCCCGAAGAGGACTTTGCGAAGAATTTTGCACGCTTCATCAACGAAGCCAACATCATAGATATTACAGAATTAATAGAACGGGCACGCCGGGACATCGGACAAAATGCCAATGCGAAAATCGTATTCTTCGACTTCGCACTACAGATGATTGTGTTGCTCGTCAGAAAATAAAACCCACTATATACTACTTTATGGACTACAAAAATATGAAATTCAAGATATCCAGAGGATGTGACAGAGGCCTTAGCTGCCACGGATGTGGCCGCCAGGACAACCAGCTGAACACATACGACTGGCTCGCCGACGTACCCGGAAATGCAGAGAGTACCGACCTGGTAGAGGTGCAATTCAAGAATACGCGCAAAGGGTACTACCATAACGTCAACAACCTGCCGCTGAAGAAGGGCGACGTCGTGGCCGTAGAAGCCACACCGGGCCACGACATAGGCGTCGTAACACTGACAGGCCGACTGGTAACGCTCCAAATCAAGAAGGCAAATCTGAAATCTGCCGACGACATCAAGCGTATCTACCGCATCGCCAAGCCTGTGGATATGGAGAAATATCAGGAAGCCAAGGAGCGCGAACACGACACCATGATACAGAGCAGGCAGATAGCCAAGAGCCTGGGACTACAGATGAAGATTGGCGACGTGGAGTATCAGGGCGACGGAAACAAGGCCATCTTCTACTATATTGCCGACGAGCGCGTAGACTTCAGACAGCTTATCAAGGTGCTGGCCGACACATTCCACGTGCGTATCGAGATGAAGCAGATTGGTACGAGGCAGGAAGCAGGGCGCATCGGAGGCACAGGACCATGCGGACGCGAACTTTGCTGCGCCACATGGCTGAAGAACTTTGTGAGCGTGAGTACCAATGCGGCACGCTATCAGGATATCTCGCTAAACCCACAGAAGCTGGCCGGCATGTGCGCCAAGCTGAAATGCTGTATGAACTATGAGGTAGACACCTACATGGAAGCAGGCAGGAAGATGCCGAGCAAGGAGGTAATGCTACAGACGCAAGACAGCGACTACTACTTCTTCAAGCAAGACATACTGGCCGGGCAAGTGACCTACTCTACCGACAAGCGCATGCCTATGAATCTGGAAACTATCTCGGCACAGCGGGCACGCGACGTTATCGAGATGAACAAGCGTGGCGAGAAGCCCCTGTCGCTCCTGGAAGACGACAAACAGAAGCAGCCTGAAAGGCCGAAAGACCTCTTGGAAGGTGGCGATTTGAGTCGTTTCGACCGCAGCAAGAAGAAGCGTAGCAACAAATCGGGCAACAGACCCAGACCACAAGCCAAGGAGGGCGAACAGCGTAATGGCGAAAACCGTGGGGGCAGAAACGGGCATCACCGTAACAATCACGGAAACAGGAACAACGGCCAAAACCGTGATGGCAGACCTCAACAGCCACCACAGGGCAGACAACCAGAGACAGCCATACCGACAAAGGAATGAGAAGACTCCTCGCGACCATAGCCGTGGCAGCCACGCTTTTGTCGGCTTGTACCGGGAACAAGGTGTATGACAGGTATGAGCATACACCTATTGCCGGTTGGGAGAAAAACGACACACTGAAATATCAGGTTCCACCAATGGAACGTCCAGGCCTGTACCAAGCCGAATTGGGCTTGCGCATCAACGGGGCATATCCCTTTATGGGCCTGACACTGATTGTAGACCAGACCCGTTATCCCGATGGCAGCGTAAAATCGGATACGCTCAACTGCGAACTGATAGACCATCGGGGCAACAGCAAAGGTCGTGGATTGAGCTATTATCAGTACAACTTCAAAGTTGCGAAAATGTACTTGCATGCCGGCGACAGTCTGTCTGTCAGTGTGCGCCACGATATGAAACGTGAAATTCTGCCGGGCATCAGCGATGTCGGTATCATGCTTTACAGATAAAGAAACAGCAATTACGATGATAACAAGAGCGTGTCTGCCTATGGACAACGCTCTTCTGTTGCACGCCATGCTAAAACCCGGTATTTCAGCTGCATCTATCTGCGAATCAATCATTTACTATATATGCCTCTATTATATAAAACACATCTACACAGCATCCTGCTCTTGCTCTGCATGATGACGTGTAGCCCTGTGCAAGCCGATAGCAAGAAGCTCTCATGCGACGAAATCAAAGAGTATAATGTCTATAGCTATACGCTGCGAAAGCCGGAACGCGCATACGCTATCATACAGGAATTGAAACGGGCAGGCAAAACTCCAGCGTTCGACATGCACCGCATCGAGGGAGATTACTATTTCAACCGAAGCTACTATTTTCAGGCCTTATTCTATTATAAACGGATGCTCAGCACCCATGAGACAAGTCGGGATATAGAGAAACAGACAGAGACTTATCGTAGACTGATACCCTGTTACAAAGAACTGCACAACTTTATATCCATGAAATATTATGCCGAACAGCTGCTCGAATGCAGCCGGAAAGCCGACGATATTCAAATGGAAGCAACTGCACTTTTTGCCATAGGCGAGGCTACCCATGCGTATGGGAAACGCAAAGAAGCCTACAAGCACATGTGGAGTGCCATAGAAACACTGAAACAAGACGGACTGGCAGAGAATTACGACCTAGCTTATTACTTCTATATCACGATTGCGGAATACCAACAACGGGACAGATTGCCCCGCCAAGCATCTCATACACTCGATTTAATCAGAAAAGAATTCAACCATGCAATCTATCCTAACGGGTCTGGGCTAGAGGTATTGACGAGCATGCGATTAAAAGACATCTATGCACATCGCACTGTCCTGGCCTGGATGCAAGGTAAAACCACAGAAAGCCAAGCGTGGTACGAGATGTTCAAAACCGTGGGCAACGACTCTTGCTACAACTACCAGGACCTGCACCCTTACCTAGCTGCCAACAACAAGCAAGCCGATATAGAGCATTATGTCGATGTGCGCAAGGCATATCTGAAATCCATTCAAGACACTTTGGGCAAGGATTATATTGCCATTAGCCAAATGCTTATCACCGCATACATCAACAAAGGAGAATACCAGAAGGCTAATGCCCTGCTTCAACAGGTGAACAAGACCTACGACCAAAAGAACAACATGGAACGCCGGGCCATGATGCAAGAGTTGTCTTCTACCAATCAACTGTACGAACAGAAGATGGACATGAAGCGTCTGCAAGTATATTGCATGCTCGGCATAGTGGTATCACTCATTGCATTTATTGCCTTTTACCTGTGGTGGACCATCCGTACGCGTAGAATCATGGTCACGAAAAATCGCAGGATGGCTGCAACCATCAACGAACTGATAAAATATAAAGACCTCAATGCCAAACAGGAGAGACTTATCAGCACTACTGCCATTCCCTCAACGACACCAAAGGATAAGAATGAGATACTATATAATAAGGTGAAAGCCTACCTTGCGCAGCCCGATGTATTTACACGTTCAAGCCTCAACAGGGAGGAACTGCTGGAACGCTTCAATATTCCCAAAAATCTGTTTTCATCTCTCTTCACCCAATATGAGGGCATAAGCTATACGCAATATCTCACTAACATACGTCTGGAACATGCCGTACACATGCTCAAGGAATATCCCCAATACAGTATTGACTATGTAGCAGAGCAGTCTGGCATGTCTGTTCCAACCCTTTATCGTCTGTTTTCACAGAAATACGGCATGACTCCTGCTGAGTACAGAGAGAATTCGGGACATGAAATTGAGAGTTGCCCTAACGATAGTAATTGACAAATTGAGAAGCAAGAACACCCTAAAACAGGATTGTAAGACGATAGAGAACGACTCTTTAAGAACCGCCTAATACCATATAAAACAACTACTTCGACTCTTTGATAAAACTACTGACGGTATGAAATGAAATCTGCCATGCCATCAGTGTAATTTTGACAACGTATTCTTGAAGCAAGATACATACCTATCCATACATTAAAAGTGGATAGTGGGGTTACGTATGCCTGTATTTAAGATTATCCACTTGAAAACAGAGTAAACTTATATATATTAAAATATGAAGAAGAAAGAATATCAAAGAGTCTGGCTCAAGGTCATAAAGTTGGAAACAGAGCGTTTCCTCTGTACCTCTGGAAATATCGAACGACGCTCATTGGAAGAAGACACATCGGAAGAAGACGATTGGACATAGGAATAACGAGTAAACAGCAAGAATAAACAAGCATGAATTCAAGCATGAACACAAAGAATATAAAGATAGTATTAGCGTTTTTGGGAGGTTTGGCAGCATCGGCATGTACTACCGATGACACCATAGAGAACAGAAAAGAAACCTCAAAGAAATTTGAAATAGAACTCAGCGTAGCTCTTCAACAATCGGCAGACGGTAAAAAGAGTGCATCGAGAGTTGTAACATCAGAAGATACCAAAGAGGGATTAAAGACTGAATGGAAATCGGGAGACCAAATCAAAGTTGCCTACTATGTGGACAGAACTATGAAACTGGCCACCATGACAGCCAAGGAAGTAAAGGCACAAAAAGCACTTTTTAAGGGCAATGTGGAAACATCTATGGATGCAGAAGCCTTTAAAAAAAGTAAACTTTATGCTGTGAACGACTCGGAGACCGATAAGATTACTACTGAAATTACGACAGACAACAAGTTAAAAGTCAATGTAGATTTTGATGGACAAGATGGGTCGGCGACCAATATCAGCAAATATAATCTGCTGTTTGCAGAGGGAACAGCCGACAAAACACTTGAATTCAAGCACCAAACATCGGTATTGAAACTTACTTTCACTACCGATAAACTCAACGAAAAGCCAACAAGCATCGACGAACTAAAATTCACTTATACGGCAAAGGAGTCTACAATCAACAGTCTGTTTGCAGACAAAGCAACCCTTATAGCGACCGATTCGAAGGATGTTACATACAATGGCATAACATTCTTCAAGCTCTCCAATCTTGCTTCGAAGTTCGCCAACAACAAGACAACTCACTATATTGCCATACCGGCAAATGCCAGTTTGACAGGCGAGCTAGCCGTACAAATCAAATGTGACGGCCATAAGACGTATCGTAAAACGGGTAAAATGACTGCCAAGACTTTCTTGGGGAATAAGGTCGTGGGCAAAGTGTATGCGCTGAAAGAGGAAAATCGTGTACCCAATATCACCGATTATCTATATAGTGATGGCTCATGGGGACCATTGGTATACGACCATTCCAAAGTTCCTGTAGCTGTGGTTTTCAGCAACCATACGACAGAAAGCGACCGTAAAAAAGGATTTACCCATGGTTATGCCATTGCTCTGAAAGATGCCAGATGGCCTACTCCCTGGGCTACGGAAATCAAGGATTATCCTGAAAGCCCTAACATCTTCGAGTATCCCAGCACCTTCGCATCACAAACATTGATGCAGAACCTCGAAGGATATGCCATTAACAAAGCATTATACGAAAACCATTTGAAGAATAAGGATGCCGCTATTGCCCACGCAATAGAGTATGGAACAGAGAATTGGAGATACAATTTTAGTGAGGTATGCCTAGTACCTGCACCGAAACACACCAGCGGATGGTTTTTACCGACTATGGGACAATGGTATATGCTGTTCACAAACTTGGCCGAACTTAATCCCAACGAAATTAAGACACAGATAGGGGTAGATAATAAGCCTACCAGCTTTTACTGGCAATTCAGCTCATCTGAAGAGAAAGAAAAGGCACTCAAGAAATTCGAAGAATTCTTCTCATGGGATCAGCTGTATAACAATGGTATTCTCTATCAATATCATTATGAACACAGAATTCCATATACCGGCTTCTATCTTCCCACAGCTAACCAGATAGACTGGTATCTTTGGGCAGCCGACGAAGCTAAAGATGGAGGCCAATATGGATGTGCTGTCAAAATTACTCCAACAACTATCGAGTTTACATATATACCCAAAAACAATGGCTCAATAGAGAACAACGGCTATGCTGCACGCGCTATCATAGCCTTCTAACTGCCAAAAAGCAACTTATTCATACATACAGTCATATTTATACACTCAAGCCCTGGCAGTAATATTACTTGCCAGGGCCATTCTTTTGACTGGGCTAATAGGGATGGAAGAGTTATACAGCCTTAGCTGCGTACCAAGTTGCGACCGGCATCTATCCTCAGAAATATGAATAGCAAGAGCGTAAAGCCCCACAACGACGAACCGCCATAGCTGAAAAACGGCAGCGGAATACCGATAACAGGAGTCAGTCCGAGTACCATTCCCACATTGATAAAGACATGGAACAGGAAGATACTCAACACGCAATAGCCATAGATACGCCCAAACTTGAAGGGCTGCCGTTCGGCAAGCTTAATCAATCGCAGTATCAAAGCCAAAAACAGGAGCAATACACCGGCCGAACCTACGAATCCCTCTTCCTCGCCTACCGTGCAAAAGATGAAGTCTGTATCTTGTTCGGGAACGAATTTCAGCTTGGTCTGCGTACCGTTTAGGAATCCTTTACCGCGCAATCCTCCCGACCCGATGGCTATCTCGCTTTGATGTACATTGTATCCTGCACCAGACAAATCCTCATCCAGTCCCAACAATACGTTGATACGCACCCGCTGGTGTGGCTCCATCACATTGTTCAGCACGTAGTCGGCCGAATAGAAGAAGACGATAGAGCCCACGGCAAAAGCCATGATAAAGAAGTAAGATGGGAAGCGCGTGCGCAGCCACATATATAGTAAATAGAGTATTAGAGCCATCGAAATGATGAGTTGCACCCACACGATGTCGAAAGGTATCACATACTCGGAGAACAAGAAGACGACAAGTGTCGTACCAAGACAACCGAGCAGGATATACTGGAACTGTTTTTTCTCGCGGCAATAGATATTGACCATGAAAGCCGTGCATATCTGTACCAGCAGCAATACAGCAAACTTACCGATAGACGTAGGCGTACCAAGAAGCATTACATTTTCGAACTTGATGCCAACCACGAAATAAACAACCATGGCAACGCCTGTAAACAGCACACTACCTGGCATTCCCTCGCGATAGAACATGAGAAAGAAGGAGAGATAGACCAATGCCGAACCGGTCTCACGCTGCCCGATAATGAAGAGCATCGGGAGCAAGACGACACCGCAGGCAGCTGCAAAATGCTTCCACTGATGGATGTTGAAGCCGTAGGTACTCATGAGTTTAGACACAGCTAGAGCCGTGGCAAACTTCGCAAACTCAGCCGGTTGCAATCGCAAAGGACCTAACACGAGCCACGACCGCGACCCCTTTATCTGATGGGGATTAAAGATGGTAACGAACAAGAGCAGCAATAAGGCTGCATAGATGACGTAGGAGAACGTATCGTAGACACGGTCGTCCATCATCAGCAACACGAATCCAAGCACAATGGAAGTAGCTATCCAGACGATTTGCATACCCGAACGGCTGTCCATACTGAAGATATTGTTGTCGCCATAGGTGTAGCTCGCACCGCAGACACTCACCCATCCAAAGATGAGCAAGGCTATATAGATGCCGATAGTCCACCAGTCGAGTGAACGCAACACGCTAGGTTGTCTATCTATTCCTTGAGCCATAAGCAATTCTACGTCTTTGGAAGTCGGTGGCTTTCTTCTCCGAAGCTTCCGAGAGTTTACCTTTAATATATTGTTCCATCATCAGTGAGCCGATAGGCACACCGTAATCAGCACCGAAACCACCATTCTCCACATACACCGCAATGGCAATCTTGGGGTTATCCATCGGTGCAAATCCCATGAAGACAGAGTGGTCTTGCCCACGATTCTGGGCCGTACCGGTCTTACCACAAACCAGATAGTCGGCCCGATTGGCAGCTTTACACGTTCCCTTGATGACAGATGAGCGCATACCTGCGACCACATAGTCATACGCCCGACGATTGGCTTTGGTGTAATGACGGCGCGTGTACAAGGTATCCAAGGGTTCACCCTTCACCTTCCTCACCACATGAGGAACGTAATAATAACCACGATTGGCAATGGTAGCCCCCAAATTGGCTATCTGGAGCGGCGTCAGGTTCACCTCACCTTGTCCGATGGAGATACTTATAACGGTGAGTCCGTTCCACGAGCCATGATAGGCATTATCGTAGAATGACGCGTTGGGTATCAGCCCTCGCTTCTCTCCCGGCAAGTCGATGCCTAGCTTATAGCCGAATCCCATACTCACCATATAGTCACGCCACAGGTTCATGGCCTCCTGCACACTCTTATACTTCGACCGATTGCCCATCATATAGTACAATCCCCAGCAGAAATAGGCATTACACGAAGTGCTCAAAGCCTCCACCAGACTTAATGGCGAAGAGTGACCGTGGCATCCTACGTGCAGTCCCCGATAGTTAAACCCATGATGGCAAGACAACATCGTACTCGGACTGAGAATACCCTCAGTCAGATAAGTGAGTGCCTGGGTGGTCTTGAATGTCGAACCAGGAGGGTATTGTCCCATGATAGAGCGGTTAAGCAGGGGTTTCCAGACATTGGCAGACAGCACCCTGTGATACTTGCCACGCTTTCTTCCCACGAGCAAACGAGGATCGTAGGTAGGTGAAGAGACCATACACAGCACCTCGCCGGTAGACGGTTCAATGGCCACAATACTTCCTATCTTGCCTTGCAACAACCGTTCGCCCAGAGCCTGAAGTTTCAAATCGATGCTCAGCGTAAGGTCTTTGCCAGCCACCGGACGCTGATCGTACTTCCCATTCTGATATTTTCCCTGAATCCTGCCATGCGCATCGCGCAACAGTACCTGCACTCCTTTCACTCCACGGAGCTGCTGTTCGTACGAACGCTCAATTCCCAGCTTGCCAATATAGTCGCCTGCCTGGTAGTAATCGTCCTTCTCCAAATCACCCTCATTCACCTCACCGACATCTCCCAGCACATGGGCCGCATAAGGATATTGATATTGCCGGATGCTGCGCTTCTGCACATAGAAACCGGGAAAACGGAAAATCTTCTCTTGAAAAACACTGAATTCGCGGTCGGAGAGCTGACTCAGAAAGAGCTGTTGGGTAAATCTGGAATAACCGGGATTCTTATTCCTGTCTTTGATATCCTCCATCCGCTTGACGAAGAACTCCTTGGTAATGCCCAAGGCATCGCAAAACTCGGTGGTATCTATCTTGCCGCGAGCCTCATTCTCTACCACCATGATATCATAGGCAGGCTGATTATAGACCATCAACTTGCCATGTCGGTCGGTAATGATACCGCGCGACGGGTATTCTATCTTCTTCAGAAAGGCATTACTATCGGCATTTTTCTTGAAGTCGTCGCTCAATAACTGGAGCGTGAACAAACGAATAATGTAGATGACCACAATGGTGATGGCCACCCCGGCAATTACAGTTTGTCGTTTTTCAAGATCGTAATCCTTCACTAAATTGTTCGAAATAAGAATGTATTTATTTCTTTCTCAAATTCTCCAACACCAATACCAGAATGACCGTCAGGACGGTACTACCGGCAATCGTGGCCAGCCAAAGCTGCCAATTAAAGAAGTTGAAAGCCTCTAGAGAGAAGAACACCAGGCAGTAAATCGTCACCGAGATTATGGTATAGTAAACGAATTTCGCCGTACCCAGTGTTGCGAAAGAGGGAGCCAAGGATTCATCCATATCACGCTGGACGAACATTGACAGCAGATAAGGCTGCAAAAGTCCCAGAAGTGTCATCGAAGCCATCGTCACACCGGGTGTATCCGAGAACACATCTATGCACAGTCCCATCAGGAAACACTGCAACAGAATGGCCCATTTGGCATATCCCCGGCGAAACAGCAACACCATATAGACATAAGGAAGCGGCGTGGCAAAACCGAAAAGATGGACATGATTGAGCACAAGAACCTGTGCCAACAGCAGCAGCACAAATACAAATATGCCCTTCAACAAACTTACATTCATCTCTCTATCATCTCCTTTCTATCAATTATTCTTCTCTATGAGAGAGTCTTTTGCAGCTCGCATCACATCAAGACGCTCGTTCACCGCAGCATTATCAATCACACAGACATCTCGCAGATTTCCGAAATCGGTCGACAGGATAACCTTCAGACGATAGGAAAGACCATCGGCCGAATTGTAGACGTGGCGAATTTTCCCCACCAAGATACCCGGTGGAAAGACAGAAGAATATCCACTTGTCACCACTTCTTCAAACAATTTGAAGTGTGCATGGCGTGGAATATCGTCCACATTGGCCATATTGGCAACACCACCTGTCCAATGCAGATAGCCAAAATACCCGCGATTCTTAATGGTACAACTGATATTCGAACGCGAATTGAGTACCGGAATGACAATGGAGTAATGGGCCGACGTCATATAAACGATGCCCACCACACCTGTTCCACACACCACGCCCATGTCCTTACGCACTCCATCGGCCGAACCTCGGTCGATAGTCATGAGGTTATCGGGCTTGTCGAGCGAGTTGCTCACCACCTTGGCCGGTATCAACCGGAAGCCTTGAAGGGCTGGCAACTTCGCTATATGCAGGTAAGCAGAGTCCTGCGTCTGCTTGGCCAACTGTTCCGACAGCTGCCTGACCTGCTGTTCCAATACCAGATTACGGTTCGTCAGTGCCTGATTCACCTTTGTCAAAGCGAAGAAAGACTCCACCTCCGAACTTGCCTCATACACCTTACCCGACACGGCATTGGCAGACGAGAACCATACACTGCCTTGATAACTGTTAAACTGAAACAGCAGCACAAAACTCACTACCTCCAGTAACACGAAAAGAAACCAGTGGTTGTTCTTGGCCAGAAAGTTCAATAGGTTGCGCATGTGATGAAAGGCGGTCTCAGGAAAAGTTTACCAACGACGCCCCTATCGCATAAGGAAAGAGAAGCGGTCTACATTCTTCAACGCAATACCGGCTCCCTTGGCAACACTGTGCAATGGGTCTTCTGCAATATGGAACGGAATATTGATTTTATCTGTCAGTCGCTTGTCGAGTCCGCGGAGCAATGCACCTCCACCACTCAGATAGATACCGTTCTTCACGATGTCGGCATAGAGTTCGGGCGGAGTATTCTCCAAGGCCGAGAGCACTGCGTTTTCTATCTTCGCCACCGTCTTGTCGAGACAGTGCGCAATCTCCTGATAGCACACAGGCACTTCCATCGGCAGCGCCGTAATACGGTTAGGACCATGCACGATGAAGTCTTCAGGCGCTTCGTCGCCAAGGTCTGTAAGGGCAGAACCCACATGTATCTTGATACGCTCGGCCATACGCTCACTCACCTTCACATTGTGCTGGCGGCTCATGTATTCCTGAATGTCGGCCGTAAGGTCGTCACCGGCAGTGCGGATAGAGTTGTTCGACACGATACCGCCCAGCGAAATCACAGCAATCTCAGTGCTTCCGCCACCTATATCGACAATCATGTTGCCTTCCGGTGCTTCCACGTCAATACCGATACCGATAGCAGCAGCCATCGGCTCGAATATCAGATAGACATCGCGACCATCGGCATGCTCCGCACTGTCGCGCACTGCACGCAGCTCTACTTCAGTAGATCCCGACGGAACACCGATGACCATGCGCAGCGACGGAGAGAACAGCCGGCTGCCGGTATGCACCATTTTGATGAGTCCACGCATCATCTGCTCGCAAGCAGTGAAGTCGGCTATCACGCCATCGCGCAACGGGCGGATGGTACGAATATTGTCGTGCGTCTTCTCATACATCATTTTTGCCTTCCCACCCACAGCAATCATCTTGTCGGTGCGACGGTCCAAAGCTACTACCGAAGGTTCATCGACCACAATCTTATCATCGCTGATGATGATAGTATTGGCCGTACCCAGGTCCATAGCAATTTCTTGTATAAACGAAAAAAATCCCATTAGATAGTGTCTCGGATTTATATTTTACATGTATTTACTTACTAAACCAGGCGTGGATGGCTGTATCGTAGTGGCTACTTACGCCGAATGCACGCTCAGCCAGCATCTTGCGGTCTTCAATGTCGGTCTGAGTACCCTTCTTATTCAGGATATCCAGCAACACACCATATTCTGCCTTGCTGGGCACAATCACCACATCCTTGAAGTTTTTCGCACCGGCACGAATCAGGGAGATGCCACCAATATCTATCTTCTCGATGATATCGGCATCAGAAGCGCCACTGGCTACAGTCTGTTCAAAGGGATAGAGATCTACGATAACCAGGTCGATAGCAGGGATTTCGTACTCCTGCATCTGTTCCAAGTCACCTGTATTCTCACGGCGAGCAAGAATTCCGCCAAACACTTTCGGGTGCAATGTCTTCACACGTCCGCCCAAGATAGAAGGATAGGTAGTCACGCTCTCTACAGCTTGGCATTCATATCCCAATGACTCGATAAACTTCTGCGTTCCTCCTGTAGACAGGAATTTCACACCTTCTGCATTCAGTTTGGCCAGCAGTTCGTCCAAACCGTCCTTATGGAAGACCGAAACCAACGCGGTCTTCAGCACCCTTGTCTCTGCCATATCTATTTATTCATTATAATGATGAGAATGCAAAGTTACGAAAAACATTGATAGATGTGTACGAAAACATCGAAAAATTAAGTTTTTTATATTAAGGTGTAACGACAAAGGCGACCCTGTATCAGAATCGCCTTTATTATCTTTCGGAGCTTCAAGCTCCCTGCTTCTCACGCCTCGACCGCAAGCGCTCGCTATCCCAAGTATTTCATCAGGATGCGGGCATACCCGCTGTCACGCAATTTCGCAATACTCTTCTCACGAATCTGGCGCACGCGCTCACGTGTCAGTCCGAGCTGATCGCCGATTTCCTCCAGACCTTTCTCGTGGCATGCAATACCGAAACACTCGCGGATAATCGTTATCTCGCGGTCTTTCAGCACTTTCTTCAGCACCGACTCCAATTCCAATGCCATAGACTCATGGTCCACCTGGCGGTCGGTACGGCTGTCATCGCCCGAAGCCATCACGTCTACCATGCTGTTGTCTTCGCCATCCTGGAACGGCGCATCAATGCTCACATGGTGACTGTCGGCCATCAAGCTCTGGTCTATCTTTTCTTCTTCTATCTTCGTCACACTCGCCAGTTCTGACAAAGAAGGCTTGCGCTGATTTTCCTGCTCAAACTTATTGATTTCGCGGTTAATCTTGTTCAGCGAACCTACCTGGTTCAACGGCAGGCGCACGATACGGCTTTGCTCGGCGATAGCCTGCAAAATGCTCTGGCGAATCCACCACACGGCGTAAGATATAAACTTAAATCCGCGCGTCTCATCAAACTTTTCGGCAGCCTTTACCAGTCCGATATTACCCTCATCGATAAGGTCGGTCAGCGAAAGTCCCTGATGCTGATATTGCTTGGCAACAGAAACCACGAAACGCAAGTTAGCCGTAACCAGCTTTTCCTTAGCCCGCTCACCTTCGCGCCCACCTTTCTTGATTTTCTGTGCCAGCTCTATTTCTTCGTCGATGGAAATCAATGGGGCACGCCCAATCTCTACGAGGTATTTATCTAATGCCTCACTCGAACGGTTGGTAATACTTTTTTGTATCTTTAGTTGTCTCATTCCCTTTACCTTAAATCTAACTCTCTGATTTTCAAAATAATGTCCACACCCCTTTATAAAAGGCATGCAAAGGTAGCAAAATTCAGAACATAAAGCAAGCAATGTTTGCATTATTTATCAGAAATATATTTATTTAACACTATCATCATTTTTTCATAGCCACCCAACCACATTTTACCCGCCAGGCTGCAAGGCCTTAGCAGTGCTGCTGCAAAGCCCAAACAGCAATGCTGCCAAGGCCAGACAGCAACGCTGCCGAGCCTTTGCAGTTTTTTTAGTTGACAAGTAGACGAGGGGGGAAGTTTAGAGACAAGAGGTAAAAAGCAAGAGGCAAGAGGTGAGATACAGGGAAACTGCCATACAAAAAAGGCAAGAAAAAGAGCGCTACAAGATATTCTATCTTATTTTTTATACCTAACTTTGCATAGACAAAGGGTGCATCCTGAGAGCGCTATGGAGACGAAGCCTACCCAGACTCCACATCAGGAAGTCCTCGGTTACACCTGCATGGCATGATAACGAATGATAAATACACGGATATGAAGAAGTTATTGATTACCCTGACCCTATGCCTGGCGGCCCTCACCTGCATGGCCGGAAAGCACTACACCGTCATTGTTTCGCTCGACGGATTCCGTTGGGACTATCCCGAATGGTACGACACGCCCAATCTTGACACCATCGCAGCCAAGGGAGTAACGTCGGGGCTGATTCCTTCTTTCCCCTCAAAGACTTTCCCCAACCACTATACGCTTGCCACAGGGCTATACCCCGACCATCACGGACTCGTACACAATACGTTCTTCGACACAGCTTCCAACAGCTTTTTCTCGCTGGCCAACATGGCCACCAAGCTCGACCCGCGATTCTACGGCGGCGAACCTATCTGGGTAACTGCGCGCCGACAGGGCGTCAAGACGAGCGTATTCTACTGGCCGGGATCCGACGTGAAGGTGAAGGGCATGTATCCCGACCGCTATCTGGTATACGACAAAGAACCCCGACTCACCTTCGAGAAGCGTGTAGAAAGCGTGCTCAACGAATTGCGCAAGCCTGAGAACGAGCGCCCGCAGCTCATCATGACCTACTTCGAGCAGCCCGATGCCCACGGCCACCACTTTGGTCCGCAGAGCAAACTGACGCGACAAGTAGTCATGCAGACCGACACACTCATGGGCCGGATATACCGTGGCATCCAGCAACTGCCTTTCGCAGCCGACGTCAATTTCATCGTGGTTTCCGACCACGGCATGACTTGGGTAGACGAAGGGCATCAGGTGGCACTCAAACCCCATCTCAAGCCGTCGTGGATTAAGAGCATCCAAGGCAATGTGCCCGCCATGATTTATGCACACGAGGGCTGTGCCGACTCCATCTACCAGGCACTTCGCCACATCGACCACGCCCGCGTATGGAAACGCAGCGACGTACCGGCCTACCTACATTACGGCACGAATCCGCGTATCGGCGACGTTGTGGTCTGCCCCGATGCCGGCTATCTGGCACAAGACTCGCCTGTAAAAGGCGGTGGCACACACGGTTTCGACCCGACAGTGCAAGATATGCACGCCCTGTTCCGCGCCGTCGGACCAGACTTTCCACATACCACGCTCCCCCACTTCTGCAATGTAGACGTCTATCCGCTGCTGTGCAAGTTGCTCGGTATCATCCCCGCACCCAACGACGGCACTGTTCCGGCCGGACTATAACCTCATCAACAACACAAAGAAGACAACAACTATGCTGAATATATTCAAAGAACTGAAACGCCAAGACCATCCGAGAATCCTCGGCGGACTGGACATTTTAAAATACATCGGACCGGGACTGCTCGTCACCGTGGGCTTCATCGATCCCGGAAACTGGGCAAGCAACTTTGCCGCCGGTTCTGAGTTCGGCTACGCCTTGCTATGGGTGGTCACCCTATCTACCATCATGCTCATCGCCTTGCAGCACAATGTGGCCCACCTGGGTATCGTCACCGGACTCTGCCTGAGCGAGGCTGCCGAGAAATATACGCCTAAATGGATAGGCCGCCCCATCATCGCCAGTGCCGTACTGGCCAGCATCAGTACCTCTATGGCAGAAATATTAGGCTCGGCCATAGCCCTGCAAATGCTCTTCGGAATACCCATCGTGTGGGGCTCTATCCTCACTGTGGCAGCCGTACTCATCATGCTTTTCACCAATTCATATCGCCACATGGAGCGTGCCATCATCGGTTTCGTCTCGATGATTGGACTGTCTTTCATCTATGAAATATTCCTCATAGACATCGACTGGCCCGCAGCTACTACCGGATGGGTAGTACCCAGCGTACCCGAAGGGAGTCTGCTCATCATCATGAGCGTACTGGGAGCCGTGGTCATGCCCCACAATCTGTTCCTCCATTCAGAGGTGATACAGAGCCGACAAATCCACACCAAGGGCAAGGCCGACATAGAGAAAACACTGAAATACGAACTGTTCGATACCTTATTCTCAATGATTGTAGGCTGGGCCATCAACAGTGCCATGATACTACTGGCTGCCGCCACTTTCTACAACCGCGGTATCCACGTAGAAGAACTGTCGCAAGCCCAGTCGCTGCTCACCCCACTATTGGGCAACAACGCTGGAAACATCTTTGCCATAGCCTTGCTACTGGCCGGAATCTCCAGCACCATCACCAGTGGAATGGCTGCCGGAAGTATCTTTGCCGGCATGTTCGGCGAGTCGTACAACGCCCAGGACACCCACTCCATCGTGGGCATCTGTATATCGCTGGGCCTGTCGCTGCTCATCATCTTCTTCATCTCCGACCCATTCCAGGGACTCATCTACTCACAGATGCTGCTGAGCGTCCAGCTCCCTCTCACCGTATTCCTGCAAGTAAGCCTCACCTCTTCCAAACGCGTCATGGGTTGCTATGCCAACAAACCGTGGAATTCGGCTTTCCTCTATACCCTCGCCGCCCTCGTCACCATATTGAATATATGGCTGCTGATAGAGAGTATATAGACCTCCCATGCCATTTTTCCATGAGAATTGTCCGAACTGCGAAAAGAATGTCATTGCAGTTAACGGAACAAAGATTCTTGTTTAACGAATGTATATTTGCCCGTCACGAAGTGAAACGAATGTTAATTTTGAACAAAAACACCATTTTATATCACGCATGATATAATTGTTTTATCTATCTTTGCACCAGTAGAAGCAAACAAGACCGCTCGGAGATTTATACAGAGATTTCACTATGAATCAAAGAGTTTGGGCAAGACATATATTTAATAAAGGAAAAGGATGGATAAGAAAACAATATACGACTTCAGCGTCAAAGACAAAAAAGGCAACGATGTAAGCCTTTCGCAATACAAAGGCAAAGTAATCTTGGTTGTAAACACAGCCAGCAAATGTGGCCTTACCCCACAATTCGAGGGACTGGAAACCTTATGGAAAGAGCTAAAGGATAGCGGTTTACAAATAATTGGATTCCCTTGCAACCAATTTGCCAACCAAGATTCGGGCAGCGACGACCAGATACAAGAGTTCTGCTCTCTGAACTATGGTGTCACCTTCCCTATCATGAAGAAGATAAAGGTAAACGGAGACGAGGCAGACCCACTGTACAAATGGTTGAAGAGTCAGAAGAGAGGCTTCCTGACAAGTGCGATCAAATGGAATTTCACCAAGTTTCTTATCAACAAGCATGGCGAAGTGGTAAGCAGATTTTCACCGACTACGCCACCAGCCAAGCTCAGGCGTTATATCGTCAATGAACTAAATAAGGGATAGAAACATGAATGATGATGCACTCTTACTGGACAATCAATTCTGCTTCCGGTTCTATACGGTGTCGCGATTGATTACCAAGCATTACCAGCCGTTCCTCTCCAAACTGGGGATAACCTATCCGCAATACCTGGTCTTGATGGTGCTTTGGGAACAAGACAACCAACCTGTCAATGATATAGCCAAGCGATTGTATCTGGAAACCAACACGGTTACCCCCATCTTACAACGAATGGAGAAGCAGAAAATAGTGGTACGCAAGCGGGACAAGGAAGACCAACGCAAGGTGATTATATCACTTACAGCACATGGTATAGAGCTGAAAGAACAGGCAAGGACTATACCGACAGCTATGGCCAATAAGGTGTCTACAGGAATCAACCAATTCTTCATAGACAACAATGCCGAAGCCAAAAGGGTGTTAGACCAGATGATAGACGAATTAAAAGAAACTATATAATATAACTTTTTAAAGAATACGATTATGACAAAGAATGAAGCTATTGCAAAATTAGCAGAATTGGCAGCAGTGTGGTACGGCAACTCTAAGCAGCATGCAGTATTTGCAGCTTACAACAAGTTTAATGGCTACAACAAACTGGCAGAGAAATTTGCAGAAGAAGCCAGCGAGGAATTCGCAGAAGCCAACGAGGCCATGAACCGCCTGATAGAGTTGGGATGCCAGCCTACAGACTTGGCTACAGCAATCAAGACTGTTGAATTCGACTTTTCGGCAGACCCAAAAGAACAGCTGGAGCTGGATCTCAAATACGGTACAGACGATTCGGCTATACAGGAGCTTTCTTTGCTGAGCCAGGCTTTCGCTGATGACTATATCACACAGGAGCTGATTCAGAAATGGATTAAGGGCGAAAAGGAGCATATAGACTGGAATCGCCAGCATCGACAGCTCATTGAGAAAGTGGGATACGACAACTATCTGCTCGAAATGCTGTAAGACAGGAGTAGGTCTATACCTATTATTCAACAATATACGACCGTTGCCAAGGAGTCCTATCTGCTCTTTGGCAATGGTTTTTAGTTATTATCGCCCATCTACAACAGCACCTATAAAGAAAATCTCTATAAATAGGCAAATCGAGATGATAAAAACAAAACATCCACCGTATGCACACCATTACAATGATACTAGCCCTATTAGCTGCCACAGAACAGATGTTCATCATGTATCTGGAAACCTTTGCCACCCATTCGCAACACACTGCCAAGGTTTTCGGAATCGAACCGGACAAGATGAGAGACAAGCACGTCTCAACATTGTTTAAAAATCAAGGCATCTACAACGGTCTCATCGCCGTGCTACTGCTCATTGCGATACTGACCGGCGACATTTTATGGACGAGACTCATATTAGGCTACATCGTCCTCGTAGCTGCCTACGGTGCTGTTTCGAGCAATCCCGCCATTCTCTTCAAGCAAGGTGGACTAGCCATCCTGGCCCTTGCTTGCAGCTACATATTCTCTTAAAGCACATTCCTCGCGAGAAATAACCTGCATTGTGACGTCACTTATCGTAGTAATAAGGACCGCGCAAGCCATATCCCATGATTTTATTGTTCTCTCGTCCCCATTGTTCAAAATCGGGATGTCCTGACTTTTGCCAAGCTATATAATTCTGAATAATCTCCAAATCACACAGATAATCGCTCTCCCATCTACGTTTACGCTCTTCTGACTGCAAAGCATCTATATGTACACGAATATCCGCCATCAATACCAAATCATCTTGCGGATTGCCAATATAGAAATCAGGCAAATGATGCAGAGAATACCAAATGGCATCAGCATACTTCTCTAACAACGCCTCACGGCACAAATCGTCCTCAGGATTCAACCGAGGAGCTTGCTGTAAGTGTTCCTCGCTCTTAAAATACCGCCCATACCAAGCATAAAGTTGAGCATTACGCGGCTCCAACCGACACCATTCTTCCAGCGTAGGCTTTAACAAGCGCATAGTCAAAGGGTATGAAGAAAGAAGAAAATCATCATCCGGAACTTCAAAATACAAGGAAAAACAAAAGCCGACAAACTCTCTCTTCTTGTCTGCCGACAAACTCTCCGCCACATTTAGAAACACATCCAAATGCTTCAAGGCCTCTTTACGCAATCCTCGCACCCTATAGTCGTAATAAGCAGCATATTCACACCAATCGGCATGATGATTTACTTTTTCTGCCAACACTGATAAAA
Organism: Prevotella mikamonis; assembly: GCF_055381405.1. Classification (NCBI taxonomy): domain Bacteria; kingdom Pseudomonadati; phylum Bacteroidota; class Bacteroidia; order Bacteroidales; family Prevotellaceae; genus Prevotella; species Prevotella mikamonis. Next base: position 1,713,617 of record NZ_AP035785.1, read on the forward strand.
CGTTTTCCCCTTTGTTAGTCATAAAGTGCCGTATTTCTATACTATCCGGCAAAGATAGGGAAGAAATCCGAGAACGAGAAAAGAAAATTCTTGATAAACATTGATTATATCAATTATTCTTATTATCTTGCACCCGATTCTGTCATATACCCACATTGACAAGTAGACACTACATAAGCAATTTAACAACATACAATAAGAAAATCATTATTAAAATTAGAGATTATGAAACATTACATTTTTGTAGTCATCGCCATGATGGCAATGCTCGTAGCAGGTACACCCGCCGCTTCGGCACAGACAGTTTACATCGCAACAAGCAGTGGGGCTGTGGCTTACCACAAAGACAGGAGTTGCGGATATCTACGAAATGCCAACGAAGTGAAGGCTGTCTCCAAGTCGGAAGCCGAAAACATGGGACGCCATGCGTGTTCAGCTTGCTATGGGACAGGTGCTGCCAAGGCAACGACTCCCAAGAAAGTTGCCACCAGAAAAAGAGTCGTAAAGGAAGAGCAAGCAGAGAAAGCCACGACAACGAAACGAGTGGCTGCCAAAAAAGCAACCAAAAAGGTGAAAGAAGTTGCAGAAGACGCTACCGAAACAAAGGCTAAGAAAGCTACAACAGCCAAGAAGACTACTGCCAAAAAGGCGAAGAAAGAAGTAGAAAAAGAGACTGCCACGACTAAAGTGAAGAAGCCTAGAGCCAAGAAAGCTGACACCGAAAAGGCAGAGAAAACAATAAAAAAGACTAAGAAAGAGACTAAGAAGAAAGCCACAACTAAAAAGGAGAGTAAGAAGACTACCACCAAAAAGACTTCAAAGACAAAAGAAGCTGCATAAGAGCAGCCCTATCAAAGAGCACTTTGCACAGACCGACACAAGATGAGTTTTCGGACAAAGTGCTCACCAGGCAGCCAAATGGAGATGACGAGAACGACAAAAATCACTTTGGGCTTATGTGGAATTGACGCAACTTACATCATTCTCACACTGCTGACACCGGTAAGGCTCATTGGAAATGCCCACGAATGGATGTGGCAGATAACCCCCAGCCTGTTTATATTTCTCTTTTTCCGCATTGCCTACACGGAATGGAGACAGAGGAAAGATGCCGTCATCGGTTGTCTCATGACGGGGGCGACCATCGTACTGCCATTTGCCCTGTTATTACTGTTGCTGCAACTCTATCTCACGAACGCACCAAATGACGAGATTCTCTACAGCAGCAACAAATATCGGGTTGTCATCAACTCAGGAGCTTTCGTCACCAACAGCGACTTCTTCCGAATAGAAAAGGTATATTGGCCGTTTGTCTATATCATCAAAGAAGGGTACTATGACGACGAATTAAGAAAGCTAGACAATCCGGAACGCATAGAACGCTTTCTGCGAGAAAATCCCTAACAGCGCGCGTAAAAAAGAAGAAGGTGTGGCAAAAATTTGATTGCCACACCTTTTTCCGACACTACCATAAGCCAGCTATCAATATCTATTTCCTGCTTTCCACATACTGATCATAAATCTGTAGTATAGCTCTTGGATTATCCTCATTCACCACACGGCCGTCAGTATGCTCATCAAGATATTTCCTCAAGTCGGGATTCGTTTTCTTGAGCTTATGCAGCATATATGAATAAAACAAATAATACACGGGCGTTGATTCACCGAACTGCACCCCATATCTCCAAATAAATTTCGTCTTGACACTCTTGCTATTGACTGTCGTATCGGTAGCACGCCATGAATATAGCTTGGCACCATGTTTAGAAACACCTTCCAAACGACAGAACTTCAAACTCTTACGAGGATACATTACTTCTACAGCATCCCAATGCTCTCCATTGGGATAAGCTTTGGTCTTCTGGACATAATCTATACTCTTCACAGTCCTTGTATCATATTCTATCGTCTTCTTATCATTCGGCGAAGATGTTACTGTAAAAGCATTATACTTGCTACTTTTCAAACTATAGTATGATACATCTGCCCACCAACCTCTCCAAATGTATCCTTCAACTACCTCTCCACTCGACAGTGTAAGACGAATGTGCCGGTCTTCTTGGTCTTGAGCTACCACAGACAGGCTCGACACAAGGAATAATAAAAGCATCAAGATTTGTTTATACCATTGTTTCATACACGAAAATATTAAGATTTTACAACATTCATGATATAATGCCACAAATATACGAAAAAAAATGAATTCACAAAACCTATCAAATACAAAAAAGAAAACTATCTGACAATAAATCCCACGTTGGAGGCAGAAACAAAAAAGGAGTTACATTTCTGTAACTCCTTGATTTATATTTTGTAGCGGGGGTGGGACCCGAACCCACGACCTCCGGATTATGAATCCGACGCTCTAACCAGCTGAGCTATCCCGCCATCACAGCTCACAGCAAATGCTGTTTTGCGAGTGCAAAGGTATACAAGTTTTTTGATTACACAAAATTTCACTCTGATTTTTTGTCGCTTTTCTCAGTAATTCTTCATATTTTTGTAGCTGAACAAGTTTTATATCACCCCAACAAGTACATGAAAAAAGAGAAAATAACGATTGAGCACCTGTTGAGTTCTAATTCACCCTCCAACATCTGGGATATAGTGGGGACTGTTCACGGATGGGCGTGTTGGCTTGCAGACGAAGTCAAACAAGAACAAGATGAAATCACTTTCGTATGGGGACAGGTGTGGAGACACCATGAAATACGCAAGGCTCGACTTATCAGCAGTAAAAGTTTCAATGCTATTCGACTTCAATGGGAAGACGAAGAAGACCCAGAAGCTTTTGTTGAAATCAGGATGGAACGCACAGATTTGACAGGGCACTACATGCTCATTATCACAGATTTCGCCGAACCGAGCGACATCGAACAATTGAAAGACATCTGGCAAGACAATCTTTCAAGACTCCACCAAGCCACGGGACTATAATGAGAATACAGTACAGAGCACTGTAAAACAAGCATTCCTGGCATGCCGGTCCTTACAAATAAGGATTGCTTTTACATGATTTTGTTCGTACCTTTGCACCATATAATATGAACACGAACAAGATACAGAATATTAGTCAAGACATTATTGACAAGTATAATGTCCCGGTACCACGATATACCAGCTATCCTCCTGCGAATTATTTCCAAGATTTCACAGAGGCCGACTATCTCAATGCCGTAGATAAATCGAACACTGCGCCAGACAACCATCTGTCGTTCTATTTCCATATCCCTTTTTGTCGGCACTTGTGTCATTATTGTGCATGCAATTCATACAGCATGCAGAAACCAGAAATACTGGCAAGCTATGTGGATGCACTGCACAAAGAGATTGACCTGTTACTCCCCCACTTAAATTCTAACCGTAAGATTTCGCAGATTCACTACGGCGGTGGTACTCCAACAACCCTCGACCCAATGGTAATCAAAGAACTCAACGACCATCTACTTTCACATTTCAACACTATAGACCGGCCAGAGATTGCCATAGAATGCCATCCAGGCTATCTAACACTAGAGAAATGGGAACAACTGGCTAACTGCGGTTTCACCCGCATGAGCATCGGCATACAAGATTTCAACGAGGCAGTACTAAAAACGGTAAATCGCCGACCGACGTGCGAGCCGATAGAGGATGTGGTGGCACTCTTGCGCCAATCGGGCATCAGATTCAATATGGACTTTCTGTATGGACTACCGGGACAAACACCAGAATCGTTTGCCGAGACGATACGCCAAGCCATTGAGCTTCATCCCGACCGACTGGTCACATTCAGCTATGCCCACGTGCCCTGGCTGAAGAAGCAACAACTCATCTTAGAAAAGGCTGGCCTGCCCACTACTTCGGTAAAAGAAAACATCTTCGCAACAGCCAACCAATTGCTACATGAGGCTGGATACAAGAGTGTAGGGCTCGACCATTTCGTCTCGCCAGACGACGAACTCTACATCGCACAACAGAATCATCAGTTGCATCGCAACTTCCAAGGATACTGTACACGCCGTACTACTGCACAAGTCTACGCCTTCGGTGTTACCGGTATCAGTCAGCTCGACGCAGCTTATGCCCAAAACACGAAAAACATTGCTGAATACATAGAGCAGACCAGCTACGGCAAATTGACCATACGTAAAGGATATGCACTTTCGAACGAGGAACGCCTGACACGTGAAGTCATTGAAACATTAATGTGCAACTATCACATTAATTGGCAGGAGATTGCCAACCATACACAAACAAGCGTAGAACAACTGAAAGCAGCCACTGCTTACAACGAGCAAAAACTGCAAGAGTTTGCTGCCGACGGTATTATCCGTTTCGATGAATCGCATCTGGAAATGACCGACGACGCTTCACCAATGGTTCGAAACGTAGCGGCATCACTCGACCCGCTGATGCTAAAATCCAACAAATCATTCTCCAAAGCTATCTAACAACATGCAGAATCAAGCAACTATCAAGCATACCGACGTGGTAGTCATTGGAGCAGGACTCACCGGACTGACCACCGCCTACACCCTCAAACGAAGAGGGATAAACGTACACGTCGTAGAAAAAATGACAAGAATTGGCGGACAAATCCAGACACACCGAATGGGCGACTACATCGTAGAGAGCGGGCCGAATACCGGAGTGGTATCATTTCCAGAGGTTACAGAACTGATGAACGAACTCAAGGAAACTTCTCATGGCACGTGCCTACTCGAACCTGCTGTGAAAGCTGCCAAGCAACGCCTGATTTGGAAAGGCAACCTTTTTCACGTTTTACCTTCCAGTCTTATCGGTGGACTGAAAACTCCGCTGTTCACATGGGCAGACAAGTTCCGAATTCTTGGAGAACCTTGGCGTCGCAAGGGACAGAATCCCGACGAAAGTATAGCAAGCTTAGCCGCCCGCAGACTGGGAAAATCATTCGTAGACTATGCTGTCGACCCATTTATTTCGGGTGTTTATGCCGGTGATGCCAACAAGCTAATCACGCGCTACGCCCTGCCGAAGCTCTATAATCTGGAACAAGACTATGGCAGCTTTATCCGTGGAGCAATGGCCAAGGCCAAGCAGCCCAAAACCGAGCGCGACAGATTGGCTACTAAAGAAGTGTTCTCGGCAGTCGGTGGTTTAGGACAAATTCCAAAAGCCGAAGCTGATTATATAGGTATCGACCATATCTCTTTGGGTGCAACCAATGTAAGAATCTGCCCCGTCGAGGGCCAATGGCAAGTAGAATTCAGCGACCAGCAAGGGCAAGCTGTCACATATCAATGTCGGCAAGTTATCACTACATGTGGAGCTTATGAACTGAGCAATCTGCTACCTTTTATCGAGAGCCAACGCCTGGAGCGCATTACCAACCTGGACTATGCACCTATCATTGAGGTGGGAGTCGGCGTGCGCAATACTGAAGGATTGAATTACAAGGCTTTTGGAGGTCTCATACCTTCGCGCGAGCAAAAAAAGGTTTTGGGCATTCTCTTCCCATCGGCTTGTTTCAAGGGCCGTGCACCTGAGGGTGGTGCACTCTACACTTACTTCATTGGGGGTGTAAAACATGCCGAGATGCTCAATATGAGTGATGATGAGCTGCAAGAACTCGTAGAAGAATACTTCCACAGCATGCTCAAATTTCCGTCGCACATCCACCCTGAGAGCATTCATATTTTCCGCCACTCAAAGGCCATCCCGCAATACGAGGTTTCGAGCGGTGCACGATTCGATGAAGTTGCCCGTCTCGAAAGCAAATATCCGGGACTCATCATTGCCGGCAATCTGCGTGATGGAATCGGCATGGCTCACCGTATCAAACAGGCACGTGATATTGCCACTAACATACAAATACAAAGATGACAAATCCATTCCTTGATATCGTACAAGGCAAGCAAGCCCATCGTCCAGCTGTATGGTTCATGCGCCAAGCTGGCCGTGTGCTTCCGCGCTATCAACAATTACGCCAAAACCATTCCTTTCTGGAGTTGATGACCCAACCCGATTTGGCAGCCAAAGTCACATTGCTCCCCATTGATGATCTAGGGGTAGATGCAGCTATCCTCTTCAGCGACATACTTGTGATACCAATGGCCATGCAAAGCAACGTAGAATGGACAGACAAAGGACCGGTATTCCCCACCCCATTGGCTTTTGTTAAGAATCCATCGACGCTGCTAAAGCCTCAACCAGAGAAACTGGAGTTTGTCTATCGGGCCATCGACCACATCATAGAAACACGTACACCGGGCACTCCCCTCATCGGTTTCTGCGGCGCACCACTCACTACACTCTGCTACATGCTTCAAGGATTGAACTCGCATGCTGGATTCCCCGATGCTATCAAGTTCTTCTACACCCAACCCGAAGAGAGTCGCAAACTGGTAGATGCCATCACAGAACTATGTATACACTATGCCCGACAGCAGGTGCGCCATGGCATTGACGTATTTCAGATATTCGACACACATGCCGGACTCGTACCGACAGAGCTTTATACCGAGCTATTCTTACCGGCAGTGAAGCGTATCACTGAAGCAGTCCGCAGTATGGAATGTCGCGTTATCTTCTTCCCCAAAGGCATCGGGACGGGACTTCCCCTCATTACTCCCGAAGTTTGCGACATCGTAAGCATTGACTGGCAGACCTCCTTGAAGACTGCCCGTCAGCAGCTCCACCCCTCTATTGGCTTACAAGGCAACCTCGATCCACGATTGCTTTATGCCGATTCAGAAACTATCCAAGCTTCACTTGATACATACAAGAGATTCTTCGAACAGCATGGAGCATGGATTTTCAATCTTGGGCATGGCGTATTAGCCGACACTTCTTTTGAAAATCTGAAAGCCGTAGCCACTTGGGTAAAGACATTCTCTACTCCCAAATAACAGAATACACGAAATTATGATAGGATATAAATCAATCAACCATCTGAACACTTCACTCGAAGACCGCGAAGAAAACTTCAAGTTGGAGCGTAATCAAGACGATCAGCCATCGGTTTTCCTGCAAACATGCAACCGAATGGAACTCTACTACGGAGAAGGAGAGATTCCTACCGATGTAGCCAATCACCTTTTCCGCGTAGTCAGTGGACTAGAATCGGCTATTATCGGCGAGCGTGCCGTACAAGGCCAGGTGAAAGATGCCTACATCTCCGCACGCACTCATCATAAACTCCCTGCCGAAATGCACAAGCTCTTCGAGTTTGCCTTACAAGTAGGAAAGCGTGTACGCAATGAAACCGAAATTTCTCACGGTGCTGTAAGCCACAGCCTTGCAGCCATCGAGATTATCGAAGATGCACACATCGACCTCACAGACGCCCGAATCACCATTATCGGTGTCAACAAATTGACAAGCGACATCATCAAGTTTTTACAAAACAAGGGGGCACATCTCGTCTTTCTCGGCAACCGTACCCTTGACAAAGCCCATCGGCTGGCCGACCAATTCGGTATCGAGGTCTTTGCCCTCGACGATAAGCGCAATTTTCTCAAAAATACAGATATCCTTATCAGTGCCACTTCTGCCGATACCACCATCATCAACGAGGATGATATCAACCCCGACCAGCGCATGCTGGCCATCGACTTGGCTTTCCCACGCGATATCGCTCCTGCCATCGGCAACAATCCCAACATCACGCTCTACAACTTGCGGGATGTAGAAAGCAAGGTACAGGCGAATATTTCCATTCGTGAAGACGAAGTGAAGAAAGCCGAAAAAATCATCGAAGAAGAAATAGACGAATTATACGAAACACTCGAAAGGAGAAAAGCATATACCAAATGAACAAGCTCAAAGTCGTAGCACGTGGCAGTAAACTTTCTCAACTGCAAGTAAAAGAGGTCTTCAACAGATTTCCCGAAATAGATTATGACTTGGTCCTCACCCAATCGTATGGCGACTGCAACATGCAAATATCATTGCTCAATGGCACAGCACCAGACGACATGTTCACCCGCGGACTAGACCAGATGATTCTTGAAGGAGAAGCCGATATCGCCATCCACTCGGCCAAAGATCTACCGGACAATCTGGATCCGGACTTAGAGGTTATCGCACTATACGAGGCTTTCGACAAAACAGACTCTCTCGTCAGTCGCAACCACATCAAACTGAACGAACTTCCCGAAGGCAGCAGCATCGGGACTAGTTCACCGTTGCGCAAAGCCGGACTGACAGCATTGCGTCCCGACCTGAAGATAGTTGGTATCCGAGGATGTATCGAGGAACGCATACAGCAGGTTCGTGACGGGAAAATAGACGCCGTTATCGTTGCCACCTGTGCACTGAAGCGACTTGGAATAGAAGACGAAATAGCCGAAGTACTACCTTTCAGCACTCATCCCATGCAAGGGAGATTGGCCATCACAGCCCGTAAAGGCCGTCATGACCTGAAAGAACTGTTTGCAAGAGGCAGCATTCTCAATCAAACAGACGATTAATCCATGCGTACACTCTTCACCGGAACACATTGTCTGAATCCCGACTACATCCATACACCGCTCATAGAGTTGGTAGCACTGGACGACCGTCACGAGATACACGACGCCATTCGGAGTCTCATAAGTTCGGACACTCTGCTTTTCACTAGCAGATACGCAGTCAGATTCTGGCACGAAGCCATGCAAGAGATACATCATTCATGGGGCGGACAACACATTGTTTCTATCGGAGCTGTGACCACACAGAAATTACTTGAACTAGGAGCAAACCATATTGAACAAGCCGTGAAAGACGATTCATACGGTGTCATTGAACATTTTAAAGGCGCTCCACCTCAAGGACGCATTGTTTGCCCACGCTCAGAACGGGCACTCGACATCCTACCCAATGGATTACGACAACTCGGTATCACGTTTTGTCCCGTCATCACTTACCGCAATCGTCTGCCGCTCCATCCTCTCAAAGTCAATCTGGCAGAGATAGACCGCATCATATTTACATCGCCGAGCACCATCGACCATTTCATACAGCTCTACGGCAGTTTGCCTCCAGACAAGACCTACATAACCCGCGGAGCCATTACAGAACAATATTTAAACCAAAGAAGATATGAAAAGATTTAGAATTTACCGCAAAGATCAGGAAACACGCGACAAATATGCCGACGTAGAAGTGAAAGCTGAAGATTTCATCTATCCCTACTTCGTTGTCGAGGGAGAGAATGTAAAAGAAGAGATTGCAACCATGCCGGGAGTATATCGCTTCTCTATCGACACCCTCATCGAAGACATCAAAGAAATCAAGGCACTTGGTATCGACAAAGTATTGCTTTTCGGGGTCATTGCAGACGACTTGAAAGATGAGCGCGGAAGTCTGGCTTATGCCGATGACGCACTTGTTTGTCGGGCCACAACAGCTATCAAGAAGAATGTTCCAGGCATTATGGTTATTACCGATGTATGTCTGTGCGAGTATACCAACCACGGCCATTGCGGACTGCTCCACAACCACGATGTAGAGAACGATTCCACATTACCACTTCTGGCCCAGATGGCTTATGTACATGCCAAAGCCGGTGCCGACTTTGTTGCTCCATCGTCAATGATGGACGGGCAGATAGAGGCGTTGCGTAAAAAACTGGATGAGACGGGCTTGAACAAGACTTGCCGCATCTTGGCCTATTCTGCCAAATATGCTTCGGCATTCTACGGTCCATTCCGCGATGCAGCCGACTCTGCTCCTTCGTTTGGCGACCGCAAGTCATACCAGATGGACTATCGCACCCACGATCAGGGCTTGGAAGAGATTGCAGCCGACATCGAGGAAGGTGCAGACTGGACGATGGTAAAACCCGCCATGCCCTATCTCGACATGATTGCCCGCGGTGTAGAACGCTTCCCCAATATCCCGATGGTTGCCTATCAGGTGAGCGGAGAATACAGTATGCTCAAAGCTGCTGCCAAGCTCAACTATCTCGACGAACCACGTGTTGTATTCGAAAGTCTCATCGCTATCAAGCGTGCCGGCGCTCAGTACATCATTTCCTACTATGCCAAGGAATATATGCAGAAGTGGAACGAACGTTTTAAAATCAAGAAATAAGGAGACTGCATGAACGAAAGAATTAAATCGGCAGCAGCCTTCGAACAGGCTTTGCAAGTCATTCCCGGAGGAGTAAACAGTCCTGTACGAGCTTTGAAAGCCGTAGGGACTACTCCCCTCTTTGTCAAGGAAGCACAAGGAACTTATATCACCGACATCGACGACAATCGGTTCATCGATTTCTGCATGTCGTGGGGTGTATTCATTCTCGGCCATAACAATCCTACCGTCAGCCAAAAAGCTACCGAAGCTGTCATGCGGGGCAGTAGCTATGGCATTCCTACACTGGCAGAAACTACGCTGGCTACCAAGGTACGCGAAGCATTCCCCACAATGGAACGCCTGCGTTTTGTCAACAGCGGTACAGAGGCCACCATGTCTGCCATTCGCGTAGCCCGCGGATTCACGGGGCGCGATATTCTGGTCAAATTCGAAGGATGTTATCATGGCCATGCCGACCATCTCTTGGTGTCTGCGGGGTCAGCCGTTGCCAATATCAGCAATGCTTCATCAGCCGGTGTTCCCGACGGATTCACCAAATATACGGCGGTACTTCCCTATAACGACACCGCAGCCTTGGAGCAATATTTTGCCGAAAACGGCGATAAGGTAGCTGCGCTCATCATCGAACCCGTGGCTTGTAACATGGGCGTCGTTCCGCCTACACGCGAATTTATCGAAGCCACTCGCCGCGTCACCGAACAACATGGTGCCCTGCTCATCTTCGACGAGGTGATTACCGGTTTCCGTCTTGCCCTTGGCGGTGCTCAACAGCGATTTGGTATCAAACCAGATATGACGACCGTCGGAAAAATCGTAGGTGGTGGATTCCCCTGTGCGGCGTTTGGTGGTCGTGCCGACATCATGAAGGTACTCGCCCCCGATGGCCCTGTCTACCAAGCCGGAACATTGAGTGGAAATCCCGTGGCTATGGCAGCCGGAATCGAGACCATTACCCAACTGTCTGCCCCCGGATTCCATGAAGAACTGGAAAAGCGCAGCAACGATTTCTGTGCCCACCTAGAGAAGATTATCGAAGGTAAGGATATCTACCTGAACCATGTGGGCAGTATGTTCACACTCTTCTTCAACACCAAGAATCCTCAAAACTTCAAAGACACCAAACAGAGCGACCAAGCGCGCTTTGCCCGCTACTTCAACCGTATGTTGGAACGTGGCATCTATGTGAGTCCTTCTCAGTTCGAAGGCAATTTCATCTCACAATGCCACACACCAGAGATTCTCGACTACGTATTGAAGTCGATTGAAGAAAGCATCAGTGAGTGATGAGGGGGAGAAGATGAGAGATAAAGGATTAGAGATTATAAACAAATATCTGTTAACTCCAATTATCTCCAGCTATCCCCTAATAACTACCATTTACTACCATTAACTCCTAACAAAAAAGGCCATAATTTACTTATGGCCTTTTTTGTTCTTTCTCGTCCCCTTTCTACTCAAAATAGAATGTCAGCACTATCATCTTACTATGTGCCTTACTCACCGAATTCGTGTAAGGCAACATATTCTTATCCTTGAGTTCGCTTGCATGATTCTTATTCAGACTGTTGGTCAGACTATACAGGAACTTCAGTTCCGGTCGCAACTTAAAGAATGGTAAATAAAAATCGCATCCCAGCCCCACTTCGGCAAACACTTCCGTATTCTTTAATCTCAAATAATCCTGTGCCTTACTGCTCAGATTCATCATCGGAGTCACTCCTGCCATCAGATAAGGACGATGATTACCCGAACGCGGAGCTGCAAAAATCAGGTCGAAAGCCGTAGAGAAATACGCTGTTTTCAATTCCTGTCGTTGTTCGGTAGGCTGCCCATTGGCATCGAGTACTTTCATGTTATGAAAGGTAATATGATGAGAACCGAAATACATAGCAGGAGCTACGCGAAACTGAAAATGCTCGCTCAGCCTCAATTCTCCTAAAACTCCAACGGTAAAGCCTGCATCCCATCGGTCTTGGTCGGTAGTAATCAGCGCATCCACGGTCGTACCATCTTCCTGCACAATCGTCTGCGGACCAACATTAGAGAACTCCAAATCCTGCAAATGTGTACCCACCAACACACCGAAATGGAATGGGCGCAAATCGGTATACGGACGATTCTCCACCACCCGCTGCGCATAGACTTGCTGTATCCCCATCAATAATAGAAATATATAGCTACATATTCTCCTCATATCTTTTTACTAAACGCAGCTACAACCGAATTATTGTACCAACCAAATGGTTTGAGACCGATAAGACACGTCACCTCCGCACATCATTCTATCTTTCTCAGCCATTCTCTCACTTGTTCTGTCATTGGCAATTCATATAGATACAACCAGCCACTATTGTTCGACTTGGCAGCCAAATGGTTATGGTGATTCTGGTCTAACAAATATCCCTTGGGATTATCCATCATGCGTGTTTTCGAATAAACAGATTCTAAATTTGTCCGCATGGTGGTAAACGAATCTACCACATGCCGTACATGCTGTCGGGCAAGTTTTCGCTTCTTATCCCCCTTTGCCATATCAAATTGGTGCAGAGCAAGAATCAGCCTAACAGGATAATTGAACAGTTCTGCGGTCTGTTCGTAAACTTCCAACGTATATCTATTTCGTGTCGCCTGGTTGAGCGCCTTTTTAACTATCTGTATAATCTTCTCATACCTAACAGCATTCTGCTTGGCAGAATCAATCTTTACAGCATATTTCTTACTCCAGGCACCATGTTCAGATATACTTGGAAGCTCTATCAACCTAAAATCCGAAGTTCCCCAGGCAGGATTTCTTCGTCCCGCATCTACCAGAGCATTATCAAAGTAGAAGGCCGATTTCTCCAATAAATCGAGGAATTCCATACATCCTTTTGCCAAACCGAATTCCCGTTGCGCATGTGCCTGTTTAAATTCCGCTACTGTCCTCCCGGTAGGATTCCACCCAAACTCTCCCTGTGCAATAAAATTCCTCCACACAGTCTCCAAATGGGGTGAACCGTCATCCCACGAAGTAGCTAGGATTCCTTCCAACCGATTATCTGCTATCAACCGACTGAAACCTCGGATGTTTTTCGGTTTTTCAGCCCTTGGCATAAACGGCGAATCGCCTGCCGCAGCTGCCGTAGCTCCCATCACCCTAAGCCCCTTGCTTTTATACCACTCCAAAACTTTTCTATGCCCCGGCATGGTTGCATCTCCATAATTCCAGCGCATGTAGATGCAGTCTTTCGGAAACAACCCTACAGCCTCATCCAGCCTTGACAAGTTCCACTTCCGCGCCACTTCCCCTTCACTGTCATTTCCTCTGGCAATATTCCAGACACCTCCATATTTCAGTGGCATATCATCCCAGAAGATGGGGGTACGCCTATGATTCCGGGCAAAATCGCATACATTCCTCAACCAGTACATCTGCAATTCAAAAGCACTCTTACCTGTAGCCTTGCAACGCTCGTCAATACCGATGGCCGTAATCTCGTCTCCCCCCACATGCAGAAACCTCCCGTATGGCATAGCCTCCAAGGCATCCTGATATTGATGATACAGGAATTCATACGTCTGAGGATTAGAAGGACAAAACTCCCAATCACTTTGAGGATTCTCCCGCAACTCCGGATGATGTTTCAAGATAAATGAAGCATGCCCAAGTCCCTGAACCAAAGGACTCAAATCAATATGCCGCTCTTTGGCGTAACGGCTAATCGCTTGCATTTCCTGCTTACTGATGGCATTCGCTGCCCCTACTTCCGGATGACGCTCAAATCTCAACTTGTCCTCAATTTCCCAAATAACTCCATTAATCTTATACCGAGCCAATCGGTCCATCATCCTGTAATAATACTCTATCCGGTCTAGATGATGCTTCGTATCCAGATGCACGGCACGATAAGAAATGGACGGATAGTCCATGACAGACATAGATGGAACAGGGCGATTGCTTTCAAATCCATCTTCCATCAGCTGCTGCATGGTTTGGCATCCATAGAACAGTCCTGTCTCGGTCTTGGCCTTAACCGTTATCCCGTTCCTATCAACCGTTAAGGAATAACCCTCTTCGTTGTCAGGCACGTCTTCTTGCGAAATCAGCAAACGTATTCCCTTTTGCCCGTCTCCCGATTGTCTTCTCAGCCTATCCAACAATGGCGGAAGTGTAGGCATAGTACAATCCTCACATACGATAAATCGAATCTCGTTCACATCCAATCCTTTCTCATCGTCATGAATCACCATTTGCTGGGGCTTGGGAATAATCTCAAAGACCGAATCGGCTATACTATCGCTTACTTGTATAAGCATACAAATCAACAGCGCAAATACTTTCTTACTATTCATCTCGTTTTTTATGGGTATTGATAAGGCATGATTCAGGTGAGTACGATAGGAAATGAATACTGTGTATAGAGAGAAATTAACTTAAATTCTCCAGACCAAAGAAACACAAATATACCATCCCAATATTCACCGGTGACAAAGATATGCAATAATTCTGTATATCAGCAGATTTTACCGTGCGGTTTTACAATTCCACTACTCTTTTCAATGAACGCGAAACTTAAAAACCCAAAAACTCATCAACCCACCAACCCAATTAAGACTTTGTTTAAATAGTAAAAAAACAGATACTCATTTATAGGTATATCAAAATTAAATACTATCTTTGCGACAACAAAATATAGGTATCCTATTACATAGATACGGTATACAAAAACATTATTAAATATAAAAACAAAACATTATGGCTTACGTAATTGGAAACGACTGCATTGCTTGCGGTACATGTATTGACGAATGTCCGGTAGGAGCTATCTCTGAAGGCGATATCTACAAAATCGACGCTGACGCTTGCACAGAGTGCGGTACATGCGCTAGTGTTTGCCCTAACGAAGCTATCACACTTCCATAAGGCATGCAGTCTTAACGATTAAAGATTAAGAGAGCGGCTTTCTTCATATCGAAGGAAGCCGCTCTTGTTTTGCTGTCGGCATAGACTTGCAGCCCGTTTTGCCTATCACCCCCTGCCCAATGACAGCAATATAAACAGCATGAAGGCAAATACGACTTCCCCTTATTATAGAATATTATGCTTGCTTCATAACCCCTCTCATTGACTTACAAACCAAGGACTCATCAACTCAAAAAACTGCAAGGCCTCGGCAGCATCGCTGCAAAAGCCAAACAGCATTACTGCAAAGCCCGAACAGCGATGCTGCCGAGGCCTTGCAGTATTCCGACTACTTCAACTCGTAGCTCACATAAGCAAACTTCTCGGAGTCGGGCGACCAAGAATTGACATTGATAGTGCCTTGACCTCCAAACAGTTCCACGATGGTACGGTCGTTCCGGCCATTGCTCTCCATGAGTCGCAATACCACATTCAGATTAGGCAGATGCTCGTCGGCCTTGATATCCGTCTTGCGGTAACAGATGTAGCACACCCACTTGCCATTGGGCGATACATGCGGAAACCAGGCATACAGGTCGGGCAGTGCAGTCATCTGTGTCTGCTCGCTCCCGTCGGTATTCATCCTCCATATCTGCATGTCGCCCATACGCGAAGAGTTAAACCACATATGCTTGCCGTCGGGAGCATACTCTGGCCCGTCGTTGAGTCCGTCAGCATCGGTAAGACACCGTTCTGGCTCACCATTCAGACGCTTCGTATAGATGGCACGCTTGTCGCCACGGAAAGCGCAATAGGCCACTTCCTGCCCATCGGGACTGATACCATGAAGATAGCTTGGCCCTACGTCGGTAATCCGTACAGGAGTTCCACCCTCGAAAGGTACGCGGAATACCAATGAAGGCCATTGGTCGCTAATGCCAATCCAGCGGCCATCGGGCGAAATCACGTGGTCGTTGTTACAGCCTTTTGCCGACTGGGTATCAATCATGACCGGTTCTTCCTGCGGATTATGGGCTGACAACCGGTACAGGCGACCGTGGGAGTTATAGACTATCCACTTACCATCGGGACTCCAGTTAGGCGCCTCGATGCGATAGGGGAACTCGTGAATCACGCGATGAGTGTCACTCTTGAGGTCGTACACTTCAAGCCGACTTATCACTTCGTCGGCCGAACGCTGCTCTTACAGAGACTGTGCCTGCACAGCAGATGTAGCTAATAAACCTGCCAAAACAAATGAAGTTTTAATCATATCACAACTGATTGATTTCGTTTCTCAGATTGTCTAATCCGCGGAACAGGATGCCCTGCATGCCTACAGCACGAGCACCCTCTACATTCTCTGCCACATCGTCGACAAACACGCACTCATCGGCCTGAAGATTATAGCGTGTCAGCAACAGCCGATAGATTTCGGGAAACGGCTTGATGACGCCCTCGCGCCCGGAAATAACCATTCCTTCCAACTCCTGAAACACGGAAAATTCTTGTTCTACGATGTCGAAAGTCTCCTTCACCCAGTTAGACAGACCATACACATGGTAGCCTTCGCGCTTCAACTCCTTGACATAATCTTCCATGCCGGGCATCAAACCGCTTATCATCTCGCGCCACCTACTGCGATAGGTATAGATGGCGTCGGCCCAATCGGGATGCTGAGCTGCCAGTTCGGCCACTCCCTGCTCGAAGGTCTTGCCGGCATCCATCTGCCGAATCCACGTGTGCGTACAGATATTCGACAAGAACCAGTCGGCCTTGTCGCGACTCCCTAAAAACGAATCGAAGAGGTAATGGGGATTCCAATCCACCAATACCCCTCCGAAATCAAAGACGATATTCTTAATCATACCAAACTTAGAAATAGTAAGCCAGACCTACCTGCCAAGAGTTGTAACGGCCCTTAGCCGTATTGCTGATAGCCTTGCCTGCTGCATCCAGCACATTGATGTCGCCCGTCTTGCCACACACGATATTATACTTGAAACCTACTTCAAGATGCTTCAGCAACGATACACCCGCACCGAGGTTGACACTGAAATTGGATTTCTTCATCTGAAACGTGTTTTGGTAGGACTTGCTGTCAGACCACTTGAATTCATCGTCGCCTACATTGAAGCCGAACTGAGGACCGGCTGCCAAATAGATGCCTGCCAGACTACCCAATCCTATGTTGTAACGCAGATTGACGGGGATGCTGATAGCCTGATTCTTGATTTTCTCACCGTTCACCTCGGCCGAACGCTGGTCGTAAAGGGCGGCTGCATCGACACCTAGACCTACGAGTGGAAGCGTGAACTTGAGCGTAGGGCCGACGTAGAAGCCCGCCTGGTTGGAAGACTGGATGACGTCTTCGCTGAAAGACATTGAGGTGACATTAAGACCACCTTTCAAACCGAATTTAACCTGTGCCTGTGCATTGGTGGCAAAGAGCAGTGCAATAACCACGACTGCTGTAGATAATAATTTTCTCATTGAATCATTCTTCTCTTTAATTAATAATATATGATTTCCTACTCTCGTGCGATTACAAAAATAGCCATTTTCCAGCAACAAGCCATATATTTAACTCTATTTTTGAAGGCAACAAAAAAGGGAATCAAGCCTAATGCCCGTAAGCATCTGGCTTGACTCCCCTTGATTTCTTATCTCCTCCGGCAGTCTGAATATCAATGTCTCTCTCTTCTCACGGTGACTGTAGCCGAGCCAGACGATGCCTTGCTTGCTCCACGTGCACGCCGATTGGTACGCACAGTCGTCGTACGGCTGCGACGATTAGTCTTCTTGACAGTCTTCACTTGCTTCTGGTCGAGCTTGGCAATACTGTCCAACGAATCCTTGCGTGCCCGGTCGCCCCACACACGGCTCTCGAAAGCTGCTATCTCGCGTTCTATACGCTGCTGCTCCTTGCTCATGGCACTGTCTGTAGGACAATACTGTGCCAACGTCTGCCCAAGCATGTTATTGGTCTTATAGATTTTACCCCGATACTGATTCGAGGTAAAGAAGTCGTCTACACTCATCGTCGCAGCATTGTTGACATCGCTGGCCATCATGGTCTGCTTGCTGAGAAACGGTGCTAAATCATCGTACTTCACCCAGAACAACGGATACTTGGAAGGAGTGAAACTGAAGTCGTCGTCGCGCGACATGATAGGACACAACGCCAACACCTTCGTATGGAAGGTGGCTGTAGTCTGGTCGTAATAAGAGGCTTCCTTGATATAGTAAGCCTTCACCTCGCGAGACGGAATGTCGCTGTCATCAATATGGACTCCACGGTCGGTACGCTCGTAATAGATATGATAATTGTCCAGAAAAGCTTTACGATTCACGACAGACGTGTCGCTGAACACCTCGTTACCATCCAATCTATACTCATAAGCACGGATATTGCCGGTCATGAATAGCTTGAAGATGTAGGTAAAGAGATTCATCTGACTGCCTGAAGGCTCTACCGGATAATAAAGTCCGCCGTTGGCAGGATGAGTAAGGTCCAGCTCGCGATAGACATCGCGCCGCCAGACAACATCTTCCTGTGGCCCGACAGAAGTGGGAAAAGAGATTTGGGAACGCAAAGTAGGAGTCTCAGCCATCTTTCTTGCCTGTTCCTGTTGCTGTGCCCTGCGCTTAGGCGACTGTGCATTGACAGCCTGAAAAGAAAGCAGCAGACACACCCATATCAATAAATATCTTGTCATATCGTCTTATATTTGATTTCTAAAAGATTATCGAACAATAATTTCCATGCTGGCCGGCAAACGACGCACGAGTCCATCAGGACCTACAGCCGTGACCCGGTTGATATAGAAGCGGCGATTACGCGACAACTTGCGGAACGTATCACGCTGACGGGCAGAGAACGAAGCACCCTCTGAAGCCATCGGCACGGCATTGCCCATATTGTCGTAGAATACGGTCTCGAAACTCTGTACGCGGAACGGCACGTCGAGGATTCCATCGTCGATGGCAGCACTCACGCTACCCAACGATACAAGGGCAGCCTTGGAGAGCGCTCCGCCACGGAAACGGTCGGAACCTATCTGTAGATAAGCCGCGGGGTCGGGTAGCTTGCGGACTTGGAATGTGAAGCTGCCCATCTGGCGCGAACGCCCATTCTGCGTGGCAGCCACTTGGATAGTGACCTTCTGCCCTATTGTCGTAGGACGAGCTATATAGCGTCCCATACCTATTGAGCGGAATCCACCACCCGACATGGAAGCCGAGACTGCATTGAGCGGCACGCCGGGAATACTGATACTGACAGGATTGTCGTAGCCGGCATAGAGCACATTCATCAAATCGGCTGACACGGTTGCGCTCGGACCGACAACGGTATATTTCTGCAAGAAGTCCTTGCGGATGACATCGCCACGACCATTACGCATAGCGATATAGCCAGAGAAGCTGTGCTCACCGACGCTACCGGCCGCAAAGCGGTAAGTATTCCCGGCAATGCGCTGCCCACCGACATAAATTTCGGGTTGCTGCAAGGTATCTACGGCGGCCATCACAATACGGGCAGAGAACATATCTCCGCTGATAACGGTCTTAGACTCAGGGACAACGTATGCCTCAAGCTTATTGACGCGGAAGTCTTTGAGGTCGACATTGGAAATCAATGTGTGGAGCACTTCGCCCTCGGCATAGCGTACATCGCTCTGCAACTTAGACAGAAGGGTAACAGCCGCAGCCACAGGCATATTCTCGAACATATACTCCTGCCAGTTTTTTCCCATAGCATGGGCTTTCCGAGGAAGGGAGGTAGAAAGATTGCTGGAAATGAGCTGGCGTTGCGAAGAATCGGACACCAACTTCAAAATGCGTTCGCGATAGGAATTGATGGAACGGAAAAGCAGCTTACCACGCCCTGTACCGGGTGACAACATCACCAGGCTGGCAGCTTCCAAGTCTTCCTTATTCTCTATATTCTGCAAGTCGGCATCCTTTCCATCGGCCTCACGCACGATGGCTTCTTTCAGTTCTTGGGCGAAGTTATAGAGCGAATCACTCATCTGCCTGACCTGCGTAGCTTTGGCAAACCACGCCTGTAGCTTCTCAGGATTGTTCTTGGCCTGACTGGCAAAGTTGTCATATAATGCCGAATTCTCCTTTGCCGAGTTGCGAGTGGTGCGGTTCAGGCTTTCCTCTACGATAGAGAAGCCGTTCAACACTTCGGTAGACACGTTCAAAGCCAACAAGGCCATCAACACCACATACATGAGGTTGATCATCTTTTGACGTGGAGATACCGGTCTTTTCTTGATTGCCATTTTCTATAATTGCACTAAAGTGATTGTAAACTAGAGGGGCTGACCACCCGACACAGAGCCGGGAGCTGCTGCGCGCATATTGACAGTCATAGCCTCTATCATACGGGTATAAATCTTGTTGAGCTGCTCGATGTGCTGTGCCATCAACCGACTCTGTTCATTGATTTGGTCGATAGTGCCTATTTGCTGGCTGGCACTCTTCAATTGCATCTCGTAAACCTTGGCAATACCCGTCAGTGTACGGTTGAGATTCTCCATCTCTTCGCTATCGCGAGTAAGTCGGGAACTCTGTTCACCCACCTTACTCAACACCTCTGTCAGTCTCTTCAGCTCATCCACATAATTACTCTGGGCAGTTTCCAGTTCCGGATTCACAGCTACTGATTGAGTCACAGGAGCTACGGCTGTCGGTGTGACAACAGGGGCAGATACTGTTTCGGGATTGCGGACAGGAGTTGCAACAGATGGTTGGGCAGGAGCTTGAACGGTCCCCACATCTTCAAGGCCTTCCAAATACTCAGGCGTCAGATGCACAGGAATATCCCGGCCATCGGCTGTTTTGTCAAACGGACGGTCGAAAGCTGATATGAAAAAGACAAAGACTTCCGTACCCATACCGATAAACAACATGAGATTGGCACCGGGCAAATGGGTTAACTTAAACAATGTTCCCAAAATAACGATAGCAGCTCCCCAACTATATGCGTAGTTCAAGAACGTCTGACCGGGTACGCTATCCATCCACTTCTGCAGACGATAGACAATATTGAGTTTACTATAATTCGACATTATTTCTTATTCTTTTTGGTCGTTGAATTGGCAAGACTACGTACACAGCGGAATCCGATGTACGATCGTGGATGGTTCTGATACTCCCAAGTGCGCCATGCACTGCGGATAAAGCTCTCTGGGTCTTTCCATGAACCGCCTCTCACACTCTTCTTCTTCAGACGATAGGGGTCTTCAGGAGCTGCATTATAAGCCAACTGAGGATTGAGGTCATTCATGGCATCAACACCAGACTCGGTATATACGGTACTGGTCCATTCGGCCACATTGCCGGCCATGTCATACAAGCCGTTGCTATTCGTTCCATACGCCCTTACCTTGCTCGTTATCAGATTGCCATCTTCGGTGTAATTACCTCTATCGGGTTTGAAATTAGCATAGAAACATCCTTTTCCATTCTTCATATCCTGATTGTCCCAAGGAAATTCGTTACCTTCCTTACCACGCGCAGCATATTCCCACTCGGCTTCGGTCGGCAAACGATAACGCTGTATGTAACGTGCTTCGCCACCTATACCTTTCAGCAAATAGTCGGTGCGCCAAGCACAGAAAGCATTGGCTTGCTCCCATGTGACACCCACTACAGGATAGTCATTGTAGGCGGGATTACTGAAGTAATAGCGCAGATACATCTCATTGTCGGAATTTCTGAAATCATTTACCCAACATGTGGTATCGGGATAGATATTCACAATATAAGTATTCAGGAAATCCCAATCATTGGTACGTGGACGATCAATGGTGCGAGAGATGATATTTCCTTCATCATCCACATAAGCTGTATCTTTGGAAATCATCACCACTTCATTAGGGTCGATGTCTACATCAGTATTGTAATTGCGCTCTTGCGGACGAATTCTGTTACGACGCAACGCTGCCGTTGTATAATCGTAGATCTCATACCGATAATTCATCTGACGCCAATCAAGCAATTTTTCACCCGTTACCACATTCGTGGTGTACATGCTTTCGATGGCTCTCAGTTCATCTTCATTCGGTTTGCGAGGCAATGGTTTCTTCCAATTGACACGAGGGGTGATTGGATTGCCATCTTTGTCTTCGGTAATCATATAGCTCTCGTCGCCGGCATAGGCTGGATCTGCCAGACGAGTGCGGAGGATACTGTCGCGAACCCACATCACAAACTGTTTATATTCCGAATTCGTAACCTCGGTCTCATCCATCCAAAAGCCATCTACAGATATATCTTTTACCGGAGTCTGTTTACCCCACAAACTGTCTTGTTTATCAATACCCATGTGGAGAAAACCTCTTTCCACTTTCACCATACCATAGGGGGTAGGCTCATTGAAAGCACGTCCACCTACACCAACCACTTCTCCGCCTTTTCCACCAGACGACAAACTCTTACCACTGAAACAGCCTGTGGCTGTGAGTGTAGTTATCGCAAAACAAAAGGCGATGGTTATATTCTTCATTTTCATATCTACTTATAGTATTCTTACGCTTTGATGTTTGTTCTTACCTTTTTTGACAAGATTGATGTCCATTTGATAACCCACAAATAATTCGTGGCTACCGTTACCTGGCTGAATGGCCGATGTGTAGAGTTCATAACTATATCCCACCACGAAACCATGAAAAGTTCCACCCAGAAGGAATGTCACTGAATTAGTAGGACTATAGGATAGTCCACCATACATCATCCTCTCTTGATTCGTATAGACCAGCCTACTGGTAATATCACCTCGGTAGGCAGTTCCGTCCGTACGCATCAAGCCCGATAACTTCATAGTAAGAAACGGATTCCTAAATTGAATATTGTATCCAGCTGTCAAATAAAAAGTAGGGTCTATCTTTAATTCATTTGTCGTTCCCAAGCGGACTGTTGCGGCATTGAGATGCAGCACCGATATCCCAGCATACCAAGTACCATGATCATAATATGCGCCCACGCCTAAATCCAGTCCGTTACCATTTACATCTGTCTTTGCAAAGACCGAATCGTTAGGGTCTTCAACATCTAGTTTGCTTCCCTCGAACTTCTCGCTCAGCATACCGGCTTGCACACCAACACCTAAATTTCCACCTGCCAGCTTACGTCGATAGGCATACTGCACAGCTAATCGCTGATGGGTGAACAGACCTAATTGGTCACTCATAAACTGTACACCAGCGCCATGATAGCTACGCGCCCAATAAAAGGGAATATCGGCAGCTGCATACAATGTACGGGGATTGTTCTCATAGCCAACCATATCAAGAGCATAGGCAGCCGTAATGTTTAATTTGGATTGCTTTCCCACAGCTGCGGGGTTAAACGATGGTTCCATATCAAAATAGTGACTGAACGACACATCGTACTGAGCCATAGCCAATTGAACCACGGAAAAGAAAGACAATAATATGATATAGAATCGCTTTTGCACGATTCTATAACGCAGACACCTTATTATTATTGTAGAAAGGAATCTAAAAAGGCCGACTGATTAACTCAGCCGACCTTATCTACATTTAATTAATATTCATCATCATTCCACAAGAAGTCGTCCTTGGAAGGATAATCAGGCCAAAGATCTTCTATACTTTCATAGACATCACCTTCGTCCTCAATCTCCTGCAAATTCTCCAATACCTCCAGTGGAGCACCAGAACGAATTGCATAATCAATCAACTCATCCTTTGTTGCTGGCCAAGGTGCATCCTCTAACTTAGAAGCCAATTCGAGTGTCCAATACATATTCTTTTGCGTTTTATCGTTAACAATTTCGCGTGCAAAAATAGCAAAATTCTTCTTATTCCCAAGTATTTTATATACTATTTTACATATAAGACACTATAAGGTATGAATTTAAACTTTATTGTAACAGAAAGCAGTTTCTTACATTAATAATTCACACGATATACTCGTTTAAAATGGGAC
>NZ_AP035785.1:1740000-2770000 GCF_055381405.1 Prevotella mikamonis
GACCAGACTTCGTTAGACTAACTCAGGCAGAATTCCGGGACCTTAGACGACGGTCTGGATTCTTCTCCTCTCGGGGACGGACCTTAGCACCCGCCCCCTTACTGCACAGCTCCGGTCCGTGAGCATTCGGAGTTCGTCAGGTCGCGATAGGCGGTGAAGCCCTCTTGACCTATCGGTCGCTCTACCTCTCACGGAGAACACTGTACGCGGCACCTAAATGCCTTTCGGGGAGTACGAGCTATCTCCAAGTTTGATTGGCCTTTCACTCCTACACTCAACTCATCCAGAAGCTTTTCAACGCTTATTGGTGCGGTCCTCCATCCCGTGTTACCGGGACTTCAACCTGGTCAAGTGTAGATCACTTGGTTTCGCGTCTACCACCACCGACTATACGCCCTGTTCAGGCTCGCTTTCACTGCGGCTCGGGTGCTGAACACCTTAACCTTGCCGGTGACGGTAACTCGTAGGTTCATTATGCAAAAGGCACGCCGTCACTCATTACTGAGCTCCGACCGCTTGTAGGCGTATGGTTTCAGGAACTGTTTCACTCTTCTCATCGAAGTGCTTTTCACCTTTCCCTCACGGTACTGGTTCACTATCGGTCTCATGGGAGTATTTAGCCTTACCGGATGGTCCCGGCGGATTCGCGCAGAATTCCTCGTGTTCCGCGTTACTCAGGATACCACTATGCCCCATTGTGCTTCGAGTACGGGACTGTCACCCGCTACGGTCCGGCTTTCCAGACGGTTCCTCTCACACGCAAGGTACAACGGCGTGGTCCTACAACCCCCCGGATGCGTTGCCACAACCGGGGTTTGGGCTGTTCCCCGTTCGCTCGCCACTACTGGGGGAATCATTCATTTATTTTCTTTTCCTCGAGGTACTAAGATGTTTCAGTTCCCTCGGTTAGCCTCCCCGCACAGCGGGGATGACCGTCCTTCAGACGGCCGGGTTGTCCCATTCGGAAATCCGCGGATCAAAGATTATTTGCATCTACCCGCAGCTTATCGCAGCTTATCACGTCCTTCATCGCCTCCATGAGCCTAGGCATCCGCCATACGCCCTTACTTACTTTCACGGCACCAAAATAAATTTGGATGCTCATACTTTGTACTGTTGTTATATTCTACAGTCTTGCTTGTGTCAATATGTCAAAGATCGGATGTGAGTCTGTAAGTACGTAAGTCTGTAAGTTCATGAGTTGTTGACCCATGGATTCATCACTTACTACCTATACCCACTGTTGTGGAGAATAACGGATTCGAACCGTTGACCCCCTGCTTGCAAAGCAGGTGCTCTAGCCAGCTGAGCTAATCCCCCGCAAGGGTTTACACTACAGAGTAGTCCCAGGCAGACTTGAACTGCCGACCTCCACATTATCAGTGTGGCGCTCTGACCAACTGAGCTATAGGACTCTGTCCGGCGGTGTTCAGGCCTCTGGGCTGGAC
Source organism: Prevotella mikamonis (assembly GCF_055381405.1). Classification (NCBI taxonomy): domain Bacteria; kingdom Pseudomonadati; phylum Bacteroidota; class Bacteroidia; order Bacteroidales; family Prevotellaceae; genus Prevotella; species Prevotella mikamonis. The sequence goes on from NZ_AP035785.1 coordinate 1,741,449, forward strand.
CGCCCGGCTTCCCTTTTCTCTTATTTTTAAACAGATCAAGAAGTACAAGAAAAAAAACGAACCATACAGGTATCCAACATACCATGCTAAAACCCACGGCTCCAGAAAGGAGGTGTTCCAGCCGCACCTTCCGGTACGGCTACCTTGTTACGACTTAGCCCCAATCACCGGTTTCGCCCTAGGCCGGTCCTCGCGGTCGCGGACTTCAGGCGCCCCCGGCTTTCATGGCTTGACGGGCGGTGTGTACAAGGCCCGGGAACGTATTCACCGCGCCATGGCTGATGCGCGATTACTAGCGAATCCAGCTTCGTGGGGTCGGGTTGCAGACCCCAGTCCGAACTGAGACCGGTTTTAAGGATTGGATCGCATTTGCATACGACCGACGCTCTGTACCGGCCATTGTAACACGTGTGTAGCCCCGGACGTAAGGGCCGTGCTGATTTGACGTCATCCCCACCTTCCTCACACCTTGCGGCGGCAGTATCCCCGGAGTGCCCGGCATTACCCGATGGCAACTGGGAAAAGGGGTTGCGCTCGTTATGGCACTTAAGCCGACACCTCACGGCACGAGCTGACGACAACCATGCAGCACCTTCACAGAGGCCCCGAAGGGCATCACCATCTCTGGATCTTTCCTCTGCAATTCAAGCCCGGGTAAGGTTCCTCGCGTATCATCGAATTAAACCACATGTTCCTCCGCTTGTGCGGGCCCCCGTCAATTCCTTTGAGTTTCACCGTTGCCGGCGTACTCCCCAGGTGGGATGCTTAATGCTTTCGCTTGGTCACATGGTCCGAAGACCATACAACGGGCATCCATCGTTTACCGTGCGGACTACCAGGGTATCTAATCCTGTTCGATACCCGCACTTTCGAGCTTCAGCGTCAGTAATGCTCCCGTAAGCTGCCTTCGCAATCGGAGTTCTTCGTCATATCTAAGCATTTCACCGCTACACGACGAATTCCGCCTACGTTGTGCATACTCAAGCTCGCCAGTTCGCGCTGCAATTCAGATGTTGAGCATCTACATTTCACAACACGCTTGACAAGCGGCCTACGCTCCCTTTAAACCCAATAAATCCGGATAACGCCCGGACCTTCCGTATTACCGCGGCTGCTGGCACGGAATTAGCCGGTCCTTATTCATACGGTACCTGCAAAAGGCCACACGTGACCCACTTTATCCCCGTATAAAAGCAGTTTACAACCCATAGGGCCGTCATCCTGCACGCTACTTGGCTGGTTCAGGCTTCCGCCCATTGACCAATATTCCTCACTGCTGCCTCCCGTAGGAGTTTGGACCGTGTCTCAGTTCCAATGTGGGGGACCTTCCTCTCAGAACCCCTACTGATCGTCGGTTTGGTGGGCCGTTACCCCGCCAACTGCCTAATCAGACGCATCCCCATTCCTTACCGCTGAACCTTTAATCCGAGTTAGATGCCTGCGTCGGATGCCATACGGTATTAGTCCGACTTTCGCCGGGTTATCCCGTTGTAAGGAGAAGGTTGGATACGTGTTACTCACCCGTGCGCCGGTCGCCATCAGGAATTGCAAGCAATCCCCATGCTGCCCCGCGACTTGCATGTGTTAAGCCTGTAGCTAGCGTTCATCCTGAGCCAGGATCAAACTCTACATTGTAAAATCTGTCTGTGTTCCATAAAAGGAACTTATATACCTTCGCTCGTAGGATTAGCATTCATGGTCTAAAGAATACCTGTCTCAATATCATATTGACGGTTCGTTTCTTTTACCCGACTCTCACCGTATCAAAAATACGGAAGAGTCGCTCTTGTACTACTTCTCTGTCTATGTAAATCTTTTCAAAGAACTCTTTCTTCAGTGCTACGACGAACGCGCTGTAGGCGTTGTCCTCGTAAGCGGATGCAAAAGTAATAAGAAATAAAACAACTACCAAACGTTTTCAAGAAAAAGTTTCAGAAAAAGCCATCTTTTTCTAGGTTCTTGACAAAAGCAAAAAACAAGCTTTTATTTCCACCTTATTATATTATACTCTTGCTATCTTTTGCATTTATCAAAATTTTAAATGCCTCCCTACTTCAACAAACTACGCTTTACTTCACAAGGATTTCCCACAGCCAAGGAATCATCAGGAATATCATGTACCACCACCGAACCTGCTCCGATAATACATCTTTTCCCTATCTTCACACCTGGCAAGACCACCACTCCACCGCCTAGCCAACTGTCTTCGCCTATCACGATGGGATAAGAAGTCTCTTGCGGTTTCCTGCGTGCCCCATAATCCATTGGATGCTGTGGTGTATAGAACTGACAAGCAGGCCCAACTTTCACATAGTCCTCAAATGTCACGGTAGCTCCATCCAGCACCACACAGTTGTAATTGATAAAGACATGATGCCCCATCCGTATACCGTTGCCATGATCGCAATGGAAAGGTGGGCATACAGCAGAGTCGTCAGGAATACCAGGAATCAATTCTTGAATCAGCTCACGGTATTCCCTGCTATCAATCGTCAACATTTGCAACCGAGCGCAAACTTCCTTTGCATGCGCCAGGCTAGCCAAAATTTCTGCATCAGAAAAGTCGTACAACCGTTCCGACCGCATCTTTTCGAATTCCGTCATATTTCTTAGTATTAGTAACGTGTGGCTCATGCCGAAAGAGCATATCGGAGTTTAAATGCAAGTGGGCGAATCAAAATCCGCCCACTACATGCACTCTACCATGCCTGAGACACCCCTTCTATCTTTGAGGGGCAGACACGTATTATTTTGTTTCCGCAGCCTTCAGATGCGTAACTTTCAAGTTGCTTATCGCACTCTTGAACTGTCCGGCTTTCTGCAATGGGAACACGAGCGTACGCATATAGTACATATCGCCACGCTTACCGAAATTCATTTTCTTCACATCCAGGGTGCTCACCTTCTTGCCATTCAGATAAAGCACCGTACTCTCGGACGTACCCTCAATAGCTACATGAGCCTTCTCGCCGGGATAGAAATTCACCCCAAAGTTATATAGATAGCCGTCACGACTGAAACCGAGGAATCCACTCACAGGGTCGGCCAAATAGAATTTGGATTCGGCAGATTCAAACAACACCGTACCGGGAGCTTCCACACGTGCATCAATATCAAATTCCACACGGTAGTTCCATCCCATCTGCTGCACACCGGTTTCCTGTCCAGGTGTCACCTGAGCCAACTCCAATTTAAAGTCTGCGCCATGTCTGCCCAGCACGTTCTGTCCCACGGCCTCACTCAATCCCTGACACTTTTCCTTGAACTCAGCATAAGAGAATGTCGGTTTCGCACCCGTCCACATCTTGGTAGCCAACGTCTGCATAGAAGGCAACACACGATGATAAACATCCTGCAAACTCACACCATTGCCAACAATATCGTTCCATACGGCAAACATACCACCTTTAATCTGCGGATGACGCTCCGGGAATATGACTCCATACACATTAGCCGGCGTCCACTTGTTATACAGACGCTCGTTTTCCAGATAATCGTAATAATATCCGGCTTTCGGAACGATATACACATCGCCATCTGGAATGCTGACAACATCATAGCCTAGCTTCACCATGTCTTCGGGTTTTGCATAGTCATTAGACCACAACTGCATCAACACGTCTTTCACCTTGATAGGAGTCTTGCCGTAAGCATGCGTCTGCTGACCCCAAATCACGGCCTTCTTGCCGAAACTCTCCACATAGCGGATATATCTGTCGGTGAAATAGCGGAATTTCTCGCGCAGCTCGACCGTCTTGTTAGAATATTCGTCAGTACCGATGTGTACCCACTTACTGCGGAACACAGGCTCCGCCCCTTCCAGATACTCCTTGAACAATCCGTCGAGGAAAGTATATGTATCGGGATTGAACAGGTCGAGATGGTCCATGCCATACTCCTTGCTAGCCAAGTCGGGACGATACTTCGTGATGGCCAGCGAGTGGGCCGGCACGTCGATTTCGGGAATAATCTCCACTCCCAGACTATCGGCATACTTCTGCAGCTCTATAAACTCCTTCTTCGTATAGAAGCCATCACGCGCTGTCAGCCCAGGATAGGTATCGCATTCCAGTCGGAAAGCAGCCTGTGTCTTCATCCAGTCGTTATCGAAGAACTGCTTGAATCCGCAGTCTGTCAGATGAAGATGGAAAGTGTTCATCTTATAATAAGACATCAGCTTTACATACTGGCGCAATGAGCGCATGGGGAAGAATTTGCGGCCACAGTCGAGCATGAAGCCACGGACAGCATAGTCGGGACTATCCGTCAACGTACCGCAAGGCAACGTATGTGCCACACTCTGCTCTGCTATTTGAAGAATCGTGCGTGTAGCCCAGAAGAGTCCCTTGCCAGAGGGAGCTGTCACCTTGGCCGACTCACCTATGGTAATGGCATAGCTCTCTGCATTGCTGCCTTTCTGCGCCTTCACCGCAAACGCGATATCGCCCTTCCTGGCCTTGCCTTTTACAATGGGCAGACGCCGACCGAACATCGTAGCATAGTCATCGGCAAAGCGTTGCAATGTCTCAAGCATCATGGCATCGGCTTTTTCATACGTGATACGTGCGGGAGCAAACACTCCATCACCACCTTTCCACGTTTTCAGTTCGGGCACGGTAAACGGTTTCTCATTCACAGCCTGCATCAACATTGGCAGGCAGCACAGAAGACTAAATACAAAAGTCTTTTTCCAAAAGTTCATGATAATAGAAATTTGATATTTTTTCTGTGTACAAAGTTAATCATTTTTCTGAAACAACACATATTTTCCAACAAAATAAAATTATTTTCCTTGATTTTCTGCAAAGGCCTTGCAGAACTGCTGCAAAGGTCAAACAGCATTGCTGCAAAGGCCGAACAGCAATGCTGCCAAGGCTTTGCAGCAAAACGACAGATTCGACGATGCAATATCGACCGACCCATTTTCTTACATGAAACATGCAGAGTGAACGCCGGCAAGTGAGGTGGTTTACGAGAAAAAGCGTATCTTTGGACTTTCAATCAAACTACACGACATGCGCAAATTCGCTATCATCATATTGTCATTGACCGTCGGCATACCGGTATTCTGCCAGATGCGTGGCTACAAGGCCGACTTCCACCTGTCTGAAAAGCATTTCTGCGACACTATCGACATCGAATACAAAGACGGTCAGGTGTACGTGCCCGTCACGATGAACGGACAGCGCAAATGGTTCAACCTCGACACCGGCAGCAGTCAGGGCATGGTATATCTGGGAGCATCTATCGGTTATTGGACGGAATTGGGCAACGTGGTATCGCGCGATGCCAACGGACTGGCCGACACGGTAAAAGTAGTACGGATGCCCGACTTCCGTCTCGGCCACCTCACCGTGTCGGGATATGTGGCCTCGATGACAGCCCGTCGTCCCGTAAAAGCCAACTACGACGCCATCATCGGTTTCGACTTGTTCCACAAAGGTATCTGCGCCAAGATAGACGTACGCCACAAACGGCTCATCCTGACAGACAACCGGCACGCTTTCGACCGCGAACAAGGCTACACGCTGAAGTACAAACTGAAATGGTTCGTACCCTACATCCTCGTCAGTCCGTTTATGCGCCACGTCGACGAGGTGCTGTTCGACACCGGCGCAAAGCAGCTCTACACCATGAACAAAGAGAGTTTCGACAGGCACGCATATAAGAGCAAGAACGTGGAATCGCAGGTAGAGGGGCGCGCACAGGGCCATCTGGCCATCGGAGTGCATGGCACTGAGGAACGCTCCGAAGTGGCATTCCTGCACTTGGACCGCCTGAAATGGGATGAATTCTCATTTACCGACGTGCGTGCCATCACCACCCAAGGGACTTCGCACATCGGTGGGAGCATCCTGCAATACGGCACGGTGATTATCAATCCATTCGAACGCCGACTGACATTCGCCCCTTACAATGGCAAGGACAGCGTCCGAGTGGGCAACAGACAGTTGGGTGTGGCCTTCACACCGCACAAGGGAAGGGCCGGCGTGGGACTCATCTTCGAGAAGAGTGCTGCCTATCAAGCCGGTCTGCGCGAAGGCGACATCATCCTGAAGATTGACGGTCGCACCATTCCTACGTTTCAGGACTTCCTGAATTTCAGGCTTACGGAGAACCAGTGTCACGTCTTCACCGTCTTCAGTAGGAACGGAAAGATGCGCGAGGTGGCTGTAGAGGCAGAACAGTAAGTGAACTATCATATATAAAAAAGGTAATTCTGCAGCAATTTCACTGTCAGAATTACCTATACTCCCAGCTATATCTGCCGATTCAACACACCGGTACAGAAACAATCTTCACTCCTTTTATCAAGTATTTTGCTGCCTTGACAGGCTCATCGCACCCTTCGAGCGGAGGACATTTGTCTTGGTTGGGTGTGTTTCTATCTGGCAAATTGCGCCACAAACCGGTGCGCAAGCTGAGTCTTTCTACTGCTTGCACGGCATGAAGATTGGCATGTGGCACACCTCCGATGACATACTGACCAGTGCCTCTAGCCGATACTATGACCGCGAAATGCTCCCATGTCTGCGGCTGATAATGCCCGACAACCGTGTTCCCCATCTTGATTTCGCCCCGATGGAACGAGAAACTCACAGCCCGCTCTCCATGCCTGTCTGTCACATCCACCTCGAAAGGCTCGTCGTTCTCTGCCTGTACCATGTAATCAAAGGAAATAGCGACACATCGAGTCGACTCAAACACACGGATGGCACGAGCATAGTCGTAGCGGTCGGAGTCGACCATGCAGAGGCGGTGAGCCTTATCTACAGAGACATCGGCCCACTCCGGCCGGTAGATATTCCAATTCCTGACGGGTGCGCCCGGTGCAGTCTGAGCGAAGTCATCGCCTACAGGCCCTTGCCAGCGAGTGCGGGCAGGAAGCTGAATGCGACTCACCCAGATATCTTCCTTGTTCACGCTGTAAGTCAGCCACGCACAGCTATCAGCTGGATTTTGTTCCCCCTCGGTGATTCCACGCACATAACAAGGTCCGAAATCCTTGTTCTCGCCGAAGAAACGGCGTGGCGGAACTTCGCCATGCACCACTCCCATATCATCGAATACGATGCCGTCGTCACTGCTCGTCAGCACCAGTGGATAGCGATAAGGCTGCGTTTCGATGGGATTGTACGCCATTGCATAGCGCCCGTCTGCCGTGCGCTGTCCCCAGTTCTTGCCCCCTGCCATGATGAGCGAAGGCACTCTGACAGGCGTAGACCACGACAGTCCATTGTCGGAAGAGAGTGCTGCCCACGACCATTTCCACAAAGCCACCGTCTTTCCATCCTTGCGATGATAGTAAGACGTGGCCTGCACGGTGTTGACAGAGTCTTTCAGGCTATAGAATCCATCCTTCCCACGGTCCTCATCTATCCATTGAAGCGTCTTCAGGCGGTCGGCCAAAAGGGCATCGCAAGCTGCCACAAACCCTTTGTCGTGCGACCGGCGATAGAAAGGATAGGTCGTATTCTTCTCGCTCCACTGCGCATGAGAAGAGTAACGGAGAAAATAGATAGGGCCAAGCGAACCGTCACTTCGAATCTCGCGCACCACTCTGCCGATGCCACCTTCCTTGAACGGGCTGTAGCTATGCCCATAGAAAGCCACCAGAAGCAATCGTCCGCTCGGCGCAGTATAGAAGCCCATGCGTTGGTGCATGATGTAACCGTAATATGGTTTGGGAAAGGTGACACCGGCAGGAGCTTGATAGGGCGGGAAAGCCACAACGGGTTTGCCCCAATGGCGACCGTCAACAGAGGTGACAAGGAGGGTCTGTCCCGGCGGTTGATGCTCGTCTTTCGGATTGCTGAGATACTCCAGATAGAATTTTCCGCGCCAATACGTAATGTTTGGAGCATGGTTATACGTCCACCCGAACCCATCGGCAACATCGGGATGCGTGCGGTTGGCACGCATCACCTGCGTATTCTCTACACCTATTATATATGGTAGTCCGCCATCGTGAAGTCGCGGATTGCAGATATCTCCCCCCACATAGCTCACCGGTTCTGCAGCCGTGCCCGTCTGGGCAAGACTGACTGACGCCGTACCTATCAACAAAGAAAGTAGCAGCAACTGTTTCCTCATCATATCATCCGTATTAAATTATACCATTGTTTCGTTGCACAAATATACACAAATTAGAGTAAACGAAAATCCCACAAGCCAATATTTTATTTACCTTTGATTGCAAATTTGCGCAAATATCTGCTCTATACTTGCAAAATATTCCGAACTTTGCATCAACAATAACAATCAAGAACAACCTCCGCAAGCAGCAATGCCTCGCAGAGACTTCTAATAACAAACATTATATATGCTTAAACATTTACTACTTTCAGCCCTCTGTGCCGTCGTTTCACTCCAAGCCAGCGCACAGGGCGACGTCTATGAGAGATCAAAGACCTATGAGTGGCCTACCGACCAGCTCGTCATCAACAAACTACACCAATGGCAAGACCAGAAATTCGGCGTACTCTTCCACTGGGGAATCTACTCCGTGCCGGGCATGGTAGAGTCTTGGGCCATCTGTGACGAGGACTGGGTGACACGCGATACTACCATGACGTATCAGCAATATAAAGACTGGTACTGGGGATTGGCCGACAAATTCAATCCCGTGAAGTTCAATCCCGACCAGTGGGCAAGCGTAATGGACGATGCCGGTATGAAATATATGATCTTCACAACCAAGCATCACGACGGCTTCTGCATGTTCGACAGCAAGTACACCGACTACTCTATTGCCCACCATGCCTTCAAAGACAACCCCAAACGCGACGTGCTGAAATATGTGTTAGAGGCTTTCCGCAAAAAGGATTTCATGATTGGCACCTACTTCTCCAAGCCCGACTGGCACTCACAGTATTACTGGTGGGACGTGTATCCACAGAAAGCGCGCAACGTAAACTATGACATCAAGAAATGGCCGTGGCGATGGAATCAGTTCAAACAATACACCTACAATCAGATGAATGAGATTCTGTCGCGCTATGGCAAGGTAGATATCCTCTGGATGGATGGCGGATGGGTGTGCAAGGAGAACAACCAGGACATCGACATGCCCCGTATCGCCGAGATGGCCCGACGCAACCAGCCCGGCCTTATCATGGTAGACCGCACTATTCATGGCCCATACGAGAACTATCAGACACCCGAACGCACCATACCTGAAACCCAGTTGAACTTCCCATGGGAAAGTTGCATCACGCTGACCAACGATTGGGGATGGGTGCCTCGCCCCACCTGGAAGTCGCCTATGAAGGTAGTAAATATCCTGACAGAGATTGTAGCCAAGGGCGGAAACCTCGTTCTCGGTGTCGGTCCTACTCCCGAAGGACTTATCCAGCCCGAAGCAGCAGAACGCCTGCACAAAATTGGTAACTGGATGCGGGTCAACGGGAAAGCCATCTACAACACCGTCACCACCCCCAACTATCACGACGGCAACGTATGGTTTACCGCCAACAAAGACGGTCGCACGCTGTATGCCATCTATACACTGGCTGACGGCGAGACACTTCCCAGTCAAATCCACTGGAAAGGTAACTTGCCAAAAGGCAAGGTCGTACTGCTTTCCAACGGCAAGGCACTGAAAACCAAAGTCAAGGATGGCGAAGTGACCGTGACATTGCCCAAGGGTATGAAGCAAGAATCATTTGCCATGACATTCAGGCTATCCTAATCAGCTATCCGCTGAAAACCAATCTCCCCACCCTCTTTCGACAAGTCAGAGGGTGGGGAGATTTCGTTTACTTCGGCAGTGTCACCGGAAAGTCCTCACTGTCTACGTGTTCGGCCAGGATGATGGCCTTCATCCGCTCCACGATATCGGGATGCCGGGCAGCTACATCGTGGTCTTCGTGCAAGTCGGCAGAGAGATTGTAAAGACGCGGCACGCCCTCTACAACCACCATCTTCCACTCTCCCATGCGCAAAGCCATCTGATTGGTCTCCGAGAACTCCCAATATAAATAGGTGTGTCGCTGCTTCTGCTCGCCACCCAAGAGAGTCGGTACAAACGAGATGCCGTCGAAATAATCCGTCTTCTTACCACGATTGGCATACTTGCGCTTATAATCTTTCACACCAGCCAAATCGCAGAATGTAGGCATCAGGTCGTAGAAAGCTATCATCTCGTCGCTCACCTGCCCCGCCTTCACATGTCCGGGCCACCTCACGATGAACGGAACGCGGATGCCACCCTCGTAACACTGGCGCTTCAATCCACGCAACTTGCCATCCCGACCAAAGAATGCAGGGTCGGCACCTCCCTCCTCGTGAGGCCCGTTATCAGAGGTAAAGATGACGACGGTATTCTCGTCAAGCCCTTTCTCCTTCAACTTTGCCAACACCTCGCCCACATACTTGTCGAGCCTACTGATCATGGCTGCAAACTGCGCATGCGTGTGTTCAGTGGCATTGTAGCGCGAATTGCGACTGCCACCCCACGTCCTATCCACAAAAAACTTACCCCGATAATGCTCCAGAAGCGAATCGTCGGGCTGCACCAACTCGGCATGAGGCAGCGTATAGGTAAAGATACCGCAGAACGGACGTCCCTGCTCTTGCCTGTCGAGCCATTTCATAGCCTCGCGATGTATCAGGTCGGCCGAGTATTGCGGTCGTTTCCGATAGTCCTTACCATACATCGGGAACTGTATATTGTTCTCTAATACCACGCGCGACACAGCCGTGTCGCCGGCCGAACGACTATATTTATTCAAGAAATTGGGATAATACAGATGGGCCTGGAACTGGCAGATATAGCCAAAAAACTCGTCTACACCGCGCTTATCGGGCGTAGACACCGAACCCTCGTAGCCCCCGGCCCACTTGCCAAACATGCCCGTGGTATAGCCGTTGGCACGCAGTATCTCCGGTATGATTACATGGCTGGGGTCGTAAGGCATCTGCCCCGCGACACTGTAATCCTCATTCTGCCCGTACATCACCCGCGCACTCTGCGCCCAATACTCCTTATTGCCACGTACAAGCGTATGCCCGGCATGCTGCCCCGTCATAAAACAAGCCCGCGAAGGCGCACTCACCGGCGCTCCGGCATAAGCCTGCGTAAACCGCATACCATCGCGCGCCATACCATCTATATATGGTGTAGCGATGTTACGCTGCCCATAACACCCCAAATCGCCATACCCCATATCATCGCACATAATGTAGATGATATTCGGCTTCTGCCCCTTACGCGCGTAAGAAGGCACTACAGCCACCAGCGACAACGCTCCGGCAGCCAACGACATTCTATTCATTTCCATTGTTTTTCATCGTTGCAATCTATGCACAAAAATACTATTTTTTGTTGAATCAAGCAGAGACCGGCACGCATTTTTCTCAAAATTCCACCTTGTCCTTACTTCTCTAACATCCCCTACGAGCCTACTTCTTCCCCCTACTCACCCGTCCTCCATTTACTGCAGAGCCTTGGCAGCAGTGCTGCAAGGGCCAAACAGCAATGCTGCAAAGGCTCGGCAGTGTTGCTGCCTGGCCTTTGCAGTTTTTGAAATAACCTCGCAATTACCATCCGTACATCTTAATAAGTGTGCAAAACAGCATTTACCCCTATTTAAATCTCCATTATTACAAGGAAATTACAAATTAATTAAGATAAATTTGGATATGATATAATAAAGTACTATTTTTGCCATCATCAATCAAGCCTATACAAAAAAAACGTATAACTATTCACCAAAATCGCTTTTACCAGCAAAGTATATATAACATCTATATCTAATATCTTTTATTATGGCATTAAAAAACAAGCGAAATCTTTCGCATTTCGGGAAAGGATGTTTTGCAGCTAACCTCGCTGTAGGACTTCTCACTTTCACTCCCATCAACGTGTTTGCCACAACAAGTGCTGCCGCTGTAGCCAGTGTGCAGCAGCAGAAGCACCAGATTTCGGGTACGATTACCGACGAGTCTGGCGAACCTATTGTTGGAGCATCAGTTACATTCCTGAATGGTGGAGCTGTCGGAACCGTTACCGACATCGACGGTAAGTTCACACTGAACGCTGCTCCAGGAACCGTACTGAAGATTACGTACGTGGGATTCACACAGCAAGCCATCACCGTGAAGAGCGGTACGACTACTTACAATGTTCAGCTGCGCGAAGACCAGCAGTCGCTCAACGAAGTAGTTGTCGTGGGCTACGGCGTACAGAAGAAGGCCAACCTCACCGGTTCGGTTACTTCTATCAACTCCGAAGCATTGTCCAGCCGCCCGGTATCGAGCGTATCATCGGCCTTGGCAGGTACTATGTCGGGTGTAACAGCCATTCAGCGCACTGGTGAACCTGGTGCACAGAACAGTAGTATCACCATCCGTGGCCAAAACTCTATCAACGCTGCCAGCCCATTGGTAATCGTCGACGGTGTGCCAGGCTCCATGAACAACATCGACCCACAGGACATCGAGTCGGTATCTGTATTGAAGGATGCTGCCTCAGCTGCCATCTACGGTGTGCAAGCTGCCAACGGTGTCATCGTGATTACTACCAAGAAGGGACAGAACGGACAGAAGACTCGCGTGGATTACTCTGGCCTGGTATCGTTCACATCGCCTACCGACCACTTCAAGTTCTTAGGTGCTGCCGACTATGCCATGCTGTATAACGAGGCTACACTCAACGAGAATCCAAACGCAAAAGCTCCATTCTCAGAGGAAGACATCCAGAAATTCCGCGACGGTAGCGACCCTATCGGCCATCCAAACTCTGACTGGTACGACGCTACCTTCAAGAAGAGCGCGATAGAGACACAGCACAATGTGGCTATCTCCGGTGGCACGCAGAACACCACTTACATGGGTTCGCTGGGTTACACCTATCAGGACGGTATGACACACAGCCGTAGCTACAACCGCTACAACGGTCGTATGAACATCGACTCTAAGCTGACCGACTGGCTGTCAATAGGTCTGAACGCATCGGCCTACCGCGGTATCACCGAAGACTCATACAAGAGTGCAGCTGCACTGGTTCAGCACGTGAACCGCATACCGCCTACCTATCCTATATATAATAAGGATGGCTCGTTCAACTACAACGGTATGGAAAACCCTGTGGCTCTCTCTGGCAAGCAGACCGGTTCGATGAAGAGATACGATACACAGTTCTTCGGTACGGCATATCTGGAAGTTCGCCCCATCGCAGGCCTCAGCCTGAAGGCGCTCTACAACATTCGCCACGACAACCAGGACTATCGTAACTTCAAGAACAGCTTCATATACGGTCAGGGCAACCAGATTGCCAACTCCGGCGTACGCGAAGCAGCGCACAACTACTACAACTGGAACTGGTACACCACACAGTTGCTGGCCAACTACATGAAGACCTTTGCCAAGCATCACACCGTGAATGCCTTGCTGGGTTACGAGCAGGTAGACTACAACTATCGCTATACGAAGGCCAGCCGACAGGGTGGTGGCAGCAACGACTTGCAGGAATCGCTGAACACACTCGACTCTGACGGCCAGAAGAACGAAGACGGTGGATACGATACCGGCCGTCGTTCATACTTCGGTCGTATCCAGTACGACTTCGACGACAAGTATCTCTTCGAGGCCAACATGCGTGCCGACGGTTCTTCTATCTTCCCCAAGGCCAATCGTTGGGGTTACTTCCCTGCTGTATCGGCAGCTTGGAGACTCTCTGAAGAGCAGTTCATCAAGAACGGCGCACCTTGGATCAGCAACTTGAAGGTGCGTCTGGGCTGGGGTAAGACCGGTAACGAGGAATTGGCTGCCGACAATGTTTACCCAGCCATCCCTACTTACTCTTACGGCACAAGCGTATTGGGCAGCACTCTGACAACCACTACTCACGAGTCACGCTACGTGAACAGCGACCTGAAGTGGGCTACGGTGACCAACTACGAGCTTGGTATCGAAGCCGGATTCCTGGACAACAAGTTCGGATTTGAGCTTGACCTCTACAAGAAGAAGACCAACGACATGTTGCTGCAACTTCCGATTCAGGGCGTCATCGGTATGGAAGCTCCCTACCAGAATGCCGGTAGCGTAGAGAATACAGGTTTCGACTTGAACCTCTTCCACAACAACCGCATCAACAAAGACTTCCGTTACTCTGTCAACATGAATATCTCTTACGTTCACAACGAGATTGTAGACATGAGTGGAACAGAAGGTCCTTCAAGCAATGACAAGATTTGGTATCTCGAAGGTCATCCTATCGGAGCATTCTACGGCTACGTAGCCGACGGCTACTTCAATACAGCTGACGAGCTGGCCAAAGGTCCGAAGCGCACCAATCAGGAGAAAGTCGGCGATATCAGATACAAAGACTTCAACGACGATGGCAAGATTACAGCTGCCGACCGCAAGGTTATCGGTAAGAACTTCCCAAGCTGGACAGGCGGTCTGAACATCAACCTGTACTACAAAAACTTCGACTTGATGATGTTGTGGCAGAGTGCTTTCGACGTAGATGCCTACTTCACGGGTGAAGCTGCCTACGCATTCTTCAACAGTGGAAAGGTGCTTGAGCGTCATCTTGACCGTTGGACACCGGAGCATCACAATGCTTCCTACCCACGCCTGACTCGTAACTCGCAGACCAACTTCGCAACTTCTTCATTCTGGTTGGAAGATGCTTCTTACGTACGTTTGAAGAATATCACCCTCGGCTACACCTTGCCAAAGAGCCTGATTGGCAAGTTGGGCTTGAGCAATGCCAAGGTATTCATGTCGGGTGAGAACCTCCTCACGTTCGACAGCCTTGACGGTATCGACCCTGAAGCTCCATTCGATGGCCGTGGTGCATTCTATTCTAACGTGAAGAAGATTTCTTTTGGACTGAAAGTTTCATTCTAACATAAAACATGATACACATGAAAACGAAAAAACTATATATTGCAGGTGCGCTCCTTGTGCTCGGTTTCACTTCGTGCACAGACTTGGATAGAACACCTATTGAACAGCTTTCAGACGCCAGCTACTGGAAATCGAACGACGATGCTGTCAAAGCTGTTAACGAATTATACACATGCTCTCCCGAATGGCATCCAGATGGTCTCATCGGAGTCATCGACGAGGCCATCAACTCTGACGATGCCGTACACGGTATCAAATGGTCTGAGAGCAATGTGGCCAAGGGTGTTTACGACCCGCAGGACTTCGGATGGAGCAGTAACTACACTACTATTCGCCAGACCAACGTCATCTTGAAGTATGTACCTACTGTAGAGAGCATGTCCGACGCTCAGAAAGCACAGGCAATGGCGCAGGCTCGCTTCTTCCGTGCTTACCAGTATTTCCAGCTGATTCGTCAGTTTGGCGATGTTCCTTACACTGATTCACCCCTTACTCTGGAAGATCAGAAGGGCATCAAGCGTACTCCTAAGGCTGAAGTTTACAAGCACGTCCTTGAAGACTTCGACTATGCTGCCGCCAATCTTCCCAAGGAATGGACCGGCGCAGACGATGCACGTATCACCAAGGGTGGTGCATTGGCTATGAAGGCTCGTGCCGCTTTGAGCCAGAACGACTGGAAGACGGCTCGCGATGCGGCCAAGGCTGTGATGGATCTAGGCGTATATGAACTTTACGACAAGGGTAACACAGGCAAGTATAAAGAGCTGTTCTGGGCCTCGACCGACGATGGTTGTAAGGAAACTGTCATCAAGAAGCAGTTCCTGGGCTACAAGCAAGACTGGTATCTCATAGGTTGGGAAGCATTCCCGACAATCGGTTGGGGTGGTCTGAACCCCACCCAGAGTCTTGTCGATGCTTTCGAAGACAAGGATGGTGCTCCTATTGCCAAGTCGAAGACCTATGATCCCAGCAAACCTTTCGAGAATCGCGACCCCCGTTTGGAAACTGTTGTCATGCACGATGGCGAATCCATGTACGGTGCAACTTTGAAGGTAGCTCCTTTAAAATCTTGCTATCCCACAGGTATGGGGCAACATGGCGATGCCACAGCAACCGGTTACAACCAGCAGAAGTGGCTCGACCCGACTGTAGACCCACAGACTACAGGCTGGCATATGGATACAGACTACAAGATTCTGCGCTATGCTGAGGTGCTGCTCACCTATGCTGAGGCCCAGAACGAATTGCAACCGCTCGATCAGTCTGCCTTCGATGCAGTGAATCAGGTACGTGCCCGCGTCGGTATGCCGGCTCTCCAGAAGACCGATGCCAGCAAACCTACCTATTGTGCGACACAGGCTGACCTGCGCGAACGCATCCATAACGAGCGCCGTGTAGAGCTTGCTTTGGAAGGTGGACACCGTCAATGGGACATCCGCCGTTGGGGTATTGCCAAGAAAGTCTTGAATGCTCCGTTCTACGGATTGACCTACAAGCTCGTTGATTCCAGCACTGCTGATCCCAAGGACGGCGGTAAGATTTGCATACTTTACTCTCAGGACAAGGATGCAATACGCGTAAAAGTGAGAGACGGACACTACGACGACCACAACATCCTGTATCCTATCCCACAGAAAGAAATCGACCTGAACCCGAACCTGACCCAGAATCCGGGCTATTCTAAATAACGATTGTAACGTTTAATATCTACATAAGTGACGGCAGAGAGTCTCGCAAAGACTCCTACCGTCACTTTCTCATCAAATCCTGTTGCTTATGAAACGTCTTCATTATGCGGTGATGCTGATACTGCTCATCATCTTTTATTATGTTTACCAAGGCACATTGGCCGACGTATTGTGCTATCATGAGCAGCATCATCTATTTCTTTACACGGCCGACTACTTCAACCATGCCATCTCAAAGACTGGTTTCGTTTCCTATCTGACAGATTTTGTCATCCAATTCTTCTATTATCCGTGGCTGGGTGCACTGGTCATGGCACTCATTCTCACCGCCATCTACGCCTGTTGCGAACGTATTCTCACCCTCATCGCACCACGACTGGCACTCCTACAGCTATCGGTCACCCCTTCGATAGCACTCCTTATTTATTCCGAAACCACCTCACACAATCTCGATCTCATCATCCTGACCCTCCTTATATTGTGTGCCATTTGCCTCATCTTGCAAATCATCCAGTGGATTCGCCCCATTTTTCCCATCTATCGCGCCCCCATTCCTACCCAGAGGAAGTGGCTGTTGCTACCTATTGGCTGCTTGGTGGGATATTCTATCATAGCCTATACCGTCTTCGTACACCAATATAATCCCAAAGAGGGAATCATGCTCAAGACCGAACACTACGCCCAAAAAGGTGAATGGGAGAAAGTATTGGACTACAGCAACCGCTACTTGCAGCAAGGGAAGAGCAATCAGTTCTTCTCTTACTTCCGCAATATGGCCCTCTACCATTTAGGTATGCTCCCCCAGCACCTCCTAGACTATGCCCCTATTGGCGGAGTTAAAGAGCTGTACTTGCCCTGGAACAGCAACAGCAGGGAAAGCGAATACGGCCACTATCTGTACGAACAGCTTGGCCATCTGAACGAAGCACAGCGTTGGGAGTTCGAGGCCATGGTGGTATGGGGCGAGACTGCCCCCCATCTCCGTAACCTTGCACGCTACAATATTGCCATCGGCCGACCGCGGGTAGCACAGATGTTCATCAACAAACTGGGCCAGTCGCTGTTCTATCGCGACGAAGCCCGCCAGCTAGAAGCCTATCGTGACAATGGTATCGTGCCTGGTCTGCACAATGCTTTGAAACATGTCACCGACCATCCTGCACGCTTCTCCAACGTTCTGAATATCGGTCCGGAACTGGAAAACGTACTCCGCCACGACCCTAAAAACCGCATGGCGTTCGAATACCTGATGTGTCAACTGCTATTGAGCAACCATGTGGTGCGCTTTGCAGAGAATTTAAAGATGATGAAGGAGTTCTCCTACCCTGCCATGCCACCTCTCTTTGAAGAGGCTTTGATGGTCTACAAGACCGGAGTCGATGCACAGACTTTCGCGGCAGTAGGCTATGACGTATCCATAGAGACCCAACAGCGTTTCGAGCAATTCTATCAACTCGTCCAGCAACGCGATATGGCCCTGCTACAGAGCGAATTTGGACACACCTATTGGTTCTATTTACAATTCATCAGTCCTTATGGCAGCTCCGTGCTTCAAGACAAAAACCAAGCTACAGAGTTGAAAGGAGTCAAACAATTATAATCATGAAACATCCTATTTCCATCATATCGCTGGCCCTGCTGCTCCTCTCGGCATGCACATCCTACCATCAGCCCGACAGCATTTCGTACAAGACGCCAGCCATATATCCTGACTACACCGACATAACCATGCCTGTGAACATCGCCCCTATGAACTTCGAAATACAGCAGAAAGGCGATGCCTACCAGACAGAGATTGGCATTGTGGGACAAGAAGCAACCATCCTCGTGCAAGACGACAAGCCTGCCGTCGACATTCCGCTAGACGATTGGAAGCCATTTCTGGCACAGGCGGCCGGCAAACAGGTATACTTCAGAATCAGTGTAGAGCAAGATGGCAAGTGGACACGCTATCGCGACCTTGTCAATACGGTATCGCCCGACTCCATCGACAGCTATATGGTCTACCGACTACTCTATCCCGGCTACGAACTATGGAACGAGATGGGTATCTATCAGCGCGACCTAAGTACTTTCGAGCAGTCGCCTGTGATGGAAAACTCCAACTTCAACCACCAGTGTATCAACTGCCATTCATTCAGTCAGCACTCGTCTGACAAGATGATGGTACACATCCGTGGCAAGCAGGGAGGCACTATCATCTATCGCAACGGGCACATCGAGAAGATAGAACCCAAGCCCGAAGGATTCAAACGAGGTGCAACCTATCCTTCCTGGCATCCCGACGGACGCTACATAGCCTTCTCTTCCAACGAAGTACAGCAGTTCTTCCACTCGGCAGGAACGAAGCCCATCGAGGTTTCCGACCTTGCCGCCGACCTCATGATATACGATGTTGAGAAGCATCAGACGTTCACCGACTCCATCGTCTACAACGACACTTACTACGAGACATTCCCATTTTGGGCACCTGACGGCAAGACCCTCTACTTCTGTAGGGCCAAGGCTATGGACCGCCAGTTGCGTCTCGACAGCATTCGCTACGATCTATGCAGCGTCCGCTTCAACAAACAGACAGGACATTTGGACTCCCTGCAAGTGGTCTTTCCGGCTTCAGCTCAAGGCAAGTCGGTCTCTTTCCCCGTAGCATCACCCGACGGTCGCTACCTCATGTTCACCCTATCGGCCTATGGTAACTTCTCCATCTGGCATCCAGAAAGCGACCTTTGGCTGCTCGATATGACTACCGGCAAGGCCCGTCCACTCTCCGAAGTCAACAGCAACAACGTAGACAGCTGGCACTGCTGGTCGTCCAGTGGCCGATGGTTTACCTTCAGCAGCAAGCGGGGCGACGGTCTGTGGGCACGCCCCTACTTCTCACACTTCGACCCGAAGACCGGCCGGGCTACCAAACCGTTCATCCTGCCACAGCGCGACCCGCACTATTACGGTTCGTTCATGTACACCTACAATCGTCCAGAACTCGTCCGCACAAAGATAGATTATGGCAAAATGATGGAACAAGCTGTATCTACAGAGGCCATACAGGCCACACGTCGATAGTTTTTCGGCCCGATGTATCTGTTTTTCAATTTTTAATTGTTACTTTGCAGAGCCAATCAAGAGGGTGTCACCAAATGGCTCATACAACCTGTCACACCCTCATCTAACAGATAAGAAGATGACACTAGACGAGGTTTTTCAAAAGAATGTGAGGTTGCTGACGCAAGTTTCTGACGACGAGCAGCGCATGTTGCCTGCCAAGGAAGTGCTGCTGCCATCGGTAGATGCCGTTCGCGAAATCATCACATTGGTCAAGAAGATAGTATTCCCTGGCTTTTTCGACAAACGGCAGAGCGATGAAAACCTCCGCTCCTACCATATCGGCGTGAATATGGAGCAACTGCTGCAACTGCTACGCAAGCAGATAGCCCTCGCCCTACAGTATGACGACTGTTGCGACGACGACTGCCTGATGATGCGTTCGAAGCAACTGGCCTACCACTTCATCGACCATCTGCCCCAAATCAAGCACATGCTCTACACCGATGTCAAGGCTATCTACGCCAACGACCCAGCTGTCAACACCTATAGCGAGGTGATATTCTGCTATCCCGTCATCGAAGCCATGACCCATTATCGCGTGGCCCACGACTTGTTACGCATGGGTGTGCCAGTCATTCCCCGTATCATCGCCGAGCAAGCCCATGCCGCTACGGGCATCGACATACATCCAGGCGCACGCATCGGTGAGTATTTCTCCATCGATCATGGCACAGGTGTGGTTATCGGGGCTACCTGCGTCATCGGCAACCACGTCACATTGTACCAAGGCGTAACGCTCGGCTCGAAGAATTTCAAGCTCGATAGCAAGGGCTTCGCACAGCATGTCGACACACCGCGTCATCCTGTTCTAGAGGATAACGTAACCATTTACTCCAACTCCACGCTCTTGGGGCACATCACCATCGGCCACGATACCATCATCGGCGGTAACATTTGGGTGACCCACAGTGTCCCTCCTCACTCTAAACTATTGCAGAGCAAAGCCCTCGACGTGTCGTTTTCCGACGGACTGGGCATATAGAGAAAAGGTAAAAGATAATAAGTAAGAGGTAAGAGAGTATCAGAATACCCTCTTACTTTATGGTATCAGCACCTTCTTGCCGTTGACAATATAGATGCCGCGCTTAGTTGGTTTAGCCACCCTGCGCCCTGTTATATCATAATATACATCTGCTTTCCAGGTGTCGCCCTGTATTGCTGAAATGCCCGTACTCACTTTCTTACCTGTGAATTTGGTATGAATATCACCTAGAAGATATATCTTCAGAGCTACTGACAGCTCATCCCCTTTCACTCCATTGGCAGTTCCTTCGAGCGATAATGTAAGGTTTGCACTCAATTTCTGCCCATTCTTTGTCAAAAGAGCTTCAACATTTCTTCCCTCTACTTTACCAAATTCATACCCTTCGGCTGTCTGATTTACAGGCACATTATCCAGTACAATATCGCCAAAAGGATTTCTGCCAATATCATATCCCTTCAATGTCAGTTTCACTGTCCCGTCATTCGTTCCTTTTTCAAGGGCATAAATCACATTCTTTGATGTCCCTGTAGTGGTTATATTCATCTTTCCGCTATACTGTCCGTAGATATCAGACACATCATTTTTGGCGTTGCAAACTATTGAGATGCACACTGCCAACATCCATAATAAAATTCTTTTCATATTATTCTTGAGTTAAATACGGATGCAAATATAACGAAAAAGAAATGAATCTCACACTATTCAAACCATAAATATTACGATTTCACACTTTTATTGATATAAAACAAGATTTTCTGCAAAGCCCAAACAGCGTTACTGCCTAGCCTCCGCAGCAATGCTGTCCGGCCTTTGCAGCGATGCTGCCGAGGCCTTGCAGTTTTTTTAAGTGCATGAAAAGTTGAATTAATCATTTATGAAGAAATAAATCAGTTTGGCTTTTTCATCATCAAAAAATAAAAAGAACAACAAGACAATACGTATGAAGAAATGACGATATTACACTTTTTTCATATGAATAATGTGTAATTTTGCCACTTTTTCATACGAAACATCTATTTATATCTCTATCTATATTCCCTCAGAGACTTGCATGTCTTCCAGCAAAACTCATTTAAGAAAGGATTTTCATCCGAATACGCCACACCAGAAAAGAAAAGTTTCTCAGAAGTTTTTCGTATCTTTGCATAAGATAATCTGCACTCGGCTATATGAGAAAAGGTTCTCATAGCGCTCGTTTGCATTATCTCTGCAACTATGAAGAAGATACTGTTTATCTGTCTCGGCAACATTTGTCGGAGTCCGGCAGCCGACGGAGTGATGAAACATCTGGTAAAAGAAGCGGGACGCGAAAAAGAAATCCTGATAGACTCTGCCGGTATAGGCGATTGGCACATTGGGCAGTTGCCCGATGCACGTATGCGCCAGACCGGGGCGAACCGAGGCTATCAGTTCGACCATCATGCCCGACAATTCCAGACGACCGACTTCTCGCAATTTGACCATATCTACGTAATGGACAACGAGAACTACCGCATCATCACCCAAATGGCACGCACCGATGCCGAAAGAAACAAAGTGAAACGGCTGGCCGATTACCTTCAGGAGCATCGGTCAGAGACTATCCCCGACCCTTACTATGGGACAATGGCCGACTTCGACCATGCCCTCGACCTGATAGAAGATGCCTGTACACATCTGTTGGAAGAATTATAAGCGGTGATTTGTCTAATAATTTAAAAACCAGCGTGTTCAGGTTAAAAGAACCTAAAAGCCACTGCGGTTTCTCACACATTGCTACTGTAAGTCATATATTTGTACATTCTAAACAACTAAAACTTAGATAGATTATGAAAAAGAACGGATTTATACTCGTGATGTTTGCTGCCGGACTATTGGTAACCAGCTGTGCCAGTAAGAAGGAATTGGTAAACTGCCAAAACGAGAATCGCGAACTTACTGCCAATTATCAGAATACCAAGGAGCAACTGGCAGCTGCCAATGCACGCGTGAGCACATTGCAAGACCAGCTGGACCAGCAACGTAGGGCTAATGCCGACCTGCAATCGTCGCTCGACAAGAGTCTGACCAATGCCAACTCCAACAATATCAATATCTCCAAACTGGTAGACCAAATCAACGAGAGCAACCAGTACATCCGCCATCTGGTAGAGGTGAAGAGCAAGAGCGACTCGCTGAACATGGTGCTGACCAACAACCTGACTCGCTCGCTGAGCAGAGAAGAGTTGAAAGAGGTAGACGTACAGGTACTGAAAGGCGTGGTATATATCTCCTTGGCCGACAACATGCTCTACAAGAGCGGAAGCTATGAAATCAACGACCGGGCTGCCGAGACACTCAGCAAGATTGCCAAGATTATCATGGACTACAAGGATTACGACGTGCTGATAGAGGGTAATACCGATAACGTACCCGTGAATACAGATTCGCCACAGATGAAGAACATCCGCAACAACTGGGACTTGAGTGCCCTGCGTGCTTCTTCGGTGGTGCAATATCTGCAAGACCACTATGGCGTTCAGCCCAAGCGTCTCACCGCCGGTGGCCGTGGCGAATACAACCCCATTGCCGGTAACGACACAGAATTGGGCAAGCAACGCAACCGTCGCACCCAGATTATCATTACTCCGAAGCTCGATCAGTTTATGGACCTGATTGACAAAGCACCGGAGAAAGAGTAACATCCAACGGGCAGCAGACACGTCGAGCCATTATCGACAGCCCGCTAGCCCGAAGGTTATATATCGCCAGGCAGCAAGCCTTGCAAAATCAAGAAACAATCACCGCATCGAAAGCGGCATTTAGGGAATACAAAGGAAAGAAAATTGATTTTCCTTTGTATTCCTCTTATTTTCCACTATCTTTGCAACTGGAATAAATCACCTATATATAATATACTGATAGTATGATTCTTTTTTTCAGAACTCCTTCTAAGAGTGTAATTGCCACAGAGATAGACCACCAACCATCTCAAGGCGAAGTAGATGCACTGTGCTGGCTCTATGGCGATGCCAGCCTGGTAGAAACCCAGCATTTGGACGGTTTCTTTGTCGGACCGCGCCGCGAAATGATTACCCCTTGGAGTACGAATGCCGTTGAGATTACCCAGAATATGAGTCTTAACGGCATTTCGCGTATTGAGGAATACTTCCCTGTAGACACAGAAGAAGCCGAACACGACCCTATGCTACAGCGCATGTATAAGGGAATAGGCCAAGATGTGTTCACAGTAAACCATCAGCCGGAGCCTATCAAGCATGTAGAAGACCTCGAAGCGTTCAACGAGAGCGAAGGTCTGGCACTCTCTAAGGAAGAGATGGAATATCTGCATACCATCGAGAAGCAGAACGGACGCCCTCTTACCGATTCTGAAATATTCGGCTTTGCACAAATAAACTCTGAGCATTGCCGCCACAAGATATTCGGTGGAACATTCATTATCGACGGTAAAGAGATGGAATCATCGCTCTTTGCCATGATCAAGAAGACCACCCAGGAGAATCCGAACAAGATTCTATCGGCCTACAAAGACAATGTGGCTTTCTCGCAAGGCCCTACCATCGAGCAGTTTGCACCTGCCGACCAGTCTACAAGCGATTATTTCCGTGTGTCGGATATTGAGAGTGTCATCTCTCTGAAGGCCGAGACACACAACTTCCCCACTACGGTAGAGCCTTTCAATGGGGCTGCCACTGGTACAGGGGGCGAGATTCGCGACCGCATGGGAGGTGGTACAGGCTCATGGCCTATTGCCGGAACAGCTGTCTACATGACTGCTTACCCACGCCTGAAAGATGACAACGGACAGGCCGATGTGCAACGCGACTGGGAAGATATACTTCCCGTAAGGCAATGGTTATACCAGACTCCAGAACAAATATTGATTAAGGCAAGTAACGGTGCCAGCGATTTCGGAAACAAATTCGGTCAACCCCTGATTACAGGTTCGCTCCTAACGTTCGAACATCAAGAGAATGGAGAGAAGTATGCCTATGATAAAGTAATCATGTTGGCAGGCGGTGTGGGCTACGGAAAGAAGCGCGACTGCCTGAAGAAAGAACCGCAACCGGGCAACAAGGTGGTTGTGGTGGGTGGCGACAACTATCGCATCGGCCTCGGTGGTGGTTCGGTATCGTCCGTAGATACGGGGCGGTACAGCAACGGAATCGAGCTGAATGCCGTGCAGCGCGCAAACCCAGAGATGCAGAAGCGTGCCTATAATCTGGTGCGCGCGTTGGTAGAAGAAGATACCAATCCGGTGGTCAGCATCCACGACCACGGTTCTGCCGGCCACTTGAACTGCCTGTCTGAACTTGTGGAAGAGTGCGGTGGAGAGATAGACATGACCCGTCTTCCCATCGGCGACAAGACGCTGAGCGCAAAAGAAATCATCGCCAATGAGAGTCAGGAACGTATGGGACTGCTCATCGACGAGGCTCACTTGGAACATGTCAAGAAGATAGCTGAGCGCGAACGTGCCCCCATGTACGTCGTAGGTGAGACTACCGGCGATGCTCACTTCTCTTTCAGACAGGGCGACGGCGTAAAACCCTTCGACCTGGATGTGGCACAGATGTTCGGTCATTCGCCCAAGACCATCATGAAAGACAACACCAAGGAGCGCCATTACAGCGATGTAGAATACGATGCAACCGACAAAATCGACGATTATCTGAACCGTGTAATGCAGCTGGAAGCCGTTGCATGCAAGGACTGGCTGACCAATAAGGTAGACCGCTCGGTCACAGGTAAGATTGCACGCCAGCAAGGCCAAGGCCAGATACAGCTACCCTTATCAGACTGTGGAGTCGTGGCACTCGACTATCGTGGCCACAAAGGCATCGCAACAGCATTGGGACACGCTCCCCAAGCAGGGTTGGCCAATCCCGAAGCAGGTAGTGTGCTTGCCGTAGCAGAGTCTCTTACCAACATCATCTGGGCACCTTTGGCCGATGGCATGGACAGTCTGAGTCTGTCGGCTAACTGGATGTGGCCCTGTCGTTCGCAGGAAGGAGAAGACGCCCGACTCTATGCTGCTGTGAAAGCACTGAGCGATTTCTGCTGCGAACTACACATCAACGTCCCCACCGGCAAGGATTCCCTCTCACTGACACAGCAATATCCCAACGGCGAAAAGATTATTTCTCCGGGTACTGTCATTGTTTCCAGTGGCGGAGAGGTCAGCGATATTCGCAAAGTCGTAAGCCCGGTGCTGGTCAACGACAAGAATTCAAGTCTCTATCATATTGATTTCAGCTTCGACGAGCAACGCCTTGGCGGAAGCGCCTTTGCCCAAAGCCTCAACAAGATTGGCGACGATGTACCCACAGTGAAGAATGCTGAATACTTCACAGACTGCTTCAATGCTATCCAGGAACTCATTCGTCGCGGATGGATTATGGCAGGTCACGACATCTCAGCAGGTGGTCTGATTACTACATTGCTCGAAATGACATTCGCAAATACTACTGGTGGTATGCGCATCAACCTCTACAATCTGGGCGGCAACGACGTTGTGAAGAATCTGTTTGCCGAAAATCCGGGGGTAGTCATTCAGGTCTCCGACGAGCATAAGGCCGATTTCATGGCCTTCATGGACGATATGGGCGTGGCATTTGCCAAGATAGGATATCCCACTCCCAACGAACGTACCCTCGTAGTGAAGAAAAATGAATGGGAACACACGTTCGATATCAATGCCCTACGCGACACCTGGTACAAGACCTCTTACCTGCTCGACCGCAAGCAGAGCATGAACGGAATGGCCAAGAAACGCTACACCAACTACAAGAAGCAACCTGTCGAAGTACGATTCCCGGCCAACTTCCAAGGTACATTAGCCCAATATGGCCTCAGCGCCGACCGCCGTGAAGCGTCAGGAATCAAGGCTGCCATCATCCGCGAGAAAGGAACTAACGGCGAACGCGAGATGGCTTACTCCATGTATCTGGCCGGCTTCGATGTCAAGGACGTGATGATGACCGATCTTATCAGCGGTCGCGAGACACTCGAAGACGTCAACCTGATTGTCTTCTGCGGTGGTTTCTCCAATTCCGACGTACTTGGAAGTGCGAAAGGATGGGCCGGAGCGTTCCTCTACAATCCCAAGGCCAAAGAGGCACTCGACAAGTTCTATGCCCGCAAAGACACCTTATCGCTCGGTATCTGCAACGGTTGCCAGCTCATGGTAGAGCTCAATCTCATCAATCCCGAACACGAACACCGCTCACATCTTTGCCATAACACGTCGAAGAAGTTTGAAAGTTCGTTCCTCGGCCTGAGTATTCCACAGAACGAGAGTGTGATGTTCGGTTCGCTCAGCGGCTCCAAGCTCGGCCTATGGGTGGCCCACGGAGAAGGCCGGTTCTATTTGCCCGAACCCGAAGACCACTACAATATCATTGCCAAATACAACTATGCAGAGTATCCGGGCAACCCCAACGGCTCTGATTACAACGTGGCCGGTATCTGTAGCAACGATGGCCGACACCTGGCCATGATGCCCCATCTGGAACGGGCTATCTTCCCTTGGCAGAATGCCTGGTATCCTGAAGAGCGCAAGAACGACGAGGTAACACCGTGGATTGAGGCATTTGTCAATGCCAAGAAGTGGATAATTGCCCATTCTGCCAATCAATAATCATTAAACTGTAATTCATTTCTCTTGGAGGCTGGCCCTCCAAGAGAAATTCATCTGATGTATACAACACTATTCAAGACATTTTTCAAAATCGGACTCGTCACCTTCGGTGGTGGCTATGCCATGATACCGATGATTGAAGCCGATGTCGTAGACAAGTACAAATGGGTGAGCAAGGAAGAATTTCTCGACCTGATAGCCATCGCCCAGAGCTGTCCCGGCGTCTTCGCCATCAACATCAGCATCTTCATCGGCTACAAACTGCGCAACACCCCAGGGGCTATCTGCACTGCATTCGGCACAGCTCTCCCCTCGTTTCTGATTATCCTGCTCATCGCGATGTTCTTCCATCAGTTTCAGGACAATCCCATCGTTGCTGCCATGTTTGCCGGAATCCGTCCTGCTGTCGTTGCTCTGATAGCCGTACCCACCTTCAATCTGGCCAAGAGTGCACATATTACGCTCGCCAACTGCTGGATTCCTATTCTTGGTGCATTGGCTATCTGGCTACTCAACGTGAACCCCATCTACATCATTATAGCTGCCGGACTAGGCGGATATATCTATGGTAAATTTCTTAAAACCACTGAATAAATGATTTTCCTATTCCTTTTCATCACGTTTTTCGAGATAGGTCTCTTCGGATTCGGCGGCGGTTATGCCATGATTTCGCTCATTCAAGGTCAGGTAGTCACCAAATGGCACTGGATGACAATGGGCGAATTCACCAATGTCATAGCCATCAGTCAAATGACCCCAGGCCCGGTCGGCATCAATTCGGCCACCTATTGCGGTTACACAGCCATACATAACGCCGGCTACGGCACGCTCATGTCTATGCTGGGTTCGGCCACAGCCACCTTCGCACTCGTGCTCCCATCGTTCATCATCATGCTCCTTATCAGTAAGATGTTCATGAAATACATGCACACACCCCTCGTGCAGAGTGTGTTCACAGGGCTGCGTCCGGCTGTCGTTGGACTGCTTGCTGCCGCCACGTTGCTGCTCATGACGCCCGACAACTTCTACACTCCGACCAATCCCTGGAAGTTCTGGATTAGCGTGATGCTCTTTGTAGCATCGTTTGTAGGAACAAAATTCGTCAAAATCAATCCCATCCGCATGATAGGTTATGCTGCCTTTGCGGGATTGATGCTCCTCTATTAGGCCGGTCAGACCAATCAATCTGATTGGCCTGCTTTTTTATTTCACAGCCTTTATTGCTATAGCATAACCGCCACCCGACACAGCCCGCAGTTTCAGCAGGCTCTTGCTGTTCACTTTCATTTTCCTAATCGTATAGTCGGCAGGATTTGTTTTCCAGTCGGCCTTCTTTCCGTCGCAATACACCGTGGCCTCATATTGCCTGCCAGGCATCAGGAAATCCAGTTTCAACCGCGATTCGTGCGCGTGATTACCAGCCACACTGCCCACAAACCAGTCTTCGCTTCCCTTGGCTTTTCGGGCCACCGTGACATACTCGCCCGGCTCTGCCTCCAGATAGCGCGAGTCGTCCCAGTCTACAGCCACATCTTCTATAAACTTGAAAGCATCCGGAAATTTCTCATAGTTTTCGGGCAAATCGGCTGCCATCTGGAGCGGACTATACAGCGTTACGTACAGTGCCAGCTGATTACAGATAGTAGCCATCACCCGCGCATGGCTCTCCGGATTCACCTTATTCACGTCCATCTCGAAGATACCGGGTGTATAATCCATCGGACCACCTTGCAAACGTGTAAACGGAAGTATCGTCACATGCTTGGGTGTGCAGCCCTCTGACGCCTGAAACTCGGTTCCGCGAGCCGACTCATTGCCTATCATGTTCGGATAAGTGCGGCACAGCCCCGTCGGTCTCACAGCCTCATGGGCATTCACCATCAAATGATGCCGGGCAGCCTCTTTCACGCAGTAGAGATAATGGTCTATCATCCATTGGTCGAAATGGTGTCCCCCGTTTGGGAAGATATTGCCCACATAGCCGCTCTTCACCACATCGTAGCCATTGTCTACCATGAACTTATAAGCAGCCTCCAGCTGTCTTTCGTAGTTCACTACACTCGAGGAAGTCTCGTGGTGCATCATCAGCTTCATACCGTGCTCGCGTGCATAGGCCTGCAACATGGGTACGTCGAAGTCGGGGTACGACTGCGTGAAACTGTAGTTATATTGCTTCTGCCACGTGTCTTCCCATCCCTGGTTCCACCCTTCTACCAACAGCTGCGAGAAACCATGCTTGCTGGCAAAGTCGATATACGCTTTCACGCGCTCGTTGTTAGGCGCATGCCGCCCCGTGGGCTTCAACTTCGTATAGTCGGTCTCCCCCAGTCTGATGGCCTGATAGTCGGCATAGTTCCACGTACTCTTACCCGTAATCATCTCCCACCATACACCCATATACTTCACAGGGTGAATCCACGACGTATCTGCCAGCTTGCACGGCTCGTTCAGGTTTAATATCAGGTGCGAGGCCAGAATCTTTCGGGCATCATCGCTCACCATCACCGTGCGCCAGGGCGACGTGGCCGGACAGCGCAAATAGCCTTTACGCCCCTTCGCATCGGGTGTCAGACACGATTCAAATATCATAGTCTGCTCGTCCAGCACCAGGTGCATGGCCGAATAGTCCACCAGTGCCGCCTCGTGAATATTGATATACAGCCCCTTGTCGGTCTTCAGTTGCAGCGACGTCTGCACCGCTGTCGGCCCGATGGGCGTCTGCGTAGCATTCGGCGTAATGGCTTGCTTCATGAGCGAGCGAATCTCCGACAGCCTGGATATCTGATACTCATACTCGTCGGTATCGTAGTCGCCCGGCATCCAGTAAGCCGTGTGGTCGCCCGTCATGGCAAACTGCGAATGCTCTTCTTTCACGATGATATTATCCATACCCTCTTGCCGGGGAAACTCATAGCGAAATCCCATACCGTCGTCGTACACCCTGAAGCGCACTACCAATCGCCGCTTGGTATCGGTCTGCAGCAGAGTCACTGCCATCTCGTTATAGTGATTGCGAATCTGAGACACCTCTCCCCACACCGGTTTCCACGTCTCGTCGAAGGCCGACTGCTCGGCCTTGTCTATCTCGAAATGCTCCATCAGACTGGGATAATTGCTCAACTCCAACCCCAAATGCGATGGCCGCACCACCGCCTGTCCCTTATACGTCATCTCGTAACACGGGCGACCGCCGTCTATCGAAAACTTTACCTCGACATTCCCATCGGGCGAGGTCACCATCTGCGCCCATGCCAACACCGGCATCAGCAACATGACTAATACTACTTTTATCTTCATTGAATACATCTCCTACCTATGAGCCAGCCTTTAATAGCGCCCACTCTGCCTTATTAACTCTTTTAGATTTTCCATGAAGTCCACATTCTCCATGAGGTCTTCTATGTTCACGTGCATACGATAGCGCCAATAATGATGCGGATTGGCCGGAATGTTGATGCGTTCGGCATCTGCATCGGCCAGTCTCAGCTTCTCGTCTATGCCCAACCAGTCTTGTATCGACACCACGCAGAGCATCGAGGGGCATGCCAGATGGCACGCTATAATCTCGCGGGCCAGCCATCCGGGCAGCGGATGCGGCGCACTCCCACCCCGATAGAGCATGGTGTTGTAATAGAGTTGCGTACGGGCCGTGTCCTCATCCCACCACTGGCGCAGCGTAGGCATGTCGTGGCTGGAGATGGTACATACCGAGCGATATGGATTTCTGCTCAGATGGCCAAAGCGAACGAAGAGTTCTTTCGGCATACTCTGGATTTCCAGACTCAATATCTTGAGCTCGCCCATCACCCAGGGCACGCAATCCGGCACCATGCCCAGGTCTTCGGCACACGTCATCATGCGCGTGGCCTGCACCAGTCGGGGCAACTTCTTCATCGCCTCCCGATACCAGAACTGATTGTTGCGACGATAGAAATAGTCGTCGTAGATGCGGTTGAAAGCCGTCTGCCCTGCCTCATCCAGCGCCTTATACGTGTAGTCGAGCTGTACAGAAATGCGCGGATGGAACAGATTGGCATTCTTCCTGTCGCGCACAAACAGCACATCGCTGATGAGTGCATAAAGTCCTTCGCGCATCGTTTCGTCGCTTTCGCCCGTCCGTTCGGCAAAGGCTGTCTCCACTTTCCGCTGAGTATCGTATTCGGGACGCATCTCGTATTCCCCCTTCCGTATCTCCCAGAGATACTGTCGTCTCACTTCCTCGGCCTTGTCTCCGAACCTCCGGGCTATCACTTCGTCGGTGATATAGGGCTTCAAGAACCGTTCTTCCCTGAAACACAGCCCATAAGCCTCTATCTCTTCGCGACTCAGGCCGATAGCCGGAGCAAACTGGCCGAGTAGCCCATGTACCGAATCAACCGGAATCTCCCAAATACGGAAGAATCCCAGCACATGGTCAATGCGGTAGGCATCAAAGAATTTCTGCATATTCCTGAACCGACGCTCCCACCAGGCACACCCGTCTTTCAGCATCTCTTCCCAGTTATAGGTGGGGAATCCCCAGTTTTGTCCATTCACCGAGAAATCGTCGGGTGGCGCACCCGCCTGTCCGGCGAGGTTGAAATATCTTGATTCCATCCATACGTCGCACCCATAGCGACTCACCCCGATAGGAATGTCGCCTTTCAAGACAACACCCTTGGCGCGTGCATAGTCATGCACGGCAGCCATCTGTGTATTGAGGATATACTGTACATAGTAATAGAAAGCCACACCGCCGAAAGCCGGGTCGGCAGCATCGCTCAGATGCTTTCGCTCATGTTCATCCCACAGGCGATGGTCGGGCCACTGCGAGAAGTCGCCCGTACCATGACTGTCGCGTAATTGACAATACCGGGCATAGGGTACGAGCCACTGCTCTGTCTCGGCAAAGAACTTCCTGAATCCGTCCGATGCCAACACCTGCGCTCCTTCCTGTCCGAACAGCGCTTTCAGATAGGCCGTCTTGGCCTCGTTCACCTGCACATAATCTATCTGGGGCAGACTGTTCAGCTGCCGACGCTTCTCTTCAAACTCCTTCCTCAGCTTCTCATCCTTAAGCTGTGGCAACTGTGTCAGGTCTGCATATTGCGGATGCAGGGCAAACACACTGATGCAACTGTAAGGATAGGAGTCGGTCCACGTATGCGTGATGGTCGTATCGTTGATGGGCAACACCTGCAACACACGCTGTCCGCTGATGCTCACCCAGTCTGTCATCTTCTTCAAGTCGCCGAAATCGCCCACGCCGAAACTATCCTTGGAGCGCAGCGAGAACACCGGGACCAACGTACCGGCCAACCGGCGATTGCAGATTTCAAAGAACGATTGTTCGAGCATATACACAGCCACATCGCCCTCCTTCATGTCGGCCAACTCTATCGTGCGGTTATAACCTGTCTCCCATAGCGGTTCGTCGGCCACTCCCTCGGCCACAAACTTAAATTCCATGCGGTTGCCCACCAGGCTGTCGGCATGCAGGTCTATCGTCCACTCATTGCGCGCATGCTCATACATGGGCAATGCCTTCGCCGTATTCCACGAGCCCAAAGCATCGGTCCGCCCCACCAGGGCCAACCGTTCATGCTCGCGCAACTGCGGGGCACGCACCATCACACGCACCGTCTTACTGAACGCCGTAGGCTGCTGTACAGCCGTCCGACGCCGATTGATACACTCCGTGAAAGCCGAACTATATAGATAGGTGTCTTCCGGCATCTCCAACCATCGGTCGTAAATGGTATAACTCGTCCCCTTTACGGCATTCAGTTCCAATCGATGAATCTCGGTCGACCACTCCTGCCGTTGTGTCGCCCCTTCACAATCCACGCTATAAAAATAGCTGATAACCGTGTTTTGCGCGTTCCGAGCCTTCGTCATCTGGTAAGTCCAGTGCTGTCCATCAACCGTCGACATGCGGTATTGAGTCACCTTCTCCTGTCCGTCCTTACCCGTGACAACATGGTTCAGCAACAACTCCTCCCCGAACACTGTATGGTATTCGATATTGAATATTAGCTTCATACTTCTACAGTTAGTATCTTTTTGTCTGTAAAGATAATCATTTATCAATAGGTGTACGCCCTGTTGAGCCAAAAATATACAGAAAGGATGCAATTCAACTGCAAACCTCCCACATGGAACAGACGCAAAGCAGGACAGTAGGTACGCTACATGCCGCGTCCCTACAATCCTCCAACCCCTTACCTACCAATCAACCATTATCCATTATCATTTCTCCATTTTCAATCATCCGTTATCAATTCATTTCTGCAAAGCCTCCGCAGCGTCACTGCAAAGCCCATTCAGCAATGCTGCAAAGGCCAAACAGCAACACTGCCAAAGCCTTGCTGTTTTTGTAAGTTTTTGAGTTAGCGAGTTAATGAATTATTCAATAGCGCTCCACTCCTATCTTCTCTGCCAATCATATTCCTTTCATTACCTATAATTTTCCTATGTGTCCGCACACAAACCTTGATTTATATCAAGAAAGAGTTTAAAAATATGCTAAAGAACATATAAACTCTTGTTCAAATAAAAAAGCTGCTGTATCTTTGCAACGTCTAAAGACAACAGGATTAGTTTTCTAAGGTAAGAAAAGAAAGATTGTTTAGGGATTAAACAGAATAGGTTTAGTTAAGGTAAAAGAAGATTGTCATTAAGGGATATACTAAATAGGTTTTAGGTTAGATTAGAGAAGTTATAAAGACAGTAGGTTTAGTTAAGGTAAGAAAGAAGATTGATACTTCAGGTATAACAATGTTTTTAAGGTTTTTAGTTATTTAGGTTTAGGTATTTAGATTGTCAAGTTAAGAGAGTTATATCAAGAACGGTGGAGCCGAAAGGCGGCCCACCCTGTCGGAGGGGAGAAATCCTTATCCGATTTTTTTTGCTCTGTACGGAAGCTAAAATGAATTATCTTTCCAAGTATTGTTGAGCTTTCTTACTGTCATTAATAATTAATCCACGACTATTCAATAAAGAAACAAGTTCGTAAGGAGACTTATATTCTTTTTCAAAACTTCTTCTCATAGGGCTATAAACAAAAAAGCCCAGCCTATTTAAGCATTGTAAAGAGGCTCAGCTGGAACTAACGGGGCAAAGACACAAAACTTATCTGGAATGACAAACTTTTTTTATAAGTAAATGAGAGAATCACCTTAAACCATGAAGCTACAAATAAGACCAGATTATAGGTAATTACATTCTCTCGGTTTTTCCACATCTTCTGTCTGGCAAACACAACAAGGCAAACAATATATGTAGAATTTTGAGAATAAGAAACTCACTTAAATATTGTTATTTTCTTACCTGCCGAAATATGAAAAAAATGTTTCTAACGCTTTTTAAGTGCGCATTCTAATGTTTTTCCTCTGTTTTTATAGTACCTTTGGCATGCTCATACGTATAAGAAGAAAGGAAGGGCGGCTATTGGCCCTCGAAACTTAAACCAAATAATCAAGACATGAGAAAGACTATTCTGTTCCTATTACTATTGTGTGCGATGACCGTCTATGGAATCAAGATAACACATGGACCGTATATATGTGATATGGATTCGACAGGCGTAACCATCGTTTGGCAGACAGACAAACCGGGAATGGCATGGGTAGAACTGGCCGAACCGGGCGAAGACCACTTCTATTCCAAAGAGCGAACCAAATATTTTGATACAGCTTTCGGGCGTCGAGTGCTCAACGACACCATACATCATGTTCACATCAAAGGTCTGAAGCCGGGTACACAATATAGATATCGCATCTTCACACAGGAGCTGAAGAAATGGATATGGGACAATAAACATGAGATGGGAGACATTGCTTCATCGGTGGTCTACAAGCACGAGCCTTACAGCTTCAGAACCTTCCCTACACAGACAGACGACCTGACGTTTATCGTACTGAACGATATACACGAACGAGCAGACTTCATGAAGACACTGTGCAAAGACGTAGATTTCAAGAAGACAGACTTCGTGGTACTCAACGGCGACATGTCTAACCGCATAGATACGAGCGACGAAATCTACAAGGGATATATAGACACCTGCGTCGCCATGTTCGCCACATCTGTACCCATGCTGATGAATCGCGGAAACCACGAAACACGCGGTGGTTTCTCTGAATATCTGCATCGCTTCTTCCCCACGGAAGACGGAAAATTCTACCGTCTGAGAAACTTCGGCGGCATCGACTTTCTGTTTATTGATTCCGGAGAAGATAAGCCCGATACGGATATCGAATACTATGGCACGGCCAGCTACGACGCCTATCGCACGGAACAGGCACAGTGGCTAGACCAGTTGATTGCGAAAGGAGAGATAGGAAAGCGACCACTCATCGTCTTCAGCCATATCCCACCGACGCTGCATCATTGGCATGGGGCAAACCACATGCTGGAGACAATCATTCCCCGACTGAACCAGCTCAACGTCACCGTCATGCTATCGGGACATCTGCACCAGCATGCCTATGCAGAAGCGGGAGGACCCATCAGCTTCCCCAATATTGCCAATAGCAACATGGCATACATGAAATGCCATATCCATCAAGGCAAGATAACAATAGACTGCATTGAAACGGGCAACAAGCGTACACATCATTACGAATATAAGCTGAAATAATCTCCCACGAGCATACCTTATATATAATATAGTGTCGACGATTGATTAGTCCTGCATAAGTATCAAACGAATGCTGATAAACGAAGCAGATTATTTACATGCACTAAGGAGAGGGTCTACCGAGGCCTTCTCCATCATTTATAATAGCTATGTGAGCGAGCTGTATGGCTTTGTCATCTCGCAGACCAAAGACGAAGAATTGGCCAAGGATATTGTGCAAAACACGTTTATGAAACTATGGAACAGGAGGCACAAGTTGGATACCGGGGGCAATCTGCACGCTCTGCTGTTCACGATGGCACGCAACGATGTGATAGATACGTTCAGAAAACAAGTGCGAATGCTCAATTTCAATGATTATCTAGACAGATGCAGCAGCATACCGTCGAGAAACACTTTGGACGAGGAGGTGGAATTCCACGATTCAATGAAGAGGATAGCCCGATTGAAATCCAACCTGTCAAAACGCGAACGTCAAATCTACGAAATGAGTCGCGAACAAGGATTGAGCATAGACGAAATAGCCGAAAGACTGGGACTGTCGACCCAAACCGTGAAAAACTATCTCACATCTATTCTGCATGTATTCAGACGCGGACTGTTGAATGAAAGCTGTGTCTTGATGTTTTTATATCTGTTCGGCTAATCCCATTCCTTAAAATATGTTACATTTTCAGTACTCCCGACACATTCGGAAGTATAAACTATATACGTAAATAACATGAAAACATTGCTTAGCAATCTATACAAGAAATACTTGAATGGCAGATTGACCGAGAACGAATTGCAGACATTCAAGCAAATGGTGGCTCAAGCTACCGACGAAGAGTTGTGGGAAGTGATGCAACAGACACCCATGCCCCATGTAGAGATTCCTGTCAACATCAAAGAAGAAATCATGGGAAATCTGGAGTTGGAAATCAGGAAGTCCAGACGAAACAACTTCATGAGGTATGCTGCCGCCATTTCTCTATTCCTCATCACCGTTTCCGGTCTGTTCTACTTCTTCCGCCAAGCAGAGCCGACCAATCTGGCTAAAGTGTCTGTGGCCCCTGGCAACAGGGCTTCCATCGTCTTGCCCGACGGGACGAAAGTGAGTTTGAACAGCGGAACAGATTTGGAATACGATGTTGAAGCCGGCGACCATCGCTATGTGAACTTGCTGAAGGGAGAAGCCTTCTTTGAAGTGACAAAAGACAGGAAGCATCCTTTCCGCGTATCAACGGGCGACATGAATATACAGGTGCTCGGTACTACGTTCAACGTCAAGGCCGGAGACAGCCAGGTAGAGGCCTCGCTGTTTACTGGAAAGATACAGATAGACGGCGAGAAGATAGCCCAAGCAGTGACACTCAGTCCGGGCGAAAAGGCCATATACACAAAGAAAGACCATAAAATAGTCGTGGGCAGCAATGATTCGCAGCGCGATATGAAATGGAAAGACGGTTATCTCATCTTCGAATCAACGCCACTGAAAGATGTCCTTGCCAGAATTGGTGAATGGTATGGTGTAAGCATAAGATATACGGGACACAAATATTCACACGACTTGCTCTCCGGAACATTCCATAACGAGCCGCTACAGAGCGTACTCAAGACTCTTAGCATGCAATACGGATTCCAATACCAGATTGTAGAAAACCAAATTATTATCAAATAAAGGCATACAAGACACTAACTTTATCTAAATACCAACATTATGAACGTACAAAAACTACATGCAAACTGGATGTCAACAATGCTTCTGGCATTGCTGATGTCTTTCTTCTCGCTGAACGTCTCAGCCCAGAAAGAGAGCATTAGCTTAAATCTGAAGAATGAATCTATCAAAAAGTTCATTCATCAAGTGGAACAACAGACCCATTACACTTTCGTCTATCGGGATGCCGTAATAGAGCCTAATGCCAAGGTAACCATCATCTGTACCAACACACCTATACGCACGGTACTGTCAAAAACACTCTCGCCCCACAACATCAGCTACACATTCAGCAACAATACGATTGTACTGACAAAGCAGGAAGCTACACGCAGTGCCAAGACCGCACAGGCAAAAGGCGGTAACAAGCACAGGGTAAAGGGCAAAGTAACCGATTCCAACGGAGAACCCATCATAGGAGCAAGCGTGTTTGTGAAAGGAACGACCAGCGGAGCTGTGACCGATATAAACGGAGTCTTCAGTCTAGATGTAGCAGACAACGACATCGTGAGCATCTCGTACATAGGCTATGCCCCACAGGAAATGGCCGTCAGAGGACACGACAACCTAGCCATCGTCATGCAGGAAGACGCAGCCCTGAAGCTGAATGAGGTGGTAGTCGTGGGGTATGGAATCCAAAAAAAGGTAGACGTAGTCGGTTCTATTTCCACTGTCGACAGCAAGCAGCTCGAATCGCGCGGTGTATCTGACGTATCAAACATGCTGACCGGCTATATGTCGGGTGTCACCATCACTCAGAGCAATGGTAATCCCGGCGGCGATGCCGGTAAGATTCGCGTGCGCGGTGTGGGTTCTTTCGGCGCAACTCCCGAACCCCTTATCTTGATTGACGGGATGCCCGGCTCACTTACCGACCTCATGCCGACCGACATAGAGAACATCTCCGTGCTGAAAGATGCCTCCTCGGCAGCCATCTATGGTTCACGTGCAGCTAACGGTGTCATCTTGGTAACTACCAAACAGGGACGCGAAGGCAAGACCAAAGTGACCTACAACGGCAGCGTAGGTTTCAACAAAGCGACATCGCTACCAGAATTTGCCCACTCCTACGACTACGCAAAATACTACAACATGGCTGTAGGTGTCAACACATATACCGACGAGATGATTCAGAAATACAAAGATGGATCAGACCCAGACAACTATGCCGACGAAAATTACATAGAGAAGCTGCTCGGTGGGCATGCTCTACAGACCAAGCATGAAATTAGTGTAAACGGCGGAACGGAGAAATTACAATATATGGCTTCAATGGGTTACCTGCGGCAAAATGGTTTACTGGATCGCAACTACCTGAATAAATACAATGCCAGACTGAACGTTTCGGCCCAGCTGACCAAGAAGTTGAAACTGGATATGAGAGTAAGTGGTGTCATCTCCGACAGGCACGACCCTTCTACTCCCGGTATATTAGACAACTCCGGATTTGCAGGTATCATCCAAGGTGCAGTGCGTTTTCCCGGCCTGACACCTTCTTATCTCCAGAACGGAGAGATAGGTCTCGGACCAAAACTGCAAGGAACACCCGTAGCATGGGTAAACTCAGCAGCCTACTATCGCGCAGACAGCAACAAGTTCAAAGGCAACGTCGAGTTATCATACACTCCTATTGACGGTTTTACATTACGGGCTATCGGCGGTTACAACTATACCGACGCAAACGTATACGACTATCGCTGCGACATGACGTTGACAGGTGGCAAGAGTACCGGGCCTTCGTCACTGAACCATTCAATGGCCCGAACCACCTATAAAACCTTCCAGTTTATCGCCAACTACAGCAAACAATTCGGCAAGCATGACGTTGCACTCTTAGGAGGTTACACATGGGAAGATGAAGGACAGCGCACCTTGACAGGACATAGAAATAATTTCCCATCAGACGAAGTCCCTTATCTGGATGCTGGTGGTGCAGACGGACAAACCAATGGTGGTGGCGGATACGACTGGGCTATCCAATCTTTGTTCGGCCGATTGACTTATAACTATGACCAACGTTATCTCTTCGAAGCGACAGTACGCTACGACGGTTCTTCACGTTTCCCTACCGACAGCAAGTATGGAGT
The DNA here is from genome assembly GCF_055381405.1 of Prevotella mikamonis. Taxonomy (NCBI): domain Bacteria; kingdom Pseudomonadati; phylum Bacteroidota; class Bacteroidia; order Bacteroidales; family Prevotellaceae; genus Prevotella; species Prevotella mikamonis. The sequence continues at coordinate 1,781,111 of NZ_AP035785.1, forward strand.
ATTCCCATCAGTGGCAGCAGGCTGGAGAATTTCTGAAGAGAAATTCTGGAAAGAGAACCATAGCCTCGACTTCTTCAGCAATTTCAAACTGAAAGCCTCGCATGGTGTATTGGGTAACAACAATATCGGTAACTATCCTTACCAATCGGTATATACACTTGGGGCTGACCAAAACTATGTCATCGGCGGTGTATACAGACAGGGAGCTGCAGTAACCACCTATGTAGACCCAACATTGAAGTGGGAACGTACCAAGAATTCAGACATTGGCATTGAGACAGGCTTCTTCAACAACAAGCTCACTTTCTCTGCTTCTTATTTCTATCGCAAGACTACAGATGTGCTTTACAAACCTGCTGCCAGCTATTCGTCCATCTTCGGACTTTCCGTATCGCAGGTTAATACCGGTGCTCTGGAGAATAAAGGTTGGGAATTTGAGGCTGGTTACCGTGGCACGATAGGGAAATTCTCATACCATATCAATGGTAACCTGTCTATCATCGACAACAAAGTATTGACGCTCGGTATGGGTAATGTTACCCAGAACAATGGAATGGTGGGTAATGGCAGCAACTTATTCATCGGTTATCCCATGAATATGTTCTATGGCTACAAGACGGATGGCGTATTCCTCAAAGACGACGAAGTAGCACAATGGTACGACCAGACAGCCATTGCCAAAGGGGCAAAGGCCGGTGACATCCGCTATGTCGACATAACAGGCGACAACAAGGTCACTCCCGACGACCAAGTGTATCTGGGATCTCAGATTCCTAAAATCACTTACGGTCTGAATCTTGGATTCGAGTATGCTGGTTTCGACTTCAGTATGCTGGTTCAGGGTGTAGGCAAGGTGAATGGATTCCTCTCCAGATATGCAGGATTGGCATTCAACCAAGAAGGCAACATCCAGAAATGGCAAATGGAAAATTGCTGGAATGTTCAGCAAGAAAATCGCTATCCAGCTTATCCACGCTTGGAAATTACAACCAATGCAGGAAGCAGGAATACACTTGTATCTGACTTCTGGATTCTGAACGCATCGTTCTGCAAGGTTCGAAACATCCAGCTAGGCTACTCTCTGCCAGCACAGGTTATCCGTCCATTCGGTATTTCGGGCTTGAGACTCTATATCTCCGCAGACAATCCTATCTCGTTCGATCACTATCGTAAGGGATGGGATCCGGAAAATACAAACACCGACGGAACCTACTATCCAACTATGTCTACTTACACTTTAGGTCTAACTTTAAGATTTTAATTATGAAATACACTCATATATTCATGGCACTGTCCATGACATTGGCACTTACAACCTCCTGCAACCTGGAGCGCCAGCCCTTAACCGACATGCCCGAAAGCACTTTCTGGGATAATGAGAAAGATGCTTATATGGCACTCAATTCGCTATATCGCGGACAAATAACCAACGGAGTGGAATATTCTCCCTCCGACTTCTGGTCGTACCAAGGTCTACTGATTATGGAACATCTGACCGACAACGCCTTCGACCGTCGCGGCGAGAACAACGCATTTTTCCATATTTCAAGTGGCAAACTGCTCAACAATAACTCCTTCATCCTACAGTATTGGAGATCGGCATACTACAGAATTCAGCTCTGCAACCGTTTTCTGGAGGGCATTGCTAAATCTTCAGACACCGCAGAGAAGAAGAGAATGATAGCCGAAGCACGCTTCCTGAGAGCCACGCAATATCATTATCTCGCCAGTTATTTCAAGGATGTCCCACTCGTAACAAAGGTTTTGACCGGCGAAGAGGCCAACAATGTATCCAAGGAGTCGCAAGCCAATATCCTGACATGGTGTGCCACCGAGTTCAAGGAAGCTGCTGCCGACCTCCCACGCTTTAGCGAAATCAAGCCTACAGAGAGGGGACGGGCCTGCAAGCAAGCATCGCTGGCTTTCCTGGGACGTACCTATATGCTCATGAAAGACTGGAAGAACGGAGCCACAACCTACAAAGAGATTATGACTCTTGGAGATAATGAAATCAACAAAAGCTACAGCGAACTCTTCTTAGCCGGCACCGGTACAGCCAACAAGGAGAACATTTTCTATATAGCATATATGGAAAACTACTTCGGATGTGGATTGCCACAGCATATCCTGGCTGCCAAAGACGGTGGATGGAGTCTGTCCAATCCGTCGGGTACTCTCTTTGAAGCTTATGAATTTACCGATGGAACACCGTTCAACTACGAAGACCCACGCTATAATCCGAACAACCTAGGCGAAAACAGAGACCCACGCCTCGACTACACCATATATTATAATGGCTCAACCTTCAAAGGAACAGAATATCGCATTAGCCCCGACTACGAAGCATCCAAGAAAGAACGCCTCGATTACTCTTCTGAAATCTCGCGCACTGGCTTCATGTGGAGAAAGTATTTTGACGAGAGTAAAATCAACGACATCACCAGCTATAGTGCCGTCACTCCAATTATTCGCTATGCCGAGGTGCTGTTAGGCTACTTGGAATGTATGATTGAGAGTGGTCAGCCTATTAACCAAAGTGTCTTGGATGCCAGCATCAACCAGGTAAGGGGACGCGCCGACGTCCACATGCCGGCTATTACCGAAACCAATGCCGACAAATTGCGCGAAATAATACGTCATGAGAGACAGATAGAATTGGCTTACGAGGGCATCCGTTATTGGGACATCATGCGTTGGCGCATTGCCGATAAACTGCTCGTCGGCGAGATATGGGGTGCTCCCTATCCCAATGCCAAGACCTATGCCACCTCAACAAAGAAGGCAGACCCGACCGGTCACTACCGTTGGTATGTCGGAAGACGCGACTTCCGCACTCCCCAGGATTACACATGGCCTATTCCGTTGGCAGAGCAGAACATCAATCCTAACTTGCGAGAAAAGTAACCATACCATACAGATATGCAACATCATCCTTATATTACAGCGTCTCTCTTGCTGCCAATGGTTTATCCAGCCTTGGCAGCAGGGCAGAGCCAATCTCAAAGACCCAACGTCTTCTTGATTGTGGCAGACGACCTGGGCTATGGAGATTTATCCTGCTACGGAGCCAAGCGAGTGACTACACCCTGCGTAGACCAGCTGGCTAAAGAGGGAACTCGCTTCACCGACTGTCATGCCATTGCCTCTACCAGCACTCCTTCGCGCTACTCTCTCTTGACAGGCGAATATGCCTGGAGAAGAAAAGATACCGACGTGGCTGCCGGAAATGCAGGTATGATTATCAGACCTGGACAATTCACGCTGGCCGATATGTTCAAAAGTCAGGGTTATACCACTTGCGCCATCGGCAAATGGCACTTAGGATTAGGAGACAAGACGGGCGAACAAGACTGGAATGCCCCACTGCCGGCTGCTTTGGGAGATTTAGGATTCGACTATTCCTATATCATGGCAGCGACAGCCGACCGCGTACCCTGCGTATTTATCGAGAATGGGAAAGTGGCCAACTACGACCCATCTGCACCGATAGAGGTGAGCTATAGGCAACCTTTTGAGGGCGAGCCGACAGGAGCAAAGAATCCCGAACTGCTCTATAACCTCAAACCTAGTCATGGTCACGACATGGCCATTGTTAACGGTATCAGCCGCATCGGTTACATGAAAGGCGGTGGAAAGGCACTATGGAAAGATGAGAATATAGCGGATTCCATCCTGACCCATGCCATAGGATTCATGAAACAACACCGGACAGAACCTTTCTTCATGTATTTTGCCACCAACGACGTGCATGTACCCAGATTTCCACACGCCCGCTTCCGTGGCAAAAACGAAATGGGATTGCGTGGCGATGCCATCGCGCAATTCGACTGGACGGTAGGCCAACTGATGAATACATTGAAAGAATTGGGAATAGATCAGAACACACTCGTCATTCTGACCAGTGACAACGGGCCTGTAGTAGACGACGGCTATGCCGACCGTGCAGAAGAGCTGTTGGGTACTCATAAGCCGGCAGGACCTTTCCGTGGCAACAAATACAGTGCATTCGAAGGCGGTACAGCCATTCCAATGATTGTACGGTGGCCAGGAAATGTAGCATCAGGCACAGAGTCTTCGGCCTTGCTGAGCCAGATAGACCTCTTCAAATCCATGTCGACGCTGGTCGGCGGTAGTATTCCGAAAGGCAGTGCACCCGACAGCAGAAACCTTTTAAATGCTTTCTTGGGCAAAACATCAGAAGGATGTCCCTACGCTCTCGAACTATCAGCCAATCACGTACTATCCATACGCACTGCCAAATGGAAATACATTGAACCTAACAACGGCCCTGCCATGATTACCTGGGGACCAAAAATAGAGACGGGAAACAACCCTGTGCCACAGCTGTACGACCTATCCAAGGGTGTCTACGAACGTAACAACGTGGCCAAAAGAAATCCATCCGTGGTGAAAGACATGCAAAAAATACTAGAAACCGAAAGAGGAAAATAGGCAGATAGCAGCCTACATACCTACCATATTATAACCGCTGGTGAACACACAATACAGAAATGCGCTCACTGGCGGTTTTTGTTTCACCCCTCCAACAGTGTTTCGGCCATTTCCTCAGCACTGACGTAAGGCATACCGAAGGCCAGGTCGTCGTCGGTAAAGGTGTCGAGGATGTCGCGAGCTTCTTTCTCCGACACCTTTGGTTCGCCGTTTTTACCCAGCGTGGCAAGCATGGCTGCGAGTACGGCAGCACGATAGTTATTGATTTTCTCTTGTTCCATGAGCGAATAGCTTACATATTGATGTTGCGAATTTACACATTTAATTCGAATAAGGTGTGTACCGGCATTAGTTTTTGGAAATTCCCCTGCACGTTTAGGGAATTCCAGCGCGCCGTTTAGGAAAATTCCTCCTGTGTGCAGTCTGGAATAGGCTATATTTGCAATAAGTAAAACATTAAACGACAAGGTTATGAAAAGAATGATGATGATGATTGCCATGATGGTGACGATAGTCGCATCGGCAAGTGCCATGAGCTATTCCGAAGCACGCCAACAGGCTCTTTTCCTGACAGATAAGATGGCGTATGAACTGAATCTGTCCGACGACCAGTACGAAGCTGCCTACGAAATCAATCTCGACTACCTGCTCTCTTCCGGCTCCAATCTGTATGGTTCTTACTGGCGGAGGCGCAATGCAGACCTGCAATACGTGCTTTCCCGCACGCAGTATTCCATCTATTCGGCAGCCGACTACTTCCTGCGCCCTATCTATTTCGTGGACAATATGCTGAACTTCCGCATCTATCAGCGCTATCCCGACTATCATAAGTTCTACCGCGTACGTCCTTATGGATACAGCAGCTACAGGGGTGGGCACAACCGCATCAGCCGTTACTATGCCGACAGGAGATGGTCTCACAGAGAAATGAGACACATCGAGAAGATGCGCAGACACCAAGAAATGCGTTACCGCGACAGGGAAAGACGTGATATGAGACGGTTCAGGGAGTTTGAACACCGCGACAGAGGGCATCGCCATCACGGACATTATGCGCCGGAGAGAGACTATGACCACAGAAGCTGGAGAGAACGCTAGACGCTACGAGTACATCAAAGCAAACCCACTTGCCCACACTTCTACTTGAATAACGACGAACAAACTATCTATATATAGGGGAATTGCACTGCTTTCATGGAGCTGCATCTCCCCTTTTTATTTGATTTTGCCCCATTGTATATCCTTCTATATCTGCTGTAAAACTTTATAAAGCTACAACAATGGATTGGTATGAAGAAAGAAACAAGGTAAAAATTTATCAAAATCCGCATTTATCACAGGCTGTCTGCCCACTCCTATACTTGTATCTTGTCTACTTGTCAACCAATATCCTGCCTACTTAAAAAACTGCAAAGCCGCGGCAGTGTTACTGTCGGGCCTTTGCAGCATTGCTGTTTGGCCCTTGCAGCATCGCTGCGAAGCCCATTCAGCGAATCAACAGTGTATAGGGTATCCGGAGATAGTGTATCAACAATGTGCCATTCCAGACCAAAAGATACAATGTGAGTAGCCATGTAACAACGCGAAGTCCCATCTGCAAAGGGCCACGCGTGAGCCTGAACAAGCATGCCAAGGCCAGCGGAATGATAAAAATCCAGTCGGCCGACATGATATACACTTCATTGATGCCGAATCCCAACACCAGATGGAGCATCACGTCTACCAACACCCACGACATGACCATGAGCATGAAACGGTCGTGGCGACCCACCCACAGGCCCACGACAAACAGCAATACAATGACTGCCTCTACCACATAGTTGACAGCCGAACGATAACCGACGAACACGGGACGGGTGAACGACACGTCTTCCAGCAAATGGTCGCGGTGCAACTGTATGGATTCGCCAAAGACATTCTCTACCAGTGTCTGTATGCGCGAGGTCGTCACGTCAGTCATCTTCAGCAAAGGCAGGTCGGCAACAGGTTTCCCCGAATGCGTTTCCATCCATCGGTCGCGTTGCGCCGTACGCTTCGCCACCTTGTCGGGTATCTTCTCCTGCTGCTTCTTTTCTATATGGTGTATGGCTTGCTGTTGCGGAACTTCGTAGGTATGGTATTGAAAGAGATAGATGGCCACAAGCGCAGCGAGCGGCAGCGCAACTCCGAAGACCACCATCTGCCAACGGAACACCTTCTTGCCATCGACAAACAGGGCCGCCAAGAGGGTCTTGGCACCATTGGTAAGCGTAACGCCGGCCGTGAGGAAAAGCAGCACCGTCCACTGCCACAGGGGCAATCTTCGCCGCTCACGTATCGCCTTGCCTACAAGATACAGAGTCAGCGAGAGCAGGAAGAGTGAAAGTACAAAGTGGTCGGGCACGAGCATGGCCACCATGACATGGGCAAAACTATAGAAGAAAAGCGTCAGCAACAGGCCATCCCACAGGCTCAGGCCCATGATTTCACGATGCAGACGGTAGATAAAGACGAGGGAATAGACGGCACAGAAGGTTGTCAATGCGCCTACAAGATAGACTGCATGATTGCTCTCTGTGGCATCCATGAGCTGCTGATTGAGCAGATAGAGCGGATATAAGACAGACAGGAAGAAGGGATGGCGACTGGTCTCGAAATGAATACGCAGATTAGACAGGGTGATATACGACCAGCAATCATAGCCCGACATGCGGAAATGGCGCGAGAAAATAGTCCAGTAGCCCAGATTACCACCCTTGAGAAACAATGGTGAATACTGCCTGACCATCAGCCAAAGCAAGGTGGCCACCACCAATAAAGCCACGAGAGCAATCCAACGCTCCTCGTTCTTCAGTCGAAAAATGTTCATGAGAATGCCAAATATTCTATGAGTAAGGTCATGTTATAGACGAAGCAATAGGCTGCCGTGAGTCCCAACAGGCCACGCAACGGCCGTGCAACCCGCCGCGGAACGCCTTTAAGGAGGCATGCCAGGACGATGGGGAACACAAAAGCCCAGTGCGGACTCATGATATAAACTTCGTTGATACCGAATCCGGCAACCATGTGTATCGCCATATCGAGGGCAAAAAACGAGACAGACAGCCACATCAGGCGGCTGCGTCGACCAATCCAAAGACCCAGCAGGAGGCATGCTACCAGCACAGCCTCTACCACATAGTTCAGCCACCAACGGTAACCGACAATGACTGGTCGGCCCGTGAGTGTATCGCCCAGCAGATAATCCTGATGCAAGAGTACGGATTCGCCGAAGAGATTTTCTACGGCCGTGGCTGTGCGCGAAGTCGTAATATCGGTCCACGACCAGAATTCGCCCTTCTTCACAGGCTTACCCTGATGGGCCACGTTCGGTTTCTTCGCATTGGCGCGTTTCTTCTCCAGCGTGCGCACCTTCATCACCGAGTCGGCAGCACGGGCTACACGGGCAGAATCCCAAGCCGGCCAAGCCTTGGTAAACTGGGCTGCCAACTGTGCGCGGTCGCGGTCTTTGGCCCGCTTCTGGGCCACCTTGCGCGCTTTCCATCGCGGATATTGATACTCGCGATACTCCATGCGCGCAAATACCCATATCAATACAGAGGGCAGCAAAATGGCCAAAATAAGGTTGAGCGGACGGAAGAACCGACGCCCATTGACAAACCAGTTAGCCATGAAAACCTTCAGACCGTTGTTGAGCGAAATGCCGGCCGTAACGAGAAAAAACAGGATTGTCTGCCACTTGGTGAAGGGTTTGCCCTGTCTGAGTTTCTTGCCACTGACGTAAAGTGTAAGCAGGAGCATGAACATGGACAGCGAAAAATGGTCGGGTACACACACCGATACCAACACATAGGCAAAGCTGAACAGCATGAGCGACAGCAGTGTGGCATCAAAACGGGGCAGTTGGATAACCTCGCGCAGAATGCGATAGAGAAAAACAAAGGAATAGACAGCCACCAACAACAGGAAAACAGCTACGATGAACGGGGCAAAGTTGATGCCCGTGAGTCCCATCAAGCCCCTGTTGAACTGTGCCGGAAGATACAAGAAAAAGGCCAGTAAAGGGTGTCGGTAGATGTTGTACTCGGTGAACCACTGCGACAATACGGCATAGGTCAAGGGGTCGTAGCCCGACACATGGAAGTTGGATACAAAGAGATGATGGTAGTCTTTGGCCGGAAAGAGAAATCTGTCGGCATACTTGACGATGACCAGTGCATTGAGTAGCAAGGTCGTCAGGAACACGAAGAACGCCGGCCAACGCTCTTCAGGCTTGATACGGAAGATGCCAAAGATACGTTTCATTTGCGCTTAAGGAAATATCTGACCAAAAGAAAGTTGACGGGTACACACACGCAGAACATCGGAATGGGCGCCAGCGTCTTGGGGATGCCCACCCACAGGAAGAAGTTGAGCGTAGCCATTTGCAACAGATAGTTGACTACATGCGACAAGGCAAACCCTGCACCACGCTTGGCGCTCGCCTTCACACGAAACGTGAAGTAGGTGCTGGCCAGATAGTTGAAGATGAAACTCAGGACATAACCTACCGTCATGGCAGGATTATGCCCCATCTGTTTAATCAACAACAGGTAGATACCATATTGTAGCAGCGTGGCTACACCACCGACAATACCGAACCGTATGATTTCTCCGAACTGTTTGTTCACCCCGTACTATTTCATCAATATCGTGCAAAGGTAATGGAAATTCGGCAAAGCAGTGATGTAACTGCCAATTATTCTTTCACAACCTTCGGTCCTCGCACCTTCTCGCGAGTCGTCAATCCACTCTTCACCTCGATATTGATGCCGTCGCTCAAGCCCGTCGTAATGGCACGCTTGGTATAGACAGGCTGCTCTCCCTCGCCCTCAATGACATACACATAGGCCTTATTGCCTTGAAACTCAACGGCACTCTCAGGAATTGTCAGCACATGATTGGCAGCAGCCAACACGATTTCGGCATTGGCACTGTAACCACTGCGGATATGACTGCCACCTATTTCGGTGACAGCTGCCTTGATTTCAAACTGGTTGGCACCATTGCTTTCAACGGCTTTCGGAGAGATATACTCCAGGTTGGCCTTCAAATTGGAGTTCTGCAATGCACCGATTGTAATCTTCATTGGCATGCCTGAGACCAGTTGTCCCACCTCAGTCTCGTCGATATTACCGCGGAATATCAGGTCGGACATATTGGCAACGGTGGCAATGGTCGTACCATCGTTGAAGGTATTACTGAGGATAACGGTGTTACCCACCTTGACCGGGACATTCAATATCAGTCCACTGATGGTAGAACGAATCAGCGTACTGCTCGTATTGGCATTGCTCTTAGACACTCCATCGCGCACCACCTGGAGATTGTCGGCAGCAGCCTGCACTTCTTCCCTGGCTTGCTTCAAAGCCTGTGCTATCTTGTCGTACTCGTCGGCAGCCACCAATCCCTTGTCGAAGAGTTGTTTTTCGCGGGCATAGTCTACCTGTGCCTGCTTCACATTGATTTGCGACAGGCGCACACGAGCCTGTGCAGCAGCCAGCTGGCCCATATCGGGAATCACCTTTACTTTGGCAATGATTTCGCCAGCTTGCACCGTCTGTCCGGCCTCTTTCAGCAATTCTGTGATGATACCACTAATCTGTGGCTTCACATTCACCTCATTACGAGGCTCTATCTTGCCCGTCACGACAGTGGTTTTCTTCAAGTCCATCACCTTGGGAGTGAACTCGCTATACACGTCGGCAGTAGGTTGTGACTTAATCCAAAGAAATACAAAGGTTCCGACGAAGAGACATAGAACCAGTGCTGCGACCACAAATTTCCAATACTTTTTCATGTTTGTATCTATTATTTTCTATTATTTCAATGATTTATTCGTCTCTCATGGCATCTACCGGCTTGATGCTCATGGCCCTGCCGGCAGGTGCCAGACCAGCAAGAATACCAAGGACGCTGATGAATAGCGTTGCGCCCAAGGCCGTCCAGAAATCCACTTGAAAGTGGGCAGAGACGATTCCATCCGTAGTATTGCCCATCTCCAACAGTTGAAGAATGAGCACTGCAAAGAGTATTCCGCTCATTCCCGCTACAGCCGTGAGCAAAACGCTCTCGGAGATAATTTGTCCGAGGATGTTGCGAGGCGTAGCTCCGATGGCACGACGGATGCCTATCTCGACCGTTCGTTCCTTGACGGTCACCATCATGATATTGGACACACCGACAGCTCCGGCCAACAAAGTTCCAATTCCGACCAACCAAATGAGGAAATTCACGCCTTGGAACAAGTTGTCTACCATCCCGAACATCACTTCGGTATTGAAGATTGTTATGGCTTTCTCATCAGTGGGGTCTATCCGATGGGCTCGTGCAACCACCTCACGCATCCGGTCGGTAATCTCACTCATCTTCACTCCACGACGTCCGGTGACACAAATGAGATGCACCTGATCGCCTGTATTGTAGGCTTGTCGCATCAATGTAATCGGCATCACGATACTCTCCTGCGTACTTCCGTTGATGTTCATGTTACCAGTGCTATAGTCCACTCCCACAATGCTATAATAGATGGAGTCTATACGAACCAACTGACCACAAGGATCTCCGCCTCTGGGGAAAAGCGTCTTATACACTTTCTTGCCTATCACGCACACCTTACGCCCTTGTTGCATATCCATCCGGTTCAGATAGCGGCCGTAGAACATCTGCGGTTCTTCCACTTTCATGTAGTCTTCTTGCAGACCTTTCACCGTGCATGAGGTCTTTTTATCGCCCACCACGGCAAATCTGCCCCACTGGCTGAGCATAGGCGAGACCACATCCAGTTCTGGAATCTGCGCTTTCAGTCGCTCCACATCCTTGTAATCCATGTACCATGAGCGACCTTTACGATACCCAGCATAGGGCTTCGTGGTATTCTCCGCAAAGATAATGGCAGAATTTGACGCAAACCCGGAGAAGTTTTTAGACAGCATCTCCTTCATACCGTTGCCACCACCGATGAGGGCTACCAGCATGAACACCCCCCAAAAGATACCGAACCCGGTAAGAAAAGACCGGCTCTTGTTGCGCGTGAGCGTGTCGAGGATTTCCTTGTATGTATCTAGATCTATTCTCATAACGTTATTCAGCCCTTAATGCTTCGATGGGTCTGATATGTGCTGCCTTGCGTGCAGGAATCAATCCGGCAATCGTCCCGGCCAATATCATGACCAAAGTTGCTTCCACACACACATCAAAACCTACCGTAGGATTGACGAACATCTGCAAAGTGAACAGTCCGGAATCTATCTTTTCGTGCCCAATCGTAGCATCCATGATTTGATTGGCCACCATTCCCATCATCATACCGATATATCCGAAGAAAGTGGTAATAATGACACTCTCGATGATAATAAGTCTCAGAATAGACCACGGTTTCGCTCCGATGGCCTTACGGATGCCAAACTCACGTGTACGTTCCTTGACCGTGATGAGCATAATGTTCGATACGCCCACGATTCCACTTAGCAACGTGAAGATACCTATGACCCAGAGAGCCGTGCGAATAATATTCATACCCTTGTTCATCTGCAAAGCCTGGGTGAATCTGTTCCATATCCAGACAGCCCCTTCGTCGTCGGGAGCTGCCTGATGATTCCTGTTCAGGCTGGCCCTATAGGCCTTCTCAAAGTCTTCATTGGCCTGCTGGGTTTCCAAATCTTGGAAAGTAAAGACAATATCACCCACCCTGTCACCTTTCTGATAAATCACACGAACGGTGTTAAACGGTGCATAGCAATTCGAGTTTGTACGGCTCTGGTCGCTTTTATAGACGCCTATCACCTGAAAAGCCAGACTATCTACCTTCACATATCGGCCCACCAGGCGGTCTATATGTCCCGGCAACAATTCTTTGGCCTGATTTTCACTGATGACCATCACCTTACGTCTTTCGGCATTATCGAGTGCATTGACGAAACGCCCGTGAAGCATTTCCTTCTTGTCTATCTGCGCAAAGTTGGCATGAACACCCTGCAACGAGCTGGACACATAATTCTCTCCCAACGACACATTGACGCTTCCTATGGCTAATGAAGCCCCCAAGTTCACGATATTCTTGGCATATTGTGTCTGAGTGGTGTTCATATCGGCATCGTTCAAGACAATCTCACGTCCTTCTTTCAGTCCTTGATATCCTTTCGAAGTCTGCCCGCCAAACACCATCATCGAGTTATCCAGAAACCGACCCGAATTCTGTTCCGTGGCATGAATCAGTCCGTTACCTGCTCCCAGCAGGAAGATGAGCATGAAGATACCCCATGCCACCGCAAAGCCCGTGAGCGCCGTGCGAAGCTTATTGCGCTTGGTAGTAGACCATATTTCAGCGATTATATCTCTCATGACATCCGCATTACTTCATATATCCGTTGATTCCAAACGGACTTGCCTGATGATTGATGTTCTCTTCGATGCTGCCGATGAGTCCGTCCTTGATGTGAATAATCTTATCGGTCTCGTTGGCCACACCGCTCTCATGCGTCACCACGACTATCGTCTTATGCTCATCAGCATGCAACTGCTTCAGCAATTCCATCACCTCGACACTAGTCTTTGAATCCAACGCACCCGTCGGCTCGTCGGCCAATATCACTTTGGGCTGAGTGATGAGTGCCCGTGCAATGGCCACACGCTGCTTCTGACCACCCGACAGTTCGTTGGGATAGTGTTCGGCCCACTGTGCCAGCCCCAACCTATCGAGATATTCCATAGCCATGCGATGCCGTTGCTTGCGCCCAACGCCCTGATAGAACAGAGGCAACTCTACATTTTCCACCGCCGTCTTAAACCCGATGAGGTTGAAACTCTGGAAGATGAAGCCGATAAAGCGATTGCGATATTCGGCCGCACGCTTCTCCGACAGGTCCTTGATGAGCGTGCCACCCAGCACATATTCGCCGGTATCGTAGTTGTCGAGAATACCCAGTATATTCAGAAGCGTGGACTTGCCGGAGCCGGAAGCTCCCATGATAGAGACAAACTCTCCATCCTCGATGTCGAGGTTGATACCTTTCAACACATGAAGCGGTTGCGCCCCGAAGTAGGTTTTGTTGATGTCGCTTAAATGAATCATATATCCTTTTGACGTCGTAGCAAACTCAAAAGTTGCAGCGCAACTCTTTTTTGCTCATTAACTTGGTATTTTACTTATTTCAAGAGTCTGGTCGCAGTAGTCTAGCACAGCTGGCCGATGCGTGATAAATATCACCGTCTTATGCTGCGACGACAGTATATTGTGCAGCAACTGCTTCTCTGTATCGAGGTCTAGTGCCGATGTAGCCTCATCGAGCACCAGTATGCTGCCCGGCCGCAAGAGACTCCGGGCTATGCCGATACGCTGTGCCTGCCCCTCGCTCAGTCCCGCTCCCTGCTCGCCGCAGACGGTATCAAGCCCGTCGGGCAGGTCGAATACGAAGTCGGCACAGCTCTGTCGCAATGCGTCTTCCATTTCCTCGTCAGTGGCATTCGTCTTGCCGAGCAACAGGTTTTCGCGAATCGTACCGCTCAACAGCGTATTACCCTGTGGCACGTAGACGAAGTTGCAACGATGCAGGGGCGAAAGCCGTTCGCTCCAGTCGCCATGATAGATTTCTATCGCTCCCGTCTTGGGCCTCACCAAGGCCAGCAGAAGGCGAATGAGTGTAGTCTTGCCCGCTCCGGTCTCTCCTTTTACCGCCGTGCAACTGCCGGGTGTGAAGTTGAAGTCGAGCCGTTCGATGACATTATTTTCCACATCAGCATAGCCGTAAGTGACGTTATGGAGCCGAATGCCACAGGGTGCGGGCAACTCCACAGGGTCTCCCTGCTCTTCCAGCGGATTCTCTTCAAGCTCCATCAATCGTTCTGCTGCCGTGAATACCGAGACGAAAGACGGGACGAGATTCACCAGGCTTCGCGCGGGATTCTGTATCCTGTTGACCAACTGTAGGAATGCCGTCATACCACCAAACGACAGCGTATGCGATGCCAGACGGACGGCAGCCCAGAAGAACGCAAGCAGATAACCGAGCGAGAAACCGAGGTTCACCATCAGATAACTGAACACACTGAACCGTGTGCGGTGTATCACTCTGCGGCGCAATTCGCCCTGCTGCCCTTCCAGTCGGTCTATCATGGTGTCGTCGCTCTCCAGCGTCTTGATGAGCATGCGGTGCTGCAAGGTCTCCTGCAAGAGGCTTTGAACCCTGCTGTCGCTCTCGCGAACCTGCCTGTTAAGGTTGCGCATACGGCCGATATAGATTTTGCTCACCGACAGGAAGATGGGCAGAATGGCCACAATAGCCACTGCCAGCCACCTGTCCATAGAGAAAAGATAGCAGAAAGCACCCACAAACAGGGCCAGCACAGACAATGTATTGGGTATCACCTCAGTCAGGAAGCCGACCACATTATTCACATCTGCCTCCAAACGATTCAGCACATCGCCCGAATGGAACTGTTCGCGGCCGCCCCATACCGACCTCAGAATACGGTCGAGCATGCGTTGCTGCATCCTGTTCTGCGCTTTGATCCCCAGTATATTGCGTATCCACACGGTAGCTATTGATATGGCAAAATCACAGAGTATCAATGCCCCCATGAGACCGATAGCCGTATACAGACTCCCTTGCACCACTCCCGAAGCCACGTCGATGGCATGCTGCACGGCCCAAACCTGCAACAGACTCACCCCTACGGACACCAATCCCACCACGGCATTCAGTATGGCCTGGGTGCGATTGCCACGCCATGAACGCCACAGCCATTTCAGAATGCTGCGAACAGGATATTTGGCAGGAGGGATATGCAGTAGGTTTCTTATCTTCATTTTTCTATTTATAACGGTCAGGATATCTGCTGTCACGAGCCAGACAGGCTACCTCTACTCTCTCTGGTCAGCTCCCCACATCAGTTTCTCGCGCAACGTGGCCGAATAGCGATGCCTGTTGCGCTGCACGATACGGATGGCATAGGGCGCTTTACGAATGATGAGACGTGTGCCTTCGAGCATTTTCTCCGAACGCCCGTCAATGGCTACGAGGAAGTTGTGCGACCGGCTCTCCACCTCCATCACGATTTCCCGGTCGTCGCCGATGACGATTGGCCGGATATTCAGGCTGTGCGGAGCTACCGGCGTAATGCAGATACTGTTGGTATGGGGCGCAATGATAGGTCCGCCATTCGACAGATTGTAGGCCGTACTGCCTGTAGGCGTAGACACCACAAGCCCGTCGGCCTGATAAGTGACGAGGAATTCACCATCCACACTGGTACGCACAGAAATCATCGAAGCTGTATCGCGCTTCAGCACAGCAATGTCGTTGAGCGCATAGGGACATCCCTCCAGCGTCTCGCCGTCGGTCATCAGCTGCAACACCGTATGCTCTTCCACCTTGCAACGCCCCTCATATATCTCGTCGATAGCCTCCTTGATTTCGCCCGGCAACACATCGGCCAGGAATCCCAAACGCCCCATGTTGATTCCGACGATGGGAATTCCCTTCGCGCCCACCTTCTTGGCAGCCTTCAGGAAAGTACCGTCCCCACCGATAGAGACAGCATAGTCTACATCGAAATTGTAGTCGTCGAAGATGCCCGACACCTGGACGGCCCGTTTCTCTTGCAGCGTCAAGAAGTTATAAAAGCTACGCTCCATGTAGATTTCGGCGCCGCGTGCGCGCAACTCGGCAAGGATATCCTCCGTACAAGCAGCCTTACCGGCTTGATAACTGTTTCCGAAAATGGCGAAACTAAGTTGCTGACCTGACATTATATTGATATTTTTGATTCTTTAATAGCCGTCAAACACCACTAAATCACAAACATTTAGTATATTTGCAGATACATTGATTATGCAAAAATAGTATTTTTAAAGGACAAAACATTATATTGTTTAAGAATTATGGCAAAAGTATATGAATTTCTGGCTAACGGTTTTGAAGAGGTCGAAGCCTTGCTCCCGGTAGATATTCTGCGTCGTGGCGGCATAGAAATCAAGACCGTCAGCGTCACCGGTTCTGAGTTTGTCACGTCGTCGCACGGTGTCACACTGAAAGCCGACATGCTGTTCGAAGACGCCGACATGAGCGATGCCGACATGCTGTTGTTGCCAGGAGGACTGCCCGGAGCAACCAACCTCAACGAGCATGAGGGCGTGCGCAAGGCATTGGCAGAACAAGACAAGCTGGGCAAACGCATCGGTGCTATCTGTGCCGCACCGATGGTGCTCGGCAGTCTCGGCCTGCTGAAGGGGCGTAAAGCCACCTGCTCGCCGGGCTTCCAGCAATATATGGACGGAGCAGAGTACACTGCACAGCTCTTCCAGGAGGATGGAAACATCATCACGGGCGAAGGACCGGCAGCCACATTCCCCTATGCTTACCGCATCCTGAGCTACTTCGTGGGCGACGAACCGGTGAAAGATTTACAGGCGAAGATGCAATATGCACATCTGACGGAGTCAGTCTGACATCACCCCTGCATTTCTTTGAAATTACTGCAAGGCTTCGGCAGTCTTGCTGCAAAGCCCATGCAGCATCGCTGCAAAGGCCAAACAGTATTGCTGCCAAGGCTTTGCAGTAAAACACCTCCCGTTCCATCTCTCAGACAAGGAGTACAGGGAGACACCTCTCCCCGATTCGCTACCTTGGAGAGGGAGGTGTAATCAGGACATCAGCTGCCCGTAGGGGCAAATTTAATTCGCCCAATAGGATACCTCTCCCAAAAGTCGCGTAAGGACAGGGAGTACCGGATGTAAGAGCGAAATTGAATTTGCCCGACAGGCAACAGCATACGAACAACATATTATCAAGAAATAACATACATACGCAAAAGCCCAACCCCTGCCTTTGGGGAGGGAATGGGAGGAGACCGACTATGAACTATATCATCATCGTAGCAGGAGGAAAAGGACTCCGAATGGGTGGGGAAATACCCAAACAGTTTCTGCCTGTCGGCGGAAAACCGGTACTGATGCGCACCATTGAGCGATTCCACGAGTACGACGCGCACATGGGAATCATCCTCGTACTGCCACGCGACCAGCACGCCTACTGGCAACAGCTGTGCCGGGAATACGATTTCCGCATCGAACATACGGTAGCTGAGGGTGGCAGCACGCGTTTCGAGTCGTCTAAGAACGGACTCGCGGCCATCCCGACCGACGCCGAAGGACTCGTCGGCATACACGACGGCGTGCGTCCCTTCGTATCGCTCGAAACCATCGGACGGTGTTACGACACGGCCGAAGACGAGTATGCTGCCATCCCCGTGATGCCCGTGGTAGAGACACTTCGCTATGTCGACGCGCACAACGGAGGACACAACGTGCAGCGAAGCGACTATCGGATGGTGCAGACACCACAGGTGTTCGACATCGCATTGCTGCGCCAGGCCTTCAGTCAGCCCTATCGCGACTCGTTCACCGACGACGCCTCAGTGGTAGAGAGTCTGGGATGCACTGTGGCTATGGTCGAGGGAAACCGCGAGAACATCAAACTGACGACTCCCTACGACCTGATGTTGGCTGAATATATCCTCACCCACCGGTAAAGACGGGAAGAACAATATACTGACAAGACAAAAAACACTGCATCGACGACTCTTCCCGCCCAGCGAGAGGGAGACGCGATGAAGCAGCGAAACATACTTGATGTACTCCATTCTGTCGCAAGATATCATGTATCTTCCGGGCGTAGGACCCAAGAAGAAAGAGATGCTGAGCAAAGAGCTTGGCATCGCAACGTGGTATGACCTGTTGCAACACTACCCGTATAAATATGTAGACCGCACCCACATCTATCCCATCAACTCGCTCAACGGCAACCTGCCGTTCGTCCAAATCAAGGGACGCATCCTGAGTTTTGACGAGTTTGCGATGGGCGGACGCAAGAAGCGTGTGGTGGCCCACTTCTCAGACGGACAAGGCGTAGTGGATTTGGTATGGTTCAGGGGGGCGCAGTATATCTATAAGACATATAAGGTGGGCGTGGAATACATCGTGTTCGGCAAGCCCACAGTGTATCAGGGGCGTTATCAGTTTGCCCATCCGGAGATAGAACCTGCCGACAACCTACAGCTCGGCCAGATGGGCATGCAACCGTATTACCACACCTCGGAGAAAATGAAAGACCACGGCATGACGTCGCGCAACATCGAGAAACTCACACGTACGCTCATCGACAAGCTGCCCACAGGAAGCATTCCGGAGACCTTACCGCCCTTCATCACCGAATCGCTCCACTTGATTCCGCGCGAAGAGGCTTTTCGCACCATCCACTATCCGCAGTCGATAGAGAGCCTGCAACGTGCTCAGGTGCGCCTGAAGTTTGAAGAGTTATTTTTCGTTCAGCTGAATATCCTGCGCTATGCCAGCGACCATCGCCGCAAATATCGTGGAAACATCTTTGCCCACGTGGGCAAGGAGTTCAATGCCTTCTATCATCACAACTTGCCATTCCCACTCACCGGCGCACAAAAACGCGTGATGCACGAGATTCGCGACGACATGAAGAGTGGACGACAGATGAACCGGCTGCTGCAAGGAGACGTGGGGTCGGGCAAGACACTCGTCGCCCTGATGTCCATGCTCATTGCCATCGACAACGGCTATCAGGCGTGCATCATGGCCCCGACAGAAATTCTGGCTGAACAGCACCTGGCTACCATTCGCGAGTTTCTGCACGGCATGGACATTCGCTGCGAACTCTTGACAGGCGTGGTGAAAGGAAAGAAACGACGCGAGGTGCTCGAAGGATTGAAAAACGGCGACGTGAAAATACTGGCTGGGACGCATGCCATCATCGAAGACACGGTGCAGTTTGCCCGACTGGGCATGGCTGTGGTCGACGAGCAGCACCGTTTCGGCGTGGAACAGCGTGCGCGTCTGTGGTCGAAAGCAGAGAATCCGCCCCATATCCTCGTGATGACGGCCACGCCGATACCGCGCACACTGGCCATGACAATATACGGCGACCTGGACGTCAGCGTGATAGACGAGTTGCCACCGGGGCGCAAACCCATCATGACCGTCCATAAATACGACACACAGACCACCAGTCTCTACTCCGGCATACGCCAGCAGATACAGCAAGGCCGGCAGGCCTACATCGTCTTTCCGCTCATCAAGGAGAGTGAGAAGAGCGACCTGAAGAATCTGGAGGAGGGCTATGAGACCCTGCGCGAGGTGTTCCCCGAATTCAAACTGAGTAAGATTCACGGACAGATGAAGTCGAAGGAGAAAGAAGAAGAGATGGCCCGGTTTGTGAAGGGAGAAACCCAGATACTCGTGGCAACCACCGTGATAGAGGTGGGGGTAAACGTTCCGAATGCCTCGGTGATGGTGATTCTCGACGCACAGCGCTTCGGCCTGTCACAATTACACCAGCTGCGAGGGCGTGTAGGGCGTGGGGCCAAGCAGTCGTATTGCATCCTTGTAACCCATTACAAGCTGGCCGACGAGAGCCGGAAACGTATCGACATCATGTGCGAAACCAATGATGGCTTCGAAATAGCGGAAGCCGACCTGAAGCTGCGAGGTCCAGGCGATTTGGAAGGAACACAACAGAGCGGCATAGCCTTCGACCTCAAGATAGCCGATATAGCCCGCGACGGCCAGATAGTGCAGTTGGCCCGCAACGAAGCCCAGAAAATTATCGACGCCGACCCCACCTGCCAAAGTCCGCAAAATGCCCTGCTCTGGAATCGGCTGAAAGAACTGCGACGCACCAACATCAACTGGGCTGCCATATCGTAGCCCTACTCCAGAGTGGCAAGTATTCTATCCTATCCAAGATTTAATTCAAAAAAGCTCCTAGCTTCGTGCAGTCTTTTGAGTTGTTTTGACTCCTTTAATTAAAAGGGATTATACATCTATGAAAGTAGATACACAGATAGAAGCATGTAAACAAGGGAATCGTGAAGCTCTTGGCCGATTATATACAACATATTCAGACAAATTACGGGAGGTATGCCGGCACTATGTCAACGACGAAAGTATAGCAGAAGACATCCTGCACGACGCTTTCATCATTATCTTTTCATCCATCAGAGACCTGAAGGATGAAAAGAAACTGGAAGGTTGGATGGTAACGATTGTACGAAATCTGGCACTTAGATATCTAAGAAATACAGGAAAGACCATCTCCTTATCTCTCATCAATACAGATACACTTGCTAATGAGCCACAAGATACAAGACCAAGGCTAGACTTGGAACAAATTTTGTCTGCCATAGAAAGTTTACCCAATGGCAGCCGAGAAATATTCAGGCTGTCCGTCTTAGACGGTCTTTCCCATCAAGAAATCAGCGAGCTTCTTGGTATAGCTCCACATAGTTCCTCGTCACAACTTTTCAGGGCAAAGAAACTATTAAGAGCCATACTCATCAACTATTGGGCACTGTTGCTCCTTCCTGTTCTGATTCCATTGTATATCTATTGGATTGCCAAAGGAGACAAAACGACAACGCGGGGGACAAAACCATCCACTATTGCACAACAGAAACAGGCAGAAAAAGAATCTGGCAACCATCAGAAAGCTGTTGATATCAAGAGCCATGAAACAATCATGACGCATAGGAAACAATATATCCGATTTTTTACAAAGAATACGCCAACTGTCAAAAGGGCCGATTCTATCACTGGTCGCACAACAAAGTTTAAGGAATTCATTGCCGCTACAGGTTATAACCTGCAATTATCGGCTGTAGACAGTGGTCTGGTCTTGAATGACACACTTCTCCATCTGCCACCAGTCAACATGCAAAAACTAATAGCAACAGCAAACAACCAGCCACAGACAAGAAAGAAATATCCTTGGACACTACATCTAGGCTATTCCTCCAATTCTCCCAACGATGCTGCATCAGCCCTCAACTATCTGTCGGTCATAGATTATGCCAATGGCGGCACGACAGCCAAACTGTATTCTATGGGGCAACTCATCGACTACCTGAATCGCAACCAGACGCTCATGGACTCTACAGAGAATGCAAAACTAAGGAAGATTGCCACCGACCAATTCATTTCGGCATACGACCCATTAGGCGAAAAGGCTCATCATGAACGCCCGCTCACATTCGGTATATCGGTAAACAAGCAATTAAGTCCTCACTGGATATTGGGGACGGGCATCACCTATACTCGCCTGAAATCGGAATTCACAAGTGATTTCAATCATGCAACACTCCGAAAGATGCAAAAAATTGACTATATCGGTATTCCTTTACGAATGACTTACCGAGTGTGGAACAAGGGAAACTTGGATGTCTACACTACAGGCGGGGTGGCATTCGAACTGCCAGTGAGCAGTTCGCTCTCCAAAGAGTTTACCGTTACGGCAGACTCTTCGTTCACTATAAAAGGAGAAATACACCCACGATACCAGTGGTCTGTCAATCTTGGTGTGGGTGTGCAATATCGCATCTTCAAACCGTTCAGCCTATATATAGAGCCAAACCTATTCTATTATTTTAGAAATGGCAGTGGAATAGAAACCTATCGCACCGAGCATCCATTTATGTTCAGCATACCGTTTGGGCTACGTTTGACATGGTAAGAGTTTGTTTAATTTAAAAGAATATAATATGAGGTATTTGAATTTAGTAAAATGCGGAGTCGTTTCGAGCCTGTTCGGTCTTCTGACAGCATGCGTTTCAGAGAGTAGCACGACAGGAGGGGTGAGCATATCAGAGGTCAACACTTCTGATTGCAAGACATCTGTATCAAGAGCCGATACACGGCCGGAATACTATCAGGAGATTTCCGAAAAGCGAACGACTCTTACACTCATTCCAGGGGTAACAAATGAAGTGGTCGGACAATTCACCGACGTGCAGGACAATTGTATCATTGGGCGTTTCCATGTGGATATAACTCGCAATGGCGACGAACTCGTCCTCATCATATATCCGGAATTAGATATGCTGACAGACTGCGTGTGCTTATATGATATAGGTTTCAAGGTAAAAGAGTTGGAAGCAGGAAGCTACCATCTGAAGGTATATCACACGACTTCTAAAAGGAACTTGGACAAATCGAATATGATATATAACGGTTCGATTAAAATAGATTCTCAAAAAAGTATCACCATACCGATGGACAAGCGGTAAAATATGTAAGTCTACATGAACGGTGTATCAGGAGGTGATACATCGTTTTTTTCTATTGCCTACTGTGTTTTTCCTAGCATTTCAAGCAGTCTTTTAGTTAAGCACGTCTCCTTGTAACAGAAGAATCCTAAGACGGAATTCACTCATTACAGAAAAAAGAAATGCAAAAGAGACACACAGACAGAGAACGGTATTTCAGAGAATCGGCACTAACCGCAAGCCACTACTATATCCCCTATATCAAACAATTCCACAACCTAGCGGATGGGTGCAGAGTGCTTGAAATCGGGTGTAGGGAAGGTGGAAATCTAAAACCATTTGCAGAAATAGGATGCGAGGTAATAGGAATTGATTTGGCACATAGCAGAACAGAGCAGGCCCGACAATATTTTGAGAAAACAGGTTTGAAAGGAAACTTTGTTTGCTGTGATTTTTCTACATATCCCCCACCTCCCCATGAGGAAAATAAATTTGATATCATCATATTGCACGATGTCATAGAGCATGTCCCCGATAAATATACTTTTTTATCGCATATCGGCAAATTCATGCAAACCAACGGAGTCCTGTTCGTGGCTTTCCCTGCTTGGCAAATGCCGTTTGGTGGACATCAACAGATTTGCCACCACAAGTTATGGTCTAGATGTCCTTTCCTCCATCTGCTACCTACCGCATTGTACAAATGCGTCTTAGAGCGGATAGCAGACGAGGAAGAAGCTACAGTGAAAGAATTGCTCTACATTAAGAGCTGTAAGTGTCCTATTGAACTCTTTGAAAAGATAATCGGAAAGATAAACTTTCGAGTCGTCAATCGCCAACTTTGGTTTATCAACCCTCATTATTTACAGAAATTTGGACTAAAGCCAAGAAGATTATATCCCCTCATCTCAAAACTACCACATATAAGAAATTATTTCAGTACATCATGTTTCTATATCCTGGCAAAACCTAGCTAGAAATCAAAATAATATACTTGCCAATACCTAATTATCCGCTAACCGAGTATGTTAAAAGGCCTATAAAATTAGTTAATAGTGAAACATTTTCTTCATATTTTTATTATCTTTGCGAAGTCCGTTGACAATCTGATGAACTTTTTGTATGGTTCATCGCCTCTCTAATCGCGGTTCTGTGTTCTATCCGCGTACTACTTTTAACCTATGAATTAACAATGAAATTGATTGCAAATAGTAAAAGAATTACAATTGTCGCATTACTCATATTGGGTTGCATTCCTGTAATGGCCCAAGACCTACTGGCGCGCCAAGCTCCTGTAGACCGAAAGATGCGCACAGTAGATACCGTAGCTCTCAAGAGTATCATCCAGCGTGAGCAGATGGAATCGCCCGCAGCCGACCTTTACAGCGACTGGGACAACAAATATGCCCACAGAGCTACTGAGCTGCCCGATTCTTTCCGTATCAGCCTACGTCATTTCTGTATGCCAACGCCTAGTCGTGTCGTGACCAGTAATTTCGGATCACGTTGGGGACGTCAGCATAAAGGACTGGACATTAAAGTATATATCGGCGATACGATTCGCTCAGCATTCAGTGGCAAAGTACGTATTGTGAACTATGAAGGTCGCGGATATGGTAAATATATCGTCATCCGGCATCCGAACGGACTGGAAACCATCTATGGTCACCTGTCCAAACAACTGGTAGAAGAGAATCAGGTGGTACGTGCCGGTGAGGTTATCGGCCTTGGTGGAAATACCGGTCGAAGCACAGGTTCGCACTTACACTTCGAGACTCGACTCTGTGGCGTAGCCCTCAATCCTGCCCTGCTCTTCGACTTCCGCAATCAAGACGTAACGGGTGACTACTTCGTTTTCAAGAAACGGAATTATGAAAGGGAGTCGGCCGAGGCAACACGTCTACGCGGAAAAATAGGAAACGGCAGTTACAACCGTGCCGATGTTAAGGGAAGTGATGCCGAAGAGGAAACGACCGAGGACAACAGCATCGCACAATTGAGCTACTACAAGGTAAAATCGGGCGACACGCTCTTCTCTATCTCGCGTCAGCGCGGAATATCTATTGAGACATTGTGCAAGCTCAATCACATCAGCAAGAGAGCTTCCCTGAGGCCAGGACAGATTATCCGGTTCTCATAACGACGATATTTCTAATAACTATGATAGGCAGTGGGGTGTACCGTAGAGTTGCATCCCACTATTTGTTTCGGACCAAAGGATACAAAAAAGACTCCCCACCATACGATGAGGAGTCCATTATATTATGTAATGTGATTTATTTCTTGGAGCAACTTGCAGCCTTGCCACTTTCTGCCTTCTTGCAATCACAGCTCTTGGCTGCCTTGGCTTCAGGCGAACAGCATTTCTTCATTTCACTCTTCTTGCAAGCACAAGCCTTAACCTCCTTGCTGCATTGAGCAGCTTTTTTGTCACAGCACTTGGCGTCTTTCTTTGCACAACACTCTTTCTGGTCAACCTTCTTCTCTACTTGTTGTGCATTTACAAAACCTATTACGGCAACCATCATGGCTACACCTACTAAAAATCTCTTCATAATCTACAATCTTTTTATATTTAAAACGATTGCAAATATACGTATTCTTTTGCCTACTCCAAACAATTACAGACTTATTATAGATTTCTTATTCTTTTTATGGAAATGCGCACAGCGTCTTTTTATCTCTTTACCAAGTTCCTGATAATAAACCATGCGTGCATCAGATAAGTGGTGAACAGACCATAATGATGGCACATGATAAGGAAACGCTCGCGCAGAGAAGCACGATGATTCTTGATACTCATACCGCCTTCAAGATAGTTTACCACCACCATGTGAAGATGACGGAGAGACAATTGACGGTTTTCCGTATCTTTCATCACCCGAATACACCAATCGACATCGGCCGATAACCGATAATTCAGATTGTAAGGATTACAGCGAGCAATATCGGTACGGGCATAAAAAGCCTGATGGCAAACCAGCATACCCTGCCGGAACGAGCGCCATGTGAGGTGTTCGGGGGGCGAAAGGCGGCGATGATAAAGGAATGCCCCGTCATCGTCGACCACATCGGTATCGCCATAAAGCACTCCCGGTAACTCTTCGTCCTCACCTACCTGACCTGCCACCAACTCCAACGTATCGGCATAAGGAAACACATCACCGGCATTCAAGAAGACAAGATAGTCGCCTGTAGCCTCCATAATGCCCTTGTTCATTGCGTCATACAACCCACGGTCTGGCTCGGATTTCAGCACCACCCGGTGCATTCCCACCTCTTCGTTGGCTTGTATATAGCGCTGGACAATGGCCAAGGTTCCATCGGTCGAAGCTCCATCTATGATAAGATGTTCCACTTTGCCATACGACTGACGCAACACACTATCTACAGTTCGCTGCAATACGTGTTCGGCACAATAAGTACACGTGACAATGGTAAATGTTATCATAAATTGTTATTCTTATATTTCATTGCCTGATGATATACTTCGATATAGCGTAATGCCACCGCACTCCGGGAATAGTTAGCAGCAACCTTCTGCACGGCGTAACACTCTACCTGCTCGCGTGGAGCATCGTAAAGCATCCATCGTATTCCGAAAGCCAAATCGTCTGCATCACAATAGTTTGCCACATAGCCATTGAGCCTATGGTCTATCATCTCCGGAATTCCTCCTACTCTAAATCCGATGCAGGGGACACCACATGCCATGGCTTCCATGATGGTATTGGGAAGATTCTCTGATAGCGACGGTAGGACGAAAGCATCTACAGCATTGTAAATCTTCACAATCTCTCTTTCATCATTAACATATCCCTGCGGATAGACAGACATATTGAACTGTCCTGCATAATCTTCGGCGTGGCCACCTAAAAGGACCAATCCAACCTCTTGCTTCATCAATGGATACTGAGCTGTCAGCTTCTGACAAGCTTCGACGAGATAGTTCATGCCTTTGTTCACGTTGGTAGTCCGCTGAGCAGCAAAGAGCAACAACCGCTGATTACCAGGCAACCCCAATGCCCGTCGAGCCTCTTGCTTATCATGGCGGCAATAGATTTGGGTATTAAGCGGATTGGGAATAACTTCCACCCGCTGTCCTCCTATCAAGCCGCTATGCTGCGCTTCGTCCGCCAACCATCTACTACAGGCTACAAACGAGATATGCCCCTTTTTATACAACTGACTCTTCTGTTCCCAAACCCGATACGACAAGTCTCTATCGCCACCGCTTGGCAGATATTTGCAAGCTGCACAATGGCTCTTAAACTTATCACATCCCAAGGTAAGATGACAGATAGAAGTGAGTGGCCAAATATCATGCAAAGTCCAAACAATAGGCTTACCACTCTCTATTATCTTCCGAATGTTCTTGATAGACAGCATACCCTGATTAATCCACGACAGATGAATGACATCGGCTTCACGGAATTCAGGCAATTGGGTGATGTCATTGCCAGCATTGGCAATATCTACCTCAAACAGGTGCTTACGAGAGAAGTGCATGTGCCAGAAGATAACCCATCGCTCCCAAAGGAAATTCCAGCGAATCAGCCAGCTTTTTGGCAACTTCACAACGGTAATATCCTCGGTCGTCTTATCGCGAACAAGCATCTTTGCCTTGACACCATTATTGTTCAAGGCATCTTTCAGGCGGTTAGCTGCTACCGCTGCCCCACCTGTCTTCTCACTTGTATTGACTATCAGCACACGCATGATGTTCCCTTTTTATACGCAAAGATAAACGTTTTTTCTTACACTTGTCAGTTATCAGGAGAAAAGATGTACCCATATTCTCCTAGAGCAGCAATTATTCATCCCTCCCATTATATCCTTTTAAGCGCTTGTGCGCGAACACACATATTGATATAAGTCAAGAAAAATACTATATTTTGACCAAAGTCGACAGAAATTGTTGCCGCACACAAACTTTCGATGTATCTTTGCAACGTCAAAAGGTTAATAGATTGTTTAGGTTAGTAGTAATAAAATAGATTTAGGTTTTTAGTTATTAGGTTTTTTAAAGGTAAATTGATAGATTGTTTAACAGGTAATGATGAAGGCCGTGAGGTTTTCATTTATTCAGAAAAAAGTTTTAGTTAAACATAAGAAGACGCCGAAGCTTGTGAATAAGCTCCGGCGTTTTCCGTTATTTTCTACCCTAATCATGCACTATTACCATACAAAAGAATTATCTTTGCGCCACTAAACTGTCTATATATGAAAAAGAAAACTATCCTATTAACATGCCTACTGACGATGTTGGGACTTACGCAAAGTAATGCAAAAAAACTGATGATGGCTGTTGGTACTTATACCAACGGAACAAGTAAGGGTATCTATACTTTCCATTTCGATGATAAGACAGGGGTAGCAACGCCACTGCACATGCTTGCTATGGATAATCCCTCGTTCTTGAAACTGGGCCGACAAAAAGGACTCTTATATGCGGTTTCAGAGAAATCGGACGCTACAGCCTCTATCAATGCCATCAGACTGGATATGAAGACTGGAGAGATGACTTTGCTCAATACGCAACCGACTAACGGCGAAGATCCGTGCCACGTGGAGACAAACGGGAAGGTAGTGATGACAGCCAACTACAGCGGTGGCTCACTCAGTGTGTTTCCGCTTAATAGTGACGGGACTATACGCCCCATGTCTCAACTATTTAAAGGCTCTACTGCACCCACAGACGTACCCAATCAAGCTACGCCCCATATCCATTGCAGCAAACTGTCGCCTGACGGCAAGATTGTATTAGCCTCAAACTTCAGTGCCAACGAGATACTTGGATTTCGGGTTTTAGGCGATGGAAGCTTGCAAAAGATAGGAGTGGTCGGTACACTGACACGCAACTCCGGCCCACGCCACATTATCTACTCGGATAAAGCCGTCTATGTCATGAGTGAAGTTTCGGGTGCCGTAACGGTCTTCAAACGTGGCTATGGTGAAATGAAACGACTCCAAGAGATTCAAAGCGATTCTGTCAATGGACGTGGCGGTGCCGACATACATCTTTCACCCAATGGTAAATTCCTATATACCAGCAATCGTTTAAAGGCCGACGGCATCTCTATCTTTGCCGTGAACAAGCTCGATGGTACGCTCACAAAGATAGGATACCAAGATACTGGCATCCATCCTCGCAACTTCAATATCACTCCTAATGGTCGCTTCTTACTATGTGCATGCCGCGATAGCAATAAAATTCAGGTGTTCAGCATCAACAAAGAAACTGGTTTGCTCACCGATACCCACCAGGATATTATGGTAGACAAAGCTGTCTGCATAGAATTTTAAGAAGCAAAGACTTTAGAAATCAAAAAAGGTAATAGTTACTACGTCTGCACAAGCCAACATAATAACTATTACCTTTTATCTATTAACGTTTATCTTTTTACTATCAAACATACGGCGTGGGCAGCCATTCCCTCCTCTCGCCCGGCAAATCCCATCTTCTCCGATGTCGTTGCCTTGATAGAAATCTGGTCTTCATCACATCCCATCACCTCAGCCAAACATTGCTTCATAGCTGGAATATGAGGATTAATCTTAGGCCGTTCAGCCACAATAGTAGCATCTATATTCCCTAATTCATAACCCTTTGAGGCCAGCAGTTCAACCGTTTTGTGCAATAATATCTTACTGTCAATATCTAGAGTGGAAGCAGCAGTGTCTGGGAAGTGATATCCTATGTCGCGCATATTGGCCGCACCAAGCAACGCATCACAGATAGCATGGATGAGTACATCAGCATCACTGTGCCCCAGAAGTCCCATCTCGTGGCTTATCCTGATGCCACCCAACCACAAATCACGCCCTGCCACCAAACGGTGTACATCGTAACCATAACCCACACGGGGAATCAACACCATTCCCTTATTCTCTTCGTCCATAGAACTAACTTATTTATATTTGGCTGTTTCTTACTTCATCGATATGCCAATAAGCAAGAAAAAGACATCTTATCTCTTAAACAAATCCTTGATTCCGTCCATATCAAATGCCAGGGAAACGCGTAATGTCTGGTCAAGAGGATTACTCTTAGACGTCGCAATGACGTAACCGGCATCAAGAGAGAAGACATTCATCCTGAATCCGGCACCCACCGTAAAGTATTTCAGATTACCTTTGATCTCGTGCTGATGATGGTAACCGGCACGAAGCGTAAACTTATCATTGTACGTATATTCGCCACCGACACTCCACTGTATTTCTTTCAACTCCTCTCCGAAACCGTCGGGAGCATCGCCAAAGCTCTTAAAAATACCACTGATGCTCGACACATCGTAATAGTCTTTCTGTAAGCGTGTCTCGTAGTCCACCGTCTCTTCTCCATCTTTCTGCTTGGGAATCGTGGGAACAAGCAACTTATTTGCATCTATAGAGACCGAGAATTTATTATACTGGTCTATTGGCACAAGCAACGAAGCACCCAGCCGCAAGTTCGTAGGGATAAACTCATTGTACGTTCCACCCATATTAATCTTACTACCGATGTTCGAGATGTTCAAACCCACCCCCAACTGGCTCTCCCGACTGCCCAACATCAAGTAGGTTTGATAATACGCAGACAAATCGGCGGCAAAGGCACTACCCGGCGATGTATGCTCATTATAGTCGTAGGTAAGATCTGAATAAATCCAACGAACGGCAGCTCCGATAGAGAATTTTTCACTCAACATCAATGAATAAGCCACATCTAACGACATCTCGTAAGGCCGAATTGTCAATGCCTCATCTTTTGTGGTCACCTCTCCAAGCGAGAAATAACGCAAAGAGCCTGATACGGCACTATGTTCCCCGATACGAGCATAGCCCACCAGATGGGCCAAATCAATATCATTGACTATTGTTCGCAACCACGGGGTATAGTTCAAAGCCACTCCCGCACGCGAGATGGTAAATGGATATTTGGCAGGATTCCAATACTGCGAGTATACATCCGGATCGGTAGCAGCACCCACATCGCCCATACCTCCACCACGTGCATCGGGTGCTATCGTCTGAGAGGTAACAGCGGTATAAATCGGATTAAAAATAGTTGTCTTGTCATCGCCTGCCTTTACACTCTGTGGAGCTACCAGCAAAAACGACAAACAAGCCATGAAAATATACTTATAGCTATTCATTTTGATTCTTATTATTTCGTCGGTTTATTTGAAAGATAAACGGACAGTCAACCTAATTATTGCCCACTACAATGAGTTTCTTGGCCTTTGAACTCACAGAACCGCCATCACTGGTCAGTGTAGCACGGAAAAGATAGACACCGGTCTGCAAGCGAGTCCCCGTATCTGTGGTCAGATTCCAATTCAGCGTATACGCACCTTGGGATACCACTCCTTTCTCCAGATTCTTCCAGAGTATGCGACCTGCCAAATCAAACACTTCTATCATGACATCCATATTGCTCCCTGCACGGTCGTGATTGACGATAAAGGTAGTTGCCGACGATGCCGGATTCCTGTTGACAGACACGTCGAAGATATTCGGATTGAGTCCTTCCACCACGTTAAATGTCAAGGTAGACACCGAAGAATTGTTCAAAGTGTCCCAAGCACGGAATGTCAAGGTATGTTTTCCGGGAAACAAAGCCGGAATAATAAAAGATGTCGCTCCCTTGGTAAAGCTCCCGAAATCGTACGAAAAGTTATCATTCAGCACATAGGTCTTGCTCATATCGCCGTCTATCACAAGCTCCAAGTCGTGCCCGATACCGTTACCGGTGACATTGATACCATCCTTATCGGAAATCTCTGCTACGAAATAAGGTGTACTATTCACTTTTCCGCCATTAGCAAACGACGGTGTATTCAGATAACAATAGACAGACGGACCTATAGAGTCAGTCCCTGCAATAGCCGAACCACCCACCTTGAACGAATCATTATAACCGTGTGCCAACTCAGACTTCGCCTGATTAATGGCAAACAGATTGATTAGGCCACTCTCGTTGCTGTAGTTGATATCCTTTGGAACGGCAAACGAGAAACTGAATTCACCTTTCTTCACACTGTCGATGCCATTGAAGAGCGTCTTCGTACGGTCATAATAAGCAAAGGCCTCATCTGCTTCCGATGTATTATTTCGCTTACAGGTTACAAGTTCTTCAGAGTCTCTCACCGTCACAGCCAATGTCCCAGTAAATTCAGGAGCATCCTCTATATGCCCATCTACCTTCACCGTACTGCCAGCTTTCAGCATGACAGCATTGTCCGAAGACACCTTCACACCATTGATAAGGTCTATCACAGCCTTACGCGAAGGCCGATGAAGCACCAAGGCGGGATCGCCCAACAGGGAATACTGGAGCTTATTGGTGGTCAGGTCCTGCCCCGATGTTATCAAATAGTTCTTAGCCAAGCGTTGAGCTTCTCCTATACTGATGTCCTTTCCATCTTCCCGACCCAGTACATATTTAAGGTAAGCCATGTTGATACGCTTATTATAATACGCATACACGGTACGAGTAGTACCGAAGAATGCCACCGCACCACCCTTTGGATTTAAGATAGTTGCTTCACCAATATTTTCCGCGACACCGTCAAACGGCATAATGTCACACGAAGCCGTTATCCATAGCGGGAGATTTTTGTTGGTAAAAGAAGCAAAGTCAGCCAACTTCAATACCGATTCATGAGAAATCAAGGTTTCAGAACCATGCCCGGCATAGTCCATTATCAAAGCTCCGACTGCTTGCTGCTGCATGATGATTTTCGTAGCTTCGGGATAAGTATCCCCTGTCGAAGAAGTTTCACGCGTATAAGCATCCCATATCACTTTCTTAATCAAATATCCAGGATAGTTTTTCTTGACCCACTCAGCCGCCTCGTTGGCATCATCCATGTGCAGATTCTCATTACCATCATCGCCCATAAACATCAGTGTATTGAGCCACGCCCCACCGTCCTTATTCTCAACATAGCCGATGGTCTTGTCTACCATTACCTTGGCTTGGGCAGCAGTCGTCACCGGGAATCGCCCTACAGCAACGTCCTGTTGTCCCCTCTCCTGTATATTAGCACCCTCTCCCTCGTCGAGCAACGTCATAAATCCGTCGTCCACATAGCATCTAATCGCGTTGAACGAATTCTCACTTTCATAGCAAAGCAGGTAGTCATCGGCTTTCAGATTCCTACATTCCGGCGTGAGCATGCGGTTATCCCACACGCAATCACCAAAAAGCAGGAGATAGCGGGGGGCATCCTTGGCAGTTTCCGCCCTATCATAAAGCATCTTCAAGTAGCGACGATAGGCATTGATATCAGGCGTACCACTGGAAAACTCATTGTAGAGTTCATTAGCCGGAACGATACGTACGCGCATTCCATCGTGCGATTCACGGAAGGCTTTGAGTCGTTCGGCCTGCGCTTGCAGCTTCTTTGAGGTCGGAATAATGATGACCATGTCGTATGGTCCATCGCCATGAAGATTCTGATTGGCAACCTTACCCACATATTCAGGTGTCTTAAATGTTTGAGAAGCCAGATGAGGAGGTGGTTTCGGAGTATTCCAAGCCATCGAAACGTAATCCAGACGAACAGGTCCGCCCGACAACGTAGTAATAGAAATCGTGTCTGCGGCTGTACGAGTATTCAGCATATAAGTCCCAGCAGCTTCACTCCCCTTATCGTAATCCACCAGTACAATATCGAGCGTACCCTTCACCTGACCGTTCACAGCCACCTGAACTTGGCTGCCTACGCCGGCCGACACGTTTACCGACAACGTACCATGTGTGCTGTTTGATTCATTTTTCAGCACCAGTTTCTTGGTGCTTCCCACAGATATTGTCTCCGTATCAAAGAGATTCCTACCACCATGATACCACGAATAGCCATCTACCTCATAGAGACTGTGGTAGTCATCGGCCGAAGGATAGAAGCTCTGGAGGAATTTTGTCGAGTCTATTGTAGCCGGTGCAGCATCGCTCTGTGTTATAAAATAATAGCCATAAGAAGAATAAGGGTTACGCGTTCTGCGCGTAGTGGTTTTACTACTCCACGTCACAGGACCGATTGCATGGAAAAGCCTTCGACCTCCAACAACCGTAAGAGGCACTTCGTGCAAATCGTCTGTCGCGCGGATATAATCGGTCTTGATGGCTTCCGGCTGCAAAGCCCCCCCGTAACCATATACCTTCACCTTGCTCAAATCCGTAAATCCAGCTTTCTTGATGAGTGCATCCGTCAATTCGTACACCCCCGTTTCTGCTACACGGATTTTAGCCCAAGTACCCGTTGAGAGTACGGAAGCAGATGCGTAGACAGAAGATTGCGATGCACGAGTAAGCATCCTACTTGCCCGCTTATTGCCAGATACAGGTCTTGACTCTACCTTCAACATAAAACTGACAAGCACCTGATACCGTTGCTGACGATAGACAAGGGGCAGAAAGCCCACTGTCAGTTCCCCACTCTTACGATTCACGCTGACATGCTGTTCCAACACAGGACTGTCAGGCAACGCAGCTCCCGAAATCTTTTGATATTGCAAGATGTCGGCAGCTGTCATATTCACATATTCCGGGTATAGAATACTCACCTGATAGGTAGAATCGGCATAGTCTGTCCCCAGCGGTAGAGTGAACGAGAAGCGAGGCAATATGGAGTCTATCCGCACCTGATCATAGGTCAGATTAAAGAAGCGGCTGGCAGGAAATAAGGGAAGGGAAAGCAGCAGTAAGAACAATAGTATCCCTACCCTTCTCATGAAAGGCAGACTGTTTCTCCTTATATATATATATTGCTCCATCAATTTTTTTTGTTTATTACATTAAAACGAGGATTCCGCGTCCCTCCTCATCATCCCTCACCCATTCTTAGGCAGGAGAAAACCTTCTACTTACACCTTAGCTCCAATACTTTCCGCTCTTCCAGATACCCCTCAAGGCAATCATTGATATGTACCGGACCAACTCCCACAGGCGTACCGGTATATAGTAAATCGCCCGTCTTCAGCGTAAAGTAACGGCTGATATACGACACAAGTTCATCTATCTGAAACAGCATGTCGCCCGCATAGCCCTCCTGAACGGTCTCACCATTAATGTCAAGATGAAAACGCAGCTGCTGAACATTCAGAAACTTATCCTTCTCCACCCATTCTCCCAACGCTGCCGAACCGTCGAAGCCCTTACATATTTCCCAGGGCTGACCGGCGTCGCGCAACTTCTTTTGCAGTTCGCGGGCCGTGAAGTCGATACCCACCGTCAACGCATCGTAGTAGCGATGTGCAAAACGCTGAGATATATTCTTACCCAGCTTACATATCCTCACCACCAATTCGGCTTCATAGTCGATGCACCCCATAAAATCGGGAATAAAAAACGGCTTACCGTTTTTCAGCAAAGCCGAATCGGCCTTGGTAAAGATAACCGGTGCTTCCGGCTTATAAAACGTTCCATCAAGCTCTTTATTGTGTAGGCCATAATTCATACCTACGGCGAATATCTTCATCTATCTACCTTCTGCTAATATGATATATATTTGCAAACTTACGAAAAAAAGACAGCAAAAGCAAATTATTGGAGAAATACCACTCCATAGCTATACCCCAATATAGCATAAGGAGGATATACCGGTCGGCATATCCTCCTCTATTTTTATCTCAATCTTTTCTGAAAATCAAGATTAATCTGCAACCAGAGTAAAGCGCTTGTAATCTACAATCTCCAAGCCCTGACCCTTCAACCAGTCCTTAACGCTGATTTTATCACCATCAGTAAACTGGAATTCCTGCTCTACGAGACAGTTCTCCTTGAAGAACTTAGCCAAGCGACCCTTAGCGATATTCTCTATCATACCGGCATTCAGGCTGGCAGCCTTCTCTGCACCGACAGTTTCCTTAATCTGGCGTGCCTGGTCGGCTTCTTCCTGTGTAATCCAGCCTTTCTTCATGTTGCTCTCGATGTGATCGTCAGAGTCCACGTGAGCGGGGTTGATACCAGCCTTCTTCAAAGCAGCGGCAACAGCCTTCTCAACTTGCTCTTCTTTGGTCTTCTCAACGGCAACCTTGTACTCTTCGGCTTTTACCGACTGAGGAACAGAAGCCTCATCAAGTGCTACCGGCTTCATAGCAGCCACCTGCATAGCTACCTTGTGACCAGCTTCTTCGTTCTCTGTATTGAACTGAACCATAGTAGCCAGTGTGTGCTTGCCCATGTGGTCGTAAACAGAGATGTTATCACCTTCGAGGAAGTTGTAACCATCAATTTCCATCTTCTCACCGGTAATACCCGAACGCTGTGTTACCACAGCCTGTGCCTCTTCGCCATTAGCCAGCTTCAGCGCCTTTACTTCGTCCAAGGATTTAGCCTTTGCAGCAACAGCTGCGTCGAGAATCTCCTGTGTCATCTGAACGAAGTCCTTACCATTGGCAACGAAGTCGGTCTCACACTTTACTGCCAACATAGCAGCAAAGCCATCAACTTTCTTAACAAGTACGCAACCATTGGAAGTCTCGCGGTCAGAACGCTTTGCAGCGATAGCCAATCCACGCTCACGGAGCAATTCCTTAGCCTTATCGAAGTCACCCTCAGCCTCTGTGAGAGCTTTCTTTACGTCTGCAAGACCAGCGCCTGTCATGGCACGGAGTTTCTTGATATCTTCAATAGAAATAGCCATAATATTGTTTTCTTTAATAATGTTCAAAAAAAGAGATAGGGACTTATACGATTGACAGGGTCTTACAGATCCTATCCAATCCTATAAGACCCTATTTATAGTTTCTTACTCAGCAGCAGGAGCTTCTTCTGCAGCAGCCTCAGCTACTACTTCTGCGCTTTCTTCCTTCTGAGCCTTGCGAGCACGACGTGGCTTGTCAGCAGCTTCTTCAGCCTGCTCTGCAGCAGCCTTCTCGTCAGCCTTCTCAGCCTTACGCTCTTCCAGACCTTCAGCAATAGCACCGCAAACAGCAGTCAAGATAACGTTAACGCTATCGTTGGCATCGTCGTTGGCAGGAATCACATAGTCGATATTCTTAGGATTAGAGTTTGTATCTACGATAGCAAATACAGGAATACCCAAGCGGTTAGCCTCTTTCACTGCGATGTGCTCCTTCATTACGTCTACCACGAAGAGAGCGCTGGGCAGACGGGTCAGGTCAACGATAGAACCCAAGTTCTTTTCGAGCTTGGCACGCTGACGTGTAATCTGCAACAACTCACGCTTAGAGAGGTTAGAGAATGTACCATCATTCATCAGTTTATCAATGTTCGTCATTTTCTTAACAGCCTTACGGATGGTGGGGAAGTTGGTAAGCATACCACCTGCCCAACGCTCGTTTACGTATGGCATGTTAACAGAAGCTGCCTTCTCGGCAACGATGTCCTTAGCTTGT
Organism: Prevotella mikamonis; assembly: GCF_055381405.1. Classification (NCBI taxonomy): domain Bacteria; kingdom Pseudomonadati; phylum Bacteroidota; class Bacteroidia; order Bacteroidales; family Prevotellaceae; genus Prevotella; species Prevotella mikamonis. The sequence goes on from NZ_AP035785.1 coordinate 1,817,996, forward strand.
TTTTTAGTAGCGACGAACAGGATTTTCTTTCCTGACTTGGCGATTCCCTTCAAAGCCTCAGCAGCCTCGTCAATCTTAGCTACGGTCTTGTGAAGGTCGATGATATGAATACCGTTGCGCTCCATGAAGATATAAGGAGCCATTGCGGGATTCCACTTGCGGCGGAGGTGGCCGAAGTGACAGCCAGCCTCTAGTAATTGGTCAAAATTAGTTCTTGACATTTCTTTTTCTTTTAATTGTTTACTTTCTTTTGAATTCTTTTGTCAGAATCAGCCTGCGGGTAATCCCATCCAAGAGAGTCCCGCCGGTTTAGATACTAAACGGGAGGCGCAAGGCCACCATATTAACGCTTACTGAACTGGAAGCGACGACGTGCCTTCGGACGTCCTGGTTTCTTACGCTCAACAGCACGGCTATCACGTGTCATGAAGCCTTTAACCTTGAGAGCCTTCTTGTCTTCAGGATTAATCTTTACCAGTGCGCGGGCAATAGCAAGGCGAAGAGCCTGACTCTGACCTGTGAAACCGCCACCATCGAGATTAGCCTTGATGTCATATTTACCCTCTGCTTCAAGCTCTGCCAACGGCTGCTTTACTACATACTGCAGAATAGCTGAAGGGAAATAAGTTTCTAAATCTTTCTTATTGATTGTGATCTTACCGGTACCTTCTGTCAGGTAAATACGAGCGACAGCACTCTTACGGCGACCAATTGTATTGATAACTTCCATCTTTTTGCTTTATTTGTACTGGTTAATGTCAATGTTCTTTGGCTTCTGAGCTTCCTTATTGTGCTCAGCACCATTGAATACATAAAGATTGCTCAACAAGTGACGTCCCAGACGTCCCTTAGGCAACATACCCTTTACGGCGTGACGGAGAATCTTGTCCATACCGTCCTCGCGGGTACGCAGTTCAGCCGGCGTATTGAAACGCTGGCCACCGGGATAACCAGTATAGCGGGTGTAAACCTTATCAGTTTCCTTCTTACCGGTGAAAACCACCTTCTCGGCGTTGATAATGATTACGTTGTCTCCACAGTCTACATGAGGTGTGAAGCTGGGTTTGTACTTTCCGCGCAACAGCTTAGCGACCTTAGAGCAAAGGCGACCTACAACCTGATCGCTGGCGTCTACTACGACCCACTCTTTCTGGGCTGTTTCCTTATTCACGGAAATAGTCTTGTAACTTAAAGTGTTCATTTTAAGATTTGATTTTACTACTAAAAAACGTTTTAAACTTTATTCTCACAGCACAAGCATACACTCACGCTGTTGTGCAGACGATTCACTAACCGTGAAGCTCGGCCAAAAGCTACACTATTAACACCCCTGCACCGGGGGCCTAAGTTTATCCCCGAAATAATCGGACTGCAAAGTTACGAAGTTTTATTTACATGGTATCATCCGACTAACCACGAGTTCCTTGTTTTATTATTAATTAACATTATTACACTCTTTTAACACGGATTGCGTTTAATAAATTATGCCAATCTTGCTCTTCACTGCCAAATATCAACTTTCACGACACGCTGATTGAAGCGCTTATAAAAGTAAGGAATATAGCACATCAGCCGTAAAGCCAACGGAAATCGGCCTTGGTCGTGATCGCTTAGACAGAGTTCGCGGTCAATATGCAGTTTAGGATGCCATGCCTCCATCGTCCGAGTATCGAGTTCCGACCACAAGAACGACACACTGCTACTCATCTTACCGATGGTATCATGGTGCTTAGTATGCTTCAAGGCGAAGTATGCCAACATATCAAAGACCAATGTTGCCGCATCAAAACGGTCGCACACGGTTTGAAAGAATGCTTTCACTTGGGCAGAATCAAAATACATCAAGACTCCCTCCACCAGTATCAACACCGGCTTGCCATACGACTTCACTATATCTATCCATTGATAATCGAACATCGACAACTCCAAGTAGGTATTTCGGTCCGTCTCAGGAATCAACTGCCGACGAATATCAATGACTTCTTTCAGGTCCAAATCAAACCAGTGGCTCACCTCCGGACACCCCAGACGCTGATAGCGCCCGTCCAGTCCCGCCCCCAGTTGCACCACTACAGCGTCGGGATACCGAGCCAGAAAGCTCCTTACTTCATTATCTATCAACGCAGCACGCACACAACATCCGATTTGCGACAGTTTGCCACCCTTGAACTTAGAGAAGTCATAATCAATGCTCTCTATTATATCCTTAGCCACTTCGTCATGAATCAATCCGCCATAGGAACTCGTCTCCGTTGCTTTAGCCCACAGCGTAATCAACATGGTTTCCGGAATACTTGATAACTGTTTTGCTTCCATTACATTATATTATATATGATGATGCGGTAAAAGTAGGCAGTAAACGGCATTCCGGCAATACCTACTAATGTGTATTTATACAGCTCCATCGGACAAGGAGAGTCCCCACGATATGTTGAGACAAAAGAACAGAAGAGACATATTGAGTTGGTGAGTTGGTGAGTTGATGAGTTTTTTAGTTTAGGAAATTAGGAGATTAAGAGATTAAGAGATTAGGAGATTAAGAGATTAAGAAATTACCAATTATCAACTCAAAAACTCATAAACTTACATACTCAAATTACTGCAAGGCCGCGGCAGCATTACTGTCTGGCCTTTGCAACATTGCTGTTCGGCCCTTGCAGCCATACTGCAGAGGCTCGGCAGTTTTTGAATAGTTTTTAAGCCAGCAAATAACGACCTATCCAAGGAGACGCAAGACAGGTGGAAACAGCAACCAACAGACATTTACCTCCTGTCTCTCACATAACATCCGGCCGACGCTTTTCCTGAAGAATATAGCACATTCTACTCTCGCCCCGACATATAGATAGCATAACACTCTAATTATTAGCGATTTATAATTACTAATAAGCAAAGAGAATCTACTTTCCGAATACCTACAGACTGACATCTGGAATATATTATATATATTTGCTACATAAATATAATATCGATTATGAAACAGTCATTCCATCTAAAAGTCAGACTTACCATTCTGTTGTTCCTAGCCACACTTACCTCCTCGGCTCGTGATTATGAATCCCAACCGAGCTTAATTCCCTCACAGCAATATGGGAATTTCTTTTATGACGTGATGAGATGCGACAGCCTGTTTGGAAAGGATGGTCTGTTTGTCGACTCCAAGACATTCTTAGACATAGAACCGAAAGGCGACCTAGACAGTATCCTCATTGCCTACGGCCAGCTACCCCAACCCAAGACCTACCGCACGCTATACAGATTCATCACCGAGTATTTTTCGATACCTAACGAGAATATCATCGTCAACCAGAAGTTCAGCAATATTGATGAATACATCAAAGCCTTGTGGTCGCTGCTACAGCACAAGCCGAAATCTATCAAGGGAGGCACTTTCCTCCCATTGGATTATCCCTATTTCGTGCCGGGTGGTCGATTCCGCGAAATCTATTACTGGGACTCTTACTTCTCAATGCTCGGCATGGCATGCGACGGCGAAGTACAGCTGATAGAAAACTTGGTGAACAACTTTGCCAAGATTATCGACAATTTCGGCTTTATACCCAATGGTAACCGCAGCTATTACCTAGGGAGATCACAGCCACCTTTCTTCGCCCAGATGGTAGAACTGCTTGCCCAAACGCGCCAGAGAGACTCTATATATATAAAATATCTCCCGGAGATGCAGAAGGAATATACTTTCTGGATGAAGGGGGCGGAGACATTGTCACCAAGCAACAAGGCAAGCCTACACACCGTACGAATGGCCGACGGCTCTGTTCTCAACAGATACTACGACATCTTCGACACACCTAGAGACGAGATGTATAGGAACGATGTGGAGACCGGCAAGTCCCTCAAGGCGAGCGACAACAGCATCAATCTGGGCAAGCTCTTCCGCGACCTTCGTTCGGCAGCAGAATCAGGCCATGACTTTAGCAGCCGATGGATGAGCAACGGCAAGAACTTATACACCACACATACAACAGACTTCGTACCGACAGACTTGAACTCGCTCCTTTACAAAACAGAGTGTATCCTATCTTATGCCTATTCCATCAAGAAAGACAAGCAACAGGCAGAGTTTTTCTACCAGCAAGCACGCAAAAGAAAAAAAGCTATCAACAAGTATCTATGGGACGGAGAGCGACAATACTATTTTGACTATATCTGGAATGAAGAACGCCGTTCAGACGTTTATTCACTTGCCGGAACAGTTCCACTCTATTGCCATGTGGCCACTAAAAACAATGCAAAAAAGGCAAGCGAGACTATCATGAGGACATTCCTCCGCGCAGGAGGTCTCGTCACCACCCCCAACCATACCGGCGAACAGTGGGATGCTCCCAACGGCTGGGCACCGCTACAGTGGATGGCCTACAAAGGGTTTTACGATTACGGCTATCGCAAGTATGCCGATATCATCAGAAGCCGATGGATGCACCTCTGCGAGTCTGAGTTTAATCGCACAGGAGTATTATTCGAGAAATACAACGTAGAGGATTCTCATACTTCGCATGGAGGAGAATATCTCAACCAAGTGGGATTCGGATGGTCTAACGGTGTGTATCAAGCCATGAAATACAACTGGCAAACAAAATAGCGTGAATGCAGAGAATCCACGCTAAAGTAGGTTGTAAGTATATTATCCCCAAGCTTATATCACGTCTTAATGATTCTGCACAAGCCTTTGACATCCGATTCGAATGTTTCGGGACTGATGGCTTGTGCCTTTACGCGATGGCGGTAATTATAGATGGTCTGCGGCGACATGAACAGAAGACTTGCTATTTCGCCACTCCCATGGACACCCAGACGAATCAAGGCAAATATACGTAATTCCGGAGTCAGCGAGTTCGGCTGTTGCAATCTAAACTTTCCCTCAGACGACAGAAGTTCATTAAATTCGGTTATGAACGTGGGATAAAGATTCAAAAAGGCTTTATCAAAACGATTGATGAACATGGAAGACTCTTCTTCAGACAGCTTGGAAGAAGACATCTGACTGAGCAAATCATTTATCTGATTAGCCTTAATCTTGCGTTTGACCAACAACTGAAATCTACCAAACCTATCAATGTATTTTGAACAGAGGTCAATATAGAGCTTGGCCAACGACTCTCTCTTGTCGTTAGTATCTCTCAGCTGAATATTAAGTTGGTGCAGCTGCTCGTTAAGTATGGTAAGCTGGCTGTTTTTACGTACGACTTCTACTCGCTGATATACAAGCTTCTTTTTCTGGAAATAGATAAATATCAACGAGAACGTAACTCCTAAGAACAAGAGTGATATACCGATAAGCAACAGACGCTGCCGCTTGTATTGCCGCTGGGAATTGGCCTCATAGGCCTTCACGATGGTAGAGAGCTTGCCGGATATTTCGTATATTCTCAACCGGTTGTTATAATAGAGCGCATCCGAGAATGATATCTGGATATACCTTTCTGCTATTTCCAGGTTTTCCTCCGGATTCTTATTGAACAAGTACATAGCAAGATCCTGCAAAGCCACATTCTCCTTCACGCAACTCTTCTTATCACTGATGGCCGAAAGTATGAGATAACGCTCGTACATGTCCATATTTCCTGTTGACTTATATATCTGAGCCAGTGTATATGCAGCAGACGCATATCTTCTGTCACTGCTGTTCAATTTGGACAAGAAATCCTTGTAATACTGTTCTGCCTGCCTAAAATCATGTTTTATATTGTCGTTGTATTCTGCAAACAGCATGTGATACCGTATGGACGATTTGTCTGTCAGCGACAGACATTTCTTTAAATATTCATTTCTCTTTTGTGAATATTCCTTGTAGAATTCGGTTTGTTGACAATAATTAGCCCAAAAAGAATACAGCCGTAACAAGCTATAATAATAAAGAAACTTATTCTCCTTACTCAATATGTTGACATCTATTTTATCGATTACATCCTTAGATTGAGTATAGAAACCTCTCGACGCATACAATATTGCCTGTTGGAAATAGGCTTTATAGCAAGATTGCATATCTTTGTTTGCAATGGCTGTCTCTGCTATTTTCCTAGTATAACTCATTGCCGAATCATAATTATACGAATAGTATTTATCATAGATTTGCTGGTACAGGCTAATCTTTCCTTCGTAATTCTTAACAAATTGAGAAGCATCCCTCAAACTCTTGATATCGTTATTACGCGCTATTATATATGCTTCCCTGTTGTCAAGGACCTTATTGAGTGTATCCAACAAACCTTGATTTTTACTATATGCTGTATTAAAAAACAACAGAGCACAAGGAACAAGGAGTATCATAGGCCTTTTTTCGAGCCGGAATAATAAAAAAATCCTCAATAAATTCATAGTCTATCTGGTTAATGATGTAAACATGGAATAGAGAGTCTCCACCTGTATTACGAAAATGCTTTAGCACAAAGTTAACAATATGTAATACAAAATTAAGACTTTCCACTTTGAAGCCAACCATAAAAACGTTAAAATAAATTATACACGAACACTTTACTCTCACGCTTTGTCAATTTATGATTAACAGAACATAGCATAAAACCACAGAAAGCAATATTCTTAATAAGAACATGACCAAATACCGATATATTTTCATATCAAGTCTTGCCACAAGCTCAGTGTTTTTGAAAACAGATGTTTTAAAGCATCATTTCCACAAGGTATCTATCAACTTTAACAAGACCAACACAATATCATATATCTACTTTCACTCCTCACAGACTCGAATTTAAGTCACTAGTTTACAAGCAATTAAAGGAAAGAAGTAATATTCTTAATCTACCTTGACACTACCTTTTATAACAATAAATCAATTTAATGATTACTTTTGCGTCAATACATTAATAAATCATACCACAGACATGAAAACATATATACGACGACGTGAGTAGCACCTTATTTAAACCTATCTGCTTAGAAGGTATCACCATACCGAAAGAACTTACAAACCTATTATTTATTTACATATTACAAACAATTTAAACCATAAAATTATGACTAGTAGAATCGTTTCCAAGAGAATGCTGCTCATAGTGACAGGATTATCACTGACATTGAGTTCTTTTGCTCAGTCTATAATCAAAGGAAATGTCACTGACGAATCTGGCCAGCCTATTATCGGAGCAACCATTCAGATTAAGGGGCAACAGGGCGGAACCGTTACCGACATTAACGGAAACTATGCTCTTCCTAATGTTAAACCAGGAACAACCCTTGTGTTCTCTTACATCGGTTACAAAAATGTAACGATGCAGATTGACGGAAAAACCAATATAGATGTCCGTATGCAAGAAGACAATCAACTACTCGACGAAATAGTTGTTGTGGGTTATGCTGTAGGAACAAAACGTACTGTCTCCGGTGCTATAGAGAACATCAATGAGGCAGATATGAACAAAGGTGTCATCTTGAACGCAGCAGACCAACTAAAGGGTAAGGTAAGTGGTGTCGTCATTTCCCAGAGTGGTGGCGACCCTGCTGCCACACCAAGCATTCGCGTACGAGGAACTTCATCACTCTCCGGCGGAAATGACCCGTTGGTTATCATAGATGGAGTATATTCAGACATGGCTATGTTTAATTCCATCCAGCCGAATGATATTAAGAGCATGACAATCTTGAAAGACGCCTCAGAAACAGCCCAATACGGTTCTAGAGGTGCGGCAGGCGTCATTGTTGTCACAACCAAGAAAGGCAGGAGTGGCGAAGCTCGTATCAGCTACAACGGAACTTTCGGTATTAATTCTGTATTCAAGAATCTTGACATGCTAGATGCAGATACTTACCGCAAGACAGCAAATAATCTTAAACTGTCATTTCAGGACTTAGGTGGTAATACAAATTGGATTAATGAGATTGAACGCTCATCGGGCATAACCCAAAACCATGACGTATCGTTCTCTTCGGGCAATGATAATGGCAATTATCGTGCAAGTCTCGGCTATATCCAACGCCAAGGTGTTCTCCGTAATTCCGACATGCAAGGATTCAATGCCAAGTTCGATGCGACTCAATATGCTTTCAACAAAAAACTGAAACTGGAACTCGGTGTACTTGTAGGAAAACGTAAAAACAAAATACAGTATGATATGCAAAGAATCTTCTATTCTGCTGCTGCCTACAATCCCACATATCCAAACTCTAAAAATGCAGAAACAGGAATCTGGGACGAAGACCTCCTTGCACATGAGATTTACAACCCTCTAGGACAACTGGAAATAAAAGACAACTGGAATAGTTCTAACAACGTTATCCACGGAAAAGCAACATGGACTATCACAGATGGTTTATTCCTTTCTGCCTTTGGTAGCTATACGAAATATAATATAGAGCAGGACAGATATCTGCCTAATAACATCCGTCAAGGAGAAATCAACGGAAACGGCTGGGCAACAATTGATCATCGTAGACGTGACGACCTAATGGGTAATGTACAACTGACATATACAAAAGATTTTGGTCCACACCATATCGACGCTTTAGCTGTAGCAGAAGGTCAAAGATATAAAACATTCTGGAGTTCGTCTTCCACGAGGGGATTTGATACAAATTTCTTTGGCTACAACAATATGAAAGCCGGCTCTGTCGTTTCATGGGGTGATAACCAGAGCAGATACCTTGATTACACACTAAGCTCATACATGGTGCGGGGCAACTATGTATATAGTGGCCGATACATTGTTACTGCAAATATTCGCACCGATGGTTCTTCTAAACTTGGAAATGGACATAAGTGGGGATGGTTCCCTTCTGCTTCTGCAGCATGGGTTCTTTCGCAAGAAAGTTTCATGAAGGATATCAAATGGATTGATAATTTAAAACTACGTATGGGATATGGTGTCACCGGTAACCAGGATGCTATTGATCCATATAACTCTTTGGAACTATACAGTCCGGTAGCATTAACTCCTTACAATGGTTCAAATGTTACGACCTTTGCGGTGCAAAGCAACGATAATCCAGATTTGAAATGGGAAGTTAAGCACACGTTTGATGTCGGTTTAGACTTCTCTGCTTTCGATAGCAGACTTAACATAACGTTAGATTGGTACAAGTCTAAAACGAAAGATTTGCTATATACATACGCTGTCCCTGTTCCTCCATTTACCTATAACACCCTACTTGCCAATATTGGTGAGATGACAAACAGTGGACTTGAACTCGGTATTCGTGGGGATGTTGTCCGTACTAAGGATTTCACATTCAATTCTGGCCTAAACCTGAGCTTCCAAAAGAACACACTGAATTCTCTGAGTGGAAACTATAAAGGCGAAAAACTGACAACCGCAGAGCATATTCCTGTAGCTACAGTTTATGCTGCTGGTCTGACGCAGAACAACGGAGTAACGTATCTGATAGAAGGACAACCGATTGGAGTCTTTTATCTCCCCCACTGCGAAGGCATTGATGAGAAAGGTAAATACAAGCTCACTAACTTGAATGGTGATGACAATATCGATACTGGTGATTCCGGCGACCGACAGATATGTGGTCAAGCCATTCCTAAAGTATACTTGGGATGGGACTTCACGTTCAATTACAAGAATTGGGCATTAGCCATGCAGTTCAACGGAGCTTTTGGTCATAAAATCTATAATGGAACGTCCATGACATATAGTAACATGAGCAGCTTCCCGACATATAACGTATTGGCCGACGCTCCTGCAAAGAAAATTAATGATATCCAGATTTCTGACTATTGGCTGGAAAAAGGAGATTATGTAAACTTTGAATATATTAATCTTAGCTACACATTTGACAAGACTCAACTTAAAACGAATCTGATACAGAGTCTTCGATTAGGGTTCTCTGTTAACAATGTTTGTACCTTTACGGGCTATAAGGGGTTGACTCCTATGATTAACTCTGTCTCTCTCTCAAAACAGACAGAGGGTACAGGTATCTATGGCACACTAGGTGTTGATGATAAGAGAATCTATCCTTTGACCAGAACCTACTCTCTTAATGTAGCAATTGATTTTTAATAGACAATTTAAGAAATACAATTATGAAAAAATATATATTTAGTACGCTATTGTTATCAACAGCACTATTAACAGGATGCTCACTGGATGAAAAACCCAGAAGCGAATTTGGTGAAGAAGAAGCATTCAAGACACCAACGCTGATATATGCAAACTCCGTAGCAAACGTATATTCTTCAATTGCCAATTACATGTATGGAAACTCTACAGAATCCATTCATACGTTAGAGCAATTTGCCAGTGACGAATGTGTTGTTCCTGGCCGTCAGCACGACTGGATTGATGGTGGTAAATGGCAAAACTTCTTCCTACATAATTTCCTTTCATCAGTCAACATGTACGATCTCGTATGGAATCATACATATACTATGATTGGACGGGCAAACAAGAGCATTGATAAACTCAATTCCCTGAAAGATAATCCAAACGCAGCTAATTATGTTTACGAGCTTCGCGCTTTACGTGCCGTTTTCTATTATTATCTGATGGATATGTGGGGACAAGTGCCACTGGTTACCTCTTCAGAAGTAAGCGCTAATGAAATTTCACAAAGTAAACGATCTGAAATATTCAAATTTATTACATCTGAGCTAGAGGCATGTCTATCTCATCTTTCTGAAAACAAGAGCCAAAATGAAGGAACATACTATGGACGTGTTACAAAGGCCGTTGCTTACATGTGCCTCGCTAAATGTGCCATGAATTCTCCTGTTTATACCATTGACGGAACAGCCGTAGATAGCTACAAAGAGTTCTGTGGCACTGATCTGACAGGAAAGAATACGGTGAGCGAAGTACAGGGTGAGAAAATTACAAATATGGGTAAAGCCATCAATATCACCGTTGATGGAAAAGCCCGCAATGCGTGGGAAACCGTAGTCTACTGTGTCAATCAGCTTGAGAAATTAGGCTATCAACTACAGCCAAATTATGCAGATAACTTTGTGCCGACAAACCACAACTCAGTAGAGAACATCTTTACACGCCCCAATGATGACAAAACATATAAGTTCAATGACTACAATCTTGTTCGAACCATGCACTATAACCATGCCAAGGCTTGTAATTATACAGGATGGAATGGCGCTTGCGCAACACTCTTCACAATGCGTGTCTATGGATATGATACCGAAAAGGTTGATCCTCGCCTAAAGATTAATTTCTATACAGGAACAGATTACACAGAAGATACAGGCGTACTCGTACCAGATGGTGCGACCGACAAGAGTCTGGAATATAAGCCTTTGCAAGTTGTACTTAACTTTTCGGCAGGAGCTGATGCTCACGACGTAAAATGTGCTGGAGCACGTATGAAGAAGTATAAGCTTGACCGTTCAGCAACTGTCATAGGACAAGGAAATAACGACCTTGTTATCTGGCGATATGGTGATGCCTTGCTACTTAAAGCAGAAGCAGAATACCGTCTCGGCAACAAAGCTTCTGCTCTGGCAGATCTCAACAAGATTCGTAGCAGAGTGAATGCTACAGTGCTCAATTCCATCACTCTCAATGATATTGCAAATGAACGTATCCTTGAACTATGTTGGGAAGGTGTGAGGAGAATGGATGCTATCCGCTTTGGCACATTTACACAGCCAACAGAAGATAGATACGTTGGTGTTCCACATGCTACAGTAGCAGGCGATTATGTGAATGATACAAAAGGCTATACAACTGTATTCCCGATACCTTACAACGAATTGAACCTAAATAAGAACCTGAAGCAGAATCCCGGATATACCAATTAGCAAGTAAAAAAAGATCATTATAAAAAATAATGATTGAAAACAGGAGGGCTGGTTTACTATCATAATCAGCCCTCTCTCTAAAACAGATGGAGAATCTAATAATACGTACAAGATGATAAGTTTAAAGAAAATATTGATAGTAGTATTCCTGCCCCTATCTTTGACGGCAATGGCACAAACCGGCAATGTTGCCTATCAGAATAGTAATGTTCGCTTTACGGTCATTACCGACGGGGCTGTACGTATGGAATATTCACCCAAAGGAAAATTTGTGGATGACAAATCTTTCGTTGCGGTGAATCGTTCTTATGCACCTACAACATATAAGGTTTCTGACAGTAAAGATAAGGTTGTTATCAAGACTACAAAATTTATATTGAATTATAAAAAAGCAAAAGGACCTTTTACCAAGGACAACCTTTCCATTCTTTCTACAAAAGGCTATAAACAGAGATTTGAGTGGAAACCAGGAACGGAAGATAAGCAAAATTTAAAAGGAACATATCGTACACTGGACTTCTGCGACGGCAATATTCGACGTGGCGAACCTATTGAACTAGAAAACGGTCTCCTTTCAAAAAGCGGGTGGACCTTCATAGATGATTCCAATAGTTATCTTTTCGATAAGTCTGATTGGCCTTGGGCCATTGAGCGCCCAACGAGCAACGACTCCCAAGACTGGTACTTCCTAGCATATGGGCATGACTATAAACAAGCACTAAGAGACTTCACCGTCTTTGCAGGAAAAGTACCATTACCTCCACGTTATGCTTTTGGTTATTGGTGGTCCAGATTCTGGGACTATTCCGATGATGACTATCGTAAACTACTGGGCAACTTCCGCAAGTATGATATTCCCTTAGATGTCTTGGTGGTCGATATGGACTGGCACTATACGTCTGATGGGCTTGGCGATTGGACGGGTTACACATGGAACAAACGTCTCTTCCCCGCACCAGAGAAATTCATGCAATGGCTCAAGGGTAACGATGTAAAGGTAACGCTGAATCTCCATCCAGCCAATGGCATCAAAGCTTACGAGGAGAATTATCCGGCCTTAGCTAAATGGATGGGCTTAGATCCTACACTGAAAAAGGATATTCCTTGGCAATCATCAAACAAAAGATTCATGAGTGGGTGGATGAATACTATTCTACGTCCATTGGAAAAAATGGGTGTAGACTTCTGGTGGCCCGACTGGCAGCAATTCCCTAATGATTCCGTGATGAAGAATCTAAGCAATACGTGGTGGATTAATTATGTCTTGTTCTCTGACATGCAGCTGAACAGGAATACCCGCCCCATGCTTTATCACAGATGGGGAGGCTTAGGCAACCACCGATACCAGATAGGATTCTCAGGTGATACCCACATCACATGGAACTCACTGGACTATCAGCCCTACTTCAATTCGACCTCTTCCAATGTACTCTATTGCTACTGGAGTCACGACATTGGAGGACACATGCAGGGTATTGACCGTATCGACCCTGAGATGTATATTCGCTGGATGCAGTTTGGTATGATGAGCCCAATTCTCAGAACACATTCTACTAAAAACAAGAAATACAATAAAGAGCCATGGGCTTTCGAGGCCAAGTACGCTGACATTTTACGAGGTATCATTCATACAAGATACGCTCTAGCTCCTTATATCTATACTATGGCACGGAAAACATATGATGATGCGTTGCCACTCTGCCGCCCCATGTACTACGACTATCCGGAGAGTAAGGAAGCATATGAGAACAAAGATGAATATATGTTCGGTGATAATTTGCTTGTCTATCCTATCACCGCACCAATGAACGGCAACAGGGCCGAGAAAGATATTTGGCTACCTGCTGAAAGTAAGTGGTATGAGGTCTGCTCAGGTACGACATTTGAGGGAAATCAAACCATACATCGCTCTTTTGCATTGGATGAAATGCCTGTCTATGTTAAGTCTGGAGCTATCATTCCCCTCTATGACAAGGTTAAGAACCTGACTTCCAACAACGACTCCATTATAGTAACTGTCTTCCCAGGAAATACAGAAAACCAATTCACGCTGTACGAGGATGCCGGCAATGACAAGGCCTACGATTCCAATTTTGCCCGCACTCTTCTTTCCTATAAGCGTGATGGAAACAAACTCGTGGTAAAAATCAATGCTCGTAAGGGGGCTTATCAAGACATGTCTGCCAACAGGAAATTCCTCATTCGTCTGGTAGCTTCTGCCGTACCTCTCAAAGCAGAATGCGACGGGACTGATATAGGCTTTACCTATGATGGAGAAACTCTTAGCGTGACTAGCGAGATTCCGTTTACTGATTGCAGTACCGAGAAAACCGTCACATTCACTTTCGCTGATGACAACCAATGTCTTGATAACGGTTTGATGCACCAGATGAAAGAGGTTAGAAATATCGTTGCACAAGCGAAACTAGATGATTCGCAATTTACGATAACCCGTAGACTTGGCGAATTGGATACGGCTGCACGGAACTTGTCATACCATCCGGAGAACTGGAAGGAGATTGTCAAAACGTTCTATGAGAACTATACTAATCTTACATCAATCCTTCAAGAGCAGGGTATCCTGAAATAGGAAATATTGAATCTCTATTTAATAACAGACAAAAATGAGGAAATATCTTATAACCCTTACTATTGCACTCATATTCTTGCCGGCATCATTGTCGGCAAGAACAATACGTTTATTCTCCATTGGTAACAGTTTCTCCGAAGACGCAGTGGAACAGTTTCTCTATGAGTTATGTCTGGAAGATAAAGACACGCTCATCATCGGGAATGCCTACCAAAGTGGCTATAGTCTGAAACAACATTGGGATGATGTTTGTTCACAGGCTAGAAACATTGAGTATTGCAAGGTCATCAAGGGTAAACGATACATTTACAAGAATTGCCGACTTGACTCGCTGTTAAAAGATGAGCCATGGGATATTATCACGATGCAACAGGTAAGTCAGGATGCCGGAGATTTCCCGGCCTTCGAACCCTACCTGACCAATCTCATCTCTCACATCAAGGCTACAGCCATCACTAAAGATGTAGCACTGGGATTTCACATGACATGGGCGTATGCTCAAAATGCAAAACATCCTGGATTCAAGAAATATGGCAATAACCAGATGAAGATGTACAAAGCCATTGTCAAGACCGCAAAGAAAGTGCTAAAAGCGCATCGTGAGCTTTCCTTCCTAGCCCCTTCGGGCACAGCCATACAAAATGCACGCACCAGTTCTATCGGCGACAATCTTAATCGCGATGGCTTCCATCTGAACTATGGCATCGGCCGGTACACAGTTGCTTGCGCATGGTCAGAACTCATCACCGGTAAGAGTTGTGTCGGCAAAGTATATTATCCTAAAGACAAAGGAATCCATCCTTCACAAGTCATACTAGCGCAACGCGCAGCCCATGCCGCAGTAAACAACCCATATAGAATAACCAAAATCAAATAAGACTCAAATATGAAAAAGATTACCCTGTTAATAGTATCGCTATTGATTACCAATATCAGTCTGTTAGCCGAGGAAGTGCCTATCATCCAGAATATATATGGACGCAACATCCAGTCACTCAATGGGAAATGGAACTATATCGTCGACATGATGCAAGTGGGATACCTCGACTATTGGAATAAGGAGGTGAAGCACAGCTATGGCGAGAATCGCAAGCCCAGACATTCCACTGATCTCGTAGAATACGATTTCAAGAAATCTCCATCTATGGATATTCCTACTGACTGGAATTCTGCCGACGAGAAACTATTCTTCTATGAAGGTTCAATCTGGTTTGAACGTGAATTTACATACAAAAAGACAGCAGGCATGCGTACGCTCCTTTATTTTGGAGCAGTGAACTATCAAGCAGATGTCTATGTCAACGGAACGAAAGTCGGGAAGCACATAGGTGGGTTTACCTCTTTCAACTATGATGTGACCGACCTGATAAAGGATGGAGACAATTTCGTGGTTGTAAAAGTCGACAACACACGGAAGTTAGACAATGTCCCAACCTATTTCTTCGATTGGTGGAACTATGGCGGCATAACACGTGATGTACTCCTGGTTACCGTCAACGATACTTATATATCTGACTATAACATCCATCTAAACAATCATAACAGAAAAAACATTCTATTCTCCGCACAACTGAACAAGCCTAAGGCGGGCGTAGAGGTTAGCCTGGAGATTCCGGAACTGAAAATACACAAGACCGTCAAGACCGATGCACAAGGTCGTGTAAATCTATCAATCAATAACGCCAAACCCATCCTGTGGTGTCCTGAGAACCCTAAGTTATATCATACTATTATCAGGCAGAACAACGAAAGCGTATCCGATCAAATAGGTTTCAGGACAATAGAGACAAAAGGGCGAAAGATTCTCCTTAACGGCAAGCCCATCTTCCTCCGCGGCATCAGTATCCATGAGGAAAAAGCTTACGACACAAGAAGAGCCACATGTGCTGCCGATGCCGACACCTTGCTCTCATGGGCAAAGGATTTGGGATGCAACTACGTGCGTTTTGCCCATTATCCTCATAACGAGCATGCCGTGCGTGAAGCTGAAAAGATGGGATTGCTCGTATGGAGCGAGATACCTGTTTACTGGACCATTGCCTGGGACAATGAAGATACCTACCAGAATGCCCAGAACCAGTTACGCGACGAAATCCATCGTGACCATAACCGCGCTAATATCATTATATGGAGTATGGCCAATGAAACCCCACGCGGCACTTCGCGCGACCGATTCCTCAGCCGCCTGGCCAAGTATGCGCGTACTCAGGATTCTACACGTCTCATCAGCATGGCTATGGAGGTGACCGAGGCTAATTCCAACTATGTCAATAAGCTCAGTGACAATATGCACGAGTACGTAGATGTCGTCAGCTTCAATGAGTACATCGGTTGGTATCGCGACATCAATGACATAGACAAGATGTCTTGGATTATTCCATACGACAAGCCCGTCATCATCAGCGAATGGGGAGGAGGCGCACTGGCAGGACGTCATGGCGACAAAAATACTCTTTGGACGGAAGAGTATCAGGAGGAACTATACCGTAAGCAAGTAAGGATGCTCGAAAAGATTAAAGGACTGGCCGGCACTACTCCGTGGATTCTAAAAGACTTCCGCTCACCACGCCGCACACTTCATGGGACACAGGACTGGTTTAACAGAAAGGGTCTCTACTCCGACCAAGGAGCAAAGAAGAAAGCTTTCTGGATTCTCAAGAACTGGTATGCCAAGATGGCCAAGGAGTATAAATAAACTATTTGAAATCATCAGCAATTACTATGGATAGACGGAATTTCATCAAATCTGGGTTTTCGGCAGCCGTTACCGGTCTTCTGGCTACAAACACTCTTCCTACCCTTGCAGAGAACACAGCCCATCGTGTTATCAGGAAGAAGAGAAAACCAGGAGTGAAGTATTGTCGTGCCATTACTATGTGGGACTTCTCCTGGCTCGAACGTCGATGGCCAGGAGCAGGCTTTGAAGATTGGGACAAAGCCCTGGACGAATTGGTTGAACGAGGCTACAACGCCGTACGTATAGAAGCCTACCCACATCTGGTCAGTGCGGACGCAAAGAAAGAATGGACGCTCAATGAGGTATGGAACCAACAAGTATGGGGAAGTCCAGACCTGAACAAGGTTTGTGTCCAACCAAATCTCAACCAATTTATTCGCAAGTGCAAGGAACGCGACGTAAAGGTCGGCCTGTCATCATGGTATCGTCAAGATACTGAGAACGTCTACCAAACGATTACTACTCCAGAGAACATGGCTTCCATCTGGGTTGACACGCTTAGAAGCATTCAATCGGAAGGGCTGCTGGACAACATCCTCTACGTCGATCTCTGCAATGAGTGGCCGGGAGACCTATGGGCCCCATTCTTCAAGAAACTCTATCCCGATGTACAATGGGGACAATGGTATAAAGAGGCTTCCCTGAGATGGATGAAAACATCCATCAGCCTTCTCAGGCAAGAATTCCCGGATATGCCTTTCCTCTTCTCTTTCGATTGCCAAGACGTCAGGAAGTATAATGAACTGGACACCTCATTCCTCGATATGTACGAGCATCATGTGTGGATGGTTCATCAGAACAACAATGAATTCTATAAGCAAGTCGGATACAAGGATGGACGTTTCGCCCCCCAAGCCTATAAAAATGTAGTCAAGAACGCCGAGCCGCTCTACCATCAGAAACCCGATTATTGGCAGAAACTGCTCACCGACAAGATAGAATTGCTCGGAGAATGTGCAAGAAAGAACAACACTCCGCTCTGTACAACAGAATGTTGGGGCATTGTCGACTACAAGGACTGGCCTTTGCTCCATTGGGACTGGGTAAAAGAGCTTTGCGAACTGGGCGTAAAGACCGCACTGAGCACAAACTCGTGGATAGCCATTGCGAGCAGCAATTTCTGTTCACCGCAATTCGTAGGTATGTGGCGTGATATAGAATGGCATCGCAGACTAACGAATCTCATTACGCAAACACCAGTCAATGAGGCTTTCTATAAAAATCCAAATGCCTTGAAAGTCATCTATCGGCTTTGACGAATCCCTCGCTATCATCTCCTCATCAGCCTAAGAATCAAAAATGAAAACAAGAAATCATCATATCCTCACGATTATCGCCATCGCTGTTATCTTATTTACCAGCATACAATCAACCATAGCAGGAAACCCCTATACACGGGGCATCGGCAAGTATCCCGGCAAAGTGGAGGAATACAAAGGGCCACAGCTTTTCCGCGACAGCAGTTACCACAACCTGGCACTGATGCACACGGCCATGGCTTCCGGCAGCGAAAGCTATGACCTCACGGCCCAGCTGGTAACCGATGGTATAAAGACTACAGACATGCCGTCTTCGATAGATGTCTCTATCAACGACAGTCTCTTGTCTTTGCGCGACCAAGCTAAAACCTTCGATGGGAATATCCATTCGTACAACACCCTCACCGGAGAGAAGACACTCATCCAGTATGACTGGAGAAACATGAGCGTCCATACCGACAAACTTAAATTCAACGCCATAGCCATCTATCATCCAGAGAAGGCTACCAAAGGATTTGCAATCAGGGTTCTGGCCTCCGACGATGGCAAGCAATGGAGACAAATAGGAAAGGTTTCCTCGGCCAGTCTCCCTGGTACAGCCACAGAGCAGAAACTAAGTTCCGACCCCAATAAGTTTGAGGCAAAACTCTTGTTGCCTCTCCGCGAGGTAGACATGACGATTCCTCTCGTCCAGGGACACTACAGACTTCTCCGCGTAGAGTTGGAAATGCAAGGATGTGCCTATTGGCGTATCTTTGAGAATCTCTTCACCGACGACGAAACGGGCATGATTCCAAGCTACCAATTCGGTAGCGCCTGGGTAAGTCCTCGCGTTGCACGATTTGGAGACAAGGCTGAGACACAATGGATTTACGTAGACCTCGGCGATAAGGCCGAGGTCCAGAAGATTGTCCTTCATTGGCTACAGCGTCCGCAAGAAGGTAAGGTACAGGTATCCGACGACGCCAAGAACTGGACAGACCTGCTGAATCTCCCTGCCAAAGGCAGCCTGAACGAGGTGTTAGACTGTCGAGGCTGGGGACGATATGTACGTCTGCTCATGACAAGAGTCAACCAATCCCGACAGTATGCACTCTCCGAATTAGAGGTGTGGGGACGGAATGGACTCACAGCCCAAAAGGCACAAGTAACCAAGTTCACCGGCAATCGCGTGGAACTCGACCGTAATTGGGAACTCTGCCGCAAAGGCTCTGACCATTGGATAAGTGCCACAGTCCCTGGTACTGTACTGGCAAGCTATCTGAATATAGGTGCTGTCCCCGACAACACCTATTCCAACAACATGCGTCAGATTTCCGAGTCGTATTTCAACTCAAATTTCTACTATCGTACCCGTTTCACGCTCGGACGCAAGCTGGACAAGCAGGAACACATATATATCAATCTGAACGGTATCAACTGGCGTTCTATCGTCAAGATTAACGGGAAGACGGTAGGCAGGACCGACGGTGCATTTATACGTGGACGCTTCGACATTACAAAGATGCTGGCGAAAGGTGAAAACGAGATTTTCATCGAAGTGGTCAAGAATGAACATATAGGCCCTGTCAAGGAGAAAAACGAATTCAGCACAGACCTCAATGGCGGAGTACTGGGTAAGGACAATCCTTCATTCCATGCCTCTATCGGCTGGGACTGGATAACCTCTACCCCTGGCCGAGATATGGGAATCTGGAACCATGTATTCCTTTCTACAGACAAGGGCATACACGTGAGCGACCCACTACTTACGACCACGCTACAGCTCCCCGACACGCTGGCAACACTTCAGCCCACTGTCAACCTGAAGAACGAGACTGGAAAGAAGATTACCAGAGAGCTGACTGGATGGGTCGGCGACATCTACTTCAAGAAGACCGTGACACTGGCACCCTACGAGCAAAAAGACGCAAGTTTCCTTCCTCAGGAAACTCCAGTCCTATGTAACAGGACGATGCGCCTTTGGTGGCCCAACGGCTATGGTGAGCCATATCTATATGATGCAGGTTTCGCCATCGACGGGGACACCGTGAGATATAAAGCCGGCATAAGACAGATGGAATACAGAGACCTTGATACGGATGTGAAACTCTATATTAATGGCAAGCGATTTGTGCCACTCGGAGGCAACTGGGGATTCTCAGAAATCAACCTCAATTATAGGAAGCGTGAATATGATGTAGCCTTGAAATACCATCGGGACATGAACATGACCATGGTACGCAACTGGGTCGGGCAGATAGGTGACAAGGAATTCTTCGAGGCTTGCGACCGCTATGGCATCATGGTATGGCAGGACTTTTGGCTTGCCAATCCTTGGGATGGGCCTAACCCTACGCACGAAGACATGTTTATGGCCAATGCCGACGATGTAATCCGCAAGATACGCCAGCATCCCAGTATAGCCATCTATTGCGGACGCAACGAGGGATTCCCTCCACAGACGCTTGATGCACTGCTGGCTAAATCCACCAAGGCTCTACATCCTCAGTCGGGATATATTCCCAGTTCGGCCGACAAGGGAGTCAGCGGACATGGGCCGTACCGCATCATGCCGTCAGACACCTGGTATTACAACCGTCAATCCGGCAAGCTCCACTCCGAGCGAGGCATTCCCAACGTACCCTCTTTTGAGAGCATGAGCCGTATGCTCGCGCCAGAAGACATGTGGCCAATCGGAAAGGGATGGGGACAACACGACTTTACGATGAAGGGCGCACCGGATGCAGTGACTTTCCTGGAGAGAATGGACACGATGTTTGGCAAGGCAAGCAACGCCCGACAGTTTATCGAATGGTCACAATGGATCAATTACGACAGCCACCGTTCCATGTACGAGAGCGAACACAAATACCGCAAAGGACTCCTTATATGGATGACACATCCTTGCTGGCCATCGGCTATATGGCAGACTTACGACTATTATTTTGAACCGACCTCGGCCTACTTCTCCATCAAGAAAGCCTGTGAGCCGCTCCATATCCAATTCAACCCACTCACCAAGGACATAGAGTTAGTAAATATAGCGGGTGGCAAGCACACGCTATCTGCTACCGCAGAATATCTTGATATCAGCGGCAAAGTCTTTGCCAAGGATGAAATCGAAGTGAATACACACGATGACGAGACCCAACAGATTATGAAAGTCCGGCCTGTTGCTTCCGACAGTATAGATGTCTGGTTCCTACGCTTACGACTTTTGGAGAGTAACAAAGTTGTCTCGGAGAACACTTACGTAGAAAGTAAGCAGGAAAACAACTTCAAGGCACTTCATACCATGTCCCACACTTCGGTTGACTACACCAGCGATTTCAGTAAAAATGGCAACGAGTGGATGGGCAAAATCGTCATCACCAATAACAGCAGCGTTCCCGCACTGATGGTACGATTGAATCTGAAAGGGAATGACGGCGAGCAAATCCTGCCGGTCATCTATAGTGACAATTACTTCCATCTCATGCCATCGGAATCCAAGACCATCACTATCAAATGGAATAACGAAGACTCGCGTGGTTGTAAACCCGTTATGGAAGTAAGCGGTTTTAATCTATAGTCCCTGCGAGCAGGTAAAGATTTGTATATCGCCTGCTCGTCAACTAAAAAACTGCCAAGCCGCGGCAGCATTACTGTCTGACCCTTGCAACATTGCTGTTCGGCCCTTGCAGCCATACTGCGGAGGCTCGGCAGTTTTTGAACAATGTGAGTTCGATGAATTTAGACTAGAGCAAGCTGTGTATCTAAAGTCCTTTGTACATTGATGCACGGCTTCTTTGGAAACTATTGCTGCCCGCTAAAAATAAGAATCATAATCAGCATGACTTCTGCCTTTGACATCGTGCAGTCACGGTGATATTCCCTCTTATTGACCGGTTTTAGCGTATATCTTGCCAGTATTGCATCAAAAACTTGCAGAATCGTAAAATCGGCCCAGCCAAATCATTTGCCCATACAGAAATTTCGTTAACTTTGTCCTCGGTGACATAGCGATTTTTGTTTATAGGTCTTTGTGTGTTACACTATAGAGTTACAATAAATTTCGGTCATCGGCATATTGAACAGGAATCATAAACAAAAGTCGACACGATGGAATACTATTATCTCACTCACTATGAATCCGACACCTATCCCTTCCTCATCCGCTATCTGAATAAGGAAGGACTCCACACTCGTTACCTCCATGCCCCTACAAGCCACGGCGAATACGTGAACGGACTGTTGGCGGCGTGGCGTGCGGTCGCCATTGCGGAGCATGGAACTATCATCACATACCTCTCTTCGGTGGGCGTACTCTGCTGGTGGGTTAGTCTGCTGCGACACAAAAAGGTAAAAATAGTAGCCACCAACCTTGCCCTGAAAGATGATTCATCGCAGAGAACGCGCCTCATGGGCTTCCTATACCGCCATGCCTTACGAAGCAAGCGGTTTACGCTGACGGTGACCAGCAGGAAATATGGTCAAGCCATGCAGTTACGGTTGCATCATTCACAACCGTTTCACTTGTTGCGCGACTATAACCAATATCCCGGTTATGTTCGCGCCTACAGTGACAATGGAAAGCGTATATTCTGCGGTGGCAATACCCAGCGTGACTGGGCGCGCTGTCTGCGTTTGGCAGAACTCATGCCCGACTGGATTTTTATGCTGGTGGGCTATGAGTCCGACAGCAACACGTCCGTTCCCAAGAACGTAAAGATTTATCGCAGACTTTCTTTCGCTTATTTCATACAAGCGTTATCTCAGTCCACCTTTGTATATCTGCCTACTAAATGGAATTGCCCTGCTGGGCTTACCGTTCTGATGCATGCCACGTGGAATGGGCGTGTAGTTGCGGTTTCTGCCAATGACGTTACTGAAGAATACGTTACACCGGACCGCGGCATCATCAGTAACGACTGCGAGCAAGTAGCCCGTCAAATGCGCAGTCTCTATGCCAATCCAGATTGCTGTCAATCTATGGTGGCAGCCATGCAACACTTTTTGACCGAAGAATGTTCTGCTGAAGCCTATTGTAAAAGCATGGAAAGTATATTAACATGAGTTCGATGAATTACAGGGACTTATAATTCATTGAACTCACGTTAAAGAGGAAAGATTCTATCTAGCCCATGTGATACATGGGATAGACAATAACGGCAACCATCAACCATGACTTACATTGTCAGAGACTGATGATTGCCGTTACTGCCAGCAAAATACAACAACTATGCTTCGCCTGTTCCGTCGCCGAAAGGTGCAATGGTGCGCTCCTGCGATTGGTTGGGAATCTGTATCTTACCGAATACCTGTTCGTATTTGTACACATTTTCCTGCAATGCCTGCAATAAACGTTTGGCGTGTTCGGGAGCCATAATCACACGGCTACGCACTTCGGGTTTAGGCATACCGGGAAGAATACAAGCAAAATCGAGGATGAAGTCGGAGCTGGAATGGGTAATGAGCGCCAAGTTGGCATATTCCCCACTAGCCACTTCGGGTTTGATATCTATTTGTAATCCGGTCTCTACGTCTTGTTCTTTTGTCATAATTTTAAAATTTGAGGTTAGTGATTGATTTGAAGTGACCACAAAAGTAAGCAATATCTGTGGAAAAAACGAAAGTAGGCTACGGAAATTGGAGATATGAAAAAAGGTCGTAAGCTGATTAGCCTACGACCTTTCTGTATAGAGGTTAATATTTTCTTATGCTTCTTGTTCTGCGAAGTCGAGCACATTGCGACGATTTGCCTGCATGCGTTCAAACTCTTCCTTAGAACCGACAATGAGCTTATCCCACTGTCGCAAACCTGTACCGGCAGGAATCAGGTGACCGCAGATAACGTTCTCCTTCATACCCTCCAGACGGTCTACGCGACCACGGATAGCCGACTCGTTGAGTACCTTGGTGGTTTCCTGGAACGATGCAGCACTCATGAAGCTCTTGGTTGCCAAAGCAGCACGGGTAATACCCTGAAGCATCTGAGTAGATGTAGCTGCAACGGCATCGCGAACCTGTACGAGTTTCAAGTCACGACGCTTCAGAGAAGAGTTCTCATCGCGCAACTTGCGGGCAGATACTATCTGACCCGGCTTCAGAGTCTCGGAGTCGCCGGCATCGACAACAACCTTCTTACCCCAGATGCGATCGTTCTCTTCTGCGAAATCAAGTTTGTCTACCATCTCCTGTTCCAAGAATGTTGTATCGCCCGGATCGTCGATATGAACCTTACGCATCATCTGGCGAACGATAATCTCGAAGTGCTTATCGTTGATTTTCACACCCTGTAGACGGTAAACATCCTGTACTTCGTTGACGATGTACTCCTGAACAGCAGTCGGACCCTTGATAGCCAGGATGTCGCTCGGTGTGATAACACCATCAGAAAGAGGTGTACCGGCACGTACGGCATCATGTTCCTGTACCAGAATCTGCTTAGACAGTGATACGAGATACTTCTTCTGGTCGCCGGTCTTCGATGTAACGATAATCTCGCGGTTACCACGCTTTACCTTACCCATCGTCACCTCACCGTCGATTTCAGAAACCACAGCAGGGTTAGAAGGATTACGAGCCTCGAACAACTCTGTGACACGGGGAAGACCACCGGTGATATCGCCTGCACCACCAACGGCACGAGGAATCTTCACCAGAGTCTCACCAGTCTTGATAGCCTGGCCGTCTTCTACAACGACGTGGCCACCTACCGGCAAGTTGTATGTACCCAGTACCTCGCCCTTGCTATTGAGAATATCGCAGGTAGGCACCATAGTCTTATCCTTGGAATCGGTGATAATCTTCTCGGTAAGTCCGGTCGTTTCGTCGGTCTCAGCATGGTAAGTTCTTCCTTCAACAACATCATTGAACTTCAGTGTACCAGCATATTCGGAAACGATAACGGCATTGAACGGGTCCCACTTAGCAACGATGTCGCCCTTTTTCACCGTATCGCCGGTCTTATTATATAATGTAGAACCGTAAGGAACGTTCAACGTACCCAGCACGATATTCGTATTAGGATCTACGAAGCGCACTTCGGCCAAACGACTTACTACCATCTGACACTTCACATCGCTATCACCGTCTTCTACAAATGGCACTGTACGAAGTTCGTCAAACTCCAGCTTACTATTGTTCTTAGCTACGATGCTGGCATTGGCAGCAGCATTACCGGCCACACCACCGGCGTGGAATGTACGAAGAGTAAGCTGTGTACCCGGCTCACCGATAGCCTGTGCAGCAATGACACCGACTGCCTCGCCCAGTTGTACCATGCGCGCTGTAGCCAGGTTACGGCCGTAACACTTCATACAAACACCGTGCTTGCTCTCACAGGTAAGCACAGAGCGAATCTCAACGCTCTCAATAGGAGAGTTTTCGATAGCCAGTGCCTTATCCTCTGTGATTTCCTCACCAGCCTGAACTATCAGTTCTCCAGTAGTAGGATCAAGGATATCGTGAACAGATACACGACCAAGGATGCGCTCATACAGCGTAGAGATAACCTCGTCGCCATTCTTCAATGCCGTACAAACAAGTCCGCGCAAAGTACCGCAGTCTTCCTCAGAGATGATAACATCGTGAGAAACGTCTACCAGACGACGTGTCAAGTATCCAGCGTCAGCCGTCTTCATAGCGGTATCGGCAAGACCCTTACGAGCACCGTGAGAAGAGATGAAGTACTCCAACACTGACATACCTTCCTTGAAGTTAGACAGAATTGGGTTTTCGATAATCTGTGCACCTTCAGCACCTGCTTTCTGAGGCTTAGCCATCAAACCACGCATACCCGAAAGCTGCTTAATCTGGTCTTTAGAACCACGGGCTCCAGAATCCAACATCATGAACACAGCGTTGAAACCTTGGTCGGCTTCGGTCATCTCCTTCATCAAGATATTACCCAAGTCGTTGTTTACGTGAGTCCACGCATCAATTACCTGGTTATAACGTTCGGTATCGGTGATGAAACCCATTTCGTAGTTGGTCTTGATTTGGTCGACCTCATTCTGACCACGAGCAACAATCTCTTTCTTCTCCTCAGGAATGATAATATCATCGAGGTTAAACGAGAGACCTGCTACATAAGACATGTGGTAACCGAGGTTTTTGATACCATCGAGGAACTCGCACGCACGAGCCATACCCACAGCCTTGATTACATCGGCAATGATACCGCGCAGGGTTTTCTTGGAGATAATATCGTTGAAATAGCCAATCTCTTCGGGAATAATCTGGTTGACAACCACACGTCCAACAGAAGTTTCTACCATACGAGACTCCAACTGCCCATTGACCAAATCCTTCACGACAACCTTAACTGGAGCATGGAGGTCACACTTCTTCTCGTTGTAAGCCACAAGTGCTTCCTCCGGGCCGTAGAAAGTGAGACCTTCGCCCTTAGCACCCGGACGCAACTTAGTAATATAGTATAGACCAAGCACCATGTCCTGAGAAGGAACTGTGATAGGAGCACCATTAGCAGGATTCAAAATGTTGTGGCTCTGAAGCATCAACACCTGAGTTTCGAGGATAGCCTCATTACTCAACGGAAGGTGGACAGCCATCTGGTCGCCGTCGAAGTCGGCATTGAACGCCGTACATGCCAACGGGTGCAACTGGATAGCCTTACCTTCTATCAGCTTAGGCTGGAATGCCTGAATACCAAGACGGTGAAGCGTAGGAGCACGGTTCAGCATGACAGGATGTCCCTTCATTACATTCTCCAGAATATCCCAGATAACCGGCTCACGGCGGTCGACAATCTTCTTGGCACTCTTAACCGTCTTCACAATACCGCGCTCAATGAGCTTACGAATAATGAACGGCTTATATAGCTCGGCTGCCATCAACTTAGGCAAACCACACTCACCCATCTTCAATTCAGGACCAACAACGATAACCGAACGGGCAGAATAGTCTACACGCTTACCGAGGAGGTTCTGACGGAAACGTCCCTGCTTACCTTTCAGTGAGTCGGAGAGCGACTTCAATGGGCGATTGCTTTCACTCTTAACAGCAGAAGCCTTACGCGAGTTGTCGAACAAACTGTCGACAGCTTCTTGCAACATACGCTTCTCGTTACGAAGAATTACTTCAGGAGCTTTAATCTCCATCAATCTCTTCAAACGATTGTTACGGATGATAACACGACGATAGAGGTCGTTGAGGTCGGAGGTTGCAAAACGACCACCATCCAAAGGTACCAACGGACGTAATTCTGGCGGAATCACAGGAATAATCTTCATGATCATCCACTCTGGGTGATTCACATCCTTTGATGCACGGAACGCCTCTACAACCTGCAAACGCTTCAATGCCTCTGTCTTACGCTGCTGGCTGGAATCGTTGTTGGCGCGGTCGCGAAGTTCATAGGAAAGACCGTCGAGATCGAGGTCACCTAACAAATCGTAGACAGCCTCTGCACCCATCTTGGCTATAAATTTATTAGGATCGCTGTCATCAAGATATTCGTTGTTAGCATCTATTTGATTGTCAAGGATATCCAAGTATTCTTCCTCAGAGAGGAGGTCCATCTTGTGAGAACCGTTGACTTCGTTACCATCAGCATCAGTACGGCCTTCCATAGCTCCCGGCTTGATAACGATATACTTCTCGTAATAAATAACTGTATCGAGTTTCTTGGTAGGCATGCCTAACAGATAACCGATTTTATTAGGAAGAGAACGGAAATACCAAATATGAGCAACAGGAACTACAAGTTCGATATGTCCGCTGCGTTCACGACGCACCTTCTTCTCGGTAACTTCCACACCGCATCGGTCGCAGACAATACCCTTGTAACGAATACGCTTGTATTTACCACAGGCACATTCGTAGTCGCGGGTAGGACCAAAGATACGCTCGCAGAACAGACCATCACGCTCCGGTTTATAGGTACGATAGTTGATGGTTTCGGGCTTGGTCACCTCACCATACGAGTTTTCCAGAATCTCCTCCGGAGAAGCCAGACCGATGGTTATCTTCGTGAAATTATTCTTAACTTTTGAATCTTTCTTAAAAGCCATATTTACTTTTGTCTTAATTGTGAATTTGAAACGAAGAACAAGGGAAGATAGTTGGAACTCATCGCCCCTGTTCTCAATTCTCACTCAGATTAGTCGAGCTTGATGCTTAATCCCAGACCACGGAGCTCATGCAGCAACACGTTGAGTGATTCAGGAATACCCGGTGTAGGCATCGGGTCGCCCTTAACGATAGCTTCATACGCCTTGCTACGTCCTACAGTATCATCCGACTTAATAGTCAGAACTTCCTGCAATACGTGACTAGCTCCAAAGGCCTCAAGAGCCCAGACTTCCATCTCTCCGAAACGCTGCCCACCAAATTGTGCCTTACCACCAAGCGGCTGCTGGGTAATGAGAGAGTACGGACCGATTGAACGGGCGTGCATCTTATCCTCGACCATGTGCCCCAACTTCAAGAAGTAGGTGATACCTACTGTTGCAGGCTGGTCGAAAGGTTCACCGGTTTCACCATCATACAAGTGTGTAGAACACAAATGAGGCAACCCGGCTTTATCTGTCCATTCAGACAAGTCTTCCAGCTTTGCACCGTCAAAGATTGGCGTTGCAAACTTCACACCGAGCTTACGTCCGGCAGCACCAAGGATAGCTTCGAAAATCTGCCCAAGGTTCATACGAGAAGGCACACCCATCGGGTTCAATACCAAGTCGACAGGACGACCATCTTCCAAGAAAGGCATATCTTCCATGCGTACCACCTTCGATACAATACCCTTGTTACCGTGGCGACCAGCAAGTTTATCACCTACCTGAATCTTACGTTTCTTGGCAATATAGACTTTCGCCATCTGGAGAATACCAGAGGGAAGTTCATCACCGATAGAGATAGCAAACTTCTTACGCTTCAACTCAGCATCCATCAACTTGTATTTGCGGATGTAGTTCATAATCAACTTCTGAATCAAGCCATTTGCATGCTCGTCGTCTGTCCAACCGTTACTCTGAATACCGTCATATTCCAAGTTCATCAATGTAGCTACAGTAAACTTACTGCCTTTCGTGATGATTTCGGCACCAGTATAGTCTTTAACGCCCTGAGAAGCATGGTCGGCTGTCAAAGTCATGAGCTTGTCAACCAAGATTTCCTTCAAGTCGTTGTTCTTTGCTTCATATTCTTCATCGAGCTTAGCCATCAAGACCTTATCTTGTTTCTTCGATTCGCGAGTCTTCACGGCACGAGAGAACAATTTCTTGTCGATAACAACACCACTCAAAGAAGGATTGGCTTTCAACGAAGAATCCTTCACGTCACCGGCCTTATCACCGAAGATGGCACGAAGCAACTTCTCTTCCGGAGAAGGATCGCTCTCTCCCTTAGGAGAAATCTTACCAATCAAAATATCACCCGGGTCAATACGAGCACCAATGCGTACAACACCGTTATCATCCAAATCCTTGGTTGCTTCCTCGCTGATATTAGGAATATCGCTTGTGAATTCCTCCATACCACGCTTGGTTTCGCGAACATCCAAGGAATACTCGTCTACGTGTACAGAAGTCAGCACATCATCACGAACCATACGCTCAGAGATAACAACAGCATCCTCGTAGTTGTATCCTTTCCAAGGAATATATGCGACAAGAAGGTTACGCCCTAAAGCCAATTCTCCATTCTCCGTAGCATAACCTTCAGTCAGAATGTCGCCGGCCTTGACGCGCTGTCCCTTCGTACAGATAGGACGAAGGTCGATGGTCATATTCTGATTCGTACGGCGGAACTTAGGAATACGATACTCCTTCAGTGCCGGTTCGAAACTTACATATTCTTCTTCTTCTGTGCGATCATACAGGATTCGGATGGTTGTAGCATCAACATAATCAATGATACCATCACCCTCGGCTGTTATCATGGTACGTGAATCTTCACACACCTGCTTCTCCAAGCCTGTACCTACAATAGGAGCATCATTATGGAGCAATGGCACAGCCTGTCTCATCATGTTACATCCCATCAACGCACGGTGTCCGTCATCATGTTCCAAGAAAGGAATCAATGAAGCCGAAACCGAAGCAATCTGCTGCGGAGCAACATCGACCAAGTCTACCTCGCTAGGAGCAACTACAGGGTAATCAGCATCCTGACGGCATTTAACGGTATCTCTGATAAATTGTCCTTCAGTGGTTAAAGGTGCATTACCCTGACCGATAATCTTGTCCTCTTCTTCTTCAGCAGTCAGATAGACAACATCCTTGTTGTCCATGTCTACCTTAGAATCCCTCACACGGCGATAAGGTGTGACGATGAAACCTAAATCGTTAATCTTTGCATATACGCAGAGAGAAGAAATCAAACCGATGTTAGGTCCTTCAGGACTCTCAATCGGGCAAAGACGACCATAGTGAGTGTAGTGAACGTCACGAACCTCGAATCCAGCACGCTCACGAGACAGACCGCCAGGACCAAGGGCAGAAAGACGACGCTTATGTGTAACCTCTGCAAGCGGATTTGTCTGGTCCATGAACTGACTCAATGGATTTGTACCAAAGAACGAGTTGATAACACTCGAAATTGTCTTGGCATTGATAAGGTCTGTCGGTGTGAACACTTCATTATCACGAACGTTCATACGTTCGCGAATCGTGCGGCTCATACGGGCCAATCCGACAGCGAACTGATTACTCAACTGCTCTCCTACCGTACGTACACGACGATTACTCAAGTGGTCAATATCGTCTACTGTGGCATTAGAGTTTACCAGCTGAATCAAATATTTAATAATCTCAATAACGTCATCCTTCGTCAACACGCGGACGTCAGAATCGGTTTCAAGACCTAGTTTCTTATTAATACGGTAGCGACCTACTTCTCCAAGATCGTAACGCTTGTCTGAGAAGAACAGGTTCTGGAATACCTCGCGTGCACTGGCATCATCAGCAGGATCTGCATTACGCAACTGACGATAGATATAATTCACAGCCTCCTTTTCAGAGTTGCTGGGGTCTTTAGCCAGCGTATTGAAGATAATTGAGAACTTGTTGGCAGCCTCTGCATCCTTATGCAACAATACAGAAGGAGTACCGCTCTCCAAGATTTCGTCGATATTATCTTCGGTCAACTCAGTCTCACGCTCCATGATAACTTCATTGCGCTCGATAGACACTACTTCACCCGTATCTTCATCTACGAAGTCCTCATTCCAGCTCTTGAGCACACGCGCGGCAAGGCGACGTCCCAAGGCTGCCTTCATATTTTTCTTATTGACTTTAACTTCCTCTGCCAAATCGAAAATCTGAAGAATATCCTTATCTTTCTCAAATCCCATGGCACGAAGCAATGTCGTCACAGGCAATTTCTTCTTACGATCAATATAAGCATACATCACATTATTAATGTCTGTAGCAAATTCAATCCAAGAACCCTTAAATGGAATGATACGGGCGCTATACAACACAGTACCGTTCGCATGTACACCCTGACCGAAGAATACACCCGGTGAACGATGCAACTGCGAAACAACAACACGTTCAGCGCCATTGATGACAAAAGTACCATTAGAAGTCATGTAAGGAATTGTACCCAAGAATACATCCTGAATAAATGTACCAAAATCCTCATGGTCGGGATCAGTACAATACAGCTTCATCTTAGCCTTCAAAGGCACACTATAGGTCAGACCGCGCTCCAGACACTCATCTACAGTATAACGGGGCGGGTCAATATAGTAATCCAAGAACTCAAGAACGAAATTGTTTCTCGTATCGGTGATAGGGAAGTTCTCTGCGAACACTCTATACAACCCGTCATTCTTACGTTCTTCAGGCGGAGTATCTAGCTGTAAGAAGTCCTTAAAAGACTTCAGCTGCACATCGAGAAAATCCGGATATGGAAGCGGATTATGCACGCTGGCAAAATTGACTCTGTTATCTACTACTTTTGTCATAAAATGTTTATTAACCGACCTTGCAAAGCTAGCAAACGCCCACTTACAAGGCAAATTAGATGATAAAGACACAAAAAGGTTAGGATCCACCTACTTGGAAGATCCTAACCGTATTATAACTTTGTTGTAAACTGGATTACTTCAGCTCTACCTTAGCACCAGCTTCTTCGATAGCCTTCTTCAGGCTCTCAGCTTCGTCCTTAGCAACGCCTTCCTTTACAGTAGCAGGAACTGCGTCTACGAGATCCTTAGCTTCCTTCAAGCCAAGACCACAAGCTTCTTTCACAGCCTTAACAACCTGGAGCTTAGTAGCACCTACCTCAGTGAGAACAACGTCGAATGAGCTCTTCTCCTCAGCAGCTGCTGCAGCACCACCTGCGGCGGGACCAGCAGCTACAGCAACAGCTGCAGCAGCAGGTTCAATACCATACTCGTCCTTCAGGACTGTTGCCAACTCATTAACTTCCTTAACAGTAAGATTTACTAATTCTTCTGCAATAGCTTTTACGTCTGCCATTTTATTCTAAAATTTTAATTATTCGTTTTTATTAATATTACTTGCTTGACCTTATGATTGATTATTCAGGACGCTCGCCTAAAGTCTTGAGCACACCATGAATAGTGTTTGCGCCTGACTGAAGAGCTGAAACAACGTTCTTTGCGGGAGACTGTAGCAAAGCAACAATATCCGCGATGACTTCGTTCTTGCTCTTGATAGCCACCAACTGCTCCAACTTGTCAGCACCTACGAAGATGCTTTCCTCAGCGTAAGCAGCCTTCAAAGAGGGAACCCCCTCCTTAGCATACTCTTTCAGCAACTTAGCGGGTAAGTTAGCCGTGTGTGTGAACATCACAGCTGTCGTACCTTTCAGTGTACCGTACATAGGTTCGAAATCAATATCGGAAGCCTCGAAAGCTTTGTGAAGAAGCTTATTCTTCACCATCACCATCTTGATTTCGTTCTTGAAGCACTTACGACGAAGGTTGCTTGTAGCTTCCGCATTCAATCCCGCCAAATCTACGAGATAGAAATGAGGATACTCCTTCAACTTCGCTCCAAGTTCTACAACAATGGTATCTTTTACTTCTTTCTTCATTTTACAAAACTTTTAGAGTTATTCAACTGATTTAGGATCAATCTTGATACCCTTACTCATTGTGCTAGAAATAAAGATACTCTTCAGATATGTACCTTTGGCAGCAGCAGGCTTCAATTTGATAACGGTCGAGATAAATTCTTTTGCGTTGCCATAAATTTGCTCTGCGGTCATACCAACCTTACCGATTGATGTATGGATGATACCAGACTTATCAACCTTAAAGTCTATCTTACCTGACTTGACATCCTTAACAGCCTTAGCAACGTCCATGGTTACAGTACCACTCTTAGGGTTTGGCATCAAACCACGAGGACCCAATACACGCCCCAAAGGACCTACCTTACCCATGCAGGAAGGCATCGTAATAATTACGTCGATATCAGTCCAACCACCCTTAATTTTCTCAATGTACTCATCCAGACCTGCATAGTCGGCTCCAGCCTCTTTGGCAGCAGCCTCCTGATCAGGAGTACAAAGACAGAGTACACGTGTAACCTTACCAGTTCCATTAGGCAATGTGACAACGCCACGTACCATTTGGTTAGCTTTACGAGGGTCTACACCTAAACGCACATCAATATCTACAGAGGCCTCAAACTTGGTGGTAGTAATTTCTTTCACCAATTCCGTGGCTTCCTTCAAAGTATATGCCTTCCCTGCTTCAACCTTCTCAGCTACTGATTTCTGATTTTTTGTCAGTTTACTCATTTTCTTAATTGAAGTTATAAATTATTTACCAGGGAAGTCCCCTTTTACAGTGATACCCATACTTCTTGCTGTTCCGGCAATAAGCTTCATAGCAGACTCTACGGTAAAGCAGTTAAGATCGTTCATCTTATCTTCAGCAATAGCCTTCACCTGCTCCCATGTTACAGAAGCTACCTTCTGACGGTTAGGTTGAGCTGAGCCGCTCTTCACTTTAGCCAACTCCTTCAGCTGTACAGCTGCGGGAGGAGTCTTAATAACGAAGCTGAATGACTTGTCGGCATAGTAAGTAATAACAACAGGAAGAATCTTTCCTGCCTTATCCTGGGTACGGGCGTTGAACTCTTTGCAGAATCCCATGATATTGATACCCTTAGAACCCAATGCAGGTCCTACTGGTGGTGAAGGATTCGCAGCGCCACCCTTAATCTGTAATTTGATTAATCCAGCAACTTCTTTAGCCATTTTCTTTGTTAATATTTAATATTTGAATTTATAAGAAGACCGTTATTCGTAACAATAATTAGCCTTCTTTCTCTACTTGCATAAAACCGAGTTCCAACGGAGTTTTACGTCCGAAGATCTTGACCATCACCTTCAGCTTGCGTTTCTCGGTATTGACTTCTTCAATCACACCGCTGAAACCACTGAATGGACCATCCGTAACCTTCACTGTCTCGTCAACAGAATAAGGGATATTTACCATATCCTCTATCTCCGTCTCCTCAGCAGTACCCAGCATACGATTGATGTCAGATTGTGGCACGGGCGAAGGGTTATCCAAACCTCCGAGGAAACCTAAGCAATTCGGCATGAAGCGCAGGGTATGCGCAACATCACCAACCAACTTGGCTTCAACGAAAACATAGCCAGGGAGAGAGATTTTCTCCTTGACTACTCTTTTACCATTACGCAAGGAAGCATGCTTCTCCAAAGGCAAAAGAATCTGGGATACATGCGTACTTAACAACTCGTTATGCTTCATTTCGGCCTCGATGTATTCTTTCAACTTAGCCTCTTTTCCACTCACGGCACGTAGTACATACCAGTTCATTCCTGTTTCAGACATTTTTCCTTGAATAATTAATTCGGATAGACAACACCCATCACAAACTTAAACACGCTGTCCATAGCGAACACCACAATTGCAATAACTAGGGAAGCAGATAATACAATCATTGCACTGTGAGTCAGTTCGGCACGTGTAGGCCATGTAGTTTTATGCACAAGCTCATCGTAGCAAGCTTTGCAGTAATTCACTATCTTATTCATATTATCTTTAATTTGCACGGGTTGAAAGACTCGAACTCTCGACACCTGGTTTTGGAGACCAGTGCTCTACCAACTGAGCTAAACCCGTAAATAAAGTTCCCGTAACCGAAGTTGCGGGAACTTCCTGTTTATCTTAATAAGATAGTATTCTTGATTAGAGAATATCTGTAATCTGACCTGAACCTACAGTACGTCCACCTTCGCGGATAGCGAAACGAAGACCCTTGTTCAAAGCTACAGGGTAGATCAACTTAACCTCGATTTCTACGTTATCACCAGGCATTACCATTTCTACGCCTTCTGGCAAGGTAATTTCACCGGTACAGTCCATAGTACGGAGGTAGAACTGAGGACGATATTTGTTTCCGAATGGAGTATGACGTCCACCTTCTTCTTTCTTCAATACGTAGATAGAAGCCTTGAAGTGATCGTGAGGAGTAATAGCACCTGGATGCACAACTACCATACCACGCTTAACCTCTGCCTTATCAATACCGCGGAGCAACAAACCTACGTTGTCACCAGCTTCACCCTCATCGAGGAGCTTGCGGAACATTTCAACGCCTGTTACAACAGACTTCTTGTCTTCACCAAGACCGAGCAACTGCACTTCGTCGCTAACCTTAACCTTACCAGTTTCGATACGACCTGTAACTACAGTACCACGACCTGTGATTGAGAATACGTCCTCGATAGGCATCAAGAAAGGCTTATCCAAATCGCGCTCTGGCTCCTGAATCCACTCATCAACAGTGTTCATCAGCTGCATTACGCTGTCTACCCACTTTTCAACACCGTTCAAAGCACCGAGTGCAGAACCACGGATGATGGGGGTATCATCTTCGTATTCATATTGAGAAAGGATTTCCTGAACTTCCATTTCAACGAGTTCAAGCATTTCCTCATCCTCAACCATATCACACTTATTCAAGAACACTACCAAACGAGGTACGTTTACCTGACGAGCCAAAAGTACGTGCTCACGTGTCTGAGGCATAGGACCATCAGTAGCAGCAACTACAAGGATAGCACCGTCCATCTGAGCAGCACCAGTAACCATGTTCTTCACATAGTCAGCGTGACCCGGACAGTCTACGTGTGCATAGTGGCGGTTTGCTGTTTCATACTCAATGTGAGCAGAGTTGATAGTAATACCACGCTCTTTTTCTTCAGGAGCGTTATCAATCTGATCGAAAGACTTAACTTCCTTTGAACCGAAGCCCTTATCAAAGAGAGTCTTTGAGATGGCAGCTGTCAAAGTTGTTTTACCGTGGTCTACGTGACCAATAGTACCAATGTTAACATGCGGCTTGGTACGCTGGAATGTCTCTTTAGCCATAGCTTAATTGTTTATATTATTAATAAATGTTCAATTAAAGTATTTGTTTTTCTTCGTCTAAAAAAATAGTTCGAAGCAGAGCTGTAACTGAGAGTTGAACTCAGGACCTCTTCCTTACCAAGGAAGTGCTCTACCACTGAGCTATTACAGCATTCGTTTAGAGCGGAAAACGGGGCTCAAACCCGCGACCCCCAGCTTGGAAGGCTAGTGCTCTATCAACTGAGCTATTTCCGCAAAACTTCAACTGAAGTGGGTAGTGATGGATTCGAACCACCGAAGTCGAAAGACAGCAGATTTACAGTCTGCCCCATTTGGCCACTCTGGTAACTACCCAAAAATTTGTTTTAACAACTCCCGGCACCCAACCTCAAAGGTCTGTTTCCTTGAGCCTCTTGTCGGATTCGAACCAACGACCCCGAGATTACAAATCACGTGCTCTGGCCAACTGAGCTAAAGAGGCAAATCCTTGCAGCCGCTCAGCGACTTGTTTTAGGACGTGTTGTAAAACGGCTGCAAAGATACGACTTATTTCTAAATCGCCAAAACTTTTATGTGTTTTTTTTAATGATTGCGCATTTTTTCTTTGAACTTCGTCAACTGCACCTTAATTGAATCCACCGTCAAATCCACGGCTTCTTCAAACGAGTCACACGTCTTTGCTGCAAAGAGCGTATTCCCTGGTACGGTTATTTCAATACTGACTTCCTTGTTCAAGGCCGTTGCCGGCTTTGCGACTTTTAATTGCACCTCAACTTTCTGAATATCCTCGTAAGTCTTTTCCAACTTAGCGACTTTCTTTTCGATAAATGCCTGTAACTTCTCGGTAGCGTCGAAATGTATCGACTGAATCTTAATTTCCATAGTTCCCTCCATTTTTAAAGGTTACGCCCTGGGGTGGGCTTCTGAATATACGTTTTTCAACTGCTCAAACGTCGTATGAGTATATATCTCCGTTGTCGAGAGACTCTCGTGTCCCAGCAGCTTCTTCACACTTTCCAACCCAGCCTCGTGATTCAACATCGACGTGGCAAAAGTATGGCGGAGCACATGAGGCGTACGTTTCTTCAAGGTACAAACCATCGAAAGATACTTCTTCACCTCATTTCGCACCTGCGGATGTGTCATTTTTTCACCTCGGGCAGACAAGAACAACGCTTCCGACTTACAATCAATCTCTGCATCGCGCAGCTTCATATAATCCCGGAGAGCTTCATACAGTTCTTCTCCAAAAGGAATGATACGCTGTTTGTTTCTCTTTCCCGTCACCTTTATCTGCCTGTTCACGAAATCGACATCCTTATTCTCCAAGTCCACCAACTCCGCCAGTCGCACACCCGTCACGTAAAACGTCATGATGATACATCTTGCCCGCTTGCTTTCGTACCCATCGCCCCAAAAAGACGAATCATCGAGAAGCCTATCCATCTCTGATTCTCTCACAAACTGCGGAAGAGGCTTGCTCTTCTTCGGACCCTTTACATTATAAGCAGGATCCTTTTCCAGCAAATGACGAGAGAGGGCAAAACGATAAAAGGAACGCAACGCACTGAGCCTCCGATTGATAGAGACGGCATTGTTTCCTTTATCCATCATACTCTCCATCCATCCCCTGATAACATCAGAGTCTACCTGTCCCCAGGAGAGTTGACCTTCCAAATTTTTGAAATACGCTTCAAACCCATAGAGATCGTCAGCGTAGTTTTTCACTGTCAGCGGCGAGCGGTTCAGCTCGCACTTCAAGTAGTCCAAAAATTTTTCTATCATCATCAAAAACGTCCCTCACATTACATTTATGTGTCGGTACGAATTTACAGAATTAAATTCAAACTACCAAATTTTTAACGAGATTTTAGTCCTCGTTGGCACGCAATTTCTGTACGTAGATAGCGTGTTCCATCTTGAGACGCTTCAAAACAGAAGGTTTGTTGAACTGCTGACGAGCGCGGAGTTCCTTTACAACACCTGTCTTTTCGAATTTTCTCTTGAACTTCTTGAGAGCTCTTTCGATGTTCTCGCCATCTTTAACTGGTACAATAATCATGTTTTTGATTTTAAAATTTAAATATTAAACATTTCGCTGTGGCATTGTGCCACTAATTGCGGGTGCAAAATTACATCTTATTTTCCTTACTACCAAATATTTAGCAAAAGTTTTTACGGCAGCCTTTTATCATTCAAGTTACAGAAATCTTATAATTCTCGGTTTCATCTGTTCGGAACATACTGACTGATAATATACTCATAGTCGTAATAATCTCTCCATTCGAAGGAGATTCTAAAGGGAGAAAAGAAGGGGATACGCTTGTATTCATTGCTCTTGAAGAACTCCTTTTCCTTAGTGCGCAGCTGTTCGGAAAGTATCTTGTCGTCTGCAAAGAACTTTGCTAAATATTCCAATGTATTCTTTTTCCTTTGTGGATTGTAGTAGATTTCAGTAGGCATTGCATCCGACTTTTTCCATAACATAGGGCTTATATCTATATATTCAAGTACAAGGTCTCCCTTTTTATCCCACCGACAGACCCCAGCTTTACGCCATATAGAAGCATGCTGAGCCTTTGTGTCGAATATGAGGAAATAAAACTTCTCGGCACTGGCTTTATCATGCGAAATAAAAGTCAGATCTATCTGAGTGCTGGCAAAAAGATATTTCTGCTCCGGCTTTTCTGGATTCCAAGCCACAAAGCGGTCTATATCCTTGGCAGACACCTTCGACATTTTCCCATTCGTTTCTATCTTCAAATAGTTGTCAGTGCCACCAGGAAGCAGAATATGGACCTCCTTCAGCACACTACTGTCACGCATGGTCACATTAGCAACGGCTTTTCTCGGATAAGCCTGTACCATTACCGGCATTGAAATCAGAAGTATTACTGAAAATACGAATTTAGAGAGGAAGTTCACTTTTCCTCGCTTTGATTTATCATCATCACAAAACCAAGCTGACAAATTGCATTCTATCCCCTTATACATAAGTTCTCTTCTTTTAATTTTCTCATTTCTGCCGCATTAGGAAGAGAGACCTGACGCCTCTTCTCACCAAGCCATAACTGAAATATGATACATTATGACAAAGATAATCGTTTTGATGATACTTGCAAAGACAATCTAACCATTTAACATTCAACTTACTACATCTCAGCCTTCTGAATAATACCAGAATATCATCCCCAGCACTATCAATGCCAAACCACAAAATCCCATTAGAAACCTGTACGCCTCGACACCAAACACATAAATAATAAAATACTTGAGACCATTGTTTTCATCTTCCTTGGTCGGCTCGACAACCCACTTCCAGTTTCGTATCGCACCAACCAGTATCAACAAGCCTCCCCCCATCAGCACCCAATAATAATGCTCCTTTCCGTAGTTTATGATTTGTTCTCCCATTTGTCTTCGACTATTTTACAGACACCAACAGCTCCATATTTCAAGAGCATTATACATCCTCTTACAACATTCATTTGCAGCATCTCTTCCTGATGCTACAAATGAATGGGTAGGCAAATACATACGCCCATATATTAATATGGTGTAAACTTACATATAAAAAACAGGAGGGATTACGCTGACCAACGGAACATGACCGGCCTTCTGCGGTATAGAAGTGCATACCTTGGGAAGAATGTAGTTATCAGGTATAAACCCATTCGGTAAATCCTTTTGAAACACTACTGCCTTGTGATAGTAGGCCTGTGCTCCTTCTGCAATACTCAGTCCCAACCATCCACTACGCCAATCTCCTTCATTATCCTTGTTGCGCATCATGTCGACCACTTCCATACAATCTTCAGGAGTGTCGCGTTTCCTATCCCTCATGTCTCTAAGCGCCGTCATGACACGTTGTAGCCAGGCCTCGTCGCGTGCATGCCCGGAATCAATGGCATAGAGCGTAATGCAATGATATCCCCCATCATCCGTAGGCGGGGCCAATGCTTCGTTGGGGCAATCCAATACGGCTTCGTACACGATAGGTCCTTCGCTGTATCTAGCTCTCCACTTCGACTTTCCAAAGAAGGGAGCTTTGCCTGCTACAGCCTTGAAGAAAGGAGTCTCTGTGCCGCGTGGAGTTTCCACGTAGGGTTCAAGCTTCTTCAAGTCCGTCGGATTTTGATGATTGCCCCTGAGTGTTCTCACTTTTTCTTCTTGCTCTGCTTTCTTGGCATTCAACGCATTGCGATACTCAGACACATCGTAGCCCTGAGCTTCCAGCTCGTCCAGCCGATCTTCAGATACACTTACCTTGGCAGCCTCAAGCTGCTTCATCATTTGATTTTTCAAGAATCCCATGTTGTTTTGTTTTTGATGATAATACTAAATTATTTGTTTTTCTATCTTACTCGTTCCATTCACGCGTCTGTCCTGTCGTAGCATCATGCTTCTTCCATTTCCCCGAACGCTCTCCATCTGAATATTGTCCCTCAACGACAAGGATTGTTTTCCCATGACGCCACACCTCTTCCCGGCATAAGCCATGAAGCACACCTCCACGATAGGTTCGCACAGTTCTTGTCTGCACGCCACCGCCTTGCTCTGTCAGCTTCCACTCCGTACCTTCTTTCTTGCCGTTCGCCCAGTGGATTTCAAGCACTTTCGCCCCAGTCCGGTCATCATATCTCCGCTCAACTCCGTGTTCTATACTTTGCCGAAATTCCTTTTCCGAAGCCAAACCTCCATTCCTGAAATACGTTTTCACACAACCGTCTATCTTGCCTCGATTCATGGGCGTCGTCTTGCTTGGCGTCATACCATCTTGGAAGTATTCCGTAAACAGCCCGTTTCGTTTTCCCGCCGAATACACTCCTTTCTCGCGGAGCGCCCCATCCCGATAGCGACGGTACGCCCCATTCATCAGGCCACGGTCGAAGACCACACACTCCTCGTCCAGTCCGCGCTTGATACGATATTCGCCTTGCAACGGTTGCTTGCCGAGTTTTTCACAATATACATTCCGCCTGCTTGCGCTTGACATGGTCAAGAGTTCATCGCTGAGTATCACTTTTTGGGCAAAAGCCGAAAGGTTAAGACACAACAGGAAAAAAGTAGAGATACACCGATGTACTTTCAGAGTCAACATACTTTATTTTTCATGGGTTACCAATTCCATTAACCACTCGGTACTGAGTATTCCATATGCAAGAAACGTGGAACTGCATACTCCACGTCTTTATGTCCAGGCCCTGAGAAAACCTTTGTAAGCAGATGTGGGAATAACAGCCCCACGCTATATGCGTGGAGACTATCATACCTTCTCTTGCTTACTTTTTGAAGTTTCTCAGGCTTCGGACATACAAGACGAAGACATAACGCCTCTTCTATTTATATACGAGCATATAATGCTCGATTGCAAATATATCTGTTTTTTATTATACCATCAAAGAATAATCAAATTTTAACGTAAGCCCTCGTAGATTCGGCACGCCGACAGGAAACAAGCAAAATCCTCCCAACACTGAATTATTCAGTGTTGGGAGGATTGCCCCGCACATCACCTTCATATTCAGTCTGCTATCTCCCTATAAACGGCTTTTGCCATTTCAATAGGGTCTTCGCCCGAAACCTCACGATAATACTGATGCGCCTTGGTCCAATCTTCTTCCAACGGATAGAAATCTATCTCACGAGCTGGCAGTCCATTCAGTCTGGCCGACAGCTCATTGAAATAGGTGGCCCACCGCTGATAGTAGAAGTCGCGCAACAGTCCGTTCCATTCCTTATGGGCATAGTCGTGCAGTCCGCCGTCATTGGCAGCAAACCGATTACCCCATGTAGTAATCTGTACACGCGCGTTCCATTCATATAGTCTGGATTCCTCTTCCGTCGCACCCATCGCCCGCGCAGCATTCAGCCACGCACCGACACCGAATT
Source organism: Prevotella mikamonis (assembly GCF_055381405.1). Lineage (NCBI taxonomy): Bacteria > Pseudomonadati > Bacteroidota > Bacteroidia > Bacteroidales > Prevotellaceae > Prevotella > Prevotella mikamonis. Next base: position 1,860,497 of record NZ_AP035785.1, read on the forward strand.
CACGGCGAGTTCCCAACAATTTGTCCTGCAACAATATGAGATGCAAGAACTGCTCACTATATTTCCGAAATACCTTTTTCTCTCCACTCTGATAAGCCTGTACTATCTTAGGATAGACTTGACGCCCCTTTTCTGCCACAGCCTGACGAACCACATCTACCAAGTCGTATTCAAAGTTATTGCTTCCGCGATAGGCATCGGCATCTTTCAGCATCATACCGGCCAACTCGATAACGGCTTCGGGCTGGTAATATTCCTGACGTCCCAACCAGGTAGAGACCTGATAGGCCTTCAGAGAGGGCCGCGCACAAAACACCGACTCGTTCGTACCTTGCTGTATAGAACCAGCCGGACTATTATATATAGTATTGCTCAATCCCAGCCAAGCTGCTTCCACGCTTGCCGTAGACTTACCATAACGGGCCTTGATGTAGCCTTTGAGCCACGTATCTTTCGAAAACTTCTCTGCCCTCCACGGCAATTCGCACAACAACTCATACATCACGGGATTGTTCTCAATACCTTCCATCGTCATACCCACCCCCTTCAGCGTTTGCCCGAATCCACTTGCCTTGGCCTGGTAGAATCCGTCGATGACATGTTCCATCTTTCCATAGAGTCCCACGTTGCCACCAAAGTTCAGCAACATGCAATAGAGCCAGCTGTGCTGGCGAAATCCTTGCTGGCGCGCATCCCTGGAATCAGGAGTTCCCCATTGCGGTCTGCTTTCGGAGTACAGGTCCAGAATCATCATATCGCCGGCAGGCAGATTCCTGATCATCTCGTCATACGGACATGCGCCCCATGCCTGAGCTACCCACACAGCCTTAGGATTCTCCTGCTTCATCGCTTTCCAGATGCTCTTACCCGCTGCATCCAGGTCTACACCTTTCGTATTGCCTCCCTCATGAAACGGGTCCATGCTATAGAAATCCACCTTGCCATAGAGTTTTGTCATCTCCTTGTAATAGATTTCGGCTATACGCCGGAAGTTAGGGTCTGAAGGTTGCAGGAACGCCGGACGGTGAAATCCTGTCCATCTACCCGGATCGGCCACATTCAGTCCCAGTTTTTCTTTCGCATTAGAGGGTACCATACCCGAATAACCGGGCAAAACCGGATGGATGCCATACTCGCGCATCCTTGTCAGAATCTTTTTTTGCAATGCCTCCTGCTCGTCGTACCATCGGTCGGGATTAGGACCTCCCCACCCTTCCAGATTGTTCATCAGCCACCAAGCCTGAAAAGCCGGACCGGCAACAAAGTCATTAGCCTCCTTCTTCGTGTACCCCAACTGCAACAACACATTGCGCCAAACACTGGAAGTTCCCACGATACACAGTGGAAGGTTGATTCCGTGCATGGCCATCCAGTCTATCTCTCTCTCCCATCTGGCCCAATCCCAGAAAGCCATAGAGTAAGAATAGGTGCAATAGTTGAAATCATATCTATAAACAAGGTCTGTCTCATGGCGCTCCCTCTTGACTACAGCCGGAAGCCTGACAGGCAATTTCGCCTGCATCTGATTCCAACTAAGGTGTATCCCTGCATAATATTTCAAATACCAGTTGATACCCGTAGCGATACTCACGAAGTTGTTGCCACGTACCACCACCTTGCCTTTGCGCTGGTCCAGCTCAAAAAAATCTTTTTCAGACTTTACCCGTTCAATGATAAACTTCTGCGATGCCCCCTTGTCTATACGCTCCAGCAAACCATCCACTGGTGTCGCATTCAGAAATTGAGATACGAGCAAGAGCAACATCACTCCCCATAATATTCTCATTTTTTTCATTCGTATTTAATTATAATTGGTATTCCTCTTCTCCGCAAAAGTACAAAGAATTCAGTAAATCGTCCATGCTATCTACAGCCTAATTACCCCTTCGGAACACATTTCACAGCCAAAGAGACCGGGCATCGGGAACAACCCGAAACTGCCAGACCCAAGCAGCAACGCTGCCGAGCCTCAACAGCATTGCTGTCAGCACCTGGCAGCATCTCTGCAAAGCCTTTGCAGTAAAACAAGGGGTGTACCAATGCGTCATCCCATTGATACACCCACCTATCAAGTGCCCTTAATATCCTGGATTATTAGCTATTGCACCCTTGCCCTCGTCGACCACCGACTGTGGCAGCGGCATCAGGTTCATATAGTCCTGAGCAGTTACCGAGTGCTTGTATTTGCGTGCATATTCGATATACTTACCATGACGTATCAGATCGGAACGTCTGGCACCTTCGAACCAAAGCTCATGGCCACGCTCTTCCAACACCTTCTCTAAGAAGGCAGCTGCACTGGGGAAGTCGGCAACGGCATAAGGAGCAAGGCCGGCACGCTGATGAACCATGTTCAAAAGGTCTACAGCCTCCTTCGTCACAGCACCTTTCTCCCTTACGATTGCTTCCGACAAGAGGGTCAGCACATCAGCATAACGATAGACTATCCAGTCTACCTGACTTTCTTCCGCCGTCGCAGCCGGATCCTCACCATATTTTACAGGCATCGCTCCCGAAATCAGTATCGTCCCCGGATTATCCTCGGTGTAGTGTACACCATCACTGCCCACAAAGTCGCCGACCAATACTTGCAGGCGTTCATCCTTCGGTTCGAAGGTTCTATAGAACGACCACAACACGCGATAACCACCCCACTTCTGAATATTCTCGTTCTTCGTCGGATACACACCCGAAAGGACATGAGCCAGCCACAACTGACTGTTCACCGTCGTACTACAGATGGCAGCCCAGATGGTTTCGGCGTTTCCTTCATTCTCCAGCGTAAAGATGTCTTTATAGTGAGCCATGAGTTTATAACCATATTCGGGTTTCATCAACTCACGACCGCACTCTACGGCCTTTGTCCAATTCTTCTCGTGCATATAAAGTTTCATCAGTACCGTATAGGCCAGACCACGAGTAAAGCGGCCATAGCTGCTGCTTGTCACAGGATAAGTGGCAGGCAAGGTCTTGATGGCCTCCTTCAAATCGGTCTCAATAAACTTTACCATCTCCTCTCTGGTAAGACGCGGAGCCACCTTCCCTTCCAAAGGATTCTGCAACATCTCCAGAGGCGCAACCTGAATAGGTCCATAGAAATCGTAAAGCACATAAGCCAACCAGCCCCGGCCACAATGAACTTCGGCATTGAGCAACGCGCGCTTTGCGTCGCTCATCTCTATCTTGGAAATGCGGTCAAGTGTCAACGTCATCTTACTGATGTAGTTGATATAGTTGCGATAGAGCGCTGTGAGTCCTCCAGAGTTTGAGGTAAAGTTCATATTGACCATGTCGGGCCATACAGCAGCATTCCACTGACACGTACCGATATCTGTTGTCATATCGCCGACCACATGGATACCTCCTTGGGCGGAGGTAAACAATCCTCCATACCAGTTGCTTACGAACGGGCCATAGGCTGCTGCCGTTACCAGCGACTGCGCATCGTTCTCATTGGTTGGGAATATATTGGGATTGATGACATTGTACATCTCCGAGTTCAGGTCTGTACATGAAGAACAGAACAGGGCCGTTGCCATCGAAATACATAAAGCTATTTTTTTCATTTCTTCAGAACATTAAGATTTTAGAATGTGATATCTACACCCAAGCTAAAGCTGCGTACATTAGGATAAGCCCAGGCTGAGTTGTCTGTTTCCAAGTCAAGCCCCTTGTAAGGAGTGATGGTAAACAGATTGTTAATGTCGGCATATACGCGCACATTAGACAAGAACTTGTTTCTTGGGAATGTGTATCCCAACGTAATGTTTCGGCAACGCACAAACCAACTCTTCTGCAAGTAGTAGTCGCCAATACCCCATGTACTCTTATCCTGGAAATATCCGGGACGCACAGCGGTCTGATTGTCGCTGGTCCACACCTCGGTAGCGGTAGCAGGCATGTTGTAGCCACGATAGATATTGACCACACCTGTCATTCCGGAAGTACCCGTCAGCCACAAATCCTTATACGAACCGATGTTCAATACACTGAACTGCCCGTAGAAGTAGATATTGAAGTCAAAGTTCTTATACTTCAAAGTGTTATTAAGCCCCATCAAATAACCAGGATCGGAAGAACCGTAGATGACTTTGTCGGCATCGTTCAACTTACCATCAGGCTTGCCCGACTTCAATGGAATACCATGTTTATCTACTTGTACAGAGCCGTCTTGATTGTATACATACCCATTGACGTCTTTTATTTTCACCTGCCCAGGAACTGAACCCGGCATCCAACTGACATTCTCACCAGGCTGGATGATACCATCAGAGAGATAGCCTGCCAGATAACGAATGGGGGCATTATAGGTGGAATAGGCTGTGGGGACCCAACTTACATCGCGCGTATGCCATTTGTCGCGATAGAGCGAGAATGTAAAATCGGTATTCCAGCTGAAATCCTCTGTATTGAAGTTGACAGTGTTGACGGTCAGTTCGAAACCTTGACTCTGTGTCTTACCGATGTTATCGGCAATAGAACTTACTTCATTGAACGACATCAAAGAGCGGGTACTCAACAAGTCGGAAACAATCTTATGGAAATATTCGGCCGTTACATTCAAACGATTATCGAAGAAACCCAAATCCAAACCAACGTTCCATTCGGTTGTGGTCTCCCACTTCAGATCGGGGTTACCCAACTGACTCACGTAGACACCTACAGCCTCTACACCGCCAAACTCATTGTTATGCCCCGTCTGATAGTAACTGATGGCCTTGTTCCCGATATTGGCATTACCAGTCTGGCCAACACTCAGACGGAACTTACCATTAGAAATGACCGACTTCAAAGGCTCCATGAAGTCTTCTTCGCTGAATCTCCAACCTAAAGCAAGAGAGGGGAAATAACCCCACCGCTTGTTCTTAGCAAAGTTGGAAGCGCCGTCGGCACGAAGTGTGGCCGTTACCAAATACCGATCCATGTACGTATAGTTCAGTCGACCGAAGAAACTTGCCATTTCGTCTTTAGAAGCAGAAGTCCCTACAGCGGGTTTGGGGAATGCACCTGCCCCTAGATTATTATAGAGGAAACCATCGGTCAAGAACTGGCTGTTCTCGGCATTGACCGATTCATCAGTGAAACGCTGGAATGAGTAACCTGCCAACGCATTGAGATAATGTTGTCCGAAGCTCTTGGTATAGTTGGCCGTCAACTCCAATAGGTAATCAGACTTATCATAGACAGCCACATCTCCCTGTCCGTCTTTCTTCTTACCATATAGCGTAGTTTTAGGCAAATAGATTTTACGCTTCTGATAGTTACGGTCGATACCGAAATTTGCTTTCAAAGTCAGCTCTTTGAGAGGCTTATATTCCAAGAAGGCAGTAGCCAGCAATCTCTCCTTCGTAGTCTTATCAGTGATTTCCAACAGAGAAACGGGATTGGGCAAGAAGGCTGCCTGAGTGTTGAGTACATAGTTACCATTATCATCCTTGATAGGCAACAGCGGACTGAACTGGGCAGCAGCCACCATAATGCTGGCATTCTCTGCCTGGCCAGCACCCAATGGCACGTTGTCCATATTGTTACGAGAGATAGTCATGTTCACACCGGTATTGAAATATTTGCTCAATCTCTGTTCCAGATTGATGCGCCCGGTATAGCGTGTCAGCCCATTGTTCTTGATGATTCCGTTTTGCTTGAAGAAGTTTCCGGAAACCATGAACTTGGTATTCTCATTACCGCCATTGACCGATACGTTATGCTGTGTCTGGAAACCTGTACGAGTGATTTCCTTAAACCAGTCAGTATCATTCGCTGGATTAGCAATCTGTTCGTCGGTATAATATTGTCTCAGGGGCGTGGTAGCTGCACTTTCAGGCCTTCCGCCATAGACTCCAATGCCATTATTCTTCATCCATGCCTCCTTGGCATAGCGATTGCTCTCTATCATAAACTGGCGAGCATTGAGCATATCATAATCGGCAGCCAACTGCTGGAAACTGGCTGTGGCAGAGTAAGTGACTTTAGGGGTACCGGCTTTACCTTTCTTGGTGGTAACGATAATCACTCCGTTGCCGGCACGTGCACCATAGATAGCCGTAGAACTGGCGTCTTTCAAGACTTCTACAGATTCAATATCGTTGGGATTGATAGAAGCCAGGATATTATCAGAACTTCCCGAATTATATTTACCTACATCCATTTTGCTATCATTAGCCGGATTTACAGGGAAACCATCAATAATAATCAGTGGATCGTTGCCGGCATTGACAGAGGCTGCACCACGAATACGGAAAGTAGAACCACTACCAGGTTGTGCACTAATGGTACTGACCTGAAGACCGGCAGCCTTGCCTGCCAACGCATGACTAATGGTAGACACTGTTCCTACAGGTGTATCGTTCATCTTGACAGAAGCCACTGCACCCGTCAAATCCCTCTTCCTCATCGTTCCGTAACCTACTACCACAACCTCGTCCAAGCCGTGACTTTCTTCATTAAGGGTCACACGCATGTTATGAGAAGCCTTGAGTTCCTGCTTTCCGAAACCGATGTAGCTTACTACAAGAGGTGTACCTATAGAGACTTCTATGGAAAAGTTACCATCCATATCGGTTATAACACCATTCTTAGTACCTTCTTCCATCACAGCTGCCCCAATAATCGGTTCGCCTTTGGAGTCGACAACCATACCTGTCAGTTTGGTCTTGGTCTGCTGTATACCAACTGTAGACGACTTGGCACCACCGGTAATCACGATAGACTTATCAGAGAGTACTTTGTAAGAAAGTCCTGTATTAGCCAGTACAATGTCCAGCAATTCGCTCACACTGGCATTAGACTTTGACAATGTAATGTTGTGATGCTTGTCTACATCGGCATTGCGATAAGAAAACCTATACGAGGTCTGCTTTTCAATGATACTAAACACCTGGGTCAATGTAGCATGCTGTACTTTCATAGTCACTGTTTGCCCTTTCGCCCACACACTCACATTGAAGCTACATAGGAGCAGCAACGTGCATAAAGCTTTGGAATGATAGTGTAATTTCATGTTTGAATATGAATTTATTAATTTAACAGGTTAGAATCTTTGTTCTGCATAGATAGACGCCATGATTGTAATTTTCGTACCGAAGAGACGAAGCCGTTTAACATTATTAAACACACAAAATAAAGATGAAGGATGAAATTACTGAAGATTACAGTCCCAAACAAACAAAAAAGAGACGATGGGCGTTAAAACCATCATCTCTTTTTCTGGATTATTTCTCCTTACTCTCAACTCGAAAACGAGTTTTATCTCTCATCCGGCCACGGACATGGCTTCCCTGTCTGCTTAAACACAGGGCGTTGGGCATTGACACGACGAAGATAAGAGCCTAATTCAGCGGACAAAGCCTTTACCAACTGTGGCTTGGAAGCAGTCATATCATGCTGCTCACTAATATCGTCCGGAATATTATAAAGCTCCTTCTTCCCGGTCTTATAATCGTAAATCAATTTCCAATCACCCTTTCTGATTGCACAATTCAAGCTAATACCCGGACCGGTATTGCCCCATACGTTCGGATAATTCCACACCAACGCCCTGTTTTTAGAGGGGTCTCCCTGTCTGGTAAGCAAGGGTACGAAGCTCCGACCGTCAATCACTTGAGGCACTTTATAATCTTTCACCCCTGCCATTTCAAGAATAGAAGGATAGAAATCTTCTATCATCAGATATTGATGGCAGCGCGTACCGGGCTGAACACGGTGAGGCCACTTCACAATCATCGGCTCACGGATACCTCCTTCGTACAGAGAACCCTTGCCACAAGAGAGCGGAGCATTCTGGATGAAGAGCGGAGCATCGCGCCATTGCAACCCCGTGGCATAACCACCGTTATCACTCATGAATATAATAATAGTATTGTCGGCTTCTCCGTTTTTCTCCAACCAGTCCATGATATCGCCCAGACTCTTATCCATACCCTCCACCAAAGAGGCGTAGGCAGCTTCCTTGTCCGAGAGACCTTTCGACTTATACTTGTCGAAGAAGCGCACATCTTTCTCTATCGGGATATGTACGGCATAGTGAGCCATGTAGAGATAGAACGGCTGCTGATACTCCTTGGCTTTCTGCAAAGCCCCGATAGCCTCACAAGTCAGAGCTTCCGTCAGGAACATACCACTTCCCCAATACTTCTCCAGATGCGGTACGGCATGCCAAGCCGTCTTGCGTCCGTTCTTCGCATTCCCATAATTCTCTTCACTCAGATAGGTAGCAGGCGAACCAATCGAATTTCCAGCTATGTTGACTTCAAATCCCCAATGCGTCGGATTCTCCCCCGGCGTATTCCTTGCCCCCCAATGTGCCTTGCCACAATGGATGGTATGATAACCGCTCTCGCGCAATAGTTCCACGAAAGACTTGCCCACATAGGTCCGCTCGATACCTGCAACCTGACTGATACCGTTCACATTCCAATCGGGAGGAGCTACCGTATCGTCCTTACTGTCGGTCGATTCCCCTTTCACCTTTGTCCAGTTGGTCACGCGATGGCGGGCTGCATTCGAACCGGTCATCAGACTACAGCGAGTCGGCGAACTGATGGAGGTGGCATAGGCTTGGGTAAACAGCATACCTTGTGCAGCCAACCGCTCCATGTTCGGCGTCTCATAGATGTCGTTGTAACGGGTGCGCTGCGTCCAAAATGGCACGGAAGTGTCTTGCCATCCCATATCATCGACCATAAAGAGGATAATATTCGGACGTTGGGGTTCACTCTGTGCAGTGCGTGCCAAGGTTGGCAACGGACTCGCCGTTGTCAATGTCAAAATAGATAATAACTGCTTTGATGCGTTCATTTTTTTCTTGATTATAGTTATAGATTATGTGATGACGGATGAACGGTTAATGTTGATGGATACCTATCCTCACGTCTGTGGCGACAGGGTGGCTACTCCTTCCATCTCAATGAGCCATCCCGGACGGCATACCTTGCCCTGCACAATGACATGGGGGATAGAAGGATACAGTCGACGAAGGAATGCTTCTACCGACAGGTAGTCCGACACATCGCGCAGATAGACTATCAGATAGTCCAACTGCTGCATGGTAGCCCCGCCGTCTTTCAGCAACATACTGATATTCTCCAACAATCGGGCAGTCTGACGCAACACATCTCCAGGATAAAGTATCTGTCCATGCTTATCAATAGACGCCGTACCAGAGATGAAACAACGCTGCAACTTAGGTGTAGAGACGCGTGTACCACGCTCAAAAGCCACTCCATATTCATGTGTCGGATTGAGATATTCCAAGGCTTGCAGGTATTTCTTATCGCTCTCTACGATGCCGGGATAGGTTAGGAAGTCCATCCCCACAGCAGCATGGCGCACAGCCGTAGCCCCGCCGATGCCTGTACTGGCAATGAAATGCGTGTTAACTGTCAGACCATACCTGTCAAAAACATCATTACGCGCCTTGACAACATCAGCATAATCGTTGTCAATATCGGCCACATAAATCCATGTACGCACCAAATGTTCGCTCATCGTAAGATGCAGAGAATCGGCTATCGCAATGTATTTATCAAACAGCAGACGTGTCTGCTCGTAAGCATTGCGACCCGCCACTTCCTCCTCAGTCAACCGCAAAGCATGAAAAAGACTCTCCGGTTCTTTGTCATCGGTCTCCAACAACACCGAAATCTTACTACCATCGGCCGGTGCTTGCTCTACGATTGAGCAACCGGCATGCGACAACAGGTCTATATATAAAGGTGAATCCAACAACTCTGCATGTTGATTCAGGATGTCACTCAAGAATATTTTGCAATAGCATAGGTCTCGACCATCCAGTTTTTCCATATCCAGATAGTCGCCCACAGCCAGATAGAGTTCGCCCAACCGCTCTGTAAAACCGGCACGACTGCGAGGCGAAACAATGGTACACTTGTGCATAAGTAGGTTTATTTCCCACAAAAATAGGAAATATTATTGAGATATGAATAGGATATAGATTCTATTTTTAGGCTACGAGTACTTCAAGACAAAATCGGTTTTCACTTCGTCATACTGACCTTATGCCCCTGTATGTGATATTTAAGCTGATAGGCCTCGCTTATGATACGCAGCGCAAACGGCAAATTATCGGTGGGCAGTGTCCCTGTAAAGCGGTCGGTAAGCACCAAAGGCACATTCAATTGGATATCAACACCGTACGAAGCCTCTACCGCATCAAGTACAGCACCTATGTCTTGGAGTTTAAATACTAACGAGCCACGTTTCCAACCACCGATATAACGTACATTGACCGGCTTGCTATCCAACACGATATGGCCAGTCCGGGTATCAAGCCGAGCACGCTGTCCCTGCTGCATAGATACATTCTCATGTGTTTTGGCCGATTCCAGTATCACATGCCCTTCTTTCAACATCAGTTCAGAAGTGGTATCGGTCATTCTGGTACGTAAGTTGAACTTCGTACCGGTCACTTTCACGGTGAGTAATTTTGAGTCAATATAGAATGGACAAGTCTGATTATGTACGACTTCAAAATAACCCTCACCCAAGAATTGCACACGCCGTTCGCTCTTATCATAGGCTCTCGGTGTATAAACCAAGCGAGTATCATGGTTCAACGATACTTGCGTCCCATCGGGCAATATCACGGTCGTTCGCTCACCCACACCGGTCTTCACCACCACCTGCTCCATTTCTATCCGCGTATTCTCCCTATAGAAGTAGACTGTTGTAAGAAGCAACAATGGCAACAAGACGGCAGCTGCCCACGTAAACCACTTTCTGGCATCGAAGTTCACCACTTTTGTCTGCAGAATACGTTGTTGAACCCTATTCCATACATTAGCCATACGCTCGTCTGAGATTTGCGAACAGTCTACATCTTCATGCTCCCATGCCTCTTCCATGCGCGTACCCACCTCCATATCAGAGTTTGTATCAAGCATTTCACGTAGCTTTTCGAGGGCGTCGGAATTCATTTTTCCGTGCTTATATTGATTTTCCAGTTGATTCATACCTTCAGAATATGGGGAATATATAAGGTTAGACAGATTTAAACGGACATTCGTACCTTTAATTAACGTATAATAATAACGTGGCAAGTAGCGAATATTTTCCAAGTTTCCGCCTTAAAACTTGCAATCCTATAGACAGTTGATTCTTCACAGTTTGCTCACTAAGATTCAGCACCTTGGCTATTTCCCTGTTGGGCATATCCTCCAGTCGCGACATCCGAATGATGCGTTGTTGCGTCAACGGAAGTTTTTGCAGATTCCTTTCCAGCTGCCTCATGAAGTCATCATAGTTCAACTGACGCTCGCTACCACCTTCATCGACCACATCTTGCATCTCCACATAGTCAGCAAAAGAAACAGAATGAACACGCGCCCGATAGGCATTGATAAGCATGCGACGCGACATCACGAAGAGAAGAGACTTCAAAGAATCCTCCTGACGAATGGTTTCGCGCTTGTCCCATAACTTTACGAACACATCTTCCACGATTTCCTCTGCATCTTCTACCGACTTGGTATACTCCACACAGAAGGCACAAAGACGCTTGGCATAAAGCTCGTAGACAAGACGAAGCGCACGGCTCGACCCTTGTTTCAATTCAATTATAATCTGTTTTTCATCGGACATGTGAATAGCAACTGTCTTCATGACAATGCAAATATACAAAAAAATAGAATAATGTTACTATTTCATTATATAAACCCATTGTACCAGCTCTGGCAAAAGAAATATCAGACTGTCTCAACAACAATACTAATACCAACTGCCGTTTATACACATTTCGCACATGAATATGAAAAACAGCGCTTTAAACATGTGCATATATTTATTATTTTACATCTGTAAGTAGTTGACAGCAAGAGCTATAGACATTTTAAACCAAATAAGCACATTCAAACATGCTTATTTGATTTCATCATGAAACAATAAACTATAAGCCGTATGACGCCTTTGTATGATTCATCATATTTTTCCCCACAATATAAGCATAACATGCTACTGGGATAATCAGTAAAACGTCCCACGCCGCTTTCATCACTTCTTTTCTTAATTCTACAGCTACAGAACCCGATGCTACTAACTTGACATTGCGGTAAATATCAACTAATGATTTAAGTCCAACTTCCCTGTCTTTAAGATATTGTACTTCATCATAAAACACATACATTTATTCCTGCGTAGGAGTTTTCCCTAATATTTAAAATTCTCATTAAGGTTAAATCGCATACCCAATCAGGCACACAAACTGAGCATATAGAAGAAACTTTCCACCTTGCCACGCAAAATTTTCAAGGCCTTGCTTACTTGATGCTCTACCGTCTTCTCCGAGATACCCAACTCCGTTGCTATCTCGCGATACTTCATGTTGTCGCGCTTGCTCATCATAAAGACCTGACGGCAGCGCGTGGGAAGCGTGTCGATGGCCGTCCATAACTCAGCTTCGTGAAACGAGCGTTCCTCTGCTTCTCCGTCGGTCAGCGTCCCTTCCAAGTCTGACGGCACTACATTGCCATCTATCGGATTCGTCCGGCGAATACTGTCAATACACATATTGCGCACCGCGGTATAGAGAAAGGCCTTCACATTGTCGACAGCTTTCTCTTGCTTCTTTTCCCACAATTTGACAAAACATTCCTGCACCACATCTTCAGCGGCATCAATGTCGTGCAGATAGTGCATGGCATAGAGGCACAGCGGGCGATAATAATATTGGAATGTAAGTGTTATATCCATTGAGGGAAGAGAAAATCAACATAACATGCCAACTACCCCCATCCAGACAGCAGGCCCGATGAGTAACGGCAGTTAGAGAAAAGACTTACCGGGCTATCACCCGATAAGTCTTTCTGTATAATCTTTATGCTTAGAGATTAGGATTGTCCTTACCCCAATCAGCTACTGCGGGAACGATGTCGAGAGATACAATCTCGTCGCGCATCTTGCAAAGATGGTCGTAAGAAGCCTTCAATGAAGCCATTTCCTCTTCCGTACCCTGTGGCAATACATAGTGCACACCGGTAGCATCAATAGTAGTAGGCATAGCCATCATTACATTGTGGAAACCGAGTGTATCGTCGTTTACATAGCAACCTGCGGGCAATGTAAACTTCTCGCCACCCATAGCAGCCTCAATCATCTTCACTGCGTTGTAAGCAGGGCTCTGGAATGAGCTGCGACCGCGAAGCTTGATGATGCGCGAACCACCCTGTATGGTGTTGTGCTTGATTTCTTCCCACTTTTCAGCAGACAGACCGCAATCTGCCAAAGGCTTGCCGTCTACCTTCACCTGAGAAGCAAATACTGCCATCTGCTCGCCATGACCGCCGTATGTCTGTGCACCGGTAATCTTGTCTTGCTGTACACCGAACTCCAGTGCCAAAGCCTGCTGAAGACGGGTAGAGTCAAGCGCTGCGAGAGAAGTCAACTGGTTTGGCTTCAATCCAGAGTGGATAAGAGCTGTCAAAGCAGTAACGTCAGCAGGGTTGAAGATAACCACTACGTGCTTTACATCGGGGCAATACTTCTTGATGTAGTCACCGAATTCTGCTGCAATCTGGCAGTTGCCTTTGAGCAAGTCCTCACGTGTCATGCCCTCTTTACGTGGAGCACCACCTGAAGAAATGATATACTTAGCACCTGTGAAAGCCTCTTCAGGATTGGTAGTCCATGTCACGTTTGCACCGGGGAAGCCACACTGTGCGATTTCGTCAGCCACACCGTGCAGTCCGGGTTCAAAGATATCATAGAGACACAGGTTAGGAGTCAGACCCAATGTAAGTACGGTCTGCGCCATGTTAGAACCAATCATACCGCCGGCACCGACGATAACGAGCTTTTCGTTTGTTAAAAATGCCATAATTGTTAGTTATTTTAAAAAAGTTGTAAGTCTACCATTTGATTTCCGCAAAGTTACAAAAAAATGTTTTTTCAGCATCGTCTGCCCTCATTTTAAAGTGTTATTAAACTTAAAAAACGGCATTCAAAACCCATTTATCATCCTATATGTCATGTAGATATGTCAATTTGGAACCTCCGCTTTTGTCTGTTTCGCATATATTTCTTACATTTGTCTATCATTAAACAACACCAGACAACATGAAAACCGCAATATCAGAGCGACTTCAACTGCTGCGCGAACAGATGCAGCGCGAACATCTTTCAGCATTCATATTTCCCAGTACCGACCCACACCAGAGCGAGATTGTGCCTTACCACTGGGCAGCCAGAGAGTGGATAACAGGTTTCGACGGGTCGGCCGGCACTGCCGTCGTCACGCTGAACAGTGCAGCCTTGTGGACCGACTCGCGCTATTTCCTTGCTGCTGCCGACCAGTTGAGTGGCACGGAATTCCAGTTGATGAAGGCCGGACTGGCCGACACGCCGTCTATCACGGCATGGCTGGCCCGCGAGCTACGCGAACTCGACGGACCGGAGATAGGTATCGACGGCATGGTAGGGAGTTGTGCAGAGGTAGAAACACTCATAGCCGAGATGCGTGAGCATGGAGGTATCACCGTGCGGACCAACTACGACCCACTGCAACAGATATGGACCGACCGACCGGAAATACCGCTCAATCCCGTCGTACTGCACCCTTTGAAATATGCAGGCGAAGATACCGCTTCCAAGCTCCAGCGCATCCGACAGGCACTACGTGGGCAACATGCCGACGGCATGCTCGTGTGCGCCCTCGACGACATTGCCTGGACGCTCAATCTGCGGGGCAGCGACATACCCTGCAATCCTCTCTTCGTGAGCTATCTGCTCATTTCCAGTACGACGACCACACTCTTCATAGACCCGCGCAAACTCCCGACCGAGGTAGAAGACTATCTGCGAAGCATACACGTAGACGTTGCCCCTTACGAGAAAGTGCAGGACGGACTGTCCCATTATTTCGAATACAACATACTGATAGACCCCACAGAGGTGAACTACACGCTCAGCCGAGCCGTCAAGTGCCAGGCCGTCGTGCGCTCTGAATCGCCCATTCCCTATCTCAAAGCCGTGAAAAACGATACTGAGATAGCCGGCTTTCGCCAAGCCATGAAGCGCGACGGCATCGCTATGGTGAAGTTCCTGCAATGGCTGGAGACTGCCGTGGCTGCCGGTGGGCAAACAGAAATGACAGTAAGCACCCGACTTGAACAATTCAGAGCCGAACAACCGCTATACAAAGGAGCTTCGTTCCCCACCATCTCGGCCTACGAAGCCCACGGCGCTATCGTGCATTACGAACCTACGCCGGCCACCGACATGCCGCTAGAACCGCGCGGATTCCTGCTCCTAGACAGCGGAGCGCAATACGCCGACGGCACGACCGACATCACACGCACCATCCCACTCGGCCCTATCAGCGACCAGCAGCGACACATCTACACCCTCGTATTGAAGGCACACATACAACTGGAACTCTGTAAATTTCCCGACGGAGCAAGCGGCACACGTATCGACGCCGTGGCACGCCAACCGCTCTGGCGCGAAGGACTGAACTTCATGCACGGCACAGGACACGGCGTAGGCAGCTATCTGTGCGTCCACGAAGGTCCTCACCAGGTGCGCCAAGAGTACAAGTCGGCTCCTCTGCATGCCGGCATGACCGTGACCGACGAGCCGGGCATCTATCTAGCCGGTAAGTTTGGCGTGCGCATAGAGAACACACTCATCGTAGAAGACTACCTGAAAACCGATATGGGCAGCTTCTTGCAGATGGATTCGCTCACGCTATGCCCCATCAATCTCGCCGCAGCCGACCTCTCACTGCTCACCGACGAAGAACTCGCATGGCTCGACAGCTACCATCAGCGCGTGTACGACGAGCTGTCGCCCTACCTCGACGAGAGCGAAAAAGCATGGCTGAGAGCCTATATCAGTGTAGGAAAATAGAAATGTTTGTGAGTGAATGAGTTTGTAAGTTTTTGAGTTTTCAAAGCTTATAGGGGATGGGTAGACCTGTAAGAATTGTCCCACGTCCATGAAAAGATTGCCTTTTAGGCAAACTCATCCGCTCACAAAATCTCTCTGTATTTACTGCAGAGCCTAGGCAGCGTTGCTGTTTAGGCTTTGCAGCATTGCTGTTTGGCCCTTGCAGCAACACTGCGGAGGCCTTGCAGTTTTTGAAGTAGACAAGTAGACGAGTTGACAAGTAAACAAGTACTAATTGAAGTAGACCAGTTGCAAGTTGACAAATAAACAAGATATAAGTTGAAGTAAGCTAATCGAGACTGTCACCATGCTTTAGCAAGCCTTCAAAGCTGGTATAAACATACATCCCAACTACCCGTATGAT
This sequence comes from Prevotella mikamonis, assembly GCF_055381405.1. Taxonomy (NCBI): domain Bacteria; kingdom Pseudomonadati; phylum Bacteroidota; class Bacteroidia; order Bacteroidales; family Prevotellaceae; genus Prevotella; species Prevotella mikamonis. The sequence goes on from NZ_AP035785.1 coordinate 1,876,758, forward strand.
ACTCTCCTACCGCCTAAGCCTATACTGAATATTTATGCAACAAAATCATAGAATTATCACAATACAACAAGAAAATATGTAATTTTATGCAAAAACATTTGGTTGTTTATACACAAGCATATAACTTTGCTACCACACAATGAATAAAAATACAAATCATGAGAGATAAAGGGAGCAGAATAGACGCCCTCAAAATGCTTATTTCGAGTAAGGAACTAGGCAGCCAGGAAGAAGTGCTGAAGGCATTGCAAGAAGTAGGATTCAAGGTGACGCAAGCCACGCTGAGCCGCGACATGAAACAACTGAAAGTGGCAAAGGCTGCCAGCATGAACGGTAAATACGTATATGTGCTGCCAAACGAGACTATGTACAAGCGCGTACACAAGTCGATGAGCGTGCTGGAGATGATGAATACCCCCGGCTTTCTGTCGGCCCACTTCTCCGGAAACATGGGAGTCATCAAGACAAGACCGGGCTATGCGAGCAGCATCGCATACAACATCGACATGAGCGACATACCCGAAATACTGGGAACGATAGCCGGCGACGACACCATATTTATAGTATTGAGAGAGGGGGCGAACGAACAGGCTGTGATGAAGCAGCTGTATTCGGTGACTTCCATATAACGCTTTCTGCGCCATACATTCATGGGAATAACGACAAGAAGATGGTAGAACAAGAACAAACTACAGAGACAGTCTCTCCCATTGCAGGACTGAGACCGGAAAAGGAGATTCAAGTCGTGGTGGCCGACCCCTCACACGAGGTATATGTAGACATCATACTGAAGACGATAGAGGATGCGGCCAAGGTGCGCGGTACGGGTATTGCCAAGCGTACACACGAATACCTGGCCACAAAGATGAAGGAGGCCAAGGCCGTGATAGCGCTCGACGGCGACCGCTTTGCCGGATTCAGCTATATCGAGACATGGGGCAACAAGCACTACGTGACCACTTCGGGACTCATCGTACATCCCGATTATCGCGGTCTGGGACTGGCCAAGCGCATCAAAGACATGACTTTCACGCTGGCACGCAAGCGCTGGCCACAGGCAAAGATATTCTCGCTCACGTCGGGTTCGGCTGTGATGAAGATGAATACCCAACTGGGTTATCACCCCGTAACGTTCAACGACCTGACCGACGACGAGTCGTTCTGGCGCGGATGTGAGGGATGTGTCAACAAGGATGTGCTGCACCGTACGGGTCGTAAATACTGTATCTGCACCGCCATGCTCTTCGACCCTGAGGAACATCTGCCTGCAAAGATTCCCGCCGAAGTGATGGAACGGGTGATGAAAATAGAAAACGGATACCAAGAACAATAATTGAAAGGAAACAGAATATGGGAAAGAAGAAAGTAGTGGTAGCCTTCTCAGGCGGACTCGACACCTCGTACACTGTCATGAAACTGGCCCAGGACGGCTGGGATGTATATGCCGCATGTGCCAACACGGGCGGTTTCAGTGCCGAACAACTCAAGACCAATGAGGCCAATGCCTACAAGCTGGGGGCTGTAGCCTATGCTACGCTCGACGTAACGCAGGAATACTACGAGAAGAGTCTGAAGTATATGATTTTCGGTAACGTGATGCGCAACAACTGTTATCCCATCTCGGTATCGTCCGAACGCATCTTCCAGGCCATAGCCATAGCCCGCTATGCCAAGGAAATCGGTGCCGATGCCATAGCGCATGGCTCTACCGGAGCGGGCAACGACCAGATTCGCTTTGACATGACATTCCTGGTAATGGCGCCGGGCATAGAGATTATCACCCTGACGCGCGACAAGTCGCTGAGCCGACAGGAAGAGGTGGACTACCTGAATGAGCATGGGTTCGCGGCCGACTTCGCCAAACTGAAATACAGCTACAATGTAGGTATCTGGGGTACAAGCATCTGTGGCGGCGAATTGCTCGACCCCACACAGGGCTTACCCGAAGAGGCTTACCTCAAACATGTGACATGCAACGAGGAGACCGACCTCAGGATAACATTCAGGCAAGGCGAGATAGTGGCCGTCAACGGCGAAGCATTCGACGACAAGATAGCCGCCATCCAGAAGATAGAAGAGATAGGTGCAGCCTATGCCATCGGTCGCGACTGCAACGTCGGAGATACGATTATCGGCATCAAGGGGCGTGTAGGGTTCGAAGCCGCAGCTCCGAAACTGATTATCGAGGCTCACAGGCTGCTGGAAAAGAGCACACTCAGCAAGTGGCAACAGTATTGGAAAGACCAAGTGGCCAACTGGTATGGCATGTTCCTGCACGAGAGTCAGTATCTGGAACCGGTGATGGCCGACATAGAAGCCATGCTCACCAGTTCGCAACGCCACGTGAACGGAACAGCCATCCTGAAACTTCGCCCCTATGGTTTCCAGACCGTAGGCGTGGACAGTGACGACGATCTGACGAAATCCAAGCTCGGAGAATACGGCGAGATGCAGCACGGATGGACTGCCGAAGAGGCCAAGGGATTCATCAAGGTAAGCTCTACACCGTTGAGAGTGTACTACGGAGCGCATCCTGAAGAAGAAAGATAAGTCTCTCCTGCCCCATCCCAAAGAAAGGGGAAATGCAACTTTCCGGCGCAACAAAACGGCCAACAGACAACCAAACATATATTAAAATGTCAACAGGAAAAAGAATCTATCGCCCCAACAATCGCATGATTGCCGGCGTATGCAGTGGTATCGCAGCGTATTTCGACTTCGACCCTACACTCACTCGTGTACTCTATGCCCTGCTCACAGTCTTCACCGTTTTCAGCGGAGTGATTGTTTACCTGATACTATGGCTCGTAATGCCGAGCGAATAGAAAGAGTTCAGAGATAAAACCCACAAAAATCACAATCCCACAAACTCACCAAGAATGATAAAAGTAGGAATCTTCGGCGCAGCCGGATATACGGGAGGAGAACTCATTCGCCTGCTATTGAACCATCCGGAAGCCGAAATCGTGTTTGCAAACAGCGAGAGCAATGCCGGCAATTCATTGGCCGACGTCCACGAAGGCTTGTTGGGTGAGACTGATATGCAGTTCACCGACAAGATGCCGATGGACCAGACAGACGTCGTATTCTTCTGTTTCGGACATGGTAAGAGCGAGGCTTTCCTGAAAGAGCATGCCATTCCGCCCCATGTGAAAACTATAGATTTGGCACAGGACTTCCGCTTGGAAGCTCCCGGAAACGACTTTGTATACGGCTTGCCCGAACTCAATAAAGAGAAGATAGCCCATGCACAGCGCGTGGCCAATCCCGGATGCTTTGCCACCTGCATACAGCTAGGACTCCTACCGGTCGCGAAACTCGGTCTCATCCGGGAAGACGTGTCCGTGAATGCCATTACCGGCAGCACCGGAGCAGGACAGAAACCGGGGGCGACAACGCATTTCTCATGGCGCAGCAACAACATGAGTATCTACAAAGCATTCAACCATCAGCATGTCCCTGAGATTTGCCAGAGCCTGAAGCAGGTTCAGGGGAAGCTGGAAGCTAGTATCGACTTCATTCCCTATCGGGGTGATTTCGCCCGTGGTATCTTCGCTACCGAGGTGGTCAAGACCGACGCCGACCTCGACACCATTGTCAAAGCATACAAGGATTTCTATCGGGATGCGCCCTTCACTCACTACGTAGACAAGGCCATCGACCTGAAAGAGGTGGTCAACACCAACAAGGCGCTCGTGCATTGCGACAAGACAGACAATAAACTTCTTATTACCTGCTGCATCGACAACCTATTGAAAGGTGCAGTAGGACAGGCAGTCCAGAACATGAACATCATGTTCGGAATCGACGAGACCGCTGGTCTGAAGCTGAAGGCCTCGGCATTTTAAACTTTAATCCACGCACATGAAACTATTCGACGTATATCCGCTGTTCGATGTAAACATCGTGAAAGGTCGGGGATGCAAGGTATGGGACGACCAAGGGCAGGAATACCTGGACCTCTATGGCGGCCACGCCGTCATCAGCATCGGCCATTGTCATCCGCACTATGTGGAACGAATGACACGGCAACTCAATGAACTGGGCTTCTATTCCAATTCGGTCATCAACACCCTGCAACAGGAACTGGCCGACCGACTGGGGCGGATTTCAGGCTACGAAGATTACAGTCTCTTCCTTGTCAACTCCGGTGCAGAGGCCAACGAGAACTGTCTGAAACTGGCATCGTTCCACAACGGGCGCAGACGCATACTCTCCGTAGCCAACGCTTTCCACGGTCGCACGTCGCTAGCCGTAGGAGTTACCGACATACCCAAGTATGCAGCGCCGGTCAATGAGACCCACAACGTCACTTTCCTCCCCATGAACGACCTCACTGCCTGGGAAGCCGAACTGGCCAAGGGCGACGTATGTGCCTGCATCTTGGAGTGTATTCAGGGCGTCGGGGGCGTCAACATGGCGACTCCCGAGTTCGCACAAGGGCTACAGGCAGCCTGCCATAAACACGGCACACTGCTCATCTGCGACGAAATACAATGCGGTTACGGACGGTCAGGCAAGTTCTTTGCCCACCAATGGCTGGATATTCACCCTGACCTTATCAGCATGGCCAAGGGCATAGGCAACGGATTCCCCATGTCGGGCATCCTCATCTCGCCCGAATTCAAGGCCGTCTACGGACAGTTGGGAACTACCTTCGGCGGCAACCATCTGGCCTGCACAGCAGCCTTGGCAGTGCTCGATGTGTTTGAAAAAGAGCACTTGGTGGAAAATGCCAATACCATTGGCACCTACTTCATAGACCAGTTGAACAAACTCAAAGAGGAAAACAGCCACATCAAAGAGATTCGTGGACGCGGATTAATGATTGGTGTCGTGCTGGACATTCCCCACAAAGACGTGCGCCATCAGCTCATCTACGAACACCACTGCTTTACAGGATGTGCCGGGACTAACATCCTACGCATTCTCCCACCCCTCTGCCTGAACAAAGAAGAGGTAGACGAGTTCATCGGCAGATTCAGAACCGTACTGACAACATGTCCCCAGTAAAATCCATCAACACACAACTATGAGAATAAGCATTATCGGAGCAGGAGCTATGGGCGGCTCATTTGCCGAAGGACTGCTCAAAAGCGGCATCGTCAGACCATCGGATGTGACCGTGGCCAATCCACATTCCGACAAACTAGACCACTTTGCCGAACTTGGTGCGAGCGTCACCACCGACAACAAGGCAGCTGTGACAGCAGCCGATGTGGTGGCCATCGTGGTAAAACCGTGGCTGGTAGAGCAAGTCATCAATGAAATAAAACCCGTCATGGACTACAACCGCCAGATGGTCATCAACATGGCAGCAGCCATCGACGCCAACCAGCTGAAAGCATGGCTGGATAAAGACGGGAATGTCCCCCCACTTTTCCAGGTGATTCCAAACACCGCCATCGCCGTGCGCACATCCATGACTTTCATCGTCCCTATAGGTGCCGACGACGAGCAAACGGCTGCCGTCAAGCAAGTATTTGACAATCTTGGGCAGACTTACATCACCGACGAGCAGCATCTGGGAGCCGGAACGACGCTGGCCAGCTGCGGCATTGCCTATGCCATGCGCTACTTCCGGGCGGCTTCTGAAGGCGGTGTGGAACTCGGATTCAAGGCCGATGTGGCCAAAGACATCGTACTCCAGACCGTCAAGGGAGCTGTAGAACTGCTTCAGGTCAACGGCAACCACCCCGAAGCAGAAATAGACAAGGTGACGACACCAGGCGGACTGACCATCCGCGGACTCAACGAAATGGAGCATGCAGGCTTTACCAGTGCCGTCATCAGAGGACTGAAAGCCGCTATCAATCAGTAGGTTGCGCCCCCTCCAGGCTTGCCGGCCCACCAGTCTGCCAACGTCTGCTTTCCAAAAGAGCCTCTTTTGCCTCACTGCAAAGCCCAGACAGCAATGCTGCAAAGCCTAGGCAGCGATACTGAAAAGGCCTTGCAGTATGGCAGTAGGAAAACGGATGATTTTCTAAGTGCCCGCATGCCTGTTTCAATCACATTTTTATCACTCCATCCGAATGTCTCTCTCATGCCTCTATATAATATAAGGTGTAATCTTGCACACAGTAAATAGCAGTGTGCAACTATTTTAGATACGTTTAGAATCTGCCAAATAAATAGCCTCTACAGGTCTGCGAAATAAGAAAAACTTTCGTACTTTTGACCACGAATTCAATCAAAACAACCATCAAATGGAAGAATCAATCAAACAAATCGGACAACGCCTGAGAGGGCTTCGTGAAGTGCTGAACATTCCGGCTGAGGAAGTTGCAGACCTCTGCGACATCAGCCTGGAGCACTATCTGAAGATAGAGGCCGGCGAAGCCGACCCCTCGGTATACCGACTTTCTAAGATTTCAAAACGATATGGCATCGACCTGGACGTGCTGCTCTTCGGCGAAGAGCCTCGTATGAGCACCTACTTCTTGACCCGTTCCGGTCAAGGACCGGAGATAGACCGTGGCGACAGCTACAAATACCAGAGTCTGGCCGGCGGTTTCCGTGGCCGCAAGGTAGACCCGTTCCTTACCCAGGTAGACCCATTGCCCGACGGCAAGAAATACAACAAGAACACCCACAACGGACAAGAGTTCGACGCGGTAATCGAAGGACAACTGGAAATAACGATAGACGACAAGGTACTGGTCCTGTCGAAAGGCGACACCATCTACTTCGATGGGCGACGCCCCCACTGCATGCGTGCATTGGGAGGCGAACCGGCTAAATTTCTTTGCGTAGTGATCTAAATAAGGATACAAAATGATAGAAAGATTCTTAAAGCAGACGCATTTTACTTCGGAGGAAGACTATGCCCGACATCTGCAATTCATCATACCCGAAAATTTCAACTTTGCCTACGATGTAATGGATGTATGGGCCGAAGAGCGGCCCGACAAACTGGCGCTGCTGTGGACCAGTGAGCGCGGTGAAGAAATACGATTCACATTCAAAGACCTGAAAGAGCAGACCGACCAGACCGCTGCCTATTTCCAAAGTCTGGGCATAGGACGTGGAGATATGGTGATGCTGATGCTGAAGCGCCATTATCAGTGGTGGTTGTCGGTGTTGGCATTGCATAAGTTAGGGGCAGTAGCCATCCCTGCCACGCACATGCTGACCACCCACGACATCGTATATCGGAACAACGGTGCGAGCGTGAAGGCCATCATCTGCTCCGGCGACGAATACATCATCGACCAGATAACCCAGTCGCTGCCCGACAGTCCGACGGTCAAGATACTAATCAGCGTAGGTCCGCACGTGCCGTCACACTTCCACGATTGGAACAAGGAATGGAAACAGGCACCCGCCTTCCAACGCCCCGAACACGTGAATACCAACGAAGATATCATGATGATGTACTTCACCAGTGGTACCAGCGGTGAGCCGAAGATGGTGGCACACGACTTCCTCTACGCCCTCGGACACCTGACAACAGGCGTCTACTGGCACAATCTGGGCGAGAACAGCATCCACCTGACCGTGGCCGATACAGGCTGGGGAAAGGCTGTATGGGGCAAGCTCTACGGACAGTGGTTTGCCGGTGCAACGGTATTTGTATACGACCACGAGAAGTTCACAGCCGAGAAAATCATGCGACAGATAGAGAAATATCGCATTACATCGTTCTGTGCCCCCCCCACCATCTACCGCTTCATGATTCACGAAGACTTCTCCCAGTACGATTTGAGCAGCCTGGAATACTGCACCACGGCCGGAGAAGCGCTCAACCCGTCGGTAGCCGAGAAGTTCAGACAGCTCACCGGCGTCAGTCTGATGGAAGGTTTCGGACAGACAGAAACCACGATGACGCTCGGTACATTCCCCTGGATTAAGCCGAAGCCAGGCTCTATGGGCAAGCCGAACCAGCAATACGATGTTCATCTGCTGCGTCCCGACGGCAGCGAATGTGAAGACGGTGAGAAGGGAGAAATCTGTATCAAGGTGGGCGACGAGAAGCCCTTGGGCCTCTTCAAAGGCTACTACCGCGACGAAGCACGCACCAAGGAGGTATGGCACGAGGGTATCTACCACACCGGCGACATGGCCTGGCGCGATGAAGACGGTTACTACTGGTTCGTGGGACGTACCGACGACGTTATCAAGAGCAGTGGCTATCGCATCGGACCATTCGAGGTTGAAAACGCACTGATGACCCATCCGGCCATCCTGGAATGCGCCATCACCGGCGTACCCGACCCCATCCGTGGCATGATTGTGAAGGCAACGGTCGTTCTGGCCGACGGTTGGAAGGACAAAGCTGGCGACGCTTTGGTCAAAACCTTGCAGGACCACGTGAAGCATGTCACCGCTCCTTACAAGTATCCGCGTACCATTGAATTCGTCAACGAACTTCCGAAGACTATCTCCGGCAAGATAAGACGCGTGGAAATCAGGGCAAAAGACGGAGCAGGAAACAGTTAACGAGTTTCCCGTACACAGAGGATAGGACAACCATCTACAAAGGGTTGACAGAGGGGCATGGCCAGGCAAGGGGACAAGCCCCTCTTCCATTCTCGCCCACCAAGGAGCATACGCCCCGAAAAGCAGCAGACCTGAGATAGCAAACCATTGATAACAACCGGCAACAACCTACCCACCTATTATCATATATAGGCGAAACGGGAAAGCCATTAGGAGAGACTTTTTATGAAAACATTTTTCAACATCGAGGATTTAGGAGACCTTCGGGCAGCATTGACCGAAGCCCAGGAAGTGAAGCGCAATCGCTTTGGCTACCAGCAGTTGGGCCAGAACAAGACCCTGCTGATGATATTCTTCAACAACAGTCTGCGCACCCGCCTCTCTACACAGAAAGCGGCGATGAACCTAGGCATGAATGTCATCGTGCTGGATGTGAATGCCGGCGCATGGAAACTGGAGACTGAGCGAGGCGTTATCATGGATGGCGACAAGAGCGAACACCTGTTGGAGGCCATTCCCGTGATGTCGAGCTACTGCGACATCATCGGTATCCGTAGCTTCGCAGGCCTTTCCGACCGCGATTTCGACTACGCCGAGACCATCGTCAAGCAGTTTGTCGACTACAGCGGCAAGCCTGTTTTCGCTATGGAGACAGCCACCGTGCATCCGCTACAGGCCTTTGCCGACCTCATCACGATAGAGGAACACAAGCCCGTGGAACGCCCAAAAGTCGTACTGACATGGGCACCCCACTGCCGAGCATTGCCCCAGGCCGTGCCCAACAGCTTCGCACAATGGATGAACAAGGCCGATGTCGACTTCGTCGTTACCCACCCACGAGGCTACGAACTCGACTCGCGGTTCGTGGAAAATGCACGCGTAGAATACGACCAGCACAAGGCCTTTGAGGGCGCACACTTCATCTATGCGAAGAACTGGAGCAATCCCGGCGTCACCCATCCGGCCGATTACGGAAAGATAACCTGTCAGGATATGAGTTGGACGGTAGATGCCGAACACATGGCATGGACTGATAACGGCTACTTCATGCACTGTCTGCCGGTGCGCCGCGGTCTTATTGTCACCGACGACGTCATCGAAAGCCCTCACAGCCTTGTGATTCCCGAAGCCGCCAATCGTGAAATCAGTGCCGAGGTAGTCATCAAGCGTATGCTCGAAACATTGTAACCGGCACGTCGTTTACGGCATTCCTGCCCTACAAACATATAATCCCAAGCCTGCAAGCTTGGGATTTTTCGTTTGCCACACTGGCACAAGTCGCCAACTGCCTGACCTTAATTCCTATTAAAAAAGAATTGACAAGAGCAGAAGACTAATACTTTCTTGACACAAAACCACTCACTGCTAATACCCCAATCCACTCATCAGTCTACCAACCTCCCCTCCATCATCTTTCAAACTCCATCACATCATTTTACTGCAAGGCCTCCGCAGCATCGCTGCAAAGCCCGAACAGTACCGCTGCAAAGGCCAAACAGCAGCGCTGCCAAGGCTTTGCAGTAATTTGGAAGAAATAGTCGGTAGATACAAATTGGAATTCATGTCGGCTCAGATATAGGCTAATCGCCACGCTACAGCAGTGCTTCGAGTACTTTCAAGTCGTCGTCGGTAGTGGCCCAACTGGTGACAAAGCGGCATACGAAGGCATCAGTACCCGCAGGCTCCCAATGGGTGAAGAGCACATGCTTCTCCAATTCGGCCACACGCTCATTGGGGATAACGAAGAATTGCTGATTGGTGGGCGAATCGATGAAGAACTGATAACCACGCTCGCTGAACAGTCGGCGCATCTTCATGGCCATGTCGATGGCATGCCGGGAGATGCGCAGGTAGAGATTGTCGGTGAAAAGCGCGTCGAACTGGAGTCCCATCAACCGCCCCTTGGCAGCCAATGCGCCATGCTGTTTCACGACGGTAAAGAACTGGCGGGGCGCACCCTGGGGGAACACCACGGCTTCGCCACAGAGTGCCCCCACCTTCGTGCCGCCGATATAGAAGGCATCGCAGTGGGCAGCGATGAAAGGCAGGCTGACATCACAGCCCTCCGACATCAGCCCATAGCCCAACCGCGCACCGTCGACAAACAGCTTCAAGCCGTATTGACGGCACGCTTGCCAAATGGCATCGAGTTCGGCAGCCGTATAGACAGTACCCAACTCCGTGGGAAACGAGATATACACCAAGCCCGGTTGTGCCAGGTGGTCGCGACTCTCGTCGTTCTCAAACCACTCCATATACTCCTTCAGATCGGTGGCCTGCATCTTTCCGTCGTGCGCAGGCAGCTCTATCACCTTATGACCGGTAAACTCTACTGCCCCCGCCTCGTGGATGCTGATATGTCCGGACTTCACAGCTATAGCTGCTCCGTAGGCAGGCAGCAGGGCGTCTATCACCGTCATATTGGTCTGAGTACCTCCTGCCAGGAAGAAGACGTCGGCATTCGGGGCATCACATGCCTCACGAATGCTCTGCCGGGCCTGCTCGCTCCATTCGTCGAACCCATAGGTGAGGCTCTGTCTGCCGTTGGTCTCTACCAAGTGCTGCAACACCTGTGGGTGCGCACCGTTATTGTAATCACATTCAAAAGAAATCATACGCTATTCTGCTTTACTTTGTTTTAGCCGTACAAATGTAGGGCTTTCTGACGATATATCTATATTATAATAGGTGAAAATCATCAGTCAGTCCTCACATCCCTTGAGGGATTATTTAGGTTTTATTACAAAATTACAAGATAGTATCAGCATTGGATAAAATAGTATCAGTGAAATAAAATTTTATTATCTAACTTTGCGAACAAGAAAACCTACTGACATTCTCTGGCGAAAAACTAATCTACTAAACCATTTCGCAACAGACGCAGACAAATCAAAGAGAAAGATAGGGAGACCTATGTTACATTGACAATAAATAACTGAAATAATAGGACGAAATCTCATGAAACAAAACTCATCTTAAAACAACGTGCAGTGGGGGCAAACTTGCCTGCACACAAAGCTTTGACATTTGGAGACGACTCCAAATACCACAATCTATTAAACGTTTAACCTATAGAAAATACCTAAAAGTATGACTCTTCATTTTAGAAAGACAGCTTTGGTCATGGGTGCTTGTGCCACATTAGGGCTCACCTACTCACCACAAGCGTTGGCTACTTTGCCTAATTCCTCTGTCAATGAGGTGCAACAGGCCAAGAAAGTTACCGGTCACATCGTAGATTCTCAAGGACCCGTTATCGGCGCAACCGTACTGGAGAAAGGTACTACCAACGGTGCTGTTACCGACCTCGACGGCAATTTCAGCATCAATGTGAAACCGGGTGCAACCCTCGTCATCAGCTATATCGGCTACAAGACGCAGGAAATCCAAGTAGGAAACCAATCAAATATCTCGCTTACACTTCAGGCGGAAGACACCAGTCTCGACGAAGTGGTAGTCGTAGGTTATGGTGTACAGAAGAAGAAACTGGTTACGGGTGCTACCGTCGAAGTGAAAGGAACGGATGTACAGAAGCTCAATACCACCCAGGCATTGGGCGCATTGCAGAGCATGAGTCCCGGTGTCAATATCCAGGCCGTATCGGGTAGGCCAGGCGATGGATTCAAGGTAACCATCCGCGGTGCAGGTACCAATGGTGATACCAAGCCTCTCTACGTAATCGACGGTGTGGCCGGTGGTGACATCAACAACCTCAACCCTGCCGACATCGAGCGTATCGACGTGCTGAAAGATGCTGCTTCGGCAGCCATCTACGGTTCTGCCGCTGCCAACGGTGTCATTCTGGTGACCACACGCCAGGGTAAGGAAGGTAAGGTACAGGTAAGCTACGACGGCAACATCGGTTGGCAGAACGTATATCGCATGCCCGACTTGCTGACAGCCAAGGAATACATGCAGGTGCAGGACCTCGTAAGAAACAACAGCGGAGTAGAACCTTGGAACTGGAGTAAGTTTATTGACGCCGACCTCTTGGAAGCTTACAACAACGGAACGAACAAAGGTACAAACTGGCTCGACCTCTTGCGCAACAAGAATGCAGTCACCACAAGCCACGCCATCAATATTACCGGAGGTACAGACCGCTCCAGATTCAGCACAGGTCTAGGCTATCAGTATCAAGATGGTGTATTCGGTGGCGACGTTGCCAAGAGCGATTACCGCCGTTTCACACTGCGCCTGAACTCCGAACACGTCATCTACCGCAACAGCAAGGGACTCGATGTAGTGAAAGTGGGTGAAAATGTATACTACAACCATCGCGAGAATCAGGGTATCCAGATTGGCAACCAGTATGGAAACACGATTTCCGACATGCTCCGTGCCAACCCATTAGTGCCTCTGTACAACGCTGACGGCAACTATTTCGGCAACGACGACCTGAAGAATTCGGGAACTGACGGATGGTACACCTACAACTCTTATACCGTAAACCCTTTCTACGTATTACAGAACTCACAAGGTGCTAACAACAAGAGCCGTGGTTTCAATATCTCAGCAGTGGGCTACTACGAGATTCAGCCCATCAAGAATTTGGTTTATCGCGGACAAATCAACTATAACCAGAGTTCATGGTCATACCGTTCTTTCCTGCCTAACTTCAACGCAAACGAGAATACCGCAGGTATGAAACGTACCACAGACCAGGTTACACAGCAAGCCGGACTCGGTTGGGGATGGAGCAGTACCCACACCGTCAGCTATAAGTTCGACCTGAACAAGATCCATCACCTCGACGTATTGGCAGGTATGGAATACGGCGAATCAAAGCCTACCTTTGGCGAAGACATCAGTGCTATTTCTACCACCAGTGTCTTTGGCGACTTCCGTCATGCTTATCTGTATCTGACTAACGACAGAGGCGGTAAGGCTACTGTAGACGGTAAACCTTACGGCGACTCACGTGGTCTGTCTTACTTCGGCCGTATCAACTACGACTACAACGAGACCTACATGCTGACAGCCATCTTCCGTGCCGACGGTTCTTCTATCTTCGCTCCCGGACATCGTTGGGGTTACTTCCCCTCTGTATCTGCCGGATGGGTTGTAAGCAACGAGAAGTTCATGGAGTCTACACGCAGTTGGATGGACTACTTGAAGCTTCGTGCCAGCTGGGGACAGAATGGTAACAAGAACATCGTAGACAACTTCGCTTATCAAGCAACCTTCGCATTCGATGCTAAGTCTAACTATTCGTTCAATAACAACAAAGACAGCTACACATCAGGAGCCTCTCCATCGCGTTTGGCCAACCCTGAATTGACATGGGAGACATCAGAACAGACTAACGTAGGTCTTGATGCCCGCTTCCTGAACCAGCGTTTGAACGTGAACTTCGACTGGTATTACAAGAAGACCAAAGACTTGTTGTTGAGAGTTCCGGTAGCAGCTACGACCGGTTTCGACGACCAATTGCAGAACGCTGGTACTGTTCGCAACACCGGTATCGAACTTGGTCTGAACTGGCAAGACAAGGTTGGCACAGACTTTACCTATGGCGTGAACTATAACATCGCTTATAACAACAACAAAGTTATAAAGGTTAACAGCACTCGCAAGTACAATGAGGGTGGTAACGATAACCTCGCACAGAACACAGGTATCATGGCTCGCTTCGAAGAAGGATTCCCCATCGGTTACTTCTACGGCTATAAGACAGAAGGTGTCATCCAGAACCAGAGCGACCTAGAGGCTTACATCGCCAAGAATACTGGCGGCGATGCCAGCAAGACCTTGCAGGGAACAGGCTTGAAGCCGGGCGACCTGAAGTTCGTAGATACCAACAGTGACGGTGTCATCAACGCTGAAGACAAGACTAATCTGGGCAACCCCACTCCTGATGTAACGATGGGTCTGAGCCTGAACGTAGGCTATAAGGGATTTGACTTTGCCGTTACAGGCTATGCAGCACTTGGACAACAGGTAGCAAGATCATACCGTAAGTTCACCGACGGTGAGCAGGAGAACTATACTTCTGAAGTATATAGCTACTGGACCGGCGAAGGTACATCTAACAGATACCCACTCTTGGCCCGCATGAACACAGGTCCTAACTGGCAGCAAGTATCTGACATCTATGTAGACAATTCCGGCTACTTCCGCTTGCAGAACCTCACTGTAGGTTACGACTTTGCAAAGAGCTGGAAGGCATGTCCCTTCTCACAGCTCCGCCTCTACTTCGCAGCCCAGAACCTGTTTACCATTACCAATTACAAGGGTATGGATCCTGAGAACGGTATGGCCCTCAATGGTGCAGAACCTTGGGTAACAGGTGTTGACGTAGGCAACTACCCACAACCCCGTACATTCCTGGTTGGTGTCAATGTTAAATTCTAAATCGAAACAACAATGAAAAGAATATCATATATCATAGGCTCGCTTCTGATGGTAGCAGGGACATTCACCTCGTGTGATATTGACAATGTCCAGAACATGACGGAGTTGTCTACAGAGAACTTCCCTGCAAAATCGAGCGATGCTACAGCAGCCTTGGCCGGTATCTATGAGAACCTCAATGCAGTGATGGCCAATCCTCAAGAGTCATTCTTGTACTATTCAAACCTGGCCAGCGACGATCAGCTGGGCGGTGGCGGTGTCAACGACAAGATGATGCAGGCTCTCGACCTTATCTGTAACTACAATGCCGACATGACGAAAGACTTCTGGAGTCAGCGTTACCAAGGCATCAACCGCGCCAATACACTGATATCTTCTATTCCAAATACCAAGTTGGACGAAGAAAGCAAGGTACAGATCATGGGCGAAGCCCTCTTCCTCCGTGCCTTCTATCACTACGAACTGGCATCTATGTACGGCAACGTGCCATTGATGACCGCTCCTTCGGGAGAGACAGTGACACCGGGCGACGTGAAAGTACTGTGGGGACAAATTCTCCAAGACCTGTACACAGCAGCCACTACCATGCCTAAACAGCGCCTGACCAACGGTCACGTTGACCGCTATACAGCCAGCGCCATGTTGGGACGTGCATGGTTGTTCTACACAGGTTTCTACGGAAACGGTACAAGCATTGCCGAGCTGACCAGCAAAACCTACAAACCGCTGACCGAAGTGGCTTTGCCTAACGGCACTACGCTGACCAAGGCACAGGTGATAGCATGTATCGACGAATGCGTCAACCAGTCTGGCTACTCATTGGTTTCCGACTATCGCAACCTCTGGGCATACTCCAACAACAAGACCAAGGAAGACTATGCCTACACCAAGGGCAAAGGCCTGAAGTGGGCTGAAGACGACAACGCCATCAATCCTGAGTCAATGTTTGCCATCAAGTTCAACAAGCGTGCCGACTGGGCTACGACCATTGGCTATGCCAACGGAATGGCATTGCACTTCGGTATACGCGGTGGACAGGAACTGGGCAATACCTTCCCCTTCGGACAAGGATGGGGTGCAGGTCCTGTAGCTCCCAACTTGGTAAGCGACTGGGATACTGCTGAACCCACCGACATACGCCGTGACGCATCTGTTCAGAACGTGAACGAACTGCCGAAATATACAAAGGGTGGATGGGCCGACTTCGTTCAGGAGACCGACTTCTATGCCAAGAAGACATCTCCGGTATCTGCCAAGAACGACGGTTCTTACGAAGAAGCCTTCCCCACGACCGGTTCTAACGCCGTACCTTACCTGAGCTGCTTTGAGAGCTTGATGTACGGACCATCCAACTGGATACAGGGCAACAACAACTTCCAGCTGGGCAACATCCACGACCTCGTATTGATTCGTTTCGCCGACGTGCTTCTGATGCAGAGCGAGTTGAAGGAAGACGTTGCTGGTATCAACAAAGTGCGCGACCGTGCAGGCTTGAAGCCTATCGGCTCTTACTCTCTCAAGGCGCTGCAAAACGAGCGTCGATGGGAGTTGGCATTCGAAGGCACACGCTGGAACGACCTCCGTCGCTGGCACAATGCAGCCGAGATGTTGGCAAGACAGACCAATCAGCCCATCTACTATTGTGGAGCTCCCGACAAGAACGTTGCTCACAACGGTGGCTACGTAGAGCGCTACAATGCTACGGCTGGTTTCCAGAAGATGCCGGAGAGTCAGGTTTCGCTGGGTAGTGTAACCCAGAATGCAGGCTGGACTGACAACACCTCTGAATATCAGGGTTGGAAATAATTCACTCATCAAAAAGAAATAGAAATATGAAAAAGATATTATTTGCAGCTGCGCTACTGACTTTCATGATGGCATCTTGCACTCCACAGCAGGATGATGAGAGTCCGGCAGCCAATGTCACTTCCGAACAACTGTCCAAGGAAGTTCAGATTACAGCTAAGAAGGAAGGCAACAACAACCTCACCGTCACCACATCACCCACTCGCTACATCTATGTGTACGATGCCGAGACCAACGAAATGGTAGGTAGTGGTACTTCTGTGAAGGTACAGGTATTGCCCCCTGCCCGTACGGTGAAATACTATGTACAAGTGACAGGCTTCGATCGCTCGGTGGCAAAGTCGGAACCTAAGGCTATCGACGTGAAGGAATTCACCGACCTCGACCCAATTCTTACCACGCTCTTTGGCGATGGCAAGGGTGGTTTCACCTCTTATACCTACACTTGGAACGAAGCCGCTCCCGAAGGAGTTTGGGGTAACGGTGGCTACATGGAGTCTACCGGACCAGACTGGTGGAAAGTACAAGCCAGTGAAATAAATACCCAGGCCAAAGACAAGGGACTCGAAAAAGACGGCCTCGACGGCTGGTTCTCGATGGGCCTGGGCGCAGGTGGTGTCAAGACCAGTCGCGGTGAGACGGGAAGCGTCAGCGCTACCAGCACCAAAGTCAAAGACGGTTGGGACATCGGTACGCTCACATTCACTGGTACGATACCACTGCTAGGTGTTCTGACCAATCAAGGCAATGCCCGCCAGTACGTCTATCAGGTTCTCAAAGCCGACGGAAAGGAACTGCGTCTCTGCGCTCCTGAACCCGGAGCAGGCGACTGGGGAGCTGCATGGTTCTGGAATTTCAAGAAGAAATAGAGTTTTGGGATATGAGTATTTAGGCGAAAGCCCCGAACGGTTCATACGGTCGGGGCTTTTTTAAGAACTACACAAGAAGCCATGAAGATATTGACTTTACTTCCCGTCCTCCTGCTATTGCTCTTCAGTTGTGGCAGCAAACCGCGCTACAGAATAGAAGGTACGGTGACAGCAGGTATAGCCGACGGACAGAAAATCTATCTTGTCCCCATGACCGGGGCTAACTGGGGAAACGTAGATTCCACCTACGCACACAACGGCAAGTTCGTCTTCGAGGGCGATACCGAGCGTGTGAGCATCATCCGACTGCCCATCCGCCAGCGCATGCAAGCCCAGGAACTGCTCGTGGTAACCGAACCCGGTGTCATCAAAGTGCATCTCGATACCAACAGTACCACTGCCGGTACACCCCAAAACCATCTGATGCAACTGTGGAAAGACATCACCATACGACGCAATAAAGCCTCCAACCGCTACCTTTCGGCCAACATGCGGCATGCTCCGAAAGACAGCATCGCCCTACTTAAACAGCAGGCCGACGCAGCCGACTCGGCTTTCTACCGATTCATGAAAGCAGCCGTGAAGAAACATGCAGGTTCGACGGCAGGCAAATTCTTTCAACAATATCTCTGATTGATGCTGCTCTTGCCCCACTCTATACAAGGGCCAAGAGCCTTATAACATGCTGCCTACCCGACAACCGGCAACTAAAAACTCAAGAACTTAAAAACGTTCAAATACTGCAAGGGCTGGGCACACTCGCTGCCTAGGCTAGGCAGCATTCCTGTTACGGCCTTGCAGCAACGCTGTCAAGGCTTTGCAGTTTTTTAGTTGAAAAGATGCGAGTGGGCAGGTACTTTCATCTTGCGACTTCACTGGAATTTAAAAGTCACAGTCTACCTTCTTCCCGATAGCTATAGTAAGCCCCGTCGACAACGATTACATGGTCGAGAAAGTAGATGCGCATCAGCTCGCAAGCCTTCCTGACGCGTTGCGTCAACTCGTCGTCCACGCGGCTGGGCATCGTATTATTGCTCGGATGATTATGAGTCAGGGCCAGAATGGTGGCATTGCAGAGAATGGCCTCCTTCATGATGATACGCACATCGACTGCCGTTTCATTGATACCTCCATGACTGATACGCTGTGCCTTGATGAGTTTATAGTTCTGATTCATGAGCAACACCCATGCTTCTTCCACATCCAGGTCTTGCATGAGCGTGTGCATATAGTTATAGATAGCTGTCGCACTGCCCAGGTCGGCACGCTCCACGGCTTTCTCGCGCGCCCTTCGCTTGCCCAATTCGCAAGCAGCCAGAATGGTAATGGCCTTGGCTTCGCCTATCCCGTTGTAGCCCATCAGGTCGGCCACGGTCTTCTTGCCCAGCGCATTGAGGTTGTTACCGCAGTCTTTCAGCACGCGTTTCATCAAATCGACGGCACTCTCGTGTACCGAACCCGACCCTATCAAAATGGCCAACAGCTCGGCATCGGTCAGGTTCTCAGCTCCGCGTGCAAGCAGTTTTTCGCGCGGACGGTCCTCTTCGGCCCATTCATTGATATTGAGTTTCATGGTTGTTAATTATTAATTGAGAATGGATAAGTGAGGATTATGATATATTGAACACCACCATCTATATGCTCGTGACTTAGTTGTAAAATAACAACACACTGATTATCAACAATTTACGCCAAAATAGGATTTACTCTGCAAATAAGACTTATCCGTAAAAAGGAATATATGTCATATACTTTTTTGATGCAGTTTCTCTATCCGCTGGTTTTATTAAGCCAGCTTCCAATGTGTCTGATATGATACGAGATGCCACAGATGAATCATTTTTCGACAATTCAAACCTCTCTCTTACCGATTGATTGTTTATTTTTTCTCCGTCTTCATACTTCAAACATGCGTGCTGATAACAAGCAGATATTTTCTCTTGCTTAGTCATGTCTTTAAGATTTTTCTGCGGATACATGAAGATTCTTGTATGCTGTTCGCTTTTTGTAAATTTAACAGGAGGTAGAAACATTTTCTCAATAGCCTCAATAGCCCTATCTATACCGCTTCCACGCCGTTCACATATACCAAGTGTAAACATCATCTGTGCCAACTGTTCATTTCTTGATTGTGGTGGCAAATCTATCAAACGATTAATGTCATTTAGTGTAGCACCAGCATTTGTTATAGAGAGTCTATTGGAAAAAATCTCAATAGTAACAGGCATACCCGTTATACCAAAATCCTGATGGACCAGAGCGTTTGCAACAAATTCCCTCACAGCAACTCTTGGATAAGTGGGGACTGTATCCCTTTTTACCTCAATTTGCTCGCTGCTAGTGTTACGCATTATGAAATCAACCAATCCTTCAAATCCAACTGCATATCCATAAACTCCATGCTGTTCAAATTCTTGTTGGCGATTATTCGTGCCAATATATTTGCGTACAATAACTTCATGTCCTGTCATATTAGGGAAGTCCAAGAGACTGTTTGCAAAAAGGACAGCACCAAGATTCGTTATACTCCATGTTGTTTCCACTTGTTTGCAAAGATGGTAATCGTCAAGCCTTTCAATTATTGCATCAGTAGATTGTGGAATGTTTTTATCAAGCAAACGATACAGTGCCTTGTAATTCAGTAATTGAAGAACTTCTTCTTTTGTCAAGTTCTCTTTGGCTATCTGCTGCTCAAAAGTTATACCCTGAGAAGTTGCTATCAGCGCTTTTACCTGATTCCTAGACATCTTTACAGTCTGGCCGGCAGAACGACAATATGATGCATAAATATCTTTTCCACGCAAATGAACTGGTTTATCGCTCTGCTCAGGAATATAGATAAAAAGTATAGAATGTCCTTCAAAATCCATGACGGAATGTTCAATAGGAATTGAATAAACTAAATTATTTTGGGCAATATTTCCTAAAGTTTGAACTATTTTATCTATTTCTTCCTTCGATATATCGAAACATGTACCATCATTATGAACACCATAGACAAGAATACCACCACCCTTCAAATTGGCAAAGGCAGAAAGATGCTGAGCCAGGCGTTCTGTCTTGTCAGACAAGCCGCTCTTCCAATCCAGCTCGTTTAACTCAGACGGAATAGGATAAAGACTGTCCTTCAGTATCTTTATAGCATTTTCTTTCCAATTCATATTATATATATTAATCTAACTATTAATCAAGCACTCCATCAATCGCATCTATTGATTTACGAAGTTCAAAATCTGCTCCCCACAGAACATATCATAATTCTCAACCTTCAATTATCAATTATAGAAGTTCTTCTCGTATGCACTGAACTCGTCCTTGCGCAGTACGATGCGCTTCCATGTAGCTTCGAGGAATCCACAACCGTAGCCCATGAGTTGAATAAAGGCTGCAATGACGGACAATCCACCTACACGGAGACTCTTGTTTTGCAATGTAGAATCGACAAAAAGAAGCAGGGAGTAGAGCAACAGAGGAATCGCAGCAAAAGTACAGGCCCAAAATCCGACTGCATGCTGCATGTCGGTCTGCCCGAATACGAGATTGACCATACCGATAATGCCCAATATCAGCAACAGAAATACACCCACCGTAAATACCATCGGGAGCAGATGGACGAGCTTCAGCGAATCTGGATATTTCTTATATAAATTGATACGCGCGATACCACTATTATATACCTGCCGCCAGAACTTTACGAAATCGGTACGGCGTTTGTGCCACACCCACGCTTCGGGGAACAACCTGCAACGGTAGCCACCCTTGAAAATACGGATGCTGAAGTCTATATCTTCGCCAAAACGCATATTGGAGAATCCTCCAAGGTCGCGATATACATCGCTGCGAATACCCATATTGAATGAGCGGGGATAGAATTTGTCGAGCTTTTTCTTACCACCACGAATACCGCCGGTGGTGAAGAAAGAGGTCATGCTGTAGGAAATGGCTTTCTGAACCGGCGTAAAAGAATCGTGTGCACAGTCGGGGCCGCCGAAAGCATCGGCCGGCACACACTTCAATTCGTCATCGACGGCCTTCATATACCCGTCGGGCAACACTACATCGCTATCGAGAATCAGCAGATATTCGCCCTGAGCCACACTCGCTCCATAGTTCCGGCTCTGCCCCGGACCACTGTTTGTCTTCGCATAATAATGCAGATTGAGTCGGTCGGCATACGCATCGCACACCTCCTTACAAGGCACTTGCGAGCCATCTTCTACAATGACGACTTCAAAATCGGTTACGGTCTGATGGGTAAGACTTTCCAAAAGTTCGCTCACTTCATCGGGACGATTGAATACAGGTACGATAACAGAGTATTTCATGTAGCAGACAGGCTTTTATAAGAAACAGAAAAGGCAAAGAGACTCTGCCTCCGCCTGGGAGACGACAAGAATCTCTTTGCCCTGAAAAAATATTATTCGTTTACGCGGTTCAGGTAACTTCCGTCGCGTGTGTCGACCTGAATCAGGTCGCCCTCATTGATAAACAACGGTACACGAACCTCAGCACCTGTCTCCAGTGTAGCCGGCTTGGTAGCGTTGGTAGCTGTGTTGCCCTTGATACCCGGCTCTGAATGAGTGATACGGAGTACGGTCTTGACAGGCATTTCAGCAGACAGGATAGTGCCGTCTGTGGTATCTGTAACGACTTCTACCACGTCACCTTCCTTCATAAAGTCTACACCCTCAATACCTTCCTTGGCAATAGGAATCTGCTCGAAAGTCTCCTGATTCATAAAGATGTAACCTGTAGGGTCTTGATACAGATACTGATAGGGGCGACGCTCAACACGTACATCCTCCAACTTGAATCCTACCTGGAAGGTACGCTCCAACACGCGGCCGTCAGAAACATTTTTCAGCTTTGTGCGCATCACCGTATTGCCCTTTCCAGGCTTTACATGCTGAAAGTCGATACATGTCCAAATCTTACCATCCATACGGATGCAAGTTCCGATTTTAATTTCCTGTGAATTGATCATATTTGTTTTATTATATAATTTACACGTTCAAATATATGTCTGAAATCGCTTGCAAAGTTACGAATAAAATACAAAATACGCTCGAAAGTAGCTGAAAATTAGTCTATTTCTTTGTCATTTCGAAAATTATGAGTACTTTTGCAGCCCAAAGCGAAGAAACAAATAATAATAAAATAGAACTAAAATGAAAAGAACATTTCAGCCTCACAACAGAAGAAGAGTGAACAAGCACGGCTTCCGCGAGAGAATGTCAACGAAGAATGGTCGTCGCGTATTGGCCGCTCGCCGCGCACGTGGACGTAAGAAACTCACCGTTTCAAGCGAGCATCACGGCAAATAAACTGTGAACAGATTTAAGTTCTTTTTCTACAAAGAGCTTCAACATACCCCCTTGAGGAATCTTTCTCATGGGGGTATGTTGTGTTTGGGAGGGCACTGGCATGGGACGCTCGAAGCGTGTATGCACACTTTTTCGCCGATTCACAACGGTTTATCGAAAAATTACTTATCTTTGCATAACATTCCAATCATAAAGCAAGATGAAATCATCTGAATTCGTCAACAAATTCAAAAGCCGTTATTTCTGGGGCAACATCCTGGCCATGATTATCGTCGTGGCAGCACTTGGCTTCGGTGTTAAGTACGGCCTTGATGTCTATACGCATCATGGCGAATCCATCACGATACCGAATATCAAACACATGAACGCCACCGATGCCGAGCACATGCTCGACAATCTAGGGCTAACGATGGTGGTCACGGACACGGGATACGTGAAGTCGCTGCCTGCCGACTGCATTCTGGAGCAGTCGCCCGAAAGCGGTGAGCGTGTGAAGTCGGGACATATCGTCTATGTAACTATCAATTCGCTCCAATCACCTACCATTGCCTTGCCTGACGTCATAGACAACAGTTCGCTTCGCGAAGCCATTGCCAAACTCTCGGCAATGGGATTCAAGCTCACAGAACCGCAATATGTGGCGGGCGAGAAAGACTGGGTATACGGTATCATTGTGCGTGGCCAGCATGTAACGACAGGCCAGCGCATATCGGTAGAAGACTCACTGACGATACTGGTGGGCAACGGTCAACGCTCGGCCGATGACTCCATAGACTATATAGAACCCAGTGCCGACCCTATATTTGAGGAAGAGAAAGGCGAAGTGGACGAGTTCCAAGAGGTGACCGTGCCAGAGGAACAACCCGCAACGACGCCCAACAAAGAGTAGTTAACAAGACAACAGCTTCGCAACACATGACAGAAGAAATTATAGACGAGATAGAAGACAGCGACGAAGGCCAACAGCTCTACGAGCACTGGAGGGTGGAAGTAGATAAAGGACAGGAACCTGTACGCATAGATAAGTACCTGACCGAACGCAATCCGTATATCAGTCGCAACCGTATACAGGCAGCAGCCGAGGCCGGCGCCATCCGTGTAAACGACAAACCGGTGAAGAGCAATTACAAGGTCCGACCGCTTGACGTCGTCACACTGATGCTCGACAGGCCGAAACACGATACCAGTATCGTGGCCGAAGACATCCCCATGAACATCGTCTATGAAGACGACGCACTGATGGTAGTCAATAAAGAGGCCGGAATGGTGGTGCATCCGGGAGCTGGCAATTTCACCGGCACACTCATCAATGCCGTGGCCTGGCATCTGAAAGACTTGGAATCGTTCGACCCCAACGACCCTGAAGTGGGATTGGTACATCGCATAGACAAGGATACCAGCGGTCTGCTGGTGGTGGCAAAGACTGCCGACGCCAAGTCGAATCTGGGCAAACAGTTCTTCAACAAAACCACTCACCGCAGCTACAATGCACTGGTATGGGGCAATTTCGTAGAAGACGAAGGACGTATCGAGGGCAACATAGCACGCGACCCCAAGGACCGACTGCGCATGACGGTGCTTGCACCCGACAGCGAGATAGGCAAACCAGCCGTGACGCATTATCGTGTCATCGAACGATTTGGCTATGTGACGCTCATAGAATGTATCCTGGAGACTGGCCGAACCCACCAGATACGTGCCCACATGAAGCACATCGGACACCCCCTCTTCGGCGACGAGCGCTATGGCGGATGCGAAATCCTGCGCGGACAACGCAGCAGCACGTACAAAGCCTTTATCATGAACTGCTTCAAAATCTGCAACCGGCAGGCCCTACATGCCTGTACCCTGGGATTCGTACATCCCACTACGGGCGAGCAGATGGACTTCACGAGCGACTGGCCCGACGATTTGAGTATGCTCGTAGAGAAATGGAGACACTTCGTACACGGCACTACGGCCGATACTTTTGAAGAAAAATAGAAAACAAATTGATGATATGGAGAATATAAAGAGAACGATTGCCATCGTCTGTGGTGGCGATTCATCGGAACACGATGTATCTCTGCGCTCTGCACAGGGACTCTATTCCTTTTTCGACAAAGAGCGTTACAACATCTACATTGTCGACGTAAAGGGCAACGACTGGCACGTGAACCTCGACAATGGAGACATTGCACCCATCGACAAAAACGACTTTTCGTTCGTACTCGATGGCAAGACAGCACGCTTCGACTACGCCTATATCACCATTCACGGGCAACCCGGCGAGAATGGATATATGCAGGGATACTTCGAACTCATCGGTATGCCCTACTCTACAAGCAATGTATTGGTAGAAGCATTGACCTTCGACAAATTCGTACTCAACAAATATCTCAGTACCTACGGCATCAATGTGGCCGACAGTATGCTGCTCCGACGAGACGACACATGCGATGAAGCCGAGGTAGAACGTCGCTTGGGCATGCCTTGTTTCGTAAAACCGGCTGCCGATGGTTCCAGCTTCGGTGTATCGAAGGTGAAGAACGTAGACCAGTTGGCACCCGCCTTGCGCGTTGCTTTCATGGAGAGCGATGAAGTAATGATAGAAAGCTATCTCGAAGGAACGGAGATTTCGCAAGGCGTTTACAAGACGAAAGACAAGTCAGTGGTGTTCCCCGCCACCGAAGTCGTGACCAAAAACGAATTCTTCGACTACGATGCCAAGTACAACGGACAGGTACAGGAGATTACACCGGCACGCATCAGCGATGCCACGGCAGCCGAAGTAGCCAAGTTGACCAGCCGTATCTACGACATCCTGCACGCCAACGGCATCATTCGTATAGACTACATCATCTCGAAAGACCAGAACGGCAACGACAAAATCAACATGCTCGAAATCAATACTACGCCTGGAATGACACCTACAAGTTTCATTCCTCAACAAGTGCGCGCCGCCGGATTGGATATTAAAGAGGTGTTGAGCGAAATCGTAGAGAATCAATTCGACTGACGCTCACAGACATCATCTTTCACTTTTAATCTCACGAATCATGGACAAAGAACTACTGAAGAGATTCGATGCCATCCGACCTTACGAGCCGGAAGAGCTTCCAGAAGTGTACGACCGATTGTTGGCCCATCCGCAATTTCAAGCCGTGATGAACTTCCTCATGCCCGGTGTGCCTATCGAAGCCATCGGAAAAAAGATGCGTGCATGTAAAAACAGTTTGGAATTCCAATATGCTTTCAGCTACGATTTCGTCAAAAACGTACTGACAAAGACTGCTACCGGCTTCGAAATGGACGCATCGGCAATCGACAACACTCGCCGATATACGTTCATGAGCAACCACCGCGACATCGTAATGGACCCTTCATCTCTGTCCATATTCCTGATAGATGCCAAGTTTACAACTACCTGTGAGATTGCCATTGGTGACAATCTGCTGTCTCTGCCTTGGGTAAAAGACCTCGTAAGAGTGAACAAATCATTCATTGTAGAACGTGGATTGCCCATGCGCCAGATGCTTCTTTCGAGCAAACGGCTGGCCGATTACATGCACTTTGCCATCGCCGAGAAACATGAGAATATCTGGATAGCCCAGCGCGAGGGACGTGCCAAGGACAGCAACGACCACACACAGGAGGCTATTCTGAAGATGATAACGATGGGAGGCGAAGGGGCTATCATTGACAGACTGAAACAAATGCACATCGTACCCCTCTCCCTTTCCTACGAATACGATCCATGCGACTATCTCAAAGCAGCCGAATTCCAGCAGAAACGTGATATGCCAGGATGGAAAAAGAGTGCACAAGACGACGTGCACAGCATGCAGACAGGCATCATGGGCTACAAGGGACACGTACATTTCCATTGTGCCCCCTGCATCGACGACTTCCTGTCTACCCTCGATGCAGACATGCCCAAGGCCGAACTCTACCAAAAAATCGCCGCCCATATAGACCATGAGATTCATCGCAATTATCGCCTCTACCCAGTAAACTATGTGGCTCTCGACCTATTGAGCGGCACACAGGAACATACCGACGCCTATACCGCCGAACAGCAACAGCAGTTTGAGCAGTACATAGCGGGACAGTTGGCCAAGATAGACATTCCCAACAAAGACGAGGCTTATCTCCGCGAACGGCTGTTGACGATGTATGCCCACCCTGCCATCAACTATCTAGCAGCCCTCAAATAATATGTCGAAATACTGGTTGGCACTGCTTATTCCCCTCCTCATAGCTTGCGAACACAACAGCTATGACACTGGTGACGGCCGATACTCGTATCTTCAGGCCGACATCGTAGATGCTCATACCGCAGCCAAAGGCCTGATAGACTACTGCCATACCGACAAAGGCGACTCTCTCCGACTGAGTCCACATGCCACAGCCCCCTGGGCCACGACACAGGACTCCACTTATCGTGCCCTACTCTACTACGGCAAAGTGACCGACCATATCACAGAGGCCACCCAGATTGCACGCGTTCCGGTGTTAAGCTATGTACCGACAGCACGCATCGACACGGTGTTTACCGACCCAGTGAAGATGGAAAGTGCATGGATGAGTGCCAACGGACGCTATATCAACCTGCAATTAGGACTGAAAACAGGCCGGCAAGACGGTGCAGACAACAAGCAGGTGTTGTCCGTCATGCACGATTCCACATCGACGGACGACACCGGTGTACCCACCATCCACCTACGTCTCTATCACCGGCAAAACGCCGTACCCGAATACTATACCGTGCGCCAGTACATCAGTATACCGCTTGACAACATCAAAAAAACTACGCAAATCCGACTGACCGTGAACACATACAACGGCGTCGTAACCCGTTCGTTCCTCATCGACCGCTGACAAGACTCACCACGGAGTCGGATGATAGCCTTGCTATTGATATGAAACAACTACTAACCCATCATTGGAAAGGTCTTTTATCGAGCCTTTTCGCCCTTAGCGCCTTCGTATTTTGGTACATACCCGGCGCTAGTATTCTCAGTTACCAAGAACAATACCAACTTTTCTTATTCTCTCCCGAATACTTCTGTGAGCGTATCAGCGTTCCCGGAGGATTGGCCGACTACATCAGCGAGTTCCTGGTACAGTTCTATTACATCCCCATTCTCGGCGCAGCCATCCTGGCTTTGTGCTACACTGCCACCCAGCGACTCACGTGGACACTATGCCGTAGACTCGGCTGCCCAGCCACCTGGTATGCCCTCAGCTTCATTCCAGCCATTGCACTTTGGTTCTATATGAGCGACGAGAGCGTACTCCTGAGCTTCTCTATAGTCATCATCGCCGCCCTATGCGCCACAGTCGGCTACCATGCAATAAGCCACGACAACGCTTTCCCTACTCGAAAATGGCAGAAAACCATCTTCCTGCTCATTCTCATCCCCCTCTTCTACTGGCTGTTTGGAGCTTCCGTGTGGATTGTAGCCGCCTACGTGGCTGGCTACGAACTCACGAAAAGCGGCACACCCATCAGTTTTTTAGGCTCTATCCTGGTCTTAGCCTGCACCGCAATCCTCATCTATGCCCTCTCTTACTGCTTGCAATACCCCCTGTACCGGCTCATGGGCGGTATCAACTATTACCGATACCCAGCTTTCATCCCACTCGCTCAGTGGGTAGTGATGGCGCTCGTGGCATTCATCCCCCTGCTTGCCTGTCGCCTCTACGAGCCAAGAAAGAACCATATATGGCAGGCATTGTCCGTCTTCATTGTGGCAGCAACAGGCTGTTCGGCACTTGCTTACGGCTACACCCGACCACAATACGAACTCATCGACTACGAATACCTTGTGCGCAATGAACAATGGGACGCTATCATCGAGAAAGCCACACAACGGCAACCATCTTCACCGATGTCGGTAGCCTGTGTCAATCTGGCCCTCAGTCAGCGCGACCAACTGTCCGAACGTCTCTTCGATTTCTTCCAGAATGGTGCCGAAGGCCTCTTCCCCTCATTCAGCCGCGACATGACTTCGCCCGTTTCTACGGCCGAAATCTATTTCCGCCTAGGCATGGTCAACGAGGCTTTGCGCTACATGTTCGAAGCGCAAGAGGCCATACCCAACTTCCGCAAGAGCGGCCGACTGACCCGCCGTATCATCGAATGCGAGATAGCCAACGGGCAATATGCCGTTGCCACCAAATATCTGCGACGTCTGCAACAGTCTCTTTTCTATCGCCAATGGGCCACATGGACACTGCAACTCATCGCCGACAAAGATTTCCTGAAGGTCAACCCACCCTATTCCCAACTGCGCTCAACACGCCAACAGAAAACCGATTTCCTCTTCAGCGACCGCGAGATGGACCAGATGCTTGGCCTGCTCTTCGTAGGCAACTACCAGAACAAAATGGCCTACGAATACCTGATGTGCTACGAATTGCTGCAAGGCGATGTAGAACGCTTCATGAAATATTATCCGCTGGGCAAATACGTAGACTATACCCACATACCCAAAACCTTCCAAGAGGTCTTGGTGGGTGTATGGCTGCAACAGCATGGCAGTCTGGAGGGCATCCCGTACAGTCTCGACAAACTGACGGTAGAGAACACCCTCAACTTCATCGGCACCTACATGCGCAATCCGAAAGCACCCGAACTCGCGCAACCACCACTCTCTACGAATGCCTGGCACTATCTGCTCATCAACAGCCAGAAGCAAGAAAAACAGGGCAAACAGAAGATGCAGCTCATCTATTGATTCCCATTCAAAACCACGAATATGAAACAAGCCATATCATACATATACTGCATGCTCGTCGTCATATTGATGACGGGATGCACTGACACCCCCATTAATCCACAGCAGACAGGCAAACTACCACCTATCTTCCCCGACTACGTGGGCGTAACCATACCAGCGGACATCGCCCCCATGAACTTCGACTATACCGGAGGAGACTACGATGCACTCGACATCGTAGTCAAAGGCTCGAAAAGCGGCCAAATACACGAAAACGGAAACAGCATAGACTTCGACATAGACGCGTGGCACAGCCTGCTCAAGGCAAACCGTGGAGGCAGCCTCAGCTTCACTCTCTGCGTAAAGACCGACGGACAATGGAAGCAATATAAGAGTTTCGACATGTACGTGAGCAAGCATGCGCTCGACGAATGGGGACTCACCTATCGCCGCATTGCACCGGGATACGAGGTCTACGGCAAGATGGGACTCTACCAGCGCAATCTCTCCAACTTCGACGAAGAACCTATCATCGAGAATACGGCAGTGCCGGGAGCATGCCTCAACTGCCACACGTCGAACGGCACAAATCCTTCACAGTTTACTTTCCACGTCCGTGGAAGTCATGGTGCAACCCTCATCTCCATCAATGGCAAGCGCGAATGGCTCAAGGCTAAGAGCGATACGCTGCACGGTTCGATGGTCTATCCCTACTGGCATCCATCGGGCCAATACTGCGCCTACAGCACCAATCAGACCCATCAAAGCTTCCATACCGTGCGCAGCGAGCGTATAGAGGTATTCGACCAGGCTTCCGACATCTTCGTCTATAAGCCATCCACCCACGAACTGCTACTCGACACGCTCGTCATGACGCGCTCTCACTACGAGACATACCCCGTGTTCTCGCCCGACGGACGCTCCCTCTACTTCTGTTCTTCGGTGGCCCATCCCATTCCCAGCGGTTATAAACAGATACAATATAATATATGCAAAGTGGACTTCGACCCTGCCACAGGCAAGCTGGGACAGCGCGTAGACACCATCTTCAACGCCCGACAGATGGGAAAGAGTGCCACTCATCCGCGCCCATCATACGACGGACGATACATCATGTTCACAATGGCCGACTATGGCTGCTTCCCCATCTGGCATCGGGAAGCCGACAACTGGCTGCTCAATCTGCACACTGGGAAAGCGCAGCCACTCACCGCTGCCAACAGCCGCAACACCGACTCGTACCACAACTGGACGCGCAATTCCCACTGGTTTGTCTTCACCAGCCGGCGTGGCGACGGTCTCTACACCCGTCTCTACATCGGCAGTATCGACGACAGGGGACGTGCCACCAAGCCTTTCCTGCTGCCACAGCGCCATCCGGCCCACTACTACGACCGCTTATTAGACTCTTATAATACACCCGACTTCACCCTACGTCGCGTCGACTTCAACGCCCGCGAGGCCGCCAAGGAGATTTCCAGCGATGAGAGAGTCATGACCAAGGCGAGGTAAACCCCTGCCTTAGCCTATCCGATAAATCATATACAGACATGATACATAGCTTCCGATAAGCCAGAAATTCTCAGCTTATCGGAAGCTATTGCTATATGGGGCTATCCTTATCTTCTTCTCCTTGGCAAGCCCCATTTCCCTGAAGCCTGAAAAGACTCACTGAACCCGTTTCAACTCCAGCATCCAGAAGTTCATGGCTTCCTCGTTCTTCAGCTTTTTTGCACGCAGGGATAAGGTTGCAGCGCCTTTAGACAACCGTATCTTTCCTACCCGACAGGGAGCAAACCCCTTCATATAAGACTCCTCTCTTGGCACGCGGTCCAATTCTGCACCGAGCATAGGCTGGTCGTTTACCTGATTCAGGGTAAACACGAGGTTCTCCGAATCCCTATTCGTACTCAATTCAAAAATTGAACCCACGTTTCTCTCATCACAAGTATAATAGACATAAGCCTCGAACAAACCAGACTCCTCTATCTCCACATTCCAGCTTACCCGTGCCTGCTCGCTTCTCCAATTAGTAAAGTAAGAACAGTTGGGATAACGATTGGAACGCTCTATTGCCCCTACTATCGTCGCATCGCGGACAGGCAACTTTGAATATGTTTCCAGAGGATGACCAATAGTAAACGGACGGGTATCCTCTTGAGGGAAATGAGCCAGCAACTTCTCTTTAAACCAACCCAAGCCACCAGTCATTCGACCATAAACAGACGGCTCTTTAGCCGAAATATCATGTTGCTGCCCCCTGTCTATATCAGTCCGGTACAAGCGCCCTTCGGCATCCAGCATATAACGGGATGTACGCACACTCGTCTTCCCATCCCAATAACTATACAGAATCCTGTCTGCCACAGGAGCTTTCTCATCCAGCAATCTCTGCCCCCAGTCTATCCCATCCAACTTTTTCAGAGGTTTACAGCCGACCTTGGCCAATCCCAATAAGGTAGGAACTAAATCGACAGCACCAGCCAACTGAGATTCTACTGCCCCTGCTCTTATATGTCCGGGCCAGCGAATACAGAAAGGCGAACGCACTCCCCCTTCATCCGTACTTCCCTTCCGACCTTTCATTCCTCCATTCCACCTATGACTGTTCGGTCCGTTGTCCGAGAGATAGACTATGATAGTCTCCTGCTCCAGATTCAGCGACCGGAGCAACGACAACACACGACCGATATTCCAATCCAAGTTCTCGGCCAGTGCCAGGGCTGCTTTTGTAAACGTGGTATCCTCCTTCTGCGGATTCGTAGCCTGCTGTGTCAAGATGCGGTTTTTCACACGATTCCACCAACCATCAGGCACTTGCATAGGGCTGTGTGGAGTATTATACGACAAGAACATAAAGAAAGGCCGTTCTTGATGGTTTCGTATATAGTCCAGGGCCTTGTCTGTCAAATCATCCGCAATAAACCCATTCCCCCTGACCATCTTTCCATTATGCTCCAACCACGGATTCCAGTAAGTCCCCCAATGGCCGGAACAGAAGCCGTAGAACTCTTCAAATCCCCTCGCATTCGGATGGTAAGGATATTGCGTACCGCTATGCCATTTCCCAAACAGAGAAGTGGCATAGCCTGCCTCACGGAAATATTCAGCTATCGTTTTCTCGTCTGCATTCAGACGTTCGCCTCCCCCGGTCGTAGAAGTCACGCCACTCCGCACATGATAGCGCCCCGTAAGGAACTCCGCTCTTGTTGGCGACGATACCGGACAAACATAAAAATTATCCATGACCGTCCCCTCATGAGCAATACGGTCTATGTGGGGAGTACGCGCAAAGGTGTTTCCGGTGAACCCCAAATCGCCCCAGCCTTGATCATCCGACAGCATGACAATGACATTGGGAAATCTCTGCTGAGCAACGGTCTCAATACTACCAACCCCTACACCTAGCACACACAGCAACATGGTATTATTTCTCATACTACTTCAACTTGGCTCTATAATATGACAACACTCTCCCCTGCAACCTAGGAGCAGAAAAGAATAGACATCTATAAGAACAAATGTAGAAGAAATATCCGACTTCTCCCATCTCCTGAGCGTTAAAAGTCGCTAAAGCCCTGCCGTAGAAAAATCTATGAAACATAGCTTACCCTCATCCAATACTTCCAGATTGAACTCACTCTCTTTTGAGAATGAAATTACTGCAACGGCTCTTCAGCATTGCTGCAAAGCCTCAACAGTATTGCTGCCAAGCCCAGTCAGCGATGCTGCCGAGGCTTTGCAGTTTTTGGGCGTGAATAAGTTGACTAGTAGACAACGACTAGCTGAAGCCACAATAGGGAAGAAAATGCTTGCCGACAACGCCAAGCAAGGAGGGGACAAGAGGGTACAACTATTGATATTCTTTAGATTTTTTATGTAAAATATCACTCAATCTATCCTGCCAAACTGCATCAAAAACAATTTATTATTTATAATTTTGCAGCCGACAAACACAGTTTTCTGTGATTTACTCTATCTGTATTCAACTATAAATTTATAAACGTAATGAAAAAATTATTCTATCTATCTGTTGCCATGCTTTTACTGGCAACTAGCTTTGTGTTCTCTTCTTGCAGTAATAATGATGACGAGCTACCCGGAAACACCAAAGAACTATTGATAGGCACATGGCAGACTACATGGGAAGAATCTGAACTCCAGGCTGAAGGCGAGAAAGAACCGACTAAAGAAAGTCACGAATACACAAGGGGCATTTATACTTTCAATGCCGATAACTTCGGAACTTTCCAAAGAAAGAAAAACACAGAAGAAGTCAAGATGAAATGGACGCTGAACGGCAACAAACTCACCTGCACAGCCAAGGATGACGCTGAAGAGTTTACCGTGATAGAAATTTCAAATGCAAAATTGGTATTAGAGATGCAATTTACCGGCAAGCTGAAAGGTTGGGAACGACTGACACTGAAAAGAATCAGGAGATAATATGGAATCGACGAGACTTCAAACTTTTGAAATCTCGTCGATTTTGCTTTTTAATCAATACCGCGAAATGTAGCCTCCGCCCTTGGCTGGCAGGGCAAAAGGTTTACTCGGCGGTGAGTTCTATCATTCGGCTGTGCATGTCGCCTGCCGTAAAGGCGTGGAGACCCACGTTCATCAGGAAGTCGCCCGAATACAGCCCGCCATTCTCAGGAAGCGAGCTCTTGGCACCAGGCATGAGGTTGATTTCCGTTACACGATACCGTTTGGCAGGGTCGAGTCCCTGTAGTTTCACCGTGACCAGCTTCTCCTCGTAGCGTGGATGAATGTCGTAGCTGAACAAGACTGCCTTGCGCTTCGCCTCGTCCACATAGTTCACTGCCATGTGATTGCCCTCATAGGGCGATACCAGACGATATTGCGCTCCGTCCATGATAGTAGCCTGCAATCGATTCCAGTTTTTCACAGCCCCCTGACAGAAAGCCAGCTCGTCGGCACTCAGATGTTGCAGGCCTATATCGAAGCCCAACTTGCACATCGAAGCCACATCGGTACGGAACTTAACACTGGTACGCTTGTTCCAATCGGTAACGTGGGCACACATGGCCTTGGCCGGATAGAATTGTGAGAAACCCCATTGTATGTAGAGACGCTCAACAGGGTCGGTGTCGTCTGAACACCAGAATTCAGAAAAATATTTCAATGCTTCATAGTCGTTCCGGCCACCACCACCCGAACAGAGCATCAATGTGACGTCGGGATATTTGGCTCTCACACGCTCGCAAACCTTATACAGACCGCGCACATAGTCCACGTAGAGATTGTCCTGATTCTTGGTATAATGCGAGAATATGTTGGTAATGGGCGAGTTGCAATCCCACTTGAAGAAGGCTACATCAGGATTCTCGCTCATGATGCGGTCGACCACGCCGAACACATGGTCCTGAACCTTCGGATTGCTGAGGTCGAGTACCAGCTGATTGCGATAATAGTAAGTTTCGCGGTTGGGCAATGTGAAGGCCCAGTCGGGATGTTGCTCGAAGAGTTCGCTTTTGGGATTGACCATCTCCGGTTCTATCCAGATGCCGAATTTCACACCGGCCTCTTTGGCAGCCTTGACCAGAACAGGAACGCCACCTGGCAACTTACTGCGGTTTACTTCCCAATCGCCCAGACCGGCACGGTCGTCGTTGCGCGGATATTTATTGGCAAACCAGCCGTCGTCGAGCAGGAACAAATCTACACCCAAGGTCTTGGCCTCTTTCATCAGAGCTGCCAACTTGGTCTGGTCGAAACTGAAATACGTGTTTTCCCAGTTATTGAGCAGACTCATACGGGGTTCTTGCCCCTTGTGAAGCTGGTACTGTCGCGCCCAATCGTGCAGGTTTCTGCTGCCTTCGCCTACTCCGTTGGTGCTCAGCGTGAAGATGAATTCCGGGGTTTTGAATGTGGTCTTGGGTTGCAATTCGTATTCCGAGGCATAGGGATTGATGCCTGATATGACACGCAAAATGCCTGAGTTGTCTATCTCGAAAGTGAAGCGGAAGTTGCCCGTCCAGCCTAGCGTACCGAGCAATACCGTGCCACGGTGCTCGTTGGCCGGTTCGTCCAGCCCAACCTCAAAGAGCGGCTGCATGAACATATTGGCACGCGTTCCGAGCTTGGTGTCAATCACCTTCTTGCCGGCCAGCAACTGTTGCGTAGCCTGCTGTGCTTCCTTGGCCCAGTCGCTGCTGAACTGTGTCAGGTAATATTTGCTACGGTCGAGATACAGCATGGCCGAAGCATACTGCCGCATCCTGACACTACGCTTCTCTTCATGCCGAATTTCGGTCCACTGCTTGATGACATTCTCCTTGGGATAGGCCACGTAGTGCAACGATACATAGACGGGATACTTGTTGTCTTTCAGGTTAAAAATGTATTCCGTACCGCCCTTTACGCTCTTCTCGCTGGCCGACAGGAAGTACAGATAGGTCGTGGCATTGCCGTCGGCATGCACGACGCCCAGGGCCGGTTCGTAGTAATCTTCGGCTCCGGAGCACTGATACACTTCCCATCCTGCCACATTGTTCGCTCCCACGCGCCCTGCCCCCACGCGATAGGAAATCTTGGAAGCCTCGTCGGCAAACTTCAGTTTCTTGCCCAAGTAGGTCTGATACAGTCGTCCATTGTCTCCTACCTGTAGCACAAGCTCGGTCTTGTCGGTACTGATTCGGTAGGTCTTGTTGTCGGCTATAGCTGCCGCCGACACACTCATCAAGGCCATCAAGGCCAATAAAAGTTTCTTCATATACATTTGTTTTGATTGCTGAAAAGGGAAGTTTAGCCCCATCCACGATTTAGTAGAAGTTCTATTTGCTTACAAAGCTAGCAAAAAAATAGATAAAAAAAGAAAAGGAGAGACTCAAGGTTGAGTCTCTCCTTCAATATATTGTTCCATAAACATATGCTCACCATCAAACACCGCGTAGGTGAACTGCCATATCCAGTCGCCCAGAATCATCATTCGGGCCTTCTTGCTCAGCATCAGATCCAGTTCTATATGGCGATGCCCATAGAGGAAATAGTCGATGTCAGCGTGCGTTTTCATATACTCTTTGGTGAAGAGTACGAGGTATTCCTTATGCTCACCCATGTATGGTGCTTCCTTACCATCGGCTCTTTTCATGCGGCTATGCTTAGCCCAATTCAGTCCGAGAGACATGCCCCAACGCGGATGGATGGCACATAGCAACCGCTGGCAAGTGCGGTTATGGAATAGTTTGCGTAGGAATTTGAACTTATTGTCCGGATCTCCGAGTCCATCACCATGCGCCAAGAAGAACACTTTTCCATATATCTCGGTGGTCACAGGCTTGGTATGCACGATGAGACCGCACTCTTCGGCCAGATACCCATACGTCCAGATGTCATGATTACCGGTAAAGAAATGCACTTCCACACCGTGGTCGGTCAGTTCGCTCAACTTTCCGAGGAAACGCGTATAGCCTTTTGGGACTACATAGCGGTATTCGTTCCAGAAGTCGAACATATCTCCGAGCAGATAGATGGCAGCAGCCTTATCCTTAATACTGTCAAGGAAACGCACCAACCGGCGCTCGTGCGTGCGGCTGTGCTCAATGGCCAACGAACCCAGATGGGCGTCTGAAAGGAAATACACATTCTTCATGGCTAATTGTTTTTAGTCGAAACCGAGTTCCACACGAGCTTCTTCGCTCATCATACTTTGATCCCAAATGGGTTCAAACACCAGATTCACATTGCTGGATACCACTCCCTCGACGCTATCTATCTTGGTTCTGACGTCTTCGAGGATAAAATCGGCCGCCGGACATGAGGGCGATGTGAAGGTCATATCGACCTCTACGTTGCCATCTTCCTGCACATCAACCTTGTAAATCATGCCCAAATCCCAGATGTTCACGGGTATTTCGGGGTCGTAGACGGTCTTCAGCACATCCACGATACGCTCTTCTATTGCAGTCTTTTGTTCTTGTGTCATATTTTATTTTCTCATTTTTGAGAGCCGATGCAAGCACCGGCTCTGTATGATACATACTCTCTTTTACAAAGATAATGTTTTCGATGAATCCCACAAAGGATTCGCCTTATTTCTTCAACATCAGCTCTACGGCACGCTTCAACTGTTCGTCGTTGCCTTGCAGATTATCTTCGGGTGTATTATACACCTCTATATCGGGTTGTAGAGTGTTGTTTTCGCCATATACTCCGTTCATGTCGCGGCAGCCAACCTGTGGGATTCCGAATACCATCTGGTTATCCATGAGTCGCTCCCACCACACAGCCGTCATCGTACCAGCTACAGGTGTACCGATAACCTTTCCTATTCCGAGTGTCTTATAGACAAATGGGAAACCATGACCATTGCTGTAATCGTCTTCACAAACCATGACGCAAGACGGCTTTACCCACTTGTTCCAAGGGTCGTAACCTATAAACTGCCCACGCGGAACGAAACTCTGATACTGCTTACCCGACAGCAATGTGCACAAATCGTCGTGCAACCAACCGCCACCATTGTGTCTTTCATCTACGATGACAGCCTCTTTCTGACGGTTCTTGTCGCTCAACAACTCACTGAAGACGGTGCGGAAACTCTCGCTGTTCATCGCTTTCACGTGTACATAGGCCAATCGTCCGCCCGACAGACTGTCTACCATAGCACGGTTGCGGTCCACCCAACGCTTGTAAAGCAGTTCGTCCTGCTGAGATTTACTGATAGGTCGAACAGTCACATCAAACGATTTGCCACCATTGCTCACCGTCACCCGAACCGGTTTTCCAGCCTTGCCATCGAGCAACATATCGTAGGCTTTGCCAGCTTCTATCCTCTGTCCGTCGATAGCCACGATGATACTTCCACGCTGAACCTTCGTATTCTTCACTGCAAATGGACCACGCTTGATTACTTCTTCCACCTTCAGACCGTCTCCGGTGTACGTCTGGTCGAAGAAAAGACCCAATACAGCCGTCTTCAATCTAGCTCCATCGGCATAGAAGCGAGCACCGGTATGCGACGCATTCAGTTCACCCAACAGTTCGCTGAGCATATCCCGAAAGTCGTAACCGTTATTGATATAAGGCAAGAAGCGCTCATAAGTAGCGCGATAACCATCCCAATCCACTCCATGCAGATTGACATCATAGAACTTATCCTTCACTTGTTGCCA
Source organism: Prevotella mikamonis (assembly GCF_055381405.1). Lineage (NCBI taxonomy): Bacteria > Pseudomonadati > Bacteroidota > Bacteroidia > Bacteroidales > Prevotellaceae > Prevotella > Prevotella mikamonis. Next base: position 1,915,391 of record NZ_AP035785.1, read on the forward strand.
CACATGGTTGAACAAATACCGCCTTTCCTTATAGGGCTGATAATCGAAACGGGCCTCAAAGCTGATGGCAGAAGAACTGTTCTTGCCCACATCAAACTTCTTAATGGTAGAGTTACACAAATAAATGTTCTTGAAATTTTTATCAGCTTTCAGTCCGCCACTACCTATATTCTTCGCTACAATCTCCGTCTTACCATCACGAATCACGTGTCGCCACAGGTCGTAACCACCCTCAAAAGAAGCCTGATAATACAGGGTATCACCGCCAGGACTCAGAATTGCATCGCCCATGTGGGAAGAGTTGACAGTCAGTCTTATCACCCTGTCGCGGCAATTATCCAAGTCAAACTTCAGAGGTTCTACCTTCTTAGGCTTCTTCTCGTCCTTTTTGGCATCATCTTTCTTGTCTTTCTTTTTCGCTTCGTCAAAGAGTCCTTTCTCTTCTTTCGTCATCTTGAACTGCTCATAGGCATCCAAGTCGAAAAACATCAAGTAAGCATCCGACTCCGAACCCCAACTGCCATGACTGCGGAAGCCGGCCCTATCGCTCTGGAAGAGCATGGCCTTGCCACCCAATACCCACTTCGCATCGCCATCGTTGTAGCCACTTTCGGTTACATCGTGGATTACTCCCGACCCCGAAGCATCTACCAACGCAACATCACTGTTGTTCCATCCACCCGTACCGATATAACTGCTGAGCAGCCATTTGCTGTCAGGACTCCATTCAAACCACTGGTCGCCGTCGCTATACGAGTACATATACTTGCCGTCCATCAGCGTGCGCAGGGCATGACTCTTTACGTCTACCGCCCTCAATGTGGTACGGTTCTCCAGGTAGGCCACCGATTTACCATCCGGACTGTAACGAGGCTGGAACGAAGTTTGATTGCTCTTCACCAGCTGCTCTTCCTCTATCTCGGTAGCATAAGTAAAGAGTTTCTCCTCTTTCTTCTTGATAGTCGACTGGTAAATCTGCCACAGTCCGTTACGCTCCGAGGCATAGACGATACTTCTTCCGTCGGGTGCAAAGTCTATACTGCGCTCCTGTTCGGGCGTATTGGTGATTTGTTTGGTTGTCTTATATTCCACCGATGTGACGTACACATCGCCATGCAGCACGAAAGCAATCTCTTTTCCGCTGGGCGAAACCGCTATTTCCGTCGCACCACGAGTCAACGTCTGGCGGTCCAAATCAATGTCATTGCGATCGGAAACTACATTGACTGCCACCTTCTTAGGCTGCTGTCCTTCTCGCAGCGTGTAGATTTCACCATCGTAACCATAGCACAACGTACCGTCGTTGCTACGCGACAGGAATCTCACGGGGTTGCCCTTGTAGCTTGTCAACTGCTGCTTGCCGCTTCCGTCTATATTCCTACGGTACACATTAAAGGTCCCACTCTCCTCGCTTAAATAATAATAGGTATCTCCACTGCCCCACACCGCATTGCGGTCTTCGCCGTTAAAACTGGTCAGTTTGCTATACTTGCCATCGCGCTTCATCCATATATCACGCGTGATGGGCGATGTATGGTGCTTTCTCCAAGGGTCTTCATACCCTTTCTGGTCGTGATAGAGCAGGTCTCCACGGCTATTGATATTCACATCGCACATCGGCAGACCCGAAAAAAGCGTCGGGCGGGCCATGCCTTCAGTACTCACCTGATATACCTGTGGGAACTGCGCACTTGCAAAGATAATAGATTTTGCCGTCGGCATCAAGCTTGATGAGAACAATACGTGCATACCATCGCTGAACGCCATCGGTATTTCGTCACCGCTATTATAGGTCAATCGTGTCGGAACGCCACCATTCTCATTCACCACATAGACATCCAGACTCCCCTCGCGACTCGAAGCAAACGCAATCTTTCGCCCATCCGGACTCCACACAGGGTACGAATCGTAGGCTGCATTGGTAGTTATCTGCCGTGCGTTTCCACCTGTCACGGGCACGGTAAAGATGTCGCCTTTATACGAGAATGCTATCGTCTGCCCATTCGGCGAGATACTGCTATAGCGCATCCACAATGGATTTGTCTGTGCAGAAGCCCACATCGATGATGCCAAAGCCACTGCCAATAATAATTGTTTCTTCATGTTAACCATCTATTTATTCCTTCACTTCTATGCTACCTTTTAATAATATATTGTCTGAAGAGCTGCCCACGAGCACGTCGAAGCGTCCCGGTTCTACACGGCGCTGCATGTTTCGGTCTACAATAGACAGGTCTTCCTCGTCTACCACGAAGCTGAAATGCCGTGTAGCCCCCTTGGCTATCATCGCGCGCTCAAAGTGTTTAAGCTGCTTGATGGGCTGAACCGTCGACGCCACCTCATCATGCAGATAGAGCTGGGCCACCTCTTCACCATCCCGACTACCCGTATTGGTCACGTCGAAACTTACTTCAAATCGCCTCTGCCCCATCGGTTTCACAGCCAGGTTGGCATATCTGAAGGTTGTATAGCTCAGACCATAACCGAAAGCATAGAGCGGACGGGCCGGCATCTCTACATAGTCATGCGTTTCAGGCGACTTCTTGTTATAATACACGGGCAACTGTCCCACAGCGGCAGGCACGCTCACAGGCAGTCGACCGGCCGGGTTGTAATCGCCGAAGAGTACATCGGCAATGGCGCGACCACCTTCCTGACCGGGATAATAGGCCGTCAGCAGGGCATCGGCATGCCGGGCCGACCAGACCTTATCGAGCGGACGCCCCTCGATATACACTACTACCAGCGGTTTCCCCGTGGCACGCAGCGCTGCGAGCAACTCGTTCTGGCGCCCCAGCAGCGACAGCGTGGCACGGTCGAAGCCTTCGCCACAGTCCATATCGCTCACACTCTTGCTATCGCTCACGGCTGCTCCTGTCTCCTTATAGCTCGTCTTGAAGTCGCGGGCACTAGACCCTCCGACCACAGCCACTATCACATCGGCACGCTTGGCAGCCGCCACAGCATCGTCGATATGTACATCTACCGTGTCGCGCACACCGCATCCTTTCACGTATTCCACGTTTGCGTCGCCTATCTTCTGCCTGATTCCGTCGAGTACGGTCTTCACATTGCCTTCGTCCTGAGGTGCTGTATAGTCGCCCAACTGGTTATAGTCGTTATCGGCATTCGGGCCTACCACCGCCACACGCATCGTCTTCGACAGCGGCAGCACATGATGCTTGTTCTCCAACAGCGTCACAGCTGCCTGTGCCACCCGGTAAGCCACATCCATATTATCGAGCGTTCTCACTCCTCTAGCGGCCTGTTTAGGGTCTACGTACGGATGTTCGAAAAGGCCCATCTCGAATTTCATGCGCAACACCTGGGCCACAGCCGAATCAATGGCAGCCTCATCCACCATCTTCTTTTGGCACGCATCTACCAACGGCTGATAGGCCAATGCACCCAAATCCACGTCCACACCGGCCTTCAGGGCCATCACACCGGCCTCCTGACGGGTCGCAGACACATGGTGGGTGTGCCAGATACCATCAATACTATACAGGTCTGACACCACGAAACCACGGAACTTCCAATCCTCGCGCAACACCTTTTTCAGGAAATAATCGTTTGCCGTACAGGGAATACCGTCGAGCGAATTGTACGAGGTCATCACCGACAGTGCACCGGCATCAATGGCTTTCTTGAATGGGGGGAGGAAATTCTCCTGTATCTCGCGCATACCGAGGAAGGTTGGATTACCGTTCTGTCCGCCCTCTGTCGTGCCATAGCCTATGAAATGTTTCAGTGTAGCCAGCGTAGCATAAGGATTGGAGAGCTTTCCTGAACCCAGTCCGCGCACCATCGCAGCCCCAATCTCGCCCGCAAGCGTGGGGTCTTCGCCCATCGTCTCTTCCACCCTGCTCCATCGGGGGTCGCGACTCAGGTCAAGCACAGGACCGTAACTGATGTGTCCACCCTGCAAGCGAATCTCTTTGGCTATCACCTTTCCGGCCGCCTCGATGAGCATCGGACTCCATGTAGCAGCCATTCCGAAGCCCGTGGGAAACACCGTTGCCCCGATGGCCATATGCCCGTGGGGCGCTTCTTCGGCCAAAAACAATGGAATACCGAGCCTTGTTTTCTCCATCACATACTTCTGCATGGCATTGCCGGCCTTGGCAGCCAGTTCGGGATTCAGCCCGTTGGAGAGCGATTTTCGAGTCCAGGGGTCGGCACGATAGGTGGCCCACAGCATACCCACATGCTCCTGTCCCACCTCTTTTTCGAATAAGGCCGTAGGCACGACCTTCTTTCCTTGTATCTCATAATAGTTCCACGCCAGCGTACAGCGCAGCTGCCCCACCTTCTCCTCCAGCGTCATGCGCGACAGCAAGTCGCTTACACGCACACTAATGGGCAGGTTGGCCTGTTGATAGGGATACTTTTTCTGGGCAGCCATCGTGTTCCCTGCCACACAGAGAGACACCACGGCACATAACAGTCGGTTTCTATTTTTCATTCTTGCTAGGTTTACTGAGTGAATAAGGTGCAGCGTCGGCTTGCGTTCCACGCTGCTTGTTGGGGGTGGCCGACATGCGGAATCTGATGCTTCCACCCTTCACCACGTCTTCGTGGCGCAGATAGTTACGGGTATAGTCCTGCCCGTTCAGCTGCATCGAAGCTATATACGGCTCGTGACTGTCGGCCTGAATCTTCATCGTCTTTCCATTCTCCAAGTGCAGCGTCATGTCGGTAAAATAGGGCGTACCAAGCACATACTCGTTGCTGCCGGGACATACAGGGTAGAAACCCAAGGCCGAGAACACATACCAGGCCGATGTCTGCCCGTTGTCTTCGTCGCCGCAATAGCCGTCGGGCATGGCCGTATAGAGTTTGTCCATCGCCGTGCGCACCCACTTCTGGGCCTTCCACGGCTGTCCGCTGTAGTTGTAGAGATATATCATGTGCTGGATAGGCTGGTTGCCGTGTGCATAGTTTCCCATGTTCATAATCTGCATTTCGCGAATCTCATGTATCACTTGGCCGTAGTAACTGTCGTCGAACACGGGCGGAACATTGAACACAGAATCCATCATTGCGTTGAATTTCGACTTGCCCCCCATGAGGTTGATAAGCCCCTGTGGGTCGTGGAACACCGACCAGGTATAGTGCCAGCTGTTGCCTTCGGTGAAGGCATCGCCCCACTTCAGAGGATTGAAAGGCGACTGGAACTGCCCATTCTGCATTCGGCCACGCATGAGACCGGTCTCCTTGTCAAACACGTTCTGATAGTTCATGGCACGCTGGCGATACACTTTCAGTTCGCGTTCCGACTTGCCCAACGCCTTACCCAACTGATAGATGCACCAGTCGTCGTAGGCATACTCCAGCGTGCGGGCCACATTCTCATTGATTTTCACATCGTAAGGCACGTAGCCCAGTTTGTTGTAGTATTCCCAACCGCGTCGTCCGGTAGACGACACCTTGGGATGAACGGCATTAGCTCCATGCACCACAGCCTCCCAAAGGGTCTCCACATCGTAGCCACAAAGGCCTTTGAGATAGGCATCGGCCACCACCGAAGCAGAGTTGTTGCCCACCATGCAGTCGCGATGTCCGGGGCTGGCCCACTCCGGCAGGAAACCACTCTCCTTGTAGGTATTGACCAAGCCGGCCTGCATCTTCGCGCTCTGCGACGGATACATCAGGTTCAGCAGGGGAAACAGGCTGCGGAAGGTGTCCCAGAACCCCGTGTCGGTAAACATATAACCGGGCAGCACCTTGCCATTGTAAGGACTGTAATGCACTGGTTTCCCGTCGGCATCCAGCTCGTAGAAGCTGCGGGGGAAGAGCAGCGAGCGGTACAGGCACGAATAGAACGTACGCAGATGGTCGGTAGACGACTCGTCGCCCACCTCGATACGCCCCAGCGTTTCGTTCCAGCGCTGTCGTCCTTGTGCCTTCAGTTGCTCCATGTTCTTGCCATCAAGCTCGCGCAGATTGCGCTCGGCCTGTTCCAAACTGATAAACGACGATGCCACACGTACCCCTACCTTCTCGCCTCGCTTCGTACTGAACGTGACGACAGCACCGGCATGCCCGCACCGGACTTCGGACTCGCCGCTCAACAGCTTGCCGTCCTTGGCTATGAGATATTGGCTGATGGGATGGTCGAACACCATCACAAAATAATTTTTGAAGTTATCAGGCACACCACCACTGTTGCGCGTAGAGTAGCCCACAATCTTGTTCTCGCCCGGTATCACGCGCACCATCGAACCCTTGTCGAAGGCATCAATGACCACGTTTGCCTCTTCGGTAGCCGGGAATGTGAACTCCATCAGGGCAGCACGTTCCGTAGGCGACAGCTCGGCCGTCACGTCGTAGTCGGCCAGATACACCTTGTAGGCGTATGGAGTTGCCTCCTCGGCCTTGTGAGAGAACCAACTGGCGCGCTTTTCTTCGTCGAATACAGGTTTGCCCACAGTAGGCATCAGCGAGAACTGCCCGTAGTCATTAATCCACGGGCTGGGCTGATGGGTCTGCTTCAGACCGCGAATGTGGTAGGCCGTATAGCTATACTGCCAGCCGTCGCCCATCTTCCCCGTCTGCGGAGTCCAGAAGTTCATACCCCACGGCATGGCTATGGCAGGATACGTATTACCTGTAGAAAGTTTGAATTCTGACTGTGTACCCACGAGTACATTCACATAATCGACAGCATTCCTTACCCCTACTGCGTATGAAGCAAAAGTAAACAACACCGCGAATACCGCTGCGATTATTCGTTTCATCTAATACTTAGGTTTTGATAGTTCATTGTTACTTGCAAAGATAATCATAAAAACGGGAGTAAATACGAATATGTCACAAGAAATATGTATGATTATCAACTCGAAGACAGGTCTATTAGTCTACTCGCTAAGTCTTTATCTGTGATAGTAATATTATTGTCGATAAGGTCAACTTGCCTACTTCAATCAGTATCATGTCTACTCGTTAACTCGGCAACTCGTCAACTTTAAAAAACTGCAAAGCCTCCGCAGCAGTGCTGCAAAGCCCGAACAGCAACGTTGCAGAGCCTCGGCAGTATCGCTGTTGGGCCTTTGCAGTAAATGGAGTAAAGTATTTCGACAAAACCAGGGTATGATATTTTGCCATCACGGCAGAATGTATTACTTTTGTAAGGACACTTTTTAATATGCCGCCGTATGGCTTTTCTCGCTTTTATCAAGAAATGGACACTGCTCTGTGCCATTGTTTTTGGTTCTTTGGTCTACCTTCTGTTCTCCCAAGTTCCTATGTTGCAACCCTTTGGCAACATCGTCGGGCCGCATCTGGTAGACGTCATGCCCGTACTCATCTTCCTCATCCTGTACGTCACATTCTGCAAAATCAGGATGGATGATTTCCGACCTCACAAGTGGCATTTCTGGTTACAAGGCATCAGGACAGCCCTGTCGGCATTGGCAGTGCTGGCCATTCTCCACACAAGCGACCCCGAACAGAAGGTCTTGCTGGAAGGTATCTTCATCTGTGTCATCTGCCCTACGGCCGCAGCAGCAGCCGTCATCACCGAGAAACTCGGCGGCAGCATCGCTTCTATGACCGTCTACACCATCATAGCCAACTGCTTCACGTCGCTCATCATACCGCTCTTCTTCCCTATGGTAGAGAAAGCTGCCGACATCACCTTTATGTTTGCCTTCTTCATGGTACTCAAACGCGTGGTTATGGTTTTGGTAGTACCGCTCTGTCTGGCACTGCTCACGCGCCGCTATCTGCCCAAAGTGGCAGGCTGGTTCAAGCGGCGGAAGAATCTGGCATTCTATATCTGGAGCATCAACCTGTCGATATTGATGGGCTTCACACTGAAAACGATGCTCCATGCCCAGCTCTCCAGCCACATGCTTCTGCTCATGCTCATACTGCCTCTCTTCATCTGTCTGACACTGTTCGGCATCGGAAAGTTCGTCGGCCACCAATATGGAGACAGCATCAGTGGCGGACAGGCCCTCGGACAGAAAAACACTATTGTGGGAATATGGCTCACCATCACTTTCCTGAATCCTTTAGCTGTCATCGCACCATGCGCCTACATGATATGGCAGAACGTCATCAACACGTGGCAACTGTGGTATAAAGAGAAATACGGCATACTGAAGTGGTAAGCCGCAGAGGTATAGACGGTCGACAAAGGAGTCGGCAACGGCTATACCAAATGGCCTTCATCGGCCCAAGCCAGCAGTTCGCGGTCGCCCCAGCTGTCGCCGTAAGCGGTCAGATGGAAGCCTTCACGGGCAGGCAATACAGCTTTCAGACGTTCCACTTTCTCTGCCCCGTAACAGTTTCTACTGCTGAAAAGACCGGTCAATCTACCGTCCTTTACCTCTATCTGTGTACCCAGTACCGTCACCTCCAGATTCTCCTCTGCCAGAAATGGAGCGACCCAACTGTCTACACTCGCACTGACCACGTAAACATCAGCTCCTTCTTGCAATGCCTCGCGCAGGATTTGGAGTGTAGATGCACGCAGGATATGCCGGCGCTCATGGGCATACCGACGGCAGAGACCATTGAACTCATCCAACTGCATGCCCCTGAAAAAATACGAAAATACCTTCTGCTTCGACTTATCATTGGAGTACAAATGCAGCTTCATCAGTACCAACAACGGACTGTAAAGCAGAAATCCCACAAGGAAACCGACGTTGCCACGGGCAAAGCGGATAAAGTCGATGAGGGTATCGCGCGTGGTCAGCGTGCCGTCAAAGTCGAAAGCAAAAACCTTTTTCATTCTGATTAGTAGATGATAACGAGGAAGAACAGAATCCATGCCACTACGATGAGCTGCATGAAACGGTCGGCCAGGAGTATCTTCGTGGGGTCGCCGCTCTTCATGTCGACCACTGTCAACTGGATATAACGCAACAGTCCCACCAGCACAAGGATAGAAGTGAGGTATAAGGAGTCTGTGCCGAAGCGCTTGGTCACCTCCGGACTCACCGTATACATAATATAGCACACGAGCGTGACGGATGCCGTGATGGTGATAGCCTGATTGATGAACGTCAGATTATAGCGACTGGTATTCTTTCGGGGAGCCTCGCCCGTCTCGTTCATGCGCACTACGTCGTCACGCCGTTTGGCGAAACTCATAAACAGAGTTACAAGGAACGTCATCAGAACTATCCACTTGCTCAGCACCACAGCAGTGGCCACACCCCCTGCCAACAGTCTCAATACGAAGCCAAAGGCCACGATGCACACGTCGACGATGGCATACTGCTTGAGTCGGGCACAGTACAAAAGGTTCATTACCCAGTAAGCCAATAGCACAGCACCGGTCTCATAGCGATGGAACGGAAGCAAGGCTACGAAACCAAATCCCAGCAGGAACAAGACAAACATCGTGGCATAGGCCTGCATCATAGACACTGCACCCGACGCAATGGGGCGATGGCACTTTACAGGATGGCGACGGTCGTCGGCCACATCGTGAATATCGTTGAAGCAATAGATGGAAGAGGCCACCATACAGTAAGCCAATACCGTGATAATACCGGGTATAAGCACATCGGGATGAAGCAGTTGGCCACCGAAAAAGATGGGCAACAGCACGAAAAGATTTTTCGTCCACTGCTTCGGACGTACCAGTTTGATGAGTTGTTTCATGGACTTACAATATTTTTTCTTCCAACCGTCGGGCTATCCACGTGACGAACCTAGCAAACAACCAAGCCGCCGGCAGGGTGATGGCAACGCACACCAGGAACGTAGGCCAATAGCTCCAACGGGCCGGAATATACACCAATATAAAGTGAAGATGAATGAGATAGGCTTCCAAACTCAATGCACCGACAAAGCTGAAGAAGCGATTGAACCACGCAGGCGTGCGACGGAAGATGCGATTCATCAGCAGGATAGAGGTGATGGTGAGCGGAATATAGAGCATACGCTCTATGAAAAGGGGGAACTGTCCGTGCAGGTTCTGCTCCATGAAGATGCTGGAGAAGAGCGTCATGGCGAACGTCAGGAGTATCATCCAGATAGAAGCACCGTCCATCGTGTCCTTTCTTCGGATACTTTCGCCCATATTGATGCCGATGAAATAGATAGGCACACGGCTCCAGAAGATTTCCAGATGGCACACGGCGGCATGGATGGGCGTCACATACTGCACCAGTACGCACCACAGAATCATCAATACGGGCAGCCAGCGATAGATGGGATGGCGGCGTATCAGTTCCATGTAAGCGGGCGTAAAGAGGTAGAGCATCATGATAGCAGGAATATACCAGAAAGTCAACTCGTCGTGCAACCAGAAGTCCCAGTTGACAGCGATGTCTCCAATGAGGTCTATCCATGCAGCTACACTGCCCCCATGAAACCGCGGAATATAATAAAGCGAGGCCGCGATGAGCCATGCCGGATAGATACGGAGGAATCGTCGCACCATGAAATGGCGTACCGAAGGGGTGCGGACCCACGAGAACCACAGCCCGACACCGCTCAGGAAGAGGAACATGTCGACCCCCACATTGCCCATTCTCCGCAATCCGAAGAACATATCCCAACGAGGCAGGCTCACATGGAAGAGGATAATGAAGAGCATGGCAGCTCCCATCAGCTCGCCACGAAACCTACTGATGTTTGAAAGTTCAATGTCTTTGAAGAGGTCGCCTTTCAATCTTGCAAATGAACCACCCGTCTTTTCGCTCATAGAATCAAGGATTAGGGATGCGTTTAAGGATTTCGCGGAAGAGCCAGGCCACGCAGATGGAGGCCACGACATAAAGCAGCAAGCCTGCATAGACATCACCCTGGTGACTGATAGGAATCAATATCTTGCGGGTCAAGGGGTGACAAATGAACAGAGCGGCACTGAGTGAACCCACCCAGGCAAAGTGGTTGAAGAGCATAGGACAACGCCCCAGCAACTTCACCAGACCGATACTGAAACTGCAAATGAACACGGGAACAAAGTACCACAGCTGATAATTGTAACCGAAAAAGACGATGAGAAGGGCCGAAAACACCAGCATCGTATCGTAAGCACGGTTAGTCAACGCGCGACCATAGCGGGCATACAGCACACCAAGGCCGAAAGGAAGCATCCCACCAATCATATTATAGCGCAAACGGTTGAGTGTTTCGCCCTCCGGGTCGCAGAAAATCTGGAGCAACCAGCATACAGCGATAGCCCCAACTGTCCACGACCAGTGTCTTCGATAGATGACAAAACGATAGAAGATGTATAATTGCAGCATCAAACCGAAGAACCAATACGGCCCAGGCCAAATGATTTTATCGGGCGATGGCAGCAGATTGTTGAACATACCCAGCTGTGCCACCACATCCACAAAGGCATAGCGATGTGCTCCGGGAGTGATTTGGTCGACCATGACAAAGGCTACAAAGCCCACTATCATCATCTTGAAAAGTTTCAGGAAATGTGTGCGCACGAAGTCATACCGCCCTCCTGCCTCCTTGACGGCATACTTCTGTTCCAATCCGTAAGCACTCAGAAAGAGGAAGACCGGCACACCGTAATGCCCGAAAAACGACAACAGATGCACCGGCAACAACCCGTCGGGATGCACCAGGACACGGCTCAACCAGTCTACATTGTGCTGGAAATACTGGTATTCGTTCTCCTGCACGATGTGCCTGAGCCAATGTGAGTAGTTGTGCATCACGATAGCGATAATGGCAAGGCCTCGTAATACAGAGCATTCTGCACGCGAAAGAAGAGGCTGACTGGCTTGTGAAGATGTCATGGGCATCAGTTTTTATGGCTTTTGCAGATAGTCCGACCGCAGCAAATCGTAGTCGGCAGTATTCTTGAGAATGCGCTTCCGACTCTCATCATACTGCGGACTCAACACATTATAGGCCGCCTGATAATACGGTGTATGGATTCCAGCGAGATAAAGCAGCAGATGCGGCAGCGCATCGGTCATATATTTGCGATTGCGGGCAGCCACTATCTCCCTGTAGATTTCCGGATGCTGATGGGCATAACGGGGCGAGCAGTAAATCCAGAAAGGTATTTCAAACTCGTATTTTGCCAATGGATAGTCGATGGCAGCACTATGGTTGCGGCATATAAAACCGCGTGTTTCCTCGTAGCATTCTTCTCCGTGGTCGGGCATATAAATCACGATGGCATCGCGATTTTCAAACCGCCGGATAATCTGGTCGACCACAGAGTCATTGTATAGCACCGCATTATCGTAGAAACTCAGCATCTTTCGTTGCCGGTCGTTCAGTTCCGGACGCTTGTTTTCATAGCTGCTGGCATAGAAATGAGTGCGATTCCGCGGGAAACGATCGCGATAACTCACGTGCTGACCTATCAGCTGAAAGATGGTCAGATTGTATTTTTTAGATTGTTGGCGCAGTCTGTCATAGTCTTTCAGCAAGTCTTCGTCGAACCGATGAAGGCTGTCGTTGCGCGTATCAAACTGCGCTTTGCTCAACACCGGATTGTTCAAGAAGAAGCCGCCACTAAAGTCATAGACCGCCTCCTTGGCCTTCGGCAGGAACTGGTTGGTGATAAACGTCACGTGATAGCCGGCTTTTCTGAACAGTTCGGGGAAGAGAGGATAGTCGCACCACTCCCCTTTTTGCCCCACCACATGAGTGGAGAAGACATTCTTGAAGACAAAACTGGTAAGATTCCAGCACGAGACCACGTCGGTAAAAGGCACTAACAATCCACTCTTCTCGCGTGCAACCTGCCGCGGTGTGGTCGGCATGAAGTAGCCGTATTGCTGCGAATGGTGTCGCCCGAAGCTCTCGCCGATAATCAACACAATCTCCGGCGAACGATACGAGCAGCTATCCACCTGCACCTTATCGGCCGAAGCGATGAGCTTGTCTATCTGCTGCGATGCCAGAGAGTTGGCATACACGCTGAATCCAAGCCGCTGTATAGGGGTGAAAAGCACCGCATGATCTTTTTCGGTAAGCGTATGCTCCACATCGCCGATGTTGCTTCCGCTCATCAGCTTCACCGTAGCCATTTTGTTGTGCGCACTCGTAATACCGCCCCATACGAGCAGGACGGCCGTCAGCAATCCCATGACGGGCGCAGCCCAAGGTATGCGCGGCAACCTCGTGGCAGGACTATTGATAAGCTCACGGACAAAGATATGCTCCACACGGCAGCTCCACCACTTACGGCAAGCCGCTACAATATGCAGCAACATCAGGAGCAACACCCACCCCACACGACTGAACAGTACGTCGGGAGAGAGTGTGGAAGTCAGGAATTCGCGCGCTTCGCGACCGTTGGTCTCGTCTACCAACAGCAGCATTGTGGGTGTAATGGTCGAGTCGTACTTTACAAAGCAGTAGGTATCTACGATAGTTACGACATACATGACGACATAGAACACCGCCCTAGTCGCCACCCTGAGCTTACGCGGAAGCAACGCCAATACCACACAGGCGGCGTAGACGTCGACCAGCATTTCCAAATAGAGGTTGTTGTAAAGCCTTGCCCCGTTCGTATCGGGCAAGGTGAGCCAAGCGCTGAGGATTCCCAGCGCATACATGAAAACAAAGAACAGCGCATTCAGACGAATCGGCAAGAAGACCACTCCGAGCATTCGACGTAGCAAGTCGGCTATTTTCATACGGCAATAATATTTAGTACAACCATCTATTCGCCCTTTCCGGCTTCGCCATCAGGCTTATTTACGGAATCTTTCGGCCTGCTGACGTATCAGCTCGACATCGTTGAAATAGTCTATACGCATAGCCTTGCGCACCTCGTCCATCGTCTGTGCTGCCACTTCGCGGGCATCTTCAGAACCTTTTTTCAGAATGTCGTAGATGGCAGGAATATCCTGCTCGAACTCACGACGGCGCACACGGATAGGCTCCAGCATCTTGTCGAGAATCTGATTCAGGAACTTCTTGCACTTCATGTCGCCCAGTCCGCCACGCGTGTAGTGATCTTTCAATTCCTGCAAATTCTTATATTCCGGCCAGAATTCAGCAAAGTCGTCGTCTGTAGAGAACGCATCGAGATAAGTAAATACGGCATTTCCCTCTACCTTTCCAGGATCGTCGACACGCAAATGGTCGGGGTCGGTGTACATCGAGCGAATTTTCTGCCATACCGTATCGGCATCATCGCTCAGATAGATGCAGTTACCCAGACTCTTACTCATCTTCTCCTTGCCATCCGTACCGGGCAAACGACGGGCCGTAGCATTCTCCGGCAGCATGATATTGGGTTCTACAAACACCTCGGCATAGGTTTGATTGAAACGACGGGCAATCTCACGCGTCACCTCCAACATCGGCTCCTGGTCTTCACCGGCAGGAATCGTCGTGGCATTGAAGGCCAGAATATCGGCTGCCTGACTCACTGGATAACAGAAAAAGCCCAAAGGTATGTTGGCCTCGAAGTTACGCATCTTGATTTCGGTCTTCACCGTAGGGTTGCGCTGAACGCGAGAAACCGTGATGAGGTTCATCAGATAGGTGGTCAGCTCGGCCAACTCAGGTATCTGGCTTTGAACATAGAGCGTACATTTATCAGGCGACAGTCCTGCCGACAGATAGTCTAATGCCACCTCTATCAGGTTCTGTCTAATCTTCTCCGGGTTATCGGCATTGTCGGTCAAGGCCTGTACGTCGGCCATAAACACAAACATACGGTCGTAGTCGCCAGCCTCTTGAAGCTGCACGCGACGGCGCAATGAACCAATATAATGACCGAGATGAAGCTTTCCCGTGGGTCGGTCGCCCGTAAGTATAATCTTTCCCATATTTTTTTACTGTATTTCTCTGTTATTTATAGCTAAACATAGCTTATCTTATGCAAAGATAACGCCAACGAATGCAATGAGAACTTGTTCTCTAATTGCTGAGTGTAGCTTATCTTATGCAAAGATACGGCTATTTAAAAGAATAGCAAAGGATATGTAATAAAAAAGGTGGATTCACTGCAAAGACCAAACAGCATCGCTGCAAAGGCCAAACAGTAATGCTGACTAAGCTTTGCAGCAACACTGCCAAGGCCTTGCAGCAAAACACATAAGAAACAAGTGATAATTTGGGGAATATCCTATAAAAGTTATATCTTTGTAGGTAACAAATCCGACAAACTTATGCCACGACCTCAACACGACGATTTTTACAGTGACATATATAATATGGTAGCACAGATACCGGCAGGGTGCGTCGTCACCTACGGCGAACTGGCACGGCTGGCCGGTTGGCCTCAGCATGCGCGCATGGTGGGCAGGGCACTCCGCGAAGCTCCTCCAGCTCTGCATCTGCCTTGCCACAGGGTAGTCAATGCAGCCGGCCGAACTGCTCCGGGATGGGCGGAACAGCCACAACTGCTGCGTGCTGAGGGCGTCGTCTTCAAACCAAATGGATGCGTAGATATGCGCGTTTCGGCCTATCAGCCCCTGTAAACAGCGCTTCCTGCCACTGCACATACAAAAAAAGAGGGTATCACTACCCTCTTTTCTTGTATTATTGAAGCAGATTCAGCTTCTGCCTAGGCTCTAGAATCTTGTACACCTTCATGGTACTTGCTTTCAGTTTAAGAGTGACAGTACCCTTGATGTTGCGACTCGAAGCACCAACCTTAAAGGCATACACACCTGCATCGGCCACCCAGGCATTCGGGTTCTCATTGAAAGAGGCCAATTCCGTCTTCTCTATCTCCATGCTCAACGTTTCCGTTTCACCGGGTTTCAGCGCACGGGTCTTGGCAAACGCCTTCAATTCCTGAGCCGGCTTGTTCACCTTACCTTTAGGTGCGGTAACGTAAACCTCGACCACCTCCTTGCCCATACGATCGCCGGTGTTCTTTACCGTCACGCTTACAACTACGCTATTGCCACGGTCTACAGCCTTCACATCGCTGTACTCGAACGATGTATAAGACAGTCCGTAGCCGAAAGGATAGGACACATTCTTATTGAAAGAGTCGAAATAGCGATAGCCTACATAGATATCTTCCTCGTAATTGGTATAGCCTACATTCTTCACGGTGCGGTATCTGCCGGCATTCCTGTCTTCAAAATTCACGGCAATACCGTCTGACGGGAAGTTCTTGGACGAAGGAACATCGCCGAAAGTTATCGGCCATGTCATAGGAAGTTTGCCTGATGGCGCTAAACGACCGCTCAGAATATCGGCCACGGAGTTGCCAAACTCCTGCCCGCACTGCCAAGGCAGCAACACTGCATCGGGAATATGTTTCCACGACGCCGACTCTATGACGCCACCAATATTCAATACCACCACGGTCTTTTTGCCTGCCTGATGGAACGCTTCGGTTACTTTCTGAATCAACTGAAGCTCGTTAGCCGTCAGATTAAAATCGGCAGCGGTACGGTCGCTCCCCTCTCCCGACAGGCGTTCGAGCGTAATCACGGCCACATCGTTGGCTTCGACGGCTTTCGACAGGTCGGCATCGGTAGGCACAGCCTCCTTGGGCAACGGCTTGTTCTGCCACCATTCATACGTCACTTTGTTGATTTCGGCCGTCTCGTCGGCTATATGCTTCTTGTAGTATTTGATAATATCGGCATCCACTACATACTGATTGTTGCGCAGCCCCTCTACCAAACTCACGGTATAGGCACGATTCACATTGCCCGAACCCGTGCCACCGGCAATGGGTTCGTAGCTGGCTACACCGTAAACGGCCACACGCTTGACACTAGAAGCAAATGGCAATACGCCCTTGTTCTCCAACAACACCGCACCTTCGGCTGCCGAGTTGCGAGTGACCTGAGCATGTGCTTTCAGGTCGGGAGCATCGCTATACTTGTAGCCTTTGAATCTCGGAGTCTTCACTATCATCTCCAGAATGCGCTTCACATTGAGATCCAGCACCTTCTCATCGAGTTTTCCACTCTTCACAGCTTCCTCTATCGTCTTGCTGTCAATGGGCTGACCAGGCTCTATAAGGTCGTTGCCGGCCTTCATATTGGCCACGCGTTCTGACTTACCATCGCGCCATACAGGGTCAGTACCGCCGAACCAGTCGGTCATGACAATGCCCTTGAATCCCCATTCATCGCGCAGCACAGTGGTCATCAAATCGTAGCGCTCAGACGCCTGAGTGCCGTTCACGCCGTTATACGAAGACATCACCGTCCAGGGCTGTGCCTTCTTGATGGCTATCTCAAAATTCTTCAGATACAGTTCGCGCGCCGCACGCTGGCTCACACGAGCATCATTACCCAGGCGGGCAGTCTCCTGATTGTTGAAAGCATAGTGCTTGATGCTCGTACCTACGCCTTGGCTCTGCACACCCAGAATGTAGGCAGCCGCGATATGGCCCGACAAGACGGGGTCTTCGGAGTAATATTCAAAGTTACGACCACACAGTGGGTTGCGGTGAAGGCACACGCCGGGCGCCAAAAGCACATCGGCCCCATACTCCAAGACCTCGTTGCCGATGGCTGTGCCCACCTGCTTCACGAGGTCAGTATTCCACGAACTGGACAGACATGTACCTATCGGGAAGTGTGTGCAATAATATGTTTTGCTGTCGAAATCGCGTTTGGGGTCGATACGCAGGCCGGCCGGACCATCGGCCAGTACCGCAGGTGTGATGCCCAAACGCGGAATGGCACAGGTAGTACCGGCTGCACCAGGTACAAGTTTGGCCGACTGACCCAGATTGCTGTTCACTTGCCCGGCATTGGAACCCACCACTATGAGGGCCTTTTCTTCCAAAGTCATGGACTTGACGATTTCGTCGATGTTGTCAGCATGCAGCTGTGGAGCTTGCTGTGCTGCCATATTTGCAGAGCATGCAAGGGTTGCGCAAAGAGCTGTCATTTTTCTCATGCCAGATTATTTGTTTGATTGTTTAGATAGTTTTAAGTACGTTCTGCCACCTACACAGGCACACAGATTTCTGACAAAGATACGACTTTTCCTCTTATAGGATAATTGCAGGATGTAAAAAAAGAGTTAAAATCGGCTATTACCTCTTATATATGCTGCCAATGATTTTCCACTCTGTTTACTGCAAGGGCTCGGCAGCAACACTGCAAGGCCCAAACAGCAATGCTGCAAAGCCGAGACAGCACTGCTGCCAAGCCCTTGCAGTTTTTTAAGTTTGAAGAGTCTGAGTCGGCAACTGGGCAAAAGACGCCACAGAGAAAGGAAACAGCACAAAAAAGGCGCACCTTTGCAGGCACGCCCTTCATTATCTGATGGTCTGGTTTACTTTCCCTGAACCAGCGACATGGTATCGCGGGCAATCACAATCTCTTCATCCGTCGGGATGACGCAGACGGTAACCTTGCTGTCGGGAGTAGAGATAATGGCCTCTTTGCCACGCACATTGTTGGCTTTGGCATCCATCTTGACGCCCAGAAATTCCAATCCCGAACAAGACTGCAAGCGAGTACCGACCTGATTCTCGCCCACGCCGGCCGTCCATACGATGATGTCGACACCACCCATAGCGGCTGCATAAGCACCGATATATTTCTTGATACGGTAGTCGTACATCTTCAGCGCCAGCTGAGCACGCTCATGCCCTTCCTTGGCAGCGCTTTCTATCTCGCGCATATCGCTGGAGATACCAGTGATACCAAGCACACCGCTCTCCTTATTCAAGAAGTCGGCCATCTCTTGCGGCTTCTTGCCGAGCTTATCCATGAGATAGGTTACAGCCGAAGGATCAATGTCGCCGGAGCGCGAACCCATCATCACACCGGCCAAAGGAGTAAGTCCCATAGAGGTGTCTACGCATTCACCGTATTTCACAGCGGTTACACTTGCACCGTTACCGATGTGGCATGTGATGATTTTCTGAGTCTTGATATCGCGTCCCAGGAAGTCGCACACGCGCTGAGATACATAGCGATGACTTGTTCCGTGGAAACCATAACGACGTACATGATACTTCTCATAGAGTTCGTAAGGCACGCCATAGAGGTAAGCATAGTCGGGCATGGTAGAATGGAACGCGTTGTCGAAGACACACACCTGTGGTGTTCCGGGCATCAAGGCGTCTACCGCACGGAGTCCACGCAGGTGTCCGGCATTGTGAACGGGCGCCAGGTCGCACAGTTCTTCGATTCCCTCTTCCACTTTCTCGTCTACAATGACGCTCTGGCAGAACTTATCTCCACCCTGCACGATGCGGTGTCCGACGGCATCAATCTCCTTCAAATCCTTGATAGCACCTATTTCCGGGTCGAGCAAGCATTTGAACACGAAGTTCACACCTTCCTTATGGTCGGGCATGTCGTGCATAATTTTCTTCTTCTCACCGTTAGGCAACGTCACTTTAATGAAAGCCTCGTCGAGACCGATACGCTCTACACCACCCTGAGCCAATACAGACTCGTTGTCCATATTGTATAACTTGTACTTGATGGAAGAACTACCGCAGTTCAATACTAAGATATTCATATATTCTGTTTTTATTTGATTTAACGAGACTTAACGGCATCTTGCGCCTGACAGGCAGTGATGGCTACCATGTAATAGATGTCGTCTACAGAGCAGCCACGGCTCAAATCGTTCACCGGACGGGCTATACCTTGCAGGATTGGACCGATGGCGATGGCGTTACCAAGACGCTGGACTAGCTTGTAACCAATGTTTCCCACTTCCAGATTGGGTACTACGAGCACGTTGGCATTACCAGCAATCGCACTTCCGGGAGCTTTCTTCTGGCCTACGGCAGGAACCAGAGCGGCATCGGCCTGCAACTCTCCGTCGACTTTCAGCTCCGGACAACGCTGCTTGACCAGGCGTGTTGCCTCTACAACCTTGTCTACCACTTCGTGCTTGGCACTGCCCTTGGTAGAGAAACTCAACATAGCCACGCGCGCTTCTTCAAATCCTGCCACGCTCTGAGCGGTCGCTGCGGTGCATACAGCAATCTGCGCAAGCTGGTCGGCATCGGGCATTGGCGTCACAGCTACGTCGCCCATGACGATTACGCCGTCTTCTCCGTACTGCTTCTGGTCTGTCACGAGCAGCATAGCACCACTCACACAGGTGATACCGGGAGCACACTTGATAATCTGGAGAGCAGGGCGCAAGGTGTCACCCGTCGTACTCAACGCTCCGGAAATCTGTCCGTCTGCCCCTTCGGTCTTGATAATCATACAACCAAGATACAGAGGATTCTTCACCAACTCGCGTGCCTGCTCGATGGTCATGCCCTTCTTCTTGCGCAGCTCAGCCAGCAATGCAGCATATTCCTCGCTCTTGGGATTGTTCAACGGGTCGATGATGGTAGCCTTATCTATATTGGTCAGGTCCCATGCCTCGGCTAGTTTATGTATTTCATTGGGGTTGCCAATGAGGATGATGTTCGCGATGTCGTCGGCCAAAACACGGTCGGCTGCTCTCAAGGTGCGCTCTTCGGTGGCCTCAGGAAGCACAATACGTTGCTTATCAGACTTTGCTCTGGCAACGATTTCTTGTAGTAAATCCATAGTTTTGTGATATGATATTCTATAAATATGTTCTGGGAAGTGACTCCACACAGCCCGTTTTGTCACTCCCACTTTGCAAAATTAACAAAAAAATATGACACTGTATTTGTCCGTCGGATAAAAAAATATAATTTTGTAAGAACAAAACTATCATTTAGAATACATGTTAAAATTCAAAGCTCTGACTACAGCTGACAAGGAAGTCATTCAGGATTACACCCTCTGGGGAGAACGCCAGAACTGCGACCTGTCGTTTGCCAACATCTTCAGCTGGCGATTTCTATACAATACAGAATGGACTATCCTGGACGATTTTCTCGTCTTCAGATTCTATACAGGCCAACACCTGGCCTACATGATGCCGATTCCGCACCCCAAGACCACTGCCGACGGAAGCCGGAAGGTAGAAATATGCGATGAATGCTCGGCCAACGTGATTCGCGAAATACGCAACGATTCCATCGCTATGGGCCATCCTTTCCTGATGCTAGGGGTGTGTAACTTCTGCGTAGACATCATCGAGAGCGCCTTTCCCGACACATTCAGCATCACACCCGACCGCGATTACTCCGACTATATCTATCTGCGCACGAAGCTGACAACGCTATCCGGCAAGAAGTTACAGAGCAAACGAAACCATATCAACAAGTTCAAGAGCCTCTATCCCAACTACGAATACCGCCCACTCACAACCGACATGATACCTGAATGCCAACGACTGGCGGGCGAATGGAGAGCCGGGCAGGAGGATGATACCGAAGGACACAGCATCTACAGTGAGATGCGCTCGATGACAAGAGCCTTCGACCATTGGGACGAACTGGGACTGACGGGTGGCACGATATGGGTAGACGGCAAGCTGATAGCCTTTACCTACGGAAACCCCATCAACCAAACGACATTCGACGTGTGCGTAGAAAAGGCCGACACCAGCTACGAAGGAGCTTTCAGCATCATCAACCAAGAGTTTGCCAAACACATCCCGGAGCAGTATGTCTACATCAATCGTGAGGAAGACATGGGCGACGAGGGATTACGAAAGGCCAAGCTGAGCTACAAACCGGATATCCTACTGGAGAAGAATGTCATCATGGAGAAACGTCCGCTGGCACAGTTTGAAGATCAAAACCGCATCAAGGAAGAAGTGAAAAAGCTGTGGAAAGACACTTTCCACGACTCCGACGCATTCATCAATCTCTATTTCGACCGCGTATATCGTCCCGAATACAACATCTGCTGTCAACTCGACTACCACGTTTCGGCTGCCCTGCAAACCTTACCTTATCCGCTTTTGTATCATGGCACGGAGGTAAAGACGGCCTATATCAGCGGAGTGAGCGTACAGGAAGAGGCGCGCAAGCAGAACATCGGCAGCAACCTGATGGCCCAAGCCCACTTCAGCCTGTTCCATCACGACGTGGTCTTTGCCGCATTGATACCGGCCGAACCATGGCTCTACGACTGGTATGGCAAGCAAGGCTATGCCCGTTGCATCACGTGTATGCCCAACCCGGCTGACGCCGCCACCGTGCCGTTTGCCGAATACGACAAGCGCCAGCGCGAGCGCACGTGTACATTACTACATAACGAGGAACAACTGGCCGTGGTACAGGAAGACATCAGACTGGCCAGAGAAGATTATCGCCCGGCCACAGAAACCATTCCCGCCATGCTGCGCATCATCAATGCCAAGTCGGCATTGCAACTCTGGGCCGTCCAACATCCCGACGCTGTATGCTCCATCCGCGTGAAACACGACCGCGACATCCCCATGAATAATGCCTACTACATGATAGAAAAAGGAAAGGTGAGAAAAACAGATGAACCCGATGCAAATGCAAAAATCATGAGTATGGCCCAACTGGCAGAGTTTATCTTTGTCGATGAAATGGCCCAAATGGAACTAATGCTCAACTAGGAAACCGAGAGTATCTTTACATCTCCTGTGTCAAGATACTCTCCAATTCCTCTGCCGAGAGACGAAGGTGGAACTTCCCCTTATTAGCCACGGAGATACGACCCGTCTCTTCAGACACAACGACGGCAATCGCATCGCTGCTCTGCGAGATACCCATAGCCGCCCGATGGCGTAAGCCCAATTCTTTCGGGATATTCAAATCGTGGGAAACGGGCAGAATACAACCTGCCGCCTTGATGCGTTTCTTCGATATAATCATAGCCCCATCGTGTAATGGCGAGTTTTTGAAGAATATATTTTCTATCAACTGCTGGTTGATATTCGCATCAATCTCGTCGCCTGTCGCCACAATATCATCAAGTGGTGCGCCACGCTCTATCACCATCAGTGCGCCCACTTTGCCACGCGACATACTCATACAGGCCAAAACTATCGGAATAATCGACTCCTTATCTACTTTACCCTCGTCTCTATTGGTAAAAAAACTCGTGATTCTCTTGAACCGCTGGTGCGCTCCAAGGGTATAAAGAAACTTGCGTATCTCCTCCTGAAAGAGCACGATGAGTCCGATAACGCCCACACTCACAAGTTTGTTGAGGATAGCTCCGAGCAGACGCATTTCCAACACCTGGCTCACAAAGAGCCACACAAGCACGAACACCATGATTCCGATGAACACGTTCAGCGAACGGCTCTCCTTCATCAAGCGGTAGATATAATAAAGTATCAGTGCTACCAGAAAGATGTCGATAACATCTTTTATTCCAAAGTCAAAGGGCATAAGGCATATTTAATTCATTGACGATTTTTACCGATTCCATCGCTGCTTTCACATCGTGTACCCGTAAGATGGCAGCACCTTTCATCAGAGAAACCGTATTCAGTACGGTCGTGCCGTTGAGCGAAGTCATCGGAGTGCCACCTATCAGTTTATAGATCATTGATTTGCGCGAGATGCCCACCAAAATCGGCAGTTCCAGCACCTGCAATTTCTCTGCTTCGCGCATCAATTCATAATTCTGTTGCAGTGTTTTCCCAAACCCGTAACCAGGGTCAAGGATAATATCTTTCACCCCCAAGTCGCGCAATTCCTGCAACTCATCGGCAAAAGCGATGAGCATTTCCTTCAGAGTGGGCTTCACAGACATCAGGATATAGGGCACTTTCAGCTCTCCAATGGTGGCAGACATGCTCTCATCTTCATAGATAGGCTGGTTCACGATGCCCGTCAACCCACCTTCCGACACATCATTGATGATGTCAGCTCCCCACTCTTCTATACACCGGCGTGCCACACGCGGACGATAGGTGTCTACCGATATAGGCAGTTCGGGACATTCACGACGCACGATTTCCAAGGCAAACTGCAATCGCCGAGCTTCCTCCTCTTCGCTTACTTCCGATGCACCAGGGCGTGTAGAGAAAGCCCCGACATCCACGATAGAAGCGCCCTCTTCTGCTATTTGCTGCACTCGCTGAGCTATCTCCGCCTCTGTCTGTTTCCTACTTCCTTCGAAGAAAGAGTCGGGCGTAATGTTCACGATGCCCATCACTTTCGGCGTCGAAAGGTCCATCAGTCGACCACGTACATTGATTGTATAATTCATGCAAGCTTACTTATATAACGACAAAAGTAAGAAAAAAGCGCGAAAGCAACAAAAATAATTCACTGCAAAGGCTCTTCAGCAATGCTGCAAGGCCCAAACAGCAACGCTGCAAAGGCCAAACAGCAACACTGCCAGAGCCTTGCAGTAATTCGCTTCCAATCCCTTCCCCGGCTACTGGGCATACTGAGACATCTGCAACTTGACCGTTTCGCATCTCCAGGTCTTCACTTTCCATATCAGACGCTGCATGCACTGGCGGTATTCGGCAGGATAATAGAGCGCAAGCGAATACAATTTGCCACTCCGTTGGATGCCATGCACATAATAACGGTAGTCTTTCGATTCCTCCAGCTCACCCTCACGGATATATTCCAAGTGCCGTTGATCGTCGGCATCAGACACCCTGCTCTCCAAAACTACGTTCATTCCGTGGGCGTGATAACCGAAAGCCACTGCCCCGTCCACACGCTCTTCGCGCACAAAGAACGAGGGATAAAGAAAGGTGTAGCAATAGGCCGAATCCACAAATTTAGCCCATTTCACCGCATTCATACCCTCGCGAAAAGCCTGAGGAAAGGGTCTTCTGTCCCCCACGGGCATAAGTCTCTCTATCAAGAAACACACACCGACAAACACAACCAGGATAAACAGTATCTTCCTCATACGCAGAAACACGTTAAATCCACAATGGTATATCACTTCAAGATACCGGCATCGGTCTCCTTGTTCTGCAAAGTACGCTGCACATCCCTATACTTCTGACCGCGCGAGAGCCGCCATGTGAAATTCAGACTCACCATATTCCCCTGATGTCTGTAGCGGGTCGTTATGTATTTCTGGATGAGACTGCTCCTCACTTCGCTTTTCAGACTCCGCGGATGGGCTTGAAAAGGATTATTCCAATGAAGCGATATGCTTCCATTCCTGATTCGGTAAGTAGCTTGAATGCTGCTGGCAGAGCCTGAGATGCCAACCCCTTCTCCTTCCATCCAGCCCCATCCGTTGTCAAAAAGCCCCATCAACGTCCACTTACCAAGATAAGCCTGCACCGAAGCACCGTAAGAATAGGAGGTGTAGGTATGCGTATAGGCGTCGCCACGATTCCAGAACCGATTGATACCGCCGTTCATGGAGACGATGAGTTTTTCGGGTATCACATCATATCGTCCCGTTGCCTGAACGACCAGAAAGCTGACGCCACGCTGATTGCGCTGCGTCTGGATAAACAGATTATCATTCGTGCGCTCATAGACCACCATGTTGGAATGTGGCACAAGACGATAAGTACCCACCAGATTTGCCGTGAGTCTTGGCGTTTGATACGTGAAACGGGCCTGGTGTTCACGCAAACGCGCCGGTTGAAGATTAGGATTTCCCACCAGCCACTCCATGCTGTTCTGACGAATACGGACATCACTGGTCAAGGCTATGCGCGACACATGCTTATAGGTATCAAAGGTGTAGGACAAATACAGTCGGTCTGTCATCGGATAGCCAAGCGAGAGCTTGGGCCTGAACATCCAAAACCTATCGCGGAAACTATCTTGCCGACAACGGCTTTGGGTTATCCCCACATCGGCCTTATAGCGCAGACGCCCCCAACTGCCTGCTATCTCACCGTAGACATCGCCACTTGATGTATGGATATGATTCAGCGATTCCACATTCCCCGAATATTGATTGGCCGTATATTTCAGGGAATAATGCGCACCAAGCGAAAAGGTGAAAGGCTGAAGCCGATGCTCATAGACCGCCTCGCTCAGCAGGGAATAGGTCTTCCCATCGACCGAATAGCGATAGTCTTCCCCCTCGTCGTCGGTCTGTTTCCAATACGTATCAATCAACGTACCCACAACATTCAGGGTCAGTTCCTGTCGCTTTCCCAACGCCCGATAGAAGTAAAGGTCTAGAGAAGGACTGGACGAGGTCTCCCTGTTCGAGCTATGCGAGAGCGTATAATCAGTTCCATCCTGCAACTCACGGGTCATGGAATTCTTGGGAATACGCGAGAATTGGCCATTCAACGAAGCTTGGAAGACATAAGAGGAAGAGTCTGCCAGCGTGTATTTCAACTGAACACCGTGATTAAGACTACTCATTTTGCCGTCCACATTGCGCCTGGTAATGGAGCGAACCGTCTGGTCGGCCAGATGGTAAAAAGACTGTTCATCGTAGTCAGAAGCCGAACGGCTGACATAACCTGAATTGTAAGACACACCAAACTCGCTGTTCCCACGATTCAGTTGTCCATAGACCGTATTGTGTCCGTACAGTGCCGTCAGCGAGTTCAGCCCATTGAAGCCCACGGTATAGCCACTGACGGCGCGCAGCGTGTGGATATGAACCACGTAGGCAACGTCTGTACCATATCTCAGACCAGGATTCTCGATGAAATCGACCGATTTTACACTTTGAGGAGATAGCGACAACATATCTTCCACAGATGCACTCCGATTGTTGATTAGCACCTGTACCATACCCTTGTTTCCCAAAGCCGTAATAGAATTTGTCACTTCATCAACACGCAGATTGGGCAGGGAGAGCTTGTTGAGCAAGCTATAACCCGAAGTAGAAGCAGCCTTCTGCTTGTCAGACGGAATCAACTTTCGCCCATCCGGACGGATTATCACACGGGAAGCCCGAACCTCTATGCCGTCAAGGTCGACGGTCTTCTCGTCTTGTGCCGGCACTTCAGCACTACAAAATAATAAGATAAGCAATAATACTGTTTGTTTCATCTTTGCAGATTTTAAGTTGATTTGCTGCAAAAATAGAAACTTCAGGAATACAAACTAAAAGAAAGTAGCTGACAATTATCTGACAACTCACTTCTACCGAAGATTATGATTTCTCCTTAAGCCGATAATGCGAGCCGCGTTCCGACACAATACTCAGATTCGTATGCTGCTCTATCGCCGTCTTCAGTCGGCGTATCAGCGTATAAAGCGTCTCACTGGGGTCGTCCTTCTTTGGCCAGAAAGCATCGCAAATGGCTTGTTTAGAGAGGCTTCTGCCATTGTCGGCCAGGAACATCTGCATGAGCTGATGCTGCATCGGAGTGAAATGCAGGGGCTGACGCCGAGCATCATAAAAGATATTCCGGTTGGAGGAATAAGATAAAGTACCCACGGTTACAAGTTTTTCCTGCTGATACTTCCTATTGGTATAAAGCGAAAAAGCCAACCAACTTATCGCCAACAACGAAAACAAGAGGGACAACCGTTGGTCGGACAAGGCAAAGATAGTGGCCACGGAGCAGTTGGCATAAGCCCTCAAATGCACGTTACCGCCTTTTTCGCGCCATTTCATCGAGTCGCTGCAAGCCATATCGCCCTTGTCTTCGCGGGTACAATAAGTGACGTAGGCACGCTTACGGAGCGGTTTGATAGTCAGGAAACTACGGTAGATACGAATCGTATCGGGAGTGATTTCGTCTCCGGCCTGCTGCCTCAACGTCTTTTCCAGGGCTTGATTCAAGTCTGAAACAATACGGTCTCTCGTCATTCTGTAACTCCCTATACTCGACCAGACAGAAGCAAGTATAAAGAATACAAATATCAATATGGATACGTGTGGCTTCATCATAGACTTGTCATTTGTGCAAATATACAGAAAATAAAGGAAGCTGGAAAATGACCGGCAACGCAAAACCGCTCAAGCCTTGTCCTTATAAATCACGTTGTTTGCTCCACTCGTGATTTTCAGGGCTTCCGGATGCTCCTTGATAAAGCTGTCGATATGGCGTACCCGCTTCTCTTCCAATATCTCGTCGACGGCTATCAGGATACCCGTTTCCTCCACATCACCAAATCCGTAGTTGATAGCCGTACCGAATAGCTTCATCGTCGGGCTGAGATTCATATAGGCATTCACCAAGGGCGGAATGTTGTAGCCCAACTTTCTTATTTCCCGATTCAAGATTCTATAGTCTTCACGGAAGTCGGTTGCCGTGAAGATAGATTCCAATTCTTCGTCATCAGTCTCTATTTTCAGCGGTTTCATCGGCAGAATCAGACGGTCTTTATCATCGAAATGCTTTTTCAGGAAGTAGAGTATCATGTCGCGACCACGACGGATGTAAGACGGATACATCGTCATCTTGCCGAAGAAATACTTCAGCTTGGGATTGATAACCGTCAAAGCTCCCAATCCATCCCAAAGATTATCAAGTGCAAAAATGGATTTTGAATTTGTGCGTACGTTCTGGTATTCCAGCGAAACAAACGAACGCCCCAACTCAACAGTATAAGGCATGTAGTTTTTCATGAACTCATCGGAGAAATGGAACATGTGACTTGTGGCCAAAGCCGGCTGCCCGTCGGCGTTCAGTTTCCAGTCAGAGCCGTACTGATAACGGTATCCTCCGATAATCTCGTCGGCATCGGGATTCCATACTATCAACTGTTTGTAGCAGTTGTCGCCCTCGTCGAACTCGTCGATATCCATCGACTTGCCTGTTCCACCCCCTGCACTACGGAAAGCAATTTCACGCAAACGCCCGATCTCGCGCATCACGTTTGGAGAGTCGTTGCCCGTAACAATGTAGATTTCATTGTGACTCTTGTTGGTCATGCGGAGCTGCTTGTCGGGCGTCAGTTCGCTTTTGAGCAACTCTCTACTGACTGGCTGGATAATCTCTTCTTCCATTTGCTCTTATTTGGTCTTTATTATAATTCATACACACGGTCTTCAACGAATTTCGCCCATTCCATCGAAGATTTGCTCTTATCAAAAGTTTGCCAGGGAATAGGTTTCCCGATGGCTACGCGGAAAGTCTTATGCACGTTCTTGTACATCTCATCAACCAAGAACAGCATGGCTACGTTGAATTTCAATCCGAGCGATTTGCAGATATTGGCAATACGATAGAACTTCTCTGAATTTTGCCCACCGAAATGGATAGGCACTACATCGCGCTGATATTCCACGCTCTTTGAGATGAAAGTCTTTTTCCAAGGAATATCGCGTATTTGCCCATCTGTCTTGCGACTGCAAAGTCCTGCCGGGAACATCAGCATATGGTTGTCGCTCTGAAAACCAGCTTCCACCATCGCAGGGAAGTTGCGACCCTGGCCTCCGGTCTTGTTAATACCGATGCTCACAGGTTTCAATCCGGGCAGATTGAGCAACAAGTCGTTCACCAAATAGCGAAAACGCCCATCGTAGTGTCGGCCGATGATAGAGCCTAATGCCACTCCGTCGGCACCTCCCAAGGGATGATTGGACACGAAAGTGTAGAGTTTTCCATCGTTCTTGTCGGGCAGATTCTCCATGCCTACGATATCGAGCGTCATGTCAAGATAGCGCACACACTCCTCAAGCCAGTCAGTACCCACCTTATCCCGGCTTTCCCAGAGATAACGGTTCACCTCGTCTTGATGGACAACATGCTTGAGCCACGACACGACAAAACTGGGAACATAGCGAGCCTTTGCTCCCATCTTGCTTTTCAGAATATCATCAATGTCGATTGTATTCTCTATACTTTCACTCATTCAACTAACACTAACTACATGCAAAAATAACATAAGTTTTTTAATTAAGTTACATCCTGACGGTTTTTTATTGTATTTTTTTGACGATTGAAATATATATTTCAAAACCATGTACGGCAAAATCCCTCCACTCGACATCCACTTGCCATCCCAACCACTCGTTCATCAAAAAACTGCAAGGCTTCGGCAGTATCGCTGCAAGACCCGAACAGCAATGCTGCAAAGGCCAAACAGCAACGCTGCCGAGGCCTTGCAGTTTTTTAGTTTTAGAATTTTGAACGAACGAACTGGCTAAAATGTCCTCACAAATCATACAAACGACTGATACAAAGGACGTTATACCAATATAAGAGCTAAACATATTCATCTTGCCCTGGAGATTCAGACCACTCCCTATGCTACGATGTCGAAGACCTCAAAAAGACAAGCCGATTCCGTTTAAATCAAAAAATAAGGGTTTTAAAAAGATTTGTGGGGGAAAGTGGAGGATAATGGGGAATTTTATGTATCTTTGAAGCGAAATTTCATATTATATAAGAACGCATGCGCTTTTTAGGTAACATCGAGGCCAAAACCGACGCCAAAGGCAGGGCATTTCTGCCGGCTACATTCCGCAAGGTGCTCCAAGCATCGGGCGAGGAATGCCTCATCATGCGCAAAGACGTATTCCAGCCCTGCCTGGTGTTGTATCCGCAATCGGTCTGGGACACCCAGCTCGACTTCCTACGCCAACGCCTGAACCGCTGGAACGCGAAAGACCAACAAATCTTCAGACAGTTTGTATCAGATGTAGAGATACTGACACTCGACGGAAACGGGCGCTTCCTGATTCCGAAACGCTACCTGAAACTGGCCGGTATCGAGCAGGAAATCAAGTTCATAGGCATGGACGACACCATTGAGATATGGAGTCGGCACACCGATGACAAGCCTTTCATGGACAGCGAAGAGTTTGGAAAAGCACTGGAAGCAATGGGGACGGGAGAATAGACAACCGAAGCCCTGCCCCCCACATCCATCAACATCCCTAATCCCAAGGAGAGAAAGAAAAAAGATAAAGACCGCAGACATGGCAAAGACCAAATATCACCAGACGAGAACCAAGGCGAATAACGACGCTCTGCCACAAGGAGAGCGACGGGAAGAGGTGTCGTACCACACTCCCGTATTGCTCCATCCCAGCATTGACGGACTGAATATCCATGCCGGCGGAATATATGTCGATGTCACGTTCGGGGGTGGCGGCCATAGCCGGGAGATACTCGCGCAACTGCCACAAGATGCTCATTTATACAGCTTCGACCAGGACGCCGACGCCGAGCAGAACATCTATCAGGCTGAAAGTGAGGACGGGACACAGGAGACAAGATTCACCGATGAGCCGCGATTCACTTTTGTACGATCGAACTTCAGATATTTGAAAAACTGGATGCGCTATTATGGCGTAGAGCATATAGACGGACTGCTGGCCGACCTAGGCGTGTCGAGCCATCATTTCGACGACGAGACACGCGGTTTCTCGTTCCGTTTCGACGGGCCACTCGACATGCGCATGAACAAACGGGCCGGCACGACGGCCGCAGACATCGTCAACGATTATCCGGAAGAGAAGCTGGCCGACATATTCTATCTGTATGGCGAATTGAAAAACTCTTATCGTATCGCCTCGGCCATCGTCAAAAGCAGGGCCACCAAGCGCATCGAGACCACACAGGAATTCCTCGCCGTGATGGAACCACTGTTCAAGCGCGAACGCGAGAAGAAAGACATGGCGCGCCTGTTCCAGGCATTGCGTATCGAAGTGAACCACGAGATGGATGCGCTCAAGGAGATGCTGACGGCCGCCAGCGAACTGCTCTGCCAAGGCGGCAGACTCTCGGTCATCACCTACCACAGCCTGGAAGACCGCATCGTGAAGAACTTTATGAAGACAGGCAACGTGGAAGGAAAGGTGGTACAGGACTTCTTCGGGCGGATAGAAACACCTTTGACCCTGGTCAACAACAAAGTGATAGTACCCGACAACGACGAACAGACGGCTAATCCACGCAGCCGCAGTGCCAAACTAAGAATCGCAGCAAAGAAATGAACAAGACCGAACAAGACATAGATATCAAGAAGAAAGAAGAGGTAAAAAGCATCCCTTCCAAGGCTACCGGCACGAAAAGTGAGGACGCAGAGCATGACACTGCGGGCTTGTCGCTGAAAGAAACCATCGAGGAGCAGGCCACAGAAGGCGAAGCCCCCCACTCTTCCGACTTCACGCTGCGCAAGATTCTGGGTGGAGACATACTCAACACGCAGGCCATCCGCCGCCAGATAGGCGTGTTTCTGCTCATCACGTTCTTTGCCATCGTATATACGGCCAATCGCTACAGTGTGCAGAAAGACCTCATAGAGATAGACCGCCTGAACAAGACATTGCAGGATACGAAGTACAAAGCCTTGTCGAGCAGCAGTAACCTGACAGAGCTTTGCCGCGAGAGTCATGTGCTTGAAATGCTCAAGAACAGCAACGACAGCACCCTGAAGATAGCCAATCAACCGCCATATATTATCAATGTGCCCGACGGGAAATAAGTGATTCATGAGTAAGTTTGAATATAAGAAAATAATGCCTCGCTACAGTGCCATCGCCATTGTGATGACACTGATTGCCTTTGCGGTGATAGGGAAGACACTATATCTCATGACCGCCAAGCGAAACTACTGGATGCAAGTGGCCGAACGCGTGAAGAAAGACAGCGTGAGCGTGAAACCTGTCAGAGGAAACATCCTGAGCTGCGACGGTCAACTGATGGCCAGTTCGCTCCCGGAGTTCAAGATATTCATGGACTTCAAGGCACTCACCGACGCCGGCAACGACTCGTTGTGGGACACAAAAGTAGACTCCATCTGCCAGGGACTGGCTGCCATCTTTCCCGAAAAGCCTGCATCGGTCTTCAAACGCGAACTGGCAGAGGGCAGAAGCAAGAAAAGCCGCAACTGGCCAATATGGACTAAGCGCATCGACTACAACACGTTCACCGAAGTGAAAGCGCTGCCCGTCTTCAGACTTACATCTTATAAAGGTGGATTCCATTACGAAGAATTCAATGCCCGCAAGCGCGCTTTCGGTTCTCTGGCGGGCCGTACCATCGGTACGATGTTCGGTGCTAAAGATACGGCGAGATTCGGGCTGGAACTCTCTTACGACTCCATTCTGCGCGGAACACACGGTATCATCCACCGTCGCAAGGTACTCAACAAGTTCCTCGACATCATGGACACTCCTCCTATCGACGGTGCTGACATCGTAACGACCATCGACGTAGGCATGCAAGACTTGGCCGAACGCGCCCTGCTCGACGAGTTGAAGCTCATCAATGCCAATGTCGGCGTGGCCATCGTGATGGAAGTGGCTACCGGCGACGTGAAGGCTATCGTGAACATGGAGAAGTGTGTAGACGGCGAATACCGCGAAATACACAACCACGCAGTGAGCGACCTGCTAGAACCCGGCTCTGTGTTCAAGCCCGCCGCCATCCTTACGGCCCTTGAAGACGGCATGGTGGACACTTCGTACACCGTGGAAACGGCCGGTGGCGTATGGCCCATGTATGGCAGAGAGATGAAAGACCATAACTGGCGACGCGGAGGTTACGGGCTCATCACGCTTCCCCAGAGCTTGATGTATAGTTCGAACATCGGTGTCAGTCGCATTGTAGACGACCATTACCATAACAATCCGGAGAAGTTTGTGCGTGGAATATACCGTACCGGACTAGCCGACAACCTACATATTCCGCTTGTCGGTGCCACCACAGCACGTATCCGCATGCCGAAAAAGAATGCACGCGGACAGTATGTCAACTGGAGCAAGACGTCGTTGCCGTGGATGAGTATCGGCTATGAGACACAGATACCGCCGATTTCGACCCTTACATTCTATAATACGATAGCAAACAACGGGAGGATGATGCGTCCGCGATTCGTCAAACAGGTGGTGAAAAACGGCGAAGTCATCATGGATTTCCCTCCCCAGGTGATGCGTGCACGCATCTGTAGCGACAAGACACTGCGCGAGATTCAGACGATTCTGGACCATGTAGTGAGCCAGGGACTGGGCAAGAAAGCCGGCTCCCCGTCGTTCAGGGTGGCAGGTAAAACCGGAACAGCACAGATTTCGCAAGGAGCGGGAGGTTACAAGACCGGCCAGACGAACTATCTGCTGAGCTTTGCAGGCTATTTCCCCGACGACGCACCGCGTTACAGCTGCATCGTCTGCATCCAGAAGAGCGGTCTACCGGCATCGGGTGGTGGCATGAGCGGCGTGGTATTCCACGACATCGCAGAAGGTATCATGGCGCAAAGTCTGAAACTGCACGTGACAGATGCACGCGACTCGGCTTCCGTCTTCGTACCCGACGTGAAGGACGGAAATATCCTGGCCGCCGACTACGTGCTGTCTCATCTGGGCATCAATACCAATAAAGGATGGGGAGGCTCGTATGCCGACGGCAATCCTATATGGGGAAAGGCTCGCATCCAGGGCAAGAACGGCGTGAGCCTGACACGTGAAAAGACCTATGGACATAGCGTAATACCCGACGTGCACAACATGGGAGCACGCGATGCCGTATTCCTACTGGAGAGCAGAGGGGTGAAAACATACCTCGTAGGGCGCGGAAAAGTAGTGAAACAATCGCTCGAACCCGGCCACAAGGTGACCAAGAAACAAAAGATTGTACTGACTTTAGAGTGAATATAAATATAAGATGGAAATCCGGAACGAAAGCGACGGCCTTCTCATCTACAAAGATAAGAAAGACAATGAAACTAACAGAATTGCTGAAAAACGTCAAGCCGCTCCAACTGGAAGGTAATACCGACGTTGACATCACAGGAGTAAACATCGACTCACGCCGCATTGCAAAGGGGCATTTGTTCGTTGCCATGAAGGGAACACAGGTAGACGGGCACAAGTTTATACCCAAGGCCATAGAGCTAGGGGCTGTTGCCGTACTCTGCGAAGACATGCCCGAAGAGCCGGCCGAGGGCGTAACTTACGTGCAAGTGGAATCTACCGAAGATGCAGTAGGCAAAGTGGCCACCTTGTTCTATGGCAATCCTTCGCGCAAGCTGAAGCTCATCGGCGTCACCGGAACCAACGGAAAAACCACCATTGCCACCTTATTATATAATATGTTCCGCAAGTTGGGCTACAAATGCGGGCTACTCTCGACGGTTTGCAACTACATAGAAGACGAGGCAATTCCTACCGATCACACCACACCCGACCCCATAGAACTGAACATGTTGCTCGGCAAGATGGTGGAGGCTGGATGTGAATACGCGTTCATGGAATGTTCTTCGCACGCCATTGCGCAGAAACGTATCGGCGGATTGAAGTTTACCGGTGGCCTGTTCACGAACCTTACACGCGACCATCTGGACTACCATAAGACCTTCGAGAACTATCGCGATGCCAAGAAAGCCTTCTTCGACGGTCTCGGCAAAGATGCCTTTGCCATCACAAATGCCGACGACAAGAACGGCATGGTGATGGTGCAGAATACCAAAGCCACCGTCAAGACCTACAGCACACGCAGCATGGCCGACTTCAGGGCACGCATCCTGGAATGCCACTTCGAAGGAATGTACCTCGAAATCGACGGTCGCGAGGTGGGCGTACAGTTCATTGGCAAATTTAACGTGAGCAATCTGCTCGCCGTCTACGGCGCTGCCATCATGCTAGGCGAACGCCCCGAAGATGTATTGGTGGCCCTGAGCACCCTGCATAGCGTCAGTGGTCGACTCGAACCCATCCATTCTCCCGAAGGGTTCACAGCCATCGTGGACTATGCCCACACCCCCGATGCACTGGAAAACGTGCTCAATGCCGTACACGAAGTACTCAACGGCAAGGGCCAGGTCATCACCGTATGCGGTGCAGGTGGCAACCGTGACAAGGGCAAACGTCCTCTAATGGCACAGGAAGCGGTGAAACAGAGCGACAAGGTCATCATTACAAGCGACAATCCCCGCTTCGAAGAACCGCAAGACATCATCAACGACATGCTCGACGGACTCAACAACCAACAGCTCAAGAAGGTTGTCAGCATCATAGACAGGAAAGAAGCCATCCGCACAGCGTGCATGATGGCGAAGAAAGGCGACGTGATACTCATTGCCGGCAAGGGACACGAGGACTATCAGGACATCAAGGGCGTAAAGCACCACTTCGACGACCGCGAGATAGTAAGAGAGATTTTCAACAACTGACGCAATTCGTCAGCCCAATCAGACTAACAGGATTCATCCGCAACCAAAGAAATAAAACACTATGCTGTACTATCTTTTCAGATTTCTAGAAGAGTATGGAATCTCCGGAGCACACCTCTGGGGCTACATTTCTTTTCGTGCCCTGCTGGCTCTCATCTTCTCTCTGGCCATCTCAGCATGGTTTGGCGAGAAGTTCATTGCCTACCTCAAGAAGAAGCAAATCACCGAGACACAGCGCGACGCAAGTATCGACCCGTTCGGAACAAAGAAAATAGGCGTACCCTCGATGGGCGGTATCATCATCATCGTAGCCATCCTCATTCCCGTATTATTGCTCGGCCGACTACGCAACATCTATCTCATTCTGATGATTATCACCACCCTTTGGCTCGGTTTCCTCGGTGGAATGGACGATTTTATCAAGATTTTCCATCGCAACAAGGAAGGACTCAAGGGCAAATATAAGATTATCGGACAGATTGGTATCGGTCTCATTGTGGGCCTGGTGCTATGGATGTCGCCCGATGTCAAGGTCAATGAAAACATCGCCATAGAGAAACAAGGGCAGGAACTGGTGGTCAAACACCGTGCCGACAGCCGTAAATCGCTCAAGACCACCATCCCCTTCATCAAGGGCCACAATCTGGACTACTCGCGGATGATGGGATTCTTCGGTAAATACAGTACCGCAGCCGGCTGGGTACTCTTCGTCATTATGACCATTCTCGTGGTCACGGCGGTATCCAACGGTGCTAACCTGAACGACGGAATGGACGGCATGTGTGCCGGCAACTCGGCCATCATCGGCGTCACACTGGGTATTCTGGCCTACGTGAGCAGCCATATAGAGTTTGCCTCCTACCTGAACATCATGTATATTCCCGGCTCTCAGGAACTGGTGGTATTCATGTGTGCCTTCGTCGGTGCACTCATCGGATTCCTCTGGTACAATGCCTATCCGGCCCAAGTATTCATGGGCGACACCGGTTCGCTCACCATCGGAGGCATCATCGGAGTCGGTGCTATCATCATACACAAGGAACTGTTGCTGCCCATCCTGTGCGGTATCTTCTTTGTCGAGAGCCTCAGCGTCATCATACAGGTATACTACTACAAGCTGGGTAAGCGCAAAGGCATCAAGCAACGCGTCTTCAAACGTACACCGATACACGACAATTTCCGCACCACCGACGACCAGCTGGATCCCGAATGCCGCTACCTCATCTCGCGTCCACACGGTGCCAAGCACGAATCAAAGATTACCATACGCTTCTGGATTATCACCATTATCCTTGCGGCACTGACCATTATCACACTGAAAATAAGATAACAAGCGATTAGACCTATAGGTCCTATCAAGCCAATCATAACAACAACATGAGCAGAATCGTAGTTTTAGGAGCTGGAGAGAGCGGTGCAGGAGCAGCCGTACTAGCCAAGAAGAAAGGATTCGACGTATTTGTATCAGACATGTCGGCCATCAAAGACCGATATAAGAAGATGCTCGACGACCACGGGATAGAGTGGGAAGAGGGCCGACACACCGAAGAGAAGATACTCAATGCCGATGAAGTCATCAAGAGTCCGGGCATTCCGAAAGAAGCACCTATGGTCCAAAAGATACTCAATCAGGGCATCCATATCATCAGCGAAATAGAGTTTGCCGGCCGTTACACCCATTCCCACATGGTATGTATCACCGGTAGCAACGGCAAGACCACCACTACCTCGCTCATCTACCACATCTTCAAGGCAGCCGGATACGATGCCGGACTGGCAGGCAACATCGGTAAGAGCCTGGCCTTGCAGGTGGCCGAAGACCCGCACGAGTATTATATCATTGAACTGAGCAGTTTCCAACTCGACGACATGTTCGACTTCCGTGCCAACATCGCCATCCTGCTCAACATCACCCCCGACCACTTGGACCGCTACGAGTTCAACATGCAGAACTATGTAGACTCCAAGATGCGCATACTGCAAAACCAGACCAAGGAAGACAGCTTCATCTTCTGGGGTGACGACCCCATCATCAAGCGCGAACTCGACAAGTATGACATCAAGGCCGTGTTGTGTCCGTTCTCCGAACTCAAGGAGAAAGGCTCTATAGGATACATCGAAGAGGGGCAGTACAAGATAGAATATCCCACTCCATTCAACATGGAACAGGAAGAACTCTCGCTCACCGGCAAGCACAACATATACAACAGCCTGGCTGCCGGCATCGCTACCAACATCGCAGGGATAAGAAAAGACATCATCAGACAGAGCCTGAGCGATTTCCCCGGCGTGGAACATCGCCTGGAAAAGGTGTGCAAGGTGCGTGGCGTGCAGTATATCAACGACTCCAAGGCCACCAACGTAGACGCCTGCTGGTATGCACTCGAAAGCATGAAGACACCCACCGTGCTCATCATCGGAGGCAAGGACAAGGGCAACGATTACACCCCCATCAAGGAATTGGTGAAGCAGAAGTGCCGCGCCGTGGTCTATCTGGGTGCTGACAACCAGAAACTTCACGACAACTTCGACACGCTCGGAGTCGAGATTCGCGACACCCACAGCATGCAAGAGTGCGTGGCGGCCTGCTACGAACTGGCCCAACCGGGCGACACCGTACTCCTCAGTCCGTGCTGCGCAAGCTTCGACCTGTTCAAGAACATGGAAGACCGCGGCGAACAATTCAAGACATTGGTAAGAAATCTGTAAATGGATAAGAAACTGGCAAATATTTTCAAAGGCGACAAGGTGATATGGATGATATTCTTCTTCCTCTGTGTCATCAGCATCGTCGAGGTATTCTCGGCGTCCTCTTCGCTCACCTACAAGGGCGGAAGCTACTGGACACCGATGATCAAGCACATGGCGATACTCCTGATGGGATTCTTCTTCATGCTCGTAACCCTCAACATCAAGTGCAAATATTTCAAGATTCTCACCCCCTTCCTGCTGGGCTTCTCGCTCCTCACCCTGCTATGGGTGATTATCGCCGGGCAGTCTACCAACGGCGCACAACGCTGGATAGGATTCCTCGGCATGCAGTTCCAGCCCTCAGAGATAGCCAAAGGCGCACTCGTGCTGGCCACGGCCCAGATACTCAGTGCCATGCAGACACCCACGGGGGCCGATAAGAACGCGTTCAAGTACATTCTCATCGTGTGCCTGTTTATCGTGCCGTTCATCATGGTCGAGAATCTCTCCACCGCCGCCCTCATCTGCCTGGTCATCTTCATGATGATGGTCATCGGGCGCATCCCCATGCCCCAACTGGGCAAGCTGCTCGGCGTCACGACGCTGTCGATAGTAGGAGTCTTCGCTCTCGTGATGATACTCGGACACGACAAGGCGGCAGAGAATCCGAAGAAAACCCTGACAGAGCAGGTAGAACCGGTCGAGGAAGAGGAGAGCGAACCCGGTATGCTGGGCAAGATATTCCACCGTGCCGACACGTGGAAGTCGCGTATCATGAAGTTCTCTGACAACAAGGAGATAAAGCCAAGCGAAGTAGACCTCGACAAGGATGCCCAGGTGGCACATGCCAACATAGCCGTAGCCTCGTCCAACATCATCGGCAAAGGCCCAGGAAACTCCGAAGAGCGCGATTTCCTGTCGCAGGCTTTCTCCGATTTCATCTTTGCCATCATCATCGAGGAGATGGGCATTGCGGGTGCAATCTTTGTAGCCGCGCTCTATATCTTCCTGCTCTTCCGCACAGGCTACATCGCCAACCGCTGCGAGAACAACTTCCCAGCCTTTCTGGCTATGGGGTTGGCATTGCTCCTCGTGAGCCAGGCACTCTTCAACATGTGCGTGGCCGTGGGACTTGCCCCCGTTACAGGGCAGCCGTTGCCACTGGTCAGCAAGGGCGGTACGTCGTCTATCATCAATTGCGTCTACCTGGGTGCTATCCTCAGCGTAAGCCGTTCGGCAACCAAGAAAAAAGGGGCTATCGACGAACACAACACCCTCAAGACCGCCCCTACAGCCTGATAGCTACACGGCTAACCCGACATGCGATTGCTGCAAGGCCTTAACAGCACTACTGCAAAGCCCGAACAGCAATGCTGCAAAGGCCAGGCAGTAACGCTGCCAAGGCTCTGCAGAAAACTGACCTGACCAACCTTGCTGCAACAGTCTGGCGGAATTGGCAGCTCATAGCCCCCGAAGCTAATAAAAATAGGGGAAAAGAAAGGAAAAAGAAAAAAAATGATTACTTTTGCAATATAGTATATTTAAGAAAGAATGGATAAAGAATTAAGGGTTATCATCAGTGGAGGTGGCACCGGGGGACACATCTTTCCGGCGGTTTCCATAGCCAATGCCATCAAGACAAAGTATCCCGAAGCAAAGATATTGTTCGTGGGTGCGCAGGGCAGAATGGAGATGCAGCGCGTCCCGGCAGCCGGATATGAAATCAAGGGGCTGCCCATTTGCGGATTCGATCGTAAACATCTGTTCAAGAACATCGCCGTACTCTTCAAGATATGGAAAAGCCAGCGCATGGCCAAA
The DNA here is from genome assembly GCF_055381405.1 of Prevotella mikamonis. Taxonomy (NCBI): domain Bacteria; kingdom Pseudomonadati; phylum Bacteroidota; class Bacteroidia; order Bacteroidales; family Prevotellaceae; genus Prevotella; species Prevotella mikamonis. The sequence continues at coordinate 1,955,586 of NZ_AP035785.1, forward strand.
CGCATCGTCAGCGACTTCCGTCCGATGGTGGCTGTGGGCGTAGGCGGCTATGCCAGCGGCCCGACACTGAATGTCTGTGCCAACAAGGGAATACCCTGCCTCATCCAGGAGCAGAATTCCTATGCCGGCGTGACGAACAAGCTGTTGGCCAAGAAGGCCGACAAGATATGCGTGGCCTACGATGGTATGGAGCGTTTCTTCCCTGCCGAGAAGATTATCAAGACCGGCAATCCCGTCCGTCAGAACGTGCTGGACGCTCCGATGAGCCGCGAAGAGGCCCGACAGGCATTCGGGCTACAGCCCGACCGCAAGACCATCCTCTTCATCGGGGGCAGTCTGGGGGCACGAAATATCAACAACAGCATCCTCGAACATCTCGACATGCTGACACAGAGCGACGTACAAATCATCCTGCAAACGGGCAAGGTGTACCATAAAGCCATCTGCGAGCAACTGGAGGGCGACCGCAAGCCGGCCCAACTGCACGTCACCGACTTCATAGCAGACATGGGGACAGCCTACAAAGCCGCCGACCTGGTAGTGAGCCGAGCCGGGGCAAGCAGCATATCCGAGTTCTGCCTCATCGGCAAGCCGGTCATTCTGGTACCCTCGCCCAATGTGGCCGAAGACCACCAGACGCAAAACGCAATGGCACTCGTCAACAGGAATGCGGCTATCTTCGTGAAAGACAGCGAGGCTGCTGACCTGCTTCTGAAGACAGCCATCGACACCGTGCAAAACGACAATAAACTGGCTTCGCTCGAAGCAAGCATCAAGCAAATGGGATTACAGAACTCTGCCGACACCATCGCCGACGAAGTGGTGGCGCTCGCATGGGGCAAAAAGTAACCCGACATCAAGAAACAAGACATTGAAACCATAGTATGGAACTGAAAGATATTAAAGCTGTATATTTCGTTGGAGCCGGGGGTATCGGCATGAGTGCCATCGCCCGCTACTTCATCAACAAAGGGCTGGTGGTGGCCGGATACGACAAGACCCCATCGGCACTGACACAGCGTCTGGAAAAAGAGGGCATGCTCGTACACTACGAAGAGAACATAGACGAGATTCCGCACGCATGCAAGAAGCCGGAATCGACGTTGGTCATCTTTACCCCCGCCATTCCCGAATCGCATCAAGAACTGACTTACTTCCGCCAGAACGGCTTCGAGGTACAGAAACGCGCACAGGTGCTGGGTACACTCACCCGTAGCCACAAGGGATTGTGCGTAGCCGGCACACACGGGAAGACCACCACGTCGACCATGTGTGCCCACATCATGCACCAGAGCCATGTAGACTGCAACGCTTTCCTGGGCGGCATATCCAAGAACTATGGGACAAACTACATCCTCTCCGACAGCGAGTACGTGGTGATAGAAGCCGACGAGTTCGACCGCAGCTTCCATTGGCTCTCGCCATGGATAAGTGTTATCACATCGACCGACCCCGACCATCTCGACATCTATGGCACGAAAGAGGCTTATCTGGAGAGTTTCCGCCACTATACCGAGCTGATTCAGCCGGGCGGAGCATTGATTCTGCGCAAGGACCTGGAGATGAAACAGCATGTGGCCGAAGGTGTGAAGGTGTATGAATACAGCTTGGACGAGGGAGATTTCCACGCCGAGAACATCAGAATCGACAACGGCGAGATTACGTTCGACTTCGTTTCGCCCATCGAGAACGTCAAGGATGTGCAGTTGGGACAACCCGTCCCCATCAATATAGAGAACGGAATAGCCGCCATGGCGATGGCCCAACTGAGCGGATGCAGCGCTCAGGAACTGAAATACGGCATGTCTACCTATCACGGAGTGGAGCGTCGGTTCGACTTCAAGATTAAGAACGAGAAGCTCGTGTTCCTCTCTGACTATGCCCACCATCCCAAAGAGATTTACCAGAGTGCCAAGAGCATCCGCGAACTCTACAAGGACCGCAAGATTACGGCTATCTTCCAGCCACATCTATATACCCGTACACGCGACTTCTACAGCGAGTTTGCCGACGCATTGAGCTTGCTGGACGAGGTGATTCTGTGCGACATCTATCCGGCACGCGAGCTTCCCATCGAGGGGGTTACGAGCCAACTCATCTACGATAGTCTGAAACCAGGCGTACAGAAGAGCATGATACACAAGGAAGACGTGCTCGCACTGGTGAAAGAGCGCGACTTCGACGTGCTCATCGTATTGGGTGCCGGCGATCTAGACAACTATGTTCCGCAAATGACTAAAATCTTGGAAAACAAGTGAAAATACGTTGGAAAAAGACGCTCACCATCGTTCTGGATATCGTACTTGCTGCCTACCTGGGACTAGCTTTCACCGCTTTCAACAAGCCCGATGAAACAGTCCACGTATGTACCAAGGTGAGTATCGACATCAAAGACGAGGCTACCAACGGTTTTATAGACACGAAAGAGATAAAAAAGCGGCTCGAAACCAGCCGACTCTACCCGCTGGAGAAACCTATACGCTATGTAGACGCGCGTAAGATAGAGGAAACGTTGAAGTCCAGCCCGTTCGTCAAGACGGCCGAATGCTACAAGACGCAAGACGGACAGGTGTGCATCAGCATCACCCAGCGGCTTCCGGTCATCCGCATCAAAGCGGCCAATGGCGACGATTATTACCTGGACGACAAGAATTGTATCATGCCCAACTCGCACTATACGTCTAATCTCGTCATTGCGACAGGCCACATCAACCGCCTGTTTGCCACCAAATATATAGCCACACTTGGTAAGGTGCTGATGGAAAACGACCTCTGGCGCAACCAGATAGAGCAAGTAAACGTGTTGCCAAACCGCGGAATCGAATTGATACCACGCATCGGCGACCACGTCATCTACATAGGACAACTGCCCGAAGGTAGAAACTCTGCCGACCGAGAGCAGCAAGTAAGAGACTATGTAATCAAGAAGATGAATCGCTTGGAGAAGTTCTATCGCTACGGACTGTCCCAAGCCGGTTGGAACAAATACTCCTATATAGACCTGGAGTTCGACAACCAAATCATCTGCAAAAGAAGAATGTTGAATTGATAAGAAAATAAACCTATGGCAGAATTTATTGTAGCTATCGAATTGGGATCATCGAAGATTACCGGCATCGCAGGCAGAAAAAACCTCGATGGAAGCATTTCGGTGCTCGCTGTTGTAAAAGAAGACTCCACAGCCTGCATCAGAAAGGGTGTAGTCTACAACATAGATAAGACTATGCAGTGCTTGACCAACATCATAGCACGACTCAAAACTACGCTCAAATCAGAGATTGCTTATGTATATGTGGGCGTGGGTGGACAGTCCATCCGCAGTGTGCGAAACAACATTGCGAAAGATTTCATCGACGAAACCATCATCACTCAGGAGATGGTAAACGAACTCATGGACACCAATCGCAACATGGAATACCCCGACCAGCAGATACTCGACGCTGCCACACAGGAATACAAAGTAGACCAGCAACTGCAACTCGACCCCGTAGGTATCCAGTGCCGCCGACTGGAGGGTAACTTCCTCAACATCATCTGGCGCAATTCCTACTACCGCAACCTCAACAAATGTTTCGAAAAGTCGGGCATTGCCATAGCCGACATGTATCTCTCGCCATTGGTATTGGCCGACAGCGTGCTCACAGAGGCCGAGAAACGCACCGGCTGCGTGCTCGTCGACCTGGGCGCAGACACCACTACCGTGTCGGTATACTTCAAGAATATACTCCGCCACTTGGCCGTTATACCCCTCGGCAGCAACAACATTACCAAGGACATCACCTCGTTCCAGATGGAAGACAAGGAGGCTGAGCGCATGAAACTGAAATATGCCAGCGCCTATACCGACAATGCCGACATCGACGCAACGCTGATGCTGCCCATCGACCAGGACCGCCAGGTGGAGAACCGTCGCTTTGTAGAGATGGTAGAAGGCCGGGTGGAAGAAATCATAGAGAATGTATGGTATCAAGTGCCAAGCGAATTCACCGACAAACTGCTGGGCGGTATTGTCTTGACAGGTGGCGGTTCGAATATGAAGAACATCGATGTGGCTTTCCGCAAGTACACACATATCGAGAAGATTCGCATTGCCAAGTTCGTCACCACGACCATCAATTCGAGCAACAGCGACATCAATGCCAAGGATGGAACGATGAATACCGCACTAGCCTTGCTGGTAAAGGGCGATATGAACTGCGCCGGAAAAGAGATTACCGGCGATCTTTTTGCGGCAGCAGAGCCTGCATCGGCTACGACAAGCAGCCCACTGCACACACCGGATGACATCAAGAAGTCGCGCGACCCGAACGAAATAGCCGGCTCAGGCGTCGTCCTCACCCCTACAGAGAAGGAGAAAGCCGAGGAAGAAGCACGTCGCAAGCGCATGGAGAGAGAAGAAGCCGAGCGCAAAGCTGCCGAAGAAGAGGCTGCACGCCTGGCCGAGGAAAAGCGCAAGAACAGCACCTTCAACAAAATGGGACGCAATCTCAAGAAATTCTTTGAGAAGATGATGACCGAAGAAGAATAATATATTAGACTCATACATAAAGATAGATATTATGCCAGATAACAGAGAAATACTGGATTTCGGAGAACCTGAGAAGTCCAACAGCATCATTAAAGTAATCGGTGTTGGCGGTGGTGGTGGCAACGCTGTAAACCATATGTATCGCGAAGGCATCCACGATGTATCGTTCGTACTCTGCAATACCGACAATCAGGCACTCAACGATTCGCCCGTCCCCGTGCATCTGCAACTGGGCAAGGAGGGACTCGGTGCCGGAAACAAACCTGAGAAAGCCCGTCAGGCAGCCGAAGAGACGCTGGATGAAATCAACAACATGCTCTCTGATGGCACTAAGATGGCATTCATCACTGCCGGTATGGGCGGTGGAACCGGTACAGGTGCTGCGCCCGTAATTGCCCGTGTATCCAAGGAAATGGGCATCCTCACGGTCGGCATCGTGACCATTCCGTTCCGTTTCGAGGGCGACAGGAAAATAGATCAGGCACTCGACGGCGTAGAAGAAATGGCCAAGCACGTAGATGCGCTACTCGTTATCAACAACGAACGACTGCGCGAAATCTATCCCGAACTGACCGTTCTCGACGCCTTTGGCAAGGCCGACGACACCCTGAGCATCGCTGCCAAGAGCATTGCAGAGATTATTACCAACCACGGCCTCATCAATCTCGACTTCAACGACGTGAAAACGGTGCTGAAAGACGGTGGCGTGGCCATCATGAGTACGGGCTACGGCGAAGGCGAGGGACGCGTCAAGAAAGCGATAGACGACGCCCTTAACTCGCCATTGCTCAACGACAACGACATCTTCAACTCCAAGAAGATACTGCTCAGCATCAACTTCTGCAATGAGAAGAACGACAATTCGGGCCTCATGATGGAAGAAATGAACGACGTCAACGAGTTCATGAGCAAGTTTGACAGCAACTTCGAAATCAAATGGGGTATCGCTATCGACCCCGAATTGGGCAAGAAAGTGAAAGTAACCATCCTCGCTACAGGCTTCGGTATTGAAGACGTAGACGGCATGGACAACCACATCAAGAAGCACACCCAGGAAGAAGCGCGCCGCATAGCCGAAGAAGAAGAGAAGGCAGCAGAGCGTCGCGACCGCCGGGCCAGATACTACGCCGTCGACGGAAAGAACACGCAGTTCAAGCGTCGACCGCACATATTCCTCTTCCACCCCGAAGAACTCGACAACGAGGATGTGATTCTGGCCGTAGAGAGTACGCCTACTTACAAGCGCACACGCCAAATGTTGGAAGCTATCCGAAGTCAGGCACCCGTGGCCGAGGAGAGAGAAGACAATGCCAACGAGACACCGGGCATCATCAGTTTCACATAAACCCAATAAGAAAGGAGACATCATGCCACTATTCGAACAAATAAGCGAAGACATCAAGAGCACAATGAAGGCACGCGACAAGGTGCGTCTCAACACTCTGCGCAACGTCAAGAAGGTATTTCTGGAAGCCGTCACAGCTCCCGGAGCCAACGGGACGCTGGAAGATGCTGACGCATTGAAGATTATCACCAAGCTGGCCAAGCAGGGTAAAGAGACTGCCAAGACCTACATAGACAACAACCGTCAAGACCTGGCCGACGAAGAGTTGGCACAGGTTGCCGTACTCGAAGAATACCTGCCCAAACAGCTTTCCGAAGCCGAAATCACCGAAGCCGTGCAAGACATCATCGCTTCTACCGGCGCGCAGGGCATGAAAGACATGGGTAAGGTGATGGGCATAGCCAGCAAGCAGATGGCAGGTAAGGCCGACGGAAAAATCATTTCACAAATCGTCAAGGGCTTGCTGGGATAATCCCGCAGTCCCAATAATCTTTTTCACCACGAATTATGACATCTATTCTAGAAGGAAGACCGGCTCTGAAACACGAAATTGACAACATTGCCGAGGTGGCCGGATACCTCTGGCAGAACGGTTGGGCTGAGCGCAACGGTGGCAACATCACCGCCAACATCACCGATTTGGTAGACGACGAAATACGCCGGATGCCCGCCATCAGCGACCCTGTATCGTTCGGAACGACGCTGCCCCATCTCAAAGGCTGCTATTTCTACTGCAAAGGCACCGGCAAACGCATGCGCGACCTGGCTCGATGGCCGATGGAGAATGGCTCTATCGTACGCATCACCGACGATTGTGCACATTACGAAATCATTGCCGACACCCCCGTGAAGCCTACTTCGGAAATCAGTTCGCACCTCTCGGTACACAACCGCAACATAGAGAAGGGCAATGGATACAAGGCTGTGGTACACACCCACCCTATCGAACTGGTGGCCATGAGCCATAACGACAAATTCCTGCAAAAAGATTACATGACCAAACTCTTGTGGAGCATGATTCCGGAGACCAAGGCTTTCTGTCCGTTAGGACTCGGCATCGTCCCCTACAAGATTTCCGGAAGTCTGGAACTGGCCAACGCCACCCTCGAACAACTCGAAGAATACGATGTCGTGATGTGGGAAAAGCATGGCGTACTGGCACAAGGCCCAGACGCGATGCAGGCATTCGACCAAATAGACGTACTCTCCAAGAGTGCCAAGATATACATCAGTGCACGCTGCATGGGATTCGAACCCGACGGCATGAGCGACGCTCAGATGCAGGAACTCACCGATGTGTTCCATCTGCCAAAGTAAAATAAGCTGATATAAACCATACGAAAAGAGCATGATAAGGTGTATGTCTACATCCTATCATGCTCTTTTTGCATCCGATTCCAACAACTCAACACCCCAAGACTTGCAAACCTAAATTACTGCAAAGGCTCGGCAGCAATGCTGCAAAGCCTAAACAAAAACGCTGCAAAGCCCAAACAGCATTGCTGAAAAGGCTTTGCAGCGCAACCAAGTATTTTACTCACGCCCTACATATTTGCAGATAGCGTGCAAAAGCATTGTCCCAGACAGCCTGGTCTTGCGGTCTGAACTGCTTCGGACTGGTATTTTGCCCGATAACGCGACGCATGTCCCACACATCCTTCACCATCCCGGCAGCCTTGGCCTGCAACATAATGTTACCAATGGCAGTAGCTTCCTGTGGTCCGGCAAGCACGGTGATATTGCAACTGTTGGCCGTAAACTGACTCATACAGTCGTTGAGCGAACCGCCACCGATGATATGCAGCACGTCAATCTGCACCGGCGACAGGCGCTTCAGCGTACCCAACACCTCGCGATAGCGCAGGGCCAGCGACTCAAAGATACAGCGACAAAACTCGGCAGGGGTCTGTGGAACAGGCTGTCCTGTCTTCCTGCAATAGTTGCAGATGGCTTCTGTCATCGAAGGAGGATTGGCAAACGAAGCATCGTCGGGTTCTATGATGCTTCTGAATGCTTCTACCTGCATGGCTTCGGCTATCAGTTCGCCATGCGATTTCTTCTCTGTAAACTCCTTACGGCAACGCTCGTAAATCCACATACCGCAGATATTCTTCAGGAAGAGAGTCGTATTGTCCACCCCACCCTCATTGGTCAGGTTTTCCAAATAGCTCTCGTCGCCTATCAGCGGATGCGACAATTCCACACCCATCAAGCTCCACGTGCCACTGCTCAAGTAGGCAAAACGAGCATCAGAAGCAGGGACGGCAGCCACAGCCGAGGCTGTATCATGACCGGCAACAGCCACTACGGGGATGTCGCCCACGCCTGTTATCTGCCTTATTTCCTCGGTCACAGAGCCGATAACCGTTCCCGGTATCACCATCCGGCCAAACTGCGACCGCTTCAATCCAACGCTTTCGAGCAGCCGTTCGTTTAAATCGTGCGTGTAAGGGTCGAGTATCTGCGAGGTCGAAGCCTCCGTATATTCACACACGGCCTGCCCCGTGAGCATGTAGGCCAGGGCATCGGGCATGAAGAGTATCTTCTCGGCCGCCGCCAAAGCACTGTTCTGCGCCTTGCGCATGGCGTGTAACTGGAACAAGGAGTTGAATGGCATGAGCTGAATTCCGGTGAGTCGGTACACCTCATCGCGCTCCATGACGTTGGCAAAATAGTCGTCCATCATGCCATTGGTATGTGGGTCGCGATACGACAACGGATTGCGCAGCAACCCACCGTCGCTCCCCACAAGGGCAAAGTCGCACCCCCACGTGTCGATACCGATGCTCTGAATCTCGTAACCCTGCTCTACAGCCAGTTTCAACGCAGTGATAATCTGATTGTACAGAGCGTAGATGTCCCAGTAGAAGTGTCCACCGGTCTGGATGATAGGATTGTCGAAACGTGTCAGTTCCTGCATGGTCAGCTGGTCGCCTTCCAATGCTCCCAATACTGTTCGGCCACTCGTAGCCCCCAAGTCGACCGCAAATATACGTTTTAATTTTTCCATGTGGCTTTCGTTGCTTGATACATGCGTGTTCCATACGTGATGATAACGATGAAACAGATGAGTGGTAAGACAAAGGAAATATTCACTGCCGGCATGCCGAATACAGTCCCCATGTCGATGATAGAGGCCTGCATGGGGGGCAAGACACTGCCGCCCAGAATGGCCATGATGAGTCCGGCCGCACCAAACTTGGCGTCGTCGCCCAGTCCTTGCAATGCGATACCATAGATGGTGGGGAACATGAGCGACATACAGGCAGAGATACCCACGAGACAGTAAAGTCCCTTGATATCCTGGAAGAAGATGACTCCGAGCGTCAACGCTGTGGCAACAGCCGACAGAATGGCCAGCAATTTACCGGCATTGATATATTTCAGGAAGAAAGTACAGATGAAACGGCTGCAACAGAAGATGGCCATAGCGATGATGTTGTAGCGTTGCGACAGCACCTCAGCAGCCTGCTCGGTCATTCCCTCGCCCACAAGAACGCGTGTGCCATACTGGATAACAAACGTCCAGCACATGATTTGTGCGCCTACATAGAAGAATTGTGCTATCACGCCTTCGCGATAATGCTGAATGGAGAAAATGCGTTTCAGGGTCGGAATGAAATTGATGTCATGCTGCTGGTCGCCACCTTTCGGCATCTTCGTGAAGAAAATCACCAGAAACATCACAACTATGACCAGTCCGATGAGGAAATAAGGAGTGATAAGCACCGACAAATCCTGCTCTTTCACCGCCTCGAACTCGGCCGGAGAGAGTTTCGCACGAGTGGCCGTATCCATCGGATTCAGCTTGGCTTGGATAAAAGTCATGGCAGCAAACATACCACACAACGAGCCTATCGGATTGAACGACTGTGCCAGATTCAATCTTCTCGTGGCCGTGGCCTCCGTTCCCATTGACAGAATATAGGGATTGGAGCTGGTCTCCAGAAACGACAGTCCGCACGTCATGATAAAATATGCTATCAGGAAGGGATAGTAAGCACCCGTCATCTTGGCCGGGAAGAAGAGTAAAGCACCGGCTGCATAGAGCCCCAATCCCATCAGCACACCACTCTTATACGAGTATCTGCGGATGAAAATGGCTGCCGGAAACGCCATCGCGAAGTATCCGCCGTAGAATGCCACTTGCACCAAAGCGCCGTCGGTGACACTCATTCGGAATATCTTGGAGAATGCCTTCACCATCGGATTGGTGATATCATTGGCGAAACCCCATAGGGCAAAGCATGAAGTAATGAGAATAAAGGGAATGAGATAACTCACTCCGTCCTTGGAAAGGATTGATTCTTTGCTTTTCATTCAGCAGGTTTTAAAGGTTCTAATAAAAACAATTATCCCCCTCACCCGTGGCAAGGGGGATAAAACTATATTAATAAATTGGACCGAAATTCTGACAAGCGCGATAGTCAGCACCCTCCTTGTCCATACCAAAGGCATTCCATGCAGACGGACGGAAAATCTTCTCGTCAGCTACATTGTGCATACATACAGGAATACGGAGGATAGAACAGAGCGTGATAATGTCTGCACCAATATGTCCGTAGGCGATAGCACCATGATTAGCACCCCATGTATTCATCACCGAATAGACATCCTTGAAGGCATCTTTGGTTGCATCCAAACGTGGAACAAACCATGTGGTAGGCCATGTGCGGTCGGTACGGCCATCAAGCACTGCGTTGATTTCGGGGTCGAGATCTACCGTCCAACCTTCGGCCAACTGCAAGACAGGACCTAAGCCCATGACTCTGTTTACGCGAATCATAGTCATCGGCATGCCACCGCGAGTGAGGAAGTTGGACGAGAAACCACCGCCACGGAAGTAGTTACGGTCAGCTGGATACCAGGTAGTAGCATTCAGACAAGCCTCAACCTCTGCCTCTGTGAGTTCCCAGTGATGCTTCATCGTCGGTTTACCTTCGCTATCGCTCACCGCTCCGGTTGCATCAAGCGTAGTAGCACCCGAATTTATCAAGTGGATGAAACCATTTGCAGCTTCCCCTGTTGGCTTCTTTCCTGCTACACGCTCCACTGCTTCTGGACTCCAGTAGGTACGGATATCAGAGAACATCACACCCTTATTGGTCAGCAAGTGGCCGAAGAGCATCGCGATACCGTTCAGCGAATCATTTTCTGTAGCCAGCACACCGGCCTCACGCGTACCGTTCCAGTCGAAAGAAGAACAAACCAAAGACTCTGGGAAGTCGAAGTTGGGCTTGTAGTCGGTCCACTGACGCTGTCCCTGAACACCTGCCAAGATAGCATTATGTCCCAAAGCCTCTTCCTTGAAACCCAGTTCTTTCAGGCGAGGATTGCCGTGCATCAGGTCCTTGGTAATGAGCATGCACTTCACTGTGAACTCCCAATCCTTATCAAGTTCTTCTCTGCTCTTCTGCTTTCCATTGCGCTCGATGTTCCAGTCGTGTCCTTCCTTAGGCATACAGTATTTCTTTGTCCATGCCATAGCCTTCTCAAACTCTTCTGGATCATATATTCCTTCGTCGATGCGACGCATCACTTCCACCATATCCACATACTCCGTGCGCAGTCCCAGATACTTCTGCATGAAGTCGGGATCAACGATTGAGCCGGCAATACCCATACAGGTAGTACCCATAGAGAGGTAGCTCTTGCCACGCATAGTAGCTACAGCCTGTGCAGCACGGGCAAAACGCAGTATCTTCTCAGCCACATCCGCTGGAATCGTATTATCGTCCAAGTCCTGTACATCGTGTCCGTAGATGCCGAAAGCAGGCAATCCTTTCTGTGCATGGGCAGCCAACACGGCAGCCAGATACACTGCTCCGGGACGCTCCGTACCGTTGAATCCCCACACAGCCTTGGGGTAATAAGGATTCATATCCATCGTTTCCGAACCATAGCACCAGCAAGACGTTACGGTAATCGTAGCGCCAACGCCCTCGCGTTCAAACTTCTCGGCACAGGCAGCCGATTCTGCCACGCGGCCAATCGTGCTGTCGGCAATCACGCATTCCACGTGACTTCCGTCGCCATTGTAAACATGTGAACTGATTAACTCGGCCACTGCTTTGGCCAGACTCATGGTCTTTTCTTCCAGACTTTCGCGTACTCCGCCTTGGCGGCCGTCGATTGTAGGTCTGATACCAATCTTAGGATAGTTTGTCATAGGTTTTTGTTGTTATTTGGCAGTGCCTCCGACATGTTGCGCCCTCGTCACGGTTGCGCCCCCGTCATCGGCCTGTCGATATTAGAGTTAGTATTTTTATTACTTCAAAAGGGTTGCCCGGAGTGTTCTTCCTTGGAAATTCCGAACTTCTTCAATGCTCTAGCAAAGATACTATTTTTATCTCTTAATTGGAAGTAAACGGCAAAAATATTCAGTTCTTTTTATAGTTTAACACTATTACCAAAAAACTTTGTATATTTGCTAAGCTAACGAAAAGAAGATGGAGAAGTTATCTAAAGAACTCAAACTCATGTTGCTCATGACCGACGGGTACGACTATACGGCTGCCACACTGTGCCAACAGATAGGCACTACACGCCGCCAGCTCTACAATTATCTGCGGTTTTTCCGCGAAAACGGGTTCGTCGTCGTCCATGAGAGCAGCCATTACCGACTCGATACCAACTCTCCTTTCTTCCAAGAGATAGCTCGGTCGGTCAATTTCTCCGACACCGAAGCCACTTTCATGCACCATCTTCTGGAAGCTGCCGATGCCAAAAATCCCGTAGTCGGCATTCTCAAACGCAAACTGGAGCGTTTCTACCATCTCCGATTCTACACCGACACCCGTTTCAAAGCGCACACCATCGACATCCTCAACAAGCTGCGCGACGCCATACACCATCGGCATACCGTATGCCTCAAAGACTACTCGTCGCCCCACAGCCGTAGCGTTTCCGACCGCGTGGTAGAACCCTACATGTTCCTCAATGATAATCTGGACGTGAGATGTTACGAGCTCAAGAGCCACAGCAACAAAACTTTCAAGCTCTCTCGCATCGGCAGTGTAGAGGTATATGATGCCCCTTGGATTCATACCGAGCGACATCGGCAAATCTTTACCGACATCTTCATGTTCAGCAGCGAACTGCGACTGCCCGTCAGTCTGCGCATGGGACAGCTCTCACACAATCTCATGATTGAGGAATACCCTGCCTCGGCCGACGCCTTCTCACCTGACGGGAGCGACCATTGGCTGATGAACATTGATGTGGCAAGCTATGTGGGCATTGGCAGATTCGTACTCGGACTATACGACGATATTGAAGTGCTGGGCGGAGACGAGTTTAAGAACTATATCCAGCAGAAGGTATCGGCCATGCACACCAGATAACCAACGAAAACATGACCATGCAACCAGACAACAGTATACAGTTCGTCTCGCTCGGACCGGGCGACCCCGAAATGGTAACCTTGGGCGCACTCCATGCCTTACAACGTGCAGACATCATCCTGGCACCGGGCAATAAGGAAACATCCCGCGCCGCAGACATCGTCCGGAGCTTAGGTATCACCACCCCGATAGAGGTATTCCACATCCCTATGTCGACCAATCGCCAGGCTGCCCTCGACGCTTATGCAGCCTTGGCCGACTTAGCCAAACAGGCTATTAAGCAGGACAAGCGGGTGGCAGTCTGCGTAGAGGGCGACGCATCGGTCTACGCTTCCATGCACTACGTGATGGATTTGCTCGCTGCCGAAGGCTATCCCGCCACACAACTGCCCGGTATCCCGTCGTTCATAGCGGCCGCAGCAGTGGCCAACATGCACCTCGTCAGTGGCAACCAACGCCTTGTAGTCGTACCGGGAAACCTGACGCCGACCGACACCGAACATTATCTGGCCGACAACTGCGTCGTGGTCGTCATGAAACTATCGGCATGTATAGACGCCATGCACACCGTCATGGCGCAGCATCCCGACTGGCAATATGCCTATTATGAGAACGTGGGTCTGCCCACATCGTTCTTCAGCCAACGCATAGAAGACATCGTTGCCCGCCAACCCACCTATTTTTCCATGCTGATAATAAGGAGATAAAGACAGAAGAACAGGATAACAATGTAGAATGTATCAACTACACTACTGTAGACGATTCCATCTTTTAGAGTTTCAACTAACCCACAGAAGAACCCTTTATTTTATAGCCGATTCCGAAGTAAGCATTGGTTCAAAATCTGCTTGTATACATTCTTGATGTGCTACAATTATAATAGGTGCACCAACGGCTTTCTCTATTGAAATCAAAGTATCGATGGTGAAGTTGTGAATACCACGCATCCACTTGCTGATTTCTGCCTCAGATTTACCCAAAGCAGCAGCAAGCTCTTTCTGCTTCATCCCTTTTGCCTTGAGGATTTCATGAATACGATCTGCAATCTGGAATGACAAGTCCACAGACCTACGTATTTCAGGACTGACGTGCTTCCTACGTTCTTCTATGACACTACTTCTTTTCATCTCTTGTAAATCTTAAATTTCCTATTATTTCTTTATCAACCAATACCACCTTGCCATCATTTATTCTAGAACGAATAAAACGGCTCGTGTCAATAAGCAGTTTGACGTATGGAGCAAGAGTTTTGCTATTCTGCCAAGAATCAGCATCTTTCACTCCACCATTGCCAAATATGAGAATCTTATCTGATAGCCGCAGACAATAAAGGCGAATCTTATTGCCAACATCAATCGGAATAACGCCAACACCATCACCATAATGTCCTTCAGGACGGAAATAACGTTCAAGCGCTCCTTTCTCTGCTATCTTATCAAGCCAAGCAACAAGTACATCTACCTCTTCATCATATTCACACCCAACAGGAAACTTTTCAAAGAACCGCTCTAGTTCAGAGAGTTCCTCGTTTTCAAGATGAACACTATAGAAGTTGGCATTCTCGTGTTCCTCAATAAGTTCTATCTCATACGTTTCCTTCATCTTAACTTTTAAGTTATCTTTTTGCAAAGATAAAGCAAACTATTGAGAACTTCAAATAATTAACTTAAAAATTAAGTTCTAACAATACTTACCTACACCACTTCTGTTCTTATGCCTGAGGAAACGGAATCTGCCATACCGGCAAAATTCACTCCTTGTCATAATCCTCCGATAGCATACGCAGCTCCTGATACGTCGTATTGATATCGTCGCGATTGATGTCGAACGACTTATCCACCACTCTCGGCTTGTCTTTCAATGTATGTGAGAAGAGCCAGTCGTAGGTCTTCTGCAGATAAAAAATGCGAGCCAACAAACCATGTGAGCCACCTGCTATCCAGTCGTAACGCAACAATCGGTCGTTACCGGCATGCTGTAGGCTCTCCACCACCTTCTTCGATTCCCTCACATTCACTGCCCTGTCGGCCGTACCGTGCATTATCCACAGTGGCACGCGCCCCATTCCCTGCACATCGTGCAGGGTCGTTCCGCCACACAAGGCCATCGCCGCCGCCACCTTTTCGGGGTAAGTACCCACGAAATCGAGCGTACCATAACCGCCCAGACTCATACCCAAGACGAAGATGCGCGACGTATCGACAGGATAGTTCTTTTCCATCCACTCCAACAGGTCGTTGAGTTTACGGGGATTCCACGCCCCTCCCGGATTCTGGGGAGCAACGACAAAGGCCGGGATAATCTTGCCTTTCTCCAGCGCATCCAGTGTACCATACCGACGTACACGGTCAAGATTGTTGCCACACAGGCTTGCCCCGTGCAGAAACAGCACCACAGGCAGTGCATGCCCATGCGGTTCGTACTCTTCAGGCGTATACAACCAGAAGTCATATCCCTCTTCCACGACACCGCGCTTTGCTTCTATCTTTCCTGCCTTTTGCGCCCATGCGCCCAGCGGAAACATAACCAGCAGCAATAATATATATAGGTATATCGGTCTTCTCATGTCTACAAATATAGAGATAAGTCGGCAAGCAGGCAACCCCTGCCACCCCTTCATTGACATTATTTATATACTCTCCACCGCAGTTGTAGTTTTTTCACGGTATATTGCCCGCACATATCTGCCCACCGACATCATATCAACGCTGGTGCGCATGAATCCATCGGCTCAGGAAGGGGTCTTCTATCTCATAGCCATCACCCTTGACGAGAACCCCTCTCTTCATCAAACGCGTCAGCGAACTGGTAATCGTGCTCGTAGGATACTGGCGCAACTGCACCGGATTTTCGCCCTTACATACCACAGACAATACAAATTGGTCGGTCTTATTGAACGTCAGCCACAACCTCTCATAATCCAAATCGTGTACCTTCACAATGTTTCCTACCGCCATTTCTACCACATTTTCCCTTACCTTCTCATAGGCCGTAAGACTCCATACCTCCGATGCCAACTGCTGTGTATAATAAGGGTGACACGCCGTAAACTCAAGAATGCTGCGCGATAAAGACTCTGGCTCATCGGCTACATTGCTAAACCGCTCTGCCACAAATGCCAAAAAATCATCATACGGAATCTTGTCGATGCGCATCAGCATGCCGAAATGATAAAAGGGCGAGTGTACCCTCTCGAAGATTTCGCTCATCATAGACTCCTGACTCCCCAGGAATATATAATTCAACCCCTTCTGCTCTTGCATGATGGCCCTCAATATCTTGTCGATGCCGCGCTCCACTCCGAGTATATCCTGAAACTCGTCGAAGACCACGATGAGTTCTTCGTCGGGCGTACTCACTTTTTCCAACAGGGCAAAGACATCTTCCAGCAACACCGTCGTATCGAGCGAAGATTGGAAAGAGATGTTTATTTCACTACTCGCAGGATTCAGCGAAATCGTAGGAATCACCCTGAAATGGCGCAGCAGATGCTTGATTCTCTCTATCTTATATTCCCTGAGCACCAGTTTCAACAGCTTCGCAGCAAAATCCTCCTTGCTCAATACCGTCTGCATGTTGAGCCAAATATATGGACGCCCGGTCTCTCCGACAGCTTTCCTGACCAGACTCGACTTCCCATAACGGCGCGGACTAATCAGTATTAAATGATTCTCACTATCCAGGAATTGCACTATATACTGCAACTCTTTCACCCTGTCGGTGAAGTAAGGCTTATCCACCAAAGTGCCGAAGCTGAAAGGATTTTTCATATTGCGAAATTTTTCGTTACGAACTTTTTCGCAAATATAAGCAAGAAAGATGAACTGACCAAATTTTTCCCTCTGTTTATCCTCGCCATCAGAACAGCAACGCTCCCTTATCTACGCTCCCCCGATGCTCAAGCTCAAAGACCCACAAACTTAAAAACTACAAACTGTATCTCAACCCAATAACCCATCAACTTAAAAACTCATACACTCAAAAAACTGCAAAGGCGCGGCAGCATTGCTGCAAGGGCCAAACAGCAGTACTGCAAAGCCCAAACAGTATCGCTGCCACGGCCTTGCAGTTTTTTGAAGTTGATAAGTTTATGAGTCCAACGCAACATGCCGTGACAACAAACCACATTGCATAAAAGTCCGCGCGCACCTTATGCGTCGAATAAAGTCTCCAACACACCGAGCGATTTCAGTTCGGGGAAACCGGGAATATGCAACCTGTAATATAATAATATAAGGTACAGACATCGGCTACGCTCACTACGCGACATGGCAAAAAGGTGCATGTTCTCATAGTTCATGCGCATGAGCAGGGTGATGCGCGAAGTCTCTTCGGCCGACAGATAGTCAGGATGGAGCGGAATGGTGGGCAGGAACCGGCTCTCGCGAAGGTCGAAGCAACTGCCCGGCACATAGTCGTCGAGATTGGGGAAGAATCCTATAAAACGGCTCAGACGCATGGTGAACACCAGATGGAAGTTGGCAAATGATGCCGGACACAGGTCGAGCCACGACATGCTGGAGCGCAGATAGTTGTAGAGAGCCGTGTTCTCCTGTTCGCCACGCGTGGCATAAAGCAGGAATTCGGCTACGAACAGCGCCACCGAAGATTTATAGGGATTGAACGGGATAGACGAATATGGTATGTCCACACGCACATTCTGCAGCGAGAGCAAAGAGCCATGAGCCTTGTCGTCGTACTCGATGTCCAGGAGCGTAAGGGGCTGGAAAAACTGCTTCTTGAACTTTCCACGCCCCGAAGGCGACAAGGTGCAGACCAAGGAGATGCGTCCCTGCGATTCAGCGAACACATCTACAATCATTTTGGTGTCTCTGAATCTGAACGCGCGGAGTACGATAGCCCTCGTTTTTATGAGCATAATGACACAAAGGTATGGCAAAAATGCGAAAAAACGCTGTTTTGATTAAAATTTCTTCACGAATATTTGGCGGGATAAGAAAAAGTGTCTAACTTTGCACCCGCAAATTAAACGCGATGGTCCCTTCGTCTATCGGTTAGGACGAGAGATTTTCATTCTCTAAAGAGGAGTTCGACTCTCCTAGGGACTACAACAAGAAATAAAAGAAAAGTAAAGATGGCAAATCACAAATCATCCATTAAGAGAATCCGTCAGACAAAGACCAGAACTCTTCATAACAAATATTACGCAAAGACCATGCGTAATGCAGTGCGTAAGTTACGCGCAATGACAGACAAGGATGCAGCTGCCCAGTTGTACCCATCTGTACAGAAGATGCTCGACAAATTAGCCAAGACCAACATTATTCACAAGAATAAGGCAGCTAACTTGAAGTCAAGTTTGGCTTTGCATATTAGTAAACTGGGATAATATCCTGATTTACGAGTAAGCAAGGGCGCATTCTTCAGAGAATGCGCCCTTGCTTTTTTTGCCCCTAAATATTTCCGTTTTTCACTACAATTTCGTATCTTTGCAGAAATATTACTAATCGAGAAAATGGCAGAAAATCTAAATGCCGAGGCTAATTATTCAGCTTCGAATATCCAAGTTCTTGAAGGACTTGAGGCTGTGCGCAAACGCCCGGCCATGTATATCGGCGACATCAGCGAGAAAGGTTTGCACCACTTGGTCAACGAAACTGTGGACAACTCTATCGACGAGGCTATGGCCGGATACTGTACTGACATTGAGGTGACTATCAACCAAGATAATTCTATCACAGTACAGGACAACGGTCGCGGTATCCCTGTAGACATGCACGCCAAGTTGCATAAGTCGGCTTTGGAAGTCGTAATGACCGTATTGCACGCCGGTGGTAAGTTTGACAAAGGTTCATACAAGGTCAGCGGTGGTCTGCACGGTGTAGGTGTGAGCTGCGTGAACGCACTTTCGTCTCACATGATGTCGCAGGTGTTCCGCGACGGAAAGATTTATCAGCAGGAATACGAAAAGGGCAAGCCTCTCTATCCCGTCAAGGTGGTAGGCGAAACCGAGCTTCGTGGTACACGCCAGCAATTCTGGCCAGACCCCACGGTCTTCACCACGACCACCTATCGCTGGGACATCATCGCATCGCGTATGCGCGAATTGGCTTATCTGAATGCCGGCATCCGCATCACACTGACCGACCTGCGAGCCGACGAAGAGGGCAAGACGCGCCAGGAGGTTTTCCATGCCAAGGACGGACTGAAGGAATTTGTGCGCTACGTTGACCGCCATCGTACCCACTTGTTCGACGACGTTATCTATCTCAAGACAGAGAAACAGGGTATCCCTATCGAAGTAGCCGTGATGTATAACACGGACTATTCGGAGAATATCCACTCATACGTGAACAACATCAACACCATAGAGGGGGGTACACACCTCACAGGTTTCCGTGCTGCATTGACCCGTACACTGAAGTCATATGCTGATTCAGAGCCTACGATATCCAAGCAAATAGAAAAAGCCAAGATAGAAATCGCCGGCGAAGACTTCCGCGAAGGGTTGACAGCCGTTATCTCTATCAAGGTGGCAGAGCCACAGTTCGAGGGCCAGACCAAGACCAAACTGGGTAACAGCGAGGTTTCCGGAGCTGTTCAGCAGGCTGTAGGCGAGGCACTGGCCAACTATCTGGAAGAGCATCCTAACGAAGCCAAGAAGATTTGCGAGAAGGTGGTGCTGGCCGCTACGGCACGTATCGCAGCCCGCAAGGCTCGCGAGAGCGTACAGCGCAAGAGCGTGATGGGTGGCAGCGGACTGCCCGGAAAGCTGGCCGACTGCTCTAACAAAGACCCGAAGAACAGCGAGATATTCCTCGTCGAGGGTGACTCGGCCGGCGGTTCGGCCAAGCAGGGACGCGACCGCTACACACAAGCCATCCTACCCTTGCGCGGTAAGATTCTGAATGTGGAGAAAGTACAGTGGCATCGCGTATTCGAGGCAGAGTCTGTGATGAACATCATCCAGAGTATCGGCGTGCGTTTCGGTGTGGATGGCGAGGACGATCGCGAAGCAAACATCGACAAACTGCGCTACGACAAGATTATCATCATGACCGACGCCGACGTCGATGGCTCGCACATCGACACGCTGATTATGACACTCTTCTATCGCTTCATGCCGAAGGTCATCGAAGAGGGACACCTCTACATCGCTACCCCACCGCTCTACAAATGCTCGTATAAGAACAAGAACAGCGAGTATTGCTACACAGAGCAGCAGCGCCAGGCCTACTTCGACAAGTATGCCACAGGACCTGACGACAAGAATATCCACACACAGCGCTACAAAGGTTTGGGTGAAATGAATCCCGAACAGCTGTGGGAAACGACAATGGACCCCAGCACACGCTTGCTCAAACAGGTGACAATAGAGAATGCGGCCGATGCAGATGAGATTTTCTCGATGCTGATGGGCGACGACGTGGAGCCGCGTAGGGAATTCATTGAGAAGAACGCGACCTATGCCAACATCGACGCATAGCATTGTACGCGTACATATAATATATAAGAAGGAGAGCACATCATGCTCTCCTTCTTGCATTTCGAGGCAAAATTATATATCTTTGCAGACCAGAAACCTAATCGCTGAACATCTCATGAGAAAGAAAATATTGACACTCCTGATCCTCGGTATCGTCGCACTGCCGATGCCCGCAAGACAGACCATACAACCAGCCCTGAAACTGTGGTACAACCGACCGGCCGACTTCTTCGAGGAGTCAATGCCCATCGGTAACGGGAAATTGGGTGCACTCATCTATGGAGGGGTGAAAGACAACACGATATACCTGAACGATTTGACTTTCTGGACGGGCAAGCCTGTGGACAACACCACCGACAGTACGGCCTACCGATGGTTGCCCAAGGTGAGAGAAGCGCTCTTCAGGGAAGACTATGCACTGGCCGACTCATTGCAACTACACCTACAGGGGGCTAATTCCCAGTTCTACCAGCCACTGGGAACATTGCATTTTCATGACTTGAGCAGTGGAGAGGCAACCGAATATCGGCGACAACTCGACCTGGACAGTGCACTCTGCCAAGACAGCTATCGAAAAAACGGTATTCACTACACACGCGAATACTTCGCTTCGCATCCCGACAAACTCATTGCCATTCACCTGAAAGCCGACAAAAGAGGTGGCATACGCACGAAGATGACACTTACCGCGCAAGTTCCGCATCAGGTAAAAGCATCGGCCGGACAACTTACCATGACCGGACATGCGATGGGCGACGCCAACAACTCTATCCATTTCTGCACCGTCGTCAAGGTGGACGGCAAGGATGGGAAAGTGAGCTTCCGCGACTCTACCATCTATCTGGATGGGCTGACAGAAGCCACTGTCTACATCGTCAACGAAACCAGCTTCAACGGTTTCGACAAGCATCCCGTGAAAGAAGGCTCACCC
The DNA here is from genome assembly GCF_055381405.1 of Prevotella mikamonis. Taxonomy (NCBI): domain Bacteria; kingdom Pseudomonadati; phylum Bacteroidota; class Bacteroidia; order Bacteroidales; family Prevotellaceae; genus Prevotella; species Prevotella mikamonis. The sequence continues at coordinate 1,977,180 of NZ_AP035785.1, forward strand.
TATATTGAAATGGCAATGGATGAGGCCTGGCATACGGTGAATTACAACTATGAGACATTGCGCCGTCGCCATGTGGAAGACTATCGCAAATACTTTGAAAGATTCAAACTGGCACTCGGAACTCTGGACGACAAGACCGACTACAATGCCATCCCGACGGATGAACAACTGAAGACTTACACCGATAAGGGTGGTGGTAATGCCTATCTGGAAACGCTATACACACAATTTGGGCGCTATCTGCTCATCTCATCGTCGCGCACTCCCGGAGTCCCGGCCAATCTACAAGGTCTCTGGACCACTCACCTGTTCTCTCCGTGGCGCGGAAACTACACTGTCAACATCAATCTGGAAGAGAATTACTGGCCTGCCGAAGTGAGCAACCTGAGCGAGATGACCCAGCCACTCTTCTCGTTCATGAAAGGCTTGGCAGCCAATGGACGTGTCTCGGCACATCATTATTACGGCATCAACAGAGGATGGTGTTCCAGTCATAACAGCGACCTGTGGGCCATGACAAACCCTGTAGGCGAGAAAAGGGAGAGCCCGGAATGGAGTAATTGGAACATGGGAGGCGCATGGTTGTCGCAAGCCTTGTGGGAACACTACGCTTTCACACAAAACAAGGAGTTCCTGAAAACCACCGCACTGCCGCTATTGAAAGGGGCATCGGAATTCATGTTGGACTGGTTGGTAGAGAATCCCAACAAGCCGGGAGAACTCATCACAGCCCCCAGTACGTCGCCTGAAAATGAATACAAGACGGATAAAGGCTACCACGGAACGACCTGTTACGGTGGCGCAGCCGACCTTGCCATCCTGCGAGAACTATTTGCCAACACGTCGAAAGCCATTGCATTGACTGCTCCCGGCGACAAGAAACTGAAGCGGGAGATTGACCATGCACTCGCACGATTGCGCCCCTACACCATCGGACACATGGGCGACATCAACGAATGGTATTATGATTGGAACGACTGGGACTTCACACATCGCCATCAATCCCATCTCATCGGACTCTACCCCGGCCACCATATCAATGTGGCAGAGACTCCTGCACTGGCCCAGGCAGCTCGCCGAAGTCTGGAAATCAAAGGAGACATGACCACAGGATGGAGCACCGGATGGCGCATCAACCTCTGGGCACGACTTCACGATGGCACGATGGCCTACCGATTGTTCCAGAAATTGCTCACTTACGTATCGCCCGACAACTATCAAGGGGCTGACCGCAGACGGTCGGGAGGGACATACCCTAACCTGTTCGACGCCCATCCACCTTTCCAGATTGACGGGAATTTCGGTGGAACAGCCGGCGTTTGCGAAATGTTGGTGCAGAGTTCAGAAGACTGGCTAGAACTTCTCCCGGCCATACCCGATGCTTGGAAAAACGGCGCTGTGAACGGATTGTGTGCTCGTGGAGGCTATGAAGTAGACATGGTGTGGCGGAATGGCAAGGTGGTGAAAGCCAGCCTGAAGGGTAAAACCAATCGCTTGATAGCGGTAAAATACAACGGTCGTATCAAGAAAGTGACCATCAAGCAAGGCAAGACCACCGTTATAGAATGAGAAATTGGACGTTATTCTTGATGCTGTTCAGCCTTCTGACAGTCTCGGCACAAGACTTTGGCATGCAATGGATGTCGGCCTTACAGGCAGACAGCACCCAACTTATGTGGTTTCGGCACACCTATCGCCTCCACGAACGTCCCACACAGGCCACCATCAGCATCGCTACAACAGGCTATTTCCGACTTTACATCAACGGTTATGATGTGTCTACGGCCTATCGACTACCCTATCGAGAGGGTGGAAAAGCGGGCAGTATAGGCCATATTTTCGACGTGACACGCTTCTTACAAGCGCAAGACAACATCGTCACCGTATGTTGTTCGCCCCTCAATTATGGAACAGCCAGGGCACAACTGGCCCTTCTGTTCTATGGGAAATGGGCCGACGGACAGCGTTTTTGCTACGATGGAAGCGAGGGATGGCTGTGCCGTCCTACAGCCTTCTCGCTATTACCGGATGGGCGACAAGTCCAAGATGGCACATCAGAAGAATACACCTACCCCACAACCGATGAATCATTGGCCTGCTGGTATCCTGCCAATAGGATACCAGCTCCTTCAAATCAACCTATACTCTGGCAGCAATCGTTCTATCAAGAAGAAGCGATTGCCGAAGAAATACGTCCCCTGTACTTCAATGCAGAGGGCGACTCGGTGTATTATGAGTTCGGAACAGGATTCCAAGGATATGTCCGCATCACGCTCAGGGATGCCACTCCAGGCGAGCGCATCTATGTAGATGGCTCGCAATACATCTGTAGCGGACAGATGGACGAGCAGATATTCCGCCGTTTACACGCCACTGATTGCCGATTGGTATGTATCAGTGGCGATGCCTCTTTTCGTCGTTCACAAATACAGAAAGTAGAAGGAATTGCCATCAAGAGCCGTTGGCATAAATGTTGGAACGATTAAAAACATACATAAAACTTTTTTTAATCAATACTATTTCGTATCTTTGTGAAATCAAGTAATATCATGGACTATGGAGAGTAAACGATTAGAAGAAATTACTATTAAATCTATTAAAGAGTTATATCAAGGAAGTCATATAGCAGATGATATACTTCTGATAGACAATCTGGAACACATTCCTTTCCCCAATGAGCCACGCCGAATGCACTGTCTGTTTATGGCACTATGCTCAAGAGGCGTTGCCCACTACACCATTGATACGGTAGCGCACACTGTCCAGACCGATGATATCCTGATAGTCAGTGAAGGTCAGGTAGCCAACAACTACGTATTAAGCGATGATTTCAAAGCTACGGCCATCGTATTGTCCTACGACTTTTTCTACGAAATCGTAGCCAGCATTCGCGATCTCTCCTATCTTTACCTCTTTGCACGTAACCATCCTGTCTTCGGATTACAGCATAAAGAAGCCCAGATACTCTACAATTACTTCCAGATTCTTAAACGGAAAGTCGACAACAAGGCCCACCAATTCCGTCGTGAGACCACTAAATCGTTGCTGACCACAATGATTTACGACATCAGTAACGTGATTTACCACCTCCATACATCATCCAACCCCCGACAACCCCGTGCCAACGAAATCTTCAACGACTTCATCATACTGGTAGAGCAACACTATCGCAAGAAGCGACGTGTAAGCTGGTACAGCGACCAAATGAACATCACACCGAAGTATCTGTCAGAAGTCATCAAGCAAGTCAGCCACCGTACTCCCAATGAATGGATTGACCAGTACGTCACGCTAGAGCTTCGCGTACAGCTGAAGCACACGATGAAGAGCATCAAAGAGATTGCCGAAGAGATGAACTTCACCAATCAGAGCTTCTTCGGCAAATATTTTAAGGAGCATGTAGGCATGTCTCCCACAGAATACAGGAAATCATAAGCCCAGCAGCTGGGCTGCCACGGCGCACAACTCTGCGTACCAAGCCTCACCAAAACGGCGTATCAAAGGCTCTTTCAAGAACCGATATATCGGCAAATTCAGTTCGTTGCCCTTCGCAACGGCATCTTTACATACTTCCCAACGATGATAGTTCAGTCCTACCGTACCGTCGTTAAACGTCTTTTCGCGTATGGGATAAAGTGCACAAGAGATGGGCTTCACAAATCGTGAAGCCTTTTTTCTATAGGCACGTTCCAATGCACAGAGGCACATTCCGTTTTCATAACAGGTGAAAACGCAGTCCTTCCCCCCAACAATACTTGTTACCAACTCGCCATCGCGGTCGCTATAGGCCACCCCCTGACGGTCTATCACCGACTGGGCCGATGCCGACAAATCAGTCCAGACAGCATCCAGCGAGTCTTCTATTCCCCCTATTTCGTCTAAAGTTACCGGTGCTCCGGCATCGCCCTCAACGCAGCAGATGCCTTTACACTTCTCCAAATCGCAGCAAAACTTCTCTGTAAAGATGTCCGGCGACACCAGTACATCCCCTATCTGTATAATATGTAATTCGTTATCCATTCTTCCTACCACTGTATCGGTGCAATACCATGCTCCTGCAAATAGGCATTACACCGCGAGAAATGATGATTTCCAAACCAACCACCACGATTGGCCGAGAGCGGAGAGGGATGTACCGACTCCAACACGAAGTGCCGCGAACGATCTACCAGCGACACTTTGCTGCGCGCATACCCACCCCATAGGATGAAGACCAAATGGTCTCTATCCCGATTCAATGCCTGAATCACGGCATCGGTAAACGTCTCCCATCCCCGGCGCTGATGGCTTCCGGCTGCATGGGCACGCACCGTGAGCGTGGCATTCAGCAGCAACACCCCTTGTTCGGCCCATCGAGTGAGGTTTCCCGAAGTCGGGACAGGCCGTCCCAAATCCTGTTCTATCTCCCTGAAAATATTTTGCAAAGACGGTGGAAACGGCACGCCGTCGTTCACAGAGAAACTGAGTCCGTGAGCCTGCCCGTACTCATGATACGGGTCTTGACCAATAATGACTACCTTCACCTTATCAAAAGGACACAGATTAAAAGCATTGAAAATCAATCGCCCCGGCGGAAAACATGCTCCTTGCGCATATTCCTGCCGTACAAAATCAGTCAGATTCGAGAAATACGGCTTCTCAAATTCAGCACCGATATGCGCCTTCCACGACTCTTCTATCTTTACATCCATCACATTTCTTTTGCCCACAAAGTTACTAAAAAAATTTGCTGCACCAATAAAGAATCATTATCTTTGCCTATAAAGAAGAAAACTATGGACAAGTCATTAGAGTTACAGCAATCCATTTTACGCGATGTTGCATCCTTATTTGGAAATACGGATGCGCTGAAAAAACTGCACAAGTACCTTAACAAGCTAAAGAAAGAGGAGACTTCGAAGATGAGTAAGGCTGAAAAAGAAGAAATCCTTGATGACATCAGAGATGGCTTAAGAGAAGCGAAGATGGCCAGAGAGAAAAAAATAACACTTCAAAGCGCACAAGATTTCCTCAATGAAATACGCTATTGAATTAGGTACTAGGTTCAAAAAGTCGTTTAAACGACTTCATAAGAAATACCATTCTCTTGACAGAGACTTCGAAGCATTTCTTGCTTCAATATCAGCTAATCCTACTCAAGGTGCAGATTTAGGAGGAGGTATCCGCAAGATTAGAATGCAGATTAGTGATAAAGGGAAAGGCAAAAGTCATGGTGCACGAATTATCACTTACACTACAATTATCGACATTGAAGAAGGTATCATCACCTTATTAGCCATCTACGACAAAGAAGAACAAAGCACCATCACAAAGAAGGAAATTCAACAGCTACTCGAAGAATTATAATTCTTCACCATATAAACCCAAAACGCGCCTGCATGTTATCATGCAGGCGCGTTTTTTTATATATCAGTGAGCTTAATACTTGGCAGCAACAAACTCACCGGTATCTGAAATCAGGTTCTCACCAGTCATGTCGGCAGGCTGCTCCAATCCCATGATATGCAGGATTGACGGTGCTACGTCGGCCAGACGACCTTCCTTCACCGTGGCGCTGTTATTGTTCGTCACGTAGATAAACGGCACGGGGTTCAGCGAGTGAGCCGTATTAGGCGTGCCGTCTTCGTTGATAGCATTGTCGGCATTGCCGTGGTCGGCGATGATGATTGTTTCGTAATCGTTCTCCTTCGCTGTTTCTACCACCTCTTTCACGCAGTTGTCTACAGCATGCACAGCCTTGGCAATGGCATTGTAGATACCCGTATGGCCCACCATGTCGCCATTGGCAAAGTTCACCACGATAAAGTCGTACTGCTGGGTCTTGATAGCTCCCACCAATTTATCCTTCACCTCGTAAGCGCTCATTTCCGGCTTCAGGTCGTAGGTAGCCACCTTCGGCGATGCCACCAAGATACGGTCTTCGCCCTCGTAAGGCGCTTCGCGACCGCCATTGAAGAAGAATGTCACGTGGGCATACTTCTCGGTCTCGGCCGTATGCAACTGCTTCTTGCCCAGACTTGCCAGATATTCGCCCAGCGTATTCTGTACGTTCTCTTTCGGGAAGAGCACTGTCACGTTCTTGAAGTTGGCATCATACGGAGTCATGGTGAAGTATTGCAGATTCTTAATAGTGTGCATGCCCTGTTCATCCATATCCTGCTGTGTAAGCACCTGTGTCATTTCCTTGGCACGGTCGTTTCGATAATTGAAGAAGATAACCACGTCGCCCTCTTCCACCTTACCGTTTACGGTGCTGTTGACGATAGGTTTGATGAACTCATCGGTCACACCCTCGGCGTAACTCTCTTCCATAGCCTTCACCATATCGTCGGCTGCCTTGCCCACGCCGTTCACCAAGAGGTCGTAGGCAGTCTTCACGCGGTCCCAACGCTTGTCGCGGTCCATCGCATAGAAGCGGCCCACGATGTCGGCAATGTTGGCATCGTTCTTGGCACACACGTCGGTAAGCTCGCGAATATAGCCCACACCACTCTTCGGGTCGGTGTCGCGACCGTCCATGAAGCAGTGTACGAAGAGATTTTTCAGTCCGTACTCCTTACCGATTTCTACCAGACGGAACAGATGGTCGAGCGAAGAGTGCACGCCACCCGTAGAGGTCAGGCCCATCAGGTGGAGCTTCTTGCCTGTCTTCTGTGCGTAGCTATAGGCAGCCACGATACCGGGATTCTGGCTGATAGAACCATCTTTGCAGGCACGGTTGATTTTCACCAGGTCCTGATACACGATGCGACCTGCACCGATATTCAAGTGCCCCACCTCAGAGTTTCCCATCTGGCCGTCGGGCAGACCTACGTCTTCGCCGCAAGCCATCAGCTGTGAGTGGGCCGATGTAGCTGTCAAATAATCCAAATAAGGAGTCGGTGTCTGATAGATAACGTCTCCCTTTCCATGCTTTCCGAGTCCCCATCCATCGAGAATCATCAATAGCGCTTTCTTTGCCATAATTGAAGTATTTTTTAGTTTTTGTTGTTTTATGTTCCTAACCAGGACGTGCATCCTCCGGCTTCCATATCCTTTCGGTCGGGCGCAGCACTCCTGAAATATGTTGCAAAGTTACGATTTTTACGACTAACGGCAAAGGGAGAATGGATAAAGAAACATGCCTTTTCAGCAATTTTCACCCCTCTACATCCGAGGTTTCCGAAAATTTACTATTTTTGCAATATGAACAAACCAATATGGATGGAAAAAGAGCGGCTCTACAAGATTATCTTCGAGGCCGACACCCCCGAAGGCAAGGCCTACGACGTGACCCTCATCGCCGTCATCCTGCTCAGCATCATCGTGGCATTCGTAGAGAGCATCCAGTCGCTGGCCCTCACCTACAAGCATATCCTGGAAGTGCTGGAGGCATTCATGACCCTGCTTTTCACCATCGACTACTGCGCCCGGCTCTATTGTTCGCCACGGCCGAGAGACTATGCACTTAGTTTCTTCGGCATCATCGACTTCATCTCTACCATTCCACCCTATCTCAGCATCATCTTCCCCAGCGCGCGCTACATGATGCTCTTGCGCTCGTTCCGCTTCATCCGCATCTTCAGGGTGTTCAAGCTCTTCAGCTTTCTCAACGAGGGCTATCTGCTGTTGCAATCCCTGCGACGCAGCATGCGCAAAATCATGGTGTACTTCATGTTCGTGCTTATCCTCGTGACGTGCATCGGCACGCTCATGTATCTCGTCGAAGGCAACCAGCCCAACACCCAGTTCACCGACCTTGGAACATCCGTCTACTACGCCATCGTCACCATGACCACCGTGGGCTATGGCGACATCACGCCCGTGACACCCCTCGGCCGACTGCTCTCGGCCTTCGTCATGCTGCTGGGCTACACCATCATCGCCATCCCCACGGGCATCGTCACAGCCACGTTCGTAGACGACACGAACAGGAAAGTGGAGCATGGAGCATGCCCCCGATGTGGCAACAAGGTAGAACCCGAAGACCGGTTCTGCAAGCATTGTGGCGAGAAACTGTAACCCTTAATTTACTGCAAAGGCTCGGCAGCATCGCTGCAAAGCCCAAACAGCACTGCTGCAAAGCCTCCGCAGTAACACTGCCGGGGCCTTGCAGTTTTTTGAGTCTGTAAGTATGTGAGTTCTTTCGTTTTTGAGTTGTGGGACAATGATGTCTCTTACCAGTTATTTCCCATGTTTTCTTTCCTTATGTTCTTCTGTTCTTTTGTCTAAAAACATAAGGCTTTGAGCTGTTGGGCTGCGACAGATTCCACTTCTGTCCGCACCACATTCCCCGTCATCCTGCCTGACTCTCTACCCCCTTCAGGCGTTCCCGGCACTGTTCGAGAATCTCCATCAGCTCGTCGGCTTTCGTTGCCCGCAGCATGGCAATGCGTGTCTGGCGGAAGTCGGGCACCCCCTTGAAGATGGGACTGGCAGCTAAATGCCGACGCGTGTGCAGGATACCGCGGTATTCGTCTATGCGCTCGATGTTGATGCGCAGTTGCTCTTCGAGTACGTCTATCTTCTCATCGAGCGTCAATGGTGTGGCATCGGTATGGCCATCCAGATAATCCCTGATATCCTTAAATATCCACGGACAGCCGAAAGTAGCCCGTCCCACCATCACGGCATCTACCCCGTAGCGGTCGAAGGCAGTGGCGGTCTGTTCGGCAGAAGTGATGTCGCCGTTGCCGATGACAGGGATATGGATGCGCGGATTGCGCTTCACCTCGCCTATCAGCGTCCAGTCGGCCTCGCCAGTATACATCTGCGAGCGGGTGCGACCATGAATCGTCAAAGCCTGAATGCCGCAATCCTGCAGCTGTTCGGCCAGAGTGGGTATGATGAGGTTGTTCGTGTCCCATCCCAGTCGCGTCTTCACCGTCACCGGCGTGTGCACGGCCTTCACCACTTCGCGCGTAATGTCGAGCATCAGCGGAATCGTGCGCAGCATGCCCGAACCAGCTCCCTTACCAGCCACCTTCTTCACCGGACAGCCGAAGTTCAGGTCTATCACGTCGGGCCGGGCCTCTTCCACAATCTTGGCAGCTTCTACCATCGATGCTACATCGCGCCCGTATATCTGTATTCCCACCGGTCGCTCGTCGTCGCTGATGGTGAGTTTAGACACCGTCGACTTGATAGAGCGCACCAAAGCCTCGGCACTCACAAACTCAGTATACACCATTGAGGCCCCAAAGCGTTTGCACAGCAGTCGGAATCCGATGTCGGTAACGTCTTCCATCGGCGCCAGAAACACCGGTCGCGAACCATATTCTATATTGCCTATTCTCATATGGCAACAAAGGTACATAAATTTTTGCGAACGAGAAAAAGTATATTTTTCCTCATAAATTAGGATATTTTTCTAAAATATTGACAGAGTATATCCTCATTTATAGTTATATTTGCGAACAATAATCTGATTATGGCCTATGGATTTTCGTAAGCTCATCACATGGAAAGACCGCCTGTCGGAGAGACAGAAGATAATATTGCTCGTCATCAGCGGTATTATTGTGGGGCTGATAGCGCTCTTCTTATACCTCCTGCGCATGCACACCTATCTTATTGGCGACGACCCGGCGGCCTGCGTCAACTGTCATATCATGACACCTTACTACCAGACATGGGAGCACTCAAGTCATGGACGGGACGCAACGTGCAACGATTGCCACGTACCACACCAGAACATTGCCATGAAATATCTCTTCAAGGGGGTAGACGGTATGAAGCATGTGGCCTATTTTGTAACCAACAGCGAAGACCAGGCTATCAAGGCCGAGACCGCAAGCTCCGAAGTCATCATGGACAACTGCATCCGTTGCCACAAACAACTGAATCAGGAGTTTGTCAAGACGGGCCGCATAGACTACATGATGGCCAAGCGAGGCGAGGGAATGGCCTGTTGGGACTGCCATCGCAACGTGCCGCACGGCGGCATGAACACACTGTCGAGCACGCCTTGGGGCGAAACCCAGACGCCGCTACCCGACTCACCCGTGCCCGACTGGCTGCAACATCTGTTGGGACACTCTACAAAATAACATCACGATTTAACGAATAATCAAAATATCATAGATATGGCAAAGCAATTAAAACGTTGGCAGGGATGGCTCCTATTCGGCGGAGCTATGGTCATAGTATTCGTGCTTGGACTCATCGTCAGTTCGCTGTTGGAACGTCGGGCCGAAGTAGCGAGTGTGTTCAACAATCGTCGCACGATGTTCAACGACTCTATCGTGGCACAAAATGAAAAGTTCAAAGAAGACTTCCCACGCGAGTATGAGACGTGGTCGATGACGGAAGACACCTCGTTCGTGAGCCTATACAATGGTTCCAGAGAAGTAGACATCTTGGAGAAACAACCCACCATCTGTGTTATCTGGGCAGGCTATGCGTTCTCACAAAACTACAATACACCGCGCGGACACCGTCATTGTCTCGACGACTTGCGCAAGATACTGCGCACAGGAGCACCCGGCGTGGAGGGAGGAAAGGAGATGCAACCCGGTACATGCTGGACGTGTAAGGGGCCGGACGTACCCCGATTGATGCGCGAGAAGGGTATCGGCGCTTTCTATGCAGCAAAGTGGAGCGACTGGGGCGACCAGATGATGAACACCGTGGGATGTTCCGACTGCCACGATGCACGCACGATGGAGTTGCGACCGGCTCGACCGGCACTCTACGAGGCTTGGCAACGCGTGGGCAAAGATGCTCACAAGGCCAGTCATCAGGAGATGCGCTCGCTCGTATGTGCACAGTGCCACACCGAATACTACTTCGAAAAGGAAAACGGGAACTATCTGCACTTCCCGCAAGAGAAAGGTATGACCTGCGAAGCGGCAGAGGCTTATTACGACAGTATCGGCTTCTACGACTACATACATCCGCTGTCTAAAGCGCCTATCCTGAAAGCTCAGCACCCTGGATACGAGATGAGTCTACAGGGAATCCACGGTCAGCGTGGCGTCAGTTGTGCCGATTGCCACATGCCCTACATGCAGGAAGGCGGTATCAAATATACCGATCATCATGTCATGAGTCCCTTGGCACATATCGACCGCACCTGTCAGACATGTCACAGACAGGATGCCGAAACGCTCCGCCAGAACGTTTACGAGCGCCAGAAGAAGGTCTATGACTTTGCTGTCAAGGTGAACTCGGAGTTGGCCTATGCCCATATTGAGGCCAAGTTTGCATGGGACAAGGGTGCTACAGACACAGAGATGAAACACGTTCTCACCGACTTGCGCAAGAGCCAGTGGCGTTGGGACTACGCATTGGCCAGTCATGGAGCAGCTTTCCACGCTCCACAGGAGGTGATGAGACTGCTTGCCGACGCAATGGAATATGCCAAAGACGCTCGCTTGCAGGTGGCTAAGGTCGTGGCACGCCACGGATTTACCGGCGATATTCCATTGCCCGACATATCGACAAAGGCTAAGGCACAGGCTTACATCGGCTTGAACATGCCGCTATTGAAGGAAAAGAAGCAGGAATTCCTGAAGACCGTCGTCCCTGGCTGGGTAGAGAAGGCGCGTCAGAACAAGCGATTCATCACACAACCCATGTAAGGGCTGATAGAGAAAAGAGACTTTTTTCCGAGGGTTAACAGAGCTACAGGAGGGCCTATCGGGCCATAGACAGAGCCTCTGTTAACTCTCGTTCAATACTAAAGAGACACACGTATGTGGAAAAAACCTTGGGGAATCATAGAGGGAAGCGTCATCGGGGCGGGCTTATTGCTTACCGGCATCTTGCTTCAACTTACTATAGGAGGCATTGACTGGTCGCTGATGGCGTGGCCGGTGAATATCCTTTTATTGGCCATCATCTTGATAATCATAGGCGTAGGTTATGCCCTCAGAGGCAGAATCTACGTTCTTCGTTTCATGACCACATCGCAAGTGGCTGTGCCGGCGGTAGCCTACGCGGCCCTGCTGACAGTCATCATGGGACTGGTGAAGCAGCTTCCAAGCGACCATGCACCCACCGATGCACTGGGATTCACCCGCATGCTGAGTTCATGGCCGTTCATCCTGACTTACTTATGGGTGACGCTCATCGTCGGGATGGCCACGATTCATCAGCTCATTCATTTTCGCCGGCGCGCCCTACCGGCTATCATCAGCCACTTCGGACTCTTTCTGGTCGTCGTATGCGGTACGCTGGGCAGTGCCGATATGCAACGGTTGAAGATGTACTGCATGGAAGGGCAGCCCGAATGGCGTGCATTCGACGATCGCGGAACGATGCACGAGCTGCCTTTGGCACTCCAGTTGAACCGCTTCTCTATCGACGAATATTCCCCGAAGCTGGTGCTCGTCGACAATAAGAACAACATGCCGATGGGCAAGAAACCACAGACTCTGCTCATTGACGGAAAGTTCAAAGAGGGCACTCTGGGTCTATGGACGATTCAAGTGACGCAATATTTCGACGAAGCTGCCCCTCGCATGAAACCCAATAAAGACCCGCACAAAGCACCACAATACACCTATAAGGAGTGGAAGTCACGCGGAGCAGAATGTGCTTTGTACGTGGTGGCCGTGCAAGGGAAGACCGGCCGCAAGGTAGAAGGATGGGTAACAGGCGGCAGCTACATGTATCCTGCCGAAGTGTTACGCCTCGACAGGCATGTCAGTCTGGCCACCCCACCCCGCGAGCCACAGCGTTTCGCTTCCGAAGTAGAAGTGTTCACCAAGCAGGGTAAGCATCTCGCCACCACCATAGAGGTGAACAAGCCATTCAGTGTGGCCGGTTGGAAAATCTATCAACTTAGCTATGACGAGCAAATGGGGAAGTGGAGCAACATGAGTATCTTCGAACTTGTGACCGACCCGTGGCTCCCGACGGTCTACATAGGCATCTTCCTGATGCTTGCCGGAGCTATTCTGATGTTCATTTTAGCACAACGTAGAAAGGAGGAAATAACCCTATGACATGGCATGAGTTTATCATTTTCGCTATCATATCGGTATTGTTCTGGGTAGTGGGAGCCTATGCTGCATGGAGAGAAAAAGGCAAGTCGGCCTATATTCTCACAGGTATAGGATTGTTGGTGTTCCTCACCTACATCATCGGACTATGGATTTCGCTCGAACGTCCGCCCCTACGCACGATGGGAGAAACCCGCCTATGGTATTCGTTCTTCCTGCCCCTGACCGGCATCATCGTCTATTCGCGGTGGCGCTATAAATGGATTCTGGCCTTCAGTGCGCTGCTGGCCACGGTCTTTGTATGTATCAACATCCTGAAACCGGAGATACACAGCAAGACGCTCATGCCTGCCTTGCAGAGTCCGTGGTTCGCTCCACACGTTATCGTCTACATGTTTGCCTACGCCATCTTGGGTGCAGCTTTCGTCATGGCATGCTATCTGCTGTTCATCAAGAAGTCCGCCCCCACCGAAAAGGAGTTCGACATCTGCGACAACCTGGTCTATGTAGGCTGGGCATTCCTGACCATCGGCATGCTCTTCGGGGCTTTATGGGCCAAAGAAGCATGGGGACATTACTGGGCATGGGACCCTAAAGAGACATGGGCGGCAGCCACTTGGTTTGCCTATCTGGCTTATATCCACCTACGCCTCGACCGACGGAGCAACCCCAAGGCAGCCCTATGGATGCTCATCGTCAGCTTCGCACTGCTGCAGATGTGCTGGTGGGGCATCAATTACCTGCCTTCCGCGCAGGGTACAAGTGTGCATACTTATAATTTAAACTAATTTACTAAATATGAAGAAATACAAGATTGGAATCATAGGAGCAGGCAAGATTGCCGCAAAAATGGCTGCTACTATAGCCGGAATGGAAGAGGCTGAATGCTATGCCATCGCCTCGCGCGACCAGCAGAAAGCCGATGAATTCGCACAAAAATGGGGCTTCCCGAAGGCCTACGGGGCTTACGAAGCTATGGTCGACGACCCAGATGTAGACCTTGTCTACGTGGCTACGCCCCACAATTTTCACTTCGAGCACTCCTCACTATGCCTGCACCACCACAAACCGGTGCTCTGCGAGAAAGCCTTTACGGGCAATGCGCGCCAGGCCGAACAGCTCTTCGCACTGGCCAAAGAGCAGAAAACATTTATCACCGAAGCCATCTGGACACGCTATCTGCCCCTCTCTGCCACGCTCAAAGAACTGGTAGATTCGGGCATTATCGGCACTCCCTACATGATAGCAGCCAATCTGGGCTACCCCATACAGACGGTGGAGCGCATGCAACGTCCCGAACTGGCCGGCGGTGCACTGCTCGACCTGGGTGTCTACGCCCTCAACTTCGCCGCAATGCTCTTTGGTACAGAGGTGAAAGAGATGCACGCCCACTGCATCAAAGCGCCCACAGGCGTAGACGCACAGACCTCCATCACGCAGATATACCCAGACAACCGCATGGCGCTCCTGGGCTGCTCCATGTATGCCAAGACCGATAAACAGGGCATTATTTCGGGCGACCGTGGCCAAATCATCGTCGAAGACTTCAACCATCCACAGTCTATCACGGTGTACGACAGCAACTATCAACCCGTCAAGCACATCCTCCATCCGCCCCACATCACCGGCTACGAGTATGAGGTACGTGCCTCTATCGAGGCCATCGAGCATGGATGGCTCGAATCTCCCTACATGCCACACGCCGAGAGCATCCGCATCATGAAGCAGATGGACGAGATTCGCCGGCAGCTCGGCATCGTCTATCCCTTCGACGAATAACAAAATATCGGCACAAACCAAAGGCGCACCGGAAGTCTCACTGCTTCCGATGCGCCTTTTTCTTATCTCGATATAACTGCCCTTAGTCCCAGGCAGCAGTCTTCGTACAGTTCAGTTTTACCTGCTGGTCGCCACAGTGGAACAGGAATTCGCCCTCTTCAAGCGTCCACTTCATATCGCTGTTGACGAAGCCCAACGCACGTGCAGGCACTTTCATAGTCACCGTCTTGGTCTCGCCGGGCTGCAAATCTACCTTGTCAAAGCCACACATGCTGCGGTTATCAGGTATGAGCGAAGCCACAACGTCTGAGAAATACAGCAGTACAGCTTCTTTACCAGCCTTCTCGCCACTGTTGGTGACATCTACAGACACCGTCAGCTCATCGTTCACATCGAACGAAGTCTTGTTCACACGCAGATTGGCATACTTGAAAGTGGTATAGCTCAAGCCCGCACCGAAAGGCCACTGCACATCCATCTTGGCGTCGTAGTTATAATTACCCGCCATCGTGCTCTGGTTCTCGCTCACCTTATAGTCGTACGTATGCAGCGAACTGGGAGTACGGGGATAGGTGAACGGCAGCTTACCGGAGAAGTTGCAATCGCCCGCCATCAGATTGGCCAGCGCGTCACCACCATAGTTTCCGGGCAACATCACGTTCACCACAGCCTTCGACAACGGCTCTATGTCGTTGATGATACGCGGACGACCGCCGTTCAGCACCAATACCACGGGCTTGCCCGTCTTTGCCAAAGCCTTGACCAGATTGCGCTGATTCTCACTCAATATCAGACTGTTGAAGTTTCCGGGCGTCTCGCAGTATGAGTTCTCACCCACACATGCCACGATGACATCGCTGCTGCCGGCAGCAGCCACAGCCTTCTCTATTTCCGAAGCGTCTTCTGCCTCCCAGTCTGAGCCGGCCTTATAGCGCACGCCCTCGGCCAACGAAACATTGGCAGCACCAAACTTATTGGCCAGTGCCTTGTAGATACTGTTGTACTTATCGCCTACCAGTTCGTCGGTCTTGTCGCCCTGCCATGTGTACGACCAGCCACCATTGAGACCACGGAGCGTATTCGCGTTCGGACCAGCCACCAAGATACGCACACCTTTCTTCAAAGGCAGGATGCCACCTTCGTTCTTCAGCAGCACCTCACCCTCCTCTGCGAAGCGTGTAGCCTCTTCTGCAAACTTGGGCGAAGCAAAGTCGGGATAGTTCTTGGCTATCTTCTCCGGCTTGTCCCACGTCTTCTTGTCGAACAGCCCCACACGGTATTTGAAGCGCAGGATACGGCTCACAGCGTCGTCGATACGGCTCATCGGCACGAGTCCTTCGTTCACCGCCTGCTTCAGCAGCCTGCAAAACTCTACACTGTACGGTTCCATACTCATGTCGATACCGGCATTGATGGCCATCGCAATGGCATGCTTCTTGTCCTTGGCAATGTGCTCGCGGCTCCACAGGTTGTTGATGTCGGCCCAGTCCGTCACAATCATTCCGTCCCAGTTCAGACCCTCTTTCAGCCAGTCGGTCAGCAATTTCTTGTTCGCATGGAAAGGCATTCCGTTGTTGGAAGCAGAGTTCACCATCAGCGTCAACGCCCCATTCTCCACACAATGCTTGAACGGTTCGAAGTAGCGCTCCT
Organism: Prevotella mikamonis; assembly: GCF_055381405.1. Taxonomy (NCBI): domain Bacteria; kingdom Pseudomonadati; phylum Bacteroidota; class Bacteroidia; order Bacteroidales; family Prevotellaceae; genus Prevotella; species Prevotella mikamonis. Next base: position 1,993,535 of record NZ_AP035785.1, read on the forward strand.
TGAGTTCGCGTTCTGTCACCATCGAGGGCGTGCGGTCCTTACCCGTCACCGGCACACCGTAAGCCATGAAATGCTTGATGCTCACAGCCACATGGTTCATGTCGATATGGTTGGGATCAGGGCCCTGATAGCCCTTCACGGCCTGTACGGCCATCACACTGTTCACGTAGTCGTCCTCTCCGAAGCTCTCCCACATACGCGGCCAGTTGGGATTTCTGCCCAGGTCCATCACCGGAGCATACACCCACGGAATGAGACAAGCCCGACTTTCGTAGGCCGAAACCTCGGCTACGCGGAAAGGAATATTCTTGTTGAACGATGCAGCCTGCACGATAGGCTGTGGGAAGAAAGTTGCACCCATCGTGTAAGTAGCACCGTGAATCTGGTCTACGCCATATACCTGGGGAATACCGTTGACCGACATCGACTTGCGATTCAGCTCACTGATAAGCGTACGCCACACCTTAGGGGGCTGCGCCACGCTCAATGGCACGTTCAGAATCGAACCCACGCGGTATTTACCCAGCACGGTATCGGTCTGTGCAGCCGACAGGGCAAAGCCCGTCTTAGCCTTCGAGAAGTCGGTGATGGCATCTATTGTTATCTCGCACATCTGCCCCACTTTGTCGTCCAGCGACATCTTCGACAACTGTTCTTTTACTTGTTTCTCTATGTTGGCATCAGGTTTGATGGCCGGCCGCACACGTTGCGCCCATGCACAGAAAACCACCTGGAGAGCCAACATCGTCAATACGAGTTTACTTTTCATTCGATTTGTTCTTTTAATTATTAGGTAATTTGTTGATGATATATCCAATATCCGACGGCTACCTGTCGATGCGTGTCATCGCCCCGCGACCCTATCAGAAAACTGCAAGGCCTTGGCAGTATCGCTGCAAAGCCCTAACAGTAATGCTGCAAAGGCCAAACAGCATCGCTGCCAAGGCCTTGCAGAAAACACACGACAGCCAGCCTGTTATTCTATCAAGTTTGTCTTGCGTGAGCAAATGTACGTAAAAAATTGCAAACCGCCATCGTTTGTGGGTAAAAAGCTGAATGGGGAGAGAGGGTCATCGAACAAAAAAGACACGAAGACTTGGTTATCACAAGAATATTTTGCACCTTTATCATTGAAAACAGGAAACAGTAATGTCACTTTTTCTTCCACCAGCTTGTAATATAGACGAACAGAGTTATCATTTAAAAAGTTTAACCAATTAACCCAAAAAGAAAATGGAAAATAATTTACTAGTCATGATTACCGTATTAGGTACGAGTGTGGTTCTCCCTATTGCCATACTGTTTATGCAATATAAACAAAAACTGGACTATGAACGAAATCGAAAGGATATCATCCTCGCTGCACTGGAGAAGAATGCCGATGTAGACATAGAAGACCTGATAAAGAAAATGAGTCCGGCCAAAACACTTATCAAGGAGAAACTTCTGAGAAAGTTGCAGGGAGGTATCATTATGACTCTTCTGGGTATAGGACTTCTTATTTCTGCCCTGGTGATGGGGGCTGAAGGCGGATTCCGGACAGACTTTCTGGAAGTCATCAGGGTAAGTGGCACTGCTTTCCTGGCTATCGGAATCTCACTCCTTTTCACTTATCGTTTTGGCAAGAAGATGTTAACCAAGGAAATAGAAGCAGAAGAAAGAAACATGCAACACATCTAGATTCTAATGACGAGAGAACAATTCATTGCGTTGATTCAGAAAGAGCAAGAAGAATTAAGGGGTTTCCTGCTCGCTCTGTGTTGTGGCAATAAGGATAATGCCGATGACATTGCACAAGATTCTCTAGTCAAAGCCTATCTCTCTTCCGCATGTTACCAAGAGAAAGGTAAATTTAAACCGTGGCTCTTCAAAATCGCACATAACACATTCTTGAACCATGTGATCAATTCCAAGACTTTCGAAGAGCTGGACAAAGCGGAAGGAATGGTAGGTACATCGTCTGCAGATGTTTCCTTTCAGCACCAAGATCTTTACATCGCTCTCGGAACATTGCCTCCCAAGGAACGTTCGGCCATTGTCATGTTCTACATGTACGGATATTCCATTAAGGAGATTGCAGCAATTACCGAGACCACAAAAGATGCTGTCAAAAAACAATTATCACGTGGACGCGATAAACTAAAAGCAAAATTAAAGGTATGATAAAAGACAAAGGACTTGAGGAACTTTTCCTCGCAGCAAAACCGTCATTCTGTGACTACGAGCAGTTTGAGGCATCACTCAACAAACGACTCGATGCGGTAGAGTATCTCAAACAGCACGAAGAGGCCTGCCTGCGCAGATATCGCAATGGTATATTTGCAGCTTTTGCATTGGGGGTTATCTGTGGTGGCCTGATTATTTCATTCATACTCGACATGCCTGCCGACATACCGCTGTTTACGGTCGAGGCAGAGAGTTGCTTCCTGCTTTTTATTCAGGAGTATTCCATCATCATCGCCACCTTGATTATATCGGGCTTGCTATGTGTTGGGATAGTAAATCTCATCAGCGCTGTAAACGATATCACGAACATGAAAGAGCGGGTACAGACTATTTTGCAATAGTTTTGGAGTTGACGAGTAGACAAATTGACAAGTTAACGAGTTTGACAAGACTAGAACAATGTAACAAAAAAGAGACGGCGTCAAAGACATCGTCTCTTTTTATTTTTTATATAGACTCTATATAACGGGGTATTAGAGCCATCACTCCAGCCCCCTTAGATTCTCCATCCTCCCGATACAGGAAAGACGGAAGAGTTTTTAATATTCAGGATTCTGCTGCATCTTGGGGTTAGCATCAATTTCACTCTGTGGAATCAATGGCAATGCCTTCTTCGACTTCCAAGTATCAATTACCTGTGCGTCTGTATTCAGCACACTGTGCCAGCCCCTGTCACTTGTATTGGTGTAACGAACAATCTTCTCTCCACGACGCAGGGCATCAAAGTAACGCTGTCCCTCGCCTACCAACTCTTTACGACGCTCCATGTAGATGCGGTCTTCGGTGATATCAGCAGCAGTTACCTGCTTGCTGGCATCAGTGGTACGATTCTTGATAATAGCGTTGAGATAATCTGTTGCCTTGTCTTTGCTACCAGATTTGAAGGCAGCCTCGGCAGCACTTAGATAAACCTCAGACAGACGAAGCAAGGGAACATTGTTCGTACGAACCTCTACACTACCTGCCGGTGCGGGATACTTATTGATATACACAGCACGTCCCTCAAATTGTTTAGCCTTTACTTCTGCACTGGCAGTAGCCTTCAACAGGATTTTGTTGCGAACATCCTTTGCGTCACTAGACAATACATCGGAAAATGCCTTGGTAACAACAAGGTCACCATAACCGCCGGCAACATCCTTGGCATCGGTATTCTCGGTCAAAAGATAAGCAATACCTTCGCGGTCTGTCCAGTCGGTAGAGTTGGTAATAGAAAGCTCGAAAAGCATCTCATTGGTATGAGCCTTGTCGTCTTTCTGCCATGCATTGGCATATTCAGCAGTAGTCCACAAAGTATAAGGAGAGTTCTTGATAACATCTTCAGCCACAGACAGTGCATTCTTGTAGTCGCCCTTAGTCAGGTAGACTCTTACGAGCAGTGCTTTGGCAGCCCAAACATTGATGTAACCTGGAGTAGCCTTGACAGACAAAGCACCTGAAGCAATAGCAGATGTCAGGTCTTTGATAATCTGAGTATAGCACTCAGCCACCGTAGCACGACCTACCTGTGCAGCTGGTTCCAGCGAAGCTGTGTCCATAGGAGCACCGTAAGAAGCTCCATTGTCCTGCAAATATGGCTTACCATAGACACGAGTAATGTCGAACATGGCCATCGCACGAATCACCTTAGCCTCATTCTTATACTGCGCGATGGTCGCAACGTTATCAGTTTTATCAGTGATTCCATCACCATTGGCAGCCTCGATGATGCGGTTGGCACGTCCCAAAACAATGAGTGGCGAACGCCATACTGAATTTTTCGCCGTAAAATCGTCACCTCCTTTAAACTCCATCTTGTAATAGAATTCGGCACGACCAGCACCATAGGTAGCATCGTACTGAACATCTTCGCCACGCACGTCGCCATATACAAACATATTGGCACCATAATAGTCTGCATAATCAGATGTGCGACCTTTGAGTGCAGAATAGAGTCCGAGACGTGCACTGGCCATACTGGCCGTTGATGTAATGGCCGTAGCAGCATCGATACCGTCAGACGGCTGACGGTCGAGCCACTCATCACCACAAGAAGACAAGCCCGTTACGGCTGTCAGGCAGATAACTGCGCTATATATAAATTTAGATACTTTCATTTTTGGTATGCTTTATATTTAGAAACCAATTTCAATTCCGAATGTATATGTTCTCAACTGTGGAGTCTGGAAGTTTGCAAGTCCGGTAACAGGCAGTTCCGGATCTATATAGAGGTTAGCCGACTTCCATGTGAGTAGGTTGGCACCAGAGAAGTATACACGCGCCTTATTGATACCCAAGTTGCGGATATACTGCTGAGGAACAGAGAAACCGATAGTCAAGTTCTTCAAACGCAGATAGTCCAAAGGCATCATCCAGCGCGAAGAATAAACGAATGTGCTACCATACTGGAACTTAGGCAACTTGGCTGCCGTATCGCCTTCGCCCTGCCACATCTTAGAGAGATCGTAGTAAGATGGCGTAGCTCCCTTATAGAGTTCACTACCACCGTTAGAGTGCTGCCAACGAGGATAGTCGTAAGCGTCGCCACCCAACTGATAAGTAAAGGTGAAACCAAGGTCGATAAACTTCCAGCGCAGATTGTTGGTGATACCACCAGCGATAGCGGCCTCTGCATTACCAAGGATAACTTTCTTAGCTTCATTGGCATTGGTTGTCGTATTGCGGGCATTGGCCGTACCATCGTTCAGATAGTAAAGCTCGTTTCCGGTCTTGGGGTCTACTCCGGCATATTCGTAACCATAATATGAATTGTAAGATTCACCCACTTTGTGGAACAATACACGAGGATAATCAGAGTCCTGGACCATATCGGCTTCACCGTCAAGTTTTATCAACTCATTGTGGTTATGAGAGAAATTCAGGCTTGTAGACCAACTGAAGTCCTTGGTATTGAAGTTGTCGGAAGTCAAGGTAAGTTCCCAACCGGTATTTCTCAATGAACCGATATTGGTAGCCATCGTAGCAACACCCGAACTGGTATTGAAGTAACCGGGAACAGCAGACATCACCAAGTCATAAATCAAATCAGTGGTCTTACGTGTATACCAGTCGAAAGATGCCGTGAAACGCTGCAAGAAAGTCAAGTCGAGACCTATGTTGAGCGTACGGTTCTTCTCCCATCTCAAATTCGGATTACCGATGTTCACGATACCCATACCTGACTGGCCGTCGTATCTCTCACCATACTTAAACAGATTCATATACGAGTAGTAGCCTGAAGGTTGTGTACCATTCGTACCGTATGACACGCGCAATCTACCATCGGTCAGAATATCCTTGGTCGATTCCATGAACTTCTCTGCACTGAAACGCCATGAAGCCGATGCAGACCAAAAGTCGCCCCAACGGTTGCTGCGGGCCAAACGAGACGTTCCGTCACGACGGAAACTCAAACCTGCATAATACTTATTATCATAGTTATAGTTCACACGCCCCAAGAATGAAGTCAGGCGTGTACCATAGATATTACTATCTGAAGATGTCTCACCTGCATTACCCAGTTCATAAAGCTCGCCAGGATACTGTGAACCGTGCATATAGTTGTATTCATAATGAGAATCTTCTGTCTCGAAACCGAGCAAGGCATCAAGATTATGCAAGCCGAATGAACGTACATAAGAGAGCTGGGTCTGTGTATTCACCTGCTCAGAGATGTTCAAAATGCGCTGAACCACACCACTGGAAGACTTACCATCGTTAGAGTAACGGTCCCAGATAACAGTCTCACGACCACCAATATAGTCATAAGTTACCTTCTCGCTCAGGTCGAGACCCTTTGCAATATGATAAGTCAGCTTAGCCGAATTCAACATTCTGCGAACGATGTTACGGTCGCTAGAGTGCAGATTCTCATAAATAGGGTTTACACGTACAAAACCAGGACCTTGGGTATAAGACCCATTTTCATCGTATGCCGTACTAGAAGGGTTCTGGAAAAAAGCGTAGTTGGCAACGGCAGAAGAAAAGCCAGTACCCTCATTGGCAAGGCGCTGTATCATTTTCGACATCATAGAAGTAACGTTCAAAGTGAACTTTCCAAAGTTATGAGTCAGATTCAAGTTACCTGAGAAACGCTCTAAACCCTGATTAGCGATGATACCTTCCTGCTTGTTATAAGCCATCGATGTAAAGAATTGAGTCTTATCATTACCACCCGATACGCTTACTTCATAGTTGCTATGGCTGCCATTCTTGAACAGAAGATCTTTCCAGTTGGTCCAGCCTGTTTTAGGTTTAGCGGCAAAAGCATCAATATCTCCCGCTGCGGCAGTAGCAGCCTCAGCAGCACTCTTACCCTCTTCATATCTATAATAGTTTTCCAAACCTTTCAGGAGCAAAGCACGGCGATCATCACCATTCAACTGTGGACGGTAGTTTACAGCCATATTGGAGAATCCCCAATCGCTATGGAAGTTCACACTGGTCTTGCCCTTGCTGCCACTTTTGGTAGTAATGACGATGACACCATTAGCCGCACGAGAACCATAAAGAGAAGCTGCTGCAGCATCTTTGATGACCGTGATAGACTGAATATCGTTAGGATTGATGGTAGCCAGAATGTTAGTTCCGGCATCACTATAAGCAAACTCACTGGTATTACCCGACTGAACAGGCGTTCCATCAATGACATAAAGGGGGTTGTTGCCCGCATTGATAGAACCCATACCGCGTACACGGATAGAAGGAACCGAACCCGGCGAGCCTGAACCTGATGTAATCTGCACACCAGCTACACCACCGGCCAACTTATCCTCAATAGATACAACCGGCACATCGGCCAGCTTATCAGTATTCATCGTTGAAGCAGCACCGGTAAATGAAGACTTCTTAAAGTTACCATAACCGGTAACAATCACTTCGTCCAGCACATGATCGTCGGCCTGAAGAACCACTTTCAGATTTGCAGCAGCCTTGACAATCTGCGACTTCATACCGATGTATGAAATTTCCAATTTAGCGTTGTTGGGCACTGTCATACTGAACTGACCATCCAAATTGGTGGCAGCACCTGTATTTGTGCCTACAACTTTTACTGAAGCTCCGATAACAGGCTGTCCATCTTCAGCAGAGGTCACTGTTCCGGTAACATGAATTTGTGCCAGCGCCATTCCCATCCAAAGGAAGAGACTGGTTAAAATTAACGTTAGTCTTTTCATAAAAATCTCTCTCGTTTAAATAATATATATTTGTTTTATCTCTATTCTCTCGTCGAATGCTCTCTCTTGTTATCCTCGTCTCATCAGCCGTGCGGTTTCGGATTCACATCTTACGCATATAAATTGCATATATCTTATAACACAAACACAACTCTAATGTTACGAATTGCAAATTTAACTCAAATTTAATAGATACCAAAACATTTGGTAATAAAAATGAATGTAAATCGCGTTTTTAACGATAAAACGTCGTTTTTAGCCCACAAAATTGATATAAATCATCTTTTTACACTCCGATACGACACCAATATGACAACTTTTTGCTACCTTTATGCCATAAAAACTATCAATCTACTAAGAAATGAATATCAAACGTGTACTAGCTATGGCTGCCGTATTTGCTTTTACGGTGGCATTTTCACTTGGGGCGAACGCTCAACGTGAGCGTATCAGCTTCGACAAGGGATGGCGCTTTGCCTTTGGCGATGCCTCCGACCCCATGAAAGATTTCGGTTGCGGAACGGAATACTTCAATTATTTCACCAAGGCCAACTCCATTCACAATGCCGGCCCATATACTGTCAAGTTCCGCGAAGACAGTGCGCAATGGCGCACGGTAGACTTACCCTACGACTTTGTGGTAGACCTTCCCTTTGCAGAGGAGGCTAGCTACAGTCATGGGCATAAGACGGTGGGATGGAAATATCCAAAGAGCAGTGTGGGATGGTATCGCAAGACCTTCCATCTACCGGAAAGCGACCGTGGCAAACACGTAAGACTACAATTCGACGGTATCTTCCGCAATGCGCAAGTCTGGGTCAACGGCGTGCTTGTAGGCACAGAACCGAGTGGGTATAAACAGCAGGATTATGATATCACCGATTATTTGCTATACGGCAACGGTGCAGACCGTACAAACCTAGTATGTGTCCGGGCAGACGCCACTTTCGAAGAAGGATGGTTCTACGAAGGCGGAGGTATCTATCGCCATACGTGGCTTGTCAAGAGCAGTCCCGTGCATATCACGACGGGAGGAACGTTTGTCTATTCGGATATTGCCAGTGACTTCAAGTCGGCCAAGGTATATGTGGAGACCGAAATAAGGAACGATTTGTTCACAACGCTGGACGGTTACACATTGGAACACGAGATTATTGCCCCCAACGGCAACACGGTAGCCATATCAAGGGTAGCCGGAAAGGCTTTGAGAAGCCGCGAGAGCGAAACGACAACGACTTCTACCCTCATTACGAATCCGCAACTATGGAGCACAGACACTCCTTATTTATATAAGGTACGGACAAAAGTGCTGGTTGCCGGAAGCATAGTCGACAGCTACATCACACGCACCGGTTTCCGCAACATCCGCATGGATAAGGACAAAGGACTCTTCCTCAACGGAAAGCATGTAAAGCTCAAGGGATTCAACAACCACCAAGACCATGCAGGAGTGGGAGCTGCCATCCCCGACGGACTGCAACTGTATCGGATGGAACAGCTGAAGAGCATCGGCTGCAATGCCTACCGTGCCAGCCACAATCCGATGACCAGCGAGCTTCTCGACGTGTGCGACTCCCTCGGCATCCTCGTCTTCGAAGAGAACCGACTCATGGGTATGAACGACTTCCAGATGTCTGTCGGGCTGAATATGATTCGTCGCCACCGCAACCATCCTTCCATATTTCTTTGGGGACTGTGCAACGAAGAGTGGGGACTCGAATGGGATGAGCGAAGTATCAACATCGCCAAAAACATGATGGAGCAATTCCACCTGGCCGACCCTACCCGCCTGGTAAGCTGTGCCAGTTCCAGTGGCCCGCAGATTCTCAAGGGTGTGGATGTGGCCGGATACAATTACGTGACCCAACACCCGATAGACGAGCATCGCCGCAACTATCCCCAACGCCTGGCCCTGGGCAGTGAAGAGACGTCGGGATGTGGCACGCGCGGTGTCTATTTCCACGAAAAGCCCACGCTGTTCAAGAAACAGAAGGACAAGGACAATGAGGATGCCATGTTCGTCTACGCCAATAGTCAGGGCCGTATGCCTTCCAGAAACCGCTATGCAGACTTAGACCACGACAGCTGTATGAACCGTATTGAACGAGGATGGAAGTTCTACGATGAACGTCCGTGGCTGATGGGCCTGTTCTATTGGACAGGTTTCGATTATCGCGGCGAACCCGTACCACTCGCCTATCCGGCAACAGGCAGCTTGTTCGGCGTATTCGATTATTGCGGATTCCCCAAAGACGAGGCCTATTACCTCAAATCGTGGTGGAAACCTGAGGAAACAACTCTCCACATCCTGCCCCACTGGAATCTGCAAGGACACGAGGGAGAGACCATCGACCTATGGGTCTACAGCAACTGCGACGAAGTAGAGCTGAGGGTAAACGGCAAGAAGATGGGTAAAAAAGCTATGCCGCGGAACGGCCATCTGTCATGGCAAGTGGCCTATCAACCCGGAACGGTCGAAGCCGTTGGCTATAAGAACGGCAAGAAAACAGCCACCAGGCGTATTGAAACCACGGGGAAAGCCGTTCAAGCAAAAGTGGAGAAAAAACAATATGGTGATGTTACTGTTGTCAACATCTCCATGCTCGACAAGAAAGGTCGCTTTGTGCCTACTGCCTGTGAGACGCTCAACGCTACGATTACAGGCAATACCAGATTCCTCGGTTGGGGAAATGGCGACTCGGCTTTTACAGACACCGAGCGTCCGTCGATTCCGGATGCACGCCACATGCAGGTCAAGACTTTTAATGGTCTCGCTCAGATTATCCTGCAATCAAAAGATGCCGGCCCATTCGGAATCACCGTCAAGATGCAATGAGTTTTTCTTATCATGGCACTCCCTAATGGTAGGAGTGCCATGATTTTTATATACCAGTCTGTTTTCCTATCTGCTATTCAGCCAGAAACATCCAATTATCGAATCTCAATGTCTTTCCCTCAAACAGGAAATAGAGATTGTGCCTGCCGGTGATGCGTGTCGAAACCCGCGCACGCTTATGCTTCCACTGCTTTTCCCTCACGTCTATCGACGCAATCAATGGACCATGCGGCGCATCGACACGCACGTCGATACGGCCTTCACCCTTCACCAAAACCTCGAAACGACGGGCTACACGCATGAAGTCGACCCCTTTCAACCGAATGACTCCGGGCTTCCCGTCTCCACACACCACCATGTTTCCAGGCGCATCTCCCGCCTCGAAACGAATATTATGCGTAGCAGCCGTGGTTTCTGCCTGCTGCAATAAGAATGGATTGAGTGCTTTCAACTGTCGCACTCCCGTTCGAGAAGCTGCCGCACGACGAATGGTAACCGAAGCCTCATCCAGCTCTATCTCTTCCACACCCATATTGCGAAAGCCACCCTGACGGGGGAAATACTTTTCCAGATACATGGAATGGTGGAACAGATACCACTTACCGCCATAGCATTGCAGATGCGTATGATTATTGGTCAGAGGAGGAACTGTCTCTCCAGGATTACGGAAGTAGTCGCCCCGATAGACCCAGGAGTCCGACCGTAGTGGTGTACGCGAAGTCATATAAGGCATCGTGCAGATGGCCGGACGCTCCACATCAGCATAATTCCACACTTTTCGGGGCAGCCAATTTGAACTGTAGGTATAGACCCACGTACCATTGATATAGTTCAGTTCGCTTGCTTCAAAGAAGTAGGGAGCTTTGATTTCGGCCACCGTCCCCTCCAAGCTCGTAAGGTCCTTGCCCAACTTGGCCACTCGTGCCGTACCGGGCATCCATGCCAAACTGTCCTTGGTCTGCCCACCACCGAAAGCTATCCATCCCTGCCCATGCTCGTCTATCACAGCGCCTGGGTCGAAAGGATTCGGACATGCCCCAATCTCCGGCATGCCCGACCGTATCAGCGGCTTGCCGAGTACGTCTTTCCAAGGCCCTACGGGCGACGTGGCCGTAACGACGCCTACACCGTCTCCGCTATTAGAGAAATACAGATAGAAATGCCACTTTCCATCATCTTCCCGTCGCGAAATGATGCTGGGTGCCCACGAATTTAAAATCCACGGGGCTATATGGCCCGTAGCTATCGTTCCGTGATAAGTCCAGTTGACCATATCGTCGGTCGAAAGCATCACCAACGAGCGTATCTTCTCATACGTATTCCTGTCCGCATTGAGATATTGCTCATGGTCGTTCGTGCCATATACATACAGTCGGCCCTGATATTCCACGGCAGTAGGGTCGGCCGTAAACATAAAGTCGACGAGCGGATTGTTCTCTTCGGTAAGCATCTTGGGCGAGGTTGCCCTCAGAAGGGAGTCATTCACGATAATTTGCCCATTGGCACAAGCCACAGCCAGCAACAGCATGGCGATAATTTCCAGCCTTCGTTTCATGTTAAGATTAGTTTTTAGGCTGCAAATATATCGTTTTTCTGCCAGAGCGACGATGAAGATTATCAGAAAATGCGATACCCCACAAGAGATTTACCGCTTACAATATACGTGTAGCGATAGAAAATTTCAGTACAGGATAAATCGTTATCTTCTCTACGATTTTAGAAATATCATCGTTCACATCGTCCGATTCGTCCGTCTTCACCAGTTGCCCGTCTTGATAGATTTTCGCCTTTCCCATGAGCTGACAGCCCAGTTCAAACCGACAGCCTACACGGCGTTTGGGTACAAGCCGCCCAAAGCCAAGCCCGAAATAAGGGCGGAAAGCATTGACACGCACGTCGCCCACCAAGTCGCCGTTTACATCGAACGGCACATTATATTTGTCTATTTCGCCCACCAGTTGGCCCTTCATACTGGGATTTTTGGCCAGCAGACCCTTGATTTCGTCACTATGGCCGCCCAGGCTCAGCAGCGTAGCCCCTCCAAAGGAGAAACCCGCAGCTACAAAAAACGAACTGCGCCGGCCAAACGGATAGCAGTTGGCCTTGAAATTACAAGTAGTGCGTGCAAAACTGCCATCTACCGACACTTCGCGAAAATCCAGATTGGTGCTGCCATCGCTGCCTGCCGTGATACTGCTCACCGATAAGTCGGCCTTGATTTTGATAGCCGGCACGATGTTTACGTCGAAACCAAACTCCAGATAGTCGGTACACGTGGTTGCCACGCCTATGCCTACGCCCTCTGTACCCACGCCGACAGTGGCTGCCAGATGATTAAAAACAGATTTGTCTTTCTCCGTGTTTTGTGCCAAAACTGTCGTTCCGCACAAAAACATCAAGCTCCAAAGAGCCATCAGTGTTCTCATGTTCATGATATGGTATTAGTTATGTTAAATAATAATATAAGCGAAGTTACAAGAATTGCTGTTATGTTTGAACGATGCAAAAATATATAAAACTCTGGAATAATACGCCCATGCAGATAAAAAAACTTATAAACTCAAAAAACTGCAAGGCCTCCGCAGTGTCGCTGCAAGGGCCAAACAGCAATGCTGCAAAGCCGAGACAGTAACGCTGCCAAGCCCTTGCAGTTTTTTGAAGTAGATAAGCAGACAAGAGACAAGCACACGGGTTGGGGTTTTAGGCCTACAGAATCATGGCAGATATCAGAATAAAGTCTGAAAGACTCCCCCTCCAATATATACTATAACAAACATATACTGGTGATGGGGAGTCTTTCAGACTCGTCTTATTTTACTTTCTTTTCCCGTAGGTTTCTGCTTCGTTCCAACCTACGGCTACGTATATCAGAACATGTAGGTGGTCGAAACGATGAAGTTACGGCCCGGTGCTGATATACCCGAACTGTAGTGGCGATAGCGTCTGTCGGCTATATTCTCCAGTCCGGCATTGATGAGGAAATGATTTCCTTGCTTGTATTGTGCCTTGACGTTGAGTGTGAACCAAGCCGGAGCATATACATGCCCGTTGCTGTCGAGGGCATATAGCTCGGTTTTTCCTTTCTCGCTTTCGGGCATGTCTTCGTAGCTGCGCTTGGCCTGGAACTGTGTGTAGAGTTCCATCGAGAGGCGGTTGTAACGATAGGTCAGCGCTGCACGGCCGAAGAAGGGGGCTGCATGGCGGATAGTGCTACGCTCGCCGTTGTCCAGCTCTTCCTTGCCGTGTTGCAGGTTGAGCTGCATGTTGTAGCCGAACCCCATCGGGAGCGTGGCATAGCAAGCCAACTGGAAGCCCGACACATAGGCCGAAGCAGCATTCTGGATGGCCAGAATCTTGGCCTCTTCGCCTTTATAGAGCATGCGGTCTTTGCCGTTCACGGTGAAATCTCTGCGCACCAGTGCGTTGTCGAGATGGGTGTAGTAGGCAGAGAGGTCTAATTTCAGGAACGAGCCGAAAGTCTTCACGATGCCCAACTCTACGTTGTGGGCATATTCGGGTTTCAATCCGGGATTGGGAACTACCACCGAACCGTCTACCGAGTCGTAGAGCTTGCCCATATCATCTACGTTGGGCGTGCGGAAACCGCGGCCTGCATTGAGCACAAGCAGCCAGTCGGCAGAGGGTTGGTAGGTCAGTCCCAGACTGCCCGATAAGGCCCCTTTGCGATTGGACTGCTTGGGGGCAAAGCCCAGCTCCAAGTTGTTGTTGCTGAAATCGGCCGACAGGTCGTAGTAGTTATAGCGCAAGCCGGCTTCCAGATTCAGCTTCGACGACAGCCTGAACAGGGCTTGCAGATAGGCGGCATACGATGCCCAGTGAGACTGCGGATAGCGGGCAAGCCCCTGTTTGGTCTCGTTGGTGCCCACATTTGTCTCCAAACCATTCGACCGAACATCGTCGTACACATACTCAACACCGTAGTAGAGCGAGTGGCGGGCTATGTTCTTGGTGAAGTCAATGCCTGCCGAATAGGCGTCGACCACTTCCTTGGTCGTATTGCGTGTGTTCTTGTTGAACTTACGGTCGATACGGCTTTCCTCGAAACGCTGTACGGCCAAGCGCACGGCCATGCGGTCATAGAACGTGTTACGGGCCATGTGCTGGGCTGTAAACTGGTTGAGCATCCACACCTGTGGGCCGTAATTCCACTCCCCATACTGCGGCAGCCCTTTCTTGATACGGGTGTGTCGGTCGTAGCGGGCATAGTCTGAAGTCTCAGAATAGTGCAGGGCATACTGCAAATCCCAGTTTTTGGAGGGTCTGAAAGCTATTTTCTGCATCAGATTGATTTGCGAATAGCCCGATGGCGACTGCACCAGTGGATTGGGATTGGTGATGGCTATGTCTTCCTTGTTGTTATGTCGCTGTACCAAGTAAGGCTTCAGATAGTCTTGCGGACCATGTGAGCCTTGCTTCAAATCGTCGAAAGTGAATGAACTGAAGCTGGTCAGGAATGCCCATTTACGACCGCCCACACTCACATCGAAATGCCCTGTGCGCTCGTTGTTGGCCGAAGAGTAACGGGCCGTAGCACTACCCTGCACCTTCACTCTTCCTGCCTTAGACGAGAAGACGGGATTCTTGGTAGTGAAACTCATGACGCCGCCCATCGCATCGCTGCCATAGATGACCGACCCCGGACCAAACAACACCTCGGTACGCTCCATTGCAAAAGGGTCTAGAGAAATGACATTCTGCAAATTTCCTGAACGGAATATGGCCGTATTCATACGGATACCGTCGACCGAATAAAGCAGTCTGTTGGTGGAAAAGCCACGAATCATGGGGCTGCCGCCGCCCAACTGGCTCTTCTGGATATACACTAATCCGGAGAGGTCGAGAAGGTCGGCCGCTGTCTGGGGATTCTCAAAAAGGAATTGCTGAAAGTTAATTGTGCTGATTCGCTTGGGTTGTTCACGCTTACTTTGTTGCCACTTGCTGGCCGATACCACCACTTCCTGTAGTTTGAAGGTGGTGGTATCAAGTCTTCCTACCTTGTTGGCAGCTACCGAAGAGGCTGCCAGCAAGGCTAGGGATAAAACTTGAATACGCTTCATTTGATGAGTAATTTACCTGTTTTTTTGAATGATTTACCTGTTATTAAATAGAAATAAATGCCTGATGCCAGCTTATCGGTGCCCACTTGCGTGGCTTCTGTAGCCGAAAGGGTTTGTGTATCGACCAGACTTCCTACGGCGTTGAACAGCTGCCATTGGCACGCTTCGCCGATGTTCTGGGGTTGCAGCGTTATCTGTTGGCCCTTGGTGTAGACGTTACCGGAAAGAAGTATGTCGTGTTGGAGCACCTCCTGACCGACCATGCCCGTGGGAACATCCTTTGTACCTGCTATCATCTTCTTGATGGTCTTGGTGTCTGTGCCTTTGGGAGTGGTGACGGTGAGTGTCACATCGTAGCTCTGGTCGGGGGCGATACGAACGATGGGGTTGCGTGCCTTGTCGTCGGAAATGCTCAATGGTTGGGGGTTGAAAGTCCATTTCCATGTGGCATTCTTCTGGTTCACGATCGAATAGCTGTCGAAGTGTAGTTCCAGGTTACCCGTGTCGTCGGCTTTGCCTGCATTTAATATCAAGGGCTGCGCAATGGGTTTGAATTGTGGCTCAACGAGGTCTCTTTGCCAGATTCCATTGTTGGTGGCAATTCTTATTTTGCCATCTTTATAGAAAGGAAGCATGCGCGTGAGACTGATAACCTGTGGCAGCCCTTCTGAGTAGTCGCGCCACCCATCGGTGGTATCGTCGCGGTAGAACACTCGACCGCGATGGATGTATGTGTCTGGTTTACCTGCCGGGCGCATTACATACCCGATTGCATAGGCCGCATTCTTTTCATTGCCTGTGAGGAAGAAGCGGTGGATGGCCACTTTCTCCTGGGTCGATTGGAAGATTGGGCTGGTTGTAGGTAGTGTCAAGCCCTTATCCAGCAGTTCCCAGGTCTTTCCGTTGTTGGTTGTGCGATAAATACAAGCCGGATTGTCGAGGGCCGAAATCCAAATCTCATTCTCATTGCGTGGGTGAATAGCCATTACCAGTTGCATGGTATTGCGTACACCTTGGGGAATCGACTCAAATGCCTTGAACGTCTCACCGCCATCGAGCGACTGGTATAGGTTGTCGAGTGTATTCACCACAATCTTGTTTGGATTGGAGCGAGAGATAACATGCGAGTTGATACGGGAGGGGAACTTGTGGAGTTGGACGAAGCTCTGCCCGTCGTCTACGGTCTTCCATAATATCTGTCTCTCTTCGCCAAATCCGGAGAAAATGAGGAAACTTTTGGCATAGCGTGGGTCGAACTCCATACCCATGCCATAGAGAGTGTCCTCGTAGGGATAGCGCAAGAAGTCGGGGAAGGATTGGAATGGTTCGTGCCAGTCGTCGGGTAGGATGACATTTTTGGGGTTGGCATCGGAGAAAGCCACACGGTGTGGGTCGCTCAGCAATACATAGCCCGTATATTGCTCGCCACCTCCTAGGTGAATAGCAGCACCATTGTACTTATCCATCTGGGCCATGTCACCATTATGGTAGCGTCCTCCCACGATTACATCTTCATTCCAGCCTTGGTCAAAGCCTAGGAACTCCGAGGCGTAGATGCCGTTGATGCGCGCGTCGGAATGGTTGGTAAAGAAGTCGGATGAATACACCAAGCCGCCGTCAGACGATATCCAAGTGTCGCCATCTATGATGTGAATGTCCTGCATGTCGAAGTGTATGTCGAACTGTCCCGAGTATCCACCCTTATGCTGGAGAGTCTTTCCGCCATCATCAGAGCGGTAGAAGTCGAGCAATCCAAAGAAAACTTGTTCGGGATCTTTCGGAGATGCCGCAATCATCATATCGTAGTAGCCTTGCCCACGGCCTATTTCGTAAGTAGCTATTTTATCCTTTAGGTTGTCATTATGTTCCCAATTCTGGCCACCGTCGGTGCTTTTGAACAATATGGGGGTGCCTGAATAGTAGGGTTCCTTGTATGCGTCGGAAATATTATCGAACTTACAAGCTAGGATATAAATATATTCACTGCCCTTGGAAGCAGACGAAAGACCGATGCGCCCCGATGCCAGTTGGACACCTGTTGGGGTCTTGTCATGGAACGACTGGCCACCATCAGTGCTTGTCATGAAGGCCACATACGTTCCTCTTCTAATCAAGGTGTAGATGACATCAGGGTTGCCGTACTTGTATTTCACATCGAAGCACATACCCGATAGCAGCTTCTGCCATGTCTTGCCATCGTCGGTACTCTGATAAAGCCCCTTGTCATTGCCCACTATCATGCGCTTGTCGTCGTTGGGATGGAATACTGCGTCGCGCACCATAGCACTTACATTGCGCAGCTGGGGAGGTGTTATGTCTTCCCAGTTCTTGCCTCCGTCGGTGGTAAGCCAGAGGAACGAACCGGCACCTATGAGCACTTTATCAGGATTGGAATAGGAAATCTCTACAGTCTTAATGTCGCCACCGAAGAAGAAGTCGGGTGTGCAGGAGGTCCAGTGCAAACCTTTGTCCTCGGTTTTGAATATCATGCCTGTCTCAGCACCAGCATATAGAATGTTGGGATTCTGCTTAAAGACATCGAAACGCTGGATGTTTGCCTGACCGTTGTAGGGAGTCTTCTTCCCAGGGAGATAGGTCATGAGGGGTGCAAGTACCTCCCATCTTGAACCACCAACAGCTCTTGTCGCTACTTTCTTCCGGCTCTGGGCGTTCATGTCCTCCACATATTTGCGGTAATTGCTGAATGACGGCATCACAAT
The DNA here is from genome assembly GCF_055381405.1 of Prevotella mikamonis. Classification (NCBI taxonomy): domain Bacteria; kingdom Pseudomonadati; phylum Bacteroidota; class Bacteroidia; order Bacteroidales; family Prevotellaceae; genus Prevotella; species Prevotella mikamonis. Next base: position 2,011,551 of record NZ_AP035785.1, read on the forward strand.
TCTGCCCTCTTTGTTGACATATTGATGATAGGTTTTCTGCCATCTCGTGAAGTAATTGATGACAGCCTTTGTCATAGGCGTCTTGCGTCTCATCTCTGGATGCTTGTTCCTAAAGGCGTTGAACGAGTCTAGCATGGCGTAATAGTTCACGTTCTCTACATCAGTCAACTGCTTCATCCAGTGTGGTGCATTGTTTGGAAAGCCCACCGGAGCATAAGGATGATATTGGGTAGACACATCGTCTTGTGCCATAATCGGGCTTCCAACTAACAGGAATGCCACACAGGCGCATATATTCTTTATCATATTGATTCTATATATTATATGAAAGTGTATTCAATGACTTATTTTTTCAGGAATTTACCGAAATATTTGTAATGGTCGGTGGTGAGCCTATAGATATAGACGCCACCCTTCCACTGCTGCAAGGGGATTTCCGTCAGCGTCTCGTCCGCAGGAATCTCCTTCTGGTAAAGCAGCATACCTTTGACATCGTGGAGGGTAAAGGTCTTCTTGCCTTTCAGTTTCTCGGTCTGGAAAACGAGAACGGGAACATCTCCAACATAGCGTATGCTGGTTTCTACCTCCGGTGTCTGGGGCGTTTCGATGCCCGTCGGCGTATCGATTCTTATCATGTCGCGGATAGTTCGGCTGTGACTTCCCTGCGGTGTAGTGACCTTCAGCGTCACATCGTACGAGCCTTTCTTGCCGAATACCACCTTGGGATTGCGTGTGTCAGCACCGATAACACTCTGCGGTTGCGGAGAGAAGCTCCACTCCCATGCTACTTTCTCCTGATTTACGATGGAATAACTGTCGAATTGGACTTCCATGTTTGGTGTCTTACTAATATCCCCATCACCCAGATTTAGGGCTATGGGCTGCGCCACAGGCTTGAAATGCTCGCGGAAGAGGGGAATTTCCCACAGACCTTGGCTAGTAGCCGCGCGCAGTTTGCCCCCTTTATAGAAAGGTACTAGGCGCGTGATACGTGCGCCGGGAGGGAAGCCTGCCGAATAATCAACCCAACTGTTGGTTTGGTCGTCCTTGTAGAAGATGGCCGACTCGCCCACGGTGGTCAGATAGACGCCATTTTCACTGCCTGTGAGGACTATCCATTGGAATTTGCGGTCGCGCAACTCTGGTTCGTTGGTCAAGGGATAGTGCCACGTAGTACCAAAGTCGGTGGTGTAGGCCACTTGTCCAGGATAGGTATTGTTGGTATACCAAAGGATATTATCGTCATGTGGGTCTATGGCAATGGCACTGCCTGCCTGATTACTCAGCTGGAAAGGTAGGGTTTTGAACTCCTGCCACGTGTTGCCATTGTCGGTGGAGTGCTGAATGCTTTGTGCAGCTACCACGTAGATATGGTCGGGATTGGAGCGAGCGTACTCGTAGCAAACGATAAATTCGTAGTCAGTTTCGAGAATTGTGCGGAAGGATAGTCCTTCGTCTTCCGACAGGAAGAGTTTGTAATAATCATCCGCAGCGGTCATGATGAGGCGCTTGGCATAGCGAGGGTCGAAGCCCAACTCCTTGCTCGTTTGCAAAGACTCCATCGGCTTTTTGTCGCGGAAATTGTCGTAGGTGGCCGACACGTAGCCGTTGATGTCCTGCGGGATTGTGGTCATGCCACCATCTGAGAAATACACCTTGTTGTGGTCGCTCAGCATCACGTAGCCAGTGGATTGCTCCACACCACTAACATGCAGCGAATTGCCCGCACCATAGCGGCTGGCCATCACTGCATTGCCATTGTGCCAGCGACCACCCACCATGATGTCTTCATTCCAGCCTTGGCCAAATCCCACATATTCGCTGGCATAGATACCGAAGTTACGGTCTTGACCATAGGTCTCAAAGAAGTTGTTGGAGTATTTAATACCACCATCGGTACAAATCCAAGTGTCGTCGCCACAAATGGCAATGTCCTGCATATCCGGGTGCATGCCGTCGCGGTCTTGATAGCCTCCGATAGCCGTTTCGCGATACCAACCTTTACCTCCTTTCAAGTCGCGATAGGAGGAGCAGAGACCATAAATCAAATGTTCGGGATTTTTGTTGGAGACACCAATCATCATGTCGAAATAGCCCTGTCCGCCCTGACTTTTGTCCACGAACGGTGAGAAGGTCGTTTTGTAGCTACCCGTGTTGCCCGTCTCGGTTTGGTCTATCCACGTTTCGCCTGCATCTGTACTCTTCAAGATGTAGGGAGTGCCTTGCCCACCATAAGGGCCATTGTCTGTGCCGTAATAGGACGCCGTAACCAATGCGTACACATACTTTTCGCCACCAGGAGCTTCACTCACTGCCAACCGGCCTGCCGCAAGACTCGTGATGGGGAGGGCGACGTTACGGAAACTCTCTCCGCCATCGTCCGAGAGATACATCTTGAACTCGTATTCGTCTCTGTTGCTCGACTTGGCAAAGAGATAGATGCGGTTGTGATTGCCAGGTTGCAGCTCATGGTCGTGGCAGATGCCACGAAAGGTGAGCCGGAAGCTCTTGCCTCCGTCAGTCGAGGTATAAAAACCGCCGGCTTCTGTGCCTTGTCCTTTGATGATGCCCGTGCTCACGGTGATGCGCTGTGGGTCTTGGGGTGAGAAGCGGATGCTATTGACACGTCCTAAAATGCTAGTTTGTAATTCCCAAGTCTCACCGCCATCGGTCGATTTCCAGAAGTTTTGTCCACCGCCAGCATAAACGATGTTGGGATTGGTGGGGTGTACCTGCAAGGCATAGATAGGGCCACCAAAATTGTGCAAGGCATTGCAGGGTTTCCATGTTTGCCCCTTATCGGTCGTCTTGAAAATCACGCCCATCTCCGTGCCGGCATACACAATCTCAGGATGCTGCGGCGATACACTCAGGCGATAGACACAAGCCTGTGCGTCTTTCAGCTGATTCGGTGTTGTGGGCTTATAGGGGGTGTTGCCTAGGATGGTGGTGTTGGGCCCAATATTACGCCATTGCGGAGCATTGACAGCACGTGTCTTCATTTTTCGAGCCGTGCGTAGGTTTTGGGATTGGAGCTTGGCAATATGTTCCTGCATCGTGGGGAGGTGTATATAGCCGTCGCCACCCACATAGGGGCGGTAGGCTTTCATCCATCGGCGATAGAAGTTGACAGCAGGTTTGCGGTCCAAGGTCTTTACACGAGCATTGATGTCGGTGGCCAGCCAGACGTTGAAGAGCGAGTCCATCTTGCGGTAACTCACACCGGCAGGGTCGGTCGCAATCTCTCGCATCCATGTAGGAGCATCCGAAGGCAGCGGCTCGCGCGTGTAAGGGTCGAACGTCAGTTGGGATTGCGCACTCACATCGCCCACTGCAAAGAGGGCAATGAACAAGCTCATGCAGAGAAGTTTCTTTGGCATGTCTATAAAAAGTTTTGGCATGTCTATAATAAATATTAATGAATTAATTAAATACAATGTTTTCTCTAAATAACAATGACAGAGTCAAATACCGACTGCAAAGTTATGATTTTTTTCGCATAAATGTGAAGAAATGTCAGGTTTATGTACCAAACAGGCATATATTTATGTTCTTACCCATAGAAAACATGATACTCAACTATCCCATCACACCTATCAAAACCAGATAAGAGTGTATAAAAAACAGTCTACAGTATGACAGATATAACCTATCTGCTCCAAAGCATGACGGTCTGTTGAAATCATAAAAAAGTAAAATTAAATGTTAAAACAATAACCTAACAGCCCTTTTTGTTCGTTTTTCTCACATTTTTAACATATCTTTGTAATTATGAGAACTCAATGGTCTCAAAGAATTCACTCATTTCAATTTAATTTTAACGAACAAGAATGTCTATGAGAATACGTACAGCAGCGTTGTCAATGATTGTGACAATGAGCCTGTGTGCCATGCCGACACAGGCACAAGACAAGCGCACTTACAACTACCGCACCATGCCCAAGGCGCAACTAGCCAATCGGGTGAACAATGCCAAAATAGAGTATAAGCGCGCCAAAGACCGCACAAAGCAGTCGAAAGCTGCCTACAAGCATGCCCAGCAGGCTTATGAGCAGGCAAAGAAAAACTATCAGGTGGCCCAGCAGAACGAGAAGATGAAGCGACAGGCATTGAAAGATGCCGAGAATGCACTGAAGTACAGGAACAAACTGCGCAAGCTGAACAAATAACAGCCCTCGCGTTCCGATACATGAAAAGAGTTTGCCACAATGCCTTTGTTCATTGTGGCGAAACCTGTCAGAAGATATAATACAGCCAATTACTACCTGCCGCCTTATTGATTAATAAGGTGGGATTGCTGTCACAATTTGTTTAAAATAAACTATGATATTACAGAAATCCACTTTCACACGTACTGTGGCCTATCCAGGGCTGTTTGTCTTGATAGTCTTGTCACTGGTCTGTGCCCTTTTTCCCGAATGGACAAGCGGCATGCTCACCACCATTCAGTCTGCTATTTATAAGAATCTGAGCTGGTCGTACATCCTTTTGGTTTCCTTTTTCTTCATCTTCCTGATGGTGCTGGCATTCAGCAAGCTCGGCAATATACGTTTGGGAGCCGCCGACTCCAATCTGCAATATATTCCCATCACATACTACAGCGACGGACGAACGGGCAACGACATCCAGTATCTGAACAAGGAAGAAATCATAGCCGACGTACTCCGCGAGTACGAACGCTATCTCAGCGTTGTCTCAGACGACGAGAAAGCAATGATGTTTGTGGATAAGGAGAAGTATAAATCGTGACGGATAAAGTCTGACAAGCGTATGCCGACCAGTTGCACAACAAAGAGATTGCTCAAAAAAAACGACACATCAGCGTGTATCTTGTCGTATTTCTTTTCCATAAAAAGACAGATTGAGGTATCTTTGTAGCCGGAATAAAAATACCTTATCAATGATGAAGCGAACAAAAGGAATTCTCGTGTCGGCCCTGTGTCTCCTGTTGTGCTGCCCCACCACGGCCAGCGCACAGGATGATATTGACTTCTCGCCCGACTGTCCTGGCGCTACCACAGGACCAGACGTCATGCCCCAAGGCAAGATAGACTGGGAGACGGGTTTCTCTCACGAATGGAATCGCCGCAACGGAGCGCACGAACGCACGTGGGTCATCAACACCTCTACCTTCCGATCGGACTGACACCCAGCACCGAACTGCGCCTGCAACTCGACGAGAGTGCCACCCACACTGCCGAAGACAACTATGCCGGCATCTCCAATGCCTCCGTCGGGACGAAGATAAAAGTTTTCGACGGGGCTGGCGCACTGCCCAAAGTGGCCTTTCTCGGCACGCTGCTGATACCTGGTGGCAGCCATTCCCGCTATCTTCCGCAACACGTCGGCATACAGACCCACCTGCTGTTTGAAAATGAAATCGGCGATGTCGTCAGCCTAGGCTATGATATCGGTGCGGAATGGAGCGGAGAGACAGACAACCCCGACCTCTTCTTTGGTCTCTGCCTGAACTTCCAACCCACCGACAAACTGAGTTTCTTCCTGGAGAGCTACAACCTTTACAACTCACAGAAGCAGGACGACTGGGCTAAGCCAGGGCATGCAAGCCACTTCAACTGCATGAGTGAGATGGGTGCAGCCTATATGGTTTCACCCCGGTTGCAGCTCAATGTCTACGGCGACTTCAACTTCAACGAACCGTCGAAATACACTAATCTCGGCATCGGTCTGGCATGGCTTCTCAACTGCCTAGCCTCAACAGCACTACTGCCTAGCCTCGGCAGTATCGCTGTTCGGGCCTTGCAGCAACACTGCGGAGGCCTTGCAGTTTTTTGAAGTAGACGAGTTGAAAAAAGTAAACAAGTAGACAAGTAGACGAGTAGACAGCCCTCTCGCCTTGAAAGAGGGTTAGGGTGAGGCTACTATCTCCAGTTGCCGCCGCCTGTACTCCGACGGACGCATACCCATATGCCGCTTGAAGAACTTGCAGAAGAAGGGAGCATTAGTAAAATGGAGCGACTGCGAAATCTGCACATTCAAGGGACAACAGCTACGCATGCCGTGCCAACTGAAAGAAGACCCACGCATGGAGGTGAAGCAAGCTATGGTAGACAAGATGCCTGCACTGAAGGATATCATGGGAGAAGACCTGAGCGGCGGCGTAATGTATCAGGTAACCCATGCCACAGCCGTGATTGCCGACCTGAAAGGAAACACCGAGACATATACATTCTAGAAAGGATTGCCTGGCAACTCATATAATGTTTGAGAGTCGTCATCACACCACCAGTCGGACAGATAAAAAGTCTTTCCGGCTTTTTTTCGAAATTACACAGATGAAAAATATTATTATCTTTGACGGCGGTCCACGCAAGAATATGAACACAGGCAGCATGATAGAGGCTTTCAAGGCCGGGGCAGAGTCTGTGGGACAGGATATTGAGGTGAAGCGCGTACGCCTCTACGAGATGGACTTTAAGGACTGCTATGCCTGTATGGCGTGTAAACTGAAAGACAGCAAGTTCCGCGATGTGTGCGGACGCAAGGACGGACTGACCGATTCTCTCCGCGAGGCTGCCTATGCCGACGGCATTGTGTTTGCATCACCCATCTACTTCAGCGATGTCACTGCACAGCTTCATGCTGTCGTCACGCGCCTGTTCTACCCCTGGCTCAGCTATAAGGACTTCTCTGCCAATCCACCCAAACGCGTGCCCACGGCCACCATCTACACGATGAACGCCAACGATATGCAGCAAGAGCAGATGCAGCCCATGTACAGTCATTTGGAAGGACTGATAGAACTCTTCATGTCGAAGCCCGAACGTGTACTTGCCCTCAACACCACGCAAGTGAAGAATTATGACCGATACGAGATGGACGGACTGCGCCCCGACCTGAAGAAACCTTGGCGCGACGAGCATTGGGAGAAAGACCTTCAAAACTCTTTTGATGCAGGCAAGCGCATGGCTGAAAAGATAATGGCAGAATAACAAGGAAAAGAAGATGAACAAGAGACCAATCAATATCATCGACAGTGCCAGCGACATCTTGCGCGCACTGCAAAAAGGAGTATTCATAACGACCCGGAATGGGGACAAAGTGAACAGCATGGTAGTGGAATGGGGTACACTGGGCAACAACTGGGGACGCCAGGTCTTCGTGTGCTACGTACGCGAGAGCCGTTACACCCATGAAATGCTGGAACAGAATCCGGAGTTTACGGTCAACATTCCTGTAGGAGAATACGACAAAAGGATTTTCCGCGTGTGCGGAGGCAAGAGCGGTCGCGACATGGATAAGGTGAGCGAACTGGGACTTACGCTGGTAGAAGGAAGCAAAGTGGGCGTCCCGGCCATCAAGGAACTGCCCCTGACACTTGAATGCAAGGTTATCTATCGGCAGAAAGAAGACCACACACTGCTGCCTGAGGATATTCGGCAGCGCTTCTACCCTGCCATCACAACCCGAAATCACGATACCGACCAGGATGAACACTTCATCTACTTCGGCGAGGTGGTAGATGCTTACGTGGTAGAGTAGTTCTCGCCTGCCCACACTTTACAGGCTTTTCATATGTACCGGCGGAAAGAAGTATCATTGCTCTTTCCGCCTTTTTGTGTACCCACACAACAAGAAAAGCAACCTATAATAAGGATAAAAATACTTTTATTTACTAAAATTAACAAAAAAACAATTGTCCGTTCACAATTTTAGTTTAAGTTTGCAAACGTTTCATACCAATAACGAAAAGATTACATTCCTAATACAATATAAAGGTTATGACGTTACTAGCCTGAGGAACTATGGAGTCTAGAAACTTTGAATGTATTGAATGCTAAAATAAATAACGGATATTTTATCATCACATAATCCTTAATTTAAATAACAATGAGAAAAAATGAAAAAGCGTTTTGGCTCTCACTAAGGGCTAGCCTGACGGTATTCATGATGTTCTTTGCCTTCACATTGATGGCACAGAACGTAACTGTCAAGGGTTCTGTAAAAGATCAGAATGGTGAACCTGTCATTGGAGCCACTGTAAAAGTAGCAGGAGCAAAGACCGGCGTCATCACCAACATGGATGGTGAGTACATGATCAGCGTACCCAAAAACGCAACCTTGGAAATCAACTACATCGGCTACAACTCGAAGACCGTTGCAGTAGATGGAAAATCACAAGTAAACATTGTTCTTAATGAAAGTTCTACGGAACTGAACGAAATCGTGGTAACCGCGCTCGGTATCAAGAAGGATGCTAAGAAGGTGGGCTACGCCATCAGTACGGTGAAGTCGGACGAACTCATCAAGACTCAGTCGCCTACCCTGGGTACAGCTCTCTATGGTAAGGCAGCCGGTGTAGATATCAAGACAGCTCCCGGTGGAGCGGCAGGTGCTATCTCTATCAACGTGCGCGGTCTGAGTTCTATCACGGGTACAAATCAGCCTCTTGTAGTGCTCGACGGTGTGCCAATCCGTAACGGTGAAGCCAACAACAGCGACTACTGGACCGACCAGCGTGTCAACTCCAACGGTTTGGCCGACCTTAACCCGGAGGATATCGAGAGCATTTCTATTCTGAAGGGTGCTGCGGCTACAGCTCAGTACGGTTCGGAAGGTGCTAATGGTGTTGTGATGGTTACCACAAAGAACGGTAAGGGCGGTAAGGGTGTAGGTGTTACATTCAACGCCAGCGTAACAGGAAACTTCGTAGCCTACATGCCTGAATATCAGACTACCTATGGTCCTGGCGCTGCTCCACAGAGCCGCATCTCAAGCGGTGCCGATGCCTATGGTTTCTATACCCGCAACGGCAGTGGTCGCAATGGGCTGACAAAGAACGAATATAAATATGTGAGCGGAACTTCTTACTGGGGTCCCAAGTACGATGGTAGCGACGTACTCTACTACGACGGTACTGTGCGCAAGTTCAACCCCATCTCTTCAAATCCATACAGCGACCTGTTCCGTACAGGTGTAGACCAGCAGTATAACGTGGCTGTTACCAACTCTTCGGACAAGGGCAACCTCCGCTTCTCCTATACTTACTTGAATTCACTGCCCAACCAGTATAATTCTACGTTCGACAGACATAACTTTGCATTGAACGGTACTCAGAACATTCTCAGCAACTTGAAAGTTGACTACAGCGTGAACTACATGATAGAGAATGTGAAAAACCGTCCTTACCGTATGTATCGTCTGCTCTGTAACTTCGCCGGTATGTTCGGTGCTTTCGATGATATCAATTACATCCGCAACAGCGCCATTACTCCTTCGGGATACATGAACCGTACCTGGAACGACAACCAACAGTATGAAGCTGATGTGAACAGCGGTTACGAGTATGGATTTTCCAGTAAGAGTGGTTTGGTAGACGAATATCTCTGGAACATCTACGGCAAGACACAGGAAGAACGCAACAACCGCTTGATTGCCAAAGTAGCCCCGACATGGGACATTATGCCCGGACTGAGCCTCAGAGCCAGCCTTGCAACCGACTATACCACCAACAAGCGCGAGAACAAGAACTCTTCTGACAAGGCGCTCGGCTTTGGTGCTAGCGGTGACTATTCACTCAACCAGTATCGCTACACCATCATCTACGGTGACGCTATGCTGACTTACGACAAGAATCTCACCAACAAACTCAATCTGTCGGCTTACTTAGGCTGGTCTGGCCGTCGTGAAACCCTATGGGATCAGACTTCTGCTACCAATGGTGGCCTGTCTGTCATCAACTGGTTCAACCTGAATGCTTCCAGTTCTAAGGCCAATACCAACGTGAGAGAACTCCGTATGCTCAAGACCGCAGCATTTGGTGGACTCACATTGTCTTATGACAACTGGGCTTACCTGGAAGGTACACTCCGCAATGAAAAGATTTCTACCCTCTACAAGGGCAATAACTCTTTTTGGTATCCATCTGTCAACGCATCTATCCTCGTTTCTGAATTGCTGAAAGAGCAGAAGCCGGCTTGGATGGACTATACCAAGGTGCGTGCATCTTACGGTATCGTAGGTCTTGCTCCTGAGATATACAAAGCTACGATTGCCTATAATCAGCAGCAGGCATCGGGCTATATCTACGCTATGCAACCCAACGATCTCGGTAACAACGAAATCAAGCCTGAGCGTACCTACGAATGGGAGTTCGGTGTTGAAGGCCGTTTCCTCCAGAACCGTTTGGGCGTAGACTTGGCTTACTATACCAAGACCGTGAAAGACCAGATTCTCAGCACGACAACCGCTTGGTCTTCAGGTGCTAACAGTATCTTGATGAACGTGGGTGAATTCCAGAACCACGGTTTTGAAATGGCACTTACCGGTACTCCTATCCGCAACAAGGACTGGAATCTCGACCTTCGCTTCAACATCGCATTCAACCGCAACAAGGTGAACAAGTTGGCAGAAGGCGTCAGCCGCCTGGAACACAAGAACTGGGACAACGGTGCTGCTTATCTCTACTCGGAAGTGGGTGGTTCTATCGGTGACATCTATGCCTATGCTCCCAAAACTGATGACAAGGGCAACACCATCATCGACTCTGACGGCTATATCGCTTTGACCGATGCACCTGTAAAGGTAGGTAACGTGATGCCTAAGTACACGGGCGGTTTCGGATTCAACCTGAGCTACAAGAATGTATATCTCGACATGTCACTCGACTTCCGCAAAGGCGGTTCAGTACTCAACTTGCCTTATCAATACCTGATGGGCCGCGGGTCATTGGTAGACAGCAACAAGTGGCGCGACGCAGCAAACGGCGGACAAACCTACTATCTTGACAACGACAACAACGTAGTTCCTGCTACCTCTGCTCCTGCCGGCAAGGTACTCTATGATGATGGTGTTATCTTTGACGGTGTGACAGAAGACGGAAAGCCGAATACCAAGATGGCTTCTGCCCAGCGCTGGTACAACTGGTCATACAACTGGGGAACAGGTGCTCCTACCTACTACTCACACTCTATCTTTGACAACACCTACGTGAAAGTTCGCGAAATCGTGATTGGCTACAAATTCCCGAAGGCTATCTGCGATAAGATTCACGCTACAAAGCTTTCCGTATCTGCCTACGCCCGTAACCCATTCTACATCTACAAGCGCATGCCTATCTTCGATGCAGAGGCTACCGACGCAACAAGTTGGATAGAGCAGAGCTGGATCGGTGGTTCTTCTGTTACGACCCGCTCGTTCGGTGTATCTCTCCAAGTAGGTTTCTAACTTTATTAAAAGTATCAGACAATGAAAAAAATATCATTAATCATATGTGGTCTTGCAGTGATGGCCGGCCTGGCTTCTTCTTGCAGCGACGACCAATACACAACATTATATGATGATCCCAACAAGACCAATAATGTTGGCTGCGATAAATTGATGACCGGTGTATTCATTCAGGAGTCCACAGGCCGTAACTACGCCTACAATACTTATTGGAGAATGTATACATGGGATAACATCTTTGCCAAGTATGCTCAGACCGTAGGCTATAACAACGAGTCGGGTAGCGTATACTATGCAGCCGACAGTTATGCCGACGACCGTTGGGAAAACTTCTATATCATGCTGGCCCAATTCCGTACATTAGAGAATAAGTACAACAGTGAGAGCAAGGAAGAGCAAGCCAATGACAAGGTGTACAAGGATTTGGCCGAAGTCTATGTACTTGACCAACTGACACAGATGGTCGACATCTTCGGCGACATGCCGTTCTCAAAGGCTTCCACCCTGGGACAGACCAACCAGTTGCTGGCTTCTATGGCTCCTTACGACAACGACGTAGACATCTATCGTCATGCGCTTAACCGTTTGGGTGAACTCTATAAAGACTTGTCTGCTACCAAGCTGACATCTCTTCAGACCAAGGTACTGTCTGCTCAGGACTTCGTTGCCAAAGGTAACTTCACCAAGTGGATTGCCTACACCAACTCTCTCCGTCTGCGCGTAGCCATGCACGTGGCTGCCCAAGGCGACCTGACCACCGAAGCACGTGCTGCTATCAAGGAGTGTATGACACGTCCGCTCATCGACAATGACGATAAGAATGTAGAACTCTATGCCGACCTCGACGGTTTTAACTATTGGGAAAACTTCCGCGACTCCTACAAGGATGTCAACAATGTGGCTTCACAGCCCATGATTGACGCCATGCAAAAGGTTGCCGGTACTGACGACCCACGCCTACAGGTGATGTATCAGAAGAACAGCGAGGGCAAATTCGTAGGTAAGAGCCGTACCGAGACAGCCAACTTCCAGTCTACCCACTCTTCTTCTTGGAACGAAGGTGGTAATCTGAATTGGGGTAAACACTATTATTCATACCTCGACTCTTGTACCTTCACAGGCAACAACTACTTCATCAGCCCAGTGATGACGGCAGCCGAAGTACACTTCCTGAAGGCCGAAGCCATCCAGAACAGCTGGGCTAGCGGCAATGCCAAGGACGAGTTTGTAAAAGGTATGATAGCTTCCACCCGTTTCTATTATCGTCAGAACAACCACGAATACGAAGGTGCCAAGCACCCTAGTACCAAGATGACTCCTACAGGAACGGTTGCAGATTATCCAGGTGATGCCGCAGTCACCGCTTATGCAGAAAAAGTATGGGATGCTTACAGCAACAAGCTCGAAGCCATCATGACCGAGAAGTGGGTTCACTTCGGTGTCATCCAGCCTACACAGGCTTGGACAGACATCCGTCGTACCGGCTTCCCCGTCCTGTCCTACCCTGCCGACAATCAACAGCAGAATCAGGAGTTCCGCAATCTGCCTAACCGCGTAATGTGGCCTAACACCGAAAAGGCAAGCAACGCAGCTAACTACGAGGCTGCCGAGAAAGTACAGCCCAACAAGCCCTCAACTAAGCTCTTCTGGGCTAAATAAAACGTATTCATTACGCAGGAAATCCTCCTGCGTAAGCATATAAAAGACCTCCGAAGCATTAAAAATGCTTCGGAGGTCTTATTTTTAGTAGAAATTCCAGATTAGGATAACAGGATGTCAAACAGTATCATTCTTATCAGGGTAAGCTTCTACACGAGGATAAGTCTTGCAACACCTCTGTGACTTCATCCATTGAACAGCAAACGGCAGTGAAGAGCTTGTACATCAGTTCCGGCTCTACCTTTTCTGGGATGTACGCTATAACAGGCTTTCCAGCTCCTGCAAACCATCCGGCTTCCGTGTGAGCCGAACGACCACATGGCAAAACAAGTACACATACATCGCAAGAACCTATCGCCTCCACATCGTTCTTAAACTGTCGCTCTGCCAAAGGATGATGTAATTGCTCGCGGTATTGTTCCGGAGTCCACTCCTGCCAATCCTCCCCCACCAGATGCCACTTGAACCCAGCATTTCCTGACGGTGGATTGCGAAAATCATAGACCTCAAATCCCTGGTCTCTAAGCTGTCTTACCACATCTGGATAATAACCGTTTTTCCATGATGATGCTATATACAATTTCATATTCTATCAATATTATAAGGTGGAACTTCTTCCGCTACCATCTGCCTATCCTCTTCAGGGATAGTATAATGCCGGACGGAGTGGTCTTGAAGATATATCTCATTCAATGTGAATGCAAGAGACTCCAATGTCTGATTCCTAGCTTTCGGCTTGAGCTGACACTCCCAAATAGTTACAGAGTGCCATCCCATTGCTGCCAATTTCTGTTGTACCTCACGGTCGCGTTCTTGATTCCTCCGTATTTTCTTCACCCAGAATTCGGTGTTCGTCTTAGGCATCTTACAGCAAAGTGAATTCTCAATTTGTGTAGTTCGTAACCGCACATTGTGTCCATGCCAGAAACAGCCATTGACAAATATACAGGTGCGGTATTTCCGCATTACGATATCAGGCCTCCCCGGCAAGCGAGGATGGTTCAGCCGATAGCGGAATCCATGTCCCCACAGATAACGGCGCACAACCATTTCCGGTTTTGTGTCCTTGCCATGTATGGCAGCCATGTTTGCATGTCGTTGCTGCGGAGTCTGAATGTCGGACATAAGTCAGGATAGTTCTCAAAGATGTCGACTGATATAGCACGGTCATCTTCCATTTTAGAAAACCTTTATGCACAAAGATAGTAAATCCGTTTTAATAATGCAGTCTTTTGCAAAGCATTTTATTCATCGCCACACTGAACAGTATAAGCAAAACGCCAAAGTCGCAACATTGCCTAGGACGGGAGAAAAGAGATAATAGGAAACTGCTGCAAACAGAAGAGTATATACGATGTATCCAACAACCCTCCATATCCTGCCCTCATCATTTTGCTGTCTAGTGAGAAAGAACGCAAGGACTGCCCCTATAACGGTTGGTACAGCCAAAATTTGCACTGCAAAATATAATATCCACAACAGTTCCATACTATTTGTTTTTATTTCAAACTCTCTATAACATTTCCCAAAGTTTGGTTCAAAAGCGGACAAGTAATAAAAATACCATAAAAAAAAGCACTTACAAAATCTTTGTAAGTGCTTGATTTTCGTTGTGGACCAGCCTGGGCTTGAACCAGGGACCTCCAGATTATGAGTCTGTTGCTCTAACCAACTGAGCTACAAGTCCGGCTTATTCCAAGGCGGAATAAGTTTGCGGATGCAAAGATACGGTGTTTCTGGGAAACAACCAAATATTTTCTTTTAAAAGAATGAATTGGGGACAACAAGGGGCTTCAGGGCGAGGTACATCATCGATACAGGATGATGTCGAGACGATGGAAGTTGGATATATCGCATGAATTTACTATATTTGCAGGATTCGATTCAAAAAAGACAGTATGAAGATTACAGTATTTTGTTCAGCCAACAACAATATCGACCCGGATTTCTTCAAGGCGACCGAGGAACTGGGGGCATGGATGGCTGCCAACAGGCACACGCTGGTATATGGCGGAACCGACCTGGGATTGATGGAGTGTATCGCCAAGACCGTACACAAGCATGGCGGACAAACAATCGGAGTCGTACCGACGAAGGTGGAGGAACACGGTCACACGTCGAAATACAACGATGTGGAAATACCATGCGACAACCTGAACGACCGCAAACAGCTCATGCTTCTGCATACCGACATCGCCATCGCCCTTCCGGGAGGTGTGGGTACGCTCGACGAGATTTTCTCAATGGCGGCTTCCAAGTCTATCGGCTATCACGACAAGCGCGTGGTACTCTACAACATCAAGGGCTTCTGGGATAAGACCATCGAACTCCTGGACGACATGCAGCAACGGGGATTCATCCGCGGAGACTATCACCGCATGATTATACCCGTCAGTTCGTTGGACGAACTAAAGACTGTTCTTTCGGAAGAATAGCCAGTCGGTCTCCAAGCCATCAAACAAACAAAGTGCTGACAGGGATTCCAATCTGTCGAAGGGAATCCCTGTCAGCACATTTGCGTTTATAGAGTTTATCCTCTCAGCTTCTCGGCCATTGCCCGACCGAGCGCACGGCACTTCTCCTTTGTCTCTTCCGTGAGTGCCTGTTTCATCTCCACCGGCTCGCCCACCACATCGAAATGGATGTGCTGTTCGTTCCATTCACCTATTTTCTGAACAGCCTTGCTGGCCCAGCCGTAGCTTCCGAACCAACCGATATAGTGGTTCTTGATATCGCGATTGGCAATTTCCTGCAACAGAACGTCCATTTCATGATAGAGACCGTTGTTATAAGTCGGTGCACCTACTATCAATCCACGATAACGGAAGATGTCACGCAGGATGTAAGAGTGATGTGTCTTCGACACGTTATACACCATGATATTTTTCACACCAGCCTGCGAAGCCGCACGGGCAATACACTCTGCCATGCGCTCGGTATTGCCATACATCGTCCCATAGCATATCACCAGCCCCGGTTCGGTCTCATACTTCGACATACGGTCGTACAGAGACACCACGCGGTCGGCATATTCGTGCCATACAGGCCCGTGAGTAGAGCAGATATAATCTATCTGTTCGCCGGCCAACTTCTTCAGTGCATTCTGCACAGGCGTACCATATTTGCCCACAATATTGCTGTAATAGCGTGTCATTTCCAGCCATGCCCATTCGGTATTAATGTCGCTGTCGAGCAGTCCACCGTTCAATGCACCGAAGCAACCGAAGGCATCTCCCGAAAACAGTACATGGTCTGTGACATCGAGGGTCATCATGGTCTCAGGCCAATGTACCATCGGAGTCATGAAGAACTTCAGCGTATGATGCCCCAATTCGAGCGTATCGCCGTGCTTCACCTCCAGATGATTATCGTCTACCCCATAGAAACCACTCAGCAAATCAAACGATTTTTTATTGCCTATCACCTGTATATCGGGATAATACTTGCGCAGCAACTTAATCGAACCGCTATGGTCCGGCTCCATGTGGTTCACCACCAGATAGTCTATCTTCCGGTCGCCCAACACCTCGTGGAGACTCTCTATGAACTGCGAAAAGAAATCTACCTCTACCGAATCAATCAGGCACACCTTGTCATCATCTATCAGATACGAGTTGTACGTTACTCCCGAAGGTAGAGGCCACAGTCCTTCAAACAGACTCTTGTTGCGGTCGTTGACACCTACATAGTAGATTTTGTTTTTTAATTCTATCATGATTTCGTCTAAACGTTTAAAGATTTCATTTTATTTCCAAACTCCGCCGACACGTAGTTATAAATATCCTTGCAACTCTCGGCCGAGAACATCTGCCCGTAGCCGATGGCCTTGTCCCACTGCTCTTCGCTCAGTCCGCGGTCTATATCGTCGCGCGTCACCCCACCCTTCAGCAGTCCATAGATGAATCCGGCATTGAAGTTGTCGCCTGCCCCGATGGTACTCACCACGTCGGTATCTGCCACCGGATAACGCTTAGCCAACTTATTCTCGGCCCGCAGTTCCGTAGGAGCATCGCCACAGGTGCAGATAAACTTCTTGCAATAGAATGATATTTCGGCATTATACACCCTTTCAGGCTCTTTCAGGCGATAGAGTATCTCAAAATCCTCGATACTTCCGCGCACAATATCGGCATACTCCAGATTCTCAATGAGATTCGGCGTAATCTTCATAATCTCATTGCGGTGCGACGCACGATAGTTCACATCGTAGTAGAGGATGGCTCCGCGACTGTGGGCATACTCCAGAAAAGCCGACACCTGCGGACGGATAACAGGATTCACTGCAAAAAATGAGCCGAAAAGCACCACATCGTCGCGCTGCACGTCGGGATAGATAAAGTCGAGTTGGTCGTGCGGATGGTCTTTATAAAAGATGTAATCGGCATTGTTTTTCTCGTCTAGGAACGCCAGAGAGATGGGCGACTTGCTCTCTGCAAACACATTCACGCTGTCGGCATTCACGCCGTTGTCGCGCAGAAAACTTACCACATATTCCCCTATCCTGTCGTTGCCGGCCTCACCGATGAACGTGGTATTCACCCCCGACCGTCCCAAAGAGATGGTAGCATTGAACGAAGAACCACCAGGAACTGCCGAGATGGGCTGCCCGTTCTTAAATATAATATCGAGTACTGTTTCCCCGATTCCTATTACCTTGCGCATAGATACATTGATAATGACACGTCAGAGCCGGCATTCCAAGAATCCGGAATACAGCCCCGACATTGCTTCTGTATGCAAAGGTAATCTAAATATTCATATATCGTGACAATGGCAGCCCTATTTTTTTACAGAATAATTGAGAGAGAAGCAGATGGTGACGGGATTATAACCATCTGTCTAAAGCCCAATGATGGAGGTTGGCAGTAATTTTTCTGATAATTGATGCAATCACAACAAATTATATCCAATTTACTGCAAAGGCTCTGCAATATCGCTGCAAAGCCCGAACAGCACTGCTGCAAAGGCCAGACAGTAACGCTGCCGGGGCTTTGCAGTATTATATGTTTCTTGTTCCTTGACAGTTAGGATAGTCACTACAGCTCCAAAAATCATGCCCCGCATTGATACCCCTCTTAGCCATACGCCGTATCATAGGCTTACCACATGTCGAACAAGACGGCGCTCCTTGAGCTACTGCAAGTTCCCTTTGCGTGCTGACACGCTCTTGGGTCAGATTCTCCGTAAATCCACCTTCCTGCTTAAAACGCTCTAACTGACCAGCTATCATCTTCTGCAACATAGAGATATTTCGATTGATAAGCAGCATCATGGCATTCAGGCGTATGGACAATTCGGTACATTCCGTCCACGGTGCAAATTTTTTACGCTCTCGCTGAATATGCACCCAAGCATCATGTTCTATATCCTCGCTATACTGAGGAGGCGATAATTGAATCGCAGTAAATTTCCGGTAATCCACCGAATGTTTCGGCCACGGCTCACAGCCCATTTGTAACGACAGACTAAAGAAGTCGCCAAGCAATTCGGAAAGACTGGCCCGAGCCACATCATTGAGTTTCATCTCTGTCTCACGTGAGGTCTGATGCCTGGAACACCCTTCAGCAATATTAGCCGTCACCGACCGTGCTGCCATCGTCATCTGGTCGTAGAGACGTCCACATGGGTCGTTATGCCGGTTCAGGTAACTCTTACAAAAAGCCAACGTAGCCTGTTGCACGATGTTGGCCATTATCCATACATCCAAGAAATAATAGCCTTTGATTGATTTAATGGTAATAGACATAAAGCACTCTTTAAAGGATTCGACTATTCGTGTAATCGCCAAAACGATTAATTGGCACAAATATACGAAAAAAGCTGGATTTTTCGTATATTTGTACTCATGGATAATAAGATTCTGAAAGCACTCAAACAATGTCCGCTCTTCGCCGACATGAGCGACATGGAAATAGAAATGACACTCTCGGCAGCCCGCTACCGTATCGTGGAATACGACAAAAAGGATGTATTCGCGCTCACAGGCATGCCGTGTCAGTATGTCGACATCGTAGTGAGCGGTACACTGATATGCCGCATGGTGGGCATCAGTGGCAAGCAGGTAGAGGTGAGCCGACTCACCAAGGGCGACATCGTAGCCCCGGCCTTCATCTTCGCCCAAGACAACAAGATGCCCGTGAGCGTGGAGACCGACACCAGGGTATCTGTGCTTCGCATGAAGCCCGAAGTGTTCATGGAACTGATGAACAACGACCCGAAACTGAACCTGAACTTTATCCGCGTGCTTTCCGACATCGACGCATTCCTGACCCGTAAGATGAAAGTGCTGTCGCTGCTCACCGTGCGCGAGAAAGTGGCCTACTTTCTGCTCGAAGCTGCCGGCAAGCAAGGCTCGCTCACCGTGCGGATAGACCAGTCGAGACAAGAAATTGCCGACTCCTTCGGCATACAGAAATATTCGCTCCTGCGCGTACTCTCCGAGATGTCGGCCAATAAAGCCATCAGCATCGACGGCAAGACCATCACCATTCTAGACCGCAGCAAACTTTGACCACATGGTATTTCATCGGCTCACCGACAGCACCGAGCGCCCACTGCGCTTCAACAATCCTTTCTATTATCAGCCTCACCCACTCTGCCTGACGGCCGCCGGGCAACTCATGGCACGACTGGCAGCAACGGCCTCCACCCCTTTTGGTCAGGAAATCGCTGCCGGCAAGATGTTCGGTGTGCTCATCGTAGCACTGGAGAACGGTGAAATGGGGTATTTACAGGCCTACAGCGGACAAATATGTGGGCGCAGCGACTGGGACGACTACGTGCCGGCGGTATTCGACTATCTGCAACCTGACGGTTATTTCAAGACCCACGAGCAGCAAATCAGTGCCATCAACGACGAAATAGTGCAACTGGAAAGCAGCACTTCCTACCGACAACGGCAGCAAGACCTGGCATCCATTCGGGCAGAGGGACAAACGGCCATAACTGCCCAACGCTGCCTGATGGAGCAGAGCAAACGGCGGCGCGATGCACTGCGGCAATCGGGCCAAAACTTCGATGAAACCGCGCTTATCAGAGAAAGTCAGTTCCAAAAAGCCGAACTACGGCGCATCAAACAGTATTTTGCCCAAAAAGAGCAGCATATCTGCGATGAAATCGGCGATTTTGAAAACCGCATCCAGACACTCAAGACCCAACGACACCAAATGTCTGACGCGCTGCAAATATGGCTCTTCAGCCATTTCTCCCTACTCAATGCACACGGAGAAACACGCGATTTGCTCGACATATTCGCACCAACGGCAGCCGGCATTCCCCCTTCGGGCAGCGGAGAATGCTGCGAACCACGCCTGCTGCAATATGCCTATCAGCACCGCATGCGCCCTTTACAGATGGCTATGTTCTGGTGGGGAGCGTCGCCTAAGCAGGAGTTGCGACGCCACGGACGGTTCTATCCAGCCTGTAACGGCAAGTGCAAACCCATCTTGGAGTGGATGTTGCAAGGGCTTGACGTAGAAACCAATCCGCTCGATGCCGATACCCACGACGAACTGCGCACCATAGACGAGGGCGAGCACTACGTGGTGGTAGACAAGCCGGCAGGCATGTTGAGCGTTCCGGGCAAGAGCAAGCGCGAGTCGGCAGCCTCTATCCTGCGCGCACGCTACCCTGAAGCCGACGGACCGATGATGGTACACCGTCTCGATATGGCCACATCGGGGCTGCTCATCGCTGCGCTCGACATGCCCACTTACGTCTATCTGCAACGCCTCTTTGCCACTCACCGCATACAAAAACGCTACGTGGCACTGCTCGACGGTGAGGCCGAAGGACCTACAGACGGGACTATCGAACTGCCATTGGCACCCGACATCATGGACCGACCAAGGCAGAAAGTGGACCGCGAACACGGACGGTGGGCCGTGACACGCTACCACATCATAGAAAGAAAAGACGGGAAAACACGCATAGCACTCTTTCCGGAGACAGGACGAACACACCAACTGCGTGTGCACTGCGCCCATCCGGACGGGCTCAACTGCCCCATCGTGGGAGACGAACTATACGGAAAACGGGCCGACAGGATGTATCTGCATGCCGAGGAAATAAAAATTGCGCCCGACGAAGCTTATCCGTGGGACGCAATGAAATGGGTATGCGAAGCCGACTTCTGACCGTCGGCCCTGTTCAGACAAAGAACATGACGATGACTTGGGCTATGATGACGCGCACAAACATGCTCAACGGATAGACCGTCGCATAGCTGACGTTGGCCGTCTCGCCCTCCAGTGTCTCGTTGGCATAACTCAAAGCCATAGGGTTGGCCATGCTTCCGCAGAGGATTCCGCAGATAGTGCCGAAATCGAATTTCTTGGTCTTCAGAGCGATGAAACCGACGATAATGACGGGAACAACCGTAATGAGGAAACCCAGACCGACCCACAGCACACCTTCGGGACGCAAAACGGTATCCATGAAATGCTTGCCGGCTTCGAGACCAAGACCGGCCAGATAGAGCGCCAGACCGAGTTTGCGAAGCATCAAGCCAGCGCTGCGCGTCATATAGGATATGAAATGGACACGCGGACCGAGCGAACCGACAAGGATACCTACGACGATAGGCCCGCCGGCAATACCCAGCTGCACGGGAACACTCATGCCGGGGAGAGCAAGCGGAATAGAACCCACAGCCAGACCAAGGATTAGCCCGAGGAAGACAGCACCCAGATTGGGTTCGCTGAGCGTCTTCACGGCGTTGCCCATGAAGTTTTCCACATGGTCTACATCTTCGGGCGCACCCACCACCGTAATGCGGTCGCCATACTGCAACCGAAGGTCGTCGGTGGCCAAGAGCTTGATGTCGCCTCGAATAACGCGGCTCACATTGACACCATACGTATTGCGCAACTGCAGATTGCCCAGCAACTTGCCATTAAGCGCCGTACGCGTGACGACAATGACGCGGCTCTCTACCTTGGTATCGAGCGCATTCCAGTCTATCTGGTCGCGATTCCAGTCTTTCTCCACACGCTGCCCAAAGAGCAGCGACATGGCTTCTACCTCTTCCTTGTTGGACACCACGAGCAGGCTGTCGTTGAGCTGTAAACGCGTAACAGCCAGCGGAACGATGACCTGACTGTTGCGCCAGATGCGCGAAATGATAAACTTACGATGAGTCATGTTGGCTATTTCGGCCAGCGTCTTGCCATTGATGGCCGGATTGACCACGACGAATTGCCCCACGGAAGTGTGGTCGGCATCGTCCTTGATACGCGGCTTGAGGTCGTCGGGCTTCACAAACACCTTGCGCAGGAACACCATGCCCAGAATGACACCCACCACACCGAGCGGATAGGTAACGGCGCATGCCAAGGCAGCGCCCTGACTGGGCAATCCCATCTGGGCCAAGGTTTGCTGGGCAGCACCCAACGCCGGCGTATTGGTGGTGGCTCCACAGAGAATTCCGACCATATCGGGAAGCTGCACGGGAGTAAAGATGGCCAGCAAAACGGTCATGAGCGTGGCTACCAAAGCTAGGGCCAATCCCCAGAGATTGAAGGCCACTCCCTCGTGGCGCAAAGCTCCAAAGAAGTTAGGTCCTACGTAGAGTCCCAACGTATAGACGAATAAGGTGAGTCCGAAACTTTCAGCAAAGGAAATCATCTGCTGATCGACGGTAAGCCCGAAGTTGCCTACCACAATGCCTACAAAGAAAACAAAAGCAATTCCAAGAGAGATGCCCTTGTAATGCAACTTGCCTAATGCCAATCCGACCGAGCAGATAAGCGACAATACGACAATAGCCTGTATTGCCGAATGTAAACTGAATAAGCCCTCAAGCCATTCCATAAAAATACGTTATCTTCTAACTGTTGAAAAAAACTTGCGCAAAGTTACGATAAATACCTTGGGTCGGCAAAAATAAAAGGG
This sequence comes from Prevotella mikamonis, assembly GCF_055381405.1. Classification (NCBI taxonomy): domain Bacteria; kingdom Pseudomonadati; phylum Bacteroidota; class Bacteroidia; order Bacteroidales; family Prevotellaceae; genus Prevotella; species Prevotella mikamonis. Next base: position 2,034,288 of record NZ_AP035785.1, read on the forward strand.
ATATATTTGCAAGTTTATGGAATAAAGCCTAAATTTGTCTGAGAAAGTCATCACCATGAAGAAAGCAACTGCATTCTGGCTCTCGCTGTGTTGCCTGTATCCAGCAGGGATATGCGCACAAGAGCCGGATACCACGACTACCATCCATCATCTTGAAGCAGACGTCGTACCATCGACCATCCTTCATACCAACCGTTACCTCAAAGGGGGTAACGCCGAAGGGCGTACGATGAACCATGCCTTTACTGCCCGACTGAAGTATGCGTTTGCAGCCCCCGAAGGAAGCATGAAGGAGCGCATCTACAAAGGGGCATACCAGGGAGTGGGCGTGGCCATTCACGACTTTAATTGGCAGTTAGGACATCCCTGGTCGGCCTTCATCTTCCAAGGCGCACGCATCAAGACGCTCTCGCCAAGGGTGAATCTGAACTACGAATGGAATCTGGGATTGACATCGGGATGGCATCCCTACAACACAGAAAGCAATCCGGACAACAAGGTCATCGGGTCGCGCGTGACGGCCTATATAGACGCCGATGTGTACCTGAACTTCCGTCTCTCGCGTCATTTCGACCTGAATGCGGGCGTCTCGGCCATTCACTTCTCCAACGGAAACACCACCGTACCCAATGCAGGGCTGAACGTATTGGGCGGACGGATGAGCCTGGCCTACTATCTGAACAGACCCAGGCTAAAGGTACATAAAAAAGATACCATACCCCATTTCAACCGTCACATATACTATGACCTTGTACTTTATGGAGCATGGTATCAACTAGGGTATAACACGGACGACGGTCCAGTCGTCATACCGGGTAAATATGGTGTCTTCGGATTCAACTTCAACCCCATGTACGGAATCAATCATTGGCTCAGTACGGGACTTTCGGTCGACGGCGTCTACGACAGGGGAAGCAACATCTACAAACCGCTTGACGAGGACGACGAATCGGTGGTGACGCTCGTTCCGAACAAGCCGAAGACTTTGGAACAGATGGCACTGGGCTTATCGGCACGTGCCGAATTCGTCATGCCGTATTTCTCCATCAACATAGGAGTGGGGCACTATATGCTCGGAGCACAGGGCGACCTGAATGAATGGTATCAGACATTCGCCCTGAAAGTGCACTTTACACGGAAGCTATTCCTGCATATCGGCTACAGTCTGCACGATTTCAAATACCCAAACCACTTGATGTTGGGTGCAGGATGGCGCTTCTAGAGCGTATTGCGCGTCAAGGTAGGCGTGAAGTAACGCCCACCGGTAATCTCGCTGATGGACAACATTTCGTAAACGATGTTGTAATTGGTCGGACCTTCTTCCCACAAGAAACCGATATTGCCGCCAATGAGCTGGGTCATGGTGGAATAAGCAGACAGCTGCTGACTCACCTGTAAGCCACGAGTCCAGCCGGTAACGAGGCCGGCAGTACCGATATGGGTGGTAGGAAGCTCACGATAGTAGAAACCTACATGGCGACGCTGCGGACCAAAGGGTACACTCTGCAAAGCCAACCATACATCGGCATTGTCGGAAGCACGGCGTGCCTTGACTACCAGGATTTCACCATTGCAGGCATTCTGAATGCCCTCGAAAGACGGACTCTTCATAGGTACATCCCAAGAGCCACGGCCTTTCTTGACATTGGTAAAAGTATAGACATTGAACAGGCGACCATTGGCACGCGAACTGAGGATGACACTTCCATCGGGAAGCTCCTCGCACTTGGGTTCATCGCCTTTTGGACAGGGCGATTGTGTCGTACCGCCCAGTGCTTTCCACGATTTTCCGAAGTCATCGCTGTAGACCACGAAGTTGCCTTGGAGCGTACAGAGTGCGGCATAGAGACGATAGTAACGCCCTACCTTGACATAACGGCTCTGATGAATCTTGCCAGAACCGAAGAAAAGACTCTGCACAGGACCATCCTTGTGCTTGTCGAAGAGACGGTATATCTTCTCAGTAATCTCCTCACCTTGGTCCCATGTATGGCCATTGTCGTTGCTGTAGAAACGAGCTACACGGTTGGGATTGTTGCGACGTGCCTTGTGATAAGGGGTCTTACCGCACACACCGATGGCCAAGACGCGCGAACTGGTACGGTCGGCAACGAGGGCACAGTCGCCAAAAGCATAATTCCACTTAATCGCAGACTCATCGCCTGTGCCGTCGGCGAGCTTTCGCTCTGCACTCCACGTCATTCCCTGATCGCTGCTTTCGCGGAAGTGAAGGTCGACAGCCCCATATCCTATGTCGCTACCGCAATAGCGGAAATCGGATACGGCGATGATATTGCCGTTACGAGCCTGGGCAATAGCCGGAATACGATAGGGAATACTATCGGGCAATGTACGGAAAAGAATTTGCTGGAAGCGTCCTGCCTGCGAGCAAAGAGCGAAAACCGCGAGGGCCGCTGTCAAAAAGAAATGTCTCATGAGGTATAATTAGTTGCTATTCAAATACAGTATGCTGCAAACTTACAAAGAAAATTCTAAATAGCCAACCCGACGCGACGGAAAAGCACTTCAGGACGTATAACAAAAAAGCGAGTGCACTCAACAGAATGCACTCGCCGTATTTAAAATGAGTAAGTAAGTTTACTTAGCGTCCCACCATACACGTGTATCGAATCGGTCGGCACCCTGACGAGCAATAGCTGCATCATAATTAGCCTTATTCACCTGTGATTCCTTGCTAGGATAGATGAAACGACGTGGGATAGAACCATTAGCTGTAGCACTCCCACCATCCATCTTAGCCATTGCAGCAGGCTGCAATATTGGGAAACCTGAACGGCGCCAGTTAGCAAACACTTCATGCGGATCGCCAAAGGTTGTGATGTAATACTGGGTATTAATCAGCTCCAAAGCCTTAGCTGCATTGTAAGGATTTGCTGCGAGATAGGCATCTACTTTGCCAGCCAGATACTGCTGATAAATCTTACCGGCATTGGGGAACTGCTGGAACTGCAAGAATGCAGCTTTCACACCATCCTCATAAAACTTCTTAGCGTCGCCGCTGATGTATCCACGAACCGCAGCCTCGGCCAACAAGAAGTTGGTCTGTGCAGCTGTTACAACGAATGTAGGTGCTGTGGGGTCGTTATAGGTGTAGCGGTTGGGGATAGAGAAATAGTTAGTATAACGATTATACCAATAGATGGTATCTCTCTTATTATCCTTCACTATAATTTCTAGAATATTCTCTTTCTTTTTCTCAAACCTTTCATCTACGTTGGCCATTGCATAAGGACTGGTAGGATTCAAGCTATAACCACCAGAAAGGAGACCTTCTTGTGCTTCAGGGCTCATATCACCATAATCCTCATCATTTAAACCACTTTCTATATTCTTAATACCATTGGTCTTTGCTACGGTAGCAATCAAGGATATACGTGGGTCATTGCTCTTCTTCAGCATGTCAACAAAAGTCTTGCTGAGGAAGAATTCACGGTCTTCTTTGGCATTGATTTTGGCAAATGGTTCTGAAGAATCGTCAGAAACGGTTCCTGATGAGTGATTCAATTTTACATTATCAGCATAATCTGTGATGACACCATTGGCGAAAGCCTTGGCAGCATACGTCTTAGCTGTAGCTGCATCAACCTTTACAAGGCGCATAGCCAAGCGAAGCATGAGAGAGTTAGCAAACTTCTTCCACTTAGCAGCATCGCCTGCGAAGTAAACATCTTGCGCTCCCATAACAGCTTTTCCAGATGCCAAATTGGCCTGAGCCTCATCCAGTTCCTTCAACATGTCAGCGTAGATATCCTTCTGGCTATCGTAAACCGGATAAGAGAACTGGGCGGGACGACCTGCCTGAGAATAAGGAATGTCGCCATAGAGGTCTGTCATCTTACCGAAAGCATAGACACGCATCACGCGAGCAATGTTCCAGTCTATCTTCAATTCGTCGTTTCCTTTCCACTTATCATAGCAAGTGGTAACATCGCGCATAGCTCCACGGTCGCCATTAAAAGTATCCCAGAACGAAGCAGAGTAGCCATCGCTGTAGTTATAACGGCCATAGCTGTCCCACCAGTCAATAGACGTAAGTTGCTGGGTGAACTGAGCTGAATAGATACAACCGGTACGCCACATATCCCAGTCGGAGCCCAATGCCTGATGTTCTGCATTTGTAAACAGCATTGCATAAGGAACATTGGTCTCATTCAAGTGCTCCGGGTCTACATTAAGATTCCCAAAGTCTCCACAACTAGAGACTCCAAGTGCAAATACCGAAGCTAATGCTATATATTTAATCTTTTTCATTTCGATTCTCATTAATTTATGATTAGAACTTAATATTCACATTGAGACCAATGTTTCTAGTTGTAGGATAACCGTTCAACTCAAGTCCCTGACCGTTACCTGCATTGACTGCAGACTCTGGATCGATGTTTGGAGTGTGCTTCATGATTGTCCAGAGGTTACGAGCTACAAGAGACAGGCTCAATCCCTTTACAAAGTTCATACGAGTAAACATTGATTTCGGGAAGGTATAACCCAATGACAACTCACGCAACTTGATAAAGTCTGCACTGTAAACAAACTCTTCACCAATATCAGCTTTACAGATTGCCTGATAATAATGTTCTGCAGATACAGAAACAGTGTTTGCTTTACCGGTCTCTTCGTCAATACCCGCAGCCACGATAGCACCCTTTGCATTCTCAACCGTACGACCGTTCAACGTGTTCTTGTGCATACCATAGTAGTAGAGCTGGTAGTTTGTACCAGAAAAAATCTTAGCACCGAACTTCGCATCAATCAAGAATGCCAATGTAAAGTTCTTATAGCTGAACGAGTTGCGGAAACCACCGGTCCACTTGTAAACACCATTTCCAAGAACAGTCTGCTCGCCCTTTTGTGGGAGGCCTTGCTTCAACAGCAGGTTACCATTGGCATCTCTCTTATACTTGTTGCCGACAATCTGGCCATAAGGGCTGCCTACTACATTATAAATAAACACATTTCCGTTACGGCTCTGTGCTCCGTCGATAGACAAACGATTTACACCTTCACCCAAGAACTCTACATTTGACTTGTTGTAAGCGAAGTTCAAGGTAGTATTCCACTGGAAATCTTTGGTTCTAACAGGATAAGCATCCACCATAAACTCAAAACCATTATTCTTCAATTTACCAACGTTGGCAACCTTAGAACCATAACCCGAAGCAGAAGATGTAGAAACGACAGCAATGTCATCGGTAGTCTTCTTTATGTAATAAGCCATATCGAAATTCAAGCGGCTTTCGAAGAATGAAAGGTTCAAACCTACTTCGAACTCAGAGATATGAACAGGTTTCAATGTATTGCTAGGATATTTGTCGCCATTGTTCTGCGTTGCTACCATCTGCTTATCAACCGTATAATTACGTAATTGATAGAGCAAAAGATTCTGGTAAGGTGATGTTCCATTAGAAGCAGAAGCTACACCCGCACGCAACTTACCGAAATCGAACCAAGCAGGAAGCTGATTGCGGAATGTATCGGTGAACACCCAAGAGAGTGTTGCAGATGGATAGAAGTAGCTGTTACTATCATCTGCCAAAGTAGAGAACCAGTCGTTACGGGCTGTAAGGTTCAAGAACACCTGATTCTTCCAGCCCAAGTCTGCTGTACCATAGAGAGAATTTACCTGATAACGCTCTGTCTTCATAGCGGGGCGCTTATCACCCAAGTTGTTAACCGACCACAAACCATCTACTACAAACGGACGACCACCGTCTGAAACCAAGAATGTCTTGGTGATATCAAACTGCTTGTTACCACCGAATGTAGCGCCGACAGTCCAGTCGCCGAATGTTTTGTTGAAGCCCAAGAGGAAGTTATAGTTGTTCTCGTGGAAGTTCTTAGAATACTGAGTCATCCAACCCTTGGGATCAGCAGCAGCACCAGTAGGCTGTACCTGTTTGTATTCAAGGTTGTAACCATCATGCTGAACAGCACCCTGAACGTACAACCAGTCTGTGATATCCCAACGCAAATTGATAGCACCTACCAAACGAGTACGGTTCATATCATTGGTCTTGCGATACTGTAACCAATAAGGATTATTAAAATAGTTGTTATTACCACCTATCATTTCAGTACCATCGAGGTTTGTACCCCATCCTTTTTCAGTGCCCTTCATCCACTCTACGTCGAAAGAATTACCACGATACAGCAGAGAAGCGTTGGTGTTACCGTTACCATCTGAAAGGTTTGCACGACCATTCGACTTATCCGAAGTATAGTTAGCGGTCACTGTCAGGTGAACATTCTTCAAAAAGTCATAAGTAGTATTCATGTTCAAGCCTACCTGGCGAGTACCAGCATTAGGCAGAATGCTCTTCTCCTTGTTGTAAGAAGCACCGAAACGATAAGTGATATTCTGTGCAGAACCAGCAATAGAAGCCGATGTATTGGTAGTAATACCCGTACGATAGAACTTAGACCAGTTGTCTACATTGCTGTAAGCGTAAGTGTTACCAAGGAAGTTGGTAGCTTCAGAGCCATCCAGAACGGCACCCCAACTATTGCTTTCACCGTCTAAAGCAGCTTTAACATTAGTGGGCTTCTGGCCAAACTCACCCAAACCGAATGTTTCCTGCCAGTCGCGATAGTCGTAGATAGAGTTGAAAGTCAAGTTCTCGTTTACTTCGATAGACACCGGCTGATTCTTCTTACCACTCTTTGTAGTAATCAAGATGGCACCATTACCACCACGATAACCATAAAGAGCAGAAGCGGCAGCACCCTTCAACACCTGAATACTCTCAATATCATCGGCGTTAATGTTGCTCAAACCGTCACCCATATCCGAGCCACCCCACATACCGGCAGAACCCTGGTTGGTATTATCGAACGGCACACCATCTACAACGTAGAGAGGCATGTTGTTACCTGTGAGCGAAGCATTACCACGAATCACTACACGAGAAGTACCCGTAGAACCGGTACCGTTACCTGCAACATTCACACCGGCAATCTTACCAGAGAGAGCGTTACCAATATTAGGATCACGAGCCAACTGGAAATCCTCGCCACCTACCTTCGTTGTCGAATAACCCAACGAACGGGATTGGCGCTTGATACCCAAGGCCGTTACCACAACTTCATCGATAGCAGTTGCTTCAGGCGTCATTGTAACATTTACCTGCGAACGATTACCTACTTTCACGTAAGCAGTCTTGTAGCCTACGTAAGACAATTCAAGTGTCCCGTTAGCAGGACAATTGATTGAATAGTTACCATCGATGTCGGTAATAGCATTGATGTTAGTACCCTGTACCTTGACAGTTGCGCCGATAACCGGCTGACCTGTCTCATCAAGAACATTACCTTTGACAGTTGAGTTCTGTGCGAATGCTCCAAAAGCAAAGCATAACAACAGAACAGTTAGTTTGGTCCTCATCGAGGTCCAAAAGAACTTCATTCTTTTACACATTTTGAATTAAGATTAGTTACAGTCACCCTAAAATAGGGATTGTTAAGTTATATATCTGGTTTAATACTTGGCAAAAGTAACAAATGATTTGATAAATACAAACTTTTTAAGGTTTTAATTCAAATAAACCAAATTATTATGACAACCTTAGCGATAAATACAAGGCACCTAAAACAGTTATATCACACAGAATCATACAGATACAACAGCTTCTGGCATTTACACATATAAATTTGACACTGGTGGTTTTATAAAATATTTTTAAAAACATTCTTAAATAACAAAACAACAAGCATAGTAGGATATTACTATAATTAAGGTCGTATTTTAACTTAATTACTATCAAAAAGGAATCACTTTACATCACAAAAACATACATCTAAGTAAAATTTCTCACAGACTTAAATTGTACTTTCCAAATCGAAGTGCAAAAATCCGGGATAGTTTTTCTAGGTAAAAACATGAAAAAAACACCGCAGGTTTGGCAATGCGCTATTTTTTTATTCAGCCTGTCTTCGCTTGCAACTTGCCTCAATTTACTGCAAGGGCTTGACAGCATCGCTGCAAAACCCGAACTGCAATGTTGCAAGGCCTGGGCAGCAATGCTGCCCAGGCCTTGCAGTATTTCCCCAATACTCTGATTTGGAATTATCATCCTAATACACTATATTTGCATCAGAAGAATATAGAGAGGGGGAAACCGTGAATACAACCATCAGAAATAAGATTATTTCTATCATCATAGGCATATTTGCATACATTGTCATAGCCAACATATTCCATATACTTTTGGGTGGTAAAAACGATATAGCATTAGGCATCTTGTATATTTATAGTGATATATTGTATGCAACTGGTTTCACCATCACTTTTTTGTTTTACGGATATAATAAGATGTACAAGATTTTGCATGCCACATTGAGCATCATATTCCTATTGATATATCTATACTATTGGCTCATTGTCACAGAATTGCCCTATGAAAGGTTTTTATATATAGGACTAGGATTACTTATATATTTGGGCGAAACAGGGTATCTAAAGCATTGCGGTCATCACTAAACGGTTACCTCCGAACTGGACAGAAATTCAAACTGCTTCGTCTCGTTTCTCTACCATGATATGACAGGATTACGACACTACCTCTTCTTTTCATGAACTTGAGTAGTATATTTTACCGATAAATAGTCGATTTCCTTGCTAATCTTATCTATCATTCAGAATAATTCTGTAACTTTGTCTATTGCGTACACAGCAATGGTCTACTTGTAATACATTGATATATAACATCTTAAAAACACAATAGACTGCGCTATACTTACGTAGTATTTAACAGCGCGGCACATAACATATCATGCCAAGAGATGAAAGACAACTGATAGCTGACCTGAAAAATGATTCGCAAAGGGCACTGGCCGAAATATACGACCACTATGCCCCACGACTCTATGCCTTCGGCATGAAATATTATAAGGTACCAACAAATGTAGAGGAACTTGTTGAAGATACATTTGTATGGCTATGGAACAACCGTCACGACATCAGGAGCGAAAACAGCATCAAGGCCATTATGTTCATCAGAATGCGCCATTATCTCATCAACAACTACCGAGCCATCGTGAACTCACCGGAATACGAGAGCTACGTAGGATATGTGGAAAGACTGGGGACTGCCGATACCGACAAACTGGAATATGAAGATTTTCTGAAACAGCTTCACCATGCTATCAGTCAACTACCCGAAACCCAGCAACAGATTATAAAAATGTCGAAGATAGAGCAGATGAGTAATCAGGAAATTGCTTCAGCACTGAACCTGAAGGAGCAGACGGTAAGAAACCAACTGTCGTCGGCACTGAAAAACCTTAAAAAGATATTGGGGCCACTCTACATCGTATGCAGTATATTATTTTATGTTAATTGACACAAGCTCCGTGGTATTTCCATCCACTTTGCATGTCTTTATAGAAACAAGAGACACTAACAAATTACGCACAGGCAACAAACATGAGAAAGATAGAACAGGATTTTCTAAATAACAAAGCCAACACTGAGCAGCTAAAAACATTGAGGCAACATGTAAACGCCTCTGACGACGCTCAATTAGGGGCGGACATACAGCAGCAGTGGATGCAAGAAGACCTTGACACATCAGAGGTAGATACAGACATATTGAAAAAAATATGGTATCGCGTGGAGAATCAAACACGCGGTGGCCATAGAATCCACTCGTTGTTATGGAAAGCAATACAGGTGGCTGCCGTGTTCCTTATACCCCTGTTTATGTTTACTACCTACTACTTTTACAGGCAGAAGAGTGCCTACGAAAACGGTGAAGTTACCTTCACTACAGACAAAGGCGAGCAGGCTTGTGTCGTACTACCCGACGGGAGCAAAGTCAGACTGAACGAGCTGACTACATTGCGTTATAACACAACTGCATTCAACCAGTACAGACGCGAAGTGATTTTTGATGGCCAAGGCTATTTTGAAATCCACAAAGATGCCAAGCATCCACTGGTTATCTCTTCAGATAGGTTGAGTATCAAGGTGCTTGGTACGATATTTAATCTTACTACCCACCGCAACAGCAGCCAGGCTTCGCTGGAATTATCGGAAGGCAGTGTTGACTTCTCGCATATAGCATCAGGAAGAGTCGTACACATGAGTCCAGGACAACGAGCTGTCCTGAATAAGCAGACAGGACAATTTGCCGTTTCTATGATGCAGGAAGACTTTGACTACTACACAGCATGGAACAGAAAGGAACTGGTTTTCAGAAACACACCACTGACTGCCGTATTCGAGGAATTGGAACAGACGTATAGTGTAAGTATCAAGTGCAACCCTCGAGTTAAGCTCAGCGAGCAATTCACCGGTACTATGGCAAGCAATAATCTGCAAGAAAATCTGGAAATACTGGAAACTTCTTTCCACTTAAAAGCTACCAAATACGGAAAGAATATTTTGATAACGACTGCAAAATAAGTTGTCTGTTGCCGCAACGATATAAAAATCCCTCTTTTATTTGCCATACAAGGCTGATAAAAGAGGGATTTCTATCTTAACGATTCATCTGTTTACACAGGTCAATGAGCCTGATACATGTTGCCGTTACATCTTTTACCGGGCGTCGAGCCCCCAAATTGTCAGCACGCTCAACCCACTGAAGCTCCCACTTCTGAAAGTCAAATGGCTTCTTGGTCTTCAACGACTCAAAGTAATGCTGCCACCTCGGCAAATAATAACTGCGGATAAGACCAGACCAAATTCTTGCCGAATAATCGTCTACAGGCGGTCCCCAAATAGTAACTATCCGTTTTGCATTGCGCTCGTACTGAGCAATGAGCTTCTTGTCGCTTCCAGCAGCTTGCTTGGCAAACCCAACCCAGCGGTCCATACGCAATATAGGATGAGTGTCTAACAGCGAGTCGGTTGTAAGCGCAATGTGAGTAAAGGTTCGTTCAAGCTCATTCCCTTTCTCCCATTCACCCCGTAAATAAGCCTGCGCAATCTTTTGTGTCAGCAGTTCCATCTTTGCACCGGCATAAAGTGCGGTCAATTCTGCCAAGTCAGCCCTGTAAAGAGGCGACACGCCTAGTTCGGAAGTAGCAGAAGCAAAAGCCTCGATACCCGTAAACAGACTGTCGTTAATATATACACTCCCCTTTTGTTTCAGACCAGGACGGAATTGCCAATTATAACGCGGGTGGTCAGTAAAACTACCATAGACCGAACCACACATATTCTTCCAATATACAGCCACATCGTCATGTTGCTTACCATAACGACATACACTGTAGTCAGCAAGCCATTGAGCCAGGTCTATCGGTTCGGCAGTCCAGCCTCCATCAGTAACAAGTTCGTAGATAACCTCATTGTTCTCCAAACCTTCAGGTGCAGTACCATACCCTTCCAATCTCCCTTTGTGCGGAGACTTGAGAGCTTTCAGACGTCCATTGGCATAAAATTCAAGATTGCCAGTAAAAGCAGTCTTTCCACCCATATTAGGGATTACGCTATATACCCAAGGCTTGTTGTGGAAACCTTCAAATACATCCCAGTTAGCTCCATTCTTCCAATAATGGTGATTATAATCTTCGGCCATGTCAAGAATCAGCATCTTATCATCCGGCACCTTGCTCAGCAAAGCTTTCATGCTGGCATTGTCCCATATATCACGCTGATAGCCGAACATCCATCCCTGTATGGTCCACACGGCATTGGGATTGGCTGCTGCAATGGCAGCATATATCTTCTCGCCATAATTGGCCAGCATCTGATGTTTCTTGGCATCTTCTCCCTTATCGAAAGGCAACTGCATTTCGTTGAAACTGTCGGCCAGATAATAGGTATTTTTACCAAATTCCTTCTCCCATTCCTCGATGAACATTTTGCCCATGCGGTGAAACAGAGGTTCGTCGGAAGCCAACATCCAGTTGTGGAAAGCTCCATCAGACCATGAGGTCTCCGTTATCCTGGCCTTGGGGAAAAGCTGCTGTAAGGCTTTCGGTACAAATCCCGCGAAAGCAGGACAGATAGGTTTCATGCCCAAACTGCGCATTCTGCCAAGAATCTTGTGTGCCAGCTTTACTTGATTGCTGTGCCATGATGTAGAAAGCGGACCGTCGATACCGCTGATATTCCCCATACGCATCCACGGAAGATGGGCAGGACCAACGAAATATGAATTGATGTCTCGCTCTTGCATACCGAGACGACGCAGCACACGGACATAGATAGCCTCGTTGGCTACCAGCATCAGGGGCATATCGATGCCGTGCAGCGCCATCCAATCCAATTCTTCTTCCCACCTTGCCCAGTCCCAATAGGGAGTAGTATAGCCATAGGTAACCACATTCATGTAATAATGATGCTTAAACGGTGAGACTTTTCTTTGGGGAGACAAGTCTCCGAGCCTTTGAGGAAGGTCGAACCGCTTGCCCGTCCAAGTAAATATTCCCGCCTTGTTTTGCCTCACATACTCGTAGAAACCTCGACATAATGCCACTCCACTACTGCCTTTGACAGTCAGTTTTCCGCCAGATACCGACGTTTCAAACTGGTCGCAGCCACCTATTGGTTTCAGTGATAGCGAAAGGTTGAGCGAAAGCTCGCGACCGGCAAATCTTTTAATGACAGCCGCGGCTTCTTTTTCTGCCTGCCCCCAGCCACTGAGGCTTACGAGCAAAAGTAGGAAGAAGAACGTTTTTCTCATTTATTTTTATTGATTATTTATTCAAGCTCACGGTCAGCGTCCATTCTTTCTTAGAACCATCGGCCGCCTTGATGGTGTACTTATGCGATTGACTCCAATCGGCAGGGACACCCAGTTTCGGTGCATCGCCTATCGGTTCGATAACAGCAGCTGTTGATAACTGAACGGCAACCATCAAGTTTGCCAAACTGATATTTCCTTTCTCAGCCGAAGGAAAGTTCTTAGGCAGCGAGGCTACTATCTCACAAGTACCCTTCTCCGCATCTATAGTCTGCTTGGCGTTCAACTGTAATTGCTTTACTGCGGCCTCACCACTCGCTGGTATGGTAGAAGCCTTGTCGACATACCGATAATATACGTAAGACGATGTTATGTCTTTACCTTCATAAGTGTCAAGATCTTCTAATCCGCTTTCAAGACAAGATGTGAATGTAAACAGTGTTACAATCATCATCGCAATGAATTTTATATATCTCATAATCTTTCGTTTTTAAAAAAATTACCAACCTTCGTTCTGTGCATGATCCATACCGTAAGCCTCGCGCGTATCCAAGAATCCTTTGGCGATAGGCATGAGGTAACGCTTCTGTGTAAACATACGGCTTGCGCTGTTCATCAGTGTAAACTGACCGATAAGCACCTGCTTTCTATCTCTCGAAATAGACACTTTATGTACAGGAGCGTCAAGCTCGTATATGATATCGCCCTTCGGACGGTCGTGGTTAGCATCTCCACCATATTTACCCCAACGTAGGTAGCTGAAATAAATATCGCCACCCTCGTTGGCCATCTCAACTCTACGCTCACGGATATAATCTTTCCAAGCCTCAGCCTTTGATGTGGCAGTAGAAGGAGCGAGACCTCCGTGCGTAACACGGGTAGCATTGAGAGCCTTTACAGCCTCTGCTATGTTTCCTTTGAGCAGATAGGCTTCGGCCAAATTCATATAAGCCTCGCCCACACGTGCCAGTGTAAAGTGAAAATCTGCCGGTGAGGTATAGAAGGCTCTTGGGTTAGGAGCTTCTGTAGAACTTTTTCTCCAATAATAGCCTGTCACCGTATTGTACCAGCCACCATCTTCCTTGTCGCGCACACCTTGCGAAAGGTTACCGCCCAAGTTCATTTCTACTTTCTCACCCAACCAAGTTGCACCATCGAAAGCGATGGAAGTGGCAAAACGCTTATCGCGGCCACTGTACATAATATCACTGATATTCCTATTGCTGCCAGCCTTGATCTTTGCATATCTTACAAACGTCGGGTATCCTTCTTTCGTATTGATGAGATCCTGCGGAGTAGGTATACGGCGTGCCTCACCATTGGTTCTGTTATAGGCATCCACCTGCCCGACCTGGGTAATCGTAGCAGGGTTGATTTCCTCTACATTGTTCTTATACTGCGATGTCTCGTACCAGGGCAAAGCCTTTCCAGTAACCTCGTCCTTCACAAGATACTGGTCTACAAGATCCTGAGTTGGGAAGTAAATAGCCCAGCAACAGAAAGTCTGGTCGCCTACACTGTTTGCCAACGCATGAGGACTGGCAGACAATTCAGTATCGGCCGGTGTGATATTGGGGAATATTCTCACCATTTCATCGTAACTTCCCACCGTCGTATTGGTTGAGAGACGATAGTAGCCCAGCAGAATCTCAGGATTATTGGCATCGGATGCGTTGAACATACCACCGTACTCGCTCGACAACTTACAATTCGTCACAACGTCGTTGGCAGCCTTAATGGCCTTGTCCAGATACTCTGCCTTTTCGGTATAGGCGTATGCCTGCAAGGCAGCCCTACTCAGAAAGACCTCGGCTGCATACTTGTTGGCTATACCTGCCGATGCTGACACGGGAAGATTCTCGGCCGCATACTCCAGGTCTGCAATCACATATTGGTAGCTTTCATCTACCGTCTTGGTCATAGGCACTTTGCATGTCAACGAATCGGCCTCGCTGAATACTTGGGTAACAGGAACAAAACGCCCCATCTTACGGGCTTGGTCGAAAAATACCAATCCGCGCAGGAAACGTCCTTGTGCCGTCAGACTCTTCCGCTCAACTTCGCTCAATGCAGCAGACTGCTCTGCATTCTTGATAATAAGGTTACACTTGCGCAACAAGGCAAAGCGATTAGTTCCAAAATCAGAGCCTGCACTGATGCCAAGCTCTGTTGCCACTCCGTCGATACCTTCGCCCACTTGCGAACACTGCACACCGTTGGGAGTACGCGCTTCCCAGCCCACACACGAGGCATTACCGGCCCATGTGCTCGAAAGCACGCTGTTATAGGTTGCATTCACAAAGGCATCGGCCGTAGATTTAGAACTCCAAACGGTGTTCTCGTCAAATATTGTCGTAGGATGTGTGTCCAGCGTGTCTTTGCACGATGTCATTGCTGCCAAAGACAAAACTGCCAATCCGTATCTTATATACTTTTTCATGTCTTGTTTCCTTTCTTAAAATCCTAAATTAAGCGTAAATGCGATGGTACGCTCTACTGGGTAGCCATAGCCCACGGTAGAAGAGTTCTCCGGGTCTAAGCCATATTTCGTTGACTTCGAGATGGTAAAGATATTCTGTCCCGATATACCTACCCTTATTTTCGACAGCCACGTAATTCTCTTGAGCAGACTGTACTTCAAGTCATAAGCCAACTGGAAATCCTTCATACGCAGATAAGCACCGTTAACAAGCCAGAAGTCGCTTGTCTGATAGTTGTTGTTGGCATTGAGTCCCGTGTTCGACATCAGACGAGGATACTGGCCACCGGTATTCGAAGGCGTCCAATAGTCTGTCTGGTAGTCGTAGATAACCGGGAGCGAGCCTGCCTGACCTGTCTGCATAGCTGCCGAACCAGATATATACATATCAAAAGAGGTAGACCCCTGGAACAGTGCGCCCAGACTGAATCCTTTATAGCTCAGGTTGATGTTCACACCGAACTGTCCGCGCGGATAGCTGTTCTTACCTAAACGGCGCATGTCGTCGTTAGTAATTCGTCCGTCGCCATTGGCGTCGTGGTATTTAATGTCGCCTGCCGTCATATAGCCGGAGTTATAGGAACTTACGATTCCCACACTGTTATACACATCGTCAGCACTTGTGTAGTATCCCAGGTTATGAAGCATCGTGCCGTAATAGCCCTTCTGCTGTTGACTGCGGATATAGGGATTCATGTACGAAGTCTCAGCCTCGCTTTCGTCCAATGCCCACAACTGGTCAAAGAAAGTATAGTTGGCCGAAATGTCATACTTCAATGCACCGATATTGCTTCGCCAACCCAACTGTACCTCAAAACCAGCCCGACGGAACTCGCTTCTCGACTTAACCTTCGGCATAGCCACGCCGAGAGCCGTGTTCAGATAGCTCTGTCCTGAGGGCGATACGAGGTAGCCCTTAGTTGAGTAGTAGAAGTAATCGAACTGTCCGTAAAGGCGGTTGTTCAGCGATGCAAAGTCGAAACCGAAGTCGGTTTGCTTGGTGGTGTACCATGTCAAATCGGGCGAAGCAAGGTTGCCCTCGGTAAAACCGGCAGCATATTCGCCATTCACTACGTACGACTGTGGATTCAGGGTGTATGCAGTAAGATAGGCAAACCGACCGGCACTCGAATCGAGACCTGTTTCACCATACGAGGCACGCAGCTTCAACGAGTTCAGAATGTTTTTCTCTACCAATGGCTGCATGAACTTCTCTTCTGTAACAACCCATCCCAGCGAACCGCTGAAAAATGCTCCCCAACGCTTACCGGGTGCAAAGTAGTCTGAGCCGTCATATCTTAAACTTGCTTCTGCATAGTATTTGTTGGCATAATTGTATTTTGCCTGTGCTATCCAAGCAGCCCTACCCAGTTCGCTCTCACTACCGTCGTTCTTCATCGTATTGGCCGAGCCTACACTCATTTGGTCGATGTTGAACTCGTAGTTCTCGCGCTGTGCCCAGTAGTTCTCTCCTTTTTCGTAGTACTGTTCAAAACCTGCCAGCCCCGACACGCGGTGCAGGCCAAAGCCGTGGGCATATTCCACAAAGGCCTGGTTGGTGAAGGCATAGCCCGTAGCCGAGTTATGATAAAGCAGCGGTTTGTTGCCTACGAGGGGTTCTTTCGAGTCCCAGTCGTACTTAGGACTGTCCTTGCGCCACTGCTTATTGGTGCTTGAGTAGTATCTGTAGTTGCTTGCCACACGCACTTTCAGGCCGTCTACCCAAGGCATGTGCCAAACCAATTCGCCCTTACCGTTTATAACGTTCAGCTTCGTACGATTATATCCGTTGTCGGGAGCAGTCTCTGCCACAGGGTTGTCGTTGAGGTTGTAGGGCAGTCCGTAGAGGTTCACACCCGGAGACAACGGCGACTTGTCATTGATATGAGAGAATATATGGTAATAGCCGCTGGCTGTCGAAGAATACGGGTGGGTATTTATCTGTACATAGCCGTCCAATGCTGCATTTACTTCCAGGTTTATCGACTTGATAAGCGACGATTCTGCCAGTCTGAAGTTGGTACGTTTCATGTAGTGGTTGTCGTGCTTATAGAGCGAGTTCTGATTGATATGTCCCAACGAGGCATAATAGTGATGATTCTCACTACCACCCGTCAGTCTCACGGCATGCTTTGTCTGCGGTGCCCAGTCGTTGAGTACCAGCTTGCGCCAGTTGGTATTGTTATAGGTCTGTGGCTGCGAACCGTCTCTCATAGACTGAATAGCCTCTGCACTGTACACCTCGTTCAGACCGTCGTTCTTACGGGCTATATTGGCATACTCAGCACGCTCGTACGAGTTCATAGGCTCCGGCCATGTACTCGGCTGTGCCAAACTGTAATTGAAGTCGTACTCTACTAAGGCCTTTCCCTGCTTACCCTGCTTGGTGGTAACCTGTACGATACCGTTGGTAGCTCGCGAACCATAGACAGCCGTAGCCGAAGCATCTTTCAGAATCGACATGCTCTCTATATCATCAGAGCTGAGGTTGGCAAAATCTTGCTCACTGCGCACCACACCGTCGATGACATACAAGGGTGTACCGCCACCACGAATACTGATGTTAGGCATGGCATTCACACCGCCACCGTTGGCTTTGATAATCATACCCGGCGATCTGCCCGCCAATCCCTGTGCCAGGTTGGCCGTAGGAATGTTGGCCAGTTGGTCGGTCTTCACCGTAGATACCGAAGCTATCAGGTCGCGACGGGTACTGCTGCCGTAGCCCACAACCACCACTTCGTCGAGGCCTTTCAGGTCTTCCTCCATCTGCACGTTCAGACTTCCGCCTTTTCCTGTGCGCAATTCCTGTGCCACAAATCCCACATAAGTTACCTGTAACACTGCTCCGTCGGCTACAGTAATGGAGTATTTACCATCAATGTCGGTTACAGTGGCATTCTTAGTGCCTTTCTCTACGATGCTCGCGCCGATAACGGGTTCGCCGTTATTGTCGGTTATCACACCCGATACATGTTTTCGACCACCCTGATTAGTACTCTGAACAACTTCTGCCGTACGGGCATGCTTCTCGGAAATGGCAATAGATTTATCCGAGATAATCCTGTAAGAAAGATTACGGTTTGTCAAAGCCTTATTCAGCACAGCGGCCACTGTGGCTTTCGATTGTTGGATACTGATGTCGTGCCTGTCGTCTATCGCGGCACTCGGATAAGAGAAACGATAAGTTGTCTGTTTCTCGATAAGGGCGAATACTTGCCGTAGCGTAGCATTCTTTACATTAATGTTCACCGTCTGGTTTTGGGCATAGAGGGCCATGCTGCAAAAGCAGAGCAGTAACACTAACACATGGTACTTGACTTGTTGGGTTACCTTCATGTTAAAAATCTCATTAAGGGTTGAACATTCTTATTTTTACTATAGCATAACTGCTTGTAACAACATATACATGTAAAAACAGGGAATGTACTTTATAAATGGCGTTTTTAACAAGTTTTAGTACAATATATAATAAATACGTTCCCGACTACCCATAAATAGCCGGGAACAACCTTTATCATCAAGGCTCTGTCAATACCGATAACCCTTCCAATCGCTCCACACTCCATTGACTTTCTCGCGGTATCCGTGAGCCTTAAATTCCGCCTTGGCATTACCGTCCTTATCATAGACGGTGCTACGAACCTCATCATCACCCAAGTCAACCAACTTACCCGTGGCCTTATCCACCTTATATGATAAGGCTACACTGCGCTCCGAGATTCCTTCTTCGCTATATTTAATCTCTTCCGTCGAGATACGCGTTTGGCCATGATAGCCATATCGGGTTTCGGTAGATAGCCATTTCTGCTGCGCCAGTCTTGAACCAATCTGTTTGACAAGTCGGCGTTCATCATCATACGTATAGCTACCTTTCGTCTCATTTACACTGAAACTCTTAGACCAACGCTCGTACCAATACTTGTTTTCGCTGTCATCCTTGCCAAAAGTCAGCTTAGAAGTAGAAAACACGTCTTTCTGCTTCAGCTTCATGGCATCCATACGTGAGTAGGAAAGATACTCCAGAGTAAAATTCTCCTGACCGCTGTAAGAAATTGATTTGGTCGAGAATATGGCCTGTTTTTGCTTGCCAACGGCCTCATAGACATCTTTAATCATGGTGGGTCTACCCTGCTCGTCGTAGGTAAACTCCACAATTTCAACAACCTTACTGCCGACAGGTGCATCAAAAACCATGCGCGCTACCTGCTGCTTCTCGTTGTACTCCATCTGACAACGGCGACGCATCAAATCGCCGAATACCACTTGTCCGCCCTTCAAGGCTAGCTTTTTCTGCTCCACAAGCATGTCATTCATCGGATAACCCAGTTTCCTATAGCTTATGGCACATGAGTCGCCGTTGGCATAGACTTCACTTCCAATCAATATATAGAAGCTCTCCTGCTGAACATGGAAGACATTCATCAAGGCTAGAAACGCTGACTGTTCTTTGTCGTTCAATTTCTGTCCGGCTGACTGAAGGCCGGCAGTTGCCAACGCTGGCAATCCATACAATGAGAGCACCAGGCTCAACATCATGCTTGTAAAAAGGTTTTTCATCAGATAAATATATAATTGTTATTACTTGCTGATAGGCAAATCACGGTGCAAAGATATAAAAAAAATATACACACGCACAAAAACAGAAGAAATGACAGATTAAAAACTGCTTCTTTCATGTTTTAGCTTCTGTCACACTCTCGTCGCCGTATCAATATCCTTGTAGCATTGAGCACTGCCAGCAGGGCTACACCAGTATCGGCAAACACGGCTCCCCACAGATTGGCCATGCCCAGCACGCCAAGCAACATCACCAAGGCCTTGATACCAAGTGCCAGGATAATATTCTGTCGGGCTATCGCATACGTGCGCCGCCCCATCTCTACGGCCTCAGCCACTTTCGATGGTTGGTCGGTCTGCAAGATGATGTCGGCCGTCTCTATGGCCAAATCCGTCCCCATTGCTCCCATTGCTATGCTCACATCGCTCATCGCCAACACGGGTGCATCGTTGATACCGTCGCCCACGAAAGCCACTCGCCTACCCTCGCTTTGCAATTTCCGGATATGCGCCACCTTGTCTTGGGGCAACAAGTCGCCATATCCACGCGCAATATGCAGGTCTGCGGCCACGCGCTCTACGAGTTCCTGCTTGTCGCCCGACAATATCTCTATCTGCTTTACACCCTGCGATGCCAATCGGCCGACCACATTACGGGCGTCTTCCTTGGACATGTCGGCCAGCTTCAGACAGCCCACATACTGCCCGTTGCAGGCACAAACCACCAGCGTTTCGCTCACTCCTTTCAGCTCAGACGGATAGCCCACGCCCGCTTTATCCAGCAGTCTAAGCGTTCCCACGAGCCATGTATGCCCACCTTCGTGCGCTTCCAGACCATAGCCCGGAATATCTTTCGCATCCAGACTTTTCTCCGTAGGATGATACTGGCAGATGGCCTGTGCCAGCGGATGATTGCTGCTGCGTTCCATAGCCGCCACCGTGTCCAGCATGTCGGGCGTCAATCCCTCTACAGCCGTAACGGCAAACTGCCCCGTCGTCAGCGTCCCCGTCTTATCGAACACCACGGTATCGACCTCGCGGATGGCATCCAGAAAGTTGCCGCCTTTGAAGAGAATACCCCGACGCGATGCCGCCCCGATACCTCCGAAGTAGGTCAAGGGTACGCTAATCACCAATGCACAGGGACAGGAGATAACCAGAAACACCAAAGCACGGTGAAACCATGTGCCGAAGTCATAGTCAAAACCATCCGACACCGCACCATACAGCCACGGCAGAGCAACCATCAACGCGGCCAGAAGCACTACAACAGGGGTATATACGCGTGCAAATCGGCGGATAAACAGCTCGGTCGGAGCTTTCCGTTCGCTGGCTTCCTGCACCATTGAGAGGATGCGCGAGATGGCAGAATCGCCGGCCATACGCGTCGTACGAATCCTTACTGGACTATCCACCACTATCATTCCGGCCAGCACTTCGTTGCCATCATCTATCATTCGCGGCAAACTCTCGCCCGTCAGAGCGGCCGTGTTGAACGTTGCAGCGCCACCTTGCAGCAGGCCGTCCAGCGGAACGCGCTCACCGGGTTTCACTTCTATCACGCTGTCTACGGCAACCTCTGCTGCCTCACGCGCCACAGCCACACCGTCTGTCACCACCATCGCGCGGTCGGGACGATAGGAAACCAAGTCTTTGATGTGGTCCTTGGCCCTGTCTACCGCCTTGTCCTGCAACAGTTCGCCGATGCAGTAGAGCAGCATCACGGCCACCGCTTCCGGATATTCGCCGATGGCAAACGCACCGATGGCAGCCACCGACATCAGCGTAAACTCCGTGAACACGTCGTGATGCTCGCTGATATGCTCCCAAGCCTCCAGCATCACACCCCATCCGACGGGCAGAAAGGCCACGACATACCAGACAAACATGACCCAGGGATGCCCGAACCAAGCCACGCCTATCCGTGTCATCACCATGCCGACAACAAGCATCAGTGCCGACAGTACCAATTTCCAGGGTTGCAATTTCTCTTCTTCTTCCATTGTTCCAAGTCTTGATTTGCTGACAAAAGTAAAAATAAAAACATGCAACTCGGTTGCAAACTTACCTATTTCCTGAGATATTCCATGAGTTGTTCGGGCCGATTGGTCTTGAACACCGTACCTCCCTGCCTAATCAGGTCGCCCCATACGAGGTCGGCATTTCCACTCACGTCTGCATCGACATGCTTACCGGCCAAGCCTGCTTCCGTGGTGTTGAAACACACGCGGGCATGCCCCCGCACCAGCGAGACAGCATGCTTGAGCAGCGAATTGTTATCTTTCGAGAAGCGCAGTTCCACCATCACCGGCCACGACTTCAATGCCTGGCGCACCCGAAGGATGGCGCGTGGGGCATCCAGGTCTACCACTGCCTTGTGCATCCAGTTGCCTTCTGCGCGCACTACACCCGGCAGAATAGCCACACTCTGCGCTCCTGTCTCAGCCACCACATCGCGAATATCAGCCAGTAAGCCGCTTGGTGCATCAATATCTACCAAGATGCGCCCCTTGGCATAGTTCAGCACCTCTCTCAGGGTAGGCACAGTCCACTTAGTCGTCTGCTTGCGGTCGTCTTTCATCTTCAGCGCTTTCAGTTCGGCCAGTGTCTTATGGGCCACCAAACCTTTCCCCGTTGTCAGGCGTTCCAGACTCTTATCCGAGAAGCAGACCAACTGCCCGTCTTTCGTCTTACGCACATCCACCGAGACCATCTGCACTCCTTTCTCTACCGATTTGAATATCGCATTGAGCGAATTCTCCGACGTCCCGTGCCAGTTGCCACGATGGGCATTGAGCATAATCTCCTTGCCCGTGACATTGAGCAGATGCGTACGCAACTCGTCTATATTCTTCGAAAGGCGCTGATTGAACAGCCATTCGCGAATACCCCGTATATCATAGGCCACACGCCAGGCCGCCCGTTCGCCAGCTCCCACCAGTCGCGTGTGCTTGATGTTGCTGCCCTGAAGTATCATCTCGTGTACTTCGTCGGCCCGCTGGGCTGCCGACACCTGCAAGGGCCAGTCCATCTCGCTCACCATCGCATCGTGCTCGTTCCACACCTCTATCGCCTTGGCCACGCCAGCCATCGTCTTCGCATCGTCCTTGCCCGATACCAGCCACAGATTCTTCTTAGCCAAAGGCCCCAGCTTTCTGGCGTCCCAATGCCCCGAAACCAGCAGAGCCGAGGCAAAGAGGTCGGGACGGCGCACCATCATCGCATAGGCCGACATGCAGCCCATGCCCTGCCCCACGACATACAGGCGGTCGGCATCAAGCTGATAACCCTTTTTCAGGAAGTCGACGAGCGACATACAAGCCCGTATCTCATCACCGTAATGATAGGTAGCGTCGGCCGTCACGCGGTCGAACTGTGGAGCTACCACGATACAGGGATGCTCTGCCTGCCACTCGGCAGTAGCCCAGGCAGTTGCCCCATTGCCCTGCGTGAGCGGATTTTTCAGGTCTTTGCCCACGCCGGCCACATCGTGCAGGAACAACACCAGCGGCAACCTGCCCCCCTGCCCTGCATTTTGGGGTACGAAGAGATTATAGCGCAGCCCCAGCCCCGTCGAGCGGTCTTTATAGGTTTGCTGCCGGAAGTCGTCCACCACGAGGTTTTGCGTCTCCAGCGTATAGATAGTGTCTCTGGAGGCCTTCACCTTTCCGCCCCCCAGCACCTTCACTTTTGCTTTCTGTACCACGGCAGCCGCACCGACAACCTTGGCTGCAAGCAAGCGTTTGGAAGGCAAGGTCATCGGCGACTTCAGCGCAATGAGTACATACCGACCTCGCTTCGACACGGCCGACTTCTCCGGTCGGTCGTTGGTATAGACCCTTGCCACTTCGCTCCCACGTACACTGTAGGTCTTCAGCGTTAAGCTGGCAGAGTCTATCGGTGCATCGTATTCCAGTGCAACGGTCGTCAGTCGTAGTCCGTCGCCCAGCACTTCGGTAATGGCTTTAGCCCATTTCAACGTATGGTTGGCAGCATTCAGCAGTGTGGCAGAGACCAGCAGTCCTGCCAATAATATCCTTCTTTTCATCATCCAAATTATTATGAATTTACTGCAAAGCCTCGGCAGCAATGCTGCAAGGCCTTTTCAGTCTTGCTGCAAAGGTACGGCAGAAATGCTGCAAAGCCTTGGCACTTTCTCAAAAAAAGGTTAAATAAATCTCCATACAATCATTTATACGAAGTAAAAGGACTATCTTTGTATCGTGAACGTTAGAAAACAGAACACTGACATAAAAAATTAAACGAAAGGACTATCAACATGGAAAAGATTGATACACTCATTATCGGTAGCGGACCTGCCGGATATACGGCAGCCATCTACGCCGGCCGTGCCAACCTGAAGAGCATTCTCTACTCAGGCCTACAGCCCGGAGGGCAGCTCACCACAACTTCTGAAGTAGAAAACTTCCCCGGCTATCCGCAGGGAGTAGACGGCAATCAGCTCATGCTCGACTTGCGCGAACAGGCCGGCCGATTCGGTACTGAAATCAGGGACGGCGAAATTGTGAAGGCCGACCTGAGCAGTCGCCCCTTCCACTGCGTCGACGACAGGGGTAACGAGATTGAGGCTCGCTCGGTGATTATAGCTACCGGGGCTACGGCCAAGTATCTGGGACTGCCCGACGAAGAGAAATATCGTGGCCAAGGCGTGAGCGCCTGTGCCACCTGCGACGGATTCTTCTATCGCAAGAAGGTAGTAGCTGTTGTCGGAGGTGGCGACACCGCCTGCGAAGAAGCGATGTACCTGTCGTCTCTGGCCAGCAAGGTCTACCTCATTGTACGCAAGCCTTTCCTGCGCGCCACTGAGATTATGAAGCAGCGTGTCATCGACAAGGACAACATCGAGATACTCTTCGAACACAACACCGTGGGACTCTTCGGAGAGAATGGTGTCGAGGGGGCGCACGTGGTGAAGCGTCTGGGCGAGGCCGACGAAGAGAGATACGACATCGCCATCGACGGTTTCTTCCTGGCCATCGGCCACAAGCCCAACACCGAACTGTTCAAGGAATATCTGGAACTGGACGCACAGGGATTCATCAAGACCGTTCCCGGCACTTCGAAGACCAACGTAGAGGGTGTGTTTGCAGCCGGCGACGTGGCCGACCCGAACTACCGTCAGGGTGTAGTAGCAGCCGGCTCTGGCGCTATGGCAGCCATTGATGCCGACAGATTCCTGCAAGCCAACTAAGCAGCAAGCGAAAGAATAAAAATAACGGAAGAGAGAAAAGGCATGTGTCTTTTCTCTCTTTTTATTTCGCAATGTCAGAATTATTTCATACCTTTGCACCCGTTCAAACCGAGAAGGCCGTTTTTATTAGGATAAGTAGGGAGGCCCAAGAGCTTGAACAGGAATTTATATACATTTTAATTTGAAGACATTTGAAGAATTAGGCGTTAGCGAAGAGATTCGTAAAGCCATTCAGGAAATTGGGTTTGAACATCCGATGCCTGTTCAGGAAGAGGTAATCCCGTATTTATTAGGTAATGGAAATGATGTCATAGCGCTCGCGCAGACAGGTACAGGCAAGACGGCTGCTTATGGTATCCCCCTGCTGCAGAAGGTAGACCCTTCGCAGAAGACCACCCAGGCACTCATTCTGAGCCCCACACGCGAGCTTTGTCTACAGATTTCCGACGATCTCAACGACTTTGGCAAGTACATTCCGGGACTGCACGTAGTACCCGTCTATGGCGGTGCTTCTATCGAGACACAGATTCGTTCGCTCCGTCATGGCGTGCAAGTCATCGTGGCCACTCCCGGCAGATTGATAGACCTGATGCACCGCGGAGTTGCAAATCTGGAGCATGTGAACAATGTTGTGCTCGACGAAGCCGACGAAATGCTCAACATGGGATTCTCCGACAGCATCAACGAGATATTCGAAGGCGTGCCGGGCGACCGCAACACACTGCTCTTCTCGGCCACGATGAGCCGCGAAGTGGAGCGCATAGCCAAGAACTATCTGCACGACTACAAGGAAATAGTTGTGGGCAGCCGAAACGAGGGTGCTGAAAACGTGAACCACATATATTATATGGTGCATGCCAAAGACAAATATCTGGCACTCAAACGCATCGTAGACTACTATCCACGCATCTTCGGTATCGTCTTCTGCCGTACCAAGCTGGAGACGCAGGAGGTGGCCGACAAGCTCATCAAGGACGGTTATAACGCCGAAGCATTGCACGGAGACCTGAGCCAGCAACAGCGCGACCTCACCATGCAAAAGTTCCGCAACCACCTCACACAGTTGCTTATCGCCACCGACGTGGCTGCACGTGGACTCGATGTAGACGACCTCACGCACGTCATCAACTACGGAATACCCGACGACGTGGAGAGCTATACCCACCGAAGCGGCCGTACGGGCCGTGCCGGAAAGAAGGGTACGAGTATCTGTATCATCCACTCGCGCGAGAAATTCAAGATTCGCCAGATAGAGAAAATCATCAGTAAGGAGTTCGTAGACGGCACGCTGCCTGCACCGGAAGAGATTTGCAAGAAGCAACTCTACAAGGTTATGGACGACATCATGAAGACCGACGTGGACGAAGAGCAGATAGCTCAGTATATGGAAGAAATCAACCGTCGCTTCGAATACATCGACAAGGAAGACATCATCAAGAAGATGGTGACCATCACCTTCGGACGATTCCTCAACTACTACCGCAATGCACCGCAGTTGGAGAAACCCGTTACCGGCGGTCGCAAGGAGCGCACGGAGGGCAGCAATGGTCGCACACGTCGCTCGGAAGGCGGACGCCGCAGGGCCGAAGGCGGTTACAAGCGCCTCTTCATCAACCTCGGTAAGGACGATGGATTCTATCCCGGCGAGATGATGCAGTTCCTGAACAAGAACGTGCGAGGCCGTCAAGAGGTGGGACATATCGACTTGCTCGGCAAGTTCTCATACTTCGAAGTGCCTGAGGGCGATGCCCAGAAGGTGATGCGTGCGCTCAGTGGACTGCGCTACAAGGGCAGAGAAGTGCGTTGCAACGATGCCGACGAGACACAGCGTGGCGGTGGTCGACGCGAGAGAGCAGACCACGGCGAGCGTCGCGGACGCAGCGAAAGCTATGGCCGACGCAACGATGCACCGCGCAAGAGCAGTCCACGCCGTCGCCACGACGATGCCAACGAGACCGATTGGCGCTCGCTCATGAATGCCGGCAACAGGACGCTGAAAGGAGAAATACCCGATTTCAGCGAAGAGGGATGGGCCAGAAGAAAGAGCAAGAAGTAAGAGGTAAGTCCCAAGAGACAGAAATAAGAACAAAGGAGACAGCAATGTCTGCTTCGGGAAGGAGGTAAGCACGCGCTTACCTCCTTTTTGCTATGGGGACGAATAGTCCTTCGACAGATATTTTTAGTTAAATACACTGAAAAGATTTTGATTACTTGCTGATTTTGGCGAGAACGATATACTTTTGCAAAATATCAAATCATAAAACTCAAAATGATGAAGAATAAATTGTATACTACTCTATTGGCAGGGCTGATGATGGGCGCTGCTGTATCGGCACAAGCTGCCGACGATTTGCTACATATCAAAGGCAAACTGGCCAACTTTGGCGATTCGGCTGTCGTAGTCTATGGCCCGTTAGGCGGAAAACCGCAACAGACCAACATATTGTTGAAAGACGGGACATTCGACTTCACGCTCCCGATAAAAGAAATTGCTTACTTGCAGATGGCTACCCCGGCTACCATGCGCGATGAAGAAAGGACGATTCTGCATGTAGTAGGTGCTCCCGGCGAGACGGTAGAGCTGAACGGCGACATGAAGACTGGCTACAATATCAGTGGTTCTAAGTTCTATCAGCAGTATCACGAGGTAGACTTGCTGTTGGAAAACTCCACCAAAGAGCTACAAGAGTTTAGCAATGCCATGCAGAAACGGCTAGACGCAGGCGAAAATCGCGGGCAGATTATGAAGGAATACAACGAGAAAGCACCCGCACTGGAGGAAAAGGCGCAGCAGTCGATGCTCGATTTCATCAGGCAACATCCCAGCTATGAGCCTAGTGCCATCATCATCAGCCACTTCAACGATGTGAAGAAGATGGAGCAAGCTATCGCTCTTCTCACTGCCGAAGTACAGAACGGACGCATGAAGTCGTACTATTCCTACTTCCTCGACAGGGCTAAGAGACGCGCTGCAAAAGAGGAACAAGCTGCCAAGGCACAGGCTGTGGGCGTGCAAGCTCCCGACTTTACACTCACCGACTTACAGGGTAAGGCCCTTGCTCTGAGCAGTCTGCGTGGTAAATACGTGGTTCTCGACTTCTGGGGTTCGTGGTGCATATGGTGTGTTCGTGGCTTCCCGAAAATGAAGGAATATTACAACAAATACAAAGGACAGTTTGAGATACTGGGTATAGACTGTGGTGATAGCGATGAGAAATGGCGTGCTGCCGTGAAGAAGCATGATTTGCCGTGGCTTCATGTCTACAATCCGAAAGACAGCAAGGTGCAGACAGACTATGCCATACAGGGTTTCCCGACCAAGATTATCGTTGGTCCTGACGGCAAGATTGTGAAGACCATCGTAGGCGAAGATCCCGAATTCTACACGATACTCGACGACTTGTTCGGTAAGAAATAAGCAACGAAAAAGGCCTGTGACACATCACTGTATCACAGGCCTTACTGTTTGCGGTCGTATTATTTCTTCTTGAACACCACTTGATCGAACAGCTGATAACGACGGTCCATCGTCGGGTCGGTCTCAATGCGTGTATTCACGTCGATTTTCATCACAGGAACAGGGTTCTTTCCGTTGGCTGTGGGCCAGTCGGGCAGTCCCAATCCGTTAGGATTACCGGTCTTGACAAAGTTCACATAGAAGTTCATGAAAATGCCGGAGACTGCATAGTCGTCGGCATTCCAGTCGAAGACATTGTTCGTAGAGAGGTTGCCCATAGCATATTCTATATCCGCAGAGTGGCTCGCTCCTACAAATTCATCTACCGGGCCAGTGGGTTTGTTGTCGGTAGCTTTGGACGTTCCGCCGGCAAGATTGGCCACCAGGCCTTTCTGTCTCATCGCCGGACGTGGATGACAATACTGGTAGCGATACACCGGACAGTTGGTCGTGGTGCGATGAAGTTCACCCCAACGCCATGTACTCGTAGCAATAAACATGTCTGAGCCAAGCAATGTGCCGGGTTCTTTGAACAGGTCGGCATCACCCTTGAAGCCATATAGGCGCAACATCTCGTCGGTAGCATCGCCAAAAAGCGGTGTGATACGGGCCTTGACGGTCTCCAACGTAGGTGCTCCACCCAACAAAGCCGACCATATACCGGCTTCTTTCGACGTACCACCGATAAGCAATGGCACGTGTGCCTGGCGTCCCTGCTTGTATACTTCTTCCGGTTGCTCGGTGAAGAAAAGGCCGTCTACCGTCCCGCGCGACATGCCTCTGACTCCTGCTTTCTTCATCAGTTCTTCGGCAGGCATGGCTCTCAGCTCCTTCAGATTCTTGCAGCCAATCTTCTTCATCGTCTTGACGCCCTCGGCCTCAACCTCTTTCAGCGAGGGCAACTGGCTATAGGTGAGGTATGGATTGCCCTTCTTGTCTACTTCACTGTGCAGCAATCCCACGATACCGCCACTCGAACCGATGGCCTGAGCGAATGTGCCCTTGGCCATAGGCGACACCATCAAGGCGCTCACCGACACCGAACCAGCCGACTCACCCACGATTGTAATGCGGTCGGGGTCGCCTCCGAAGGCTGCCACATTCTGCTTCAACCATTGCAAAGCCGTCGCCTGGTCCATGTAACCGTAATTCCCTGACCCCTTATAAGAGGCTTCCTTAGACAGTTCGGGATGCGAGAAGAAACCGAAAATACCCTCTCGATAATTCACCGTAATAGACACAATACCACGACGAGCCATATTGAATCCGGCATAACGGGGTTCGCTTCCACTGCCTGCCATCAGTCCGCCACCATTGAAATAGACCAGTACGGGCAGCTTCTCCTGCATGGTTTTGGCCGGCGTCCATACGTTGAGATAGAGGCAGTCTTCGCTCATACGCTTTGCCCCAAAGTTCATATCGCCGAATATAGGCTCCTGCATGGGGTCAGGACCGAAGTCATCGGCCATCCTCACACCAGTCCAGCCGGCCAGTGGCTGTGGGGCTTTCCAGCGCAGATTGCCTACAGGCGGTGCTGCATAGGGCACACCCTTAAAGATTTTAATACCCGAAACATCAACGCCCTGCAACACTCCCTGCGCCACTTTTACGCGTGGTCCCTCGTGCGCATTCATGCCCAGGGCAAGCACGAATGCCAACATTGATACGATTATCTTCTTCATCTGGTTTGATTTAGATTAGTTGTTTAAATGGATTAGTTGTAGCAAAGATAATGAAAAAACGTTATCCTTGCTCAGAAAAAAGATAAAAAAAGAAAGCTCCAGACCTTATAAAAAGAGCACACTCTCGTTGCCCTCATTGAACAGAAGGTCCAGAATACTCAGGTTGGGATGGAATCCATGACGCTGCAAATATACCTGATAATAAGGCTTGGCAGTAAATTCGGCATCCTCGCCGGGATGTTTCGGGCGAATCACCTCGCGGAAATCGGCATACGCCTCAGTCTCTTCCATATACGAAGGCGTGAGCTTTACGGTCGGCTCGATATCCAGTAAGCCACACATCGTCTCCATGATTTCCATATTGAAATCGAAGAGATACTTCCATTTTTTTTCAAAGAAAGGGCGCAAGTCGTCTGCGTAGAACTCGAAGAAAGGACTCTCACCGTAAGCACTCAACAGTGCATTCCAGTGGATATGCCGCCAGTTGCCGTGGTCGCTTACCTGCACATCGCGCATCGGACACTTCAGATTATCCGTACGTTCTACCGGTACGGTAAGTGATTGCAGCCCATTAGCTGTCGCAATGATACAGCGGTTGCGGTACGTTTGCTTCACAAAGTTGTCGTGTTGTTCGATAAGGCACACCTCGTAGCGGTTCAGTTTCTGATACCACTGCACCGGTCCGAAGTATGAAGAGGTAAGTATTGCGTTCTTTACCATGAAAGATGGAATAATCGGAAGGCCCGACCTATCATCTGGTGTTGGTACACCAACTGGCGGCCTTTGCCTGTGTTGACGAGATAGAGCTGGCAGTCGCGACTCTGGCAACGGTCGCAACAGCGTGTCGGAACAAGATAGTGCGTGCCTTTCAGGGCGATGGTATCGCCGGGAAGAGCCTCTATCTGCCCGATGACAGTGCCTTGCTGACGGAACACCACCAGCGCCCCATGCTTCAATTTACGGTGCATAAGTCTGTCGACCATCACCCTATCGCCTGTCCTCAGCATCGGCTGCAAGGCCGAATCTGTCACAGTATAGACGGTGAAGGCGTATGCTCTGACTGCCAACATGAGCAAAATGGCTGCCACAAGCCCCAATATGAACTTGAAGGGGAAGCGCACTGTCCTAATTTATAATGAATAGTTGGTACTATTGATCATGGAGATTTGGAAATGGAGAATTATGATATGATGACAAGGAAACGAAACATTCATGTGTGAAAGGACGAGAGCCACTCAACATTTCATAATTCTCCATTTCCAAATCTCCATAATCAATTACCTAATATTATCTACCAAACTGAATAAACGATTCCATCGGATGCCGCCAAAACCCTTACGGTCGGGATCGTGCGACCACCAGATGAAGATGGGTTTGCCCACGATATGATCTTCGGGAACGAATCCCCAGTAGCGCGAATCGGCCGAATTATGACGGTTGTCACCCATCATCCAGTAGTAATCCATCTTGAATGTATAGCTGTCGGCCAGTTTTCCGTTGATGTATATCTGCCCGTTGGTCACCTTCAGGTCGTTGCCTTCGTAGGTACGGATGGGACGCTCATAGATGGCAATATTGTCCATCGAGAGCTTCACCGTAGCCCCTTTCTTCGGAATCCAGACTGGTCCATAGTTGTCACGCGTCCATCCCGTATAGGCATTGAGCGGATACAGGTCGCCCACGGGGGCGTCGGTATTCAGCCGAATGCTGGCCACAAGGTCTTTCCGAGCCTTCAATGCCTCGTAAGCCTTCCTTGTAAGAGGCAGATACCCGGCTTGGTTCAGGCTCGTCATGTCTTCCATCGAGATACCCAATTCGGCCATCAGCTCTTCGGGCATGGGCTGCTTCAACTTCACGTAATAGGTATATTGCACGTTATCCGGCTCTTTATTGGCCTTGCCATCAAGATAGATCATGTGGTTTTTGATTTGCAATGTCTGGCCCGGCAACCCCACACAGCGCTTCACATAGTTCTCCCGACGGTCGGTAGGACGCGTGATGATGTCGCCATACTCCTTCGGATTTCCAGCCATATAGCTGCGCCCTACGGCGTATATCTGCCCGAAATACTCGTATTGCTGCTCGCGATTGAGCTGCGACAAGTCGGGCAACTGCCCTTGCTGCTGCTCCACAAGCTGCTGTCCGAACGAGTATGCCATCTGATAGAAGTCGCTCTGCTGCCATCGCTCATCGTTGACGAGCGTGTCGCCGGCAGGATAATTGAACACCACAATGTCGTTGAGCTTCACGTCGCCCAATCCCTTTACACGTCGGTACTCCCAGTGTGGCCAGTCCAGATAGCTCTTCACGTTGATACCAGGCAGCGTGTGCTGCGTCAAAGGCAGGGTAAGCGGCGTCTGTGGAATGCGCGGACCGTAGCTCATCTTGCTCACGAAGAGATAATCGCCCGTGAGCAACGATTTCTCCAAAGAAGAAGAAGGGATGACGAAATTCTGGAAGAAGAAGAGGTTGATGAAGTACACGGCCACCATCGCGAAGACCAGAGCGTCTACCCAACTCATGATGAAACGCACCGGACCTTCGGCATCTTTCCACCATTGCCAGCGTATCTTCTTCGTGATATACACGTCGTAGATAAAGGGGATGACTATCAGTCCCAACCAACTCTTCAGCCAGAAGAGGAATATCAGATACAAAACCAGTACAACGACAAACTTCGTCCATTGCACTTTCATATTCAGCTTAGCTTTCTCTTTGTCTATCATAATTTGCCAACAGGTCTCAACAGACCCTTTTCATTCATAAGATGATTAACCCAATATTTCTTTAAACAAATCGCTCGTGGTGAGCAGTCCAGTGTGGTCTTTGGTGTATTCGGCAGCCAAGACAGCCCCCAGTGCAAATCCCTTACGGCTATGCGCATCGTGCATAATCACGATTTTATCGGCCTCACTGTCGTAGGTCACGGTGTGGATGCCCGGCACTTCGTCGCGACGTATGCTCGCTATGGCCAGTTCGTTGGCCGCTACACAGTTCGTACCCGTCACAGTGCCGTCGGCATGGTGCTGCTCGCCTTTCACCCAACGGTCTTTGCAGTCGAGCCGGTCGATGATTTCCTCGGCCAGCGTAATGGCTGTTCCCGACGGTGCATCGAGCTTATGAATATGGTGGGTCTCCTCCATCTCCACCTTGTATTGTGGAAAACCGTTCATAATTTTAGCCAGATAACGGTTCACGGCCGAAAAGATGGCCACGCCCACAGAGAAGTTGGATGCCCAGAAAAGGGTCTGTCCCTCGTCGTTGCACAACCGCTCCACATCCGATTTATGCTCACTCATCCAGCCCGTACTGCCCGACACCACCTTCACATGGTGCTTGAACGCCCGCAGATAGTTGGCGTAAGCCGCCGTAGGATTGGTGAACTCAATGGCCACGTCGGCCGAAGCAAAAGCCGGACTGTCAAAGTCCTGCACATTGTCGACGTCTATGATACTCACGATTTCGTGTCCGCGCTCCTTGGCAATCTGTTCTATCATCTTGCCCATCTTGCCATAACCGATTAATGCTATTTTCATTTTCCAGTCTTTATTTTATTCTCGTATTCTTTCGTCTTCGTATATCTGCAAAGGTACTGTAAATCAGATAAAAAGCAAAACAAACCCCTCTCTTTTCTCTCTTTTGTCACGTTTTTTATCGCATATCATTCCTTTTGCAATTTGAATACCTGCCTCTACACTCCACAAACTTTTTCTTTCCCCCCACTGCAAAGCCTCCGCAGCGTTGCTGCAAAGGCCAAACAGCAGTGCTGCAAAGACCAAACAGCAATGCTGCCACGGCCTTGCAGTTTTTGAAGGTTGGCGAGCAGGCCAGACATAAGGGATATACCGATGGGCGCAAGCATGCTAATTAGGCCACAAACCCTATGACATTAAAAGATTATTTTGTATTTTTGCATTTGGAAGATTAATGTCTATATCATGGAACAGCTCCTGCATTATGTATGGAAACACAAGCTCTTTCCGCTGAAACAGCTTGTCACAGTCGATGGACACTGCATAGAAGTGATAGATACGGGACTGCACAACCACGACGCAGGACCTGATTTCTTCAATGCAAAGGTGAAGATAGACGGAACGCTGTGGGTGGGAAACGTGGAGATACACGACCGGGCAAGCGACTGGTTCGCCCATCGTCATGAGCAGGATACACGCTACGACAACGTCATCCTGCACGTCTGCGGAGCTATAGACGCCGAAGCTACCGACAGCCAGGGCCGACGAATCAAGCAACTGCAACTAGACGTGCCGGCCCATATAGCGGAACATTACGAGGAACTGATTCATTCAGACCACTATCCGCCCTGCTACCGCATCATTCCCTCGCTGCCATCGCTCATGATTCATTCGTGGATGAGCAGCTTGCAGACCGAACGTCTGGAGCAGAAGACGGTGGCCATCAACGAGCGAGTGGCCAGATACGGTGGCGATTGGCAGGCTGCCCACTTCGCCACGATGGCCCGCAACTACGGCTTCGGCATCAATGGAGAGGCTTTCGAGCAATGGGCTTGCAACATTCCATTGGGCAGTGTGGCCCATCATCGCGACGACCTGTTCCAGATAGAAGCCATTTTCATGGGGCAGGCAGGACTCTTGGAGCCTGAATCCATACCCGAAGCATATCGCGACAAGGCATTGGCCGATGCGTATTATCAGCGGATGGCAAGCGAATATCGGTATCTGGCACACAAATTTGCCATGCAGCCGATGGACTTCCACTGGTGGAAATTCCTGCGACTGCGGCCGCAGAATTTCCCACACATACGCCTCTCGCAACTGGCACAACTATACTATAACCGCACGGCAGGACTGAGCGAACTTATCGAATGTAGCAGTCTGAGCGAGCTGAGAAACCATCTGAAAACGCAGGCCACACCTTACTGGCAGACTCATTTCGCCTTCGGGGCAGAGAGTCCGCGCAGTGAAAAGCGGCTATCGATGGCTTCACTCGACCTGATGATACTCAACACGGTCGTTCCGATGCTCTTCGCCTACGGCCGCCATACATGCAATGAGGGGCTTTGCGAACACGCCTTCGAATTACTGGAACAGCTCAAAGCCGAAGACAACCACATCGTCCGCATGTGGCACGAATGCGGAATGAAAGTGGAGAATGCCGGTGACACACAGGCACTCATCCAGCTGAAAAACGAATATTGCGACCATAAAGA
Organism: Prevotella mikamonis; assembly: GCF_055381405.1. Classification (NCBI taxonomy): domain Bacteria; kingdom Pseudomonadati; phylum Bacteroidota; class Bacteroidia; order Bacteroidales; family Prevotellaceae; genus Prevotella; species Prevotella mikamonis. Next base: position 2,069,516 of record NZ_AP035785.1, read on the forward strand.
CTGCCTACGATGCCGCATCGGGTACGAATATCTGAAACGCGGAAACGACAGGACAACTAGTATTATATCAAACAACAAACAAAACAGATGAAGTATATCTTTGAAACCAGAATGGAAGTACGCGACTACGAGTGCGACATCCAGGGAATTGTGAACAACGCCAACTATCTGCATTACACAGAACATACACGCCACCGATTCCTGAAAACCACGGGACTGAGCTTCGCAGAGATGCACAAGAAGGGTGTGGATGCCGTTGTGGCACGCATGTCGTTGCAATATAAGACGCCGTTGGCATGCGACGACGAATTCATTTCGCGCATGGGACTGCGCAAAGAGGGACTGCGCTGGGTATTCACCCACGACCTCTTCCGCGCCAAGGACGAGAAACTTTGCTTCCATGCCGATGTAGATTTGGTGACATTAATCAACGGAAGACTGGGCTATAGCGAAGACTATGGCCGTGCCTTTGAGGCTTATCTCAATCAAAAAGAAGATTAAAAGCTGCTCTACACCCTTCTCCAAACGGAGAAGGGGAATACATACCATGAATCAGGAAATACTCTATACACTCGCGCTCAGCCGTATCAACTATTTCAGCCTCAGCGGTCTGCTGGAGCTATATCGCCGTTTAGGTTCGGCCACGGCGGTCATTGAGCATCGCCACGACATCCTGGACATCTTGCCGGATGCCTCGCCTAAGTTGCGCGAAGCACTGGCAGACCTCAGCGAACCCTTGGCACGGGCAGAGGCAGAACTGCTCTGGGACGAGCAACATGGGGTAGAACCGCTTTGCATGAACGACGTGCGCTATCCGCAACGGCTGCGCGAATGCGACGACGCACCGCTGGTCTTGTTCTACCGGGGCACTGCTCCGCTCAACTGTCCCAAGGTTGTCTGTATGGTCGGTACACGCCGATGCACCGCCTATGGCCAAGACCTGATACGCCGATTCATGGCCGATTTGAAGACGCTATGTCCCGACGTGCTGATTGTCAGTGGCCTGGCGTATGGTGTAGACATACATGCTCACCGCCAAGCCTTGGCCAATGGATACGACACCGTGGGCGTGTTGGCACATGGACAAGACTACCTTTATCCGCAGGTTCACCGACAGACAGCCAGCGAAATGATAGAACATGGTGGGTTACTGACAGAGTTTTTCACCGGAACAAATGCCGATAAAGTGAACTTTGTAAGGCGCAATCGCATCGTGGCAGGGATGAGCGACGCCTGTATTCTGGTCGAGAGTGCATCGCATGGGGGCGGACTGATTACCACAGGGATAGCCCGCAGCTACAATCGTGACGTCTTCGCTTTCCCCGGACATGTGGGCGCTCCCTACAGCGAGGGGTGCAACATGCTCATCCGCGACAACGAGGCCGGTCTCATCATGTCGGCTTCCGACTTTGTAAAAGCAATGGGATGGGAAGAAGACAACAGACTGAAAAAGGCGCAGCAACAAGGTATCGAGCGACAACTCTTCCCACAATTATCGGTCGAAGAACAACAGATAGCCGACGTTTTGCAACACAACAACGACCTGCAAATCAATATGCTATCCGTCCAGGCCGATATTCCTATCGCACAACTTACCTCCCTGCTCTTCTCAATGGAGATGAAAGGACTCGTCAGGATGCTTCCTGGCGGAGTGTATCATCTTATTGGCTAATCCTCATGGCCAGTGCCTTGTTCTCGGCAGCCTCCATGATTTCGCGCTCTCCAGGACCTTTGTCGTTGATGCCACAAAGGTGCAATATGCCGTGAATAATGACACGGTGCAACTCTTCCTCATAGGGTTTGCCGAGTAGTTCGGCATTGCTTCGCACCGTATCAAGGCTTATCACGAGGTCGCCATTGAGCACATCGCCCTCATCATAGTCAAAGGTGATGATGTCGGTGTAATAGTCATGCCCCAGATATTCGTTGTTCACCTCCAATATTTTCTCATCGTCGACGAACATATATCCTATCTCTCCTACCCTTCTACCGTATGTTTCGGCCACCGCCTTAATCCAGGCCGAGGTCTCACGCTTCTTAATTTTCGGCATCTTTACGCCGTCCGTGCTGTATGTTATCATAAGTAATATATCGGATGTAAGTCCCTGCCACCCCCTCACATGGCTGAAAGAGCTGTCCGGCAGGAACTTTATTGCTGTATTATCATTGTAGTCTCTACCTGTCAGCCACGTCTTGCAAGAGAGGCGGAACAAGACCGGAAACATCTTTTCCAAAGTGTATCAATTCTCTCACGAGTGACGAACTGATGCTCGCCAGCGTAGGGTCGGCATAGAGCAGAATGGTCTCTACATCCCCTATCTTCCTATTCACATCGGCCTGTTCGCGCTCATATTCAAAGTCTTTCAGACTTCTCACGCCCTTGATAATGAACCGCGCCTGCTCCCGATGTGCAAAATCTATCGTCAAATCGCTGTACGCTTTCACCTCTATCTTGGCTTCGCCGGCATATATCTGCTTGATTGTGTCTACCCGAACATCCGTACTATACATGTATTGCTTGCGCTCGTTGACCCCTACTCCTATCACTACACGGTCGAAGAGTGGCAATGCGCGCCTCACAATATCGGCATGCCCGATGGTAAAGGGGTCGAAACTCCCTACGAAAATTCCCGTTCTCATAAGTATTTAACTATAAAATCATGAGGAGTAAGCACTTCTAAAGCGGATTCTTCAAAGTCTTTTGTATTCCTTGTCACTATGCAATCAGCCTGAGCTTTCATTGCAGATAAATACTGCAAAGAGTCCTCAAAATCTTTCCAAGCAAGATGAAGAGCCTCCAATATACATGAAGAGCCAACCTCTACGATATCTACAAATTCCGTCAATCTTAGTATTGCAGCATTAAATTCTGCTCTGCTATACTCCTTCCGGGTTATATAATTGATATTGGAAACTGACAAGTCAGACATCAACATGGTTATACCATTACCCACACAAGATTTGAAACATAATCTTGATTCTGCGGATAAAGGGCCTCTCTCCAACAAGCAATCCAACAGAATATTGGTATCTAGAAACACTCTCATAAATACTTTTTCCTCAGATAGGTCTCTTTCTCCGATTTCCAATCTTCTGCCTTGCTCTTAGACAAAGCACCAAACAGCTTGTCGACGCGCTCTAACTTTTTTCTCTTTTCGAGGTCCAAGTCACCGACAGACTCGCTTTTATCAGTAGACATAAGCCACCCTCTACTCTTAGCAACCTTATCCAGAAATGCCATATCGCTAAGAGGGATATTCAATCTTATGTCTAAACTTCCTTCCATATCATCTTTCCTCCTTTTCGTTATTCCTACTCCACAAATATAGTTGTTTCTGCAAAACAATGCAAGAAATCATCCATTAAAATGCAAGGAGACGAGTTCTCACTCAAACAATCCCGGCGACATGATGTCGCCTTGGTACGGATTGCGCCCCAAATGGTCGTAGGCCAATCGCGTAGCCATGCGTCCACGTGGTGTACGCTTGATGAATCCCTCCATTATCAAGAAGGGTTCGTACACATCTTCCACCGTACCGGCGTCCTCGCCTATGGCAGTGGCAATGGTCGAAACACCCACCGGACCACCCCTGAACTTATCAATAATCGTCAGCAATATCTTGTTATCTATCTCGTCGAGCCCATACCGGTCGATATTCAAAGCCAAGAGCGACATCTGTGCAATATCGCTTGTAATCGTTCCGTTGCCTTTTACCTGTGCAAAGTCGCGCACACGGCGCAGCAACGAATTGGCAATACGGGGCGTGCCACGCGACCGTCGCGATATTTCTACAGCCGCATCGTCTTGGATAGGTACGTCCAACAGGCGGGCCGAGCGCTTGATGATGCTCTGCAACGTCTCCGGATCGTAATATTCCAAGTGCATATTAATACCGAAACGGGCACGCAACGGAGCTGTCAGCATACCGCTGCGCGTGGTAGCACCCACCAGTGTGAACGGATTCAGGTCTATCTGTATGCTGCGTGCCGAAGGCCCTTTATCTATCATAATGTCGATACGATAATCCTCCATTGCCGAATACAGATACTCTTCTACGACAGGCGACAGGCGATGAATCTCGTCAATGAACAGCACATCGTTGGGTTCGAGCGATGTCAGGATACCGGCCAGATCGCCCGGCTTATCCAGCACAGGACCGCTTGTAATCTTGAATCCCACTCCCAATTCGTTGGCAATGATGTTGCTCAGCGTCGTCTTTCCCAATCCCGGAGGCCCGTAGAGCAATGTATGGTCTAGCGGTTCGTTGCGGAATTTGGCAGCTTCGACAAACACTTCCAGATTTTCCACCACCTTCTGCTGGCCGTTGAAATCGGCGAAACGCAAAGGGCGGAGGGCATTCTCGAAGTCCTTTTCTGCCGAGGACATTCTCTCTTCTCTGATGTCGAAATCTTCTGTCATGCCACAAAGTTACAGATTTTTCCCGATACATGTTCGTTCTTTTTCCAAAACCTTCGGTTGTATCGACGATTCTTATCCTGCAAAACAATCCTTAACAAGAACTCATCAACTCAATAACCCAATACTCATAGACTCAACAACTCACAAACTTACAAACTCATAAACTCAAAAAACTCACTAACCTACAAACTCAAAAACTCATAAACTTATAAAACTCCAAAAAACTGCAAGGCCACGGCAGTGTTGCTGCCTGGGCTTTGCAACAATGCTGTCAGGCCTTTGCAGCGTTACTGCGGAGGCCTTGCAGCAAAATAAGGTAATTGGGAATTGATAATTGAAAGGTGAAAGTTAAGAATTTAGAAGATTGTAGGGACGTGGATGCCACGTCCCTACAATGCTGTAAATCGGACAGGCTTGTCAGGCAGGATTCATGGGTACAAACAGCAACCAGGGACAATCATCGCTCTGGCTCGACTGTCCCCGGCTATGAAAAAGTTGGCCTACAGACAAAGGAGATAATCTTCCCCTACAATTCGAAACTTGTTTACTTGTCTACTTACAGGGCGATTTAAATTCGCCCCCTACAGGCTCAACAACTCAGAAACTTACAAACTCATGAACTCATAGAACTTACAAATTCAACAATTCCACGACTTCCTCTGCCTTGGCATTGTTCCCGACGCAGAACAGGTTACGCCCCATCTTGGCTGTATTGCTCCAATACTTCTGATTCAGTGGGCATACACGCAGGTCTTGACTGAATGTATTGTACCAGTCCCAACCTTTCACTGCCGTATCTTTAGTTGCAAAGAATGCGCCGTGCGACGCATCCACATAGGTCTCGAACTCCTTACGGGCCTCATTACCTAGCTTTGAAAGGTCGGCATTTAATTGATAAATCAGATGGAAACGGTCGAAATACTCCGGTGTATATGCAACGTCGTCAGCCAATACCGTCACATCGAAGTGGCGCTTCATACCCAGTTGCTTCAGTTCATCAACCACTTGACTAGCCTCAACCGACGATTTGCCACTCGTCAACACGAGGACATGCTTCAATGGAATCGTACCCTTATTATTCTTCAACAGCGACTCATAGATGGTCATCTGCCCATCACGCTGTGCATTATCTTCTGTCGTCTCCCAGTACATACCGCCCAACAGTCCTCGGTCGATGATGTATTGACACTTGGCAGCCCACGACCGCGGATTGTCAAAGCCCCATACCAGCTTGCCCGTCTTGTCGGCCAGGTAAGGCACTTCGCCGATACTGTCCCATCGCTCTACGTAGCGTCCGTCGGTAAAGCCGGTCTTCATAAACTTATCGAGTATCTTGTTGCTGTGGTCGCCACGCCCATAGAGCGGCATGCCCAAGGTCAGTTTTTCGGGCGGGACACCATTTTTGATATGGGCATCAATACCCTCTTCCAGACTGATGTGGCCCGATAAGGGCGAGCGATGGATGGTGGTATGGTGCATAGGAGGATTAGACTGGTCGTAGCCCATGATGTTGACGAAGTCCAGATACTTCACGCAAGCGCGGAAATCAATGTACAGTGCATCCTGAATGGTGGCGATAGTCAGCAGCTTCTTGTTGCCCAAAGCCTTGCGAAGATCGCGCATCAGCAGTGTGAAATTCTTGGTATCATCGGGCGAAGCCGAGATGCCCGCCTCGTTGCTGGTAGGATATTCCCAGTCAATGTCTATACCATCAAGTCCATACTTGTCTACAATGCGGCGACAATCGCGCGCGAACGCTGTACGATGGGTCTGTGTTGCAGCCATCTCAGAGAAGTTTCCACTGGTCCATCCGCCTATCGACAGATTGATTTTCAGGGCTGGATTCTTCTTTTTCAGTGCCACCACTTTCTCCAGAAAAGGCGGATTTTGAATATCTACACCGTTGAACGTCTTGTTCACATGGCCGAAGGCATAGTTGATATGTGTCATGAGTGTAGGATCGGGCAGGCGGAGGTCGGTCCACGAACAAACGTAGGCTACAACTACACGGTCTTTCGGTTTGGCCGTAACCGTGAGCATGGTAAATGCCGTAAAGACGAGCACTACCAATCGAATGATGTTGGTTTTCATTGTTTTTTGGGGTTATAAATGAATTATAATTGCAAATTTACGAAAAAAAAGAGGAGACGGCAAAGCCGAAATCGCCCAAAAACCGTATTTTTGTATAGCTATTCGCCTACCGGCAATCAAACAGGTCGGCACGGTCCGACCTACCACGAAAACAATGGATATGAAAGAAATAACCGAACAACAAGCTCTCTTCAAGCTCTCCGCGCTCTGTTCACAGGCTGAACATTGCAGTGGCGAGATGCTCGACAAGATGCGCCGTTGGGGCATAGACGAGGCTGTGCGGGCGCGCATCATGGCCCGGCTCACGGCCGAGAAATACGTAGACGACGAGCGCTACACGCGTGCTTTTACACGCGACAAGATACGCTACAATGGGTGGGGACGCCGAAAACTGGAACAAGCCTTGTATGCCAAGCACATAGAGCGGGCTGTCTATATCCCCGTACTCGACGAGATAGCCGACCACGAGTATCTGGATGTGCTGCGCCCATTGCTGCGCAACAAGCAGAAATCCATTAAGGCCCACAGCGACTACGAGCGCAATATGAAACTTATCAAGTTTGCTATGGGCCGAGGATTCGACTATTCACTGATACGGCAGTGCCTGGAGGGCGATTTCGATGAACCGATGGAGTGAGTGGGGCAAAGCCTTCCTGGACGTCATTGCCCCACGCTGTTGCGTAATATGCGGGCGACGGCTGAGCCTCGACGAGCAGACGATGTGCGGTCGGTGCAATCTCCACCTGCCACGCACCGGCTTCGAACAACAGCCTTACGACAACGAAATGGCCAAGATGTTTTGGGGACAGATACCCATTGAGCGGTGTACGGCTTTCTTCTACTACACCTCTCATTCACCCGAAAGCCGGCTCATCTACGATATGAAGTACCACCATCATCCCAAAATAGGCTATCAACTGGGCCGAACATTCGCCCACGATTGCATGTCGACAGGATTCTTCGAGGGCATCGACATGATTATTCCCATTCCCCTTTACAGGAAAAGGGAACGCCAACGAGGATATAATCAAAGTGTGGAAATAGCACGTGGGGTGGCAGAAGTAACCGGACTACCGCTCAAGAAAAACGCTATCGAGCGCATCACCTTTGGCGGTAGTCAAACACAACGTGACCGATGGCAACGCACCGAGAACGTAGAAGGCGCTTTCCGACTGAAAGACTACAGCATCGCAGGACGTCACATCCTTCTCATCGACGACATTGTAACCACCGGCGCCACCATCTGTTCGTGCGCGCAAGAGCTGCAACGAGCCGGCGAAGTGAAGTTCAGCGTCTTGTGCTTAGGACTGGCCAACAGGGAATAACCTTATTCCCTGTTGCTCATTTATCATATAATTGGCGATATAAGTCATCACATTCCAGATACTTCGGCCAGCTGAAATCATATTTAAGGTATTTTTCCATATTGGCCGATTCTTTCTTCTCCTTGGATAAAATCCGTTTGAGTGCAAACGAGCCATCCTTGTTTTGCAAGAAAACAAACTTTTTCTTCTAAACGCAACCAACCTATTTAAAAATTACTTATTTTTACAGTCGAAATATCCTATAGTGCTAACAAGCCATCATGACCATGAAGAATTTTTTGATGCCGATATTGCTATTTCTCCCTATTCTCCTGTTCGCACAAAGAGGAAATAACGAACAATGCCTGTTGGTGGGGTCTGTCTATGATAGCTTCACACGTATACCGCTTCCTGCCAAAATTATCCTGATGACACAAGACTCAGTTGTGCTGGATACCACATCGGTAAAAATCTATGGCCATCAAAACAACTACGCCTTCAAGGTACAGAAAGAAACAAGGAATTACATTATCAAAGCTACTTGCATCGGTTATGACAACTGTTACATCAACTATCAATTCAAACCACGCAGTAGAAATCAAAATTATGAGATACCACCATTACTGCTCCGCAAAAAGAATAAAGACTATACAGTCGACTTGGACGGTATTGAAGTGAAGGCTACGCGCATTCAGCTCGTCTATCGGGGAGATACATTGATCTATGATGCTTCCGCCTTCGTCCTGCCTGAAGGTTCTATGCTCGACAATCTGATTAAACAAATGCCAGGTGCAGAACTGAAAGACAATGGCGATGTATATATCAACGGACAGAAAGTAGATTACCTGACACTGAACGGGAAGAACTTCTTTAAAGGAAAAAACAAAGTGATGTTGGAGAACCTGCCTTACTATTCTGTCAAAAACATCAAGGTATACCATAAAGATAACCAAGAACGGCTGGCATCCAACACCCGTAAGAAAGATTACGTGATGGACGTTAATCTGAAACGTGAGTATCTACACTCCTATCTTGGAAATGCAGAAGTAGGTGCAGGAACAGATAAACGATGGTTGGCACGTACCTTTGGCTTGTTCACAGGCGAACACAACAATGTGGGAGTATTTACCAACATGAACAATACGAACGAAGACCGCAAACCAGGGAGGGATGGCAACTGGCAATCCGACAACAAGAACAAAGGTATCAAGAGTATCAAGCAAGCAGGTATAAACATTGATTCGAGTGCGAAAAACAAAAAAGCTGACAATTCTTTCGATGCGACAGCGCAGTGGACTGATGATGATTTGACGGAACAGACCAACAGAGAAACCTTTGCTTCTGACGGCAACATCACGAAAGGAAGTTACAATGTGGTGAGAAACAAGGACGTCAATCTGAATCTGAACAACCGGCTTATGCTGACAACCAAGAATCCAACATTCATCACTACACAGGTGAATTATGCCAAAGGCGACTATAATAGTCTGCAAAAGGATTCTACTTACCGCACGACCTGGCTTAATCAGAGACTATATTCCAAGTCGTCAACTCTAAAGGAATTCAAAGCCAACCTCGATATTATCAAGTTTTTCACCTTGTCCAACGGCGATAACTTTGGTATCCATGCAAAGGTTGGATATACAACCAGAAAACCGGACGAGGCTTTCTCGTCCGAAAGAATACGCTATACAGGATATAACACATCAGACCTACGGGCATATTATAGAGATAACCACAGACAGGAATATAACTACTCCCTATCACTGCAATACGACTATAACCTGAATTCGAAATGGACTATTACATCCAAAGTCTTGTACCAGCAAAAACACCAGACAGCCACGAATCGGAACTATAAGATGTATCTATCGGGGAGTGGCGACTGGAACAACTTTGGTACACTGCCTTCTGCCGCATCCGTGTCAGCCCAACAGCTGGATAGCAAAAACAGTTATCACTTCAACAGCCTGAACAGGCAGCTTACTCCAAGTCTCAATATAACCCGGAACTTAAAGAACGGACTCATTGAAATGTATCTGCCTTTAGAACTTAACCGCGAACAAATACATTATCACGCAGCAGAACTGGACATGGCTCCCCATAGACAATATGTCAAGTTTGAGCCAGCCTTATCCTACCGAACATACGGAAAGAAATCCATACGAATGTCGTATGAAACAACTGAGGCACAACCGGAATATATTGACCTGATGCCTTACAGCAATACCATCAACCCATTGACTGTAGTTGTCAACAATCCTTTGTTGAAAAGACAACGCCAACATCTATTTGAAGTGTACCATAAGTGGAAATCCGACTCTACAGACCTGAACAGATGGATAAATATCCGTGCCGAGATTGTACAGCACGCGTGGGGTAGCCGCATCAACTACAACACGAAACTGGGTAGCTTCACTACCATGATGGATAACGTAGATGGTAATTGGAACATCAACGGAAAAATAGGATTCACGCGTACAGTTGACAGGCCTAAGCGACTCTACCTGACTATGGAACTCTCAAATGGGTATATACACAGCGTAGATTATGACATTGCATACGATTCCAAAGAGGCTACGCTCAGCCATGTAAACACATGGCATACAGAGCTGGCAACATCACTCAAATACACATTGTCAAACCTAACCGCATCTGTTCAAGGCAAAATCAATAGCCGACTGTGTAGAGGCAACCGCAATAACTTTGAGAATCTGAACACATTTGACTTCCAATATGGCACATCCCTACAATACAATATACCCGGCATCAGACTCTCCATGAGCACCGACCTCACAATGTTTTCCCGTCGTGGCTATGAATCGTCGATGATGAACACCGACAACCTGATATTGAATGCCCAAATCTCTCACTCTCTCATCAAAGAAAGAGTGACGGCCAAACTATCGGTATTCGATATGCTTCACCAGTTTTCCAACAAAACATATCTCGTCAATGCGCAGGGATGGACGGAAACTTATTACAACAGCATCCCACGATATATCATGTTTTCACTGATATTCAAATTCCATAAAGGGAAAGGAAGCTAATCTTCATATATTGTCATGTAGCTACATCACCAAGTAGCTCAACATTCGCCGACTTCTAAAACTCACAGTCTCCGAAACCACAAAATCCGGTTTCCTCCATACGTTTCGCTCTTATACAGGCTGGCATCAGCAGGGAGTACAGGAGCCGGAGTGCCGCCACTCACCACCTGTTTGCTCATCTCAATGCGTATTTCATCCCACAAACCGGCCTCGATGAAACCGGCATGGGTCTTGGCACCACCCTCCACGATGAGCGATTGCACCTTATCTTCGTACAACCCACGGAGCAAATCGGGTATCGACATGCCTTGCCCTAGCACCAGTCGACGTGGATTCGGCCCACTCCAGTCCCGCACGGTCAATGCCGGGTGTTCGCGCTCGTCGGTTATACGCCCCACGAGAATGGCATCGTTCTCGGCCCGTAGCTTATGCGAGAGCATGCGTGTAAAGTCGTTCGAGACAGCCCATGCACGTCCGTGATTATCCAGAAAGCCATTGGCAGTCTGCGCCCACTTCAGGATGATATACGGGCGCTGCTGGGTATTCATCGTGATAAAGCGACGATTGAGCCACAGGCATTCCGCTTCGAGTACACCCACCGTCACCGAGATACCTGCTTCGCGCAAACGTTGGATTCCACGCCCCTGCACTTTACCAAACGGGTCGACACATCCGCATACTACACGCCGTACACCCTTGCTCACAATAAGGTCGGCACAGGGAGGCGTCTTGCCATAGTGCGAACACGGTTCCAGACTCACGTAGACGGTAGCTTGGCACAACAGCCGCTCATCGGCTTTGCTCACAGCGGCAAAGGCATTGACCTCGGCATGCCCTTCGCCACACCTCACGTGGTAGCCCTCGCCTATAATCCGCCCCTCGGCCACGATGACTGCACCCACCATCGGATTGGGTTTGGCATTCTGCCGACCATTTTGGGCCAGTTGGATACACCTTCGCATGTAGCGCTCGTCTATTTCCCGTTGCGTCAAGACAGTCGAGGTGTCGCTGCCCCTCTCGATATTCTGTTTCATTTCCCTTCGTCATTTTACAGCCACATTGATGCTGCGGCCTCATCTCCATAAGGCAAAGATAGCATTTTTCCGTATCATCTGCCGACTCTTCCCAATGATTTTAGCTAACTTTGCGAATAATATACGCAGAACCTATCACATAGAATGGGCAGTCTTTCAGACTGAACTCCACTGCCAATCATCATTCCGTAGGCCTGAAGGCCCACGGCTATGAAAAGGCAGTCCTTCGGACTGACAGGGCAAAGCAGCTCACCTTAGCCGAAGAAGCTGTATGGCATTACCCGTAAACAGACCGCTAACCCATCGGTAAAAGTGCGGTATTGACCGAAAGACCTATCCAGCAAAGCTGGAAAACAGGCTGTCGACGCATTGGCAAAAGAATTGAATTGTCCGAAGGACAACCTTTTCATAGCCGGTGGTTGGAGCGAAAGCGGAAACCTCCGGAAACAAGCCAAGACAATAAACGAGTCTGATAAGACTCCCCATTATATCATCTAGAACTATGGCATATACAAAATTACTATACCATATCGTGTTCAGTACCAAACAAAGACAACCGACTATAGTCCTGGAATATGAACGCGAATTATACGCGTATATTATGGGTATCATCGCACAAGCAGAGGGTCATCTCTACAGAATCGGTGGTATGCCGGACCATATCCACATCATTGCAGACATACCCTCTAAAATATCATTATCTGATTTTGTAAAACGATTAAAACAAGGGTCTAGTAATTGGTTGGCCGCTAATCCTCATTTCCCCCACTGGAATAGGTGGGAAGAAAGTTATGGAGCCTTTACCTATGCTTACAATGACCTGCAAGAGGTCGTCGATTATGTCAGAAATCAAAAGGAACATCATAAAAAGGTATCTTTTACCGAGGAATACCGAAAGCTCCTTGATGACTTTGGTATAGAATATGACGAAAGATATATACCTAAATAAAGAAGACTATGGGCAGTCTTCCAGACCAGACTCCACTGCCAATCATCATTCCGTAGGCCTGAAGGCCCACGGCTATGAAAAGGCAGTCCTTCAGGCTGACAGGACAAAGACATGAAACCCGTAAAACCAAAATATCACCCTATTCATCCCAAACCCACTATCCAATGCTTACATTCCGCTCTCTATGGCAACGCCTGACACCCCTATACGACGACCACGAGGCCGCAGCCATCGTGCGACTGGTACTCGAAACCCGTTTTACCATGACTTATACGGATATCGTCTGTGGCGATATCGACAGCCTGACCGATGAAAACAAACAGGAACTGGAGACATTCATGCACCGTCTGGAGACAGGCGAACCGGTGCAATATGTCCTTGGAGAGGAGCAGTTCATGGGCCGGACATTCCACATAGAGCCGGGGGTACTCATTCCACGCCCCGAAACGGCCGAATTGTGCCAATGGATTATCGGGCAAAACAGACAGGCGTGCGACATTCTCGATATCGGATGTGGGTCGGGCTGCATCGGCGTGACGCTGGCTGCCGAACTCTCCACAGCCCACGTATCGGCATGGGACGTATCGGAAACAGCCCTACGGCTGACCGCAGAAAATGCCCACAGACTCGGCACGACAGTATGCACCCGCAGGCAAGACGCCCTGCAACCACCGCCCGACGAACAGTGTTGGGACGTCATCGTATCGAATCCTCCCTATATCTGCATGAAAGAACAGGCCGACATGGAGCCTAACGTGCTTGACCACGAGCCATCGTTGGCACTCTTCGTACCCGACGACAACCCTCTGCTGTTCTACCGTGCCATAGCCCGATATGCTTACCGGGCATTGCGACCGGGCGGAAAACTATACTTTGAAATCAATCCTATCTATGCCCAGGAAACCCTGGAAATGCTGCAAACAGAGGGGTTCGGGCAGGTAGAGATACGGAATGACGAATTCGGGAAAAAAAGAATGATTTGCTGCAAAGCCCCCGCAACATCGCTGCAAAGGCCAAACAGCACTGCTGCAAAGCCCAGGCAGTAATGCTGCCGAGGCCTTGCAGTTTTTTGAGTTGATGAGTAGACGAAATACAAGTAGATGGGATGAGTTGATAAACAAAAAGTTGTTAGATATGGAAACTTTTGTTATCTTTGTGGCATGAACAGAAGAGTCATCGCATACGGGGATTACTTCAATGACTTCATCGCTACGTTATCGGACGATGTGGCCAAGAAATTCTATTATGTTTTTCGATATTGGAAACGCAAGAAAGGCTTCCCACAAAGTTCGTCAAGGCTATAAAAGACGGGCTTTTTGAATTACGTATAGAATATGGAAGCAATATCTACCGAGTATTCTTCATCTTCGACGACGGACAAATCGTAGTGTTGTTCAATGGGTTTCAGAAAAAAACGCAGAAAACGCCAAAACAAGAAATAGAAAAGGCATTAAAGATAAAGGAGGCATATTATGCAGACAAGCAAAATAACAGACTATAGCGCAATTCTGGATGAGAAGTATGGCAAGCGCGGCACGGCGCAGCGTCAACAGTTCGAAGAAGAGGCAAGGACTTTCTATGCTTCGCAAATACTCTTACAAGCACGCAAAGAGGCCAAGATTACTCAGAGCGAGCTGGCCAAGAGAGCAGGAATCACCAAGTCTTACATCTCAAAGATAGAAAACGGTATGATAGAACCGGGGGTGGGCCTGTTCTTTCGTCTCATCAGTTCGCTGGGACTGCGTATCGACATATCCAAACCGTTGGGATTGTAAATGAGTCCGCGCCGTCTATTGAGATTGGTGAGTTGCTAAGATTACAAACTTGGGAGCAGAGGTATGGTATGGCTCATGTAACCTTCGCCATACCATACCTCTGCTCCCTTCTCTTTCGTCCTTTTGTTCTTTTGTCAGCCCCCTTCCATCATCATCCTACTTTCCCAAACAGCCCTGAATGGCACTTTCGACCTCGCTCATGGGCGTTGTAGGCTCGAAACGGCGAACAATATCCCCCTTGCGATTGACGAGAAACTTGGTGAAGTTCCATTTGATATCACTCTTGTCGGCATAGTCCTTGTCGCGTTTGAGCATCATCTGGTGCATGCGCTGCGCCGTAGCGGTAGTGCCGAAGCCATTGAATCCCTGCTGTTTCTTGAGATAGACGAACAGGGGAGAGGCATTCTCGCCGTTCACATCAATCTTGGCAAACTGCGGAAAATGGATATCATAGTTAGACGTACAGAAAGTATGAATCTCTTCCTGCGACCCTGGTGCCTGTTCGCCAAACTGATTACAAGGGAAGTCGAGGATAACAAAGCCACGATCTTTGTAGCGTGTGTAGAGGGTCTCCAACTCTTTATACTGCGGTGTGAAACCGCACTGGGTGGCCGTATTGACGATTAACAGCACGTCGCCCTTATACTGTTTCAGGCTGACTTCGCGGTCGTCGGCATCCTTCACCTTGATTTTATACACACTCGATTGTGCCAATACTGCTCCAAAAGTGAGCAGGAAAGCAAATAACATCGTTATTCTTCTCATATTCATGATTCTGTTTTTTAATAATTTTCGCACGACAAATATAGTGAATTATCGGGAAAAAGGATTCCGGCGTAAACAAATCGTAACAAAGAATAACGATACAAGACAATCTGTGAAGCCGGAAGCAATACGCCTTGGCAATGCTTTTTAAGCCTAGAATTTGCTTTTCTGCACTAAATTGTGTACTTTTGTAGCCCTATATTGACGATTAAATCACTAGAAATCAACGTTTTCGAAGCATAGTGGGCAGGAGGCATCATTGTCGCATGTTCATCACATTGAGACAGTTATTTCGAAGTAAATAATAAAACAAAGAAATCATGCC
Organism: Prevotella mikamonis; assembly: GCF_055381405.1. NCBI lineage: Bacteria > Pseudomonadati > Bacteroidota > Bacteroidia > Bacteroidales > Prevotellaceae > Prevotella > Prevotella mikamonis. Next base: position 2,085,229 of record NZ_AP035785.1, read on the forward strand.
ATCTGTAGAAATCAAGAAGGTAGAATCAAAGAAAGACCTAAAAGATTTTATTGAATTCCACTATGACTTATACAAAGGGAATCCCTATGACGTCCCTAATCTGTTCAGCGATGAACTCAACACGCTAAGTCCGGAGAAGAATGCGGCCTTCGAATTCTGCGAAGCCGAATACTATCTGGCTTACAAGGATGGTAGGGTGGCCGGCAGGGTGGCCGCCATCATCAACCATAAGGCCAACGGCAAATGGGAACACAAGGACGTGCGGTTCGGCTGGCTGGACTTCGTAGACGACGAAGAGGTGTTGCGGTCGCTGCTCAAAGCCGTGGAAGACTACGGCCGGCGGAAAGGGATGCAGCAGGTGGTAGGGCCGTTGGGATTCACCGATATGGACCCCGAGGGCATGCTTGTCGAGGGATTCGACCAACTGGGTACGATGCCTACCATCTACAACTATCCCTACTATCAGCAGCACATAGAGGCCATAGAAGGCTTCGAGGTAGACAACCGATACGTGGAGTACAAGATAACCGTGCCGGAGACCATACCGGAAAAGTTTGCCAAGATTGCAGCGATGATAGAGAAAAGATACAATCTGCACGTGAAGAAAATCACCAGGAAAGATGTATTTGAGGGCGGCTATGGCAAGAAGATATTTGAGTTGATAAACGCCACTTACAAAGACTTGTACGGATACTCGGAACTCTCGGACAAGCAGATAGACCAGTATATCAACATGTATCTGAAGATGCTCGACCTGAGTCTTATCACGCTGGTGGAAGACTGGAATGCCGACAAGAAGCTGTGTGGCATCGGCATCACCATCCCCTCGCTGTCTGTAGCCTTGCAAAAGTGTCGCCGCGGTCGCCTGTGGCCACTGGGGTGGTGGCATCTGCTGCGTGCTATCAAATGGCATAAGACGGAGGGTGTAGACCTGTTGCTGATGGGTGTGCTGCCCGAATATCGCATGAAAGGAGCTAACGCACTGATGTTCTCCGATCTCATACCGCGCTGCCAGGCTTATGGGTTCAAGTGGGCAGAGACGCAGGTAGAGATTGAATCCAACGAGAATGTGCAAAGTCAGTGGGAACATCTGGAGACTACGTTGCACAAACGCCGTAACTGCTACAAGAAAGGTATCATACAGTAGCGTCGCCGACAAGTATTTTTATCCAGCCAGACCGATGAGCAATATAGAAATCAAACGAGTAAACGGCCGTAAGCAGCTGAAAGAGTTTGTGAGGTTCAGAAACGACTTATACCGTGACAGCGAGTATGCCGTGCCTTTCCTGTATAGCGACGAGCTGGCTACACTCGACGAGAAACGGAATGCTTCGTTCGAATGTTGCCAGGCCATCTACTACATGGCTTATCGCGACGGGAAACCGGTCGGACGTATTGCAGGCATCATCAATGAGCGCGCCAACGATACATGGAAGAGCAAGACCGTGCGGTTCGGCTGGTTCGACTTCGTAGACGACATTGAGGTGTCGCGCCGACTGCTGGATGCTGTAGAGACATGGGGACGCAGCAAGGGGATGGAGACGATGGCCGGACCACTGGGATTCACCGACATGGACCGCGAGGGAATGCTGATAGAAGGCTTCGACCGATTGGCAACCATGTACGTGAACTACAATTATCCCTACTATGCCGAGCACATGGAACAGCTCGGAGGATTCGAGAAAGACAATGACTATAAGGAGTATCTCATAAAAGTGCCTGAGCAAGTGCCTGAAAAATTCGGCAAGCTCAGCGCCATGATAGAGCAGAGATACAAGTTGCACGTACACAAACTTACACGCAGGGAGTTACAGAAAGAAGGATATGGACACAAGATATTCGACTTGCTGAACATCACCTACAAAGACCTTTACGGGTTCTCGCAACTGTCCGAACGGCAAATCAATCAGCTGGTAGACTCCTATATACGGTTGGCCGACCTGAACCTCATATCGGTGGTGGAAGACGAAAGCAATCCGGGCCAGCCCGTAGGATTCGGCGTTACGTTCCCATCTTTCTCCCAAGCGCTGCGCAAGTGCCAGGGCAAGCTATGGCCTACGGGCTGGTGGGAGATGCTGAAGGTGGCATTGTGGCATCGCACCGAAGTGGTCGACCTGCTGCTCATCGGGGTTCTTCCCAAGTACAGGAGCAAGGGAGTGAACGCCCTTATCTTCAATGATATCATACAACAATGCCAACGCTACGGATTCAAATATGCCGAGGCAATGGTACAGATGGAAACCAACGAGGCCGTACAGAGCCAGTGGCAATATCTGGAATCCATACAGCATAAGCGCCACAGATGCTATAAAAAACAACTGATACAAGAATAACAACGAATCATATATGAAAGAAGAGGACAACATACCACAGACTGAACAGGTAGTCTATAACGAAGATAACATCCGAACGCTGTCGGGTACGGAGCATATCCGTACCCGACCGGGCATGTATATCGGTCGGTTGGGCGACGGAACACTGCCCGAAGACGGTATCTACGTGTTGCTGAAAGAAGTCATCGACAACTCTATCGACGAGTTCAAGATGAATGCCGGCAAGCGCATAGAGATAGACATAGAGGACAATCTGCGCGTGACGGTGCGCGACTACGGCCGTGGCATTCCGCAGGGAAGTCTCATCTCGGCCGTATCAGAACTGAACACCAGTGGAAAATTCGATTCCAAGGCCTTCAAGAAGAGTATCGGATTGAACGGAGTAGGCGTGAAAGCAGTGAATGCACTCAGCTCTCATTTCACTGCATCGTCGTACAGAGACGGTAAAGTGAGGACAGCTGAGTTTGAATGTGGCAAACTCATTGAAGATACAACGGCAGATACTGAAGATGAGAACGGAACGTGTATCTACTTCGAACCCGACAAGACGCTGTTTAAGAACTACAGCTTCCACGATGACATCGTGGAAAACATGCTGCGCAACTATACCTACCTGAACATCGGACTGACCATTATGTTCAACGGCAGACGCATCCACAGCCGTAACGGATTGGAAGATTTGCTGAGCGACAACATGACCAATGACGGATTATACCCCATCATCCACATCGCGGGAGAAGACATTGAGATAGCCTTTACACATACCAATCAGTATGGAGAGGAATACCACTCGTTCGTCAACGGTCAGCATACCACACAGGGGGGAACCCACCAGACAGCATTCAAGGAACACATAGCGCGCACCATCAAGGAGTTCTTCAACAAGGGCTACGAATATACCGATATCAGAAACGGACTGGTGGCTGCCATCGCCATCAATGTAGAAGAGCCTCTTTTCGAAAGTCAGACGAAGATAAAGCTGGGTTCTCTCACCATGAGTCCACAGGAAGGCAGCGTGAGTGTAAACAAGTTTGTGGGCGATTTCCTTAAAACCGAGGTCGACAACTATCTGCATAAGAATCCGGCTGTGGCCGAGGTGATGCAAGCCAAGATACAATCGAGCGAGCACGAACGGAAAGCTATGGCAGGCGTAACCAAACTGGCACGCGAGCGAGCCAAGAAGGCCAACCTGCACAACCGTAAGCTACGCGACTGCCGAGTACACTTCTGCGACGCCAAGAATGAGCGTAAGGAGGAGAGCTGTATCTTTATTACTGAGGGCGATTCGGCCAGCGGAAGCATCACCAAGAGTCGCGATGTCACCACGCAGGCAGTATTCTCGCTACGTGGAAAACCCCTCAATTCGTTCGGACTGACCAAGAAAGTGGTCTACGAAAACGAAGAATTCAATCTCTTGCAGGCGGCCCTCGACATAGAAGACGGACTGGATATGCTGCGCTACAACAAGGTAATCGTGGCTACCGATGCCGATGTTGACGGCATGCATATCCGCTTACTCATCATTACCTTCTTCCTCCAGTTCTTCCCCGAACTCATCAAAAAGGGGCATGTCTACGTGTTGCAGACTCCGTTGTTCCGTGTCCGTAACCGAAGAACGAAGATAAAAGACAAGGAAGTCATAGCCGAAGCCGATGCCAAACTGCGCAAAGGCGAGCGTAAGAACGACTTTATCACACACTATTGCTATACCGAAGAGGAACGCAAGGAGTCTATCCGGCGGCTTGGACCTGACCCGGAAATCACCCGATTCAAGGGACTTGGCGAAATCAGTCCCGAAGAGTTTGCCCATTTCATCGGTCCGGATATGCGGCTGGAGCAAGTCACTCTCCACAAAAACGACCAGGTGCAGAAGCTCTTGGAATACTATATGGGCAAGAACACGATGGAGCGTCAGAACTTCATCATCGACAATCTGGTGGTGGAAGAAGATATTCCTGAAGGAGCAAACTTGTAAGTTTGCTCCTTCAGGAAGGTAAGAGGTATTAGGTAAAAGGTAATAAAGAGAGTATAGAAACCGTATTTCAATTTATAGACAACTATGAGTGAGAGCATTGTACGACAGAAGGCAGAGGATTTTTCGGTCAAAATTTACCGATTAAACCAAAGACTACGCCTAGCAAATGAATTTGTACTCGCTAACCAAATTCTTAAAAGTGGAACGAGTATTTGTGCCAACTTGTATGAAGCTAAATTCGCTCATAGCACTGCCGACTACATTTCTAAGCTGACTATATCACTCAAAGAAGCTTCTGAAACCTGTTTCTGGCTCAATCTACTCCATCGAATAGAGTTGATAGATGGTAGCTGTTATAAGGAGCTACATCAAGATACACACGAGATTATCAGTATATTAGTAGCTATCATCAAACGACTGAAGCAGATAGAATCAACCCAATAAAATATTAGAAAGGATTTTTCATGAATACATTAAGAAATATAAGGAAGTTTCAGGGCAAGGGCCTTCTGAGAAATAATTGCCATCCCCACTCTCTTACCTCTTACCTCTTACCTCTTACCTTATTGTTGTTTGTTTGTGCTGCACAAGCACAAACAAACAACAATATCCGCAAGTTGCAAATAGCAGAGATGGCTATCAGCAACCTATACGTGGACAGCGTGAACGAAGAAAAGCTGGTGGAAGACGCTATCAGGGGCATGCTGTCGAAACTGGATCCACACTCTGCCTACAGCACGGCTAAGGAAACCAAGAGCATGAATGAACCCCTCGAAGGCTCATTCGAGGGTATCGGGGTGCAGTTTAACATGGTTCAAGACACACTGCTCGTCATCCAGCCCGTCACAGGAGGTCCGTCCGAGCGTATGGGAATCCTGGCCGGCGACCGCATTGTCAGCGTTGACGGGGCAGCCATTGCCGGTGTCAATATGGCAAGAGAAGATATTATGAAGCGCTTGCGCGGTCCTAAGGGTACGAAAGTGAAACTCGGTGTCGTGCGCAGAGGTATTGCCGACCCGCTCACTTTCACCATTACGCGCGACAAGATACCCGTCAAGACCATTGATGCAACCTATATGATTCGTCCTCAGGTGGGCTATATCCGCATCGAAGGATTCGGGGCTACCACCTACACCGAGTTCATGGAGAGTGTCAATGCCCTGAAACAACAAGGTATGCGCGACCTTATCCTCGACCTTCAGGAGAATGGTGGAGGCTATCTGATGGCCGCAGTCCAGATAGCCAACGAGTTCCTTCACAAGAACGACCTGATAGTCTACACCCAAGGGCGCACCGTTCCGCGCCAGGAATACCGTGCTCAGGGCGACGGCAAACTGCTCGACGGTAAGGTCATCGTGCTTGTAAACGAATTCTCGGCATCGGCTGCCGAGATTGTCACCGGTGCTATCCAAGATCAGGACAGAGGTCAGGTTGTGGGCCGACGGAGCTTCGGCAAAGGCCTTGTACAGCGTCCCATTGAGTTTCCCGACGGTTCGATGATTCGCTTAACCATCGCCCACTACTACACACCTACGGGCCGCTGCATTCAGAAACCCTATACCAAAGGCGACAGCGAAGACTACGGCATGGACTTGGAGAAGCGTTTCAAGCATGGCGAACTCTACAGCGCCGACAGCATACACTTTGCCGATTCGCTGAAGTATCAGACCCTACGGCTCAAGCGAACCGTCTACGGTGGCGGTGGCATCATGCCCGACTTCTTCGTTCCGCTCGACACAACTCAATACACATCGCTGCACCGCCAGTTGGCTGCCAAGAGCATTATCATCAATACGAATCTCAAATATGTGGATAATAATCGCAAGCGTTTGCAGAAAGAATATCCCTCGTTTGCCGATTTCAATGCCCGCTATACAGTGCCGCAAAGCCTTATAGACCAAATAATGGAAGAAGCCAAAAAGCAGAAAATAAAGCCAGCCGACGACAAGGAGCTGCAACGCACACTCCCCACACTGCGCAATCAGCTGAAAGCACTCGTGGCCCGCGACCTGTGGGACATGAGTGAATACTTCCAGATTATGAACGAGCAGAACCACATAGTGCGCAAGGCCGTGGAGCTACTCTATAAGAAATAGGTTGTCAGAGCAGCATGCGCATGAGCAAATCGGTCTGCTCATCGCTGCCAAGCCGGAACACATGGCGACCGCAGAGTTCAAATCCGTGGCGCTCGTAGAATCGCTTGGCGCGCTCGTTATGCTCCCACACACCGAGCCATACATAGCGGAATCGCTCGTCACGGGCTGTGTCAAGAGCCAGCTGGAAGAGTCTGGCACCCACGCCACACCCCAACCAAGGCTTACGTACATAGATACGTTCCACCTCCAAGCCATCCGCTTCACGGTATTCGGTCTGTGCGTCGCCCGTGTTCAACTTCAGATATCCCACGCCCTCATCGCCCTCAAAGGCCATAAAGAAGCGAGACTCGGTGTTCTCTATCTCACTGCACAACACCTCTTCCGAGAGGTTTTCGGCCAGATAGCGGCTCATATCTTCGGGTGTATTCACATCGCCAAAGGTCTCGACAAACGTGTCGATGCTCACCTGACGCAACAGTGAGAGACTTTCAAGTCCGATAGGACGAATCGTTATTTCGTTTAATTCCATAGGCTATTACATAAAAAAGAGATACAGCAAAAGCTCTTCGACAGGGGCTAAGAGTCATACAAAGATAGCAAAAATAATTTTATGAATACGGCAACTTCCCAATTTATCCGCCTACATGCCACGGACGACGTGCGACAGCTGGCTCTTCAGGCAGCTCGCTATCCGGATGTAGACATGAGGTTGGCCCTCGACCAGATTGCAGGGCGGCAGGCTGCCCGCACGAAGTTGCCTACATGGGCTGCCACCGATGACTTACTCTATCCTCCACATATTTCTATGGAACAGTGCAGCTCGGAACAGACGGCACGCTACAAAGCGCGCCTGGCCGAACGGCTCTGCCCTCATCCCACCACATTGGTCGACCTGACGGGAGGTTTCGGGGTCGACTTTTCTTTCATGGCACGCCCCTTTGAGCGATGCACCTATGTGGAGCAACAACCTCATCTCTGCGAAATAGCCCGCCACAATTTTGCTCTTCTAGGACTGGCACAGGCACAGGTGGTCTGTGGCAACGGCGTGGATTACCTTACATCCATGCCTGCGGTCGACATCATCTTTATCGACCCTGCACGTCGCGACGCCCACGGAGCAAAGACGATAGCCATATCCGACTGCACACCTGACATACTGGAAATGGCTTCCCAACTCAAACCGAAATCCCTCTACACCATCATCAAGCTCTCTCCCATGCTCGACTGGCATCAAGCCGTAGCCGACATGGGCCGGCAAAGCATGCCCGTAAACGAAGTACACATCGTATCGGTCAAGAACGAATGCAAGGAACTGCTGCTCGTAACCGAGGGCGAAAAGACCACACACAGCCCTCTCCGCATCTACTGTGTAAACGACGACGAAGGTTTCTCGTACGACGATGAGGCCGTGGGAAATGCTCCACAGCGCCTTCTCCAAGGCGACATTGCGCCTGGAAACTACCTCTACGAACCACACGCGGCAGCCATGAAATGTGGCTGTTACGGCCTGCTGACCGCCCGATGGGATGTGGCTGCCATTGCACCCAACTCCCATCTGCTCGTCTCTGACCACTTGCAGACTGACTTTCCGGGACGCCGATTTCGCATCTCGGCCGTCACGTCGATGAACAAGAAGAGCCTGAAAACAGCCCTGACGGGCATCGACCAAGCCAATATTGCCACGCGCAACTTCCCCCTTTCAGCCCCCGAACTGCGCAAACGTCTGCGACTGAAGGATGGTGGCCACCACTATATCTTTGCCACGACCGACGCAACAGGCAATCATCTCATCCTCATCACAACCCCTTGCCCCTAAGCACACTACACAACCTATAAACAATATGAAACAGTTCAAGACTATCATCCTGCTATCCTTCCTGCTCCTGACCACCGCTCTACTGCCGTCAGAAGCACGCAAGGCACAGAAAACACACATCACCATCGCCTCGTTCAACCTGCGCATGGACACCAAAAACGACGGCATCAACCAATGGAGCAACCGCAAGGAACTGGTAAAAGGCCTGATACGCTTCCACGATTTCGACATCATGGGCACACAGGAAGGATTCAAGCACATGCTCGACGGCGTGGCCGAACTGTCTGAATATGCCTGGATAGGCGAAGGACGCGACGGCGGAACAGACGGCGAACACTCGGCCATATTCTACAAACGCGCCAAATACGAACTGCTGGAGCATGGCGACTTCTGGTATTCGGAGACGCCCGACCAAGTAGGGTTGGGATGGGATGCCAAGTGTTGCAACCGCATTTGCTCGTGGGGTAAATTCCGCGACAGACTCACCGGCAAGACATTCTTCGTATTCAACTCTCACTACGACCACGAAGGCGTGGTGGCACGGCGCGAATCTTCCAAACTCTTATTGAGGAAAATACGCGAGATAGCTGGGACAGACGTGCCTGTATTCGCCACCGGCGACTACAACGCAGTACCCACCGACGAGCCTATCCAGACCATCCTGGCCGATGGATTGCTGTCAGACAGCTACCGCACTACACTGCAAGCGCCCTACGGAACAACCTGTACCTACCACGGATATAAGATACCCAAACCCGGAAACGACTACCGTATAGACTATATTTTCGTCACCAAAGACATCCGCATACTGCAATATGGCACGCTCAACGAATTGCCTTACGGCCGTTTCCCGTCCGACCATTTCCCCATCATGGTAAAAGCAGAGATATAACATGAAATACCAAATAGAAACAGCCTGTCTGGAAGATACCGAGACCATCGTGCAATTCCAACTGGACATGGCACGCGAAAGCGAAGACAGCGAATTGGATTATACCACCGTGCGCGAGGGGGTGAAAGCCGCCATCGAAGACGATTCCAAAGCCACATACCTATTGGCCAAGGACGGACAGACAGGCGAAGTCCTGGGCAGTATGATGCTCACCACGGAATGGTCCGACTGGTGCAACGCGCCCTACTATTGGATTCAATCGGTATATGTGCGCCCTACAGCGCGTCAGAAGGGTGTATTCAAGGAATTGTTCGAATTTGCCAAAATCATCGCTCAGAGCGAAAATGCAGCAGCCCTACGCCTGTATGTCGACAAGAACAACACCATAGCGCAGCGTGTCTATCAATCGCTGGGCATGCACGACAGCCATTATCTGATGTACGAACTGTAGTGTTTGCACCCCTGTTCAACACAATCCCAACAACTCAAGAACTCATCAACTGAGAAACTCAAAAACTTATAAACTCAAAACTCAGCAACTTCAAAAAACTGCAAAGGCTCAGCAGCACTGCTGTTTGGCCTTGGCAGCAATACTGCAAAAGCCCGGCAACAATGCTGCCGAGCCTTTGCAGTAATCTCAGAATTCCAACCTGAGTTCTTCATTTCCTAATAAATTGTATGATTTGCGGTGATAAGGGCTGATACCGTATTGCTTGATAGCCTCGCGATGCTTGCGTGTAGGATAGCCCATGTTGTGCTGCCAGTCGTACATCGGATATTCCTTGGCTATGGATTCCATATAGTCGTCGCGGAAAGTCTTGGCCAATATGCTGGCCGCAGCGATGGCCTGAAACTTGCCGTCGCCCTTGACTATCGTCGTATAAGGCACATCGTGGTAGGGACGGAAGCGGTTGCCATCGACGATGATGGCTTCGGGTCGCACCTGCAACTGGTCGAGTGCGCGGTGCATGGCCAGGAAACTCGCATTGAGAATGTTAATCTGGTCTATCTCTTCGGGAGTGACAATGCCTACGGCCCACGCCTGCGCATCGCGTATAATCTGCTCGCGTAGCAGATTGCGCTTGGCATGCGAGAGTTGCTTACTGTCGTTGAGAGCCGGATTGTCGTAGTCGCGTGGCAAGATGACGGCAGCTGCATAGACACTTCCGGCCAGGCATCCGCGACCGGCTTCGTCGCATCCGGCTTCTATCAAATCTGTATAATAATGAGGAGAGAGCATGAGGAATTGAAAAGGTAAGAGGTAAAAATAAGAGGTAAGAACAACGGACTATTAACTTTATTAAACAATATTCGACAGGCAATGAAATAACACTTCCACCAACAACCCTAACTTTGCACCTACTAAAGAAAGGAACGAAAGATGGAAAAGAATATCACTCTGCCCGTACAGACAAACACATGGAAAGACTTAACCGACAGGCTGCTTATACCCATTGACTGGTTGCGTCGCTACTACGGCAACGTCATCGACAAGGAAATCACGATAAAACAGACGGCCTTGCTGCTTCATGTGCAAGCGGCTTTTGCCATGAGTGCACTGCCGGTAGATGGGCCGTTGCTCGTCAGACTGGTCTGCTGCGGATGGTTTGTCTACGCATTGAAGCGGTGCAAAAATGAACTTTAGAACATCTTTGCCACACGCTTGATGCCTTCGACAAGCACGTCTATCTCTTCTTTTGTATTGTAGAGGGCGAAACTTGCACGCACCGTGCCGAGGATTCCGAGACGGTTCATGAGCGGTTCTGCACAGTGATGGCCGGTGCGTACGGCTATGCCGAGACGATCGAGCAGCGTTCCCATGTCCATAGGATGGATGTCGCCGACCAGGAAACTGATGACAGCGTCCTTGTGGGCAGCCTGCCCAAAGATGCGCATGCCGTCGATTTCCTGCATGCGTTGGGTGGCATAGCGCGTAAGTTCCTGCTCGTACGCCTGAATACGGTCCATCCCTATCTCGGTCATGAAGTTGATGGCCGTGGCCAGACCGTGGGTCGCAACATAGTCGGGTGTGCCGGCTTCAAACTTCAATGGCGGTCGTTCGAAGGTGGTTTCCTCGAACGATACGCTGGCTATCATCTCGCCACCGCCCTGATAAGGGGGCATGCGTTCCAACCACTCTTCCTTGCCATAGAGTACGCCTATGCCCGTAGGACCGTACATCTTATGCCCACTGAAGGCAAAGAAATCACAATCCAACTGCTGCACGTCGACGGCGAAATGGGGCGCACTCTGCGCTCCGTCAATCATCACCGGCACATCGTGGGCGTGGGCAATGCGTATCATCTCTTCTACGGGATTCACCGTGCCGAGTACATTGCTCACATGGGCAACGCTGACGAGTCGGGTATGCTCATTGAAAAGCTCCTGATAGGCCTTCATATCCAGCTCGCCGGCATCGTTCATCGGAATGACGCGCAGCTTGATACCGTAGCGCCGAGCCTGCAACTGCCAGGGAACGATGTTGGAATGGTGCTCCATCGTCGAGATAATCACTTCGTCGCCAGCCTTCATAAACCCTTCGCAGAACGATGAAGCCACGAGATTCAGACTCTCCGTAGTGCCACGCGTAAAAACGATTTCTGCCACACTGCGGGCATTGATAAACCGACGCACGGTCTCGCGGGCAGCCTCATGGAGTTCTGTTGCCTGCTGTGACATCCAGTGAACACCGCGATGTACGTTGGCATTCACATTGAGATATTCCTCGCGCATGGCATCCAGCACACAGAGAGGTTTCTGCGTAGTGGCCGCATTATCAAGGTAAACGAGGGGTTTACCATAGACTTCGCGAGAGAGAATGGGAAATTGATTGCGATTCATAAACTTATCTGCAACTACAGCCCTCACATTTTTTCAGTTCGCCTCTAAAGCGCATTTCGACCAGATGATGAAGTCGGTCGCGAAGCGGTTCGAGCGATATTTGGTCGATAACCTGGCCGATGAAAGCTATCTGAAGCAACATCTTAGCCTCCTGGAGTCCGATGCCACGCTGACGCATATAGAAAAGTGCAGCGTCATTGAGCTGTCCGACGGTGCTGCCATGCGCACACTTCACGTCGTCGGCATAAATCTCCAGCATCGGCTGGGTGTACATGCGGGCCTCGCGGGTGGCACATAGATTCTGGTTGGTCATCTGAGATGAAGTCTTCTGTGCATCCTTGCGGACCAATACCAAGCCGGCAAACGCACCGACAGCATGGTCGTTGAGTACATACTTATACAGTTCGTTGCTCGTGCAATGAGGCACCTGATGGTCTATGACCGTATTGGTATCGACGCGCTGTTCCTTATCGGCTATCACGCAACCGTTGCATGAACACTCCGCTCCCTCGCCTTTGAAAGCGAGTTCGAGACGATTACGGGTATATCCGTTGTGCAATGTTATGACATCGTGGTTGACGCGACTGTTGGCCTGTTGCTCGATATATACATTGCTCACACGTGTATTTTTCAGATGAGTTTCTTCCAGGCAATACATCTCCAAGCTCGCATTCTCGCCCACATAAGCCTCTATCACCTGCGTGGCAAGGAAGTTACGGTCGTCGGCACTGTCGTCGCAGAAGAGCAACTTAGCCTCAGCCCCTTCTTCCAATATGACAAGTACGCGTCGATTGACCATCAGGTCGACATCCGAACGCAGGATATTGACCACCTGAATGGTGCGGTCTACCTTTACGTTTTTGGGAATATATACCACCAGGCCATCCTGTGCCAACATCGTATTGAGGGCCGTAATGGCGTCCTGATCTGTCTTGGCTTGCTTGGCATAGTACTTACGTATCAATTCGGGATATTGCGTGGCAACGGCTTTCAAAGAGTCTATCATTACGCCGTCGGGCAACTGCCTGGGGGGTAATGACTTGGTATAAAAACTATCGTTGACCACAAAATAGAGTTGGGTACTTAAATTAGGTACACCGCATTTGAATACCTGATAGGGATTTACGGGGATATCCAGTCGGTTCAAATTGAGTCCGTAATCCGGCTCAAACAACTTACTGATATCCGTATATTTGTATTTTTCGACCTTCGTAGACGGGAATCCCTGACGCTTAAAGTCTTCGAAAGCCTCATCACGGACGGCATTCAGCACGTCGGCGGAATGGTCGAAGATGGTCTGGCGCTCCTGTGTATAAAGGTCTATATATTGCTTTTCTGCCTGCATAATATGTCTCCTTTGCGTTTATTCCACCTCGGCCTTAATCCAATCGTAGCCCTTAGCCTCGATTTCCTTAGCCAGTTCAGGACCGGCAGTCTTTACGATACGGCCGTTCCAAAGCACATGGATGACGTCGGGACGGATGATGTCGAGCAGTCGGTCATAGTGAGTAATGACAATGGTGCTGGTATTGGGTGTCTTCAACTTGTTCACACCCTCGGCCACAATACGCAAGGCATCGACGTCGAGACCGGAATCTGTCTCGTCGAGAATAGAAAGTTTAGGCTCCAGCATGGCCATCTGGAATATCTCGTTGCGCTTTTTCTCACCGCCTGAAAAGCCTTCGTTCACACTTCGATGAGACAGTTTGGAATCCAGTTCCACAATAGCACGCTTCTCACGCATGAGCTTCATGAATTCCGAAACATTCATCGGTTCGAGTCCTTGGTATTCACGCTTGGCATTGATGGCTGCACGCATGAAGTTGGTCATCGACACACCAGGAATCTCAACGGGATATTGGAACGACAAGAACAGGCCTTCGCGAGCACGGTCTTCGGGTGACATAGCCAATAAATCCTTATCATTGAAAAGCGCCACACCATCGGTAACCTCGTACAAAGGGTTACCTGTGAGTACCGCACTCAGCGTTGATTTACCCGAACCATTAGGGCCCATAATGGCATGAACTTCACCGTCATTCACCGTTAAGTTGATGCCTTTCAATATTTCTTTGCCAGCAATCGTGGCATGCAAGTTCTTTACTTCTAGCATAGATATTTCCCCCAACCCCTTGCAAGAAGGGGAGTGCCCGGCAATTTCAGAGGGAAAACCAGGCTTTCAATCAATTCATATATGGTTTTATATAATTCTCTTAGCGTCTTATCTTTATTACCCTACTGTTCCTTCCAACGACACCGAAAGCAACTTCTGAGCCTCTACAGCAAACTCCATAGGTAGTTTGTTGAGTACTTCCTTGGCATATCCATTCACGATAAGACCTACAGCCTGTTCGGTGGGAATACCGCGCTGGTTGCAATAGAACAACTGGTCTTCGCTGATTTTCGACGTCGTAGCCTCGTGTTCCACGATAGCTGAGTCGTTGTGAATATCCATGTAGGGGAACGTATGAGCTCCACACTCACTGCCCAAGAGCAGACTGTCGCACGAACTATAATTACGGGCGTTGTCGGCATTAGGCGTGGCGCGTACCAGGCCACGATAGGAATTCTGACTATGTCCGGCAGAAATGCCTTTCGATATGATGGTACTCTTAGTATTCTTTCCCATGTGTATCATCTTGGTTCCGGTATCAGCTTCCTGATAATTGTTGGTTACGGCTACACTGTAGAATTCTGCCACGGAGTTGTCTCCACGCAAAATGCAAGATGGGTATTTCCATGTGATAGCACTACCTGTCTCAACCTGAGTCCACGAAAGCTTCGAGTTGACACCGCGAAGGTCGCCGCGCTTGGTCACCAGATTGAGCACACCGCCTTTTCCATTCTCATCGCCGGGATACCAGTTCTGTACCGTCGAATATTTCACCTCGGCATTGTCCAGCACGATAATCTCTACAATGGCAGCATGCAACTGGTTCTCATCGCGCATAGGGGCGGTACATCCTTCGAGATAACTCACATAGGAATTGTCTTCGGCAATAATCAGTGTACGTTCAAACTGACCGGTATTGCGTGCATTGATGCGGAAATAACTGCTCAACTCCATCGGACAGCGCACACCTTTCGGGATGAATACGAACGAACCATCGCTGAAAACAGCACTGTTCAAGGCTGCAAAAAAGTTATCACGATAGGGAACTACACTGCCCAAATACTGTTTCACGAGATCGGGATGGGTCTTCACCGCATCTCCGATGGAGCAGAAGATGATACCTTTTTCAGCGAGCTTCTCCTTAAACGTAGTCTTCACCGACACGGAATCCATGATGGCATCCACGGCCGTACCACTCAATGCCAACCGCTCTTCAAGTGGAATACCCAGTTTATCGAATGTCTTCTCCAACTCCGGATCAATCTCCTTGTTCACCGGTTTCTTTGCCAATGGGTCGGCATAGTAGGATATAGCCTGATAATCTATCGGCGGAATATGAACATGAGCCCACGAAGGCTGCTTCATCGTCTCCCAATGTCGGAACGCTTTCAAGCGAAAGTCGAGCAGCCATTCAGGCTCTCCCTTCTTCTGGGAAATCAGTCTCACGACATCTTCGTTGAGACCTATGTCTATAATATCGGTATGAACGTCTGTCGTGAAGCCGAACTCATATTTCTGTTCAGCTACTTTCTTGACGTAGGCGTTCTTTTCCTGTTCGTTTGTTTGATTCTCCATACTTCATAAATATATAAAAGGGCGTATCTCCTGTGCACGTCCTTCCCCTATAGTGTGAGGGACATACACGGGGAATACGCCCCTTTGTTATATGCGGCAAAAGTGATGCCACACTTGGTGGCTGTCACATTTGTTACTATACTAAAGTTTCTGTTCTACTTCAATCTGGGTGAAGGTCTCAATGACATCACCCTCCTGAATATCGTTGAAGTTCACCAGAGAGATACCACACTCCATGCCCATAGGCACTTCTTTCACATCGTCTTTGTAGCGTTTCAGCGCATTGATATCGGCTGTACGAATCACAATACCGTCGCGAACCAGTCGTGCTTTATCCTTGGCATGTACCTTGCCCTCAGTAACAAGACCACCGGCAATCGTTCCAACCTTCGAAATCTTGAATACCTGGCGTACTTCCACCTGGCCGGTAAGCACTTCCTTGACAACCTTGTCGAGCATGCCGACCATCGCGTCGCGCACGTCGTCGATAGCATCGTAGATGACAGAGTAGGTATTGATTTCCACTCCTTCGTTGTCAGCCTGTCGGCGTGCAGCAGCAGAAGGACGAACCTGGAAACCTACGATGATAGCATCACTGGCATCAGCCAACGTTACATCGTTCTCCGAAATCTGTCCCACGGCCTTGTGAATCACGTTCACCTTCACCTTTTCAGTACTCAACTTCAAGAACGAATCGCTCAATGCCTCGATAGAACCATCAGTATCACCCTTCACAATGATGTTAAGCTCGTGGAATTCGCCACGTGCAATACGGTGAGAGATATCGCCCAAGGTGAGACGTTTCTGTGTTCTCAAGCCTTGTTCACGCTGTAGTTGTTCGCGCTTGGTAGCAATGTCGCGCACTTCCTGCTCTGTTTCCAGTACGTGGAAAGCGTCACCGGCCGTAGGCGCACCATTCAATCCCAGGATGATAGCAGGTTCTGCCGGGCGTGCCTCTTCAATGCGTTGGTTACGCTCATTGAACATAGCCTTGATACGTCCCCAGCTTGTTCCGGCCAAGATATTGTCGCCAACACGCAACGTACCGTTGCTCACAAGCACCGTAGAGACATAACCACGACCCTTATCAAGTGAAGACTCGATGATAGAACCTGTTGCACGACGATGCGGATTAGCCTTCAAATCGAGCATATCTGCTTCCAGAAGCACCTTCTCCAACAGTTCGTCGACACCGACTCCCTTCTTGGCACTGATTTCCTGGCACTGATACTTACCGCCCCATTCTTCTACGAGCAAGTTCATATTGGCCAAGTCTTCACGTATCTTATCGGGATTTGCCCCTGGCTTGTCTATCTTATTGATAGCAAATACCATCGGCACTCCGGCAGCCTGTGCATGTGCAATGGCCTCCTTGGTAGTAGGCATCACAGAGTCGTCGGCTGCAATGATGATAATAGCGATATCCGTCACCTGAGCACCACGGGCACGCATGGCCGTGAAGGCTTCGTGTCCCGGAGTATCGAGGAATGTTACCTTGCGACCGCTCTCAAGCTGTACACCGTATGCTCCGATGTGCTGTGTAATACCCCCGGCCTCACCTGCAATCACATTGGTGTTACGGATGTGGTCGAGCAGCGACGTCTTACCGTGGTCTACGTGACCCATCACAGTAACAATCGGGGCACGTGGCTCCAAGTCGTTCTCGTCATCCACCTCTTCGCTTACGGCTTCTTGCACCTCAGCACTCACATATTCGGTCTTATAGCCAAACTCTTCTGCTACCATGTTGATGGTTTCTGCATCGAGTCGCTGATTGATAGAAACCATGATACCTACCCCCATCAGCGTGCCGATGATTTGGTTCACACTGAGATCCATCATCGTAGCCAATTCGCTGACGGTCACAAACTCCGTGAGTTTCAGTATCTTGCTTTCTCTCCGTTCCGCATTAGCCTCTCTTGCCATCTTCTCCTGAACAGCGTCGCGCTTCTCCTTACGGTACTTAGCACCCTTCTTGTTCTGATTCTGCTTGTTGGTCAGTCGAGCCAATGTCTCCTTTACCTGGCGTGCAACATCCTCCTCGTTCACTTCCAGCGGTTTCTGATTGCGCTTGTTGTTACGATTCTTCTTGTTGCCGTTGTTGCCGGCATTGTTATTGTTGTTATTGCGGTTATTGTTGTTTCCGCCACGGTTTCCACCCTGCTGATTCACAGCCGCATTGATGTCTACACGCTCCTTGTTGATGCGCACACGCTTCTTGCGCTCGCCGTTAGCGGCATGCCCATTCTTCTCCTCACGCTCCTTGCGCTTCTCGTCTTTCGTCTTCTTCTTCGGACGAGTGCTCTGGTTGATGGTCGAGAGGTCTATCTTGCCCAGCACATTCACCTTCGGAGTGTTGAGCATGTTGTTCTCACTCTTCGTCGTGAAGATGCCGTTCTCGTCGATACGCCCACCTTGTGTCTTGACAGATTCAGGCTTTTCGCCCTGTGCCGGAGCTGCTGTTTCCACAACATCTTCTTTCTTTGATTCGGCCACAACGGCAGCTTCCACCTTCTTTTCAGTAGGTTTCTCTACTTTCTCTTCCTTTACAGCCGGTTTCACTTCTTCTTTCGCCGGTTCTGGCTTCGGAACCTCAACAGGCTTCTCCGGTGTCGGGCTGACGGCAGCAGCTTTCACCTCAGATGTCTTTTCCACTTCAGGAGCAACAGACTCTTTCACTACAGGTTTCTTCTTGCCAATGCTATCAAGGTCTATCTTGCCTACCTGCTTAAACTGTTGCTGGCGGCCAGTCGACTCCAATAAGCTCTCGGCACGATGGTCCTGCACTTCAGGGCGCTTCTTGGCCTTTGGTTTCTTTTGTAAGAGTTTCTCTGCCTGATTGCGCACTTCCGCATCTTGCTTGAAGCCTTCTACGAGCGCTTGATACTGCTCGTCGGTAAGCTTGAAACTAGGTTCGGGTTTCACTTCTCCC
This sequence comes from Prevotella mikamonis, assembly GCF_055381405.1. NCBI lineage: Bacteria > Pseudomonadati > Bacteroidota > Bacteroidia > Bacteroidales > Prevotellaceae > Prevotella > Prevotella mikamonis. Next base: position 2,103,802 of record NZ_AP035785.1, read on the forward strand.
AGGTCGGTTCTCTTTTCCAGGAATTCAACTGCCGTTTGAAGTCCTATGTTTAATTCGCGTAACGCTTTATTTAATCTGATACTCATTCTGTGTCTTTTAATCTTTTTATCTGTTTAGCTTTCGAATTCAGCACGCAGTATTCTCAACACGTTCTCCACGGTCTCTTCTTCGAGGTCGGCTTTTTCTACCAACATTTCGCGAGGTGCATTCAGCACTGCCTTGGCTGTATCCAGACCAATACTCTTAATAGCATCAATAACCCACTGATCTATTTCGTCAGAGAATTCATCCAAGTAGATATCTTCGTCGGCTTCACCCTCAGGTACTTCGCGGAATACGTCGATAGTGAACTCTGTCAGCATAGATGCCAACTTGATATTCAAACCGCTACGGCCGATAGCCAGGCTCACTTCTTCCGGTTGCAGATAAACTTCAGCCTTATGCTCCTCCTCGTTGATGTTGATACTGCTTACCTTAGCAGGACTCAACGCACGCTGAATAAAGAGCTTGATGTTGGATGTGTAGTTGATTACGTCGATATTTTCGTTGCACAACTCACGTACGATACCATGTACACGGCTACCTCTTACACCCACACAAGCACCTACAGGGTCGATGCGGTCGTCATAGCTTTCCACGGCTACCTTCGCACGCTCACCCGGCATGCGGGCTATCTTGCGGATAGAGATGAGACCTTCTGCTATTTCAGGCACCTCAGCCTCCAGTAACCGCTCCAGGAACATCGGACTTGTACGCGAAAGAATAATCTTCGGATTGTTATTCTCATTGTCCACACGGGCTATGACGGCCCTTACGGTCTCGCCCTTGCGATATACGTCAGAGGGTATCTGCTCGCCCTTCGGCAATATCAATTCGTTGTTCTCGTCGTCTACAATGAGCACTTCGCGCTTCCAAACCTGATATACCTCGCCAGAGATTATCTGCCCCACGCGGTCCTTATATTTATTATAGAGAGAGTCGTGTTCCAGCTCCAGAATCTTCGAAGCCAGTGTCTGCCGCAAGTTCAGGATAGCACGGCGACCAAACTTAGCAAAGTTCACACGCTCCGACACGTCCTCACCCACCTCGTAGTCGGGCTCTATCTTGACGGCATCCTTGAGTGCTATCTGCTTGTTTTCATCCTCCACCTCGCCATCTGCCACAACCACGCGGTTACGGTAAATCTCGAAGTCGCCCTTGTCAGGGTTTACGATAACGTCGAAGTTCTCGTCGCTACCGAAGATTTTAGCCAGAACGTTGCGGAAGCTTTCTTCCAGTACGCTCACCAGTGTCGTCCGATCAATATTCTTCGTGTCTTTAAACTCACGGAAGGTATCAATCATACTCACCTGCTCTTCTTCATTTTTTCTTGCTGCCATAGCTCATCTGTCGTTTGAAGAGCCGCTTGTCCGAGACTTGACCATAAGCCTATCTCGCCTGCGGCTTATTTGAAACTTATTAAGTATTTAGTATATTTCACTTGATTCATTTGGTAAGTATGGTCCACCTCTTGCAGCTGCGGACGTTTCTTACCTTCCACCTTCACCTTTTCCTCAACGGTTACGGTGAAGTCGTTGCCCTCAACACTCTTCAGTACGCCCTTCACCTTGCGGCCGTCAGCATCCAGCACTTCCACTTCCTTACCGATGAAGTTGATATATTGCTGAGGCACTTTGAAAGGCTGGCCCAGCCCGGCCGAGCCCACTTCCAGTTCATAATCCTGCTCATCACGGCTGAGTCTGTCTTCTATATACTTACTCAGCTCCACGCAATCTTCTATCCACACACCGTCGGCATGGTCTATCTCCACTACGATTCTGTCGCCCTGACTGATTTCTATGTCTACAAGGAAATATTCCTTGCCCACCAGCCATTCATCTACCAATGTTTTTACGACGTTTTTGTCTATCATACACTATGTTATGTGATTATAACAAAAATGAGGAACTCGCGTGGAGCTCCTCATTCCTCTGAACGTGTGCAAAGATACAACATTTTTTCGCAGATTCCAAATTTTCCGTCGCCTTTCTTTGATTTGAGTTAGTTTGTGAGTTGATCCAATTTCAATGACGGGATGAAATATGCTTCTATTTGAATATTCAGCTTTTTCGTTTTACCCCTTGATTCACCAGGCAGGGATATTATAAAGTAGGCTTGTAGTCTATCTGATACTTGCTCTTTCCAGACATATCCCATGTAGCAGAAAATGTATCATATAACCTATATTTGCAAATTTCACCCCAAGTATATTTTCGAGCGACACTTAATTTGATGATAAAAAAATATGACTTATCATCCTCGTTAAATAGAGCCCTTTTAGTCGAAAGAGCTGTTGAGTCTGGAAATACAATACCGTCGCGAATATCCAATTTCCCAGCACCCTTTATCAGAGTAAATTCCACTTTACCCGGCATGCTCTCCATAAAACATAACACACTGTCGATACTGTTGTATTGACTTCCAGCTATCAGGATTGTATCTCTTGTGCAGTTCCTAACAGTAACTGTATACTCCCTATCCACCATTGGCAGACAAGACCAAAAGAATATAAGAAATAGAAAAGTGAAAGAAATCACTATTTTTAAAAATCTTTTTTCCATCTTTGTATTAATCTAAAATAAAACTCTATGGTACGGCATACATCAATATACGCAAGAAATCAAACAAACTAATATTTTTTGCAGGATAATCATAGATAAGTCCTAACCATTTTTCTCCAAAATATCCCTTTCTGGAGAATAAAAATCTAAAGGGACAATCACTTTCGGTAAGCTATCTGCCATGCAACTGCCTATAAACAGATAGAAACTTGTTTCGCTTTCATTATGTATCGTTATAGTGTGAAACCTGTCCTCACCAAAGATACAAGAAGAGAATACAAAAATAAACAGTAAATATATATATCGTACGTGCATAAAATACTTTTTTACCAGAAGATAGTCTTATTGTATTTATATGAAACAGTAGTCTGTGCTTATCCGACAAACTCGAAGCACAAAACAACGGAAAAGAATAGGGCATGTTTCATAGGCTACTGTTTTATGAAGTTCTAATATGTCATCATACGGATGGTGTTTCTAACCTAAAAACCTGTTATATCATGATACGATGCGAATATAGGAAAAATATTGATATGTTCCAAATGTTTATGAGTTTTTAAGTTTGTGAGTTTGTGAGTTTATGAGTTTGTAAGTTTGTAAGTTTGTAAGTTTGTGAGTTTAGGAAATTCTCAATCATCAATTCTCAATTACCAATTTCCAATTATCAACTCTCAATTATCAATTTGCCCCTACAATCCTATATATTTAAGCATGCAGTGTATGATTGTAGGGACGCGGCATGCCGCGTCCGCAAGGGATAGCTCCTACGGTTTTTATATCGGGCTTGCGGTTATGGTTGTTTCCTGTATGTAGAGACGGTGTGTACACCGTCTCTTATGTTGTTTTGTAAGTAATCCATTACTGACGATGGAGACGGAGTACACTCCGTCTCCATCGTCAGCCTATATTTATTGCACCATGCAATTCTCCCTATAGCCCTTGTTTGCGGACGCAGACAAAGAAGTGGGGGAGATATGCAGAGTAATTGGGCGAATGCAATTCGCCCCTACATGCAGGGATGAAACTTACCCTCGGACGCGGCATGCCGCGTCCCTACAATCTTCTCAATTCCTACCTAGTCAATCATCAGCTCTTAATCATCAATTTGTCTCTACAACTCATCAACTCACAAACTCACAAACTCATCAACTCAAAAACTAATAAACTCACACTCAAAATACTGCAAGGGCGCGGCAGCATCGCTGCAAAGCCCGAACAGCAATGCTGCAAAGGCTTGGCAGTAGCGCAAAATAGGCTATATTGCAAACCATTGATAATCAAATAGATACACAATGGAGGATGAACACTCTGAAAAGCAATGCAAACGGCAGGCTAAAAACCGAACTCAGCCATGCGCTCGGCAGCATAATGCCCCATGCGCCGATAGCCTTCGGCATTGGGATGCAGCCAATCTTCCTGGCATTCGGGAATGAGTGCCTTCGGCTCATTCGGGTCGCTCATCAGTTTGTCGAAGTCTATCACGCCATCAAAATCTTTGGTGGTGCGAATCCATTCGTTCACGGTTTCGCGCGCAGCCTCATGGAACGGCGTGTAATAAGAATGGTTCTTAAAGGGCGTAATGGTCGCACCGAAGACTTTCAAGCCTCGTGCATGCGCCTCTTTTGCAAACCGGACATAGGCCTCTATCATCTGTGCAGCCACCTGTTCGCTGTTGCCCCGACTGTGCCCTATGTCATTAGTACCCTCGAAGATGATAACGGCTTTGAGGCCACGCTGCCCCAATATGTCGCGACCAAAGCGCTTGACGGCTGGGTCGCCAAGCCCGTAGCCCAGTATTTCGTTGCCTCCGATGCCCAGATTGAGTACGCCCAAGCGACCTCCCAGGCGCTCGCTCATGATGTCGGGCCAACGATTCTGGTGGTTCGTGGTGCTCCCTCGACCATCCGTGATGCTGTTGCCCAGAATGGCAATACTGCCATTCTCCACTCCGTACACATCGATGGCGTCGATGGTGTACCAATAGTCGGCCTTGGCAGCATGGGCAAACTTGGTGCGCGGTACGGACACACCGTAGAGCAGATACGACGTGGTGCGCGAACCGGGATGCCACGTAATATCTTTCGCAGCGTTGCCGTAGTTGATGGTAATGGCCAGCCGCTGCAAGGGTTTCAGATGGAACTGCAAGGCATCAGACATGACCGACTGGCCCGCAGGGATAACGACTGCACGCTTCTTGGCAAACTCAAGATAGCGGGCAGAATGCACATCAATGGCCGAAGAGTCGAGTGAATTGGCTATATAGACCGACTTGATGTAGAGCGGACTCTTGCTATAGGCATTGGACAGTTGCAAGCGTAACGTGTTACCACCAAGCGACACATGCACTATCTGACGAACGGCCTTGCCGGTAAGTTCGGTTCGGGCCGACATGTTGTTCCTCGTAATGAACTGGGGGGCTGTAGCCCACGTGCCGGTCCATCGGAATGTCTTGGCCATTTTCAGCTGCTGTGCAGCCACCTGGGCATGGACAGACGGCAGCAATGCCATGCTCAGCAAGAAAACTATGTATAGACGTTTCATCATCAAAGGCATAAAAAAGAACGGTAGCCCCCTACCGTCTCCATATACAGCGCCCAATTACTTCTTAGGGCTTAATATCTTGCTGTATTCTTCGGGCTGTCCCAGCAGTCGGAGAGCCTCTTTCATCGTCTTGTCGAATCGCAAGTCGAACTTGATACGGCCGGCCTGATAGTAATAGGCCGACACGATATTACGGCCCAGTTCCTGCATCAGCTCGTCTTTATTCTTATCCAAGTCCTTGACTATATTGTGGCTCAGCTTCTTCTCCAGATTGTCAAAGTCAGCTTTAGCATCATCGTAATATCCCTCGAACTTAGCCAGCTTGACCAGATTCTTCAGATATTTCACACTCTCACGGTCGTAGCTGAACTTGCTGTTGATGACGCGCTGGCGGAAATCCAGCCAGTCTTGCTGGCTCAGTTGGAACTCGGTGGGCGGAGCTATGGTCGGATGCTTGGCTATATACTCCTGCTCGTAGGTGAGCATCTGTTCGGTAGAGTCGATGATACCGGCATAGCCGCTGCGATTAGACAGGTAGAGCGTGAGGTTGGACAGGGTGTCGGGCTTCACCTCAACATCCGGTTTGATACCACCGCCATCGCGCACTTCGCGCCCACCGGCAGTGTAAAACACCTTCGTCAGCGAATCGGGAATATGCTCGGTATATTCACCACGCTTGTGCTTATAGTTGATGGCCTGGATGCAACGGCCACTGGGAATATAATACTTGTTGGTCGTGAGCTTCATCATACCGTTGTAGGGCATATCGAGGGTCATCTGTACGAGACCCTTGCCATAGGTGCGTGTACCCATGATTACGGCACGGTCAAGGTCTTGCAACGCCCCACTCGTAATCTCACTGGCGCTGGCCGAGTGGCCATCTACCAGCACGACGATGGGCATGACGGTATCAAGCGGCTCTACCGTAGTGCGGTAATCGTGATTCGACGACTTCTGCTTGCCACGGTTGGAAACAATCACCTTACCACTGGGTACAAAGAGATTCACGATGTTCACCGCTTCTTGTTCCAGTCCGCCACCGTTGCCCCGGAGGTCGAATACCAGCTGTTTCATACCGAGACCTTTAAGCTCTATGAACGCCTTGCGCACGTCTTTGGAGCATTTCTCGGTAAACGAATTGAGATTGATATAGCCCACGCCCGGTGTCACCATGCCGTAATAAGGCACGGCCGGCATCTGAATGGCACGACGGGTAATCTTCACCTTTACCACTTTTCCGGTAGACGGACGCTTGTATTTCAGGATAAAGCTCGTACCGGCCTCGCCTCTCAGATGATTGCTCACATAGTCGTTGGCCTTGTCTTCCATCGACTCATCGTCTATGGCCAGGATGATATCGCCTTTCTTCAAGCCTGCTTCGGCAGCCGGCATCCCTTCGTATGGTTCGTTGATGACTACTTTCTTCAGTTTGAAATTGTAGCTGATGATAGCGCCGATGCCCGCATACTTGCCCGTGAGAGCCATTTTAAACTCCTTGGTCTTGTCTTCCGGATAATATTCCGTATAGGGATCGAGCGAACTGAGCATGGCATTGATACCGTTACCGATGACGGTATTGGCATCGAGCGTGTCTACATAGAGCAAGTCGAGATTCTTGTAGAGCACGTTGAATACATCCAGATTCTTGGCTACATTAAAATTATGTTCCTTGTTACTCTGTGCCACGGCAGAAAGACTGGCCAGCAACAACAAGAGAGAAAGTATTTTCTTCATACGATTGGGTCTTGAAATATGAATTACAAAAGTACGATATTCCACCGGTATACCTCGCGAATCTGATAAAAATTATCATATTTTAGACTTATCGCATAATTTTATTCCCAAAAGTTTGGCGGTTTCAAAAAAACGCAATACCTTTGCATCGCAATTAGAAAACAGGCTTCAATAGCTCAGTTGGTTAGAGCACCTGACTGTTAATCAGGGGGTCGTTGGTTCAAGCCCATCTTGAAGCGCAAAGAGGATTACCGCAAGGTAGTCCTCTTTTTTGTTATACACATGCCGGTCACAGAGCCGTCAGAAAGATTCAAGACGTGTCGCCTGCAAATGCAACACCCCACCTCCTACCGCAATACGGGCAGAAAATGGGGTGTTCCCAGATTTATCGTAGAGACAGGCTCAATGGCCTATAAGCTGTCCATCCTGCCTATTTCACTTTCTTGAATCTAGCCACTTCTTCGTTGGAATCCGTGCGATACCAGACCATCTGTGAGCTGCTTAGCTCGTGGATATCGTACTCACCATGCACTTTGCTCGCACCGTCGTGGGTCTTACCGGTGAAGATAACGATATGGCCAGTATGGCCCACCACATAGTTGAGGGCTTTATTTTCCTTGATGTCGGGCCATCCCTTGACACGAAGCTCTATCCTTCCTGCCGTCGGAGACTCTGGGAAGAACGTGTATTCTGTCGTTCCAGCATCCATCACACCCGCATCGACCACCTGTCTCCAGATACCTCCGAGATTGCCGGTATCGAAATCGCCGTCATCACTGCTGCAAGAAGCGAAGGAGAGCAAAGCAGCAAACACCACCAGGAGGTTTCTCCAAAATTTAAATTGTTTCATAACAGGTATTATTTTAATGATTCTTGACTGGAAAACACTCACTATATCCAAACAGGAATGCACCACGACAGCAACCCGACATCAATTCAGCTTGGCAGCCAGATAGTCGAGGAAGGGACGCAAGACCTTAGCGGCCGGTTCGGCCGTACGGCTGCTCAATTCGATTTCCTCGCCCATTCCGTTGAGCACGTTGAACTGATAATGGGCATTATGCTCTATCTCTTTCACTGTCTTCTGCAACTTCTTCACCACGATAGCATTGCGCATCGAGGGCTGCATATCCACCTGTTCGAGCAACTGGAGTGTGAGATAGGCCATATCGCTCACCTTGTTCATCCAGGGATGAATGTCGGCATAGAAGATACTATCGGACTCGCAAGCCGACTTCTCCATCAAGTCTATCTGGCTACAAGCCTCCAACAGCTTCGTCATCTCGGCCTTCAGAGCCTGGCTATTGCCCGTCTGCTTATAGTCGTTCACCAGCGATGCCAACGGTTCGTTGTCGTAGTAGCGCAGATACTGTGTAAGATATTCGAAAGCAGGGGCTTTCTCCCTACCTACTACAGCGCGCACGGCAGCTTTGAAATCGGCCTCGTTGTCGAAGCCGGCATTGTTCCATCCATAGTCGCCCACACCGAAGAGAGCTATCTTCGAGGCTGCACCCTGCTGCATGGGATTAGAGATGAGCGCGCTCGCACCCTTCAGTTCGGCAGGCAACGTGGCCTTGCTGTCTATCCATTTCTCATCGGCAAAGTTGCCGTAAGTATCGCGTACAAAGAGCTTGGTCATGTCGTTGTCGTTGCAAGGATAGTTCCACCACCAGGCCAGTCCGCGTCCCAGTTCGCCTGACACTATCTCCAGATCTTTCGAGTTAGGCACTGTCCACACGGCAGCTCCCGTGATATAGACCACCACATTCTTGGGAGTGTTGCCCAGCGCATTGAAGAAATTCTTGCGCTTGTCTTCCTTCACCCATGAATAAGCATAGAGCTGGGGTACGAAGTTGATAGGCTTCACCGTGTCGGCAGGTGTCGTATAATGCCGATTCCATCGGTTTTCCACGGCATGCTGCACCTCCGTCAACCGCTCGGCATTGAGCTTTAGCGTAGGAGCGTCGCTCGGTACGCCCACATCGTCGACGAATACACCGAACTGACGGACGCCGAGTCCATACATCAGTTCAAACTTCTGCATGATTTTGTCAATCACCGTCGTCTCCTTGGGGTCGGTGAATGCCTTGCCGGGATGGATGGCCCAGATGAAGTTTACCTTGTTCTGGTGAGACACGTTCACGATGTCGCGCATCATATCTTCAGACAAGAAGCCGATAGCCTTCTGCTGTTCGGTAATCTTCTTGGGATAAGCCTCGGCCCACTTCTGCGAATGATAAGGGTCGCTCTTGGCACCATACATATAGGTATTCATCTTGTAGCGGGCCATGAAACGGAACAGGTCTTTCGTCACGTCGGCATTATAGGGCACACCATAATATCCTTCGATGACACCACGATACTGCACATCGGCATAATCATCAATGCGAACGCAGGGCAGATTCTTCGTACCGCGGTCCAGCATCTGTTCAAGCGAAGCCAGTCCACAGAACGTAGCATCGGTATTCTCGCCCAGAATGAGCACGGTGGCCGGTTTCCTGGCAGCACCAGTAAGCACAAGGATATGGCGGTCGAACTTGCCTTCGGCAGCCAACACCTTGCGGTCTAGCTTGAGCTTATTGGCCAGCTTGTCTCCATATCCCTTAGACTTATTCACGCCAAGGTAGACGGCCGACGTGTTGGACGGCGCTTTCTGATCTACAACGGCCTTCAAGCCTTTATCGGCCAGGATGGCCTTGGCCCGTTCAACCGTGGTCTGGTCGATGCCTCTATCGGCCACAATATACACTCTGTCAGTAAAAGAAGTTGTTCCCGTCATCGCTTTCTGGCTCTGCGTGACTGGGTAAATGGTGTAGACATTGTCTGCCCTGCCCACTAAAGAAAAGGCTACGGCAAACGCTGTCAACGCTAGATGCTTAATGTTCATGTCTTTAGGTCTTTGGTTTCTTTATGGCTACAAATATACAACTTTTTTATATTCCATCGAAATTCCGTACAAGTAATGATATATCTGTCCGTCTAATTATTCCGATTCCCACGATTGCTGTCTCTACATGCAGGGAGGCAAATAGCATCCCTAGCAGTTAATATCATAATTGTGTAAACAGCCTACTATTGCAAAACCGACGAGACATATAGCACACTAGGGACGCGACTTGTCGCGTCCCTAGTGCAATAAAACCACCTTTTCTTCAGAAGGAAGAACTTTTTGACCTATTGTGCAAGCCTATTTCTTCACCACTTTCTTTCCACTCACGATGTACACACCCTTGGGCAATGCCTCCCATGTTTGATTCATACGCACGCCTTGCAGATTGTAGATGGGTTGATGAGTGTCGGCAGGCAGTTGCTGAATGGTCTCGATACCAGTTGAAGTCTTCTTCTTGAAATAACCGTATTCGGGATTGGCCATTGATACATCCAATTGAAAGGGATTGTATCCCACCGCGCCTTGAAGCTTGGTGCTGCCTTGGAACATATCAATAGATTTCATACATTTCCATGTACTGTTGCAATAGATGGTGGTAAGAGCCGGACACTCTGCAAACATGAATGTCATATTTTCTACTTTTTCTGTATTGAAGTTCGACACGTCAAGTGTGGTCAAAGTAGAACAGTTAGAAAACATAAAGCTCATATCAGTTACGTTCTCAGTGTTGAAATGTGAAATATTGAGTGTAGGTAGAGAAGAACAGTTCAAGAACATAAAACCCATATTAGTTACCTTTCTGGTCTCAAAACCCAATATGTTTAGCGAGCGTAGAGCAGAACAATTCGAAAACATGGAGTACATATCGGTAACTTCGGACGTGTTGAAGTGTGAAAGGTCTAGCATGGACAAGGAAGAACAAGCTGCAAACATCTCGCTCATATTGGTTACTTTCTTAGTATCGAAACCTGACACATTGAGCGAAATTAAGGAAAAACAGCTGAAGAACATACAATTCATGTCGGTTACTTCAGAAGTATTAAGATACTCCATACCTTTGATTTGCTTCAACGTTGTACAACATGCAAACCAGTTTACAGTAGTTGTAGGACGGTAATCTTTAAACGAAGAGTCGAACACCACCAAAGTTGTAATTGCATTAGTATTATCAAGACTTCCTGCCCAAGTAGGATAAGAATACCCATCTTTATCTATTTTGGTATCATTGATACCATAAACAGCAGTACTGGTATGTTTACCTCTCTGCGTATCGTAATAGAAAGTAAGCGTCTTACCAGCATCACTTTTCACCACATAGGCTTCAGGCTGCTGCGCCAATGTGGGCAAGGCAAACATCATGGCAAACAACGCGACTACAGTCGCAAACAAGTTGCGTAAAGATTTTAGTTTCATCATCATTGAATCTATTTATGAGTTAATTAAAAAAATGTTCCGTGCAGCGACATGCCCCCTGTCGGTGCAACCGTCAGCCCACAGTTCCTTGCTGTCTACAGCAGTGAACAGAGGCATTCGGAAAGTCATGGACGCAGCTTCGGCGTGCGTCATTTTATGCACAGATAGACATTTGAGTGTGCAAAGATAATCAAAAATTTGGAATTATTCCCACTTCTCTTGCCGTATTTGCAGTTTACCACCATGCAGCCTATACTTCTTCAATGCTTCACGAAAGCGAGTAGACGGAAACATCACTCGGCCACACGGATTTTACTGCAAGGCCTCGGCAGTACTCCTGCAAAGGCTCGGCAGCAATGCTGACAAGGCCTTGCAGCGATGCTGCAAAGCCCCTGCACTCTGACAACGAAAATGGACAGGTGGACAAGACTGCCTACATGGTCGGCTAAAGGTTTAGAGTCTAGCATGAGAAATGGGAATACCAGAGCTGCCAGGGCATAAAAAAACCTCCCAAATCTGGCAGATAAGGGAGGTTTCGTATTATTAAAATGGTGGTTAATCGCCCATCTTTGCCACGATATACTCGCGGTTCAGGCGAGCAATATTGGCAATGCTCTCGTTCTTGGGGCATACAGCCTCGCAAGCACGGGTATTGGTACAGTTACCGAATCCCAGCTCGTCCATGCGGGCAATCATAGCCTTGGCACGCTTAGCAGCTTCGGGACGGCCCTGTGGCAACAGTGCCAACTGGCTTACCTTAGAGCTTACGAAAAGCATGGCAGAACCATTCTTGCAGGCAGCCACACACGCACCACAACCGATACATGTAGCGCAGTCCATTGCTTCGTCGGCATTATCCTTCGGTATCAGGATAGCATTGGCATCCTGAGCCTGTCCGGTGCGGATGGTGGTATAACCACCGGCCTGGATGATTTTGTCGAAAGCCGAACGGTCTACCATACAGTCTTTGATGACAGGGAAACCTGCTGAGCGCCACGGCTCTACGGTGATAACGTCGCCATCGTTGAAACGACGCATGTAGAGCTGACAGGTAGTAGCGCCACGCTCGGTCTTTCCGTGAGGAACACCGTTGATATAGAGCGAGCACATACCGCAGATACCCTCACGGCAGTCGTGGTCGAAAACGAAAGGCTCTTGGCCTTCTTCAATCAATTCCTCATTGAGAATGTCGAGCATTTCGAGGAATGATGTATCGTCAGGAATATCCTTCATTTCACGTGAATCGAAGTGTCCCTTGGCTGTAGGACCATTCTGACGCCAATATTTGATTGTGAAACTAATATTCTTTGCCATATTCTGTTAGTTTATGAGTTTATGAGTCTGTGAGTTTATGAGTTCTCTTAATGCTTAAGTGTATAAATCAATGAGGAGAGCATCTTGTTGACTTCTTCATTCTGATGTATCAACTGATTACCAACTTCATTGTCTATCAGCCTTAATTGCTGTGCAAGAATCAACTGCGTATCAAGTTCATTCGACGAACCTAGCGATATATAGAGGAAGTGTATATGCTCTCTGGCGGACTCACGTCCATATCCTTCGGCTATATTCGAGGGAATAGAGACTGCATATCTGCGTATCTGACTGGTAAAACCAAACCGCTCTTCGACAGGAAAAGAGACCGTAATCTCGTATATTCGCTGCACCAGAGCCATGCTCTTTTGCCAAACCGAAAGGTCTTTGTATATGCTCATCCTTCTCTATGGTTCTGATTCTCCACAACAGCAAGAACTCAAAAACTTAAGAACTCAAAAACTTAATTTTTATAATTTCGTGTTTGTACCTTGATAGCCTCATACTCCAATGGCTCTTTCAGAAGCACGGGAGTGGTGTGGTCATCGTTCTGATATTCCCAACAACCTACGTAGAAGAAGTTCTCGTCGTCGCGCTTAGCTTCGCCTTCTTCTGTCTGGTACTCCTCGCGGAAGTGACCACCGCAGCTCTCATTACGAGAAAGGGCATCGTTGGCAACAAGCTCACCCATGAGGATGAAGTCGCGCAAATGGATGGCTTTGTCAAGCTCGATGTTCAAACCTTCCTTAGTACCAGGAATGAAGAGGTTGGTATCGAATTCCTTACGAAGCTCTTTCATCTTCTCCAAACCGGTCTTCAGGCCTTCGGCTGTACGCCCCATACCAACGTACTCCCACATGATGTGGCCGAGTTCCTTATGGAGAGAGTCAACAGAACGCTTACCCTGGATGCCCATCAGGCGATCAATTTCGTCGCTGACATTCTTCTCTGCCTCAACAAATTCGGGCAGATCGGTAGAAAGACGAGGCCAGATAGCCTGGTCGGCCAGGTAATTCTGAATGGTATAAGGCAATACGAAGTAACCGTCGGCCAGTCCCTGCATCAGGGCAGATGCACCCAAACGGTTAGCACCGTGGTCGGAGAAGTTACACTCACCGATAGCAAACAGACCCGTGATAGAGGTCATCAACTCGTAGTCTACCCAGATACCACCCATCGTATAGTGGATAGCAGGATAAATCATCATAGGCTTATAATACTTCACGCCATTGATTTCGTTAGCCAATTCGCCGGGGAATACATCGTTGATTTCCTCGTACATCTCGAAGAGGTTGCCGTAACGCTGCATGATTTCATCGAGACCGAGACGGTTGATAGACTCTGAAAAGTCGAGGAATACGGCCAGACCAGTGTTGTTAACACCAAAACCCTTGTCGCAACGCTCCTTGGCAGCACGTGAAGCCACGTCGCGGGGAACGAGGTTACCGAATGCCGGATAGCGACGCTCCAAATAGTAGTCGCGGTCTTCTTCGGGGATTTCCCATCCTTGCTTAGTTCCGGCCTGCAATGCCTTTGCATCTTCGAGCTTCTTGGGAACCCAGATACGGCCGTCGTTACGCAGAGACTCCGACATCAATGTCAGCTTAGACTGCTTGTCGCCGTGTACAGGAATACAAGTGGGGTGAATCTGAACGTAAGAAGGATTGGCCATGTAAGCACCCTTGCGGTAGCACTGGATGGCAGCTGTGCAGTTGCAACCCATCGCATTGGTAGACAAGAAGTAGGCATTACCGTAACCACCCGTAGCGATAACCACTGCATTGGCAGAGAATCTTTCGAGCTTGCCCGTTACCAAGTTCTTTGCAATGATACCGCGAGCACGACCGTCTACGATTACAACGTCTTCCATCTCGTAACGTGTATAGAGCTTCACCTTGCCCTTTTCTATCTGGCAACTCAATGAAGAGTAAGCGCCGAGAAGGAGCTGCTGGCCGGTCTGGCCCTTGGCATAGAATGTACGTGACACCTGTGCACCACCGAATGAACGGTTGGCCAACATACCGCCGTATTCGCGAGCAAAGGGAACTCCCTGTGCTACACACTGGTCGATGATGTCGTTGCTCACTTCTGCGAGACGATAGACGTTGGCCTCACGGGCACGATAGTCGCCACCTTTCACTGTATCATAGAACAGACGATAGATAGAGTCGCCGTCGTTCTGATAGTTCTTGGCAGCATTGATACCTCCCTGTGCAGCGATAGAGTGTGCACGACGGGGAGAGTCTTGGATACAGAAATTCAAAACATTGAAACCCATCTCGCCGAGAGAAGCAGCAGCACTGGCACCGGCCAATCCTGTACCTACAACAATGACGTCGAGTTTCAATTTATTCTTAGGGTTCACCAGGCGCTGGTGAGCCTTATAATTGGTCCACTTCTCGGCCACTGGGCCTTCGGGAATTCTAGAATCTATTAGTTTAGCCATAATCGAATTAGTTTAAAGTTAATAGGTTATGCGGCACAAAGACTGGGAGCACAACCGAATGCAAAGGCCAATACCACAACGAGGAAACCGAGCATCAGCAAGGTAGTATATACCCAACCGATAAGCTTCCAACGGTTGAACCAAATCTTACCGCTGACACCGAGCGTCTGCATAGAACTCCAGAAGCCGTGAGACAGGTGGAACCAGATGGCAACGATCCAGATAACATACAGAACCACGAATACAGGATTGGCAAATGTTTCCTGAATCCATGCGAATCCGTCGGAAGGAGAATGGAGAGCCTCCATGCCCACAAGCTCGGCAAACATCATGTTGTACCAGAAGTTGTAGAGGTGCAGCAACAGACCCAACAAAATGATGATACCGAGTACCAACATGTTTTGGCTGGCCCACTCTACCTTTTCAGGACGAGCAGTCACTGCATAACGCTCTTCGCCACGAGCACGACGATTCTGTGCCGTCAAGATGAAAGCATAAACGATGTGGAACACGGCCAGGACAGCCAAACCGAGCGTAGCTACGATAGCATACCAGTTTGCACCCAGAAGTTCACAAATCATATTGTAGCCCTCTCCGGAGAACAGAGCCACAATGTTCATGCACAAGTGGAATGTCAGGAAAAGCATCAACGCAACGCCCGTTACAGACATCACTACCTTCCTGCCAATAGATGAATTGATTAACCACATAAATGATTGAAATTTAATTATTTAACTGATTGAAAATATTTCCACAACTCATATTGACAAAGTTTTACACAGACGTAAAACGTCGCCCCAGATACTTTGATATAGGTATATATACCCACATAGTAGGTTGCAAAAATACTATAATTTAGTGATTAATCAAAAGGAATTCATAAAAAATCGGATTTTATTTGCTACTTTTGCGGAAAACAACGAGGGACTATTCTTTGACATATCTCACACCCAATAGTACCCCTTTGTCAAACTTATAAATTTCAGGGAAAAGAACGGATGAACTTCCAGTATGACGTCATTGTGATTGGAGGAGGACACGCGGGATGCGAAGCAGCCGTGGCATCAGCCAACTTAGGAGCCAAGACATGCCTCATCACAATGGACATGAACAAGATTGCACAGATGAGTTGTAATCCCGCTGTGGGCGGAATTGCTAAAGGACAGATAGTACGCGAAATCGACGCTCTCGGCGGAGAGATGGGACATGTGACCGACGCTACGGCCATCCAGTTTCGCATGTTGAACCGCGGAAAAGGACCAGCAGTATGGAGTCCGCGCGCTCAATGTGATCGCGGGAAGTTCATTTGGAAATGGCGAGAGATATTAGACCACACCGACCATCTGGACATTTGGCAAGACCAGGCAGACGAGCTGTTCGTTGAAGGTGGGCAGGCAGTCGGCGTACGCACTGTTTGGGGCGTAGAGTTCCGTGCACGCTGCGTCATCGTTACCGCCGGAACATTCCTCAACGGCCTCATGCACATAGGCCGCCATCAATATCCCGGTGGGCGATGTGCCGAACCCGCTGTACCCCACTTCACCGAAAGCATCACCCGATGGGGCATCCGTTCTGAGCGTATGAAGACCGGAACTCCCGTAAGAATTGACCGAAGAACGGTACACTTCGAAGATATGGAAGTGCAAGACGGCGAACAAGACTTCCACCAATTTAGTTATATGGGCCCACACCGACAACTTAAACAGTTGCCATGCTGGACTTGCTACACCACTCCGGAGTCCCACGAAGTGCTCCGTAGCGGATTGGCTGATTCTCCCCTCTTCAACGGACAGATTCAGAGTACCGGCCCACGATATTGCCCGTCGGTCGAAACCAAACTTGTCACATTCCCCGACAAAGACCAACACCCCTTATTCCTAGAACCCGAAGGAGAAGATACCAACGAAATGTATCTCAATGGTTTTTCTTCCAGCATGCCTATGGACATACAGTTGGATGCCATCCATCAGATTCCCGCACTACGGGATGCCAAGATTTACCGACCGGGCTATGCCATCGAATACGACTATTTCGACCCGACTCAACTCAAACACTCGCTCGAATCGAAACTAGTAGACGGTCTTTTCTTCGCCGGACAGGTAAACGGGACTACCGGATATGAGGAAGCCGGAGGACAAGGAGCTGTTGCCGGCATCAATGCAGCATTGAAATGTGGCGGCAGCGAACCATTTATCATGCACCGAGACGAATCGTATATCGGCGTCTTAATCGACGACCTGACCACCAAAGGGGTCGACGAACCCTACCGTATGTTTACGTCTCGTGCTGAATACAGAATTCTATTGCGCCAGGACGATGCCGATGCCAGACTCACAGAGCGGTCGTACGAACTAGGTTTGGCTACCCGCGAACGTTACGACTGGTGGCTCAAAAAGAAAGAAGGCATCGATAGAATCATTCGTTTCTGCGAAGATTTACCCATCAAAGCAAGCGACATCAACGCACAATTAGAAGCTATCGGCACTACACCTTTGCGTGCCGGATGCAAACTCATCGACCTCATTGCGCGTCCTCACCTATCTCTCAGCAATCTATCTGAGATTATACCATCCCTTAAAGAAGTTATCGAGCCTATCGACGAAAGACGCGAAGAAATCGCGGAATCAGCAGAAATCAAGATGAAGTATAAGGGATATATTGAGCGCGAAAGAATGGTTGCCGACAAGATGCACCGCCTGGAAGACATTAAAATAAAAGGTAGATTCAACTATCAAGAACTTCATGAGATAAGCACAGAAGGTAGACAGAAGCTCGAACGCATCGACCCTGAGACACTGGCAGAAGCCAGCAGAATACCAGGTGTCTCGCCTAGCGACATCAACGTAATGCTGATACTTCTCGGAAGATAAGTTTCACGTGAAACAAAGAGGCTAAAACAAAATATCTAAACTATTCAATTACAATGAATTATAACATAAACTAAATAACAAAATGAACAATCAACTATTATTGGACAATCTCCGTTGCATTCCAGATTGGCCGATTAAAGGAGTTAATTTCCGAGATGTCACCACCCTATTCAAAAGTCCTGATTGCATCAAAGAAATCAGCGATGAGATGTATGATCTCTACAAAGACAAGGGTATTACAAAGATTGTCGGTATCGAGAGTCGTGGATTCGTGATGTCTACAGCCGTTGCCATTCGATTAAATGCGGGCGTTGTACTATGTCGCAAGCCAGGGAAACTTCCTTGCGAGACCGTACAAGAGAGCTACGACAAGGAATACGGAACAGACACCATCGAGATTCACAAGGATGCCATCAATGAAAACGACGTCATTTTACTGCACGACGACCTTCTGGCCACAGGCGGAACAATGAAAGCAGCATGCGACCTCGTCAAGAAGTTCCACCCCAAGAAGATTTATTGCAACTTCATTATCGAGCTTATCAACGAAGGCTTGAACGGCAGAGAATCTTTTGATAAAGATATAGAGATAACTTCTCTGATACAAATCTAGAAGAACTTTCATCATAACCCTCTCCCACCGAGAGGGTCTTTTTGTTTCATAAAGAGTGGCGCACCGTTATAGTTTCACGTGAAACTTTAACCACTTAAAGTTCTTGATACGAAGGAGTTAACACATGAACAAGGAAGAGAATCAGCAAAGAATAGAGCGTCTGAAGAACATAGTATTGAATATGCCGGAGAAACCTGGCAGCTATCAATTCTATGATGATAATCATACCATTATATACGTAGGGAAGGCCAAGAACCTCAAAAGGCGCGTTACATCCTACTTCCACAAAGAAGTAGACCGATTCAAGACCAAAGTTCTCGTTTCAAAGATTTATGATATCAGCTACACGGTAGTCAATACCGAGGAAGATGCCCTGTTACTAGAAAACAGCCTCATCAAGAAATACAATCCCCGCTATAATGTATTATTGAAAGACGGAAAGACTTATCCCAGCATCTGTATCACTAATGAATACTTTCCACGCATCTTCAAAACCCGTCAAATAAACCGTAAATATGGCACTTACTACGGTCCATTTCCCCATATCAGCAGCATGTATGCCGTGCTAGACCTCATCAAGAAGCTATACAAACCACGCACATGCCGACAACCTATCACCAAAGAAGGAATTGCAGCCCATAAATACAAACCCTGCCTGGAATATCATATCCACAACTGCGATGCCCCTTGTATAGGCAAACAGAGCTACGAGGAGTATCAACAAAACATGAATCAGGCACGCGAAATCCTCAAAGGCAACACGCGAGAGGTGGGAAAATGGCTCTACGAACTGATGATGAAGAATGCCGAACTGATGAAATTCGAGGTGGCACAGGAACTGAAAATCAAGTATCAACTCCTCAATGAATTCGTCTCCAAGAGCGAGGTTGTGAGCTATACGATAGACGATGTCGACGTCTTTACAATCGTTGACGACGACCACAACCGCAATGCTTTCATCAACTACATCCACGTCAGGAAAGGCACTATCAATCAAAGTTTCACCTATGAGTACAAACGCAAGCTCGATGAAAGCGACGAGGAGTTGCTCATCACTGCCATTCCAGAGATTCGCGAACGTTTTGGAAGCACCGCCAAAGAGATTATCGTGCCTTTTGAAATGGAATGGAAACTGAAAGACGCCGAATTCTTTGTACCTCAACGAGGCGACAAAAAACATCTGCTCGACCTCTCTGAAATGAATGGAAAACAGTACAAATTCGACCGTCTCAAGCAGGCCGAGAAGCTGAATCCGGAGCAAAAGCAGACCCGCCTGATGAAAGAATTACAGCAAAAGCTACAACTACCCAAACTGCCCTATCAGATAGAATGTTTCGACAACTCCAATATCAGCGGTACAGACGCCGTTGCCGGATGTATCGTATTCAAGGGTATGAAACCCTCGAAGAAAGACTATCGCAAGTACAACATCCGCACCGTCAGCGGACCAGACGACTATGCCTCCATGCAAGAGGTTGTCAGACGCCGCTACAGCCGCATGATAGAAGAGAAAACACCCCTCCCCGACCTCATTATTACCGATGGCGGAAAGGGCCAGATGGAGGTAGTCCGCGAGGTAGTAGAGGACGAATTACACCTGCAAATACCCATTGCCGGACTGGCCAAAGACGATCGTCACCGCACCAATGAACTACTCTACGGATTCCCCCCGAAAGTCATCGGCATGAAGACCGACTCTGAACTATTCCACATCCTCACACGCATACAAGACGAAGTGCACCGCTACGCCATCACATTCCACCGCGACAAGCGCAGCAAACATGCTCTCCACAGCGAGTTAGACGACATCAAAGGCATCGGACCGAAGACCAAGGAAACCCTTATCAAAGAGTTTAAGAGCGTCAAAAAGATACGTGAGGCCAGCCTCGAAGCACTCACCACAGCGGTCGGCAGTGCCAAGGCTACCATCATCAACGAATATTTCAGTAACAAGTTGGCTGACTAAAATAAATTCTTTACCTTTGTCAATATGAGAATTGTCATACAGCGTGTACAGCACGCATCTGTCACTATCGACTCGGAAGTAAAATCTGCTATCGATCAAGGCTACCTCATCCTACTAGGCGTGGAATCCACTGATACACAGGAAGATGCAGACTGGCTGGCGAAGAAAGTTATCGGCTTGCGCGTCTTCGACGACGAAAACCACATCATGAACCGCTCCATTCAGGATATAGAAGGTAATATACTGGTTATCAGCCAGTTCACCCTCTTTGCCAGTTACAAGAAAGGCAATCGTCCCTCATGGCTTCGCGCAGCCCCCCACGACATCAGCATCCCACTCTACGAGTATTTCTGCCGACAGTTGGAAGCCTTGCTCGGCCGCTCCATAGGAACAGGCGAATTCGGCGCCGACATGAAGGTTGAACTGCTCAACGACGGCCCTGTAACGATATGTATGGACAGCAAAAACAGGGAATAAGCATATTTTTGCAAAGCAAATAAGGCAATATGGAAGAGAAAAATAAAGATATAACAGGGCTTCGCGAGGCCCAACGACAGGTGGACGAATGGATTCACACTTACGGAGTGCGCTATTTCAGCGAACTCACCAACATGGCTTGCCTCACCGAAGAGGTGGGCGAACTGGCCAGAGTGATGGCCCGCCTGTATGGCGACCAGAGTTTCAAAGCCGGCGAAAAGCCCAACTTAGGCGAAGAGATGGCCGATATATTCTGGGTGCTATGCTGCCTGGCCAACCAAACAGGTGTAGATTTGGCCGATGAATTCAGTAAAAGCATGAAGAAAAAGACCAACAGAGACAAAGACAGGCACAAGAATCTCGCCCCTGCCCCATCGTCTAAAGAGCCGGAAGACCAAAGATAAATCTGCCAGCCTCATAAGACCAGTGAATCTTACAGCACAAACCAGTCCGATATAAGTAAAAAATATAATAACAATGCCTCTCTACCTATCTCCCCGGAGAAGGATGTACGAGGCCTCAAAGCAATCAATTTATGGCATACACAAAAGACATTGAACCCACGGTTCACAATCATCACGACCACGAACACCATCATCACGAGCATCATCATATCTTCAAAGAGCAGAGCAAGTATGATGAAGTGCTCGCCAAGTACAACACACAGCTCAACGACCAGGAAATAAGCGAGGCCGTGAAGAAAATCATTGCCGAAAAGGCACATGAGAACGATACCCTCGACGTGAAGAAATTCCTTTTCGGAAGCATCGAACTGACATCGCTCAGCACCACCGACACCGAAGAGCAGATTCTCGCCATGACAGAGAAGGTCAACCAGTTTGCAACCGTATATCCCGACCTCCCCCACGTCGCTACCATCGTCACCTATCCCCGCTTCTGCCGCCTGGTTAGCGAATCGCTGGAAGTAGAAGGTGTGGAAGTAACCACCGTGACGGGCGATTTCCCACACTCTCAGACGTTTATCGAGGTCAAGACGATAGAGACCTCACTCGCCTTGAAAGACGGCGCTACAGAGATTGATATCGTGTTGCCCGTGGGCAAGTTCCTCAGCGAAGACTACGAGGGCGTGGCCGATGACATCAGCGAGCTTAAGGAAGTATGTGGCGAGCATGCCATGAAGGTCATCCTGGAGACCGGCGACCTCAAGACAGCATCCAACATCAAGAAGGCTTCCATCATTGCCATGTACTCCGGCGCCGACTATATCAAGACATCTACCGGCAAGGAGAAAGTCAGTGCCACTCCCGAATCGGTGTATGTCATGTGCCAGGCCATTAAGGAATACTACGATCAGACCGGTATACAGATAGGTTTAAAGCCCGCAGGAGGCATCAACACCGTTATGGATGCCATTATATACTACAGCATCGTAAAAGAGGTTCTGGGCGAAAAATGGCTCACCAACAAGTGGTTCCGCCTTGGAACAAGCCGTTTGGCCAATCTGCTCTTGAGCGAAATCGAGGGCACGGAGACGAAGTTCTTTTAATTTTGTGAGTTGATGAGTTTTTAAGTTTGTGAGTTTTTGGGTTCATATATTGTTCACTTGCAAACTTAAAAACTCACAAACCCATCAACTCAATACCCCCAAAACCTACTATTCTGTTTAGACAAAAGACCATCCAAAGGTGGAAAGTCTGGAAAGGTCGATAGGAACGGTATACCGTCTAATAACTCACAAACTCATCGACTTCATTTACTGCAAGGCCTTGGCAGAATCGCTGCCTAGACTCTGCAGCATTCCTGTTTGGCCTCTGCAGCAACGCTGCAAAGGCTTTGCAGTAATTTGAGTTTATAAGTTCATGAGTTTGAGAATTGAGAGTTGAGAATTGACAATTGAAAATTAGCTAGATAAAAGTGATAATTATTTCCCGTTTGTCCTACAACTCAAAAACTCATGAACTCAAAAACTTACTCGTCATATGGAGTACCTATCGGCACTCCTTCTTTATTCTTCCTCATTATCCGACGGTTGGAGCAAAGCGGAAACCGTAGAAAAGTATGTGCATGGAACAGTAGGGACGCGGCATGCCGCGTCCGATAAGCACTCCACATTGATAATTGAGAATCAACCTAAAAACATCCAAAGGGCGAATATAATTCGCCCCTACAAGCAGCAATGAACACTACTTGCGGACGCGGCATGCCACGTCCCTACAATCCAACTAAACCTTTACCTAATGAATGATCAACTATCAATTGTCAACTATCAATTATCAACTCACCCCCCTGAATATATCTTTTGTCCCTTATGTTCTTATGTCTAAACATCATCAGAAGGGTGAATAGCATTCAACCAATGGCAACCTTGGTGCAGAAATTTAGAATTTATAAGATATAAACCAATACTTTTTCTGCCGACAATCGAAATAAATATAGCGAAAAATACTTAACTTTGCCACTATAATCCAATAACTACCATGACTTCCAATACTACATCCAACAAGCCTCAGCGCCTGCAATCGCTCGACGTACTGCGCGGTTTCGATATGGCGTGTCTCGTACTCATTCAGCCCATCCTGTATCATTTCCTGGAAATAGCCAAGCCTGCCGAGGGTACATTCGGTGGATTCCTATACGGCCAGGTAACCCATGTGCGATGGGAGGGCTTCTGTTTTTGGGACATCATCATGCCCCTCTTCATGTTCATGTCGGGCATCACGATTCCCTTTGCCTTTTCCCGTCAGAAGCGGGAAGGTGCAGATGCCTCGTTCTATCGCCGGCTGCTGAAGCGATTTCTGATACTTTGGGGCGTTGGAATGGTGGTTCAGGGCAATCTGCTGGCCCTCGACTGGCATCAACTCCATTTCTATTCCAATACCTTGCAGAGTATTGCCGTGGGCTATGTGGTGACGTCCCTACTCTTCGTCCTCACTTCCCGGCGCACACAGATAGCCGTCGTAGCAGCCTGTTTCATTGCCTACATGGCCGTATTCGCCCTCTGGGGCAATATGGACTTCACCATCGGCAAGAACATTGCCGAAGCTATCGACATAACCATCTTGGGCGTCTTCCGCGACGGCATGAACTGGAACGGCACGACATGGACCGTCGACCCGACCTACAACTATACATGGATACTGAGCAGTCTCAACTTCATTGTGACGGTCTATCTGGGTTGCTGGGCAGGATACATCCTCAAATCGACCGACACGGCAAAGCAGAAGCTGCAAAGACTGTGCATCGTGGGCACAGCACTGACCGTTGCCGCACTGGCCATGAACCCCGTCTTCCCCATCATCAAGCACATCTGGTCCAGCTCCATGACGCTGTTTGCCGGGGGCATCTGCTTCCTGCTCATGGCGCTGTTCTTCTACGTGGTCGACATGCGCGGCTGGAACAAGGGTACACAGTGGCTCAAATACTACGGCATGAACTCGCTCGCAGCCTATTTCCTGGGCGAATATCTGAACTTCAGGTCGATACCCAATTCACTTCTCTACGGGCTGGAACAGTTTCTGGGCGAGTATTATCCCGTTGTCGGCACGGCTGCCAACGTCGGCATCGTCTACCTCATCATCCGCTGGATGTACAAGCAAGGCATTTTCATCAAAGCATAATCACGAACAGATAATCTTATTAGAAACATGAAGAAATCAATCTTGATGCTTGGAGCAGTATTGCTCTTATCGCCCTCGATGGTGCAAGCACAACAGTCGAAACTATCGGTATGGTTCGACACGCCATGCACGCTCAACGGGAGGACACCGTGGTATGGCGGACATCCCGAACAATGGAATCGGGACAAAAAGCCCGTCACGGCCGGACAAGGCTACATCAATGCCGACCAGGAATGGGAATCGCGCTCGCTCCCCATCGGTAACAGCAGCCTCGGCGCCAATATCATGGGCTCGGTATCGGCCGAACGATTCACCCTCAACGAGAAAACACTATGGCGTGGCGGACCGAACGTCAAACAAGGACCTGCCTACTACTGGAATGTGAACAAGCAGTCGGCCCACGTGCTCAAAGACATCCGCGACGCCTTTGCACGTGGCGACCAGGAAGCAGCCGACAGGCTGACATCGAAGAACTTCAACGGTCTGGCACAGTATTCCATCGCCGATGAAGAGGATTTCCGCTTCGGAAACTTCACCACGATGGGCGAATGCTACATCGAAACTGGACTGAGCGAGGTGGGGATGACACGCTATCGCCGCGAACTCTCGCTCGACTCGGCTCTGGCCAAAGTGAGTTTCAGCAAAGGCGGTGTAGACTATCAGCGCACATACTTCATCTCCTACCCTGCCAATATCATGGTGGTAAAGATGAAAGCCAATAAGCCGGGCATGCAGAACCTGCTGTTCTCGTATGCGCCGAACCCTATAGGTACAGGCCGTATGCAGGCCGATGGCGCCGACGGATTGGTATATCAGGCTGCACTCGACAACAACGGTATGCGCTTCACCATCCGCATAAAGGCCGTAGCCGAGGGCGGACAAGTGAGCGTAACGGACGATAAGATACGCGTGAGCGGTGCCGACGAGGTGACTTTCTACATTGCCGCAGACACCGACTACAAAATGAATTTCGACCCGGATTTCAACGACCGCAAAGCCTACGTGGGCGTAGACCCCGACGCTACTACCCAACAATGGATGCAGCAGGCCGTGGCCAAAGGCTATACACAACTGCTCAATGAGCATGAGGCCGACTACATGCCACTGTTCAACCGCGTGCGACTGACGCTGAATCCCGACAAGGCTGTGAACAATCTGCCCACCAACGTGCGCCTACAGAACTATCGCAAAGGCACGGCCGACTTCGGACTCGAAGAGCTATACTACCAGTTCGGGCGCTATCTGCTCATCGCCTCTTCACGCCCCGGCACTATGCCGGCCAACCTACAGGGCATCTGGCACAACAACATAGATGGTCCGTGGCGCATAGACTACCACAACAACATCAACATACAGATGAACTACTGGCCTTCGCTACAGGCCAATCTGGCCGAATGTGCGCAGCCACTCACCGACTTTATCAAGACACAGCTGAAGGGTGGAGCCGTAACGGCCAAGTCGTACTACGACGCACGCGGCTGGACGGTCTCTATATCAAGCAATATCTTCGGATTTACCTCACCGTTATCCGACGAAGTTATGAATTGGAATCTATGTCCGGTAGCCGGTCCGTGGCTCGCTACCCACCTATGGGAATACTACGATTTCACCCGCGACAAGAACTTCTTGCGCAACACTGGCTACCCGATGATTAAAGGCAGTGCCGACTTTGCCGTGGACTATCTGTGGAAACGCCCCGACGGAGTATATACCGCAGCCCCTTCCACATCGCCCGAACACGGGTCGGTGGACCAAGGTACTACGTTCTCTCACGCCGTCATACGCGAGATTCTGACCGATGCCATCGCTGCCAGCAAGGTGTTGGGCGTAGACGCCAAGGCTCGCCAGGAATGGGAAAACGTGCTCCGCCACCTTGCTCCCTACCGCATCGGCCGCTACGGGCAGATTATGGAATGGTCTACCGACATAGATGATCCCAACGACCATCACCGTCATGTGAACCATTTGTTTGGCCTGCATCCCGGCCACACCATCTCGCCTGTCACCACACCTGAACTGGCTAAAGCCGCCAGGGTGGTACTCGAACATCGCGGCGACGGCGCTACTGGCTGGAGCATGGGTTGGAAACTCAATCAATGGGCACGCCTGCACGATGGCAACCACGCCTACATGCTCTACGGAAACCTGCTGAAAAACGGCACACTCGATAATCTCTGGGATACCCATACGCCTTTCCAGATAGACGGAAACTTCGGTGGAACGGCCGGAATCACAGAGATGTTGCTGCAAAGCCAGATGGGATTCATCCACCTGCTCCCTGCCCTGCCCGACGCATGGCGCACGGGTAGCGTGCGCGGACTGATGGCACGAGGCAACTTCGAGATAGATATGAGCTGGCGCGACGGCGCGTTGAGCGTGGTAACGGTGAAAGCCAGAAGCGGCGGAAAATGCACCCTGACATACGGCAGGCACACCCTGAACCTCAACACCAAGACTGGACGCGTCTATACTTTCACCTACGACGCTGTGCAAGGATTGAAACAACAATAACCTACAGAAAACAAAAAAGTCTCGCAAATGCGAGACTTTTTCTTTATTCTTATATCCTGCTACTTATTCCTTTCTATCACATAGTCGAGATAGGACGTCAGCGCATCCTTGATATCCTGGTCTTTCACGTATTGGAGAATGAAGTTCATGGCTTCTTCGTGGAACTCCCTCATCTTTCGGTCGGCATATTCTATACCGCCATTCTCCTTGGCAAAAGCCACCAGACGGGCAATGCCTGCCTCATCAATCTGCGACATCTTCACCTTGCGGGCAAGCTGCAACATCTCCTCATTGCCCGTAGAATTGAGCGCATAGATGATAGGCAAGGTCAGTTTTCCTTCCGACATATCGTTACCTGTGGGCTTGCCTATCTCATCAGAATCGTAATAATCGAAGATATCATCGCGAATCTGGAAGATGATACCGAGATTCTGGCCGAACTTGGCAGCTGCATCTACAATTTCCCGGCTTGCCCCTGCCGACTCGGCACCGAATACCGCACAAGCCTCGAACAGGGCCGCTGTCTTGCGCTTGATGACCTCGTAATACACTTCTTCAGATATTTCCCGATTCGATATGTTCGTCAACTGTAGAATCTCTCCATCAGACAAGGTCTGTCCCAAACGCGCCAGATAGCGGATAATCACCTCCGAATGTGTATGGGAAACGCTGAGCAAAGACGTAGACAGAATGTAATCGCCCACCAGCACAGCCACCTTGTTATCATAGGTGGCATTCACACTGGCTTGTCCGCGACGCTCACCGCTCTCATCTACCACATCGTCGTGTACCAGACTGGCCGTATGGAGCAATTCCAAACCTACAGCTGCATACTGTGTCACCTCGGTTATTTGCCCGAAAGCCTTGGCCAACAACAAGATTAGTATAGGGCGCATACGCTTGCCCTCGCGCTGTCTAATATGATCGAGAGCCTGTGCCAGCAAGCCATTGCTATGCTCCAGCGAGCGGCCGAAATATCCGGAAAAGTCATCCAATTCCTTTATAATTGGATGTTTAATGCGAGACAGATAGTCCATGAGAATACTATATTTGTCACAAAATTAATGATTTTAATCGGTATTATTTCCTTTTTTTTCGTAATTTTACTGCAAATAAATTTGATTTTATGAATAAACTCTTTCTTCTGGATGCTTATGCACTGATATATCGTTCGTATTATGCGCTCATCCGGTCGCCCCGTATCAATTCCAAAGGTCTCAACACATCGGCAGTCATGGGATTTGTGAACACGCTCAACGAGATTCTGACCAAGGAGAAACCCACCCATATCGGCGTGGCTTTCGACCACGGCAAGACTTTCCGCCACGATGCGTTTCCGGCATACAAGGCGCAACGCGAGGAAACACCTGAGGACATCAAGCAATCTGTGCCTATCATCAAAGACATCCTGGCAGCCTTCCATATACCCATTTTGCAAGTCGATGGATTCGAAGCCGACGATGTAATCGGCACTTTGGCCACCAAAGCCGGTGGGCAAGGTATCGAGACCTACATGCTCACACCCGACAAAGACTACGGTCAGCTCATCCGCGACAATGTGTATATGTACCGTCCACGCCACGGCGGTGGATACGATGTAATCGGGCCAAAAGAGGTTTCAGAGAAGTATGGAATAGAGAATCCCAACCAGGTTATAGACCTTCTGGCACTCATGGGCGACTCGGCCGACAACTTTCCGGGCTGTCCCGGCGTGGGCGAGAAGACTGCCGTAAAACTCATCAACGAATTTGGCAGCACCGAAAACCTCATAGCCCACACCGACCAACTCAAAGGAAAAATGCGCGAGAAGGTGGAAGGAGCTGTGGAAGATATCCGCATGTCGAAATTCCTGGCCACCATCCGGACCGATGTACCCATCGACTTGAATCTGGAAAATTTGAAGACTACCAATCCCGATGAAGAAAAACTGAGAGAAATCTTCACTGAATTGGAATTTAAGAGCCTTTCCGACAAAATCTTAAAGAAAGCAAATAAAAAGCCAACAGTTGTTAATTTGCAACTTGATATATTTGGGGGAAATCCATCCAATGACCCAGAAAAGCCAGAAAAAACTCCAAATTTCAAGCAAGATACAGGAGAATCAAGATATGAACTCATTGATACAGAGGAAGAAAGAATAAGAATTTGTGATTTTTTCAAGACAAAACAATTCGTCAGCCTAGACACAGAGACCACATCAACCAATCCAATGGAGGCCGAATTAGTTGGTTTGAGCTTCTCCGTAGAAGAAAATACCGGATTCTACATTCCTATTCCTAGCAATCGTCAAGAAGCCGAAAGAATTGTTAATATATTCAAACCCATATACGAAGACCCGCAAATTCTGAAAATCGGACAGAACATCAAGTACGATCTCGTGGTGCTTAGAAATTATGGAATCCGACTTCAAGGCAAAATGTTCGATACCATGTTAGCCCACTACGTATTGCAACCGGAATTGCATCACAACATGGACTACATGGCCGAAACACTGCTGGGATACAAGACTATACACATAGACGAGCTGATAGGGCCAAAGGGTAAGAATCAGAAAAACATGCGCGACCTCTCCCCTACCGATGTCTGCCGATACGCATGCGAGGATGCCGACATCACACTGAGACTGAAAAACGTGCTCGAACCACGGCTGGCCGAGATGGGGATGAGTGAACTTTTCTGGAACATAGAGATGCCGCTGCTCCCCGTGCTGGCCGAGATGGAAATCAACGGTATCGCACTGGATACCAAAGCTTTGGAAGAAACGTCCATCCTATTCAAGGAACGAATGGCCGAATACGAGCAACGCATCTACCAGCAGGCAGGCGAAGCGTTCAATATCTCATCTCCCAAACAGGTGGGCGAGATTCTCTTCGAGAAAATGCAAATCGTGGAAAAACCTAAGAAAACCAAGACCGGACAGTACGTAACGAGCGAGGAAGTGCTGCAACAGCTCAAAAATAAAGCACCCATCGTAGAAGACATCCTGGCCTATCGTGGTCTGAAGAAGCTCATCGGTACATATGTCGATGCCCTGCCCAAGCTCGTCAACCCACGCACAGGACACATCCACACATCATTCAACCAAGCCGTGACGGCCACCGGACGACTCTCATCGAGCGACCCCAACCTGCAAAACATCCCCGTACGAGGTGAGGATGGCAAGGAAATCCGCAAGTGCTTCATACCCGATTCGGGCTGCCTGTTCTTCTCGGCCGACTACAGCCAGATAGAATTGCGCGTGATGGCCCACCTGAGCCAAGACGAGAACATGATAGAAGCCTTCCGCGAAGGCTACGACATACATGCCGCCACAGCTGCCAAAATCTACCACGAGACCATCGACACCGTGACACGCGACCAGCGCACCAAGGCCAAACGGGCCAATTTCGGCATCATCTACGGCATCACCACCTACGGACTGGCACAGCGACTCGACATCGACAACCGTGAAGCCAAAGAGCTGATAGAAGGCTATTTCCGCACATTCCCGAAAGTACAGAGCTACATGGAAGAAGCCAAGGAGAAGGCACGCCAGAACGGATATGCCGAAACATTCTTCCACCGCCGCCGCTATCTGCCCGACATCAACAGCGGCAACGGTACAGTGCGTGGCTTTGCCGAGCGCAACGCCATCAATGCCCCTATCCAAGGCAGTGCCGCCGACATCATCAAAGTTGCGATGATCAACATCTTCCGCCGCTTCCAGCAAGAGCAAATCCGCTCGAAAATGATACTACAGGTACACGACGAACTCAACTTCTCCGTACTCCCCGAAGAGAGAGAACAGGTAGAACGAATCGTACTCGAAGAAATGCAGAAGGCCTATCCACTCGCCGTGCCTCTCGTTGCCGATGCCGGTTGGGGCAGCAACTGGCTCGAAGCACACTAACCACTAGTACAAAAAACAGCCGAAAAGAGGGATATTTACAGGCAAAAAGCATCATATATCCCTCTTTTTCCTTATTTTTGTAGCTGAGAACAATAACTTCTTTGTTCACAAATTTAGTCTGATACACAATAACAAGTAATAATCAAACAAGCCATAGAATATAATCACTGATAAGAAAGAACATGAAGATTACTAGAATTATTCTACCATTGCTTCTAAGCATGGCGATGATGACTGCCTATGCAGACAAGCCCAAGAAACAAGACCCATTACTCAAAGGGCCATTCTTTATGCGCCCCTACTTCAATGCCTTTGGCATGCGTGTGTACGAAGTCGATACCACGGTCGCAAGCCAAGGACGCGTTGATGTGTACGAGCACCAAAAAGCGCGAGCATATTATTTCGTCACTAAAAAGAATGCCGAAACCTCTATGGAATATACCGCCGGAAAAGAAGGCTTCCTGATAGACAATATCGTCTACCACGTCTATAGAGAATACCCCACCGTTGAAGAAACAACAGGGTTTATGTGGAACGAAATACCCCAAGACTGGCAGGAAATTTCAGAACAAGAGTACATAGAGCACACGAAAGAGAAATGTAGGCGCATGGTAGGTATCGAATCTCCCATCTATCGCTCCGATGTGAAGTGTTACCGTCTACCCCAAATAGCAGGCCGCCCCGCTATCTATGCCGGTGTATGTGTATCTGCTTTCCCCGCAAAGAAGAAGGTGGCAGTAAGTGCCAGCATCTATTACTGGGAAGATGGCGGTGCACGAAAAAAGTAAAAAATCAACTACACAAGGTTGTTTATTTCTCTAGAAGTAATAAGGAAATAAACAACCTGTGATACTGATATAATTGACAAACTTTCCCAAAATGCTGCAATTATAGCGAAAGGTTAGAATTTTTTATTTAGCCACCCTAACCTACCAATCGTTTTATCCGACAACAACATAATAGGGATTGACAGCAAGTAACTCGAAACTACCAAAGCCAAAAAGATGAGTAGTGGATAAGTGAAACCATAGATAAAGTTGTGAAAGAAACGCCCATAGATAAAGGCATGGATGAGCCACATCACCATTGACTTCCTACCCAGTTCCAGTAATACGCTGCGCCACCATCCTCTAATATCAGTCTGGAGAAACAGTAGTATAAAGAAAAACAGGAAAACAGGGCTGAGTGCTGCCGAATCTGTGAGACAATGAATAGCAAACCACAATACGAAAAGTAATCCTACGAGCCATTGCCTATCTTTAAGCCATCCTATCGACAGACTACGCACGGATGAAACATAGCATACAGCTGCACCCAAGATGAAGAAAAAGAGCAGGTCAAAATAGGTAAGTATCAACACATACCACTCGTGATGCAATTTTGCCGGAGCAATGTAACGACTAATAACAAACATACTTACCAATGAGAGTAGAAGCGAGACTGGCAGCGCCAACTTCAGTCCCACTCTATCTATTGTCCTGAATACAAGGGGAGAAGTCAGACACAAAAGACAATAGGGCAGCAGAAACCATGCCGGATGGTTGTAGCCATCCACATTCAATCCAGACATGTTGTTCAATATCATGGATAAATCACCTGGATAATACTCAGGCATCACCACGCTACCAATCCCGACAAACAGAATGAGAATAAGCCAATAGTTGAGATACAGCTTCAACACTCGACGCCACTGTCCACCATAAAAGAGTCTACCATGCAGATGACTATAGGCTAGCCCATATCCGCTACACAATAAGAAGAACCCCACTGGATTGCAAGCCCGGCTGAGAACCGTGGCAAAAGGAATGCCTCCCACCCACAACAATGGAGTGGCAGTAGTAGCAAAATCAGGATTAGAAAACAGATGTAAGAACAACATCAATAAGATGGCAATGCCCTTGAGCATTGTCGTTTGGTCTTTTGACATAAACTAAGATTACAGCAATGCCATCGACCCATATAAAAAAGAGAAACGCCAAGTACCCAACTTAAATGCAGAATCGTGGACGAACCACTCATCTACATTCCGAGGTACTTGGCGAGACCTTTGACAACAGACAAGCAGAAACGCCCACGACCTATCGCGGGCATCCACTCATTTATTCCTGTTGTCACATTCGTTCTACCGCCAAGTTTTCGGAATGTTCATCGAATAAACAGCAAACGCTAATTTAACTTATAAAAACACGCAAGGGACAAACCCTATGCTTCGTTGCAAAGTTAAGACTTTTATAGAACACATGCAACCGAAAATACGATTTTTCTTAAAGCTTTAAAAAAGCTATACCCTATAAAGGACGATTATTATCTGCATTATTATTCTTTATCGCCTGTTTATAGCTATAAATAGATATCGAATGAGCACACAGACAAAAAAAATACTAACTTTGCAATTAGACTCACTCGAATAAAAAACAACGCTTATGGCTTATACTAGAATAACAGCTGCCGAAGCGGCAAGCATGATAAAGGATGGTGACAACATCGGGCTGTCGGGATTCACGCCCAATGGTAATCCGAAAGCAGTATTCCGCGAGCTTTCCAAGCGCGCCATACGCGAACATGAGGCTGGAACCCCATTCCAAGTAGGCATCCTGACCGGCGCATCGTCGTGCCAAAGCATTGAGGGCGACATGGCGGCAGCCAAAGCCATCAAGTTTCGTGCCCCTTTCTCTACCAACAAGGACTTCCGCGACCATACCAATCTCGGCGAGATAGACTATGAAGACATGCACCTGGGCCACATGGCCGAGCGACTGCGCCGCGGATTCTACGGCGATGTAGACTGGGCCATCATCGAAGTGAGCGCGTTGGAAGAGGGCGCCGCCACGTGCAAGGCGTCGCTCACGTCGGCCGGCGGCATCGTTCCCACCATTGCCCGACTGGCCAAACGCGTCGTTATTGAGCTGAACCACTTCCACAGCCCCAACTCACGTTACCTACACGACATTGCCGAGTTTGCCGAATATCCGTATCGCCAGCCCATCCCTATTACGAGCGTGGCCGAGCGATTCGGCAAGGAATATGTGGAGATAGACACCCGAAAGATAGTGGGCGTAGTGGAGTGCAACATCCCCGAAGAGGCGCGTGCCTTCAAGGAACTGACCCCGGAGACCAGGAAGATAGGCGAGAACGTTGCCGAGTTCTTCTTGAGCGATCTCAAGGCCGGCCGCATACCCAAGGAGTTCTTCCCCATACAGAGCGGTGTGGGAACTACGGGAAACGCCGTGATGAAGGCCATCGGACAATGCGACGGACTGCCGGTGATGAACGTATTCAGCGAAGTGGTGCAGGATGCCGTCATTGACATGATGCTCAAAGGGCAGATAGCCTATGCCTCGGCCACTGCCACGACCGTCACCAACGAGTGTCTACAGAAGATTTACGACAACATGGACTTCTTCAGGCAACGCCTGACCATACGCCCCAGCGAGATGGCCAACGCACCGGAACTGATTCGCCGGTTCGGCGTCATCGCCATGAATACCGCTCTGGAGTGCGACCTCTATGGCAACGAGAACTCCAGCCACGTATGCGGGTCGGACCTGATGAACGGCATCGGCGGCTCGTGCGACTACGAGCGCAATGGCTCTATCAGCATCTTCTATACCCCATCGACCACTAAAGGTGGCAAGATAAGCGCTATCGTGCCCATGTGCAGCCACGTAGACTCTACCGAACACGACATCGACATCATTGTGACCGAGCAGGGCGTAGCCGACTTACGCGGCAAAGGACCATTGCGCCGTGCGCAGGAAATCATCGAGCACTGCGCCCATCCCGACTACAGACCGCTGCTGCGCGACTACCTGAAACTGGCCGGAAGGGGACATGAGCCACAGAGCATGACGGCTGCCTTGGCCATGCACCGCACCTATCTGGAGAAGGGCGACATGCGACTCACGACGTGGTAAGAATTTACTCCGTTTTATGCAAAGGCCGAACAGCAATGCTGCAAGGCCTTTGCAGCATTGCTGTCTGCACCTTGCAGCGAGCCAATATAGGCTCTTTTGCAAACCCGAAATAAAACAACCCGTACGCAACAAAATCAAAATAAATTTTGCTTTTGTGTTTGTTTGCACTACCTTTGCAGAAGATAAGTTGCACTCGGCAATCTAAGAATAAATTCTCATTGCGCTCGTTTGCACTATCTTTGTAGTCAAAGTATATATTTGAAATTAAGACATGGCTTTAAAATGCGGTATTGTAGGACTTCCGAACGTCGGCAAGTCGACACTGTTCAACTGCCTGTCGAGTGCCAAGGCACAGGCAGCCAACTTCCCCTTTTGTACAATAGAACCCAATCTGGGCGTCATCACCGTACCCGATGAGCGACTCACCAAATTGGCAGAGATAGTTCATCCCGGACGCATCGTGCCCGCTACCTGCGAAATCGTAGATATTGCCGGCCTCGTAAAGGGGGCCAGCAAAGGCGAGGGACTGGGCAACAAATTCCTCGGAAACATTCGCGAGACCGACGCCATCATCCACGTGCTGCGCTGCTTCGACGACGACAATGTGGTGCGCGAAGGCGGAGATGCCGTAGACCCTATCAACGATAAGGAAATCATTGATACCGAGTTGCAGCTGAAGGACCTGGAGACCATCGACTCTCAACTGACCAAACAACAGAAGGCAGCAGCTGCGGGCAACAAGGATGCCAAGCTGGCCGTAGGCGTGCTGGAGGCTTACAAAGGGGCGTTGGAGAAGGGATTGAACGCCCGTACGGTGCAATTTGAAAGTAAAGACGAGCAGAGTTTTGCCCACGACCTGTTCCTGCTCACGGCCAAGCCCGTACTCTATGTGTGCAACGTAGACGAGCAGAGTGCCAAGACGGGTAACGAATACAGCCGGAAAGTGGAAGAAATGGCCAAGGCCGAGGGGGCAGAAGCCTTGGTAATTGCTGCCAAGACCGAGGAAGACATCGCTTCGCTTGAGACCTACGAAGACAAGCAGATGTTCCTCGAAGAACTTGGACTGACAGAGAGTGGCGTGAACCGCCTCATCCAGAAGGCTTATTCGCTGCTGAACCTGGAAACGTTCATTACTGCCGGCGAGATGGAAGTGAAGGCCTGGACATATCACAAGGGATGGAAAGCGCCACAGTGTGCCGGCGTTATCCACACCGACTTTGAGAAAGGTTTCATCCGCGCCGAAGTCATCAAATACGAAGACTACCTGAAATACGGTTCTGAATCGGCCGTGCGCGAGGCTGGGAAACTGGGCATCGAAGGCAAGGAATACGTTGTTCAGGACGGCGATATCATGCACTTCAGATTCAATGTCTGACATTCATCACCCATAATCTCCAAATAAATGGAACAATTACTATACGTTCTTTGGAATCCCGACCTCTACCTGATACATCTGGGTGGCTTCGGACTCCGATGGTATTCCACTTTCTGGCTCATCGGATTGATAGGTGCTTATTTCATGGTGAAATGGCTGTATCAAGACCAAAAAATAAAGGAAGAGCTGTTCGAACCGCTCTTCCTCTACTGCTTCGTAGGCATATTGGCCGGTGCCCGACTGGGACACTGCCTGTTCTATCAGCCAGACTACTTCCTGACGAGTTGGGATCACATCATTGAGATGTTCCTGCCTATCCACCACATGCCCGATGGAGGCTGGAAAATGACCGGCTATGAGGGGTTGGCTTCGCACGGCGGAACGCTCGGACTGATGATAGCTCTGTGGCTCTATGTGCGCCACACGAAGCTGAATCTGTGGCAGGTGCTCGACAACATTGCCATAGCCACACCTATCACCGCCTGCTGCATACGCTTGGGAAACCTGATGAACTCTGAAATCATCGGGAAAGTAACGGATGTACCCTGGGCCTTTATCTTCCAGCAAGTAGACCAATATCCTCGTCACCCGGGCCAATTATACGAAGCCATAGCCTACTTCGTGTTCTTCTTCATCGGATGGTATTTCTACCGCTACGCGAAAAAAACGGTAGGTAAAGGATTTTATTTCGGCCTATGCCTGACGCTGATATTCACATTCCGCTTCTTCATAGAATACACAAAGGATATTCAAGTAGACTTCGAAGCGGGTATGCCGGTCAACATGGGGCAGATACTCAGCATTCCCTTTGTAGTCCTGGGAATCTACTGCATGTATCGGAAGAAATCATGAAACAAAAAAAGAAGATTATAAACCCACTCTCTATGGGTTTATAATCTTCTTGATATCATTCAGTTTGTTAAGTGCTTCCATCGGAGTGAGATTATCAATGTCCAACCCCGATATCTCATCGCGTATCTGAGAAAGCACCGGATCGTCCAGTTGGAAGAAGTTTAATTGCATCCCTTCCCTACTCTCTTCTATCTTCCGGGCATCTGGCCTGCCCACTGTCCCAACACCGGCATTATCATTTTCCAGCTCCTTGAGGATGACATTGGCACGCTTGACAATACTCTTCGGCATGCCGGCAATCTCTGCTACGTGGATACCAAAGGAATGTTCGCTGCCCCCTTTCTCCAGTTTTCTGAGGAAAATAACTTTTCCATCCACCTCTTTCACGCTGACATTATAGTTTCGGATACGCGAGAAATTCTTCTCCATCTCATTCAATTCATGATAATGAGTGGCGAAGAGCGTACGCGCATTGGCCCTCACATGCTCGTGAAGATACTCCACAATGGCCCACGCAATGCTGATACCATCGTACGTACTCGTGCCACGTCCCAGCTCATCGAAGAGCACCAAACTCCTGTCAGACACATTGTTGAGAATATTGGCCGCCTCTGTCATCTCCACCATAAAGGTAGATTCGCCCAGAGAAATATTGTCGCTCGCTCCCACACGAGTAAATATTTTATCCACCAGACCCACTCTCGCACGCTCTGCCGGCACGAAACCGCCTATCTGCGCCAACAGTACAATCAATGCCGTTTGACGCAACAGAGCCGATTTTCCGGCCATATTAGGACCGGTTATCATCATAATTTGCTGATGGGAAGTATCAAGAAGCACGTCGTTGGGTACATAACGTTCGCCCAGAGGTAATTGTGTTTCTATCACAGGATGGCGACCTTGCCTGATATCCAGCACGTCGCTGTCGTCGACAACAGGTCGCACATAAGCATGTTCTTCTGCTGTTTTGGCAAAACTCAACAGACAGTCGAGCCTTGCGAGTAAGTTGGCGTTGATTTGTATCTGCGGTATGAAGTCTTGCATGTACACGATAAGTTCATTGAACAGTCTTGCTTCCAAGGCCAGAATCTTCTCATCGGCACCCAGGATTTTCTCCTCATACTCTTTGAGTTCCTGAGTTATATAGCGTTCGGCCTGTGCGAGTGTCTGCTTTCTCACCCACTCTGCCGGTACTTGGTCTTTATAAGTGTTACGAACTTCGAGATAATAACCAAATACATTATTATACCCGACCTTCAGACTGGATATACCAGTACGCTCGGTTTCCTCTTGCTGAATCTTCAAAAGATAATCCTTGCCGTTACGACTGATAGACCTCAGCTCGTCAAGTTCCTCATTATAGCCATCAGCTATCACGTTTCCTTTGTTCACCAGCAATGGCGGATCAGCCTGAATTTCATGGGCAATGCGATCTTTCAGGCTCTCACAAAGATTCAATTGCTCTCCAACTCTCTTCAAAACATCATTGTCTGTCTGTAAACAAGCGAGCTTAATGGGGCCCACAGCTTCCAATGCACGCTGCAATTGTACCACCTCCCGTGGGGAGACTCTGCCCACTGCAACCTTTGAAATAATGCGTTCAAGATCGCCGACACGATGTAGTTGTTCGTTGACACAATCCCTGAAATCCGGCTGTTTGAAGAAATATTCCACAATATCCTGCCTATCAGTGATTGCCTGAACGTTCTTCAAGGGGAACACCACCCACCTTCTAAGCATACGGCCACCCATCGGTGTTACCGTCCTATCAATGACATCCAACAGCGAACTGCCATCATCTTGCATCGTACCGAGTAGTTCCAAAGAACGAATCGTAAACTTATCCAGTCGCACATACTTCTCTTCTTCAATACGTGCCAACGACGTGATATGCCCTATCTGGGTATGTTGCGTCTGCTCCAGATATTGCATGATAGCCCCACTGGCAATGATTCCATTGTGCAGATGTTCCACTCCGAATCCCTTCAGATTCTTCGTCCCAAAATGTTTAAGGAGTTTTTGCCGGGCAGTTTGTTCGGTAAATACCCAATCATCCAGCTCGAATGTAACAAAACGCGACCCAAAATAACGGTCAAACTCTTTCTTCTTCGTACGATCATAAAGCACCTCTTTAGGTGAAAAATTACCCAATAGCTTCTCAGCATAGTCGAAAGTACCCTCTGCCGTCAGGAATTCTCCCGTAGAAATATCCAGGAAAGCCACGCCACAAGAAGCCTTCCCAAACTGCACTGCTGCCAGGAAATTATTCTCTTTATAATTGAGTACGTTGTCGCCCATGGCTACACCGGGCGTCACAAGTTCCGTAATTCCGCGCTTCACCATCTTATCCATCTCGCTCAATCCCTTCTTCCCCTTGATAGCCTCACGCTTCTTCTTTGGGTCTTCCAACTGATCGCAGATAGCTACTCGCTTTCCAGCACGAATCAGTTTTGGCAGATAAGTATCCAGTGCATGATGCGGGAATCCTGCCATATCAGTGGGATCCTGTGCGCCATTGTTCCTTTTTGTCAGCGTGATACCAAGCACACGCGCAGCTTCCACAGCATCCTCGCCATAGGTTTCATAGAAGTCGCCACAGCGAAAGAGCATCAACGCCTCCGGATGTTTAGCCTTCAACGAGTAAAACTGCTTCATCATGGGTGTCAATGCCTTATTGTCTTTTGCCATATCTATAGAATCCTTCTTTTATGATAAACCACTTGTAAATAGACGATACAACCCTTCCTTCGGTCGTATCTGCCTGTCCAGTTTCTGCAAAGATACGGCAAATCACAGATAAAAACGAAAAATGCCCTTATTTTGTCTGTTACTTCCCCCTGCCCCTTTGTATGATTTTATGAAAATATTTATTACCTTTGCACACATACGTATATAATTCTATCAAGACAGAAAACCTAAATATTTTATATGATGAAAAAAACAATGCTCGTACTTTTGGCCTTGCTGTGCACTGCAATGGTCTTTGCCCAACAGTCACGTATTGACATAAAGGCCAATCCCTTATTCTCTGCCAGTAGTTATTATGCCTATCCTGGCCCACAACAGAAGCAACTCACCCCTGCTCCTACCGGATACAAACCATTCTACATCAGCCATTACGGCCGTCACGGCAGCCGTTGGCTCATCAATAAAAATGATTATATACAGCCCGTTTCCGTCTTGCAACGGGCCGACAGCCTGGGAAAGCTCACTGCTTTAGGACGCGATGTGCTACGCCGACTCACCCTCATTCGCGACGCAAGTAAAAACCGTTACGGCGAACTCACGCAGCTGGGAGGCGAGCAGCACCGCCAGATTGCCAAGCGCATGATACAGAATTTTCCCGAAGTATTTGCCGGTAAAACCAACATAGATGCACGCAGTACCACCGTCATCCGCTGCATTCTCTCTATGGAAAATGCACTACAGCAACTGCTTATCGCCAATCCAGAATTGCAGATTAAGCAGGATGCCAGCAACCACGACATGTATTACATGAATTACGACGACCCTGTACTCAGCAAGAATAAGATGCCGGCCAAGGCCGAAGCCGCTTACAAAACATTCGGAAAGAAATATCTTCACTACGACAGCGTACTCAATAGACTCTTCAACGACTCCAGCTACTGGAAGCATCAGGTCAATTACGACCTCTTATACAGACGCCTGTTCAGCAACGCATCCAACGTACAAAGCACCGAGCTACGCCACAACCTCTCCCTTTACGATATCTACAACGAACAAGAGATTTACGACAACTGGCGCACCGAGAATGCCTGGTGGTACATTGCCTATGGTGGCAGTCCGCTAAATGGAGGAACACAGCCTTTCACACAGCGCAATCTATTGCGCAATATCATCGCCCAAGCCGACTCTTGCCTACAATTAGAGCATCCAGGAGCAACCCTCCGCTACGGTCACGACACCGTCATCATGCCGCTCACCTGCCTTCTCGACCTGGATGGTCTGGGCATGCAAGTAGAAAACCTAGAAGAACTGGAAAACCGCGGATGGTATTCTTACCGTATCTTCCCTATGGCTTCAAACATCCAGTTCGTATTCTATCGCAAGAGCGCAGCCGACAAAGACGTCATCTTCAAGGTGCTACGCAACGAAAACGAAGCTACACTGCCCATTAAGACCGACATAGCTCCGTATTATCATTGGAAGGATTTCAAAGCCTATTTCCTCAAGAAACTCGATAGTTATAAGGAGTAGGAGTCGTAAGATTCCACCACTTTCAACAAATCCGCGAAGTCATCAATGATGTGTTCTGCCTCAACACTCATCATGTCTTCGCGGCTTCCGTTTCCATAGGTCACCCCACATGTATGCACACCGGCAGCCTTTCCCATCAGTATGTCAAACCTCGCATCGCCCACCATCAGGGCTTCATCGGGCCTGACACCAAACATTGCCAATGTTTTCTCAACCATTTCCGGATGTGGTTTGCAATGCTCCACATCCTGCGCACTCACTACTGCCGATATATAGTCGTCCAATTCAAATTCATGTATGAAGTTGAGCAACGAGCCGCGATGCCTGCTGCTGGCTATCGTCAGCTTCACTTCGCGTCGGTGTAGCTCCCGAATAGTCTCAATCACATGAGGGAATGGCAACACGGCATGCGGCACATTGCGCCGTGTAAATATCTCCGTATAGGTTTCCGCGCACTTATCTCCCATTTCATCAGACATAGGAATCAATCCGGTAAACGTCTCCTTCAGCGGCAACCCAATCATGGCTGCACACTCTTCTCGCGTGCGTTTCTCCAATCCCAATACATCTATGGTATCAAGCATCGTGTCTGTTATCAACTTCTGAGTGTCACCCAGTGTCCCGTCGAAATCCAATAATACTACTTTTATTGCCATTGACTCTACTTTACACGGCAAAGATAAGCATAAAAAAGACGGAAAGCAAACAGCCTTCCATCTTTTCTTCATGATTCCTATACAGCCTGCTCTCACAGTTGGCTATTTACACCCAATGCACCCAACAAAGCCGTTGCCACCGCCACTACTACCTTCAATATCATTTTCCATTTGCTACTATTCATTGCCTTGTCTCCTTTTCTTGATTTTCACATCATGAAAGCAGAGTGGGGGAGGCTTACTCCCCAACTCCCTC
Source organism: Prevotella mikamonis (assembly GCF_055381405.1). Classification (NCBI taxonomy): domain Bacteria; kingdom Pseudomonadati; phylum Bacteroidota; class Bacteroidia; order Bacteroidales; family Prevotellaceae; genus Prevotella; species Prevotella mikamonis. The sequence continues at coordinate 2,145,915 of NZ_AP035785.1, forward strand.
TTCCACATCTTTTAGTGACCACCTTCCTCTTCGCCAGAAGCCTCAGCTACGGTCTTGTCCACATTATAGCTGGTCAACTCTGCCAACCTCGTACCATTCACAAGTACCTTGCTACGCTTACGAGAACCGGCATCTGCCTTGCTTTCGGGCATGAAAAGTACATGGACACCCCTCACATGCTTTACAGGCGAATAGTCTTTTGCTGTCTCTGCGGCCGAAGAACTGATACCGAGCTTGAAGCTGCCCAGTCCGTCAAGACGTACACGCTTGGAATTTTGCAATTCGTCTTGCAACACCTCTACCAACTCAGTCAACACAGCCTTGATGTCGCTTTTCTTCAACGTACAGTTACGCTGCATGATTTCAGCCAGTTCGTCCGTTCCTATCACACCGTTGTGTACGGCTCTTGCGTACCACTTACCATTAAACTTGCCTGCACGCTTACACTGATAAAGTTTGTAATTTACTGCCATAATTGTTACCCTTTCTTTAAATTTTAATTTGTTGTTAATAAATAGATGTATCACGTCTCATTCCCCTCCGCCTGGTAGATTCTATAGTCGACATAAGAACCGGCCTTGTCGGCTGTAGAATGATTATCCTGAACACGATGCAAAGATACAATATCGCGCACCCCTTGTCAAGCGCCAATGCGATACACAATGCGATACATTCACCTCCGACACCCAAAACTTTCCATTGAATTAGGTAAAACCAGCTTTTGACTACCTATTTATAATGCCGTTATCCCAATTTTTTCGTACTTTTGCAGCCAAAGAAACAATAAAGAAAAACAGAACGTTATGGAACAGAAGAAATATCTACGCACCACTGTCACTTCCGCTTTGCCTTATGCTAACGGTGGCGTGCACATCGGCCACTTGGCTGGCGTATATGTACCGGCCGACATCTACGTGCGCTATTTACGGTTGAAGAAAGAAGAAGTACTCTTTATCGGAGGTAGCGACGAGCATGGTGTGCCTATCACCATCCGTGCCCGTAAAGAGGGAATCACACCGCAAGATGTGGTCGATCGTTACCATAGCATGATCAAGAAGAGTTTCGAGGAGTTCGGCATCAGTTTCGACGTCTACAGCCGTACCACCTCCGATACCCACAGCAAGCTGGCTTCCGACTTTTTCAAGAAGCTCTACGAAGATGGCAAACTCGTCGAGCGAGAGACCGAGCAGCTCTACGACGAAGAAGCCCATCAGTTCCTGGCCGATCGCTACGTGATAGGGGAGTGCCCTCATTGTCACAACGACCATGCCTATGGCGACCAGTGCGAGAAGTGTGGTAGCGATCTCTCACCGATGGAACTCATCAATCCGCATAGCACCATCAGCGGCTCCAAACCCGTCATCAAGAAGACCAAAAACTGGTATCTCCCCCTCAACGAGTATCAGGAGTGGCTCAAGCAGTGGATTCTCGAAGGCCATCAAGAGTGGCGTCCCAATGTCTATGGCCAATGCAAGAGCTGGCTCGATATGGATTTACAACCCCGCGCCATGACACGCGACCTCGACTGGGGTATTCCCGTACCTGTAGCCGATGCCGAGGGCAAGGTACTCTATGTGTGGTTTGATGCACCTATCGGCTACATTTCCAATACCAAAGAACTGTGCGACGCCCAGCCTGAGCGTTGGGGTTCATGGGAAAAATGGTGGAAAGACGACGATACACGCTTGGTACACTTCATCGGCAAAGACAACATCGTGTTCCATTGTATCATTTTCCCCACCATGCTCAAGGCACACGGCAGCTACATACTGCCCGACAACGTGCCGGCCAATGAATTCCTGAATCTGGAGAACGACAAGATTTCCACTTCGCGCAACTGGGCCGTATGGCTGCACGAATACCTCATCGACATGCCCGGAAAGCAAGATGTGCTGCGCTATGTGCTCACGGCCAACGCTCCCGAAACCAAGGACAACAATTTCACTTGGAAAGATTTCCAGGAGCGCAACAATTCCGAACTGGTGGCCGTTTATGGCAACTTCGTCAATCGTGCCCTCCAGCTCACCAAAAAATACTTCGAAGGTGTCGTGCCAGCATGTGGCGAATTGTTCGATATCGACAAGCAGACGCTCGACGAGTTCAAGGATGTCAAGCAAAGGGTAGAGAGCCTTCTCAACGTATTCAAGTTCCGCGATGCACAGAAAGAGGCCATGAACCTGGCTCGTATCGGCAACAAATATATCACCGATTGCGAACCCTGGAAGGTTTGGAAGACCGATTCCGAGCGTGTCAAGACCATTCTCTATATCTCTTTACAGCTCGTGGCCAACCTTGCCATCGCTTTCGAGCCGTTCCTACCGTTCTCTTCAGAGAAACTGCGCAAGATGATTAATATGGATAGCTTTGACTGGACACAGTTGGGAAATACCGACCTGCTCAAGGCCGGCCACCAGTTGGCCGAACCCGAATTGCTCTTCGAGAAAATTGAAGACGAGGTCATCGAAGCCCAGTTGAAGAAGTTGGAAGATACCAAAAAAGCCAATGAAGCCGCCACTTACAAGGCTAAGGACATCAAGCCCGTCGTCGCTTACGAAGATTTCGAGAAACTCGACATCCGCGTAGGACATATCGTGAACTGCGAAAAGGTGAAAAAAGCCAATAAGCTACTGAAATTTACCATCGACGATGGCAGCGGTCAGCCACGTACCATCGTCAGCGGTATTGCCAAGTTCTACGAACCCGAACAGCTCATTGGCAAGGACATCTGCTTCATTGCCAACCTTGCCCCCCGCAAGCTGATGGGCATCGAGAGTCAAGGCATGATTCTCTCTGCCGAGAATTTCGACGGCAATCTGGCCGTTACTCGCGTTGACCGTGAGGTGAAGCCCGGTAGTCAGGTGCTGTAATTTTACTTCTTAGTCTGTTGCGAATGAGATATAGTAGCCCTTATAAGAGCTTGCCTTACCTTTTTCCCAACAGACTTTGAATACACCGTTTTATACTTATCACATCTATGGACATGCCTTGTCGACATTCTGTCCGCGTCCGTTGGCATGATTATAATGCAGGTAGTTATTTTATCACTATCTGCACTAAAAAACAGCAACATTATTTCGGACATATTGTCTGCCAAGATTCCACCCCTCAGATGGTATTATCTCCTATTGGAATCTATGCAGAACAATGCTTGCAATCCATTCAACAACACTTTCCCGACATCCAAATTCCCTTGTACTGTATAATGCCAAACCACATTCACGCATTAGTTTTCATCTCAGGGGACGTTCCTTTACATCATACAAGCTCCATTCCTCATCACACTCCAGATACAGGTATAGACCTTCATACACAGAGGGGGAGATTATCTACAGTTGTTGGAAGTTACAAATCAGCTATCACTAAATACGCTCACCAACGCAGAATTACCTTTGCCTGGCAGAGTAGATTCTTCGAACACATTATAAAACATCAAGAAGAATATAATCTGATAGCAGAATACATTCAGAATAATGTAGCCAAATGGTATCTTGATAAGTACAACAAACAGTAGGGACGCGGCATGCCGCGTCCGCAAACTTATATCAAGAACAACTGGGATAATTCGTCAAATGATTTTATCTATTCTACGGACGCGGCATGCCGCGTCCCTACAGTTCCCATACCGATGCAACTAAAAAACTTTTTTGGTCATATCCCCTTTTTACCGTACCTTTGCACCTGTTTTCATACAAATCATTATTAATAATTCATGTACAAAAAAGCTTTCAACAAGCGCTGTAGCCTGAAGTTCAAGCACTTCTCGAACAAAGGCTATGCTCTCTTCTCCGTTCTGGGACGTGAGGTGCTCGTTGGTACGCTGAGCATCGCAACACTCTCTCATGCTAAAGCCGAGGGTGTAAGCACCGTTCAGACAGCCAATGCAGACTCTGCCCTCTATGACAACGGGCGCGAAGTGAGCCTCGACGAAGTCAGTGTGACGGCATCGAGAGCACCGCTGGCACAAAGCCGGCAAGCGAGAATGGTCACTGTACTGAGCAAGGCCGATATAGCGGCTGCCCCGGTACAAAGTATTAATGATCTGCTGAAATATGCCGTAGGCGTCGATGTACGACAACGAGGGCCCCTGGGAACTCAGACCGACGTCAGCATCAGAGGTAGCAACAGTGAGCAAATCACGATTCTACTCAACGGCATCAACATCTGCGACCCGCAGACAGCACACAACGCCTTCGATTTCCCCGTTGATATTTCTGAAATCGAACGTATAGAAGTGCTGGAAGGACCGGCCGGACGTACCTATGGAACGTCATCGCTGCTAGGCGCCATCAACATCGTTACACGTATTCCCCAATCATCCGGAGTCTCGGCTCGCGTAGAGACCGGCAGCTATGGCTATCTGAGCGGTGGCGCGCGAACCTACTATTCGCTCGGACATTGGTCGCATTCCGTCTCAGGCAGCTACACCCGTAGCGACGGATACAGCCGCAGCAAGGCCGGTACGCTCAATGCCGACCACAACGGTGGCAAGGCTTTCTACCAAGGACGCTACGACGACAGCTACGTCACCGTGGATTGGCATGCCGGCCTATCGACCAAGAATGTGGGTAGCAACACATTCTATAGTCCCAAATCCGACGACCAGTTCGAACACACTTTCAAGACCTATACGGCCGTACAGGCCCACACCAAACAGGGACGCCTGCACTTCCGGCCGTCCATCTACTGGAACCGAAACATGGATAGGTTTGAGTTCTTCCGCGGAAAGCCCGATAAAGTTCCCTTCAACTACCATCGCACCGATGTGTACGGCGTAAATCTCAACAGTTATTTCGACTCGCAGCTCGGCCGCACCGCTTTCGGTGCAGAGCTACGCTACGAAGACCTTGTGAGTGGAAACCTGGGCGAACCGCTCAACACACCGCGCCACATCCACGGTACAGACAGGGACTATACGCTCGGACTGAACCGCACCAACATCAGCCTCAACCTCGAACACAACATCGTCTTGAAGCGTTTCACGCTCTCAGCTGGTCTCGTTGCCGTCAAGAACAGTTGGGCCGAAATGAACATGCGCGTCTATCCGGGCATCGACGCCGGTTACCGCATCGGCAACAACTGGAAGGTATACGTCTCTTACAACTCCTCGCTGCGCATGCCATCGGTCACCGAACTCTATCTTAAAAAAGACGGATACTATGCCGACAAGCATTTGAAGCCCGAAGAACTCTCGGCCGTTGAAGCCGGCGTGAAGTATCGTTCGGCAGCCATCAGCGCCAGTACCGCCATCTATCACAACCATTATAAAAACCTCATCGACTGGATACGCGACACCCGACAGGCCGACAACGTGTGGAAATCGGTGAATTTCGGCCGTATTAACGCGCTAGGCGTCCAAACCCGTGTAGATGTATCCCTCAGCCATCTAATGCCCTCACAGCGCATTCTGGAGCATCTGTCGGTGGCCTACAACTACATCAATCAAGACCGGCATGAAGTAGATGGCATCCAAAGCCAGTATGCCTTGGAATACCTACGTCATAAGCTGGTGGCCAACCTACGCACCCATCTCTGGCGAAATCTGCATCTGGCGCTCAATTATCGGTTGCAGTCACGTACAGGTTCCTACACCGGCAGCGACGGAGCTGTGCGACGATATTCCACTTTCGGGCTGCTCGATGCACGCCTGTCATGGGATACCGAGCGTTACCACGCCTATGTCGCAGGCAACAATCTGCTCAACAAGAAGTATGTAGACTATGGTATCGTTCCACAACCCGGAACATGGATGACGGCTGGTTTTAGCATTCAGCTGTAACCGGAAGCATCCTTTTAACGATAAATAACTCATCTTTCGTTAGAATGATGCCAATATGTCCGTATCTTTGCCAGCAATTATTTTAATTAAGCAGTAATAATGAAAAAAACATTTATCATGTTGTTGGCTGCCGGTGCTTTGATAGCATCTTGCCAACCCAAGTCTAAAACTGGAGCAGATTCAGAAAGTGTTGATTCCGTAGCAGCCGTTGCCGATACTACAGTATTCGAGGGAACTATCCCTGCTGCCGACGGTCCAGGTATCCGTTACACCGTAAAGCTTGCTAACGACTCTACCGCAGGATTTGCTGTGGCTGAGACTTATCTCGAAGCTGAGAACGGAAAAGACCAGACTACCAACTATACCGGTAAGGCCGAGAACGTAGAGAAGACCGTAGACGGCAAGCAGGTAAAGGGCTTGAAGCTCCAGCTGGGCGAAGGCAACGAACTTTACTTCACACAGCCTAACGACTCAATCTTGCGCATGGTTTCTGCCGAATTGCAGGAAAGCGCTACCGGTTTAAGCTACGACTTGAAGAAGAAGTAATCCGACAGAGAATATTCATAAAACGCAAACAGGCCTATCCCGATGGGGGATAGGCCTGTTTTTTGTTGTAGATTTATCAGCCAACCCATTTACTTGCCACTCGTCAACTTAAAAGCACAAGAACTTAAAATCCCAACCCGTCTACTCGTATCTTGTCTACTCGTCAACTTCAAAAAACTGCAAGGCCTCGGCAGTGTTGCTGCCTGGGCTTTGCAACAATGCTGTCAGGCCTTTGCGGCGTTACTGCGGAGGCCTTGCAGCAAAATAAGGTAATTGGGAAGTGGTAATTGAAGATTGATAATTAATAATTGAAACACTTTTATATTAGGCTTACGACTACGGTTGTTTCCTTCATGTATAGACGGCATGTATAGCGTTTCTATGGTATCTTCAGCTGATAGGTAAGGGTGGGGGATTGCAAAAAAATCCCTGCAATCGGGTAAAGGATTGCAGGGAATGAGAGAGATTATTTCTTGTCTTCTTGCCAAGCTTCTTTGCAATAATACCAACCCTTGGTATCGTAGAGCTTGGTGAGGTTGCCTTCGCGCTGCTTGAACGAGTTGAAGTCTTTCTTGTCGTTGGCAGTCCAACCGGTCTCGGCCATTGCTGCCAGACGAGGAAGAAGCATATATTCTGCCAAAGAAGCGTTAGGGACATATTCCGTCCACAAGTTGGCCTGTACGCCCAGGACGTGCTTTTTCAGATTGGCCGAAGCATCGTCGGGTACAGGATTGTAGCCATAGGTCTTCTCTACGGGCAAATCTCCACCGATGAGTACGAATGCACTCTTGTCCTTGGTCTGGTAGTAGTCGAGATAATAATAGGTGGTGGGCGACATGATAACGTTCAGACCGCGGTCGGAAGCAATCTTTCCGCCCTCGACACCACGCCAGCTCATGACGGTGGTAGCAGGGTCGATGTCGTCGCCTTCGAGTATCTCGTCCCATCCTATCACGTTGCGTCCCTTGCCCTTCAGGTATTTAGCTACGCGGTTGAGGAAGTACACCTGCAACTGGGCTTCGGCCGAGAAACCGTTCTTGCCGGTGATATTGAGGTCTTTGATACGTTTCTGGCAGAGCGGACATTTCTCCCAACGGGTACGTGGCGCTTCGTCTCCACCGAGGTGAATGGTCTTGGATGGGAAGATGTCGCAGAGTTCATCGAGTACGTCTTCTACGAATTTGAAGGTCTCTTCCTTGCCAGCGCAGAGGATGTCGGGGAATACGCCCCACTCTTCTGCCACCTTGTAAGGACCTCCGGTACAACCCAGTTCGGGGTAGGCATGCAATGCCCCAAGCATGTGGCCGGGCATGTCGATTTCCGGAATCACGGTGATGTAGCGCTTGGCAGCGTAGTCCACAATCTCCCGCATCTGCTCCTGTGTGTAGTACATACCCTCGCCATAGGGCGTTTTGTCGAACAGTCCGCTACCATAGTGGCCCACCAGTGTCTGCTGACGGATAGCGCCCATCTGTGTTAGCTTAGGATACTTCTTCACTTCCATACGCCATCCTTGGTCCTCGGTGAGATGCCAGTGGAATTTGTTCAGATTGTGGAGAGCCAGCATGTCGATGTATTGCTTGATGAAAGAAACGGGGAAGAAATGGCGGGCGCAGTCGAGCATGCAGCCACGATAGCCGAAACGGGGAGCATCGGAAATCTTGGTGGCAGGCAGGTTGATACTTGTTTCATTGCCTACAGGCAACGACTTGCGCAACGTCTGGATGCCATAGAACACGCCGGCAGGGGTCAACGACTCGATGGTCACGTTTTTTTCGTTGACAGTCAGCGTGTAACTCTCGTTGCCGGTGAGTTTCTTGTTCAGGCGCAGTACGATGTTCCCGCTCTTGGCCTTAGCCTTGCCTTGAACCACAGAAACCTGGATTCCGGTGGCCTCTTTGATAAAATCGGCCAAGAACTGAGCGTTACGCTGCATATCGGCAGTCTCGTCTGTTACGATAACGGTGTTGGCATTGAGTACGAAAGCCTTACCCTTTGCCATTTCAATGTTCTGTGGCAGTGGCACAACATTGTAGTTGGCATCAGCCGCCTGAACTGATAATGAAGCCATCATGATAGCTACTGATAAGATTGTTTTTTTCATGTTGATAGGTTGATTAGATGATACTATTCTTCTTTGTGAATTCAATAATCTCAGGAATGTATCCGAATGCCAGACCAGTGACGGTGTCGGCGCATCCGTAGTAGATGGCTACGCGACCTGTTTCGGGGTCGTGTAACTCGGCACAGGGGAAACAAACGTTAGGCACATCGCCCATACATTCGTAGGGAGTCTGCGGTGTGATGAGGTATGGGCCACTGCGGTAGATGGGCTTCCAAGGCTGTTCGAGGTCGAGCAATGCCGAACCGAAAGCATAGACATAGCCATTGCAAGAATGCAATACACCGTGGTAGAAGAGCAGCCAGCCCTCGCTTGTCTCGATAGGAATAGGACCAGCACCTATCTTCATGCACTGCCAAGCACTCTGTTCGAAGGGAGCTGGTGCCATGACATGACGATGACGTCCCCAAAATTCCATGTCGGGCGACTCGCTGTAGAAGATGTCTCCGAAAGCCGTGTGACCAGTATCCGACGGACGACTCAGCATAGCAAAGTTGCCGTTGATTTTCTTGGGGAAGAGCACCCCGTTACGGTTGTAGGGCAGAAAGGCATTCTCCAGCTGGTGAAAGGTCTTGAAATCCTTGGTCCAAGCCACTCCGATGGTCGGTCCATGATAGCCGTTACACCAGGTAACGTAGTAGCGGTCTTCGATGAAGCAGACACGTGGGTCGTATCCATATACCCACTCGCCGATTTCGGCATTGTCGCATTCGAAGCGGAGCGGTTCTTCGTTGATGTTCCACTTGACGCCGTCGTCGCTGAAACCTACGTGGAGCACCATGCGACGATTGGTGTCGTCGCAGCGGAAAACACCTGCAAAGCCTTTTCCAAAGGGAACTACTGCACTGTTGAATATACTGTTGCTGTTAGGCAAGAGGTCACGTGGGATGATAGGATTTCGCTCACTGCGCCATACAGTAGTCTTGCAGTTGGCAGGGCGTTTCTCCCAAGGCATGTTGGGCAATGGTTGCCCCTGAATGATAAGTTTTGTCATAAGTTACTGGTTTTTATTTCTTATGTAATTAAATAATCTTATTTCCCGTCTTCGTAAGTAAACGGAACGAACTTCGTAATGAGCAAGGCAGGGATGGTACATACCAATGCAAAGACGAAAAACATCTTGTAGCCAAGGGCATCGCTCACCAATCCACTCATCATACCGGGTAACATCACACCCAGATTCATGATACCGCTGGCGAATGCGTAGTGCGACATCTGATGCTTTCCAGGAGCTATCTGCTGCATCATGAAGAGCGTCAAGCCCACAAATCCGAATCCATAGCCGAAGTATTCGAGCGTGATGGCACTGCCGATGAGCATCAGATTCTCCGGCTGTTCGAACGCCAGAAAGGTGTAAGCCACGAACGGGAGGTTGAACACCAACGCGAGCGAGAAGAGTGTTTTCTTCAATCCGCGATGGGCAATATAGTACCCTCCGAGAATAGAACCAATGACGAAGGCCGCTGCCCCGAATGTTCCGTAGCACAGACCTATTTCCTGTTCTGTCAGCCCTAGCCCCTGGTCGGCACGCGATGCCTTCAGGAACAACGGCACAATCTTCATCACGAAGCCCTCGGCAAAGCGATAGAGGATGATGAAGAACACGTAGTAGACGATGTGTTTCTTTTGGAAGAATTCCACAAAAACGCCCCATAGCTCGCTCAGCGACTCTTTCAATGTCTTGCTGCTCTCGGCTTGCTTGCCACCGGAAGGAAGGATAAAAATATGATAGATGCCCAGTACAGCCATGACAACGGCAATGATAAGCATGATGACAGTCCATGCCTGGGCCACTCCGTAATGGTCGATAAAGAATCCGGCAAGATACACCAGTCCACCCGTAGCAGCGAGCTTGGCGATGTTGTAGAATGCTCCCTGCCAGCCAATCCATTGTGCCTGCTCTTCGTTGTTGAGCACCGACATGTACGTTCCGTCTGCCGCAATGTCATGGGTAGAGCCACTGAGCGCCACCACAAACAGCATAGCAATGGTGATAGCGAAGAAATCGGGCAAGTGTAGAGCAAATGCGACAAGGGCAAAAAGAAGCCCTGAGAGCAACTGTGTCAGCACTACGAAGAACTTTTTGGTGCGATACATCTCCAGGAATGGACTCCACAACGGTTTTAATGTCCACGGGAGCATGATGCTACTGGTCCAGAACGCAATCTGCGTATCGCTCACTCCAAGTCCCTTATACATCAACGTACACACCATATTGAGCACCACGAAGGGCATTCCCATCGCGAAATAGAGCGTCGGGACCCATGCTATCGGGCTTATTCTCTTTTGGTTTTCGTTCATCATTGTTTTGTGTTATTTAGTGTTCAGACAGTTTACGAGTACGTCGGTCTTGCCGTCGTCGATAAGTTTGAGCACCAGTTCGCCGAACAGAGTATTCTGCCATGCGAACCAAGCACGCGAATAATCCTTTGCATCGTCCTTGTTAAAAGACTCGTGGATGAATCCCGTGCCGGCGTCAGTGGTAAGCAGCATGCGCATACATTCGCTGATTTCGGCATCGTCTTTCGATGTAAATGCCTTCATCATGATACTCATGGGCCACACCATGTTCAATCCCACGTGAGGTCCGCCGATGCCTTCGCCTGCCTTGCCACGGAAGAACCAGGGATTGTCTTCACTCCAGACGAAACGTCGGGTATTCTGATAGATAGGGTCGTCGAGGCTTACATCGCCCAGATATCCCATTCCCAAAAGGCTTGGAACGTTTGCATCATCAGCCAGAAGATGGTTTCCGAATCCGTCTACTTCGAACGCATAGATCTTTCCATACTTCGGATGGTCGTAGACAGCGTATTTCTTTAATGCTGTTTCCACTTCGTCGGCGAGGTCTATACATGCCTTTGCGGTGGCTTCATCCTTATTTACCTTGGTGAGGATTTCTGCCGATTTGCGCAGCGAACTCACTGCCATGAAGTTAGAAGGAATGAGAAACGGATAGGTCGTTGCGTCGTCCGACGGACGGAACACAGAGGCAATCAGTCCCACTGGCTTCACCGGTGCACCGTAACCTTCCCACCCCACGGTGTCGTAAGTGCGGTCGGTGACACGGAAGAAGTGGTAAGGTCCGCGGTCGTTCTTGCGCTGTTGCTCCTTAAAAGTCTTCAGTACGTTGGCAATGGCAGCCTGCCACTCCGCCCCAAATATACTGCTGTCGCCCGTCATGAGCCAATAGTAATAAGCCAGACGGATGGGATAGCAGAGCGAATCTATCTCGTATTTGCGCTCGTACACCTCTTTCTTCATATCGGTCGCGTCGTCCTGCCAGCCGTCGCCCGTAGGTCCTGGATTGAAAGCGTTGGCATACGGGTCGATATTGATGCACTTGAATTGGCGCAGAATAACACCACGTATCATCTTGGCGAGCTTCTTGTCCTTCTTGGCCAACTGCACATAAGGCCACACCTGAGCCCCCGAATCGCGCAGCCACATGGCATGTATGTCGCCCGTATAGACAAAGGTGTCGTCGTCGCCCGATGCGTTGCTGTAGTGTACGGTGGTCTCCAGCGTGTTAGGGAAGCAGTTACCAAACATCCAGGCCAGCTTCGGATTGCCGGCCAGCAGCTTCTGCACCTCTTTTATTTTCTTATCTACGGCATCCGAGCGGAACAATCTTTCGTTCTCCGGATGCCGTTTTGTTATGTAGTTCGTGGTGTTGTCCGGCACTACGGTCAGATATCTTTGTTCCACTTTCACATCTTGCGCCCACACGGTTGTGGTGGGAACGCTCAGCAGCAGACTGATGCCTGCTGCTGTCAATAGCTTTCTATTACTGTTATTCATTGTTGCTTTAAGGTCTGTCTTTCTTTGCTGTACCGAATGCAGAAGGCTTGCTGTCCATCGTGAATTCCAGCGTTCCACCCTTCACGATATCGGTATAGCTGATGTATGACTTCGTATAGTTCTTGCCGTTCAGTTTTACCGACTGGATGTAGATATTTTCCTTGCTGTTGTTTACAGCCGTGATACGGAAGGTCTTCCCTCCTCCTACATTCAGTGTAGCTTCGTTCCAGATGGGCGAACCGAATACATATTTGCCACCCGATGGGTCTACCTGATACAAGCCCATGCTCGACATCACATACCATGCCGACATAGCACCCACGTCTTCGTTGCCACTTAATCCGTCGATACCGGTCGTATACATCTCGTTCATGGTTTGTCTCATAAGCTTAGCACCCTTCCACGGCTGGCCCACATAGTTATACATGTAGAGTATATGGTGGCTTGGTTCGTTGCCATGAGCATATTGTCCTATCAATCCGGAGATATCCGGCGAAGCCTCAGCACCCAAATCGCCCGTTACAACGAACAGCGAATCAAACTTGTTCACAAATGCTTTCTCCGAGGGGAACAGGCTTACGAGTCCATGAACATCCTGCGGTACGAGCCAGGTATATTGCCATGCGTTGCCTTCAGTGTAGTCATCTTGGCGGTGGATTGTCTTGAACGGACTGAAGTCTTTGCGGAATACGCCTTTGGAATCGCGTCCGCGCATGAATTCTACGGTCGGGTCGAAGAGGTTGCGGTAAGCCTGACTGCGCTTAGTGAAAAGCTTGTAGTCGGCTGTCTTGCCCAACAGCTTAGCCACTTTAGCCACTCCGGCGTCGGCAATGGCATACTCCATCGTCTTGGCTACGGTCTCCATCGTTTCGTCCTTGTCGAAAGGAATATAGTTGTATTGCTTCAGGAAGCTCTGACCGCGGTCGTCTTTCAGCGATGTGTTCTTCAATGCTTCGAAGGCAGCTGCGCGATCTTTCACAAAACCTTTGAGTACTAGGTCGGCCATGATGATAGAACCGGGGTTGCCCACCATACAGTCTGTCTCGTTACCCACAAGATGCCAAACGGGCAGTTTGCCCTGCTCGCGATAGATGTTCATGAAAGTTTGTGCAACGTCGCCCATCAGCTTAGGCTGAATCAAGGTCATCAGCGGTCCCCATGAGCGGTAGGTATCCCATAGGGAGAAGGTGGTATAGTTGACGCCATTGCCGTTGTGCACCTGGCCGTCTGCACCGCGATACTGCCCGTTGACGTCGCTGAACACCGACGGAGCGGTCATGGTGTGATACATAGCCGTATAGAAGATGGTCTTCTGGTCTTCATCACCGCCTTGTACGCTGATACGTCCAAGCTCATCTTGCCATGCCTGCTGTGCATCGGCCACAACCTTGTTGAAGTTCCATCCTGCGATTTCTGCTTTCAGATTCTCGCGTGCATTCTCTGCACTGACAGCCGACAGACCTACTTTCAGAAGCAAGGGTGAGCCGTTGTTCTCGAAAGCAAACACGCCTACCGAATCCTGATTCTGTACCAGTTTTACCGGTTGTGAGAATTCGGCAGCGAAATACATCTGCTGACTCTTGGCCCATCCGCTCGACATGCGATAACCGCTGATGGTGGTCGGGCTGTCTTGTGTAAACTTGCAACTGGTCATCTTGTCCCATCCGATGCCTTGCTTCAGGTTCAGGGCAATGAGTCCTTGCTTCACGTCAGCACCGTAATTGTAGCGGTGGAAGCCTGCACGCTTGGTAGCGGTGAGTTCCACCAGCACGTTGGGCTGCTGTAGCTTCAGTGCATAATAACCCGGACGAACGGTCTCGGCATGGTGCGAGAACTTCACGTATTTATGGTTCTTGTGGGCCACAGGCAGGAAAGCGATGTCGCCCAGGTCGCCGATTCCCGTTCCGCTCAGGTGCGCATGACCGAAGCCTACGAGTATCGAGTCGCTGTAATGATAGCCCGAACACCAGTCCCAACCGTGGGTATATTGCGTCGGGCCGAGCTGTACGAAGCCGAAAGGCACGTTAGCTCCCACGAACACATGGCCGTGACCGCCTGCACCTATCATCGGATTCACATAGTCGATAGCTTGTTTCTCGTTATTCTGAACGGTAGCCATCAGCCCCATAGGCACAATAATGGCTAATGATAACAATAATTTTTTCCTTAATATCATGACTAGGTTTTATAGTTTAATAATGACTGCAAATATACTAAAAATAAAGAAAAACAGACGGTGCAAAAGCTCTAAATTTGGGCGATTATCTTTTTTTACGTAATTTTACGCTTAAATTTTAACTATCAATAGAACTGCATGAAATTCAAAACCTTATTGTCGCTGTTGCTGTTGGCTGCCCTGCCGGCGATGGCAGAGCGAAACGTGGATTACGTAGACCCGTTTATCGGGACCACCAATTTCAGTGTCTGCAACCCCGGCGCGGTGCTGCCCCACGGGCTTATGTCGGTCGTCCCGTTCAATGTGATGGGTTCCGACCTCAACCAATACGACAAGGATGCCCGCTGGTGGTCGGCTCCTTACGAATACAACAACAAGTTCTTTACCGGCTTTGCGCACGTCACACTGAGCGGTGTGGGCTGTCCCGAACTCGGCACATTGCTCACCATGCCCACCACGGGCAAGCTCGATGTCGACTATCACAACTACGGTTCGGAATATACCGGCGAGAAAACATCGCCCGGCTACTATGCCGTGAAGCTGAAGAAGTACGGCATCGACTGCGAGGTAACGTCTACCCTGCGCTCTTCGCGTGAACGCTACACCTTTCCCAAAGGCGAAGGCCACATCCTCTTGAACGTCGGCAGCGGTCTCACCAACGAGGTAGGCGGCATGGTGCGCCGTGTCTCTGAGAGCGAGATAGAGGGCTACCGACTGCTCGGCAACTTCTGTTATACCGCGCAAGCCGTGTTCCCCATGTACTTCGTCATGCGTGTGAACAAGACGCCCAAAAGCTCCGGCTACTGGAAGAAGCAGCCCAAGATGACGGGCGTAGAGGGACAGTGGGACAAAGACAATGGCCGCTATAAGCTCTATACCTCTTACTCTCGCGAGCTGGCGGGCGACGAAGTGGGCTACTATTTCGACTTCGACTGCGCCGAGGGCGAGCAGATAGAGGTGTCGATGGGTGTCTCGTTTGTCTCTATAGCCAATGCACGGCAGAATCTGGAAGCCGAGCAGCCCTCGCTCTCGTTCGACGATATTCGTGCGAAAGCAGTAGAGGCGTGGTCTCAATGTCTCGACCGCATCACGGTAGAAGGCGGCACAGAGACGCAACGCCGCGTCTTCTACACGGCTCTTTACCACAGCCAGATTCATCCCAGCATCCTTCAAGACGTCAACGGCCAGTATCCGCTGATGGAGAACGGCGGCAATGGCAAGACTGCCACCAATCGCTATACGGTGTTCTCGTTGTGGGATACGTACCGCAATGTGCATCAGCTGGAGACATTGCTCTACCCCGACCGCCAGCTGGATATGGTGCGCTCGATGGTCGACATGTACCGCGAATGGGGATGGATGCCTAAATGGGAGCTGTTCGGGCGGGAGACCTGGACGATGGAGGGCGACCCTGCTATTCCCGTCATTGCCGATACCTACCTCAAAGGGCTGCGCGACTTCGATATCAATGCAGCCTATACGGCTTTCGTCAAGTCGGCCACTACACCGGGCAAAGACAACAAGATGCGCCCCGACATAGACTCCTATCTGCAACGCGGTTACATACCCCTGGGCGAATATGCAGCCGATGAGTCGGGCGACAACAGTGTGTCTCACGCGTTGGAATACTACGTGGCCGACAATGCCTTGGCCAACCTGGCCGATGCACTGGGCAAGAAAGCCGATGCAGCACGTTTCCGTAAGCAGAGTCTGGGCTATCGTCATTATTATTCAAAAGAGTTTGGAACGCTGCGTCCCATCAAGGCCGACGGTAAGTTCCTGACTCCGTTCGACCCCAAGGCAGGTGCTGATTTCTCCAATGCACCCGGCTTCCACGAAGGAAGTGCGTGGAACTACACCTTCTATGTGCCCCACGATGTGAAGGGACTGGCCAAGCTCATGGGTGGCAGCAAGAAGTTCGTAGACCGTCTGCAGATGGTGTTCGACCAGAAACTATACGACCCTGCCAACGAGCCTGACATCGCTTATCCTTATCTGTTCTGCCAGTTCCCCGGCGAAGAGTGGCGCACCCAGAAAGAGGTGACGCGTCTCCTGAACCGCTATTTCACCGATAAACCCGACGGAATTCCCGGCAACGACGACACCGGAACGATGTCTACATGGGCGCTCTTCTCGATGATGGGCTTTTATCCCGACTGTCCCGGCAGTCCGTATTACAGCCTTACGATGCCCGCTTTCGACAAGGTGACGCTGCACCTCGACCGCAAGTATTATCCACAGGGCGACATCGTGATAGAGCGGCAGACCAAGGCCGACCGCATCCACAGCATGACGCTGGGCGGAAAACCTCTTTCCAAGTATCGCATATCGCACGACGAACTGGTCAAAGGCGGCCACCTCGTCATCCGATAAATGAGGATTGAGTCTCCAAAAACCATCAACCCGGAGACTCAAAAAACTCCATCTATTTACTGCAAAGCCTCGGCAGCATCGCTGCAAGGCCCAAACAGCAATGCTGCAAAGGCCAAACAGCAACGCTGCCGAGGCCTTGCAGTTTTTTGAGTTGCTGAGTTTTTAAGTTCATGAGTTATTGAGTCGCAGGGCAAGGCGCTGCTCATACAAGTTGATGAGTTATTGAATTGTGGAGCAAAGTGCTGCTCATACCATGCTTTATCGGGTTATTCTTCTTCTGTCCTTTTATTCTTCTATCCGACAAACACACTCATGACGGACGGTTGTGCAGTCTCCCTGCGCTGCTATTTTTCTTTTTTAAGATGAAAAAGGAAACTATTCAGACAGAATTGATTAATTTTGCAAGATATAGTATCTGATATGAAGATAAAAGTAGTAAATACCGGCCGACAGCCGTTACCGCAATATGCGACGGCGCAAAGTGCCGGACTCGACCTCAGGGCCAACATTGATGCGCCCATCATTCTCAAACCGTTGGAGCGCAGGCTCATCCCTACAGGACTGCACATTGCCCTGCCGGCAGGCTACGAGGCGCAGATACGTCCTCGCAGCGGACTGGCCTTGAAGCACGGACTGACAGTGCTCAACACACCGGGAACGGTGGATGCCGACTATCGCGGCGAAATCATGGTGCTGCTGGTCAACTTCTCCAGCGAGCCTTTTACAGTGAACGACGGCGAACGCATTGCCCAAATGGTGATAGCACGCCACGAGCAAGCCGAGTTCGAACTGGTGGAACAGCTCGACGAGACCGAGCGCGGAGCAGGAGGATACGGACATACCGGAGTGAAATAATATGAAACATTTGATATCTCTATTGGCGGCTTTCATGGGGGCAGCCATCCTGTATCCTGCCCTGGCCGACAACGATATACACACGACGAAACCCAAGTTTACGCCCGACACCATTCCGGCTGTCGTGCGCAACAGCTACGAGGCTCACTTCCTGGAGGCTGCGAGGCAACTCAATGCCGAACACAACGACTCGGCACTGACGCTGCTGAACCGCTGCATCACAATGCGCCCGGAAGCAGCCGAAGCCTACTTCCTGCGCTCACGCATCTACGGCATACAGCACGAAGACACACTGGCGATGGCCGATTTGCAGCGGGCAGCCGCGCTCGCTCCGCAAAACAGCACCTATCAGGAGAATGTAGCGCAGAACTATATCGGCTTCCGACAATTCGACAAGGCCATTGCTGCTTTTGAGAAGTTGTATGAGAACAATCGCGACCGCAGCGATGTGCTGAACGTGCTGATACAGCTTTACCAGCACGAGAAGAACTACGACATGATGCTCGACGCCACCAACCGCCTGGAACTGATGGAAGGCAACAGCGAGGACATGACGCTGGCCAAGATGCGTATCTACGAAATGAAGGGCGACAAGAAGTCGGCCCACAAAGTGCTCAAGGCACTCTGCGACGCTCATCCCAGCGATGTGGGCTACAGGGTGATGATGGGTAACTGGCTGATGCAGAACAACAGGCAGAAAGAAGCCTACAAGATATTCCAGCAGGCACTGAAAGAAGAACCCGACAACGTGTATGCCGAAAGTTCCATGCGCGACTATTACCGCGCTACAGGTAAGGACTCCCTGGCACACCAACTGACCGAACGTATCCTGATGAGCAGGAAGACAAGCTCGAAAGACCGTGTCACGATGATGCGCCAACTGATTCAGGAGAGCGAGAGTGAAGGGAAAGACAGCATGGAAATCGTGCAGCTGTTCGACCGCGTGTTGCAGCAAAACTCGAAAGACGGTGACGTGGCAGAGTTGGCAGCTGCCTACATGACACTGAAGAAGATGCCCGAAGACAGCATCAAGCGGGCTTTGAACCGCGTATTGAGCATCAGTCCCGACAATGTAGGGGCGCGTTTGCAGCTCATTCAGGGACTGTGGCCCAAGAAGAAGTGGGACGACATCATTGCGCTGTGCGAACCAGCCTTGCTCTATAATCCTGACGAAATGGCGTTCTACTATTTCAAGGGACTGGCCCATTTCCAGAAAGAGAACAACGACGAGGCACTGTCTACCTTCCGCAAGGGAGTGAGTCAGATTAACTCGCGCAGCAATCCCGACATCGTATCCGACTTCTATGCCATCATGGGCGACATCCTCCATCAGAAGGGAAAAGACCAAGAGGCGTTTGCAGCGTACGACAGCTGTCTGCAATGGAAGGCCGACAACGTGAGCTGCCTGAATAATTACGCCTACTATCTGAGCGAGGTAGGACAGAATCTGAAAAAAGCTGAGGAGATGAGTTTCCGCACGGTGAAGGCCGAACCCAAGAATTCTACTTTCTTGGATACCTACGCCTGGATTCTATTCTTGCAGGAGCGGTACGAGGAATCGAAGATTTATATAGACCAAGCCATAGCAAGCGACACCGATTCGGTGGCGAGTGCCGTGATATTGGAGCATGCCGGCGACATCCACTCCAGATGCAACGAACCTGACAAGGCGGTGGAATTGTGGCAGAAAGCCGTCAAGGCAGGAAGTACAAGTGCACTGATACAGCGAAAATTGAAACTGAAGAAATATATCAAGGAATAGGTAAAATGAGAATGAAGATAACTTATAGGATAGGGCTGATGGGCATGGGCGCACTCTTGTTCATGGCCTCTTGCGGAAGCAAAAAAGCACTCATAAAAGACGGGCAAGGCACGAACGGCGTGGCAGCTGCGACAGGTAAGGCAGCGGGCAAGGCAGCCAATGCCACAGCACCCGACATGCAGCGTCTGGCATTTGTGCAAAAAGTGGCCGACACGAAAGTGTATGCGGAGAATATAGTGGGCGGTATCACGTTCAATCTGAAGGCTGGCAGCAAGGATATCACGATGCCTGGACAGTTGCGTATGCGCAAAGACCAGGTGATACGGTTGCAGATTACCATTCCGTTTTTGGGTACAGAGGTGGGCCGACTGGAGTTTACCCCGACGTACGTACTCGTCATCGACCGTCTGCACAAGCAGTATGTGAAGGCCGACTACAATCAGCTGGACTTCCTGAAGAACAATGGTTTGAACTTCTACAGCCTACAGGCACTGTTCTGGAATCAGTTGTTCCTGCCCGGACAGCAGAAGGTGTCTGAGTCGAATCTCAAAAAATATGGTGTAGACTTACAAGCAGCAGGCGGTACAGTTCCTGTGACTTTGGCCGACGGCAACCTGACTTACCAATGGAATGCCGACAAGAGTAACGGTCGGATTCTGCGTACCGACGTCACTTACAAGAGTACACAGCACGGCACATCGACCTTGGTGTGGAACTATTCCGACTTCAAGACCGTGGGCGTGAAGCAGTTCCCCGGTACGCAGGTATTCTCCTTCACCACCACAGCCACCAAGAAACAGCAGCAAGCCACGGTCTCTATCTCTATGGATGGGGTGACGACCAACGGCAACTGGGACACGCAGACGACTGTATCTGACAAATATAAGCAGATAGCAGCACAGGATATCTTGAAACAAATCATGAACTTTTAAATGAAGAAGATACTGTTGATAGGGTTGGCTGTGGCTTTTGCCTTAGTGGCTCCCGCCCAGAAAAAAGCGGTGAAGACACAAAAGCGGAAGGCGCAGACGACAGTAAGAAAGAAGAAGACCGGCAAAACACAGGCGACAAACAAGAAGACTGCCGTCTATTCCAATGCGTCTATCAAAAGTCTGCAAGGGCAACGCTCGCAGATACAGAAGAAGATTAGGCAGCAGGAACAGCAACTCAGGGCCAACCAGGCCGACGTCAAGAAGCGATTGCAGAAACTGATGACGCTGAATACACAGATTGATGAGCGACAGAAAAACATCGAGGGTATTCAGAAAGATATTCACCACATCGAGGGCAATCTGGATATATTGAAAGCGCAGTTGCAGACTTTGGAGCAGCAGTTGGCCGACCGCAAGGCAAAATATATCAAGTCTATGCGCTACATGGCACGCAATAGCACGATTCAGGACAAGCTGATGTTCATCTTCTCGGCCAAGGGATTGACGCAGATGTACAGGCGGCTGCGCTTCGTGCGTGAGTATGCTGACTACCAGAAAGCACAAGGCGAGATGGTCATGTCGAAACAGGCGCAGGTGGATAGCAAACACCAGCAGCTGCAAGACGTACGTAGCCAGAAGAACAATCTGCTCTACAAGGGCAAGAAAGAACAGTCGGCCCTCATCGGAGAGCAGGATGAACAGAAGAAAGTGGTGGCTTCGTTGCAGAACCAGCAGAAGACAATTCAGAAGGTAATCAGTGAGCAACGCCAGAAAGACGCAGCTCTGAATGCACAGATAGACCGCTTGGTGGCCATCGAAGTAGAGAAGGCCAGGCAGCGTGCCATCGCTGAAGCGAAGCGTAGGGCAGCCGCTCAAGAGGCGGCAAGGCGACGCGCCGAGGAATTGGCCCGACGGAAAGCTGCGGCCGAAGCAGCTGCACGCGAGAATGCCAGGCGTATAGCCGAGGCCAAAGCACGCGAAGCTAAGCTGAAGGCAGAGGCTGAAGCAGCTCGTCAGGCACAGCTCCAGGCGGCAGCCGAGGCAGCCAAGAAAGAGAGCAGGGAGCGTACCCAGAAGTTGGCCAACGAGGCGGCTGAGCGCCGAGAGGCGGCAGAACAGGCTGCGCGTGAGGCAGAATCGGCTCGTGTAGCGGCCGAACGGAAGGCACGGGCGGATGAAGCCCGCGAAGCCAAAGAGATAGCCGATGCTACCAAGCGGAACAACGAGGCACAGCGATTCAGCACCGTAGACCGCATGATGAGTGGCGGATTCGAGGCTAACAAGGGCCGGCTGCCGATGCCGATAACGGGTGGTTACCAGATTGTAAGCCATTTCGGGCAATACCGAGTAGAGGGTTTGAAGAATGTAAGTCTGGATAATAAGGGTATCAATATCAAGGGCAATTCGGGCTGTATGGCCCGTTCCATCTACGATGGCGAGGTGAGTGCCGTGTTCGGCTTTGCCGGTTCGATGGTCGTCATGGTCCGTCATGGCGCTTATATCTCGGTATATTGCAACCTGAAATCGGTGAGTGTGACCAAGGGACAGAAAGTTTCCACACGCCAGGCATTAGGTGTTGTGGGCATCGACAACATCCTCCAGTTCCAGTTGCGCAAAGAGACTGCCAAGCTAAACCCTGAAGTTTGGCTGGGAAGATAAACGATTATGACCAAGAGATAATCGTAGACGAGAGTCTCTTGAAGTTCAAGTATGTTGGATGGATGGCGGTATCTCGCATCCATCCAATATTTTTTGGTAGGTAGCGATAGCGTTTTCCATCTCCTGAATATAGATAAATTCGTCGGCAGAATGCGACCGGGCAGACGCTCCGGGACCGAGTTTGAACGACGGGAAAGGCATGAGAGCCTGGTCGCTGAGGGTTGGCGAACCGTAAGGTGTGAGTCCCATGTCTACACAGCGGCGTACCAATGGATGCTCGATGTCGATATGCGATGAGCGGAGATGGAACGAATGGGCATGCACCTCAGACTTCATGTGCCGGCAGATGAAGTCGTAAACCTCTTGATTATCGTAATATTCATTGGTTCGAATGTCTACCAACATCCTGCATTCATCGGGTATCACGTTGTGTTGCGTACCGGCATTGACCACTGTTACCGTCATCTTGGTAGGGCCAAGAAGCGGACTCACTTTCTCGAACCGATAGTCACGGAGCCACAACAAATCGTCCAATGCCTCGTAGATGGCATTTACTCCTTCGTTACGGGCAGCATGTCCCGACTTCCCACGGGCTATGACATCCAGCACCATCAATCCCTTTTCGGCGATGGCAGGCTGCAAACCGGTAGGTTCGCCCACCACAGCAACGTCGATAGGCGGTAACAATGGCAACACGCGGCGAATGCCGTTAATACCCGAAACTTCCTCTTCGGCAGATGCCAGATATACTACATTGTAAGGCTGTGGACGCTCCGTGAGATAGCGGAACGTCTGTAACAGTGTGGTCAGTCCACCCCCGCAATCGTTGCTGCCCAGCCCATAGAGCTTGCCATCTGCCACCGTCGGACTGAAAGGATCGCGTGTCCAGGTGGCTACAGGCTTTACGGTGTCGATGTGGGCATTGAGCAACAGAGTCGGTCGTGAGCTGTCGAAGTGTGGGTCTATCACCCACACGTTGTTCTCTTCACGACATGGCGAGAACCCATATTCGGCTATGGTTTCGAACATCAGGTCAGCCGCTTTTTCCTCATTTCGGCTGATAGAAGGAATGGCAATGAGCTGACTGAGCAGTCTGACTGCCTCGTCGGTATATTCTTTCTGTGTCATAGGTGTAGGCAAAAGTAATAAAATAATTGTATTTTTTTGCTGTTCTATCTGATTTCCACTATCTTTGCAAGAAATAAAATCGTTGGATTATGCAAACAAAATGCCATCTCTCAATACTTGTTCATGAACAGGCAAAGAAGTATGAAAACCGTCCTGTGCTAACCTTTCGGAGTTTTGGAAGTCGAGAGTGGAAGACTGTTTCGTGGAATCAATTCTCCTTGCGCGTCAAGCAAGTGAGCAATGCGCTCCTTAATCTGGGCATCAAGCCCCAGGAACACATTGCTGTCTACGCCCAAAACTGCATCCAGTATCTTTATACCGACTTCGGTGCTTATGGCATCAGAGTAGTCTCCGTACCGTTCTATTCTACCAGTAGCGAGCAGCAGATACAGCACATGATCAATGACGGGCAAATCCGTTTCCTCTTTGTTGGCGAACAGGAGCAGTACGACAGAGCCCATCGTATCTTTGCGCTGTGCTCTTCTTTGGAGCGTATCATCGTGTTCGACCATGGTGTGAGAATCAGTACGCACGACCCTGCAACTATCTATTTCGACGATTTTCTGAAACTCGGAGAGGGCCTTCCACGCCAGACCGAGGTCGAAGCATTGTGGAAACAAGCTTCAGACGACGAATTATGCAACATCCTTTATACCAGCGGAAGCACCGGAGACAGCAAGGGTGTGCAGCTCACATACGGTCAGTATGCCGCTGCCCTCAAAGCCAATGGCGAGTGTGTACCCGTTACCGAGAGTGACAGAGTCATCAATTTCCTACCCTTCGCACACATCTTTGAGCGTGCATGGGCTTATCTTTCCCTGTCGGCAGGTGCTCAGCTGATTATCAATACCAATCCGAAAGAGATACAGCAGAGCATGCGCGAGACCCATCCTACCTGCATGAGCAGCGTTCCCCGATTCTGGGAAAAGGTCTATGTGGCTGTGAAAGCGCGTGTAGAAAGCTCCGGCCCGGTACAGCGCAAGCTGTTCCTGCGTGCCTTGTCGGTCGGCAAGAAGCGCAATATAGACTATCTCAGCAAGGGCCGGCGAGTGCCGTTGATGCTGGAGATGGAATACCAGATGATGAATCGGACGGTCCTCAGTCTCGTGCGCAAGCAGATAGGACTGGAGAATGCCAACTTCTTCCCCACTGCGGGAGCGTATGTTTCGCCCGAAGTAGAGGAATTCGTCCATGCCATAGGTCTCGATATGCTTGTGGGATATGGGCTTACAGAGAGTCTGGCCACGGTCTCTTGCGACCACAGGGGCAAGCCGTTCACCGTCGGTTCTGTGGGCCGTCCCATCAATGGCATAGAGATAAAGATAGGCGAGAACAACGAAGTATTGCTGAAAGGTCCTACCATTACTCGCGGCTACTACAAGCGCGATACCACCAATGCAGCCGCCTTCGACGAAGACGGATTCTTCCATACGGGCGATGCTGGGTATATGAAGAATGGCGAACTCTTCCTCACCGAGCGCATCAAAGACCTCTTCAAGACCTCGAATGGCAAGTATATAGCCCCCCAGCAGCTCGAAGCCATGCTGCTGGTCGACAAGTATATAGAACAGGCAGCGGTGATAGCCGACCAGCGTAAGTTTGTTTCTGCGCTGATAGTACCCGAATATACCGTTCTCGAAGAATGGGCCCGTGAGCATCGTGTAGCTTTCAACAACCGCGAAGAACTATGTGCCAACCCCGAAGTACAGCAGATGATGAAAGAGCGTATCGAAACGCTGATGCAGGGACTGGCCTATTACGAACAAGTGAAAAGATTTACCCTGTTGCCCCATCATTTCTCGATGGAGACAGGAGAACTAACCAACACGCTCAAGCTGAAGCGTGGAGTCATCAATAAAAATTATCAGAGTGTCATCGAAGAGATGTATGCCGAATAAGGCAGTACGCTCTATTGACACACCCCATAAATAAATGATTACATCCGACCAACTCAAGAATGTGATGGAGCGTGCCGACGCATTGCACCGTTATCTGAATATAGACCAGAAGAAAGTGGAGTTCGAAGAGGAGCAACTACGCACCCAGGCCCCCGATTTCTGGGAAGACGCGCAGCGTGCCCAAGAACAGATGAAGAAGGTGAAGAGCATCGAGAAATGGCTCAAAGACTACAAACAGGTAAGAGAACTCACCGACGAACTACAGCTGGCTTTCGACTTTTTCCGCGACGAAATGGTCACCGAGCAAGAGGTCGACAGCCTTTATGCCAAAGTCACCGAATGTATCGAAGCGCTCGAACTCAAGAATATGCTCCGTCAGGAAGAAGACCCGATGGACTGTGTGATGAAAATCAACTCCGGAGCCGGAGGCACTGAGAGCCAGGACTGGGCGTCCATGCTCATGCGTATGTATATGCGTTGGGCCGAAGCTCATGGCTATAGCGTCACCATCAGCAACTTGCAGGATGGCGATGAGGCCGGCATCAAGAGCGTCACGATGAAAATAGAGGGTGGTGAATACGCTTACGGCTATCTGAAAAGCGAGAATGGCGTACACCGATTGGTACGCGTATCGCCGTTCAATGCACAGGGCAAGCGCATGACAAGTTTTGCCAGTGTGTTCGTCACACCGCTGGTCGACGACACCATCGAAGTTTTCGTAGACCCTGCCCGTCTCTCTTGGGACACCTTCAGGTCGGGTGGTGCGGGCGGTCAGAACGTCAATAAGGTCGAGTCGGGTGTGCGTTTGCGCTATCAGTATGAAGACCCCGACACTGGCGAGCAAGAAGAAATCCTGATAGAGAACACCGAAACACGCGACCAGCCCAAGAACAAAGCCAAGGCCATGCAGCTGCTCAAGTCGCAGCTCTACGACCGCGCCATGAAGCGACGGCTTGAAGCTCAGGCCAAGATAGAGGCCGGCAAAAAGAAAATAGAATGGGGAAGCCAGATACGAAGCTACGTATTCGACGACCGTCGGGTGAAAGACCATCGCACCAACTATCAGACCAATGATGTGGACAGTGTGATGAACGGCAAGCTCGACGACTTCATCAAGGCCTACCTCATGGAGTATCCGGAGGAAGAGTAGTAAAAGAGTCGTGGGGGCAGACACACCCTCTGCCATATCTTATCTGCTTCAACCCCCTGCCATCTACCGACAGACTAACCTTTAATAAAAAATATATGAGTAACAACAGCAAACTGCATCGCGAACAACGCGCTGCCAAACAAGAGAAGCAAGCCAAGAAAGTTATCAACTGGATATTTGCAGGTTTAATCGTATTGGCCATTGCATTTGCCATTTATTCGGTCTTTATCGTATAATCAATATGAGTGGAGTAGAAATTGAGAGGAAATTCCTCGTTAAGAAAGGCGACATGTACAAGCGTGCCGCCTTTTCTTGTAGCCACATCCGGCAAGGCTATATCCCGGCACAAGGTGCTACGGTAAGAGTGCGCACGCGCGACCAGCAGGCATTCCTCACCATCAAAGGACCGTCGGTCAACGGGGGTATGTCGCGCTACGAGTTCGAGAAAGAAATCACGCTCGATGAGGCCTCCCATCTGCTGGCATTGTGCCGTGGAGGCGTCATCGACAAACATCGCTACCTCGTCAGGAGCGGTCGTCATGTCTTCGAAGTCGACGAGTTTCATGGCGATAACGACGGGCTGATTATGGCAGAAGTGGAGCTAAGCGATGAAAACGAGACCTACGAGAAGCCCGAATTCATCGGGCAGGAGGTGACAGGCGACCGTCGTTTCTACAATTCCCATCTGTTGCAATCGCCTTTCAGCGCCTGGCGAGACACTTTGCCAGCAGAATACCGATAGGCAATCCCAACAACACGCCCACGCCATCGGCAACAAAATCCAGCCAGTCGCCACTTCGGCGACCGCCCGTACAAGTGGCCTGAGCTATCTCTATGAGTCCGCCCATAATGAGCGGAGCGATGCAAGCTACGACGAATGCCCGTCCCCACACGATGGACTTATGCCCGCGTATGTATTCCGTCCATACGATGCTGCACAGCATGCAGTACATGGCCACGTGTGTCCATTTATCTACCAGCGATACATGAGAGAGCGGAGTTTCGGGCACCGGCATCAGGCATACCACCCATATAACCGCTGCCGTTACCACTGTCAGCGGATAGTGCCTGACCGTTTTCAATATTCTGTTCATCCCTGCAAAGATAGTCAACTTCCCGATAATACCGTGTTTCCACCACATATAATTCTTAATTCTCCCCTACAAATCACCCTCTGAAATTACTGCAGAGGTTCGGCAGCGTTGCTGCAAAGCCTGTTCAGCAGTGCTGCCAAGCCCTTGCAGCGATGCTGTCCGGCCTTTGCAGTAAAATCAAAAAACGATGCTGAAAATTTGTTGATTCTCTTTTTTTTCCTACTTTTGTCTTGTCCATGCAGCTATGTGGACATACCGCCCTGATAATCACTATCTAATTAACTTTAATACAAGATGAAAACAAAGAATTTTGCAGCATTCATGCTTTTTACCATGCTATCCTTGTTAGGACAGAATGTGTGTGCGCAGACCAATGAAGTCTACGATACCAATTCGCTGGATTCCACTTCTACCATGACCACGGTGCAGTATTGTGCCACATACGACGACCTGAAGGCGGGGCATTGGAGCAATATCGATTCCGTGATGGTGGTCACCAAGAGCCGTACCAAACAGATGTGGTGGGGCGGCAAAGACTTCAAGTTCGATTCCGACAACAAGGCAACACGCCGCCTGCTCAGAAAAGAAGCCGTGGCAGTGATGTATCGTGACACCTTGCTTTTCAACTTAAATCATCTCAAAGACCGCGGAACGGCATTCGGCAGAGGCTATGCCCGTGGGTACAAGATGGCCGACGGTCGCTATCTCATTCTCTATTTCGATGTAGCGAAGATGTATGCCAAGTCAATGGCTGCCAGTATGTTCGGTCTTGTGGGCGGATTGGCTATGGCTGCATCGAGCAATAAACTGGCCAAGCAGAATGTATGTTACATCGTGACACCAGGCGAAAAGAAGGTCACAATCATCAATGAGAAAGTGATGCCCGACTTGCTCAAAGACCATCCCGACCTGTTGGAGGAGTATAATCAGATAAAAAAGAAGGAGCGTACCTACGCCGAAAATATCGTTCCGCTGCTGCAACGCGCCGGCGTATTGGGCGATGCGGAGTAGGAAACCTCTTTGTACAATTTGATTCGATAATCTAATAAATGGTATAACACTTATGACAGAAGGGCTGGAAATAAAAGAACCGGAACAGGTGGTCGTCAGATTCTCAGGCGATTCGGGCGACGGCATGCAGCTGGCGGGAACTATCTTTTCTACGGTATCGGCCATCGAGGGCAATGATATATCTACTTTTCCCGATTATCCTGCCGACATCCGCGCTCCGCAAGGGTCGCTTACGGGTGTTTCGGGGTATCAGGTACATATCTCGGAAGACGAGGCACTCACCCCCGGAGATTTGTGCGACGTACTGGTGGCAATGAATGCCGCGGCCTTGAAAACACAGTATAAGTATGCCAAACCGCAAGCCACAATTATCATCGACGTGGACGATTTCGGACCGAACGACCTGCGTAAGGCTGAATTCAAGACCGACGACTACCTCGGCGAACTGGGTATCGACCCCGACAGGGTGGTGGAATGCCCCATCACGGGTTTTGTGAAAGAGGTGCTGAAAGATTCGGGAATGGACAACAAATCTGTCCTGAAATGCCGCAACATGTTCGCGCTGGGCATCGTGTGCTGGCTCTTCGGGCGCAAGAGGCAGCTGGTAGCCGACTTCCTGCGTAAGAAGTTTGCGCGCAAGCCAGAACTGGCCGAGGCCAATATCAAGGTGGTGAATGCCGGCTACGACTATGGAGCAAACACGCATGCGAGTGTGCCGGCCACCTACCGCATAGAGAGCCATCACAAGAAGCCTGGCCGTTATATCGACATCACGGGCAACAAGGCCACTGCCTATGGACTGCTGGCGGCGGCCGAACGCAGCAGACTGAAGCTGTTTCTAGGCTCTTATCCCATCACGCCGGCTACCGATATACTTATCGAACTGTCCAAGCACAGGTCGATGGGAGCTATCACCATGCAGTGCGAAGACGAACTGAGTGCCTGTGCGAGTGCCATCGGTGCAGCCTTTGGCGGTGCACTGGCCGTGACATCTACATCGGGTCCGGGCATCTGTCTGAAGTCAGAAGCCATGAATCTGGCCGTGATGGACGAGCTGCCTCTGGTGGTGATAGACGTTCAGCGCGGCGGCCCGTCGACGGGACTTCCTACGAAAGGCGAGCAGACCGACCTGCTACAGGTACTCTTCGGACGCAATGGCGAGAGTCCGATGCCCGTGATTGCTCCCACCGGACCGACCGATTGTTTCTACTCGACCTACATGGCTTGCAAGCTGGCCGTGGAGCACATGACGCCTATTGTGGTGTTGAGCGACGCCTATATAGCCAATGGTTCGGCGGCATGGCGGCTTCCGAATATCGCAGAGTGGCCCGACATCGAGCCTCATCTGGCCCCCGAAGCACAGAAAGGCCATTACAATCCCTACGGGCGCGACCCTGAAACAGGCGCCCGCTACTGGGCCGTTCCAGGCCAGGAGGGGTTCATGCACATACTGGGTGGACTGGAGAAAGACAATGCCACGGGCAGTATCTCGAACAATCCGGAGAACCACCAGCTCATGACGAGGCTGCGTGCAGAGAAGGTGGCACGCATTCCTGTACCCGATGTGCGCGTCATCGGCGACAGTGAAGATGCCGAGTTGCTCATCGTCGGGTTCGGTGGAACTTACGGACATCTGTGTACGGCCATGCGCGAACTGCGTGGACGCGGGCATCGGGTGGCCTTGGCCCATTTCAAATTCATCAATCCGCTGCCGGCCAACACGGCCGAGGTGCTGCGTCGCTATCCCCGCGTGGTGGTGGCAGAACAGAATATGGGGCAGTTTGCCGGCTATCTGCGTATGAAGATAGACGGTTTCGTGCCACTGCAATATAATGAGGTGAAGGGCAAACCATTCGTCGTGAGCGAGCTGGTGGCAGCCTTTGAAAGCATGATGACACCTCACGTCGTATGAACCTAATGAGTCTGATATATGAACGCAAGTGATTTTAAGAAAGGGCAGCCCCGTTGGTGTCCGGGCTGTGGAGACCATTTCTTTCTCAACTCCTTGGAAAAAGCAATGGCCGAAATCGGCGTCGCCCCCCACGAGACAGCAGTCGTTACGGGTATCGGCTGTAGCGGTCGGCTCTCGTATTATACCAATACATACGCCTTGCAAACGATTCATGGACGCGCCGCCGCGGTGGCTACGGGACTGAAAATCGTGCGCCCCGAACTGACCGTCTGGCAGGTGAGTGGCGACGGCGACGGTCTGGCTATCGGCGGAAACCACTTTATCCATGCCGTAAGACGCAATGTAGACATCAATATGATACTGCTCAACAATCGTATCTACGGCCTGACGAAGGGGCAGTACAGCCCAACCTCGCCCCGTGGGTTTGTTTCGAAGTCGAGTCCCTATGGCACTGTGCAAGACCCGTTTCGGCCGGCCGAGCTTTGCTTCGGTGCGCGTGGGCGCTTCTTTGCACGCGCCGTGGCCAACGACGGGCAGCACACCGTGGATATACTCAAGGCTGCCTGGAAGCACAAGGGGGCTTCGGTATGCGAGATATTGCAAAACTGCATGATTTTCAACAATGGTGCTTACGACCCTGTCTACACGCGCGAGGGACGCAGCAGGAATGCCATCTACGTGGAGCATGGGAAGCCGTTGCTCTTCGGCGAGCACATGGAATACGGGCTGGTACAGGAAGGATTCGGACTGCGGGTAGCCAAACTGGGCGAGGACGGCGTCACCATCGATGATATACTGGTACACGATGCCCATGCTACAGACAACACCTTGCAGTTGAAACTGGCCATGATGGATACCGAACAGGGATTTCCCGTGGCGCTGGGCGTGATTCGCGACGTCGATGCCCCGACCTACGACAGCTGCCTCAACAAACAGGTGGAGCAGGTGAAGGCAGCCAAATCGTACCACACTTTCAATGAACTGCTGGAGACAAACGATATTTGGGAAGTGGAATAATGAATGGAGTCAGTGGGAGTTAAGGATTTGAGTTAATAGGAGTTAACGGCCGGGGTAACCTTGTCGGGTGACGTTTTCCGCTGACAATGGTGTTGGCTCTAGGTGCAGGTGGCTGCGACAAGTGGCCAGCTTTTTTAACTCGTGGTAATAGTTTTGTTGATTTCGCGGTTTTTTCGTACTTTTGCGACATTATATATCATAAAAGAAAAGGAGAGAACTATGCGCAATATACCTGTAATGACGAAAAATCTGCTCATCATCAATGTGCTGGCGTTTATTTGCATGCTGGCTCTGACGACGATGGGTATTGATTTGAACGACATCTTCGGACTTCACTTTTTCCTCGCTCCCGACTTCCAAGTCTACCAGCTGATTACCTATATGTTCATGCACGGCGGCTGGATGCACTTGTTTTTCAACATGTTCGCGCTGTGGATGTTCGGCGTGGTGGTAGAGAATGTGTGGGGACCTCGCAAGTTTTTGTTTTATTATATATCGTGCGGTGTCGGTGCCGGGCTGTTTCAGGAATTGGCCCAGCTGGTATCGTTCTATATGACGGTGCATGGGCAAGACCCCACTATTGGCATCTCGGAACTGGGAGCTGTGGCCACACAGTTGGGTGCTGCACTCAACACATGGACCACGGTGGGGGCATCGGGGGCTGTCTATGCCATCCTTCTGGCGTTCGGAATGATATTTCCCGAAGAACGCATCTTCATCTTCCCTTTGCCAGTTCCTATCAAGGCCAAGTGGTTCGTAGTGTTCTATGCCGGTATCGAAGTGTTCTCGCTGTTGGGTACTGCCAACGACAACGTAGCCCATCTGGCCCACTTGGGCGGTATGGTATTCGGCTTTTTCATGATTCGCTACTGGCGCAATCATCCAACCCAAGGCTATGGACGCTCGCAAGGTGCACAGTTCTTTGATTCGCTGCGTAACCGATGGGAGCAGCGCAGCCATCGACAGGCCGATACGCGTGGCACGGAAGCACCACAAGACCGACAGAGCGACTGGGACTACAATGCCCGCAAGCATGCTGAACAGGAAGAAATAGACCGTATTCTGGACAAGATTCGCCGAAGCGGATACGACAGTCTGACGGCCGAAGAGAAGCGCAGGCTTTTCGAGAATAGCAATCGCAATTAGTCGCTCGTCAATGATTAAGACTATCAAAGAATTTACTTTCCGCATGGTGGCAGGCGCTAATATTGCCACCATTATCGTGATGCTACTGGTGGGATTTTCTGACAGGCTGAACCCTGTAGATCATCCTGTACTGGCTTCTGCCGGACTGGTATTTCCTGTTCTGCTGGTCATTAATCTGGGATTTACCTTCTTTTGGGTGGTCTTCAGGCTGCGCATGGTGCTGATACCGCTGGCCGGTTTCCTGCTCTGTTACGCCCCGATTCGCACCTATTGTCCCTTTAACGTGCGAGAGACAGCCCCGGAAGACGCTATCAAGGTGCTCTCGTACAATGTCTTGTCGTTTTGCGGATGGGAGACACAGCCCGGCGAGGACAATGCCATCTTGGAGTATATCGTGGAGCAGAATGCCGACATCGTGTGTCTGCAAGAGGCTATGCCAAGCGGAATCAGTCAGCAACGGGTCGAAGAAAAGCTCAAACCCCTGTACCAATACTGCGATACCGCGGTAAAAGGGCGGGGTGGAGACTGTATCGCCCTTTATAGCAAATATCCTATCATCTCTCGCCAACGCATACACTATGCCTCTCCAGGCAACCTCTCCATGGCCTACGAAGTGAAGATAAACGACGATACGGTCGTCGTAGTCAACAACCATCTGGAGACTACGGGACTGTCGATGGAAGACAAGGCGAACTTCAAGCAGATGGTGAAAGGCAATGTGGAAGCCAGAGAGGCCAAGACCGAATCGAAACGATTGATAGACAAGCTGGGGGAAGCGGCGAAGAAACGCGGTCCGCAAGCCGAGGCCGTAGCACGCTTTATCAGTGAACACAAAGGCCGGAGCATAATAGTATGCGGCGACTTCAACGACAATCCTATCTCTTATACACGGCGCACGATAGCCCGCAATCTCACCGACTGCTACGTGGAGAGTGGGCTTGGGCCTGGTATTTCCTATCATCATTCGGGCTTCTTCGTGCGGATAGACAATATCATGTGCTCGGACGACTGGACACCTTACGGCTGCCGGGTAGACAACAGTATCAAGAACAGCGACCACTACCCCATCTACTGTTGGCTGAAGAAAAAGTAGTGGAAAAACAAGTTAGTGCTATCATTGCAATGAAATATAATACTTTTACGCTGGACAACGGTCTGCGTATCATCCACTTACCATCGGCTTCTCCCGTACTCTACTGTGGCTATCAGCTCAATGTGGGGTCGCGCGACGAAGCACCCGGCGAAGAGGGGTTGGCACACTTCTGCGAGCATGTCACTTTCAAAGGGACGGAGCATCGACGGGCATGGCACATCATCAACCGTCTGGAGAGCGTCGGCGGCGACCTGAATGCTTTCACCAACAAGGAAGATACCGTCTACTATGCGGCAATCTTGCACGAACACATGGAGCGGGCTGTCGACCTGTTGACCGATATCGTATTTCACAGCACATATCCCCAAGCCGAAATAGATAAAGAGGTGGAGGTGATATGCGACGAGATAGAGAGTTACAACGACTCTCCGTCGGAACTTATCTACGATGATTTTGAGAATGCTATCTTCCGAGGTCATCGGTTAGGGCATAACATCCTGGGTACGGCCGAGCGCGTGCGGAGCTTCACGACAGCCGATGCCCTGCGCTTCGCCCGTAAGTATTACACGCCCGGCAATGCCATCTTCTTTGCTTATGGCAATGTTGATTTCGGACGATTGGTGAGGTTGCTCATGCGTACTTTTGCTACAGGTGGACACGAAGGCAGCGACTTCGCTGCACAGGATGCCCTGCGCCCCGATATGAGAGAAGAATTACCACCCTATCAGGCCAGCGAAAACATCGTTGACCGCGGCACGCATCAGGCGCATATCATGATGGGCAATAGGGCTTACGGTGTGCATGATGACCGGCGGATGGCGCTCTATCTGCTCAACAACATCTTGGGTGGACCAGGTATGAATGCCCGTTTCAACCTGTCGTTGCGCGAACGCAACGGTCTGGTGTATGCCGTCGACAGCAGTATGGTGAACTATGGAGATACGGGACTATGGGGGGTCTACTTCGGTTGCGACCCTCACGACGTGAAGCGTTGCCGCCGGTTGGTGCGCTCAGAACTTGACCGCGTGATGCTTACACCGCTGTCAGAGGGCCAGCTGAATGCTGCCAAGAAGCAAATCAAAGGGCAGATAGGTGTGGCTTGCGATAATCGCGAGAACTTCGCACTCGACTTTGGCAAGAGCTTTCTGCACTATGGTTGGGAAAAAGACACCACCTCGCTCTATGCGAAGATAGATAGCGTGAGCATACAGCAGGTACAGGCCGTGGCGCAGGATATATTCGAAGAGTCGCGCATGACGGTGCTGGGGTATAGGTGAAAGGGCTAGTCTTTCAGGCACGCAAGTGGTATTACCTTCACTCCATCATTTCTTGTATATGCCATATATCCACCTGTAAGTACGATAAGGAGATTTGGCTCTGTGAGAGGTACTTGCTTCTCGGTCTCATTATGTACCTGAATGAGGTGTTTTATTTTAAGCAAGTGTGCAGCTCCCTCTTCTATTTCGCGACTTCCCAACTTACATTCTATAAGTGCATACCGTCCGTCTGATAGATGAAGGACAAGATCTGCCTCCAGTCCGTAGCGATCTCTGTAATAAGATAGGTGACTATCAAAATCCGGTGTGTAAGCTTTTAAATCTCGCATGCACATCTGTTCAAAGATAAATCCGAATGTCTTCAGTTGAGTCATGAGGGCTTGTGGTGTCAATCCCAATGATGCGACAGCAATCGAAGGGTCGATAAATGCTCGCTTTAAACCGCTACGTATAGCCGTCTTACTTCGTATAGCCGGACACCATGCCTCAACATTACTAATTACAAACAGGCGTTTGAGCGCTGTTACGTAATCCTCAAAAGTGTTTGTGGTGAGGGTTGCTTCTCCTGAAGATACGACATCTGTCAGAAGCGAGGTGTTTTTTGCAAGTGTTGAAATATTACGTGCGTAAGAACGCATGACAGCTCTTGCGACCTGTTCATCCCTCTTTACTCCATCAATTCTTGATATATCTTCTCGACAAACTGTATCTACATAATTCCTTGCGACAAGCAATTTTGCCTTGTCGCTCTTCATGTTTATAGTGGCAGGCCAGCCTCCCCTACATGCTACATAGATAAGGTCTTCTATCTTCATATCGGATGTAATCCCATCAATATCAAGATTCTGATGGTCAAAAAGTGCTTGTAACGAAATCTTTCCATTGGATTCTCCAGATTCCCAAAGGCTCATCGGGAGCATCTGCATGCGCGAGATACGCCCATTCCCAGAATGTCTGATGTTGTTTTTGTCTACGGAGTTTGAGCCTGTAAGGATGAATTGTCCTGGAATCTGACGCTTGTCAACCATCGTACGTACAGCATCCCACAGAATAGGAGCGTCTTGCCATTCGTCTATCAGTAATGGCGGTTCACCCTGTAGGAGCAAAGAAGGCTTTGACGAAATGGTAGCCAAGTATTCCTCACGCATATCGGTGTCTTGCAGTTTAATGATGCTCTTGCTTATCTGTTCGGCTGTAGTTGTCTTGCCACACCATTTAGGCCCTTCTATTAAAACAGCTCCGAAAGCCTCTAGACGTTCTTTTAAGAGGTCGTCTGCCATACGATGTAAATAGTTCATAACACTTTCCTTTCTTTAATCATGCAAAATTATGTAGAATAGTTGGTATTACAAATAAATTGGTGATATTTGTTGCCTTCTATTACGATGTTTTGTGGTAATTTATTGATAGTTTTTGTGATATTTTACTGGGGGTTATTGTGATAAATTCAAACAAGATCTTGTGAACTATTTAAATAGAAGCGATATAAGGATGATATTTTTTTGATAGAAGCAGTCATATTTCTTACGATTTGTCAGTGTATACAGGTAACCACTGACTTTTATTTCGTTTTCTAAATTATTATCTATATCTTTGCAGAAAATAGACTGCATTCGACAATCGGAGACAGATATCTGATGGCGCTCGACTGCATGGCAATAGCCTCCCGTATATGGTACTGAACTACATTTGGATAGCATTCTTCCTCATCGCCTTTGTTGTGGCATTGGTGCGATTGGTTGTATTCGGCGATACAACCGTGTTTCCCGAACTCATGAATTCTACATTCGATTCGTCGAAATCGGCATTTGAAATCTCCATTGGTCTGACGGGAATGCTGGCTCTGTGGCTCGGTCTGATGAAGATAGCCGAACGTGCCGGACTCATCAATGTGTTGGCGCGTGTACTCTCACCGGTATTTACCAAGCTCTTTCCCGACATTCCAAAGGAGCATCCGGCAATGGGTAGCATCTTCATGAACATAGCTTCCAATATGCTGGGGTTGGACAATGCGGCCACACCGCTGGGACTGAAAGCCATGCAGGAATTGCAAATGCTGAATCAGAAGAAGGATACAGCTACCAATCCGATGATTATGTTTCTGGTGTTGAATACCAGTGGACTGACGATAATCCCCGTTTCTATCCTCTCATACAGGGCGCAACAGGGGGCTGCCCAGCCCACAGATGTTTTCCTACCGATACTCATTGCCACCTTTGTGGCAACGCTTGGTGGAGTCATTATCACCTCCCTGTATCAGAAAATCAATCTGTTCAACCGCACATTGCTGCTAACCCTGGGCGGTATCAGCCTGTTCATGGCGGGCGTGGTATGGACATTCAGCCAGATGACACCAACGATGATGAATACCGTCAGCACGTCGGTGACGGCCATACTGCTCATGTCGATTATCGTAGGATTCATGCTAGCGGGCATGAGAAAGAAAATCAATGTGTACGATGCCTTTGTCGAAGGTGCGAAAGAGGGATTCACCACGGCAGTCCGCATTATCCCCTATCTCGTAGCTTTCTTGGTTGCCATCGGTGTGTTCCGGTCTTCGGGTGCTATGGATGCAGTGGTAGGAAGCGTGAAATGGGGCGTAGATTTGGTGGGATTGAATAGTAACTGGGTGGATGCTTTGCCTACGGCGTTGATGAAACCGCTATCCGGTTCGGGGTCAAGAGGTATGATGCTCGACGCTATGACACACTTCGGAGCCGACTCTTTCGTCGGTAGGCTGAGTTGTTTGTTCCAAGGTTCTACCGATACCACGTTCTATATACTGGCCGTTTATTTCGGCAGTGTGGGCATACGCTATACTCGCCATGCCGTGACATGCGGTCTGCTGGCCGACCTAGTGGGTACTGTTGCAGCCATTTTAATCTGTTACATGTTCTTTGGATAGTTCGTTAAGCTATGGCAAATTTAAAATCTTTATTAAAAGATACGGCCATTTATGGTCTGAGTAGCATTGCTGCCCGATTTATCAACTACCTGCTAGTACCCATTCAGGTGTATAAGTTCAATGCTGCGGGGGGACAATATGGTATTATTACCAATATCTATGCCTACATTGCATTACTCATCATCCTGCTTACTTACGGCATGGAAACCACATTCTTCCGCTTTGCCAACAAACAGGGAGAGAATGCTCCGATGGTCTATTCTACCACACTTCGCATGGTAGGATTTATAGCTTTAGTGTTCTCGCTGCTGATACTGCTGTTCCTACAGCCCATTTCGGCAGCTATGGGATACGCCGACCATCCCTCGTTTGTAGGCACGATGGCGGTCTGTGTAGCCATCGACGCGTGGACAGCTATCATGTTCGACTACCTGAGATACAAGCACAGGCCCTATAAATTTGCACTGCTGAAGATAGTCAATATCACCCTGAACATCGTCCTGAACCTGTTGTATCTGGTCGTATTGCCCTACTTCAGAATCAATCCTTTCGGTATCTACGATGCTCAATTCACACTGAATGTAGCCTTTGTCTTCTATATCAATCTGACATGTACCATCGTCACGCTTCTGATGCTGTGGAAAGAGTTGAAAGGTATTACCTTTGGATTCGACAAGGGAGTATGCAAGCGCATGCTCAGCTACACATGGCCGATGCTGATTCTGGGCTTGGCCGGACAGTTGAACCAAAGTGCTTCGCAGATACTCTTCCCTTATTTCTACAATGGTTCGATAGCCGAAGCACAGGTGGAACTAGGCATCTATGGCGCCAGTATCAAGATAGCAATGATTATGGTAATGATAACCCAGGCCTTCAGGTTTGCCTATGAGCCGTTCGTTTTCGGCAAGACGAAAGACAAAGACAACAAAGACACCTATGCCAAGGTGATGAAATACTACATCATCTTCACCTTACTTGCCTTCTTGATGGTCATGGGCTACATGGATATACTGCGCTATGTGGTGGCCCACGACTACTGGGATGGGCTGCGGGTAGTACCCATTGTGATGGCAGCCGAAATCATGTTTGGCATCTATTTCAACCTTTCATTCTGGTATAAATTGACCGATCGCACCATTTGGGGAGCTTACTTTTCGGGATTGGGATGTGTGGTGCTGATATTGATGGATATCCTTCTCATTCCCCACTTCAGTTATATGGCTTGCGCGTGGGCCGGTTTTGCAGCCTATGGTGTAAGTATGGTGGTGAGTTATGTGGTAGGACAACGTTATTATCCCATCAATTATCCCTTGAAAGAGATACTGCTGTATGTTGTTCTGACGGCAGTCTTGTTTGGCGGAATACAGCTGGCGAGCAGTCTGCTCCCCATCCTTCCTACGCTCATTGTCAACACATTGCTGATAGGGGTATTCGTCATCGTGACTATCAAGAAAGAAAATATCAAACTAAAAAGATAATATACAATGAAGAAAATCTCATCGTTGGCAGCCTTATGTATGCTTGCCGTGCTGCCCATGAACGCCGATGAAGGCATGTGGACACTCTATAATTTGCCTAAAGCTGTGTATGAACAGATGCAGGCCGAGGGTTTCCAGTTATCCTACAACGACCTATATAGTAGTAAAGATGCCGTCAAGAATGCCGTTGTCAGCTTTTCCGGCTACTGTTCGGGCGTCGTCGTGTCGCCCGATGGATTGGTGTTTACCAACCATCATTGCGGCTTTGAAGCCATTCGCTCGCACTCCACGGTGGAGCATGATTATATGTTGAACGGCTTTGTGGCACAGAGCTATGCCGACGAACTGCCCAATGAAAACATGTTCGTATCGTTCATGAAGAAGCAGGAAGACATCTCCGAGCGCGTCAACAAGCTCATCGAGGGCCAATCGCGCGACCGCCAATCTGTCCTCCTCAATGCGCTTGAGAAACAGCTAAACGACTCTATTAAGAAGATAGATAAGACATTACGCATCGACGTCGCTCCTTTCTACGAGCGCAATCACTGGTATGCCACTACCTATCAAGATTTCACCGACCTGCGTTTGGTGTTCGCCGTGCCTAAGTCGATGGGTAAGTTTGGAGGTGAAACCGATAACTGGATGTGGCCCCGACAAACCTGCGACTTCTCTGTGTTTCGCATCTATGCCGACCCCAAGACTAACGGACCGGCAGCTTACAGCAAGGACAATGTACCCTATCATCCACAACATTGGGCACCCGTAAGTCTCGAAGGATACAAGGAGGGAGACTTTGCCATGACCATGGGCTATCCCGGTTCGACCAGTCGTTATCTTTCTTCCTACGGCATACGTGAGTGTCGCGATGCCCTCAATGCACCCCGCGCTCAGGTTCGCGGTGTCAAGCAGGAGGTGATGCAACGCCACATGCGTGCCTCGGAGGCGGTACGTATCAAGTACGATTCCAAGTATGCCCGGAGTGCCAACTACTGGAAAAACTCCATCGGCATGAACAAATGTATCGACTCTATCGGCATCATCGGGCAGAAACAGGCTTACGAGCAACGTCTCAGAGCATGGCAAGACTCGACCGGTTTCCTCAAAGGCAAGCTCGATTTCGATCTCATGGCCCGTCTGTATGCCAAGCGGTTCAACGCCCAGAAGGCTTGGACGTACTTCAGCGAGACATTCCACCGTACCAGCGAATTCAACGAGAGAGCCAACTATCTGAACCAAGCTGAGGTGAGAGGACCGAAGAATCGCAAGAAGAAGCAATATATTCAGTTCGATGACAACAGTCAGAATTGGGATGCAGCACTCGACAAAGAGGTGATGGCCGTATTGTTGAAGAACTATCGTAGCCATGTGGACAGCAAGTATCTGCCGAAGTTCTACACAACGATAGACAAGAGGTTCAACGGCGACTATGCCCGTTATGCGGCCACGCTTTACGACAAGTCGCTCGTCATGAAGAGCGGAAAGAAGCTCTATGTAAACGGAAAGGCATTCCAGAAAGACTTGGGTGTGAACTATGGTCTCGACCTGTTGGAAATCACTGCCGAATTAGCTGCCGAATTAGTTGCCGTAGGCGACAGCATTCTCGACCAGGAGAAATACCTCTGTGCAGCCAAGCTCCGCATGGAAGAAGATTTGCCCCACTACTCCGATGCTAACTTCACCATGCGTCTGAGTTATGGCCAGGTGGGCGGATTCGAACTCGGTGGCAAGCCGTCGGGCTACTATACCACTGCCGAGAGCATCGTAGAGAAAATGAATCGTGGCGAAGATGTCTTCGACTACAAGGCAGAACCCATTATGAAAGAATTGCTTTCTGCCCGCGACTTCACTCCCTATAGCGATTCAAAGACCGGTAAACTGCAACTGTGTTTCCTGACCAACAACGATATTACGGGCGGAAACAGCGGTTCGCCCATGTTCGACGGCAAGGGAAGACTCATCGGTCTGGCCTTCGATGGCAACTGGGACAGCCTGTCAAGCGATATTAACTACGACAAGCGATTGACTCGTTGCATCGGCGTCGACATCCGTTATATGCTGTTCATGATGGACCGTTGGGGACATGCCGACCGATTGTTGAAAGAGATTTTCCCCAATCGCTAGTGTGATTTCAGGCATATCGTTTACCTCGGTATGCCATGCAATCTGTGGTTGAATGCTTCAACTGGAAGAAAACAAGGGGATACCCCGTGCCATGATGATACTCATGGCCATGCTGGCAGGGTTCACTGTAGCCAATCTCTACTACAGTCAACCCCTGTTAGACATGATTCGTCACGATCTCCACACCACGGAAGTCGGAGCTAATCTCATCACCGTCATCACGCAGGTGGGATATGCCCTGGGGCTTCTGTTGGTCATCCCGGCTGCCGACCTCTATAGCCGGCGTCGTATCATCATTGTTTGTATGACGGGAGCTGCCCTCATGGCAGCCCTCACAGCGTTGGCCACCGACCTCCATATCATTTGGACGGCATCGCTGTTTCTTGGTCTCTGTTCTGTTGTTCCACAACTTTTTATTCCAATAGCCGGCCAGTATTCCCGACTGGAGAACAAGGCCCGCAATATGGGCTACGTGCTGTCAGGACTGCTCACCGGTATCCTTTCAGCACGTGTGCTGTCGGGTTTCATCGGCGACTGGATGGGGTGGCGTGCCGTTTACGCCATCGCCACCTGTATCATGGCCGTATGCTGCCTCGTTACATTGCGGCTCATGCCTCGCATGAGAGCCAATTTCACAGGCAACTATCTCGGCTTGATGCACTCCGTATGGACCATTGTGCGTACCCATCCACGCATTCGCCTCAACAGCGTCAGGGCTGCTTTTGGATTTGGGAGCATGCTGGCTATCTGGTCGTGCCTGGCTTTCCACATCGCCGGTTCGCCTTTCTACGACAGCAGCGACATGGTGGGTGTCCTCGGATTGTGCGGTATTGCCGGTGCCGTGGCGGCTTCGGGCATGGGCAAGTGGATTCCCAAATACGGCGTGCGGCGTTTCAGTGCCGTTGGGGCTATGCTTCAGATAGTGGCCTGGCTCACGGTCTATGTGTTTGGCGACAGCTATGCAGGCATCATCGTGGGCATCATCTTGGTAGACATCGGTGTACAATGTCAGCAGTTGAGCAACCAAAGCAGTTGCATACAGGAGTTGCCCGAAGCCAGCAACCGCGTCAACACCATCTTCATGACTACTTATTTTATCGGTGGCAGCCTGGGTACTTACTGTGCCGGACAGGGCTGGACCACTGCCGGATGGCTGGGCGTCTGCCTTGTCGGCATAGCCTTCGCCTCGGCCTCTTTATTGATAACATGTATCACCAGACGATAAATTGATTCCCCATGAAACACTACTTATCTACTTTATTTCTACTTTTAAGCTGCACTATGGCGCTGGCTCAAGACCGTATCGACCTCTCAGGCCAGTGGGACTTGTGTCTCCGTACAGACGGGGCGACATCCATTATATATTATTCATAATAGATAGTTGGGAATATACTGATTGATTGTTGAAAGAAATTGGTGTCAGGTAAACAAACAAATCGTTACAACAAATTCCTTATAACACAATATGTGATTTATTGTTTTATTAACAATTTTCTTACGAAAACCGAAAAAAAATATCATTTTTTGTATAAAGTAGAAATATTATTTATATATTTGCAGCATCCATTATAAACCGATTTGTAAGATTTAACTTATTAGATTAATCTTTATTTTTTATATAAACTTATAAATACCAAATCAAATGAAAAAAACATTTACTCTTATTACATTGTTATTAACCCTTGTCATGACAGCTCAAGCAGCTGATTTATGGACAGGAAATGTCACCTATTCAAATGGTAAGCGTCTTGATGGTGAGAAAAGTATTAAAATTACAGCCGATCAATTGGCTGATGTGAAAGCTGGTGACAAGATTATCGTAGATTTCACAGAGTACACTGAAGACCCTAAAACGTGGCGTAATGTAGAAATTTGGCGTACCGATTGGCATAATGGTACTTTGTTTGATCCTTTCCACATTACAGCCGGAGCCGAAAAAGCAACCTTTGTGCTGGATGAAGAAAA
This sequence comes from Prevotella mikamonis, assembly GCF_055381405.1. Classification (NCBI taxonomy): domain Bacteria; kingdom Pseudomonadati; phylum Bacteroidota; class Bacteroidia; order Bacteroidales; family Prevotellaceae; genus Prevotella; species Prevotella mikamonis. The sequence continues at coordinate 2,189,112 of NZ_AP035785.1, forward strand.
GGCTAAAATTGTAAAAGAAGAGGGATTTGCTTTGGCCGGAACAGGCTATACTGTTACCAAAGTGGCACTTGAAGCTGATAATGGAGTGTTATGGGAAGGCTCTAAAGATATTGCAAGTTGGCAGACCGTTACCGTTACTAAAGATAAGTTTGTCAACGCCAAGGCTGGTTATAGCCTTGTTGCTACTATTGAAAATGTAGGAAGCAATGCACAAGTTTCTTTTGTTCAAAATGCAGCTGGTTGGCCTGCTCTTTCTGCAAATGAAGCTGGTGGGAATGTATTTAAAGTAAAGGCAGAAGACAATACAGTTACCTTTACACTCAACGAAGAAGCTGTTACAGCCTTAAAAGATAAAGGCCTTATTCTTACAGGTATGAATTATACTGTCACAAGTATAGTTATGACACCTACTAGTGGTATCCGTAATTCTGTATACACATCTACAGATGGAGTTCAGCGCATTTATACGCTTACAGGCGTACAATTGAAAGAGACCGACGTAAAAAGATTACCTAAAGGAATTTATATCGTTAATGGTAAGAAAATACAGGTAAAATAATTTGAATATATACAAAAATAGCACCTATAGTCTATTGGCTATAGGTGCTATTTTGTTCATAAGAATCTCATCGAGCAAACCACCTGATTCTCCATGAAATACTACTTATCTACGCTATTTCTACTTCTAGGCCTCGCCACGGCAGTGGCCCAAGACCGTATCGACCTCTCAGGGCAGTGGGACTTGTGTCTCCGTACAGATGGGGCGACGACGATTCCCACGCTGTTCGACGACTCTATCATGTTGCCTGGCACTACCGATGTGGCCGGTAAGGGCATGCAGCCTTCGTCAAAAACTGAGACTACCCACCTCACGCGACTGCACAGTTTCAAGGGCAAAGCATGGTATCGGCGCACCGTTGAGATTCCCACATCGTGGCGAGGCCACGACATCTATCTCTTCATGGAGCGCACCAAGCCCTCCACACTCTACATCGATGGCAAGCAGCTATGGTCGAAGAGCGATATATCAGTACCGCAGTGGTACGAGATTTCGGGCGGATTGACACCCGGACGCCACACGCTTGTCCTCTGTATAGACAATGCCAGTGGAGTTCCGGAGCAGATTTATGCCAGTAGCCATGCCTATACCGAAGATACACAAACCAATTGGAATGGAGTCATCGGCAGCTTCTATCTTCAGCCATTGGCGTCTGCCGTCATCACAGGCTATAGTCTGATACCCCATGTGGCCCAACATTCCGTTACCGTCAAGGTCTATACCGACGGCGCTCATCCCCGGAATTCCCACCTGACGATATCGGCTACACCGCGCACATGGAACGGAAAGGTAATCACGCGCGATGTGTTCAATCTCGAAAAGCGGGCAGGTGGCTATGTAGAAGTGACACTCAATCTTGGTGCTGACGCCCGTCTGTGGAGCGAATTCAGTCCCGACCTCTATGACATCACGCTCAATCTAAATGGTGTGGAAACCACCATTTCCTTTGGATTACGCGAGTTTACCGCCGACCGCCACCATTTTTATATCAATGGCAAGAAGACCTTTCTGCGCGGTAAGCACGACGCCTGCGTGTGGCCGTTAACCGGTCATGTGCCTATGGACACGGTCTCGTGGAACAGATATCTCAAGACGCTCAAGTCGTATGGCATCAACCACGTGCGTTTCCACTCATGGTGTCCGCCCGAAGCAGCCTTCCGGGCAGCCGACGAGCAGGGCATCTATCTACAGCCCGAACTGCCTTTCTGGGGCGATTTCAATGCAAAAGACTCCACCCTCATGTCGTTCCTGATGACCGAGGGCTTGAATATCATCCAGCAATATGCCCACCATCCGTCGTTTGTGATGATGGCTTTGGGCAACGAACTATGGGGCAGCATCGACATGATGCACGCTTTCGTGAACGAATTCCGTCGTCTCGACCCTTCCAAGCTCTACACTTTCGGCTCCAATTACTATTTGGGCTATCAGGGTATCAAACCCGGTATAGACTATTTCACGACCTGTCGCATCGGCGGCGAGGCCTGGGACAAGTTCAATACCCATACGCGCGGTTCGTTCTCCTTTGCCGATGCGTTCGATGGCGGACTGCTCAACCATTGCCCGCCCAATACGATGATGAACTTCGATGAGGCTTGCAACGCTGCCACCGTGCCTATTATCAGCCACGAGACGGGTCAGTTCCAGTCCTATCCCGACTACGCCCAGATGCAGAAATACACCGGTGTACTCTATCCTTACAGCATGGAGGTATTCCGTAAGCGACTTGCCGATGCCGGCATGGCAGCTCAGGCCCACGACTTCCATCGCGCTTCGGGCTTGTGGGCGGCACAGTTGTATAAGGCCGACATAGAGATGGATTTACGGACACGCAACATGGCTGGATTCCAACTGCTCGACTTACAAGACTATCCCGGCCAAGGCAGTGCCTACGTGGGACTGCTCGACGCCTTTATGGACAACAAGGGCTACGTCACGGCCCGTGAGTGGCGTGGTTTCTGTGCGCCCGTCGTGCCGATGCTGGAGTTCTATTCGTATGTCTACAGCACTGCCGAACGGCCCTACGAGGGTGCAGATTGCACATGGTCGGCCCACGCTGCCATAGCCAACTACAGCGGGCAGTCGCTACGAGGAAAAACATTGCGGTGGCAACTGCTGCTGCCCGATGGTTCGGTACACAGCGAGGGCCAGCTCCCTATCGCCACAGACAGCCTTGGTCTCTTCCGGATTGGCTCGATAGAAGATGGCATCTGCGACATTCTGCGACCTACCCAACTGCGCGTACAACTACAGATAGAAGGTACGGAATATGCCAACAGCTATCCCATGTGGGTATATCCCAATAGCGAGAAATCACTCGACCAGCTCAAGAAAGGCATCCTTGTAACCCACAAGATGACCGAAGACATAGGGCGGAAACTTCAGCGCGGGGCACGTGTCTTGCTCATGCCCGACTCAGCTGCGGTGGCTGGAAACACCGTCGCCGGTCTTTTCCAGACCGACTATTGGAACTATCGCATGTTTAAGACCATCTGCGAGAACAACAAGAAGCGTGTCAGTCCAGGTACGCTCGGACTGCTGATGAACCCTGCCCACGCTCTCTTCCGCGACTTCCCCACCGACAGCTGCACGTCGTGGCAGTGGTTTCCCATCGTCAAAGCTTCCCGTCCGCTCATCCTCGACCGCTTGTCGAGAGACTACCGCCCTCTTGTTCAGGTGATAGACAACGTGGAACGCAACCATAAGCTCGGCCTGATCTTTGAATTCAGCGTGGGCAAAGGGCGGTTGTTAGTGTGCATGGCCGACCTCGATTCCATTGCCTGCACCCCTGAAGGCGAACAGTTCTATCGTTCGCTTCTGGGCTATATGCAGAGCAAAGACTTCGCTCCACAGACCCATATCGGTTGGTCTGAACTGGTACAAACCCTCACGTCGTCGGCACAAGAGCGTAGGTTGAAAGAACTGAATAACATTTCTCAGTATTAAGTGAATTGACGAGTAGACAAGTTGCCAGATAAATGAGTTCTCGAGTTTGTGAATCTACTTGTTAACTTGTCTACTTGTCAACTCGTCTACTTAAAACTCCTTTTCTGCACAATCCGGGCAAACACCCTTCAGTACATAGTTGATATTGTTGAGTTGAAACCCGTTGGGCAATGGCACAACAGGCACGGCTATACGTTTGAGACAAAACGTGCGGTGGCAACGTTCGCAATAGAAATGCGTATGCTCGTCGTCTACGGAGCAGTCGCACGAGTCGTCGCATACCGCATATTTCAGCATGCCCGACCCGTCGTCGATAGCGTGGACCAGCCGATGGAGCAGGAAAAGAGAGAGTGTACGCGATATGGTAGACTTGTCGACCGTTGGCAACCAACGTTCCAAATCGGGCATAGACACCGCCTCGTCTCCGCGGCACATCTCTCTAAGAATGAGCAATCGGATAGCCGTGGGGCGTATATCGCGCCGTTCCAACTTGTGTATATAGTATTCCTCGTTAGGCATTTTCTTCCATAAGAGAGCATCCCTCTCCCTCCAAACACAAAGATACACAATTTTTCCCTATTCCTCCCACTCATCCCTTCAAAAACTGCAACACTGATTATCAGCAGAAGATACCATAGATACGGATTACACACCGTCTCTACTCATATTTTCACCTTGAAAAACTATCCCAGATATTTGCGCTTCGATTTGGAAATTACCAACTCATACGTCTACGATAACAAAAAAACTCCCTGCAACCACATATTGGGTTACAGGGAGTTTCTTCATATCGGGCAGTTTATGAACGCCACAAACCGTGGAGGTTGCAGTATTCGCGGGCATAAACCTCGGTAGCGTCGGTCTTGAATTCAGCTACAGGAGCGTCGCCCGGCTTCAGATACTTACGCATTACAGTATCGCCGGCGATGAGTTCTATCCACTGGATAGAGTGCTCTTCCAACATCGGGTGAGCCACAGAACCTACAGTCACTCTGTATCCGCCTTCAATCTTCTCTACTACAGGCACGTGCTTCTCGGTAGCTGCATCTACACTGTTCTCTTTTACAAGCTCCATAGGCTCGCCGCAACAGGCGAGAGGACCGCCACCTACATTCACTACTTCTACAATATTTCCGCACTTACTGCAACGGTAAATTTCGTTCTTTTCCATAATCTTGTTCGTTTTTATGTTAATGTATAATATGTGTCTTTAAAAATATATCTCATTCGATATTGCAAAGATAGCAAAAAAAACAATACGTGCAAATATTTTGGCAAAAATTAAAATCCTCCCCACGGTTTTCATCAAACCATGAGAAGGATTTTTCTATGTGTGTTGTCTACATCCGGGCCGCATGGCCCGAACTGTAAACTACACCTTATTATATATAAGGCTTAGTCGTTGCTCTCGCTATGCTCGTGACGTGGCTGACGGTCTCCGTCTCTACGAGGACGACGTTCGCCGTTGTTCTCGCGACGTGGACGACGCTCACGTTCTACATAACCTTCAGGTTTGGGCAGCAATGCACGGCGAGAGAGCTTGTATTTACCAGTCTTGGGGTCAATTTCAAGCAGTTTCACCTGTATCTTGTCGCCTTCCTTGATACCTGCATCTTCTACAGTCTCAAGACGCTTCCAGTCGATTTCGCTGATGTGGAGCAGACCGTCCTTGCCCGGCAGAATCTCTACGAAACAGCCATAAGGCATGACAGAGCGGACAGTACCGTCGTAGACCTCGCCTATTTCGGGGATAGCCACGATGGCCTTAATCTTTGCCAACGCTGCATCAATAGCATCCTTGTTGGGAGCTGATACCTGTACGTGGCCCTTGCCGTCGCTCTCGTCGATAGTAATGGTAGCGCCGGTGTCTTCCTGCATCTGCTGGATAATCTTTCCGCCAGGGCCGATAATAGCGCCGATGAATTCCTTAGGAATATCGAAAGCCTCGATACGAGGTACCTGCGGTTTCATTTCTGCACGCGGTTCGGAGATGGTCTCCATCATCTTGTCGAGGATATGCTCGCGTCCAGCCTTTGCCTGCATCAATGCCTGTTCCAGGATTTCGAAGCTCAGACCGTCGCACTTGATGTCCATCTGGGTAGCTGTCAAGCCGTCTTTCGTACCAGTGGTCTTGAAGTCCATATCGCCCAAGTGGTCTTCGTCGCCCAGGATGTCGCTCAAGATTGCGAACTTCTCTTCGCCCGGATTCTTAATCAGTCCCATAGCGATGCCCGATACGGGCTTCTTCATCGGCACACCGGCATCCATCAATGCCAATGTTCCGGCACATACGGTAGCCATAGAAGACGAACCGTTAGACTCCAGAATCTGGCTTACCAGACGCACTGTGTAAGGGAAGTCTGTAGGAATCTGACCCTTCAGACCGCGCCATGCCAAGTGGCCGTGGCCGATTTCGCGACGACCTACGCCACGCTGAGCCTTCGCCTCGCCTGTAGAGAACGGTGGGAAGTTGTAGTGAAGCAGGAAACGCATGTAGCTCTTGTCGAGCACATCGTCGATCATCTTCTCGTCGAGCTTCGTACCAAGTGTACAAGTAGACAGCGACATCGTCTCGCCACGCTGGAAGATAGCACTTCCGTGAGGCATTGGAAGGGCAGAAACCTCGCTCCAGATAGGACGAATTTCGGTGGTCTTGCGACCGTCAAGACGCATACCCTCGTCGAGAATGCAACGGCGCATGGCGTCGCGCATCACGTCGTCGTAGTAGCGATGAGCCTCGGCATGCTTCTCATCCAGTTCGTCGGCCGAAAGGTCGGTATGTGCTGCATCGTACTTCTCAATGAAGTCGGCCAATATCTTATCGAAGGCATCCATGCGGGCATGCTTCTCAAGAGCCTGCTTGTTGACGTCGTAAACCGACTGATACAACTCGCTCTTAATCTGCTGGCGCAGGTCTTCGTCGTTAATCTCGTGATCGTAAGCGCGCTTCACGTCCGTGCCCAGCTCCCTGGACAGCTCGTCCTGCAACTCGCACATAGGCTTGATGGCCTCGGCAGCTACCTTCAACGCACCAATCAAATCCTGCTCCGACACTTCGTCCATCTCGCCTTCCACCATCATGATATTGTCCTTGGTGGCACCCACCATCAAGTCCATATCGGCATCTGCCATCTGCTGGAATGTAGGATTGATCACGTACTCGCCATTGATGCGTGCCACGCGAACCTCAGAGATAGAATAGTCGAAGGGAATATCTGAACAAGCCATAGCGGCAGAAGCTGCAAAACCAGCCAGTGCATCCGGTTGGTCCACGCCATCGGCTGAAAGAAGCATCACTTGAACATAAACTTCAGCATGGTAATTAGAAGGGAAAAGGGGGCGCAGTGCACGGTCTATCAGACGAGAAGTGAGAATCTCGTTGTCACTGGCTTTGCCTTCGCGCTTGGTAAATCCGCCGGGAAAACGGCCGGCAGCACTGTACTGCTCGCGATAATCTACTTGCAAAGGCATGAAATCTGTACCCGGAACGGCATCCTTAGCTGCACAAACGGTTGCGAGGAGTACGGTGTTGCCCATGCGGAGTACCGCAGCACCATCGGCTTGTTTTGCAACTTTTCCGGTCTCAATCGTGATAGTTCTTCCATCAGGCAATTGAACTGTTTTTGTAATTACGTTCATCTAAAAAATTAAAACTTTATTGTTTTGATTGACATCTAAAAAATATTTCGTTACAAAGATACTGCTTTCATAGATAAGTCAAGACGAAAATCCCGATTATTTAGCAAATTATCACATTACTGCAAAGGCTCGGCAGCAATGTTGCAGAGATTTAGCAGTTTTCGTGCAAAGGCCAAACAGCAACGCTGCCGCGGCCTTGCAGTTTTTTAAGTGTTAGATTGTTAGTTTTTGAGTTGATGAGCTATTGAGTTTTTAAGTTGATAAGTCATTGAGTTATCTCTTACTAACCCTCAATATTATTTGATTAAATCTTCCATTGTATCACTTATTTTTGTACCTTTACAACCAAAGATTGTTGTTGACAATCATGATGACCCATAATGTTAGAATCACAAATATGATAGACCTATCGCACATACTTGGCATGAAAGAAGACTGCCATCTTGAAGCAAAAAGCGCAAAAGGAGGATTTCCTGATTCTTTTTGGGATTCCTATTCTGCTTTTGCAAATACTGATGGTGGAACAATTCTCTTGGGGGTAGAAGAGAAAACAGACCACACACTCTACATGAAAGACGGATTGGCAGATGCCGAAAAGATGAAGAATGACTTTTGGAATATGGTCAACAACCGTCAAAAGATTAGCCACAACATCGTAACCAATAGTATGGTCTATGTTGCCACACTAGAAAACAAAGATATTCTGGTAGTCGAAGTACCACGGGCAGAACGTACAGCTCGCCCTGTCTATAAAGGACAAGACCCTCGCAGAGGTACTTATCGAAGATGGAATGAAGGAGATCACTTGTGTTCTATCGAAGAGATTAGTGCCATACTACGTGATGCTTCAAATTCTTCGCTTGACGCAACGCCTATCAAGGATATGGGAATGAATGTATTTTGCGAGGAAAGTATCAATAGCTATCGCAATGTTTTTAAAAGTACCAATCCAAACCACCTTTGGAATCAACTTGACAACAATATGTTTCTCCGCCGCATTAAAGCTATATCTGTGGCAAACGATGGACAATATCATCCTACTGAAGCTGGTTTGCTAATGTTTGGCTATGAATATGAGATAACCAATCATTTTCCCCAATATTTCCTTGATTACCAAGAAGACCGTGTAATGATAGGTGTTACCCGATGGAAAGACAGAATCACATCAGCTTCAGGAGATTGGAGTGGCAATTTATTTGACTTTACATTTAAGATTCTTCCAAAACTTCAGTCGAATCTAAAAATTCCATTTGTTCTTAAAGGAATACAAAGAATCGATGATACACCCATGCACAAACTGCTGCGCGAAGCTGTTGTCAACACCCTGTCGAATGCCGATTATTGGGGAAGACAGGGAATTGTCATATCTAAAAACAAAGACGGTTTCGTCTTTGCCAACCCAGGACGCCTTCGTATCCCAAAGAAAGAGGCTATAGGAGGTGGAGTATCAGACCCTCGTAACAGTACCATTCTTAAATTTTTCTCACTTATCCGTTTTGGAGAACGTGCCGGAAGCGGTTTGAATGGCATCATACATGTATGGAATACTGTCTATCACACTGATGCTTCAATCATAGAGAAAGAAGGAGAAGTAGATAGAACCATCCTCACTCTACCATTCAATGGACATGAGCAAGATGTAGAGGCTATGCTTCAATTATATGATGACTACGATACTATTATCAACGATGTCGTTAATAATAAAGTCAAAACAGAAAAAAATGGAGAAAATATCAACGAAAAAATAAAAATAAAGAGTTTTATCAACGAAAAACTATCTACAACTCCAAATATCAACGACAAACTATCAATTACCACCGATATAGTTGATAACCTTGTTGAGATTGTTTGTTACATAATATCAAACGACCATTCAAAAACAGATATTATAGCCAATGTCATAGGTAAAAGTATATCAAGGACCAGGGAATACCTTCAGGCACTTACTGCAATTCATATAATATCTCCCGAAGGTAGTAATAAAAATCGTACTTATAGTATCAATAAGGATGTCGTAGAATCACTCTATAGTTGATTTATCATTGTAAAATTATACTCTACTAAAATTCACAAGCACGACTATAACGCAAAAAAGGGAGTAATCATGCTGCCGATTACTCCCTTTTATCATCTTTGGATTTTACACACATTCGTAGCTACGAAAGAAATCGTCGTCTTCGTTGTATACATTCTCAAGGTCGAAATCGTCCTCATGATACATTTTGGGTTGTCTTTTCATAACGTATCTCCTTTCTTTGTTCAAGTGTATGCAAATATACTAAATACTCTCATTCCATTTGTCAACAAACACGAAAAAAGCAGGTTTCACCCCGTTCTCGGAATAAAAACCTGCCACATACACAATACGTCATGTAACTTGAGTTATCTATCTTCAATACCTAAAGTATAAACCTAATACCTATAATCAACAGTCATCATCCTGATTTTTATAACTCTCTAATTCTTTATGTTTGCTCTCTAACTTTTGTCCATTGACTGTTTGATGGTTGCAAAGTTAGGCAGGATATGCGTCATCGGCAAGGGGTTTTCCATATACACGAGGGGGATTTTCCCTACACTTTCAAGGGTTTCCCCGTCCCGATAGATTCCCTATACGTAAAAAACAGCTTCAAGGCATACGTAAAACCATGAAAATGAGTACCTTTACACGCTGATGATACGAACTATACTGATAGTGGCAATGGGCGGAGCCATAGGGACGGTGCTCCGCTTTCTGCTCTCGCGCTCCATTCAGGGCAGCATTCTCTCGGTGTTTCCCTACGGCACATGGGTGGTCAACGTGCTAGGCTGCCTGCTCATAGGCATCTTCTATGGCCTGTCGGCACGCGTGGCCTGGGCCGGCGGCGACATGAAATTATTTCTCACAGTGGGCCTGTGCGGCGGTCTTACCACGTTCTCTACCTTCTGCAACGAGAACCTCATGCTCCTACGCGACGGCCATCCGCTCACGGCAGCTCTATATGCCGGTGTCAGTCTGGCAACGGGATTGGTGGCCGTCTATGTCGGTCATGCACTGATGAGACAATTCTGACAAGACGGTGGAACGATTTCCACAGCCCCCCGTTCATAACGGGTGTAGATGTCTGTGAAATGGTGTAAAAAACAAAACAATTAATTTTGTGTTTCGACCCATTTCTATTACTTTTGTATGCAAAACATGAAATAACCTAATCAATGAATATATCTAGACTCCACATTACAGCCATCATCACACTGGCAAGCTTGAGTTTCGTCTCTTGCAACAACAAGAAATTCCATGTCAACGGTGAGATTACCGATGCCAAAGACTCTGTGCTCTACTTTGAAAACATGAGCCTCAATGGTCCGGTAGTCACAGACTCTGTAAAACTGGATGCCGATGGTCGTTTCAGCTTCGATGAGAAGGCTACCGATGCACCCGAATTCTACCGTCTGCGCATTGCCGGCCAGATTATCAATCTGTCTATCGACTCTACCGAGACCGTGAATGTGAAAGCATCGTATCCTACGATGGCTTCGAAATATGAGGTCAGCGGTAGCGACAACTGTGCCAAAATCAAGGAACTGGCCCTGATGCAAATGGGACTTCAGGCACAGATAAACGCCATCGCCAACAACCCCGGTATGGGCGTAGAGGCAGTAGAAGACAGTGTGGGTAAGGTGCTCACGGCCTATAAGAACAACGTGAAGATACAGTATATCTTCAAAGAACCGATGAAGGCATACAGCTATTTTGCCCTCTTCCAGGCTTTCACGCTGGGCAATGTGAACTCGCTCATCTTCAATCCGCGCAACAACAAGGACGATATCAAGGTGTTTGCTGCCGTGGCTACAAGTTGGGATACCTATTATCCCAAGGCCGAACGTGGACTCAACCTGCACAATATTGCCATCGAGGGAATGAAAGATGTGCGCATACTCGAAGCCAAACAGCAGGCCGCTACCATAGATGCCAGCAAGGTAAAGGTGGCCGGACTGATTGATGTTCCACTGCGCGACAACCGCGGTAACATGCGCAGTCTGACCCAACTGGCCGGAAAAGTGGTGTTGCTCGACTTCCATGCGTTCAGTACACCGGAAAGTCCGAAGCGTATTATGATGATGCGTTCGCTCTACAACAAGTATAATGCTGCCGGATTTGAGATTTATCAGGTGTCTGTCGACCCCGACGAACACTTTTGGAAGACACAGACTGCCGCCCTGCCTTGGATCAGTGTGCGCGACGAGAACGGACCGAGCAGTCCGATATTGTCGCAATACAACGTACAGAGCATTCCCACCTTCTTCCTCATTGGCCGTGACAACACGCTCGTAAAGCGCGACGTTCAAGTGAAAGACCTGGACAGCGAAATCAAGGCTCTGCTGTAAACGAAATCACAAGAAACACTATATACGAAAAGAGACGATGCTGGAACATCGTCTCTTTTTTATGGACAAATAAGAATAAAAATAGCCGTTTTTTTCGTAATATTGCATTTGATATATCTAAACAAACAAAAGAACATGCTAAAACGAATTGTACTATGCTCAGCATTGGTTGCCGTAACTTTGGGCAGCTATGCCAAAGTGAGACTTCCACGGATGATTGGAGACAACATGATTCTCCAGCAAAACACCAATGCCCGACTATGGGGCTGGGACAAACCGGGTACGCCCGTCAAGGTAACGACATCCTGGAACGGGAAGAGTTACCAGGTGAAAACGGGCAAAGATGGTAAATGGCTCGTAGAAGTAGCAACTCCGAAAGCCAGCTATACGCCCTTCAGCATCACCTTCGACGATGGCGACATGACTACCGTCAAGAATGTATTGGCCGGCGAAGTATGGGTGTGTGCAGGACAAAGCAACATGGAGATGCCCGTCAAAGGATTTGACAACTGCCCCGTAGAAGGGTATAACAAGGCCGTGACAGAAGCCCGTCAATACAGTGGCATCCATTATATGCCCATTCCAAGCACTATGGCCATGAAGCCACAGGAAGACGCCCGCGGTGGCGAATGGAGAGTGATAAGCCCCGAAACGGTAGCTTATGCTTCGGCTACAGGATATTTCTTTGCACAAGTGGTGAACAAGGCGCTCGACATCCCTGTAGGCATCATCATGGCAAACAAGGGGGGAACACGCGTAGAAGGATGGCTCGACGAAGCCAATCTGAAAAAATATACGCAAGAACCACTGGATACAGCACAGATAATCAAGAAATACAAGACCGGATATCATCGTCCGCTGGTATGGGGCAACGGCACTTTCAATCCCATACTCAACTATACCGTCAAGGGAATACTCTATTATCAAGGCTGCTCTAACGTGGGCGATCCGGCCGGACAATATACCAACCGACTGAAAATGTTGGTAGAGCAGTGGCGCCGCGACTTCAAACTTGGCCAGATACCTTTCTACTTTGTGCAGATAGCTCCATATAATTATGGCAAGAAAGACGGCGACGAGGGGGCTTTGTTGCGAGAACAACAATATAATGCTTCGCTCGTTATCCCCAACAGTGGCATTGTATGTACCGACGACCTGGTATATCCTTATGAGAGCGACCAGATACATCCGGCACAAAAAAGACAAGTGGGGGAGCGACTGGCATGGCAAGCACTGAACAAAACCTACGACATGAAGGAGATTATGTGTGAGAGTGCCAGCTTCAAAGATCTCAGAATAAGCAATGATACTTGCTACGTTCACCTGAAAAACGACTACAGAAGTATCAACCGATATGAAGATTTACAAGGATTTGAAGTGGCCGGCGAAGACCGTGTTTTCCATAAAGCCAATGCACACTACTACTACACCAAGGGCATCATTATCACCTGTCCTGAGGTGAAGAAGCCCGTGGCCGTGCGCTATGCCTTCAACAACTGGGGCTATGGCAATGTGAAAAACGGTGCATTATTGCCGCTATTCCCCTTCAGAACCGATAATTGGTAACCATTATGTTGCTCGATAAATACAGTTATTGTCCTGTCTGTGGCAGCCAGAAGTTTACTGCCAACAGCGATAAAAGCAAGGTCTGTGGCGATTGTGGATTCGAATTGTTCATGAATCCGAGCAGTGCCAATGCCGCCATCATCACCAATCAGCACGGCGAAATGCTTGTGGTGCGACGTAAAAAAGACCCTGCCAAAGGTACACTCGACCTTCCCGGAGGATTCGCCGATGCCGGTGAGACTGTCGAAGAGGGTGTATGCCGCGAGGTGAAAGAGGAAACCGGACTCCATGTGACGCGTGCAGAATACCTCTTCAGTCAGCCCAACCTATATGTGTATAGTGGCTTGACAATACCGACCCTCGACTTATTTTTCCGTTGCCACGTGGACAATATCAGTGATTTAAAAGCTGCCGACGATGCCGATGAATGTCTATGGATTCCGATAAAGGAAATCAATCCGGCCGACTTCGGACTACATTCTATCCGAACAGGAGTAGAAAAATTCATCGCCGACATAAGGCTATAAACAACAAAAAAGGCTATCCTAATTGCTCAGGATAGCCTTTTTCATCTTATTTCATACTCAATATACCTATTTTTCTACGATTGTTTGAAGCGTTGTAACTCACATGCAACCACAGACAACCATTCTTTAATCTGCGCTCAAAGAGCAGTTGGTCGAACACCAAATTGTCTTTAATGAAATTGAAGTAGCGCATGCCCATCTCCCGATTCGAGATATGTATGTCGGCAGCCTGACCACATAGATGCTGCGAAGTGGGCACACCTCTCACACGATTATTCAATGCTTCACATCTGAATCCGCTTGTAATAATGATGCGACCGAAGCGTTGTCGCAAAGGTTCTAACACATATTTACACAGCAATCTCAGGTTTTCTACCTCTTCAGCATTAGGTATATTCTCGATACCCAACTGCTCTGCCGTCCCCGAACGCGTCATTTCCCAAAGCGAAAAATGAGGAGACAGCATCATGTTTTGATTCTTGTTATCCATACAGTATTACTTTTTGATTTGTTAGTATCACTGCAAAGATATTTCCATTCGTCCATAGTCATGCCCCTGCGGCGCATACACTTGTGCATACATAAGGGCAGGAAAATAAAAAAACAGTTTATCAGGTTGACATCACAACACCGATAAACTGTCTTCAAGTCGGGATGAGGCGACTCGAACGCCCGACCCCTACGTCCCGAACGTAGTGCGCTACCAACTGCGCTACATCCCGATTGGTGTTGCAAAGGTACGGTATTTTTTTGAATATGGATATTTTCTATCTGAAAAATTTGCCAGACTTACGTAAAAAGTGTATCTTTGCACTCGCTTTCGAAAAGCAACTGTTGGTGCCATAGCTCAGTTGGTAGAGCAAAGGACTGAAAATCCTTGTGTCCCCGGTTCGATTCCTGGTGGCACCACTCCTCCTTTCATTAGGCCGCTATTTCTCCTCGGAGAACAGCGGCTTTTTTCATTATATACCCTTTGCCACCTACTTTTCTATAGACTGGATAGGGTTGCGGAGTCCTCTGGCATTGACCAGAAAGGCCTTGGCAGAGCCAAATCTGAGAAACATGTCGAGCCGCACAGGAACATGGTTCTCGTCGTCTGTGACATAGAAATCGACGATACGCTTGAATTTTCCCTCGCTCCATTCCATATAAGCCAGACGCAGACAACGGTATTTCACACCATTATCACCCTTCACCACACTCACTCCATCGAAGCGAATCTGTGCCGGTGTACGTCCATTTCCATCGGCAATGGGAAATTTTACCACCTTTCCTTTCTTCCAATTCGTAGGATCAAACGAGCGTGCACGCATGAAAATACTCACCATATCATATACACAATCACTATAGGAATGTCGTTCCCACGAATGCGTACCATCATTGTGCTGGCGATGTTGGCGCAGATTGCACTTACCACCATCGTAATTATAGAACACCTCGTCGACCGTATAGCGCTTGCCTTCGCGCGCTCCTTTACGATAATAAAGCGGCTCTAAATCAAGCGTATTATAGCAAAGCAGTGTGTCGCGCAACACAAACATATTGTCTACCCGTTCACTTCCGCGCGTGGTAAGACTGCATCTGTAGGCCAATTTGCTGTTATAATTGCTCTGAACGGTAGACATAGAAGCTGTACCGGCTTTGACCCACACAAACTTCCAGTTATAGTATAGATTGTAAGAAAGAAATTCTCCCGACTTGAAAGCTGTGTTCCGAAACGAACACTGAGCGTGACTGGCTGTCGTAGCAAATAGCAACAGCATCACGGCTATGATATTTCTAGTTATTCTGTCCATATATTATAGTTTAAATTCCAGGCACATATTGTTTGCCTAATTGTCTTGCCCGTTCGGCATTACGATGCTGAACAGTGCGTTTCTTTTCTGATTTCTGCTTTGTTATAGCCCCAGGTTTCTGCCTGTCAAGACTGGTAGATTTCGGATTCCACGACTCTGTAATATCCCATTTGGCACGGCATTCCAACTTTTGAGGATAATAATATACCTCTTCAGGCTGCCGGTCTTCGTCGTATTTACCCGTATCCCAGATACCATTTCCATTACGGTCGACAAACAAGCGCATATAGTATTCGCCCGGAGAGAGATAGAAGAATTCGGCCTGATTGTCTGTTGCCTTCACTTCCTTCACCACTTTGTCGCTGGAATCGAGCAGCTGTACCACCATATTCAGCGAATCCATACCCTGCAAAGTCACCAACAATGTGCTGTATTCATCGTTCGATTTTACCTTGAAACCATATTTCGACTTAGCCGATACATTGCCATAGATGTCTACAAATGCCGTACTATCCAACTCCAGACTATACTCAATATCGGGTCTCCATTCGCCCACAAGCTCGTATTTCAATCCATGTTGCAGGCTGTCGGGCTGTATCATCGTTCCATCGTCCGACCGTTTTGCCAACTGCCTGAAAAGGAATGGCGACCTGTACCACAACGAATCGTGCTTGGCATAGAGATGTATCTTCGTCGTATCAACACCTTCAAGCGGTGCCGACGATATGAATTGTATATTCTTGTCAGGGTCTAATTGTGTGCTCACCCTGACATCCATAGCCAATGGTTTGAGCGGCATGATACTGTCAAAGCGTTCACCTTTCTTCCTGGCTTTTTCGCTTTTCTTCTTCCATTCGTCCATCTCTTTCCGCTTTTCGCGCATACGCTTGGCATAGGGCTGCTTGGAAAGAATTTCCAACGGTTCGGTATGGCTGACCAGTTTACCCAGACTATCGGTCATCAAGTAGGTCATATCCATGTGCAACGTGTCTTGATTTACCAGCGCCGTATCTCTCAGCCAATAGGTAATCGTATCTTGTTTCAGATTGGTATCAATGATAAAGGCATCTTTCTCATTGAAGTTAAGACCTTTAATTTCAGGTAATTGCGTATTACCATAACTGAAAAACAAGGTAAACTTATTGGCTTCGCTGCGCTCACTCTTGATATAGTATCGGTCGGTCAACACCTCTGTAAACGCCCGCAACACCACATCATCGGGCATATAATGATGATATTGCACTCTGTCGATGGCAGCAATGTGCAGCGTATCGGTCCATGTGGTATCCTGACGAAAATCCTCTTTCACCGATGGCGTGATAGTATCGTGACTGAAAGCTATCATCTCGCTCTTCTGACTGAACATGTAATTACCATCCATATCCTGCAAAGCATAGATGCGATATTTCCCCGGCTTCACGCCTTTGATAACAAAATGGCCACGACTGTCGGTCCTACTCACACGCAGCATGGGCAACTTATGGAAAGCAGAGTCGGCCATATTTGCATAAAGACCCACCAAGATACCTTT
The DNA here is from genome assembly GCF_055381405.1 of Prevotella mikamonis. NCBI lineage: Bacteria > Pseudomonadati > Bacteroidota > Bacteroidia > Bacteroidales > Prevotellaceae > Prevotella > Prevotella mikamonis. The sequence goes on from NZ_AP035785.1 coordinate 2,206,044, forward strand.
CATCGGTTCCAGATTAGCGGCCTCCAATACATATCCCGACACCTCCATCGTATCTATCTCACTACCCGTAGAGAAGCTGTAAGTATAGTTGCCCAGTGGATTATTCTCGTTGTTATCACTGATAGCATCGCTGAAATCCACCGTATATGTGGTGTTAGGTCTCAACGAATCTATCAGTTTCACATCTATATATTTGCCCGAAGCCACTATTTCAGGCGTTTCTAATTGAGGCGGAGAGACAATTACATTCTCACTGGCATTCTCCAGTTTGATGAATTCATCAAACTGTATCCTGATGCGTTTCGAAGTAACATTTATACCTTTATCGGCCGGTGTAGCCCCCAGTACCTTCGGAGGTGTCTCGTCATACCATCCACCATCGGGATTTCCCATCCTGGCACACGATGCAATACCGGCAATCATAGCCAGTAATGCTATGATATGTAAGTTATTGAAAAGCCGTCGGTTTATTCCTTTCATTCTATTCATATATCTGTATTGCCGGTTTTCCTTTATTTTTTTAAGCTCTCGAAGCAGCATCGTAAACCGATGAATTCTGCATTTCAAGAATCTCGTCTATAAACTTTCGCGTGTTACTGAGACGTGGAACTTTATGTTGTCCGCCCATCTTTCCCTTCGACTTCAGCCAGTCATTGAAGAGATTCGGGCGCGCTTTCACTATTTCCAGATGCTGCAAAGTGATGTCGTGGAAACGTTTGGCCTCGTAATCACTATTAAGTTCCTGTAGGCGACGGTCCAGCAAATCACCAAATTCACTCAGGCTGGCAGGCGTCTTGGCAAATTCTATCACCCATTGATGGCAACATTTTGCCCTGCTATCCATAAATACGGGAGCGGCAGTATATTCAGACACCTCTGCACCCGTCTTCTCACAAGCATACGCCAATCCCTTTTCGGCATTGTCCATAATCAGTTCTTCGCCGAAAGCATTGATAAAATACTTGGTCCGGCCGGTAATGATAAACTTATAAGGATTCTTGCTCGTAAAGCTCACGGTGTCGCCTATCATGTATCGCCACAATCCACACGAAGTAGTAATGAGCATGGCATAGTTTTTTCCCACTTCTATTCCTTCGAGCGGAACTATCGTAGGATTATCGCTTCCAAACTCATCCATTGGCATAAACTCATAGAACACATCGTAGTCGAGCATCAACAACATCGACTTATCCTGTGGATCGTCCTGTATACCGAAGAATCCTTCGCTGGCATTATACGTCTCCATATAGTGCATATTGGGCGACGTGATGAGCTGTTCATACTGCGAACGGTAGGGCGTAAAGGCTATACCTCCGTGGAAGAATACTTCCAGATTGGGCCACACTTCTTCCAGATGCTTTTTTCCGCTCAGCTCCATCACCCTCACCAGTACGCTCAACATCCACGACGGAACACCCGACAGGTTGGTCACATTCTTGTTTAATGTCTCGCGGGCTATGCGGTCGCGCTTCACTTCAAAGTCGCTCAACAGAGCTGTCTGCTTCTTCGGTACACGCACCAAATTGGCAAACGGATTGATATTTTCTATCAATATAGCACTCAGGTCGCCCACCATCGATCCTGGCAGATTATAGTTTGGCGAGTGGCTACCACCCAGAATCAAGCTCTTTCCGTCAAAAAGTCGGCTCTCAGGATAATTGCGCAGATACATCGCCACCACGTCCTTACCCCCTTGATAGTGTATCTTGTGCAGACCACTAGCCGATACTGGGATGAATTTACTCTTGTCGTTGGTCGTTCCCGACGACTTGGCATACCATTTCACTGTACCCGGCCACAACACATCGGCCTCTCCGTGGCGCATCCGGTCTATGTCGTCCTTCAGGTCCTCGTACGTATTGACCGGTACGTTTTTTACAAATTCCTCGTATGTATGGGTATGATTGAGCAAATGATTTCTTCCATATTCCGTCTCTTTACCATGACGCAGCAACTGTTGCAACACCGTATGTTGCAAGTCCATGCCTCGCTCTTGATGAAGTTCCAAAGATTTCTGACGGGGAAGAAAAACCTTTCCTACAATACTTGTTAAACTCATGATTGAAAAGTTCTCGATTTAAATTGCAAATTTACCCCAAACTTTTGGAATAGAGGGATAATTTACTTAATTTAAGAAAGCATACACCATATATTATATAGGGAAATCTGTCTTCATTCACTTCTCATCATTTCCCCTATACAAGGCTTCATACTTCCGTGCCACGTCAATATAGTCATGGTGTCGACGTACGTACATCACGCTTTCTTTCTTCAACTGAGGGATACGTTCAGGGTGAACTACCAGTTGTTCCAACGCCCCATACACACTTTCCTCATTGGGCAGTACGTTCACGATAGGGCGCAATTCCGATTCGTTCAGTATCTCGTAATTCTCCGGTTCTCCACCTCCCACACACACTATTCCCTTCTTCATGGCTTCCAGTGGATTCATCGAAGGTGTGTAGCTATACAGCTGATCGAGAATCACATCGCTGCCATCCATACGCTTACGGTATTCCTCAAAAGGTAAATCTTCTGCTGTTCGTAGTTCCACCCGGTCAGCATAGCGCTTCTTAATAGCCTTTGCCGCCCGCAGCATAATGTCAGTCCCTTTGTATTCCGAGCGCATTCTGTCAATACCTATAAATATTTTCAAAGGCTCGTGATACGAACAATCGGGAGTATCTTTTAAAGGTACTATCGGAAAAGGAATAAATACGGTCTTCTGTGGAAACACAGGCTGATAGCAAACCCAGTATTCATACAGTCCGGCAATGATGCCATCGCAATCGGCGGCTATCATTTTATTCAATCGTTCCTTTGCTGTGCCAAGCCATTCTCCCCTGTGTAAAAGTGCATCTTTCGTATTTCGGAGTTGCTTCCCCATATTGAAATCACCATAGCGTAGCGGCATTGTGGTACAACCGGTATTGACCCAATAGTAGTCATTACCGAAAGCACCGAGAAAAACTTTCTTGTTATGTTTGCGCAAATAGCGATAAACAGGAAATATGCGCTCCGCTTTTAAATCAAGAAAAACAGGATTAATCAACTGTACGACATCATATCCGCGCATCTTCGGTAACAATCTGCATAGCCTTAACACATAACACAAACGTCCCCACTTGCCCGGTCGTCGTGATATATCTATGTCGCGCGGATAATTTCTCCACGTATTTCCATTACTCATCACCGTCACCTCATGCCCCAAAGCTCTCAATCCCTGGGCCAATGTATTATGAACATTGCTGTATTCACCTATGAGCAGTATTCTCAATCTCTGTTTCATCGTTTCATCATTCTAAACAATCTACATGCACCCCCGACTCCCACCAGGCGCAACACACCTATTTTAATAAGTCCGACATAACCAAATTCTTGCAAGAGCCTGGCCCGATAATAGGGGAGGACAGGCCGTTTGCCCGTCAGTCTGCACACCGTTATCTGCCTGTTGAGCAAAAACAAGTAATATCTGCTCATGGCTTTTGTATCTTCGTAGTCTGTCAAACGGGCGAACATCTGTAGTTGAGCGTCGAGCAACTGCTCATGGGCAGCACCGCCGGCCAGTGCCGTCAGTCCACGCGGATTGTCACAGTACCCATACAATCCCTGCGATGTGGTAACCACACACGATGCCTTTTCCAGCAGGAGCGGTAACGTATAAATATCTTCAAACAACTTACCCACTGGAAACCTGACGTTATCAAACAATTTCTTCCGATATATTTTATTCCACGCATAAGCATGCCTGTAGGCTTCAGTCTGAATCCAGTATTCCTTCATATCAGTATAGGTAACGTCTCCAAACGACATTCTGCGCTGCCTGCAACTACCATGATGCAGCGACACACCATATTCCAGCATGTCGTATTCAGGATGTTCTGCCAATATATCCAGTAATCCGGCATACGTATTTCCGATGATAACGTCGTCTGAATCAACGAAAGTAATATACTGACCATGCGCCCGACTGATACCCGTATTGCGTGCCTGGCTCAGTCCGCCATTAATCTGGTGTATCACTGTGAGCCGTTCTTCCTTTTCAGCCCATTGATTGCATGTTTCGGCCGACCCGTCTGTCGATCCGTCATCTATCAAGATTACCTCCATATCGGCCACGTGCTGACTGAAGATGCTTTCCAGACAGCTATTCAATGTCGTTTCCACATTGTACACCGGAACAATGACACTCAGCTTGATATTTGTCTCTGTCGACTTTTCCAACACCACTTTATTATAATATTTCTTTTTATTTCTCTTTTTAAAAAAAGAAGATGAAAGGTATGATATAGCGTGGATAAGTTGATAACTTCTATCCTTATTTTTTGCTATTTTGCTTATCAACCTTTTATTTTGAGTTATGCACAGTCTGTTTGATATTTATTAATTGATAATCAGAGCAATACGGTTGTTTTCCATAAAAATGGATGTTTACGTGCAAAATTAATAAGTTTATATCTTTTTTTGTTGTAAATCTGTGGAAAACTTACTGAAATCAGCCTGATAACCCTGTGGATATTCACTTATATAAAGACCTTTTATAGTCTGTGTGGATATCCACATAGTTATCCTCTAGTTATGAGAGGAATTATCCACAGAGTTTTCAACAGATAGTTGATAACTATTTGCCTCTTGTCTACTTGTCAACTTTTAAAAAAACTGCAAAGGCTTGGCAGCGTTACTGTCTGGTCTCTGCAACATCGCTGTCTGGTCTTTGCAACAATGCTGCGGAGGCCTTGCAGAAAAATGGGTTCAGGTTTATGAGTTGTATTTGAGTATACAAAGTCAGATTGTAATAGGCTAGGATGCGACAAAAGGCTTTTCTCTATCCTGTAATGATTGTTTTGGTGATACTCCAAAAAAAGCTTTAAACTGACGGCTGAAGTGTTGTGGATAGTCAAAACCAAGTGCAAAAGCTGTTTCCGACACAGTTTTGCCTTCTGCCAGAAGACTCTGTGCTTTTTGCATGACAAATTTACGGATAGAGTGGATAGCGGTTTCTCCTGTGAGTTGACGAATGATATCTCCAAAGTAGCTAGGCGATAAAAAGAGTTCCTGTGCACAGTATTTTACGGTTGGGATACCGTATTTCGCTTGTCGGTTTTCTTTATAATATTGATGAAGTAACTTATCGAAACGTTTCAGGATATCGTTATTACAGCTGACTGCTTCCGTGTGAAACTGTCGCTCATAGAATCGGGAACAGTATTCCAAAATAAGTTGCAAGTAGGTGATAAGTATTTGTTGTTGTCGGGATGCGTCGGGAGAAACCCGCAGCTCATAGCAAATCATCTTAATGCAGCTTACTATCGTACGCCATTCGTCGGGCTGCATGCGCAACGCTTCACTCTGATAATAAGAGAAGAAATGATAGTCTTCCATCTGTTGTTCGAGCTGTGTCCCGGCTATAAGCTCCGGAGCAAAGAGCAGCACCCAGCCTTTCAGCTGTATCTCTTCGCCTGTGTCTGACACACCACCAATCTGTCCCGGTGCGACACAAATCATCGAATGGTGTCCTGCTTCATACACTCCTTGTCCGTAGGAAAGTGTATAGGGGCTTTCCTCCATCAGAAAAAGTCCGTACACACCATAGTTGTTCAGGCTGTGTCGACAGTGTTCCAGTTCGTTATAGTGAATAACGCTGACCAGCGGATGGAGTATTTCGGCACCGACATGTTCCGCGTAATCATTGACAGAATTTATCTCTAACACCTTTTTCATCTTCTGTTCTTTCCTCTTCGGCAGGTAAAGATACTTAATCCTGATTGTAAATCCAAAAAAATGGTAGGCATTTCCGGAAATTATTTATCCATCCTTTTGGTTTTCCGCCTTAATTTTGCATTGTAATTTCAAGACGAATCAATAAAATAAAAAATGGAAAAGAAAAAGACAAAAATAGCATTGGGAACCTGGGCTTGGGGCACAGGAGCTTTTGGTGGTGACAGCGTGTTTGGCAATAAGACAGACGAAGATACTCTCCGTCCGGTATTTGAGACTGCCATGAAAGCAGGACTGAACCTGTGGGACACTGCCACGGTTTATGGAATGGGAGAGTCTGAACGCATCCTCGGAACATTCGTGAAAGACCAGAAACGTGAGGATGTGTTCCTGTCGACGAAGTTCACACCGCAAATCGCAGAGATGTACGAGAATAGCGTTGAGAAAATGGCGGAGGCCTCTATGGAGCGTATGGGGCTGGACTATATAGACATTTACTGGATTCATAATCCGATGGATGTGGAACGTTGGACTCCGGAACTGATTCCCTTATTGAAGTCGGGCAAAGTGAAACACATTGGCGTTTCCAATCATAATCTCGACGAGATATCTCGTGCCAACGATATTCTTGCCGACGACGGCTTTAAGATTTCTGCCGTTCAAAATCACTATTCCCTACTTTACCGTTCGTCGGAGAAGGCTGGAATCCTTGACTATTGTAACGAGAACGGCATCCAATTCTGGGCCTACATGGTGCTGGAACAGGGCGCACTGTCGGGCAAGTATAACAAGGAGAATCCGCTTCCGGCAGGGAGCGAGCGCGGTAAGCGTTACAATTCCTCACTCGACAAGCTCGAAGCTCTTACCAATGGTATGAAGGATGTAGGCAAGAAGCATGGCATATCCTGCTCACAGGTGGGCATAGCGTGGGCTATTGCCAAAGGTACGATGCCACTTATTGGTGCTACTGAGGAACATCATGTGCTTGAGGCTGCCGATGCCGCAAAGATAAGACTTTCGGACGAAGAGGTCGAACTACTTGAACGACTTGCAGATGCGACAGGCGTTGACACACGTGGTGAATGGGAACATACAATGGAATAATGGATATGGTAAAACATCTTATTTTCGCAACAATTATGACCGCCCTCTCACTCAGCGCGAAAGCACAGACAGAGATAGTTCGCATGGCCGATATTGAGGTCTATCCTCAGTATCTTGACGAGTTCATTAAGGCAGGCAAGGATATTGCCGAAACCAGTATTCGGGAGGAGACGGGTGTCATTTGTCTCTTTCCTTGCCAGATGAAGGAGGATAAGACCCATTTCCGCATATTAGAGCTATATGCCTCTCCCGAAGCCTATCAGCACCATATTCAAACGAAACATTTCCTGCATTACAAAGAGGTGACAAAGAAAATGGTAAAGTCGCTGAAGCTAAACGACGTCGACCCGATAGACGCCGGTAACATGACAAAAATCTTCAAACGTAAGACAAACGAAAAATCTGTTCATATGATGGAACTGACAGCAAGACAACAATCACTTGTTCTCATCGCTTCTATGGAAGCCAAGGGGAATATGGAGGGACTGGCAACAGTCCTCAACAAAGGATTTGACGACGGACTGACCGTCAGCGAGGCAAAGGAAGCGCTCTCGCAACTTTATGCGTACACTGGATTTCCACGCTCACTGAATGCCCTAAGCACACTGCAACAGGTCATGAAAGACCGCGATGCGAAGGGACTGGTGACGGAAAAGGGTGTAGAGACTGACGAGAAGCCAGGCGATTACGATGCTCTCAAGGCTGGAACAAGCGTACAAACGCAACTCTGCGGTGGTAAACCGTTCAACTATACGTTCGCATCACAGACCGATTATTATCTCAAAGCCCATCTTTTTGGCGACATATTCAGCCGTAACATATTATCTTTTTCCGACCGCGAATTAGTTACTATCGGTGCTATTGCTGCTCTTCCGGGTTGCGAGTCACAGTTGCTTGCACACGTATCGGGTAGTCTGAATATGGGTGTGACCATCGGACAGCTAAGCGATATTCCCTCATTGCTGCGTTCCAAGGTGGGAGAAGCCGAAGCCAACCGCACCGCCAAGGCTGTGGCAAGTGTGCTGAATGAATCTGTGGAGACCGTTGACAGTGTTGATTTCGGCGTTTGGCCCAAAGGAAATCTCAACACGGCTTATGCCAAATATTTCATCGGCAACAGTTATCTTGCCGATCTGAATGGCGCGAATGGCGGTCCTACCAACGTAACATTCGAGCCACGCTGTCGCAACAACTGGCATATTCATCATAAATGTGTACAGGTTCTTATCTGTGTTGCCGGTCGAGGCTGGTATCAGGAATGGGGTAAACCGGCTGTCAAGATGACTCCCGGCACCGTCATCGCCATTCCAGAGGGCGTAAAGCACTGGCACGGTGCAGCCCGTGATTCATGGTTTCAGCATCTTACCTATATGACTAAGATTGAGAAAGGCTCTTCGAACGAATGGCTTGAACCGGTGACTGATGAGGTGTATGACAAACTCAAATAGTCATTAAACGATTCAAAAATAATGAGTATGAAGGCATTGGTATAACCCGAAACTAATTGGAAGTCGGGTTTGCTGATGAAGGTTGTATCAGTCAACGACATCGAAAAATGGATTTATCAGTAATGTTATGAAGACAACAACAATAATTCTATTAATGGCTTCGTTTTTTCAGACCGTATCTGCCCAAAGTTTCATAGATGTACATTCCCACATCATCCCACAGTCCTATCTTACCGCTCTCGTCGAACATGATGCTTTGCTGGAAGAGGGCTTTCCTCTCCCCAAATGGAATGTTGACAGTCAGCTGAAATGGATGGATGAGGCGGGTGTGAAGACCTCTGTGCTGACCTTGGCAGCACCGCAGCCTTACTTTGGGGATATTCATGAGAGCCGAAAAATCATCCGTCAGGCTAACGAGGCAGCTGCCCGTATTAAAAAGGAACACCCCGGCAGATTCCTCTGGTGTGCCACATTGCCCCTGCCTGACGTGAACGCTGCCATTGATGAAGCGCGATACGCTCTTGACTCGCTCCATGCCGATGGCGTCAAGTTAGCGACAAACGTGCGTGGTCAGTATCTTGGCGCACCGGAATTGGATACTCTGATGTCTTTTCTGAACGAGCGACGTGCCGTAGTCATTCTACATCCACACAAGCCGGAGCCTACCAACCAGGACGTAATGGCACAGACACCGCTTGCCATGCAGGAATACCTTTCTGAGACAACACGTGCCATAGCCAATATGATCTGTCGTAATGTGCTGGCACGTTATCCGAACATGAGAGTAGTCGTTCCACATTGTGGTGCCTATCTGCCAATAGCCATTCCACGAATGAAGTCGCTTGCGTCTGTAATGCAACGGGCAAAACTTGTAGAAGAAATTGACTGGGAAGGGAATCTTGCCTCGCTTTATTACGACTTGGCAGGTTCTCATTCCCCCGAAGCCATTCGTTTGTTGCTCACCATTACCTCTCCCAGCCATCTGCTCTATGGGTCTGACTATCCTTATGTTACTCCACAGATACTTTCGGGAAGTTTGAAGCGAATGAAGGAGTATCTATTTTCCGAGCCAGATCTCCAGCCTTACAAGGATATGATTCTCTGGGAAAATGCGCAGAACTTGTTTAGACGAGGTCGGTGAGTAGGGTCTTGAACAATGAGGTGCGATTCCTATTCCAGTTCGCACGCAAAAAATAAAAGGATGAATTTTTGGGGTATAAGTTTGTAAGTTCGTGAGATGTCGAAGCAAATTTCGTTTGCTTGATGTGATGATAGATTAGTTGTATTTGAGGACAGATTCTGCGGTGTATACCGTGAAAAACCCTTTGTAAATACGGTTTTGTACGATATTGGTATTTTTTTGAACGATATTGGCATACCTTATTTATATGGTGTTATTATATTTGCAAAAAGAATTATGTCTAATATCTGTTTTTAGGCCTTTTGATTGCTATTGAAATGGAACCGGAAACATATTTTAATCTATCAATTAAATCTAATGAAAAGACGATTTTTTCAATGTAGCATCTTCATGCTATCAATGGGACTTCTACCCTTTTCTTCTGCAAATGCGTCACCGCAACCTGTGAATAGCATTACGCAAAATGATCAGGTGACCGAAATTCAAGGTACTGTGACAGATGAAATGGGAGCTATTGTCGGAGCGACGGTGAGAGTGGTAGGAGCTAAATCGGGAACAGTAACCGATGCCAATGGAAACTTTCGACTCAAAGCCAAGACGGGATCTAAGATTGAAATCTCGTGTGTGGGTTATGAGACACGTACTGTGGTCGTGAAAAACACTACGCCCTTAAAAATCAGTTTGAGGGAGGATGCAGTAGCGTTGGAGGATGTTCAGGTCATTGCCTACGGTACTACGCGTAAGGTTACTGTTACGGGTGCACTTTCATCTGTGAACCAAGGTGAACTGTTGAAGACACCGGTAGCCAGCCTGTCGAATGCGTTGGCCGGTAAAATATCCGGTTTGTCGAGTATTCAGAGCAGTGGTCAGCCTGGAGCTGACGGTGCTGCATTATTCATTCGCGGTGTGGGTTCGTTGAATACATCGCTCTCTCAACCGCTGATATTGGTCGACGGGGTGGAACGTGCGTTCTCTCAAATCGACCCGAACGAAGTAGAAGACATCACGGTATTGAAAGATGCTTCGGCTACGGCGGTATTCGGTGTGCGTGGTGCTAACGGTGTTGTGCTCGTTACAACAAAGCGTGGTAGCAAGGAAGCTCCCAGAATGAACTTCTCTACATCGCTGGCATGGCAGATTCCGACCCGTTTGCCGGAGTTCGTGAACAGTTATGAGTGGGCCAGTGAGTACAACAAGGCCCAGTTGCATGATGGTGTGGGCGAGGATATGTTGGGCTTCAAGGCCGATGATTTGGAGAAATTCCGCACGCACAGCAGTCCGCTTACCCATCCGGATGTAGACTGGATAGATATGTTGGTGCGCAAGGCATCACTCCAGACACAGCACAACTTCAATATTTCGGGTGGTACTGACCGCGTGAAGTATTTTGCATCGTTGAGTGCCTTTACGCAGGACGGACACTTCAAGGTGTTCAAGAACCGCAACGACAAGGGTTTCAGCTATAACCGCTACAACTATCGCGTAAACTTGGATGTGAACGTGACGAAGACAACGGAGTTGCAGGTAAATCTCGGTGGATACTTCGGTAACCGGCAAGAGCCTTGCTACAACGACGGTACGACAAAGGATATCAATTCGCTCTACCGCTATATCTATGCCGCACCTCCTTTCAGTGGTGCAGGTATCGTAGACGGAAAGCGTATCCGTATCAGCTCCGGACTGTTGCCTATCGGTAACCTTCAGGATGCGTTGAATACCTATTATGGTAAAGGTTATGCCACTACGGCCAACAATGTGCTGAACTTTGACTTCAAGCTTTCGCAGAAACTCGACTTCCTGACCAAAGGTCTGACGGTTCATCTGAAGGGTGCATATAATAGTGGTGTAACTATCTATAAGCGTCGCGAAGGTCGTGAACCGCTCTATGAGTCGATTCTCGATGCCGACGGAAAACCCGACTTGAAGTTGGTTACAAGTTATCAGAAACTCGGATTTGAAGAGTCTGACGGCCTGTCGCGCAACTGGTACATCGAAGGAGCACTGAACTACAAGCGCAATTTCGGTCCTCACCATGTATCAGGTCTTGCGATGTACAATCAGACCATGAAGTATTATCCCAGTGGAAGCTTCGTAGGTATTCCCCGTGGATATATCGGTTTTGTGGGAAGAGGTACATACGACTACATGACTAAATATCTCGTAGACTTCAGTGTGGGCTATAATGGCTCTGAGAACTTTGCCGAAGGACATCGTTTCGGTTTCTTCCCAGCCGGTTCGTTGGGTTGGATTATATCTGAAGAGAGTTTCTTCAAACCGCTGAAACCTGTCGTGGGCTATTTCAAGGTGAGAGCTTCCTACGGTAAGGTGGGTAACGATATTACGAGCGACAACACTCGTTTCCTCTATTTGCCCGATACTTATAACATCGTCGATGGTCATTATAACTTCGGAATCAATACAAGTACCAAGGTACAGGGTGCTTCCGAGGGTAAGATTGGTAACCGCGATGTAACCTGGGAAACAGCTGTGAAGCAGAATTTCGGTTTTGATATGAAACTCTTCAAGGACCGTTTGAGCGTGAACTTCGACTACTTCACCGAGCATCGTAGCAATATTTTGATTTCCCGCGGTGTGATTCCCGGATACTTGGCAGTGGAACTTCCTACCGTCAATCTGGGTAAGGTAGACAACCACGGTTACGAAGTGAGCGTGCGTTGGGAAGACCGTATCAAGGATTTCAGATATAATATAGGTGCAAACCTCTCGTATGCTAAGAACAAAGTGGTGTTCAAAGACGAAATCAATTACGAATACGAGTGGATGAAACAGACGGGAAAGCCTGTCGGACAGAACTTCGGTCATGTGTTTGACGGCTATTTTACCGAGAAAGATGTAGCCGACTATGCTGCAAACAAGGGTAAGCCGGGTGCTATTGCCGATCAGGGCAGCGGTTATATACCACTCGTCGGCGATGTAATATTGAAAGACCTGAATGGCGACGGTATCATCAACGAGAAAGATATTCGCGATATTGGCTACTCCATCTATCCCCGTTACACCCTCGGTGTGAACATGGGACTCTCTTGGCACGGGCTTGATTTCAGCGTTACTTTTGCCGGTGCTTTCCAGACTTCGCGTATGTTGAGTTCTGTTTACCGCACACCGTTCGGCGAAATGAACAACTACAGCTTGATGAAATTTATGGTCGACGATGCCTGGACACCTGAAAAGGGCAACGGTGCGAAAGGTCCTGCCATCTCTATTCGCAGCAAATCGCACAACTATCAGAACTCAAGTCTGTGGTTGCGTGATGCTTCTTACCTGAGATTGAAGAATATCGAGTTGGGCTATAGTCTTCCCAAGACCGTGATACGGGCATTGCATCTGAACTCTTTGCGCGTTTCTCTGTCGGGCTACAACCTGCTTACATTTGACAATCTGAAGGTGAGTGACCCCGAAGTCAACGCCGATGGTAAGGCATATCCTTTGATGAAGGTTATTAACTTTGGATTAAGAGTTGGATTCTAAAAACGAAATAATCATGAAACTATTTAAACATACAGCAGCAATCGTTACGACTCTGCTACTTTCGGGATTCGCCGTTTCGTGCGAAGACTTGGCTATTGGAAACGATTTTTTGCAGAAACCGCCTAGCACCGACGTTACCGAGGATACTATATTCGGTAAAGCTGAGTATGCTCGCCGCGTGCTTTGGCATTGCTATGTAAAACTGCCTTACGGCATGGAAACCAATGGTCGCCGTACACAGTTGTGTTTGAGTACCATTGAGGGATTCACCGATTTGAATTACGATAATATCGGTTGGTCTTCATTGGGAGTGACTTATTATCCCGGTCTCTACAATGCAGCGATAGAAAATAATACAAATAGTAATGGCCGTGTAACCAAGATGCAATTCTCACGGTCTGGTGTGTGGAGAGCTATACGCCATGCCTGGCTCTTGAAGGAGAATATAGACCGTGTTCCCGACATGGATGCTACGGAGAAATCGCGCCTGAAGGCTGAGGCTGAAATGATGGTGGCGGTGTTCTATGCGCACATGTTGCGCCACTATGGAGCGCTTCCTATCATCGACCATGCCCTCTCTTCTGACGACGGCGAGTTCCCCAAGCGTGCCACTTTGCAAGAAACGGTCGACTTTATCGTGAAACTTCTTGATTCGGCCATAGCCAACAAAGATTTCCCGTGGAGTATTCCTGCCGACGAACTCGGCAACTGGGATGGTCGGTTTACCAAGGCCGGAGCAATGGCTTTGAAGACACGTGTGCTGCTGTTTGTAGCCAGTCCGCTCTTCAATGACAGCAAGCCGTATGCCGACGGTGAGGCTTCTGAGAAGAAGATGACATGGTTTGGCAACTACGACAAGAATCGTTGGAAGCTCGCAGCCGATGCTTGTAAGGCTTTCTTCGATGAACTGAATAAGGGTAGCAACGGTTATTATAAGCTTGTAGAGAAGGGCGACAAGGGTATCAAGGATGAACGCGAAGCCTATACCAGTGCATACTTTGACCGCGGAACGACCGAGACGCTGATTTCTTCCCATCGAGATATCCTCGCACTGAAGAACAATGCTTCGTTTGACCAGGCGCTGCGTTGGGGTGCATATTGTCCTACCAAGGAATTCTTCGACATGTTCGAGATGGCGGATGGAAGCAAGTTCGACTGGAATAATCCTGCACATAAGAAAGAACCTTTCAAAAATCGCGACCCTCGTCTATACGAAAACTTTATTCTCGATGGTGATAAATATAATGGACGCACAGCCGATATGGTAGAACCTAAGCCCGACGATAAGAAAAAAGAATATCCGAAAGGCAAGGACTGGAACCAAGGAAAGATTCATAATTTAAGCCTGGCTTCGGGCTTGGTATGCCGTAAATGGGGTCTCGACCGCAATACAGCGGCTTACAACCGTCCCGTACAGTGGCCTATCATGCGAATGGCTGAGGTGTATCTGAACTATGCCGAAGCCCTCAACGAATACAATGGTGGCCCGACAGACGAGGCTTACAAGGCTATTGATGCAGTGAGAGCACGTGTGGGTATGCCCGGATTGAAGAAGGGAATGAGCCAGGAAGAATTCCGCGAAGCCATTCTTCACGAGCGTGCGGTAGAGTTTGCTTACGAGGAAGTACGCTTCTTCGACCTCATCAGATGGAAGAAATACGATGTCTTCGGGACTCAGTTGCACGGCTTGCATGTGTACCGTCATAAGAATACGAAAGCTTATGAGTTTGTTCCTTTCGAACTGACTAAGTACTCACGCAGTTGGTGGAAGACCGGATGGCAGCCTGCTATGTGCCTCAGTGCTTTCCCCGCTAATGAAGTAAGCAAGGGATATGGACTTGTTCAGAATCCCGGTTGGTAATTCCTTTCTAACAAAAAACGAATTGTAATATGACATTCAAAACATATCTGGCAGGTTTGATAGTCCTGCCGTTATCCCTTCCCTTGCAGGCTCAGGCACAGACTGATAGTCTGCATCGTAGCAAGGATTCATACGCCATCGAGTACGGACGTAATGTCTCATTCGGACTGAAAGAGTCGACCACATCGACTGCCTTTACTACCAAGGAGATGCTCTCTCATCGCAAAGGCATCAATCCTCGTGATGGATTCTATGGACTGATACCCGGTTTCCAGGTGATGCAAAACCAGGGAACATCATGGCAAACCTCGGCCGGACTGAACGTTCGGGGGCGCAGTACGCTTAATTCCAACACACCGTTGTTGCTGATTGACGGTTTTGAACGCGATCCCGGACAGCTCTCTGTCGACGAGATAGAGTCGATAACCGTTCTCAAAGACGCACCATCGACAGCACTCTACGGCATGCGTGGAGCTAACGGTGTGGTATTGGTGAAGACCAAACGCGGTGCTACGGGGAAACCTGTCATCAATTTCTCGTATGAGTTTAATATGGCAAAGCCTTTCCGTACACCGAAATTGGTCGACGGTTATACCTATGCCAAAGCTCTGAATGAGGCCAGAATAAACGATGGACTCACACCGAGATACAACGACGATGAGCTTTCTGCATTCCAAAACGGGAGTGTGCCGGGCATGTATCCCAATGTAGACTGGTGGGGCGAGGCGCTGCGCGACTATAGTAATGGTCACAATGCCACATTCTCTGTGAGCGGAGGAAGTTCGTTCGTGAAGTATTTCACACAGTTGAACTACCTCAATGACAATGGTATCTTGAAGCCGGTGAACGACAATGACGGCTATTCTACGCAGTTCAAATTCTCTAATCTGAATGTACGTAGCAATCTGGATGTTCGCTTGGGCCATAATACCGACGTGCAGTTGAATCTTTTCGGAGCTTTCTCAGAACACAATCGCCCCGGAGCTAACATCGGCGACTTGTTCGGTGCGTTGTACAACGTACCTTCAGGTGCGTTCCCCATCCGTAACGAGAAAAATATATGGGCAGGTACGAAGGACATCGGAACAAACCCTATAGCCATGATTTCGGGTATGGGTTATGCGCGTGCACAGCAGCGTAATCTCTATGCCGACATGAATATCGTGCATCGACTCGACGCGCTTTTGCCCGGACTGTCGGTGGGAGCACACGTAGGATTGGACAATATGGCGTCTTATTGGGACGGCAACACACGCAACTATGGATACGAGCAGACTGAGTATAATTGGACCGACAAGACTTTCTCGTACACCAATCTGCGCAACGAGGCAGCTCTCAATTTCAGCCATTCGGTAGGTTCGTCGCGCAACCACTTCTATATCGGAGCTTTTGCACAGCTGAATCGTAGCTGGGGCGACCACGATTTGAAGAGTACGGTGCAGTATTCTATGGATAAACTGACGGCTAAGGGGCAGAATACTTCTTATGCTTTCATCGATGCCGTGGGCCAAGTACATTACTCGTACAAGCAGCGTTACATAGCCGACTTGTCGTTGAGTGGTTCGGCTTCCAGCATCCTTGCTCCGGGACATCGTTGGGGTATCTTCCCGTCAGTGGGTGCAGCATGGGTTGTTTCGGAAGAGAACTTCATGAAAGATACGGCTATCGACCTCTTGAAACTGCGTGCAAGCTATGGTGTTGCAGGTGCAGCCGACTTCAACAACGACCTCTATATAGATATGTATGGTAATGGTGGAAGCTTCTTCTTCGGCAAGACTCCGAAGAGTGACGGAGGTTTGAAGCTGACACAGGTGGGTATGACAGATCTTACTTATGAGAAATCTCACAAGTGGAATGTTGGATTCGACCTGCGTGCTTTCCGTCATCTGGCAGTCACCCTCGACCTGTTCTACGATCACCGCACCGATATTCTGGTTGCTGCCAACGGCAAGGTGTCTTCCATCTTCGGTAGTCCTATCTCTAAGGTGAATGCGGGTATTGTCGACAACAAGGGTATCGAGACCGATATTCACTGGACCGATAATGACCATGATTTCAAGTATTCTATTGGCGGAACATTCAGCTTCACTCGCAACAAGATTGTAGAGCAGAACGAAGAGTATCGTCCTTACGACTATCTCTATCGTACCAATGGCCGCATAGGACAGCTTTTCGGATACGTAGTGGAAGGTATCTATCAGAATCAGGACGAGATAGACAACCGTGGTATCAAGCAGACATTGTCTGAGGTGCGTCCCGGCGACTTGAAATACAAAGACCTCAATGGCGACAAGGTGATTGATGCGTACGACCAGACAGCCATAGGCTACAGCAATTTCCCTGACATCTACTACTCTGCCGACTTAAACCTGGAGTACAAGGGATTTGGTCTGTTCGCCCTGTTCCAGGGTATTGCCAACAGAAGCATGCTCATGAATACGCCCAGCGTCTATTTTCCGCTGTTTAATAACCGCACTGTATCGAATGAATACTATAACAATCGTTGGACAGCCGACAATCCGATGGGCAA
Organism: Prevotella mikamonis; assembly: GCF_055381405.1. Taxonomy (NCBI): domain Bacteria; kingdom Pseudomonadati; phylum Bacteroidota; class Bacteroidia; order Bacteroidales; family Prevotellaceae; genus Prevotella; species Prevotella mikamonis. The sequence continues at coordinate 2,223,335 of NZ_AP035785.1, forward strand.
GTATCCACGTCTCACCTCTACGGGTTCGAGCAACAACTATGCGACCAACTCGCTGTGGGTACAGGACGCTTCGTTCTTCAAGCTGCGTACACTGGAGCTGTACTATCAGTTCAATGCCCGCCAGCTGAAGCCTCTGCGCTATGTTCACGGTGCTAAAGTCTATGTTCGTGGCTACGATTTGTTCAGTATCGACCGTCTGAAAGTGATGGATCCGGAGAATATCGGTACGGGACATCCATCGATGACTCGCTATGCCATCGGTTTCAACTTAACATTCTAACGATTATGAGGACTATGAAAAAAAGATATATCCCTACACTGGCGGCAGGCTTGTTCTTTGCCACAGTGCTTACAGGTTGCGACTTTCTCGATACAAGCGAGTCGACCTACTACGATAAAGAGGAAATTCTTTACGACCCATCACGTGTGTATCAGCTCTGTACGCAGGTATATACCTATCTGCCCAATGGGCTTTCGGGTATTTCGGGAGCTATGCAAGATGCTGCTACCGACGATGCCGTTCACGTATATCCCACTGCAACGGTGCAGCGATTTGTCGATGGTTCGTGGTCGGCCAACCGCACTGTTGATGACGTGTTTGCCGATTACTACATGGCAATACACGATGCCAACTTCTATCTGGAAAACTGTCTGGGACTGACATTCGATGATTGGAAAAACTCAGATGGCTTCCAAGATACCTATACCAGTTATCTGAACTACGAACACGAGGTGAGATTGCTGCGTGCTTTCTACTATTTTGAATTGGTCAAGCGTTACGGTAATGTGCCGCTTGTAACCAAGACAATGAGTGCGGAAGAGGCTTCTACCGTAGCACCGACCAATGCCGAGAGTGTATTGCAGTTTGTTATCGACGAGTGTACGGCTGTTGCCGAGAAGCTACCTGTTCAGGTTACGACGCTTCCGGGAGCTGCTGCCAACATGCAGCGTGTAGGAAAAGGCACGGCGTTGGCCATCAAGTCGCGTGCAGCCCTCTATCTGGCAAGCCCTCTTTTCAATGCCAAGAACGATACAAAACGTTGGGAAGCAGCTGCCAAGGCGGCTTACGATGTCATTGAAAAATCCGCTGAATTAGGCTACGAGCTGGATAGTAAATATGATAACCTGTTTGGTGCGACCAACAATCAGAGCAGCGAAATCATCATGTGTGTGCCTGGTGGCAAGAGTACGTCGTTCGAGTCGGGCAACTTCCCCATCGGTGTGAACAAGGGGAAGGGTAATACCTGTCCCACGGAAAACCTTGTGGATGCTTACGAGATGACCAATGGTACTGTCTTCGATTGGAAGAATCCTGCACATGCGGCCAATCCTTACAAGGGGCGAGATCCGCGTATGAAGATGACAATCGTCTGCAACGGCGACAAGTGGCCGGCTAAGAAGGAGGTAGAAACCTTTATAGGTGGAGCTAACGGCCAACCGCTTCTCAATGCCACGACTACGGGCTACTACCTGCGTAAGTACGTGAATAACAAGGTAACATTTGAAGCCGGAGAGACCACCAACAGCTTTGACCATAACTGGGTAGTGATGCGCTATGCCGAGATACTGCTCAACTATGCTGAAGCTGCTGCTACAGCTTATGGTCCTGACGTTACTCCGGCAGGCTTTACCCTCTCGGCTTGCGAGGCTGTGAACATGGTTCGCCAGCGTCCGGGAGTCAAGATGCCTAATTTCCCTCCGGGCATGAAGAAGGATGAATTCCTGAAACGCCTACGCAATGAGCGCAGAGTGGAGTTCGCATTCGAGGGACAGCGCTTCTGGGACTTGCGTCGCTGGAAGGCTCTCGACGAGATGAAGAGCATCTATAAAGTGGAAATAAAGAAAGATGTCAACGGCAAACTCAGCTATGAGCGTCTGCCTCTTACCACTTATGACATCAAGGAGAAGATGTATTTCTATCCCTTTGCCAATTCTGAACTCTACAAGAATAGGAACTTAAAGCAAAATCCAGGTTGGGAATAACCTTGCTATTTAATAGTCAAAAAAATCGTGTGCTGAGTATTTTCAGTACACGATTTCTGTTTCTACTCATAAATGAGGATTGTGCAAATAAGAAAAAATATATATCTTTGCAAAAATCACTTAGTGATTGACTATATTATTTAACTGAGCATACAGAAGCACGGGACGACATCAATCGATTCCGTGTTTTCTTTTTTAAGTCTGATATGTCGTGATAGGTGGAAAGAAATAGTTGCATATTTGACTTTTTCATGGAAAAAATATAACTTTGTAAATCACCATTTTAATTTATGATACGTCTGATACTGTTGACTGATTTTACCGAAGGTTTCTCCCATAGGTTGTTACAAGGCATCTTGCGTTATGCAAAAAAGTTGTCACACGATGCTTGGGTTGTCTGCCGTATGCCGCCATCGTACAAGGAGAAAAATGGTATTCAGGGCGTGGTGGACTGGGCGTTGAATTGGAAGGCTGACGCCATTGTGGGCCAATTCAATCATGACGACGATGTGGAGCTATTTGCTAAAAATGGTATTTTGGCCGTGGCGCAGGATTATAAACGGCGGTTTACGCAGATACCTAATATCACAAGTAACTATATCGAAACGGGGAGGATGGTGGCACGTTACTTCCTGAGTAAGGGCTTTCGTCACTTTGCTTTCTGTGGATATGAGGATACGGTGTGGAGCGATGAGCGATGCGAAGGATATTTCCGATGTATTGAGGAAGCTGGTTTTGCCGACAATTTCTATACCTACAAGAAGCAGATATTGGAGACACTGTGGTATTACGACTCTTCGAGTCTGGCCGAATGGCTGAAGTCACTGCCGCCACGTACGGCTCTTTTTTGTTGTGACGATAATCAAGGTAACAAGATAGAAGAGGCATGTAAGTCGATAGGCATCTCTATTCCGGGCGACATAGCAGTGATGGGTGTCGACAATGATGAGGTGATATGTGAGCTGTCGGACCCTACGTTATCGAGCATAAATCTGGATATTGCAGGTGGCGGATATGAAACAGCACGCCTGATAGCCGAGCATCTGAAAAATCCTGAGACTCCTCTTCATGATGTAATGATACAACCGCAGACCATTGTGAGTCGCAATTCTACCAATCTATTTGCTACTGATGATCCTTATGTGTTCAAGGCCCTCAAACTGATACATCGTAATATCTGTAAGCAGCTGACGGTAAGTGATTTGTTGAAAGAGCTTCCCCTGTCTCGACGTTTGCTTGAGATAAAGTTCAAACAAGTGACAGGACAGTCTATCTACAATTATATCATGGTCAAGCGCATTGATTTCTTCGCCCGTATGCTGGAAGAAAGCGACACGCCTATCAAAGAGTTGGCTTCGACAATGGATGTAGGCAGCTATGGCAGTTTGATGAGCTTGTTTAAGAAGATGAAGGGATGCACACCGTCTGAGTATCGTAATCGGCATAGGTAATTGATGTTGTGCGCAAAATATATATTAAAATACGCAAAAGCGTAACTTCTATATTGTAGAAGCTTGCTATATTTGCAATTAGACATCTGCTAAACCTTTACGAAGATAACCTAATATGACGAAAAAAATATACCATTTGCTAATAGTGGCTCTGCTGTTGATTCCCATGGGTATGACAGCGGCTCATACTTCAGATTATACCAAATACGTAGATCCGTTGATAGGGTCTGACGGTCATGGACATGTGTTTGTGGGGGCAAATGTGCCTTTCGGTGCTGTTCAGCTAGGTCCGATGAATATCTATAAAGGATGGGACTGGGTGTCGGGTTATCATTACAGCGACAGCATCATTATCGGATTCAGCCACAACCATCTAAGCGGTACAGGCTGTTCGGACCTTGGCGACGTGAGTCTGATGCCCTATGTAGGGACTGAGCGTACCCGGCGTGGCGAGCAAGATGATATTGTTGGTTCGGTGGCTTCGTACTTCAAGCATCGCAACGAGTGCGTATCACCGGGCTATTATGCCGTGAATATGGATAATGGTGTGAATGTGGAGCTTACTGCAACCGAGCGTGTGGGACTGCACCATTATATATATAAAGAGTCAGGGACGCCTCGCGTGTTGGTAGATTTGGTCAACGATATAGACAGCCGAGTATACGAATCTTATCTTAGAAAGGTAGACGACTATACACTCGAAGGCTATCGGTTTGTGAAAGGGTGGTCTCCCTTGCACAAAACTTTCTTCTATCTGAAGACCGATAAACCTATTCGTACACTGCGATTGTACGAAGGTGACAAGTTTGTATGTGCTGACGAGTTGCAGACACAAGGGGTGAAAGGCGTCATAACGTTTGCCGACGATGTGCGCGAAGTGAATATGAAGGTAGCTCTTTCATCTGTCAGTTGCATGAATGCACGTATGAATATGGAAACCGAAGCACCTGCGTGGGACTTCGACAGAGTGCATCGGGCAGCTGTGGATAAATGGAATCGTGAGCTTGCCTGCATCGACATAGATGGTACGCCGGAACAGAAGACCATCTTCTATACAGCCATGTACCATATGATGATAGCCCCCAACCTCTATTGCGATGTGAATGGAGACTTCCGGGGTATTGGCGATAAAGTGATGACGGGTAACAACTTTCTCAACTACACCATTTTCTCTACGTGGGATACCTATCGCACCTTACATCCGCTCTTTACGATTATTAAGCCAGGTAGAGTGCCAGACATGGTCAATTCGATGCTCAGTATCTACGACCAAAATGGGAAATTGCCTATTTGGCCGCTTCATTCGGGCGAGACAAACTGTATGCCTGGCTATAGCTCGGTACCTATTATAGCCGATGCTTACCTGAAAGGTATCGGTGGTTTTGACGCCCATCGTGCTTTGGATGCGATGATAGGGACATCCACCAATCCCTTGCAGAACGGTATACCGTTGCTTATGAAGTATGGTTACATACCTGCTGACTCACTACAGGAAGCCACTTCCATCTCACTGGAATATGCTGCCGATGACTGGGGTATCGCACTCATGGCCAAGAAAATGGGATGTATGGATGATTATCATACCTATATTCGTCGAGGCCATGCCTACGAACACTATTGGGATAAGCGCATCAACAAGATTCATCCGAAGATGGCTGATGGCAGTTGGTACGAACCTTACGACCCTTTCTCAGCCGAGCATCATGGTAATGTGGGCGATTTCACCGAGGGGAATGGGTGGCAATATACCTTTATGATACCACAGAATCCTGATGGACTGGTGGCTCTGCATGGTGGAGATGATGCTTTCGTGGAGAATTTGGATTCACTCTTTGTGGCCGAAGGAGACTTGGGTGCTACGGCAGCTCCCGATGTTTCGGGACTTGTAGGGCAATATGCACACGGCAATGAACCCAATCACCATATTCCTTATTTATATGCTTATGCCGGTGCGCAGTGGAAGACGGCTGCCTGTGTACGCATGTTACAGAAGCAATTCTATACCTCTAAGCCCGACGGACTATGCGGAAACGAGGATTGCGGACAGATGTCGGCGTGGCACGTGATGTCGGCTTTAGGTTTCTATCAGGTCAACCCGTCTAACGGTGTATATGTATTTGGCAGTCCTGAGTTTAAGCGTGCTGCTGTTACGTTGCCTGGTGGGAAGATGTTTACGGTCGTTGCTCGCAACAACAGCGACCGCCATGTGTATATCAAGAGTGTGAAACTGAACGGTAAACCTTATACCAAGGCTTTTATCACGTATCAGGATATCATGAAAGGCGGAATGTTGGAATTTGAGATGAGCAGCAAACCCAATAAGAATTTTGGCCGTTCGAAGGGCAACAGACCCCGAAGTGCTAATTAAATTCTTTCAAACCATTTACAATTCCATGAAGAAGACTTGAAACGACTCTAACCTGAAAAGGAAATCTATCAGATACGTTTACCTTTGTATTAAAGAACATATAATTAACTACAGATCTTAAATGAATGAAAAAGATGAATTCGGTTTATGATTGCAAGTGCAAGCTATTTGGAATAGCTGCCTTGTCGACTTTGGCTCTTGTCACTCCTGTGACTGCCATGGCTCACAGTTCCACCGCTGCCACCGGTATTGTGCAACAGAATACAGGCATCATCAAGGGAACAGTACAAGACTCAAAAGGAGAACCCATTATTGGTGCAACCGTCGTGGTTGTGGGTAAGAGTGGAGGCACTGTAACAGATATAGATGGTAAGTTCCAGTTACAGGCAGCACGTAACAGTGAATTAAAAATTTCTTCTATCGGCTTTGTTACACAGACAGTAAAAGCAAATTCTGATAATCTGAATATTATTCTGAGGGACGACGACCACTCGCTGAACGAAATCGTCGTGATAGGTTATGGCAGTCAGCGTAAGCAAGACCTCTCTACAGCTGTGTCTTCTGTGAAGCTGGACCAGTCTATGAAGAGTCGTCCGGCCAACATTGCCTCCATGCTGCAAGGTCAGATGCCGGGTGTCATGGTACAGAATAATGGTGGCGACCCATTGTCAGAGTCTTCATTATCTATTCGTGGACGTGGTTCGCGCGGTACTGACGACAGTTATAATAGTGGCGATGGTGTGCTCTATGTTGTTGATGGTGTACCTGGTGCTCCTTATAATGTAGAAGATATCGAGACTATTACTATCTTGAAAGACGCTGCATCGGCTGCTATCTATGGCGCCAGTGTAGGTTCGGGCGGTGTAGTTGTAATCACCACAAAGCAAGCCAAAGCCGGAAAGATAAGAGTCAACTTGAATGTCTCAAAGGGATTTAAGTCGGCTATGAATACCCCGTCTACTTTGACGTCGGAGCAATATAATCAGGTGTGGAGCGACGCTGTGAGGTTGTATGGAGGCTCATTGCCACTGACAGCCGACGCTACGAAGTATCCTTACGGTGCCGTGACGCGTACCGACTGGGTTGATGCCATTTTCCGTCCCGGCTATTTGGAGCATTACGCGTTGTCTCTATCGGGCGGTAGCGAAAATCTGAAAGCATTTACTTCTTTCAATTTTGACAGAGACAAAGGTGTTCTGCAGAATACATTTGCACGCAAGTTTGGTGGAAAAGCCAATATAGACTTCCAGTTGTCTAAGGCTGTGAAGTTAAGCGAACAGGTAACTTATCAGTTCTCTGACGGGCAAGGTAATGTCAATACCGGACACGAAGGAGCTTTGGCAAATGCTATCTTCTTCCCACGCTCAGCTACTGTTTATGACTATGACAAAGAGGGGAATATCATGCTGGATAAGTATGGAAAAGCCTTGTATCATGGTACTTTGCCACGTTGGGCAGCTGCCGAAGGTATCAGTGGGTACGGAGAATTCAGAAATCCCGTGGCCTTGTTGCAGCGCTTGGACCAAAAACGCCCCTCACACAAGCTCTATTCTACCTCTACGATAGAAGTGAAGCCACTTGCTGCTTTGACACTGAAATCACAATTTACAGCAGGTATTATGTCTAACGAGTTTGACGAATTTGTTCATAAAGTGCCGGAACCGGGAAATCCTTCTGACGAGAATAAACACAATATCGAGCATTCCAATCAGTATAACTGGTTGTGGGAAACGACTGCAACCTATGCTCAGGTATTTGGCGAACACCACGTTAGTGCCATGGCCGGATACACGATGAAGTATGACAAGTATAAGATGTATGGCGTATATACATCAGGCTACGACCTTGAAGACCGCCACTCTTCTACGCTCGGACAAGCAGGCGATTGGTCGAAGTATAAACCTACGGAAGAAATTTGGGAAGAGTCGCTCATTTCTATGTTCGGCAGAGTAGGTTACTCTTGGAACGACCGCTATTTTGCAACAGCCAGCTTGCGCCGTGATGCTTCTTCAAAACTCTATAAAGATAATAATTCCGGTATCTTCCCCGCTGTGTCGGGTTCATGGAAGATTTCTTCTGAACCTTTCTTTGCACCATTGAAATCAACTGTCAACATGCTGAAATTGCGTGCCAGCTGGGGTCAGGTAGGTAATGTGGCATTGGTTCCTCGCTATTCATGGAACGTACCGATGGGTAATACAGATTATGCAGCCATCTATGGTAAAAATCTGAATAAGGAAGTATATGGTACTTATGCCAAGTCTATCGGTACGAAAAACCTGAAGTGGGAGACCACCGAGCAATGGGGCATCGGTATGGATTTAGGTATGTTCAATAATGAGCTGACGCTTACGGTAGATTACTATAACAAGCGCACTAAGGACCTGATAGAGCGCGTGCCTGTGGCTTCTGTATCTGGTATAGAGATAGAACCTTATGGAAACATCGGCGATGTGGTAAACAGAGGTTGGGAATTCGGCTTGGCGTATAACAAGAAGTTGGGTGATGTGTCATTCGGTTTGAATGCCAATCTTTCTACCGTCCACAATGAAGTGCTGAGCTTAGGTTCGCGCGAAACATTGGAACACGATGTCGTGGTAAACAGTCAGCGTCCGTTGAGATCTACTGTCGGCCATGCTTGGTATTCATATTATGTATTGAAGACAGAAGGTATCTTCCAATCGCAGGAAGAGATTAACAGCTACAAATGGACGGATCCGAAAACCGGTCTTACCAGATTGGTTCAGCCAAATGCCAAACCCGGCGATTTGAAATATGTCGACTTCAACCAAGATGGACAAATCAATTCCGATGATAATCAGTATATGGGCAGCTATATGCCAAAGATAACGTTTGCTTTCGGCGGTAATGTAGCTTACAAAGGATTGGATTTCAGCTTCCAATTCCAGGGTGTAGGTAAGTCTACCATCTACAATGCTTTCAAGCAGATGACACTGACCGGACGCCAGCAGGGAGGAAATATGTTGGCCGATATACTCAATGCTTGGGACTACAACAAGAATTCCGGCATCCCTCGTCTGGCATTGGTTGACGATAGCAACGGTAACTTTACTAATCCTTCTGATTTCTATTTGGAGAATGGCAGCTATTTGCGTTTGAAGAATGTCACCCTGGGTTACACCTTGCCACAGGCTTGGTTAAGAAGCATCGGACTAGGCAATTCTACCTTGCGTCTATACATAAATGCAGAAAACTTGTTCACAGCGACCGACTATACAGGTATCGACCCTGAAGTAGGTAACTTCGGTTTGGACGGTGGAACATATCCTGTAGCGCGTACTCTTACCTTTGGTTTGAACTTTGGTTTCTAAAAATACCTTTAATATATAATAAGATGAATACTTTGAAAATTAAGAATATTATCCTGACGGCTATGGCTGTGACTTGCATGAGTAGCTGTAATGATTTTCTGGAGCATGATCCCTATGGACTTCAGGGGTCTGTAAACTTCTGGAAGACAGAAGCCGACGTGCAGAAATCGTTGGATGCTTTCCACGCATTTACTTTTGAAGAAGGTGTAACCGGCCGTGGTCTGATGTGGTTTGAAAACTGTAGCGACAATATGGTTACAGGTCGTAACCAGGCAGAAGCTCGCCAGATTAAGAATTTCCAGATGTCTGCTTCGAATGGCCGAGACGCCAAAGATAATTGGCCGGCAATGTATCAGCTCATTGCAAAGACCAACGATGTGTTGCGTAATGTGCCTGGTATGAGCATCTCCAGTGAGGTAAAGAATAGAGCCATAGGGCAAGCTCATTTCTATCGTGCGTTTGCTTATCTTTGGATAACTCCTTTCTATGGAGACAACGGACCTAACGGTGGATTGCCTATTGTGACCGAAACTACACCTACGGCAGAAATAGATCAGCCACGTCCGGCATCAGTATTGGCCAACTATGATATGATTATCGAGGATATGAGAGAAGCCGGCGAATTGTTACCTGCTTTTTCTCAGTTGGCAGACGACGATTACGGGCGTCCTCATAAGGCTGCTGCATGGGCCTATGCTGCGCGTGCTGCCCTCTATGCTGCCCAGTGGAATCCTAAGTATTATGACACGGTAATAGAGTTTTGTGATAAGGTAATGGGACTTACAGGTGCTGACAAACGTGCCTTGTATCCCGATTTTACAAAGTTGTTCCGCCCCGAAAACAACTTCAGCTCGGAATACATATTCTCATTACTTGGCAATGCTACAGAGGGCCCGAAATTTCATGGCATGTCGTTTGAGAATGGCGGATGGGGTCATTATAATACGTGGGGCTACTTCCAGCCTACAATGGAACTCTACAATGCGTATGAAAATGGAGATGTTCGTCGCGATGCCACAATCTTATCTCCAGGACAGCACATTACGTTCATAGGTCATGATATTCATTTCGGTGTTAATCCGTCGAAGATTTCAAGCCAGTCCGGTATGACATTCCGCAAGTTTATGTCCCCTTTTGAGGATGCCGATTGCATTGGCAAAACACTGAATCCCAATGGTAATAATGCAAGTAATACTTTAGGAACAGTGCTGATGCGCTATGCCGACGTACTCTTAATGAAGGCTGAGGCCCTGATTTGGTCCAAGGGCGAAGGTAATGCCGAGGCTAAGAGTTTGTTGAATCAAATTCGTCAGCGTGCCGGATTACCGGCCAACAGTGGTGCGACAAAAGAACAGTTGAAGAACGAACGTCGTTGCGAGTTGGCATTTGAGTTCCAGCCCAGCCGCCATTTGGACTTGGTAAGATGGGGTGATGCAAAAGCTGTTTATGCCAAACCACTACACGGTTTAAGAACCGAAACCGACGGAACGAAGATTACCAGTCGTAAAGTAGTGGAAATCTGGGAGACCCGCGTGTTTGACCCCGTGAAGAATCAGGTGTTCCCCATACCTTCAGCCGAAGTGAACAAGAGTAAGAATCTTACTCAGAATCAAGGTTATTAATCTAAAATGAAGAAGCAAATGAAATTAAGAAATATAATCTCAGCAGCTGTTTTGTTGTTTGCTCTTCCCCTGTCTATGATGGGGCAAGACCAACTCAGAATTATGACGTTCAACATCAGGTCGTTCGAACCCAACTTTGATATACAGCCCTATGCAGAAAAACTGAAAGCCGAAACGCCTGATATTATCTGTCTGAACGAGGTCGAGAATAGGAGTTCTCGCCAGCAGAAGAATGGGAAATACAGGGATTTGGTGGCAGAATTGGCCCAAAAATTGAATATGTTCAATGTTTTTGGCTATTCGTACAATCTCTCCAATAAAGATGGTAAGCTGCCTGAAGAGCAATTCCGCTACAGTACTAACGAACTGTATGGCAATGCCATTTTGAGCCGATACCCCATCATGGCGGTACAAGCTATGCAGTTGCCTCGCCCGACAGGCTCTGCCGACCAGCGTGGGGTAGTGACAGCCGACATCTTATTGCCTTCAGGCAAGATAATACGTGTGGCTTGTTCTCATCTCGACCATGTGGGCGGACAGCTCGAACAGGCTGAAGTCCTCATTACGGATAAGGTGAAGAGTGCTACCATTCCTACTATCCTTTGCGGCGATATGAATATGGGACCCGGTTCGGCTGTTATCAACAAACTGCTCACCGCATACGATCGCTTGGACAGCGATGAGGGGTCGTTCTATCATCATGCCAAAATCGACTTCATCCTCGGTTCTAAAAATCATTGGAAGATGAGCGAATGCCGTGTGCTCGACAATTATCAGGGAAGTCTTGAACTTTCTGATCACTGTCCTGTTCTCTCTGTTGTTTCACTTAAATAAAGTAAGAAGAATATGAAAAACAAGTATATTTCTATTGCGTTCTGCCTGGCTTGTATGCTGTTGTCTTCGTGTATCAAAGAAGATTGGGGTGTCATTCCAGAGACAGACAATATCACGGAAACCGATAAGGGATGGAATAAAAATAAGACCATAGACGTGTATTTCGTCACCGATTTGAAAGACGAGATGGCTAATAATATTCCTGCTATTGCTGATTATTTAAATACCACGAAAGAATTTTCGATAGCTGTTGTCGACCGCACCGATGTGGAATACTTTAAATGGGCAGACTTTGCGAGGAACTATTCCACGGAATTAATGCTTGCCGTGAACCGTTTCAGCACGTTTGCTTTCAATCGTTTCGGCGATATGAATATTGAGGGTAGCACGATTTTGTTTAATCATAAGCTTAATTCGGCTGAAAGTTATAAGGTAACAGACGATTGCTATATTCAGCTTGTACCTATATTGGCCAAGTCGAATGTCGAGACTCCTGTCAATATAGAAGTACCGTTCGCGACTACCAGATTCAGCAGTGAAGCCCAAATATCTGCTGCGACTGATGCCTTCAAGACGTTATCAGACAATACTCACCAAGCAGTTATCGTCGGTACGGTGAAGACAAGTGCTGTAGAGAAGTTGAAGGCTGTTGCCGGTTCTATATCCGGCTATGCCTATACACCGGTTGTCAAAGACGAGTCAAACGATTACTCTCTGTTCATGATAGCTCCTAAATCATGGGTGCTGCGCGAGACAGAGATGAAGTCTACCGGCGGTAGTAATGCTTATCACTTGTCTATCGAAGCAAGTGTAGAATAAACTTGATAGGATGGAGACGGAACCACTGGTTCTGTCTCCATTTGTGTATTATAATAAGATATGGTATGAAGAGAAATATTACATTCGTTCTAATGCTGCTGTTGTCGGCAGTTGTTATGGCGCAGACCACGCAAACCTACGTCTTGGACCGTCCTTATCAGGTAGAGCGCATCACTCCGCCGAAGGGCAAGAAGGTGAAGAACGTCATTCTGATGATAGGCGATGGCATGAGCCTCATGCACATCTATTCAGCGTGGACGGCCAATCGCGGGCATCTATGGTTGGAGAATGCACAGTACACAGGTCTTTCCAAGACCTATTGTACCAATCGGCTGATTACCGATTCGGGTGCCGGTGGAACGGCACTTGCCACCGGTCATAAGACCAGTTACCATGCCGTGGGTGTAGATCCTGCCGGTCGGCCGTTGGAATCTCTCTGCACACTGGCCAAGAAGAAGGGATTGGCAACGGGTATTGCCGTTACGTGCAGGCTGTGGGATGCCACTCCTGCCGACTTCCTCTGCCACAACATAGACCGCGATAAAGAGCAGGATATTACGGCCGACTATGCCAATGTTGATGTAGACTATGTGTTCGGCGGTGGTGCAAAATTCTTCGAACATCGCGACGACGGCCGCAACATCTTCGACGAACTGCAACAGAAGGGCTATCATATCTCCCGTTCGTGGGACGATTTGCAGCGGTGGAACGGTGGTAAGGTGTTTGCCGTTCCTTACGATGTAGACACGCCGTTGCCCGATGAGCGTGGCGATTTGTTGGCACGGGCATCGCTGAAGGGCATGGAACTGATGAGCCGGAATAAGAAAGGGTTCTTTATGATGGTCGAAGGGTCGCAGCTCGACGACTACGGACACTTCAATCAGCTCGACATGCTGATGAAGGAAACCCACGACTTCGACCGCACTATCGGCCGCGTCATGCAGTGGGCTGCACAGGACGGCGAGACACTCGTCGTCGTAACGGCCGACCACGAGACCGGCGGACTCACCCTCTTGGATGGCGATTTGGCGCAGGGCAAGATTGTGTGCAACTTCTCTACGAAGAGCCATTCGGGCGTTATGGTGCCTGTCTATGCCTTTGGTCCGGGTTCGGAGAATTTCTCCGGTTTCATGGAGAATGCCGACATTTTTTGGAAAATCAAGAAACTTATGAATCTCTAACAGCCAGTTTGGAATGAGAAAATTTACAATCATAACAGCCACATTGCTGCAATGCAATCTCTATGTGGGCGCACAAAACCTGATACCGTCGGGTTCGCCCCTCTACAAGCTGCCTTATAAGAACACTTATATCATGCAGACATTGGTGGCCGAGAACAGTTTCCGCACCGCCAAGATGGTGCGTACGAAGCCCGGCAGCTTCGAGCAGGCGCGCCGTGTCTTGCCCAGTCCGCATTGGGAGGGGCATGCCAAGGAGATAGAAATGTATTGGAAGGCGTGGCAGATAGGTATCTCGAACATCTCGCAACCGCTCGACGACTCCGGTTTCGTAACCAGCTATATCGGTCCGGCCTACAATGGGAACATCTTCATGTGGGACGATGCCTTTATCACGATGTTCTGTCGCTATGGTCGCAACTTCTTCCCATTCCAGAGCACGCTCGATAACTTCTATGCCAAGCAGCATCCCGACGGTTTCATCTGCCGCGAGATACGTGCCGACGGAAGCGACTGTTTCAGTCGGTACGACCCCACCAGTACTGGCCCTAACATCCTGCCGTGGTCCGAATGGATGTACTATCAGCATACAGGCGATGACAACCGACTGAACAAGGTGTTCCCGGCCTTGGCGGCATATTATAAATGGCTGAAGCTCAACCGCACCTGGCGCAACGGCATGTACTGGTCGAGTGGGTGGGGAACGGGCATGGACAACATGCCGCGTGTACCCGAAGGCTACAACACCATCTACAGCAACGGCCACATGATATGGCTCGACGCCTGCCTGCAACAGATTATGATGGCCAACATCTTGCTCAAGATGGGCTTCTATCTGGAGCGTTGGCAGGAGATAGAAGACTTTGAAGACGACATCAAGAAGCTCACGGCTTATATCAACAAGAATATGTGGAGCGAGCGCGACCGGTTTCTCTACGACCAGTACGACAATGACAGTCTGAGTACTACGCAGGGCATCTATGCCTATTGGGCGTTGCATACCGATGTGTTACCGAAGCCGCGGCTCGATGCTCTCGTGGCCCATTTACAGGACACAGCCAAGTTTAATCGACCTCATCGCGTACCATCCCTGGCTGCCGACAATCCCAAGTACCGCACCAATGGGCGCTATTGGGAAGGTGGCGTGTGGCCGGGAACCAACTATATGGTGGTCAGCGGACTGTGGGACAAGGGCTATCAGGACTTAGCGCGGAGCATTGCCCGCAACCACTACGACAATGTGTTGAAGGTCTTCGAGAAGACCGGAACGTTCTGGGAATACTATGCTCCTGAGGCTGCCGAACCGGGATTCATGGCCCGCAAAGACTTTGTGGGCTGGACGGGGCTGCCACCCATCTCTTATCTGTTGGAGTATATATTCGGTATTCATACTAACGCCGTGGAGCGGCAGATGACTCTCGACGTCACACTGACCGATGGTTACGGCATTTCGCGCTATCCGTTCGGCGATAAAGGCAGTGTGGATATCAGTGTGGCCCGTCGCTCGTCGACGGCCGACAAACCTAAGATTACCATTCAATCTACTTCGCCTTTCGCGCTCACGGTGCTTTGGGGCAATGGCCGTAAAGCTGCTTACGAGGTGAAGGCAGGTACTAATAAATTCTGAACCAATGAAGATACCATTTTTTATCATGGCCCTGGCCATGACCGTAAATATGGCGCATGCCGCCTCGAAGGGCGATGAGTGTACTGTCATCATCGCTTCCGACCTGCATTTCGATATGCCTCCTGAGACCGACCAGTATGTCAATGTGCTGGCCATGAACCGTCTGGGCGCACAGCAAAAACATATAGACGGCGTGCTGTTGCTGGGCGATTTGTGCGACAAGGTGCATCCCGACATACTCCACTTGTTCCGTCAGCGCTACGAGAAAGGACCGGGCGAGCGCACTATCCACTACGATGTGTACCCCACACTGGGCAATCACGACGTAGCACCGGCCAAGGGCAGACCTTACGACGACCGTTCGGGCAATGAAATCAACATTAATTATATGGATTCGATACTCCATCGTAAGTTGCAGCAGAAGCAGATACTGAACCTCGATACGTCAAGTCTCAGCTATTCGTTTAATCTGGGTCATGTGCATTTCGTGAACAGCCAGCTCAGTGCCGGCGAGACTTCTTACTGCCGGAGCAATATGGAATGGCTCGAAAACGACCTGCGCACGTATGCTTCGCATGGCGAACCGGTGGTATTCATGCAGCACTATGGGTTCGACGACGACGGACTGACGTGGTGGGACGAGGCCAATCGCGACCGCCTGATAACCCTGCTCGGCCAGTACAATCTGGCTGGCTTCTTCGTAGGTCATGCCCATGCTGCCACCCTGCGCTATTATCGTAAGACACCCATCTTCCAGGTCAACAATGGTTGGAAAGACGGCGATGGACAGTCATCGTTCTTGTTGTTGAACATCAAAGGAAATCAAGTCACGTTGAAGAATTATCGTATAGAGGATAGTGAGGGGCATGTGGCTCTCGAACAGCCTGTTCTTCGCATGACAGCACCGGTAAATCGTTAAACTCATGTCAACAATCGCAATAGATTTGGGCGGTACGAATATTCGTGCAGCCCGTATAACCAGTGGCATTATTTCTGCACAGCAGTCGGTCGAATGCAAGGCCGATGGAACGGAGCAGGAGGTGCTCGACCAGATATTCGGGCTTGCAGATGCCATCATTGATGATACGGTGGAGCGCATCGGTGTGGGTGTCCCTTCGGTGGTCGACTACCAGTCGGGGACTGTATTCGACGTCCAGAACATTCCGTCGTGGCGCGAAGTACACCTGAAAGCACTGATGGAAGCACGTTATCACATCCCTGTTTCGGTAGACAACGACGTGAATTGCTATGTATTGGGCGAGAAGTATTTCGGTGCAGCGGCGGCCTACGACCATTTTGTAGGCATTACGCTGGGTACAGGTGTGGGAGCCGGCATCTTTATCGGTGGCCATTTGTACCGTGGCCACAACACCGGCGCTGGCGAGATAGGCTGTCTGCCTTATCTGGATGCCACCTACGAGCAGTATTGCAGCAGCTGGCTTTTCAGGCAGATGGGGCTGACGGGCCATGAGTTAGCGCAGCGTGCAGAGCGCGGCGACACCGAGGCCAAGCAGGCATGGGAGATGTTTGGGCATCATCTGGGCAAGCTCTTGCAGGCCATCCTCTACACCTACGACCCACAGGCTATTGTCATTGGCGGAGGAATAGCGGCTTCAGCTCCTCATTTCAGATGCGCCATGCTTGCTTCGATGCGCGATGGTTTCCCCTATCCGCATGTGGCCGAGCGTGTCGAGATACATTTTTCTACCCTGAAAAGCAGTAATCTGCTGGGGGCTTCTACCTTATAACCAATGTCTTATGTTACGGAAATTAGTATTCATCTTATTGTTTTTTGCCACGGCTGTCCATGCACAGCAGCGTCTGGCATTCCACGACGGAACGTTCAAAATAGCACAGTTCACCGATATTCATTGGGACGAGAGTTCGCCCAACTGTCCGAAGACCATTGCTGCCATCGATGCCGTGATAGCTGCTGAGAAACCCGATATGGCGATGTTGACAGGCGATGTGGTAACCGAGAAACCCGGTGTGCAAGGCTGGAAATCTGTGATTGCCGTCTTCGAGCGTGTCCGTTTGCCGTTTGTCGTGATGATGGGCAATCACGATGCCGAGGTGATGGCTAAGGATTCCATCTACAATATGTTGCTGGCCTCGCCTTACTATGTGGGCAAGCGCGGCGATGCCGATGTCTTCGGATATGGCAACTGTGTCATTCCCGTGCATGGTCGGCAGGGCGTGGAGGCTCTGCTCTATTGTCTGGATTCCAACGATTATCAGCCTGTGAAGGAATTTGGGCATTATGATTGGATTCACTTCGACCAGATAAAATGGTATCGTGAGCAAAGTCAGCGGTTTGCGCGCGAGCATGTCGGTAATCCACTGCCTGCACTGGCATTTTTCCATATCCCGTTAGTAGAGTATAAGGACATGATTGCAGCAGGTACTTACTTGGGGCATTATGAAGACGAAGGCGTGGCTTCAGCCAAGTTGAACAGCGGTATGTTCAATGCTTTCGCCGAGCAGGGCGACGTGATGGGCGTGTTTACGGGCCACGATCACGGCAACGACTTGATAGATACGTACAGCACCATTGCCTTGGCCTACGGGCGAGTGAGCGGACTCGACGCTTATGGCAAACTGCCCCGTGGCGGTAGAATCATTCAGCTCTACGAAGGCAAACGCAAGTTCGATACCTGGATTAGCGTTGCCGGCAAGCGAGAAAACACGTTCTACTATCCTTCAGCCATCACATCGCGCGACGAGAGCACATTGCAATTCTTGCCTGGCAAGAACATCAAGCCGCGTCGGCAGGGCGTGGCGTACACCTACTATGAAGGCAGATGCAAGAAGATAGCACAGATAGCCGGTATGAAGAAAGTGAAGACGGGTACGCTGACCAACTTTTCTATTGCGCCGGCCCGGACTCCCGACCATTTCGCTTTCGAATATCGTGCCTTCATCAAGATAGACAAACGCGGCGTATATAAGTTCTATACCTATAGCGACGACGGTTCGCAACTGTTTATAGACGGTCGGTTGGTGGTAGACAACGATGGTGGTCACAGTGCCCGGCGAGCCGAAGGCAAGGTGGCCCTCGAAACCGGTTACCATGAAATCCGAATTCCCTATTTTGAAGATTACATGGGGCAGACGTTGGAGGTGGGCTATGCCAGTCGCGATATAGAGGAAACTCTCATCCCCGACAGCGCCTTGTTCGTGGAGTAATAATACGGAAACTGACGACTCGCCCATTCAAAAACGGTAGAGCAATCTTTTCCCTTGATTTACTGCCAAGGCTCAACAGCATTGCTGCCGGGCCTTGGCAGCATTACTGTTCGGCCCTTGCAGCAGTTGTGCCGAGGCCTTGCAGTAAAATGGATGAAGGAAACCTTTCTTTTTATTATTACTGTCCGCTGATGGTGATACAATTAAATTATAAGGGGACTCTTTTTTGATTATAAACCTTTACCTCTCTGATATATTAATCTAAATATTTGTATGCTGTTATGCGTAATAATCTTTTTCGAATATGTCCATATATTTTTGGAACACGAAGATACGATTCCGACTTTGTCCTGTCAATTCTTTAAGATAGTTATCAGTACATAAATCTTTAATGAGTATATTGGCAGATTTGTATGTTACGTTGCAAGCTTTTGCTGCATCCTCGACATTTGTATAGGGATTTTCCAGTAGCTTGTGCATCAATACAATGGCTGTTGTGCTCCTTCTTCCATATCTTCTACGTATGTCCTCTTCCATCTCATCCTTGAACCGGATAATTTGTGAAAGGGTTTCTACAGCTATCGTTGCAGTTTGTTCAACACCAACCAAAAAATATTTCACCCATTGTAACATGTCGTTCTTTATACGAATGTTATTAAGATTATCGTAATAAATATCTTTCTTTCTCTCAAAAAAGGTGGAGAGATATAGGAGAGGCCTGTTGAGAATGTTTTCTTTTACCAAAAACAGCGTAATAAGCAATCGTCCAATTCGGCCATTGCCGTCAAGAAAGGGGTGAATGGTCTCGAATTGATAATGTGCTATTGCAATCCGAATAAGTGCAGGAACATGTATAGCGTCATTATTCATAAATTTCTCTAGGTCGCTCATTAATTCGTCAAGCAGTTGGTGATGAGGGGGAATATATCGGGCATCTGCTAAGGAAGCACCTCCTATCCAATTCTGGCTTGTCCGAATCTCTCCTGGCATTTTGTGTTCACCACGTACACTATTCAATAATATTTTGTGAGTAGATTTGATGAGCCTTGACGAAATAGGGAGTCTCTTCAGTTCTTCTATTGCCTGATTAATGGCAATGATATAATTTTGTACTTCTTGCCAGTCATCTCTCCTTTCTGGAAGAATTTCGCTTTTGGGAAGAATAGCCTCGTCAATTCTTGTTTGCGTACCTTCGATTCGGCTTGAATCTACTGCCTCTTTTATAACGTGCAACTGTATAAAGAGATCGATATTAGGAACTAACCGTGAAAAAGAATTCAGTTCACCTAGTTTGACAGCAGCCTTTTCTAGCAAATGATTGATTGATGGGTCATTCCACATCCATTCGTCGTTGATAAAAGATGGAACAAAATATTTATAGCCATATCCTTGTTCGTAATGACCAGACTCAAATTTTTCAATTTCTATCATATTATCTCTTTTTGATACAAAGATACAATAAAATATTTGTTATTTTACTTTATTGCCGAAAAATAAAATAAGAGAAGTCCTTATTTTACTTTCCTTGCAATGTATATCCTAACTTCTCAAAGCATTCTTTGAACTGTTGTTTTCTTTCTTCCTTTTTCCTGATACAAAAGATTACACATGTTAATTTTTTCATGTTATGAGTGTGCTTTTAGGGAATTGTGTTGTAAAGAATCAATAAAACTGTAGCAGATTGTTACTAAATTCAGATATTATGATTAAATTTGCAATATATTTAATGGAAACACAAACATGTCTGAAGAAAGAGTGAATTTTGGAAGTAAGCTGGGCGTTATCCTTGCTACGGCAGGTTCGGCAGTGGGATTGGGTAACGTATGGCGCTTTCCCTATATGACCGGAGAGAATGGTGGGGCGGCTTTTATCATCATTTATCTGGGCTGTATCTTGTTGCTCGGCATTCCCTGTATGGTTTCGGAATTCATCATTGGCAGGCACAGTGCGTCGAATATGGCGCGTGCTTATACGAAGCTGGGAAACGGTACGCCGTGGCGACTGGTCGGCTATATGGGTGTCATCACGGGATTCCTGATTACGGGTTATTATGCCGTGGTGTCGGGATGGTGTCTACAATATATCTATGCCTCTGTGATGGGCGAACTGAAAGGAGATCCAACGATGGTGGCACAGTATTTCTCGGATTTTGAGCAATCGCCCGTCCGACCTGTCTTCTGGACTGTCGCCATCCTTCTTATGACTCATGCCGTTATTATACATGGTGTGCGTGGAGGCATCGAAAAGACTTCGAAGCTCTTCATGCCCGTGTTGTTTATCCTGCTGATAGTTATTGTCGTGGCTGCTTGTCTGTTGCCGGATGGCAATAAGGGAATTAACTATTTGCTCAATCCTGACTTCTCCAAAGTAGACCAAAATGTGTTTCTCGGTGCTCTGGGACAGTCGTTCTACTCGCTCAGCATCGGTATGGGCTGTATCTGTACCTATGCTTCTTACTTTAGCCGACAGACCAATCTGCTGCGTTCGTCGGTGCAGGTGGCGGGGGTAGATACGCTCGTGGCCATTCTGGCCGGACTCATGATATTTCCTGCGGCTTTCTCCGTGGGTGTGAATCCTGGCAGTGGACCGGCTCTTATTTTCATCACCTTGCCCAATGTCTTCAACCAGGCTTTTGTGGGTATTCCTGCTTTGGGGTGGGTGGTATCTCTCTTCTTCTATGCCCTGTTGTCGTTGGCTGCGCTGACAAGCCTTATCTCCCTGCACGAGGTGAGTACGGCTTTCTGTTTTGAAGAGATGCGTGTCAGTCGGAAGAAGGGAGCAACCATCGTGACCATAGCCACCATTATCGTGGGTATTCTGTGCTCGTTGTCGCTGGGCGGAGTAGACTTCCTGAAGGTAGGCGGTATGTCGCTGTTCGATATCTTCGATTTTGTGACGGGTCAGATATTCCTGCCTGTCATCGGATTTTTTACTTGTATATTCGTGGGATGGTATGTCCCGCGCACGCTGGTACGCGATGAATTCACCAACTGGGGGACGGTGAGTACGCGTTTCTTTGGCGTTTATCTGTTCTGTGTGCGCTATATCTGCCCGTTGGCCATTCTGGCAGTATTCCTTCATCAACTGAAAATATTCTAATTGATGCCTGCGGAAAGAGGTGATTTCAAGACCAAGCTAGGTATTATTCTGGCTACAGCCGGTTCGGCCGTGGGGCTGGGCAACATCTGGCGTTTCCCCTATATGACAGGTCAGGACGGCGGTGCAGCCTTCATCCTGGTCTATATAGCCTGTGTACTGATGCTTGGTATTCCCGGTGTCATCAGTGAGTTTATTGTGGGCAGGCACGCTTCGGCCAATGCCGTGAGAGCCTATCGCAATCTGGGGAATGGTCGGCCGTGGCATCTATTGGGTATGCTGGGCATTCTTACCTCGACAATTATTCTCGGTTTCTATGCCGTGGTGGCTGGTTGGTGTCTGCAATATCTCTATGCTGCCATCACTGCCCAACTATCCGGCGACGCTCAGTATGTGGTGAAATATTTCCATGAGTTCTCCACCAATCCTGTTCGGCCAACGCTCTGGGCGGTGGCATTCATCTTGATAACCCACACCATTGTGGTGAAAGGAGTGCGCAACGGCATTGAGAAAGCCAGCAATATGATGATGCCCACGCTGTTTGTCTTGTTGTTCGTTATCGTCGTGGCGGCTTGCACTTTGCCTGGTTCGATGGAGGGGGTGAAGTTTCTCTTCAAGCCCGATTTCAGCAAACTCACGCATAATGTGTTCCTCGACGCCCTCGGTCAGGCTTTCTTCTCGCTCTCATTGGGAACAGCCTGTCTCTGTACCTATGCTTCTTATTTCAGTCGACAGACCAATCTGGCGAAGTCGGCGTGCCAGATAGCTCTGCTCGATACGCTCATAGCCATCCTCGCCGGACTTATGATATTCCCGGCAGCCTTCTCTGTCGGCGTGAAGCCCGACAGTGGTCCGGCCCTTATCTTCATTACGTTGCCTTCAGTGTTCCAGCAGGCTTTCGGAGCAATACCGCTGCTGGGCTACGTTATCGGTATTTTGTTCTATGCGATGCTGTCGCTGGCTGCCCTCACTTCTACTATCTCCATGCACGAGATTGGTACGGCCTATTTTTACGAAGAATATCACATTACGCGTCGCAAAGGGGCATGGATACAGACTGCCATCGGCTGTACGCTGACCATAGCGTGCTCGCTCTCGATGGGCGATATTGACGGTTTGCACTTCTTTGGAAAGAGTTTCCTGGATTGGTGTGACTTTATTACCGGCCAAATCATGCTGCCGACGGGAGCTTTCTTCACCTGCATATTCGTAGGATGGTATATTCCCAAGAAGATTGTGGTCGACGAATTTACGAATTGGGGTACGCTGCGTGGCACGTTTCTGGGTATCTATCTGTTTGTGGTAAGGTTTGTCTGTCCGCTCTGTATATTAGCAGTTTTCTTCCATCAGTTAGGTTTTATTTGACGAAATATGCGTTGGCGGGCATTTTTTTATTTCCAGAAATCCGATCGGAAGGTGTTTCTCACGATTCTCACCATCGTGATAGTGGCACTGGGCCTATATCTGTTGATAGACGAGGGGGAAGTTGCCCGGCAAACGGTGAGGGGACGTGAAGTGCGGAAATCTGTGGCGCAGAAACCTGTGAAGTATTATGCCCAACCCCGACAAACGGCTGAGCGATTTGCTTTCGATCCCAATACGGCCGACAGCACACAGCTGCTTCGGCTCGGCTTGCAGCCGTGGCAGGTGCGCACCATTTATCGGTATCGGGCGAAGGGCGGTATTTATCGCCAACCCGAAGACTTTGCCCGACTTTACGGGCTTACCAAGGGGCAGTATGAATCGTTACGCCCCTATATAGTGATAGGGGAGGATTATCAGCCTGCCGAGCGATTTTATGGGCATGACCGACGCGTAGATTTGCCGGAAAAGCCAGATACTTTGCCGCGTCGCTATCCTGTAAAACTAAAGTTGGGGGAGCATGTAGTACTTAATATGGCAGACACATCGATGTTGAAACGTGTGCCAGGGGTGGGTAGCTATTATGCACGCGAGATAGTGAATTACGGTCGTCGATTGGGCGGGTTTGCGCATGTAGGACAGCTCAAGGAGATAGAAGGATTTCCGAACGAGGCACTGCCTTATTTTAAGGTGGAAGACGGAAGTGTGAAAAAACTGAATCTGAATAAGATGACGCTGAGCGAGTTGCGCCGTCATCCGTATATCAATTTCTATCAGGCACGCGATATAACTGATTATCGACGGCTGAAAGGTCCTCTGAAAAGTGCCGACGATTTGCGCCATTTGCAGTCGTTCAGCGCGGCGGCCATTGAACGTTTGCGCCCCTATGTGGGCTTCTGAACAGGGTAGCTATATCATGTTTTCGGCATGTCGAAGCATGGTTATCACTTATTTTTTTTATTTTTGCAACTGAACTAAGATAATGGTGGGCTTGTCGCACAGTGCAAGTCCGCCCGATATATAACTCAAACCAACACAAATATATGAACTATACTCATTGGAAGTCGGCTTGGCTGACACTCTTTTTAGCAATATTTACGCTAGCTACCCATGCCCAGTTAATCAATCCCGTACACTTCTCGGTGCAGCAGAAACAGATTTCGCCCACCGAGGTAGACCTGGTTTTCACCGGGAAGATAGATGCCGGATGGCATGTTTATTCCACCGGACTGCCCTCAGACGGACCAATATCGGCCTCGTTGGCAGTAGACAAGGCTGTCGGTGTACAGAAAGTAGGGAAGCTACAGGCACGTGGCAAGGAGATTAATACGTTTGACAAGCTGTTCGAGATGAACCTGCGTTATTTCGAGCATGCCGTCACTTTCGTGCAGAAATTCAAGATAACGGGTAAGACCTACGACGTGAAGGGTTATCTGGAATACGGGGCATGCAATGACCAGAACTGTCTGCCACCGACCCAGGTAGACTATCATATCAAAGGAAACGGACCGGCCGAGGCACCCGAAGCCACCGATGTGGCAGCAACGGCGTTGGCCAGTCAGGCCAAAGCCGACTCTGTGGGTAAGGTTGGAATTCCCGATTCGGCAAAGACGGATACCACCCAGATGGCTGCATCGTCGTCAGATGTGAAAGCAGAATTGTGGAAGCCGGTGGTCAAAGAGCTGAAAATTCTGAATGGTGACACCCTCAGTCGTTCTTGGTTCTACATTTTCCTGATGGGCTTTGTGGGTGGATTATTAGCGCTGTTTACACCTTGCGTGTGGCCCATCATCCCCATGACGGTGAGTTTCTTCCTCAAACGGGCCGGCGATAGGAGCCGTGGGGTGTTCGATGCCGTGCTCTATGGCGTTTCGATTATCGTGATTTATCTGTCGCTCGGACTTATTATTACCGGTCTGTTCGGGGCTTCGTCGCTCAATACACTCGCCACCGATGCTGGCTTCAATATCTTCTTTTTCTTGATGCTCGTAGTGTTTGCACTGTCGTTCTTCGGCTGGTTTGAACTCACGTTGCCTGCATCCTGGACCAACAGCGTGGACTCGAAAGCGAGCCGTACAAGCGGTTTGCTGAGCATTTTCCTGATGGCTTTCACGCTGGCATTGGTGTCGTTCTCCTGCACCGGACCGATTATAGGATTCCTGTTAGTAGAGGTTTCCAATGCTGAAAACATCCTCGGACCGGCCATCGGCATGTTTGGGTTTGCATTGGCATTGGCCCTCCCATTCACACTCTTTGCCTTGTTCCCCACTTGGCTGAAGAAAGTTCCGAAGTCGGGTGGCTGGATGAATATCATCAAAGTGTCATTAGGATTCATAGAATTGGCTTTCTCGTTGAAGTTTTTCTCGACTGCCGACATGGCTTACGGATGGCATCTGCTCGACCGCGAAGTGTTCCTCTCGCTTTGGATAGTAATCTTCGGCCTGTTGGGATTGTACTTGATAGGCAAACTGAAGTTCCCCCACGATGACCCGTCAAGTCATGCCATGCCTGTTCCGTGTATCATGCTGGGACTTGTTTCGCTCGCTTTCTCCGTATATATGATTCCTGGTCTGTGGGGTGCTCCGCTGAAGGCCGTGAGTGCTTTTGCTCCCCCGATGATGACACAAGACTTCAATCTGTACCATAACGAGGTGCGGGCGCAATATACTAACTACGAAGAGGGAATGGCGGCAGCGGCAGCTCAGCGCAAGCCGGTGTTGATAGACTTCACCGGATTCGGCTGTACGAACTGCCGGGAAATGGAGGCTGCTGTGTGGACAAACCCACTGGTGGCCGACAAGTTGAAGAATGACTACGTGCTGATTTCGCTCTATGTGGACGACAGGAAGCCGCTGGCCGAACCGATGGAGGTGGTGGAAAACGGAAAGAAGCGGACATTGCGCACCGTTGGAGAGAAGTGGAGCTACTTGCAGCGCAGCAAGTTTGGCGCCAACGTGCAGCCGTTCTACGTGTTGCTGGATACCAAGGGAATGCCTCTTACCAAGTCGTACAGCTACGACAAGAATGTCTCTCATTATCTTGATTTCCTGAACAAAGGATTGGATGAGGCACGTAAAAAAGAGAAGTAGCTCCCAGCTATAGATGGAATAAGAACAGCCGCTCTCTTGATTTAAGTCAAGAAAGCGGCTGTTATCGCAAACAATTAGCGAAAAAAGTTTGCATATAAGGATTTCTCCTCTATCTTTGCATCGTGTTTTTCATAGTATTAGATTTAAGGTTAACAAAGGTTTGGACTCGGCGGAGTCCTTTTTTTATGCCCTTACGTTTGATGCTGTCTTATGAAAATTGATTAATTTTGGAGACTATATGAGCAACCCGATGGAAAATCCTTATATCAAGCAATATCCCGACCTGATGGTGGGTAAGAAGATTCTATATGTACATGGTTTCGGTTCGTCGGCCCAATCGGGTACGGTGAAGCGTATTCAGGAGGCATTGCCACGCTCTGTGGTATTGGCATACGACCTTCCTGTGCATCCGCAAGAAGCGATGGAGCTGCTGAGGACCGTATGTGAAGAGCAGCATCCCGACTTGATTATCGGCACGTCGATGGGTGGTATGTATGCCGAGATGCTGACGGGCTACGACCGTATCTTGGTGAATCCGGCCTTTGAGATGGGACAGACCATGCACGACCATAACATGATGGGGAAACAGGTGTTTCAGAACCCACGTCAAGACGGAGTGCAGGAGTTTTTCGTAGACAAGGCTCTGGTGAAGGAATATCGCGAGATAACAGCTCAATGTTTTGCCCATGTATCGCCCGAAGAGCAAGAGCGTGTCTACGGACTCTTTGGCGATGAAGACCCAGTGGTGCATACGTTTGACTTGTTTCGTAGTCACTATCCGCACGCCATCCATTTTCATGGCGAGCATCGCATGACGGATAGGAGTTTTATGCGTGGTGTGTTGCCGGTGATAAGATGGATAGACGACCGCCAGGAAAAGCGTGAGCGCAACATTATATATATAGGTGAAGAGTGTCTGAAGGATTCGTATGGCAAACCGAAGTCGAGTTTTAATAAGGCTTTTGATTTTCTGATAGAGCATTATGCGGTGTATATCGTGGCAGCAGCGCCTACCAATGATCATGAATCTATCTCGCAGATGCAGGACTGGACGGAGCAATACATCTCGACGCCGGCCCACAATCGAGTGGTATTCACCAATCAGCGACAACTGCTCTATGGCGATTATTTCATTGCGACAGAGCCGTTGTCCGATTTCATGGGAACGGTGATACCTTTTGCCGGCGACGAGTTCAAGACGTGGGAAGAGGTGATAGTCTATTTCGAACGGCTGGGCGGACAGTAATTACACGTAGTCGTCGCCTTTCTTCATCTGTACTTCACTGACATATTTACGGATGAGTGCCGATGAATCTTCTTTCTTGCAGATGAGTAAAACGTTGTCTTGTTCGGCCACGATAAAGCCGTCGAGCCCATTGATGACGGCCAGTTTGCCTTTTGGCAGTTTGATGATATTGCCGTGGCTATTATCCAGTAGCACGTCGGAGGAAATGACCACGTTGTCGTCCTGGCTCTTCTGCATGGCCTCGTAGATGCCATGCCACGTGCCGAGGTCGGCCCATCCGAAGTCGCACATCATCACGCAAACACGGTCCGACTTTTCCAGAATGCCGTAGTCGATGGATATATTGGGGTAGGAAGGGAAGTTCTCGTTGATGAATTCATTCTCTTCTTCGATAGTGAAATTGGGCTTTGCTTCGTCCAACGTGCTCAATACTGCCGGCAGGAATTTATAGAAACATACGCTCAGATATTGCAGATTGCAAAGGAAAAGTCCCGTATTCCAATACCATTCACCACTTTCCATAAACATGCGGGCAAACTCCCTATCGGGCTTCTCGATGAATGTCTTCACCTCATATACATCCTCCATGTCGGCAGGGTCGCCCATCTGAATATATCCATAGCCTGGTTCAGGACGTGTAGGACGGATACCCATTGTGAGCAAGGTGTTGTTTTGGCTCACGAAATCCAGTCCCTCCAAGATGTTTTTGCGGTACACATCCTCGCGGAAGACAATCTGGTCTGACGGGGTAACCAGTAAGTTTGCATTAGGGTTGATATGCCCAATGCGGTGGGCAGCCCACGCTACACTGGGCGCAGTATTGCGCCATATAGGCTCGGCCATGAGATTATCAGACGGTAGTTGAGGTAATTGCTCCCTCACAAGGTCTGCATATTCTGCGTTCGTATTGACGAAGATGTGGTCTAAGGGGAATATACGCGATACGCGTTCGTAGGTCTGTTGTAGCTGAGTTAGCCCAGTTCCAAAGAAATCAATGAATTGTTTGGGAAGTTTCTCGCGGCTGCAAGGCCAAAGTCGTCGTCCCTTTCCACCGGCGAGAATGACGCAGTAATTGTTTCTAAGGTCATTGTCCATGTTAGTGCTATTAGCGTTCTTGCCACGAAAGTAGCGATTTAAAATCATCCTCACAAAGCTTTTTTGCTTTTTTATCAAACAATAAGTACTTTAATCATTCGCAAGTTTTCGCCAAAAAAGTTTGCTGGAACAAAAAAAAGAATTACCTTTGCAACCGTCTTTACAAGCTATGCCCAGATGGCGGAATCGGTAGACGCGCTGGTCTCAAACACCAGTGGAGCAATCCATCCCGGTTCGATCCCGGGTCTGGGTACTGAATTGGAGGAATCGCAAGATTCCTCCTTTTTGTTTTAGTATGTACTAAAAAGTGTGCTGTTGTAGTTTTTTATCAATTAATTCTATATTTTATTAATGGCAACTCTCCTTTGTTGGAATCCATAAGTAAGTACAGAAGAATAACCCTATATGGAGCAGGCGTAACCAAAATTCTCGTTTAGTTGAGTTTGTGTGCTACATCTTGTTCCTACTTACTGTTAAATCTACTGACGACACATTCCCCACGACTGCGCATATCAGTTGCCCAATCATATACATGCAACACCATCCCGGAAGATATGTTGCTCGATGCAAGGAAAGCTGTCTTTTGCAATTTCAACAGTTCCTGATTGCCAAGATATTGCGTGTGGACTATCATTGGTTATTCTCCTCGTTGTCTTTCTTTTTGTTGTTCTTTTGTGGTGCGATACGCTTCAGGTCTTGGCCGAGTTCCTTAATACTTTCAAAGTACTCTATTTGTCGTTGCTGCTTTTTGTAAGTAATATATCCTCTGAGCCTCTGTGTTGCCCAAATGCGGAACTGCGTACCCTGCTGCGACTTCACCCGATAGCCAACAGAGATGATTACATCAAGGTTGTAATAATCCACTTGATAGGTTTTCCCATCTAAAGCAGTTGTTGCATAATTTGCAACAACTGAAGAGGCTTGCAATTCTCCTTCCTCGAAGATATTCTTCACATGCCGTGAAATAGTAGATTTATTACGTCCAAATAATGTTGCCATCTGGTCTAATGACAGCCACACGGTTTCCTTTTCAAACCGAACATCTATCTTTATATTTCCATCTGCCGATTGGTAGATGAGCATATTATCGTTGTTGTTTGCTTCCATTGTTCTATTTTTTAATTATAGTATCCTCACCGTATACTCTTTTACTTCTAACAGAGGCTACGACTTTTTTTATATAACCCTACATATTTTCGAACTTATCGGGGAACATTGTTATAACCATATCCTTTGAACATTTGATGAGTGCCTTATGATATGTTATCAAACAGTCTATTACATCATCCAATTGAACCTCTTTTAATGTTTCGTTAGAGTCATACAATAAATCGGCATTTCGCTTTAATGCATCAAGTAAATTTTCACCAGGCTTGTAGTGATATACCTGGAGATATCTTCTATTATGACTTTTTATGTCAGCATACAAAATA
Source organism: Prevotella mikamonis (assembly GCF_055381405.1). Classification (NCBI taxonomy): domain Bacteria; kingdom Pseudomonadati; phylum Bacteroidota; class Bacteroidia; order Bacteroidales; family Prevotellaceae; genus Prevotella; species Prevotella mikamonis. Next base: position 2,253,056 of record NZ_AP035785.1, read on the forward strand.
GAACTTCTATGCTTTATACTATTAGCCCAATTGGAAATTGGAGCATGTTGATTATTATGCAAATCCTCAATCTTATTTAGAAGTTTTGCGTCAACAATCCCTATATGTTTAGAAACAATTGCTTTAATACTCTCTAATTTGCATTTTTTCAAAATATCCTCAAAGTTTGAAGTCGATAATTCTATCGGCTTTTTTGTTTTTTTATAAAGCTCATAATAGAACCAAACAACCTGTAGTAAAAGGTCAAAAGTCGCATTATACCATAATATAGCATTATTAGTGAACTGAGTGCGTATCCATATATGCGCTTTTTCCGTATTGCAAGAATCTAAATATTCGGGGAAATTAATTTACAAGCATTACATAAATTAAATCTTCCAGAGCAAATGGATTCATACAGACTTTGTAATCTTCTATAAACTTCTAAAACAGAACGAGATTCAAGATTTCCATACTTTATAGGGAAATTATATGCCTCCATGCCATTAAGAAAGTTTGGCAATTCTAACACCTTAAAAGAATCCGAAAAATTAGGAATTTTACCATTTGAATGTTTCATGCTATTCTTCGTTTAGTTCCTCGCCCATGTGGTATTTGATATCGTAGTTAATGATGAAATCCAATTCTTCTTCGGCGAAGCCATAATGATGGGCAAGGACTTTGTCTATGATGGGTTTAAAGAACTTCTTCGTGTAAACATACGATTCAATAATTACTTCAATAGCCAATTACAATTCATCTGTCCATAATAAATCATCTACTCTTACCCCCAATATCTTTGCCAACAGAATGAACATTTCAATATTGGGTTGGGCAATATTCGTTACCCGCTTTGATATAACGGCAGGGTCTTTGTCAAGGATTTCTGCCAGTTGTTTATTTGTCATTCCTTTCTCAGCGAGAACCACCTTCAGGCGATTGATTTTCTTACGTTCCATGCTGATGTAACTTGATTGCACCTATAAAATTACTCATTATTTTTCAAATTATATGTAAACCTAAGTAGAAATATAGCTATTATAAGGCGAAAAAATATTTTTCAATTCATTTTTCTTATTACAATTTCAATTCTGGTAAACTATTTGTCGTCTTTTCCTTAAAAAACTGCAAGGCCTCGGCAGCGTTGCTGTCCGGGCTTTGCAGCACTGCTGTCCGGCTCTTGCAGCGATGCTGCGGAGGCTTTGCAGTAAAGAGAGGTTGGATATATAATGGGATACAAGCAATACGGGAAGCATCTTTTTGTGATTTATATTTGAATCCTTGTGTTTTATCAGTTGCATTTACGATATGGATTTCGCGGAGAAGATACGGAATCAGCTACCGACAGATGAGTCTAGGAATTTCTGTCGTTCCCAACCACTGTGTGTACAACATAATTTTGACTACGTGATAGGGTTGATACAGGGGGATATTTATTACTCTCTATCAGAATAACTCGTCATGGCAGGATGTGTTGGGGAGAGACTCGGTATTGATGTGTGCGGGATAGTTCCTAGTCTGCACTCCCTTTCCGCTTTTAGTTAATGAATATTACTATTTGTTGTTCCTTTATAAAATCCCGCAAAAAGAGATACAACTAGTTTTTTTTATCTATTTTTGTGCAATTTTTATTGATTAATGGATTTGAAGACTGTGGTGCGAGACGCTGAAACCATTGGAATGCCACGTAGCATAAGGGATATTCGGTACAATGAATCTGAGAGTAATCCTGTGGCACACATGTGGGAGTTTTATATATATGTCATAAAGAGTATAAATACATAATAGTTAAAAAAGAATTAGGAAGTTGTAAAAAATGAAGAAAGTTTATATTAAACCGGAGTCTGAAATTATCAGACTTAGTCTCTCGTCGCCCATAGCCGATGAGGGGCCCTTGTATACCACATCAAAAACTGTAGATCCGGAAACTATGGATGCGAGAGGATTCAATTTTCAATTTGACGAAGACTCCGACAGTGAATACAACTGGTAGGATAAGCCCAATGAGAGTGTTTGAAAACAACAAAAAACGAAGTATCAAGGTAAAAAGCAACAATATGAACAAGATTTTACATATTCTCCTGTGTACGGTAGCTCTGCTGTGCAGCACTGTGGCTCATGCACAGAATTTCGACTACGGCTCATACAAATATTCTGTTCTCAACAGCAATGCTAAGACTGTATATGTCAACGGTCTTGTCAATCCACAGACAGCTACCGTGAATGTTCCGGCCACGGTTACATACAATTCGGTAACATACCAGGTGACCAACATTTCCCCTCGCGCGTTCAGCGAGACTTCTGATCAGCATTACATCACAAGCGTTACACTGCCCGCCTCTTTAAAAACGGTCGATGTAGGAGCTTTCAAAGGTTGTACATTGCTCAAAAGCGTGGTCTTTCAAGCAACCGAAATGACCGCCATCCAGAGTGATGCCTTCAGAGATTGCATCTCATTGGAAACCGTGCAGATGCCCGGCAGACTTACGACACTCGCCGGCAGTACGTTTTACGGATGCGCAAAACTCCAGTCGATGACAATACCTGAAGGTGTGAAAGCAATAGAGCCTACCACTTTCAACAACTGTAGAAGCCTTGCAAGCCTGACATTGCCAAGCACACTGGAAACCATCAGGAAGTATTCTCTGGGACTTTGCCCAGCTTTGAAGAAGCTCCATATACCTGCTGGGGTAAAAACCATAGAGGGTGGTTCGTTCCGCGAGGATAGCGGACTGGAGGAGATTACTGTAGATGCTAGTAATTCTTACTTCATTTCAAAAAATGGCGTGCTGTTTGATAAAGCCATGAAACGGCTCATCTTGTTCCCGCCCAAAGTACCTGTCTATGAGAAATTCAACGCCTATTATGTTGTGCCAGGTACTGTGACGCACATCGACGACTATGCCTTCGACGACTATCCATATACGCACGTCACGCTGCCATCGGGGCTTCTGGAAATAGGCGAAGATGCTTTCTTGAACGGAAAACTTATTGAAGTAACCATACCGGCATCGGTTCAACATATCAGCCGGGACGCGTTTTCCCGCGACAATGCAACAGTCTACATGATGTCTGTAACACCCCCGACAACTGACGACACAAACATAAAAGGGCATACCGTATATGTAAAGCCGAGCGCACTGGCCAACTATCAGGCTCATCCGATATGGAAGGAAGCCAAGCTGATGACTGAGATACCTCTGGATGTGAAGGAGGGATGGAACACGCGCTGCTTCGATTTCGACGTGCAGTGTCCCACTGATGGAACGGTGACTCCATACGCCGTGACAGCATTCGACCCGTCCGTCCGCTCTACCACACTGACACCTTTTGCAGGCGGATACATCCCCTCGCGCCAAGGGCAAGGCAACAATGAGTTCGTGGGCGTACTGCTGAAGGTGAATGCCGGTGGGAACACCGTGAAGGTGACTATGGGCGAGAAAGACTATATGTCGGGAAATCAAACTACTTATACGGGAAAGAACTATCTGGTGGGTGCTACCGTCCCTACGTTTGTCACGGTAAAGGAAACGCGCAACGGCACGCTCTATACCAATTTCGGGTTGTCGAACGGTGAGTTTCGCTTGCTTTCGAAAGATGGTCTCACGACGCCTTCGAAGTGGAATCGTGCCTACCTTGGTCTGCCTCTTGGTACATCGAGTTCGGCCAGGTCATTTTCCTTCTTTATTAACACTCTGCAGACTACCGGAATAGAATCGTTGAAGACGGAGACAAGCGACGATGCCTGGTACACACTCAGTGGTATGCGGGTGAATAATCCCCAGCATGGTATCTATATTCACAAGGGGCGTCGGATACTTGTTCCCTAAACTTCCACCGATGCTCTCGGCTCGGTGCGGTGTATAGTTCCGGAGGTATTGAAAGAATGTCCGGACAACAATAAGACAATGAGGGTGTGGGTTTCCACGTCCTCATTGTTTATATCTGGTATGTTGTATGTTTGAATACAGAAGTTTTTATATTGGGTGTCCCGATGATTACAGACGAGCTACGACAGATGGTTTTCGATGAAGTGAATACCTGAACTTGCAACAAGAAGGAAGGAATAACTTAACTCCTTTTAACTGCTTCAATCGGCTGAAATATTTTTTAAGTCGTATCTTTGCAAACAGATAAACTTTCGGATTGACCGAAAATGGGGTGCCGCCTTATTGGGTGAGCTGAGATTATACCCGTATAACCTGACGCAGGTAATGCTGCCGTAGGGAGTGCGAAGTGAGAATTACGCGTTTATCTGTCCGCTATAGGTGTATTTGCCCCATTGTTTGGTCGTTCGAGAAGTGGCATTTGTTACTTTGAGAATGTATGATGTACTATGTAAAGACTTTGACGATAGCCGGTTCAGACAGTGGAGGGGGCGCAGGAATACAGGCTGATATCAAAACGATGTCGGCGTTGGGGTGTTATGCCTCGTCGGTGGTTACGGCCGTCACGGCACAAAACACGATAGGGGTGTATTGTGTTCAGCATATCGAGGCAAAGATAGTAGAAGCCCAACTACGGGCGGTACTGGCCGATTTACGTCCCCATGCTATAAAAACAGGGATGATGGGGAGTGCCGGAAACATGGAGAGTATTGCGAAAACCTTATCTGAGGTGAAGGATATTCCATTGATTGTAGACCCTGTGATGGTCTCTACTTCGGGCCATAAACTGATGGACGACGACGCTATCCGCACGTTCGACGAATATCTTTTACCTCTTGCCACCTTGCTGACTCCCAATATTCCGGAGGCAGAAGTCTTGGCGAGAATGCGTATTTCATCGGTGGCTGATATGGATGAGGCTGCAAAGATGATTCTAGGCCGTGGCTGTAAGGCCTTATTGATAAAAGGGGGGCACATAGAGGGGAAGGTGAAGAGCGACAGATTGTATTTTGCCGACAACAGAATGCCTATGGTCTTTGATGCTGAAACGATTGTGTCGCGCAATACACATGGTACGGGTTGCACACTTTCGTCGGCTGTTTGTGCCTTCATGGCGCGGGGCTTTCATCTGGAAGAGGCTGTTGCCAAGGCAAAAGCCTATGTCTCTGATGCCATAAGGCTGGGGGCTGACGTGGAAATAGGCAGTGGGCATGGGGCTGTGAACCATTTCTATAATCCAGAAAAACTCATCAAGCAATGACAAACATACAGTTTATTACGCACGAAAACCAAAAGTTTGATTACATAGAAGGTACGGAATTGGCGCTCCGTGGCGGATGCCGATGGGTACAACTGCGCATGAAGAATGCTACCGACGATGAGTTTTTGAGCGTTGGACGCCGGATGGCGCAGCTTTGTCGTGACTATCATGCAACATTCTTGCTCGACGACCGGGTGCATCTGGTCAATGAACTGGGGGCTGATGGGGTGCATGTGGGGAAAAACGACATGCCTGCCGACGAAGCCAGGGCGATACTTGGCAACGATAAAATCATCGGTGGGACGGCCAATACCTTTGCCGATATCCGGAAGTTGGCAGCACAGGGAGTGAATTACATAGGGTGTGGCCCGTACAGATATACCACGACCAAGCAGAATCTTGCTCCCTTGCTCGGCTTAAAAGGCTACGAAACATTGCTCACAGCCATGAAGGAGGTCCGAATACAGATTCCACTCATTGCCATAGGAGGCATTCTGCGCGACGATATACCTGATTTATTAAAGACAGGGGTGAGTGGAATTGCCATCAGTGGGGCGGTCTTGAACGCAGCAAATCCTGAAAAGGAAATGGAAAAACTAATTAATATATAGAGCATTATGAAGAACGACATCAAGATTTCTTATCCCGATTCGGAGAAGATTTATATGAATGGTGTGATATATCCGAATCTTCGGGTAGGAATGCGACGCATCCATCTGACGCCAACCGTTGCAAACGAAAACGAGAAGCGCATAGAAAGACCTAACGACCCTGTGATAGTTTACGACACGAGTGGTCCATATAGTGATCCGAATGTGGAAATAGACTTGCAAAAGGGCTTGCCAAAGTTACGCCAGCCGTGGATTGAAAATCGGCAAGGCACGCAGATGTATTACGCCAAGAAGGGTATCATAACCGAGGAAATGGAGTATGTTGCCATTCGCGAGAACATGAATTGTGAGGCGCTGGGCATAAAGACGCACATCACACCGGAGTTCGTGCGCGATGAAGTAGCGGCAGGGCGTGCCGTAATACCCGCCAACATCAACCACCCGGAGAGCGAACCCATGATTATCGGAACTAACTTTTGCGTGAAGATAAATACCAACATCGGCAATTCGCACGAGAATTCAAGCATTGAAGAGGAAGTGGAAAAGGCCGTGTGGAGCTGCAAATGGGGTGGCGATACCTTGATGGACTTATCGACGGGAACGAATATTCACGAGACAAGAGAATGGATTCTGCGCAACTGTCCTGTGCCTGTCGGCACTGTCCCGATGTATCAGGCTTTTGAAAAGGTCAACGGCAAGGCTGAAAACCTTACTTGGGAGATTTTCCGCGATACGCTTTTGGAACAATGCGAGCAAGGAGTCGATTACTTTACGATACACTGTGGCATTCGTTTAAAGAACGTTCATCTTGCAAACGGACGCCTGACGGGCATGGTCAGTCGTGGAGGTAGCATTATTTCCAAATGGTGTCAGGTGCACAATGAGGAAAGTTTCTTGTATAGTCACTTCGATGATATTTGCGATATATGCGCAAAATACGACGTGGCCATATCGTTGGGCGACGGTTTACGGCCCGGTTCAACTTACGATGCCAACGATGCTGCACAGTTTGCCGAGCTTGATACGATGGGAGAACTCGTGGAACGTGCCTGGGCGAAGAATGTTCAGGCCTTCATAGAAGGGCCGGGGCATGTGCCGATGCACAAGATTCGCGAGAATATGGACCGGCAAATTGAAAAATGTCATGGTGCGCCTTTCTACACTCTAGGTCCGCTTGTAACCGATATTGCACCGGCTTACGACCATATAACGAGTGCCATCGGAGCAGCGATGATAAGCTGGTACGGTACGGCCATGATTTGTTATGTCACACCGAAAGAGCATCTTGCACTTCCCGACAAGGACGATGTGCGCACGGGAGTAATTACATACAAGATAGCCGCCCATGCTGCCGATTTGGCAAAAGGACACCCTGGGGCTGCCATTCGGGATAATGCACTCAGCAAAGCGCGTTATGAATTCCGTTGGAAAGACCAATTCAATCTTGCGCTCGACCCCGAAAAGGCACTTGAATACTGGAAGACATCCAATAAAGTAGGTGGAAAATACTGCACCATGTGTGGGCCTAATTTCTGTGCCATGCGCATCAGTCAGACATTAGACGACTGCAACTGCAAAGAAGAAGCCAAGTAAAACAACTATAAACAAATATATTATGATAGAAAAGAAAGTATCAAAAGGGATTATCAGTACCTATTTTGCTAAAATGGAAAAGTGCCTCGAACTGGACGTTGCCATTGTCGGCGGCGGTCCTTCAGGCATTGCTGCTGCCTATTATATGGCAAAAGCCGGCTTGAACGTTGCACTGTTCGACCGTAAACTATCGCCGGGCGGCGGTATGTGGGGCGGTGCAATGATGTTCAATCAGTTGGTGGTGCAAGAAGAAGCCGTGAGTATTCTCAAGGATTTTGAGATTAATTACGAGCCATACGAAGACGGTTTGTACACTGCCGATTCGGTGGAAAGCACCTCTGCGCTGCTTTATAAGGCCACACATGCCGGTGCTACGATATTCAACTGCTATTCGGTAGAAGACGTTGTGTTCAAGAACAATGTTGTAAGTGGTGTGGTAGTCAACTGGACACCGGTGCTTCGCGAGGGGTTACACGTAGATCCATTGAACATTATGGCTAAGTTTGTGATAGACGGAACGGGCCACGACAGCGAAATGTGCCGTGTAGTGGCACGCAAAAACGGCATCCAACTCAATACGCCGACAGGCGATGTGATTGGCGAACGCTCGCTCGATGTGATAGAAGGCGAACGCCAAGTAGTAGAAGGAACTAAGGAAATATATCCCGGACTTTATGTTTGTGGTATGGCTTCATCGGCCGTTGGCGGCACACCACGCATGGGACCTATCTTCGGGGGTATGCTCCTTTCGGGTAAGAAGGTGGCAGAAGCAATCATTAATCGGTTGAAATAAGATATAAGTCGTGTGGTAATTGCTGTGTAAAAGCAGCAGTTACCACTTTTTTTATTACTCTTTATTATACATAGGGAAATGCGTTTTATAGTGATTACCGAACCGCAATTCGTCAACAACGAGGCAGCTGTTATCACCCGACTCTTGCGTTGGGGGGTAGACTTCGTGCATATCCGGAAGCCAGAATCCGCTGCCACAGATGTAGAAAACCTTATCAAAGCCATCCCGACAGAATATCACCGTCGCCTTGTTCTGCACGACCACTTTGATTTATTTGCTCATTTTACACTTCACGGACTACATCTAAACCGCCGAAATCGTAAACTGCCCCATGATTTTAAGGGGGCGGTTTCGCATTCTTGCCATACCCTAAAGGAGGTGGAATACTATAAACCCATGTGCGACTATGTTTTTCTCAGTCCTATTTTCAATAGCATATCCAAGCAAGGTTATGCGTCTGCGTTCACGCCACAGGCTCTTCTGGAGGCAAAAAGGCAAGGCATTATCGACAAAAAGGTATTTGCGCTGGGGGGCATTACAGCCTGCAACATAGAAGAAACAAAACACTATGGTTTCGGCGGAGTAGCCCTCTTAGGCGATGTCTGGAACAGGATAGGCGATACAGGCTTTGAAGCCTACATAAGAAGAATAACCCATTTGTGTTAAAATAAATTGCTGTTATTGTTTCTTCTTGCCAAGTATCTTTTTCTGCTCACTCATCAATCGGCGTTCCACCTTCTTGACATCTTCGGCAGGCGGTAGATTCTCTGGGATAATACCACGTTCAGTGAGCATCTTGCGTACGGCAGCATTGTTGTCAACATGCTCTCGTGTGATGGATGTTTCGCCTTGAAGGTCTTTAGCTTGTACGTTGACACTGGTCATTTCTGCTGCGAAATCCTTAGCCTTGATACTAATGGTCGGAAGAAAATCGGCAAGGGGACGACTTTGGGGCATACCCAACTTGTGCTTCATCATGTTCGTATTCAAACGGAAAAGCGTCTGATCTCCTTTAGAGCGGATAACAGCAAAAGTCTGATCGTTCACTCCACGTTCATACAAAATACCAGATAGTTTTCGTTCGGTCTCTTGTAATTTGGTGCGTGCCTTCACACGTTCGACTTCCAACAACCGTTGCTCTATCAGCTCTGCACGACGAGTCTGAATAGCAAAATAGGTCTGCGCGAAAGCTATTTGAGACTTTCTCGGATCTCCATTCTGTGCTACCAGATAGCAAGCATAGCGAGTAAGCATGATGTCGTCTACTTCTCGTTGAGCGCCTTTTGCTAAGTCTATCATTTTGCTGACGTCAGCAAAATGATTAGATATCGGTTGACCTGCATTATTACATGCCTCTTTTGCTTTATCTATTACATTACAGAAATTGCGCCATTGTTGGTAACCTAGTAATGTGCATAGTTCCCTGGCACTCCAACATTCTGTTTCGTCAATAATGCAAACAGCATCTTCATAACTCTGAAATAGAGCCAGTATATCTTCTTTCTTCATAAGGAATACTAGTTCTGTTTATTATAGTATCTTGCTAGACAACCTAGCTTCGTCTTCTATTCCATATATGCAAAAATAAATATAATTTGTATAACAACGTTATGTTTTGTGACCATAACTTCATTCGTTGATATTTCTTCCCTTACTTCTGATAAGATTCTTTCAAATTTGAGTATATTTGCACAGAGACGAGAGATTGCTTAAAAGAGAGTCTCTGCTTAGTGCCAGTATTAGATACCATCCTGTTAAAACCTTAATAGATGAAAAAGTTGATGTTCTTGCTGTTGTTATTATTGAGTTTTGGAGTATGCACACAGGCTTCAAAGGACTTCGATGAAAAGTTAAGGGAGAAAATCCGAGGTTCATGGTGTTTTGTCGGAGACCCTGGATATTGTGCCATGCAAATAGAGGAAGACTCTATTATATGGGTAGATATTGCCCCAGACCATAGCTATGCTTATACTATTGTTGATGGAGTATTGAAGACTTCCTCGCCCAATGAAGCTGCATTGATTTCCGAGCCAATATCATTTGCTGGCGACACGCTCATCATCGGTGTGCCGGCTGATGAAGAACCTGTTTTGAGATTACTGCCTTTTTCAACTATTTCAATTAGAGGTAAGCGTGTCAAAATCCCTTATACGGAAGATGCCTTATGGGAGGAGGAATTTAATGCACTCATGGAAAGCCTAAACAATCAACCGCTCAGTGGGGCTATACTTAATGAATGGAATACTTTGGGACTATTTACAGATGGCGCAGTGGCTGAGACATACGATAACTATTTAGCCGATTTATACATGAAGCATCCGCAAGTGTTTCTGGATTGGATTTATAATCATCAGGAAATCGACTCAGACTCTCATACGATTAGAACTGTTATAATGGGTGGAGGAGAAGAAATCGTTGGCTATCCAACGAAACTTCGGGTTCAAAAAGACATTAACAACATCAAGAATCTTGCTCAGAAAAGATACTTGATTACATTACTGAATGAGTGGAAACAGTATGAGTCTACCCCTAACGACAATTAGCCTAGACGCAGTCTCAACCTTCACCCTAAACATATCAACAAATGAAAGCCAATCTTTTCATATCCTTTTTCATGTTTTTATTCTTATCTTGCTCATTGCAGAATAAGACACAAAATACAAGAGAATCTGCTCTGAGAGACCAGCGCAAATCACTGAGTAGTATCAAATGTGATATCTTGATATTGTGCTGTCACGATTTTGACTGGGGTACATGCCCAATCCCTATCGGCAACCGTTACTTTACCATAGGCGAAGGATGGGGATATACACATAACAAGCTGACACATACTATTCTTGGAGATGGGTTGACAGAGGGTGTCCTCATACAAGAATATGCCGACGAGAGCCGGGAAACACAGAACGAATATCGCGACCCTGCTTATTCTCAATACGCAAAGCTGAAGTTATATCGCACCAAATCAGCAGTCTATTTCTTCAATCAGCGATACCCAATAGCAAGGGAGAACAAGGATAGTATTTTCTCTACATTGCAAAGCAAGTCAAGCAATGACATCAAAGACTGCTATGTGTTTGTAGGCAACGTACCATATCAAAGAGAATAGACAATATTCATTTCCTGTGCGATAACCATCATAATTGATAGATAAAATGAATAAAATATATTGTGGGTATGTGTTTGCCCTGCTCTTAACCATCGGCTTGCCCTTGCTTGCCGGCGTATTGGCTCAGGGCAATTATCCTGCTTTGCTGGTTTTAGTCTGCTTGTTCATGGGCCTTATAGCTGTGTTCTATCAGCTATACACAGTTGTGTATGCAGTCAGACGGGGAGAATGGATAAACGTATTGATGATAGCCATTGGCATTGTGGTTTCAGCCGTTACCGGTTTCTTCTTATTTTGCATAGAACTGTTGGCAGATTTTTATCCGGCATCCTGACAGACAGCCTTTTCCATGACCATGCGGTAGCCCCATAACTCTGTTTCTCTGCATGCTTCCGTTCCATAATCATGTTTTAACACTAAATATGCGATAATTCAGTGAGAATGTAATATCTTTGACGGTGTTTTATGATAATCTAATTATTAACCTTCTGTTTTTACACATTATACAAGTTATGGCTGCTATTATTGCTATTATTCCGATTGTACTGCTATTTGTCCTGATGCTGGGATTGAAGATGGCAGGGCACAAAAGTGCGTTCATTACTCTTCTTGTCACCATTGCCTTGGCCCTCGTGGTAGCACCCACTATGGGTTTTGCACCGCAAAACTTCACGCTGATGGGCGTGGGATGGGCTGTGGTCGAGGGTATTCTCAAGGCCGTATTCCCCATTCTCATCATTATTCTGATGGCCATTTTCAGCTATAACGTGCTGGTGGAGAGCAAGGAGATAGAAGTCATCAAAAATCAGTTCACGTCGTTTTCCGACGACAATGGCGTCACGGTGCTCATGCTCGTGTGGGGCTTTGGCGGACTGCTGGAGGGTATGGCCGGTTTCGGCACAGCCGTGGCAATTCCGGCAGCCATCCTTATCTCGTTGGGTTATAAGCCCATCTTTTCGGCCCTGGTGTCGTTGATAGCCAATACCGTGCCTACGGGTTTCGGTGCGGTAGGCGTGCCCGTCATCACCTTGTGCAACGAGGTAGCACCGGGTGGAGCTGCTGCTCCCGAACTGATACGCGAGGTTGCGACCTATTGTGTCGTCCAGCTGTCGCCCCTCTTCATCATCCTTCCATTTATCATCCTCACCCTTACCAATCGCAGCCGCAGCGCCATTGTGCGCAATCTCCTGCTGTCGCTCTGGGTGGGTGGCGTGTCGTTGCTCACGCAGTATGTCGTAGCCATGTTCCTGGGTGCTGAGACTCCGGCCATCATCGGCAGCGTGGCAGCCATCATCGCCCTCATTGTCTATAGCAAAATCTTTGCGCCCAAGAAGGATAAGAGCATGGTGAAGCACTATACGCCCGGCCAGACATTCCGCGCATGGAGCGTCTATCTCTTCATCCTCCTGTTCATTTTGCTTTCAGGCCCGTTGTTTCCAGCCATCAATGGCTTCCTGAAGTCTCATCTGGTGAGCCATGTGGCACTGCCCATCTATGCTTCGGGGACTACGTTCAACTTCGGGTGGATTAGCAATGCCGGTCTCATGCTGTTGCTCGGCACGGTGATAGGAGGTCTCATTCAGGGGTTGTCGCCTCGCCGACTCCTCGTGATTCTGGCCCGGACGACGGTCAACCTGCGTAAGACCGTCATCACGATTATCAGTCTGGTATCCATTGCTTCGGTAATGAACTATGCCGGCATGATAGTCGTCATAGCCTCGGCCTTGGCAGCCGTGACGGGACAGTTATATCCCTTCTTTGCTCCGCTCATCGGTGCTATCGGGACATTCGTTACGGGTAGCGACACTTCTTCCAACATCCTCTTTGCCAAGTTGCAGGCCAACGTGGCCCATCAGCTGAACTACAGCAATCCCGATTGGCTCGTAGCAGCCAATACCACGGGTGCTACGGGTGGCAAGATGATTTCGCCACAGAGCATCGCCATCGCCACGGCGGCATGCAACATGCAGGGGCGCGACGGCGAGATTCTGCGGGCTGCATTGCCCTATGCCGTAGGCTATATCATCATTGGTGGTCTCATGGTGCTGTTGGCTGTGTAGCAATTCAGCAACTTACCCCCTCAACTCATCTACTCGTATCTTGTCTACTCGTCAACTTCAAAAAACTGCAAGGCCTCGGCAGCGTTACTGCCTGGGCTTTGCAACAATGCTGTTCGGCCTTTGCAGCGATGTTGCGGAGGCTTGGCAGTTTTTGAGGGTGTAAGTTTTTTAATTGATGAGTTGATGTGTACTGGTTTTAGTTGACAGCTTTTGTTTTTAAATTGATTATCTGTTGACACCTGCGATTCTTATTTTCCATGCAGGTTGTCACCTCTTTCTCCAAAGTTCATTTCTGGTTGACAGCTGTCGTCGAAGTGCAAAGTTAATGTTTCTTCATTGTCCGTCCAAAGGTTGACCTCTTTTTTTATGATGGATGGACTCTATGGAGAATACCGGGGGAGTCCTGGCGTCGGGGGCTTGCATCCTCCCCGGAGCGAATCCCCTAGGCTGCACGGCCCAGGAGCCTGAGCAGTTCCTGCTGCGGTGTCCGCATCTCCAGGCTCTGGTGCGGGCGTACGGTGTTGTATAGCCTCACGGCCTTGGCCACGAGTTGACTGACCTCCTCAAAGCTCTTGTCATGGGTATCGAAGAGCCAGCCGTTCTTGACGGTGTTGTTCATCCTCTCGGCCAGGGCATTGTGGAGCGGGTCTCCGGTCTGGGTCATGCTGATACGGATGCCGGAACGCTCCAGGAGGGAGACGTACTCATGGCAGCAATACTGTACACCGCGGTCTGAATGGTGAATCAGGAGGGTCAGGTCCACACCGTACTCCCTGTAGCATCCCATGGCCATCTGCATGGCCTGGATGGGGCCTTCCCTGGCCAGTGTGGGGTGCAGGGCCCAGCCGAGGATCACCCGTGAGGCGGCATCGGTGACCAGCGACAGGTAGGCCCAGCCCGAAGACGTGGCGACATAGGTGATGTCTGCCACGCAAAGTTCGCCCAGGCGGTGGGGACGCAGCTTGGGAGTGGTGTTGACCAGGTCGCCGTAGATGAAGTAGCCGTGGTTGGAGAAGGTTGTCCGGGGACGCTTGCGACGGCGTTGGCACAGGCCGTTGGAGCGGAAAAGGGCATAGCACTGGTCGCGGCCGAGGGTGAACTTGGGACCGAACTTCCTACGGCACAGTGCATAGAGTTCGCGCATGCCCGCCTTGGGCATGTCCTTGAGGACCTCGCCGGCATACAGCACGATGCTCGTGCGAAGGACGTCCACATCCATGGAGCGCTCTACGTGGCGGTAATAGCCTTGCCTGCTGATGCCAAGATAACCGCAGAGGAAGGAGACGCAACCCTTGAGCCGGCAGCATTCCTCCCCCTGAGACAAGGTACTGATTACTTGGCATCGGAGTTTTTTCGGATACGGATGTTGAACTTCTTCTCGGCAAGGTCTATCATCGTGGAGTTGGCAAGGCTGCGAACCTGCTCCTGGGCAAGGGCATGCTTGAGACGCTTGAGTTCCTCGGCGTGGGCCTTACGCTCACGGGCCAGCTGGGCCTGGAGTTCCTCGACGGTGGTGGGAATCTGTGCTTGTTTCATCAGCTCGGATATGGATGAGGTGTCCGGATGACCGTAGCAACGCAGGATGTGGCGGAACGTGGTGTAGGGAATACCGCGACTCCCGGCGAAATGGTAGGCATCAAGGCCACTGGTGATGTACTGACTTAATAACAAGAGTTTCTCCGTTTCATTGTACTTAATCATGACGGTTTACATTTTTTAATTAATACGTGGATACTGTCAACTTATTCAGTACACTACAAGGTGTGAGTTTATAAGTTCATGAGTTATTGAGTTGAGTTTTTAAGTTGGTAAGTCTATGAGTTTTTGGAGTGGATAAGCGCGCGAGGAGCGAGTAAATAAGTGATACAAATGGCAGGAGGTCGATGGAATTATGGGGACTTTTCGGATGCAAATGAGGGGATGTTGCGGGGTATAGGATTGTTTTTAGCCTCATGGGAGATGTTTTTTCATAGATATTGTGTACCTTCGTAAATTGTAAATTGATATAGACTCATTATTTATCACTTCTATTATGTTCAGCAAAATTCGTCAGACACATATCTCGCTGCTCTATCTTGTCACCATCCACGTGCTGGGACTGGTATGCCTGAGCGTCTTCCGACTCATCGAATACCTGTTCTTGCACTATCTCTGTACGGGCGAGGCGAACTCTTTTACAGCCTTTGTACGCGGCGTATGGTTCGACAATGTCATCCTGTGCTATATCTCCTTGCTGCCCATAGTATTCCTGTTGGGCAGTGCCATCGTTGGCTATCACCGCCGATGGACGTATCGGGCAGTCGCCGTCTGGTATAGTATGTGGATGACACTGGCACTGGCGGTATCGGCAGCCAACACTCCTTATTTCCAGTATTTCCACAAAAACATCAACTCGTCTATCTTCGAATGGTTCTCATACACGGGTACGACGGCCGGCATGCTGGTAGAAGAGAAAAGCTATCTCGTCCATATCGCGCTGTTTCTGGTGGTTGCCGGTTTGTTTTGGTGGTCGGCACTGAGGCTCGGCAAGTATTGGTATGAGGGAGTGCAACGCATGGCGGTATCTCGCGCAGACATCATATCCTATGCCCTTCGCACAGTCGTGATGTTTCTGGTAGGCGGATTGTGTGTCTTCGGCATACGTGGCCGGACAGGATATAACCCTATCAAAATCAGTCAGGCGTATTACTGCAACGATGCTTTCCTCAATCAGTTGGGCATCAATCCGGCGTTCAATCTGCTCACCAGTGCGCTGGACGACATGAGAAGTGAGAACCGGGAACTACACCTGATGCCCTACGGCAAGGCTATCACAATGGCCCGTAGCAGTCTGGGAATCGGTGGCAAGACAGACAGTGCGTACATATTGCGCCGATATGTCAGGGCCGAGGGTGAGGCTAAGAAATATAATGTGGTCATCATTCTGATGGAGTCGATGTCGGCTCCGCTGCTCGAATCCTTCGGCAACAGGCAGCATCTTACGCCCACGCTCGATTCTCTCTACCGCCATTCACTGGCATTCAGCCGTTTCTACAGTGCCGGCATCCATACCAACCACGGCATGACGGCCACCCTCTATTCGTTTCCGGCGCTGATGTTCAGAAACCTGATGAAGGGTACGGTGACTCCGCGACGCGACGGAATACCCACAGTGCTCAAACGGGAGGGCTATCACAACATGTTTTTCATGACGCATGAGGCCCAGTACGACAACATGAAGGCTTTCTTCTCTACGAATGGTTACGACGACATCTACTCGCAGGAGAACTACCCGAAGAGCGAGGTGGTGAACAGCTTCGGCGTGCCCGACCACTATTTGTTCCAATATGCGCTGCCTGTCATCAATCGTCAGGCGGCCACGGGGAAACCTTTTATGGCGACACTGCTCACGATTAGCAATCATCCACCCTATATGATTCCTGCTTTCTTCAAACCCCACAGCAGTGAGCCTGAGATGCAAATCGTGGAATATGCAGACTGGGCGATAGGCGACTTCTTGCGTAAAGCGAGCCGGGAGTCGTGGTATCGGAATACGATATTTGTTGTTTTGGCCGATCATGGCAAGATAGTTGGGACGGATAAGAGTGAACTGGCCGACAGCTACAACCACATTCCGCTGATGATTTTCGGTCCGGGTGTCGAGCCACAACTCTACGATGGATTGGGTATGCAGGTGGATGTGATGCCAACATTGCTCGGTATGCTGAACATGAGTTATGTTTACGACGGGTTCGGCGTGAACCTTCTGAAAGAGCGGAGAGACCGCGTATTCTACTCAGCCGATAATCAGATTGTGGGTAGGGATGCTTCGCGGCGTTACATTTATGCTCCGAAGATGCAGAAGAGCTTTTGCTATGACGATGCTGAAAAGCTGGTGCCGGCGAGCAAAGCCTACCAACCGCTCGAAGAATATGCCAAGTCTATGATTCAGACGGCAGAATATATCTACCGCAAAGGGGATATGGAGAGATAGCAAAAAGCCCCTCACTAATGAATAGCGAGGGGCTTTTTGTATTGAAAAGTTTTGTCGGAAGCTCCCTAAAGCGTGATGCTTAGCAGCTCTGTAGCAAACTTGTGTATTCCATTCATTATCCGGTCGGCTTGTTTACGCCGTGGGATTGCCCGATGATTGAGATAATTGGAAAGTTGCTTTTGATTAATTCCTGTGACACGTTCCATGCCAGCCAACGACATAAATTCAGAATAGTAGTCAAGGAAGCTAGGTACATCAAGCTTCCACTCAATTTCATACTCACCTTTGATTTGTCTTGGCCATCGGTCTTCAGGCAGATTTTTCTTGATGAGTTCTATAGCCTGAAGAGCATCTTTCTTTACCTCTTCTATGCTTGCACCAGCAGCGTAGATACCGTCGCAAGTGTCAGAGTAAGCATCAAAATAATCTTTTGATTTTTCGATTATTATTATTATTTTCTCCATGACTCTACTGTTCTTGCAGATAATTATTCTTATTTCTTTTTTGTAAGTACAGAGTAGTTAAACTCCATACTTTCTAATCAGCTTATTAGTAAGTCCCTTGCCCATTTCATGTGAGCCGTGATAAGGAATTGGTTCGGTCAATACACCGTCTTTGATATAAAAGTAGTGGCTTCCTTCGGCGTGGTCGAACCGGTAGCCGGCTTTTATGAATCGTCTATGCAGTTCACTACTTTTCATTGTATCTGTAATCGTTATTCGACCGCGTAAAGATAGCAAAATTTCTATTATTTACCAAATATTCCTCTTTAAAGATAGCAAAACTTCTATTATTTATATTCCATTGCCTCATTCTTGCATATCATACCTTCGACAGAATGAGGCTGCGGGCAAACTCCCAGACGACGATACCGGCGGTCACACTCACGTTGAGCGAGTGCTTCGTACCGAACTGTGGTATCTCCAGACAGCAGTCGCAACGGTCGATGACGGCCTGTGCGACGCCCTTCACTTCGTTTCCGAAGACCACGGCATACTTGCCTTGACGGTCTAGCGACAGGTCTTGCAGCTTCACAGAACCCTCTACTTGCTCAATGCCATACACATAATAACCTTCGCCATGCAATGCTTCGACGGCTTCTGCGGCATTGGAAAAGTATTTCCAGTCGACGCTGTCTTCACCACCAAGAGCCGTCTTGTGTATCTCGGCATTGGGTGGTGTGGCCGTGATACCACACAGATACACCGCCTCTACACGGAAAGCATCGCACGAACGGAACACACTTCCCACGTTGTAAAGCGACCGCACGTCGTCGAGCACTACTATCAAAGGCAGCTTCTCGGCCTCTTTGAATTCGTCGACCGTGAGTCGTTGCATCTCTATTGTCTTGAGCTTACGCATGTTACTGCTGTTCCTCCTTGGTCTTGTAAGCCAATGCGTACATGCGAATCTGCTTAATCATTGCTACCAGGCCGTTGCTGCGGGTGGGCGAGAGATGCTCGCGCAGCCCTATACGGTCGATGAAATACAGATCGGCATCGAGTATTTCGGTCGGTGTGTGATTGCTCAATACGCGAATTAGCAGGGCGATAATGCCCTTGACGATGAGCGCATCGCTGTCGGCCGTGAGCCTGATAAGCCCGTCGGCATAGTCGCATTGTATCCACACACGGCTCTGACAACCATTGATAAGGTTGCTCTCTGTCTTATATTGATTGTCTAATACTTCCAAGTCGTTGCCCAAATCAATGAGCATCTGGTATCTATCCATCCAGTCGGAGAAGTCTTCAAACTCCGCAATGACTTCGTCTTGCAATTCGTTGATTGTCATATCTGCTTGATAATATCCTTGTTCTGTATATTCCATATAGCCCTGTAAAGCTGCTTTGCGGTAGGCAGAATCAACCTTCTACCAGCTTGAACAGCTTGTCATTGGGGCGTACCTTGTCGGGTACGGGAATCGAAATGCGCCATCCCTGCTCCGCTTTCTCTACGGGTTTCAGGTCGTAGCGTATCTCCATGGCGTCGAGATACATCGCTCCGGTGGTCGCTCCGGTAATGAGCAACTTGTCTCCTACGTTGAAAGTAGTGGCTTCCACGGCAACTTCAGCCACCCCGATTTTAGCGAAATGCTTGGTTACCTTGCCCACAAGCACCTTCTTTTGAGTAGCCTTGTTGCCATAGTTCTTCGTCCATTCGCCCATCGTCTGACCTTGATAATAGCCATCCCAGAAACCGCGGTTGAACACGGTTGCAAGGCGTTCGTCCCACGCATCCTTCTTCTCTTCGGTGAAAGTGCCGTCGAGTACGCTCTGTATAGCCTCCTTATAGCATTTCACTACGGTATAGACATATTCCGGTCCGCGCGCCCGCCCTTCGATTTTAAATACCCGAACCCCTGCATCCATCATCTTATCGACGAAGCGCACGGTCTTCAAGTCTTTCGGACTCATGATGTATTTATTGTCTATCTCCAGCTGGTTTCCCGTCTCGTTATCAGTTACGGTGTACGATCGGCGGCATATCTGTACGCACTGTCCACGATTGGCCGAGCGATTGGCATCGTGAAGACTCATGTAGCATTTGCCCGAAACGGCCATGCACAATGCGCCATGACAGAACATCTCGATACGGACGGGCTTGCCCATCGGACCACAGATATGCTGTTCGGCTATTTGGTCGTGGATGTATTTCACCTGTTCCATCTTCAGTTCGCGTGCCAATACCGATACATCGGCAAAGCGAGCGTAGAACTTCAGTGCCTCGACGTTAGATATATTGAGCTGTGTAGACAGGTGAACTTCCTCGCCCACCTCGTTGCAATAGGCCATCACAGCGACATCTGAAGCAATGACAGCCGATATTCCGGCCTCCTTGGCTGCATCTATTATCTCGCGCATCGCGACTATATCCTCGTCATAGATGACCGTATTCACCGTGAGATAGGTCTTGATACCATGCTCGTTACAGGTGGCTGCAATCTCTCGCAGGTCGTCTATCGTGAAGTGATTGGCCGAGTGCGAACGCATGTTCAGCTGTCCGATGCCAAAGTAAACAGAGTCTGCACCGGCCTGAATGGCTGCTGCGAGCGATTCGCGCGAACCCACCGGGGCCATTATTTCATAATCTGATATCTTCTTATCCATGCTGCAAAGGTACGGCAAATCGAAGACAAACGAAAATTAATTTGCACTTTGTTGGGTACAGGCCACTTGATATAGGGCAGCAGGGAAATGTTGTCAGTCTCGTGCAAGACTGAATCTGAAGGCCAGGCCACCCTCTTCCAGATTCTCTACCGTGATAGTTCCGCCATGTATCATCACGGCATTCTTGACGATGGCAAGCCCCAGTCCGGTGCCTCCGAGCTTACGGCTGCGCCCCTTGTCTACCCGATAGAACCGCTCGAAGATGCGCGACAGATGTTGCGGAGGGATGCCCACGCCATCGTCTCGGAATGTAAACAGATACTCACCGGGGGCTTCCTCTACTTCGAGCGTGATGCTTTTACCCTCCCCGGCATAGGCAATGGCGTTGTCGGTGAGGTTTCGGAAGATGCTGTAGACGAGCGACTGGTCGCCACGGAAAGGCAACTGCTGGGGCAGCAGGTTATGGAATTCCATGTTTTTCTCCTGCCGTTCGAGCGTGGTCTCGTCGACGATGTTGCGCACGATGGCAGCAATATCGAAGTCGACCGCCTGTTGCAGTCTGTTGTTGACATCGTCCATCTTGTTCAGGGTAGATATGTCTACCAGCAGACTTCCCAGCCGCTGACTCTGTGCATAGCATCGCTCGATGAATCGCTGCTTGGTCTCGGCATCCATATCGGGGTTGCCTATGATGGTCTCCAGATACCCCTGCATGGTGGCAGCAGGCGTCTTGAGCTCGTGGGCAATGTTCTGCGTGAGTTGCTTTCTCATGATGGCCTGCTCCTCCTTGCTGCGCTGTAGCCGCTTGTAAAGCTTGATGATGTACTCTGATATTTCTCCCAGTTCGTCGTTGGAGAACTGCACCAGGTCTTCGCTGTCGAGGCTTTCGTTGCGGTCGGCACGGCTCGCAAAGAGGCGTAGCTTCGTCACGTTGCGGCTCAGGCGGTTGATAAAGCGATAGAGTACGAGCGTGATGACGATGAGCGCACAGACAGACATCCACAGATAGAACATGTTGCCGTCGAGTCCGTCGAGCATGTTGCTGTCGTAAGGCAATGCCGAGCGTATCACCAACGAGTCGGCCGGGTAGTATGTGGCCGAGTAGAAATACTTGTGGCCGAGTGTCTGGCTGTTGCGACTGATGTCGAATCCGCTGCCCCGTTGCAGTGCCGTGGCCACCTCTTTCCGGTTCTTATGATTGGGAATGTGGGTGTAGTCTTTCACTTCGTTGTCGAAGACAACCCGGCCCGACGGGCGTATCAGCGTCACGCGCATGCTGTCTACGCGGTGCGTACTGACGTATTTGGCAATGGCCGTCTCGTTGTTCTTACCGGTGAGTTCCAGTACCTCATACATGCGGTCGTTGTAGTCTTGCAACCTCAGGTTGATGAGTTCGGCCTTGTGACGGCTCTCCCTCACATGGTTCATGGACAGCAGCAAGGCCACTATGAGTATGAATACCGTCAGCACAAGCACGAACATGCGCTGGCCGATGGTCGTTCCCGATGGTTTATCTATAGCCGGTTGCATGTACTAGTCTTCAAAATAATAACCGAAGCCCTGCCGCGTGACGATGTTCTTGGCATAGATTCCCACTTTCTTGCGGATGCGCGTGATGTTGACATCCACCGTCCTGTCGAGCACCAACACATCGCTGGGCCATATCTTGGTGATGAGGTCCTGCCGGCTGAACACGTGTCCGCGATGGGACAGGAGCAGGCTGAGCAGTTCGAACTCTGTCTTGGTGAAAGGTATCTCCACTCCGTCCAGCTCCACTTTCTTGCTCGACGGGATGATGCGCAAGGTCTGATAGCTGATGGCATCGTCGCTGCCCGTTGCAGCAACGGATGTGCGTCGCAGTACGGCCTTGACCCTGAGAATCATCTCGCGCACCGAGAATGGCTTCGCTATGTAGTCGTCAGCCCCGATGGTCAGCCCCGTCACGGTGTCGTTTTCGGTGTCGCGGGCGGTGGCAAAGATAATGGGTATATGGCTGGTGGCGCTGTCCTGTTTCAGGCGTTTGGCCAGTGAGAACCCCGACATCTCGCCCATCATCACGTCGAGTATCATGAGGTCGTAGCCCGAAAGCGACTCCTTGGCCAGTACCTCTTCGGCCGAATAGGCCACGTCTACCTCAAATCCCTCGTTCTCCAGATTGAACTGAATAATCTCGCACAAGTCTCGTTCGTCGTCAACAACCAGAATTCTTTGCTTCATCTTTTCCATATTATATCGTGTGTGTATGTGCCGGGAGTGGCTTGTAGAGCCGTTCTGCACCTCCGTTCGACCAGGCTTGCCCGGCTGCCTGTTCGGCTGGCTTTTACTGCAAGGCCTTGGCAGTGTTGCTGTTCGGGCTTTGCAGCATTGCTGTTTGGTGCTTGCAGTGTTGCTGCCAAGGCTTTGCAGTATTGTGAAAGAATGGCAGACGGACAGACAGACAGGCAAACCCCCGGTTTATCTACGTTGCAAATATATTGAAAAATAATCGATTCCAGGCCCTCGATGCCCCTATTTATTGCTTGTAACAGGATTGTAATACGGTTGCAAAGGGATAGAAACAAGATGCCACTACTTTTGCATCCAGAAATTATAAAATCCGCTTATGGAATTGATTTATCTGATTATTATTGTCTTTCTGTTTTTGCTGGCCAGCTTCGATTTATGGGTGGGTGTCAGCAACGACGCAGTGAACTTCCTCAATTCGGCCGTCGGTGCACGTGTGGCCCGCTATCGTACTATCATGATAGTGGCTTCGCTGGGTGTGCTGGCCGGTGCGCTGCTGAGCAACGGCATGATGGATATTGCCCGACATGGCATTATGAATCCGTCGAACTTTACTTTCCACGAGGTTATGGTCATCCTGTTAGCCGTGATGGTGACCGACGTCGTGATTCTCGACATGTTCAACAGTTTGGGCCTGCCCACCTCTACCACGGTGTCGATGGTGTTTGAATTGCTCGGCGGTACGTTCCTGATGGCCATGCTGAAGATGGCTCATGGCAGCGAATTGCAGATATTCGACCTGATGAACACCGAGAAGGCGCTGACCGTTATCATCGCTATCTTCGTGTCGGTGGCCATCGCTTTCGTCTTCGGTTACATCGTGCAGTGGGTGTCGCGTCTGATATTCACTTTCAAATACAAAGAGAATCTGCGCTATACGGTAGCCATCTTCGGCGGTATTGCAGTGACGGCACTGTCGTACTTCGTGTTTGCGAAGGGGCTGGGTGGAGCTTGGTTCATCGACAAGAGCGTCGTGAACTTCATCGACACCCATATCCAGACACTCCTGATAGGCGTATTCGTGGGTAGCACGGTGGTGATGGAGATACTCCATCTGTGCAAGGTCAATATCTTCAGATTCATCATCCTGGCGGGTACGTTTGCGCTGGCTATGGCCTTTGCAGGCAACGACCTGGTGAACTTCATCGGTGTACCGTTGGCCGGTCTCAGCTCGTTCCAGGACTACATGGCTCATGGCGGCGGTGCTAACGACAGCTTCATGATGGAGTCGTTGCAGGGCTCGGCCAAGACGCCGATGCTCTATCTCTCGATAGCGGCGTTTATCATGATATTCTCGATGGTGACATCGAAGAAGGCACGCAACGTGATTAAGACCAGTGTAGACCTGTCGCGCCAGGACGAGGGCGATGAGATGTTCGGCACGTCGCGAGCTGCTCGCAGCATAGCCCGACTGACGCAGAACTACTCGGAGAACATGGAACGCGTAATACCGCAGCCGGTTCGCCGATGGATAGACGGCCGCTTTGACAATCAGGGCGTGACATTAGCTCCCGGAGTAGCCTTCGACGAGGTGCGTGCATCGGTGAATCTGGTGCTGGCTGCATTGCTTATCATCATCGGTACTAACCTGAAGTTACCCCTGTCTACCACCTACGTCACCTTCATGGTGGCCATGAGTTCATCTCTGGCCGACCGTGCATGGGGTCGCGAGAGTGCCGTATTCCGTATCACGGGTATGCTCTCGGTGATTGGCGGATGGTTTGTCACGGCAGGAGTTGCCTTCCTTGGCTGTATGCTCGTGACGCTCATCATGTTCTATGGCGGCATCGCTGCAATGATAGTCTTCATGGGCTTGGTGGTCTATCTGCTCATCCGCAGCAGCAAGAAGTTCAGCGATAGCGAGAAAGGAAATAAGGAAGACGAACTGTTCAAGCTGATGATGCGCAGCAAAGACCCTGAAATCGTGTGGGACTTGCTGGTAAAACACGTGAGCAGGGTGCAGTCCGATATGACCAACTTCGCCTTGGAACAGTACACACGCATCTTTGAAGGACTGTCGCAACGTAAAATCAGCGAACTGAGAGGTAGTCAGAATGCACTCCGCAAAGAGCAGGAAATGCTGAAGAAGTATCGGAAGAAGGAAATTCTCGTGATGCACCGGGCACCACAGGAACTGGCTATGGAGCGGAACACATGGTTTCATCTGGGAGCTAACAGCGCACAGCAGTACATCTATTGTCTGAAACGTATGCTCGAACCGATTAAGGAACACGTGGACAACAACTTCAATCCGCTGCCGCAGAGCTATATCGAAGAGTTCCAACCCATCCTGAACAGCATTCATCAACTGATGAAACAGTCGGCAGGGTTTATCAGTACGGGACGATATAGTGGCTATCGTGACGTGATGGCAGAGGCCGACCGATGCAAGAACGACCTCTCCATGCTACGCCGTAAGCACATAGACCGCATGCAGCAAGACCGTAACTCGAAGAATCTGCAAATCTCTATCGTCTATCTGAACTTGATTCAGGAGACGCAAGAGTTGCTGAGCGTGATGCGTCATCAGTTGAGAGCTACACGCAAGTTTATCGGTGCACCCGGCGTATCTTACAGCGAAAGCGAATAAGGGAGTTAGAATTTCCAGCGTATCTGCAAGTCTATATCGGTCTGCGAACGACCGTCTATCTGCTGCAATCCGCTGGAAATCCCGTCTCGGTCGGTATAGTGGGTGTGCCCAACCTGGGCTATCAGTCGCAAATGGGAGGTGACATCGGCCTGAGCATGGAGCATGTAGCGCATGCCATGACCATAGAACGACGGGAAGGAAAAGGTGTAGAGAAGTCCCGGTTCGTAGGCATATACGCGACTGTCGTAGCTGTCTGTATGAAACCAGGCTACTTGCATGCCGCCCTTGAACAGGCCCGATTGGTAATTAAGATATTCAGTCAGCATCCAGCCTCTGGCTGTTTGCTGACTTTTTGTATATGCCCAATCAGTCTGAACCCGATTCTGCCAATGGGCAGAAGTGTAGGTGGCCGAGAGTCGGACACGGTGTTCGGTTTGTGGAATGAGCATCGTTTTCTCTGCATTGTCATACTGCCTACGATGCAACCGATAGCGGGCATTGAGATTAAAAGCGCCGGGAATCCAGGTGGCTTGCACAAGGTGGTCCCACGCATGCGACGATTTCGACACCCGATAGCGTGCCCACGGCATAGAAGCATAGTCGCTATACCACATCAGACGAAGATTTCTGAGGGGTGTCCAAGAGGCTCCGATGTAGTATCCACTCTCGTTCTGAACATGCCCGTTCTCACTGAAACTCGTTGCAAAAAGGCCATAATAGCGATAGGAATAGAAGCGTTGCAAGGCAATGAACGTGAGATTATCGAGGGGCTGATAGCTTATGATGTTAAGGGTAGCAAGAGCGCCACAGTCGCCCGTAGCGGTCTCGCCACTTATCATCAGTCGATGATTCTGGTAGCCATAGTCCACTCCCAGATTGTAGAAACAGCTTCCGCGCGGTCGCCAGCGTCGGAAAAGTTGGAGGGTGTCGGGACGCAGTTCGTGGTTGAAGGAGGTGTAGATGCCCGATAATCCCACATGGAATCCCTTGTCACTCCAGTAGAGACGCGCTCCCAAAGCAGTCTGCATGGCATTGCGGCGACGATTCATCTCGCTCGGCGTACGATGGTATCCTGTCTCAAGAATGGTGGCGATGGTGGTGCTGTCCTTATTCATGGTGGCGTCGATGGGGCGATATGAAGCGAAGACCGTGGTGCTGATGTGCTTGGTAAGAGCCAACCTGACGGCTGCACCTTGCAGATAGTTGGCCTCGGAACGGGAGGAATGGCCACTGATGTGGTCGGTATTGCGACCTAAGACTGCCAGTGTACCCAGCTTGCCGAAGCTGTAATCATTGTTCATGACAAGCCCCATGCCGAAACGCAGACGGTATCTGCCCACGACAAGCGTATTGACCAGGCCTTTGGTCCGAACGAGTGCGTAAGCCGAATAGAAGTCGTAACCGGCTGCATTGCGCCCCTTGAAGAAAGGTTCGCCGGTATCTTTAGAGCCTATGAATCCTATTTTCAGGTACTGACCGTAGTTGAATGTGTAGCGCATCCAGTGCTTGAGTGGGTCTCCCAGATACCCGTTGACGTTGCCTTTGCGCTTGTATAGCGGAATGCGGGCATAGCCTGTCAGTTCGTGTTTACCATACTTCAGGATGTTACGGAGGGATGGGAAGGCAGTCTCTTCTACCGGTTTTACTTCAACGAAACATTGGAGCAATCGCCGGCGGGGTGCATCCAAGGACTCAATCATAGCCAGTTCGTCCACGCTCTGCAATGGTGCATAGCGGTAGATATATGCCACGATGTCCTCTATCTGCTGTGCCGAGAGAAATGGAATGCGCTCCAAATCTTGCTGTGTGGCCGTGTTGAGGTTGAGTTTGCTGCTAGCCAACTCGTTCAGCACGTCGTAGGTCTCTTCCCATGTCGCTGTCTCTACATCGTCCAAAGTGCCGATTTCATCATAGTAGGTTTTCCAGTCATCGGCCGTCTGTGCCTTTCCGACGAAGAAACAGAGCGACAGGCACACCGACAGAATGCCATGTTTCAACATAGGTATAAGAGTATTAGATAGTGGATAGAGAGGTTATAAGGGGCGTAACTCGACCGTTAAGCCCATCGCGGCCGCCAGACGATAGAGAGTAGAAACTGTTGGTACGGTGAGACCTCGTTCTAGTCTGGAGATATATCCTTTGTCTACACCAAGTCTTTGTGCAAGCTCCGATTGAGTGAGATGCGCATTTTTTCGGGCGTCCAAGAGTATTTGGGCGTTGTATTCTTCCCACGCCTTTTCCCTTTGTATTTCTCGTTCGGCACTACCTTCCTTTCCTAAAGCATCATCAAGTAGTGAACTAACATCATAGATGTCTTTCGATATTTTCTTTATTTCTTTCATACTCATTCTTTAGGTTAAGTGCTTTCTTAATTTCCCTATCGGGTGTTTTTTGTGTTTTCTTCTTAAAACAGTTAAACAACACCACGATAGTATGACCATCATATATGTAGAATATGCGATATTCGTTGTTGAGGTAGGTTACACGAAATTCATATACGCCATCCCGAATGAACTTGATATAATGACGGGGAATCCTATCTTCTGATGCTAACAAATCCAATGAGCGCAGTATTTTCATACGCTCTTGGACTGAAAGTTTCTGGAGAAAATCATTAAAATACTCTTTATAAGCAATAATCTTTCTCATGAGCAAAGATAATTAAAGTTATACTATCATACAACTTTTTGGCATATTATTTCTACTCCGCCAGCGTAAAGTCCAACTGTTTCTTCTCAATATTGGCCTTGGCAACTTGTATTTTGATGGCATCGCCAAGCTGATACTTATGGTGGCGACGCCGTCCTACGAGACAGAAGTTGCGCTCATCGAAATCGTAATAGTCGTCGCCCAAATCGCGCATGGGTACCATGCCCTCGCAGTGGTTCTCGTCTATCTCGGCATAGATACCGTAACTGGTGATTCCACTGATGTGCGCATCGTATACATTACCCAGCTTGTCGGCCATAAACTCTACCATCTTATACTTGATGGAGTCGCGCTCAGCATTCTGGGCTATCTGTTCCATGTCCGAACAGTGCTCACAGAATTCCTCATAATGTTTCTCGTTGGCGCTTCGTCCACCATCGGCATAGCGCGTCAGCAACCGATGCACCAGTGTGTCGGGATAGCGACGGATGGGCGAAGTAAAGTGCGTGTAGTAGTCGAATGCCAGACCGAAGTGGCCGATGTTGTGCACACTGTATTTCGCTTTCATCATGGCACGCAGGGCAACCGTCTGTATCAGTTTGCCTTCGGGTTTGTTTTCCACCTCGTCCATGAGCTTGTTCAGACTGCGGGCAGCAGCTCCCTTGGTGCTGCTACTCTTGAGGCGATAGCCGAATTTCACGATAAATTCGCGCAACACTTCCAGTTTCTGCGGGTCGGGATTGTCGTGAATACGATAAGGGAGCGTCTTAGCCTTAGCCCCTTTCTTCACCTTTCCGATGCTCTCGGCCACGGTCCTGTTGGCCAGCAGCATAAACTCTTCGATGAGTTTGTTGGCATCGTGCGACCGCTTGAAGTAACACTTCGTGGGCTTGCCTTTCTCGTCGATGTCGAAATGCAACTCTTCCCGGTCGAATTTCACAGCCCCGTTCCTGAACCGTGCAGCCCTCAGCTTCTTGGCCAGTCGGTCGAGCATGATCAGGCTGTCGGCATTCTCGCCCTTGTATCCACCCTTGGGAGCTTTCGGAGCCGGCTCGCCCGTGCCGTCTACCACGCCGTTGGCTTCCAGCAGTTGCTGCACTTCTTCGTAGGCATAGCGACGGTTACTGCGGATGATGGTGTGCACCACGCGATAGGCTTTCACATTGCCTTCTTCGTCCATATCGAAGATAACGCTGTAAGCCAGCTTGTCTTCGTCGGGGCGGAGCGAACAGATGAAATTGCACAACCGTTCGGGCAACATCGGTATGGTGCGGTCTACGAGATACACGGACGTTGCGCGCTTGTAGGCTTCCTTGTCGATAACAGAGCCTTCTGTCACGTAGTGAGACACGTCGGCAATGTGTACACCCACCTGCCACAGACCGCTGTCGAGTCGCTGAATACTCAGTGCGTCGTCGAAATCCTTGGCATCTTTAGGATCGATGGTACAAGTAAACACGCTGCGAAAGTCTTCGCGCTCGCGCTCGTCCTGCTCCGTTATCTCGCCACTTATCTTCTCGGCCGCCTCTTCCACGTTCTTCGGGTACTTATAAGGCAGTCCGTATTGCGACAGAATGGTATTCATTTCCGTATCGTTGTCGCCCGACTGCCCCAGCACATCTATCACTTCACCCACCAGATTCTTATGCTCTGCATCGGGCCACTGCTTGATTTTGACGATAGCCTTGTCGTTGGTCTTGCCACCCTTGAGCTTGCGCTTGGGGATGATGATGTCGCGCACGAAGAGGTTTTCCTGCGTTACGAGGAATGCCAGGTCTTTCTCTACGCGCAGCTTACCCACCACGGTATCTTTCTTCCGGCTGATGATTTCAATTACCTGCGCTTCTTTGATGTGGTTGGCACGACGCGCCATGACCGACACTTTCACGCGGTCTCCGTTGAGTGCCGACATGGAGTTGCGTTCCGAAACGAAGATAGGCAACGACCCGTCGTCGGGGATAAACGAGTTCTTACCGTTCGACTTGCGCACGAACGTACCCTCCTGAACCTGGCCTTTCAGGTTGAGCTTGTACGAGTTGTCCGACACACGCGTCAGATAATCTTCCCATGCCAAACTCTCTAGAATATCTATGGCGAGCATCTTCAGCGGATGGGTGTCCAACCGCAGGATGCGAAATATCTCTTTATAACTCAATGTCTTCTCTGGCTGAGAAGAGAACAGTCCTGTCAACTTTTCCGACAACTGATTCTTTGTCATGCGCTTACCGCCTTTTTTACCTTTTCCCATACGATGGTGAATTTAATGTTCTGATGGTAAAGTTATAAAATATTTTCGACACTATATCGCAATCCTGATGAATTAATCGTGAAAAGATGAAAAACCACCTTCGCCCCACTCCGCTCACTGCGGAGCCTGAGCAACCACACTGCAAAGCCTCAGCAGCAATACTGCAGAGCCTAGGCAGCAACATTGCCAAGGCCCTGCAGTAAAACGGGTATAGATTTCTTTGGTTTGATATGAGGCCGACCTCGATGGCAGAAGGGGCACACGGGCATGACAACCCACCCTGTCGGCGACGCCCTTCTCTATTGGTACACCCTGTCGGCAAGGTATTTGTGCAACAGCGCAATGAGCCTTTCCTCCGTCAGGTCGCTCTCCTTCACGGTCAGATAATGTCTCCATTCCAACTGCTTGAACGCATGGCCGGCAAACTCTTCGTCCGGCTTTACCGTAATGTCGATATGTCCGTTCAGGTCTATTACAGAGGTATGGAGAAACAACCATCGACAGACAGCCACGAACAACGATTTATATTTCGCCTCAATGGCTTCGGGCGTCTCCGTGGTCTTGGGGAAAACAAGATAGACATTGAGCTGCTGATTGTGCATGTTTACGCCTCCAAGCGAAGACTCTGAGGTTTCGGCTTGCTCCTCGTCGGGTATGAGCGACTTGAAATAGCGAGTCAGGGAATCTACCCGTGTCGACCGATGCCGAAGGGCAGTGGGGTTGTTCTGCTTCACAGCCTGGCAGACGCTATCCATCACTTCGGTCAGCATCGCAGTGGCGCTGTGAACTTTCGGCGTCCAGACGGTCGTTCCTTTGTCGCGCTCAAAGAAGAAGTATTGCACACCGTCTAGGCCCAGCCTGCCCGACAAGGGGAACTGGGCTGTATGCACAGCATACTCCATGAGGGCTGCCAATCGGAGATAGACCGTTGTATCGCACTGCATCTTATAGGTGCGTTCCTGACTTTTCAGTTCCAGCACATAAGATTCCCTGTCCTGCCTCGGGTAACGGAAATACAAGGCATAAGGCGGAGTAAACGACGGCTCTGCAATGTACTGATACCAAGCTCCTTCGTTGTAATACCGGTCGAATACCTGTTGCCAAATCCTGTAATGCCCCCTGTCACACGGCTGCAACCGGTTCTGGGCAGCCGTGGGCAGGCAGGCTAATATCAGTAAGACGATGATTGCCAGCTGTTGTTTCTTCATTCCAAAATCATTAAAGCATAACCTGTCAACTCGTTTTCTTGTCTACGGGTCAACCTTACTCTTCTACCGGGCGCTTCCGCCAATCGTCCTTGACATAGCTGCCGGGATAAGTAGTGCGGTCAATAACATCGCCTTTGCGCAGTCGGATGTAGGTATTGAAACTGCGCTCGCCCTCTTTGAGCACGATGATGCGTGCACCGTTGCTCAGGTGGTTGTACTCCGTGTTGCCACCCGTGAACCGCCCGTAGGCCAGCAGTATGTTCTTATACATCACGGAATAATCGTTGTCGTGGTCGTGTCCGCAGAAGATACCCATCACATCGCCACCCAGCCTCATGGCCGAGAACATGCCCGTATTGATGTCGGCAGGGCAGGCAGGCTCCATACGCGTGCCGTGGAGAGCCGCTTTTTCGAGCGTAGAGGCCATCGTAAATTCGGGCAAAGGAATGTGGAAGAATGCCAGCGCAGGCAATGGTTTCCCTCCGTTGAGAGCTGTGAATTGGGCATTCTGCCCGCGATACCAGTCTATCTGGTCGTGTGTGAACCACGCATATCCGCCCACCGAGGGGTCTTGCGCCATGCTGTGAGAGTCCATGCAATAGAGTACTGCCGCATCCCGATTGCCCTGATGCGACTTGATGCGCAGCGTGTAGTCGGGCGATGCGCCCCCCTTGCGGTCGGGCATGATGTTGTTTTTCACTCCCCGCGCCACGTCGTACAGCGCTTCATTGGTCATGCCGAATTCCCTGTCGTGATTGCCAAAGAGATAGACAAACGGGATATTGTACGCCGAGACCCTGTGCAGCACCTCCAGCAACGTCTTGTCGGCCGGCGACGAATACACCACGTCGCCAGTCAGGACAATCAGGTCGGGACGCTCTTTGGTGAGCACCTCGTCGATACATTTCAGCGCTGCGACCGAGTTCGGATTGTTGATTTTGTAGTGTACGTCGGTAAACTGCACGATTTTAAACTCACCATTGCCATTGAATTTCAAGGTCTGGGCAAAAGCTCCGACGCTGAAACCCAACAACAATACGAGCAAGAAAGACCACTTTCTGTTCATCATTTCTGTTTTAAGGAATTAAGATATTTGTCGATTCCGGCTTTCAGAGAAGCCCAATAGTTGTATTGACGGATATGAACCATGTCGAAAACAAAGTAACCATCGCCCTCGTTGATGCAGGCATCCACAGACTGCTCAACTGCCTTGCTGGCTTTACCATCGGCAAATCCGGTAGGATTACCGACATCAGGACCTCCGGCAAACTTTACTTTATTGCCCAGCAGCAGACGGGCTTGCCGGCAAAATCCTTGCATCGTCCACTCGCCCTGACCATATACCTGGTCGGCAGGAGCATACGCCCCTATCAGCATAAAGTCGAGCATATCAGCATAGCCATACTTCTGATAATTCTCATCGGCCCAGTCCGGATATTTATTGGCAACCGGATAGGTGTTGCTGGCCCAGTTTACGCCCATCTCATAATACGTGGAATACCAGCCACCGACATATACGCCGACTTTCAATGCAGGCTTGAGTCCATGAGCCAGACTGACTACTCGCTGCACGAAGTCGTGGATAGTCTTGGCACGGAACGATAGCCATGCCTTGAAATATTTAGGCTGTGCAGTGGGTAATGACGTTGTACCGGGGGGCATGATATCATCAGGGAAATTCATACTGCTGATACCAGCGTACTGCATAAACTTCTCTTTTGAGACCTCGGAGAAATCAGATGCTAGATTATCGTAGCGGCAGCGGTCAAGAAACAACCCGTCAATATCGTACTTACACAGGTCGGTAATCAGATTCAGAATGAATTGCTGAACATCGTCGTTACATGGATTCAGGAATTTCGTTCCGCAATATTGTGGGTCGGCGGGGTCGGTAGATGTCAGGTCCATTTCGTTGGTCAGCCCCTCTTTCAGGTTCAGCGTTGTGACCCACGACTTCTTCTCGGCATCGCGGAATACGATGCCCTGTTCGCCAAGACCATAGGCATACAAGCATCCACCGGCAAAGGTATTGAAGCCGGCATTCACTTTCAAACCCAGCTTATGGCCGGCATCAATGAAAGCCTGAAGGTAATCCCACGTAGCAGTGCGCTCATAAAACTTGTATTGGTCACCCTCCCAATAATCCAGCTTAGTGATTTGGCTGGTATAAGAAGTGTTATAGAGTACATCGCCCATGCTGGGACGCACATCGACCACAATATCGGTGATACCGGCATCTTTGGCTTTTTGAAGGTCGGTAGCTATATTCTCCTTGCTATTGGCATATCGGGAGAAGTTGGCAGCCGCATCAATCCAAAGATAACGCGGCTTCGCACCTATGACCGAATCTTCTTTCTCAAACGGCCACTTGTCTATCACATTCTCATGGCTGTCGCCACCGCAGGAGCTAAAAAGAAATCCTACAATGGCAACAGTTATCAAGTAAAAGAATCTAAGTTTCTTCATCGTTATTTTTTATCAATACAATCTATTTGTATACAGCCAAAAGACAGGTGTGTGTTAGAAGCATAGAATATGTGCATGAAGAAACCGTCTTCAGACGGAACCATCAATACATCGCCAAAACGGCCACCAGCCGCAGGGCCTACATCGCCATACTCATCGCCGACCTCGTGCACATATTTCAAGGCACTGCTGCCCCTCAATTCACCTGTAATAGACGAAGGAGAGTCGGCATCGTACAGGAATACGTTTCCGGCCAAGCCCCAATTAGGCCAGTAGCCAATCTCGAAAATAGTCAGGAACTTGCTGTTATTGAACGTACGTGTATCAATAGCGCCGGTATTATAGCCCCACGCACTGCTAGTACCATCGGCAACAAGCGCCTTGGAAGTCTTCCAGTCGGACGCATGATACAAGGTGCATGCACCGCCTTGATAATAGTTGAAGAAACAACCGGAGGCAACATCGGTGCCACAGGCTACAACTTTGGCATTGCCATCCTGACCACCCCATTCGTTCCCGACATCGAAGAGCATATTCTCAGGAGTACCGAGAACGCCACCCTTTACAATCCAACGAATAGCATTCTTGGAGTTATCGACCGTAGCAGTGATGATGGCATCTTTGTTCAAATCGCCCTGGACATGCAGACGTGAACCCAAACCTACACCCAGCTGGTTCGGATAAGAGATAAACAACTCTGGAGCTTTGGTTACAGAATTGGTTTTGAATATCTTGAGTGTTTGTCCACTCTCAGCATAGTTTGAAATCAGCATATTGCCGGCAACGTCGCTGGTAATGGCACCATCGGCCTTTGCTGCACCGAGATTGACAGTACCTAGCTTATTACCCGTAGCCTTCTGGAAATACTGGGGAGCCGACCCGTCGCCCAGATTCAATATTACATAATTGCCCATACCGGCAAGCGTGGGATGGATATTGTCGGGCTTTGTAACACCAAGAGACAACATGCTCTTCTCGAAAACCAGCTTCTCGCTACCCTTGCGATAACCATTAGGTAGCTTCTTTGGGATTTCTTTTACGAGTTTATACACAGCCTTGTCGACGCCATTATCGGCTGTAACAGTAAATGTAAAGTCGTTGTTGTCAAGATTGTGAGCCACAGCCGGGTCGGGAGAAATCCTGGCATGGGGCGACAAAGTGACCTCGGCTGTAGCAGCCGATAGCTCGTCCAAGGTAACCAGTGAGACGGTCTTCTTCTCTTCATCAATGATACCCGACAACTCGTATGGATGAATCGTGATGGCCTTGATGGCACACTTGTTGGAGCGAGTTACCTGGCCTGATATCGTAATCGGGGTCTGTTTGCCATACGGATCGGTATAAGTAAAGGTATTCTTTTTATTCAGATTCAGCACAGAGATTGATGGATTGATTGTGCAATTATTCTCCAACGTAGCCACAACCTTCATTGAATCCAGATACTTCTCCGTGGTATTATCGCTCTCATCCGGATAGTAATAAGGAATGGGAATGACGTAATCTGTCATCTCTGAATTGGCAATAGACCAGTCAACAGCCAACTTATCCTTGTTCTCACCATCTGCAAAATAAGCCTTCAAGCTCGTAATACCAGAACGATTTGCTGTAGGAGCAACATACTCCTCCTCAGCACAACTATTCAAAAGAAACATACCTACCAAAATAAAGAATGAATCTTTTAAGATTGCAGTGCACTTATATTTAAATTGTTGTTTCATAATTTTCTAGTCTTTAGTTTATTTCCATTCAGGGAATTGCTCTACCGCGCTATTGTTCTGTATCTCGCTCTGTGGGAGAGGGAAACGGTCCATCTTGGCAGGGTAATTCAAATCCTGATTATCAACATCTACGTAAGAGTATTCAAAGTCGCCATTGGCTTTCTTTACAATCTTCAAACCGTGGCGGCGAATGCCTGTAAGTTCTTTGCTAGCCAGTCCCCAACGGCGCAAATCCCAATAATAGAAACCCTCGTAGGCCAACTCTACCTTGCGTTCATGCCGCAACGTTTGGAAAAGTTCATCGCCACTCAACCCCTTGATACCAGGCAGACCAGCTCTCTCACGCACCTTATTAATATACGCCATAGCATTACTGTTATTGTTCAGACGATAACAAGCCTCAGCATAGTTCAGATAGACTTCGGCCAGACGGAAAGCAATCCAAGGTTGCTCACTCTCCTGATATGCCTTGAAATCGTGGTTCTCATTGACGAGCTTACGCAGATAATAGCCTGTTGTAGTACGCCCCTCGGTGGTGGGATCTACCTGCCATGTGCACCAGCCATCAGTACCGCCGACATAAGGTTCGATGGTGCGACCTTTCCAAGTAGCACCATTATAGAGAATCGTAGCTTTGAAACGCGGCTCAAGTTTGTCATAAGGTGGAACTTCGGTTGTTCCTGCTTTAGTATGCCATGCACTCCAGTCAGCCTTGCCACCCGAAGCTAATTCATATTCTTCGACCATATCTTGAGTAGGCGTAGCAAACGCTCCATACATCGTATTGCCACCTACCTTGTGGTCTCCACCAGGTGCATAGTATCCGTCAAACGTATGGGAAACACTATTCTTGGCATCATACGTGTACTGGAAGATGGCTTCACTATTATCAGATTTAAACGCATCAGCATAATCAGGAGTCAACTCATAGCCCATCTTGAAAATCTTTTCGCAGGCTCCCTGAACTTCAGTCCACTGCTTACAATAAAGCATGGCACGCGCAAGCAACGCATAAGCGGCCCCACTCGTAAGCCTACCGGTAGCACTTGTATTAACAGGCAGATGCTCACCGGCAAACTTCAAATCTTCAGAAATAAACCTCCAGCCATCTGTTTCTGACGACAATGCTTTGTCAGTAGTGATTTGGCTCATATCATCTGTATAGATGATGGCCTGATGATAACGCTTCAACAATTCGAAGTAATACATTGCTCTGAAGAAGCGAAGCTCTCCCTCAAGACGATTCTTTATATCCTCGGCAAAGCCAGAAGCTTTTAATTTACTCAGGCTTTCATTGACCCTTCGGATGTCATTATAGGTAGTTCCCCACACACCCATATAGACATCTACATAACCGGGAGTTATGACGATACCACCATAAGAGATTTCATTGGGAATGAAATTTTCGGCATTGTAGTTCATGTTTCCATACTTGAACTCATCGGTAAGTCCCTCCGTCATACCAGCCGCACATTGATAATCATTAAAACTACCCAGTCTGGCCAGGTCGGCATAGAAATAATTCACAGCCATTTCGGCATAAGTAGGGCTACCCCACACAACTTTTTCTGTAGCCTTGTTTGTTGGATTAATATCCAGAAACTCATTACAAGACGAGACTCCCATGAGAACCAACAGGCTTAGACCTAAATATTTTGCTTTCATATCTTCCTTCAATTAAAATGTTATATTTACACCACCCATAAATGTCCGTTGCTGTGGATAGTATCCATTGTTCACACGAGGAGACTCCGGGTCGATGCCTGTAGGCAAACTGTCAATGGTAAAGAGATTAGAACCTTCGATGAAGACACGTACTCTCTGGAACCGAATAGCCTGAGTCCACTTCTGTGGTAGGGTATAACCGAGCTGAGCCATCTTCAACCGAACGTAGTCGCCCTTACGCATCCAGAATGTAGAAGCCAGACCATTATTCCCACCATGCGTTGTTTGAGAGAGGGTAATGCGAGGATATTCGCCATTTGGATTGTCTATACTATACGAACCCTGCACCAGCCACAATGGGGAGTTAGCCCCTTCCTTGAAAGTCTGAGACCATACAGTGTTGTCATCGTAACCATTATAATAAGTACCTAATAAGGAGACATCAAATTTGAAACCGCCGGTAAACTGCAAATTCAAGTCAAAACCATTCCATGTAGCTCCGACATTGAGACCCATCATGATTTGCGGACGGTTGCTACGAGCTGTATAAGCGCGGTCTTGCCAATCAATGACACCATCACCATTGAGGTCTTTGTATTTGATATCACCCAGGTTAGGACGACTGCCATACCAAGCGGAATTGTCTATTTCCTCATTCGACCGGTAGATACCATCAGCTACCCACGCACTGTAAGCATCAACATTCGTACCTACAACCTTCAACCATTCCTGCGTATTCGGGCTATCCGGATAGCGCAACCATTTACTATTGGCGTAAGTCATGTTCAGGCTAGTATGATAATTGAAAGGTTTACCAGCCAATACAAAGCGATTGCGGTGTGTAATTTCCCACTCAAAACCATAGTTGCTATAACGGTTGTTATTCTTCCATGTGGCATAATAACCACCCATAGAGGGCGATTTGTCACCACCCATTTCTGCCAATAGGTCGTAGTTCAAGTTATAGAACAGGTCGAAACTCACACCCAGGAGTCCACCCCACAGGGTAGCATCGAAGCCTATGTTTTGCGAACGAGTCTTCGACCAAGTCAGTTCTGGATTGGGAATAGCCGTCGTATACAGTGAAGAGACCGCCATACCACCAATGATGCGATTCGAACCGATACCATAAGTACTCAGAAATGAGAATGCCGGAACACCGTCATTACCAAGAATACCGACAGAACCACGAACTTTCAAGTCGTCTAACCAAGACTTTGCAGCCTGCATGAATTTCTCATTCGTGATGCGCCAGCCCAAAGAAAGAGATGGGAAAAAGCCCCAGCGCTTGTCGCCGACATTGCCACTGAAGTTGTACGAACCGTCATATCGGCCACTGAATTCAGCCAGATAAGTATTGGCATAATCGTATTTTGCACGGAACACATAACCCGCTGTGCGAGTGTGACTACTATAACCGGAAATAGGGTTCTTCACGATAGGATTACCTAACGATAATTCCGGCAATTCTGCGAAAGGCACCTGGTAAGCATAAGCCGAGAAACCACTGGACTTATAGTCACGCCCTTCTACAAGAGCCATTGCCTCAACATTGTGGTCGCCAAACTTATTGGCATACTGAACAGAGAACTGTCCTACCAGCTGTTCGGCTGTATATTGCCCATCAGCAACATAGTTGGAAGTATAACCACGTGGATCGGCATTCATAACATAGCTGCCTGCGTTATTAGAAGCCAGCGACATCGTGTAAGTCTGATAGGGAGTATCCAGATTCTTATTCTTAGAAGAGGTGTAATCGTAAGACCCTGTAGCCTTGAAAGTAAGGCCTTGCAACCACGGAGCAGCATATTCTACTGAGAGATTTGAGTTCAAATCAAAACTATTGGTCTTCTTATATCCCGATTCGTTAATAGCTGCCAATGGACTGTAAACCACTGAAGCATTGTTGGGGACAGTACCGGTATACACTCCCTCGTGCCGAATAGGAAGGTATGGACGCATCATGATAGCTTGGTGACCTATAGACAACCAACCTACTTCGCCAGAACCTTCCGACCCGTCATCTGCACCACCGGCCGCGTAGCCGGGAGTTCTCTTACGGCCTACAGTCCCCACTGCACCAAAGGAAATCTTTATGTGTTTACCCACCTTTGAGTCCAGATTGGCACGCATATTATATCGCCGATAATTGAAATTATCAATATTTCCCTTCTGATTCATGAAACCACCTGACAGATAGTAATGCGTATCTGGTGTACCACCGCTCAGCGTTACGTTGTGTTTGATGTTCGTTCCAGTACCAAACACTTTGTCTATATAGTCTACGTTGTCCCACCCGTCTGTAGGATCGCCATTGGTCATTGCCTCTATATTCTTCTTGGTAAAGATAGGTTTGTAGTCATCGCGCGAAGCTATCGTACCATTGGCCAGCTGATCCATCATATCGGCCATATTATAATAGTATGCAAATTCCGGACCATTCATGAATTTCGGGAAGTTGGCATTGACCGATGCACCAAACTGCCCATCGTAACTTACCTGAGTCTTTCCTTCGTGCCCTTTCTTGGTTGTGACAATAACCACACCGCCGGCAGCATTCAGTCCATACACGGCGGCCGCTGCACCATCTTTCAATACAGAGACACTCTCGATGTCGTTAGGGTCAATATCATTAATAGAACGTGGCATACCATCTACGATATACAGAGCGCCATACTCCGAACCACGAATACGAAGCGATGCCTGGTCATTGCCTGGTTCTCCAGAGGTTTGTATAGAAGACAGGCCGGGAAGCTTACCTCCCAGCAAACTCGATACGTTCGTAGACGGTCCTTTCAGCAGTTCGTCACCCTTGATAGCCGCTACTGCACCCGTCAGAGACTGCTTTTTCGCCGTTCCGTATCCTACGACTACGACATCATTCAGCAGTGTCTCGTCGCCTTCCAATACCACATTAATCACTCGTTTTCCACCAACCGGAACTTCTTTTGTTTTCAGTCCTACATACGAGAAAACCAGTACATCTTGTTTTTGCGCCTTGAGAGAATAGCGTCCATCAATATCTGTCACAGTACCATTGGCACTTGAGCCTTTAACCAAAACCGTTACACCGGTCAAAGGCTCGCCCATTCCATCCTTAACACTTCCACTGATGACGCTTTGAGCATGAGCAGAAATCGACATAAAAGATAACAAAAAGAAGGCAAGCAACAACGTCTTACCCCTGTCGAAAAAACTTTTAAATATCAAATCATTCATAGGCACGATTATTATGTAAAACTTCAAATTCCACAATAGTTTTGTAGTATTTCTCGCAAATATATATTAAATATTAATAATATACAACTAGAAATCCAAAAATATTTATTTAATAATAACTTTTTTTCGTATCTTGCGCTCAATTAATAACACAAACTATTATACACCATATTATATATCATGACTAACAGAAGAGATTTTTTAAAGAAGTCAATTTTGGCAAGTGCGTCTGCCATAGTTGCACCGCAGCTTCTGAAGGCTGAGAATCCTGTCAACTCGACACCGGTCAAGAAGCGTACCATGCCGAAGGTCTTGAACACCAATGCTGCACCGGCTTCGCGTCTCATCGTGCCGAAAAAGAACGCATTACAGATTACAGGAACATTCCTCGACGAGATTTCACACGACATACCGCACCAGAATTGGGGCGAAAAGGAGTGGGAGCAGGATTTCAGACACATGAAATCCATCGGTATTGATACCGTCATCGTCATCCGTTCGGGCTACAGGAAGTTCATCACCTATCCCTCGGCCTACCTGTTGAAGAAGGGTTGCTACATGCCTTCGGTCGACCTCATCGACATGTATCTGCGCCTGGCCGACAAGTACGGCATGAAATTCTACTTCGGACTCTACGATTCCGGCCACTATTGGGACACGGGAGACATGTCGCGGGAGTTGGAAGACAACAAATATGTCATCGATGAGGTGTGGCAGAAGTATGGGCATCATAAGAGTTTCAAGGGCTGGTACATCAGTACTGAAATTAGCCGGCAGACCAAGGGAGCTATTGAGACCTTCCACACTATGGGCAAGCAGTGCAAGGATGTGTCGGGCGGACTGCCCGTCTTCATCTCTCCGTGGATTGACGGAAAGAAGGCTGTGATGGGAACGACGAAACTGACGAATGACCAAGCGGTATCAGTACAGGAGCATGAACGCGAATGGAACGAGATATTCGACGGCATACACGACGTCGTCGACGCCTGTGCTTTCCAAGACGGACACATTGATTACGACGAGCTGGACGCCTTCTTCTCCGTCAACAAGAAGCTGGCCGACCGCTACGGCATGCAGTGCTGGACCAATGCCGAGACCTTCGACCGCGACATGCCCATCCATTTCCTGCCCATCAAGTTTGACAAACTGCGTCTGAAACTGGAAGCAGCCAAACGCCAGCACTACGACAAGGCCATTACCTTCGAGTTCTCTCACTTCATGAGTCCGCAGTCGGCCTACATCCAGGCCCATCATCTTTTCGACCGATACGCAGAATATTTCGAAATTAAACCTTCACTATGAATTCAGCCATCAAAATGGGATACGTCATATTCCTATCCCTTGTAGCAGCCACCGGAGGTCTACTGTTCGGATACGACACCGCCGTCATCTCCGGCACCACCGACCAAGTAGCCGCCCAGTTCAGTCTCGACGAGTTGCAGCTGGGCTGGTTTGTGGGTTGCGCCCTGATAGGTTCTATCATCGGAGTAGCCTTTGCCGGCATCCTAAGCGACCGCCTCGGCCGTCGTCCCACCATGTTCATCTCGGCCATCCTGTTCTTCATTTCGGCCGTGGGATGTGCCATTGCGCCCGATTTCAACTGGCTTGTCGTCTACAGATTCATCGGCGGTGTGGGCATCGGCGTGGTCTCCATCGTCGCCCCCATGTATATATCAGAGATTTCGATTCCCGAATACCGTGGCCGTCTGGTATCATGCTACCAGTTGGCCGTGACCATCGGATTCCTCGCAGCATACCTTGTGAACTATTTTCTGGAACAGATTTCCCACACAGTCGCGTTCGGCAACGGGTGGATGCAGCTCGTCTTCGTCTCGGAGGTGTGGCGTGGCATGCTCGGTATGGAGTCTTTGCCGGCTGCCATATTCATCGCCATACTCTTCTTTATCCCCGAAAGTCCGCGATGGTATATCACACGTGGTCGCGATGCCAACGCCCGCAACGTCTTCTCGCACATCTATACCCATACGGCAGATGTGGATAAACAGATACAGGA
The DNA here is from genome assembly GCF_055381405.1 of Prevotella mikamonis. NCBI lineage: Bacteria > Pseudomonadati > Bacteroidota > Bacteroidia > Bacteroidales > Prevotellaceae > Prevotella > Prevotella mikamonis. Next base: position 2,295,486 of record NZ_AP035785.1, read on the forward strand.
TACCAAGTCCACGCTCTCGTCGGTGGTCAAGGTGGCATGGGCCGAGCTGCTCGAACCCTCCATTCTGAAGGCTGTCATCTTCGGCGTCTGCATAGCCATTCTGGGACAGTTCATGGGAGTCAATGCCGTGCTATACTACGGCCCGTCCATCTTCAAGGAAGCCGGCATAGGCAATCCGCTGTTCTGTCAGGTACTGGTAGGACTGGTCAACATGGGTACGACCGTCATTGCCATGCTTATCATAGACAGGGTGGGCCGTCACAAGCTGATTTACTACGGTGTCAGCGGCATGATACTCTCGTTGCTGCTCATAGCCGTCTACTTCATGTCGCCGCAGTCATTCTCAGTCTATTTCATGCTCTCGTTCTTCCTGTTCTACGTGTTCTGCTGCGCCATCTCCATCAGCGCCGTCGTCTGGGTACTGCTGTCCGAGATGTATCCCAACCGCGTCAGGGGGCTGGCCATGTCTATTGCCGGCTTCGCACTGTGGATAGGAACTTATCTCATTGGCCAGCTCACACCCTGGATGCTGGCCCATCTCACGCCCACCGGCACGTTCCTGCTCTTCGCGGTATGCTGTCTTCCCTATCTGTATATCATGTGGAAATACATCCCCGAAACTGCCGGCATGTCGCTCGAAGATATAGAACGCTACTGGAAGAAGAACAAGGAGTAGCGAAGACTGAAAATATTCAGATTAGTGCAGAGGCTTCGCAGTGTCGCTGCAAAGGCCAGACAGCATGACTGCCGAGGCTCTGCAGCAATGCTGCAAAGCCTTTGCAGTATTTCGAGGACAAAAGGCTTCGGCAGCCACCAGCTACAGACCTGAACCCCAAACACCCCATAACAACCCAACAGATGAAACGACTTACAATGCTCTTGATGCTTTGCCTGTGCCTGTCGGCAGCCCAGGCAGGGAAGCGAGCCTTTATGTGGATAGACGGAGAAGCCAACTTCAAGCGCTTCAGCTATACCGACAGCATACGCTACTATGTGCAGAAAGTACACGACCTCGGTTTCACCGACCTCGTGGTAGACGTGCGCCCCATCACAGGCGAGGTGCTTTTCGACTCCAAGACTGCTCCCCGTATGCGCGACTGGCAGGGATTCCAACGTCCCGACTTCGATTATCTAGGCACGTTCATACAGGCCGCCCATGCCCTTGGCATGAGGGTAGAGGCATCGCTCAACGTGTTTTGTGCCGGGCATAATTATTTCGACCGCGGACAAATCTACTCCGGACATCCCGAATGGGCATCTGTCGTCTACACCCCCAAAGGGCTGAAACCCATCACCGAGCAGAAACAGAAGTACGGCGCAATGGTCAATCCGCTCAACCAGGAATACCGCGAGCACATCATCGAGGTGTTGCGCGAACTTACGGGGAAGTACCCTTCGCTCGACGGACTCGTACTCGACCGCGTGCGCTACGACGGTATAGAGGCCGATTTCTCCCGGCTTTCGCGAGAGACTTTCCAACGGTTTCTCCATCAGGAGGTGCAGTCTTGGCCTCAAGACATCTTCACTTGGCAGCAAGGCAAGGTGGTGCGGGGCAAGTATTTCAAGCAGTGGGTACGGTGGCGCTCACAAGTTATCCGAGATTTCATGGCCGAGATGCGACGCGCCGTAAAAGATGTAAACCCACATATAGAATTCGGCACGTACACAGGAGCATGGTATCCGTCGTACTACGAAGTGGGCGTCAATTTTGCCAGCAACAGGTATAATCCCTATCCTGCATACGATTGGGCCACCGCAGACTATCATACGACCGGCTACATGGAGCTGCTCGACCTGTACATCACGGGTAACTACTACACCGACATCACCGTGGCCGATGCACAGAAGAATACCCAGGGTGTCAGAAACGAGACCGACTCGCAGCTGCAAACCGGCACATGGTACAGCGTGGAGGGAGCGTGCAAACACTTGCAGGGCATTCTGAACAGCCATCCGTTCTATGGCGGTATGCTCGTCGACCAACTGTATGGGCAGCCCGAACGTATCAGCGAGGCTGTGGAGATGAATCTCCGCCATTCCGACGGATTGATGGTTTTCGACATCTGTCATTTGATAGCTCGGCCGCAACTGTGGGGCGAAATCGAAGAAGGAATGCGAAAAGGAGGGATGATACCATGACTGCCCAACGTGTACACTCGCTCGATGTATTGCGCGGCTACGCCATCATGACGATGATTCTGTCGGCCACCGAAGCCTTCCGGGTGCTGCCGGCATGGATGTACCATGCCCAGGTGCCACCACCCAACCATGTGTTCACCCCCAGTATCTACGGCATCACGTGGGTAGACCTCATCTTCCCCTTCTTCTTATTCTCTATGGGAGCAGCCATCCCCTTGTCTGTCCGCAGGCAGCGCGAACGCGGAGCGAGCATGTGGAAGCTATGCCGTAAGAGCTTGCTGCGATGGCTGAAGCTGGCTTTCTTCGCCATCTTCATCTACCATATGTTCCCCTTCATGATGGGCTACCAGTCCGACTGGCTGCACTATGCCGTACCTATGGCCGCCTTCGCATGGATGTTCCTGCTCTTCATGCCCAATCCGTTCGGACTGAACGACCTCGGCCGACGCCTGGTCAACGGCATAGCCTACGCCGTGGCCATTACCGGGCTTATCGTGCAACCTTACTCCGACGGCAAGCCGTTCTCGCCCAACGATGCCGACATCATCATCCTGATATTGGCCAATGTAGCTGTTACGGGTACGCTTATCTATCTTTGTACCATGAATCGGACGTCCAGCCGATGGGTGGTCATGGCCTTTGTCTGTGGCCTGTTCCTCTCTGCCGACATGCCCGGTTCGTGGCAGAAAGCCCTGCAAGACTTCTCGCCTGCACCCTGGCTTTATCAATTCAGATTCCTGCGATATCTGCTTATCATCATCCCCGGAACTGTGGCGGGCGACCTATTGGCCCGACATCTGGCCGAGAGCAAAGTGTTGCTACCGACAGACAACGCCGAACCAAGGGGCAAACTGCCGGCATTGCTGGCCGCCATCTCGCTCCTAATGATTGTAGAAAACTTAGTGGGATTGTATAATCGTTGGCTCTTGGCCAACTTCGTGGTAACGGTTGTCTTACTTGGTATAGGTTATTACTTGACACGCAAGAACCTCTTTGAAATGAAACTGTGGCGCGAACTCTATCGCTACGGCGGTCTGTTGCTGGCATTGGGACTGTGCATGGAGGCTTTTCAAGGTGGTATTCGCAAGGACGATGTCACCTTCAGCTATCTGTTTGCAACGTCCGGATTGGCTTTCCTGGCCCTGCTTTTCTTCTCCATCCTCTGCGATTATTACCATTGCCACCGCCTTACGTCGGCCCTGGAACTCACTGGGAAAAATCCGATGATAGCCTATGTAGCCACGTCGATGGTCGTCATTCCCATCCTCTCACTGACAGGCGTGTATCGCTACATCGACATGATGTCGGCATCGCCGTGGCCGGGATTTCTCAAAGGGGTGTTGCTCACGGCCCTGAGCATGGGCGTGGCTGTGGTATGTACCAAGCGCGGATGGTATTGGAAAACCTGACGGTTACTTCTTCCGAATAAGCGTCAGGCCGTCGCGCAGAGGCAATATCACTTTCTCTACCCGCCCGTCGGCAGCCACATGGTCGTTGAACGAGCGGATGCCGATGGTCTGATGGTCGTGGTCGTAGGCCGATTCCACGACATGCCCGTCCCACAATGTGTTGTCGGCCAGGATGTAGCCACCCGGCCTTAACAGGCTCATCACCATCTCATAGGTCTCGATATACGTGCGTTTGTCGCCATCCACAAACGCCATATCAAACTCGATGCCCAGTTTCGGGGCTTCTATATTCGCGTCGCCGATGATGAATTCTATCTTGTCGGCTACCGGACTTTGCTCTATCCACGGCCGTGTGAAGTCTTCCATCTCGTCGTTGATTTCAAATGTCCACACCTTTCCGCCTTCCTCCAATCCCATAGCCATCGCTATGGCAGAGTATCCGCTGAATGTTCCTACCTCCAGAATGTTGCGTGGTCGGAGCATCTGTACGAGCATCTTCAGTAACTGTCCCTGCACCCGACCGCTCGCCATGCGCCCGTGGATGGTATATATATTGGTGGCACGATACAGCCGATAGAGATATTCGTGTTCCCGTTCGCTGTGCTCCGTTACGTATTCGTCTAGCGATATCATGCTCACTTCCCTTCTTCTACAAGTGCCATGACGGCCAATTCGTACGACCGCAGACCGAAACCGGCTATCACTCCCCGGCATCCGGCAGCAATCATGGAGTGGTGACGGAACTCTTCACGACTATGCACATTGCTGATATGCACCTCTATCACCGGGCACTTGAGCGAGCGGATGCAGTCGAGCAGAGCCACTGAAGTGTGCGTATAAGCCCCGGCATTCAGCACAATACCATCGTAGCTGAACCCTACTTCCTGCATCTTATCGATGAGTTCGCCCTCTATATTACTTTGATAGTACGATATTTCGGCCTCGGCAAACCGCTTTTGGAGGTCTGGTAGGTAGCTCTCAAACGAACAATCGCCATAAATACCCGGCTCTCGCATGCCCAACAAATTCAGGTTGGGCCCATTCATTATTAATATCTTCTTCATCTCTTTGCGTGATATATGGGCAAAGATAGCAAATTACCACGTGATTTGGGCAATAATAGGAGAGAAATAAAAAGCCTGGCTCTCCATAGAGCCAGGCTTTATTTGTTATCAGCAGTCCTCATCCCTGCATATCAAGGACGGGACAATTATTATAGTTTCCAAGTCACGCCGTCCTTGGTATCTTTCACTTCGAAGCCGGCAGCGGCAAGCGCATCGCGTATCTGGTCGCTCGTAGCCCAGTCTTTATTGTCCTTTGCTTTCTTGCGAAGTTCAAGCACCATGTCGACCACCTTGCCGAAAGCAGCCTCACGTGCATCGTTGTTTGTCCCGTTCTCGCTCTTCAGTCCGAGCAGTTCAAAGGCAAAAAGATTCATCGTATCGGCCAGTTCTGTCAGGTCTTCGCCACTAATCTGTGCCTTATGGTCGAGCAGAATATTGATTAAGTGGCACGCTTCAAACAGATGGCTGATAACCACTGGTGTCTGCAAGTCGTCGTTCATGGCGTCGTAGCACTGCTGGCGAAGCCCCTTCACAAAAGCCTTTGTCGATGCGTCGCTCTCACTTCCGGCCTGAACCCGACTTAAATCTGAGATACCGTTCATCAGTTTATTGAGTCCCTTCTCGCTGGCAATGAGCGCTTCGTTAGAGAAATCTACCGTTCCACGATAGTGGGCTGATAGGATGAAGAAGCGGATAGTCATGGGCGAGAAAGCCTTCTCCAGACTCTCGTGGTTGCCCGTGAAGAACTGTTCGAGCGTGATAAAGTTGCCCAGACTCTTGCCCATCTTCTGTCCGTTGATGGTTATCATGTTGTTGTGCATCCAGTAATGCACCATCTCGTCACCCTGGCTGGCCACCGCCTGTGCTATCTCGCACTCATGATGCGGGAACACCAAGTCCATTCCACCGCCATGAATATCGAAATGATCGCCCAGATACTTGCGGCCCATAGCCGTACATTCGCAGTGCCACCCAGGGAAACCATCGCCCCACGGACTCGGCCAGCGCATGATATGTTCGGGTTGTGCTTTCTTCCACAGGGCGAAGTCCACCTGATTGCGCTTCTCGCCCACGCCGTCCAGTTCGCGACTGTTGTTGATTACGTCGTCCAGGTTACGGCCCGACAGGATGCCGTACTTATGGTCCTTGTTGTATTTCTCTATATCGAAATAAATAGACCCGTTGCTCTCATAGGCATATCCATTGGCCAGAATTTCCTTGACCAGCTGTTCCTGCTCAATGATATGGCCGGTGGCATGCGGCTCTATGCTCGGCGGAAGCACATTGAGTGCATCCATAGCTTGATGATAGCGGTTGGTGTAGTGCTGCGCTATCTCCATCGGCTCAAGCTGTTCCAACCGTGCTTTCTTCTCTATCTTGTCATCCCCCTCGTCGGCATCGTGTTCCAGATGTCCCACATCGGTGATATTACGCACATAGCGTACCTTGTAGCCGAGGTGTTTCAGATAGCGGAAAAGCAGGTCGAACGTGATGGCCGGACGTGCATGTCCCAGATGTGGGTCGCCATAGACGGTAGGTCCGCACACATACATCCCCACATTGGGAGCATGCAATGGCTTGAAAATCTCTTTCCGTCGGGAAAGAGTATTATAGACAAAAAACTTCTGTTCCATATAATATTTCGTTTATTTTACAAAGATAATGCAAACGAGCGCAATGAAAGTTTACTTCCAAATTGCCGAGTGCAGCTTAGCTTCTACAAAGGTAATGCAAACGAGAGAAACAGGAAAATAAAATACAGATGTTTTTCATAATTGCCCTGCCTCAACCTGTCTCACGATTCGTTCGGTCACCCGGTCCACCCCGTCGCCGTCGTATTTCTTCATCAGACTGGCGCCGAAGGCCCATGCGAAAGCCTGCCAGAAGCCGGCACGGATAGGACCGAGAAAGGCTTGGATAAGATTGTACGAAGAGCTGTTGCACTCGCGATACACCAGTTTTATCAGCAATTTGCCCTGCGAATACGACAGCTTCTTCATGCGCGGACCGTATTCTTCCTTCAGGCTCTTCTCCACTATTTTCATGTGGGCATCGCGGGCACGCTTGTTGGGCAGCGTCTCCAGATAGTCGCCCGTCTCGATAATGATGCGGTTCACCTCTTTAGCCATAGGCAGAACTTTCTTCACATTGGCCACCAGGCGGTTGTAGGCCATGCGCTGACGTGCATCTGCAAACACCGGCACCGGGTACACATAGATGTCGTTCAGCTCTACATACTGGATAGAGTCGCCATCCCTGAGCACCTTGCCCACCTTCACCATCGGCACAAAGGTGGGGTTGTCCATGTCCACTTCCCTGTCTTCGGGGTTGACACGGACAGGTCCGTCGTTCTGTGCAAGCACAAAGACGTGGCACAGAGCGATGAACATGCACAATATACCCATACGTAGCTTCATCGCAAAGCAAAAGTAGTTATATTTTCGGAATCGATGAAATTTAGACTGCGAATTTTCCTTTATCGGGGTGTGCACGCCGTTCCTGCCCCTGCTTTTTAGGGAAATTCCTCAGCCAAATAGGCTTTTCTCTCCTTACGCATTGTCCACGATTGCGTACATTTGTGCTGAAACCAATAAATTAGAGACTTATGAAACATTACATTCTTTCAGCGTTATCGGCCCTCTTGTTATTGGGCAGCATGCCGGCCAAGGCACAGTATTATCCCGACGGACGCCCCATTCCGCCACGCAAACGGGCTGCCTATTATGCCAACCGGAACAGGCAGCAGTACAGGGCACGCCCCAGCTACAACTCGTACAACAACAATATATATTATGGTATGCGTGCGGGACTGGGCATTGCCAATGTCAATTCCGATTCGAAAATACTCGATACCAACAAATCGAAGACCGGACTGAACGTAGGTATGGTGCTGGGAACACAGCTTACCAACCGTGCACCGCTCTTCTTTGAGACGGGAGTGTACTACACAGAGAAAGGAGGAAAGAGCACATATAAGGGCCAGAAGTTCACCTACGGGCTGAACTACGTAGAACTCCCCCTGCTCCTGAAGTACAAATACCACGCCGACCGCGACTTCACCATCGAACCCTTCGTGGGCGGATACCTGGCCTGTGGAGTGGGGGGAAAGATTAAAGACTACGACAACCGCGCTGCCTATCCCAGTTTCAGCGAAGACTACAACGACAACTTCCGACGCTTCGACGGTGGACTCAAAGTGGGGTGCGGACTGGGATTCCAGATGATGTACCTCGAAGCGAGCTACGATATGGGACTGGCCAACGTGGGGAAAGACGACTTCGAAGACACGCATACAGGCACGTTCAACCTCACTTTCGGCGTCAATTTCTGACGGTTCGACCCACAGTCGGCCCACCTGGCAACGCGACTATCCGATATACAAAAAACTGCGGAGGCTCGGCAGTATTGCTGAAGAGTCTCCGCAGTTTTACTGTTTGGCCCTTGCAGCATTGCTGCCAAGGCCTTGCAGAAAAATAGGGTCGTAAGTTTTTGAGTTTCTGAGTGATTGAGTTGAAATACAAGGTTGCCCACTTTGCCATGCCGGCACAGCATGCGTGGGATGTTCCCATCGCTCCCTTACTCTGTGAACAGTACCTGTATGACGGTCTGGCCCACAGCTTTGAGCGTATTCTTGTCGATATGCTGCATATCGTCGGCAAGGGTGTGCCATGTCGGACCGAATGAACTCTGCTGGCAATCGGGATAATACGGAATGATGTCGACGGTGGGAATCTTGGCAAAGTCGTTCACCGGAATGTGGTCGTCTGTCACAGCTCCGCCAGCCGCCTTGGGGAAGAAGCTGCCGTAACCGGCCGACCGCGCTGCACGCCATACTTTCTTGACGATTTCGGGCGCATACTGCTTAGACATCTGTTCCTGATAGAACCTTGCTCCCTGTCCGCCCACCATATCGAGCAAGATGCCGTAGCGAGGGGCATAGCCTGCCGGTATGTGCTGCGACCAATACTGTGCGCCAAGTGCCCAGCTGTCGCCATTGTCGGCAACGTCGGCCCACTGCGGTGTACCCCAGTCCTCGGCGTCGAAGCAAACGAAGTCGACACCGATATTCAGTTTCTTGTCCTGATTCAGCAGTCGGGCTATCTCCAGCATCACCGCCACGCCACTGGCGGCATCGTTGGCAGCCACGATGGGCTTGCGCCAGTTGGCAGAATCGGGGTCGTTGTCGGCCCAAGGGCGACTGTCCCAGTGGGCACACAGCAAGATACGCGTGGTGAGTTCAGGACGGTACGATGCCATGATGTTCTGGCTCTTCAGTATCGTCCCGTCGTAGCCTTTGAGGTCGGCATGCTGCACTTCTACCTTGCAACCATAGTCTTCAAACTTCTTCACTATCCATTCGGCGCAGCGGTCGTGTCCCACACTGTTCATGGAGCGCGGTCCGAAGTCGCACTGTGCCTGTGTGAAGGCATAGGCACTGTCGGCATTGAAAGCCGGCCCTACCGGGCTTACCTTCTCCACCTCCTCGGTTTCGGGCAGCATTTCGCCCTGCCCACTGTGCCAGCCCATGAAGGCATAAGCCAGGCCGGCCAATACAAGTAAACTCACGATGATGATGATTGGTTTCTTTTTCATTTTCCGAAATTCTGTACTTGGGTCATTACACGAAGCCAGTTGCCACCCCAAATCTTCCGTATATCGTCTTCGCTGTAGCGTTTGCGCAACAGGCGGATGGTGAAATTGATAAGCTCGGAAGAGTCTGCCAGACCGGGCGCACCGCCATCTCCGTCGAAATCTGTACCCAGACCGACATGGTCGATACCCGCAATGGCAATGGCATGCTCCAGATGCTGCATGACATCTATGATGGAAGCATTGTTGGAATCCTTGCGCAGGAAACCCTTGTAAATAGTGATTTGCGCCACACCGCCCTTGGCTGCGAGTGCCCGTAACTGGTCGTCGTAGAGGTTACGGGGCACATCGCACAGCTCACGGCAACTGCTATGGCTGCATACGATGGGCGTGCGACTTATCTCCAATGCGTCGTAAAAGCTCTTCTCGCCGCCATGACTGAGGTCTACCATCACTCCACGGCGATTCATTTCGTGAATCACCTGCTCGCCGAATGCGCTCACGCCATTGTGAGTGTGGGCAGTGCGGGCGGCGCTGTCGCATATATCATTGTCGCCGTTGTGGCACAAGGTGATGTAGACGATGCCGCGGTCGGCAAAGTGTTTCACCAGACTGAGGTCTTGGCCCAGTGCCAGCCCGTTCTCTATACCGAGCATGATGCTCTTCCGGCCGGCAGACTTGTTGTCGTAAAGTTGCTGTGGCGTGCGGGCGATAGCGACGTAACGACTGTTCTCGGCCACGATTTCTTCTATCTTGTCGAAGATGAGATTGGCATACTGTGTGGGCGTGATGGTATCGCCGGGACGGTGTATCGCCGTCTGAATACGGGCATAGTCTACCAGTTGGGCAAAGTCTTCGCCCTCGCAGGGCTGGGGCAGATAGGCCACCATTGTGACGGCATCCTGCCGTCCGTCGGTCATCTTGTGCAAGTCGACAAGGATGCGTGGGTCGCGCTGCTCGAAGTGGATGCCCTGGGGAAAGAACATCGGCGTGTCGCAATGGGTGTCAAGTGTCAGCACACGGGCATGCACATCGCATGCCTCGCGATACTCCGCTGCACGTTCTACGAGCCATGAGAAGAGTTTCTGCCCATCGGCTTCGAGCCATTCGGGATGCCACTGCACACCCAACACAGACTTATGCTCCGTGCTCTCCACGCCTTCGATAGTGCCGTCGGCAGCCTGTGCCGTGACACGGAGATGCCGGCCTGGATTGTCTACAGCCTGATGATGGAAGCTGTTGACGAAGATACGTTCCGACTGATAGACAGCGTATAGGTAGGAGTCTTGCTCGATATAGACACTATGCGTGGGCAGAGTGCGGTCGGCATTCTGCGAATGCTTGACCGTCGGCGTGCCCATATCCTGCCGTACATGGCCATCCAAAGCGATGGCCAAAGTCTGCATGCCGCGACATATCCCCAGTATAGGTATCTGCCTGTTCAGGGCCAATCGGCAGATGAGCAGTTCGGCCAGGTCGCGCTCACCGTTCACATGTCCCACCCCGGATTCAGGTTCTTCGCCAGCCCAGAGGGGATTCACGTCAGCCCCTCCGGTCAGGATGAGCGCGTCGATATGTTCGAGTGTGCTGATGATGACGTGGCGTTCGGCCACAGGAGGAATGATAACGGGCGTGCCACCAGCTGCCACAACCTGTTTATAATAGCGGTCGCGCAACGTGGCATTGATGTCGGTATGGTCGGATGTCAGGCCAATGACCGGCCGGCGGTTGCCTTCCGGAAACACGGCATAGATGTCGTTCAGATGCGACTCTAAATCAAAGGATTCCATGTAGTTACTGTTTTTTTGCGAACGCGTCGGTATTGACGGGTATCTCGCGCTTGATACTCTGCTCCAGGGAAATCAGTGTCTCGGTGCTCACGACACCGGGAATGCCTTGTAACTGATTGTTGAGTAAGTCCATGAGCTGCTCGTTGTCTTGGGCATACAGCTTGACCAACATTGTGTAAGGGCCTGTGGTGAAATGGCATTCCACAATTTCGGGAATGCTCGCAATGCGTTCTACCACGGTCTTGTACATGCTGCCACGCTCCAGATTGAGTCCCACATAGGTACAGGTGGAATAGCCCAGGCTCTTGGGATTGACATCGAAGCCACTACCTGTGATGACTCCATTGGCCATCAAATGCTGTACGCGCTGATGAATGGCGGCACGCGACACGCCACACTCGGCTGCTACGTCTTTAAACGGAATACGTGCATTCTTCGAAAGGATGCTGAGTATCTTCTTGTCTAGGTTGTCTATTTTATCCATTTTTATCTTGATTATTTTCTTATTTGAGGTTCAAAAGGTAACTCATCTAGCAAGCAAATATAATGAAAACTATTGATACGGGCAACAGAAAGCGACGAAAAGAAAGATTTAACGAACAAAATGACATTTTTTATTGCTCTTATAGAGTCGTCATTCGGTGCGGGGCATGACCACGGCTACGGTTTTCAATCGTACATAATCTTCGCTCAGATACATGAATCCACCATATTTATTATCCGTACCCCACGAATTCTTGGCAATAAAATAGCGGCGGCCCTGAAAGTCGCGAGCCAATCCGACAAGCTCCATACAGTGATCGTCGGTGGTGAGGAAGTGCTGCAAATCGTTCAACCGACGTATATCAGTAGCGTTACGGTCGCCCTCATCGACCTCGGCTATCCCTTGCTCGAAGTTGAATCCAGGTTCACTGATATCGCCTTCCCAGCACACCGGATGGCCTTGCTCCAGTGTCTTGCGAACAGACTGCATCAATTCGTCGATAGGAAGATTGCGGAAACGGTAGCCTTGTGGATTATCGGGCAACTCCAGTGCCACATCTTCGTGCCACGGATGATGGGCAAAACTTGTCAGAGAGATGTACTCGTCGCGACCACAAACACTGTGGGCAAACTCCAAAGGGGTGTATTCTGCACCCAGCATATGAACGTAGCGTGCCGGCATATAGCCCATAGCACGGTCGAGCATATCGCCGAGCCGCTCATTCATATTGTCGATTCCCACGTGTCGGACAGCAGCCACTTCGGCCAGACGCGCCACCTTCCGGCTCAGCACATTCACATTCAGGCCCACTTGGTCTTCATAACTGTCATAGGGTTCTGCCCCCACTGTCATCAGCATGTCGATGAGCAACGGGGCCATTCCACGCATGCTGAACGTGCTGTTCCCCTGCGACAGATAATGCACACGGGCCAACTGCTGCAATCGCATGCGCGTGATGAAGGCGGTAGAGAGATTCACCGAGTCGCCTTGCATCAGGTGTTCGCTCTCGATAGTGGCCAGCATGGCATAGGCCCAGCATAGCTGTCCGCTCCCCTGATTCTTCACCGGCGTGGTCTTAATCATCACATCCGTGACAAACCGACTCTTCTCTGGCTGCGTTTTCGTGGGTCGGCTGCAACTCACCAACGCCACAGCGACGACTATATATAAAAGGTGTTTCTTCACAACTGCAATATTTTAACGATTGTACGAGACAGGGACAATATCCCTCATCACTTATGTCTGGAAACGATTTCATCGAATTCGGCGGTACGCACATAGCCTCGTTTCACTTTGTTCAGGGCTATCTCTTGCAGAATACCCTTTGCCACAAGCCCCATGATATCAGACTTTGCAGTAGTAGGAGTAACAAAAAATCTGGTTTGCACATCCTTCACTGTAAGCATTTCATTTGTTCTGTCTGTAAATATTCTGATGATTTGTGCTTGTCGTTCATTGATATCACCTATATGCAGGAATCTGTTTGCCGCATCTTTCTCTGCCTGCTTACGCTTGATATAGGCCTGCAACTGATCAAAAGATTGCTTCAACACACGTAGATGATAGGCTACGAAATAGCCCATATCCATATTATCGGCCTCGGTATAAAGATAGGCTTTCTCGTAACTCTTCTTTGATTTAGCGATAACACGCGATATCGACAGGTACTCTGTCAGCCAATAGCCCTGCTTCAACATGTACCAATAGAAAAGCGCACGAGCCGTACGGCCGTTTCCATCTACAAACGGGTGCATATAGGCAATCATGAAATGGATGATGATTCCGCGGATAATGGGATGAACAAACACTTGCGGTTTGTCATCATTAAAGAAGTCGCAAAGTTGCTTGATGAACTCCGGAATCTCTTCAAACGACGGTGGTGTATGGACTACCTCGTGCGTAATGGCATTCTCTACCACCACATCGTCATTCCCACGAAACCTGCCTGCATCTGCCTGATTCTCCAAAGTATCATTCGTCATTAACCGATGTACCTCTTGCAACAATTCCACCGACAGTGGTTGATGCTTATGCGCAACGATAAATTCTATCGTCTGATAGTTGTTGAATATCATCTGTTGAGACTTATCCTTAGGCATCACCTTCTTCCGAAGCATATCCTTGGCTATCTTGCGGGTAGTAGCTGCACCCTCCATCTGACTGGAAAAGATAGCTTCTTCCATCAACGATGACACCAGATACTGCCCCCTGTTCTCGCTGTTATTTACAGAGTCAGCCCCCCATGAGCCACCGAAATTCATGTCGAACTCATGGCACATGCGTTGCATCTGATTGGTAAGAGAAAACCAGATGTGGTAACGAGGCCACGCTGTGACCCTGTTTTTTACCCTCGATACTTTCACTTCTGTCCATAATTGCTCGGCCGACAGCCCCACCAAAGCACTTTTATACTTCACAGAATCCCAATACTCATAGTTCTCATTGATTTTATCAACGAGTTCGCTTACCTCTTCTTCTGTCCCTTTCAATATGGATTCGAAATAGGATTTATCGTCTATTACGGGAGGGAATTCTACCATACAACTATATATTTAACGCTCCAAAGATATACAATTCTTTCCAATTTTGCAAGAATTGGAAAGAATTGTATATCTAAAAACCTTTTTTTACAAGTCGGGAACAAGCAGTCAAGGTGCTAATTAAACATAAAAAGTGAAAGAATCTTAATGCTGGCATTCGTAGATTTTGTAACTTTGCCCTACAACATATATGTTTTAGACTATGCAAGAGACAAGACAAAACCGCATATCGCGCTTACTCCAGAAGGAGATTGCGACTATTTTTCAGGAGCAGACACGCCTGATGCACGGCACTATGGTCAGTGTGACACGCGTTAAAATCAGTCCGGACCTAGGTATTTGTACGGCATACCTGAGCATCTTCCCATCGGAGAAGGGCGAAGAGATGCTGAAGAATATTATTAAAAACGAGAAGACTATCCGCTACGAACTGGGTAAGCGCGTACACAATCAGCTTCGTATCATCCCCGAACTGCGATTCTTCATCGACGATTCCTTGGACTATATAGAGCGCATAGACGAGTTGTTGAAGAAATAAGAGGATATGAATTTCCCACTGTTCATAGCTCGACGCTACCTCTTTTCCAAAAAGAGTACGAACGCCATCAATGTGATTTCATTCATATCGGTGGTGGGTGTAGCCGTTGCCACGATGGCACTTGTCATCGTACTGAGCGTGTTCAATGGGTTTCACGACTTGGTTGCGACCCTCTTTACCAACTTCGATCCCCAACTGGAAATCGTTCCTACGAGAGGGAAGACTGCTCCGGCAGACGATCCCATCCTCACGAAAATCAGGGCATTGCCACAAGTAGACGTGGCTACAGAGAGCGTGGAAGACATGGCACTGGCTATGTATCAGGGTCAACAGACAATGGTCACTGTCAAAGGAGTGGACGATAACTTCGACCAGCTCACCCACATCAAGAGCATACTCTACGGAGACGGGCAGTTCGGACTGCATGCCGGAAACCTGCAATATGGTATTCCGGGCATCCGGCTGGCACAGACGCTGGGCATCGGAGCGCGTTGGAACGGATTCCTGCAAATATATGCGCCACAGCGCGAGGGCCAACTCGACATGATGGACCCATCGGGCGGATTCGTCCAAGACTCGCTGATATCGGCCGGTGTGGTGTTTGTCGTCAACCAGGCCCGATACGACAAGAATTACATTCTCACCTCCATCGCCTTTGCCCGCAATCTATTCGGGCAACAAGGCATGCTGTCGTCGCTCGAAATACGACTGAAAGACGGTAGCAATCTCGACGACGTGAAGGCACAGATGCAGCAGATAGCAGGAGACAAATACACCGTCAGAGACCGCTTCGAGCAACAGGCCGACACCTTTAAAATCATGCAGATAGAGAAAATCATTGCCTATCTGTTCCTCTCATTTATATTAGTGGTGGCCTGTTTCAACATCATCGGGTCGCTCTCCATGCTCATCATCGACAAGAAAGACGATGTCGTCACGCTTCGCAACCTGGGAGCTTCCGACAAGCAGATAACCCGTGTTTTTCTTTTCGAGGGTCGCATTATTTCGCTCATTGGTGCTGTAGTGGGCATTGGTCTGGGGCTGTTGCTCTGCTGGTTGCAACAGCGTTTCGGCATAGTATCGCTCGGTAACAGCAGCGGCAACTTCATCGTGAACGCCTATCCTGTCAGTGTTCACTACGACGACATCCTCATTATCTTCATCACCGTACTTGCGGCTGGCTGGCTATCTGTGTGGTATCCCGTGAGATACCTGAGCAGAAGACTGCTCGGAGACAGCAGCAAGTAAACCTTCCCAACACTTCCTATACCCCTCGTTCAGCTTGTCCTGTTAAGTTCGATTAACGGGATTGTCTGTTTTCGTGAACTCATACTTCCATCGTTCATCGTAATTTTGCCTTCGGAACTTCTGAATATGAGCAGCGGTTTTCAAGATAACAACCCTTTTAATCATTAAGACATGAACGAATTCTATCCAAACAATCAGAGACAACAAGACGAAGCAGAGAGAAAAGACAGGATGAACAAGGCCATCGGCCAACTGGGAAAGGAAATGGAGCAATTACTCAAACTCACCCCTGAACACAAGAACTATTACTGGAAAGGCACTACCACCGACTTGATAGAAATGGTGTACGATACGTACATGATGTGCGAGCTGCGCGACCGTCGAGGCTGCCCCTTCACTTTCAAGCACATGATTCACCATGTGTGTTCGGTACTCCACGTCTACGAGCCACGCAATCCAAGAGCATACGTACACAGGGCACGTATGCGAAAAGAAGTCAGGCAAACAGCTTTTCTGGATCGCTATGCGGCGCTCATGCGCCACGACAGCAATCCCATGAAAAGTCTGATAGGCCGTGTATCCGGCCGAGATTAACCTACATGCTGGCGCACGCCCATACGAGCCTCGACCACATTGACCACGTAGTCGCCCAGTTTCTCGCACTCCTGAATCAAGTCCATATACATCGTACCCACACTATAGGTGTACAGGTGGTTGTTGATGTCGTTGATATTCTGCGTGCGCAACTGGTTACGGAAGTTGTTGATTTCGTTCTCAATGTTGAAAGACAGGTTGGCGTCCAGCTCCTCTCTATGGCCGGCAAAGAGCGTATTCATCTGCGTGAGTGCATCGTTCGTGAGCTGCATCATCTGGTGGATATGCCCATATTGCTGCGCCGTGAAGTCTTCCTTGCTCTGATGCAGGCGGCTGATGGTGCGGGCCATGTTGAAGCAACTGTCGCCGATGCTCTCGATTTCAGAGATTTCGCGCAACATGGCACGTATCTTCAGCTTCGTGTCGTCGCTCAGGTGGGCGCGACCTACCTCATCCAAGTACTTCGCTATCTCTATCTCCATATTGTCAGAGATACCCTCGTACTTTTCTATCCGACTATACAATTTCACAAATTTAGCATCGTCGGTCTCCTTCATCAAGTCGGGAACCATGCTGAACATACGCTGAATACGTTCGGCAAACGACTCGATTTCTTTCTGGGCTTCCAGCACCGAGAGTTCCGGTGTGCGCATAATACCCGTTTGGATGAAGCGCAGACGGAAGTCATCTTCAGCATCCACCTTACCGGGTTTGATAAGCCAGCAAACCAATTTCTCTATCTGTGGGATAAACCAAATCAGGATTCCCGTATTCAGAACGTTGAACGAAGTATGGAAAGCTGCCAATATAATAGGTAGCCGCAGCGCCAGCTCCTTCGTAGAAAGCGCATTGGCATCGGGATCATAGTTCACGAATCCGCACACCGTCCGTACAAACGGGTAGAACACCAGCAACACCCAGACTACTCCAATCACGTTGAATACCAAATGGGCCAAGGCCGTTCGCCGTGCCTGCGTATTCGCTCCGAGAGCCGCAAGGTTGGCCGTTGCGGTAGTACCGATATTCTCTCCCATCACAAGGGCAATACCCAGATAGATGGGCAGAACGCCACTGGAGCACAGCATGATAGTGATGGCCATCACGGCTGCCGACGACTGCACCACACACGTGATGACCGTGCCTATCAGCAGGAACGTAAAGATGGTGAGATAGCTGTTCATGTCGAATGTCTCAAAGAAGTGGATAACCGATGGATTGTGCTCCAAGTCAAGGGCTTTTCCTGCTCCGCTCAACAGCACGAGACTGAAAAAAAGGAACGAGATACCGAAGAGGAAGTCGCCCACATAGCGGAAACGACGCGTATAAATGAGAACTATGCCCACCAGGAATGCCGGAAACACGAATTCAGTAAGGTCTACCGAGTAGCCCAGCGACATAATCCAGGCCGTGAGCGTAGTACCGATGTTGGCTCCCATAATCACCGATATGGCCTGTGCCAGTGTGAGCAGACCCGCATTTACGAACGAGACCGTCATCACGGTAGTAGCCGACGACGACTGGACGGCACAAGTGATAAATGTACCGGTAAGCATACCGGTGAACCGGTTGGTCGTCATCGCACCAAGGATATGGCGTAATTGCGAGCCGGCCATCTTCTGCAAGGCCTCACTCATCACCTTCATACCGTAAATCAATAATGCCAGCGAACCAACAATCTTAAAGAAAATCAACACATAGTCACTTGTTCCCATATTTTTATTTTTTTGTCATACTGTCTGCTTGGAACTTATACAGCTTTTTATTACCTTTACACACGCCAATTTATATTTATTTAGCGAATGAAACAAATGTTACAAATACGTTGCAAAAATAATAAAAAAACTCTAAAGGTTGCAATCGGAAGCACACTTTCTGACGTTTTTAATGAATTAAATCTGAATTTGCCCTACGGGCCTGTCAATGCAAAAGTGAACAACAGGGTAGAGGGGATGAACTATCGACTCTACCACAACAAAGACATCGAATTTCTCGACATGCACAACAACTCGGCCTCGCGATGCTACACGCGAAGCCTGTTCATGGTATGCTGCAAGGCCATACACGACCTCTATTCGGGCGCCGAGGTGGTGATAGACATTCCCGTATCCAAGGGCTACTACGTAAACCTGCAGATAGGCCGAGAGATAACGGCCGACGATGCTGACCGCATCCGCACGCGCATGCAGCAGATTATCGACGCCCACATCCCCTTCCGGCGCTTCGAAGTGCCCACCGAAGAGGCCATCGGAATGTTCCGAACCAAGGGCGACGAGGCTAAGGTGAAACTGCTCCAGAATGCCGGCACGCTCTACACAACCTATTATCAGCTCGACGATTTCGTGGATTACTTCTACGGTTCGCTGCTCACCAACACCTCCGGACTCTATCTCTTCGGACTCGAACTGTTCAACCGGGGACTACTGTTGCGCATCCCCTCGCAAGCCGACCCGTCACTTCTGTCCGAAATGACCGACCAAGACAAGATGTTCGAGATATTTCGCGAACACCATCAATGGCAAGACATCATGGGCATCCGCACCGTGGGCGACATCAACGAAGCCGTGAAAGACGGCAAGACCACAGAGCTTATCAATGTGTCGGAAGCCCTTCAGGAGAAGAAGATAGCACAGATAGCCGAAGAGATAGCACGACGCAAGGGTGTGAAACTCGTGCTGCTGGCCGGCCCGTCGTCATCGGGCAAGACCACCACGTGCAAGCGGCTGTCCATCCAACTCATGACCAACGGTATCAAGCCCTTGCAGATTTCGCTCGACGACTACTTTGTAGACCGCGACACCACACCCAAAGATGCCAACGGAGAGTACGACTATGAGAGTCTCTACGCCCTCAATCTGCCACTCATCAACCGGCAGTTCACGGCATTGTTCAACGGCGAAGAGGTGGAATTGCCTACCTACAACTTCCAGACAGGCAAAAGCGAGATGAAGGGGAAAAAGCTCCGTATGGACGAGAACAACGTACTCGTGGTGGAGGGCATACACGCACTCAACCCCGAACTGACGGCGCAGATACCCGAAGCACAGAAGTTCCGCGTCTACGCTTCGGCCCTGACCACCATCCTGCTCGACGACCACAACTACATACCCACGACCGACAACCGACTCTTGCGACGCATAGTGCGCGACTTCAAGTATCGTGGCGTCACCGCACAGGAGACCATCCACCGCTGGCCATCGGTAAGAGCGGGCGAAAACAAATGGATATTCCCCTATCAGGAAAATGCCGATGCCATGTTCAATACGGCCATGCTCTTCGAACTGGCTGTGCTCAAGACACAGGCCGAACCCCTGTTGGAGCAAGTACCCGAAGACTGCGAAGAGTATAGCGAAGCCTATCGCCTGAAAAAGTTTCTGCGCTACTTCCAGCCCATCAGCAACCACGACATTCCGCCCACAAGCCTCTTGCGCGAATTCCTGGGCGGCAGTTCATTCAAGTACTAGATTTCCATCGTTTTACTGCCAAGCCTCCGCAGTATCACTGTCTGGCCTTTGCAGCACTGCTGTTAGGGCTTTGCAGCGATGCTGCGGAGGCTTGGCAGTTTTTTGAAGTTGACGAGTAGACAAGAGACAAGTAGACGAGTCGAGTTTTAAAGTAATAAGTTTCAGGAGAAAATTGATGATTTATCATTGAGAGCTGATAATAGGTTAGGTAGGGGATTGAGGATATTGTAGGGACGCGGCATGCCGCGTCCGCAAGTAAGGGCAGCCCCTACAACTCACCAACTTAAAAACTAAAAGACTTATTTGCCATGTGGAGTACCTATCGGCACTCTTCCCTTATTTATTCTCTTATCCGACGGTTGTCGCTGTGCGACAACACATCGGCTAGTATAAACTGTAGCGGTTTTACCGCTATGATTTGTTGATGGACAACGAGACTAACCGCAACGCGGTTACAGTTCATAATAGCCTACGGTTGGAGCGAAGCGTAAACCGTAGGACAAGATGTGCGAGGAAGGATGAGTGCCGATAGGTACTCCACATAGATAATTGATAATTGAAAGTCGAGAATTGACAATAGAGAAGTATTTCTCGTTAGTCCTACAACTCACCAACTCATGAACTCAAAGACTCACCCAATAAATATGTCTCTTTTGTTCCTCTGTCCTTATGTCCCAAATCTGCCTTTTTGGCACTCATCGGGCTAAAAAACACCCCCTTGCCAATGATTCCCGTAAAATCTTTGTCCGTGTCGGCGAATTGTCGTAACTTTGCACATTCAAAGTTACGTAACACATACATCAAGTGTATGTATATTTAGAAAGGAAGTTATATTATGTCTTATTTATTCTCTTCAGAATCAGTTTCAGAGGGACATCCTGACAAAGTGTCCGACCAGATATCCGATGCTCTGCTCGATCAATTCCTGGCTTACGATGCGCAGGCACGCTGTGCCATCGAGTCGTTCTGCACCACAGGACAGGTAGTCATCATGGGCGAGGTACGCTCAGAGGCTTATGTCGACCTGCCCACCATCACGCGCAAGACCATCGAGAAGATTGGCTACTCCAAGGCCGAATACCAGTTCGACTATAATTCATGCGGCATCCTCTCGGCCATCCACGAACAGAGCGACGACATCAATCGCGGTGTCGACCACCAGAACGAGGAAGAACAGGGCGCCGGCGACCAAGGTATGATGTTCGGCTATGCCGTCAACGAGACCGACAACTACATGCCCGTATCGCTCGACCTGGCCCATCTGCTCATGACAGAGCTGGCTGCCATCCGCAAGGAAGGCAAGCTCATGACCTATCTGCGCCCCGACTCGAAGAGCCAGGTGACCATCGAGTACAGCGACGACAATATTCCGCAGCGCATAGATACTATCGTGGTGAGTACACAGCACGACGACTTCATCAAGAAAGCCGACGGGACAGACGACGATGATGCCATGCTGGCCAAGATACGCGAGGATGTAAAGACCATCCTGATACCCCGTGTGAAGGCTCGCTGCGACGAGAAAGTGCTGGCATTATTCAACGACGACATCAAGTATTTCGTCAATCCTACAGGCAAATTCGTTATCGGTGGCCCTCACGGAGACACCGGACTCACCGGCCGAAAGATTATCGTAGACACCTACGGAGGCAAGGGTGCTCACGGCGGTGGAGCTTTTTCGGGCAAGGACTCCAGCAAGGTAGACCGCTCGGCAGCCTATGCCGTGCGCCATATTGCAAAGAACATGGTGGCAGCAGGCGTGGCCGACGAGATGCTCGTACAGGTGAGCTATGCCATCGGTGTGGCCAAGCCCGTGAATATCTACGTCAACACCTACGGCCGTAGCCACGTTGCCATGAGCGACGGAGAGATTGCCAAGAAGATAGAAGAGCTGTTCGACCTGCGCCCGAAAGCCATCGAGCGCGACCTGAAACTGCGCCAGCCGATGTATCTGGAGACCGCAGCCTACGGCCATATGGGTCGCAGGAACGAAGTGGTGAAGAAGACTTTCAGCAGCCGTTATCACGAGACACGCACCATCGACGTGGAACTCTTCACATGGGAGAAGCTCGACCGCGTGGCCGACATCAAACGCGCGTTCAATCTCTAAGTCTATCTCGTCATGTGGCAACAGGCAGATTCTACGGCAGTAGCAGAACAGGAAGCGCAGTCGGTATCCACCACTGCGCGCCCACACAAGCAACTCACACCGGCCCAGGTGCTGAGTTGGCTGCCTAAGAATGCCACGCCCGAACAGCAAGACTCTGCCATCCAGGCCCATATCAAGCCCTCGGAGATTCACTGGAGCAACCAGCCCGACACGCTACATTTGCCGGGCCATCCCGTAGGTCGCAGCTTTCGCGACGTGAGTCTGCCCAAATACTACAAGGAGTCGTTCTTCTCGAAAGACTCCTTGTTTCATCCCGAACTGCGTGGAGGACGTCCCGGAGTAGCCGGCGACCCCGTCCCCTACACCGTGGCCGGCGACAATCTCATCACCAGCATACTGCTGGGAAGCTTCATCCTGACAATGCTGGCATTTTCGCAGTCGCGGCGTTTCATCCTCAGGCAAGCCAAGAATTTCTTCTACGTACAGCACAGCGACCGCCCAGCAGCCGTCAGCGAGACCGGCGGAGAGATGCGATTCCAGATATTTCTCATCTTCCAGACCTGTCTGCTCCTGTCCCTGCTCTACTTTTTCTATACCAAGGCCCAGCTCAACGATACGTTTGTCATCGAGCAATATCAGGTCATAGGCATCTACACAGGGTTCATAGCGAGCTATTTCCTGCTCAAGATTATCCTCTATTCGTTCATCAACTGGGTATTCTTCGACCGCCGTCGGAACATACAATGGCTGCACTCCTACCTGTTCATCGGGGCTATGGAGGGAGTCGTCCTGTTCCCGGCCATCATGCTTCTGGCATTCTTCAATCTGACGGTCTCCACAATTTCAATTTACGTAATAATAGTATTGGTTTTGTTGAAATTGTTACTATTCTATAAGTCTCACCTTATCTTTTTTAGAGGAAGAACCTTTTTTGTGCAAAATTTTTTGTACTTTTGTGCCCTTGAAATCCTACCACTGCTTGCCTTGTGGGGAGCACTGGTCACAATGAATGGATATTTGAAAATTAATTTTTAGGACACAGAACGATGAAGAAGATATTGATCTCTCAGCCCAAGCCTTCCAGCGAGAAGTCTCCCTATTATGATATTGCGAAAGAATATGGCGTAGAACTCGTATTCCGTCCGTTTGTCAGGGTCGAGGGAATATCCAGCCGTGAGTTCCGGCAACAGAAAATCAGCATCCTAGACTATACTGCCGTGGTGTTCACATCGCGTCATGCCATAGACAACTATTTCCTGTTGGCCAAAGAGCTTCGTATTACCATACCTGAAGATATGAAGTATTTCTGCGTCACAGAGACCATTGCGCTCTACATACAGAAGTACACCCAATATCGCAAACGCAAGATATTCTTCGGCTCTACGGGCAAGATAGACGACCTCATCCCTACAATGGTGAAGCATAAGAACGAGAAATACCTCGTCCCAATGAGCGATGTCCACTCCGACACGATACAGAAACTGCTCGACGCCAAGAATCTCAAGCATACCGAATGTGTGATGTATCGCACCGTAAGCGACGACCTGACCGAGGAAGAAGTGAAGAACTTCGACTACAGCATGGTTATCTTCGTGAGTCCTACTGGGGTCAAGTCTCTTGCTACCAGCATGCCTGATTTCAAAGACCGTGGCATCCACGTGGGGGCATTTGGCCCTGCTACCGCCGCAGCCGTCAAGGAAGAAGGCTACAATCTCGACTTCATGGCGCCTTCCAAGGAATACCCTTCCATGACAAGCGCGCTACAGGCATTCCTGAAAAAGAACAAATAAACCGGATTAACATCCTACCCCCATGGCCGAATCCCGTCCGCAGACGTTGACCAAGGCAGAGCGCATATCCAGCAAGAAGCAGATAGACAAGCTCTTTTCGGGTGGGCAGAGCCGCTCCATGTCGGCCTACCCACTGCGAATGGTCTATATGGTTGAGGAACTGGATGCGCCCGTCGAAGGCGCACAAGTGGCCATACTGGTGAGCGTACCGAAGCGTTGCTTCAAGCGGGCAGTCAAGCGCAACCGCGTCAAGCGTCAGATTCGCGAGGCTTACAGGCGCAACAAATATACCATTATCGACCGCGTGGCTGGTCAACCCAACTTTCGCGTGAGCCTGGCCTTTATCTGGCTGAGCGACACATTGGCCGAAAGCAAATTGGTGGAACGACGTGTATGCAGCCTGCTTACACGTGTAGCAGAGAAGATATGAGCACCCTCAACAACCTCCTCCGCACATTGATGCGCGCCCTGGGATGGCTTCTCATACTGCCCATCCGTTTCTATCAGGCTGTTATCAGCCCCTACACACCGCCTTCGTGCCGCTTTACGCCCACCTGTTCGGAGTATGCCCGGCAAGCCATCCTGAAGCATGGACCGTTCAAAGGGCTTGCACTGGCCATCTGGCGCATCCTGCGTTGCAACCCCTGGGGAGGCAGTGGATACGACCCTGTACCCTGAAAAAGCAAAGAGAAATTACATTCAAACAAAATATTAACGCTTACAATCAATAAGAGACAAGGGGTAATCATCATTATCCACCGTCGATTATCAACGATCAATTATGATAAAGAACTTCGTAGAAGAACTGAAATGGCGCGGTATGCTGGCACAGATGATGCCGGGTACTGAAGAGTTTTTGATGAAAGGAACAGTTTCGGCCTACCTGGGAACCGACCCTACTGCCGACTCACTACATATCGGCCACCTCTGTGGTATCATGATGTTGCGCCACTTGCAACGCTGCGGACACAAGCCATACATTCTCGTGGGCGGTGCTACAGGTATGATTGGCGACCCTTCGGGCAAGAGTCAGGAGCGCAATCTGCTTGATACTGCCACCCTCTACCATAACCAAGAGGCCATCAAGGCACAGGTAGCCAAGTTCCTGGACTTCGATTCTGCCGACGACAACCGCGCAGAAATGGTGAACAACTACGACTGGATGAAAGACTTCACCTTCCTGGATTTCGCCCGCGAAGTGGGCAAGCACATCACCGTAAACTACATGATGGCCAAGGACAGTGTGAAGAAACGCCTCAGCGGCGAAGCCAACGACGGCCTTTCGTTTACCGAGTTCACCTACCAGCTGCTGCAAGGCTACGATTTCCTGCACCTCTACGAGAAGCACGGAGTGAAACTACAGCTCGGCGGAAACGACCAGTGGGGCAACATGACTACGGGAACTGAGCTTATCAGACGTACGCTCGGCAACGAGGCCGAAGCATTCTGCCTCACCTGTCCGCTCATCACCAAGGCCGACGGAAAGAAGTTCGGCAAGACTGAGAGCGGCAACATCTGGCTCGACCGCAACCGCACCACGCCCTATGCCTTCTATCAATTCTGGCTCAACGTGAGCGACGACGACGCCGAAAAATACATCAAAATCTTCACAAGTCTTGAGAAAGAGACCATCGACGCTCTCGTAGAAGAGCACCAGCAAGACCCAGGGCGCCGCATATTGCAGCGTCGTCTGGCCGAAGAGGTGACTACGATGGTACACTCGCGCGAAGACCTGGACATGGCCATCGAGGCCAGCAACATCCTGTTTGGCAAGGCCACGAAAGACAGTCTGGTGAAACTCGACGAAGCTACATTCCTCGATGTGTTCAGCGGCGTACCCACCTACACCATCGACCGTAGCGTGTTCGGCCAGCCGGCCATCGAGGTTTTCTGCCAGGAAGGCATGGACATCTTCCCCAGCAAGAGCGAGATGCGCAAGCTCGTCAAGGGCGGCGGTGTATCGCTGAACAAAGAGAAGCTCACTGCCTTCGACCAGATGGTAAGTGCCGACGACCTCATCGACGGCAAATATCTGCTCGTGCAGAAAGGCAAGAAGAACTACTTCCTCATCACCGTGAAGTAATTTCATAAACGTGTACCCATCATCCGCACTGCGGAGCTGGGTACATGCTTGTTTCTATAGATTCCTCCCATCCGTATCCTACTACTGAAAATGAATTATCTACGTATCCAGAGAAGCATCCTCAACACGTGGGTGTTTGCAATGATGTTTACCCTCGCCATCTCCATTCTTGCCACTTCGGCCTATGCTACAACCCCTAAGAAGACTTCGCCCAACACCATATATCTGCGTCCGGGCAGCATCGTCTTCATCCAACCCACACGCGCACAGTTCAATCGCTGGATGGCTGTAGGCAACGCCGACGACCGCGAGACCATCCGCGACATGCGCTACTACGTGAACGAAGCCACCAAATACCTCGATACCAAAGGCGTTGCCAGTACCAAGGAAACCAGCAACAAGAAGTTTATCTACGTCAACGGAGACAAGGAAGAAATCGTAGACTTCCTTCCATCAGATGCCGGAGGCATCGCCATTCTGTGTTCCAGCAAGGGCTACAAAGTCGTTTCAACTGTAGATTTTGTCCAGTCCTACACCCGAATCATGACCGACCCGGCGACAACGCAGAACGCTTCAGTGGAGTAAAATCACAAAAAATCAACTAAAAAATTGGTAGTAACATAAAAAACCACTACCTTTGCAACCGCTTAATTGTCCTATGGTGTAATGGTAGCACAACAGGTTTTGGTTCTGTTTGTGGTGGTTCGAATCCGCCTAGGACAACAGAAAAGAGCGTAACGGTATCCAGCTTGTTACGCTCTTTATGTTTCCCTACATTTCTGCAAAGCCTCGGCAGCACCACTGCAAAGGCCAAACAGTAATGCTGCAAAGCCGAGGCAGCATCGCTGCCAAGCCCCTGCACTAAATTCACCTTATTTATTTTATCCGGCTATCAATACCTTATTGATTATTTTTCGTATCTTTGCAGGAGTCAAAAAACTATCTATTAATACAAATTCCTATATGCACAAACGTTATTTTTTAACTACTATGATGGCTTCGATGTGCCTGCTGGCAATGGCAGACAACCACGCTCGTACGCGCGGAATAGGACTCTATCCGGGAAGAGCATGCGAAAACTTTGCCCCGACGATGACGGTAGACAACACGTATCGCAATGTAGCCCTGCACAGAGCAGCTATCGCCTCGTCGTCGATAGACTACAACCTGACTGCACAGCTGGCTACCGACGGCATCACTTCGACCGCAAAACCAAACACACTTACGGTCTCCACCCCCGACGGAACGCTCGACCTGCGCAACAAGGAACGCGCTTTCGACCAGAACATCCACACATCCAACTTCCTTAAAGGAGAAGACACCTATCTCCAGATGCACTGGGACGGCACGCTGCCACAGGCCAACGCCATTGCCTTCGATGTGAAGATAGCTTATTATCCCGACAAGGCTACCAAGGGATACAGCATCGAAATCCTGGGATCGGACAACGGAACGAAGTGGAAACGCCTCTATGCCGACGCCGGCAGGGGACTGCCCGGCAATGCTACAAAGCAGATGGTAAGCTCTGACCCCAACAAGCAGACCGACGTCGTGAGGCTGCCATTGCGCGCCTTGCTGAAGACAGTCCCTATCGGAGACTTCCATCAGAAATATCTGCGCGTGCGCTTCCGCATGCCGGGTTGTGCCTATTGGGAAGTGAGCAGCCTCGACTTCAAGCGGTCGGGCAGCATCACCGAAGTGACACCGGCATGGAATTTCTCCAGCGCATGGGTGGCCGATGGCCGACAGGAGCAATGGCTGAAGGTGGACTTAGGCACGAAAGCAGACTTCGACCGTGTGCGCCTGCACTGGATAGAAAGTCCTCAGCAGGGTAAGATACAGACCTCACAAGACGGCTATACCTGGACCGACGCTGCCCCACTGACGGCCAGCAAACGGGCCGTTCAGGAGATAGCATGCAAGGGCAGTGCCCGCTACGTGCGCCTGCTGTTGCAGAAACCCGGACCGACAGGGCGCTATGCCTTGGCAGAGATGGAAGTGATGGGACGTGGCGGACTCACAGCCAAACCGGCCAAGGTGCGCGGAATGGAAGACGGGCGCTACTGGCTCGACGGCGGTAACTGGCAGTTGTGCCGTGCCGGCGATACTCAATGGATTCCGGCAACCGTACCCGGAACGGTGCTTACCAGCTACGCCAACATCGGCGCATTGCCCCAGACCAACTTCGACAACAATCTCAGACAGGTGTCTGAATCGTTCTTCAACTCCGACTTCAACTACCGGAACACTTTCACCGTGCCTGCTGAATACACCGGCAAACAGGTGTGGTTGAACTTCAACGGCATCAACTGGAAAGCCGAAATCAGCCTCAACGGCAGCCCCATCGGTAAGATAGAGGGAGCTTTCAAACGTGGTAGATTCAACGTAACGAAGTATCTCAAGGCAGGCGAGAATACCTTGGAAGTAAAGGTTATCCACAACGCTCATCCCGGCATCGTGAAGATTAAGAACGAGGAAAGCACCGACCTCAACGGTGGAGCATTGGGTGCTGACAACCCCACATTCCATGCCAGCATCGGTTGGGACTGGATAACATCGACACCGGGACGCGAAGTAGGTATCTGGAACGATGTATATCTGAATGCCACCAACGGTGTGAGCGTGGCCGACCCGATGGTCACCACAAAGCTCAATACGCCCGACACGCTGGCGACGATGACTCCCACCGTGCGCGTGTCCAACGGTCTGGACCGTGCCGTAGATGCCATCGTCCGTGGCTGGATAGGGCAAATCAAGTTTGAAAAGAAAGTGCGTCTCGACGCCAACACCACGCAGGACGTCAGCTTCTTGCCGACCGATTACCCGCAACTGCGCGACCGCAAGATGCGTCTCTGGTGGCCCAACGGCATGGGCGAGCCCTATCTCTACGACGCAGGATATACCGTAGAGATGGACGGAACATCAGACTCCATCCGCTACAAAGCCGGCATCAGAGAGGTGTCTTATCAAAATATGGATACAGCCCTGCAAATATTCTTCAACGGGCACAGGCTCGACCCGAAGGGAGGAAACTGGGGATTCTCGGAGACCAACCTCAACTACCGTGGCCGCGAATACGACGCTGCCGTGCGCTATCATCGCGATATGAACTTCACCATGATTCGCAACTGGGTCGGACAGATAGGCGATGAGGAATTCTATGAGGCTTGCGACAAGTATGGTATCGTGGTTTGGCAAGACTTCTGGCTCGCTAATCCGTGGGACGGACCTGATCCTTACAACGAAAACATGTTCATGGACAATGCCAACGACTATATCTACCGCATCCGCCAGCATGCCTCTATCGGTATCTATGTGGGCCGAAACGAGGGCTATCCGCCCGCTACGCTCGACCAGGCACTGCGCAAGAGCATTGCCAGGGAACATCCGCAACTGGGCTATATCTCCAGTTCGGCCGACGACGGAGTAAGCGGTCACGGTCCTTACTGGGCTGTTCCGGCCTACTGGTATTTCGCCCATACAGGCGAGAAGTTCCACTCTGAGCGCGGATTGCCCAACATCGTGAGCTACGAAAGCCTACAGCGCATGCTTGCACCCGAACATCTCTGGCCGCAATCTATCTCGTGGGCACAGCACGACTTCACCCAGAAGGGTGCGCAGCGCGGTGCCAGCTTCAACGAGATGATAGCCACCCGATTCGGCCAGATACAGAGTGCCAAGGCCTTTACAGAGCAGGCTCAATGGATTAACTACGACCTGCATCGCGCCATGTACGAGTCGGCCCAGCAGACAAGACAGGGCATGTTGATGTGGATGAGTCATCCTTGCTGGCCGTCAATGGTATGGCAAACCTACGACTACTACCTCGAACCCACAGCTGCCTACTTCGGTATCAAGAAGGCATGTGAGCCACTGCACGTGCAGCTCAACGCGCATACGAAGCAGATTGAAGTGGTCAACACCACCCTGCAAGCCCATCAGTTGGAGATAGTAGAAGAACAATTTGACATCAAGGGTAACAAGATTAGCACACGAACTCATCGCACCGGTGTGGCAGAAGATCAGACTGTACGTGTGGCCGAGTTGCAATCGGCCGATTTACCTATCCGCCTGGTGCGTCTCACATTGAAAGAAAACGGCAAGAAAGTGACCGACAACTTCTATATCGAAGCCCGTTCGGATGCCGACTATCAGGCTTTGAAGGCACTGCCCGAAGCAAAATTGCAGTTCGGTCAGCACTTCGAGCAGCAGGGAGACGAGATGGTGGGCCACATGACAGTGAAAAACCTGTCGGACGTTCCGGCCTACTATGTGCGCCTGAATCTGAAAGGCAGTGACGGCGAACAGATTCTCCCCGTGCTCTACGAAGACAATTACTTCACGCTGCTGCCGGGAGAAGAGAAGACAGTGAAGGTGAGCTACCGTGTAGAAGACAGTCACTAAGAATATTTGCCACATCGATATTCGAATGGCAGGCATACGAAAAAGGGGAATGATGCAGTGTGCATCATTCCCCTTTCCTGTTATATCATGCTCATTTCGCCACGTAACTGGGCTTCACAAACTCACTGCGACGCAGATAGTCGGCACATCGTTTCAGGCCTTCCATGATGTCTATCGTGCCGTCGGTAGCCTCCATCTCGACCACATAACCACGCAAACCGGCTTCCTTGGCATGCTTGAAGATGGCGTCGAATCCCACCATACCGCTTTCACCCAACTCGTACATATCCTTGATATGCAGCAACTTGAATCTGCCGGGATATTTCTTGAACAAGGCCACAGGACTCTGCTGCCCCATGACAGTCCAATAGACATCCATCTGGAAAAACACATATTCGGGATTGGTGTGGCTCACGAAGTAGTCATACCACATCTCATTGCCTACCTTACCGAACTCATGCGCGTGGTTGTGATAGCCATAGAATAGTCCCGACTCACGGCACAATTTGCCCACGGCATTGTGATAATCGCACAGGGTCTGTGCCTCTTCGAGTGTGTTGGGAACGTCGGTCCACGGTGTAACGATGTAGCTCATGCCAGCCGTCTTATGTGCCTTGATGGCCTCTTTCCACCACTTCATAGCACTCTCGAAGTCGTGATTCTTCAGCTCTTCGGCACTCAGACCGTGGGTAGCATGGGAAGACAGCGATACGAGTCCGGCCGCCTGTACGTCTTTCCTGAACTGTTGGGGCGACACACCATAGAATTTTCCATCAACATAGTTGGCAGCCTCCACCGCTGTATATCCCATCTGCTTCAGCTGCTTGAATACCCTTGCGTGGTTCTGGGCATACTTTTCGGCATCACCTATCAAGTCGCGGATAGAGTAAAGCTGCAAGGCCATCTCCTTGGCAGGCATGAACTGGCGCTGTGGACGAGGCCGGCGCTGGCCGTAGACCATGCCAGACCCTATCAACAACAGGGCCAGGCATGAACACAAAAATCTATTCGTCATAGTCGGATGTGCTTATTTAAGTTCCTTGATACGCACATTGCGATACCATACATCGTTGCCATGATCCTGCAAACCGATATATCCTTCGTGGTTGTCGCCACCCATATTGTTGAGCAAGGGGAATGCAACGGGGAACTCGCCACCCTCCTTGAACTTGCTGTTCTGCAGCATCTCGGTCCATTTCGGAGTCCACAAGTGGTATTCCACGACGTTCTTTCCATTCTGACCATGAACCACCGTGCCCTGATATACCATTATCTTGGCCGTATTCCACTGCCCATAAGGCTTTGCATTCTGCGGATTTGCCGGAATCATATCATACAGAGAGGCTGACTGACGGTTACCATCGACACCCAACTGAGCATCGGGATGGTTGGCATTGTCGAGTACCTGATACTCCGAAGCCGACTGCCAGATGGGGATGTAGACATCTTTCCCATTCTCATTGACGGTCACTTCCTGTGCCAGATAGAACACTCCGGAGTTGCCACCCTTCGATATTTTATACTCAAACTGCAATTCGAAGTTCTTGAACTTGTGTGCAAAGATGATGTCGCCACCGTCTTCTGCCTGTGCTTCTCCATTGCCCGAACCCTTCAGATGGATAGTTCCATCTTCCACACTCCAGTTCTTTGGCACGCCATCCATACCGTAACCGCGCCATCCTGTGAGTGTTTTGCCGTCGAACAGGGTGATGAATCCATCCTTGTCGGCCACATATTTATCTATAGGAACGATGGCTCTGTCGGCTATCTTGTAATCCTTGCCGGCCTCAAGAGCCTTGCCCGAACCGTCTTTCTCGCCTGCACACGCCTCACATGTGCACGTGCAATGTTCACAATTACACTTGTTGGTCTTGTTACCACATGCTGCCAGCAACGTAGCTGTGATGGCAGTTGCCAATAATATATGTTTCATAAATCTGTTGAATTAAGTATTTAACTACTACAATACAGGCATTTCTGGCAGTTTCCACCCACTGCGATACACCGGTCGGATGAGTCGTTCTGCCAATTCGTTGGCATCTACCGGCTCACTGTACGTACGGTCAAACGTAGGATGACCGTCGTGAATATGGAACTTGTCTTCGATGATTGAACGTATCTTCTTGCCAGCCGGGATGTTCGTGAACCTCATATTCTTGCCATCCCACTTCAGCCATTGGCCCAATTCCTGTAATCTCACGGCTGCCACACCCATCACTATCATCTCGTTCAGAGGACCTGCCTCGCTGAAATCAGAAGCTGTCGGCACACGGCTGTCGGCACTCTCCTTGCATGCGCGAATCCAGTCTTGCTGGTGGTTGTCGCCCTTGACGATGCGCAGGCGTTCGGGAACAACCGGATTTCTGCCCGACAACAGGTAGGGACTGTGCCCATAGCAGGGCACTACCATCGTGTCTTTCGTGCCGTAGAAGATACAGCATCCGTTCACATCCAGCTTCTGGCCGAGCGGATGTCCTTCGGGATAATCGGGTAGCAGACCACCGTCATACCATGTCAGCGTGCATGCCGGCAAGCCCAGACGGGGCAGATTCTCGCGTGCATCAAACTTATAAGTGATTTTCTGTGCCGTCGGGCAGGCATCCGTCATGAGCATCGTAGAGCTGCCGATGACCTCGCTGGGATAGCCCAGGTTCAATCCTTTGAACGCCACTTGCAGTATATGGTTGGCCATATCGCCCAATGCGCCCGAACCAAAGTCCCACCATCCGCGGAAATTCCAGGGCGTATAGGCCGAATGATAGTCCCGATAAGCCGCCGGACCGATAAAGGCATCCCAGTTCAGCGTAGCCGGTATGGCCATCTTCTCTTTCGGTGCCGACATGCCCTGTGGCCATATCGGTCGGTCGGTGAAGGCTTCGATGCGTGTCACCTCGCCTATCTCGCCATTCCATAGCCAGTTGATAGCCTGGCGAGCACCGGCCGACGACGCCCCCTGATTGCCCATCTGCGTGGCCACCTTGTGTTTCTTCGCCAGATTGGTGAGCAGGCGCGACTCGTAGGCATAAAGCGTCAGGGGCTTCTCCACATACACATGCTTGCCCGCGGCGATGGCTTCCGCCGCAATGATGGCATGCGTGTGGTCGGCCGTAGCCACCATCACGGCATCGGCATTCTTCAACATCTCGCCATACATCTTGCGATGATCGTTGTAGCGCTTGGCCTTCGGATATTTCTCAAAAACGTGTCCGGCATACTTCCAGTCCACGTCACAGAGTCCGATGATGTTCTCCGTTTTCATGGCGTCGAGGTCGGCTGCACCTCGTCCACCGACACCTACGCCCAGAATATTCAGTTTATCACTGGGCGACACATGACCATGCGTCTTGCCCAATATCGTGTTTGGAACAATGCTAGGAGCGATAATCATTCCTGCAAGTGCCGAACTTCCCCTTTTGATGAAGTTCCGTCTTGAGATGTTTGTCATAACTTTTAGAATTTAAAAATGAATGTTTTATGATTAGATTAGTATCAATAAACGAAACTATAAGCCCTATTTGCGGGGCAACAATCCGTATCCATCGGTCATCTTTCGGCGTCGCTCCCTGATTTCTTCCAGTATCGCCAGGTCGCCCTTGACTGGTAAATCGTGCTCCAGACTGTCGTTGAAGAAGGCCCATGAATACTCCGAAGCGATGGCAGCATCGGCAAATGATGGCAACCGTGGGTCGAGCTTGCCCGATAGGACAGCATCGGCCATCTGGTCGATGAGCACGTCTATATTCTTCCCACCGAAGTCTTTCTCTTCTATAAGGGTCTGTGTGACGCCCCTCAACTCCACCTTGGCCGTGCGGAAATCGTGTGTCATGCGCACCACTCCCTTCGTCCCTATCACGTCGATGTACGAATTATGCGTCTGGTCCTTGGACAGTTGACCGTAGACAAAGCCCTGCGTGATGTCGAATATCACCCCGTTCTCAAACGTACCGTGGCACTGCACCCACCAAGGGTCTTTATAATTCCACATCCTGATACCCTGCGCGTGCCATGTCTTGTACTCGCTGCCGGCATACCAACGTGCCAAATCCACATAGTGCATGCCGCAATCGTGAAAGGCAGGACCTTCGGATGCGTGGCCTTCGCCCGGCGCCAAGCCTGGTGTCATGTGGCAAATGCGCAAAATGGCCAGTTCGCCTATTTCCCCCGATTCTACGAATTGCTTCATCGTATGATGATACCAGGCATTGCGCAGATACAGATTGACCGTACAAATAAGGTCGCTCCTGTCCGCCAGTTCCACCACCTCGCGCTCGTGCGCCACCGTATCGGCAAGGGGTTTCTCGGCTATCACGTGCTTACCGGCACAGAGAGCCTGCTCTATACGCACCCTACGGTCGGCAGCCACAGCACACAAGACCACCACCCGAACAGCTGAATCGGCAAAAATATCGTCTGTATCGGCCACCACTTTGGATTCGGGGGCGAGCCGACGGGCCTCTGCCCGACACACCGGACTCACGTCGCAGATGTAACTCACCGCATATTTCGGGTTCTTTTGAAACTCCTGCAAATAGAAGCGTCCCATCCTTCCAAACCCGATAATCGCCACCTGTAACTTCATTTGGGTCAATCTTTCCATGCTTTGTATTAGTTTTTCACGCTTTGTTACCTCACTCTTCAGCCCGACACCCACGTCCTGTTGCCCACTGGCAGAGCCATTCTGCCATACTTTGGGAGCTTCGTCTCGTCACGTATATAAGAGTTTCTCTCATTCATCTTTCATGGGTTAGAGGTTCAAAAACAATATGTTTTTACAAAGATATGTATTTTATGGTAATGTCCGCACTATCGCATGGTCAAAAATTTTCCTAATTTTTGTCAAAGAAATCAGTAGCTCTTCTCTCGCTGGCAAGGCTCATCCGGAAACAGCACCATCACTATACATCCCTCCCTGTACCACTCATGAACTTAAAGACTCAGCAACTCAAAATACTGCAAGGCCTTGGCAGTGTTGCTGCCGTGGCTTTGCAGCAATGCTGTTCGGGCTTTGCAGCATTGCTGCGGAGGCCTTGCAGCGAAATGACATGGATTTGACCGGCTCACAAAAAAATCCCGGTTACTCCGCCCGCCGTATCCATTCAGGGTACGAATCGGGGGAATAACCGGGACAGCCGATTTTCCTATAACCTATTTTGCGGGTACGTTGGTCTCGTTATATTGTACACGCAGGCGGGCCAGCTCCGCCTTCAGCTTCCGCGTCAGCTTCTCCATGCCGGGACGGCCGTAGAGGTTGTGCATCTGTTCGGGGTCTTTCTTCAGGTCGTAAAGCTCCCAGGTGTCGATGTCGTCGTAGAAGTGTATCAGCGTGTAGCGAGAGGTGCGGACGCCGTAGTGGCGGCATACCGAGTGCTCGTCGGGGTACTCATAGTAGTGGTAGTAGAGCGACTTGCGCCAGTTGCGGGGCTTCTGCCCCTTGAGCAGGGGCAGCATCGAGACGCCCTGGATGTCATTCGGAACGCTCACTCCGGCTGCTTCGAGGAACGTAGGGGCGTAGTCGATGTTCTGGACCATCTGCGTGATGTCGCCGCGCTTGCCGCCCGGATAGTACACCAGCAGCGGGGTGCGGAAGGACTCCTCGTACATGAACCGCTTGTCGAACCATCCGTGCTCGCCCAGGTAGAATCCCTGGTCGGAGGTGTAGACAATCATCGTGTTGTCGAGCATGTCGTGCCGGCGCAGGTAGTCTATCACACGGCCCACGTTCCTGTCAAT
This sequence comes from Prevotella mikamonis, assembly GCF_055381405.1. Lineage (NCBI taxonomy): Bacteria > Pseudomonadati > Bacteroidota > Bacteroidia > Bacteroidales > Prevotellaceae > Prevotella > Prevotella mikamonis. The sequence continues at coordinate 2,331,460 of NZ_AP035785.1, forward strand.
GCTGCGGATGACGCTTAGATAGTCGTGCATGTAGCGCTGGTACTTCCACTCGGCCAGGGCGCGCCCCGACAGGCCGGCTTCCTTGAACTTGCGGATGATGGGATCGTAGTGCCTGTCCCACTGGGCGCGCTGCGACGGCGTCATGCGCGAGAGGTTGGCGCGTCCCCATTTCTCCAGGTCGGGGTCGGAATGTATCTGGTTCTCCTTGTCGGCCATCTTCAGGTCGTACACCAGGTCCATGTCCTTCATGATGCTCATCTTCTGCTTCTGGGCGGCCCGGCGTCCCCGGTAGTCGTCGTAGAACGTTGCCGGCACGGGGTAGGTGCGGTCGTCGAAGGCGTCCAGGTCGCACGTGTCGGGCATCCATACCCGGTGGGGTGCCTTGTTGTGGATGAGCAGGCAGAAGGGCTTGTCGGGGTTTCTCCGGCGGTCGAGCCAGTCCAGTGCCAGGTCGGTGGTGATGTTGGTGGCATAGCCGGGAATCTGTACGCGCTTTCCGTTGTCGATGAAGTTGGGGTTGTAGTAGTCTCCCTGTCCGATGAGGATGTTCCAGTAGTCGAATCCCGTGGGTGTGGATATGAGGTGCCACTTGCCCACCACGGCCGTCTGGTAGCCCGCTCTTTGGAGCAGCTTGGGATAGGTCTGCTGGCTGCCGTCGAAGGTCTTGCTGTTGTCGGTGAATCCGTTGGTGTAGCTGTGCTTGCCGGTGAGCATGCAGGCCCGCGACGGTCCGCTGAGCGAATTGGCCACGAAGCTGTTGGTGAAGCGCACGCCGTTCTGGGCCAGCCAGTCCAGGTTGGGTGTGCTGATGAGGCTCTTGTCGTAGGCGCTGATGGCCTGGTAGGCGTGGTCGTCGCTCATGATGAACACGATGTTCATCGGCTTCCGCCCTTGGTTCTGAGCCTGAAGGCTGGCCGGGGACAACGCGAGCGTCAGGCCGGCCAGGGATAAAGTCAGGGTTGTATTCATGTATTATGTGGATTAAATTCTATTTTCTCACAAATTAGATGAAATCATCTATATGTGAGAACGGATAATCCAAGAAAGTATTATATTATTCATCAAGTTTTATAAAAACCACTGGTATGAAACAGACAAAGCATCTAATTATCAATCCCATCAGACAATAGGTTTCCACTAGAACTAATTTTCCGTACATAATAAAAAAGGGTGCAAACCACGAAGATTCGTTGATTTGCACCCTTGTTTGTGGAGAGAGAGGCTCTCAAACTTATGGTTACTTAGAATATCACAAACCGCATAAACGACTATATATCAATTACTTGCAGAGGTTGGCTAAAAATCACAATATCACTGGATTTCATGCGCTATCGCCATTTTTGGGTGTAAAATTGGGTGCAGATTTTGAACTTACACCCAAACTTGCAATCACTGATTATGAGTGGGATTATGGTTACATGATGAAGCACATTGACTACCGCCCCCGTCCCAAGATTGTTGCAATTTTGGGATAAAAATGCGTTAAAAAGGTGTTTCAAGTGGTAATTTTTCGTTAATCACGCCAAATTTAGTCATGTTTTTTGCGTTAATAACAAGACTTTTTGTAACTTTGCACCATCAATAGCTATAGATATGGTAATTGGTAATGAAGTAAAGAAGAAGATAGCTGACACTCCCGATGGTGTTGTTCTCACCATTGGCGACTTCAACGTGCCCATGCAATATCAGGGAGCATTGGTTAAGGCACTCAACAGATTGACCGAACAAGGTACTCTGCAAAGGCTATCCAAGGGGAAGTACTATAAGCCACGAAAGACCATCTTTGGAACTTTGAAGCCAGTTCCAGAAGAAATCACGAAGGATTTCTTGGAAAAGAATGGAAAGTTAGTCGGTTATATCACAGGAAACAGTGCGTTCGCATCAATGGGACTGACTACACAAATCACCTCTTCGATTTTGATCGGTACGAATCGCTATCGCAATCCTCTGACCAGAGGGGATTATGTCATCTCTTTCTTGCAGCAGCGCAACCCTATCAAGGAGGAAAACATTCCTCTTCTGAGGATTCTTGATGCTTTGAAGTTTATCAAGGAAATACCAGCAAGTAGTCCTGATAGTATAGTGGTCCAACTGGGCAATACCATCTGTGCTCTTTCCAAAGCGGAACAAAAAAGGTTGGTGGAACTGGCGGAGAACTACACGTCATACGTCAGAGCGCTTCTGGGGGCTATCATGGAACTGAACAACCTTGATACAAAATCTCTGAAGAAAAGTCTTAATGGCACTACAAATTATAAGCTGCCCATCTCTGAGCAAACATTACCTAACAAGAAAAACTGGAATATCTTATGAGATTACACGAGAACAAACAACTGTTTGCCGATGCCATCAACGCGGCATCACGTCCGAAGAATGAGGGTGGACTCGGCATCAAAAGCATCTTCATCGAGAAGGATTACTGGATTTGCCGTTCACTGAAGTTGATGGCAGAAGGTGACAAAGATGGTAAGGCCGTGTTCAAGGGTGGCACCAGTCTTTCGAAGGCATACGGCATCGGGGCACACTTCTCAGAAGATATCGATGTTGCAATAGCCGAAGCGTGGACATTGAGCGGTAATCAGTTGAAGAACCTCATCCGCAGAACAGCCAAGAACATGACCGCAGGATTGGAAGAAATAATTATCCCTGGAGTAACCAGCAAAGGTTCTCACTATCACAAGGCATTTTATGCATATCCACGAGCCGTCGCAACTGAACAGGTAGGAGCAATAAGGGCAGGTCAACTTTTAGTGGAGATTAACTCTTTTGCCAATCCATACCCCTCGCAAAAATGCACATTGGGCAGTTTCCTGACAGACTTCATCATCCAAAGTGGTAATGAAAGTCTGATTGAGCAATACGAAATGCAACCATTCGAAGTCATCGTCCTCGATAAACGACGCACATTGACAGAGAAACTGGTGTCATTGCTCCGTTGTTCCCTTGCTGACAATCCTATGCCAGAGCTGTCTGCTAAGATTCGCCACTTCTATGATCTCTATTTCCTTCTGCATGACACTGAGACTCACACCTATTTACAAAGTGAAGACTTCAAAGCAGACTTGAAGGCATTGTTCGACCACGATCAGCAGGAATTTGAAAAGCCCGATGGGTGGCAAGGCAAGACGATGGGTGATTCTCTTTTGCTGGCAGATTTTCATGCAGTGTGGAATAATCTGCAGTCCCTTTATTTGCGAGAATTGCCAGACTTGGCCTATCAAGAGATTCCTTCGGCTGAGGAAATCGAAGATAGTCTTATTACCATTCTTTCAACCATAAAATAGCAGAGCGTATGAATATCAAGAGAAATATCATCTTTGCCCTTGAAGGGAGAAAGAAAAACGGTGTGGCAATAACCGAGAATGTACCTATCCGCATGAGGGTGAACTATTCTGGACAACGTATTGAGTTTACTATGCCCTATCGTATTGATGCTGCTAAGTGGGAAGCTACCAAGCAAAGAGTGAAAAATGGTTGCACCAATAAGTTAAAGGTTCCTGCGTCTGAAATAAATGCAGAGTTGACACGGAGCTACACATTGATTCAGGATATTTTCAAGGAATTCGAACTACAGGAGTTGATGCCTACCACAGAGCAACTGAAAGACGTATATACATCAAGGAGCAAAGTTGAAGACCCCAAGACCGAAGAACTTATTCACCAGAAGACATTCTGGGAAATCTACGATGAGTTTACCGAGGAAAATGGCAAACTGAATGATTGGACGAAGGCCACATTCGAGAAGTTCGCTGCTCAAAGAAACCATCTCCACGATTTCAATCCCAACATTTCCTTTGACAATTTCACGGAGGATGGCCTGAACGACTATCTGGAATTCCTCGGTCACCAATTGGAAATGCGAAATAGTACAATTTCTAAACAAGTTGGTTTCCTGAAATGGTTTTTGCGGTGGAGTATGAAAAAAGGATACCATCAAAATGTTGCATTCGAAACATACAAGCCCAAGTTGAAGAACCCTGACAAGGCAATTATCTTCCTGACTCGGAAAGAGCAAGAGCAATTACGCGACTATCAGATTCCAGGTAGCAAGCAATACTTGGAACGTGTACGCGATGTTTTTTCATTCTGCTGCTTCACGGGTCTGAGATATTCGGATGCCTACAATCTCCGTCGAAGTGATGTTAAGGATGACCACATAGACATCACAACAATCAAGACTTCCGACCATTTGAAGATAGAACTCAACAAACACAGCCGTTCTATTCTTGACAAATATAAGAATGTGCCGTTTAAGAACGACAAGGCTTTACCCGTCATCAGCAATCAAAGGATGAATGAATATCTGAAGGAGTTATGCGAACTGGCTGGTATAGATTCCCCCGTTCATATTACATATTATCGCGGACAGCAGCGTATTGACGAGACACGCCCGAAATATGAATTAATGGGAACACATGCTGCTCGTCGAACCTTTATCTGCAATGCCATCCTCCTTGGCATACCAGCAAACGTAATAATGAAATGGACGGGGCACAGTGACTATAAGGCCATGAAGCCCTATATCGATGTCGCCGACGAAACAAAGGTCAGTGCCATGTCTAAGTTTGACTTAATGTAAACGCAAGCCATGATTATAGAGCCAGAAAAATATTTTCAGTACACAGTTCCCAAATTACACACGCTATGGAATGGGAAAAATCGGGACTTTAGCCATCAGGCTATAGCTGAGTTCCAACATTTTATTTCAGCCTATCAAGACAAAAAGCTTGTTGTATTAATTTCCGAGCTGACCAAGGATAAACTACAGGCATACTATGATGCAAATGCCAAGCAAGAAAGTAATGTGCAATTATTGGAATTGTCCCATGTGGGACGCCGGTATGCTAATGGCTTTATGTCTGCCTACAACTTCTGCGAGCAATATGAGAAGGAACATCCCTCAGCCAAGGTTGATTTTTCCCTCTATGCTGATAAACTTGAACAAACAAATGAGACACAATCATCTGCACATAGCGGACTTAACCACAACTACATCATAAATATTGGGCGAATAGAAGGTGTGCGCTTTTATCTTAAAGAGCATAAGTCTGCCGACAATATCGACGACAAGACTTTGGCTCCACCTCAGCCACAAGATGAAACACCAATGGTTGAAGAAACCACAATGTTCAATTCTACTGGATTGACACTATGGCAAAATCTTAAACCGGCATCTTCGAATCAACGTGTCATTCATGCTATTGAAGATATATTAGCGCGGCACAAAGGCAAGAAATCTGAGAGAACCATTGTTGGTTATTGTATGATTGCCATAAGAGGACTTGTTAAAGACGAAACATCTGATAAGATTCTGACAGCGGCTTTTAAGAACGACTATTTCCCAGAAGATGACATTGATAAGTTTTCGGCTTCAGTTTATCGAGTGCTTAGGTCCTATAGTAATAAAGGTTCCAAGACAGTTCATAACCCAGATGAGCAATGGGGCGATCAGAAAGAAGCAATTCTACAGGAAGTAAAAACTCAGATAAGAAAAGCGACATCGGGAATATAGTCATCATTCTCTCTGTCGTATTATTCCAATAAACGGTGTATCTTGGCAATATGGATACACTGTTTTTTTGTCTCTATACTGACCTATGTACCTAATAACTACTCTAAATTGCAATCCAAACCAAATCTTTATCCAAAGGGAGTTCCAAACTATCCAAACGGCTATCCAAATAATCGTATAAATCACTGAGTATCAATCGATATTTAGTGATTTTTCTTTTCATGCTAACTTTGCACTTGAAAACGTGACGCAAGAGTACGAGCTGCGCCATGAATGGCAAAGAAAAGATGAGTCTCGTACCTCATCTTGGAAGCCAAAATTGTAAAAAAAATAGAAGATCATGCAATTAGAAGATTTATTAAGGAAGCCGTTATGGCAGATGACTGGTGAGGAGTTCCTGTTTCTACAGAATTCATCTCTTCAAGGGGCGAACTATGTACCAGTCCCTGTCGCTGAGACATCTAAAAAGAGGTACGAGTATGGCATCCGAGGTATCGCTAAGATTTTTGGATGCTCAATACCTACAGCCAACCGCATAAAGAAAAGCGGGAAGATTAATGCTGCCATCACTCAGGTTGGACGCAAAATCATTGTAGATGCTGACCATGCACTGCAACTGGCTCAAGACAAAAGTATATGCAACAAGAAAGGAGGTAAGTAATGTCAGAACACATCATGCCATTTGATGGAAACGGACAGCCAGACTTCCTTTCCATCATCAACTCTGAGGCAGAGAAGGTGGAGCCTGTTAACAAGGTTCCACCCAATCTCTCTGCCGTACAAGCACCAACTCTTGAACTTCCGGAGTCTTTGCCGACTCCTCCTGATCAACCCAAGGAAACGTCGCACCTAAAAGCATCGACCTTCGCAGAGCCGGTGCTGCCTATTGATTGGTTTTCCGAACCGGTGCAGGAGTATATCCGTACTGTCTCAGAATCCTATGGATGCCCGCTGGAGTATGTGGTGGTCAACAGTCTCTTCACTGCTGGCCTCGCGGCAGGGAAAAAGGCACAGCTCGTCACCAACCCTTATACGAACTACCCATGCGACTTTTTCTGCATGGTGGGTAAGCCCAGCCGAAACAAGACTGGCCCTCTCAAAGAAGTTACCCGTCCTTTACGCGAACAGGATAAAGCCAACTTTACCAAGTATTCAGAAGAAAAGTCTGTCTATGACCAATGCAAGCGTGAAGATAAGAACTACAGCGGAGAGCAACCTGTATTCCATCAACGGATAGTCGGCGATAGTTCGCCAGAATCCCGTAATGCTCTGCTTGCACAGGGTGATATGATTGGGGTCGTAGCCGACGAACTGAAATCGTTCATTGATTCCTTTGGTCGTTATAACAAAGGCGGTAATGGCTCAGGGGCGGAAATATCACAATTACTTTCCATTTGGTCAAACGTAAGCTTTGCCATTAACCGAAAATCGGAAGATACAAAACTGATTGATGATCCTGCCATGTGTATCAATGGCGGCATACAGCCTGAAATGCTCGGCAAGACCTTCGGCACTGATGCCTTGATGGATTCCGGCTTCACGCAACGATTCCTCTTTGCCTATCCCGACAAAGGCACGTTTATTAGGCGGTGCGACCGCAAGTTCATGACACCGGAGATGCGCGAGAGCTGGACTGGCACCATCAGCAGACTATTCAACATGCAGCCGTTAACCCTCCAGTTGTCTCATGAGGCAGGACGACTTTACGCAGACTATGCCGATGCAAATGACATGAGGGCAGATGCAGAAGAGGATTGCTACATCGGCGGCATGATACAGAAGATGAACATCCATACGCTGCGCCTGGCTATCATGGCCCATCTGCTGTCCAACCATTGGAACGAGCCAGTTATTACGGCTGAAGGGATGGAACATGCTATCCGCATGGCCGACTACTTTACCCGCATCCATATCGAGCGCATATATCCTTTGTTACGAGGCTCGGCGGCCACACAACGTCCGATGACCAACGGTGACTTGCTACGTGCCGTCAATCGTCAGTTCACTATCAAGTCGCAGAATGCCCTTGCCGAAGCTCTCGGTGTTTCTCAACAATATGTCAACAAAATATTAAAAGAACAATGATGGTTGTAGTTGTAGATGTCAGTAATAGCCTATGGATAAAGGGCGCAAGCCAACAACTACCCTACAACCAAGGTGCTCTTATCTCCATCATGGAATCACATCTATATGGTTGTACCCTTGTTGTAGCATTAAGCCCCGTATTTACAAGACCTTAAGCCAAGCTACAACTACAACAACAAACTTAAATTTTGAATAACAATGAAAAGTATATTTGACACAAAGATTAGCTATTATAGAAACGTAGAAGACAATGTCGGCACGGAAATTTCCCTGCGCGACTTCCTCTTCAACGACCAGTACAAGGAACAGATTGAGTATATCCGTTCCATATCGGATGAAGATATACAAAAGCGCTTGAAGTTGCAACTGCCCGTGGCAACCATCTCAGGCACATTTTCTCCTACATGTAAAGCGGAAAACCTCGTGGCCCACTCGAACCTTCTCTGTATCGACATCGACAAGAAAGACAACATGGACGTTGACTGGTTCGATGATCTGAAGCGTGAGTGGCATAACATTCCCCAGATACTCTATGCGGGACGCAGTATCCGTGGAAAAGGGTGGTTTGCCATCTTCTGCATTGCCTATCCTGATAAGCACGAGGATCAGTTCGAAGCCCTGAAACGTGACTTCGCCAACAGCGGACTAATCATTGACAAAGCATGCAAGAACGTGAACAGGATGCGCTTCAACTCCTACGCCCCAGAGCCGTATGTGAATAAGGATGCTACATTATATACTAAGGTATGGGTGGAGTCTAAACCGACATACCACAGTTCCTGTACATATAGTGGTGGCGACATGGAGCAGGTAGAGCGGTGCTGCCGTATCATTGCTGACCGAGGCATCGACATCACGGCCACTTACGATGACTGGTTCCATGTTGGTGCAGCCTTGGCATCACTCGGTGAACGTGGACGGAGATTGTTTCATCTGGTCAGCTCGCAAAATGCGAAGTACAAAGCAGCTGAGACAGACAAGAAGTTTGATAACCTCCTGCGCAATGTCAGTAGCATAAACATCGGTACATTCTTCCATATCTGTTCTCAGTATGGAATCAACAGGAAGGAGGACAGACTATGAAAGCGGAGATTACGAGCTATAAAAGCTCATTCTTTGAATACCTCTGTGGCTTCATCTGGTTTGACCAAGGACGACTGGAGGCATTGATGAAGCGATACCCTATCGGGGCAACCAAACAAGGAGAACCGATATTCTGGCACATCAATTCGGAGCACAAGATTACCAATGGTCGCATCTTGACAATGGATAGCGAAACAGGTAAGGTCTATGATGATAGTTGGTACTACCAAGATGTGCAACCAACTTGCTTGTTTGGTGAGTACTTGCTCGATATCTTCCCCAGCCAGACGGTTGCATTGGTGACGGATGAAATGACCGCTGCCGTTATGAGTTGCTTCCCCACACCATACATATGGCTGGCTACAGGAAAAGAAAAGGCGACTTCCATCGATTTGCTTCCCCTTGAAGGAAAATCCGTGGTTGTGTTTCCAAACAAGGGTGAGTACAGCAAATGGCAAGAAATGCTGCAGGCAGCTTCCTATCTCCAGTTTCATATCTCTGATGTGATGGAGAAAGCACAAGGCGATTGCCACACCATTGCCCAGAGGGTTCTCAGTCAGCAGCCCTTGCGACCAACCGAAGCAGAAGCAGCTCTAATGAGAATGGAGGAGGCGAACCCAAACATCACATTGCTTGTCAAAGCACTCGACTTGGAGGTGGTGGGCTTTACACCCATCTGCGATAATGTCAAGAATGAAACACAAAATACGAAGCCTGCTTCGAAAGAGCCGAAAGAGGATGCTGTCATGCAATCAATCTTGTTGGCACAGGAAGAACGGTGGCATGGAAGAACCCCAGAATGCCACAAGTGCAAGCTCTCACATGAGGGTATCAACGGCACCTTTTGTGGCAAATTGCACGGATATGTTGAGTATGGAAAGGGTGACTGCGGCATAGAAGCCGAGAGACCTCCTGCTCCTGAGTAAATGCTACGCAGAGGGGGATTACGGAATAATCCCATAAAATAATCCCATAACATAATATGGACTTTTAGATTCGCCACGCTCCCTTAAAAAGTCCCATTATGCTCTCCGAGGGTTGGCCCACCACTATAAAGCAGTGTCGCTGCACATGGCAAAAAACAGAAGCAAAGTGCATCTGTGAGGGAGTGACTCTCTCCCTCAACCCTTCACTCAGATTCCACCCGAGACCTAATGAACATTTGAGTACAAACTTTAAAAAAAGAATATTATGTCTAAAGCAAGATACAACGTCCCCCGTGCCGCCATCCATGTTGGCGCACCAGCAAAGTCCTTTTCAGCTGCGGAAGGCTATGAGCCTGAACGTCGCGGATGGGACGAGAATACCTATTGCCTGAAGAACCAGGACACAAACAACCATTACGATTTCTCACGCAAGCATCTCAACTTTGAGATTAACAGCCAAGGCGAAATCGTTCCTCTCGGTTCCAATCCCGTGCCACTTCATGAGCGTTTGCAGAAGCGTCTTGAAGAACTCGGTTTCAAACCCTACATGGACAAGAACAATCCTTTAGGAACCTCCGACAACAGTCCGAACTGCACCGTTGGCATTATCGTTAGTGGTGACCATCGGGTATTGACACGACTCGCCTTTGGTGACCAGGATGTGGACTTTACCCTGCAAAAGAGCAATGCCCATGTCGTACTCAAACAAGGTATCAAAGATTGGGCATTGGACACCTACCATTGGGCATGTGACCGCTGGGGAGCAGAGAATATCATCGGTTTTGATGTTCATCTTGACGAAACCACTCCGCATATCCAAATCCAGACTATCCCTGTGGCAAAGACCAAAGCCAGAGGTCGTGCGTCCGCCAAGTATGTGCATAAGGACGACAAGTCGAAGGTACTCTCCCATAAGGAATGGAAGAAACTACCTGAAGAAATCCGCTCGAACTTCGTAAGAACTGAAGTCGAACGGAGGGAAAAGGAATGTGTATCATATGCCCGTGTTTGGGGTGAGGACAAATATGCTGTAGGAAAGACCTACTACCAGATGCACACTGACTACTATAACGAGGTGGGACACAAGTACGGTTTGGAGCGAGGTGATGACATTGCCATGCTGCCAGGTGAGGAACGACGTGAGCGTGTCCACAAGAGCAAGGCCGTGTTGGAAGCTGAACGTCAGGCAAAGGATGCCATTGTCAGGACCCAGATGGAAAATGAACGTTTGGAGGACCAGAAAGAAAAGATGGCGAGTGAGGTGCAGGACATGAAGAAGCAAAAGGAAAGTCTGGAAAAACAGAATGACAAGTTAGAGGGTGAGATACAAAACAAGAAGCAGCATAAGGAAAATCTGGAAGGCAGTATCTCACAACTGGAAGAATATGCTGCGGCATTGGACATAAATGAGGAAGATCTGTTAGTGCCAATCTTGAAGACCAATCCTCTTGTCAACAAAGCTTGGGGTGCCATTAAAGAAGAAATTGATAAGCCTATATCTACATTCGGACAGAAAGAATGGAGAGAGGAACGACGAAAGGCGATTAAAGCTATCCTTACAGAATTACAGACCGCACTTATGCAAGCCAAGGAAGCCCAGAAAGAGGAAATACTGAAACTGGGTAAATCACTCTACAAAAAGACCATGCAGGATGTAAGAGCTATCATAGAGCAGAGTAAACAATTGCAAAAGGAGAACGGTCGATTGACCGAAGAAAACAATGTGCTCAAAAAACAGATAGCTTCGATTGATGAGAATGCCATCATCAGACTGCGCAACCAGAAGGATGCAGAAATCAAAGATCTACATGAACAACTTGACAAAGCTGAGTCCGAGGCCGTCCGTTCTGGCAACATGGCATATAGTGAGCACCAACGTGCCGATGAAGCCGAAAGCCAAACCAGAGAAATGTTAAGCATCCCAGAAATAAAGAAAATATGGGATTGTATTCAACAGAACAAGAAAGCCTTCTGGCAACAGATTGAGCAATGGATTGGCAATGCCATTACTGCCATTAGAGATTATGCCTTTAATAAATATAACGACTTCCAACCCAAGGAAGGAAACACTGTTGCTTGGGGAATCGTCGCCGAAGCCTTCAAACGAGGACTTGATCCAACAGATGATAAGCAACGTAAAACGGCTACCAACTATCTATTAGAAAAGGTGTCATGGAATGGCATGACGCCTTTCAAGGCCGACCTTACAGCTACTCGAACAAGACAGCTATGCGATGCAATGACGGCCACCACAGATTTACTGAAGAACCTATTCCTTGCCGCTGGTGGACATGGCGATATAAGTGTAGGAGGTGGTGGCTCTGATAACGAATTCACTAACAGGGATGGCACTAAAAAGCGCAATGGTTGGGGAAGGTAAAATGATGTCGTATTTCCACCCAACAGAAGTGTTGTCAAAACGGAAACACCTTCCGAGTCACATTAGCGATTTACCGATGTGACTCGGTTGCCTTCAAATGAAAATATGGTTTAATACTGACTTTTTGCGCTTTATCCTTAGAAGTTATTGTGCTATTAGCAACTTTTCACAAGCAAGAGCCACCTATTTCATAAGATTTTATTATATTTGCACTAAATTACAATCAATTATAGCATCATGGCAAATCTGAATCGTATAAAAGTAGTTCTCGTTGAGAAAGGGAAAACTGGCAAATGGCTTGCTGGAGAGGTTGGCAAAACACCTTGTACTGTAAGCAAATGGTGCAGTAATAGTATTCAACCAGACTTGCAAACTTTAGATAAAATCGCAAAGCTCCTTGACGTTGACGTGAAGGATCTTCTAAACTCAACAAAGTAACAATCGATAATTCTTTCCATATATGATTACAAAAGATAATCTCAGAAATCTTCTTACTTGTCTTGGCTTTCAGCAATCTGATACTGTGCAAGACAAGATGGCAATGCATTTTAACAACACCAACTGTACTGTTGCTGTTGATTTCACAAATGAGAAGATTATTTATCCAGAAGGTATAGAAGCAGACCGAGACACAACAAAGAACTTCTCTGCCAATGAGAACTTTGTTGTTTTGGAGTGTGTTGTTGGATTATTGGCTCAAGGATACAAACCTGAGAATATAGTGTTAGAGCCTAAAACTCCAGGTGGAAGAGAAGATTCTCATTTCTATTGTGACATCCTGATTCGCGACAACGATAAGCGTCCATATATGCTTATTGAGTGTAAGACAATGGACGGAAAAGAAGATGATGAGTTTAGCAAAGCATGGAAAAAGACATTACAGGATGGCGGGCAGTTGTTCAACTATTACAACACCTATCGTCAAGCACAATATCTTGTTCTTTATGCATCCGATTTCGTGGATGGCGAACCTCGCTGCAATTATCGTCTGATTACGATGACCGACAACAAGGAGTACCTTGAATCTAATCCCCAACTTATCAGTTTCGAAAAGGTAAGCGCAGATAATGGTACAAGAGATGACTTCTTCAAAGTCTGGTCCGAGACTTATGGCAAAGATTATGCAACGAATGGAGCATTCGAAGTTGACGAGGTGCCTACCTTTGGCGTCACGAAGAAGAAGCTGAGCATTGACGACCTTGTTATTGTTGATGGTCAGGACATACAACGCAAATATCATCAGTTCGCCCAGACACTTCGCCAATACAATGTTGCCAGCCACGAGAATGCTTTCGATAAACTGGTTAATCTATTCTTGGTGAAGGTTGTGGATGAAGTGCGTAATCCAAAGGATTTGCAGTTCCTGTGGAAAGGTGCAGCCTATGATGACTATTATAGTTTTCAAGACCGATTGCAGAAACTCTACCAAATAGGCATGAAGGACTATTTGGGAGAGGATGTTACCTATATCGATAATGCAAGTATTGAGAATGCATTCCGTATGCAGAAGAATGACCCTGATGCCATCAAGGACACCATCTTGGAATATTTCCGTCAGTTGAAGTTCTATAGCAATAGCGACTTCGGCTTCCTTGACGTGCATAACAAGCAACTCTTTGTTCAAAACGCTGTCATCCTCAAAGCAATGGTAGAGATGCTTCAAGATATGCGTCTTAAAACTGAGCAACAAAATCAGTTCCTCGGAGACCTGTTTGAGGGTTTCCTTGACCAGGGCGTTAAGCAAAACGAAGGTCAGTTCTTTACTCCTACACCTATAACTCGTTTTATGGTCAGTTCCTTGCCTTTAGATCAGATTATACGCGACAATACCGATATTCCAAAAGCAATTGACTATGCTTGTGGCGCAGGTCACTTTCTCAACGAGTATGCATCACAGATAAAGCCATTTGTTGAGCAATATAAAGGAGTCCAATCCCTTCCAGACTATTATAAGCAAATCTATGGTATAGAAAAAGAATATCGCCTCTCAAAGGTGTCTAAAGTATCATCATTCATGTATGGCCAGGATGGAATCCAGATTGTCTATGGTGATGCACTTGTGCCTCATGATGCAATTAAGGATGGTGACTATAAGGTGCTTGTAGCCAACCCTCCATATAGTGTAACTGGCTTCCTTGCTACGCTTAGCAAAGAACAACGTGATGTCTATGTGCTAAGTGCTGATGTTGATAGCAAGCAATTAGAGACAAATAATAGTATTGAGACATTCTTCATTGAGCGTGCCAAGCAATTGCTGGCACCAGAGGGAGTGGCAGCTATTATTCTTCCTTCAAGCATCTTGTCAAACAGCAGTAATATTTATGTCAAGACGCGTGAAATTTTATTGCAATATTTTGATTTTGTGGCTATTGCAGAGTTTGGCAGTGGAACATTTGGCAAAACTGGCACCAATACCGTGGTACTGTTCCTTCGTCGAAAGAAATCCGAGCCAGAGTTAGCAACACATTATCGCAATCGTGTAGAAGCATGGTTCTCAAACAATCACGGTCAAGACCATCGTTATGAAGATGGGGATGCCATTGAACGCTATACTCAGCATATAGGCGTGCCATACGATGAGTATATTACTCTGCTTAATGGTAATCCTTCTGAGGATTTGATGAAGCATGAGATTTTCACTGCTTATAAAGCGGAGTTCTCTAATAACACAGTGACAAAGAATATCAAGAAGAAGAGAATAAATGCTCGTTATACCCAATCCATGAAAGAGGCAGAGTTGGCGAAGCATATTCTTGACTCTATCCGAAACATGGAGAAAGATAAACTTTACTATTTCATGCTTTGTGAGAGCAATCCACAGTCGGTAATTGTAGTGAAATCTCCAACTAAGACCGCTGAAACAAAGAAATTCCTTGGCTATGAATGGAGCAACCGCAAGGGTAGCGAGGGTATAAAGTACCTTGGTGCTGTCGTGGAAGATGACGACAATGAAATTGCTGCCAACAAAGGAATCCAACAGATTCAAACACCTCTTTTCGATCCACATAATCTCTTCAATGACGAAAAGGTAAATACCCTTATCCGCAAGAATTATCTTGGTGAAGATGTGGATGTGCCAGAGGAGATAGGAGAGTATGTTGATTCCTACTCACTTGAGGATATGCTTGATTTTAAGCGAGTGGATTTTGACAAGGCAATCAAAACCACTCCAATTCTTGTTTATCCCAAAATCGAATGTAAAGAAGGAACATCTACAGAAAAATTGTTAGTAGTTGCTCCTTATGTAACCACCTCAATTAAAATGTCGAGTATATCCGTTGCCGATTTCATTTCTACGGACAATATGCTGCAAAATCGTGCAGGGGTCATAGCCTACGAAGGTGTTCCAAACATAGATTCAATCACCGAGTTTAAGAAAGGTGATATTCTTGTTTCAAATATTCGTCCATATCTGAAGAAAATTTGGATGGCTGACCGCAACGGTGGTTGTTCAAAAGATGTCCTTGTTTTTAGAAATTCTAAGCCTAAGGAAATATTGAATGACTATCTAAAAGTCATTATGTCAACAGATACATTCTTTGACTACATGATGGTAGGCAAGAAGGGTGTAAAGATGCCACGTGGAGATAAAAAGATTATTCCAAATTTCGAAATTCCCATACCTTCTTCTGACATTCAAAAAAAGATTGCAGCCGAATGTAAGAAGGTGGATGAAGAAGTAATAGAAAAACAAGGTGAATCAAATGCTTTGATGCATACCATTATTTCTACCATGAATTCCTTAACATATCCAACAATAAAGTTAGCGGAATTATGTAAACAGATAAACAACGGCTTGAATATTAAGCAAAGTATCATGGCAAAGGGCTTACCTATTACTCGTATTGAAACAATAGCAACGGGAACGTTGAATAGAGATAAAATGGGTTATGGTAACTTGATGTCAAGTGTTGGGAAGGAAAGTTATCTTTTAGAAAATGGTGATATTTTGATGTCTCATATTAATAGCCATAAATTTGTTGGCAAATGTGCATTGGTTAATGATATTGCTGATGGCGAAGAGATTATTCATGGAATGAATTTACTTCGTATTAAAGTTAACGAAAGAGTTTTGCCCGAGTATTTGTATTTGTATTTCCTTTCAGAACGTTTTAAAACATCGATTGATCCTTATATCATAGATGCAGTAAATCAATCAAGCATAAATGTCACTAATTTGTCCTCGATAGAGATTCCTATACCAAGTTTGGAAGATCAACGTGAATTAGTTTCGAATTTGATGGATAAGCTGATACAAGTAAATCAATGTAAGGAGTATATACAATCAGCAAACTCCTTAAAGCAAACCATCCTTGATAAATATCTTAAGTAATGGCATTATAGTTATGAACGACAAGTTATATTCAACAGCCCTTTCAAACTACAAGAAATGGGCAGACAGCAACAAGGCGGAGGTAGAATCTGATTTCAATGAGCGCCACACCATGTGTAAAGAAATGCAATCGTACACGAAAGAACGATTGCAGAACCTGTCAGAGGAGGAGTTCTTCAATCTTATAGCACCTCTATGGGCTATGCGCATGTGGGGAAATAAGAAATATTACCTCGACAACGTTATTGAAAGCAATGGCATTGACTTGATTCGTGAGCAACTTGTTAATCTGTTCTACGGAAAAGCATCTATCGAAAACCGATGGGATGAGTTCCGTGAGAAGATTAAGGGCTTGGGACCAGCTATCATCAGCGAGTTGCTGAACAAGTTCAATCCAAACGAGTTCATTCTTTGGAACAAGAAATCGCTTACAGGTTTCATAGCTTTGGGTATTCCTAAAGTTCCTAAATATAATTCTGCTCTTGATGGTAAGAAATACGCTTATCTCTCTAAGGTTGGTCGTGAACTTGTGGAGTCAGCAAAGAAGCAAGGTGTCAGCGAAATCGAAGACTTACTTGCCTTAGACTACTTCATTTGGAAAGACCTGCAGATAGAGCCTGCAGATAGAGCTGTTCCTGTGGAAGAGAAACCAGAAAAAGAAACAGAGAAGCAGAAGGCTTTTGTCCATAATGATGTAAGAGACAGAATCAGGGACATAGGTTCTTTCCTTGGCTTCAAGGCAGAAGTTGAGAAGAAAGTCGCTGATGGTGCGGTTGTGGATACCATCTGGGAAGTGTCAGTTGGTAATATGGGAAGAATCACTTACGTATTTGAGGTTCAAACCAGCGGAAGTATAGACAGCCTGTTGCTCAATCTAATGAAGGCGAAGAACAATCCTTCCGTACAAGGTATTGTAGCCGTTTCCGATGCTAAACAACTTGAGAAGATTAAGAAGGAAGCATCTTCTTTGAAGGCGATACGTGACGAACTCAAATTCTGGGACTACAATGATGTGCTGAAGGTATTTGATTCGCTTTCTAATGCCTATGAGTCTATTAATTCCTTGGGGCTTGTTCCATCGGGACTTTTCTAACACAAACGTAAGACGTATGAATATAGAAAGCATTGCGGACATACAATTTTTGATAGACAATTCTGTGGAGGAATCTACCGAGTTAGAATACAAACGTTCTTTTGCTAAGGCGAATCCAAAGTGGAAAGAAGAATTGGCAAAGGATATTAGTGCTATGGCAAATGCTAATGGAGGTATCTTCATCTATGGTCTTGCTGAGAAAAATGTTTCTAACGGTCTTTCTCTTCCAGAGTTAATTACGCCTATTCCATCGACAGAAATGACAAAGGATCAGTTATCACAACTTCTTTCGTCAAACATAACTCCAAAGATAAACAATATCGAAATTTCCGTCTTACCTCAAGAAGGTGGCAATGTGTTTATCTTACATGTGCCAAAAGGAATAACTGCACACCAAAACAAAATAAACCATTTGTACTATATCAGAAGAAATGCAACTGTCGAAGTCATGGAGGACTATGAGATCCGGGATGTCATGAACAGACAAAGCAATTCTCCTCTGGAGATAGATGGTTGCGGGTTATACAAAACAAAGAATGACCCTTATTCCAACAAAGCGGAATATACATTTATGGCTAAAATTCAGAATGTTGGTCATTCTGTATGTGAGGTATATAAATTGAATGTTTATTTCAACAAAATATCTCTTCACTGTGACTTCTCATTTCCTTCAAAGGAAAATTTCTCATATACAGCTCTGGATGCTGAAAGATTGAAAATATCATGCAAATATCAAGAGCCTATCTTTGGGGGAGAGACTTTGGAAATGGGTCATTTCGTTCTTCATATTGATAAAGACCATGAAGAAGAGTTTCTCGATGGTCTTATCATTGATATGATTTTATTCTACCCAGGTGGTTCCTGTGATGTTGCGTTTATTCCTTCTGAGCAACGATATGTTGAAGGAAGGGATAAAATAAACACATTATTAGGACGAGACAAAAGAATAGACTATCCTATACTTGAAGTAGATTCCTTAAAAGAAAATTGAGATGAATTAACCTGTTACAAATTAAAAATATCCAAAACATGAGTAATCCAAGCGACAATATACGAACATTAAGGCGTGACTTATCCCCTTATCTCTTTAATTTCTTAAGAGATGACGATGCTCCAACTATTCTACACGAAATCCTTACAAATGGCACTCTATTATCAAAAGAGCATGAATATATATGCTTCACAGATGCACCAATTACTTGTTACCTTTCTAATTTAGAGTATTTTGATAGTTGGAAAGAAAGAGGTTATAAAGCTATGTTTTCTCAGTATGGCATTGGAATAGCAAGGGATTGGCTTATTGAGAATTTAGGAGCTCGACCTGTTATATATGGGCAACCAGATGAAATTAATTTATTAAATGAATCTATTCGATGGAGATTTCAGGAACTTGATATTCATAAAGGAGATTATTCATGGTTGAGAGAATGGCGTATTCCAATGAAAGAACTGAATTTATATGAAATTCCTCGCGAACATATTATATTTATTGCGCCAAAGGAGGAAGAATTAAAGGGATATGCTGTCGATTGGGATTTCGATGTTGATTTTGATTATGATCATGGAGAAAGTCATCCTTATTTAATCGAAACTACCAAAGAAACTCGATCTTGGAAGGGATTTTCAATTAATCAAATAAAAGAAATAGAGAATGATTTTGTGTTGAGTGCTCGTACAAATACGCAAATCATAGGTGAAAAGATATAATCTTATCACTTAAAAAGAAAACACCCAACTTTACATTTTTGGGTGTAAAATTGGGTGTAAATCTTGTAAATCACTGACAATCAAGTGATATTGCGGAGAGAGAGGGATTCGAACCCCCGGTACCTCTCGGTACGACGGTTTTCAAGACCGTTGTAATCGACCACTCTACCATCTCTCCTGGAATCGAGTAGATTATTCGATTGCTATAAAAGCGGTGCAAAGGTACGGCTTTTGCTTTGAACAGCCAAATATTTTACGAGTTTTATTTGAGGATAATTCATATTTCACTATTTGGCGCAGGTGCATCACCTGATGCTGCCGTAGCGGTCGATGAGGATGCTCCTGTTGTCTTTCTTGGCTTCAAAGTAAGGAGGTTCGGTGCGCAGATAGATGTCGTCGTAGATGAAATCGGCAATGATGGTGTCTTTTCCGTCGGGCAGGATGAGTCCCATCTTGCCGTTTTTCTGCGCCATGACAGGCATCATGCAGAGGTCGTCGACGTACACGTAGGGGGTGCGGAGGAAGTCGTAGAGGGCATGTACGAGGATGTCGCCCTTGTAATCTTTGATGCCGAACTTGTTGTTCTCTTCGTACACCGTGTGGAAACGGATGTATTTGCTCTTGATGCGCTGCATGTAGGCCACTATCTTGCGCTTGTCGTTGATGAGTTGTATCAGGTAGCTGAAGGTGTCGCAATAGTTGGCGGCAGCACGGGCCAGCACTATTTTCCAGTCCAATCCGTCCAGCGTCTTGCGGTTCAGGTCGATGTAGCGGGCAATGGCTTCTTCCTTTTCGGGTACGGAGAGCTTGGCCAGCTGTTCTTCAAATTTCAGCATAATGGCCTTAGAGCCCGACATGCCTTTGATATAACGATGTACCTGACGGCTCATCTCGTCGCATACGAATTTATCTATCATCGACAATTCCACCTTGTCGACATAGACTTCATCAAAATTTTCTGCTGTAATTCTCTTCATAGTGGTTGCCTCCGGTTCTAGATTATAGTACTAGTGTGGAAGACAAAGGTAGATGTTTTCCATGTAATTACAAAACGGCAAAGAGTTAATAGTTGTAAACAGCAATCTCTTTCAAAATACTGCAAGGCCTTGGCAGTGTTGCTGCCGTGGCTTTGCAGCACTGCTGTCCGGCCCTTGCAGCGATGCTGCGGAGGCCTTGCAGTACGTTGATAGAAAAATGGGTTGATGTGTACTGGTTTTAGTTGACAGCTTTTGTTTTTAAATTGATTATCTGTTGACACCTGCGATTCTTATTTTCCATGCAGGTTGTCACCTCTTTCTCCAAAGTTCATTTCTGGTTGACAGCTGTCGTCGAAGTGCAAAGTTAATGTTTCTTCATTGTCCGTCCAAAGGTTGACCTCTTTTTTTATGATGGATGGACTCTATGGAGAATACCGGGGGAGTCCTGGCGTCGGGGGCTTGCATCCTCCCCGGAGCGAATCCCCTAGGCTGCACGGCCCAGGAGCCTGAGCAGTTCCTGCTGCGGTGTCCGCATCTCCAGGCTCTGGTGCGGGCGTACGGTGTTGTATAGCCTCACGGCCTTGGCCACGAGTTGACTGACCTCCTCAAAGCTCTTGTCATGGGTATCGAAGAGCCAGCCGTTCTTGACGGTGTTGTTCATCCTCTCGGCCAGGGCATTGTGGAGCGGGTCTCCGGTCTGGGTCATGCTGATACGGATGCCGGAACGCTCCAGGAGGGAGACGTACTCATGGCAGCAATACTGTACACCGCGGTCTGAATGGTGAATCAGGAGGGTCAGGTCCACACCGTACTCCCTGTAGCATCCCATGGCCATCTGCATGGCCTGGATGGGGCCTTCCCTGGCCAGTGTGGGGTGCAGGGCCCAGCCGAGGATCACCCGTGAGGCGGCATCGGTGACCAGCGACAGGTAGGCCCAGCCCGAAGACGTGGCGACATAGGTGATGTCTGCCACGCAAAGTTCGCCCAGGCGGTGGGGACGCAGCTTGGGAGTGGTGTTGACCAGGTCGCCGTAGATGAAGTAGCCGTGGTTGGAGAAGGTTGTCCGGGGACGCTTGCGACGGCGTTGGCACAGGCCGTTGGAGCGGAAAAGGGCATAGCACTGGTCGCGGCCGAGGGTGAACTTGGGACCGAACTTCCTACGGCACAGTGCATAGAGTTCGCGCATGCCCGCCTTGGGCATGTCCTTGAGGACCTCGCCGGCATACAGCACGATGCTCGTGCGAAGGACGTCCACATCCATGGAGCGCTCTACGTGGCGGTAATAGCCTTGCCTGCTGATGCCAAGATAACCGCAGAGGAAGGAGACGCAACCCTTGAGCCGGCAGCATTCCTCCCCCTGAGACAAGGTACTGATTACTTGGCATCGGAGTTTTTTCGGATACGGATGTTGAACTTCTTCTCGGCAAGGTCTATCATCGTGGAGTTGGCAAGGCTGCGAACCTGCTCCTGGGCAAGGGCATGCTTGAGACGCTTGAGTTCCTCGGCGTGGGCCTTACGCTCACGGGCCAGCTGGGCCTGGAGTTCCTCGACGGTGGTGGGAATCTGTGCTTGTTTCATCAGCTCGGATATGGATGAGGTGTCCGGATGACCGTAGCAACGCAGGATGTGGCGGAACGTGGTGTAGGGAATACCGCGACTCCCGGCGAAATGGTAGGCATCAAGGCCACTGGTGATGTACTGACTTAATAACAAGAGTTTCTCCGTTTCATTGTACTTAATCATGACGGTTTACGTTTTTTAATTAATACGTGGATACTGTCAACTTATTCAGTACACTACAGGTGGTTGGCGGATAGTTGGTGGTTGGGTATATACAGGGCTTTGCGATGATTGGAATTAGGAGTTCCCGTCCTGACGATTAGGGATTTCCCGCTTGCAGAGAGAGTTTTTATCTGTATATTTGCGATATATTCAAAATTAAATACCACGATTATGAAACAGGTAAGACTCAAGGCTTTGGCCATTCTGCTATTATTGGTGATGCTTCCTATCTGCATGGAAGCAAAGAGATTTGATGAAATCAGACTGGGCATGACGCAGTCGGAAGTGCGCTCACTGGTGGGCAAACCGAGGTTCAAACGCATGAACTACAATGTGGAGCAATGGGAATATCGCTCAACGAATCTCATGGGTACGATAACCTATGTCACTACCGTAGACTTCGCGGACGGCCGCGTGGTGGCGTGCAATACGTACGAGAAGCCCGATACATCTATAGACTATATGCCGCAATATTCTGTACCGATGCCTTATAATCGAGGACCGGTGTACCGCCGGGCAATGGACGAGGCCGACTTCGATGTGTTCCATCGGTATGTGCGCAATGAAACTTTCGACGACAATAAGCTGAAGCTGATTACCGTAGGCTGTCTGAACGGTGGGTTCACATGCCGGCAGTGTGCTCGCATGATGGATGTATTCAGCTTTGACGACAAGAAGTTGCAGGTGGTCAAAATCATGGGGCCGCGGCTTGTCGACCGTATGAATAGTATGCTGATAGTGTCGAAACTTGCTTTTGAATCGAGCAAGCAGGAGGCTGCCCGAATACTGGGCATACCTTGGGACAGCATGAGATAAGAGACTCGCAAGAGCCATCGGCAGGCTATACACGACGATATAAGAACATAAAACAAAAAGGCGGCAAGCTCTCAACAGCTTACCGCCTTTTTACTTATCGTAGAAAGGATTGATTTATCATGCTTCGTTGAAAGCGGCTTCTTCGGCTGCTTTGATGATGTCTTCTTTGCTCTGCGGGCCGGCACTGATGTCGCTCAGGTCGAATTCTTCGGTATCTGTCGTTTCTTTCTCGACCGACTGCACTTCGTTGTCAGCACGATACATGGGCGGGCGACGCTTGTTTCGGCGTGGCTTATCCTCGAACACCTCTTCGCGGAACGTATTCTCGTGCTTCTCTGCGGATGCCTCTTTCTCGATATCCTTCGTGATGACAAAGTCGTCTTTGGCATCCGTGGTCGGCACGTTCTCTACAGGTTCTTCCTCCATCTTCGTACGGTTGGTCTTAGCCGCAAATACTTGGTCGATGAACTGAGGTTCGCGACGCAGCTTTTCCAGAGTGAGCTTGCTGGCCAACTGCTGGCTTTCCTTCTTGCTATAGCCGTTGCCTGCACATCCCTGTACGCCTTCCAGCATCACTTCGTAGCTGAAGGTGGGGTTGCCGTTGTCGTCCTTCTTCTGGTTGAGCATCTTGAAGTCGAGCTGCACTCTGTTCTTCTGACTCCACTCAATGAGCTTGCTCTTGAAGTTCACCTCTTTGTAGGCCACCTTGTCGATGTTAATCATTTCGGCCAGAATACGATTTTGCATGAACGCCATGCAGGCATCGTAGCCCCGGTCAAGATAGATTGCACCGACGAGAGCTTCGAAAGCATTTCCTCCCATATAGCTGTTGTGAGAAGAACTGCGTCCGCTCGAAAGGATGAGTTTGCTAAGTCCCAACGACTGAGCGAGCTTGTTCAGTGTGTCGCGCTGTACGAGTTTGGAACGCGTATTGGTAAGGAATCCTTCGCGCTTTCCGGGGAAATGGCTATAGACTATGTCGCCGACGATGGCGTCGAGGATGGCATCTCCGAGGAATTCCAGGCGTTCGTTGTTGATGGGTTTGCCCTTTGCATTGCGTTTCATCACACTCTTGTGCATCAATGCCAGCTTGTAATAGCTGATGTCGTGGGGATAGAAACCCATGATTTGGCGCAAGGAAGAAAAAAGCTCCTTTTCCTTTCGGAAAGGGAGCTTGATTCTATCAATAAGATTATTCAGCATATTTCTTGAACACTACACAGCAGTTATGACCGCCGAAACCAAAGGTGTTGCTCAGCGCTACACGCACTGTGCGCTTCTGTGCCTGGTTGAACGTGAAGTTCATATTGTAGTCGATGTTCTCGTCTTTATCATCCTCCTCGTGGTTAATCGTAGGCGGAACGATGTCGTTCTGGACTGCCAATACACATACCATGGCTTCTACAGCACCGGCAGCGCCCAAGAGGTGACCGGTCATTGACTTGGTTGAACTGATGTTCAGCTTATAAGCTGCATCGCCGAACACGTCCTTGATGGCCTTGGCCTCAGAGATGTCACCTACCGGGGTAGATGTTCCGTGTACGTTGATATAGTCTACATCCTCAGGATTCAAGTGAGCATCTTCGAGTGCATTCATCATGACGAGCTTCGCACCGAGTCCTTCCGGATGGCTGGCTGTGATGTGATAAGCGTCGGCACTGGCACCTTCGCCAATCATCTCTGCATAGATTTTAGCACCGCGCGCCTTTGCATGCTCCAACTCTTCAAGCACCAGACAGCCCGCACCTTCGCCCATGATGAATCCGTCGCGGCTTGCGCTGAACGGACGAGAAGCGTGTTCGGGGTCGTCGTTGCGTGTAGAGAGTGCGTGCATAGCGTTGAAACCGCCCACTCCGCATTCGCAGAGAGCAGCCTCAGCACCACCGCTTACGATGATGTTGGCCTTGCCCAGACGAATCAGGTTGAAAGCGTCTGCAAGTGCATTGCTTGACGATGCACAGGCAGATGTCGTGGTAAAGTTAGGACCGTGGAATCCGAAGTGGATTGAAATCTGTCCTGAAGCAATGTCGGCAATCATCTTCGGGATGAAGAAAGGGTTGAACTTAGGTCCGTTCTCCCTGTTCTGACCATAGTAGGTCACCTCTTCCTCGAAAGTCTTGATACCTCCAATACCTACACCGTATACCACACCGATACGGTTCTTATCTTCTTTTTCCAAGTCCAGACCTGCATCCTTCACACCTTGCATGGCGCTAATCATGGCCAACTGAGTGTAACGATCGAGCTTGCGGGCTTCCTTACGGTCGATGTAATCATTGACGTTGAGGTTCTTAACCTCGCAGGCAAACTGTGTCTTGAACTTAGAAGCGTCGAATGATGTAATAGGAGCAGCACCGCTCTTACCTGCCAACAAGTTGCTCCAGGTTTCCTCCGGAGTGTTGCCGACGGGCGTCACAGCACCTAATCCTGTTACTACTACTCTTTTTAACTCCATTATTCAGAAAATATTTATTGAATCTATAGCAAATAATATTTATGGTTGACGGCTTCCTTCTCTATGTGCATTCAGGCACGAAGAGATGTGGAAAGCATCCGCCAACCATAAACACTCAACTACGAAACGTTATTACTTAGCGTTCTGCTCGATGTAGTTGATAGCGTCACCAACAGTCTGGATGGTTTCTGCCTTATCGTCGGGAATTGAAATACCAAATTCCTTCTCAAATTCCATAATCAGCTCTACAGTATCCAATGAATCTGCGCCGAGGTCATTTGTAAAGCTTGCTTCAGGCTTAACTTCAGCCTCATCAACACCAAGTTTATCTACGATAATAGCCTTTACTTTGCTTTCAATTTCTGACATAATACTCTAAATTTTAATTGTTTATAGATAATTCTTATTATAAAATCGGCTGCAAAGGAACGAATTTATTTTCAGTCTGACAAACTTTTTGTTTAAAAAAGCGGTCATTCCTGCACACACGGGTAGTGATTGTGCATACAAAACAGCTATTGAATGCCTAATTTCCCTATTATCAAGCAGTTTGATATGTTTTTTCAGAAACATATATTAAATTTGCAAGTATAACTAACCCTATATCTATAATAAAGAACTCTATATCCATGATGAAAAGAACGATTCTGGCGTATGTCCTAGGAATGTTGGCTATCACGTCGCATGCTGCCGATATTACGGTAGATTTGGGGCATTACGGACTCTCGTCCGACTCTACCATCAATGCTTCCATAGCCTTCGGCAAAGCCATGAAAGCCGTACAGCAAGAGTCCCGGAAGGGGCATCGTGTGACGGTGAAAGTGCCACATGGCCGTTACCATTTCTATCCCGACGGCGCTACCATACGCGAATACTATGTCTCCAATCACGACCAGTTGAACCCACGTGCGGTAGGCATCTGCATGGAGCGCATGCGCAACGTGACTTTCGACGGCGGCGGTTCCGACTTCATCTTCCACGGCCGAATGCTGCCCCTGAGCCTTGTACAAGCCGAGAACTGCACGCTCCGAGGATTCCGTGTAGACCACGCCAATCCACATATAGCCCAGGCCACCATCATAAGCAACGACACGCTGAACCACGAAATCGTCTACCAACTGTCGCCCGAAGTTGACTATACGCTCAGCCACGACACACTATACACCTGTGGACAGGGCTGGAAATACCTGCTCAATTCGGCCATAGCCTTCGAACCGACCACCCACCACATGGTCTATCGCACCAGCGACATAGGCATCCGAGTTACAGGTGTCACCGCTCTGCCTGGCCGCCGCTTTCTTGCCAAAGGGTGGAACGACACGCGCCTGCACCCCGGCACCGTACTAGCCATGCGCTCGTGGACGCGCCCTGCCCCTGCCATATTCCTCTACGAGTGCAGGGACACAAAGATAGAAGACATTACCATATATTATATAGAGGGCATGGGCGTACTGGCCCAGTTATGCCATAATGTATCGCTCGATGGCTTCAACGTATCTCTGCGCCCCGGCACACACCGCTATTTCACCACACAGGCCGACGCTACCCACTTTGTGAATTGCAGTGGCGAGATTACCAGTCGGCACGGACTGTACGAAAGCATGATGGACGATGCCATCAATATCCACGGTGTCTACCTCAAGATGACCAAGCGTCTGAACGACCATACCATCCGGGCGCGCTTCATGCACGAACAGGCTTACGGCTACAGATGGGGCTACGTAGGCGACACCGTACAGTTTGTCACCTCGCGAACCATGGAACATATTCCGGGCATCAACGTCATCAAGAAGATAACGGCCGTCGACCGCCCCATCGACAAAGGCGTCAAGGAGTTTGAGATAACCTTCGCTCACCCCCTGTCCAAGGCCATCAGCGAGCACAACAGCATCGGCGTGGAAGACCTTACATTGACCCCCACCGTACAATTCGACCACAACATAGTGCGCAACAACCGTGCCCGTGGTTGCCTGTTCTCCACTCCTCGCCGTGTAGTTTGCAAAGACAACTTCTTCGACCACACCTCGGGAACGGCCATACTGCTCTGTGGCGACTGCAACGGATGGTACGAGTCGGGGGCTTGTCGCGACGTCACCATCCGCCACAATATCTTCGTCAACGCCCTTACCAACATGTTCCAATTTACCGAGGGCGTCATCTCCATCGACCCCGAAATACCCGAATTCGGCAAACAGAAGCAGCACTTCCACAGCGGCATCAAGATTCTGGACAACATGTTCGACACTTTCGATGCCCCATTGCTGTATGCCAAGTCGGTCGACGGCATCATGTTCCAGGGCAATCGAGTGCTGCACAACAGTACTTATCCAGCCTTCCACCACAACCGAAAGGCCGTGACTTTAGACAAGGTTATCAACTATCAGGGCGATGTAGCCCCTTAATAAAGATGTTTGCCCGCAAATCCGGCGGGCAAACATTTGCATTCTCAAATAAAATTCCTATTTTTGCAAATAGTTAAACACATACCCGAACAAGAATGACATTCACACAACTCTGCAACGAGATTTTCAACAAAGCGATCCAAGACTATCACGTCAAAGACTGCATCGACACTCCGATTAGTAATCCTTACCATCGCGACAGCATCGAGAACCGTCTCTATCTGAAATGCTGGATTGACACTGTGCAATGGCATTTCGAAGACATCATCCGCGACCCGCACATCAATCCGCTCGAAGCATTGGCTCTGAAACGCCGCATCGACACCAGCAATCAGGACCGCACTGACCTCGTTGAGCAAATCGACTCGTACTTCCGCCAGAAATATTCCGACGTGAAAGTGCTGCCCGATGCTCGTATCAACACCGAGAGTCCGGCTTGGGCCGTAGACCGCCTGTCCATCCTGGCGCTGAAAATCTATCACATGCGCGAACAGACAGAGCGCACCGACGCCGATGAAGCACACAAGACTGCCTGCCTGGACAAGCTGCAAGTGCTGCTCGAACAGCAGAAAGACCTCTCCACAGCCATCGACCAACTGCTGGAAGACATCGAGGCCGGTCGCAAATACATGAAGGTCTACCGCCAGATGAAGATGTACAACGACCCGTCGACCAACCCCGTGCTCTACGCCAAAAAGTGAAAAACGACCACCTACTCATCATCCGTTTCTCGGCCTTGGGCGATGTTGCCATGACCGTTCCGGTGGTATATGCACTCGCCACCCAATACCCCCAGCTGCGCATCACCGTGCTCAGCAAGCCTTTTGCGCGTGCTTTCTTCGAGCAACTGGCGCCCAACGTGGGCTTCATGGAAGCCGACCTGAAAACCGAGTACAACGGAATCAAAGGACTCAATGCGCTCTATCGGCGGCTCGTAGCCAAGAATTTCACGACTATAGCCGACTTCCACGACATCATACGCTCCAAGTATCTGCGCCTGAGATTTAATCTTGCCAACTATCGCGTGGCCCACATCGACAAGCATCGCGACGGCAAACGCAGGCTGGTCGCCAACTCTCATAAGATACTGACGCAGCAACCCACTTCTTTCCAAAACTATGCCGACGTGCTAGCCCGGTTGGGTTATCCCGTCAACCTCGAATTCCGTTCCATCTATCCGCCTGAAGGCGCTCCGTTCCGGCTGCTCCCTGCAACCATCGGCGAGAAGCGTCCGTTCCAACAGTGGATAGGCATTGCCCCCTTTGCTGCCCACGCCGGCAAGATATACCCCGTGGAACTGATGGAGCAAGTCATCGTCAGCCTCATCCGCCTGCATCCCTCTTGCCGCATTTTCCTGTTCGGCGGTGGCGGCAATGAGCGCCAGACGCTCGACAGTTGGGTCGGCCGTTATACCCAGTGCATCAACGCTTCGGCCCTCGCCGGCGGCTTGGCCGACGAGCTTATCATCATGAGTCGGCTCGACGTCATGGTGAGCATGGACAGTGCCAACATGCACCTGGCTTCTCTGGTAGCCTGCCCTGTGGTGAGCATCTGGGGCGCTACCCATCCCTATGCCGGCTTCATGGGTTGGAATCAGTCGGCCAATAATGCCGTACAGGTGTCGCTCCCATGCCGTCCATGCAGCATCTACGGCAACAAGCCCTGTATGCGTGGCGACTGGGCCTGCCTCCGTAACATCGCTCCCGAAACCATTGTGGAGCGCGTGGAAGCCAATCTGGACGCAGCCGAGAGGAAGACGAAACCCATGCCATAACCCTGAAAGAGCTTGCCCCGCTCGCTTTCAGACTATACATAACGCCCCCGAAGGACTACCGACATCCTCCCACCAACCCTTACTTCATATATTTTAGGACAGAAACTGCCGTAACCGCAAATCCAATATGAAAGACCTTCCCTAATAGTAAGGGGCGAATTGAATTCGCCCCTTACTATTTTCTCAATTCCTACCTAACTGTAGTGTACTGAATAAGTTGACAGTATCCACGTATTAATTAAAAAACGTAAACCGTCATGATTAAGTACAATGAAACGGAGAAACTCTTGTTATTAAGTCAGTACATCACCAGTGGCCTTGATGCCTACCATTTCGCCGGGAGTCGCGGTATTCCCTACACCACGTTCCGCCACATCCTGCGTTGCTACGGTCATCCGGACACCTCATCCATATCCGAGCTGATGAAACAAGCACAGATTCCCACCACCGTCGAGGAACTCCAGGCCCAGCTGGCCCGTGAGCGTAAGGCCCACGCCGAGGAACTCAAGCGTCTCAAGCATGCCCTTGCCCAGGAGCAGGTTCGCAGCCTTGCCAACTCCACGATGATAGACCTTGCCGAGAAGAAGTTCAACATCCGTATCCGAAAAAACTCCGATGCCAAGTAATCAGTACCTTGTCTCAGGGGGAGGAATGCTGCCGGCTCAAGGGTTGCGTCTCCTTCCTCTGCGGTTATCTTGGCATCAGCAGGCAAGGCTATTACCGCCACGTAGAGCGCTCCATGGATGTGGACGTCCTTCGCACGAGCATCGTGCTGTATGCCGGCGAGGTCCTCAAGGACATGCCCAAGGCGGGCATGCGCGAACTCTATGCACTGTGCCGTAGGAAGTTCGGTCCCAAGTTCACCCTCGGCCGCGACCAGTGCTATGCCCTTTTCCGCTCCAACGGCCTGTGCCAACGCCGTCGCAAGCGTCCCCGGACAACCTTCTCCAACCACGGCTACTTCATCTACGGCGACCTGGTCAACACCACTCCCAAGCTGCGTCCCCACCGCCTGGGCGAACTTTGCGTGGCAGACATCACCTATGTCGCCACGTCTTCGGGCTGGGCCTACCTGTCGCTGGTCACCGATGCCGCCTCACGGGTGATCCTCGGCTGGGCCCTGCACCCCACACTGGCCAGGGAAGGCCCCATCCAGGCCATGCAGATGGCCATGGGATGCTACAGGGAGTACGGTGTGGACCTGACCCTCCTGATTCACCATTCAGACCGCGGTGTACAGTATTGCTGCCATGAGTACGTCTCCCTCCTGGAGCGTTCCGGCATCCGTATCAGCATGACCCAGACCGGAGACCCGCTCCACAATGCCCTGGCCGAGAGGATGAACAACACCGTCAAGAACGGCTGGCTCTTCGATACCCATGACAAGAGCTTTGAGGAGGTCAGTCAACTCGTGGCCAAGGCCGTGAGGCTATACAACACCGTACGCCCGCACCAGAGCCTGGAGATGCGGACACCGCAGCAGGAACTGCTCAGGCTCCTGGGCCGTGCAGCCTAGGGGATTCGCTCCGGGGAGGATGCAAGCCCCCGACGCCAGGACTCCCCCGGTATTCTCCATAGAGTCCATCCATCATAAAAAAAGAGGTCAACCTTTGGACGGACAATGAAGAAACATTAACTTTGCACTTCGACGACAGCTGTCAACCAGAAATGAACTTTGGAGAAAGAGGTGACAACCTGCATGGAAAATAAGAATCGCAGGTGTCAACAGATAATCAATTTAAAAACAAAAGCTGTCAACTAAAACCAGTACACATCATTGTGCATTTATCTTGTTCCACTGCAAAGCCTCGGCAGCGTTGCTGTTTGGCCTTTGCAGCGATGCTGTTCGGCCCTTGCAGCGGTGCTGCCGAGCCTTTGCAGCGAAATGACATGGATTTAACCGGCCCACAAAAAAATCCCGGTTACTCCGCCCGCCGTATCCATTCAGGGTACGAATCGGGGGAATAACCGGGATTGCCGATTTTCCTATAACCTATTTCGCGGGCACGTTGGTCTCGTTGTACTGCGCACGCAGGCGGGCCAGCTCCGCCTTCAGCTTCCGCGTCAGCTTCTCCATGCCGGGACGGCCGTAGAGGTTGTGCATCTGTTCGGGGTCTTTCTTCAGGTCGTAAAGCTCCCAGGTGTCGATGTCGTCGTAGAAGTGTATCAGCGTGTAGCGAGAGGTGCGGACGCCGTAGTGGCGGCATACCGAGTGCTCGTCGGGGTACTCATAGTAGTGGTAGTAGAGCGACTTGCGCCAGTTGCGGGGCTTCTGCCCCTTGAGCAGGGGCAGCATCGAGACGCCCTGGATGTCCCTGGGCACGGCCACTCCGGCTGCTTCGAGGAACGTAGGGGCGTAGTCGATGTTCTGGACCATCTGCGTGATGTCGCCGCGCTTGCCGCCCGGATAGTATACCAGCAGCGGGGTGCGGAAGGACTCCTCGTACATGAACCGCTTGTCGAACCATCCGTGCTCTCCCAGGTAGAATCCCTGGTCGGAGGTGTAGACGATCATCGTGTTGTCGAGCATGTCGTGCCGGCGCAGGTAGTCTATCACACGGCCCACGTTCCTGTCAATGCTGCGGATGACGCTTAGATAGTCGTGCATGTAGCGCTGGTACTTCCACTCGGCCAGTGCGCGCCCCGACAGGCCGGCTTCCTTGAACTTGCGGATGATGGGATCGTAGTGCCTGTCCCACTGGGCGCGCTGCGACGGCGTCATGCGCGAGAGGTTGGCGCGTCCCCATTTCTCCAGGTCGGGGTCGGAATGTATCTGGTTCTCCTTGTCGGCCATCTTCAGGTCGTACACCAGGTCCATGTCCTTCATGATGCTCATCTTCTGCTTCTGGGCGGCCCGGCGTCCCCGGTAGTCGTCGTAGAACGTTGCCGGCACGGGGTAGGTGCGGTCGTCGAAGGCGTCCAGGTCGCACGTGTCGGGCATCCATACCCGGTGGGGTGCCTTGTTGTGGATGAGCAGGCAGAAGGGCTTGTCGGGGTTTCTCCGGCGGTCGAGCCAGTCCAGTGCCAGGTCGGTGGTGATGTTGGTGGCATAGCCGGGAATCTGTACGCGCTTTCCGTTGTCGATGAAGTTGGGGTTGTAGTAGTCTCCCTGTCCTATGAGGATGTTCCAGTAGTCGAATCCCGTGGGCGTGGATATGAGGTGCCACTTGCCCACCACGGCCGTCTGGTATCCCGCTCTCTGGAGCAGCTTGGGATAGGTCTGCTGGCTGCCGTCGAAGGTCTTGCTGTTGTCGGTGAATCCGTTGGTGTAGCTGTGCTTGCCGGTGAGCATGCAGGCCCGCGACGGTCCGCTGAGCGAGTTGGCCACGAAGCTGTTGGTGAAGCGCACGCCGTTCTGTGCCAGCCAGTCCAGGTTGGGTGTGCTGATGAGGCTCTTGTCGTAGGCGCTGATGGCCTGGTAGGCGTGGTCGTCGCTCATGATGAACACGATGTTCATCGGCTTCCGCCCTTGGTTCTGAGCCTGAAGGCTGGCCGGGGACAACGCGAGCGTCAGGCCGGCCAGGGATAAAGTCAGGTTTGTATTCATGTATTATAGATATTTTTATACTATTCCCAACCTGGATTCTGAGTCCATTGACCATTTGTCAATGACAGCATTCTCGGTTGAATGGGCAACAAGTAGTCTCTATGTACGTTGAATGCCCAACCATTTTCGTAGCCCGACGGGTTGATAGGCAGGATGTAACGGTAGGAATCACCAGGTTTTCCTGTGAGATAGAGGTTGTTGCCGGAAGCCTTGTCGTAAACCAATTTACCGCCATAGGCTGCATTGTTTTCGAGGTTACTGCCTACAAACATAGCACCGACAGCACGTTTACCCACTATCAGTTCATCAGCAGCAGCCCATCGCATGATGTCGTCTGTTCGGCGACCCTCGCATGCCAGTTCGATTCTGCGCTCTCTTCTGACGGCCTGAATGTATTTGTCGAGTTTTGCAAATGGATAGTCTGCCGACGTGTTATACTCTCTGTCGAAGTCGATGGCAGGCATACCTACACGGTCGCGTAGCGGTTTAAGCAACGAAATAATCAGCTGTGCGTTGCCAGCACCGTTGAGTTCGGCCAGCGCTTCGGCATAGTTGAGGAGTATATCTGCATATCGGTACTGGATGCCTGGGGTGCTTCCTTTGTACTCTGCGTCCAAGTTGCCCTTGTAATCTATCTGTACAAACTTCAGCAGAGAGTAGCCCGACTCGTTCTTGTTATAGCCCGAACCGGTCAAAGGTGGTACTACATAGGCTGGCTGATCGGGACGGAGCACTTGTCCGGGCATACAGATGGTCTGGCTCAGACGTGGGTCTCTCAAGGTAGGTTTCAGTTCGTCGCCAAATGTTTTCTTGGCATTGATTACCTGTTCGCCGACGAATGGCTTTCCATCTATTGTCAGATAGTCGTCTACCAAAGAAGCTGCGACGCCCGTACCACTGCCGCCCTGGTTCAGATAGCGGTCTACGCTGTTACCGATGTTATCGCCATCATAGCGCTTGAACCACAGGACTTCGGAATTGGAACTCAGGTCCTCGGTCTGGAACATGACTCTGTAGTCGTTCAGCGTATTGCCTGTGGAATAGATTTTCCAGACTCCACGGTCTACCACAGCCTTACATGCTTCGACACATTGCTTCAGATAATCGGCTATCTTCTCGTCGGTGATGCCCGGTGTAAAGAACTCGTCTTTCTGCTTCTTGTGGTATTTCTCCCACGTGCCTTCGTACAGTGCGACCTCGCTCTTCAGTGCCCTGGCCACGTCTTGATGCACTCTCATGGTAGCAGAACTGCGCTGTGCACTCAGGTTGGCCACAGCTTTGTCCAAGTCGGCAAGGATGCTGTCGGCGATGACGGTACGCTCCTGGCGGGGCAGATTCATCTCCTCGGCAGTGGGGTCTAGCGGTTTGCTGACCCAAGTGATTTTGCCATACTTCTTGAACAACTGGAAATAATACCATGCACGGAAATAGTAAGCCTCGCCCACACACTGCTTGTAATCGGCCGCACTGGGATTGGCCACATGGCCAAGGTTGTTGATGAGGAAGTTGACATTGCGGATGTTGGTATATTCCGACATCTTCGCGGCATTGCTAAGCGTCAAAGAGCCATTCAGGCGTGTACTTACAGAACTGCTCGACATGTTGTCGCTGTTCAAATCGCCACTGGCAATGTAGCCTCCGCTCCAGTCGTATCCCTGGGCTCTGACACCCGACTGATAGAACTGGTCTAGATAGCTTGACATCTCACCGACTGTCGAGAACGGATTCACAGTGGATAATTGGCCCTCAGGCGACTTAGACAAATCGTAGCAACTTGTAAATGTCGCAGCAATCAACGCTGCTATACAAATATGATATAGTTTCATGATTATCTTGTATTATTATAAGTTTACGGATAGACCAACGGAAATAACTTTGTTCATAGGATAGTTCTTTCCGCCCTCAGCACTATAGTCATTAGAGGTAAAGATGGCTTCGGGGTCGAACATTTCCTTCAGTTTCGTAAAGGTAAGGAGGTTTTCTCCAGTTACGAATACTCTTACTTGAGACAGATGGGCCTTTGCCAGCCATGCAGCAGGCAGGTTATAACTCAGGGTTACATTCTTCAGACGGCAGTATGCCGCGTTCTGCAAATATCTGTCGGTAGTGCGTGCTGAAGTCTTCGCATTGTACGAACCTACACCTCCGGCGGTGTTGATATAGGGCTTAGGATAGTAAGCTCCCTTGTTGTCTTCGCTCCAATAATCGAGGTGCTGTTTGAGAACTGTAACCTGAGCATACGAACCGCTACCCCAGAAATAGATACTTCCGGTCGGGTCCCAGTCGCGTTTGCCAACGCCCTGGAACATCACGCTCAGGTTCAAGCCTTTCCAAGAAACCTGTCCGTTCAGCGTGTATTGGTATCTGGGTGTGGTGTTTCCGACGATTGTAAGGTCGCCCATGTCGCCCAGAACGTTCTTTCCGTTGTTCACCTTTCCATCGCCATTGAGGTCGCGGAAGTTCACATCGCCCGGTGTCCACGCTCTCGGCGTGAAGAAAGACATGTTGTGTGTCTCGTTGTATTTGGCAGCTTCTTCAGCCGTTTGAATCAATCCGTCGGTCTTATAGCCCCAGATTTCACCCACCTTGCGACCTGTGTACCAGTTGGAAGCAGGCGCAGTTCCGGTCGGGTTGGCATATTCTGTTACCACGGAAGTGGCGTCAGAGATAGAGCCGCCAATCTGATAATCAATCTCTTTAGCTATCTTTCCGCGATACGACAGGGTCAGTTCCCATCCGCGGTTGCGCATACTTGCATTGTTGGTCTGTGGTGCTGCAGCACCGAAGAAGTCGGGGAAGTCGACTCCAGGACCCAACATATCCTTTGTCTTACGCTCGAATATATCGAAGCTACCGGTCAGGGCATTGCCGAAGAAACCGAAGTCAAGACCGAGGTTCTTGCTGTTTACTTTCTCCCAAGTGGTTGCCGGATTCACTACGCCAGGTGCCATCAGGTAGGCATGTCGGCCGTCGGGGAAGATGTAACCTCCCAGTCCGCTGGTGAATGCCATCGTAGAAGCGAAGGTATAGAGAGCTGCTCCCGACTGGTTACCCAGCAAACCGTAAGATGCGCGGAGCTTCAAGTGCGAGACAACGTCGGTTACAGGTTCCATAAACTTCTCTTGAGTGATGTTCCAACCCAACGAAACCGATGGAAACCAACCCCAGCGATGGCCGGCTGCAAAGCGCGAAGAACCATCGTAGCGACCATTGATTTCTACAAGGTAACGACTCTTGTAATCGTAGTTGATACGCCCGAAGAAGCCGCGTGTAGCCCATCCGTTACGCGAATCTACCACTGTGCGGTCGCCCGTACCTACTCCAACATTGGGATTGGCAGTCGAGTAAAGTCCGGTTATCACATTCTTCAGATAATCATAATTGGAGTTTTCTTCCTGATAACCGGCCATCAACGTGAAGTTGTGGGCATTGCCCAGCGAGAAGACATAGTCACCATATACGCTCAACGACTGGTAATGTGTGTGCGAGTTGGCACGTGTAAAACTACCGTCGGCAGTGATACCCAGCTCGTCGCGCACGCCCTTGGAAGTAGAAACCCCGTCGGCTCCGTAGATAAGCGGCGCTACATTCTCGGCCATATAGTTGTTGGCCACCAGCTTGTAGGTGTAGTTCATGTACACATTGAAGTTCTTGAACGGCTTCAGGTTGATTCCTCCCGTCAGATTCATCATGTCGCGCTTATTCTTGGTGAACGTTCCGCTCTGCAAGTAGGGAATCATTGAGAGTTCAGTGAAGTGGCCGTTGGGGTCTACGGGAGATATGGTCGGACGGAATCTGGCCAATGAATGGAAGAAACCGTCGGCGATACCACCATCACCGAAAGGCGTATTGTTTACCGAGTGGCTGAACTTCAGGCCCACTTTCAGACTCAGCCATTTGGTCAGTTCCGAATTGATGGTAGACGAAACATTCAGGCGCTCGTAGTTAATCTTGGCATAACGCAAGATACCGTCTTCCTTCAAATAACCGGTCGACACATAGTACTGTGCGCTCTTACCGCCACCGCTGAAGCTCAGGTTGTGCTGTTGGCGGATGGCATGGTCCTTATAGTGCAGCTTGAAATAGTCTACGTTGCCCACACCCCTCTCCGAGTTTTCAAATGCGGGGTTCATGCTTGCGTTTGCCCCCAGTTCGTGCCAAGGATTCACGCTCGACGGGTCGTTGATGTAATCCTGCAATTCCTTCATCTTCTCCTCGCTGTATCGGCGAGACGAACCGGCATTGGTTACACCCGCATTCCAGTACTGTGCGAAGGTATAAGAGTCGGCCATCTCCGGCAATACCGTGGGCGAACTCCATCCCACCGAACCCTGATAGTTGGCACGCATCGTTCCCTCCGAACCTTTCTTCGTCGTTACCAGAATCACACCGTAGGCAGCCCGCGCTCCGTAGATGGCACAGGCAGAGGCGTCTTTCAGCACCGAGAGGCTCTCGATGTCGTTAGGATTCACGTCAGAGAGGTTCATTTCTATACCGTCTACCAGCACATAGGGATGGCCCGTATTGGACAGGTTGCCTTGTCCGCGCAGTGTCAACGTACCCGTAGAACCTGGTCTGCCGGCGTTGTCATTGGTCACCAACAAGCCCGGAACCAGTCCTTGCAGACTCTGGGAAGCATCGGTTACAGGGCGCATCTGCAAGTCTTCGCCTTTCACCGAAGATACCGAACCCGTCAGGTTCACCTTTTTCTGCACACCATAACCTACCACCACCACTTCGTCCAGGGCTTTGGTATCTTCGGCCATCGTCACCGTCAGCGCCCTGTTGGGTGTAGCTTTCACGGTCTGGTTCTGGTATCCGATGTACGACACTTCCAAATCAGCGCCCTGGTTGGCTTCGAGCGTGAAGTTACCATCCAAGTCGGTGATTGTACCGGACGTTTCGCCCTTCACCTTGACGGTTGCACCGATGATGGGTTCGTTGTTCCCATCGACTATCTTACCCGTAATCTTGTGCTTCGCACCGCCATTCTGCGTAACCGATTTCCGGCCCGATGCCTTTGAAATAACAATCGACTTACCCTTGATTTCATAGGTAAGATTCTGCCCGGCAAGTATCTGCCCGACGGCTTGGCTTACGCTTGTAGCGTCTACATTCACGATACTGGAGGTGTTCACATCCGACTCTTCGTAAATAAAGGAATAACCGCTCTTCTGGTTCAACGCGGTCATAGCCTTCTTTACAGAGACTTTTTGCATTTTAAGGCTCACTGCCTGTGCGAACACCGCAAGCTGACAGGCAAGAGCATAACTTATCAAAACGACTTTCTTTAAGTTCATAGTAAAGACATATTAAAGATATTAAACTTATGATTTCTCTCTTCCACACAAACGAATACTAGACTTTTCTCATTGTTAATTTGGGATTAGGGGGTTCATATTGAGGGTTAATAAAATATTACTTTCTTGCCTTGTATGCGGTAATGTATCTTGTGTGTGGCCACAAGCGCGTCGAGAATGTCGCGCAGATGCGCCTCCTGCGTGTTGAAACTGCCGTGGAAACGCAGTTCGTACAGAGCCGCATTCGTCACCACCACCTTTATATTATAGTTGCGCTGTAGCTTCCTGGCTATCTCGCCCAGGGCATCACCATCAAATACCAGTATATGGTTCTGCCAGTCCTCATGCCTGTTCTCGGCATTATCAACCGTCATTTCTCCCGTATTCTTGTCGAGTACGGCCCGCTGTCCGGGCGTC
Organism: Prevotella mikamonis; assembly: GCF_055381405.1. NCBI lineage: Bacteria > Pseudomonadati > Bacteroidota > Bacteroidia > Bacteroidales > Prevotellaceae > Prevotella > Prevotella mikamonis. The sequence continues at coordinate 2,370,049 of NZ_AP035785.1, forward strand.
AGTAGCCGGTTGTCCCGATGGTTCATCAGGTTATCCAGCGACACTTTGCCCTCTGTCAGCGTCACCACGGCCTCGTCATCGTCGGCGTAATCGCAGAAATTGAACTTCGTACCGAGGTCGTTGACCCGAAGATTGGCCGAGTTCACACTGAAGGGTTTATCTTCCCGATGCTTCACTTCAAAGTAGGCTTCGCCCGTCAGAGCCACTTCACGACTGTCTACTCCGAATCCCTGCGAGTACGTGAGTTTCGAGCCGGAATTGAGCCAAACCTTCGTTCCGTCGGGCAGATTCAGCTTCAACTGCGACCCCGCGGGGGCTTCTACTACGATGTCTGCAAAGCTCGATTTGACTGTCGACTCGCCTGTTTTATACGATAGCACCGACACCACGAGCAAGGCTATGGCTGCCGCTGCATAAGACAAGTAGCGGTAACGGCGCACCCTGGCCGGCTTCTTGGCCCTGATGCGCGAAAGGAATGTCTGATAAGCTGCCTCTACATTGAATTCCGGCGACGGGGCTGTCGATGCCCATATCTCCTTCCATTCATAGTAATAGCGTTCGTGTTCGGCCGAAGCCTGTAGCCAGGATTGCAGTTCCTGCGCCTCGTCCTGCCCCATTTCTCCTTCCAGAGATGCGATAATGAGGTCTTTTATATGTTCACTGACTTCTACCATAAATCCATTTCTATCAGCAAGACGATAAAATAAGCCTTTAGGGTAGTACGAAGATGATATTTTTTTTCAGAACTGCATAAAAAGCAAAGCGATGGCCGAGAGCAGGTATTTGTGCAGGTCGTCGCGCAGTTGTGCCAATGCCCGTTTCATGTGATACTTCACTGTGTTCTCCGAAATACCAAGGGAGCGTGCTATCTCTTCATACGATTTCTGTTCCATCCGACTCATCCTGAACACCCGTCGGCAGTCGGCCGGCAATCGGGCGATGGCTTTCTGTATCTCTCCCTCCAGCTCTTGGGCCAGCAATCGGCCCAAGGGGTACTGGTCGGATTGCAGATAACCGAGCACAGGCATGTCTACGGAACTCACGCCGGAGACATGGATTTCTTTCCGGTTGTAACTGGACTTGAGATAATCGAGGCATTGATAGCGCACGCTCCTGGCCAGATACTGGCGCAGCGACGACGTGATGCTGAGCGATTCCCTGATTTCCCAGAGATGGAATATCACGTCGCCCACAATGGTCTCGGCCAGGAAACGGTCGTCGACATACTGCATGGCCACACGGCACAGCACGGCATAATGATGCTCATACAGATGTCTGTATGCAGCCTCTTCGCCCCTGCGCAGTTGCTCTATGATGAGTCTTTCCGTATGCTCCATGCCTTTCGGTGATGTTATAATAGAGTAGCCAATAGCCTGATTTGTTTCATCGAGTGGTATTTTGATTTCTACAAAGATACGATTTATCATTTAATTACGGTCTGTTTTAGGATAATAATGAGACGAAGGAATAAACTTAAAACTCACCAACTCATAAACTCAAAACACTGCAAGGCCTTTGCAGTGTTGCTGTTTGGGCTTTGCAGCAATGCTGTTCGGCCTTTGCAGCGGTGCTGCCGAGGCCCTGCACTTTTCGGGGTGAGAAGTTTTAGCAGATTATATCGCGGTATAGGCGTGTATGAATACTATTTTTAGTATCTTTGTCAATGGTATGTCGGGGTAGGGTGAGTACCTGACCTGTGCAGCCATACGGTATCAACAAGAAAGACAAACGGCAGGAAATGACAGTGAAAAAAGTTGCCACGGACATAGTGAAGGCGTATATACGCTATCTGAAGTTGGAGCGAGGATACTCGGCGAACACCGTCGAGGCCTATCAGCACGACCTTCAGTGGCTGGTAGACTATGCCCAGGCCGAGCATCTGCAACTGACGGAGATGAAGCTGGAGAATCTGGAAAACTTCACGGCTTTCCTGCACGACCGCGCCATATCGGCCAAGTCGCAGGCGCGAATCCTGAGTGGCATCCGTTCTTTCTATCGCTTCCTGGTGTTGGACGACTATATTGAGACCGACCCGTCGGAACTGCTGGAGTCGCCCCAGATAGGTAAGCATCTGCCTGAAGTGCTGTCTATGGCAGAAGTGGATATGCTCGAAGAGAGCATAGACCTTTCGAAGCCCGAAGGCCAGCGCAACAAAGCCATTATCGAGGTGCTGTTCTCTTGCGGTCTGCGTGTGTCGGAACTGGTGACGCTGAAGCTCTCGCAACTCTATTTGGACGAGGGCTATGTGCGCATATTGGGTAAAGGCAGCAAGGAGAGACTAGTCCCCATATCGGGCAAAGCCATCCGCGAATTGCAGCTGTGGTTCTACGACCGCAACCTCATGACGGTAAAACGGGGCGAGGAAGACTATGTATTCCTGAATCGGCGCGGTGCTCACCTGACGCGTACCATGATTCTGATAATGATTAAACGGCAAGCCGTGGAGGCCGGTATCAAGAAAACAATCTCGCCGCATACGCTGCGCCACAGTTTCGCCACGGCACTGTTGCAGGGCGGTGCCGACCTCCGTGCCATCCAGGCCATGCTGGGCCATGAGGATATTGGTACGACCGAGATATATACCCACATTGATACTACTACGCTCCGCGAGGAAATATTGCACCATCATCCGCGCAACATGCGGCAGCATGAGGGCTGATAAGAGGAAATTATCTCGTGTAGGTTACAAATAGAACAAAAGAAATGGGATATGAGAAAAACCGTGTTAATAATTCTTAACGAGTGACGCTGGATTAAATAATACCTATGAAAAGGCTATACATTTGTAACGTTTTCAATAATTTATCTCAAATGTTAGACATCTTATTTTAAGGTCATGACTAAGCAACTATATTATAACCCGTGATTTGGGTCTTGTCAAAACAGAAGGAATCGGTAACCTTAGAATAAGGGGAAAATTCTAAAAAGTCCCTTTTTACACATTCTATAATCTCGTGTTCCCTGCCGTGTTAAGTAGCAGGGATGCACTCCGTTTGTTTTGTAAATTAATAATAAGAAGAGTTTAGTTCCGTGTCTGCGACATATTGATAATGAGGTGGATGGACGTAAAATATTAATTCAATTTTAGACATAATGAAACAGGAAATTAGAGAGAAAGCTGCATATATGCAGCCTGTAGTTATGGTTGTTCAAATAGCCAATGAAGTGGCAATTCTGGCCGGTTCTGGGGGTGTCAGTGCTGCAACCGGTAGTGAGAGCGTCGGCGATCTCTTTGGCTCTGGTGCGGCTCCGGCCAGAGAGTTCCACGGTTTGTGGGATGAGGAAGTGGAAAAAGAAACTAAAAACTATTAATGCTGCAAATTGAAAAATGAGTAAAAGAATTTTTACGGCGGTTTATTTCGCAGTGGCCTTGACAACTGTAGGTGCAGGCCTGTCGTCTTGTTCGGGCGAAGAATTGGTGACACCCGATGTATCGGTACAACCATCGACTCCCACGTCGGATGAGAAAGTGTATAACGTAAGGCTGATGACCGGCGAATCGCCTTTGGCGCTCAATGGTGACAGTGTGGCTTCGCGTGCCGTGTTCGTAGAAGAAGATGGTAAGAAGGGCGACAACTACTATACTTGGCAGACCAATGATCAGCTCACGGTCTTTGCAGGCAAGAAAAATCTGGGTACGCTGACCGTTCTGCCTGGTGATGCAGGCAAGCGGGAGGCAAACTTCGAGGGTAAGCTCACGGCCACATCGACGGAGATTGCCGGTGAGCTGGTCTTTGTATATCTTGGCAGCAATGCCAAGCTGGGTGCTGATGGTACGGCGTCTATTGACTTGTCGCAGCAGGGTGGCAAGCCCGGCGACATTGTGAGCAACTGCATACTCTGGGGAAAAGGCAAGTTGAGACCCAAGGCGCAGGGCAGTACCGACTACATCACGGCCGGCCCGGCTGTGAAGCTCGCCAATCCTATGGCCATTTTCCATCTGAAGGTGAATCCGCCCAAAGGGGCTGGCAATGTAACCAAGCTCAAGATGTCGGGAAAGGGCGTCTACAGCAGCGTGAATATAGACCTCACCACGGGTACAGCTACGGGAGATGCCCGCACGGAAGGTTTCAAATGGGAAGCTCCTGCATCGACCAAGTCGAACAATGCCTTTGATTTCTACTACGTGCTGGCACCGGGCGATTTCGTCCCCGACTTCTATATCTACGATGATACCAGTACGAGCAATGTCGGCGCATGGTTAGGAAAAGAACCCGGTATTACCCACTATACCAGCCAGCAGGCATTGATACGCAATGAGGAGGGTAAAATCAGTGAGTTTACGGCTCATGATGATCAGCCTTTTCCAAATAATCATTATGAACCTAAAAAGGTATTCCAGTTTACTCGCGGCAATCTGCAGTATGTGCTCGGACAGCGTGTGGGATATATGGGTGGCGTGAAGTTGACGGCCAAGCGCAACATCTTGTCGCGTTATGATAACACTATAGGTTCGGCCATACCTGTGCCTACAAACTATAGGGTAGACGTGCCTGGCGAATACCGTCTGGCCGGAACACAATGGGAAACTGTAAAACCAGAAGCAAATGATACATACTATTTGAAGCAAGAGGGTAATTATTATTATTACATGGGCGATGGAAATGACCCTGTAATCGACCTCTTTGGTTGGGGCAACGTAAAACAGCCTGACCGTGTTCGTGAGGTAGGCCAGTATTATGAAAAGTTTATAGCAGGTAAATATGGTAAAACTTATTATGACCTTAAAGGTAATGAGGATGTAGATTACGGTACAAAGGTCTATGTCGATGGCGAAGCTACTACGATGCCTAATGTCAATGAGTTGATGGCTATCATGTATATGCGTGTATTCCCTGATGATAAAGCTCACACGATGGCTACGCGTGCATGGATAGATATGAATGGAGATAATGAATATAGCCGTAGACAACCTTATGATGTTGGTGGTATTGTGGTATTCCCTGACGGTATGACAAAAGAAGAAGCTGATAAGTGCTGGAAAAATACTGGTCCTAATGAATACATTCTCCAAGCAGATGGATTTGGTAGAAATCATAGTCTTTGGGCGTCGACCACTTCTAAAACCCAAAATCAGCTAGATCCGAAAGCTATTGAGAAGTATGGCCTTTTGTTTTTGCCAGCTACAGGTGCTGCGGATATGCACTACTGGGCAGATGCTAAGTGGGTAATGTCTGAGAGTTGGTCGCATGCCAACTATTGGTGCAGCGATTGGCAGGAGACAGAACCGTCTCGATTTTTCAGAAATGGTGAATGGCCTGAAAAAGGAAGTACGAACTATGCTACTAGCGGAACGCCTTATCCAAATTCACGAAAATACACCCATACATATTATAGCTCTACGAACATTAATGGTTGGTTAGCAGTCCGTTTGGCTGTGAAGAAGAAATAATGCTATTCTATAAGAATGCGCGTTAAGGTCGCAGCTTGATGTTGTAGCACAGGCTATTGGCTATGGCCATGTTAACTTTTATCATAGGGCTTCATCGTGTATATACACGGTGAAGCTTTTTTGTATAGCCCCGTGTCTGTCTATATGAAACTCGTCTACTTGTCTACTTGTCAACACACTGGTATGGAGAGTCTTCCAGACTCGATTGTTTCTTGCAGCTCTTTCCGTAGGTTTCCACGTTGTTGCAACCCACGGCTATGCAAAGGTTGTCCTCTGGACAAAGGGAGTTTACCTCTGCTGTTTCCTGACGGTTTTAGACAGAAGAGACATAAGGACAAAAAGAGGGGTGTTTTTCAAAAAAAAGTCTGAAAGACTTCCGCTACATAGCCGTGGGCCTTTAGGCCTACGGGCTGATGACGGAGTGTAGGTTTCAGTCTGACAAGACTGCCCCCTATAAAACTTATAATAAGAAACTTGTCAACATCATGATATGGGGGGAGTCTTCCAGACTCGATAGTTTCTTGTTGCTCTTTCCGTAGGTTTCCACGTTGTTGCAACCCACGGCTATGCAAAGGTTGTCCTCCGGACATGGAGAATCGCTCCTCGTCCCTCCCCGAAGGGGGGAGAAGCATACACAGAAGAAGAGGGATATGCCCAAATAGACATATCCCTCTTCCTTATTTCTTGCTGAAATCTGTTCGGCTTACTTGTTGACTGCGTCAGCAAGTTCTGCACCAGCCTTGAACTTAGCAACTTTCTTTGCTTCGATTTCAATCTTTGTCTTTGTTGCGGGATTGATACCCTGGCGAGCGGGACGCTCATTAACGCTAAATGTACCAAAACCTACGAGCTGAATCTTATCACCTGCTACGAGAGCTTCTTTGATAGTTTCTACGGTAGCTTCCAATGCCTTCTTAGCATCAACCTTTGTCAGACCTGCTTTAGCTGCAATCTGATCGATCAATTCTGTCTTATTCATAATTCAGTGTCTTATTAAATGATTATTTATAAAATTTTCGTTTATAGATGGCAAATATAGGAGAAACCTTGCACAAATCAAACAAAAAGAGGAAAAATGTTTCGCTTTTTTTGAAATTTTGTGTAAAAAGGCCTGTTTATGGGCCTTTTCGGTAAGTTTTTCCTATTTTCGGTCTGTCAAATATATAGTAAGCGAATGCCAGGCTTATAGCTTGTCGCCGTAACAAAGGTCGCCTGCGTCGCCAAATCCCGGTACGATGTATTTGTGCTCGTTCATGCCTGGGTCGATGGCTGCACACCAGATGGTGGTCTTGTCTTCGGGGAATGTGTTGCGTATGTGAGCAATGCCTTCGGGCGTGGCAATGACGCAAGCCACGTGGATGCGCTTGGGAGTGCCCTTGGTGAGGAAAGCTTTGTAGCCCAATTCCATGCTTCCGCCGGTGGCGAGCATGGGGTCGGCAATGATGAGACACTTCTCGTCGATGCTCGGTGTGGCGAGATATTCCACGTGGATGCCTACTTGCTTGTGCTCGGTGTCGGTGTATTCGCGATAAGCACTGACGAAGGCATTGCCTGCATGGTCGAAGATGTTGAGGAAACCGTTGTGGAAGGGCAAGCCTGCACGGAAGATGGTGGCCAGTACTATCTTATCGGTGGGAACATTGATACGCGAAATACCTAGGGGAGTAGCAATATCTTTGGCCTCGTAGTTCAGGGTCTTTGAGATTTCGAAAGCTTCGAATTCTCCGATGCGCATGATGTTGTTGCGGAAGAGCAGACGGTTTTTCTGATAGTCAACATCGCGAATCTCGGCCATGTACTGGTTGATGATACTGTTTTTGTCTGAAAAGTTAATAATTTCCATAAGGCTTGTGTTTTTGCTTGCAAAATTATGAAAAATCACCCGATTATGTAACGTCTGAATTGCAAAAGTAAATGACAGATAAAGGATTTTAGTATCTTTAACCAAATTGACAAAAACGATTGATGTTTTTTTATCGCCGTTGATTTCTCTGTTGGCGTTTTTTTCGTTATCTTTGCCACGGTATTTAAGATAATAGCCAAATCTGAAAGCAGATTTTATTTTCAACTTAAAATACATTTTACATAATGGCAAAGTTTGACAAAAGCGTACTCGAAAAGTACGGTATTACAGGTACAACGGAAGTTGTTTACAATCCTTCTTACGAAACATTGTTCGAAGAAGAGACAAAAGAAGGTCTCGTAGGTTTTGAAAAAGGCCAGGAGACAGAGCTTGGTGCAGTAAACGTGATGACAGGTGTTTACACAGGTCGTTCGCCTAAGGATAAGTTCATCGTTGAAGATGAAAACTCAAAGGACACTGTATGGTGGACTTCTGAAGAGTACAAGAATGACAACAAGAAGATGTCTCAGTCTACTTGGAATGTTGTTAACGAGTTGGCCAAGAAGGAACTTTCTAACAAGCGTCTGTTTGTAGTAGACGGTTTCTGTGGTGCTAACAAGGATACCCGTATGAAGGTTCGTTTCATTGTTGAGGTTGCTTGGCAGGCTCACTTCGTAACAAACATGTTCATCCGTCCGGTAAGTCAGGAAGAACTCGACCAGGAGCCAGACTTCATCGTTTACAATGCTTCTAAGGCTAAGGTAGAGAACTACGCAGAACTGGGTCTGAACTCTGAAACCTGTGTGGCTTTCAACGTTACGACCAAGGAGCAGGTTATCCTGAACACATGGTACGGTGGTGAGATGAAGAAGGGTATGTTCTCTATGATGAACTACTACTTGCCATTGAAGGGCATTGCTTCTATGCACTGTTCGGCTAATACAGACCTCGAAGGCAAGAGCACAGCTATCTTCTTCGGTCTGTCTGGTACAGGTAAGACTACACTGTCTACCGACCCGAAGCGTCTCTTGATTGGTGACGACGAGCACGGATGGGATGACAATGGTGTATTCAACTTCGAAGGTGGTTGCTACGCTAAGGTTATCAACCTCGATGCAGAATCTGAGCCGGATATCTTCAATGCTATCAAGCGCAACGCTCTTCTTGAGAACGTTACTGTAGCAGCTGACGGTAAGATTGACTTCACCGATGGCAGCACAACAGAGAATACACGTGTTTCTTATCCTATCGACCACATCACAAACATCGTTAAGCCTATCTCGGCAGCTCCGGCAGCTAAGCAAGTTATCTTCTTGTCTGCTGACGCATTCGGTGTATTGCCTCCAGTATCTATCCTGACTCCTGAGCAGACTCAGTACTACTTCCTCTCTGGCTTCACAGCTAAGTTGGCTGGTACAGAGCGTGGTATCACAGAGCCTACTCCTACATTCTCTGCTTGCTTCGGCCAGGCTTTCTTGGAGTTGCATCCAACAAAGTATGCTGAAGAGCTGGTTAAGAAGATGGAGAAGAACGGTGCTAAGGCTTACCTCGTTAACACAGGTTGGAACGGTACAGGCAAGCGTATCTCTATCCGCGATACACGTGGTATCATCGACGGAATCTTGAGTGGTGCTATCAACGAAGCTCCTACAAAGCAGATTCCTTTCTTCGACTTCACTGTTCCTACACAGCTTGAAGGTGTTGATACTGCAATCCTCGATCCTCGCGACACTTACTCTGACGCTGCTCAGTGGGAAGAGAAAGCTAAGGATTTGGCTGCTCGCTTCATCAAGAACTTCAAGAAGTACGAAGGCAACGAGGCTGGTAAGGCTTTGGTTGCTGCTGGTCCTCAGCTGTAATTTCGTCATTCACAATTATAAAGAGGCGCTCTCCCCTGAAGGGAGGGTGCCTCTTTCGGTAAATATGACTATTGTCCCCAACCTACGCAAAATCATACATGTAGACATGGATGCCTTCTACGCCTCCGTGGAACAGCGCGACGACCCCTCGTTGCGTGGGAAGCCCATCGCCGTAGGGGGTGACGGTGAGCGTAGTGTGCTCACGACGGCCAGTTATGAAGCACGGCGGTTTGGTGTGCATTCGGCCATGCCCACTTCAAAGGCCAAACGTCTATGTCCGGAATTGATTCTGGTGCCGGTGGACTTTGAGAAGTATCGGGCTGTATCGAGCCGTGTCCATGCCATTTTCCGGGATTATACAGACGTCGTTGAACCGATTTCGCTTGATGAGGCTTTTCTGGATGTTACTAATAATAAGAAAGGTATAGAGCTTGCCGTTGACATTGCACGCGAGATAAGGCACCGTATCAAGAGCGAGTTACGGCTGACCGCTTCGGCCGGGGTCTCTTATAATAAGCTGTTGGCTAAGATAGCGTCCGACTATCGGAAGCCAGACGGGCTGACTGTGATTCATCCCAGCAGGGCGCTGGAATTTCTGGCACGCTTGCCCATCGAAGACTTCTGGGGAGTGGGAGCTAAGACGGCGGAGAGGATGCACGCCCTCGGAATATTTAGCGGACTACAGCTACAACAATGCTCGCAGGAGATGTTGGTTCGTCATTTCGGAAAGATGGGTGGCGTTTTCTATCAGTTTGCGCACGGGGTAGACCTTCGGCCGGTGGAAGCCCATTATATTAGGAAATCGTTGGGATGTGAGCGTACTTTCTCGAAAGACTTGTCTCAACACTCCTCTCTAGTGATAGAACTTTATCATCTGACAGAAGAACTGGTGAGGCGCATTGCCAAGAAAGGATTTAAGGGGACGACCCTGACCCTGAAAGTGAAATATAGCGATTTTACGCAGGTGACGCGCAGTATGACGCGTCGGCAAGTCTTTGAATCAAAAGAAGACATCCTGTCTGCGGCCAAACAACTGATGGCTCAGATAGAAGCTGAACACCATGAAATACGCTTGCTGGGACTGTCGGTGTCGCATTCGCATGGAGATGGTGAAGAAGAGCGGGCAGAATGGACGGAACTGGAGATTCCCTTTCCGGAGTGGATAGATGGAGAGATGAAATTTCTGGATGTGTGACTTGATTTAAGTCAAAGAAACGGGGTGTGTCCTAAAGAATTCAGGACAGAAATGCGATGATGACGAGCAAGCCATATACCTTTGCCACTTCGTTTGGAAAGTAGGTGTCATTTCGTAAAAAATCATTAGATAAGGCAGTGGATTGGTTGTCTAAAATAGGGATTTTATTCATGGATCTGGAAACAGTGGCATTGCTTGGTGGTGTGCTGTTTGCGACGATTCTCAGTGTTATTACGCTGAAACATACAGACGTACGCTAAACGTTATAAATAATTGTTACAGCGAGGCTGCACTCTTTCCTCTTGATGTTTAAAGGCTAAACAAACTTTAAAATAAGGGGCTTATTCATTATTTTACATAATAAAGAGTATAAAAATTGGCCTAATTAAGGATTTCTACTTAAATTTGCAGCTAAAATAATATTTTCAATTTGAATGAAGGGGAAGTTATTATCCACTGCAGTGCTGTTGTTGTCGGCAATAAGTCTGCTTTCTTCTTGTCTGGGCAATAATGACGAGAATACAACTTACTATGGTGAAACTGCCATTACGTCTTTCAAACTTGGGACACTCAAGAGAACCATACATACCAAAACTGCTTCGGGAAAAGATAGTGTTTATACTGCAACCTTAGAGGGTAGCAACTATCCTTTCTACATTGACCAAATCAATCATCGGATTTATAACCCGGATTCCCTGCCAAAGGGAGTTGATGTGAGAAGGGTGGCGTGTACGATTGCTGCGAAGAGCGGTGGTGTCATACTTCTGAAAGACAACGACTCTGACAGCTTGTTCTATTACAATACAGCAGACTCCATCGACTTTAGGCAGCCACGCGAATTCCGTGTGATGTCTGCCGTGAACAATTCCGAGACAGCTATGCGTTCTTATACCATTCAGGTGAATGTGCATAAGGAAGTGGCTGATACTTTCGTGTGGAAGAATCCGGCAATTAATAACGCACAGATAGCTGCGCTGACGGCTATGAGAGGTTATGCACTTGGAGGTTTTGTCTATGTGGTAGGAAACAAGGGAGCTGGTGTCGAGGTATATCGTACGGCTGAGAGCGATGGCGCAACATGGTCTGCCGTAGTGCCTAACGTGGCATTGGCTGTTGAGGCATATAAAAATATTGCCGTTCAGGGGAATACTGCTTATCTGCTCAATGGCGGTACAATCTACACGTCTACAGATTTTAAGACGTGGGTGAAAGGGGCTTCGGCAACTACAATCAAGCAGCTGCTTGGCTTTGGAACAAAGAAACTTTACGCGGTAACCGTTGCCGGAGGTTTGGCGGCTTCGGCGGATAATGGCGCGACCTGGACGGATGAGAAGTTGGATAATGAACCAACCTTGTTACCGACCGAAGATGTGAACTTCATCTGCAAGCGTGGTACAGCAAGCGACCCAATCGACTATCTGACAATTATCGGTAGTCGTTCGGATGCCTATGCTACCGATTCTACAGCAATGGTATGGGGCAAGGTAGAAGAACTTTCTGCCGATGCGAAGATGTCATCATGGGCGTATTACCCCATAGCCCGTGGGGATAAATATAAAGCTCCTCGCCTGCAAGGCTTGCAAGCTGTGCAATATGGAAATGGAATCAGAGCCATTGGAGGAGCTGGACGTGGAGCGGGCAAACAGAAAGCCTTTACAAATGTGTTTACCAGTGTAGATGGTGGATTGCATTGGCCTAAGGATGCTACCATCGCAATGCCTACAGGATTCTCGTCGAGCGAGACTTCGTTTGCGTTGGTTGTAGACTCGCAGAACCGTTTATGGATTATCTGTGGTGGCACAGGGCAGGTGTGGAAAGGCCTGCTTTCGGACTTGGCTTGGAAGAAAGAAGAAAAAATCTTTCAATAAGATGTCAGTACGTTGGCCGTGAGGAGGGGCTTCGATGTGAATAGTAGAGTGAGTCGCAGTGTGCGGATAGGGCTGTTGGCATGTTTATTTGCCGTTTTGGCGATGCCGCTGTGTGCTCAAGATGATGAGTACCGCATGGAAATCGGTGCTGGACTGGGATTTGACGGATATTTAGGTGATTTCAACGGTAGCCTGACAAAGGATTTACAGCCGACATTCTCGGTGATGTTGCGACGAAACCTGAATCCCTATATGGGGCTGAGATTGTCAGGAACGTTCGGAAAACTCAAAGGTTCATCGGCCGATGCAGAAACTTATTATCCTGATTATGCAAGCAGTCCATATCAGTTTAGTCGTTCTTTGGTAGATGTCGGCCTTACCTATGAATATAATTTCTGGCCATACGGGACAGGTAACGACTATCGGGGTGCGAAGAGACTGACTCCTTATGTGGGTATCGGCATTGGCGGTACGTTTGTATCGGGCAATGGCAGTAACTTCGCTCTCAATATTCCGATGGGATTGGGAGTTAAATATAAATTGGCCGACCGACTGAATTTAGGATTAGAGTGGATGATACATTTTGGTACGAGCGATATGCTGGATGGGGTAAGAGACCCCTATGGCATAGTAAGCTCTGGGTTGTTTAAGAACGCTGATAGCTATTCGACACTCGTGTTGACACTGAGTTATAGCTTCATGCCGAAGTGTAAAACGTGTAATAAAGATTATTGACGATATGACAGAGCAATTAGATATGAACCGCATCCCGCAGCATGTGGCCATCATCATGGATGGTAACGGTCGTTGGGCTGCTGAGCGTGGCAAAGAACGCAGCTTCGGTCATCAGGCCGGTGTGGATACGGTGCGTCGTATTACATCGGAGAGCGTACGCTTGGGAGTGAAATTCCTGACACTATATACGTTCTCTACAGAAAACTGGAATCGCCCGGCCGACGAGGTTTCTGCCTTGATGGGTTTGGTGTTGTCTTCGTTGGAAGATGAGATTTTCATGAAGAATAATGTGCGATTCCATGTAATTGGCGATATTGGACGATTGCCTCAAGTGGTGCAGGACAAGCTCAGACAGACGGAAGAGAATACTGCCGGCAATGATGCCATGACGATGGTTGTGGCTCTGAGTTACTCTTCGCGTTGGGAGATGACGAAGGCCTTGCGCGATTTGATACATGAAGGAGTGAAGCCTGAAGACGTGACAGAGGAGCTTGTAAGTACTCATCTGGAGACACGCGATATGCCCGATCCGGAGCTACTCATCCGTACGGGTGGTGAGTTGCGTATCTCTAATTACCTGCTTTGGCAGATTGCTTATTCTGAACTCTATTTCTGCGATACCTATTGGCCGGATTTTGGCGAAGAAGATTTGCGTCGTGCCATCCTCAGTTACCAGAGTAGACAACGCCGGTTTGGCAAGACGGAAGAGCAAGTGGAAAACGAACAGTATTCGAAATAGAATATCCTACACACCCAGAATATAAAGACGAAAGAAATTTTTCTGAATGATGAATTATATAAATAAGGTGTTGATAGCCTTGGCGGTATTTACATACAGCCTCGGTATAGAAGCGCAAGATAAGATAGTGAATCCTGACATCTCGTATGCCGGTAATCCCCGTACGTGCATTCTTGGCGGTATCAATGTCTCCGGAGTGGAGAATTATGAAGACTATATGCTGACAGGAATTTCGGGATTGAGCGTTGGGCAGGAGATAAGTGTGCCTGGAAGCGAAATCACGGAGGCCGTGAAGCGTTATTGGAAGCATGGACTTTTCTCTGATGTAAAGGTGGCTGCCGACTCTATCGTGGGTCGCAAGATTTACTTGCATTTCTACCTGAAGACTCGCCCGCGTGTTTCTACCATTAATTATTCTGGTTTGAAGAAGAGCGAACGTGAGGATATGGAGCAGAAACTGGGTTTGCTGAAAGGTTCGCAGATTACGCCTAATATGATTGACCGTGCCAAGATATTGGCCAAGAAATACTTCGATGATAAGGGCTTTAAGAATGCTGAGATTGTCATTAATCAGCGTGAAGACGTGGCCAACAAGAATCAGGTAATCCTCGATATAGATGTTGATAAGAAGGAGAAGATGAAGGTTCGCCGAATTATCATTGATGGAAATGAGAAGCTTTCTGATAGCAAGATTAAGGGTGGATTGTTCAAGAAGGGTGCTTTTTCTAAGATTCATGAAGCCGGAACATTAGGTGGTTTCCTGAAAGCGAAGAAGTTTACGCCCGAACGTTACGCTGAAGATAAGAAGAAGCTCATTGAGAAATATAACGAGCTGGGCTATCGTGACGCTACCATCTTGAAGGATAGCGTATGGAACAATGACGACAAGCATGTCAATATATATATAAAGGTGGATGAGGGACAGAAGTATTATTTGCGCAATATCAGGTGGGCAGGTAATACGGTTTACTCTACCGATTACCTCAGTGCATTGCTTGGCATGCAGAAAGGAGATGTCTACAATCAGAAATTGTTGAACAAGCGTTTGTCGGAAGATGAAGATGCTGTGGGTAATAGTTATTGGAACAACGGTTATCTGTTCTATAATCTCAATCCTACGGAAGTCAACATCGTTGGTGACTCTATCGATTTGGAGATGCGTATAGTAGAAGGCCCACAGGCTCATATCGACCATGTACGTATCAATGGTAATGACCGTTTGTATGAAAATGTGGTTCGTCGTGAGTTGCGTACTAAGCCAGGCGACTTGTTCTCTAAGGAAGCCTTGCAGCGTTCTGCACGCGAATTGGGTTCTATGGGGCACTTCGATCCAGAGAAGGTGAATCCGGACGTGAAACCCAATTACGAGAACGGAACGGTAGATATCAATTGGAATCTGGCACAGAAGAGCAACGACCAGATTGAATTCTCACTAGGTTATGGCCAGACCGGTGTCATTGGGCGAGTAGGATTGAAGTTGAATAACTTCTCTATAGCCAACTTGTTCAATAAGAATAAAGAGCATCGTGGCATCATGCCAATCGGTGATGGTGAGACGCTCTCGCTGGGTGCACAGACCAACGGTACTTATTATCAGTCGTATAATGCCAGCTATTCTACCAACTGGCTGGGTGGTAAGCGTCCAATCCAGTTCTCCGTGAGTGCTTATTACAGTAAGCAGTCCGACGTATCAAGCAGCTATTATAATAGTGGATATATGAACAACTATTATAATTCCATCTACGGTATGGGCAACAGCTACTACAACAATTATGAGAACTACTACGACCCAGACAAGTATGTGAAGCTGTTGGGTGTCAGCGTGGGTTGGGGTAAGCGTCTGCGTTGGCCCGATGACTACTTCATGTTGTCTATGCAGTTGTCTTACCAGCGCTATATCTTGAAGAATTGGACTTACTTCCTGATGACGAATGGTTCTGCCAATAACATTAACCTGAACCTTGCGTTGAGTCGTGCATCTACCGATAACCAACTCTTCCCACGCCGTGGTTCTGAGTTCACGGCTTCTGTAACCTTGACTCCGCCTTGGAGTGCATGGGATCACAAGGACTATAAAAATCTGGCGACAGACAGACAATCGGCCACCTATTCACAGGAGCAGCAAGAGAAGTTCCACTGGATAGAATACCATAAGTGGAAATTTAAGGCTAAGACCTATACGGCCCTTTCAGGTGGTCAGAAATGTTTTGTGCTGATGACCCGTGTCGAATTGGGTATCTTAGGCAGCTACAACAAGTATAAGAAGAGTCCGTTCGAGACCTACTATATGGGTGGTGACGGTATGAGCGGATACTCTACCGGATATGCAGAAGAGACGATAGGATTGCGTGGTTACGAGAATGGCTCGCTCACATCGCAGGGCGAGGGCTATGCTTACGACCGCTTTACACTGGAACTTCGTTATCCGTTCCTTCTGGGTAATACCACTATCTATGGTCTTACCTTTGTAGAAGCTGGTAATGCTTGGACAGCTGTGAAGAAATTCAATCCGTTCGATATGAAACGTAGTGCCGGTGTCGGTGTACGTCTTTTCCTGCCTATGGTTGGTCTGATGGGTATCGACTGGGCCTATGGATTTGATAAGGTGTTCGGAACGAAGGGCGGAAGCCAGTTCCATTTCATCTTAGGACAAGAGTTCTAGAACTAAAAATAATGAAGATGAAGAAATTTTTGATGATATGCCTGATGGCTCTGGTGGGCCTTACGGCAAGTGCACAGAAGTTTGCATTGATGGATATGGAATATGTGTTGAAGCATATTCCGGCCTATGAGCGTGCCAATGAACAGCTCAATCAGGTGAGCAAGAAGTGGCAGGCAGAAGTGGAAGCGCTGAATACAGAGGCAAGCACGATGTATAAGAATTATCAGAATGAGGTGGTATTCTTGTCCAAAGAGCAGAAGAAAGCCAAGCAAGATCAGATTATGGCGAAAGAGAAAGAAGCTGCCGACCTCAAGAAGAAATACTTCGGTCCGGAAGGTGAACTCTTCAAGAAGCGTGAAAGCCTGATGACCCCCATCCAGGATGAGATTTATGCAGCTGTGAAGGAAATTTCAGAATTGCGTGGCTACAGTCTTGTATTGGATAGAGCCAGCGATACTGCAATTATCTTTGGCAGTCCGCGTATTGACATCTCTACAGAGATTTTACAGAAATTGGGATACGAATAGAAAACAATTAATAATTAAATAAACTTTAGAAACGATGAAGAAGATTATTTTGATGTTGATGCTTTTTGCACCACTGTCAATGTTTGCACAGAAGTTTGGTCACCTGAATGCTCAGGAAGTTATGGCCAGCATGCCTGAATTTATCAAGGCTCGTGGCGAAATGGAAGCTACTGCCAAGCAGTACGAGAACGATTTGAAGGCTATGCAAGACGAGCTGAATCGTAAAAGTCAGGACTATGACAAGAACAAGAGTACGATGAACGCAACCAAGCAACAGGAGACTGAAACCGAATTGCAGACTATGTATCAGAAGATTCAGCAGACTTATCAGGACAACCAGCAGGCTCTTCAGAAAGCTCAGCAGGAGAAGATGACTCCTATCACAACCAAGTTGGTCAACGCTATCAAGACCGTTGGTAAGACTGGTGGATATGTTTACATTATGGACGTGAGTGCAGGTATTCCTTACATCAGTGATACACTGAGCAAGGACGTTACCTCAGAGGTAAAAGCCCAGCTCTCTAAGACTAAATAATACGAGTTTTTGTACACAAGATAGGTGGGGACAGGGGAGATTCCTTGTCCCCATTTTGTTCTATTGAAACATCTATAACTAATCCTAACAACTTATGAAGAAGTATTTTCTTTTTTTAGTGTTCTGTTTCATGATGTTGTCGGCCTCGGCTCAAGATGCACAGAAGTTTGGTTATTTCAGCTTTGATACGGTGCTTAAATCTATGCCCGAATATACGATTGCACAGCGCAATATGGAAAGTTTGCGTAGCAAGTATGCAGCAGAAACCAAGCGGGTGGAAGACGAGTTCAACAAGAAATACGAAGAGTTTCTCGAAGGACAACGTGAGTTTGAGCCCACCATCTTGCAAAAGCGGCAGGCCGAATTGCAAGAGATGATGGAGAAGAACGTGGCTTTTAAAGCTAATGCCGAGCGTCTGCTTAAGCAGGCAGAGGCCGATGCCTTTGGTCCGGTACGCGAGAAATTGAGAACTACGGTTCGCCGTATAGGTATGGAGCGTGGCTATATGTTCGTCTTGAATACCGATAACGATGCCGTTCCCTTCATCAATAGCGTGATGGGCGAAGATATCAATACCTTGTTGCAAGACGCGGTTAAGTGATTAAAAGCCTCTCTTCCGACTCATAACCTAGGCTATGAGGTGGGAGAGAGGCTTTATAATTTGATTTTATGAATCTTCCCAAAACTCCCGGACCTATAGGTGTCTTTGACTCCGGATACGGTGGACTGACCATCCTGCATGGTATTCGCCAGTTGTTGCCGCAATACGATTACGTCTATTTAGGCGATAATGCACGTGCGCCATACGGTACACGCTCTTTCGATATTGTGTATAAGTTTACACGTCAGGCTGTCTTAAAGCTGTTCTCGATGGGTTGTCATTTTGTTATCCTAGGCTGCAACACTGCTTCTGCCAAGGCCTTGCGCTCTATTCAGCGTCGTGATATTCCTACATGGGATTCTGAGCGTCGTGTGCTGGGAGTCATCCGCCCTACGGCCGAGGTTATAGGCAACATCACGCAATCGCGCCATGTTGGCCTGCTGGCAACTGAGGGAACGGTCAAGAGTCGCAGCTATAATATGGAGATTGGTAAGCTCTGGCCCGATATCAAGGTGTCAGGCGTGGCTTGTCCTTTCTGGGTACCTTTGGTGGAATACAATGAGGCCGATAGTCCTGGAGCTGACTATTTCGTCAAGAAGCGCATTGATGAGTTGATGCGTAAAGATGCCGATATAGATACCGTCATTTTGGGATGTACCCATTATCCCATTCTGATGCCGAAGATAGTAAAGTATGTACCTGCCGGTGTGCGTGTGTTGCCGCAAGGCGAATATGTGGCCGACAGTTTGCAGCATTACCTTGCCGAGCATCCCGGTATAGAGAGAAAGTGTACGCAAGGTGGCAGTTGTCACTATTACACCACGGAGAATGCCGATAAATTCAAAGAGTCAGCCCGTATCTTCCTGCACGAAGACGTACAGGTAACACACATTGATTTAGACGACAGAAAGTTTTTCTAATAGGAATATGAACAGTGGCTATCATCTTTTGCGACCACTGTTCATATTTTTTGTAAGTACCATTGTTCCAAAGAAGAACAGGATAGCCGTCGCAAAACCGGCTATCGCGTCGATGGCATAGTGGGCTTGGATATAAACCGTTGCCATGCACAGCAATAGATAGAATGGCAACATCAGTACCAATAGCTTGTAATTACGTGCATACAGCACAAGTAGCATACAGATGGTAGAGATACCCACATGACTGCTGGGGAAAGCTGCCGTAGGACGTTCGCCGGCAGCTTTGGCATCTTCTACCAGTTGATAGAATATGCCGTGTGTATAACCAGGACTGGGCAGGCAGTCTGTATGGGTGTTGAAGTAGTCGTACACCTGTGGAAAAACTCCTTTGACGACATTGTCCATTCCTATCGCTTTGTAGTAGAAAGTAGGGCCGGTCACCGGCAGGAACACATAAATCACGTAATAGGCAAAGAACGATACCAATACGACGGTTGCAGCCCGCTCAAAATCCTGATAGCGGCAGACAAAAAAGTACAGTATGGTCAGCACAATCATCGGATAATAGGAGGCATATCCCATATCCATGAGTTCGCTCACGATATGCGATGGGAATCTGGCCGCAAAGAGCAGGGCTGGTTGGCAGCCGAATACCATTTGCTCCCAGCGCGCAAACAGGTGGTCAAGATTCGGGAATATGCGATTCAGCTCATACGTGTCGGGATACCACCAAGCCAATAGTCCGAGCTGTGCGCCCACCCTGATAAACAGTGTCAGTCGGCAAGGTACTAGCCTGTAGACAGCCCATAGAGCTAGGGTGATAGCTCCGATGCGTACACGTCCCCATACCATTGCATTGGGACTTTCCATCTTTGTGTACGTAAATAGGATGACGAGCAGCGTCAGCACCATGTAGCCCAGCACCGCCCATTCCAATATCATAAGTCCACGGAGAGGTTTTTTCTCTATGGTAATCAAGTTTTTCAGAAATTTCATTGCTTTTATTTATAGCCAGCCGTTTTCCCGATACCATTGGATAGTAAGTCCTACGCCTCTTTTCAGATCGTAATGTGCGTGGTAGCCCAGTTCGTCCATGGTTGGTTCAATGTTGCAGCGCCAGTTGCGTTGTTTTAGTATGTGATACTTGTCATTGTTCAGTGCCGACGGTTGTTTGCTCGTCCGACCTACGTATTCGCCTATCCATGTGATGAGACGGAGCAGGGCTATGGGCGCTTTGATGCGTATCCACCAAGGGCGGCCCAATGCTTCGTGTATATCGTTGCTGAATGTACTCGACTGGTACACGTTGCCATCGCTCAAGAAGTATTTGCGTCCGTTCATACCATGGTCGAATGCCAGGAAAACGGCCTGAACCACATCCAGCACATAGACGAAGGTGATATCCTGTTGTGTGAATCCTACGGCAAAGTCGATATGGTTCTTAATGCTCTTGGCCATGAGGTAATAGTCGCGCTCGCGCGGTCCATATACGCCCGTAGGTCTTAGGATGATATAGGGGAAATCATTGCCTATGCTGTCGAGAAACTGTTCAGCCTGCAACTTGCTTTGCCCATAAGCCGTATTCGGGCGTGGCGTATCTTCCTCGCAAATCTCTGCATAGGGCTGTTTTTCGCGAATAGCTCCGTAGACGCTCAGGCTGCTCAGATAGACGAATCGGCGTATTGGCATCTGTAGTTCGAGTAGGGCGTGTACCAGATTTTTCGTCCCTTCGGTGTTGACACGGAAGAAATCGCTCTTGTTCCGACATTTGGTTACGCCGGCAGCATGCACCACATAGTCGAACGTATGGTCGCGGAGTTGCTCTTTCAACGCCTGCTCGTCGTTCAGATTGAGTTCGATGAAGTGGATTCGTGGGTCGGTGAGATACTGCCGTGAACTACTTTTCCGCACGGCTGCCCACACTTCAAATCCTTTGTTCAAGGCTTCTTCTACGATAAAACTTCCGATGAATCCACTGGCACCGGTAATAAGAATATTCATTTAAAGATTCTAATAGCTATTGGATGCAAAAATAATGATAAATTCTGAAATAAGAGAATTCTCACGACATTTACTTCTGTATGGTCATGGTTTCGACAGCTTGTAGACTTCTTCTAGTGTAGTTCATTTTTCATTTTAACAGGGAAAAATTGTCGGTAATCGGAATATGTTGTATCTTTACAGACACAATTTATATATTATTTAGTTTAAGGTATTTATTATGAGCAACGTATTATTAGTTAGCGGACATCCGAATTTGAATATATCGAATGCCAACAAGGTGATTGTCAACAAATTGAAAGAACTGATTCCTGGTATCGAGGTGAGTGATCTTGGGGTGCAATATCCCGACGGCAAGATTGATGTAGCTGCTGAGCAGGCCAAACTGGTGAAGGCCGATACCATTATCTGGCAGTTCCCTCTCTATTGGTTTGCTACTCCCGGTATCTTCAAGCAGTGGATGGACGATGTGCTTCTCTATGGTTTCGCCTATGGTTCTACCGGCGACAAGCTACATGGGAAGAAAGTCATCGTGTCTGTGACTGCCGGTGCGGGAATTGAAAATTACAACGAAGATGGCCGTACAGTGGCCGATTTGATGGCTCCTATCGTGCGCAGCATCGCTTTCTGCGGTATGGAGTGTATTGGCTGTGTCACAGAGGCAGGTATGCTCTATATGCCTGGTGTGATGCCCGAAGAAGTGCTGGCGAGTGTTCAAGACAAGGCTGTGGCGCAGGCTGAGCGTGTGGCTGCATTGGTAAAATAGGTCTTATATAGCTGCATGAGTTCGGTAGATAACTGCCCGAATAGGCAGATTTGGCATCAATAATATGCTTTTTGCTAATTTATGGGTAGTTATCATTCGTAGAACTCATGTTTAATTATTACCTTTGCATGCAGAGTAGACAAAGGCTTTGCTACTTTGTATGCTTTTGTGTCGGTTCCATAGTTTAATGGATAGAACGGAGGTTTCCTAAACCTTTGATCCGAGTTCGATTCTCGGTGGAATCACTTTTTATTTGTTCCTTCATCAGAATTCTTCATCTTATTGTACTGCTTGTCCGAAGGACAACCGCTCTATAGCCGTGGGTTGCAGCGAAGCGGAAACCTACGGGAAAGCAATTTCATATTATCGAGCCTGAAAGACTCCCCTCTTTGCTTGCGGACGCGGCATGCCGTGTCCCTACATTCTATATATTCGGATAGTTAAAGATTCATCCCTTGGCTTTTGTCTCTTCTGTTCTTTTGTCTGACAAATATCAAACATTGACATTATATTCATACACAAAAAAAGCCGCGACTTAGGATTAATTCCTGAAGCCGCGGCTTTTGTTATGTGTGGAAATGCTGTTTATGCAGCTTTCTCTTCAATCTTCTTACCCATTGTCAGGTAGGCAATAGGCGATGCGATGAAGATAGACGACAGTGTACCGAAGATTACACCGAGTGCCATAGCGAATGCGAATGGCTGGATACTCTCGCCACCGAGGAAGAGGATACACAGCAATACGAGCAACGTTGTAGACGAGGTATTGATGGTACGGGCCAGTGTCTGGTTGATACTATCGTTGAAAACTGTCTGATAATCCTGTTTCGGATGCAGCTTCAGGTTCTCGCGAATACGGTCGAATACCACCACCTTGTCGTTGATAGAGTAACCGATAACCGTCAGGATAGCACCGATGAATGTCTGGTCTATCTCAAGAGAGAACGGCATCACGCCTTGCAGCAGTGAGAACAAACCGATAACTACCAAGGCGTCGAATGCCAAGGCGATGGTTGAACCTACGGAGAATGCTACGTTGCGGAAACGAACCAAGATATACAGGAATATGGCAACCAGAGCGAAGAGTACGCTGATGATAGCACCGTATGTGATGTCTTTGGCCACCGAAGGACCTACCTTGGTACTGCTGATGATAGAACCACCCTGGCGGATGTCGGGGTTCTTGAAGTCGGCTACGCTCTTCTGGCTTACCAGTCCGTCGGCCTTCAACGCATTGTAGAGCATGGTTTCTGCCTCGTCGTCTACTGTCGGGCTGTTGCTCTCAATCTTGTAGTTGGTCGACATACGGATGGTACGGTTGTCAGTACCCAGCGCCAGTGCACTTGTGGTACAGCCGGGGAAGGTCTTAGCCAACACACCGCGTACTTCCTCTGGCTGAACCGGATTCTCAAACTGAACCACGTAGTTGCGACCACCAGTGAAATCGATGCTCTTGCCAAGTCCGCGAACGAAGAAGCTGGCAACGAATACGATGACTGCCACAACAACAATCGTGAAGCTGGTCTTGTAAACTCCCATGAATGGGAAGTGTACGTTCTGCATCAGGTTCTCAGACAATGGAGTGTGGAACTTCAAGTTTGTCCAACGGTCCTTGCTCAGCTGATATTCGTAAACCAGACGTGTGAGGTAAACGGCTGTGAAGAATGAGCAGACGATACCGATAATCAGTGTGGTTGCGAAACCGCGGATAGGACCTGTACCGAATACATAGAGGATGATACCTGTGATGATAGAGGTAAGGTTGGAGTCGAAGATGGCCGAGAAAGCGTTGTCGTAACCGGCTTTCAGAGCTTGCTTCATGCCGAGTCCGGCACGCAGTTCTTCCTTGATACGTTCATAGATAAGCACGTTGGCATCGACGGCCGTACCGAGCGACAGCACCATACCGGCAATACCCGACATCGTGAGTGCGGCCTGGAACGAGGTCAGGATACCGAGTGTGAAGAACAGATTGACAATCAGGGCGATGTTGGCCATCATACCGGGGATGAGGTTGTACATCAATACCATGTACACCATCAGCAGCACGAAAGCAATGGCAAACGATACAACTCCTTGCTCGATAGACTGTGCACCCAGTGTAGGACCTACCACTTCTTCCTGTACGATGCGTGCAGGAGCAGGCATACGACCCGATTTCAGAGTGTTGGCCAAGTCCTTTGTATCCTCGATGGTGAAGTTACCTGAGATAGACGACTGGCCGCCGTCGATTTCGCCGTTCACGCGGGGAGCAGAGTAAACTACGCCGTCCAATACGATGGCAATGGCCTTGCCCACATTAGCTTTGGTCAGCGAAGCCCAGCGGCGTGCACCCTCAGAGTTCATGCTCATGCTGACTTCGGGCGAACCGGTCAGGTTGTTGAACTGGTCGGTAGCGTCGGTCACTACATCTCCTTCCAGCGGAGCGCGTCCGCTGGCCGAAGTAACCTTCAGGGCGTGCAGCTCGTAGATGTTCTTGTTGTTAACCAAGTCGGTAGGCTTGGCACTCCAAAGGAGCTTCAAGTCGGATGGCAACACCTGCTTGGCAAGTGCGCCGTAGATAATCTTGTTGATGGCAGCAGTGTCGCGAACGCTCGCAAAAGCCACGAGGCTCAGCGAGTTCTGGCCCGATGTCTGGAGCATAGCCAGCAATGGGTGCTGCTTCTTGGCAGCTTCCAGCTGTGCGTTGGTGCTTTCCTTCACGGTGTTGGCTGCCTTGTTGTTCAGTTTGAACTTAGGCTGCTCAGCCGTCTTGGCAGCCACGTTGGCCGTGTCTGTCTTCACAGTGTCTGCCTCTGCACCGCCGTTGGCAAGGCGAGCGTCGAGCTGGCTGAGGTAAGGAATGATTTCTTCAGAATTGTAAGTCTCCCAGAATTCGAGGTTGGCACTTCCCTGCAACAGCTTGCGCATACGCTCAGGCTCGCGGATACCCGGCATTTCTACCATGATACGACCGTCTTGTCCTTCGAGCTTCTGGATGTTGGGCTGTACGACACCGAACTTGTCGATACGTGTACGAACGACGTTGAACGAGTTGTCGATGGCACTCTTCACTTCGGCACGCAGCACGCTCTCTACTTCAGAGTCGCTGCTTTGTGGGTTCACCTTGCCCTGTAACTGCTGGGTAGCGAAGATTTCTGCCAAGCGATGGCCCGGAGCATTCTTCTTGTAGGCTTTGATAAAGAGTGAGATAAAGTCGCTTTGACTGTGTTCTTCCTCTACGCGAGCCTCTTTGATAGACTTGGTAAAGCCTGCGTCGGTCTTGTGGTCGGCGAGCATTTCTACTACGTCGGGTACCGAAATCTCCAAGATTACGTTCATACCTCCCTTGAGGTCAAGACCTAGACCAATCTGAGTCTCCAGACATTTCTGGTAAGAGTAGATACCCAGATACTTCACCGAGTCCTTGTAGTCTTGCTGCGCAATAGGGTCTTTCAGCTTGGCTGCCTCTGTGTCATAGTGATGTGTAGCCACAGAGAACGACAAGTAGAAAATGCTTGCAAGCGTCAAGAGGACGGCTGTACAAATTACAATTCCTTTGTTTTGCATTTTATTGTGTTATTATTGATTATTGTTTTTCGACAATATTGACTGTTCTACACCTTGTATATATTAGGTGTATATAGGCTGCAAAGATAAGGTTTTTTTAGCGTTTTGGAAAATTTATAGCCCTTAAATGTGTGAAAAAGGAGGATATGATGGGTAAAACTGCCCCTTCTGTCTTGTCTGTCCAAACGCTTATTGGCTCTTGTCCGTACGATGAATGTATATTCAGGTTGTTTTGTAATACGCCTGTCGGGCGAATGCAATTAGCCCCTACAGGCTGGGGAATCTTGGCCTGCGGACGCGGCATGCCGCGTCCCTACAGTCATCTAAACTCTTTCTTACCAATTCTCAATTCTCAACTTTCAATTGTCAATTACCAATTGAACTTATCAACTCAATAACTCATGAACTTATCAACTCATAAACTTCAAAAAACTGCAGAGCCTCGGCAGCATCACTGCAAAGACCGAACAGTAATGCTGCAAAGGCCAAACAGCAAAACTGCCGAGGCCTTGCAGTTTTTTAAGTTGACGAGTAGACAAGATACAAGTAGACGAGTAGACGAGATGCAAGTAGGTGGGTAGACGAGATACTGGGGCTATGTGATGACGTCAGACAGGGCTGTTCGGTCTGCCGTATCAACAGTAATGGCCGGACAAACTGCCCGGCCATGATGGTCTATACACGTCTTCGGACGGACCGAAAGTGTATGCGCTATAGGCTTCTGCACGCACAGAAGCGCTGTCGTCTTATTCTTCTACCAGTGAGAAATCGTCTTTGCCTACACCGCAAAGAGGACAAACCCAATCATCTGGAATATCTTCAAATGCTGTTCCGGGAGCGATACCGCCATCTGGGTCGCCTACTGCTGGATCATAGATATAGCCACATACGTCGCAAACATACTTCTTCATAATGTTTATTTTTTAGTTGTTACTTAATTATTTGTTCTTTTGTTGATGGCAAAGATAGGGAAAATATAGATACGCTCCAAACGGTTTGGGCATTATTTTGGAAAATAAATCTTATTCGACACGAATTAGTCTGTTTCCAGCAACCGGTAGCGCTGTTGGAAGAGTTTGTCGGCTATGATGTGCAATGCTTTGTTGCGCATGAGCATCCCCGCTGCTCCCAGACCTGTCAGCACGATATAGTTCCACGGTTGTGGCAATAGGTAATGCACCGCTCCGTACAGGATTATCGCTACGAATACGGACATGGTGGCAATGTAGGCCTTCATGTCGAAGCCCTGATTGCTGAAGACCGACGCGCCGAAGAGGTCGGCCCGCTTCGACGTAAGCGTCAGTGCGATGAGTATCAGGTGGATGACTCCGAGGGCAAAAACGAGGCTGACAACCCAGTCGATGAATTTGTGGTTCATCCAGATGTAGATGGGCAGCAGTATGAGGGAGGATGCGAGGGTGAGCAGGGTGTACATGGTATATTTGCGGCGGAGTAGGGGGAGTATGTCGAAAGGTTTTGTCAACAGGCCGTGCAGATAGTTGGCTTCGATGCCGATGCCCCATTGTCCGATACCCATGGCGGCCGCCGTGAGGGCGAAGAGGTTCCATGCCATGACGAAAGATTCGCTATAGAGATTGCTGTAGCTATAGTTGTAGGCGTTGAGGGGCAGGATGATGATGAGTATCAGGAAGGATACGCGCAGGCGCTTGATGCGCATGAGGCGAAGGAAGTCGGCCCATATACCCGACCGTTGGATGGTCTTGGTGCGGCTCGAAGAGTTTTTACGCTCGTCGGGATAGTTCTCCAGTCGGTCGGTATAGTAGAATATGGGTGCTATGAGCAGGCCGATGAGCAGCAGTGTGACGAGTGCATGGGGGACGGTGGAGAGTGCAAAAGGGTTGATGGTATGAAAAAAGAGGCATACCATGCAGAATGGTATATAGATGAAAACGGGCAATTTGTATTCCCAGCCGCGGGCTTTGTGGAAGGCCAGTATCAGGGTGGCGTTGAGGTAGGATATGGCAAATGCCACTACAAACAGGGTCAGGCTGCCGCGATAGATGGCCAGCGGAAGGAGTAGGAGGGGATAGAAGAGGGTGGTCAGGTCGGCGGCTATGGTGATGTATAGCAGCCACGTCCAGTGACGGGAGGGAATAGGGCGCGTCTTCACGAAGTCGCTCATGTCTGTGTCGGGGTGCATGAGAAAGAGTTTCATGAGGAAGTCGGGAATGAGAAAACCGAGGGCTATCATCGACACGACGGTGGTGTCGTTGCCCTGTCGGAGCAACTGCCATGCCTTCTGTCCGCTCACTTCGAGAGCTATCCAGGCGCATAGCAGCGTGAGGAAATAGAAATATGCCGCGATGATGACAGGTCTCCATTCGAAGTTGCGACGCTTCTGGATGAGCCACATGTGGAGGAGTCGGCGTATCATTGGGCTATGAAATAATGGTTCAGTTCGTCAAATGCGCTGCCTGCTTGGTTGGCAATGTCTTTGACGATATGTCCTTTCTCCAGCAAGAGGATTCTCGTTGCCACGTCGGTAACGTAGTTCAGGTTGTGGCTGGAAATGATGACGGTGGTGCCGAATTGCTCGTTGAGACGTTTGATGTGGCGTGCCACGGCTATTTGCGACGACGGGTCGAGATAGTTGAAAGGTTCGTCGAGCATCAGCACTTGGGGATTGATGAGCATCGCGCCGATAATGCCTATCTTCTGGCGGTTGCCCTCTGAAAATTCCTTGAGGTATTTGCCGGTATTCAATAGCTCGTCGTGCATGAGGTCGACATATTGTTGTAACCGTTGGTTGGTAGTGTCGCTGCCGAGGTTGTAGGCGTCGGCAATGAACTGGAAATACTCTTCGGGGGTATAGAAATCTATGAGGAAACGACGGTCTATGTACGAGCCTGTGTAGCTCTTCCATGCCGTGTCTTCGTTGACGGGGACTCCGTTGCTGAGCACTTGTCCCGTGGTGGCCTTGACTAAGTCAAGCATTAAACGGAGCAGGGTGGTCTTCCCTGCTCCGTTGTTGCCTACCAGACCGATGATTTCTCCACTCTTGAAGGTGAGTGCATCAATATTCAGCGCAGTCTTTTCGCCATATATTTTGCTCAATTCGCATAGTTGTAGTTCCATCGGTCCGTATGTTTGCTTGTATGTAAGAATGGGAGTAGGCCGGCAGGTTTACTTCACCAGCTTGTCTAGTACAGGTTCGGTGACGCCTGCAAGTTCGCTCTTCTTCTCGTCGTTCAGTTGTTCGAAGATGACAATCTTGTTCTCGCCTTTCTTCAGGAAGCATCCCGGCAAGTAGAGTGTCTGCTGTGGTCCGACCTTCCAGTAGCGTCCGAGGTTGACTCCATTTACGAAGACGATGCCCTTGCCCCATTTCTCCATGTCGAGGAAGGTGTCTCCCACTTTGTCCAGAGTGAATGTCCCGCTGTAGAGAACGGGTGCTCCGGCACGGTAGCCTGTAGCCATCTTGTCTACGTTGGGCATCTCGCTCATGGGCAGACCACGCATCTCCCAGTTGCCTGTAATCTCGTTTCCGTTGATGGTGATGGGCTGGATGATACCCTTGTGGTTGGCTGTGATGCGTGCACCGTAGTTGATACGGCCGAAGTTTTCTACCAGAATGTCGACCGTACTGTTGAAAGGCACGTTTACTTCCAGACTGTCCTTACCGGTTACGCGGTTCAGTTCGCCCACCTTCTCACCATTGATATATACCACGCCGAAGTCTGCAATGCCGGGCACTCTCATCATTCCGCTGATGGGTTGGTTGAAGTGTCGGCGGTAAAGTACGTATCCGTGGCCCTGATTCAGTTGCTCGAAATTCAGCGGTGTGTCGCTCTCTACGGCCTTCGTAGCTTCGAGCAGGGTGAGTACATCGGCTGTCTTGGTGAGCTTAATCTGCGGAATGGCGATGACGGGAATGCGCTCCGGAACAGCCGGAACTTTGTACTTCACCGACTTGATAAACAAATCGCGCAGTGCATTGTATTTGGGAGTGGCCCATCCGGGTTCGCTGATAGGAGCATCATAGTCGTATGTTGTCATGTCGGGCTGGATGTCGTTGGTCTTCGCATAGTTAGCTCCGGAGGTGAAACCGAAGTTAGTTCCGCCATGCACCATGTAGTAGTTGAAGCTCACACCGGCCTCCAGAAACTTCTGGGTCTGCTTCACTACGCTCTCGGTAGAGACGAGAGGGCGCTTCTCGTTCCAGTGGCACAGCCAGCCGGGATAGAACTCTGCCACCATGTAAGGGCCTACGCCGTCATGGTATTCGTTTACGGTCTTTTTCAGGTTCTCGATGTTGTCTTCGCCGTTAGCGGTGGGAAGAATACCCTTGACAGCACCTCCGTTGAACAGCCAGCTGCCGTCTGAGGTGAATCTGGGGATGTTGAAGCCCACCTCGTCGAGCATCTTGACAATCTTGGCATTGTATGCTTTGTGTACTTCCAGGGGAATATCCTTGCGCTGCGACACGTAAGAACCGAACTCATTCTCGGCCTGTACCATGATGATAGGGCCACCGTTGGTAATCTGAAGGTCCTTCACTTGGCCGGCCAGCTGCGTGAGATAGGTGCGGCAAGCCTTGAGGAATGGTTCGTTGTCGGTGCGGATTACCATGTCTTTCTCGGTCTGCAACCACCAGGGATAGCCTCCGAAATCCCACTCTGCACAGCAGTAAGGGCCGGGACGCAGTATCACCATCATGCCTTCTTCGGCTGCGGTCTTGATGAACTGTCTGAGGTTACGGTTGCCAGTGGTCCAATCCCATACGCCTGGATTTATTTCATGATAATTCCAGAATACATAGGTAGCGACGGCATTGAGTCCCATAGCCTTCATCATCTTCAGGCGATGACGCCAGTAGGGAGCTGGAATGCGGGCATAGTGCATCTCTCCCGAATGGAGTTGGACAGGCTTTCCGTCGTATAGGAAATTGCCAGATTGGATGGCGAACGTGTGTTTCACGTTCTTGGCAGCATGCATTCCTATGGTCAATGTGAGGAGTGCTGCGGTACATAATAATTTTAAATGTTTCATATTTAGGTTGATGGTTATTTGTCGGTAAGCTATATATAGACTGCCTATTCTCTGCAAAGATAAAGCAAAATTTTCGAAGTCTCCTTGCTATTTTATTAAGTTTTTATGTTTGTAGTGCGAAAATGATGTTTTTATCTGGTTTTTGCTAAGAAATAATACTTATATTTGTATCGTTCAAATATCAGTAAACACGATGGAAACAAACTTTGTTTTTGAAAACAGGTATCGGCTTACAATGCCTATGATGCGCGATTTTGTCAAGATAGTATATGGCCTGAAGGTGTATGTAATAGCTCTGGCATTGGTGTTTTTGGTTGGGTATTATATATGGGATATAGTCTTCGTAAAAGATAGTCTCGTAGGAGGAATGATGATGCTCGGCATCTTATTGGCCGGTCTTTATTTCATCATGCCGTACAGTGCAGCCCGTCGTGGCTTTAAAGCCATGCGGAAACGCACCAAGGCCTTGCATGGTGTAGAAGACCCGGAGGTCGTCTTCGAGTTTGGCGACAGAATCGTATGTCGCGTCAATGAGAATGTATCTTATTACGACTACGCCCAAATCGTGAAATACAAGGAGCATCCCCACGTCGTTGCACTGATGTTTACAAAGAACACGGGTATCATGCTTGATCCACAGGGATTCACCGTCGGCACGTTGGAAGGCTTCCGTCGCTTCGTCGAAGAGAAGTGCCCGCAAGCGAAGAAAGGGAAATGATTGGTTTATAGTGAGTTATATGCCTTTTGCAAAATTACTCAATGCACTGAGTAATTTTACTCAATCCATTGAGTAATTTGAATCGAATGTCTATGGAATAATTAGAGATAGGCTTCTTTGCAATATAGCTACATTGTGAGGGCGAATGCAATTCACCCCTACAAGGATGGAACAATAAAATAGTTCCATCCTGTTTTTTCTTTAGGAAAAATGTGTGTAAAAGATACTTTCCCCGCTTTGGAATTCACTTCGTGGGGGATTGAAGAACCCTTTTATCCTTTTTCTTCTTCTGTATCTTCCTCATTCAGGTCTTCGCCCCAATGCACGCGTGCCTCGCGCTCTTCGCGTTCGCGAACCTCGGCCGCCTTTTCCGGATAGAAAATCATGCGGAGCGACTGGTTGTAGTTGAAGTAGTTCCATATCCAGTTGAGCAGCACCACTACCTTGTTGCGCACGCCCAAGATGGAGCGGAGGTGTACCAGAAGCCACATGAGCCATGCGATGAAGCCGCTCAGGCGGATGCTGGCAAACTCGGCCACGGCCTTGTTGCGCCCCACGGTAGCCATCGAACCGAGATTCTTGTAGTGAAACGGCTTCATCTCCTTGCCTTTTTCCAGCCGACGGAGGTTCTTGCCGAGGTTCACACCCTGCTGAATGGCTACCTGAGCCAGCTGTGGATGGCCGTTGGGGTAGGCCTCGTCGCCACTCATGATACACTGGTCGCCGATGCTGAACACGCCGTCCAAGCCCTCCACTTGGTTGAATTCGTTGACCTTGATGCGACTGCCACGGCCCAGGAATTCGTTGCCGAGATTGCCCACGGGCTGCCCTTTGACACCGCTTACCCAGATAAAGGTGCGTGTAGAGATGCTGCTGCCGTCGGCCAGCATCACTTTGTGGTCCTTATAGTCGGTCACCATCTTGTTGAGCAACACGTTTACGCCCATGTTGCGTAGGTATTTTTCTACTTCGGCCGACGATTCTTTAGAGAACGCGGAGAGCAGGCGGTTGCCGGCCTCGATGAGATAGATGTTCATGAGCGAGGCATCCAGGTCGGGATAGTCGTGGGGCAGGATGGTGCTTTTCATTTCCGAGAGCACGCCGGCCACCTCTACGCCCGATGCGCCACCGCCGACGATGACCACGTTCAGCAGTTCCTGCTGCTCCAGTTTGGTGGCACAGGTGATGGAACGCTCTATGTTCGAGAGGATGGCATTCTGCAATCCCATGGCCTCGGAGACGGTCTTCATGGGCACGGCTTCGCGCTCCACGTTCTCGTTGCCGAAGAAGTTGGTGGTTGCTCCGGCCGAGAGCACGAGGTAATCGTACTCCACTTTGCCGATAGATGTCTGTATAATTTTCTTGTCAGGATATATGGCGCGCAGCTCGGCCATGCGGAAGTAGAGATTCTTTCGGTTCTGGAAGTTCTTTCTGAAAGGGAAAGAGATGGAACTGGGTTCCATTCCTGCCGATGCCACCTGGTAGATGAGCGGTGGAAACTGATGGTAGTTGTTCTTGTCGATGAGTATCACCTGATAGTCGGTCCCTTTGAGCTTGTTGGCCAGTTTCAGTCCGCCAAATCCTCCACCTACGATTACTACTCTCTTCTGATTACCTTTGCTAATGTTTAAACTCATATCCTGAATGCTTTGAATTCAGGTGCAAAATTACTCATTTTTCGCTGAATAGCCGAGGTTCTTTCATACTTATTTATTACTGCAAGGGCCAAACAGCGTTGCTGCCGAGCCTTTGCAGCATCACTGTCCGGCCTTTGCAGCATTGCTGCCGAGGCCTTGCAGTTTTTTGAGTTGGCAGGTTTTTAAGTTGATGAGTGATGGAGTTGTGGTGCGAGGTCAACATAATAAGGTGTAAACGGTACAGATACCACTTATTTTTATTACTTTTGCAATCAGAATATAATCGAGGGAACAGCTGCTCATGTTAACCCGTTTCCGGCACTGTGGAGAGCGGCAGGCCCACAAAACAATATGACAATGGAATATAATTTCAGAGAAATCGAGAAGAAATGGCAAAAACGATGGGTGGAAAATGCTACTTATCGTGTGACTGAGGACGAGACGCGCAAGAAGTTCTATGTACTCAATATGTTCCCATACCCGTCGGGTGCAGGGTTGCACGTGGGCCATCCGCTGGGCTATATAGCCAGCGATATCTATGCCCGCTACATGCGCTTGCAGGGCTACAACGTCTTGAATCCGATGGGATATGATGCCTATGGATTGCCGGCTGAGCAGTATGCCATTCAGACGGGACAGCATCCAGCCATCACGACCGAGCAGAATATCAACCATTATCGCGAACAGCTCGACAAGATTGGATTCTGTTTCGACTGGGAACGCGAGGTGCGTACCTGCGAGCCGGGCTACTACAAGTGGACGCAGTGGGCCTTTGAGAAGATGTTCGAATCGTATTATTGCAACGAGGAACAGCGGGCACGCCCCATCAGCGAGCTTGCAGACTATATAGCAAAGAACGGTACGAAGGGCCTGACGGTGGCTCAGAGCGAGGAGCTGGACATCACTGCCGACGAGTGGAACGGCATGAGTGAGAAGGAACAGCAGCAGGTGTTGATGAACTACCGCATTGCCTATCTGGGCGAAACGATGGTCAACTGGTGTGCCGGACTGGGTACGGTGTTGGCCAACGACGAGGTGGTAGACGGCGTGAGTGTGCGTGGTGGCTATCCCGTGGTACAGCAGAAGATGCGCCAGTGGTGCTTGCGCACGTCGGCTTATTCACAGCGTTTGCTCGACGGGCTGGACTCTGTAGACTGGACCGACTCGCTGAAAGAGACGCAGCGCAACTGGATAGGACGCTCGGAGGGTACGGAGGTGAGATTCAAATACTTCGCGCCGGGACTGCCACAAGAGGAGGGAGAGTTCACCATCTTCACCACTCGTGCCGATACGATGTTCGGTGTGACGTTCATGGTGCTGGCCCCTGAGAGCGAATACGTGGCACTGGTGACGACCGACGGGCAGCGCGAAGAGGTGGAACAGTATCTGGAATATGTGAAGAAGCGTACCGAACTCGACCGCATGAGCGACCGCAAGGTGACGGGTGTGTTCTCAGGCAGCTATGCCGTCAACCCGCTTACGGGCAAGCAAGTGCCTGTGTGGATTAGTGAGTATGTGCTGGCTGGCTACGGGACGGGCGCTATCATGGCTGTTCCGGCGCACGACAGTCGCGACTATGCGTTTGCCAAACATTTCAATCTGCCCATCATCCCACTGATAGAGGGGGCTGATGTGAGCGAGGAAAGCTACGATGCCAAGGAGGGAATCGTATGTAATAGTCCGGCAGCTCCCATTGAGGGACAGGGGTTGAACTTAAACGGCTTGACCGTCAAGGAAGCCATCGCTGCTACCAAGGAGTATGTAGAGCGTAACGGACTGGGCCGTGTGAAGGTGAACTATCGCCTGCGCGACGCCATCTTCTCGCGTCAGCGCTACTGGGGAGAGCCGTTCCCGGTGTACTATAAGGACGAGATGCCCTACATGATACCCGAAGAATGCCTGCCGTTGGAGTTGCCCGAAATCGACAAATACGAACCTACGGAGACGGGCGAACCGCCATTGGGCCGTGCCAAGATGTGGGCGTGGGATGCCGTGAACAAGAAAGTGACCGACAAGAGTCTGGTAGACAATGTGTCGGTATTCCCCATCGAACTCTATACCATGCCTGGATTTGCGGGCAGTTCGGCCTATTATCTGCGCTATATGGATAATCGCAACGACGAGGCCTTGGTGTCTAAAGAGGCCGATGGCTACTGGCAGAACGTGGATTTGTATGTGGGTGGTACTGAGCATGCGACCGGTCACCTCATCTATTCGCGCTTCTGGAATAAGTTTTTGTATGACATGGGGGTGAGCTGCAAGGAAGAACCGTTCCAGAAACTCATCAATCAGGGAATGATACAGGGACGCTCCAACTTTGTGTATCGCGTGAACAATGCCGACTCGGCCAAAGCTCCGGTCTTCGTTTCGTTGGGACTGAAAGACCAGTATGAGACTACCCCGATTCACGTAGACGTGAACATCGTGAATGCCGACGTGCTCGACACAGAGGCCTTCAAGGCTTGGCGACCTGAATACAGGAATGCCGAATTCATTCTCGAAGACGGTAAATACATTTGTGGTTGGGCTGTGGAGAAGATGTCAAAGTCTATGTTCAACGTCGTTAACCCAGATATGATAGTAGAGAAATACGGTGCAGATACGCTGCGACTGTACGAGATGTTCCTCGGTCCGGTGGAGGCCAGCAAGCCTTGGGACACCAATGGTATCGACGGATGTCACCGCTTCTTGAAGAAACTCTGGGCACTGTTCTGGGATGCGCGTGGCGAGAATGACACGTTCCTGGTCAACAACGATGCCCCTTCAAAAGAGTCTTTGAAGAGTCTGCACAAGTTGATAAAGAAAGTAACGGATGATATTCAGAAGTTCTCATACAATACGGCCATCAGTGCTTTCATGATTGCTGTGAACGAACTGAGCCAGCAGAAATGCCATAGTCGCGAAATCTTGCGCACCCTGACCGTCGTCATAGCTCCGTTTGCTCCCCACATTGCTGAGGAATTCTGGACAGCATTGGGCGGAGAGGGTAGCGTCTGCGATGCACAGTGGCCGGCTTTCGATGCACAATACTTGGTAGAAAGCGAGATTCAGTTGGCTGTGTCTTTCAATGGAAAGGCTCGTTACCAAAAGACTTTCGAGGCCGATGCGACCAAGGAATTCGTGGAGAAAGCCGTGCTGGAAGACGAGCGTAGTCAGAAATATCTGGAGGGAAAGACCATTGTCAAGGTGATAGTCGTTCCCAAGAAGATTGTCAATATCGTAATAAAATAAGCCGAGATATGAAATTACCCTTTAACATCAGCCCCGTCATACGCGACGAAGTCAGGGACTATCTGTACTTGACACTGGGACTCCTGCTCTTCTCTTTCGGATGGTCGGTGTTCCTTCTGCCATACGGAATCGTAACCGGTGGTGTGACGGGTATTGCTGCTATTATCTTCTATGCTACGGGTATACCGTTGGCCTATTCCTATTTTGTACTCAATGCACTGCTGCTGGGTGTGGCTCTGAAGATTCTCGGACTGAAGTTCCTGATGAAGACCATCTATGCCATCCTGGCCCTTTCGCTGCTTCTCGACATTGCCCAGAAGGCGGTGACACAGCCCGACGGTACTCTGCTCAGGGTGCTTGGCGA
Organism: Prevotella mikamonis; assembly: GCF_055381405.1. Taxonomy (NCBI): domain Bacteria; kingdom Pseudomonadati; phylum Bacteroidota; class Bacteroidia; order Bacteroidales; family Prevotellaceae; genus Prevotella; species Prevotella mikamonis. The sequence continues at coordinate 2,406,201 of NZ_AP035785.1, forward strand.
CGGTCAGGACTTCATGTCGCTGATTATCGGATGCTCGTTTACGGGTGCTTCGCTGGCCATCGTGTTTCTGCATAACGGCAGTACGGGGGGTACGGACATCATTGCAGCGGTGGTCAATAAGTATCATAACATCTCTCTGGGGCGTGTATTGATAGTCGTAGACCTCTTGATTATCGGCAGTTCTTATCCTGTCTTTGAAGACTGGAGGAAACTCGTGTTCGGTCTTTGTACGATGGTTATTGAGAACTTCGTGCTGGACTATGTGATGAATGCCCGTCGTGAGTCGGTGCAGTTCATGATATTCAGCAAGAAATATCAGGAAATAGCCAATGCCATCGGTACACAGATGGACCACGGTGTGACTATTCTCGATGGACATGGATGGTACACCGGGCAGGAAATGAAAGTGCTTTGTATCCTTGCCAAGAAGCGCGAGAGCCAGTATATCTTCCGCCTTATCAAGATGATTGACCCCAATGCGTTTGTCAGCCAGTCGGCCGTTATCGGTGTATATGGCGAAGGCTTCGACGAGATGAAAGTGAAATTACCCAAGGAAATAGAACAGAAATGAAGATAGTTTTTGCTACGAACAACGCTCATAAGCTTGATGAGATTCGCCGGATATTAGGCAATCGCTTCGAAATCGTATCGCTGGAAGACATCGGTTGTCATGAGGAAATACCTGAAACGGGCGACACGTTGGAGGCCAACGCACTGCAGAAAGCGCAGTATGTGTACGACCATTACGGACTAAGTTGCTTTGCCGACGACACGGGATTGGAGGTTGAGGCGCTTGATGGTGCGCCCGGAGTGCACAGTGCGCGCTATGCCGAGGGGACAGATCACGATTCGGAAGCCAACATGGCGAAGTTGTTGAGGGAGTTGGAAGGCAAGGATAACCGCCGCGCCCGGTTCAGAACGGTGATTTGTCTTATCGGAATTAGCCCTCTTCATCTCACGCATGAAGGTGGCCCTCTGTTCTTCTCTGGCTCGGTTTCCGGCACGATTGCACAGTCGAAAAGTGGAGACGGGGGCTTCGGATACGACCCACTGTTCGTTCCCGAAGGCTATGTCAAGAGCTTTGCGGAGCTGGGTGCTGAGGTGAAAAATAAGATTTCACATCGTGCCAGAGCCGTGGAGAAATTGGCAGAATACCTTCATTCTCTCGAATCGTAATTGGGCTTGATAACGCAGCTGTCCATACTTCTGCCCACCTACAACTGTCACTGCACGCGCTTGGTGGCCGCATTGTATGCTCAATGTGTTGCCATTCGTGCGCTGACGTTTGAGATTCTGGTGGCCGACGATGCTTCCACAGACCGCAGCATGGTGGAGGTCAACCGCTCCATTCGTCAGTTAGACCATGTATCTTATATAGAATGCGAGACCAATCGTGGGCGTTCGGGTATCCGGAATTTCCTGGTCAGCCAGTCGCATTACCCCTTCTTGCTGTTTATCGACGGCGATTTGTCGCTCGACAATCCCCATTTCATCGCGCAGTATCTGTCTGCTCAGGCCGATATTGCAGTGGGAGGAATCGCCATTGGAGGCAGTGCCGCCGTGTGGCGAGGCAATCTTCGTTGGCTCTACGAGAAACAGTCGGAACATAAGCATACCGCAGAAAGACGGCAACGCTATGGTTTCCGACAATTCCGCAGCACCAACTTCCTTGTTCGCCGTGCGGCAGCCGAGCTGTGTCCGTTTGATGAAAGCATTCATATTTACGGTTATGAAGATGTGCTGTTTGGCAAGATGGCACAGCAGCAAGGGTTTACTATCGTGCATATCGACAATCCTGTGTTGCTCGACGACTTCGAGTCGAATGCCTTGTTTGTGCAGAAAACGGAGCAGTCTTTGCGTGTATTGAGCAGTCATCGTCATCAGTTGCAGGACTATTCTTCCTTGCTCCGTGCAGTAGGTTTGCTTCGGCGGTTGAGGTTGCATGGCTTTTCGCGGTGGTTGTATCATGTCTTCGGAGCTTCTATTAAACGTCGGTTAGAAGGCAATAATTCCAGCATTTTTCTGTTTAATGTGTACAAGCTGCTCTTTTTAGCTTGCCTTATCAACCCAAAAGAAGCCGTATGAAACAGCGAATATTCAGTTTGGTGACTCTCTTTCTCGTCGCTTATGCCACTTTGCAGGCCGCGCCTGTAGGTACGTGGAAAGCCCATCGCGCTTACTACGATATTACCGACGTGCAGCAGGGGGGCAATCTGCTCTATGTGTTGGCATCGAAAAGTCTGTACACCTATAATAAGAACGACCAAAGTCTGCAACTCTATGACAAGACCAATGGGTTGAGCGGTGCGGATATTTCGTTCATAGCCTGGTCACAATCTGCCCGTCGACTCATCATCGTCTATACCGATGGGAATATAGATTTGCTCTCTGCTGATGGGCAAGTGACTAATATATTAGGTTATTACAATGCCAATGTTACCGGCGACAAGACCGTCTATGGGGTCGACATAAACGGCAAGTTTGCCTATCTCTCTACCGGTTTCGGGGTGGTCAAGGTGAATATGAGCGATGCCGTGATAGCTGAAACCTACAATCTTGGGTTCCGTATTAACTATACATATATTGCTGGTGGCAAGTTTTATGCGGCCTCCGACACGCAGGGACTCTATGCAGCTGACCTTTCAAGTAATCTGCTCGACAAGGCTTTGTGGAGCAGAGTAGGCGATTATACCGTCCGTCCAAAATCGCTCGACGCCACTCTGCTGGCCCAAGTAAAGCAGTTGAAACCTGGCGGACCTAAGTATAATGACTTCGGCTTTTTGGTCTTTAAGCATGGCAAACTCTATTCTGTTCCGGGTTATGTAGATAATCTTCCAGCTGTTATTCAGACTTTTAACGGCACTGATTGGACCGTAACCGATGAGAAGCCGGCATCATTGAACCACGTATTTGTGAACTTTGAGGCATTGAGTGTAGACCCGAATAATGAGAATCATGTGTTTGCCTGTGGACAAACAGGATTGTATGAATATCTCGACAACAAGATGGTGAAGGAGTATTCTCTTCATAATAGCCCTTTGCAGACGGCTTCCACGGTAGGTAATAATAATTTAGATTACGTAGTGACAACCGGACTTAGCCATGACAAAGCTGGTAATTTGTGGGTCATGAACAGCATCAGCCCATCCACGTCTATCCTCCAATTAAAATCAGACAATACATGGAATTCTTTCTTCCATCAAGAGCTGATGGTCTATGACAATCGGTCTTGGGAGAATATGTCGGGTGTCATGTTTGATAGCCGAGGGCTCATGTGGTTTGTCAACAACTTCTATCGTGTGCCCGCATTAGCTTGCTATCAGACTTCTACCGATGCCATTAAGACCTATCCTACCATTAACAATCAGGATGGAATGTTGCTCCATGTATCTTATGTACGCTGTGTGGCGGAGGATTTGGAGAAAAATATATGGATAGGTACAAGTGTCGGACCGGCTTATCTCTCTGCTGCCGAGATAGCAGAGGGTGGGAATACGTTTACACAGGTGAAGGTGGCACGCAACGACGGTACTAACCTTGCGTCTTATTTATTGAGTGGTGTCGATATACTTTCGATGGCAGTAGACGGTGCTGGGCGCAAGTGGTTCGGCACAAACGGCAGTGGTGTCTATCTCATCAGTACCGACAATCAGACCGAGATAAAGCATTTCACGGCGGCCAACAGTCCGCTTCTGTCCGATATCGTGCAAAGTATAGCCATCAACGAAGTCTCCGGTGAGGTGTATTTCGGTACATCCAAGGGGCTTTGTTCGTATCAGAGCGATGCTACCAAGAGTGCCGATACCATGACTGATGAGACTGTCTATGCCTATCCGAATCCTGTCCGACCGGACTATACCGGTCCTATCACGGTGGTAGGCCTGACCTATGATGCCGATGTGAAGATAGTGTCGGCAGCCGGATATTTGGTGAAACAGGGGCGCAGCAATGGTGGAACGTTTGTTTGGGACGGCACCGGACCTAACGGAAAGCGTGTACCCAGCGGTATATATATGGTACAAACAGCTACGCGCGATGGTGATAAAGGGACGGTATGCAAGATTGCCATCGTGAATTAATTGTTTTTTTTGATACCGTCTACAAAACACTATGCGACAATTTTTACATACGCATTGGGCAATCGTTTTTATTCTATGCTTTTTCCCGATAGCCTTATGGGCATTGCTACAGCTGCAACCCACTTTCGATGATTGGACATATCTGACGACTCCCTATACTGGTCCGCTGTCAGAGGTTATTGTTCCTGTGGGTGTCTATTGGCGGCCGTTTGATGCGTTGATGGGTTGTGTGTTGGGTTTAAACTACCATCTTTTTCCTGCATTCAACCATTTTTTAATTCTTTCAGGACATACGTTGGCTGCTATATGTGTATTTCTTATATGCCGTGAACTGAAGATAAAAGAGTCGCCAGCTAATATGGCGACACTGTTCTTCTACCTTGCTCCCGCAATGTTGGGGACGGTGTTGGATATTGATTCCATCAATCAAACCTACTCTGCCTTATGGGGATTGGTCGGTCTTTGGCTGTTCTTGCGGTGTCAGGGAATCGTGCGTATCGTCAGCTATGTTATATGTTGTTTCCTGGCCATGTTCTCCAAGGAAAACGGGGTGCTGTGGTTTGCCATTATTCCATTGTTTGCATGGGGATTCTGTCGGTTGTCTTTGCGCCGCCTCTATTGGTTTGTTTCGCTTGCATTGGCATGTGTTGCAATATATGGTATCGCCAGATTGTCGCTGCCTGATAATCCTATATACGCCAATGAAGAATACTATAACCTCACGTTTGCAGCAAAATTCAAGAACATTGCCAAGTTTTTGGCCCTCACATGTATTCCTACCGATTATGTAGGTATCGTACAGCGCACGCCTTTCGGTATGGTCAGAGCCGTCGTCACCTTCCTGCTTGCCATGCCTTTCTGTCTGTCTTTGTTTGTTTCGAAGTATTGTTATTGGCGGGAACGGGCTTTCTGGACCTTGATTGTCTGTATTCTTATAGGTGCTTCCATCCATTTGGCAACCCTCTTTACAGTCATGCACGCCTATGCTTCTTTGGGTCTGGAAGCTCTTTTGGTGGCCTTTCTGCTGAACAAGATGATACTCAGCCGACGTATCATGTCATTCTTTATATTATATATGGTGGCTGTCTTTGCCATTGCGACTTCTCATTGGGAGGCTGCACGGGCGTCGGGATTCATGGCTCAACGCATGGGGGAGAACACGCTGCGACTACTCAACACGCCTGTCGACAGTGTTTATAGCATTACGTTGGAAGATACCGTAGCGAGCTATTCGTCGTTTGTAGTGCCACCGGCAAAGGCTTTCGGATGGGGTAATGCTGCCCAACATGCAAGTGGATACCGATGGCCGCAGACGTGGAGAGATACATCGTTGCAGCGCAAGGACATTGCTGCCATTCCCCGATTAGTGAAACAGGCACGCCGGGAGGGCTATCGGTGTGTGCTTATCTACGATGGAGAAAGTATCAGTGTGGCGTCCAGATAGTTGTCTTAAATTTCCTCCACAGTACGCTGGACACAAAAGCAAAAGGGATTATCATTCGTCGCAAATGATAATCCCTTACTTGTTGCACCACGACTGGTGCATATCAATAAAATTAGAGAGTTATACTTACACCGCCATACCATGTTGCGCCATAGACTGGAGCATACATGAAGGCTGCATCGTCGAGATGCTTCTCGTCCTGCAAGTAGCTGAAGATGTTCTTTCCGCCGGCGTAGATGGTGAACAGTTTGCCCACTTTCTTAGCCACGCGGCAGTTGAACAGCATGAAGGTATTGGTTTTCTTGATTTTCGAATCCTGTATACCTGCTTCGGCCATGTAGTCGATATACATCTTGCCTTGCAGTGTGCTGGTGAGCGTGAAGGTCCATGTGCCGGGAGTATATTCCAGTGAGAAGTCGCCCGTCATGTTGGGGAAGCGAGATATTTTCTTGCTGTCGGCCTCGTATTGCTTGAATGTTGCCTCGTTGTCGGTCACTTTCTTCAGGTTGTCCTGAGCCTGTTTAATCTTGTCGGCCTTACCATCTGCGGTAGCCTTTTTCAGCTCTTCGTTGAGTCCTTCTACGATTCCGTCGTACGCCCAGTCGTCGCGTACATCTTTATACTCGCCCTTGTTGAAGGTCCAGTTCAGGCCCAGTGCCAAATCTTTCAAGACGTTGATTTTTGCTCCAAGTTCCAACCCCTGTACGTAAGCATCGCCCTTGTTCTCCCACTGATAGGTGTAGCCGAGACCTTTCACCTTCTCGTCGGCATCGCCGAAAGCAATCTTGTTCTTCAGATTGGTGCGGAAGATGTTGGCTGTGAGCTGGTAGTTCTTGCCGTAATAGTCGGCCGAGAAGTTGAAACTTACAGATTTTTCAGCCTTCAGTTCAGACGATTTCCACACGCGGGGCGAACCCGAACAAAGGTGCAAATCTTCTGAGAAACCGTAGGGAGCACGGAATCCTGTGCCGAAGTTGGCACGCAATACCAAGCTCTTGTTTACTTCATATTTCACCGCCATACGTGGGCTGACGCTGGTCTCGTTGAACTTTGTGGTGGGGAAGTTGCCGTCGAACACCTTCTTGCTGGCTGTGTATTCCTCGCCGGAGTTGTGGGTATCGAGACGAATACCGGGTACGACGCTCAACTGGGGAGTGATGTTCCACTCGTCTTGTGCGAAGAATCCGAATTCGTTGGCATGCTTCTTACCTACAGATGTATAGGCTGTGCCGTAGTAAGCATCGGTAGGTTCGCCTGTGATACAGTAGAGACCGGTCTCGCGCAGACGTGTGATATAGGCCTGTGTACCTACGAGTAGGTTGTGATTGCCGAGCTTGGTACTGAATGTGAGCGACGTTGTGAACGTGTTCTCACGTGCCAGATAGGGGCGCATCAGGTCTACGTCGGGCAGTGCATCGTCGTGGGTCTCCTTGTAGCTGCCCAGGAATGTGTCGTTGGTAGCGTTGCGCTTGTGATACACGTAGGCTGCCGAGTAGTTCAGTTCAGACTTCGAGCCGAGGGGCAAGGTATAAGCCAAGTCAGCCGTCAGACGGTTGGTGTTGATGTTCTCAGTTCCTTCTGTGTAGGGGTTGAGATATATGTCGTCGGTCATCGTACCGCCAAAACGCTGCTCACTCATCGACTTACCGCGCAGGATGAGCTTGTCGTTCTTGGCAAACGGACTGTAGAAGTAGAGGTTGAAGCCCAGATTGGTGGTCTTGCTGTTCACGCGGTCGGATACACCGTCTTTCTGTTTGATTTCTTTCAGGGTGAGTCCTTCGCCCGTATAGTCCACAGCGTTGCTTTCGAGACGCTGTGCAAAGATGCTCAGACCGATGTTGTTCTTACGCATCGAGGCCCAAGTATTGAATCGCTTGAAGCCCCAGTTACCCATTTGCAGGTCGGCCTTGAGCGTGGGTTCGTATGTGGGTTCTTTAGAAATGAGGTTGATAGCACCGGCCACGGCACTGCTTCCGTAGAGTGCCGAACCTGCTCCCTTCACCACTTCGATGCGGTCTATATCGTCTGTTCCCATCTGCTGGAGACCATAGACGCCTGCCAGTCCGGAGTAGACGGGTTCGCCGTCGACCAATACCTGTGTGTGCTCTGCACCCAAACCCTGCATACGTACCATGGAGAAGTTGCAGAATTGGCACTGCTGCTCTACGCGAATGCCAGGCAGACCCTCCAATGCTTCGAAAATGTTGCTGGCATTCTTGTTGGTCAGTGCGCGCGATGTAACCACTTCGGTACGGATAGGCACGTTCTTCACATAGTGTTGCGTACGTGTCCCCGTCACTACTACCTGGTTCAGGTTCAGCGCGTCTTCGTCGAGCAGGAAGTAGGCCTCAGTACCTTTTCCGCGTACCATAGTCACCTCTATTTCCTCTTCCTTGTAGCCCATGCAGCTGGCAACGATGGTCTGCTTGCCCAGAGGCAGGTTGGCCAATTTATAATGTCCCGTTGCATCGGTGGCTGTCCGAAGTTTTGTTCCTTTCACTCTGATGGTAGCATAGGGCAGGTGCTTGCCTGTCACGATGCTCTTTACATCACCAAAAAGCATGGCGTCAGTATCTTGAGCCACGCAATGTAGCACTGCCATGAGGGCGAAAAGTGCTACAAAATACATTCTTTTCATGTTCTTACGGTTACTGTTCTTTTGTGGTTGCAAAATTACATTTAGTTTTATATATTAACAATACTTAAAAGTAGGTAAACATTTTTGGAATTCCTGTCCGACCACGATTTCGGGCATTATAAGTAAGTATTACATGGCACAGAGGGCTGCTTCTGGGCAGAATTGTTTACCTTTGCCGTATGAAGACGAATCGCATGATATTGATATTGTGGCTGACTGCCATGTCGGTAGTGGCTTCGGCGCAGCAGCTCAGTCCCACGGCCAAGAGTCTGGAGCGCCGTGGTTACGTGAATGTGAAACAGGTTGAACCTACGATACAGGTGAGCCTGATGTATGCGCGTGCCGATAATTTCACGGGCCGCGTGCTTTACGACGACCTGCGCGAGGCCTATTTGCATCCGGAAGCGGCTACAGCGCTGGGGCGTGCACAGCGACGTCTGAAACAGTTGCGCCCCGACCTGTCGCTCAAGGTGTACGACGCGGCGCGCCCCATGAGCATTCAGCAGAAGATGTGGGACTGTGTGAAGAACACATCGAAGGACATCTATGTGAGCAATCCGGCACATGGCGGTGGGCTGCACAACTACGGACTGGCGGTCGATATCACGCTCTGCAATGCGCGTGGCGACACGCTCGACATGGGTACGAAGATAGACTACATGGGCACGGCAGCCCACATAGACCGCGAAGATGCCCTGGTGGCTGCCCGCAAGATAAGTAGCAGGGCACGCGACAACAGGCGGTTGTTGCGACAGGTGATGCGCCATGCCGGCTTCAGGGGGTTGCGCACGGAGTGGTGGCATTTCAACTTTAAGAGCCGGGCTGAGGCCAAACGTTCCTATCAGGTTATCAAGTAACGGGGTGGGTGTGGCGTGATGAGATTCACGGTGCGCCGCCCTTGATTTTCTGCAAAGGCTTCGCAGCGATGCTGCCGAGGCTTGACAGCAAAACAGCAAAGGCCTTGCAGCATCGCTGCAAGGCCTTTGCACTAAAATGGGGTAATAAGTTTACAACTTGAAAAGTGTCTTCGGTTAGTCTTCGACACACTTCATATTCTGTGCCAGCTGGGCTACCGAACTAGCTCCGACGAGTACGCTCGTCACGCCTTGTTGCTCCAATACCCAGCGCAGGGCTTTCTCTGCAAGGGTGTGTCCGGCTGTTTCGGCCTCGGTATTCCATGTCCTGAGCTGTGCCAGCAGTTCGGGGGTGAGCCGCTCTTCGGGCAGCGATGTGTGGCGAGCCATACGGCTGTCGGTAGGTATGCCGTCGAGATAGCGGTTGGTCAGCAGTCCTTGAGCCAGTGGCGAGAAGCTGATGAAGCCGATACCGTGGGTACGGCAATATTCCAACTGCCCTTCTTCTATGGGCTTACGGTTAATCATATTCAGGCAGTCCTGATAGATAAGCAGGGGCACATCGCGCTCGCGCAGATATTTGTCGGCCTTCTGCAGTGCCTCCAGTGGCCAACGGCTGATGCCTACATAGAGCGCTTTTCCTGCACGTACGATATCTACCAAGGCCTGTAGGGTTTCCTCGATGGGGGTCTCCGGGTCGAATCGGTGACTGTAGAAAAGGTCTACATAGTCCAGTTTCATGCGTCGGAGACTCTGGTCGATGCTCGCCATGAGATACTTGCGCGAACCCCATTCGCCGTAAGGACCGGGCCACATGTCGTATCCGGCTTTCGAAGATATGAAGAGTTCGTCGCGGTATGGGCGGAAATCATCGTCCATCAGACGCCCCATCGTCTCCTCGGCCGTGCCGTAAGGAGGACCGTAGTTGTTGGCCAAATCGAAGTGTGTGATGCCGTGGTCGAATGCGTAGTGTGTGATGGCTCGGCTGCGCTCGTAAGGGTCTACACCCCCGAAATTATGCCAGAAACCCAGCGAGATACGCGGAAGTTTCACGCCTGTGGCGCCACAGCGTGCATAGAGTGTGTCGGAATGCTCGTAGCGGCCTTCCGCAGCTGTGTAACGTTGTTTGATGTTCATGATTAGTTTGGATTATAGATTAGTGATGATGGGGTGATGGTTTATTGGTTGTAGGGTGGGGGAAGAGAGATGATTGCCCTGTAGATCAGTGCCAATCTCTCATCCCTCACTCCTCACCCCCCATCTAAAGCAGTTTCTTATCGCTCTCTATCAGTCTGAGAAGATGCTCTACGGCCACCTCTTGCGGGATGTTCTTTTCCACACATTCCTGTCGGCGATAGAGCGAAACCTTGCCCGGACCTGCTCCTACGTATCCGTAATCGGCATCGGCCATCTCGCCCGGACCGTTCACAATACATCCCATGATGCCTATTTTGAGGCCCTTCATGTCTTTTGTTGCCTCGCGTATTCGGGCGATGGTCTGCTGTAGGTTGTATAGGGTTCGGCCACATCCGGGACAACTGATGTACTCTGTGCGGGTGGTGCGAAGGCGCGAAGCCTGCAAGATGCCGTAGGCAGTCTGGTCGATGAAGCTCTGCGGAATGTCGCCGTCGTTCATCAGCCAGATACCGTCGGTTAGCCCGTCTATCATCAGTGCGCCCATGTCGGCAGCCGCTTCGAGTTGCAGTTCGCTTCTCTCTGTCTGCGAATGGCGATACATCTGAGCGAAGACCACGGGATTCTGCACGCCGGCATTCATCATTTCGTGTACCAGGGCACGCTGCTCTCCCAGTCGGTTTTGGTGGTTGGAAACGCATACCACGACCACTTCCGGATGGTTCTTGAGGCATGCCAGGTATTCTTCTGTGGGACTGCCGAATTGCAGAACGAGGAATTTGAGTGGGGCAGAAATCTGTCCTACGAACGGCATGGCGCTTACCGGGAAGATGGGGAAGACGTGGGAAACGTCGCCACCTTGGCTGGCCAGCTCGGCATAGGCGTTGAAATCGAGGATGTAGTGCTGTCCGGGGAAGGGCTTGTCGGGCAGTGCTGTGCCGGCATAGATGTAGTCGGGACGCTGCGAAGGAGTCTGTTCGTTGCGGCTGTCGTCGTTGCCTTGGTTAGCGATAACCACTGGAACTTGCGTGCCACCCACGTGGTGTACGGCCTTAGTACGGCGACGTTCGGGGTGCAACCAGTCGAAACCGGCATACGGTTCGGCCGGAATGAGCATGTGACCGCTGTGCTTTCCGAGGTAATCTACCAGATGTCGGGCCACCGGAATCTCGCATTCGGGTTCTTCGCTGAGCGATACGCGCACGGTATCACCGATGCCGTCGGCCAGTAAAGCCCCTATTCCTACTGCGCTCTTGATGCGCCCGTCTTCGCCTTCGCCGGCTTCGGTCACGCCCAGATGCAGTGGATAGTGCATGTCTTCGCGGTCCATCGTGTCGACCAGAAGGCGCATACTGCGCACCATCACTACCGTGTTGGATGCCTTGATGGAGATAACCACGTCGCTGAAATTTTCTTTCTTGCAGATGCGGAGAAACTCCATGCAGCTCTCCACGATGCCTTCGGGCGTGTCGCCATAGCGATTGCGGATGCGGTCGGAGAGCGAGCCGTGGTTCACACCGATGCGGACTGCCGTGTGGTTTTCCTTACAGATGTTGAGGAACGGTACGAATCTGTCTTCTATCTTCTTCAACTCCTGTGCGTATTCTTCGTCAGTATATTCCTGCTTGATGAACTTGCGGGCAGGGTCGACATAGTTTCCCGGATTCACTCTTACCTTCTCTGCATAGTGCGCAGCTACGTCGGCCACGTTGGGATTGAAGTGTACATCGGCCACAAGCGGTGTGCTGTAGCCATGCGAGCGAATGCCGGCATTGATGTTTTTGAGGTTTTCTGCCTCCTTCGAACCTTGTGTAGTGAGGCGCACAAGTTCGCCTCCGGCACGGATGATACGCTCAGCTTGCTCCACACATGCGTCGGTATCGTTGGTGTTGGTGGTCGTCATCGACTGCACGCGGACGGGGTTTTCGCCACCCATGTCGATAGCTCCGATATGCACAACAGATGTGTTGCGCCGTTGATAATTGAATAAATCAGTCATTAGTTGGTCTTGAACTTATAGTCCTTTATATCTGCCAGTTCTGCATTGGCCTTCTCTATCTTCTGTCCGAGAGACGCTTTCCAGGCATCAACCTTGGCTGCCATGTCGGCGTCGGAGACTGCAATAATCTGTGCTGCAAGGATGGCTGCGTTCTGGGCAGCGTTCACTCCCACCGTAGCCACGGGTATTCCGGGGGGCATCTGTATAATGGAAAGCATGGCATCAAGCCCGTCGAGCATGCCTTTGATAGGCACTCCGATGACGGGAAGTGGGGTAGATGCTGCTATGACGCCGGGCAAGGCGGCCGACATGCCGGCTGCTGCTATGATGACTTTGATACCGCGTTCGCGAGCACCTTTGGCAAAAGCTTCTACCGCTGCGGGTGTCCTATGAGCCGAAAGGGCATTTACTTCGAAGGGAATCTCTTGACTTTCGAGCCATTTACAAGCTTTTTCCATGACGGGCAGGTCGCTTGTGCTGCCCATGATAATACTCACAATAGGTTTCATATAGATGGATGTTTAATTATATAATCGCTATGGCGACAAACGCCAATAATAATCCTAAGAAGAAGCCCGCAACGATTTGGGCCAATGTGTGCTGCCGCAGAATCATGCGACTTGTGCCCACCAGCCCGGCCAATATCATCACCAGGCACAGCCACCATACGGGATTGAACTCGAAGATGAGCGCAAAGGCCATCAGCGCACCGGCCAGTCCGCCACTTGCTACGGCATGGGTGGAAATCTTCCACCATACGTTGATGAGGGCGCAGATAATCTGAATGACGAGTGCCGCTACCAGAATACCACCCATGAAGTGGGGTACATGGAGCAGATTCATCAGATAGTAACAGGCAAAGTAGCACAGGATGGAAATGACATAGGGCACCATGCGTCGCTCGCGGGCACCCAGTTCGATGAGTGTCCAGCCATGATAACGGCGATACATGTGTATGAGCAGCGTGGGCGTCAGGATGGTAAAGAGATAGACCATCGCCAGGACCGAGAGCTTGTACGACAGCGGAAGCATGCTCAGATAGCTGAACACGAAGAGCGCTACCAGTCCCAATAGTGGCAGATAGAAAGGCGAGAAGATGATGCTGATGATTCTCGCAGCCGTTATAAGGTCTTTTTCTTTCATTGTCTATAGTTTATCTTAAATCGTCTGTTCGTTGCCAATGGCCTGTCGGGCAGCTACGCCTTGCGCAGCCTTGCCACGGGCAAGCCCATCTGTTCACGGTACTTGGCCACCGTTCGGCGTGCTATCGGATAGCCTATCTTCTTCATCTCGGCCGTCAGCAAGTCGTCGCTCATGGGCTTGCGCTTGTCTTCCTTGTCGATAATTTCCTTAAGGGCCAGCTTGATTTTGCGTGTAGACATTTCCTCACCGTCCTCGGTGGTGTAGCTGTCGGTGAAGAAATGGCGCAGCGGAAATGTTCCCCATCGCGTCTGGGCATACTTCACATTGCTCACACGGCTGATGGTAGAGATGTCCAGTCCCGTCTTGTCGGCAATGTCCTTGAGAATCATCGGGCGTAGGTCGGCCTCGTCTCCGTCTTCGAAAAACTTGTGTTGCCAGTCGATGATAGCCTTCATGGTGACGGTGAGGGTGTGCTGTCGCTGCTTCACGGCTTCGATAAATCCCTGTGCCTTGTCCACTTTTCCCTTGGCATAGAGTAGTGCCTCTTTCATCTGGCGGTTCATTCCGCCCTTGTTGTTCTTGTAGGTTGCCATCATATTGGCAAACGATTCCGATACATGCAGTTCCGGGATGTTTCCCCTGTTCAGCGAGAAACTCACGCTGCCGTCATCGGCTGTGTCGACGATGAAGTCGGGGGTTATCTGGTGTACGCTTCGTCCCTCGGTCTCACCGAGCGATGCTCCGGGCTTCGGATTGAGCCTCACCAGCTCCCGATGCAGTGTCTCGGTCTGTATATCGCTTAGTCCCAGTTGGCTCTGAATCTTGTCCCAATGCTTGCGCGTGAACTCTTCGAAGTAGTCGTTGACCACGCGTTGCATGTATTCCTTGAGCTTGTTGTCGGGCTTGCGGTCTATCTGTAGCAGCAGACATTCCTGTAGCGAGCGCGCTCCGATGCCCGCCGGATCCATCGTCTGAAGCTGTCCGAGCAGTCGTTCCGCCTCCTGTTCGGGTATATCTATATTATGGTAGATGGCCAGTTCGTCGCAGATGCTGTCCAGCTCCTTGCGTAGCAGTCCGTCGTCGTCTAGGCTTCCGATGAGATATTCCATCACTTCGGCATCCTGTTCCGACAGTTCCATCATGCCCATTTGCTCTTTCAGCTTGTCGTAGAACGACGTGGTATCGCCGTAGACCATTTCTTCGTAGTCAGCATTCTGATTGTTGCTGCCACTGTAAGTCTGCGGCATCTCGTCGTCGCGACCGATGTTTTCGAGTGCGGCATCGAGCGCGTCCTGTCGCTCCTCGCGCTCGTTCTCTGTATCGAAGTCCTCATCCTGAGCGTCGAGACGCTCGTCCACGTTGGTCTCACCCATCTCTTCGTCGCCTTTTTCGAGTGCAGGATTATCGTCCAGCTCGGCATTCACGCTCTCTTCCAGTTCGGTCAATGGCATCTCCAACAGATGCACGTTGAGCATCTGCTGTTGCGACAATCGCTGTATCTGTGCCAGTTTCTGTTGTTGGGTCTGTACGAGTTTCTGTGCCATAGACTATTCTTTGAAATACGCTGACAGCTGTGCGGCCATCGACGAGAGTTCCTCCGGATTACCGTTGCCATATCTGTTCCACACACGTCGGCATGGTTCGAGCAGTGCATGTGGCTGTTGAGGCCTGGAAAGATAAGGGTCGCAGAGCTGGAAAGCCTCCATTGCTTCCACCACATGTCGTGCGTCTATGCCCATGAGGGTGGCCAGTTCGGCCACTTCGGGCGTCTCTTCCACCATCGTAATGGGTGTGAGTCGGAAGTAGAGGTCGAGCGTCATGATGAGCATGGCAGGCGTCAGCGGACTGTCGGCTGCAACAGGTCTGAAGTCGGTCTCGAAAGTTTCGTGGATACCCACCCCCTCGTAAAAGTCGTCGGGGCGTCCGAATCCACGCATGGCCTGTAGGCGTTTCACCTCTCTTGCCAACCGTTTGGGATGCACGGCATACGTGTCCCACAGCTTTTTCATGCCCGGTGTGTCGAGCGTGCGTATATGGAACATCTGCTGGTATAGATATGCCGGATGTATATGCAATTCCATTCCCACGTCGACCAAGGCCTTCGAATAAAGCGCCTTTACGCCGACAGGTTTCTTCAGGTATAGCTGCAAGAGAATCAGCCAATATGTATCTTCCCACAAAGGATGCGTCGTCATCTCTCTTCCTTTTTATCGCAAAGATAGTGCAAACGAATGGAAAGTCAAAATAAAACGTTGTTTTGTTTTGACTTTCCTGAGTGCAGCGCATCTTCACCAAAGGTAAAGATGCTGCAAATCGCATAGTAAATGATTTCCTGTTTTACTTTGATTTTGTTGAGATGCAGCCTATCTTGGCCGCAGGCAAAGATGGTGCAAACGGGTATAAAGCTCAGCTTGATATTACTGCAAGGCCTCGGCAGCATCGCTGCAAAGGCCAAACAGCAATGCTGCAAAGCCCGAACAGTAACACTGCCAAGGCTTTGCAGTGATATGGGGAAAAACCTCTGACATTTGTATTTGTCGGAAGAAAAGATTATCTTTGCAAAAAACGTTACGGATATACCACAACTTAGTTTCTTCTATGGAATTATTATCATGATGAATTTTGCAGACCATGCGCCCGCTCATTTCCATGCTTGGTATGGTGACTACAAAATTATAGTTTCTATACAGGATGGTGTGGTAAAAGGTGAAATGCCAGGGCGTGCCCTGCGTATGATTCTTGAATGGCTCGACTTGCATAGAGACGAGTTGATGGCTAATTGGGAGAGAGCGTGCAAGGGCGACCCACTTGAAAAGATAGAACCATTAAAATGAAAATAGGTAGAAGTATGTTTACAGAAGTTGTGAAAGCAGAATATGTAGGAGGCTACCGCGTAAGGCTGTGGTTCAACGATAATGTGGAGAAAACAGTCGATTTGGCAAATTCACTACATGGCAAGATATTCGAACCTCTTAGAGACCCTGAAATGTTTAAGCGGTTCGCGGTCAAATTCAACACCATAGAATGGGAGAATGGTGCCGACTTTGCTCCGGAATATCTCTATGAACTGCCTGTGGTAGAATAGCAGCATCATCTGAAGAATATACAACAAGATGTGATATGAGAGGGGAGAGTCTTTCAGACTCGTTAGTCTTCCCAGTCTTGTCCTGTAGGTTGACGTTCCGCTTCATCCTGTGATTATGACCAAGTAGTCCTTCGGGCTGATTTTAAGTCTATAAGTCATTGAGTGATTTAGTTTCTGACTTGTAGAGAGTGAATTGCATATCCTCCTAATTATTGGCCGGGAAACGTGTTGATGAGTGATAACTCATGAACTTATTGACTCACCCCCCCATATACTCACGAACTTATAAAAAACTTCTGTCCGTCTGTTCTTTCGTCTAAACCATCTTTACTAACTTTGCATGGAATAAGTATAGTCTGTTATGCGAATCAATTTATTCTTGCGGTGTCTGAATGCAGCCTTTCCAAGGAGCTTGATGCTGTTGCTGCTTATGTGTAGTGCCGCGTTGTTGCACGCGCAGAAGGGAATACCGAATATAGGGTTTGGCGTCAATCGTCATACGACCGACGGTCGGCTGGTAGGGCATTTCAACCTGGGACTGTTCAGTAAGGTAGATACCTTGCGCGGTGTTCAGATAGGGTTGGTCTCTTCGGTCGTGCCCGGCGAGATGCGCGGACTGTCTGTAGGCGGACTCATGACGGTGTCGCATCACATGGCCGGTTTCCAGATAGCCGGACTTACCAATGTGAGCACTACGCCGATGAAGGGTACACAGATAGCGGGCGTTACCAATATCTCTATGGGAATCAAGGAAGGGATGCAGATAGCCGGGGCTGTGAATGTGTGTTCGGGGTATATGCGTGGATTGCAGGTAGCGCCCTATAACTATGCCGACAGCCTGAACGGGTCGCAGATAGGTGTACTCAATGTGGCGGTGAGCCACCCTCGCGGTTGGCAGGTAGGCATCATCAACTATACTCAAGATACGATTGCCCACAAGATAGGATTGGTGAATGTGAACCCGAAGACGTGTGTCGACTTCCTCGTTTTTGCGGGAACTACCTCCAAGTTGAACGTGGCGGTGCGCTTCCGCAACTACAGTACCTATAATATAATAGGTGTGGGAACTCACTATCTGGGACTTGACAAGGAGTTTTCGGGTGCTGTCTACTACCGTATCGGGCAGTATTTCAGGCTGTGGCCACGATGGACGGTGAGTGGTGACGTGGGATTCTTTCATGTCGAAACCTTCGAACCGAACAGTCAGGAGACTCCCAAGCGGCTCTATTCCTTGCAAGTACACTTGAACATGGACTACCAAGTAAACGGCATAGTGGGAGCTTTCGTCAGCACGGGATATGGAGACACGCGCTATTATGGCGGTGGCGATTATCGGCATGGTTTCTTGGTTCAGGGCGGTATCTCCATTCGTTACAATCGTAAATAAACAGAAATGAAGAAGTATTCTCTCATCCTTATCATATTCGCAATGGTGGTGTCGGCACGGGCGCAGAATCTCTCAGATACCATCGTGGTACAGCATGGGCGCGACATTGCGCCCTATGGGGCTATTGTCCCGACAGATTCGCTGGCATGGCACAACCGGTTTCGCACCGACGATGCCGATTACTTGCAGTCCCGTCCGTGGAAGGCGGCCCTTCAGGCGGCCGGTATCAATGTGCTGGTACATGGTTTCGACCGTTTCGTGTTGGGCGAAGACTTTGCCAAAGTGACGTTCAAGACCATTGGCCATAACTTCCGCCATGCGTTTGTGTGGGATAACGACCAGTTCTCTACCAATCTGTTTGCCCATCCTTATCATGGCAATCTCTACTATAACAGTGCCCGCAGCCACGGCCTTTCGTTCTGGCAGAGCGCTCCCTATGCGTTCGGTGGCAGTCTGATGTGGGAATTTCTGGGCGAGCAAGAGCCACCGGCCATCAACGACCTGCTGGCTACTACGTTCGGAGGAATAGCCATTGGCGAAGTTACCCATCGTATCTCGGCCCTGATACTCAACGACCGCACACGCGGCTTCCGTCGCTTTCTGCGCGAGTTTGGGGCTACGGTGGTGAACCCGATGCAGGGGATGGTAAGGTTGCTTGGCGGAGATGCGTGGCACATCAGGCACGAAAACTATCTCTACCACGATTACGAGCGGTTTCCGGTAGATTTCAAAACCACTGTCGGACTGCGCTATCTGGCCGATGACGGTGGCCTGTTCCGGGGTGAAAGCAATCCCTATGTGACCTTCTTTCTGGAGTATGGCGACCCTTTCAGAGAAGAGACGATGCAGCCCTACGACTACTTTGTGGCCAATGTGACGTTTGGCCTGTCGGGCAATCAACCCTTGGTGAATAGCATCCATCTGCTCGGTCGCCTTTGGGGAGTGCAGAATCAGGATTTTGACGGAATCCAGAGCCAGTTCGGTATCTTTCAGCATTTCAACTATTACGATTCCAGTCCGGTGAAGAACGGTACTTCGCTGACTCCCTATCGCATCAGCGAAGCAGCCTCGTTCGGTCCCGGAATCATCTACAGGTTTCCCCATGTGGGCAATCTGGAGCGTCTAGAACAGCGTGTATTTGTCAATGGAATACTGCTTGGTGGGACTAAAAGTGACTATTATAACATCATAGACCGCGACTACAACATGGGTAGCGGATACAGCATCAAGCTCAATACACAGATGGTCTTCCCACGTATGGGACTCTTTGCCTTCAATGTTGACTACTATCATATCTATACTTGGAAGGGATATGAACAGAAAGACCTGGCCACGGTGAATCCACTCTACCTGAATGCACAGGGCGACCGGGGCAACGCCGAACTGCTGGTGCTGAACCCTCTCTTCGTGTTCAGGCTGCGCAATGGCATGGGGGTGGAACTGAGTGGAAGCTATTTTCTGCGTACCACGCGGTATAAGTATTATGACAATGTGCATGCCCAGACATTTGAATTGCGCATGGGGCTGGTGCTGTAGTCGGCAAAATGTTAAACAAGGTCAATCTGTTTGACTTTCCCAGATATTTTGTAATTTTACAGGCTGTTATCAATCTTAAAAAACAAACTTTATGAAGAAAAATCATCTTGGTGTCGTTGCTGCTTTCATGGCGGCCACACTTCTTACTACATCGTGTGTAGGCTCGTTTGCCCTTTTTAACAAGCTCGCTAGCTGGAACAAGCGTGCTACCAACAGCAAGTTTCTCAATGAGCTTATCTTCTTGGTTATTTCACCGGCCTACGGAGTTTGCACATTAGCAGATGTACTCGTTTTGAATACAATGGAATTCTGGTCGGGGA
This sequence comes from Prevotella mikamonis, assembly GCF_055381405.1. Lineage (NCBI taxonomy): Bacteria > Pseudomonadati > Bacteroidota > Bacteroidia > Bacteroidales > Prevotellaceae > Prevotella > Prevotella mikamonis. The sequence goes on from NZ_AP035785.1 coordinate 2,425,820, forward strand.
GTAATCCGCTGGCCCAGAAAGTAGGGAAGACACAACAGGTGATGGGGCAAGACGGACGCTATTATGCCGTAAAGACACTGAAAGACGGCTACGAAATCACCAAGCCTACGGGCGAGAAACTCTTCTTCGTGTATAATGATGAGACCAAGACGTGGTCGCAAAAGCAGGATGGCAAGACCACAGATCTCTTCACATTCAACGACGACGGTACTATCCAGGCTCACTTGGGCGATGGTAAGGATGTGACCGTGACACAAGACGAGGCCGGTATCTACAAACTGAAGATGGCTACCGGAGAAGGCAATTATTGGGCCATGAGATAAAAATGGTGTGCTGACACCTTTCTGCGAAAGGATGGCAGCAACGGAAATAATTCGAATAAGAGGTAAGGGACGGGTAAGGAAGCCGGTCGCTTACCTCTTATTTTTTACTTTTTTCCTAAATATAGGATGGGTGTTTGGATGGGTGGATAAATTGAATTAACTTTGCACAAAACATTGATGAATGAATACAGAAAATACTGCGACAGAGAGAATGAGACATGGCCTCAGTGCTTCTGAGGTCGAGGAAAGCCGCAAGATACATGGCGAGAATGTGCTGACCCCACCTGCCAGGACTTCGCTTTGGAAACTATATGCCGATAAATATCGCGACCCGATTATCCAAATCCTGCTGGTGGCAGCCACGGTGTCGCTGATATTGGCCTTTGTGGAAAATGATTTTGTAGAGACCATCGGCATCTTTGTGGCCATATTCCTGGCTACGACGGTGGGCTTCTACTTCGAACGCGATGCCGCGCGGAAGTTTAATGTACTCACGGCATTGACCGACGAGCAGCCCGTAAAAGTGCGTCGCGACGGACAGGTGATGGAAATTCCGCGCCGCGATGTCGTCGTGGGCGATATCGTCTTGATAGAAGTAGGCGACGAAGTGCCTGCCGACGCACAGCTGATGGAGTCGGTCGACTTGCAGATAGACGAATCGTCGCTGACGGGCGAGCCTATTACGACAAAGCATGCCGACCCCAGTAAGGAGCAAAACAAATCTACTTATCCGGTCAACATCATCCTGCGCTCGACGATGGTGATGAGCGGTCAGGGTGTGGCCGTGGTGCGTGCCGTGGGCGATGAGACCGAGATAGGCAAGGTGGCACGTAAATCAGCCGAGACTACTGATATCAAGACTCCTCTCAATATACAGCTGAGCAAGCTGGCCAAGCTCGTTTCCAAGGTGGGAGCAGGAGTTTCCATCCTGGCTTTCGTGGCGTTCCTGCTGCACGATATACTCACCAATCCGGCTGTATGGCACAGTACTAACTATCTGCTGATGGCCGAGACGGTGCTGAAATACTTCATGATGGCCGTTACGCTGATAGTAATGGCCGTTCCCGAAGGATTGCCGATGGCCGTCACCCTATCGTTGGCTCTGAACATGAGACGTATGTTGAAGAGCAACAATCTGGTGCGTAAGTTGCATGCCTGTGAGACGATGGGAGCTGTGACGGTCATTTGTACCGACAAGACAGGAACGCTCACACAGAATCGAATGACTGTAGGCGACATGCTCATCGTAGACGGTGACGAGCGCGAGATGGCTATAGCGATAGCAGCCAACACCACAGCCGAGCTGAATGGAGACGAAGGTATAGGCAATCCTACGGAGGTAGCGTTGCTGAACTGGATGCGGAAAGAAGGGTTCGACTATGCCGAATTGCGTAGGGAACATCCGGTGGTGGAGCGTCAGCCGTTCTCTACCGAGCGGAAATACATGTCGACCACCGTACCCGGTGGTACAAGATTTATCAAGGGAGCCCCCGAAATTATCATGAAGTACTGCGACATGACCGATGAACAGCGGGCCGATATATCGAAGCGGTTGGCCGACTACCAGCATAAAGCTATGCGTACGCTGGCCTTTGCCAGAGGTTGCAGGCTACAGGGAATCACTGCGATTTCAGACCCGATACGCGAGGATGTGCCTGCGGCTGTGTCGGCTTGTGGCAATGCCGGCATCGAAGTGAAGATCGTAACGGGCGACACTGCCGCCACAGCAGCAGAGATAGGACGTCAGATAGGCGTCTGCGATGAGCGTACGCCTGGGGCAGCATTCATCACAGGAACGGAATGGGCTGCCCTCTCAGACGACGAGGCGTACGAGCGTGCAGAGCAGATACGTGTGATGTCGAGAGCCAAACCCACCGATAAGCAACGGCTCGTGGAGTTGCTACAGCGTCGTGGTCATGTGGTAGCAGTGACGGGCGACGGCACTAACGATGCTCCTGCGCTGAACTATGCGCACGTGGGTTTGTCGCTGGGAAGCGGTACGAGCGTGGCCAAGGAGGCGTCAGACATGACTCTGCTGGACGACTCGTTCGGCTCAATAGCCAATGCCGTGATGTGGGGACGGTCGCTGTATCGGAATATTCAGCGTTTCCTCTTCTTCCAGTTGGTAGTGAACCTTGCAGCCCTGTTGCTCGTACTGGGCGGTTCGGTGGTTGGAACAGAAATGCCATTGACCGTTACCCAGATACTCTGGGTGAACCTGATTATGGACACGTTTGCTGCTATGGCACTGGCGTCGTTGCCCCCTTCGCGTGAGGTGATGACCGAGCGGCCACGCAAGCAGAGCGATTTCATTATATCTAACAGCATGGCCCGCGGTATCATCTTCTGTGGAACGGCTTTCTTTGTGCTGATGCTGATATATCTCATCATCGTGGAGAGCCACGGAACGGCAGGAGTTGATATCCACGAACTGACCATCTTCTTCACCACTTTCGTGATGTTGCAGTTCTGGAATCTGTTCAACGCCAAGTGTCTGGGGTCGCATCATTCGGCTTTCCGTCGCCTGTGGGCCGATAAAGGATTGGGACTTGTGCTGCTCATCATATTGGGTGGGCAGTGGTTTATCGTCACGTTCGGCGGTAAGATGTTCCGCACCGTACCCCTCTCGGCTACCGAATGGCTCACGATTATCGGTGCAACTTCGGTGGTATTGTGGTTCGGCGAGTTGTGGAGATGGGGCTTGAGACTGAGAAACAAGCAATAAATGAGCAAAATAGAAATCATCGGACATCAGGTGAAACCATTGCTGCCAAGTGTGGCCACTGTCGGTTTTTTCGACGGAGTGCATCTTGGACATCGGTTTCTGATAGAGCAGTTGAGGGCCGAGGCAGCCCGTCGGGGCATGCTCTCTATGGTCATTACGTTTGCAAGACACCCAAGGGCTGTGTTGCAAAATGACTATGTGCCACAGCAACTGACACAGCATGAGCGTAAGCTGGAGCTGCTGGAACAGGCTGGTGCAGACTGTGTCGTGGTGTTGGATTTCGACCGCGAGATGGCCGGACTGACTGCCCGTGAGTTTATGAATCAGGTGTTGCGCGAACAACTGGGCGTGGGCTGTCTGCTGACAGGCTACGACAACCGCTTCGGACACAACCGGACCGAGGGCTTCGATGACTATGTAGGCTATGGCCGGGAGTTGGGGATGGATGTAGTTCGTAGCCGGGCTTTCGTGCTGGAGGGTGTCAATGTGAGTTCGTCGGTCATTCGGTCGCAGCTGCAAGAGGGCGAGATAGAATTGGCCAACCGCTGCCTGGGCTATCGTTACAGCATCGGCGGACGAGTGGTCCACGGCTTCCAGGAAGGCCGGAAACTGGGCTATCCCACTGCCAATATAGATGTAGAGGGTAGCGACCAGCTCGTACCGGCTATGGGTGTGTATGCTGTCAGGGTGCGCGTGGAAGGCGATTCGGCGACGTATGGTGGCATGATGAGCATTGGTACACGACCTACGTACAATGGCACGGACCGTACCCAGGAAGTGTATATCTTCGATTTCGATGGCGACATCTATGGGCGTAGGGTGGAAGTAGAGTTTATCAGGCGCACACGCAGCGAAGAACGATACGACAACATACGGCAGCTGGTGGAGCGATTGAAACAAGACGAAGTGGAAATAAGAACGATTTTAAGAGTATAGGAATGAATAAGACATTAAAGACAATACTGGATGTGGCATGGTATCTCATCGTGTTCATCCTGCTTCAGCTATTTGTGCAGTTTGCTACAGAGGCCATTGATATGGGTACTTCGGGTAAGAGCGCAACTGAAATCATGACGGCCTTACAGCATGGCTGGCTGCCCAGTGCGATGAATGTCATCGTGGCGACGGTGATAAGCAGTCTGCTGACCATCGCTATTTTCTATTGGCGCCGCTGGACACCCTGCTCTCGCAGCTATATAGCCACGCGCCCTTGGCTCACGCTGGTATGGGTGGCAGTGGCAACAATGGGTACGCTGATACCCTCTATATGGATGCAAGAGGTGCTGGAGATGGATATGCCCGACTACCTGGAGCGCATGTTTATCGGCATCATGAGCGAACCGTTGGGCTATGTGGTCATCGGAATATTAGCTCCGTTCGTGGAAGAAATGGTGTTCCGTGGTGCTATCCTGCGTCGCCTGCTGGGAGCGATGGGGCAGAAGTGGCATTGGGTTGCCATTCTCATTTCGGCAGTACTCTTCGGCAGTGTGCATGGAAATCTGCCCCAATTCGTGCATGCCGTGCTGCTAGGATTGTTGCTGGGATGGCTGTATTATCGTACAGACAGTATCGTCCCCGGCGTAGTCTTGCACTGGGTGAACAATACCATAGCCTACGTAGTGACCAATCTCATGCCCGGAATGGCAGATATGAAGCTCGTAAACCTGGCCGGTGGCAGTCAGGTGCGTGTATATCTGTGGTTGGCCTTCTCGCTCTGTATCTTCTTGCCGGCATTGTTCCAACTGCACATGCGATTGCCCTCGAAAACGGCAAGGAAAGGATAAAAACTCGGTGCAAAAACTTTTTCTTCAACAAAAGAGTTGTGTGTAAAACAAATTGCTTATCTTTGCGTGCGATAGGTGATTATGGGGAGGCATAAGTCAAAACAGTATTCTCTGTCATGTCGCACCGTCATATATCCCTCTCTATCGTAACAAATATTTATTAACCAATTACACAAAACTCAATGAAGAAGCTTTTTACTCTTTTGTGCTTATTGTTTACTATGATGAGCCAGACCGTTCTCGCAGGCGTGCCACAGCAAATCGCCTATCAGATTATGGTACTTGACCCTGCGACGGGAAAAATCAAAGTGAATGCCAACGTTGCCATTAAGGTAGAGGTACGCCAAGGTGGCGAGCATGGCACAGCTGTATTCAGCAAGGATTTCAACGTACAGACCGATAAACACGGTACTTGCAATCTGATGCTCGATATTCCTGCCGAGATGGATTGGTCGAAAGGCGACTACTATTTTGCCACATTGGTAGATGGTAAGGAGACGGGTGTGGCCAAGATGGCCAGCGTTCCCTTTGCCTTGTGTGCCCAGACACTGAGCGGAGTGATAACTCCGGCCGAACTCATCGGTACATGGGACGGTGAAGAACCTGCCGCTTCGCTCAATGACAGTCATGAATCTGATGGCATCGCCAAGCTTACCTATACCTTTAAGAAAGACGGTACAGGTACTCTTTACCAGAAAGAAGTTGATGGACAATATGAAGCAATCATTGAGGGTACGTTCAGTTGGACGTTGACACCGACAGGTATGTTGCTTCTGACGGATTATAAACTCAAGGAAACAGAGAATCGCAGTACACACCCTGAAGAACCGAAGCTTAAACATGTGAAGCCCTGGTATACGCCAGTTGTCAAGGTTGGCGAAGGTAAATGCTTCTTTACTGCGGTCGACCAGGATCGCCAAGAAGGAGTAGTTCTCACTAAAAAATAAGCCATCATGAAGCATCTAGCACTAGTTTCGCTCATGCTGGGAGCGGCTACGGGCTGTCTGGCCGACAACTATACCGTCATTGCCATGCCTGTAGTGGCCTATTCCACTACAGCAAACAGCCTTACCAGTATCGGAACACAGCCCGTAGTCTCGGCTTCAGGCGATGAAGCCCTTATCTTCATGGGTAATATTGTTCCGGCCGAACAGCAATATACCACGGATATAGCACGGCTGGAAAAAGAATTATTCTTGGTAGAGGTGACTGCGGACGGCATCAAAGTGACGGCAGATGAACATAAGCATGCAAGCGTAATCTTGTTTGACAGTGCGGGTCAGACTCTTGCTGCAAAGCGTCTGGAGGGCGGTCAGGCCAGTTTTGCCAAGCCTCGTCAAGGCGTGTATGTGGTCAAAGCGGGCCAGCGCGTACGCAAGGTTATCGTGCCATAAGCGCCCGTACACATGGTGTAGTACACAACAAGAGAGTGGGTTGGCACTCTACACATGAATCCTGTAATCTGTTATAGGCCCGAAGGGCTGCCCCTATACATCACCGGGGACAATCTGGCAAATGCTGAGATTGTCCCCGGTCTGTTTTTGTGCTGCTGTTACAGGGGGTAAGACTGCCTTTATATAGTCTGAAAAATAGCTGATGTCTTTGACAGAAAAACAAAAGGACAGAAGGGAAGGAAACATCAGAGAAGAACGAGCAAAAGCCATCGTTTCGGAGCAACCAATAACTAAAGGACTCATAAACTCACAAACTTAAAACCTCAACCCCACAACCTCAAAAAAGTGCAAGGCCTTGGCAACATCGCTGCAAAGGCCAAACAGCAATGTTGCAAAGCCCAGTCAGTAATGCTGCAAAGGCCTTGCACTTTTTTAAAGTAGACAAGTTGACGAGTAGACAGGTTGACAAGAAAAACTAAGAAAGCCATATCATTTGGTATTCTCAATATAATTTCGTATCTTTGCAACCGATTAAGATACCAAAAAACAAAACAGTATGACAAAAAAACACAAAAGGATTGTTAGATCAATTCTAACGTGTGCACTTTCTACCATCGTGTTTGCATCCTGTGGCTCTGATATGGTCGAAACTGCAAGTAATGGAGTAACAAGTAATCCTGCTGAAAAGAAAGTAAGCGAAGTTGTGGCAGAAAGAAGCTTTGCAAAGATTCTATCGGTAGCAGCAGCGAAAGATGCCTCTTTGAGAATCTTTCTCAAGCAAGAGGCACAAAAACAGTTTGACAAAGACTACGATGTATTTTATCCCTATGTCAAGGATAAGGTGATAAAACAGGGAAAGACACTGCGTGATATTCTTGTAGAATGTTCTTCAGAGGAAGAAATCAGTGCCATAGAAAACAGCGTACCTCTCTTGACTATTATGATTCCCGATTTGGGTAGCTTCAATGCTTTTAGCGTCAACAAATGGAATCCTTCTCAGGCTCAAATAGCCACAACCTATGCGGCAGGTAATGACAATTCCGTGTTCTTTGCCGAAGGTGACTCTCTGCTTTCTTTACCCGCAGGCAGCTTGCCTGACTTTCCATTCCTGGTTGTCAAAAGCAACGAGAGAATGAAGGTCGTCGGAAGTACTTCATCAACACGCGTAAGTAATGCACCATTGCACTATGACTTTGTAGACCCGGCATTTGATGGAACAAAAGTAAATCAAACTAGAACTTCTTATTATGACGAAGATAATTCAGAAGTTGCTCCTGAGGAGGTACCGTATTTGAAAAAAGAGCAACTTGACTCACGCTGTATAGAAGCCTACAACCTCGCAAAGAATAATAGATATTTGATAGATAGGGAATACATTTATTACAATCTTTCTCCTCAGAATCCGTCAAATGGAAAGTTAGACTCTCACGTAAGAGAAAAGCTTTATATGTTTAGAGTTTCTCCTAGTAAATATAGTCAAATTATAGACGAGCATTCAAAAGAAGATCCTAAACTAGAGAATGATGTATTCTATAAAAAATGGCATCCCTCGACAGAGCAGATCGCAAAAGATTTGTGGACAAATGGAGCTTTTGAGTTTGTCTTTCTATCGTATAAAGGGGGAAATAGCTTAGTGAAAACCAAACCAATTTCTGTAAAAGGCTCAGATTTGTTCTACATTAGTAAATTTCACGTGCGCTACAAGCATCATACTGCGTTCAGGCATAGCAAATGGTGGTACTCAACAACTCCTGACGACTTGAAAGGTAAGTGGGTAGATTTGTCCTCTATGGATATGTATATTGCTGATGCGTGGGATTTAACCAACACTCCACTTAGCTATTATATAAAGATTATTGAAAAAGATAATGGACAATTAAAAACAACAACGAATAGTTACACCGTAAGCTTTGTTGCTAAATCGGAATTTGGCTTGAGTGATGGTAAGGAACCCAAATTTAATTTGGGTTTTAGCGGTCAATCAACAACTCAAAAGACTTATACCGTCTCCTACCAATATAAGGATGAAGATGATGAGCTTGGAAATATCTTGCTCAATTTTAAAGATCCCGTCATCAGATCTGATAAGTATGCAACTTCAAAAGGGTATCAAGTGTATTCACTTAATACAGGCTCAATAGATCTTGTGATTGCACCGACAAGAATTAGATAAAATTATAGAAACATGGGACATCTTCAAAATCTAAAAGCTATAGTCTTAGTCATGTTAGTAGCTATGGCAACAGTATCTGTAACTTCGTGCAGTAATGACGATGAAACAAAAGAAGCCGTTTATCACCAGCACTACTTTCAAGGGAAACTCAACAATCATGATATCTCGATGAACGAGGTCAATGCAAACATAATGGCTGACAAATCTGATATGGACTTCAGTTCTGGAAACCAAACAGATATTCCCGCATGGTTTGATTGGGAAGTGACGTTGATGGAGACAAAAGACTCAGTCATCACGCTGCATCTACATATAGATGATGTGAAAAGGACCAACGAAGTGATATATTCTCCAAAAGAAAAAGAACCAATCAAGACCAATAGCACTTGCTACGCTACAGTCAAAGATTTGAAGAACAACACGACGTCTGTTTACCATCCTACACGCCTGGCACCCATCAATGTTGCATGGGAAACGTTTATGATGACGGTTGACAAAACCTATAAGAATTTAACAAAACAATATAACTCCAAAATTGAATTTACCGGGCATAGATGGGCTGGGATAAAAGGAAGTTTGTTTGGTACGCTAACCAGTGACGCCGATTCCAAATCTCCCTTGAAAATTAAGATGGAGTTTATATTGTACTAAGACTAAGCGTTATCTTTCTCAACAATAGGGCAAAGCTGAACATGATAGTTCAACTTTGCCCTGTTTCATATCTGTCAGTAGAGAATTCTATTTGCCCCTGCAACTCATAAACTTACTTGTGATGTGGAGTACCTCGCGGCACTCATTCTTCCTTGCACTTCCGGTCCTGTGGTTTACGCTTCGCTTCAACCGTCGGATAAAGAGGGAAGATAAAAGATGAGTGCCGACAGGTACTCCACACGACAAATAAGTCTTTGAGTTTTTAAGTTGGTGAGTTGTAGGAGGCACTCTCACGTGCGGACGCGGCATGCCGCGTCCCTACAATGGTATTCTGGTTATACGTATATTCAGCCCTACGCGCAGGAATAGGTACTTCAGATGATAACATAGTTAAGAAAACGAAAATTCTGCATATATAATAAGGTGTAAGCAAAAAGTTTATTTACTTTTGCGCCTTAATAACGTACAATCGTAACTATGCAAGAGAATCTGGTTATCGTCGAAAGCCCGGCCAAGGCAAAGACGATAGAGAAGTTTTTAGGTAAGGATTATAAGGTAATGTCTTCTTACGGACACATCCGTGATTTGAAGAAGAAAGAGCTTAGTATTGATACAAAGACGCTGGAACCCGACTACGAAATACCCGAAGAAAAGAAGAAACTGGTGGCCGAACTGAAGGCTTCGGCCAAGAAAGCCAGCAAGATATGGCTCGCTTCCGATGAGGACCGCGAGGGAGAAGCAATCTCGTGGCATCTGTGTGAGGTGTTGGGGCTGGACGAAGAGAAGACCAGCCGTATCGTATTCCACGAGATTACGAAGCCTGCTATCCTGGCAGCTATCGACAGTCCGCGTCGCCTGAACATGGCCTTGGTGAACGCGCAGCAAGCCCGTCGTGTACTCGACCGACTGGTGGGATTCAGACTTTCGCCCGTGTTGTGGCGCAAGGTGAAGCCTGCTTTGAGTGCCGGTCGTGTGCAGAGTGTTGCCGTGAGACTCATCGTAGAGCGCGAACGAGAGATACAGGCCTTCCAGACAGAACCTTACTACCGCGTGAATGCCATCTTCGGACTGGTGCATAGCGACGGCTCGGCCTCTGAACTGAAGACGGAACTCGATACCCGGTTCAAGACCCACGAGGAAGCGTTGGCTTTCTTGGAGAAGTGCAAGGATGCGGAGTTTACGGTGGCTACCATTGCCAAGAAACCGTTGAAGCGCACGCCTGCTCCCCCATTTACCACTTCGACGCTACAGCAGGAAGCTGCCCGCAAGCTGGGGTTCACCGTGAGCCAGACGATGATGGTGGCCCAGCGGCTGTATGAGGGTGGACGCATCACCTACATGCGTACCGACTCTGTGAATCTGTCGTCGCTGGCCATCAATACGAGCAAGGACGAAATCATTGGTCGTTACGGCAAGGAATACAGCAAACCGCGCAACTATCATACGCATGCCAAGGGAGCGCAAGAGGCCCACGAGGCTATCCGCCCGACCTTTATGGATACGGCCGAGATAGAGGGTACGTCGCAGGAAAAGCGTCTCTACGATCTTATCTGGAAGCGTACGGCAGCCAGTCAGATGGCCGATGCGCAGATAGAGAAAACCACAGTGACCATCAATATATCGGGGGCTGGCGAGAAATTCGTGGCTACGGGCGAGGTGATAGCCTTCGATGGTTTCCTGAAAGTATATCGCGAGTCGATAGACGACGAAGACAATGCGTCGGAAGAGGCTGCCAATATGTTGCCTGCCATGCAGGAGGGTGATGTGTTGCAGCGTCGCGAGATAAGCTCTACAGAGCGTTTCAGTCAAGGACCTATCCGCTATACGGAAGCCAGTCTGGTACACAAACTTGAAGAGTTGGGTATCGGCAGGCCGTCTACCTATGCCCCGACCATCAGCACCATTCAGCAGCGTGAATACGTACAGAAGGGTGACAGAAAGGGCGAAGAGCGCTCGTACACCATTGATGTGCTGAAGGGAATCAAGATTGCCGGTAGGGTGAAGAAAGAGATGGTGGGCAGCGAGAAAGGCAAACTGCTGCCTACAGATACGGGTATCGTGGTGAATGATTTTCTCATGAAGAACTTCCCCGACATCATGGATTACAACTTCACGGCGCGTGTAGAGCAGCAGTTCGACCAAATAGCCGAAGGCAAGGAAGGGTGGAACGACATGATGAGAGACTTCGATAAGAAGTTTGAACCGACAGTGGAAAAGGTGATGAACGCACGTTCGGAGCATAAAGCTGGCGAACGCGAGTTGGGCATCGACCCGAAATCGGGCAAGCCGGTATTTGTGAAAATCGGCCGTTTCGGTCCGATGGTCCAGATAGGTTCGGCCGAAGACGATGAGAAGCCGCGCTTCTCGCAGTTGCCGACAGACAAGAGCATGGAGACGATAACGCTCGAAGAGGCGCTGGAACTGTTCAAGTTGCCCCGCACGGTGGGCGAGTATGAGGGTACTGATGTGGTTATTGGTTCGGGCAGGTTCGGGCCTTACATCATGCACAATAAGAAATACGTGTCGTTGCCAAAGGGCGAAGACCCTATGACGGTGACGCTTGAGACGGCTGTAAAACTGATTCAGGAAAAGGTGGAGCAGGAAGAAAAGCGCCACTTGAAGCAGTTTGACGAGGATGCCAAACTGGAGGTGCTCAACGGTCGCTATGGGCCTTATATTGCTTACGATGGTAACAATTATCGCATGCCGAAGGCACTACACGAGAAAGCAGCGGAACTGACTTACGAACAATGTATGGAGATAGTGAATGCTGCTCCGGCTCCGAAGGCTAAAACGCGTCGCAAGAAGTGAAGCGAATCATTATCATAGGCTACATGGGTGCCGGCAAGACGACGGTGGGAAAGGCACTGGCGCAGGAACTGGGCATACCTTTCTACGACCTCGACTGGTATATAGAGAGCCGGATGCACAAGACGGTGAAGCAGATATTCGACGAACAAGGCGAAGTCGGATTCCGCCGGATAGAGCATAACATGCTGCACGAGATTGCCGAGTTTGAGGACGTGGTCATCAGTTGTGGCGGCGGTACGCCTTGCTTCTATGATAATATCGACTACATGAACCGGCAGGGCGAGACGGTCTATCTGAAAGCTACACCGGAGGTGCTATACGGACATTTGAAGATGGGACGGTCGGTCCGTCCCCTGCTGCTTAACAAGACTCCCGAAGAAGTGGAGTCGTTTATTCATGAACAGCTGGCATATCGGGAACCGTTCTACGCCCAAGCCAAACATATATTGGATGTGAATCTGCTCGACAACTTCGAGAAAATCAAAATCTCTGTGCAAAGAGTGAGAGAGCTGGTACAGATGTAAGCACTCTCGACGCGCACATAATTATTTATTCAGCTAATTTCCTAAACAAGATACTTCGATGAAAAAATGGACTGTTGAAGACTCCAAGGAACTCTACAACATCAATGGATGGGGAACCTCTTATTTCGGCATCAACCCGAAGGGTGATGTCTATGTTACACCTTGCAAGGACAATACACAGATAGACCTGCGCGATGTGATGGACGAACTGTTGCTGCGCGACGTGACACCACCGGTATTGCTGCGATTCCCCGACATTCTTGACAGCCGTATCGAGAAGACGGCTTCGTGCTTCAATAAGGCGAAGAAGGAATATAACTATCAAGCGGAGAACTTCATCATCTATCCTATCAAGGTGAACCAGATGCAACCGGTAGTCGAAGAAATCATCTCGCACGGCCGCAAATTCAATCTGGGCTTGGAGGCCGGTTCGAAGCCTGAGCTTCATGCAGTGATTGCCGTACAGTGCCAGAGCGATTCGCTGATAATCTGTAATGGCTATAAAGACCAGAGCTATATCGAGTTGGCACTGCTCGCACAGAAGATGGGAAAGCGTATTTTCATCGTTGTGGAGAAATTGAACGAGCTTGAAATCATTGCTCAGGCGGCCAAGAAGCTGAAGGTGAAGCCCAATCTGGGTATCAGAATCAAGCTGGCTTCGAGTGGCAGTGGCAAATGGGAAGAAAGTGGTGGAGACGCTTCTAAGTTCGGATTGAACTCGTCGGAGCTGTTGAAGGCATTGGAGATTCTCGAAGAGAAAGGACTCAAAGACAGCCTGCATCTGATTCATTTCCACATTGGAAGCCAGATAACGAAGATTCGTCGCATCCAGACAGCGCTGAGAGAGGCTGCCCAATTCTATATCAACCTGCACAAGATGGGGTATGCAGTAGACTTTGTGGACTGCGGTGGCGGCTTGGGTGTCGATTATGACGGTACACGTTCGTCGAGCAGCGAGAGCTCCGTGAACTACTCCATACAGGAATATGTGAATGACTGTGTGTACACTTTCGTGGATGCGGCCGATAAAAACGGAATTCCACATCCTAATATCATCACCGAGAGTGGACGCTCGCTTACGGCTCATCACTCTATATTGGTGATAGATGTGCTGGAAACTGCCAGTCTGCCGGAGATGCCTGAAGAGTTCGAACCGAAGGAATCGGACCATCAGCTGGTGAAAGATCTCTACGAGATATGGGATAATCTGAATCCGCGTACGATGTTGGAAGACTGGCACGATGCCGAACAGATACGTGAAGAGTCACTGGAACTCTTCTCGCATGGTATCGTAGACCTGCGGACGCGTGCCGAGATAGAGAGTATGTATTGGAGTGTTACGCATGAAATCAATTCGATTTGCCGGACTATGAAGCATGTACCGGAGGAATTGAAGGGACTCGATAAGCTCCTGGCTGATAAGTATTTCTGCAACTTCTCCTTGTTCCAGAGCTTGCCCGACAGTTGGGCTATCGACCAGTTGTTCCCCATCATGCCTATCCAAAGACTCGATGAACGCCCTGCTCGCAATGCTACGTTGCAGGATATTACGTGCGACAGCGATGGAAAAATTGCTAACTTCGTGAACGATGGACACATCAGTCACGTGCTGCCTGTCCATCCCTTGAAGCGCAACGAGCCTTACTATCTCGGTGTTTTCCTCATCGGTGCTTACCAAGAGATTCTCGGCGACATGCACAATCTGTTTGGTGACACCAACGCCGTACATATTTCTGTAAAGGACGGTGGCTATCATATCGACCAGATTATTGACGGCGAGACGGTGGAAGAGGTACTCGACTACGTTCAGTACAACCCCAAAAAGCTCGTTCGGCAACTGGAAATATGGGTAACGAAGAGCGTAAAACAGGGTAAAATCTCGTTGGAAGAGGGTAAAGAGTTCCTGAGTAATTATCGTTCGGGGTTGTACGGCTATACCTATCTGGAGTAAATCGAAATGAAAGAGAAGCTGACAATCGTTAAAGTTGGTGGTGCTGTGGTAGAAGACGAGGCTCAGTTGGCACGTCTTTTACACGATTTTTCGGGCATAAAAGGACGAAAGATGCTTGTTCATGGAGGTGGTCGCAAGGCTACAAAAGTGGCTGCATCCCTTGGTATTGAGACTAAGATGGTGGATGGCCGACGCCTGACCGACCGCGATATGTTGGAAGTAGTGACGATGGTCTATGGCGGATTGGTGAATAAGAATATTGTGGCACGCTTGCAGGCGATGGGGATAAACGCCCTCGGACTGACTGGGGCCGACCTGAATGCTATTCGTTCGCATCGCCGTCCGATTCAAGACGGGATAGATTTCGGCTTTGTGGGAGACGTCGACCAAGTGAATGCCGACGGGCTATGTACACTCATTGAGGATGGTCTGACGCCCGTCATAGCTCCTTTGACCCACGACGGCGAGGGCCATATGCTCAATACCAATGCCGACACCATAGCTGGCGAGACGGCCAAGGCATTGGCTGCTTGCTACGATGTGACGCTGATGTATTGTTTTGAAAAGAAAGGAGTATTGAGCAAGCCCGATGATGATGAGAGTGTTATTCCTGTGATAACGCGCCAAGACTTTGCACGCTATGTGGCCGACGGAATTGTTGTTGGTGGCATGATTCCTAAGTTGGAGAACGCTTTGGCTGCCGTTGAGGCCGGTGTTTCACGGGTTATCATCACACAGGCAACCGCTATTGACGGATTGCAAGGTACTGTAATTCGCTAAAAGTTAATTTTTGTTTATCCTGTAACTTTCCTTTATTCCATTCGTCATTCAATTAGAGAGATGAAAATAATCAGTTTCCGAAACGATGTATTGCCGCTGAAGAATCAGCTCTATCGGCTCGCTCTCCGCATCACGCTAGACAGCGCCGAAGCCGAAGACATTGTGCAGGAAACGATGATAAAGGTGTGGGACAGGCGTGAAACATGGCAGGAAATAGAGTCTATTGAGGCCTTTTGCTTCACAATATGTCGAAATTTAGCGCTCGACAGCATCAAACGCCACGGTAGTCAGAATGATTCGCTTGACGAACATGATACCGATAGCCCCGACCAATCTCTTGATCCGTACGAGCAAATGCTACGAAACGACAGGGTGGATGTAGTAAGGAAGCTCGTGGATGAATTGCCTGAGAAACAGCGCAGTTGTATGCAACTACGCGATTTTGAGGGAAAATCCTATAAGGATATAGCCTCCGTACTCGGAATAACCGAAGAACAGGTGAAGGTAAACATCTATCGGGCACGTCAGGCTATCAAAGTAAAATTTCAAGAAATCGACAATTATGGATTATAAATACATCGATCAGCTATTGGCACGCTATTGGGATGCGCAGACCACTCTTGAGGAAGAGGAGATTCTGAAAGCATTCTTCAGCCAGGAAGACATTCCTGCCAGTCTGCTCAAGTACAAGCCGTTGTTCGCCTATGAGCAGCAGGAAGTGCGGACAGACGTGCTGGGAAGCGACTTTGATGCCAAGATTCTGTCAATGATAGAAGAGACTGCTCCTGTAAAGGCACGCACCGTCTCTATGGCCTATCGTCTGCGTCCGCTGTTCAAGGCAGCTGCTGTGGTAGCTATCATATTAACTCTTGGCAATGCCGCTCAGGCTACATTTGATGATAAGACCGATGGCTATGCCGGTGCAGCAGTGGAGAAGACCCACGAAGGAGCAGCCGTTGCACTGACGGATTCCGCCGTTATCGACTCTGTTCAGCATTCCAGTATAGATGCTGTCCCGATGTCGGGCACTGCCATACTCAAATAGATTATTTCTATGCTTTCTCTATAAATCATGTTTAGTAAAACAACAACGAAGCTGTGAAGCTTCTATTCTCTCAAATTTTTCATAACATACTAACGTAGTAAAGGGCTGTACTGAATGGTGCAGCCCTTTTATTTTGTTGTAACCTTAGATGTTATTCTATCCTGAAGTTTATAGGAATGTTGTATTCGCAACGCACTGGTTGACCATGATGAATGGCAGGATGGAACTTGGGGAATTTGCGGACAACCTTGATAGCTTCAGCATCAAAAGGGTAGAAAAGGCTTTTCCTGATGTTGATGCACGCCAGACTACCATCTTTTTCTACCACACACTGAAGAACGACTCGCCCTTGCCAGTCGCTTTCTATGGCAGGATAATGAAGATGATATGCAATAAATCTCATCATCTCTCCGATACCTCCAGGAAACGATGGCATCGTATCGCAAACACTATAGATAGGTTCTAAAGGACGGTTAGTATATTTAGGATTGAAGAGCCAGTCCTGTGTGGCCTGGTAAACGTGGTTTCCAGCAGTGATTACTTCCAGAGGGTAGATGCTTTCTATGGTTCGTTTGACCATCTGAGCAATAGCTCGGCATCGCGCTTCAGGAATACTTCCTCCTTCGATAACATACATCATGACGGTATCTACCTCTGCAAATTGGTTGCTGTTGAGCTTCAGCTTGGCATGAAATCCGACGTGTTTACCTGCTAATTCCGGGTATTTACCAAGTGCAAACCAATAATCAATGCTGTCTTGGCTGAATATTTCTTGGAAATTCCTGCCGGGCCTTTTCTCGTAATTCCATTGTCGTATGTTTTTGATTTGTCCTTTGTCTACAGCGATAGTTCGTTCTTCTGAGTATGCTTTCGCTCCTCCTATATTACTGTATGTTAACAGATTTCCGCGGCCGGCACGTAGCGTATCTGTCACCCAGTCGGCTACAATTCGGCCGTGATGTGAATACGCTTTAAATATCTTCTCATAGCCTTTCAGCCGACTGATTTCCGGTTTAGCTCCTCCTACCAGATGATAGTAGATGCTGTCAAGTACTATTTGCTCATTCTCGACAGTCCAATAAGCTATATAATCATTGTCGCTATCTGTCCAGCCATCCTGTTCCCAAGGCAGATATGACTGTAAGGCCTTGGTTAATTGCGCGTCCATTTCAATCGGACGTGTAAGCAAATTGAACTCGACCCCGTTGATATAGATGCGGTCATTCTGTGGTCTCACAGCTTGACAGCACATGTTACACATAAAGAGGAATATACAGAATAAGGTCTGTTTCATATCTAATCAGCTATAATACTATGACAATACGCATTTTACCGATGCCGAATCCTCATCTATCTCTCTGCCCAGTCACTCCGATCAAGATTACGATAGCTCACGGCTTCGGCTATATGCTGTGCGCTCACTTGCTCGCTTCCGGCAAGGTCGGCAATGGTTCTGGCCACTTTCAAGATACGACTGTAGGCGCGAGCACTCAGACTTAACCGCTCCATAGCAGTGCGAAGCATGTCCAGGCCAGTGCTGTCGGGTTCGGCAAATTGATGTATCATGCGCTCCGACATCTGTGCGTTGCAATGCACATGAGCCTGTCCGTGGAAGCGTGCAGTCTGTATCTCGCGTGCTTTGATAACTCTTTCGCGAATGATGCTGCTCGGTTCTCCGGGCTGCACTTTGCTCAAATCCTTGAACGGGACAGGCGTTATCTCCACCTGAATGTCTATACGGTCGAGCAGCGGCCCGCTGATTTTATTCATATAGCGTATGATTTGGCCCGGCAAACAGACACAATGGTGCGTAGGGTCTCCGTAATATCCACATGGGCACGGATTCATACTGGCCACAAACATGAACGAGCAGGGATATTCTACGTTGTATTTTGCACGGCTAATCGTTATTTTCCGGTCTTCCAGTGGCTGTCGCATTACCTCCAGCGTATGCTTGTTGAACTCAGGCAACTCGTCACAAAAGAGCACGCCGTTGTGTGCCAAGCTAATCTCGCCGGGCATGGGATTAGCTCCTCCGCCCACGAGAGCAACCTCCGAAATAGTATGGTGAGGGGCACGGAACGGACGTTGTGAGATGAGTGAGTCGTTTTTGCCCAGTCGTCCTGCCACACTGTGTATCTGTGTGGTTTCCAGACTTTCGGCCAGGGAAAGAGGTGGAAGGATGGACGGCAGTCGCTTGGCCATCATCGACTTTCCACTTCCCGGCGGCCCAATCATTATCAGATTATGTCCTCCGGCAGCTGCTACTTCGAGTGCGCGTTTCACGTTTTCCTGTCCTCGGACATCTGCAAAGTCCAGATCGAATTTATATTGTTGTTCGTAGAATTCGCGTCGGGTGTCGATGGTGGTAGGCTCATAATTCTCTGTCCCTGTGATAAACTTCACCACATCGAGTAGCGATTCCATGCCATAGACATTGAGATTGTTCACCACGGCAGCTTCGCGCACATTCTGTCGAGGCACGATAAGACCGTCGAAGTGTTCGTTGCGCGCTTTGATGGCAATGGGCAAAGCACCTTTGATAGGTTGCAGATGACCGTCAAGACTCAATTCTCCCACCATCATATAGCGCCCCAGAGACTCATCGGGAATATTTCCATTGGCGGCCAGAAGGGCGATGGCCAACGGTAAATCGAAGCTACTGCCTTCCTTGCGTAGGTCGGCCGGTGCCATATTCACTGTGATGTCGGCTTTCGGAAATTGAAAACCGTTGTATTGCAAGGCAGCAGCTATGCGGTCTCGTCCCTCTCTCACGGCTTCGTCGCCAAGTCCGGTAAGATGATAGAGTATACCCGGTGTCAGGCTCACCTCGATGGTAACAGTGGTCACGTCGAGACCGTTGACGGCCGCACAATAAGTCTTTACTAACATGTCTTCTTGGTATTAAGGTGCAACGATGTGTCGTTATTTCATCTTCTCCAGTTCGCTGCGAAGCCGTTCGGAAGTCATCCCGCGCCCCACGATACGACCACGTTTCATCACGATGTTGTTGGGAATGTTGAACAATCCCAGTCGCTTGACGAGATTACCTTCAAACATCTTGCCGTCGCACACCACGCTCCACGTCCATCCTTCGCGCTCCACATTTTCCTTACAGAGCTTCGGGTCGGCATCCAGACTGATGCTGACGATAGCCAGTTTGCTGCCAAGCTCTTCGCTGTATTGCTTGAGTCGGCGCACGGCATCCATAGATTCGTAGCTCCAGGTGGCCCATGTGTTGATGATGACGATGGGAACTTTGGCGAGTGTCCTGCTGTCGATGCGCTTGCCCTTGATGTCGGTTGCGGTGAATGCAGGTAGTCCTGTAGGCATGTTGCGGGCTTTCTGGAGCAGTCGGGCAGGGTAGCCATTGTCGGGCTGTGCCTGTCTCAGCATTGTCAGCAAGCGTATGGCCTTGGCATGGTCGGGCTGCGGTGTCAGCAAGAAGTATTTGCTTACCAAGTAAGCTCCGACAGGCGAGTCGGCATGGTCGGCAATGAACAGCTCGGCATGTTTGCGGATTTCGGGCGGTGAGTTATTCACTATCTGTTGGCGGAATTTCGTCATCAGTTCGTTGTCTTTCGTTCCCGTAATCTCCATCTCTTTCAGGTGGGACGCATCGCCCTTGATGTCGACGGTCTTACCAGGCACGGCAAACACCGGCTGTTCGGAGAAATTAGGAAATACAATCATCAATGTGGCTTCTCGTTCGAGAGGAGTCTCGTACGAGAAACGACCGCCGACGACCTTGATGGTGTCCATTCCATTGATGCCACCGTCGGGACTGTAAACGTAAAACTCACCCTGATTCAGGTTGATGAGACGTCCGTCAATCTTGAAATGTCGACCGTTCGTCCCACACGAAACCAGAATCAGGGTGAGCAGTATGAACTGTATGAGTTTTCCCATTTATCTGACCTTGGCAAATTCCAGATCCTTCTCTGCGTATTTCGACAGTGAAGCATCCTTTTCCAGTGCTTCTTTTAGATAGGAGTTGGAAGCATACTTATTCTTCATGCGTGCGCTGATAATGGCATGCAGATAGCTTGTCATGGCGTCGGGATGCTTGATGCTCTTCAATGTAAGGGTTGCAGCTGCATAGTCCTTGTTGAGTAATTGGGCCAGTGCAGTGCTGTTGCTGTCAGAGTTCTTCAGGTTTTCGGCTGCCTGTGCAAAGTTTCCTTTGGCGATATTCAGATTGCCCATCACCTCGTTGAAGCCGTTGGCATTCACTGCCTCCGACAGTTTGGCTTCTGCCTCTTTCACGTTACCTTGTTGCAGGGCCATCAAAGCCTGGTTGGCAAAGGCTTCGGGAGCCTTGCTGTCTACGCGCTGTGCCTGTCTGAAGTAGTCGGCAGCTGCTGCGTTGTTGCCCTCGTTGAAGGCCAATACACCCAAGTTGTTGTAAGCGCGATAGTCTTTGTCGTAGAGTTCCGTGGTCTTCTTATAGATGGCAGCCTGCTTGGCCGTACTCTCTTCCAACGTTGCAGCGTAGAGCAATTCCTCCAAACTCAACTTGGCAGGGTCGGCCACATACTGTGCCTTAATCTGTGCGTCATCGCGCCCGATGGTCTCGTAGTTGATGGTCAGGCGACTTCTGCGCAATTCGGGCAACACCTCGTCGGCCAGTTCGCGGAATCCTTCGCTCATGTTACGAATCTGCCGTTCGCGCTCCTGTGGGTCTTTATACATGGAGAGTACGCGCAGAATCACGTCCTTGTCCTGGATGTTTGAAGCCAATACCAACTGCTGGAAACCTTCCCAGTCCTGTGCCGTATAGTGGGCGTCGATGGGTGCTTCCACCTTTGTGTTCTTGAGTTGCTGTTTCACATATCCCTCACTGACGGTCTGGCGCTTGTTGGCCAGCTTGTCATTGAAATCGAATCCGCCTTCGGGTGAAGCGTAAGCCGAGACCTCGACATTCTGGATATTCAGCTGCTCGCGGTCGGCATTGATTCTCTTGAGCAGTTTCACAAACTCTTGCACGCTGTTGTTTTTCAGTTCGCTTTGGCGCAGGTTGGCTTGGTTCACGAGAAATCTCACGTTGGCTTCCTGCTTCATAGCGTTCACGCGTTGGAAAGAGTCAGGAGCTATGCAAGCTCCTCCGTTAATCAGCGTCTGTCGGTAAAGCTCGCTCGTGGCGATGACGCCGTCGGCCACTTTCACGGCCGGAATCTTCACCGTCTTATTGCCTATGCGTGCGTCGAACGTGAGATACATCTCACTGCTCTGCATGTCGGGCGTATAGTCAAAGTTGGTCTTCATGGTGTATCGGCCACCTAAGCGATACGAAATGCTCTGGTCGTTGCCCATCACACTTTCGCCTTGGAAACTTGCACCTTGTCCTCTGACCACCCGACCACCGCCGTAGCGCAGTTCGGGAACCACGGTCACGACAGCCTTCTTCTTCATATATTTCTCAGGAAATACGCCGTTGATGGTGGCAGGAACTTCGCCGCCTACTGTCTCTAGTGGATTTGGATTTACTGTGAAATAGTCTGCCGAGAGTGCTCCCATCTTCCCCGAACAAGAGGAAAGGGCTGTTAATGCACCTACAGATAAAGAAAGAATAAGGCTTTTATTCATACTTCGATTAAAGTTTAGGAGGTAAAAAAGTGCCGCGAGCGGGACTCGAACCCGCACAGCCATTACTGGCCAAGGGATTTTAAGTCCCTCGTGTCTACCAATTCCACCATTGCGGCATCAGGAATCTTTGTTGTCTTTCAGAATGTAAAGAGAGCGGAAAACGGGACTCGAACCCGCGACCCCGACCTTGGCAAGGTCGTGCTCTACCAACTGAGCTATTTCCGCGTAGACCGCAGGGCGAAACGATATTGCCCTGCAACGTGAATGCAAAGATAGTTGATAATCTCGGAATAGCCAAACGAATTGCATTTTTTTTAATTCCAGTGTCGCGTATGTACCTTATATAAATATCCTTGCAAATATAGATTATATGCACTGAAAAAACAGAAGGTTATAGGGGGCGAATGCAATTCGCCCCCTACAAATAAGAATGTTCGCTGCTTATCGGACTACAGTCCTCAAATCTTTTACCTATCAATCATCCATTCTCAACTATCCATTTTCAATTGTCAATTATCCATTGGACTTACCAACGCCATAACTCATAAACTTATAAACTTACAGACTGTAGTGTACTGAATAAGTTGACAGTATCCACGTATTAATTAAAAAACGTAAACCGTCATGATTAAGTACAATGAAACGGAGAAACTCTTGTTATTAAGTCAGTACATCACCAGTGGCCTTGATGCCTACCATTTCGCCGGGAGTCGCGGTATTCCCTACACCACGTTCCGCCACATCCTGCGTTGCTACGGTCATCCGGACACCTCATCCATATCCGAGCTGATGAAACAAGCACAGATTCCCACCACCGTCGAGGAACTCCAGGCCCAGCTGGCCCGTGAGCGTAAGGCCCACGCCGAGGAACTCAAGCGTCTCAAGCATGCCCTTGCCCAGGAGCAGGTTCGCAGCCTTGCCAACTCCACGATGATAGACCTTGCCGAGAAGAAGTTCAACATCCGTATCCGAAAAAACTCCGATGCCAAGTAATCAGTACCTTGTCTCAGGGGGAGGAATGCTGCCGGCTCAAGGGTTGCGTCTCCTTCCTCTGCGGTTATCTTGGCATCAGCAGGCAAGGCTATTACCGCCACGTAGAGCGCTCCATGGATGTGGACGTCCTTCGCACGAGCATCGTGCTGTATGCCGGCGAGGTCCTCAAGGACATGCCCAAGGCGGGCATGCGCGAACTCTATGCACTGTGCCGTAGGAAGTTCGGTCCCAAGTTCACCCTCGGCCGCGACCAGTGCTATGCCCTTTTCCGCTCCAACGGCCTGTGCCAACGCCGTCGCAAGCGTCCCCGGACAACCTTCTCCAACCACGGCTACTTCATCTACGGCGACCTGGTCAACACCACTCCCAAGCTGCGTCCCCACCGCCTGGGCGAACTTTGCGTGGCAGACATCACCTATGTCGCCACGTCTTCGGGCTGGGCCTACCTGTCGCTGGTCACCGATGCCGCCTCACGGGTGATCCTCGGCTGGGCCCTGCACCCCACACTGGCCAGGGAAGGCCCCATCCAGGCCATGCAGATGGCCATGGGATGCTACAGGGAGTACGGTGTGGACCTGACCCTCCTGATTCACCATTCAGACCGCGGTGTACAGTATTGCTGCCATGAGTACGTCTCCCTCCTGGAGCGTTCCGGCATCCGTATCAGCATGACCCAGACCGGAGACCCGCTCCACAATGCCCTGGCCGAGAGGATGAACAACACCGTCAAGAACGGCTGGCTCTTCGATACCCATGACAAGAGCTTTGAGGAGGTCAGTCAACTCGTGGCCAAGGCCGTGAGGCTATACAACACCGTACGCCCGCACCAGAGCCTGGAGATGCGGACACCGCAGCAGGAACTGCTCAGGCTCCTGGGCCGTGCAGCCTAGGGGATTCGCTCCGGGGAGGATGCAAGCCCCCGACGCCAGGACTCCCCCGGTATTCTCCATAGAGTCCATCCATCATAAAAAAAGAGGTCAACCTTTGGACGGACAATGAAGAAACATTAACTTTGCACTTCGACGACAGCTGTCAACCAGAAATGAACTTTGGAGAAAGAGGTGACAACCTGCATGGAAAATAAGAATCGCAGGTGTCAACAGATAATCAATTTAAAAACAAAAGCTGTCAACTAAAACCAGTACACATCAGACTCAAAATACTGCAACGGCTTGGCAGTGTTGCTGACTGGGCTTTGCAGCATTTCTGTTTGGCCTTTGCAGCAATGCTGCGGAGGCCTTGCAGTTTTTTGAGTTTTTGAGTTTGCGAGTTCTTTAGTTATTGGTTGCATCTCAACTATGGCTTTTGTCGGTTCTTTCCTTGTGTTTTTTTGTTCCTTTGTCTAAAGAAGTATTCCCGGTTTCTGAGTTGTCGGGCTAATTCTATTCGCCCCTCCAGCTGGGGATAGGGCTACTCCCGCTTGCGAAGGTGGCATGCCGTGTCCCTGCAATTCTCCAGACTTTACCTACTTTGATTATTCATAATCAATTCGTTTTGCTGTAAGTGTTTGGTAAACAAGTGGACAGGCAAACGAAGGGGAAAGATATGTAAAAAGGGTGTTTATATGATTTTTTTATTTCGCTCTGCTTGATGTGTGCTAATATTTGTGTATATTTGCAACTTAAAACTAATAAACACAAAGAGTTAACTATTGTTGGAATGTTATAATTTTAGAGGCTGGCTGGGTAATCCTGGAAGCTGTAATCAATTTTTTACAAAACAAGATGAGGAATAAACAATTCGCTTTTCGCCTTGCAGGTTGGGCGTGGTTGGGTATCATGGCTGCCGGACCTTGCTGCTTGCAATCCATGGCACAGACTACTGAAAACAAGCAGCCGGTACGCACAGGGCGTATTTACGGGCAGGTAACGGATGCGGCCGGTATTCCGCTGACGGGTGTTACTATCCGTATGGAAGGATTTACCGGAGGTTATATCACCGACCTTGACGGTCATTACGATATAACAACATCGGCCAAAGAGGCCCGACTCACCTTTTCTTATATAGGTTATAAGGATGTGGTGCGGACTGTGAAAAACGGCACTGTAGGCAATATTGTCATGGAAGAGGATGCCGGCCAGATAGGCGAGGTCGTAGTAACGGGATACGGCACCAAGAACAAAAACAGCTTTACAGGAGCGCAGACTTCGGTAAAGCGGGAAGACCTGATGGCCGTGGGTACGAAGAATGTGCTGAAGAGCCTGTCGGCTTTTGTTCCGGGTATGATGGTGCTGGATGATAACGTGGGTGGTTCTGACCCCAACAAAATGGCAGATATCAATATCCGTGGACGGGCAACATTTACGGGAACGGCCAATATGCCGGTGTTTGTGGTAGACGGTTCGCAGGTAAGTGTGGAATATGTCTACGACATGGATATGAATGATATAGAGACGGTGACTGTGTTGAAAGATGCTTCGGCGTCGGCTCTTTACGGTGCTAAGGCTTCGGCTGGTGTCATCGTTATCAAGACCAAGGCGCTTACGGGTGGCCGACTGAAAGTTAATTACAGTGGCACGCTGCGTCTGTCTACGCCCGACCTGAGCGACTATAATCTGCTGAATGCAGCAGACAAGTTGGAGTATGAGCGGTTGGCAGGACTATATAGTGATGCCAACAACGCCGAGCAGTATCTGCTTGACCAAAAGTATGCAAGGATTTACGGTGAAGTGATGGACGGTGTGAATACCGACTGGATTTCGAAACCGCTGCGCAACGCCCTGTCTCACTCGCACAGCCTGAGCCTTGATGGCGGCGACGAGCGTGCCCGCTACAGTCTGGGTGTGCGTTACGGTAAGGATGGGGGTGTGATGAAAGGTTCGGACCGCCAGCGTCTTTCAAGCAATTTCAGGCTTAGCTATAACGTGTCGGGCAAGTTCTTTGTATCCAACTCTTCTACTCTTTCGAATATCAAGACCAACGCATCGCCTTATGGAGACTTCTCGGCGTGGGCGCGTCAGAATCCTTATGAGAACCCCTACGATGCCAATGGCACGCTGCGTCCCACGCTGAACTACAGCATGTCAAATCCGTTGTACGAGGCATCATTGGGAAGCTATGGCAAGGGCGACAACCTGGACTTCCTGAATACGACGACCTTGCAAGTGTGGTTGGGAGAGAAGATTCGTATAGACGGAGATTTCTCTTTCCAGAAAGTAAAATACAGCAACCGCAGTTTTGTGTCTCCTTTCTCGGCCGAGCAGTTGAGGACGGTGAGCGATGTTTCGCGTCGTGGCCGACTGACGGAGTCGAACAGCAGTACGACTACCTATCAAGGCAAGGTGATGGTTTCCTACAACAGCTATCTGTTCAAGAAGCTGTTCCTGAGCGCGATGGGTGGTAGCAGCATCGAGTCGTCGTCGATAGACAACTCTTCGTACACCTCTATCGGATTCTATACCGACAAGTTGGGGCATCCGGCTTTTGCTTCGCAGTACGATGCCGGCAAGCCTGGTGGCTCTGATTCCAAATATACAGGTGTGGGCTTCTTTGCCAATGCCAATGCCATCTGGGACAATCGCTATTTCCTGGACCTTATCTATCGTTACGAAGGTTCTTCAAAGTTTGGTAAGAATACCCGTTTTGCTCCGTTCTGGAGTGTGGGCGGAGGTTGGAACATACACAACGAGCAGTTTATGAAAGGGCTGCCTTTCCAACTCCTGAAGCTGCGTGCGAGCATGGGTTATCTGGGTAACATCTCGTTTGAACCCTACCAAGCCCTCACCACCTACAGCTATGCCAATGGCTATAACTACGTGAAAGGTATTGGAGCAGTGCCATTGACTATCGGAAATACCGACCTGAAATGGGAGCGTACGCTGAGTACCAATATCGGTATTGATATGACGGTGTTCAATGGCCGACTCGATTTCTCGGCCGACTATTATATCAAGAATACCGACAATCTGTTGCTTGACATTACTAAAGCTCCATCGGTAGGTGTTTCCACCTCGCGCGAGAATGTGGGCGAGGTAGAGAATCGAGGTTTTGAATTCCAGACAAGGGTTATTCCTATTCAGAATAAAGACTGGCAATGGTCTTTGAGCTTGAATTACTCTTATAACGAGAATAAAATCAAGAAGATTAGCAATGCGCTGCGTGAACAAAACGAGCAGAACCAGAAGAAGGGCGGAATCAGTCCGCTGCCCATCTATGAAGAAGGGCAGTCGCTTACGGCCTTGAAGGTAGTTCCCTCGGCAGGTATCGACCCTGCAACCGGTCAGGAAATCTATATCAAGCGCAATGGTAACTATACATTTGTCTACGATGCCAACGACAAGGTGGTGTTCGGCGACACGACGCCCTTCGGTATCGGTACGCTCAGTTCCTATCTTACATACAAGCAGTTCTCGCTGGGTGTATCGTTCCGTTATTCGTTTGGCGGTGCTGTGTACAACGAGACGCTGGCAGGCAAGGTGGAAGGAGCTAACCCGCGCTATAATGCCGATGAGCGCGTGTTTACAAGCCGATGGAAGAATGCCGGCGATATTGCTAAATTCAAGAATATAGCCGATTACAGTACTCCTATGCAGACTTCGCGCTTTGTAGAAACCAACAACTATCTCACGCTCAACAGTCTCACACTGGCTTACGAAGTACCTACGAGTTTCATACAGAAATACGGCGTAAGACGCCTGCACCTGGAGATGGTTGCCAACGACCTGTTCTACTGGTCATCGGTAAAGCGTGAGCGTGGATTGTCTTATCCCTACGACCGCAGCGTTGAACTTTCGGCAAGATTTTCATTCTAACCCCTAATAAAAAACAGATGAAAAAGATATATATAAATATACTGTTGCTGGCTTTTGCAGGTGTGACAACACTGTCTTCGTGCAACGATTTCCTTGATGTTCAGCCAGCCGGTCAGTTGGAGCAAGATTTACAATTCAATGATATACGCGGTTTCCGCGACGCCATGTATGGAATCTATGGGAAAATGGCTTCCAAGGAGTTATATGGGGCTAA
The DNA here is from genome assembly GCF_055381405.1 of Prevotella mikamonis. Classification (NCBI taxonomy): domain Bacteria; kingdom Pseudomonadati; phylum Bacteroidota; class Bacteroidia; order Bacteroidales; family Prevotellaceae; genus Prevotella; species Prevotella mikamonis. The sequence goes on from NZ_AP035785.1 coordinate 2,453,525, forward strand.
TCTCTCGTATGGCTTTGTAGACCAGCTGGGACAAATGTTCGGGTATGACAATGTAGAGAGTACGAGCTATTATATAAGCAGATATAGCTACACACGCGATGATGTGAAGACACTCATCAACACCGTGTGGGGCGAGCAATATGCAACTATTGCCGACCTGAACAATATTCTTATCCATATAGATAAGGCCAAGTTCAGTCACGAAGAGTTGAACTATATGAAGGGAGAATGCTTGGGACTGCGTGCTTTCCTGCACTTTGACCTTTCACGTCTCTACTGTGAAGATTATGCCAAGAGTGATGCCACAACGCGTGGACTGCCTTATTCCACGACCTTCGATTTGAAGAATAAACCTCTCTATTCGCTGCATGACACCTATAAGTTGATTTTGAAAGACTTGGACGAGGCAGAGACGCTGTTGGCCAATGACGAAAAGGTAGAGGTAGAGAAGACGGCAACGAGCAATTATCTGGCCGGACGTGCGGTGTTCTTCAACAAGTATGCCGTGCTGGCTACCAAGGCGAGAGTGTATTATGCCATGCGCAACTATGAGAAGGCAGCAGAATATGCCAAGAAAATCGTAGAGTCGGATAACTTTAAACTCGAAAAACTGACCACGATGAGCGACATGCGTCGTTTCCCCGCCGACGGTGAAGTAATCTTCGGATTGTACAACACGCAGCTGTCTAACGATATATCCAGCATCTTCCTTTCGCAGAAGGCACGTGGTAACTTTATGGAAGGACGTCGCGACTTGGCAGAGCTTTACGAGAGCAGCAAGTTCACCGGAACGGTGTTTGATATTCGTTACAGTGGCTTCTACCAGATGAATGCCAGTGAGAATACGGCCAGCTTTGTGCGTTTCATTGCTTCCGATGCAGAAGTGACAAGCAGTCCTTTGCAAGGCTTGACGCTGATTCGATTGCCCGAAATGTACTACATCCTGAGCGAAAGCTTGTATGGCAGTAATCCCAATGAGGCAAAGATGTATCTGAATAAGGTAAGGGAGAGCCGCCATCTCGATAATATAGAAGATGCAAAGGTAAGCGACAGAGCAAAGTTTGAGCAGGAAATGATTCGGGAGCGCATGCGTGAGATGCCGGGCGAAGGCCAGGTGTTCTATGCGTTGAAGCACTACGGGCGTGGATTTACCGATTTCCGTGGCATGACAAACTACGATCCTGCCACGGGTATTATGGTGCTGCCCTGGCCCGACCGCGAACTTGAATATGGAAACAAGTAATCAGTCATCATTTTAACTAGATAATTATATGAAAAATAAGATAACATATTTGTGTGTGGCATTGGCTGTTCTCATGGGAATGTCCGCATGCAGCAATATAGACTATGACGGCGAATACAGCGAGGATGGTTACTATACCAGTCCGAACCAGGTGTATTTTTACTACGCTCATGCCAATGATACGTTGTTGAACTATACTTTCGGTCCTGTATCGGATACCATAACCTCTCACAGGATTGATATTCCTGTGCGCATAGCAGGCAAGGCGATGGATCGCGCACAGACTTTCAAGGTAGAGGTAGATGCTGCCAGTACGGCCAAGGCCGGCGTTCATTATACGGCCTTACCCGCAACCTTTACCATTGCTGCCAATGAGGTGACAGGCAATATACCTGTTGAACTGTTGCGTAAAAATCTATCAAGCACTGCGTCCGAAGGTATCAAGCTGGTGCTGCGATTGGTCAACAGCGACGACTTGGGTGTAAGGTTCGGCAGTAGTAATAAGGTGACGATAACCTTTGACAATGTGCTGCTCCGTCCCAATGCTGTGTGGGATTTTATGGAAAGTTATTTGGGAATAGGCCCTTATACGACAGCCAAGTATCGCAAGTTGTTGGAATATTACAATGGCGACCCTGCAAAGATAGAAGAAGCTCTAAGTGGCTTGAATCTTGAGTTGTATTATGAAATCATTTATCATATACAGGATGTTGTAGCATATTTTAATGCGCACCCTGAAGAAAACGTATAAGGAAGTATGAAGATAAAGCATATTTTGGCATTGGCGGTGTTGGCAATATCCGCAGCCTCATGTATTACCGACGATTCCACGCAGGGCAATAATGCTACCTCAAAGCTGGCATTGGCCACTCCGTTGGAGAAAACTTACACGGTAAACCGTTGGGACAAGTTTGAGCTTGATCCTGAAATTACACAGACCAACACTCAGAAGGAAATTGCCTATGAGTGGGAAATAGATTACAAGAAAGTGGCCGATACAAAGAAGCTAAGCTATCTCTGTAAAGACTTCGGCGAGCATCCCGTGCGTCTTAAAATCACCAACGGCGATGATATAAAACTGTACGAGTTTACGCTCAACGTGCAGTATTCCTATGTGCAGGGATTGTATATCTTGGCAGACTATCAAGGCAAGTCTATCGTTTCTTATCTACCCGATGGTGTAGAGAAAAAGAATTTTGAGCTAGATGCCTTGTCTAAGAACAATGAGACAGAGAAATTCCCAGCCAATCCCAAGGCGATTACTTTTGCAACAATTACGGGTACGCCTGTGATTTTTGTGGCTATGGGCAATCCATCCAAGGTGTACGAGATGAATGCCAATCTGATGACCGTATTCAAAGGTGTGGATGCCGGTGGCGAAGTGTCATGGCTTGCTATGAATCCGCAGTCGTATCCCAAGCAGCTGCTGATGACGGTAGGTCATCAGCTCATGGGAAAAGAACCCCGGCAAGATCGTATTTTCGACCTTACCTATAGCTTGATGAGGGACTTGAAGGAGAAGAATTCAGAGTTTGCCGACAACATGACGCTGTGGTATCGCAGTGACAAGTCGTACATTCATGCTATCGCTTTCTTCGACAATGCTCATGGTCATTTGGTTGCTAAAGAGATAGAGACGGGCTTGTATATCCCGAAGGAAATCCTGCCGGGTACGTTTACAGGGCAGCGACTCATCGGTATGGGCGGTTCTGACGGTCAGCGCGACCTTGCTATGATTACGAAGACAGCAGATGGGAAGTTCATGTTCTATAATATATTCCCAGGCTACTACCGTCGTAACAAAGACAAGAAGGTGATAGATGCCGTCATCAAATTCTCCGGTGAGATGCCTGCTACGAGTGGTATAGCCGATGGTTCTATCATCCGTACAGCTCCTGAGCATAATATGGTGATTTATACCAATGGAAACAAGGTATATGATTTCAGCGTACTCTCCAATGGAAACTATCCTGTAAAAGAAGAATTTACAGTGGGCGATGCAAATGAAAAAATTGCCGATATGTATGTCAGTGCAGACAATAGCAAACTGTATGTAGCTACGAACGACAATACCAAGGAAAAGCAGGGAAGTATCTACTGCTATGATATTAATAACAAGTTTAAGAAGCTCTGGGAGAAAAAGAATATTACCGGGAAAATCAAAAACATGACGTACCGCGAACAATAAACTACGAGAAATGAAGATTAAACATGTTCACTACAGTGCGATAGGAGTATTCTTGCTCCTATCGCTCTTGCTTGTTCTGCCGGTTCATGCCGACGACAGCAAGAAGCAAGATAAAAAGACCAAAAAGGAGACCAAGTACGACAGGCTGTTTAAGAATAAAAAGTTCGAAACAGCCAAAAGCCGTTTTATCACTTTACATAAGATGGACGGCAAACTCTACTTTGAGTTGCCCCTGAAATATCTTGGCAAGGAGATGTTGTTAGGTGGAGCTGTATCTTCGGTGACCGATGCTACCTACATTAGTCCTGGTTCCAGGAGTCTCAATCCGATAGATTTCTATTTTGAACTTCAAGACAGCAGTGTTGTCATGAAAACTCCCAATACGGTGGTGTACAACGATGGCAAGGCTTCGCCCGAATTACAAAGTGCGCTGAACCTGAACTATCGGGACCCGCTTTTCTATGGCTTCAAGGTAGAAACCTATAACAATGACAGCTCTGCCGTGGTGTTCGATGTTACATCATTGCTGGCACGTCCCAACAGTATGTTGGGTGTTATCCCTACTACCAATGGCAAGTTTAATATAAAAGCGTCTCCCAAGTCAGACTTGTCATATATCCGCTCCATCAAGAGCTTTGACGATAACCTGTGTGTCAAGAATGAGTTTAATTATGCGGTGACAGCCATGATTATGTCTGTACCTGTAGCCAACGAATTGCCTACTACCATTGGTGTCACTTACAGTCTGTCGCTCTTGCCCGAAAGCAAGATGCGGCCTCGTATTGTTGATTCGCGGGTAGGTATTGCCTCCTCTTCGAAACTGGCCCTGTCTAGCAATATAGAGAAGACCAAATCAACCTATATTGCTCATCGTTGGAACTTGATTCCACGCGACAAGAAAGCCTATGCACAGGGAAAATTGTCGGAACCAGAGAAGAAAATCACATTCTATCTTGACAACACTTTGCCACAGTCTTGGCGTGACCCCGTACGCCAGGGAGTGCTTTTATGGAATCAGGCTTTCGAACAAGCCGGTTTTAAAAAAGCCATAGAGGTGGTGGATTGTCCTAAGGATAATTCCGATTTTGACATGGACGATATGCGGCATAACAGCATCCGCTATATTCCTTCCGAAGCCGAAAGCATAGAAAATCCTGTTTTGGTCAATCCCAATAATGGAGAAATCATCAATGGTTCGTTGATTATTTCCAGCAATATAGCTCAACTGCTTTACAAGCGTAGAGTTGTAGAAACAGCTGCTACTGATGCTTCTGTTCGTTCAGATAAGTTTGCAGACGACAAGTTTGCAGAATCCTTGAAATATTATGTTGCTCGCTGTGCAGGCAAACTATTCGGTTTGCTCGACAATCCGGGCGCATCGTCGGCCTATTCGGTAGACTCTCTTCGCAATGCCCGGTTCACCAGCATCAATGGATTGTCGCCATCTATCATGGACGATGTGTATTATAATTATGTAGCACAGCCTTCTGATAAGAACGTAAGACTTGTTCCCACTGGTCTTGGCCCATACGACAAGCACGCCATAGAGTGGAACTACAAATATTTCGACACAGAGAAAATAACGGTTAATCAAGAGCAAAAAGACTTGGAGAAGATGGTCGATAGTCGAGTTGTCAATCCTCGTTACCGTTACTATCGTGGACAAACGGCGCAGTACGACCCACGTGTTGCCGAAGGTGCTTTAGGCAACAATGCCTTAAAAGCGGCTAATTTGGGCATACGAAATCTGCATACCATCGTGAAGAATCTGCCCAAATGGATTAAAAACGATGAGGACAGTCGTAAGAAAGAGACGCTCTACCTGACGATAGCCCAACAGCATTATGCTTTCTTCAAGCAGGTGATAAGCAATGTTGGCGGTATTTTCCTCAACGATATGAAGCTCAGCTCCGGTGTTCCCCGCTATCAGGTGGTGTCTAAGAGCAAGCAGCGCGAGGCTCTTTTGTGGTGTATTCATCAGGCCAAGCAGTTTACAAGTTATGCTGACCGTTCTTTTGAGAGAAAGGGTTTCATGGCTATCAGCTACTATGATCAGCTGCTCGAATTCATAGGCTACGATATTATGGGGGCGAGAAAGCGACTGGCTGTGTCTAATTATCTTGCTCCTGAGTCCTATTCCCAGAAAGAATACTTTGACGATGTGTTCAATGGCATATTCCAATGTCTGATGAATGGAAAGTCGCCGACACAGGAAGAACGTATCTTGCAGAACACTTATATCACCTATTCGCGTGCGGCTGTCAACAAAGCCCGTAAGAGTTCAGGTGCAGGCAGTACCTCGTTGCGGGCCACTGCTGCCACAACAAGCTACGGTAGTCCTACTTCGCCGTTAGTTCCTACTGTCAATGAGGATGTACTCGACAAGTCTGGTCTTTATTTCTACAGCTCTCTATTGCGGTTGAAACCGATGCTTGAGAAAGTCGTTAAAACGAATTTAGATGCAATGGGTAAAGCACATTATCAGGTGATGCTTTACAAGGTAAATCATCTGTTGGAGGGTAAGCAATGAGAAAGATTCATATCACTGCCTCTTTAGTTGCGCGCCTTTGCACTCTTGCTGTCTGTATGGTGCTGTTCGGCACAAGCGTTCAGGCTTTCCCGTTCTTCAAGAAGAAAAAGAAGATAGAAGCGAAAAAAGAAGTCAAGAAGACTCCTTACGAGCATGCCCTTACCGACAATAAGTGTGAGTCGGCAAATAGTGGCTTTATTTCTCTGCACAAGACCGATGGGAAACTGCTCATCGAACTGCCACAGCACTCGCTCGGCCGAGACATGATAATCGGTGCTACGATTTCTTCTATATCCAATCCCCAACTGGGTAGCCTAGGATTTAAGAATTCTAATTTGATACATATACGTTTTGTGGAGAAAGACAGTACGGTGGTGATGCAGGTCGTCAACTCTGATTTGCTGTACGATTCTGGCAATACGGCGGAAGCTAAAGCAGCTGCACTAAGCTTTGACAATCTCGATTTCTATAGTTTTCCTGTCAAGGGCAGGAGCAAGAAGAACAACAGCGTACTCTTTGATGCCTCGTCTTTCTTCCTCAAGGAAGATAGGTTCTTCCCCATCATGGGTAGCAGGGCAGGCTCGTTCAAGGTGAGTTATACGCACAAGGAAAACCTGTCGCGTATCGTAGGCTTAAAAGCTTTTGAGCGTAATGCTTGTATCAAACTTGACCGTGCATATACCATAACGCTCACCGGCCAGGACAGCAAGCCCCGGCTTAGCAACTATCCGGTGTCTATCGGTGTGAATTTCACAATAGCTCTTCTCCCGGAAATCCCCATGACTCCGCGCCTGAGCGATACACGAGTAGGATATTTCCTTATACCGAAAGATGTACTGAAAGACCAACAGTTGGAAAAGGTAACCGTGGTGAAGAAGTGGCGGGTAGAGCCTAAAGACACCGCAGCCTATTTCTCAGGTCGTCTATCAGAACCGGTAAAACCTATTGTATGGTATGTCGAGAATACGTTCCCAGAGTTATGGAAGAAAGCTCTCAAGGCTTCGGTGCTTCGTTGGAACGATGCTTTCGAGCGTATCGGGTTCAAAAACGTGATGCAAGTACGCGATTTCCCTACCGACGATCCGAAATTTGACCCAGATAACTTTGAATATTCATGTATCCGTTATCTGCCTACGTCTGTGGAGAATGCTATGGGGCCTTCGTGGGTCGATCCTCGTACTGGCGAGATTATCAATGCCACGGTCTTGGTATATAATGATGTCATCAATGTCATTGATAACTGGAGATTCGTACAGACTGCCCAGATAGAGCCTGCTGTGCGGGTTCCACACATGCCCGACAGCATCGTTTCACAGTCGTTAGAGTATGTTGTTGCCCACGAGATAGGCCATACGCTTGGTCTCATGCACAACATGTCGGCCTCGGCTGCCTATCCCACAGACTCGCTCCGCTCTAGTTCGTTCACGCAGAAATATGGTACTACGGCCTCTATTATGGACTATGCCCGATACAACTATGTGGCACAGCCTGGCGATAAGGGCGTTTCGCAGACACCTCCTTTCTTAGGAGTCTACGACTATTATGCCATAGATTGGGGATACCGCCAGTTCCGTAATTCAAGAGGATATGAAGACGATGCCAAGCACTTGCGTAAGTTTGTTGATGACCATGCCAACAATCCGCTTTATCGTTATGGGCTTCAGCAGACAGACACCCGTCTCGACCCGTCGGCCGTTGAAGAAGATTTAGGCGACAGTCCTATCAAGTCTTCTGACTATGGGTTGAAGAATTTGCGCTATATTCTTGCCCACATGGACAGTTGGTTGCCCGATAATGAGGATGCCGAGCGTAAGGGCGAACTTTACACCGAGATTCTACAGCAGGCCCTGGGCTATGTACGCAACGTATATGCCAATATAGGTGGGATATATCTCTATCAGACCAGTGAGCAGTCCGGACTTCCACGCTACAAGGTCGTACCCAAGGAAGAGCAGCGCAAGTCGGCCATGTGGGTACTCAATCAGGCCCGTCAATTCTCTTCCATGGGCAATGAGGCTTTGGAGAAGAAGTTGCCTTATGCTGCCAACCGTCCCTTTAAACTCATGGCACACAGCATCGCAACCATGGCCGTCAGGGCTACGTCGAAGCTCAATCTGTCGTTCTATCTTGATTCCACATCTTACTCTCCTATGGAGTACAATGAGGAAGTATTCCAGTATGTGTTTGCCAAGACCCTGGCCGGCGATGAGCAGCTCGACGAGACTGACAGAACCTTACAGAATGTCTATGTAGATAACATCCGTACAGCTGCTGAAGATGTGAAGCAGGTAACTGATGTGCACAACCTTCGTAAGGATGAAGTGGCATTCCTGAATTTCGGAAAAGCCTATGGAGCGCCGGCCGACCTATGGGGACAGACTGTCGGCCGAACGTCGGAATTCAATTTCTTCTATGCCCAAAAGCTAGACGAGTTGTTGAAGCAAAGATTGGAGACTACGAAGTCTCCCGATTTAAAAGCCCACTACTCGCTTCTGTATAGCAGGTTGCAACAATACATGAAGTAATCCCCCTTATCATAAAACGAGAAAAGACTCTATTGCTACACTTGATTGTCGCGCAATAGAGTCTTTTTTAATTGGTGCAAGCTTAAAGTGAGGGTAACAGATATGCCCGCGGCAAAGCTCTTTCCAATATTCTTTATCCCACTAACAACACAGGATATATGCTGTATCTATTGCTGAGTCTCCAACGTGCTTTTGATAAACGGATAAATGTCCGAATCAGGAGAGTTGGTATAGCTCAAGATACGTCCATCCGGTGATATGAAAATCTGGGTGGGATAGTGTGTAATCTTATAGTCTTCTGTTATCTTATTGCCTTTGGGAGCGAGTACATTATGCCAGGTCAACTGATTTTCCTTGATAGCCTTTTGCCATCTTCTCTCATTATCATGACAGGCTATACCGATAATTACCACCTTGTCTTTGTTCTTCTTATAGAATTCTTTTAATTCCGGCAGTGCCTTCAGACAAGGTATACACCAACTTCCCCAAAAATCCAAAAGGATATATTGACCACGAAAAGAAGACAGGCTGATTTCTTTTCCTTGCATATCCTTCAGTTTAAAGTCTTTAGCTGCCTTTCCTATTAAATCAGATTGCTTCTTCTGTTTTGAATTCTTTTTCTGAATCTGTTTCACCATGAAATCAAACAAAGGACGCATTCTTCCCTTCTGTACGCTTGATGAGAGCAAAGCGAAAGCTTCTTTCATCTTCGTTTCATCCATCACATGTAATATATTATAATCAGTAATCAGTGCCACACATGCTTCGTTGTCCTTATTCGCCGTTACATAGTCTAAAATAGCTTTGTACTTATCTGTACGCTCGCGGTAGGCAGGTGATTTAATAAAACTTCTTACCTTGGCATATTGTTGAGAAAAACCAGTTCCTTCTATTTCCTGATACCCTTTGCATCTGACAGATTCGCCTGGTACAATGACAAAACGCTCAATTTGGTCGTCGTCTCTTAATTCTGAAAAAGCAGGGGTTGATATATTCATAATAGCCGGAGACTCTAAAGCTATCTCATAACTGAAGTTTCCGTTTTTCCTCAATACAGTATCCTTCTCCACTTCTTTTCCAGATATACACTCTGTAATATTTATCAACAACGTATCGCCCCAATGAGGATATTCTACCGTTACATGGCATACATTCTGAGCAGATACCATCATCAAAGCAGAAAATAAAAATATGATAACAACCAGTCTCTTCATGTCTAATACTTAGGTATTTATAGTGAATCATCCAAGGTGTATATACCTCGATATTTATAAAGATACGTCGTTTATTGTTACCATCATATAATTACCAACTCAATTTAAATAACATTAAAAACAATTCATAGTTCTTTGCTCGTGGCGAATTGATGTTTTCAGAGAAAATATTGTTGGCAATAAGTCGAGTATATAACCGGGACGAAGTATAAACTTCTCAACGAAAGATAAAGGAACTATATGAATCAAGAATCAATGATTATCTGCAATCGTACCATCCCCAATCAACGGTTTTGCGATAGGATGCCGATTTTTATTTTTGGCTGGAAATAATCTTGATATTATTTGGTGATTATAACAGAAAGGTTTACTTTTATGCTGTATTCCTAAGATAGTAGAAACATGAAAGGCTTTGCCCGTCCTTTCCCCGATGGAACTGGCTGTCGTAAGCCTTTTATTTTAGGGAGATGAGAGAAAAAGAGGGCGTAGTGTGTCAACATTACGACAGTCACAATGCTGTTTGGCAGGAGTAGAATATGAGTATCAGTAAAAATAATACACCCATAAAATCTATATTTATATGATGAAACATCTGTTATTTGGTTTGGCCATACTGCTGGCAAGTATTGGTCATGGATATGCACAATCTTTTGTATGTCGTATTTCCGGCGAAGTGGAAGATTTAAGCGAGAAACAGTTGATGCTGTTTGAAAGTGGAGCGGTCACACAGATAACTCCTTTTGTTACTATAGAGATTAAAGATGGCAAGTTCGATTACAGATTGATTGCCGATACCCTTAAGTGTTATACCGTATGCTTAAAGAGTGAGTATGAAAGAGGCTCTATGCGTGTGGCCGAGTTTATTGCCGAGAATGCTGCCGTCCATATTACGATTCCTGCCAGGACTGGGGAAGAAGATGATGGCATAAAGATAGTAGCCGATGGAGAGGAAAACGGCATGATGATGAAATATATTGCTTACAAGGATTCTATGTTTGCACTCTATGACCCAAAATTTAAAAAGCTGGAGACAGAACGGGAGAGTCTTGATAGGAATAAACAGCTTTTTAAACCTATTGTCTATGAAATCTATTCAAAGATGGAACATGCTCAGGATGCACAACGAGACAGCTTGTTCCAGCTTCTGCCTAAGGACCGGCTTTCCGATATAGGGGCAGCGTTAATGGCAAAATACGAAGATTTGAAAGATGTCTTTCGGGTAGACTTAGTCAAATGGTTTGAATCCAACAAGTGCTTTTATAGTCTTGCCGGAATAAGAAATCAAATGTTAAGTAACAGATTGCCTAAAACGCAAGCAAGATTGGCAGACATGTTTCTGACATATTATGTGGATTATATGCCTGAGCATCCGTATACTCAGGAGATAGCTTATGAGGTAGCAGCTTCAAGATTGCAGAAGGGGAAAAAGTATATCGATTATGATGTGCGAGGCATTGATGGGCGCAACGTGAAACTATCATCTCTATATACGGGTAAGATTATACTCATCGATATGTGGGCAAGTTGGTGTGGTCCTTGTAGGCGCCGTGCTAAAGCGATTATTCCTGTCTACGAGAAATATAAAGACAAGGGATTCCAGGTAATCGGTATTGCCAGAGAAATGAATATGGAAAACATGAAATCTGCCATCGAGAAAGACGGATATCCGTGGTTGAACCTGTTGGAACTCAATGACCAACATGCTGTCTGGTTGAAAAATGGGCTTCAGAATTCAGCTGGAGGCGGTTTTCTCATAGATGAGCAAGGGACAATCCTGGCTGTTTATCCTGAAGCCGACGAATTGGAAAAGATTCTTCAAGAGCGATTATAGACTTCTGGGGAGGTCGGGGGCATGCCCTTGGAAGCGCCCCCCGTTGCTTTTCTTCTCGTCCAATAGTGCTGTTGTCGGCGATGCTGGCGAATGTGTGTTTTAGGGAAATGGGACATTCTGATAGGCATTTCCCTATATGTTAATCAGGGCGTTTTCGTAACTTTGCCATCGAAAAAATATTCAAATAGAAATAAACAAACGATGGAGAATTTAAATTTAGAACGTATGGAATTTGGAAACAATAATCAAAAGCAGACGCTGAAGAGTGTCTTCAAGCTCTGCCTGCTGGCAATGATACTGACATTTGGCGGAGTACATCAAGCAAAAGCCCAGGGTTTCCTAAAGGGATTGATGGATGTTGAGGTAATCAAGCACGATGGCGGACTGGAAGAGCAGGTGCGCTACCTGCCTTTTAAAGGAAAGTCCGGCCGTATTCACTTCTATTATTACGCTGCCGAGAAGGAGGCTGCCGAGAAGTATATCGAAAAAAATAAGCTGACAAGGGTTTACAGTGTAGACAGAGAGTATGCCCGTCAGACAGCCAGCACGGCCCGCGCCGAGCTTACCAAAGCGCTGAAAAGTGTACTGACTGCCGACCAGACAGCTCGTTTCAACGCCTTGAAGAACAATCCTTTCCAAGCCAATATGTACGTGTACAACAAGGAACACCAGTGTTTCCCGATGTTTGTAGTGTTCGATGGAGCTAACAAGTGTATCAACGAAGACCAGATTAGAGAGGTGCTCAACTGGCTTGGCAAGGTGAAACTGCCGGTTCTGCCCACCACCGGCCTGAAGACTTCTAAGGCATATTACGTGTTTGAGCCGGCTATTCACAAGGTGTTATAGCCCGGAAATCAAGTCTGTATAGAGTTCTTACCCGTTGGGCAGATACAATTCTCCCTACAACTCATCAACTTACAAACTCAAAAACTTGCTCGTCATGTGGAGTACCTATCGGCACTCAGCATCCTTCACACCTGTTGTCCTACGGTTTGCGCTCCGCTCCAACCGTAGGCTATTATGAACTGTAACCGCGTTGCGGTTAGTTCCATTGTCCATCAACAAATAATAGCGGTGAAACCGCTATAGTTTATACTAGCCGATGTGTTGTCGCACAGCGACAACCGTTGGATAAAGAATGAAGAAAAAGAATGAGTGCCGCGAGGTACTCCACATCATAAATGAGTTTGTAAGTTGATGAGTTGGTGAGTTTTCTTGTCTATTCGTTAACTTGTCAACATCTCTACTTCCCCCTATGCTCCCTCGCTTTGGGAGAGGGGGTGAGAAGCGGTTTGCTTTTCCTGTTTGCAGACTCGGCATGCAGCATCCCAACAATCTTCTAATCTCTTACCTGTCAATTCATAATTCACAATTCTCAACTCTCAATTTTCTATTAAATTTCTGCAAGGCCTTGGCAGTGTTGCTGACTGGGCTTTGCAGCATTGCTGTTCGTACCTTGCAGCGATGCTGCGGAGGCCTTGCAGTTTTATGAGTTGAGTTTATGAGTTCCTGAGCTTGGCTGTCTGTGAATTATTGGGAGGTAACAACTGATAAGTAAACGTGTTGATATAGGTCAAAAAAGGGTGGTGTTTGCGCAAACAGGCAGAGAAAAGTGTTGTACACTTGGTGATAAGTTGTTACCTTTACATCGTATTTAGACAAGGATAACAGAGAAGACGGCGACTCCAAACAGGATAGGGGAGTCTCTGAATAAAGAAAGGTAGAAAGATGAAGAAAAGGATAATAATGTCTCTGGTGGTATTGTTTGGTATGACGGCTGTATTTGCAGAGGAGACCCAAACGACTGCCGTAGAGGGGTCGAACGCGTTTAATATCAACTTCAATTTACGTAAATTGGCCGAGGCGTTGAGTCTCTCTTCCGACCAGCGTCTCATTGCTGAGGATGTGCATAAGGCTTTTGCCATCGAAATGAGTAATGCGGCTGTCGCGCCCAAGGACGATAAGCGCAAGATGGTGGAGCGTGCTGTGGCCAACGACATTCGTCACATGCGCTATGTGCTGAATCAGGAACAGTTTGACAGGTATGTGTTGTTGCTCAATACGACGCTTGAGAACAGGGGATTGAAAGGGAGGTAGCCGGAGTTAACAGGGAGGTAGCTGGAGTTAACAGGGAGGTAGCCGGAGTTAACGGGAGGTAGCCGGAGTTGACGGAAGATAGCCGGAGTTAACGGGAGATAGCCGGAGTTAACGGGAGATAGCTGGAGTTAACGGGAAGTAATGGGAGATTCCGAGTGTTAACGGAAGCAGGCTCAGGGCTGTCTCGATGATGAAAAAGATATAATTTCTCTTTCGCAATAGCGAAAGTCTTATGTACTGTTTAGATCAAATCAGTGATGGGTGTCCAAGAAATTGGATGCCCATTTTTGTTTTTGGCGTGTTTACAGTGTGCGTCTTATCTCACTGACAGCACACCGAGAGGGCCTGTAGAGGATGCAGGATAGCGCTGGAGCTTGTTGCCGGGATTGCCGCCGACCACAAGTCCGCCGTTGTTCAGGTCGTACTTGCGGTGGCATACGGGACAGGTAGCAATGCCTGTGGAGGCCACAGACAGCGGTTTGCTGCGCAGGGGAATGGCATCCGGGTCGAAACAGTTGGGGCATTCGCGGTCGTAGGCATAGAAGGTGGCATCGGCGGAGTTGCCGAATCCTACGATAATAGCCCCGTTCATGCCCAGTTGGAACGAACGGCGCGAGTCGATGGCGTTGAAGATGGACTCGGAAGATGTGTGCTGGTTGCTGACAAATCGGAAGTACTGAGCACCGCCGTGAGTGGTGATGGTGAGCGTGGCGAAGACTCCGGAATAGGGAGTCATGGCCTGTGCCAGTACGGCATCTTGGTGTACGCTGTTGTCGATGACGACGTAGCAGGGGTAGTTGCTGTACTCATGCTGGGAGTTACAGGCTGTGGTAAGCAGTAATATTGTGGTCAGCAGACCGATGAAGCGGAGACATCTCATAGGTTCTTGGTGGTTTCGTTGGTTACTCGGCTGTGCCTTGGCCGGTGGCGAGCAGTGCATGCTCGGCCTGTTCCATCTGCTCAAAATGAAACTCGCTGATGGTCTGTTCCATGAGCGCCTTGATGGCATCGTTGCACAGATTGCCGATGCTGCCCTCGTGGGTGTGGTGTATATGCTTGTCGGCCTTGAATGTGCCGGCCTCGATTTCCAGTCCCACTTTCTTGTAGGCATCGCGGAATGGCAAGCCTTCGGCAGCCAGCCGGTTCACTTCTTCTACCGAAAACATAGGGTCGTACATGGGGTTGTCGAGTATATGCTCGTTGACTTCCATTTTGTTGACGATATAGGCAGTCATCTGCAAGCAGTCTTTTAGTTCGTCGAAAGCAGGTAGGAAGACTTCTTTGATAATCTGTAAGTCGCGGAAATAGCCTGCGGGCAGATTGTTCATCATGAGCATGATTTGCTGCGGTAGTCCCTGTATCTTGTTGCTCTTGGCGCGAATCAGCTCGAAGACATCGGGATTTTTCTTGTGCGGCATGATGCTCGACCCGGTGGTACACTCCTTGGGCAGCTTCACGAACGAGAAGTTCTGACTGTTGAAGAGGCAGCTGTCGAAGGCCATTTTGGCCAGTGTTCCGGCCACGGTGGCCAAGGCAAAGGCCACATTGCGCTCGGTCTTGCCACGTCCCATTTGGGCATATACTACGTTATAGTCCATTGAGTCGAAGCCCAGCAGGCGCGTGGTCATGGTGCGGTCGAGCGGGAACGAACTGCCGTAGCCGGCTGCCGACCCCAGTGGATTGCGATTGGTCATGCGCCATGCAGCCTGGAGAAAGAGCATGTCGTCGGCCAGACTCTCAGCATACGCGCCGAACCAAAGTCCGAAACTGCTGGGCATGGCTATCTGCAAATGTGTGTAGCCCGGCATGAGTACGTCGCGGTAGCGGTTGCTTTTGTCTATCAGCTGGTCGAAAAGCAGCTTGACGGCATCTACAATCTCTTTGAGCTGATGGCGTGTGAAGAGTTTCAGGTCTACCAGAACCTGATCGTTGCGGCTGCGACCGCTGTGTATCTTCTTGCCCATATCGCCGAGTCTGCGCGTGAGCATCAGCTCTACCTGTGAGTGAACGTCCTCCACGCCGTCCTCGATGGCGAACTCCCCACGCTCGCATGCAGCGTAGATATGGCGCAATTCGGCCAACAGCGGTGACAATTCGTCGCTGCCTAGCAGGCCGATGGATTCGAGCATGGTGATGTGGGCCATCGAGCCGAGCACATCGTACTTGGCCAAATAGAGGTCCATGTCGCGGTCGCGCCCGACGGTGAACCGCTCTATCTCCTTGTTCACTTCAAAGTTTTTCTCCCAGAGTTTGTTAGCCATTTTCTTGTCGTTTAGTCTCTCTTTTCGTGTATAGTCGGTAATCTCTCATAGTCTATCGGGGCAGGCTGCCAGTGCGGTAGTATCGAGAAACGGGCGATGATGGGTAATCATGCTGTCTCTCCGCCATGCGTATGCCGCCAGATATGTGCAAGGGAGTGTGTTCTGTTCGGACACACTCCCTTGGCGTATAATCAATATTGTATCATCTGTAGGGCGTCGGCAATCTTCTCAATGCCCTCTTGAAGGGGTTTCTGAACCATTCCCTTGATAAACGGATTAAGCTCGGCCTTGATGGTAAGCTTCATTTTGCACGAAGTTTCGGTCACGGGTAGCAGCTGTATCCAGAAGTTGAAAGGGAGCGGACTCTGCTCTGTCTCAAACTTGATGCACTTTGGCGGTTCGCGGTCGATGATATGTAATTTCACTGCGCCCATCGGACTGCCGATGGAAATGGAGTCTTGGTCGAACGAGAGGTCGTTGAGTTTGTCTTCGGGGATGCGCCCCTTGATTCTGTCGATGTTGCTCAGGTCGCTCAGCATGTCGTAGACAGCCTGCTGCGAGTAGGCTATCTCGCGAATGCTACTTTCAAATTTACTCATGTTGTATGGGGTGTTGTTTTATTTGTGCCAATGCGCCGGATCCTTGCGCCATTCGTGTAATAGTTCGACATCGCTCTCTACGATGTACTCGGTGTCGAGCGCTTCTGCTACCACATGGTCGTAATCGGTGAGGGTAACGAGCTTCACGCCGGCCTTGTTGAAGGCTTCTGTGGCCTCAGGAAATCCGTAGGTATAGGCTGCTACCATGCCAATGACGTCGCATCCGTCTCGGCGTATAGCCTCGACAGCTTTCAGACTGCTGCTGCCTGTAGAGACGAGGTCTTCTACCACTACTACCTTTGAGCCGGGGCGCAGTTCGCCCTCTATCAGGTTTTCCAGACCGTGGTCCTTGGGTTTCGAGCGCACATATACGAAAGGAAGGTGCAGCTCATCGGCTACCAATGCACCTTGTGCAATAGCTCCTGTGGCTACTCCGGCAATGGCTTCAACCTCTGGGAAAGCCTCTAATATGGCGTGTACCAATTCCAGCTTGATGTAGTTGCGCAGTTCTGGATACGACAGCGTCTTGCGATTGTCGCAGTAGAATGGAGAACTCCAGCCTGATGCCCATGTGAAAGGATTATCGGGTTGCAGTTTGATAGCTTTTACCTTGAGTAGTTTCGATGCAAATTCTTTCTTTAAAGTGTCCATAGCGTATTGGTTTTAATTGTTGACAATGCAAAGACAGTGCAAACGAATACAAAGAGGGTTCACTCTCTGTGGGTCGAGTGTGTCCTGTCTCATGCAAAGGTAAATCAAATATTGCAGACTTCAAAATAAAACCTGGAACGTTAGGATTCTTTGTCTAATGAGATAGAATTCACATTGGTTTTGTTAACTTTTTAATTGGTTAGAATGGGGAAGAAAACATTATAGATGGTGGTTTGCAATATTTTTCTTACCTTTGCAACATTCAATAAGGATTAACAATATTAGCGATATATCGGTATGATGATAGAAGACGAAATTGGCAGTGCGGTACTCGCGGCAGTGAAGGAACTGTACGGGCAGGATGTTCCGGCCAAGATGGTGCAACTCCAGAAGACTAGAAGTGACTTTGAGGGTAATCTCACACTCGTGGTATTCCCCTTCCTGAAGACCTCCCGGAAGAGTCCCGAAGCTACGGCAGAGGAGATAGGTAGCTATCTACAGGAGCATTGTAAGGCGGTGGCCAAGTACAATGTGGTGAAGGGATTCCTGAACCTCTGCATTGCGTCGGCAGCCTGGGTAGACCTGCTCAACGATATTCATGCCAATGAGAAATACGGCGAGAAGCCCGTCACGGAGAATTCGCCGCTGGTGATGATAGAATATTCGTCGCCCAATACCAACAAGCCGCTGCATCTAGGACATGTGCGCAACAATCTGTTGGGATGGTCGCTGGCTCAGATTATGGAGGCCAATGGTAATCGGGTGGTGAAGACCAACATCGTCAACGACCGCGGTATCCACATCTGCAAGAGCATGCTGGCATGGCAGAAATGGGGCGAAGGCGTGACGCCGGAGACGAGTGGGAAGAAAGGCGACCACCTGATAGGCGACTTCTACGTGTTGTTCGACAAGCATTATAAAGCAGAATGCAAGGAGCTGGAGGCACGGTTCAAGGCGCAAGGCATGACCGATAAAGAGGCGGAAGACAAGGCTGCTGCCGAAGCTCCGCTCATTCGCGAAGCTCACGAGATGCTTGTGAAGTGGGAGCAGGGCGATGCCGAGGTGCGCGGATTGTGGCAGAAGATGAACAACTGGGTATATGCCGGTTTCGACGAGACCTACAAGGCAATGGGTGTGGGTTTCGATAAAATCTATTATGAATCGGATACCTACCTCGTAGGAAAGAAAAAGGTGGAAGAAGGATTGGAGAAAGGTTTCTTCTTCCGCAAAGATGATAACAGCGTGTGGGCCGACCTTACCGACGACGGACTCGACCAAAAGCTCTTGTTGCGCTCGGATGGCACATCGGTGTATATGACTCAGGATATAGGAACGGCGCAGATGCGCTTCGCCGATTTCCCCATCGATAAGATGATCTATGTGGTAGGAAATGAGCAGAACTATCACTTCCAGGTACTTTCCCTGTTGCTCGACCGCCTAGGTTTCAAATGGGGTAAGGAGTTGGTACACTTCTCTTACGGCATGGTGGAGCTACCTAACGGCAAGATGAAGAGTCGCGAAGGAACGGTAGTCGATGCCGACGAGCTGATAGCAGCAATGGTAGACGACGCCCGAAAGACCAGCGACGAACTGGGTAAGTTCAAGGATATGAGCGAAGAAGAGCGCAACGAGATTGCCCGCGTGGTGGGTCTGGGTGCGTTGAAATATTTTATCCTGAAGGTGGATGCCCGTAAGAATATGCTCTTCAACCCTGCCGAGAGTATCGACTTCAACGGCAATACCGGTCCGTTTATTCAGTACACCTACGCCCGTATTCGCAGTATTCTGCGCAAGGCAGCAGCCGAAGGCATCGTATTGCCAACCGCACTGGCCGACAATGCACCACTGAACGAAAAGGAGACCGAACTTATACAGAAGCTGAGCGACTTCTCTGTAGCTGTGGCACAGGCCGGGACCGACTATAGTCCGAGTGGTATTGCGAACTATTGTTACGAGCTGACCAAGCTGTTCAATCAGTTCTACCACGACTACAGCATCCTGAATGCGGAGCATGAGGACGAAAAAGTCACGCGTCTGGTGTTGGCTGCCAATGTGGCCAAGGTCATCAAGAACGGTATGGCGTTGCTGGGTATCGAAGTGCCGGAGCGAATGTAAGAAATCGGAAGGCCCATTCCGCCCCTCTTTAAAAGGCGGTAATGGGTTTTCTCCCAACTCTTTTTCAGGAGAGCGAGAATTTTATATCAAGGCTCATCTGAAAGAATATTAATATTATGGTATATGGCTGACACTCTTGTTAATCCTCCGTCATGGCGCAATGATACGGTACTCCCACTCCATCAGGCTGTGGGATTGCCTGCTATTGCCGTAGATGCAGCTTGCAGTGGCAATCCCGGTCCGATGGAATATCAGGGTATCGACCTACAGACAGGAGCGCAGATATTCCATTTCGGTCCTGTGCATGGCACGAATAATATTGGTGAATTTCTGGCCATCGTGCATGCTTTGGCCTTGCTGGATAAGAAAGGAGTCACGGGATATACCATTTACAGCGACAGTTACAATGCTATATTATGGGTAAAGAAAAAGCAATGTAAGACCAAATTGGAGCGCAATGCCCAGACCGAACCCTTGTTCCAGATTATTGCACGTGCCGAACAATGGTTGCGGACGCATCGCGTAACAACGTCTGTAGTGAAGTGGGAAACCAAGCAATGGGGCGAAATACCTGCCGATTTCGGTAGGAAGTAAATAGGTATGGTCCATCCCTTTCTCTATTTCCTCCAACCTCTAACCTTTTCTCTCTTATCTGTTATTTTCTGGCAAGATGCCTGTATAGCCAGAGCATGGCCGGTATAAGGAAGACATTGGCCGCTATCCAAGCTACCGGGTCGCCGAAACATACGCCTACAAAGTGGTAAGTAGGTACAAGCCATAGACTGACTCCGCAGCGTGCTATCATCTCCATAACACCGCTGAGCATGGATAGATTGGAGTAGCCCAAGCCCTGAATGGAATAGCGAAGCACGCACAGCAATCCCAAGGCAGGATAGAAATAATTGGCAATACGCATGAAAAGCGCCGCATTCTCAATCACCGCGTGTTGGCTTCCATCGACAAACATCATCATCATGTGGTCGGCAAAAGGATAGATGATGAGGAAAGTGAACACACAGTAGACCAACATCATCTTCGTAACGGCAGCGATACCCCGTCGCACACGCACCAACTGATGCGCCCCGATGTTCTGTCCGCAATAGGTGGCCATAGCCACTCCGAGATTGTCGAACACACAGGTAAACAGATATTTGATGCGCATGGATGCCGTAAAAGCAGCCACATACGTAGTACCAAGAGCATTGTTGGCGCTCTGGAGCATGATGATGCCGATACCGGTGATAGAGAATTGGAGTCCCATAGGGACACCGCTATTCAGCAGATGGCCTACCATAGAATCGTGGTAAGCCCGTTCTGCTCCCTGTGGAATCAATATCCGCATGCTTCGACGGATGTACCAGGCACACAGCAGGGCCGAGAAGCCTTGTGAAAGGAGAGTGGCAATACCAGCCCCTTCTACTCCCATGCCTAGCAGTAATATCAGGACGACATCGAGAATGACGTTCAATACCGATGAAGCAATCAGGAAATAAAAGGGTTGACGGGAGTTTCCCAAGGCACGTATAAAACCAGATAGCAGGTTGTAAGCCATCGTAAACGGGATGGCAAGAAACTGCAACATCAGAAACACGTAGGCTTCGTGAAAGATATCGGAAGGTGTGTTGACCAGTCCAAGGATGCGGTGACACAAGATACAGGAGACGCTGGTGATGACTACCGAAAGCACGATACTGATGCGGATAGAGTTGGCTACGTAGGCACGCATCTTACTATAGTCTTTCGCACCGAACGTCTGAGCCACGGGAATGGCAAATCCGGCACACGTCCCATTGCAGAAACCCATAATCAGAAACATGATGGATGTAGACGCACCGATGGCAGCCAAAGCTCCTACGCCGACCCACTGGCCCACAATGGCAGCATCGATGACCAGGTATAACTGTTGGAGTATATATCCTAAAATCAGTGGAATGGAGAACTTGAGGATATCCCTTGCGGGTGATCCTACCGTCATGTCTGTTACATTACTCATCTTCTTTTGCTTTTCCCTACAAAGTTATCGCTTTTTATGGAACTATGATAATCTCGTTCCTACGAATCGAGTATTGCGTCAACTCATGGATGTGCTACTTCTGGGCAGCCTTGATAATTCCGCCGGCAGATATATCGAGAGAGGTCGATAAGCGGATGTCGGCACTGCTGCTACCTAGTAGTATGCCCGTCTTTCCTGGTACATAGATCCATTGACGGGCTTTTGTGTCCCATCGTCTCAGGTCTGTCTTCTTCACGGTCAGCTCCACTGGAATCGTTTGCCCGGCCTTAATCATGACACGCTTGAAAGCTTTGAGCTGTTTCTGCGGATTGCTGAAGTGGCTGTCGGGATAGGTGACATAGAGCTGGACGACCTCCTCGCCGTCTCTCTGACTATCGTTCTTGACATTGACAACCACACGTATCTCATCTTTCTTGTCCGTGCTGACAGTCTTGACCGCCTGATATTCGAACTTCGAGTAACTGAGTCCGTAACCGAACGGATAGAGTACCGGTCGTTGACTGTACATATAGGTGCGGCCATGTCGGATGTCGTAATCCATCATCTCAGGCAAATCGGTGATGCTACGCACCCACGTCTGTGTCAGTCTACCGGCCGGATTCACCTTTCCAAGCAATACGTCGGCCAGTCCGTTGCCTTGCTCCTGTGCGCAGTGGGTAATGTGTACGATGGTGGGTAAATGTTCGTTCGACCAGTTAATGGTATATGGGAAACTGCTCACGAGTACCAGGATGGTATTGGGATTAGCCTGATGAAGTAGTTTCAATACCTCTTCTTCGGGCAGATTCATCGTCTGGCGGTCAACGGCTTCGCGTCCGTCGCTCGGCACAGGGCAAAATTTCCAGTCGGTTTTATGCCCGTAGGGATGATTGCCGTAGCATGCTATGACCACGTCGGCCCATTTAGCCAACTGCTCGGCTTGCCCCATCTTATTGTCTTTTGCCATCTTTATCTCCACGCCACTTCCTCGCAATGCCGATTTCAGACCGTCGTAGATGGTCACTTCGTAAGGCGGTTTCCCACTGTACCAGTCTTGTACGATTTCGTTGGTATAGGGCCCTATCAGTGCTATTTTCTTGAATCGGTTCAGGTCGAGGGGCAAAAGCCGAGTGCTATTGTCATTTTTCAAGAGAACGACCGATTTGCCCATGGCCTCGCGTGCCAGTGCCTTAGCCTCCTGGGTATGGAAAGGTGCGGTGTCGAGCGTGTCTCTGCCGATGGCCAAATACGGATTCCTGCTGTCCTTGCCATCCAGCAATCCCAGTTTCAAAGCTACGAAGATGTTGCCTCGGATGGCCTTGTCGATGTCCTTTTCTGTCAGCAATCCTTGGCTTAAAGCGCCTTTGATAGCTGTGCGGTAGTCGTCGAGGAATTGACCGGTTGTAGCTTTTACGATGGCGGCAGCCCCTTCTTCCATTGTCTTGTAGGCGTGATGAGCTTCCACAAGCAGTTTGAATGCTCCTCCGTCGGTACAGATGATGCCATTGTTTCCCCATTCTTTTCGCGTGATAGACTCCAGAATAGGATTTACGCACATCGTTATGCCATTCCATTCATTATAAGATGCCATGAAAGCACGGCTTCCTCCCTCGGTGATAGCCTTGTAGAATGGATAGGAGTAGTACTCGCGAAAGAGTTGTTCATCGAAGTTGCTACTCGTCGAATCTCGCCCATCCTCGTTGCTGTTGGCCAGGAAATGCTTGAGCAGGGCTGCACTCCGCCAGTATCTGGGATGGTCTCCCTGTAGTCCCCGAACCATTGCCGTAGACATTGTAGCGGTGAGAAAGGGGTCTTCGCCAAAGCTTTCTTCGGTGCGTCCCCAGCGCGGGTCGCGTGCCAAATCGGCGTTGGGTGCTCGTAGCACCAGTGCTTTCTGGACGTCTTGGTTTGCAGCTTGCGAGTAGTATCGGGCTTCTGTGCCCTCCAATTCGCCGATTCGTCGAATCAAGTCAGGGTCCCAGGTCTCTCCAAGTCCGTACGATTGTGGGAATATAGTGGTGGGATATTCTATCTGTCCTTCGCTTCCATCAGGATTCTTGATGCGTTTCCCCCATCGGCCTGGGCCTCCCAAGGTCAGTCCGTGCAACCCCTCATAGTGTCCGTAACTGGGTATTCGAAGACGTTTCACCCCTAAGTCGGTAGACAGGTAGTCTATTTTCTCATCAAGCGTGAGTTGGTTGAGCAGATTTTCTACGCGCTTCTCATCAGAGAGTTTCAGGTTTTGGTATACCTTTGGTTGTGCGATAGATGTCGTTGATAGCAGCAACAAGCCTGTTGCAAGCATGATTAAGCGATGTTTCATCTTTAGTAGTAGTTTGTTTTGCAGTAGTAATATGATAGGCTATTGCTAACCTACATGCAATATTCGCAAAAATTATTGGATTGTACAAGTGTTTCGTTGGAAGATACCATAAGCTGACATTCTTTTCAGCCCGTTACTCTCCCTCTCGATAGTCATTGGGTGTATGGCCCGTCAGTCGCTTGAAGTATTTGCAGAAGAAGCTCACGTTAGGGAAGTTCAGCCGGTCTGAAATCTGCTTGATTTGCATGTCGCTGTGTTTCAGTTTCACTTTGATATCCATGATGAGTGCACGGTCTATCCACTCTTTGGCGGTCTGTCCACTCACTTGTTTCACCAAAGTTCCAAGATAACGGGGACTGATACATAGTTGGTCGGCATAGAAATTGAGCGCATGTTCTTGCCCTACATGTTCGTTTACCAGTGCGATGAAGCGGTCGAAAATCTGTTGGTCGTGCGGTCGTTGCACTGATTGCAGCCGCGAGTCGCGCCGATGTAACCGGTCGGTCTCGTGTATCATGGCGGCCATAAGGCTGTTGGTAGCCTCGTCGCTGTGGGTGGGTTGGTTGACAAGTTGCCACAAGCTGGCAAACAATAGATGGAATGTGTGCTGCTCTGTATCGGACAGATGAATGTGGAAATCGTACATCTGGCGGGCAAAAGGTTCCGGAGGCCGGCCACCAAACATCATCTGTAGTCTATCGGGCGACACCGAAAAGGCTTCCAGGTCGGCATCGCTGGTGAATTGGTTGACCTGAATGATGCTGCCGGCACTGACGAAAACGAGGTCTCCGGCTGCCAGTTGATGCTGTCTCAAGTTGAAAGTCACATTGGCTTTCCCGGCCTTTAAGAGGAATAATCGCATGTCGTCTGCTTTGATGGGTATATTTTCTTGCATCACCGAGACCATGATATCAGAACGCTCGATAGCCATCACCATATCCTTTTCTATATAAGGCAACAGTGCGCCTTGATGTCGGTTGCTATCAATGATGGCCTTGATTTCCGAAAAACTCAGCTGTCGTGTCTTCCTTCTTTCCATGTACTGAATAATGATAAAACTACGCAAAGATAATTATTTTGGACTTATTGTGCGCTGTAAAAGTGTGTTTTTGTACAAATAGAACATATATAAGGTCGGAAAGATAACGACAATCTGGCCAATAGCCAGTATCTTTGCCATCAGAACGAAATACATAAAAGAAGCATGAAAAGAGAAATCTTGTTGTTCATAGGATTGTGCATGTTGTCCAGGGTGTTCGCCCAACTCACGTTGGAGAGTTGCAAGCAGTTGGCCTACGACAACTATCCTGCTATCAGGCAGTACGCATTGATAGAGCAGAGCCGCGACTATACAGCTGCCAATGCGGCCAAAGCATGGTTGCCACAAGTCAGTCTGTCGGCTTCGGGCTATGCCTTTACCGACCTTATCGACAAGTCAACACCCCTCGGTGCGGTCGGTCTCAATACGAGAAACTATATGGGTATGGCGCAAGTACAGGTCAACCAGACACTCTACGACGGCGGTAGCGTGGCTGCAAAGAAAGGTATTACTGAGGCTGAAGCTGCGGTCAAGACGCATCAGCTCAATGTTGCGATGTACGACATCAACCGGCGTATAGAGCAACTCTACTTTGGCATACTCACGCTTGATGAGCAGTTGAGACAGGTAGCATTGCTCCAGAAAGACCTGGATATCAGCGAACAGGCTGTCAAGGCAATGATGAAAGAGGGTGTGGCCAATCAGAGTGATGCCGACGCGGTGAGCGTGGAACAGGTCCAGGCACGCCAACTTGAGAGTTCGTTGCACGCTTCCCGTCGCACATTTGCCACGATGCTGGCCACGTTTATCGGTCGGGAGGTGACGTCGCACACTTCTTTAGCACGCCCTGTCACCCTCCCTTATAATAACAAGGTGGATGTGCGCCGGCCCGAATTGGAATACTATACCGCACAGAGTCGACTGTTGATGGCGCAGCGCAAGGTTCTCAATGCTCGTCTGAAACCGCATCTTGGCGCATTTGGAATGGCCAATTATCACAGTCGCATGGCGTCGATGGTCAACAACGGACTGTTGGCCGCCGGTCTGACATTGAGCTGGAATATTGGTGCGCTGTATACCCGCAAGAACGATTTAGGACAGTTGGCCCTGCAACAGCAGCATATCGACAGCGAGCGCGAGACTTTTCTGTTCAACAACCGTCTGCAGAATGAGCAGTCGAATGGAATTATCGACAATCTGCAAAGACAGATAGAAGAGGACGATGAAATTATCCGATTAAGAATAAGTATCCGCGAGCGGTCTGAACTGAAAGTGAAAAACGGTACGGAAACAGTGAACGAACTGCTTAGGAATGTCAATGCGGTGAGCCGTGCGCGTCAGTCCAAGGCCTTGCACGAACTGCAATTATTGCAGGAAATATATCATCTACACGAACTAAACAACAACTAAAGATATGAAACTACATCTATGGATAGTATCGGCGGCAGTGATATTGTTCGCTGCCTGTGGCGAGAAAGAGAAGGAATTTGATGCCACCGGCACGTTCGAGGCAACCGAAGTGACGGTCTCGGCCGAGCAGAATGGTAAGTTGCTTTCGCTGGCTGTAGACGAAGGTAGTCGCTTGTCGGTGGGAGAGCAGGTAGGCTTGATAGACACCGTACAGCTCTATCTGCAAGCTAGGCAAGTGGGAGTGACGCGTGAGGTGTATGCCGCTCAACGTCCTGATGTGCAGAAGCAGATTGCTGCCTTACGCCAGGAATTGGCCAAAGCCGAGCAGGAACGTAGCCGTTATGCCTCGTTGGTAGGGGCGGGAGCGGTCAACCGCAAGTTGCTGGACGATGCCGAGAATGCTGTCAAGGTGCTGCGCAGGCAGATAGAAGCACAACAGTCGGCACTCGGCAACAGCACGCAAAGTCTCAATTCGCAGATGAGCGCGAGCAATGTTCAGCGTGCAATGGTACTCGACCAGCTTTCCAAATGTCACATTGCAGCACCCATCAGTGGCGTCGTATTGGAGAAATATGCCGAGCAGGGAGAGTTTGCCGTTGTCGGAAAACCGCTCTTCAAGCTGGCCGATACAGACCATCTGTTCCTTCGGGCGTATCTGACGACAGCCCAATTAAGCCGGGTAAAAGTGGGACAACGCGTAAAAGTGATGAGCGACTACGGCCGTGGCGACCGCAAGATGTATGCCGGGACAGTGACATGGATTTCGTCTCGGTCGGAGTTCACGCCTAAGACTATTCTCACCGACGACGAACGGGCCGATCTGGTGTATGCCGTGAAGATAGCCGTGAAGAACGACGGATATCTCAAAATAGGTATGTATGGAGAAGTGAAGCTATGAATGCCATCGAAGTAAACGGCGTATCGAAGCACTATGGCAACGTTGTCGCCCTGCAAGATGTCTCGTTCAGCGTACCCAAGGGGGGACGCTATGGACTCATCGGGCCTGATGGATCTGGTAAGACGTCCATGTTTCGCATCTTGGCTACCCTGCTACTTCCGTCAAAGGGCACAGCCACGGTCGACGGATTTGATACCGTGACAGGGATGAGGGAGATTCGCCGACGGGTGGGATATATGCCGGGCAAGTTTTCACTCTATCAGGATCTCACCGTAGAAGAGAATCTGCGCTTCTTCGCAACGCTCTTCGGGACGACCGTAGAAGAGGGCTACGACAGCGTGAAAGACATCTATGGGCAGATAGAGCGGTTTAAGACGCGCCGTGCAGGGGCGCTCTCTGGCGGTATGAAACAGAAATTGGCGTTGAGTTGTGCGCTCATTCATAGTCCCTCGGTATTATTTCTCGACGAGCCTACGACGGGCGTAGACCCAGTGTCTCGCATGGAGTTTTGGGACATGCTCGACAGCCTTAGCGAGCGGGACATCACGATATTGGCTGCCACTCCTTATCTGAACGAGGTGCGGCGGTGCGACCAAGCCATCTTCATGTCCGAAGGACAGCTGCGCGGTATCGGTACGCCCGACGACATCCTGGAAGAGTTTAAGGATGTATTCGGCACTGGCTCGGCTGCAAATGGCAGGAGCGACAAGACCGATATTCTCTCCGACAACGTCATCGTCGTGGACAATTTGGTGAAGACGTTCGGCAGTTTCCACGCCGTGAACCACATCAGTTTCAGCGTGCGCAAGGGTGAGATATTCGGCTTTTTGGGTGCAAACGGTGCGGGAAAGACCACGGCCATGCGTATATTGGCTGGACTTAGCCAGCCTTCGGGAGGACGGGCGACGGTGGCGGGATATGATGCCAGTACGCAATACGAGGACATCAAGAAGCACATCGGCTATATGAGTCAGAAGTTTTCGCTGTACGAAGACATGACCGTGAAGGAGAATATCCGTCTTTTCGGGGGTATCTATGGCATGTCGGATGCTGCAATCAACGAAGAGGCCACCATGCTCTTGGAGCGCATGGACTTCATGAAATATGCCGACACGCTGGTGCGCGACCTCCCATTGGGGCGCAAGCAGAAGCTGGCTTTCTCCGTCAGTATCTTCCATCAGCCCGAAGTCGTGTTCCTCGACGAACCTACCGGCGGTGTCGACCCGGCCACGCGACGCCAGTTCTGGCAACTTATCTACGATGCAGCCGAGCGTGGCATCACCGTCTTTGTGACCACGCATTATATGGATGAGGCCGAATATTGCGACCGCATCTCCATCATGGTTGACGGCGAGATACGTGCGCTCGGTACGCCCGACGAATTGAAACGGCAATTCAATTACGAAACCATGGACGAGGTGTTTACCCATCTCGCCCGCCAAGCAAGGAGAGATTGAGTACGATATGAAGACATTCCTATCTTTCGTCTTCAAGGAGATGAAGCATATTCTGCGCGACCCACGCACGATGCTGATACTTTTCGGCATGCCTGTGGTCATGATGTTACTCTTCGGATTTGCCATCAGTACCGACGTGAGGAGCGTGCGGGCTGTGGTCGTCACGTCGTCGATGGACGACGCGACGCGGCGGTTGGTCGACCGGCTCGACGCCTCTGAATATTTCGACATAGTCTCGCTGACGGCTACACCGGCCCAGGCCAAGCAGCAGATACGCGACATGAAGGCCGATATGGCTGTGGTCTTCTCGCCCTCCTTCGCCCAGCACCGCTACGACGGAACGGCCTCGGTGCAGCTGTTGATGGGTGGTGCCGATCCCAATATGTCGCTCCAGCAGGCCACCTATGCCTCGCAGATATTGCAAAGTGCGGTCGGCATATCGGGGGCGGCGGTACATACGAAGTTGCTCTATAACCCTCGGATGAAGAGTACTTACAACTTTGTGCCGGGTATCATGGGACTTTTGCTCCTTGTCATTTGCGCGATGATGACTTCGGTGAGTATCGTTCGGGAGAAAGAGCGTGGAACGATGGAGGTCCTGCTCGTCTCTCCGGTGCGTCCGGTGTTGGTATTGATTGCCAAGGTAGTGCCTTATCTGTTGCTTTCGCTGGGCATCGTGGGTATCATTCTGCTCATTGCGCACTATGTGCTGGACGTGCCTGTGGCCGGTAGTCTGACGGCCATCTACGGTGTGACGATGCTGTATATACTCCTGGCATTGGGGCTTGGACTGCTCATCAGTGTGGTAGCCGATACCCAGCTGGCGGCCCTTCTGGGGTCGGGCATGGTTCTGTTGATGCCCAGTCTGCTCCTTTCGGGTATGATATATCCCGTGGAGAGCATGGCCACGATACTGCAATATATCTCGCTCATCGTGCCTGCACGGTGGTATATTGATGCCATCCGCAAGCTGATGATTATGGGTGTGGGCATCGACATGGTGCTGGAGAACATATTGATACTCTCTGCGATGGCCCTGCTGTTTATCACAATAGCCCTCAAGAAATTCAAAAAACGACTGGAATGATACTGAAATACCTCATACGGAAAGAGTTCATACAGATGCGTCGCAATAGTTTCCTGCCACGCCTCATCGTAATGTTTCCCATCGTTATCATGTGCGTCATACCCTGGGTAGCCAGTATGGAGGTGCGCGATGTGGCTGTCAGAGTCGTAGACCACGACCACTCGCAACAGTCTGTCCAGCTCATCCATCGCATCGAGGCGTCTCGTTATTTCTCTTTTCAAGGTATTTCGGCTTCATACACTGAGGCATTACAGGAGGTGGAGAAAGGGCGTGCCGACGCGATAGTAGAGATTCCACGCTTCTACGCACGCGACATTGCACAGGGCAAGATACCCCAGGTACTCATTGCAGCCAATGCCGTGAATGGTATGAAAGGCAGTCTCGGAGCGTCGTATCTGGGCCGTATCGTGGTGCAAAATCTGCCTGTTCATGCTGGTATGCCGACTGTGCAGGGTTGCATTGTGACCAAGAATCTCTACAATCCGCACCAGGATTATAAGGTGTTTATGATTCCTGCGCTCATGGCGATGATTATGATTATGATTTGCGGTTTCGTCCCTGCCCTTAACATTGTTGGCGAGAAGGAGGCCGGAACTATCGAGCAAATTAATGTGACACCCGTTAGTAAGTTTGATTTCATCATGGCCAAGCTCATCCCTTTCTGGTTGATAGGTATGGTCGACCTGACCGTCTGTCTGCTTATTTCATGGTTGTTGTATGGTTTAGTGCCTGCTGGCAATGTGCTGCTCATCTATCTTTTGGCCGTATTGCTAGCCGTAGTCTTCAGCAGCATTGGCCTGATAGTCTCCAACTATAGCGACACCATGCAGCAAGCCATGCTCGTGATGTGGTTCATACTGATGTGCATGATGCTGCTGAGCGGACTCTTTACGCCCACGCGCAGCATGCCCGACTGGGCACAAGGCATGGTGGTCTTCATTCCCGTACATTATTTCATAGACGGCATGCGGGCTGTCTTCGTCCACGGTGCAGGCTTTACCGGCATCGCCACCCAGCTATCAGCTCTCTTTATCTTTGCCCTGTTGACGGGTGTCTGGGCCGTAGTGAGCTATCGCAAGAATTCATAGTCTCCTGCGCTGGCGACGATATGAACACACCATAATATATGAAATGAAAGAGGTATTATTCTATCAATAGACTGATGTTATCTCCAAAAACATGCTCTTTGTCATCATGGCCAATGATAGAGAATGTAGCATGTTCTATCCTGTCTTTCTTTAGTTGCCCCGTAAAACTTAAAATACAGCTATTTGCCCCGCTTTGCTTATATGCTTTGTAGGAATTTCTAATGGTTACGATATTGTCCTTTATTTTATATTTAGATTTCCCATTCAGAATATATAAGGTATTCTTGGTTTTAAAAGAAATGGAGTCATTGCTTTCAAAATTGATTGAAAGGTTCTGCGTGCCGAATGTTTTCCCAACGGCTATGGGATGGTCCATATCCATCCGTTCATGTTCGCACGAACAGAAAAGGCACAATAAAAATAAGAATGTCGTTTTCACTGTTTTTATGAGTTAAATACACTTATCGTTCATTCGCGTCTTGCAAACCTTTCAAAACTGATTGCTACATATTTTAAAAGTTACATCCGATGAGCTATCACCATACTTTTCGGTTGCAAAAGTACATAAAGAATTGCATTTCTCGACATCTCAAGGGAAAAATGTAACACTTATAGAACTCTTCTTTCCTGACCGTACTTCGGATTGCATCAAGTTTCATCTAATGGCAAATATATAGTATGCTTGCAGACTCGGCATGCCACGTCCCTACTATTTCTAAACTCTTACCTCTCAATCATCAATTCTCAATTTTCAACTATCAATTTTCAATTAAATTCCTGCAAAGGCTTGGCAGCGTTACTGTTCGGGCTTTGCAGCATTGTTGTTCGGGCTTTGCAGCGATACTGCGAAGGCCTTGCAGTTTTTTGAGTTGCTGAGTTTATGAGTTTTTTAGTTTCTGAGTTGTATAGTAACTATAGGTATTGCTTATTCTTTCCTGTCTATTCTTTTCCTCCGTCCTTTTGTTCTTCGGTCTAAGATACAGAATGGGGAGGGGCAGCACAAACGAAGGCTCTTATTTAGAAAACATCTCTATAGAAGCTTGAAATTGAAATAATTACAATTAAATTTGACTCGTATTTTATTATTATTTATCTTTGTCCTGCTGTTTGGAGTGCGCAGGATGCACTTTGAAAGATACATTATCAATTTGATAACGAACAATGATTGTGGCGTCTGTCGGGCGTACCACAAAAAGAAATAAATCAATACAAAAATTAAAAACAAAAACATTATGAAAAAGAAATTCATCTGCACTGTATGTGGTTTGGTAGTAGAGGGTGCTGAAGCTCCTGAAAAATGTCCGGTATGCAACGCTCCTGCCAGTCGTTTCAAGGCTGTAGAAGACATCAAGCTTGAGGGTACTAAGACCGAGAAGAACCTCCAGACAGCTTTCGCCGGAGAGAGCCAGGCTCATACAAAGTATCTCTATTACGCTTCAAAGGCTAGAAAAGAGGGTTACGAGCAGATAGCTGAACTCTTCGAAGAGACAGCACGCAACGAGAGAGAGCACGCTAAACTGTGGTTCAAGTTCTTGCACGGCGGCGACGTTCCTGCAACTACTGTAAACCTCGCTGACGCTGCTTCTGGTGAGAACTATGAGTGGACCGACATGTATGCTACGATGGCTAAGGAAGCTATGGAAGAAGGTTTCCCCGAAATCGCTGCTAAGTTCAACAAGGTAGCTGCTATCGAGAAGCACCACGAAGAGCGCTATCGCAAGCTCTTGAAGAACATCGAAGACAAGGTAGTCTTCTCTCGCGACGGCGATTGCATCTGGCAGTGCCGCAATTGTGGACACATCGTTATCGGCAAGCAAGCACCTGCTGTATGTCCTTGCTGCGACCATCCACGTAGCTTCTTCCAGATTGAAGCACTCAATTACTAAGCCTAGTCTGTAGTAAGATAAATCATAAGCCCGCGCTCTCCGCTAGATTGGAGATGCGCGGGCTTATTGTTTTTGGCGCTTAGAGAATGGCTATGCCGGCCATGACGATGCTCACCATCGACATGAGTTTGATGAGGATGTTGAGGCTGGGCCCCGATGTATCCTTGAAAGGATCGCCCACCGTATCGCCCACAATGGTGGCTTTGTGGCAGGGCGAACCTTTCCCTCCGAACTCACCTTCCTCTACCAGTTTCTTCGCATTGTCCCATGCACCGCCGGCATTGGCCATGAAGATGGCCAGGGTGAAGCCTGCCGACAGGCTGCCTACCAACAGTCCGAGTACGCCGGAGACGCCTAATACGAGTGCTACGACGATAGGTATGAGGATAGCCAGCACCGATGGGAGTACCATTTCGCGCTGTGCGCTGCGTGTAGAAATCTCTACACAGCGCTCGTAGTCGGGTGTGGCTTGTCCTTCGAGAATGCCTTTGATTTCGCGGAACTGGCGTCTCACCTCGTCGACCATCGCTCCGGCGGCCCGTCCGACAGCTCCCATCGTCAGCCCACAGAAGAGATAGGCTGCCATAGCCCCAATCATAGCACCGACCAATACGCGCGGATTCATCAGATTGACTTGGAAGAACTCCATGAAATCGGGCATGCCGGCGGTCGACGGATTGAATGTCTGTCCGGCTGCATCTACAAATGTCTGTCCGTGCTCTACAGCTCTCGACATGGCTATCTTCACCTCTTCCACGTACGAGGCGAGCAGGGCCAGGGCGGTGAGGGCGGCCGACCCGATGGCGAATCCCTTGCCCGTGGCAGCGGTGGTGTTGCCCAGGGCGTCGAGCGCGTCGGTGCGTTTGCGTATCTCTTCGCCCAGTTCGCTCATCTCGGCGTTACCTCCTGCATTGTCGGCAATAGGTCCGTAGGCATCCGTTGCCAGGGTGATACCGAGCGTAGAGAGCATGCCCACGGCTGCAATGCCGATGCCGTAGAGTCCGTGCGAGATACTGTCGGCACTCATCGAAAGGTCGAATCTATTGGCACAGAGAAAACTCAGCATGATGGCAACGGCTATCGTGACCACCGGCACACAGGTAGATATCATGCCCGTACCGATGCCCTTGATGATGACGGTGGCTGCACCGGTTTGCGAGGCGGCCGATATTTCGCGCGTGGGGCGGTAGCTTTGCGAGGTGTAGTACTCCGTGGCCTGGCCTATGATGACGCCGGCTGCGAGTCCGCTAACCACGGAGAATGACACGCCTAGCCAGTTGTCGAGCTGCAAGGCATACAGGATGCCGAAGGTAGAGAGGGCTATGAGGATGGCTGCGGCATTAGTGCCGCGCCCCAGGGCGTGCAGCAATTCGCGCATGGTAGCCCCTTCTCGCGTATGCACCATGTAGATGCCGAGAAGCGAGAGGAATATCCCGACGGCGGCAATCACCATCGGTGTGATGACAGCGCGTAGCTGCATGTCGCCGTTCATGGCAAAAGCCGTAGCGCCCAGGGCGGCAGTCGATAGGATAGAACCGCAGTAGCTTTCGTACAGGTCTGCTCCCATGCCGGCCACGTCGCCCACGTTATCGCCCACGTTGTCGGCTATGGTGGCCGGGTTGCGCGGGTCGTCTTCGGGAATGTCGGCCTCTACCTTGCCCACGAGGTCTGCTCCCACGTCGGCCGCTTTGGTATAGATGCCGCCGCCCACGCGGGCAAACAGTGCCTGGGTAGACGCTCCCATGCCGAATGTAAGCATGGTCGTGGTGACGGTGATGAGGGCTGCATGGCAGCCTGAATAGATGGTCGTGAGGATGAAAAACCACAGAGTGATGTCGAGCAGTCCCAATCCTACCACTACCAATCCCATTACTGCGCCACTGCGGAAGGCGATGCGTAGTCCGCTATCCAGTCCCTGCCGGGCTGCATTTGCTGTGCGGGCCGATGCGTAGGTGGCTGTCTTCATGCCGAAGAAGCCCGATAGTCCAGAGAAAAAACCACCCGTGAGAAAGGCAAAGGGGACCCACGGATTCTGCACTTTCAGCACATAGGCCATGAAGGCAAACAGCAGTGCCAGCACCACGAAGACGATGCCGACCACGCGGTATTGCTGTTTCAGGTAGGCCATAGCACCTTTTCTTACATGAGCGGCGATTTCCGCCATGCGCGGAGTGCCCTCGCTCTCTTTCATCATGTCGCTGAAAAACTTCCAGGCCATAGCCAGGGCGACGACCGAAGCTATCGGTACTAGCCAGAAAATAAGAGGTACTGTATTCATCATATTGAGGTTTTAAGTGGGTTGTATTATGAAAAATTGTGCTTTCAAACGGCCGAATACCATTATCGCAAATTTAAAGATAATTTCAAAGAAAAGCAAGTATATATGTTGAAAAAATCATAACTTTGCAGCCAAAACAAACAGTAGATATAGCTATGAAGTCATTTTTCGTGTTGATTTTATTCTTGCTTGCCGGTTGGCAGACGCAAGTGTGCGCTCAGGACGAGACGCGGAAGTGGGGTGTAGAGTTGGCTATTGGCGAGGCAAGTATGGGATGTAACGACGAGGAAAGCCGTCTCAATGGCAACAAGGCCAACACGTTTGCCCTCTCGGTAGACTACTATCTGCACCGTCATTGGGCTGTCACGGGTGGTATCTATATGGAGCAGCAGGGGTTGTATACCGACCTGTCGACCGGTATAGGGCTGATGAAGAATTGGGTGGCAGGTGTTCAGGCCGGTGCCAAATGGTATCCGCTGGCTCCGAAGTGGATTGTCCAGCCCTATGTGGGAGCTAATCTCTACACCAATGTACTTAATCTGCCGCGCCAGCGAGGCGAGAAGCATGTGCATGCTACGCAGGCTTGGGAGGGCGACGGAGTGATGACATACGACATCCAGCATGCCGTGGGTAGCATCAGTCCAAGGATTGGCGTCGACATACGGCTTATCAGCAGTGTCAACCTTACGGTGGGTTGGGACTACCGATGGGAGTTCTACGGGCATACCGACAGTAACATGCGCTACACGTCAGGTCCGATGACGGGCCATGAATACCCCATGAAGAGCGACAACAGCCGTGGTGTCATCAATATCGGAGTGAAGGTAGACTTCCCCATGCGCACCGTCTCTGAGGGCAAGATGAGTACCTTGCTCGGTGCGATATTCGGTCTGCTGATGCCATCGAGAAGTTTTTGAGTTATTAGGTTTTTTAGTTCCTGAGTTTCTGAGCTTTTAAGTTCGTGAGTTGCAGGGTTCAAATAGGGGTATAAAAAAAGGATATGTCCGGTGGGGCATATCCTTTTCTTGTATGTCGTATGTGAATTATACGCGTGCGCCGTACTGCTGGTCGAGACCGAAAATAGCCGATTCGCCCATTTTCTTGATACGGTCTACGATGCCGCTGGCCGTAGCTTCTTCTTCTACCTGCTCACGAACAAACTGCCAGAGGAAGTCTTCTGTAGCCTTATCGCCCTCGGCAATGGCCTCGTCGAGAATGTTGTCGATGAGCTTGCTCACGTGGCATTCGTGCTTGTAAGCGTCTTCGAAGGCCTCCAACGGAGAGTTCCAGCTCTGGCGAACGGCAGCTATCTGGTTGACGGTAGCTGTTCCGCCACGCTTGATAAGGTAGCTTGCCATCTGGTAAGCGTGGTCCATTTCCTCGGCCGACTGCTTCTTCATCCATGTAGAGAAGCCGTCAAAACCCTCTTTCTCCATGTAGAACGACATAGAGAGATATAAGTTGGCAGAGTAAATCTCGTTTACTATCTGGCCGTTCAATGCGTCTTGTAATTTTTCTGAAATCATAATTTTATCGTTTTAATTATATATTTGATGCAAATATACGAAAAAGAATCTTGCGTTGTATCGTTTCGTATAGGATTTTTGTATTTTTATGTTTGAGTTTGTAAGTTCTGGAGTTCATTAGTTTTTGAATTGAGTTTTTAAGTTTGTGAGTTCTGGAGTTCATTAGTTTTTGAGTTATTGAGATAACGGTTGTAGGGGAGAATTGAATTCGCCCCTATGCCCCATAAACTCATAGATTCACCGACTTAAAAACTCAATTCAAAAACTAATGAACTCCAGAACTTACAAACTCAAAAAACTGCAAAGGCTTCGCAGCATCGCTGCCGAGGCTCTGCAGCATTGCTGTTCGGGCTTTGCAGCGCTACTGCCGAGCCTCTGCAGTAAATCGACAGTGGTGGCAGGGGAGTACGATGGTTTTGTTATTGGTCGACAGAGAAACCTACCGTGCCGAGGTATTATCATCTTTTAGTGTTAAAAAGGATTAAAATCGTTGGGGAGGGTAAATATTCTTTATCTTTACACAAAATTATGTTTAACCTCAGTAATAATTAATCAATTTATGTCTCTTAAACTATTTTGGATTATAGTCTTTTCTGTAGTCGCTCTCTTTTATGTTGTTATGTATATCGTGAAGAACCGGGCACGCCTTATCAAATTGAAAGATTCTTTTTCGTCCGAGCCACGTGTGGATGCTGATTCTAAGCTGACGAACGAAGAATTACGCAAGATTTCATTGGGCAATCTGTATGTCTACCAGCAGAATGGCACGCTCAATACGTTGTCGACAGGGGTCAATGAAACGGTGTTGGACACGATACTGACAGAGTATTGGGATATTACCGACCGTGATTCGGCTATCTCTACGTTGTCTTATCTGATGCAGACTCCTTCTGCCTATCCGTTTGTATGTGCTTCCAAGGCTTTTGTTATAGGGGGCGAAGAAGGGAAGAAGTGGATGGAGACACAACTCATGGAAAGCTTTGAAGGCACCGAAGGGCATGAGGAAGAGAAGAAGGAACTGTTGGATCGTTGCCATGAAATGTTGGGGTATCTGGAAGAGAACTACGAGTTTTTCAAGGATTTGAAATGGCTGGACAGCAAGGAAGATATGGAGAAGCTGGGCATCTTGGCATGGGATGCGGGCCGACTGAACTTCGTGGCACGTGCTTGTATGGACAAGAAGTTGATTAGCAAGGAGGAGTGTATGGAGTGTGTGGAGCATGCCTATGAGCTGACACGCGAGGCCTACGCTGACTGGACCGGGTTTGCCCATAGCTATGTCATAGGCCGTTCGCTGTGGAATGGTTCTACCAATATGTGGGGGCTGGCCGATGATTTGCTGGAAAACAAGGAGAGTCCTTGGACTTATGTAGCATGGTAAGGCCCTGCGTTTGGCAGTTGTTCAGTTTATGAGTTTGTGAGTTGTTGGACTGTGCAGACCAGCATGGTGGACTCTACTTGTCAACTCGTTTACTCGTCAACTGGTCAACTTTTAGGGCGAATTCCATTCGCCCCCTACAACTCATAAACTTAAAAACTCAAGAACTTAAAAACTATCCCGGCAGCACCGTAAGCACTCCGTCGGCCACTCGGAAGTGTACATCGCGACCACCGAAAGGCATGCCATAGACACGCATAGGGTCGTCCTGATAGTGCGGACGTGGGTCGAGCGCGAGCGCATCGTGCAAGGCCGACAGCTCATCAGGGCTGAACACATCTTTCAGTATGTCGATATTCTCTACGTGCAGTCGCTTGATGGGCCGGCGGTCAACGAATCCGCTACGCGCTTCGGGGTGGCAGTCGGCATACACCACGTAGGGTTTGATGTCGTAGATGGGTGTGCCGTCCATCAGGTCGGCACCCTCGACATGGATAACCGGACCTTGTGGCGTGTCCCATTCTACCCTCGACAGGCGCACACAGGAGAGTCCGATGTTGTTGGGGCGGAAGGGGCTGCGCGTGGCAAATACGCCCATCTTCACGTTGCCGCCGAGCAGTGGGGGACGCACCACGGGACTGCTTGCACGATGGCGGTTGGCCGAGAACTCCCAAATGAGCCATAGGTAATCGAACTCTTCGATGCCTCGGAGCGAGTCGGTATTGCGGTATGGAGGCGTGAAGACGATGTGGCCATGCAGCGACGGAGCGAGTCCGCTCTGTTTGGGAATGCCGAATTTGGATGTAAACGGCGAATGGAAGGTGGCTATTTGAATCATTATAGGGTATGGATAGATGGTGGCCACAGCTCGTGAGGAGCATTTTCGGCCTTTCGGCATACAAACGCGGAATTACGGTTTTCATTGTTTTGTAGCAGGAATTTGTGTGCCTGTTTGATGGAAATTGGTTATATTTGCCCTGTCAAACGAAAAAGAGTAAAACGAATTAAAACCAATAAATATGCGCAGAATATGGTTGTTGGCAGTGATTGCCGTGCTGAGTGTGGCCACGGCTGTGGCTGCCGATAGGCGTGGCCGACGCGTGATTTGCATCGGCGAAACAGTCATCGACATCCTGTTCAGGGGCGACCAGACCATCGGTTCAACACCTGGTGGGTCGGCCTACAATACGGCAATCTCGCTCGGACGGGCCGGGGTGAACACCGTTTTCGTGGGCGATACGGGCAACGACCGTGCCGGCCACCGCATCAGGCGGTTTCTCGCGGAGAACGGGGTAGACAGTTCGGCCGTGCGTGTTTATGACGGTATGAAGTCGACGGTGTCGCTGGCCTATCTCGACGAGCACAACAATGCCCGCTACTCGTTCTACATGAACGCGCCACGCGAGCGTAAACCCTTTGTTCGTCCGGAGATACAGAAAGACGATATCGTGGTGTTCGGCTCGTTCTATGCGGCCAATCCGGCGGTAAGGACGGCTCTGACCGACTTCCTGGACTATGCGCGGGCGTGCGGGGCAATACTGTATTACGACATCAATATACGGTCGGCCCATGCCAATATGCTGGAACAGATGTTGCCCAACATAGAAGACAACCTGCACAGGGCCGACATCGTGCGGGGCAGTAGAGGCGACGTAGCCACTGTCTTCGGCACACAGCGGGTGGATAGTCTGTATGATGCACACATCGCAAAGGCGTGTGCGCGCTTCATCAACACCGGTGGGACGAATCCGGTGAGGGTGTTTGCGCCAGGTTTCAGAGGCACTTATCCCGTGAAACCCATCAAGACCGTGAGCACCATCGGGGCAGGCGACAACTTCAATGCAGGGGTGGCGTATGCGCTGATAAGGCTCGGTATCACGCGCCAGCAACTACAGCAAGGGCTGACGGAGCAGCAGTGGGCGCAGATAGCCGATTATGCCGGGCGCTTTTCGCAAGACTGCTGCCTGCATTTAGAGAATTACATATCTGTGGAGTTTGGCCGGCAGATGCAATATTAGGAACATGAAGAAACTGGAAAATATACGTGCCATCGTCTTTGATGCCGACGATACGCTGTGGGATTGTCAGTCGAATTTCGACCGGGCAGAACACCGTTATTGCGAACTGCTGGCCGAATACGGCGAACCGAAAGCTGTCTCGGCTTCGCTCTTCGAGGTGGAATCGGCCAATATGGCCGACCTTGGATATGGCGTGAAAGCGTTCACGCTGTCGCTGGTAGAGAATGCTGTGAAGGTGAGTGGGGGCAGGGTGAAGGCCGATGTCATGGGCGAAATACTGCAACTGGGCCGAAGGTTGCTGCATATCCATGCCCGACCGCTTGACGGAGTGGCCGAGACATTGGCCCGATTGAAGGCCGACGGCCGGTTCCGCCTGGCCGTCTTTACCAAAGGCGAACTGCTGGATCAGGAGAATAAATTGCGCCGTTCGGGGCTGGAAGCGTATTTCGACCAAGTGTCTATCGTCTCTGACAAAACGGAAAAAGCCTACCATCGACTCTGCGAAAGTCTCGGTGTAGAGACCGGCGAGCTGGTGATGGTAGGCAATTCGTTCCGCTCGGACATCGCTCCGGTGCTGAAAATCGGAGGCAAGGCGGTGCATATACCTTTCCATGCGACGTGGCAACACGAGCATATGGAGACTTATACGCATGAAAATCTGAGGACGATAGAGCGGTTTGCCGACCTGCTCAATATCCTTTGATGGTCTAATATTCAGTCTTGCTGTCGCTCTGTTGCCACAGGTCGAAGGCCTCTTTGGCCTCGTCGGGCAGCAAGGCGATGATGGCTTTGTGGCGGTCTTGTGGTGCGAGAGCTATCTCCTGGTAGATGAAATCGTCGTCGAAACCTATTCGGGCAGCGTCTTTGCGGTTGTTGGCGTAGAAGATTCGGTCGAGATGTGCCCAATAGATAGCGCCCAGACACATGGGGCATGGCTCGCAACTGGTGTAGATATCGCAGCCCGCAAGGTCGAAAGTGCCTAGCTTGGAAGTTGCCTTTCGGATGGCATTCACCTCTGCATGCGCCGTCGGGTCGTGGTCTATGGTGACGCTGTTGGACGCTTCGGCAATGATTTCTCCGTCTTTTGCAATGACCGCACCGAAAGGTCCGCCCCCGCTTTTCACGCTGTTTACCGACAAGGCGATGGCTCTGCGCATCAATTCTTTATCGTTCATGGCTTGTTGTTTTGATTGGATGATACTGCAAAGATATGGAGCTTATGTGGCTAGTTGGTATGGTAGTCCCTGAATTCTTAACCATTATTAACTCAAAGAGGTAACATTTGTGCCTTTCGGTGTGTGCGAATCTTTCTACTTTTGCCATTGAAGAATTCTTAAAATCACGTGACGATGAAGTATGTAAACGAAACTATCAGGCGGAGAGACCGCCTGATGGACGAGACGGAGGCTATCGAACTGCTGCGTACAAGCGAGTTCGGCGTGTTGTCAATGGTCGATGCCGAGGGTACGCCCTATGGCATTCCGGTGAACTATGTGTGGGATGGGGCAGACAGTATCTATATACACTGTGCGCCCGAAGGACGCAAGCTGCGCATCATAGAGAAGCACAATAAAGTGTCGTTTTGTCTCGTGGGGCGCGTGCATCTGCTGCCCGGACAGTTTACTACGGAGTATGAGAGCGTGGTACTGACGGGGATTGCCCACATCGGATTGGATGAAGAGGAGCGCATGAAGGCCCTCCATCTGCTCATAGACAAGCTTTCGCCCGACTTCAAGGAGATAGGAGATAAGTATGCCCACAAGAGTTTTCACCGCACAGAGATTATCCGTGTAGACTTCACGGAGCTCAGTGGAAAATGCAAGAAGGTACATACGCCCGATTAAAAGAATAAAGGTATATATAGTTATAAAAGGTAAAAAGATTGTATGAAGACGATTTTAGATTTCGAGCAGTGGCCACTCGACCTGCTCATAGACTACGCATTGAAGATTCACCATCGCTCTATCCGGGAGTCCGGACCGGAAATTCTCGACTTGTTGCAGCGTGTGGCCCAAGTCCATAAGGACGATGTACCCGATTTGCAGAAGGTGGCCGACCACTTCAGGAACAGTCTTGCCGACCTCGATATGCACCTACAGAAAGAGGAGAATATACTCTTTCCTTTCTGTCTGGAGATGTATGAGGCCTATCGTGAGGGCGAGCAAGCCCCGTCGTTCCATTGCGGTTCGGTGCAAGGGCCTATCTCTGTGATGATGGCCGAACACGCCGACGAGACTGAAAGGCATCAGCGTATAGCGCAGTTGACGAACGATTACACGACGCCGGAAGATGCCGACGAGGATTATCGGGAAGCGATGAGGCTGCTGAAAGATTTCAGATTGCGCCTGGAAGAGCATACAAGGGTGGAAAACGAAGTGATTTTCCCGATGGCCATGCAGGTGGAAATGGCGTGTAGATAGAGCCGACTGCATACCCAAATAAATGTCGTTTTATTTTGTAAAGCCTATAAATTAGCTTATCTTTGTAGCCTAACAAGTGATGAAATGAAAGATATTTGTTGCATAGGTCACATTACCCGCGATAAGATAATCACTCCTAAGCAGACTGTCAAGATGGGGGGTGGAACGGCTTTTTATTTCGCTTACGGCATGAACCAGCTTCCCCGAAAGATTGATTTCCAGCTTCTGACGAAAGTGGGAGAGGGGGCTATGGACGAAGTGGAGAAGATGAGACAGGCCGGTATTGAAGTGGTCTGCCATCTAAGCAGGCACACCGTTTACTTTGAAAACAGGTATGGGGCTAACTCCAACAACCGTACACAGCGCGTATTGGCGAAGGCCGACCCGTTTACGGTGGACGAGATGCGCGACGTTGAAGCCCGAATCTTTCATTTAGGTTCGCTGCTTGACGACGATTTCTCGCCCGAAACGGTGAAGTATCTGTCTACCAAGGGGCGCATATCCATCGACGTTCAGGGCTATCTGAGAGAAGTTCGGGGCGAGCATGTGTATGCCGTAGACTGGAAAAATAAGGAAGAAATCCTGGCTTGCACAGATATCTTGAAACTGAACGAACACGAAATGGAGGTTATTTCTGGCTCGAAAAATCCGCGCACGGTGGCTATGCAGTTGCACGAAATGGGTGTCAATGAGGTCGTCATCACGCTTGGAAGCTACGGCTCATTGATTTATGCCGACGGCAAATTCTACGAGATTCCGGCCTATGAACCGCATGAAGTGGTCGACGCTACGGGTTGCGGAGATACCTATTCCACGGGTTATCTGTACTGTAGATCGCAAGGTATGGACTATATGGAGTCGGGGAAGTTTGCCGCTGCCATGTGTACTTTGAAGTTGGAACATTCAGGTCCGTTCGACAGAACGATAGAAGAAGTCGAAGATATCATCCGTTCGCAGTCGCGCTGACCTCTTTTTGAAGGCGTATAGCCAATGTCTCGGCATCGAATTCGATGCCGTTTTTTCCTACATATCGTCCCAGGACGCCACTTTCGGCCAGTTGTCTGGAAGTGCCGATATGCAGTTTCTGCCCGCTGTCCATCAGCCATAAAC
Source organism: Prevotella mikamonis (assembly GCF_055381405.1). Classification (NCBI taxonomy): domain Bacteria; kingdom Pseudomonadati; phylum Bacteroidota; class Bacteroidia; order Bacteroidales; family Prevotellaceae; genus Prevotella; species Prevotella mikamonis. The sequence continues at coordinate 2,496,690 of NZ_AP035785.1, forward strand.
GGTCAGAAAGTTGCAGGGCCAGCTCTAAATCGTGCGTCGACAGGAAGATGGTCTTGTTGCCCTTTTCAGCCAGTCGGCGCAATAGCTGCATCATATCTACCTTACTGGGAAAGTCGAGAAAGGCTGTCGGTTCGTCCAGAAACACGATGGGAGTCTGCTGGGCCAGTGCCTTTGCAATCATCACTTTTTGTCTTTCGCCGTCGCTGAGAGTCTGTATCATGCGGTGGCTCATGTGGCTCATGCCTACCAGATGGAGTGCATCGTCTACCGCCCGGCTGTCTTCGGGGCGTAACCGACCCCAGAATCCGGTATAGGGAGCGCGTCCCATCTCTACCATTTCGCGTGCCGTAATGTTCTGGATAGAGAGTTTCTTGGTGAGGACTACACTCACCAGGCGGGCCAGCTCGGCATCGGAAAGACTCGACAGGGCCTTTCCGCAAATATCCACAGTACCCCTCAGCGGTGGCTGGAAACCTGCCAACGTGCGCAAGAAGGTCGATTTCCCCACACCATTAGCCCCCAGCAAGCAGGTTAGTTCGCCCGCTTGCAGTGTAGCCGACAAGTTGTTGGCCACCTCCTTCACGCTGTTGCCTTGCCGATAACCTATCGACAGGTCTTTGAGCACAATGGTTTCGTTCATCCCTACAAAGATAGTGGAAACGCCAGACAATCAGCAAGAAAACATCAAATACTTAATGCTTGGAGCAAGACGACGGCATTGTTGTGAGCTTTGTCGTGTGCACTGTAGAGCAAGGTTACGTCGCCTTGTTCGGCTTTCTGCCTTATCATGGCCTTGAAGTCGGCAAAGACAGGATTTGCCGATAGCTCTGCTTCGTAGCGACGGGCAAACTCTTCAAACTTCGCAGGGTCGTGTCCGAACCACTTGCGCAGCTCATTGGTGGGTGCAATCTCCTTTTTCCACAAGTCGATATGGGCCGTGTCTTTCTTCAGTCCGCGTGCCCACAGGCGGTCAATAAAAACCCGATAGCCGTCTGTATCGGCTATCGGGTCGTATATTCGTTTTATTTTTATCATCTTGTATAGATGCTCCTTAACAAGCCAAGATGTCTTCTACTATCTGCTCGTCGGTGAGATGATTGTCGCGCATGAGCTGTTCCACGTCGTAACGGTCGTAAAGTGCCTTCTTCACACCGAAGTTGAGTACCTTCATCGTAGACGGTCCGTAGAAGCGGGCGATGCGTTCTCCGAATCCTCCATCGAGTGTTCCGTCTTCTATCGTAGCCACAATCTCGTGGTCGCACTTGAGATCTTCGAGCAGATTTTCGTCGATACCGGAGAGGTAACGGGGGTTGATGAGGGTGGCATCAATACCTTTCTCGCCCAGCAACTTCACCACGGCTTCACCCTTCTGGTAGAAGTCTCCGGCCGCGATGATGGCCACACGCCGGCCGCGATGAGCCACCTTGAACTTATCCAGGTCGCTGTAATCGGTCTCTACCTCCTCTGTGCTGTGCACCGTATTGCATTCGGGTACGCGGATGGCAACCGAATACTGAGTCTGCTGCAAAGCCCATTTCTCCATCGCGATAGTCTCTTCTACGGTGGTAGGAGCGAGGTAGACGAGGTTTGGAATGTGGCTGAACATGGCGATGTCGAAGAAGCAGATGTGGGTGAAATCGTTCATGCCGAAGATGCTCGAACCCAATACGTTGATAACGGCCGGGTTGCCGTTCACACACAAGTCTTGCGCCATTTGGTCGTAAGTGCGCTGTAGGAAGGTGGCCATAGTGCTGAAAACGGGATGCGCGCCACGCTTTGCCATGCCCGAAGCCATAGCTACGGCCGTCTCTTCGGCTATTCCCACGTCGATATGCTGCGCCCCGGCACGCTCGCGCTTGGCCTTGTTGAATCCCAGGGCTGCCGGTACACCGGCCGAGATGCACACCAGTTTCGGGTCGCGTTCCATCTCGTCGAGCAGCCAGTCGCCCAGCAGTTCCGACGTGCTCTTGCCGCCCCCGACTGCCAGAGACTTGCCCGTTGCCAGGTCGAATGGTGCATTGTAATGGAATTTTTCCTTGTCGTCTATGGCCGGCTGATACCCGTGTCCTTTCTCGGTGTTGATATGTACCACGACAGGATGGTCGATGTCTTTCACCTGGCTGAATACTTCGATGAGCTTCTCTACGTTGTTGCCCTCGTCCATATAGATATAGTCGAGTCCCAGGCTGCGGAAGAAATTCAGCTCGGCCTGGCCTTTCGTCTGGCGCAGCAGTTCCAGGTTCTTGTAGAGTCCACCGTGGTTTTCGGCAATACTCATTTGGTTGTCGTTCACGATGATGACCATGTTAGTGCCGATTTCGGCCACGATGTCGAGTCCCTCAAAGGCTTCGCCACCCGACAGCGAACCGTCGCCAATCACTGCGATGATATTCTCCTTGCCGCCCATGATGTCGCGTGCTTTCTGCAAGCCCGATGCCAACGAGACAGAAGTAGAAGTGTGTCCTATCTCGAAGTTGTCGTAGACAGGTGATTCCAGTGGCGAGCTGAATCCGGAAACCGAGTCGATTTTGCTCGAATCCAGGAATCCTGCGGCACGCCCGGTCAGCATCTTGTGTGGATAGCTTTGGTGGGAAATATCAAATACAATCTTGTCTTCGGGTGCGTTGAATACGTAGTGCAGGGCTACGGTAGCCTCGGTGAAGCCCAGGTTAGGGCCTACGTGACCGCCGTGCTGGCTTACACGATTGAGGATACCGGCGCGTATTTCTTCGGCCACGACGTTGAGCTGTTCTACAGAGAGTCCCTTCAAATCCTGGGGACTGTTAATCTTTTCAATATACATATATGTGTTTCGTTTGTTTTTATTCTTTTGTTTTATCCTTACGATTCAGCATGCAAAGGTAAGCAAAAGACTTGTGCTGCCGATACAAATATTACCTGAATAATAACCATAATTACAGAATCGGCCACTCGTATCCCGTCAGTTTCAGGATACCTGTAACCCCCTTGATTTACTGCAAGGCCTCGGCAGTGTTGCTGCCTCGGCTCTGCAGCAGTGCTGTTGGGGCTTTGCAGCAATGCTGCCAAGGCCCTGCAGAAAATCCACGATAACCTACCTGTCGGTCAATGTTACTCCAACACCTTGATTTCGAACACGCCATTCTCATATACTGCCATCGTAGGTGGGTTTCCACCCTTGGGGAATGTGATGGACCCGGTGTTGCAGACGGTGAGCGAGCCGTGCTGTTCGAGTTTGTAGAGATGTGTATGCCCGTAGACGATGGCGTCGTACGGACCACGCGGCATGTTGGTCTCGTTATAGATATGTCCGTGGGTGAGCAGGATGCGGCGCCCGCTGTCTACGAGTAACATGCTGTCGGCCATGATGGGGAACTGGAGCAACATCTGGTCGACCTCGGAGTCGCAATTACCTCGGACGGCCACTATCTCGTCGGCCATGCCGTTGAGTTCGCGTGCAATGCCTTGCGGGTCGAGTCCTTCGGGCAGTCCGTTGCGTGGTCCGTAGTTCAGTATGTCGCCCAGAATGATGAGCATGTCGCAGTGCTCTTCACGGTAGAATTTCAGTGCTTTCTGCAATGCCGGCAGACAACCGTGGATGTCTGAGATGATAAGATATTTCATACGTTGTGCTTGTTTGGTTCGTTGATGTGTGGCAGAGGGATGCCCTGATTGCCTTTGATTTCGCCGATGACGAAGACACTGTTCAGGCTTCCGATGCTGTCTATCTTGCCCAAGGTGTTGAGCATGAACGATTGATAGTCGCGCATGTCGCGTGCATGCACTTTGATAATGAAGTCGAAGTCGCCACTGATGTTGTAACATTCGGTGATTTGCTCGATGTTTTGCACGGCATCCATGAACTCCTGGATGTAGTGTTGGGAGTGTTGTTTCAGTCGGATGTTGCACAGTACGATGATACCTGTGCCGAGTCGACGGCTGTCGAGCTGTGCTACATAGCGCTTGATGTAGCCCTCGCGCTCCAGCCTTTTCTGCCGTTCGAATACCGGGGTAGGCGACAGATGCACCTTGGCAGCCAACTCTTTCACGGTGAGTCGGGCATTTTTCTGTAGCTCGCGCAGGATTCGGAGGTCGGTTTCGTCTATATTTTCCATTATTATATATATTGTAATGGGTAGGGAGTCGGAGCTGTTTGTGCATCCATCCAACCTATGTATGGCTTATTTTATAGAATATTATTCTGCATAATACTCTGTAATGCCGACAAAAATAGTATAATATTCCGATTTGCCAAAATAATTTGCTGGTAAAAATAAATCAGTCTATCTTTGCATGCACAACAAGGAAACGAACATAAACGAAATAAAATAGAGACTATGAGTAAGAGAGAAGAGACCAAGGCGCCGTTCAGTGCCGATATTGTGGGCAGCTTTTTGCGCCCCGAAGAGTTGAAGGCTGCGAGAGTCAAGTATGCCAATGGCGAGATAGGCGATGCCGAGTTGAAGGCCGTGGAAGACCGGCTCATCAAGGAGTTGATAGAGCGACAGATTGCATCGGGGCTGCACGTGATTACCGACGGCGAGTTTCGTCGCAGCTACTGGCATCTCGATTTCATGTGGGGATTGCAGGGAATAGAACACATCGAACTAGACCACGGCTACTTCTTTCATGGCGAGGAGACCACGAAGGGGTCTGCCAAGCTGGTTGGGAAAATCTCCGGCGAGAACCATCCGTTTGTAGAACACTTCAAATACGTGAAGCAATTCGAGCGTCAGGGCGTGGTGGCTCGCCAGACAATCCCTGCTCCTGCACAGACATTGGCCGAACTCTTCCGTGGCGAGAACGGCAAGCAGACGGAGTCGGTGTATCCTAATTTCGACGAATTGGTAGAGGATTTGGCTGCTGCCTATCGCACCGTGATTCGCGACCTGTACGACGCCGGCTGTCGCAACATACAGTTCGACGACTGCACATGGGGTATGATAGTGGACGATGACTTCTGGAAGCTCATGGCGGGAACGGGATTTACCGTAGAGGGTGAGGCACTGAAGTATCTGCGTGTGAACAATCTGGCACTCGAAGGACGTCCGGCCGACCTGGCCATCAACACCCACGTGTGTCGTGGCAACTACCATTCTACCTACGCATGTAAGGGAGGCTACGATGCCATTGCGCCCTACCTGTTCGCCCATGAGAATGTGGATGCGTTCTATCTGGAGTTCGACGATGAGCGTTCGGGAGGTTTCGAACCGTTGAAGTATATCCCTGCCGACAAGAAAGTGGTGCTGGGACTGATTACCACCAAGCGTGCCGAACTGGAAGACGAACAGGCGATTATAGACCGAATCAAGGAGGCTGAGCAGTATATCCCGGCCGACCGGCTGTATCTGAGTCCGCAGTGTGGCTTCGCATCTTGCGAGATTGGCAACAAACTGACGGAAGAAGAACAGTGGGAAAAGATAGCACTGGTGCAGAAAATAGCTGCCAAGGTGTTTGAATAAATGATTGTTGTGATGTGGCGTCTGGATGAATTTATCGTTCAGGCGCCATTTTTTTGTGTCCGAATCGGCGAAAAATCCGTATCTTTGCAGATAGGTATGAAGAAGTTTCTAGCAAAGATATATAGTGCCTCTGTGCGACGGTTGCGTCGGGTTTGGATAGATTGTTTCTGGACACATCCCGACAATCTGTGGGCACTCAAGGTGACGACGGCCATCGCTCTGATGGTGATACCCTGCTGCCTGCTGGGCGATCCTTTCGTAGGATGTACGTTGGCATTGGGCGCGGTGGGTGCTGCCCTGGCCGAAAACGACGACCATCCGCTGGGGCGCATGCGCAGTCTGGTGGTGACAATCATCAGTTTCGTGATTGTAAGCATGAGCGTGGAACTGCTGAAAGACTATCCCTGGATATTCGGTATGGGATTGGCTGCCACGTCGTTCACGTTGATATTGCTCGGCGGATTGAGCACGCGCTATCAGGGAGTCACCTTTGGGGCGTTGCTCGTGTCGGTATATGCCATGCTGGGGGCAGGCATCAAGCCGTGGTACTATCAGCCTATTCTGTTGCCACTGGGCGGACTGATGTATGGCAGCATCTCTCTCCTGCTGCTCTCGCTGCGCCCTTATCGACTGCTCAAGGAACAGTTGGCGGTGGCTTATGGCCATCTGGCCGACTATCTGAGCGTGAAGGCCGAACTCTTCCCGTGTACGAAAGACGAATACAAAGAGGGGCGCACGCAGATGGCCGAGCGCAATATAGCCGTGGGACGCGGTATAGACAGCTGTAAAGACGTAATCTATTCGTGCCTCGATGTGCTGGGCGGAAAGAGCACGGAGGGGCTTTCGCCGCTGTATCATCAGTGGATATTGTTGCAGCAACTGCACGAGCGTGCGGCGTCTACCCATCAGCGCTACGACGTGTTGAGCCGTCGTTGCCGTCATCCCCTGCTGCTCGAAGGACTCGGACAATATCTTTACTGTCTGTCGGAGGCTATCCGCCACTACGCCGACGCGATTATTACGGGCGAGAAATTTGTCTTGCCCGCTGACTTGCGGTGGACGAAAGAGGTCGTGGGACACCAGTTGGAAGAGAGTACCGACGACCCCGAATATGCCGCACTGTCCATGCTCTATTCCAATCTTTCGCGTATCTCGCTGCTCTTGGAGCATGCCAACGACAGCCAGCATGCCGAACCTGTGCCGGTGGAGACGCTGCAATACAGGCCCGCACCGCTGAAACAACGGCTTCGGGCGCTCTTGGACGAGAATCATCCGCGATTCCGCCATGCGGTGAGACTGTCGCTCTGTCTGGTGGCCGGATATGCCTTGGTAGAGGCATTCCACATGAATAAAGGGGCATGGGTGGTACTGACGATACTCTTTGTGTGCCAACAGAGTTACGTAGCAACGCGCCAGCGGCTCTTCGAACGTATCTTCGGCACTTTCGTGGGAGTGGCGCTGGGTGTCATCTGGGCACACTTGCTGCCCACCGTGGCAGGACAAATCGTGCTGTTGCTGTTCTCTATCTTCACGTTCTTCTACTGGGTGCGCAGGCGCTATACGTATGCCGTGGTGTTCATCACCATGTTCGTGATAGCCGCCTTCAACCTACAGACCGGCACGGGAGTGGCCGTGATGACCTACCGGTTGCTCGATACGCTGCTAGGTGCAGTCATGGCTTTTCTGGCCGTGCGGTATATCTGGCCCGACTGGCAATATCGCCATCTGCCACAACTTATGACCGATGCCATCACAAAGACGCTGCGCTACTTCAATACCATCTATGAGAACGACGTGCGTGGAGCAGCCTATTACCACAACAGGCGGACCGCCCACCAGGCCGATAACGCCCTGGCAAAGGCCTGGAAGGGTATGCACGCCGAGCCTAGGAAGAAGCGCAAGTTGCAGCGCAAGGCCTATGCGCTGACCTATATGCACCACTCTCTGCTGTCGTATGTGTCGGCCCTCGGAGCGCATTATTACAGTAAGCCGCTCACGACAGAGGATGTAGAGATATGCCGATACATCTCACGGGTGATAGAACAGGTGCAACATAACTTCTCGCCTGCACCCGTAGAGACCGGCCATCCTGTCACAATAGATGAGGTGACGGCATGGAATGCCGCTTTCGTCAAGCGTCTGGCCACTACCGATAACCACAATATGGTCATCTTGTATAATATCTCGAAGGTGGCTGCCGAACTGTTGAAGGAGAGCATCAGCAAAAGCAGGAGACGATAGGCAGATTATCGTGTGTACGCATAGAATGCTCGCGCATGCGTTAATTTATATAAAATGCACCTTTCTACTGCACACGGGTGAATGCTATATGCGAAATTTGTACTACCTTTGCATACATAGAGAATACGAATATAATTGTATTTTATAAAATAAAGAAAACAACTATGGTAATTGAAAAAGTACATGCTCGTGAGATTATTGACTCTCGTGGCAATCCTACAGTAGAAGTAGAAGTAACATTGGAAAATGGTGTGATGGGTCGTGCCAGCGTTCCATCTGGTGCTTCTACCGGTGAGAATGAGGCTCTTGAGCTTCGCGACGGCGACAAGAACCGTTTCGGTGGCAAGGGTGTTCTGAAGGCTGTAGAGAACGTGAACAACGTCATCGCTCCGGCATTGAAGGGCTTCTGCGTACTCGAACAGCGCAAGATCGACAACAAGATGCTTGAACTCGACGGTACTCCTACAAAGAGCAAGCTCGGTGCTAACGCCATTCTCGGTGTTTCTTTGGCCGTTGCTCAGACTGCTGCCAAGGCTCTCAATATCCCCTTGTATCGCTACATCGGTGGTTGCAATACCTATACTTTGCCCGTTCCTATGATGAACATCATCAACGGCGGTGCTCACTCTGACGCTCCTATCGCATTCCAGGAGTTCATGATTCGTCCTGTAGGCGCTAAGAACGAGAAGGAAGCTATCCGCATGGGTGCTGAAGTTTTCCACGCATTGGCAAAGAACCTGAAGAAGCGCGGACTCTCTACAGCCGTTGGCGACGAGGGTGGTTTCGCTCCTAGCTTCGATGGTATCGAGGATGCTCTCGACACAATCATCGCTTCTATCAAGGACGCTGGTTACAAGCCAGGTGATGATGTGAAGATTGCTATGGACTGTGCTGCTTCTGAATTTGCTGTTCAGGAGAATGGTCAGTGGTTCTATGACTATCGTCAACTCAAGAACGGTATGCCTAAGGACGTAAAGAATGGCAAGAAGCTCACAGCTGAAGAGCAGATTGCTTACTTGGAAGAACTCATCACAAAGTATCCTATCGACTCTATCGAGGACGGTCTTGATGAGAACGACTGGGAGAACTGGGTGAAACTGACAGCTAGGATTGGCGACCGTTGCCAGTTGGTTGGTGATGACTTGTTCGTTACTAACGTGAAGTTCCTGGAGAAGGGTATCAAGATGGGTGCAGCTAACTCAATCCTGATTAAGGTTAACCAGATTGGTTCATTGTCTGAGACTCTCGACGCTATCGAGATGGCTCACCGTCATGGTTACACCACTGTTACTTCTCACCGTTCTGGTGAAACAGAGGATACTACCATCGCTGACATTGCCGTAGCAACCAACTCTGGCCAGATTAAGACCGGTTCCATGAGCCGTACAGACCGTATGGCTAAGTACAACCAGCTCATCCGCATCGAAGAAGAGTTGTGCTGCTCAGCTAAGTATGGTTATACCAAGATGAAGTAAGAATCCCTCTCCATTCCTTTCTCTGCGAGAAGGAGCTGTATGGAGAAATAAATAAAGGATAGTTTCATACCGTGGAACTATCCTTTTTTCGTTTGCTTATGAAAAAGAAATCGCTTATTTTCCGTAGGATGGGCCTGTTAGTGGGAATCGTGCTGACCATCGTCTTTGTGGCATCATGCTATATGCTTTCGTTCTCGCTGTCGCCTAGAGCTGACAGAGAAGCACATGTGCAGACACGGCTACAGGAACTGACGGTCGCAAATCCCGAAATAAAACCCTGGATAGACAGCCTGCAACGCATACACGCGCTACGCGACACCATTATATATAAGGAGAACGGCGAGCGGATGCACGCCTACTATGTCTATGCCCCGAAACGTACCGGCCGTACAGCCTTGCTCGTCCACGGGTATAAAGACAGTGGCGTGGGCATGCTGCATATTGCCCATATCTACGCGCAGATGGGCTATAACGTGTTGCTTCCCGACCTCTATGCGCACGGGCAGAGTGATGGCGACCATATCCGGATGGGGTGGGAAGACCGCAAGGACGTATTGCGCTGGTCGGCCGTGGCCCATTCTCTCTTTGGCACGACGGCACAAGTGATTCACGGCATATCTATGGGAGCAGCCACAGTCATGATGTTGTCGGGCGATAACACGCCAGACTATATTCGTTGTTTCGTGGAAGATTGCGGATATACCGATGTCTGGGATGAGTTCAGCGGAGAACTCCGCAACCAATTCGATCTCCCTCCATTCCCTTTGATGTATACCACCAGTGCGCTTTGCAAGCTGCACTATGGCTGGTCGTTTGCCGAGGCTTCAGCGTTGAAGCAGGTAGCCCAATGCCATAAACCGATGCTGTTCATACATGGAACGGCCGATACCTATGTGCCTGTGCGCATGGTCTATCCGCTCTATGCTGCCAAACCGCAGCCCAAGCAGCTCGCTCTTTTCCCCCGTGCCGTCCATGCCATGAGCTATTCCACTCACCGCAAGGCATACATCCAGACCGTCAAGCGATTTGTGGAGAAATATATGGATTGACTGCAAAGGCCAAACAGCAATGCTGCAAAGTCCAGTCAGCAATGTTGCCAAGACTCTGCAGCATGATTGCAAAGCCTTGGCAGAAAACAAAGGGTATATCAGTACATAATTGTCTGACATACCCTTTGTTTACATTTCATCCTCAGACAGAGGATAAGAGAGAGAAACTATTTATATCCTTCGTTTTGTACAAGCTGGCTGTTGCGGTCGAGTTCGGCCTGGGGAATGGGCAGATAGCGTTGGAAAGGCTTGAATACGCGGTCTTCGAGTTTCCTTGCAGTCTGATTGGAAGATGTTGGTAGGGTGATGATGGCACGTCGTGTGGGATCGGTCTCTTTGTAGTCTATTGTTCCAATCATGTGGTACAGCGTCCCGTTCAGTACAGTCTCAGCTACCATCTTGCCCGATTTGTCTTTCCATCTTACGATGTCTGCCCGGCGCAGTCCTTCGCCTGCCAACTCTATGCAGCGTTCTCTTCTGACCAATTCTCTGATGGCGTCTTGCGTATTGTAGCGCGCGCGGTCTACAGGAATCTGTCCTCCACGCTTTCTCAGCATGTCGATGATGTCGAGTGCTTCCGTCAGATTCTTGTTTAGTTCCACATCGGCCTCGGCAATGGTCAGCAACACCTCGGCATATCTAAAGACTATCGGACACAGTCCTTCGTTGTCGAGTGCCGGCGAATACTGTGACAGCGGTGTGGTGTATTTGGCCCATATCATGCCCGATTTTGAAGAGTTGTTAGCTGCATCGTAGTAATCGGCATTTTTCTTACCATCAATATTTTTGTCTAAAGTATTGAAGACGCGTGTCTTACCGTTGGACCCCATCCAGTCCATACCGGGATAGACAACGGTCTTATACAGGCGTGGGTCTCTGTTGGCAAAGGGATGTACGGGGTCATAACCAGAACCCTTTTCGGTAATCGATTTGCCATTTGCCATCTCGAACATGTCTATCAGATTCTGTGTCGGTACGAAGGAAGCCCATCCACCATCCTGGTTATTGAACAGTCTGATGGCATTGCCAAATTCATAGGTAGTGGCTACATGCTGCATGGCACAGATGATTTCCTTGGAATCCTGACCACTCATAGAGAACATTTTCAGATAGTCGGAGTCGAGAGAGTATATTCCCAATTCCTTGATTTTATTGGCAGCATCGAGAGCTTGAGCATAGTCGCCCCAGTAGAGCGATGCACGCATTTTGATGGCCAAGGCTGTTCCACGTGCAATCCTCCCACGTTCGGCAGGCTTTTTGGCTAAATCTGGGATGGCAGCATCCAGTTCCTTATACACGTATTCCTTTACTTCGGCCTCGGTATTGCGAGCTACCTGTGCTTCGGTGGCAGTTTCGGCAAACTTGGTAATGAGCGGCACTCCTCCGTACCAGAAATTCATTTGGAAGTATCTCCAAGCTCTTATGGTACGTGCTTGCGCCATATAGTCTTTCTTGGTAGTCTCGTCGAGGAATGTGAGCGATTCTACGTTTTCCAGGAATGTCGTGCAGATGCGTATGGTGGAATAATCGTAGTACTTGATGGTCTTGGCTTGCGACAGCGAGCCGTTTCCCACGTATTTATAGTTGCTTGAACCGGTATGGTTGTAGCCTATGTCTGAAGTACAGTCGGAAAAGAATATGTCGGAAGACCCTGTATGAGGATTATACCAGGCACTATAGCATGCTGTGACAGCGCTCTTGACATCTTTCTCCGATTTCCAGAATGTAGATGGTGACAGAGCGTCTTGCGGTGCGGTGTCAAGAAACGACTCGCATGATGTGGTCGACAGCCCCATCAGGGCAATGGTGATGTATGTTTTAAAATCTTTCATCTTGCTGTGGTTTAGAATTTAATATTGATACCGAAAGAGTTTGTCATCAGTTGCGGATAGTGAGACCCACGGCCAGAAGGTGCTTCGGGATCTATATTCACAGGCAGATTGTCTAACTTGAAGAGATTTTCGGCTGCATAATATAGTCTGATGCGGTCCAGTCCTATCTTCTTGAGCCACTTGTTGGGTAGTGTATAACCTATTTGCAGACTCTTGCAACGCAGATAATTGGTGTTGAATATCCAGAATGAAGAACGGTTGGTGGGATAACTTGGCGACATTTTGGCTTCGGCAATATAGGGGAATTTTCCATTAGGATTGTCGGCAGACCACGCGTCAAACCACACTGTAGAGGGCGAAGATGTATCTCCGGTAAAGTCGCCTACCACCTCTTCGTTGAAATATCTGTTCACCCCGATAGCTCCTTGCAAGAGCATGGACAGGTCGAAGTTCTTATAAGTTCCAGACAGGCTGAGACCGAAAGTCATTTTAGGCTGCTCGGCTTTGAATACGGTGCGGTCGGCAGAAGTAAGTTTCCCGTCTTCGTTGACATCTACATAGCGTATGTCGCCGGCCTTGAATTTTCGGCCAAATGGATTGCCATATTTCTCAGTGAAGGCATCGGCTTCTTCCTTGCTTTGGAAAAGTCCGTCGGTTTGATAAGCAAAGAAAGAGCGGTAAGCACACCCCACGCGGTTGATGTAGTAATCGTCAATCATTTCATTGACACCGCCTAGGTCGAGTATCTCGTTCTTGTTGAAAGCCACGTTGCCCACAATGTTCATAGACCATTGCTTAGCTTGTTTCTGGTAACCTAGCGAAACTTCAATTCCGCTGTTCTGCATCGAGCCTACATTGTCCTTGTATGCCGACAGACCAAAGGTTCCCGGAACAGGTACCGACATGATGATACCGGTGGTCTTGCGATTATAATAATCCACGGTCAGGGTTAGTCCACGCAGTAATGTCATATCCAGACCGACGCCCCATGTAGTTGTTTTCTCCCAAGAGATGGTAGAGAGTTTGTATGAAGTTTGTGCAATACCAGTATTTACGACGCCATTGAAAGGATAATTTCTGCCGACAGAGTAAGTAAGCAAGGCTGGATAGTAGTCCGATAGTGCATCTTGATTACCTAATTGTCCCCATGATGCCCTGATTTTTAGGTTGTCCAACCAACTGCGGGTAGACTCCATGAAGCTCTCTTCGCTGATACGCCATCCTGCGGAGAAAGAGGGGAAGTAGCCCCATCGGTGTCCTCTGGCAAAGCGCGATGAGGCATCTGCACGCAGGTTTGCCTCAAACAAGTAGCGGTTGGCATACTCATAGTTGATGCGCCCGAAGTACGACATCATGGCCAATTCGCGCGAATAGCCTTTATTGGTCTGCGTAGATTCTGTACCGGCATCCATGTCTGTTACTTCATTATTGGGGAAGTCGGTGCGCGTTCCTTTCAGTTCTTTGTAGTTATAGTCTTCCAATCGGTAGCCCAAGAGTCCCTTTACGTCGTGTTGCCCGAATGTTTTATGATAGTTGAGCAGTGCATCAAAGGCATAGCGATTCCATAGATAGCTGGCATCGGTCAACTTGTTCGGGCCGTGGTATTTGTTCTTGTTGTACTGAATATCCTTGGTAAAAGCCTTGTAATCCTGCACATTGCTGATGTAAGTACCTTGTGCGGTCAGCACCAGCCCATCTATAATTTTGTAGTCTACAGACAGTATACCCGTGAAATTCTGATTCTTCCGCTGGATGGCTTGATCCAGGTCGAGCCATGCAATAGGGTTTCCGTCACCGATAGTGCCGTATGTCCCGTCTTCGTTTTTGTATGGTATCCAAGGCGCAATACGGTTCAGTTGTCGTAGAATCTGGTCGGAGCCGTCTCCCACGTACGAGTTATCTGCATCGTCATAGCTGTTGTTGATATAGGACAAATTGCTATGTGCGGTAAAATGGTCGGACAGTTTGATGTCGATATTGGAACGCACGTTGAACTGCATACGGTTACAATTGCGCAAGACTCCCTCCTGTGTGAGGAATCCTCCGGACGTCATGTACTTCACGAATTCGTTTCCACCGCTCACACTTATGTTGTGATGTTGCATGAAACCGCTCCCGTCGAAAGCCAATGAGTGCCAATCGGTGTTGGGATAGTTATAGGGATCGGACCCGTCGCGGAACTTTTTGATTTCTTCTTCAGAGAATTTCGGGGCTTTTCCACCGTTGCTTAAGGCCAGGTTATAATAAGTGGCGGCATCGGCAGAGTTCATTCTCTCGATGTGTCCTGTCTCCGATTGCCAGCCCACAGAGCCGCTGTAATTGACCGAGGGCTTGCCCACTGCGCCACGTTTGGTGGTAATCAGAATGACGCCATTGGCTGCTTTCGAACCGTAGATGGCTGCCGAGGCAGCATCTTTCAGCACTGATATGGACTCGATGTCATTAGGGTCGAGCGAGTTCATTGTACCGGTTTCCACACCATCAATCAGGATATACGGGCTGGCACTGTTCAGTGTGCCGGTTCCGCGCACTCTGATGGTAGCGCCTTCCTGTCCCGGTCGTCCTTGTCCTTGGGTCACTGCAACGCCTGGAGCCAGTCCCTGTATGGCACTGGACAGTGTTGTTACGGGGCGGTTGGCTAGGTCTTTGCTTCCGATATTGGCTACTGAACCGGTGAGATCCATCTTTTTCTGTGTGCCATACCCCACTACGACAATCTCTTCCAGAGCCGATACGTTGTCGGTCAAGACGATAGAAAGATTGTCCGTAGCTTTCACTTCTTGGTCGTTCGAACCGATGTATGAAATGAGCAGTGTACTTCCGACGGGTGCATTGAGTACGAATCGACCGTCTACGTCGGTTACCGTACCATTGGTAGTACCCTTCTGTACGACCGTTGCACCGGTCAGCGGCTCGCCTTTAGCGTCTTTAACCGTACCAGTGATTTGGCGTTGTTGGGCATTGGATGGACTTTGCTGTATCTTCCCTTTACTGATAATGATGTGTCCGTTGCTCATCTCATAGGTGTAGCCCGTCCCTTTGAGGATGCTTGCCAATGCTTTGTGAAGATTTCCATTGGCATCTTTGGCATTGACGACTCGGTTCAGGTCGATGGCAGCCACATCATAATCCACTGATTGCTTTGCTTGTTTCTCGATTTCCACGAAGGCTTCTTTCAGCGTCATACGGTCGCTCTTGAATCGAATATTCTGCGCATGCAGACTATTCGGCATCCATACAGCGGTCGTAAACAAGAGTCCCATGAACAAGCCATAATTCTTTTTGTTTTTCATCCTAATGGTTTATTAATGGTTATAAAAATTGGTTAGTCGTGTTTGATATGCACACAAAGGTTTCCCTTTTTACTATGAAGAAGGTTGCAGAGTGCTTGACGCACAGAAAATATTTGATTTTTTTGCGAAAGGTGTTAATCTGTGTTTTAATGCAGCTATGGTCGCGGAGTGATGTAAATACTGTCGCCTTTTTGTACGTAATCGAACGGAGTACAGATGTTGCTCAGCACTTTGAGAATGCAGTGGAGTGATTCGTCGGGTCTGAATTTTACATGGTATAGCCCCTTGATGTCTCTTACATTGTGACAGACGATATGTACATTGTAGCGATGTTGTAGTCGGGAAACCACTTCCTGAAAGTCGATGGCATCAAAGGTGAGAGTGCCTTGAGTCCACGACAGCACTTGCCTGGCATCTACAGTTACAATCGTTACTTCTTTACTTATCTTGTTGTAGATGAGTTTGTGGTCGGGGGTCATCAGATATTTAGGATTTGTTGGCTGGCCGGAGGATTGTTGCTGTAGGGCCACTTCGGTCTTTCCTTCCTTCAGGGTGGTCGATACCCATCTTGAATCAGGATTGGCCAGTACGTTGAATATAGTTCCCAATGCTTTGACCGAGAGTTGCTCTGTCTGCACAATGAATGGGTGTAGTGTGTCCTTGTGGATGGAGAAGTTTGCTTCTCCCGTCAGAAATACGGTGCGTGTGGCCGAGTTGAACTGACTGGGATAAATCAGTGTAGACCCGCCGTTGATGGTTGCCACGGTGCTGTCGGACAATATTACTTGGCGTGTTGTCCCGTTCGGCACGGTTATTTGTACCAGTCTGACATCTTCTTTTTCTACATGTTCGAAGCGTTTCAGCAACAGGATTGTAGTCATAGATGAGAAAAATATGAGCAGCGTAGCGGCTATGCCCAGTCGTACATACCGTGTTGTAGGTGTACGGTGGTGCATGACGGCTTTGATTCTCTGCAGATCTTCAATGGTTTCTGCCGAAGTTTCCTCCTTTGTCTCATTCCACAATAGCTCCATTGTATCTTCCTGCGCCGAGTGATTTTGGTTGTTTAACAGCCACCAGGCAAACTTCTTTTGTGTCAAGACACTGAATTTGTTCTTGCAGTATTGACGTATGACAGCTTGTATATCTTGATAGTCCATATCTTACTTTTATATATAGAAGAAGGTGAAAGCACCTTTTAGGCACAACGATTATCTGATTTGTTACATCCACAAGAGTATCATCAGTTTGATAACTTTCCTTATTTCGGACAGTGCTGCGCTCAGATGATTCTCTACAGTACGCTTGTTGATGCCCAACTGCTCGGCAATGTCGCTGTTCGAAAGATTCTTCTTCCTGCTCATGATAAAAACTT
This sequence comes from Prevotella mikamonis, assembly GCF_055381405.1. Taxonomy (NCBI): domain Bacteria; kingdom Pseudomonadati; phylum Bacteroidota; class Bacteroidia; order Bacteroidales; family Prevotellaceae; genus Prevotella; species Prevotella mikamonis. The sequence goes on from NZ_AP035785.1 coordinate 2,513,396, forward strand.
TCCGGCGTTGGGGTGTCATTTGCAAGAGAGTTGCATCTATAAGTTCTTGCAGTTGGTTGGCAAATATCTGTTCTTCTACGTTGTCTGTCAATGTGGGTTTCCTAAGCGCGTGGAGCAGATACTTATCTTCTACAAGGCTATGGTCGAGATAGTCGTAGATGGCAAACTTGGCGGTATGGAAGAGATAAGATTTGAAAGATTTCACCTGATGGCATCTCTCGCGTTCTCTCCATAGTTTCAGGAATACATCCTGACTGATATCGCGTGCAGTCTCATGGTTCTTGACAAAGCTCTCTATAAAAGCTACCAGCTTGGGCTGATACTTCAGGAAGAGCAGGTCGAAGGCCCTCTTGTCGCCTTGGGCGAACGCTTTTACGTGTGTTTCAAGGTTTGTGTCTCTCATGGGGCTTGTATGCTTTGAAGACTCTCAACGCTATCTTGTATCTATGATATTCTACCGTGTTTTTCCGAGTTCCCTTTGCAGTGCGGCCATGCGGGCGTTGCGCTCAAAGGAGTAAGTGCCACTGTTGGCTTCCAGATAGTCCAGCAGTGCGAAGGCTTTGGAGAGCATGATTTCGCGTGTAGGCCCTGTCTCCATGCTGCCTTCGTGGTAGTACAGCTCCGAAAGCATTTCGAGTTTCATGATGCGGCGTTCCTGTGTTTCGCCTTCGAGCGCGCGCATCACCTCGTCGATAGTGGCTGTGGCGTATAACGCATACGGCCCTACATATTGCTCATAGAGTTTGCGCAGCTCTTCTTTCCGAGCCGTAAACTCTTTCTTTTCCAGCACTTTGGCCAGTGCAGCCATGAATTCTTGAATCAGTCTGAGGTAGTAGTCGCGTTGTAGCATGCTTATGATTCGTTTTGAATACTTTCGTAGAGTTTCTTATAAAAAGGGTGTCGTGTGAGCGTATCTATGTCGCCCAGGATGATGAGTTTCATCCGGGCACGGGTGATGGCCACGTTCATTCGGCGCAAATCGTTGAGGAATCCTATCTGTCCCTCATCGTTGCTGCGTACCAGCGAAATGAGTATCACGTCGCGTTCCTGTCCCTGGAATCCGTCGACGGTATTCACAGAGATGAGATGACGGTAAGGCTTGAAGAAGGCGCGCTTGCCGATGAGGCGTCGCAGGTATTGCACCTGGGCGCGATAGGGCGAGATGATGCCCACGTCTATTCGCTCATCCAGCACTCGCTCCTTGCCTATTTTCTCGTAATATGCTTCCAGTTTCTGTAGTGTCAGTTCGGCTTCTTCTTTGTTGATACGTCCGAAACTCTCACCCACGAATGTCTCCTTGGCAGTCACTTCCGTGCGTTCCCATTCGATGGGGTTGTCATAGTCGAGTATGCCGCGGAACTTGATTTGCGGTGCGCTCTCCACCTGTCCGCCATAGAACCAGTCGCTCGAAAAGCGCATAATCTGCTCGTTCATGCGATATTGCACTTTGAGCAGCGTCACCACTTCGGGCTTGTTTTCCACGATGCGTTCCATGAGTGTCTTGCCAAGTCCTGCCCTCAGTGCTGCGATACTCTTCACCGTGGGTGGCAGCTGACAGTGGTCGCCGGCCAGAATCACGCGTGTGGCCTTGCGAATGGCAATCCAGCAGGCTGCTTCCAGTGCCTGGGCTGCCTCGTCGATGAAGAGTGTTCCGAACTTCTGGCGGTCGAGTAGGCGATTGGCTGCACCCGTTAACGTGGAGGCAACCACGCGTGCTTCGCCGAACAGTTGGGCGTTGATGCGAATCTCCAGTTCTGCAGCACGGCTCTTCAGTCGTTCCATTTTCTGATGATAGCGGTCGTCGCGCCCCTTTCTTTGGCTGCGCAACTCCCTGACAGCCTTTCTGATGGTCCATAGCTGGGGATAGTCCGGATGCGATTCGAAGCGTCGCTCGTAGGTGAACGACAGCATCTTGTCGTTCACGCGCGAGGGGTTTCCGATGCGTAGCACATTGATACCGCGGTCTACCAGCTTCTCCGATATCCAGTCTACGGCCATGTTGCTCTGCGCACAGACGAGCACCTGGCTTTCGCGCATCAGCGTCTCGTTGATGGCTTCTACCAGCGTAGTGGTCTTTCCCGTACCCGGCGGACCGTGTACTATTGCCACGTCCTTGGCCCACAGCACCTCGTTCACAGCCTTTTCCTGTGTGGCATTGAGCCACGGAAACCGTGTGGCTGCAAAGCTGAAGCGTTCGGCAGGGCGGTGCGAATAGAACAAATCGCGCAGATAGGCCAGTCGGTTTCCATCGGCACGGATTACCTTGTCGAGGGCTTCGAACATCAGCCGGTAGCTGGTCTCGTCGAAAAACAACTGCACACCTATCGTCGATGTGCAGGCCTGCACATCAGACAAGCGGGCCGAGTCGGGTACGGTTATTACCATGCGGTCGTCCTCTACGTAGCTCACCGAGCCTGTAAAGGGAAAGTAGTGTATACGCCCACTCTCGCCATCTACGCGGAACAGCACCACCGGTCGCCCATATTCGAAGTTGCACTCTATCTCTTCGTCGCTTGTGCGGAATACTTCGAGCGAGAGTTGGTTCAGCGAATTGTAGTAATTTTTGCCCACTCTCAGCGGATACCAGGCGTCGCCGCGCTTCACCTTTCGTTGCAGTCCCATCGTTTCGGTCTGCTTTCGAAAGGCCTCTTTCTCTGTGTTGTATTCCAGTTCGAGCAACAACCGTTGTTGCCTGAGACTTTGTAGGGTCGACGATTCACTCATAGTTGCATGCAAAAATAGCAATAAATATGATAATGGCAAATAAACATTCAATATAGGGAATGATATGACGATAAAAACCATCTTACTACAATAAAAGTACAGGAAAAATAGTATATTTGCATATTATAATACTTCATCATGAATAAAGAAGAGTTTTTAGACATTCTGACAAGAGAGGTTGAAGGGTATAAAGCATATCTGGAAACTGCCAATAATGAATGGATTGTTAAAGGATTTATAGATGTTGACAAAAATGTCTATACAATTACTCATGATACAAAAGTAGTATCTAAGATTATAGAAATACTCTTAATACCCAAACTTGATAAATTTGCTCGTAATCATGGAATGCAATTAGAATTGCCGAGTAAACAGAATTTCTATCCGGACTTAACATTTAAAGATGCTGAAGGTCATTTGTTTGCTGTAGACTTTAAGACAAGTTATTATGAAGGAGACCATGTTAATGGTCTGACGTTAGGTTCATATTGGGGATATTTTCGTGATAGGAACTCTGTCAAGAATATGGATTATACTTATAACTCTTATTCTTCACATATTGTATTGGGTATACTTTATAAGCAATCGGATAAGCTGATTGATAAAAAGAGCAAGTATAAAGTTGATGAACTGAATCTTATAGAATCGGTTATCAATAACTTTATATTCTTTGTCCAACCTAAATGGAAGATTGCCAACGTAATTCCTGGAAGTGGAAATACTAGGAATATAGGTGGAATCAGTAATATAAAGGAACTTGTAGAAGGACATGGCCCTTTTGCTGAATTGGGCGAAACGGTGTTTGATGATTACTGGTCGGGTTATTATAATAAAGTAGATGCTCGAACCGCAGGAATCGGTGAACCGCATTATACAAATCTTGAATCATATAAGAAGTACTTGCAAAGGCAAAAGAAACTTTTGGATAAATTAAAATAGTATGTCGATAGTAGTCCCTCCCATCAAGTCACAAGGAATTAAAACGAAACTTATTCCTTGGATTACTGATTTAGTTTTGCATTCCGGTGTCAGCGAGAATGCAAGATGGATAGAACCTTTTTTGGGGACAGGAGTTGTTGGATTTAATTCACCCTTAAAGGGGGAACATATTGTTGGGGATACAAATCCGCATATTATTCATTTCTATAATAGTGTTCTTAACGGAAAAGTGAACGCCTTTAATATGCGAGCTTATTTGGAAAAAGAGGGAAGAATTTTGTCTGAGGCCGATGAAAATGGATATACATATTTTCGTAAGATAAGGACAAGATTTAATAGTGAGCATAGTCCTTTTGACTTTATCTTCCTCTCACGGGCAGGCTTCAATGGCATGATGCGTTTTAACAGGAAAGGAGAATGGAATGTTCCTTTCTGTAAGAAACCTAATAGATTTTCGCCAAGTTATATTACTAAAATATGCAATCAGGTTGATGCTGTAAGACGTGTTATAACATCCAGTCCGTGGGAATTTAAGCATGTCGGTTTTAGGGAGACTATAGAGCAGGCGCAAAAAGGAGATCTTATTTATTGTGATCCTCCTTATTTTGGTCGTTATACTGATTATTTTAATAATTGGACAGAGCAAGACGAATTGGATTTATATGAGGCATTGAGACGTACTCCGGCCAATTTTATCCTATCAACTTGGCATCATAATCAGTATCGAGAGAATGAAATGATTCCTAGTATTTGGAAAGATTTTAATATCGAAACGACAGAACATTTCTATCATGGAGGTGCTCATATAGAGAATAGGCATGCAATGACAGAAGCGTTGGTATTCAATTTTGAGCGGACGGAGAAATCTTTGGGGGTAGAAAAATCTATAGAACAGGAATTGGAATTGGCCTTCGTATAAGGTTAACTCGTCCATTTGTCCATCCCATAAGTTCATTTCTTTTTTATATTGCTAATGTATCGTTTTCCTGCAAAGGCTCGGCAGCGTTGCTGTCTGAGGCTCTGTAGGGTCGAGATTCACTCATAGTTGCATGCAAAAATAGCAATAAATATGCTAACGGCAAAGTCCGCTGTCATGGCTTTTCCTATGAATTCGTGTTGGGGGCAGTTGGTTGGCTCACCTCTTTGCATTCGTCTGGCAGGACACCTTTCTTGATTTCCGTGAGATAGAATTTTGTGAATTCGCGCTTGATTTCATCGCGTACCCTGGCAAATTCGCGATGTATGAATTCCTTGTTGCCAGTGAGTGCAGACGGGTCTTCAAATCCTATGTGCAGTCGTTTTCCCACTTGGCCTTGGAACATGGGGCAAGTCTCGTTGGCATGGTCGCACACGGTGATGACATAGTCCCACCGTTGGTCCAGATAACGTTCTACCGCTGTGGGTGTATGCGTGCTGATGTCGATACCGGCCTCCTGCATGATGGTTACCGCCATGGCATTGACTTGGGCCGCAGGCTGTGTCCCGGCCGAACAAACTTCGAGTGTCTTGTCGAGCGATTGCAGGAAACCATGCGCCATTTGGCTGCGACAACTGTTGCCCGTGCATAAAATTAGGATTCTTGACATATTATGTCGGCAAATATACGCACATGGTTTTGAATGGCCAAACAGATGGCTGGGAAATTGACAGATAAACTCTTCTGCTTGGGGAATGTGCGAGATGCCGACGGCTCAGAGACCATGATGTCGGCTCATGGTGTCATGCTGCTTGCCTAGGTTGTCTTCACTCGTTTTTCTGCAGGGCCTTGGCAGTGTTGCTGCCTGGGCTTTGCAGCATTGCTGTTTGGTCCTTGCAGCGATGCTGCGGAGGCTTTGCAGTGAACAACAGATAATTCTGATACAGATTGACTGTGTTTCATTGGGCCGACAGCTATGTGTTCCTTATTATCAATGTGCTTTGTATTTAGGGCGAATGCAATTCGCCCCTACAGGTGATTTGATTGATATGTTGTATCAATAGTATGAATGTGGTAATGATATTTGGATTCTGTAGGGGCGAATTGCATTCGCCCTTACGGTTGGATATAGAAACAATCGTCCTGCCAATATTGTGGATTGTAATAGATGTATTGGGTAATCTTATGGTAGGATTGTTCGTTTCTTATGATGTGTTCAAAATAGTTTCTTTGCCAAGGAGATTGTTTAGAGCGACGATGATGTATTGCTGGATGATAGATTGGCATGGTCGTGTTTATCGGACGAATTCAATTCGCCCCCTACGAGTTGGATGATGGATATATCATACCAACGGCAACGAACTGCCGATGAGCTTCTGGTAGATGTCGAGGGCATAGACATCGGTCATGCCACTGACGTAATCTATCACGGCCATGATACGGTTTTCCAGATTGTCGTTGCGAATGTCGTACTGGCTGCTTACCAGGTTGATGAGCTGTCTGGAATGGAATTTGTTGGGGTTGACGACTGCATCGACGAGCGTTTCCATCAATGTCTCCATGATTTTGTAACCGCTAAGCTCGATGTCCAGTACCGGTTTGCTGGTGTAGATGAGCCGATACGACTCCTCGGCACAGCGTTTGTAAGCGTCGCGTTGCAGTGGGCTGATGTGGTCGACAAGGCTTCCCTCGAATGTTCCGGCCAGGATTTCGTCCTCGTGTTCGACGAATGCGGCCACGCATTCGCTTTCCAACTTGCCGATGGCACAGGCCCGCATGTAGACTACACGCTCGTTTTCGTCGGTTATATGCTCGTCTTCGATACGCTGTTTCACGCGCTGCTGCTCTTCGGGGGCTAGGAAACCGAGCAATAATTCCGTCGTCTGTTCGTAGGAGAGGATGCGCAGTTTGTGTGAATCCTCAATATCCATGACCTCGTAGCAGATGTCGTCGGCCGCCTCAACGAGATACACCAGCGGGTGTCGGGCGTATGCCAACGGTTCGCCGGAAGCCGATGTGCGGATAATACCCAGTTCGTCGGCTATCGTACAATAGGTGTCGCGCTCGAACTGGAAGAATCCGAATTTGCCGTGATGGCCGCTTTGTCCCGATGAGAAAGGGTATTTTACGATGCTCGCCAGGGTGGTGTAGGTCATGGCAAAACCGCCTACGCGCCGACCGTTGAACTGATGGGTGAGCAGTCGGAAAGCGTTGGCATTACCTTCAAAGTGGGTAATGTCGCTCCAGAATTGAGGGTCCATACGGGCTTTGAGGGCTGCTCCCTCGCCCTCTTCGAAGAAGGCTTGTATGGCTTTCTCGCCACTATGGCCGAACGGCGGATTGCCCATATCGTGTGCCAGACAGGCAGTGCTGACGATAGTTCCTATCTCTTCGAAGAGTGTTCCGGCGAGTTCGGGATGGCGTTTTTTTAGCAGCGAGGCCACGTCGTTGCCCAGCGACATGCCCACCGAAGCCACTTCGAGCGAGTGGGTGAGTCGGTTGTGTACGAATACCGAGCCGGGAAGCGGAAACACCTGCGTCTTGTTCTGTAGCCGGCGGAAAGGGGCAGAGAAGATGAGGCGGTCATAGTCGCGCTTGAATTCCGAGCGGTCGTCGTGCCAGTCGGCATGTCTGTATTCCTGTCCTAAGCGTTTGTTGGATATGAGTTGTAGCCAGTTCATGTGCTGATAGTGTCTTAAAAGGGTTATAAGAGACGGCATTCCGTCGCATTGTTTGACAAAAGTAGCAATAAAAAGTCATAACCTTGTGCCTTTTGATAGTTTTTTGTATTTTTGCAAGGATGGAACTTCGACAACTTAGATATTTCTTGAAGACCGCCGAGCTGCTCTCGTTTTCGGAGGCGGCCAAGGCTCTGTCTATCACGCAAAGCACGCTTTCGCAGCAAATTAAGCATCTGGAACACGAGCTGGGTGTGGAGCTGTTCCAGCGCAACAGTCATGAGGTGCAGCTCACGGAAGCGGGCGAACACATGGTCCCCAACGCGCGGGCGACACTCGTTTCGGCCGATACATGCGTGGAAAGCATCAATGAGTTGAAGGCCATCATGACGGGAACGCTGAACATCGGTGTCACATATACGTTCAGTCCGCTGCTCACCGACGCCCTGTTCGACTTCACCCGCCACTATCCGCATGTACACATGCACATCATCTACAAACCGATGAGCGAGCTTATGGAGATGTTGCAACAGCGTGAACTCGACTTCGTACTGGCTTTCAAGCCCTCTGAACGCTATGCCAACATCGAGAGCCACGTACTCTTCAGTACTCGGCTGACGGCCGTGGTACGCACTGGTCATGCCCTGACACGCCAGTCTTCGGTGTCGTTATCCGAGCTTGACTGCTGCGACATGGTGTTGCCGGCTACGGGATTGCAGGCACGTAATGCCTTCGATAGGATATTGGCCGACACCGACCATCATCCCCATGTACTCATAGAGTTGAACGATGTGGAGATATTGTTGAAACTCGTGCGTCGCAGCAACTATGTTTCTGTGCTGGCAGAGACCACCATTCACGATATCGAAGGGGTGCAGGGAGTGCCTTTGGCCAGTTGCGACGACTCGATGGAAGGCTGCATCCATGTGCGTAAGAATACGTATGTGAAGAACTCGGCACGCGAATTCTACCGCATGCTCAGCGAGTCTGACGCCATCAAGCGTTATTCAGTATTGGCCGACTTGATGTAATCATCGGCCATATCATATACCAATCAAACTACTACCTATGAAAAGAAAGACTATTCTAACTATGCTGTTGTTGGCCTGTTCGATGACTGTCGTGGCACAACAGTACCCCTTTCAGAATGTGAAACTGTCGGCCGAAGAGCGCGCTGCCGACCTTGTAAGCCGACTCACTTTGGAGGAAAAGGCCTCCCAAATGATGAATACATCGCCTGCAATACCGCGTCTGGGCATTGCCGGATTCCAATGGTGGAGCGAGGCTTTGCACGGTATCGGGCGCAATGGCACGGCTACCGTATTCCCGATAACGATGGGCATGGCAGCCAGTTTCGACGACGAACTGCTCTATCGGGTGTTCGATGCGGTGAGCGACGAGGGCCGTGCGAAGTACGAGACGGCCAAGCGTGAAGGCTCTTTCGAGCAGAATCGCGGTCTCTCTTTCTGGACTCCGAACATCAATATATTCCGCGATCCGCGCTGGGGACGCGGTCAGGAGACCTATGGAGAAGACCCTTACCTCACTGCGCGCATGGGATTGGCAGTGGTAGAAGGACTACAAGGCGGTCGCACTCAGAACAAATATTATAAACTGTTGGCCTGTGCCAAGCACTTTGCCGTGCATAGCGGACCGGAGTGGAATCGTCATTCGTTTAATATAGAAGACCTCCCGGCACGCGATTTATACGAGACTTACCTTCCTGCCTTCAAGACATTGGTGCAAGAGGGCGACGTGCGTGAGGTGATGTGTGCCTATCAGCGGTTTGAGGGAGAGCCTTGTTGCGGAAGCAATCGACTCTTGCAACAGATATTAAGGAATGATTGGAATTACACAGGAATAGTGACCAGCGACTGCGGAGCGGTGAGTGATTTCTGGGAACCGGGGCGACATGGCGTCGCCAAAACACCGGCAGAGGCTTCTTCCAAGGCTGTCCTTTCGGGTACGGATGTAGAGTGTGGCGATGTGTATAAGTCGTTGCCGGAGGCTGTCAAGGCCGGTTTTATCTCCGAAGCACAGGTGGATAGGAGTCTGCGCCGACTCTTTGTAGAGCGCATCAAACTCGGTACGCTCGACCCAGATTCGCTCGTCAGTTGGACCAAAATACCGCAATCGGTCATTGCGAGCAAAGAGCATAAGGCACTGGCATACGAAATGGCGCGCCGCTCGATGGTGCTGTTGCAGAACAGGAACAATCTGCTGCCGTTGCGTAAGAGTGGACAGCGCATTGTCGTCATGGGGCCGAATGCGGCCGATTCTACGATGTTGTGGGGCAATTACAATGGATTTCCCACACATACCACGACGATTCTGGCCGGCATTCAGGAAAAGTCGGCAAGTGTGAGATATGTCAAAGGCTGTGGATTGATGCGCAATGTGGTCGAGCCGAAAGCTGCTGGTGAAAAATCGACCGAAGTTGCTGAAGAGCAGATTTTGCGTCAGGTGGGCGATGCCGACGTCGTTGTTTTCGTGGGAGGAATATCCCCTCGTCTCGAAGGGGAGGAAATGCCAGTCAACGAACCTGGCTTCCGTGGTGGCGACCGTACCGATATAGAGTTGCCACAGGCCCAGCGCGACATTATCATGAAGCTGCACCAGATGGGCAAGCGCGTGGTGTTCGTCAACTGTTCGGGTAGTGCTGTGGGCCTTGTTCCGGAGAGTCGGCATGCCGATGCCATCGTTCAGGCATGGTATGGTGGTGAGTTCGGGGGCAAGGCAGTGGCCGATGTGCTTTTCGGCGACTACAATCCTAGTGGAAAATTGCCGGTTACTTTTTACAAGAATGTCGGTCAGTTGCCCGATTTCGAAGACTATCGCATGGCCGGACGCACCTATCGTTACTTCAAGGGTGAGCCGCAATTCCCCTTCGGTTTCGGTCTCAGCTATACCACGTTCAAGCTTAGCAACCTGACTTACGATGCACAACGTGGGGTAGTGGAAATAGATGTGAAGAACACGGGAAAGCGCGATGGCGCAGAGACAGTACAGATATACGTACGCAACAAAGCCGACAAGAATGGGCCGTTGAAGTCGTTGCGTGCCTTCAAACATGTCGAGGTGAAGGCTGGAAAAACCAGTCATGTCTGCTTGGAGTTCCCACGTGAACGTTTTGAAGGTTGGGACGAGTCGACCAATACGATGCGTACAGTGCCCGGAAACTATCAGTTGAGCACCGCTTCTACACAGACACCCGACCAACTTACCCTCGATATCATGCTCAGGTAGGCTGGTCGGGCGATGTCGGCACTATCCTTACAGCAGCTCTTTCAGCTCTGCCAGATGGATGCCGTTGCTCCCTTTGATAAGAATATAATAGCCGCGAGGTTGCAGTTTTGCAATCTCGCTTTTTACTTCCTCCACGTCTTTGAACTTACGGAAGTCGCACCGTGTCTTCCCGAATTCCTCGCCGACGAGCCACACACGGCCCACTTCTTTCCCGGCAATGAGTTCCACCATCTTCTGATGTTCCTCAGCACTTGCTTCACCCAGTTCTCTCATATCGCCCAGAATAGCCATCTTATGCTCGTCTCGGATGAGACTGAAGTTCTGGATAGCCGCTGCCATGCTCGTAGGATTGGCGTTATAGGCATCGACAATGAGTTTGTTGTGCGCCGTTACGTCCAGCTGACTGCGGTTGTTGCTCGGTATGTAGTTGGCCAGTGCCTCGCTTATCTGTTCGGGCGAGACGCCGAAGCGCACGCCAATGGCAATGGCAGCCAGCATATTGTCCAGATTGTAAGCCCCGATGAGATGCGTCTCGACTTCATGCCACGGTCCATCGCCCCACTGCCAGCGGAAGTGTAAGAACGGCGTGCAGTCAATAAGCTCTCCACGTGTTGCAATCGTTGCGTCGTCACTTTGTCCGTAGTACGTGGCCTTGTCGATGCCTGCACGCTCCCGCATCTGCTCCAGATAAGGGTTGTCGCGATTGGCAAACACTTCGCAATGGTGGGCATGCAGATAGTCGTACAGCTCTCCCTTGGTGCGCATCACGCCCTCAAACGAGCCGAATCCTTGCAGATGGGCCTTTCCCACATTCGTTATCAGTCCGCAGGTGGGTTCTACCGTCTCCACCAGTGTCTTGATGTCGCCGGGATGACTGGCCCCCATCTCGATAACGGCAATCTGATGTTGCTTTTCCAACCGCAATAGTGTCTTGGGTACTCCCACATCGTTGTTGAAATTGCCCTGCGTATACAGCACGTCGTATCGCCGCTCCAGCACGGCAGCAATGAGTTCCTTGGTCGTAGTCTTGCCGTTAGTTCCCGTGATACCAATCACAGGTATGTCGAACCGCCGACGGTGTTCGCGGGCCATATCCTTGAAGGCTTGCAGCACATCGGGCACGAGTATGTAGCGCGCATCGCCCTCGACGGCATATTCGGCTTCGTCGACCACGGCATAGGCACACCCTTTTTCCAACGCCGCGGCGGCAAACTTGTTGCCGTTGAACGACTCGCCCTTGAGGGCAAAGAAGATAGAGCCGGCAGGGCAATCGCGGCTGTCGGTGGTTGCCTGTCCCTGTTTCAGGTACAGTGCATATAATTCGGTTGCATTCATTCGTATAGTGTTATTCAAGAACAAACTTACATATTTTTTCGCGAGCTGCATGCAAGTGCTCTTCTGAAAATTACATGTCTTCTATCGCCAGGGCTATATATTCTATGGTATATCCTCTTTTCTGGCTGGTGATGTTTCGAGCTTTGTCGTGCAAGGTTTCCAAGCTGATACGATGTTTCTGGCGTTTCACTTCGCCAATTATCATCCGCTTTTCTACTTCGTTGACAGCAATGAGGTCTATTTCGTTCTGTCCTTTCTTTTCCCAGTAGTTGGTTACAGTGTTGTAAAATCCTGTTTCACGATATTTCTGGCGGAAAAATTCTTCGAGTATCAAGCCCGAATACGTGTCATAATCGTCATTTATCTTAGCCAGTACATAGTCAGTATTGCCTATTTCGATGGCACTTAGATACTTGTGGATGAAACGGAACCAGAATTTCAGGAAATTATCCTTGATGCCGTATTTCACGTTCTGTCCTTTGGCCGGAGCATTGTATGGGCGATACCGATATACCAAATCGTAATTCTTTTCCAATTTGTCGAGATAGCCACCAGGTTCTATATCAATATAACTTTTGATGTCTCCGCGTTCTGTCCGTCCGTCGGCTATGGCTGTAAGAACCGAGAAATAATTGCCCGAATCGCGTCCGAATTCGTCCATGAGCATCTCTTTTCCTTCAGGTATAAAGTACGAACCGTAGCCAATGAATTCGCGCAGCATGCCTTCTTTGGTCCATGCTCCATGCGTCATCATCTGTTCTACGTATTTGGCTACGCCTCCTGTTGTCATGTAGAGGGTCAGCAAGTCTTCGTTGCAAAATAGTGGATTGAAATCGGCTATAATGTCTTTGAGTACCGATGTGGTGAAAGGTTGCAGACGGATGCGGTTCGTGGCCCGGCCGTAGAGCGGTTCGTGGCGGTCGTCGAATATCTTGGTCATCATTGTATACACCGAGCCGCACAGTATCAGATTGATGTGGCTTTCGTCCTTCTGACTGTCCCATACATTCTGAATCTCGCTGAACAGAGCCGTATTGACAAATCTTAAATTCTGGAATTCGTCTAATACAAGTGTGAAATTGTGAGTAGCGGAATAAGCCATGAGAATGGAAAAAAGCCGACTGAACGACGTAAAAGCTCCCAAGTCCAGGTCTAATAGCTCTTTTACGATGCCCGATAGCTCATTGCAAAGCATGGTTTCGCTCTTCCTCCCTACAAAGAAGTAGACCATCGGAACTTGTTTGCAAGCATGCTTTACCAGCGTAGTTTTTCCAATACGTCTGCGTCCTGTAATCACTGTCATTTGCGAATAAGAAGCCGATATTTTCTCTATTCGCTGTAAAGTCTCAATCTCCTTGTATCTTCCGTAAAACTTCATAGCTCTTCATTTTGCAACGGCTGTTACTGTAACCGTGGTTACAAAGTTATGCAATGTGATTGAGGTGGCAAAATATTTGCGACTCTTTATGTAGTTTACATCGTTTGTTTGTTTTCACGCTTGTTCATCCTTTGTTTTCTGCAGGGCCTTGGCAGCATTGCTGCAAAGCCTGAACAGCATCAATGCAGAGCCTAGGCAGCAACACTGCCGAGGTCTTGCAGTAAAATGAGGTAGGAGTTAAGAGGTAATAAGTAGGAGTTAAGAGGTAATAGATATGAGAAGTTTCGACTGACAACCGTGGTTTTAAATTTGCACATGTCTCCGATTTACAGTAACTTTGTCGATACCGACGGACCGCCTATTGAGGGCCGGAACGGTAGAGATAGTCCTAATCAGTATGGTCGTATGAAGATAGTTTATGGTTTTGCACAGTCGCCTTTCGGCGAGATAGTGGTGGCTCGAACGTTCGAAGGATTCTGCGACGTGCAGTTTCTGGGCGCTAATCGCATGGCTGTGATTCATGAGTTGGCTGCGCGTTGGGGTGCTTATACGGAGACGGTGCAGAATGATACGATAGCCCAGACCGTCGAGCGTGTCGTCTTTGAGGGCTATCGGCACGAGTTGCCCATCAAGTTTTATGGGTCTGATTTTCAGCGGTCGGTGTGGCAGGAGGTGCAGAAGATACCTTTTGGTACGACCGTCTCGTATCAGGAATTGGCCATCCGACTGGGGCGTCCGAGTGCCGTTCGGGCTGTGGCCACGGCCGTGGCTCGCAACCCTTTGGCCATGATAGTGCCGTGTCATCGTGTGGTTCATAAAGACGGGACTGTCGGACAATACCATTGGGGGGCAGAACTCAAGAAACAACTCATTGCATGGGAAAAGTCGAAATTGACCCGATAAAGAGTCAGGCTGTCGGTCCCGATGAACTCTTCTTGCTCGTAGGCGACATCCTGCGGGCCGATGGGAGCATGCCCGTAAGCAAGATGATGCACGACGTGCTGGTGCTTACGTGCCATGAAGCACTCGCGGGCACGCACCAGTCTTTCGGCAATCTCTTTGCACAGGTAGACTTCCTGTGCCGCCGTCATGGCGTGTCGGTGGCCGATACGGTGGCCATTCAGCGCATGCGCCACGATAGTAACCGCAACGAGCCACTCTCTGCCGAGACCCTGGGCTACGACCTGCGTGCCTTGGCCGTGTTCATCTCGGCCGTCTTCCATGTAGATATTCCCTCGTCGCTGGTGGGCAAGTTGCCTGTCGTTGCTGCTTCGCCCGGCCGCGAGGTACACCATGTCGACTATCGCTATCTGCGCTGTATTGTGCGTACCTACGACGAGCAACGGTTCACGGCCGTGGTCGATGGCGATGTAGAAGAGCATACGGTGACGGTAGACTATGCTGCTGAGCCACACCTTATATATATATACGAGTTGCTACACGAAGGCTTGCAGCTCAATCTGTTGGATTTCAGCGTGGCCGACGGTGGTGAGAAAGACCATCTGCTGCCACTCCCCTCGTCGGTCATCGTGGTAGAGCCCGACTATCTGATAGACATCAGCAGCATTGCGCGATGCTTCACCGACTACGGCCATCATCCCCTCTCGTATGTGGTCAACAGCATGTCGCCGGCGGCAAACTCGCAAGCAATTCTCGTGGGAAACTTTGCCGGGGCAGCCCTCGACGACATCATCAACTGTGGGGAAGACTATTCGTGGAGCGAAACGTTTAAGAATAATTTTAAGGAGAAGGCTCTGGAATACTGCACCTGCGACGACCTGAATCGCCGAGAGAATTTCAAGGTGGCGGCACAGCGACAGGTGGAAAACATCAAAGAGGCCGTCGACCAACTCTTCGGCCATGATTTCGACCGCGAAAAAGCCATTCTCGAACCCTCGTTCGTGTGCGAGCGTCTGGGCATTCAGGGGCGTGTCGACCTGATGACGACCGACTTTGCCCTGCTCGTAGAGCAGAAGTCGGGCAGTAACTTCAGCATCCAGACGGGGCGTCCCAATGAGTATGGCAGTTTTCAGAAAGAAGACCATTACGTGCAGTTGCTGCTCTATTACGGCGTGTTGAGACAGAATTTCAACCTCGGAAGCAACAAGACCGACATACGGTTGCTTTACTCCAAATACCCCTTGCCGGGTGGTCTGGTGGTGGTCAATTACTACCGTAAGCTATTTCAGGAGGCCATTCGGTTTCGCAATCGACTGGTGGCAGCCGAGTACGACTTTGCCCTGAACGGTTTTCAGCGGGCATTGCCCCTGCTCAATCCTGCCACGCTGAACGAGGCTGGACTCGACAATCGGTTTTTCCAACAGTGGATATTGCCGCAAATCAAGGCCGTGACCGAGCCGTTGGTACAGCTCTCTGCACTCGAACGTGCATACTATTGCCGCATGATGACCTTTGTCTACAAGGAGCAACTGGTAGCCAAAGTGGGGGCGCAAGAGGGTGTGGGCAATGCTACGGCCGACCTGTGGAACATGCCGTTGGCACAGAAGAAGGAGACCGGAAACATCTATACCGACTTGCAAATCGTGAGACGGGCGAAGAGTTCGGCTTACAATGGTTACGATACCATTACCCTCGATGTACCCGCGCAAGGCGAAGACTTCCTGCCCAACTTCCGCCGTGGCGACATGATTTATCTCTATGCCTATGGCAAGGGCGACGTGCCCGATGTGCGGAAGGCCTTGCTCTTCAAGGGAGCATTGGTGGACATTACTTCCAGTCGGCTTGTGGTACACCTGAATGACGGGCAGCAAAATCCGCATATCCTGTCGCCCGAAGCTGCCGACGGCATGTGCTATGCCATCGAGCATGGCGGACATCTGGGGGCAAGTTCGTCGATTCGCAGTCTCCATCAATTTATCACAGCACCGCAGTCGCGTCGCGACTTGCTCTTGGGACAGCGTGTACCGCGCATCGACCGAAGAGTGACGCTCTCGCAAAGCTATCATCCCGATTACGACAACATTGTGCTGCGTGCCCGTCAGGCAATGGATTATTTCCTGTTGGTAGGACCTCCCGGTACCGGAAAGACCAGTATGGCACTACAGTTTCTGGTGCGCGAATATCTGGCACATGGCGATGAGCATCCCTCCATTCTGCTGATGAGCTACACCAATCGCGCCGTCGACGAAATCTGCGGAATGCTCTCGGACAGCGGTTTGCCCTATATCCGTATCGGCAGCGAGTACACCTGCGATGCGCGATTCCACGACCATCTGCTCAGCAACCTGATAGAAGAGAGTCCGCGGCTCGATGTCATCAGGCAGCGATTGCTCGGCATGCCCGTCATCGTGGGGACTACGAGTACGATTCAGAGCAAGTCGTATATCTTTGACTTGAAACATTTTACGCTTGCTATCGTGGATGAGGCGAGTCAGATACTAGAGCCGGGACTGGTGGGACTGCTCACCCGTCCCGAGCGGTTCATCCTCATCGGCGACCATAAACAGTTGCCCGCGGTGGTGCAGCAAGACGCTTCGGAGTCGGGAGTGGTTGTTCCCGAATTGGTAGACATCGAACTCGACGACTGCCGACATTCGCTTTTTGAGCGGTTGGTGCGTTGGGAGCGCCGTCAGCATCGTACCGATTTCGTGGGTATCTTGAATCGGCAAGGGCGCATGCACCCCGATATTGCCGACTTCCCGGCACGTATGTTTTATGCCAAGGAGCAGTTGCAGCCAGTGCCGTTGCCCCATCAGCGTGAGACGCGACTGCCCTATCTGGCACCGGCCGAAGACAATATGGATAGGCTGCTGAAGTCGCATCGCATGGTGTTCATCGCGTCTCAATATTGTCGGCAGCCCCATCTGTCGGACAAGGTGAATACGCATGAGGCTTCGATAGTGGCTGATGTGGTGGGGCGTATCTACCGTTTCTATGGCAACCGGTTTGACGCAGCGAAGACCATAGGGGTGATAGTGCCTTATCGCAATCAGATAGCGATGATACGGAAGTGTATCGAAGCACTGGGCATTCCGGCATTGGAGCAAATCAGCATTGACACGGTGGAGCGATATCAGGGCAGTCAGCGCGATGTCATCGTGTATTCGTTCACCATCCAGCATCGCTATCAGCTGGACTTCCTGGCCGGTACTTGTTTCCTGGAAGACGAGCATATCGTTGACCGTAAACTCAATGTGGCATTGACACGAGCACGCCAGCAACTCATATTGACAGGCAACCGAGACGTGCTGCAAGGCAATCGCCTCTTCGCGCAGTTGATGGAATATGTGGAAGAAAAAGGCGGGATGCTGTGATAGCAACTCTCTGTAAATATCAAATTTTAGTCTTGCAAAACTTGCAAAATAATAATACATAGGCTATATTTGCAATCTGTAAATAATCTTTCGGATATTATATCTGGGAAATACGGAGAGTCTAACCATTTAAAACACCAGGCATCTATGAGAAAAGTATTGTTGATAACAGCGCTTATGCTGTATTCGGCGGTGTTGTCGGCGCAGCGTGAGGTAGGGTCGTTTTCGTTCAAACCCAAGGCTGGCCTAAGCGTCAGTAATGTGACACATTCGGATGCTACCGGTCCCAGATATGGACTGGTGGCCGGTGGAGAGTTTGAATATCAGGCCTTCGGGTATATCAGTTTCAGTGCCGGAGCATTGTATTCGATGCAAGGTGCAATCAGTAAAGACGTTTATGGATTTGGGATGAAAACCAATGCACTGAAGCTAGACTATCTTAATTTCCCGATTCTGATGAATGTAACATTTGCCCGTGGTTTTGCAGTCAGGTTTGGAGTGCAGCCCGGCGTGAGGGTAAATAATACACTGACAGTGGAAGATAAGATTGGATCTACCTCGTATTCGTATTACGGGCTTAGACTTTTCGACATGTCATTGCCTGTAGGTTTGTCGTTTGAAATCCATCGGTTGGTGTTTGATTTGATGATGAGTAGCGGATTGATTAATATTTATCCGAATACGGATTCAAGGAATGTGGCGGTCCAACTGAGTGTAGGCTATCGGCTAGACTTATAAAAAGAGGTGTTATCATAGTCTTTTTGCAGTGTTAACGAAA
Source organism: Prevotella mikamonis (assembly GCF_055381405.1). Classification (NCBI taxonomy): domain Bacteria; kingdom Pseudomonadati; phylum Bacteroidota; class Bacteroidia; order Bacteroidales; family Prevotellaceae; genus Prevotella; species Prevotella mikamonis. The sequence continues at coordinate 2,531,664 of NZ_AP035785.1, forward strand.
CGATATAAAACTTTATTTGGGTAAAAATCGTGGTGCAGTTTGTAACTTTCATGCTTGTCAGGCCCTCTTAGCTTTAGAGAGTTTAAGAAAATAAGATTTTTGTAAATAGTAAAAATTAGAAGAAAGTATGAAAAAAATCATTCTATCAGCTGCATTGATGTTGACCACAGTTGCAGCATTCGCACAGCACGCAGTAGGAACATTGACACTTCAGCCTAAGGTTGGTATGAACATTGCTAACTTGACAAAGTCTGACAATGATGCCCGCATAGGCTTGGCAGCAGGTGCTGAATTGGAGTATCAGGCTTCTGATATAGTAAGTGTAAGTGCCGGTGCGCTGTATTCGATGCAGGGGGCTAAAGCAGGCAATCTGACGACCAAGCTCGACTATATCAATGTGCCTATCTTGGCCAATGTATATGTTGCCAAAGGATTGGCAGTGAAGTTGGGTGTTCAGCCGGGTTTCAATGTAAACAGCGAATACAAGGTAAAGGCTGGAAAAGCAGATGCCGCAATGGATATTGATGTGAAAACAGTAGATTTTTCTATCCCTGTGGGTTTGTCGTATGAATATAACAACTTTGTTGTGGATGGCCGTTACAACTGGGGATTGACCAAAGTTTCGGACTATTCGGATAGCAAGAACAGCGTATTCCAGGTGACATTGGGTTATAAGTTTGCCCTGTAAAAACCTCGGTTTAAATAAAATAAAAGAGCTTTCGTGCAGACGAAAGCTCTTTTTGTTGATGTAATAGTCTGTGTTTCTTGTATTTTGTAGTTATCTTTGTGAGTGATAAACCATATATACTATAGCCGTATGAAAATATACATCGTCATTCCTTGCTACAATGAAGAGGCGGTATTGCCTTGGAGTATCAATCGCTTGCAACAGCTGGCAGCACGCCTCAAAAAGGAAGAGGACGTGGAAGCGACGCTCTTGTTTGTCGATGATGGCAGCCGCGATGGCACATGGAAACTTATAGGGGAGTATGTCCGGCAATATCAGAATGTGTCGGGGCTGAAGCTGTCTCACAACGAGGGGCATCAGAATGCACTTTGGGCAGGTCTGGAACAGTCGGTCGGGAAGTGCGATGCGGCTGTTTCGATAGATGCAGATCTGCAAGACGACGAGACGGCTATCGTAGAAATGGCTCGCCAAGTGAAGGGGGGAAAAGACATTGTGTACGGTGTCCGCAAGCGTAGAGATACAGATACGGCTTTCAAGCGTGTCTCGGCGCAGTTGTTTTATCGCTTGATGAAACAGGTGGATAAGGAAATCGTGTTCAATCATGCAGACTTCCGCATGATGACCTCGCGTGCTGTTGAGGCGCTCATGGAGTATTCGGAGCGGAATTTATTTCTCCGTGGAGTGGTGCGGCAACTGGGTTTTAACGAAGGATTTGTTTATTACGACCGTACAGCCCGTACTGCCGGAGAGTCGAAGTATCCGCTCCGCAAGATGCTGGCTTTCTCTATAGATGGCATCACTTCTTTCTCTGTAGCCCCCTTGAAGTGGATTACCGTTATCGGACTGGTGATGATGCTGGTGTCAGTGGGGGCTATAGCGTATGCCATTGTTGAGCATATAGCCGGTAAGACCGTGGCAGGTTGGACCTCTATCCTGGCTTCGCTGTGGTTTATCGGTGGTATTGTGACTACTGGTATCGGTATAACGGGTGTCTATATCGGTAAGATTTATACCGAGGTGAAGCGCCGTCCACGTTACTTTGTAGACGAGCGCTTGAATCTGTAGAAGTATATGGTATCTTTTACCTCAGCAAGTCGGCGTGCGGAATGCCAGTCGTTGACGAATTGATAGTTTTGGTGTCTATGGATGAAGGCTTCTTTTTCGGAGGCTTTCAACATGACTACACCCTTTGCCGGACGGTCTAGTTCGAACTGCCGAATGCGGTCGCCGGTATAGAAATCGGTGCCGAAGAAATGGAGCATCGGAGTTTCAAGATACTGATAGACGGATTCTTTGGTGTAACGGTGATTAATGAATTCGGCCAAAGGACGTTCGCTCTTTACATTGAGTACGGTGGGTAAGATGAAGCCGTCGAGTAGCATGAAAATCACAAAGACAATACTGAACATGTGTGCAACCATCAAGTGGCGGGTGCTATAGGGCTGTGAATGCCGTACGGCCGTATAGAAAGCGGGTATGCCTATGAGTACGGGGAGGGCGAGCAGGAGGATGTTTCCGAAGCACAGGGGGGCGTTCTCCAGGGCATGAAGCGTTAGGATATTGTCTTCGGCATGCTTCCCGTGGAAGATGGTATCGGGTATGACACCGGCCCTGATGATGATGAAAGCAATTACCAAAAGGACTCCAAGGACAGACATGGTAGCCACGAATGTATTGACGGTGCGTCGATGTTGCTGTATAAGGCCGACGATGTATTGTGCCAATAGCAATGCCATGAAGGGGTAGCAGGGTAGCAGATAGACACTGCGTTTGCTCGATGGGATGCAATAGAAGAACAGGGTGAGTCCGAAGGCCAGCCATGTGAAGAGTTGGAAAGAATCACAGGTGCGAAGCCGACGGAGTGGATTGACAAAGCAGTGTGGTCGTTGCCATTTGATAGAGAATAGCGAGAAAACGGCTAAGAGTGTCCACGGTGTCCACCCTACAAACAGGGTCATGAAGTTGTAAGTGAAGGGATGTTCGTGCGAAGCGTAACTCATTGTGCCGGTGAATCGGCCGAAGTTCTCTTCCATCACAAGACTGAGGAAATGATTGCCGGCCTGATGATAGGCAGCGATATACCACAATGCGGGAATGATACAGGCAGCAATGGCCAGTAACGTGAGGCGGCTGAAGACTTTCCACCAGCGTATTCCGCGAATCAGCATGAACACGCCTATGACGAAACAGGGCAGAAGGATGCCCACAGGACCTTTGGTCAAAGCTGCTCCACTCATGCTGAGGACGGCCCAAAGGGGGAATCCTCGCATGCCACGCTCCCACCATCGGTAGAGAAGCCAGTAACTGCCGACCATGCAAAGGGTCAATAGCATGTCGACACGGCATGCCATTCCGGCCCGATGGACTTCGAAGGCAGAGAGGGTGAGCATTGCCGTCATAAAGGCGATGCTGGCATTTTGGCGACGAGCATTGAACAGGTAGCCACCTATGACCATGATAATGAGCGACAGGGCAGAAGGAAGACGGGCGGTGAACTCACTGACGTAGCCTTGCGGAAGGGAGAGCAAGGCGATAATCCAATGGAAAAATGGTGGCTTATAGGGAATGTCGCCACCATTGTTGATGGGCAATATCCAGTTACCGTCTTTCAACATGCTCAACGCCACTACGGCCTCGCGCGGTTCTCCTTTAGAGTAAAACTCGGTGAGACCAAGGAAGGGCAGCGTAGTGACGATGGCTACGAATAAGAGTGTCCAAAACAATACTCCTCTGTTCTCTGACATATCTTTGATGCTTATTTTAACTGCAAAAATAGCCATTTATGTCCATATTACTGCATATAAATGTATAATTTGCAGCGAAATAGCATCTTGTCATTGAACAGCTGACATCATTTCTATATCGTAGATGGCATTGGGAGTGACGGTGAGGCTGACCTTTTGATACCCTTTTTTCTCAAAGATGAGGGTATCTCCCACGCGAGCTTGCAATCGATAAATACCTTTTTTATCGGTCGTTACTGATGCCTTGCTGTTGGTAGTCGATACTTTGACCAGCCTCATCGGGGTAGCCTGCACATCTCTTACCACGCCTGAAATACTGATAGGTTTGCCAATATCAGACTTGTTGATTGCTTTTTGTGGGCTGACAGATGCTACAGCGACAGAACCGTTTTGGCCTACCGTGACGGTATCTGTGAGCAGAATCTGGTCAGACGAGCTACCAATCATCAAAGAGAAATCTCCCGGTTCGACCATCTTTTTGTATTCGGCGTTGTATAAGGCCAATTCGGTCACCGGAATTGTAAACCTAACTTGCTTTGTCTCTTTGGGTGCAATGGTTAGTTTCTCGAAAGCGTAGAGCTGCTTGACAGGGGTGGTTACCGAACCGACGATGTCACGTATATAGAGCTGTGGCACTGCCATGCCGGCACGTGTGCCCTGATTGGTAATGGTAAAACTGACAGTGAGCGTGTCTTTCTCGGAGAGGTTACGACGCTGCACCATCATCTTGGAATAGGCAAAGTGGGTATAGGAACGTCCGAAACCGAAGCTGTACTCTGCATAAGGATCGGAGAATACATAGTCACGGCCTGGATTTTCGGGTGTTCCTTTCTTGTTATAGAAGCCCTTGTCGGTCGGAAGATAGTTATAATAGCAAGGCAGATGGCCTACGCTCTTGGGGAAAGATATTGGCAGATGGCCCGAAGGATTCACCTTGCCGAACAAAACTTCGGCCAGTGCAGTACCACTCTGTTCGCCGCCATACCATTGTACCAGCAAGGCGTTGCAACGCTTGTTGAAACTGCTCGTAACGAGAGGACGACCGGTGACCAGTACGACGATGAACGGTTTGCCCTGTTTGGCAATGTTGTCGACGAGTTCTTGTTGTACGCCCGGAAGTGTGAGATTGCTTAAATCAAAGCCTTCGCCACTGGTAGCTGGGTCGGATGCACGTGCCAAGAGTGCACTCTGCGTACCCACACATACAATGGTTAAGTCGCTCTTTTGTACTGTCTGGATAGCTTCGTCAAATCCTTTCTTGTCTTGAGACCAGAGGTCGCATCCTTTTGCATAGTTCACCTGAACACGGCTGCCGACCAATTTGCGGATGCCTTCGAGTGGTGTTACGCCGTCTTTCTTCTGGTCGCTCCAAGAGTAGTCGCCGAATTGTACGTGGTCGGCATTAGGTCCTATCACTGCGATGCTCGACAGCTTGCTTGCTGATAGCGGCAGACAATTATCCCTGTTCTCTAGCAATACGATGCTTTCACGAGCAGTGTTTAGAGCCACTTCTATCGCTTTCGGGGTGTGTACATTCGATTTTAATGCGGTAGTGTCAGGCAGCTCGTCATCGAAGAGTCCCGATGCAAATTTCGCATAGAGGATGTGTCGCACGGCATCATCAATGTCTTTTTCGTTTAGTTTACCTTGTTTGATAAGTTCTGGTACATATTGATAGTAATCGCTGCTGGCCTCTAAATCCAGTCCGGCAGCAATAGCTTTCTGTGCAGCCTCGGCGTCGTTGGTTGCAACATAGTGGAAATATTTCAGCATGGGGATAGAACCCCAGTCGGAATATACATATCCTTTGAAGTGCAAGCTGTCACGTAATAGCGATTTGAGGAAATAAGGAGATGAGGTAATGGGCTCACCATCGTACGAGCTATAGCAGTTCATCACACTGAGCGGATTACATTTCCGAATGACATACTCAAAAGGCTTGGCATATAGCCCTAACAGTTCTCTGCGCCCACCACGTACAGAAGCAAGGTTCAAACCGCCTGCGGGTGTGCCGTGAGCAACGAAATGCTTGAGCGTAGGAATCTGTTTATAGTCTTGAAGCCCATTGATGTAGGCAGCTCCCAACTTTGAAATGAGCAGTGGATCTTCGCCATACGTTTCTTCGACACGTCCCCATCGCAGTTCACGGGCAATGTCCAAGTCGGGTGCTAATGCCTGTTTAGCCCCGATGGCTTGCATCTCCTTACCGACGAAATGGCCTACTTGTCGTACTAACTGAGGGTTGAAAGTTGCACCGAGTGCTATGGATTGTGGGAAAATAGTACATCCGTCTTGTACCACGCCGTGCAATCCCTCCATCACAGGAATCACAGGTATGCCGAGTCGGGTATGATAACGCATGTGCTTCTGAATCTTGTACATGGCACTCAGATACTGTTCGGAAGAGTAGGGGAAGGCTTCTACACACCCGAAACTCAGACTGTCGGTAGATTTGATGAGTTTGTCTATATCGACGTTTCCGTCCGAATTGTAATGTTTAAAGTGGATATGTCGCATTTGTGCCACCTTCTCTTTCAGTGTCATTCTGCCCAACAAGTCTTCCACTCTCTGGTCGGTCGTCGCTTGTGGGTTCTTGTAGAGAGGGATGATAAACTGCATGGCACTGTCGACAACGTTGAGATAGTTACCTGGGTATGGTGTTGTAGGATATGTTTTAGTTTCTTCGCACCATGCTTTCTCCATAGCAAAGTAGTCGATAGGGGCAGGAGTATGACCGTCTAATTGCTTGTTGAGGTTTTCAAAGAATTTCTGCCAACGTGGTTTATAGTAGTCAGTGAGCAGTCCACTCCACTCTTTATTGGCATAATCATGAACGCTTGTTGCAGGATTATCAGGTCCCCAATAAGTGATAAGTTTTCTTGCATTACCCTCACAGAGCTGCATATTGCTGGAGGTTGCTGCTGCATAATGGCGTGCTTTGTCTAACCATTTGCCTAGAAGAAAGTGTGAATCATGGCCGACAACTTTGTCTTGTAGATTGATAAGTGCCATAAATTCTTTTTCTGCGGCCTTAAACGTGGTACGGTCTTTTGCCTTAAATGCGTTCATAGCCTTGTTGTAAGGAACTCTCGCATAGTTGGCAATTACTTGGCGTGTAAGATCTATCAGGTCGTATTGATAGGTCTCATTTGACAGGTTTGCTTGTCTGAGTTCGATGAGCGCTTGTACCAACATTTCAGGTTCGTATTGCATTTGGCGTGGTCCCCATGTAGAGACATTCTTTACATTCATTCCCGGGCGTGCACACAATATAGATTCGAAAGTCCCTTCTCCTTTAATTTTAAAATTGCCATATACGGATTGAGACATGAGCTTCCATGCTTTGTAGGCATGGCTATCCCATTGACCATAGCGATAATATATATAATCTCGTAGAAGACTATCTAGATTTTCTGCATTTGACCATGCTGTTTTCAAAGCAATGTCATAAACTATAGGATTAGCATTGATACCTTCGGGCAAGATGCCAATGCCTTTCAATAGTGTATTGGGAGCAGCGAGTGCACGATAAGGTTCTCTGGTAATATCAGGAAGTTGACCTCCCATGTCTGTTTTCCCTCCAAAATGATTCACACTACCCCAAATCCAAGGTGTGCCATAAAACTGGTTAGTCTGTTCCCATGTAGATGTTATTTCTCCAGCAAGATTAACTACGAGTGTCTGTTGTTTGTTTAGGCCGTCTAGCAATTCTTTTTTGGGATTGTTATTCCATCCTTGTAGCAACCATATTGACTGTGGAATATGTCGCTGCATGTCTTCTTGGATGAGCTTGGCTGTATGCTTTAAATTTATCCCTTTGGTGTTTCCGCCTTCGTGGAACAGATCTCCTCCTAGGAATTTAAAGTTGGAACCATAGTTGCGTCGTAGGCTTGTATAATAAGCATCTGACATCTTTTCGAAAAGTTCATTGCCGGGTAGGAGTACTGCGGGACGCTGAAACGCCCCCCATAGCCCCTGTTTGATAATAGGACTCTGAGGAAACTTTTCTGCTAACAGATTAGGCACCATTCCATTGAATCCTTGAATAACAGGCTCGATACCAAGTTCTTTCATTCGTGCAAGAATCTTGATTTGCAATTGTTTCCTGTATTCTCGCATCGTAGTTGGCATCGGACCACCCCATCCTTCTAGATTTCCCATTAACCACCATGCAGTATATGCAGGACCAGGAATGAATGCGTCGATTTCTTGTGAGGTGAAACCTACGCTTGAGAGCGTTTCAGCCCATACGCATTCTAAGCCAATAGGCGCAAGCATAAGATTTACACCATTGAGTGCCATCCAGTCTATTTCCCATTGCCAATCGTCCCAATCGTAAAAAGTGTAGGTGTAGTTATAAGTGCAATAATTGAGTGCATATCGGTATTGGAATGGACTTTGTATTGTGATGCGTTTTTGAACATCGGGTAATGAGGTGATTTTCCCAAGATTGTTACCACAATGCGAGATACTCATGTGACAGAATTCTCGTAGGTAATAATAAACAGCTGAGGAAGCCGCCGACGGAGATGAAGCTTGTATATGCAACTTCTTTTTTCTCGTTTGAATAGTGAAGACGTCGCCTTTTTGGTTGGAATCGAGTGCTTCGAATTCTATTCTATCCTTTAGTGCTGGCAAGCGGCGTTCTACAAGTTGTTGTATGCCCTTGAAGACTTGTCCTTGCATAGTGAATGGAGACAGAAAGAGAGCTGTTAACAATACCCCTTTTGTGATAACTTTGTGGAAACTCATATTGCTTATTACTAGTTTGATGGTATGATTACTATTTAGGCGTTATTGTATGGAGAAGTCTACATAGACAGGGTAATGGTCGCTGACAGTTGTCAAGTCTTCAATATTGTCGTCAATATTAAGCTGCTTTACAATATTGCTGCCAATTTTCTTTAACTTCGTGTTGTTAGCATTCCATAATAAAACATAGTCTATATTGCTAGACAAATTACTTTCTGTAGCACTATAGATAGAAAAGTTTTGTGATAGAATGGGGAAACAGCTGTTATCAGAACTCCATGCCGGTGAGTCGTTAAGGTCTCCAGCCAATAAAATTGGTTTACTATATTTCTTTGCAGCTTCAGCAATAAGTTTTGCGCTTAATTTACGTGCAGACGCATTTAAATCTAGGTGAGTAGACATGATAACAAAGTCTTTCAATTCTGCAATGATAAGCATGCGTTTCTCGTCTCCTGGCAATGCAATGGTTTGAGAATGAAGTATAGAATATTTAGGACTAATCAAAAGTCCACATCCAATAGCACCATTGGAGTAATCGGCTGCATGGGCAAAAATCATTTGATAGTTTTTGCCAGTAGCTTCATTAATCTGTTTGAGCAGGTAGCGGTTACTCCGTTCCGTAGTACCACTGTCTAGTTCTTGAATGGCTACGAAATCTGCATCAAGACTTTTTATGACTTTTGCAAAGGCTTGCGTGTTTTCTTTACTGAAAGCATGGGTTTGCGTATTGCTCTTACAATAGAAAGAATTGTAAGTAAGATACCTAATACTTGAAAAGTTCTTCTCGTATTTATAGTTGTTGGGAGTAGGTGGAGGGATGATTTCTTTGTTTCCTTCACTTCCTTTGTTTCCTCCACAACAAGTTAATACTTGCGAGAAAAGCAAAATTATTAGAACGATAAAGGGAGCAGTAGTTTTTTTCATAATTTCAAAGTATGTATGGGGAATGATAATCACTCCCCATACAGTATATTACCAGTTTGGATTTTGTGTTAGCTTGCCACCGTAGAGGGTTATCTGATCCTGAGGAATAGGATAAAGATAATCTCTATCCTCTGTCCACTTGCGGGGGGTAACATTGATGTCGCTGACGATGACATTACCACCGTTAGCTCCATTCTCTAATTTGATGTCTTCATTGAGTTTTAAGAAAACAGTTATGTTTGCGAGTTCAGGATAAGATATGACAGAAGGCTGCTTGTTTCCATCATAAATGCAAATATCCAGAGCATCGTTTATACCGTTTCCGTTTAAATCGTATACTCGGAACTTCTTTACGGAATCTAAAGCAGGGAAATACAAACCCTTGAATTGTTTTTCGAAGACCTTACCTTCCTTCCAACGAACCAAGTCGTAGTACCGGAATCCTTCATCAATAAGTTCTATGGTACGTTCACGGCGTATCTCAAGAATCACACCTGCATTATTCCCTTTCACATTGGCATATCCGGTCTCCGGATTTGCCAGAAAAGGATCTGGATTAGAGTTGGAAGCGGCAAGATTTAAATTTGGCATTCCGACTCTCTTCCTTATTTTATTGACACTCTTATCAAGGTCGTTCTGTGTGAGATTTCCCTGTTCTGCCTTTGCTTCTGCGAAATTTAAGTATACCTCTGCGGTACGGAACAGGATGAAATCATTGTGTGCTTTTTTGTATCCATCTTGTGATTCATCTGTAACCCATTTGATAAGCTGGTATCCTGTAGTTGTAGATGTGAAACTTGGTGACAGCTTAGTCGTTGTCCCTATGCGTGTATATCCTGGTGCAACTACAGTTTGAGCTAAGCGTGGATCACGTCCTTGCATTTCTGCATAGTACTCTTTGGTTTTGTAGCTGGGTTGGTCAGTGAAGCGACTTCCGTCAGCCATGAGATATGAGTCTACAATTTTCTTGTTTAATCCAGGGCGTGTTCCGTCTGAAATAAAACTTTGATTGACGCTATGGGTGACGTTTAGTCCTATATTATAGTTGCGTGCAAGGATTACTTCTGTGGCGATAGCGTCGTCTGAAGCAAACAGAGATTGATATGGGGTCGCGCCTGACTTATATATAGTGTATGTACTATTGTCGATGAAGTCTTCTGCAGCTTGTGCAGCCAACTGTAAGTAAGTGTTGGCATTGCCAATTCCATGATATTTACGGAAAGTTCCTTCAAAAAGGAGCATACGAGACTTTAGGGCAAGTGCGGTCCATTTCGTTATACGGTATGTATTATTCTTACTAGATAAATGATTGATAGCATAGTCTATATCTTCTACCATGTGCTTTAGCAGTTCATCACGGTCTGTCCGAGCTTCGTAGAGCCTGTCATCGGTAGAGCCAAGTGGCTCGTCTAGCCATGGAACTGCACCAAAGCGTTTAACTTTTTCGAAATAGAAATATGCGCGGAAGAAACGAGCCACACCATCATACTCTTCGCGGGCAGCTACATCTTGGCAACGGCTGGAATTTTTCAGGAAAGTATTTATATTAGAAAGATAAGTCCACGACCATCCACCACCATTGGTCGGTATTGTGCGTGTGCCAAGAACCTCTTCTGTAAGTGAAGTCGGTATAATGGCATCGCTTACTTCTCCGTATATGCTTTCTGCATTAGGGAACATCATGTAGAAACCATTCGTATATGTCTCAAGTTCCGTCTTATTATTAAAGTAATTCTCAAGTGCCAATGTGTCAAGGGGTGAGCGGTTTAATTCACATCCAGTACACAGGAATATCAAGGCAAATAGAATATAATAGTTTGATTTTTTCATGTTGTAGCTAGTTAAAATGTAACATCAATACCAAAAGAGAATGACTTGGAAAAAGGATAGACACGCCCAGTATTATCTGTTGTCATCTGTTCTGGGTCTAAGTATTTGCAGTCAAGCGATGTTAGAGTTAGCAGATTTTCACCGCTAAAATAGAATCGGACGGTTTCTAGTCCTATCTTCTTTGTTAGGAGATGGGGTAAAGTATAACCTACGGTAAGATTCTTCAATCGACAGTAAGCTAAATTTTGTAGATATCTGTCATTTGCAAATTGTAGAGGTCCAAAACGTGCAAGATCGGCCGCTGCACGTGGGAAATAGGAATCTTGTCTGTCAGGACTCCATACTTTATCGGCAAAGTCTTTCGGGATAAAAGATGCGTAAGGACGTGCAAAAGGTCCCCAGAACATGGTGTTGTTTCCACCAGGATAGATATCCTGCTTGCCAATACCTTGGAAGAATGCCGAGAAATCAATACCATTCCAACTTGCACTTAGGTTTACTGAATAATGGTATCTTGGCTGTGAGTTACCTATCTTTACTAGGTCGCCATGATCTTCAAGCGTACCTGCACCTTTATCTATTTTCTTAGAACCATCTAGGTCACTAAAGATTAAGTCGCCGGCTTGATTGGTGAATCGAGTATTAATAAAGGTTTGGTCAACGCCGCGAGCTGTTGCTTCTTCGGTAGTCTTATAGATTCCCTCAATTTGGTAACCCCATATCTCGCCCCATTCCATACCTTCGTACATGCTCCCAAGTAGTTTAGTTTCGTTTCCCTTGTATTTTATTAGCTTTGATTTACTATCTGCCAATGAAAGAGAAATGCCATAATTAAACGGCTTGTTGTTGAGAATGAACCGGTCGTTCCATGAAACAGTCAGTTCATATCCTTTCGTGCGAAGTTGCCCGTTGTTCTCTAATGGGGAAGCAAAACCGTATACATCGGGCAGTGTAAGCGAAGTTGCCAGCATGTCTTTGGTTTCACGTTGGTATATATCAAGTGAGGTTGTCAGCTTGTTATCAAAGAATCCAAGATCAAGTCCAATGTTACCTGTGATAATCTTTTCCCATGTCAGGCTGCTGGAAACAGGTGCGTCCAGTTGGGTATAGGCTGCTGTTGTATTGTTGAAAATATAGTTGGCACTATATGTAGAGCCTATCTTTACTCTGCGAATGAATGGGTAATATGGATTGCTGTAACCATCGGTCACTTGATTTCCTAGAGAACCCAAAGATGCTCTTAGTTTGGCGTTGCTCAACCATTTTTTGGTATCTTTCATGAAGTTTTCTTCACTGAATCGCCAACCAAGGGCCAGTGACGGGAAATATCCCCAACGATCGCCTTGCTGAAAACGTGAAGTACCATCGTATCTCATATTCACTTCTGCGAGATATTTACCCATATAGTCGTAACTGATGCGACCAAAGTATCCCATCAGGGCATATTCGTGCTGACCGCCTTTTACTCCTTTGTCTCCAGTGCCTAATGCCAGATCATTCAATGTTGCTGAAAGAAGGTTGTAGATGCTTGCTTCAGTATTCTTATAACGTTCTTTTTCAAAGTTTATACCAGCAATAATATTTAGATTGTGTGCTTGGTTGAATGTCTTTTTGTAGTTTGCATAGAGATCGTATACCCATACTTCTTCTTCTGTATGAATCTCTTTTAGACGATTAGCAAAGAAGCCAGAAGTAGCCTTTTGTATAATGTCGGGTTGTTCTGAATAATCAAAATTAGCCATACGGAAAGTTTTGTCTTTCTCATATAATTTGTAACTTGCGTTTCCATAGATGTCTAATCCATCTATCACATGGGCAACAGCATTCAGCGAATAGATTGTTTGTATCCGTTTGACGGTTGTTCCGCCGTTTCCCGTTCTTAACATTGCTGAAAAACCATCTGTTGGTTTATTACCATTACCAGCATAGGTGTATACGTTTGTACCATCCGGATTATAAGGCATAAGCCACGGCATGGCATGGAAAGAAAGATTTCCTATGTTTCCACCATCTTCATAATCATATCCAGGTTGATGGTATTTTGATTTATAGAGTTTTACAGAAGCTGTGAGTTTTAGCCAATTGTTTACTTGTGAGCTAAATTTCCCAGTAATTGTCCGTGTATGATATTTGTCTGTGTTCATCGCATAGATGCCGTCCTTGTCCACCATATTCCCACTTACAAGATAGTTGAATTTATCAGTTCCACCAGATATATTGAGATTATGATTCCATGTTGGTTGTGAGTAGTCGAACAGATAGTTATACCAGTCAAAGTTTGCATAGTAATGGTACTTTCCGTCATTGCCGACAACAACCCAAGGGCGATCGCTATTTTCGCTTTTGTCGTTGCGGCGTTCGTATAGAGCATCGTATGCAGATTGGGTATAGTTGGAATAGCTGGTGCTATACATTGCTTGTTGAAAATTATCTACCAATGTAATTGCGTCGTATCCTGTAGTTACAAAGTCTGTATTGATAGTGGGAGCTGACCAGCTGAAGCGTCCGTTATAGGTAATGTGTGCCTTTCCGTCTTTATTTGCTTTGGTAGTAATCAGGATAACGCCGAAACCGGCACGGGCACCATAGATTGCTGCTGAAGCAGCATCTTTTAGAACAGAAATAGTTTCTACGTCATTAGGATTGATGCGGTCAATACTGCTCTCTACTCCGTCAATGAGAACTAGAGGTGTACCGGAATTTACGATGGAAGTAGCACCACGTATATTCAGTTTTGTGGTTTCTCCAGGAGTTCCTGAGGCGTAAGTGATGTTTAAGTTTGGCACTTGTCCTTGCAACATCTGGCCAAGGCTGTTGACAGGTCTGTCTTTTAAATCATTCGCTGTTACAGTACTTACAGCACCAATCAAATTTGCTTTTTTCTGTGTTCCATAACCTACCACCACCACCTCATTGAGTCCATGAGTGTCTTCTTCCATTGTTGTTGCAATATTGTTTTGATTGCCAACTGTTATGGTTTGCGTAGTAAAGCCTATGAATGAAATCTCGATGGTTTTTGCTTGTTGTGGGAGATTAATAGTGTATCTGCCATCTGTATCAGTCACAGCACGTGCTGTTGTTCCAATGCCGGTAATGGTAGCGCCGATAATAGGTTCTCCGTAGGTGTCTTTGACGATACCCGAAATTTTTCTCCCTTGATGAGAGACCGGATTGCTTACTTTTAAACTAGATTGTGGGGCAGTTACAAAGATATGCGAACCATTTATGTTATGCGTATATCCTGTTCCTCTTAGTAATTGGGTAAGTACATCGCCAATAGCTCCGCTAATCCCTTTTGTCTCCACAGTCCTGTTCACGTCAATAATTCTTCCATCATAGTCCACCGACATCCCTGTTTGCTTCTCAATGGTGTTAAAAGCTTTCTTGAGGGTTATACGGTTGCTTTTGAAGGTGATGCTCTTTTGAGCTTCCATACAAAATGGGGTGAGTAAGAGCGCCAATATCAGTAAGGCTCTTATCACAGTTTCATGCTTTTTGGTATGTTTCATGTTTTACAATTAATAATGGTTACATTAAAGTGTAAGTTCACTCAGTGCTTTTTTGATTTTGTTAGGTGTTATTTGTTGCGTTTCTTGATATTAAGTGTTATACAAGGAAAAATTTCCTGGCATCTACACTCAAGTAAGTTTACTAGAATATAACACACAGCTAAAACCAGAAAAAGTCAGTAATCTGTTTGGAAAACATGATAATCAGGACTGTAAAAGCTCTTGTGCATGTGATAATATCTGATGTATCTTATTTAGGGGTTATTGTAATATGGTTGTCAGTAATTTGATATTTAAATGGAGTACTTAATTCTGAAAGAATATTCAATATTCGATTGAGATTTTCCTCCTTTGTGAATCTTACATGGTATAAACCATTCATTTTCTTAAAGTTAGTGCAGGTAATATGTACGCCATATCGTCGTTCCAAACGTTCTGTAATCTCGGTGAATTTCGCATCTTCAAAGACGAGGTATCCTTTCTCCCATGATAAATGTTTGGCAGCATCTGTCTGGTGTATTAATATCTGGTGAGTCTCTTTATTATAAGTAAGTTTCTGATTTGGGTTCAATAAGTAGGCTTTGTCTTGTAAGTTTCTGCTGATGCTATGCACTCTTACACTACCTTTTTCGAGTGTAACGGTTTTCAGCTGTTGTTGTGTATAGCTTGTTACATCGAATCTTGTGCCTAAGGCAGTTACAGCCAAATATTCCGTCTGTACGATAAATGGTTTTTCTTTGTTCTTTCTCACATCGAAGTTGGCTTCGCCCATCAGATATATTGTTCGAGTCCTGGCGTTAAATTCTTTTGGGTAGATGAGTGTAGAACCTGAGTTGATGGTTACACGTGTTGAATCTGGTAATATTAGGGTCTTAATTTCTTTGTCGGGCACGGTTATTTGTACGAATTCCGATATTGAAGCCACTTGTTGAAAGCTGTTTTTCGAAATAAGATAAGTAATAACTGACGTTGCTACGATGAGTATAACAGCCGCAGCAGTAGGTCTTAGATACCTGTGTAAGGTTTCTTTTCTTTTTTGTTGGACCAGTTGTTGATGGAATTTTATCCGGTCTTCTTCTAGTTCCGGAGTTGCACAGTTGTCGGCTTCATTCCATAGTGTCTGCATTTCTGTATCTTGTAAATCTTTTGAGCTAACATTCAGCAACCACCATCCGAACTTTAGTCTAAGAGTTCTGGAGAACTGATGATAAAAGAAACTCCTGATGAGTTCTCTGTCTGTATTCTGATTTTCCATTTTTCGTAATTATACTATGGTGAAAGCTATTTACCCGATAGCACACATGATTATAAATAATTTTATGACTTGTCGTATGTCAGTAAGTGCTGCCGTCAGGTGATTTTCTACTGTTCGTTTGCTGATGTTGAGTTCTGCGGCTATCTCCGCGTTCGAAAATCCTTCTTTCCTGCTCATTGTAAATACGAGTCTGCGTTGTTTGGGCATCTTGGCTATGGCATCGTCTATCTGCTGTTGAAGCTGGGTGGCAAATAGTTGTTCTTCAATATCGTCGCTTACTATTGGTGTTTTTAATTGTGTTTCCATGAATTTAGCTATTACCAGCTCATGATCGAAATAATTATAAATGGTGCTGCGTGCCATTGTAAATAGGAAAGCTTGAAAATTGGATATGTCTCTGAACTGTGAGCGATTTTGCCACAACTTCATGAAAATGTTTTGGCTCATGTCTCGTGCCACTTCTCGGTCTTTTACGAAACCTGTGATGAAGTTCACTAGCTTTGGCTGATATTTCATGAAGAGTATTTCTAAAGCTTTACTGTCTCCTCTGGTAAACAACCTGATGTAAAACTTGTCTTCCGAATCATTCATGGGCTAATCTATAGAGTAAGGAATATCTGCAAACTTACAAAAAGAAGGGAAAATGACAAAATAAATCTGTAGAAAAGTGCAGATAGGCAAAGAGCGGACGTATCTACTTTGATACATCCGCTCTTGTGTAATGGGTTGGTCTTGTCGTGATAGCCGACAGCTATTTCTTAAATTCGGCGTAGATTTTAGCTGCTATTTCCTTGAATTCTTCTTCGCTGAGTTGTAGCTTTTCCTTATGAAAATCCACGTCGGCCTCATTGTTGATAGGTATCAGGTGGATATGTGCGTGTGGCACTTCCAATCCCAAAACTATCTGAGCTACCTTCTTGCAGGGGAAAATAGACTTGATGGCAGCAGCTACTTTCTTTGCAAACAGTTGAAAAGCAGCCAACTCTTCGTCGTCCATGTCGAAGATATAGTCTACCTCGCGACGCGGAATCACCAGCGTATGACCTTTTACCAGTGGATTGATATCCAGAAAGGCATAGAACTGTTCGTTCTCTGCGCATTTGTAGCTAGGAATCTCTCCGGCTGCAATCTTTGAAAAAATATCCATAGCGTATTTCTTTATGAAGTGATGAAATGTGCGGTTTAGTCTATCGAAATATTATCAATGCGCAGTTTGATAGTGCCACGCGGAATCTTGATTTCCACCTCGTCGCCCACTTTCTTGTTCAGCAATCCCTGAGCAATAGGCGTCTTAATCGAAATCTTACCGGCTTTCAAATCGGCTTCGCTCTCGCTCACGATGGTGTAGGTCATCTTGCTTTTCGTGGCAAGATTGGTCATTTCCACCTTCGACATAATCTGTACGGCGTCGGTGCTGAGGCGAGATACGTCTACAATCTTGGCCTCAGCGATAGTCATTTTGATTTTGTTAATCTTATCTTCCAGATGAGCCTGTGCCTCTTTAGCGGCGTCGTACTCCGAATTTTCACTTAAATCGCCCTTGTCACGAGCCTCTGCAATAGCGGCCGATGCCTTGGGACGTTCTACAGCTTCCAGCTGTTTGAGCTGTGCTATGAGGTTATCATAGCCTTCTTGTGACATGTATGCCATATGAAATAAATTTAAAAATTGTCCTATCGTTTTTCCGTTACACAACAAAAACGACGAATTCCGACAGCCTTTGTGTTGTCGGAATCCTACTTTCCATTGCGTACTTGATATTTATTTTGTTGGCAAAGGTAGGCATTATTTTGCTAACATCCAATTATTTCTCCTAATTTTAGATTTTAAAAACCTTTGTCCACATTTGTTACTAAATTCGGGCGATGCGGATGAAGTGTGCGGTTCTGGTATCCATATAGAAATATGTGATAAGTTTGAAAAGCTGTAATACTTATATTTTAAGTTCGAAAGTTGTCTCGCCCTTCATGGTCTTGAGTGTGAGCGAACCACCACTTATGCGCATGATCTGGCGCGAAATGCTCAGTCCGATTCCGCTGCCGTCGCGTTTGGTAGTGAAGAATGGTACGAAGATGTGTTGTGCCACGTCGTCGGGAATCAGTGGCCCGTCGTTGCTGATGGCTACGACCACATTCTCTTTCTCGTCGCTATAGGCGTGTATTCTGATATGTCCGTCGTTATCGATAGCTTCTATGGCGTTTTTCAAGATGTTGGTTACTACGTGGGCCATGAGACCTTCGTCGGCATAGACAAGCAAATCAGTGGGTTCGACGTTTATCTCTATATGGGGAAAGGCAGCCAGTCTGACCATTCTTTCGATGAAGGGGCGAACGTAGAAGAGTTCGGGATGCGGTGTGGGAATATGTGTGAACTTACGGTAGTTTTCTACAAACGATAGTAGCTCGTGTCCTGTCTTGTTGATGGTAGAGAGTCCGGTTCGCAGTTCTTCGCGAGCATGTTCGTCGTCGGCAGTGCGGTCTGTGAGTGGTAGCAGTGTTTCGCTGAGCGATGTCACCGGTGTTATGGTGTTCATGATTTCATGAGTCAGCACGCGGATAAGTTTCGTCCACGAGTCTACTTCCTGATTGCTCAGTTCGCTGTTGATGTCGCTGAAACCGATGATACGCATTTTGTTGCCTTGTAAGAGTGTGTTGGCTTCGCGAATGGAGAATCGTTGTGTGGTGAGATTTTCCTTGATTTGCGCCATGTGGGTGAGTGTTTCCAGTCCCAATAACTGCAAGGCGGCATGGTTGTGTTGCACGATGTTGCCCCGGCTGTCTACCACGATGATACCTGTCTCTACTGCATTCAAGATGGCTTCATAGTATTTCTCGCGCTCGGCCGTCTCTTCCCTGTCGCGCTGTATGATGGTCTTGATACGATTCAAAGACGTGTTGAAAAGGTTTTCTTCGTGCGAGATGCGGTCGGTGGGGAAGTGGAATGAGTAGTCCAGGTTGTCGATGGCGTCGAACATAAATGACACCTTGCGTAGGTTGCGACGATAGCGTCGGCGGAGTCTGATATATCCGGTAACAGCTGCTATTGCTACCATAGCCATCAACATCCAATACCATAAACTCATAATCCGTAGCGTTTGATTTTGTTATATAATGTCTGTCGTGAGATTCCCAGTTGTGAAGCCACCATTGAGAGATTGCCCTCGCAGTCGCGGATGGTCTTTTCTATCATGCGACGCTCCATCTCGTCGAGGGTTTGTACTTCCTCCATCGGCTTTTCCCGATGGCTCTGGCTACCCTCAATATCCACATCTTCGATATATCGGCTGCTTGAAGACAGAATCACGGCTTTCTCGATGGCGTGTTCCAATTCGCGTATATTGCCATACCAGGGAAGCGATTCTATTTTCTCGGTGGCATCTGCGGTGAAATCGAGATTGGGCTTGTTGTAGATGTCGGCATACTTTTGAAGAAAGCGATTAGCTAGTGGCATGATGTCCTGTCGGCGTTGGCGGAGGGGTGGAAGTTGCAGGTGTATGGTGTTGATACGGTAGAGCAGGTCTTCGCGGAAGTCGCCCTGACGCACCATTTGATGCAAATCGCGGTTGGTGGCACAGATGAGCCGTACATTGATGGGAATCTGTCTGCTCCCCCCGACACGCACGATGGTACGTCGTTGCAGTGCTGTGAGCAATTTGGCCTGTAAGGCATAAGAGAGATTTCCTATTTCGTCGAGAAATAATGTACCCTCTGCTGCCAGTTCAAACTTCCCAGGACGGTCGGTTTTAGCATCGGTAAAAGCTCCCTTCACATGCCCGAAGAGTTCGCTTTCGAACAGCGTCTCGCTGATAGCTCCCATGTCAATGGGCATGAGCTGGGCCTTGTTACGCAGTGAGAGCCGATGAATCTCGTTGGCTAAGACCTCTTTTCCTGTACCGTTCTCACCCGTAATCAGGATATTGGCATCGGTTGCCGATACTTTTTCCACCATCTCTCGAAGCTCTTGCATTGCACTGCTTTCGCCCCAAAACATGGGTACTCTGCCGTCTGAAGGGAGTCTGGTCTCCTTGCCTGGTTGCGTTTTCCGGTAGGCATTGAGCAGTGTTGCCACGAGTTTCTCGTTGTTCCAGGGTTTTACTACAAAGTCGGCAGCTCCTTCTTTCAGTCCCGTTACGGCCAGCTCTATGTCGGCATAGGCAGTAAAGAGCACCACTTCGGTCTTCTGTCGGTGCTGCTTTATCTCGCGCAACCAGAACAGTCCCTCATTGCCATTGTTCACTCCGCTGCCGAAATTCATGTCGAGCAACACCACGTCGGGTTGCAGTTCATGCACCCGTGCAGGGATGTTGTTGGGGTTACTGACGGCAACGATTGTCTCAAAATGATTTTCCATGAGCATCTTCACAGATGTGAGGATGTTACGATTGTCGTCAACTATGAGCAGTGTTCCTTTCTTCATAGTTGCAAACTTAATAAAAAATGGTGGAAAAACAGCGGTCTATGTGTAGCTATTTGTAGGAAAAGCGACGGGTAGACTCGTTGAAACTCGTGAGCGAATACATCAGGGCCGTGTTGGCATATCCCAGCCATGCGGCTATGTCGGCATCGGTCTTCACGCCCGAAGTCAGTTGCTGTCGGGCCATGCGGAGTCGCCTGGACTCCACCAGTGCCTCGAATGGCAGTCCAGTCTCATGCTGTAAGACGTCGTTCAGATAGGCACTCGACAAGCCTAGTGGGGCTGCAAACTTGCATGTGCAGGGTTTTCCGTCGGTAGCCAGTCGGCCTTGCATGATGTAGGCGTCGATGTTTTCTGTCACTTTTTCCACGGTTTTGTCAATGGAATCGCGACGCAATACCATCTGTCGGATGTAATATCGGCTACAGTAAGTCAATAGCAATTCGAGCTTGTTGCAGATGATGGACTGCGAAAAACAGTCTACTCCCCATTCCAGTTCGGCCTTGATACCATCGAAGATAGCCAGGATGCGTACGCGTTCGGGTTGCGACAGGTGCAGGGCCTCTGTCAGTTTGTATTTGAAGAAAGTATATTCGTGTATCTTCTTTCCTAATTTCGTGCCACAGAACAGGTCGGGATGAAATACCAGCAGTCGGCCTGACAGGTTGCTATGGGTGCTGGTCTCTATGGGAACCATCTTGTCAGGCGCACGAAAAAGCATAGTCCCGTCAGCGAAGTCACACTTCATCCGCGAGCTTGCCAAGTCGCCCGACGTCTGCTCGCACAGCATCACCGAGTAGCAGTCGAGCCTCAGCCGTTTGCGTTCGTGGGCATTTGCCAGGTCGATGACACTGACGAGCGGATGCAGCGTCTTCTCGTTGAACAGTCGGTTACAGCTATGTACGGTTTCTATATAGGTGGTCTTGTGCTCCATTCGTTACACAGCCTCCTTGCGATATTGGCTCGGCGTGAGTCCCACGTTGCGTTTGAAGTAGCGGTTAAAGTGTTGCGGATATTGGAATCCCAGCATATAGGCTATCTCGTTGACGGTCTTTTCTGTGCCCAGCAGTTCTTCTTTGGCCAGGTCTATGATTTTCGCTTGGATATAGTCTTGCGGTGTCCGTCCCGTCTCCCTCTTGACCAAGTCGCCGAAATAGTTGGGCGACAGGAAACACTCCTCGGCAAAATACTTCACCGACGGCAGTCCGTCCTGTATCGGGCGGTGTTCCTTGAAATATTGGTCGAGCAGTGTTTCGAACTTCTCCAATACGCCCAGATTGGCCGTTTTGCGCGTCACGAACTGCCGTTCGTAGAATCTCAGGCAGTAGTCCAGCAGCAGTTCGATGTTCCTGCAAATCAGTTTACGCGTGTGTTGGTCGATGGGATGCTCCAGTTCTTGCTGTATCTTGCCCAGGCAGTCTTTGAAGATACCCCGCTCGTCCTCGTTCAGATGCAGTGCTTCGCGCGACGAATAAGAGAAGAAAGCGTATTGTTTCATGCTCTGGCCGAGCGATGTGCCACGAATCAGGTCGGGGTGGAAGAGCAGTCCCTGCGAGTTGGGGATGTAGTCGGGAGCCGGTTTGATGTGTACCACCTGACCCGGAGCGAACGATGTTACCGTTCCCTCTTGGTAGTCGTAAGGTTGTCGACCGTAGGTGATGTCGCCGCAAAAGGTCTGCTTCAACCATATACTATAGACGCCGTATTCAAGGGTTCGCTCTTCGCGGGCGGCCTCCGAGTCGGCTTTCGACATATCTATGACGGTCACCAGGGGATGCAATGTCTCGAAGCCCATACTCTTGTTAAAGGCATCAATGGAGTCTATACGTTTGATTTTTGATTCTGCCATAGTCTTCTTCTCTTTCCGGCGGCAAAGGTAGTCACTCTTCTCCGCATCGTTGTTAAACATATTACGGAATATCCAACCACAATTACCTACCCATTGGAAGGCAACTAATCAAAGAAAATGAAGAAAAGTCGAAGTTGTTGCAAATTAACTGATAATGAGAAGGAAACGGAACGATTTGCATAAGACTGCCCTATTCGTAAAGGGCAGTAATATGCAGATTTAGGCAGAAGTTCAGTTACTAAACCGTTACCCGATTTTACCATAGGTAACGATGGAGTAATATTCGGTAACTGAATTATTTTCGCTCGTGTTGCTGTTGCTACGGTCGGCAGTTTTCTGCATAAGTGAGGAACGCTTTGAAATTGGTATTTTTGCCACAAAACATCAAAGCGTATGAAACAAGAGAAAATGAAGGTGTTGCTCTACCTCAAAAAGAGCGGTCTTGACAAGTCGGGAAAGGCTCCGATTATGGGGCGAATCACACTTGGAAGGAGTGTTGCGCAGTTCAGTTGTAAACTCTCCTGCAACCCTGACTTGTGGAATCCCCGTGAGAGTAGGATGGACGGAAAGAGCCGTGAGGCGGTGGAAGTGAACGGCAGGTTGGAAAACCTGTTGCTGTCCGTTCAGTCGGCTTATCAGTCCCTGCTCTCCAAAGGTTGCCCGTTTGACGCAACCGACGTGAAGGAGCAGTTTCAAGGCAGCGTGCAGACACGGTGTATGCTCATTGAGAGGCTGGATATGCTCATCAAGGAAAAAGAAAACCATGTAGGTATAGACATCAAGGAAGGAGCCATACACGGCTACCACTCCGCCCGCATACACTTACAGAGTTTTATTCAACGGAAGTACAAGGTCTCGGACTTGGCTTTCTCGCAACTCACAGAGAATTTTATCCATGAGTTCCGTCAGTATTTCTTAGCTGAGTGCGGTTTTCAGGAAAGCACGTTCTATAATGTAGCCACGCATTTGAAGACGGTGTGTAGGCTGGCTTACCGTGAGGGATTGGCTGATACGCTCCTGTTTGACAAAGCCAAAATCAGCAAGGGTGACAAGAAACTGCCAAAGGCTCTTGACAGGGCAGTATTGGACAAACTAAAAGCGCTCCGCTTTGATGATTTGGAAGAGGATTTGGAAACGGCAAGGGACATCTTTCTCTTTGCCTGTTATACAGGTGCAGCCTATTGCGATTTGATGGAACTGAACAAATCCCATCTTGTCCGTGATGATGAAGGCAAATGGTGGCTGAAATTCAACCGCCGCAAGACAGGCGTACCCTGCCGCATCAAGTTATTGCCCGAAGCCATTAGGCTGATAGAGAGGTTTCACAGCGATGAAAGGGAAACACTGCTTCCCTACATCAAATACAAGAACTATCAGGCTTGTCTGAAAGCCCTGCGGCTTCGTGCAGGTATCTCGTTTCCTTTTACCACGCATACTGCAAGGCACACTTTCGCAACGCTCATCACGCTTGAACAAGGCGTACCCATCGAGACAGTAAGCAAGATGCTGGGACATTCCAACATAAGTATGACAGAACGCTATGCAAAGGTAACCCCACAGAAACTCTTTGAGGAGTTTGACCGCTTCCTCTCTTTCACCGAAGATTTACGTTTAGCCATATAAAAGACAGCCATTATGAGAAGTACATTCAAGATACTGTTCTATATCAACAGACAGAAGATAAAGTCAGACGGCAATACCGCCATTCTCTGCCGTATCACCATAGACGGGAAAAGCTCAGCTATTACTACAGGCGAAGAATGTAAGCCCTCCGAGTGGAACACCAAGCAGGGCTTGACGACTGACAGAAAGACCAATCAAAGACTCCATGAGTTCAGGGAACTTGTGGAAAAGACCTATCGGGACATTCTTGTAAGGGACGGAGTGGTAAGCGTTGAACTTGTCAAGAACCACCTGCAGGGTATTGCCACCCACCCGACAACGCTCCTTGCCATGAGCAGGGTGGAACTGCAAGCGGTCAAGGAAAGCGTCGGAAAGTCAAGGGCGGAGGGAACTTATCTGAACCTGTCTCATTCTGACAGAAATCTCCGTGAATTTGTGGAAAGAAAAGGATTGCAGGATATCCCCATTTCCACCATTACGGAGGAATTGTTTGAGGAATACCGCTTCTTTCTCAAAAAGCGGGGATTGAAGGGGACTACCATCAATAACTATCTCTGCTGGCTGAGCAGGCTGATGTTCCGTGCTGTCAGTCAAAGGATTATCCGCTACAATCCCTTTGAGCATGCCAAGTATGAGAAAGAGGAAAAGAGGATACACTTCCTGCAAAAGAGCGAGGTTGTCAGACTTGCGGCAATGAAGATGAACGACAGGGAAGCAGAGTTGGCGCGGCTGATGTTTGTCTTTGCGTGCTTTACAGGGTTGGCTATCGCAGATATGGAAACTCTGCAATATGGGCATATCCAAATGGCAGCGGACGGACAGAAGTATATCCGAAAGGAGCGTCAGAAAACAAAGGTGGAGTTTGTCGTACCGTTGCATCCAATAGCGGAAGCCATCATTAACCATTGCAGGAAAAAACAAGAGAATAATGAAGAATGGCAGGCGGTGAAAGAAAAAGGCGACAGCCTTGTCTTCCACAGCGATTGCAGCCGCAGTGTAATGGGCAAGAACCTGTGCGTTGTTGGCAAAGCTTGCGGTATCCGTCAAAGTCTTTCTTACCACATGGCTCGCCACACCTTCGGAACGATGAGCCTTAGTGCAGGAATACCTATTGAGAGCATAGCCAAGATGATGGGACACGCTTCTATATCAAGCACACAGATTTACGCACAGGTGACAGACAAGAAAATTTCTGAGGATATGGATAGGCTCATAGCCAAACAAACGGTAAAGGGAAAGGAAACTTCGGAGAGAGAGGTTTGTGAACTTTCGGATATATCAACCTATAAAATGGAGGAAACGGCATGAGAGCAAGCAATAATTCAAAGAGCAAAAATAGCACGTACAATCATCGTAGTTACTTTGATTGGGGCAGCAATATGCAAGTCATTCGCAAAGGAAACGGAGAGATTGCCATGACTGAGGGAGAACTTGCGAGGTTCTTCGGCGAAACGTGGAATAAACTCAACCATAGATTGCAAAAGATAATGAAATCCGCCAACCTGCATCCCGATGAAAGGAGTGCAGGTGAAGAAGAAATTATAAAGAGGGGAAAGACCGTAGGTTATTCACCACTTTATCCCCTTCCAATCATCATTGCCCTAACTTTTCAGTTGGACAGCATAGAAGCGCATCTGTTTAGAAGATACATCTGTTGTGAGTTGCAAAGGCCAACAGCAATCATAAGGCCAATATTCTTGTTTGATAATACGAATAACTGATTATTGGATATTCTTTCTCTTTCACTGGTATTATCCTACTACATAACTACAAGATGGGTAATACAGTGAAAGAGAAAGGATTGGCGTGTAGTTGGGAGATAACAATCCTCATTACTACGGAATGACTACATATCAATCTTTTTCCGATTGTTATACACGTGATTTGATGATTTTTGCTATATTTGTGTGATAAAACTCTTACGAACCAATGAGAAATGTGCAAAAATGCAGGTTTACAAGAAAAAGTTGAAGATTTCGTGCAGTCTTTCCACAATGTTCTACTCCTTTATATAAAAGGATATTTGTTGTCCAAAAACAAATGATACAGATAGACGCTTGTAAACAAGGAGACCCAGAGGCTCTTGGAGAACTTTACACGGTATATGCTCACAAACTGCAGAGCGTATGCCGACACTATATAAAGGATGAAAACGCGGCAGAGGATATTCTGCACGATGCTTTTATCATTATCTTTATGTCGCTGAAAGACTTGAAAGATAATGATAAATTGGAAGGATGGATGATGACCATCGTGAGAAATCTCTCCTTGAGATATTTGCAAAGCACGGAAAAGAGAGAATTGTCGTTGTCGCAATTAGATATTGACATTGCTGACAACGGGCCAAACGAGCCACGAAAAAACATAGAGTTGGACGTGCTTTTGTCTGCCATAGAAGACCTGCCCCCCAAAAACAG
This sequence comes from Prevotella mikamonis, assembly GCF_055381405.1. Classification (NCBI taxonomy): domain Bacteria; kingdom Pseudomonadati; phylum Bacteroidota; class Bacteroidia; order Bacteroidales; family Prevotellaceae; genus Prevotella; species Prevotella mikamonis. The sequence continues at coordinate 2,557,668 of NZ_AP035785.1, forward strand.
GGAAGTTTTCAAGTTGTCCGTATTAGATGGTTTGACTCACAAGGAAATAGGAAAGTTACTTGATATTGCCCCACACAGTTCTTCCTCACAGTTGTTCAGAGCGAAGAAAATGCTGCGCACCATCCTGATTGATTATTGGGCGGTGCTGTTACTGCTACCTGTTTTCATTCCTTTATATATTTATGTTGTTACAAGGAACAAAGTTGAGAAAGTGTCGAAAAGCAGCAGTCCTATTGTCGTACACTCTCGCAGGGAAGATTCGGGGAATTTACTATCGGAAGAAAGAGGCAAGGATACTCCGAGCAAGGTCGAAACGACAACCTCTCATGTTACGCAAAACGACAAATGCATTACTTTGGAACGAACAGAGGTGAAGTATGCAAAAAATGATACGACACCCACCATGAAGAATATGGGTGTAGGAACTCTTACAATAACGCCCAACACCGATTCCTTGCAGAGAAATTTAGCGGTGGATGGCAGTGTAGAGAACTCTTTATTCCATTTGCCACAGACACCATCAGATGAATTTATGGCAATTGACACACATACACGTTTGAACATAGAACAGAAGAAGAAATATCCTTGGACATTCAATGTCGGCTATTCTTCCAATGCTGGTGCTAATGGTGCATTATCAAATCTGAACTATCTGTCCGTAATAGATTACGCTAATGGTGGTGCGGCAGCCAAACTATACACTTGGTCTGATTTGGAGACCTATTATGCCCGAAACAATGCTTTGATGGATTCTGTTGAGAGAGCAAGAATGTCTTTAATGCTCCTTGATCATCCCATGGATGATAACAGCCCATTAGGAGAGGTTGCACATCACTACCGTCCTAAGACCTTTGGTCTTTCCATTAATAAGCAATTAAATCCAAAATGGACTTTCGGAACAGGTGTAACTTATACCAGACTAAAGTCTGAATATGAAAGCGAATATCACAAAGCAAGATTGGTGAAAACCCAGAAAATAGATTATGTGGGCATACCATTGCGATTGACCTATCGGGTATTGGGTAAGGGACGTTTCAACGCCTATACGACAGGAGGTGTGACATTTGAAATGCCTGTCCGTAGTTCGCTTGCGAAAAAGTTTATCGTTACATCTGATTCAACGTTCACGCTGAAAGGCGACATCAAGCCACGCTATCAGTGGTCTGTAAACTTGGGTGTCGGTGTGCAGTACAAGATATTTAAGCCATTCAGTCTGTATTTGGAATCCAATATGTTCTATTACTTTAAGAATGGCAGTGGGCTTGAAACCTACCGCACGGAGCATCCATTCATCATCACGGTGCCATTCGGACTTAGGCTTACTTGGTAAATGATAGGAAATGAATAGATAGGAAAAAGTCATAAGTATTGTGCAGTCTTTTAGAAGGTTTCTGCTCTTAACAATAAAAGACAAAACTCAAAAGGAAGAATGTACAGTATTTATGACTACATCCACAATGGAATTGTATTTGTCAACAATGTAGCACGCAGACAGCACAAGGAACTCACCTCACTGATGATATATTCCACTACAAGCTGTCAGTCACGTTGCAAGCACTGTTCCATTTGGAAGAAACCTACGGAAAATCTAAGTTTAGATGACATCATTAAAATAATGAATAGCAAATGTGTAACAAAACGCACGATGGTCGGCTTGGAAGGAGGTGAGTTTATCCTCCATCCCGAAGCAGACAAGATATTAGGATGGTTTGACACCCATCATCCCAACTATACATTGCTGTCCAACTGCCTTGCAACACACAAGGTAATTTCTTCCGTAAAGAATCATCATCCCAAGCATCTATACATATCACTTGACGGCAATCGAGAAACCTATCGCTATATGCGTGGACGGGATGGATATGACAAGGTAATTGAGGTTATAGAGGCATGTAAAGACATCGTGCCCACCTCCCTGATGTTTTGCCTTTCTCCGTGGAACTCATTTAAAGACATGGGATTTGTTATAGAAATCGCCAAGAAATATGACATTGATGTTCGTATTGGCATTTACAGCACGATGTCGTTTTTCGATACGACCAAGGACTTGATGGAAGCTAATGATACGGATTTCATCAGTCAGATACCCTCTTCCATACATCAAACGGATGAGAACTTTGACTTTGTAGCCTTGTATGACGAGTGGAAGAATAACAGACTGAAACTTAGGTGCCATAGCATTTTCAGCGAACTAGTAGTCCACTCCAATGGCGATGTTCCTTTGTGCCAGAATTTGGATGTGACCTTGGGCAACATCCATGAGAACACACTTGACGAAATTTTCAATTCAAAGGAAACCTGTAAGATTCAGTGTCACCACTCCAAAGCGTGTAATCAATGCTGGATAAACTATCATCGGAAGTATGATATTATTCTGTTGAGAAATCTGGAGAAAATGTTTCCCAAGCGACTGATAGAGTTGTTTTACGGGAAATATCACTGGACAGAGAACAAGCATACCACTTATAAAGAGCATTTCAATAATATAATTGCATAGCGAAAGAATATGGGATATATAGATAATATCATCGGCAGATACAAGAGTATGCGGAGCATAAGGGGGCTGAATCATATCTACACCCAACAATATGCTCTTGTAGGTCTTGGTAATCATTGTGTCAGCAACCTGTTGCCCGTCATACAGTATCTTCAGTTACCTCTGAAATATATCTGCTGCACCTCTGAGAAGAAAGCCGAGTTGATAGCTCAAAAGTATAAAGGAGTTAAAGAGACAACTTCTTTACAGGACATCCTACATGATGATACGGTTTCTGCTGTCTTTGTGGCAGCCAATCCACATTCGCACTTTCATATAGCAAACGAAGTCATTAAAGCAGGGAAGTCCTTATTCATAGAGAAACCACCGTGTGAGAACGAGATGGAACTAAAGTCTTTGACAGATACCATCAAGTTGTATGGTTCAAAACATATCGTCGTGGGACTGCAAAGACGTTTTGCCCCTGCCACTCAAATTCTGCAAAAGCGATTGAAAGGTGATGGCAAAAGACATTACCATTATCGCTATCTGACAGGATTATACCCAGAAGGAGATGCATTGCTCGACCTGTTCATCCATCCTCTTGACTATGCAACATTCCTTTTTGGAGAGGCAAAGATAAAGAGTTTGGATGTTATTCGCAGTAGAGACGGTGGACAGACTTTGTTTCTTGTATTGGAGCACCAAGATATAACGGGGATATTGGAACTATCAACAGATTTCTCGTGGCAAAAGGCGGAGGAATTGTTAAGTATCAGTACGGACAAAGGACTTTATGTGTTGGATAGAATGGAGCACCTTGATTTCACACCGAGACGCTCTGCGGTGTTGGGGATTCCATTGGAGAAAGTCTTTCCAAACAATATGGTGGCGACAGTCTGTCTCTACGAAAGAAACGGCTTTATTCCAACGATTAGGAACAACCAAATCGCCTCACAAGGATTCTTCCCAGAAATCCAAGCGTTTGCCGATATGGTTGAAAACAAGCGTGAGTATGATCGTGCTTTTGGGCTGGAAAGTGTCAGGCATGTTTATTCTCTTATGTCAGAAATACATAACTATACAAGTAAGAAATAATAAGTATGCACATTTATATCTAAATCCATATAATGATGAAAAAAGTATTTTACAGTCTGATATGTCTGATAGGATGGTCAGCGTGTTCGTCAGAGAATGTTGTTCTTGACGCATTGAAAGTTTATGATGTAGCAAATTCCACTTGCAAGTTAAACCTCTCTCCAACAGAAACACGTTCAGATTTCTATTTGGAAAACCAAGATTCCCCTACAACCCTTCATATTGAGTTGGGAAAAGACGGTATCGCCCAATGTTTGATTGAGGATGTGAAAGACAACTGCATAATCAAGGAAAGAAAAGTGAATGTAAGCTGTCAAGACAATCAAATCTTGCTTATAGTGTATCATAAGGTAGATTTTGAGGAACGGGCAGACTGCATTTGTAACTACGATGTCAAATTCAAAATGAGCAAACTGCTGCCGGGCAATTATCATTTAAAGGTGTATTACACGGATGCATCTATGAAGTGCGAAGAAGAACTCCTTGCGTACGATGGACCGATAAACCTTTCTGTGGGAAAAACGACAAAGGTAACTTTTACTCCCGGACTATTCCTGCCCGAATAGTCATAGGGAATAAAAGCATTCTTTGAAAACGGCACTAGCAGTGTAATTTCACCTGTTCCAAGTGCCGTTTTTCTTATCCTCTGTTGTATCGCATATTCATCACTCCCTATAATTCCTATCCAGTAATCTCTCCAAGTCGGAAGCCTTGTAGAGTATCTTCCCCGCAAACTTCGTGTAGGGAATAACCTTCCTATCCCGATAGTCTTGCAAGGTGCGGGGGCTGATATACAGCCGCTCGCACACTTCCTTGCCCGTAAGGAAATGTTCACCGCCAAATAGTGGCTTGTGTGTCTGTGCCACTTCTCTTATTCGTCTGTTCACTCCTTCAAGTGCGGACAGCACCACCTGCATCTCGTCCGCATCCATGTTCAAGTCCCTTACTGATTCCATACTCTTATCTGTTTACAGGGTTATCTTTTCTTGGTTTCTCTGATCTTGCATTGAGCAGACGCTCTACATCCTCACGCTTATAATAACACTTGTGTCCGATTTGGGCAAAGAGCAGCACACCTGTATCACGGTAGTGCTGCAAGGTGCGCTTGCTGATGTTGAGCAACTTACACACATCACCGTTGTGCAACCAATCTGTGTGCTTACTCTGTTCCCCGAAAGCCTTGTGGCAGGTCTGGGCAAGGCTGAGTATCTCATTCCTCAACTTTGTCCAATTTGAATCCGTAATGATAAAATAACCCATAGTTCTATTATTGTTTTGTTTGTAATTCCTATTCTTTTTTTGCGCTTTATAGCACGTTTCTGCCTGCAAAAGTAGGATGCGTTTCCCATACTTCAAAGCAGCAGGGAACAGCAGGGATGTATCGGGAACTTGAAGGAAAAGACAACGCATTTTATCGGCTGCCGTTTGCTCCTTTTTGCCCTATATTTTTCTTTCACTGTCATTTTTAGTGCAAAGATAGGGTGGTGCTTATCCTGTTTAATCGTTTTCCGCTCAGATGGCAGCTTGTGGCACTTTCGATGTGGGCAAACGCTACCATATTTCTGTGCTGATTCTATAGTTTGCAATATCGGTGCAGAATACCGCAAGTGTGCGTAAGGGGCACACTACTGCCATTACATTTTCTTGTTGTTTTATCCCCTGCTATGGCTTAAATCAGTCTTTTCTTTCCCTATCTCCATAAAAATCCGTGCGAACTTTATAGCGAATGAGCGCAACATTATGCAAGCACTCTCCGAATGCTTGGAACTTACCTGTTCTCTTGATAACTTCGTTCTTGGAAACAAAACCAAGCATATAATGAAAACAAGCGCAGATAAAGGCAAATTGGAGGATGGGTACAGCACACTCAGACCGAGAAAAACTTCCTCCAAGAACTCGGAGATAGAACCCCACCTGTCTACTCGCTATGAGTTCAGATACAATACGGTATTGGGAAGAACTGAATATCGTAGCAAGAATGATGTTCACTTTTCAAAGGTGGGTCGTTATGAAATCAACACGTTCCGTAGGGAGATAGACAACGACATCGGGATAATAACCTCCTCCGATAATCTCTATTCTATCATCGAGAGCAGTTTCTCTCCACGTATCAACCCCATACAGGAGTATTTCAAAAACTTTCCATCAGTGGATTTGAGCAGTAGTTCTTCCTTTTCACTGAAAGCCATTCCCGGACTGGCAAGTTGCGTAGCCGTACGCAACTCCGACAAATGGCTGCCGTACCTCACCAAGTGGCTCGTGGCAGTAGTCGCCAACGCAATGGACGACCGTGACTGCCGTAACCATACCTGCCTCGTGCTGACAGGCGAGCAGGGAAAGTTCAAGACCACGTTTTTGGATTTGCTCTGTCCGCCTGCCCTGCACGGTTACAGCTATACGGGCAAGATATATCCGCAGGAGAAGGACACACTCCCCTATATCGGGCAGAATCTTATCGTGAACATCGACGACCAGCTCAAAGCTCTCAACAAGAGGGACGAGAACAAACTCAAGAATCTCATTACCTGCCCAATGGTCAAGTACCGCATGCCCTACGAAAAGTATGTTCGTGGCATCGGTGAACGGCAACGACTTTCTTACAGACCCCCACAGGAAGCAGACGGTTCCTGCCCTTTGAAGTTTTATCTATTGACATTGAGAGTGCAAAGGGTATATCTATGGACAGTGTCTATGCGGAAGCCAAAGCCCTGCTCAACGCTGGTTTCCGCTATTGGTTTGACGATGATGAGATATCGGAACTATACAGGGAGAGCGAGGAGCTCCAAGTGCAGACCGCAGAAACGGAACTGCTGCTACGCTGCTTCGAGAAGCCAACTGAGGATAATCCCCATTGCTCCTATATGACCACTACGGAAATTCTTACCTATCTGGGTATCTATACCCGGCAGCCCCTGACTTCCAAGCACATGGGCGAAGCCCTTAAAAGGAGTGGCTTTGAGAAAGTGAGCAGAAGGCGTGACGGTGGCTGTCCCATCTATGCGTACAAAGTAAGAAAACTACTTCCCTGTCCTTTGCTTGATAGTTGTAGTAGCCTGATGTAGTAAGGTATGTAGTATTGTCATGTACTACAATGTAGTATTGATTATTAATAACTTACAACAAAATAGTATGTAGTAAGAAGAAAGATGAAAAAGTTTGGAAAGGAAAAACTTTGGAAAAGAGAATCTTTTCCAATGCCATTCGAATATCATTCAAACAGGAATTATTCAATCAGTTCAGTTAAAACATATCACAATGAAAGAAGAAGATTTATCAGCAATCAAGCGATACCCCATAGTGGAGTATCTTGAGAGGAAAGGCATCAAGCCTGTACGCAGAACGCCTTCCTATGCCATGTACCGTTCACCGCTGAGGGCGGAAACGCATCCGAGTTTCAAGGTGGACATACAGAAGAACCTTTGGGTAGACTATGCCGAGGGCAGGGGCGGAAGCATTATCGACCTCTGTATGCGTTTGGAGGGCTGCACGTTGTCGGAAGCCATCCGCCACTTAGGGCAGACCGCATTCTTTGATACAGCGTACTGCCCTCATAATACAGACAACTCCATACCGGAAAGTCGCAAACCAGTGGTTCCTGTAAATGAGGCAAGAAAACTTATAGGCATATCAGACACCCTGCCGCCACATTTGCAAAAATACCTAACGAAAGAACGCTGCATTGATTTGGAAAAGGCGACGCCATTCCTCAGATGTATCAGCTATGAGGTAGGGGAACTACGCTACCAAGCCATCGGCTTTGCAAACCAGTCGGGAGGGTACGAGCTTCGGGACAACGGTTTGTTCAAGGGAACGATTGCCCCGAAGGATATTACTCCGATATTCACGGATAAGATAACGGACAAAATGCAACCTATCTGTGTGTTCGAGGGCTTCATGGACTTCCTGTCCTTCCTTTCAATGAAAGAGGAAATAACGAGAGCCTGTCTTGTGCTAAACTCGGTAAGCAATGTGGCAAGAGCTATCCGCTATCTGAACGACCGACACCTGCCCCATATCTGCGCCTTCCTTGATAATGACGATGCAGGGCGAAGAGCCGTACAGGAGTTTGCAAGGGCAGGTTTCCAAGTGGAGGATATGTCCCGATATTACAAGAATTTCAAAGACCTCAACGATTTTCACGTCAGCCGTGTCCGTGAGCAGAGGGAACAGAAATGGCAGGTAAAGACACTGGTGCAAAATCAAATCAATAAATCAAAACAAGTCAAACATAAAATGAAATAAGGATATGGAAAAGAAGACAAAGATAACAGACAAAGATTTTTTAAGATATTTGGGCGTGGAAGATGAAGCAGAGGACGAATCTACTTCACAGGAAGCGACTGCGGTTCCTGAAACAGAAAGACCAACTAACAAGCAGAACACTGAGAATACCACGCACTCCGAGCCTGCACGGAACACGCGGAACATGCCCGTTCAGAGACGCGTCAGTGCCAAGATGAGGAAGAAGACACTGGAAGCCTACAAGCAAGCCTATCTTGTGCCAACCAAACTGAACAACCGCAAGGCGGTTTATCTGAGCAGGGAGACACAAGAGCGTGCGGACTTCATCGTACGCAGGTTGGGCGACAGGGGCAGCAACCTTTCAAGCTTTGTGGAGAACATTGTGCGCCTCCATTTGGAGGAATACGGTGAGGACATAGAGAAATGGAGGAAGCTTTGAACCCACAGGAAAAAGGTCGAGAGTTTTCTTGAAAAGGGACGACCTTTTCAGAGAACGGAGCAACGGACATTTGCTGAACAAAGAGAACGATGAACGTATCACGAACGCAGTCAGGCACGGAATGCACGGCATTCACTTTTAGGCTACAAAACGCCTTGTGCGTAAACGACCCGTTAGCTGACATTGCAAGACGTCAGTTTGTACCCACAAACTGCTCCCAGCTCCCCTCGTCAGACAGTCGGGGAGATTAGACCGTAATCACTCCGTTCTCATCGGTCAGCATTCAAGAACTAAGCAACAACGAATCATCTACAATGATTAACTTTCAAGGAAACTTATATGAACAGATACAAAGGAAAAGCTGCCCGATGGCAGCAACAAGATAAAGAAGAACAGCGGATGAACAAGACGGAGTTCATCAAAGTAAGATGTACCTTAGAGGAAAAGCAACGCATCAAGTCAAAGGCGGAAAGTACGGGACGGAAGTTCTCGGACTACTGCCGTGAGATACTCCTTAACGGAGAGGTAACAGCCGTCCCCAAGATGACCGACAATGAGAGGGAAGCCATTGCCATTCTTGGGCAGATAGCAAAGTTCTATGCACAGATTTCCAACCTCATCAAGGTCAAGGACGAAAGGTGGGTACTTCTCACAAAGAACCTTTCCCTATGTGCAAAGGAAGCATTTAAGCGATTTTACGACCCCTATTTTCATGTGGACGATGAGATATATAAAGTCTTAAATATGACAAGAGATGATAGGAAAATGTAAGGCGATAGCCCACGGAAGTACGGCTTTGGACTATATATTCAGGGAAGGCAAGCTCGGTAGCCGGCTTGCCTTCCACAATCTTTGTAGCAGGGAGCCAAGGGCAATCTATGAGGAAATGAAAGTGGTCAGTAATTACAACAGCCGTTGCAGGAACAAGTTCCTCCGCATTGAAATAGGCATCGCACCGCAGGACGAGAAGAAGTTGCCTGTTTCCGAATTGATGAGGATAACCCATCTGTTTGCCAAGCAAATGGGACTTGACAACCACCAATGGGTGGCAGTAACGCACAAGGACACCGACAACAGACATATTCACATCATTGCCAATCGCATCAGCCTGTACGGAGTGGTCTATGATACCACTTTTGTGAGCAACAGGGCGGCGAGAGTGGCGGAGGAAATCAGCAGGGAGAAAGGCTTGACCATCGCAAAGGAGGTCAAGGCGGAAAGGAAACACCAAAAAACAAAGGCTAATCCCACAAGAGAGCAAACAAAGCAACAAGTACAGAATATCTGCTACACCCTGCTTGAGAAGTACAAAGAAACAGGCATTACAGGGCATTCCATGTTCCTCTATGAGTTGAACAAGAAGGGCATTACCATAGAGCGTATGAAGAACAAGCAGGGCAAGGTCTATGGCTTGAGGTTCTCATATGCAGGACTATCATTCAAGGCATCCGAAATCGGCAGGGAGTTCGGCTATCACTCCTTGCAAAGAAACTTTGAACCAATAAACAAAAAAGAATTAAAGAAACCACACCACACAATACAAGAACTGACAGAAAAGAACAAACAGCCTGATATTGGCTATCAACTCGTACCTAAAAGCCGTTCATATATGCCACGAACAACAGAAGAAACTCCGCAGATAACACAGACTATCGGTGCAATGGCAGATGCAGCCATTAGCGCAGCCGCTGAAGTGGTGGAAGGGTTGGGCGATTTGATTACACCAACTGCACATGGCGATGACTATGCCGAAGCTGCATGGCAGCGCAGACTGAGAAACCAAGCGAACAGAAAGAAGAAAAGGGGAAGAGGTATGTAACCCACAGCCAAACAGCCAATCAAAAGTGCAGAAACAAGAATATTTCATCAAAAACGCTTGTTATTCAAAGCAAATGATTATCTTTGTAAATAAAGATAAATTTATAATAAGTATGAAATCAAGTTATTTTTATCACAACCTTCCATACGAAGAAGGAGAAGAACCAGATTGGCTGGTAAACATTGAGGAGTATAGTAGAGTGAACAGCCTTAGAGTTTATCTGTTAAAGAACCCAGTAGTAGACTCTGGTCATGAAGAATATGAAAAACATTTTCTTCTTTTAGCATCAGGTTTTCAGCTTTGCATCGTGGAAGAGCCTGATTCTGAAAACTTCGAGAGTTTTGAAGAAGACATAAAAGGCGATATAAGATATTTGTACCAAAAGTATGACTATCGTTCAAAAATGGGACTCTATTCTAAAGTGGAGAATGAGCTAATTAAATCAACGAAACTTGGCGATTTTGCAGATATCGCAGGTTTGATGGATAAGTTAAGGCTTTCAGAACCTTTGCAGAAACGAAAGTCAGAATTATTAGTTTCACTCTGTATTGGTAGCATCAATGAAATAGCGAAAGTTGGTGTTGATGTACCAGAAACGCTGGTGGAAAAAGTTAGGCATAAAATTCAACTTTTCGATGGTGATCAAACTAGGTTTATTTATGATAACCGTCAGCAGAAAGTGATTAAGATTCAGGGGCTTTCAGGAACGGGTAAGACGGAATTGCTTCTTCATAAGCTGAAAGAACTATACTCCTTGTCAGATGATGTAAAGATATTCTTTACATGCCATAACCGTATACTCGCAAGTACTTTGCGCATCCGCATCCAACAATTCTTTAACTATATGAAAGTACAAAAGCAAATTGATTGGGAAGAAAGATTATGGTGTGCAAATGCCTGGGGACGAACTTTGGATCCTGACTCTGGCCTTTATAGCTATATATGCGAACATTATGGGCTTTCTTTTCACAGTTATAGTAATTCTACCTCATTTGACCAGATTTGCAAACAAGCATTGAACGAACTGAGAAGTCAAGGAGAAGTTAAGCCTGCCTTTGATTATATAATAGTGGATGAGAGCCAAGATTTTGATCAAAATTTTGAGGAGTTATGTAAGGCTGTAACATCAAAGCAGGTATATATGGCAGGTGATGTTTTCCAATCTATTTTTGCAGAACATATCGCCAAAGCATACAATGCAGATTATCTCCTTGGTAAATGTTATAGAACAGCTCCTGATACTTTGATGTTTGCACATGCTATGGGGCTTGGTCTTTTTGAACCAAAACGTTACAGATGGTTGAAAGAAGAGGATTGGAAAACCTGCGGCTATTCTGTGAAGAGGAATGGGGATAGGTTGACTTTAACAAGAGAGCCTAACAAAAGATTTGACGGCGATGACATTTCGTATGAAAGTGTGAAAGTGTATAAAAGAAAACAAACAGCCACAATAGAGCAGATGGTCTGTGTGCTTATAGACGAGATGAACAAAGAGAATGATAATACACTAACACCTAATGATGTTGCAATTATTTTTGTTGATGAAAAAAAAGACAATTATAATCTTGCAAATCAGATTTGTATTGCAATAGGCAATAAATATAATTGGGAAACCAATAAAGCATACGAATCTAAAAAGCCAGTCGCCAATTCTGTTTTAGTCAGCAACAGGAATAATGCAAAAGGACTAGAATACCCATATGTAATATGTATTACAGAAAATATCGCAGATAATCACCAGTTTAGAAATGCACTCTACACGATGCTTACACGCTCATTTATACGAAGTTATCTATTGATTACCGACCCTACTTACAAAGTTCCTCAAGAGGTGAAAGACGGGCTTCATCAGATAAAAACAACCCATGCTATGGATATAAAATGCGCTGATTCTGATGAGGAAAAAGAAATAGGTATGAGATTTGAGCAGGCAAAGCGGGCCATGTCACTTAAAGAATTGGTTGAGCAATATGTTAAAAATAATAATATTGATGAGGTTTATGTGAATAAGATACTCGAAATGTTTGGCTTAATAGATATTACAGGACTAGAAGAAGATGATCTATTAGAGAAAATTGAAAAAACCACAGACCTATTAATGTCAAGATAGTATGAGATATGTACATTCATTAGGAAGTATGTCAAGTGCAAAAATGGAGGGAAAACTAAAGAAACCTTTGGATTACATCAATATTGTTCTTCAGATAGTAGAGCATCTTCTTTCTTGGGATGGTCCAGAAAATGAAGCAACAATCAAGATGCCTTATCTTGTTATAAAATCAACTAAGATAATTAGGCGAATCTTTATTATAAAAAACGATCAGATAGTAAGCTTTTCATTCCCGTTTCACGTTTATGAGAATAAGACCGGTGTTGCTGTTCTTAATAAATGGCATGTAAGATATAAAGATATTGATGTTAGTACTATAATTTTAAGCAAATGCAGAGAATTGTATAGTGATTATGAAGCCTATCAAGATAAAAAATCATATCAAGAGATTGCATCAGCTCAAAATCTTGCGGATACTGATACGTTAAAAGCTATTCGTTTATTTGAAATGTTAATGATAACAGAGCCTGCCTATGTTAGATATGATTACGATCCGAAAGGTGCTAAAGGGCAAAAACACCCACTATGTCATTTTGATTGTAACTTTATTGATGCTCATCACTACAAAATAGGTTTGCATTATCGTATTAACTTAGTCCAAGTTGAGGATTTGCTGGATAAAGACACAGACAGCTGGTTTATTGCTAAGTATAAGGAGTCCGCTATAGAGAAAAAGAAAAGGCTTAAAGTAAGGCTTGCCAAAATCAAGAAAAAGAAATGCATAAGAAAACGCAAGAAGAGAAAATGACTAAAGGCGGGCAATGGTTCCATTTAATGGAAAGTGTTGTAAAGTAAACAGAATCTTGCTATGACAAAAAATAATATAGCACAGCCTTTATGAAGACTTCCCTGATACCATTCAAAACTGTATTTCCAAATACGGCGTACAGCTCTGTATTAGATATCAGATATACAACTTTGTCAAGAATATGGATAGCAAGTTCCGAAGGCACTGTAATTTGTTTATGGTCATCAGAGGAGGCAATAACAAAAGCTCACACAATGGTATACGGACAGAAAAACTCAATTGAGCATAAGCTATCAACATTCCCTTCCCTGCCTGCCATTCATATATACCGTCTGCAAAAGCAAATGAAAGTTTGTCTTTTGCATAAACCGTCGGAAATGTAGCAGGCACTGTCTTGAATGCTGCCAAAGAAATGATTTCAGGAGCAGGTGGACTTATCAGTACACAGACACATAGTGTTGATTCTGCCGAGATGACATGGCGGCACTAACTAAGAAATCAAGCCAAGAAAAAAAATCGAGGAAGAAGCATATAACAGTTCTTCTCTATCTCCAATCGCCTAAAAAATTAAGTATGAAGTAAAAAAGCGAAAATCTTATCAAAAATGCTTGTTATTCGGTAACAAAGTATTATCTTTGCAGACAGAATAACAAGCGTTCTTTGTTAGGCAGAAAACAGCGAAGCCAAGTAGCTTGCTCGTTTCCAAATCGTTACCTGTTTAGTTATATCAACAGGGTAACTTCTTTATTTCCAATAAGTTGTATTTTAGATATTATCTTGGAAGGCAATATTGCGATTCCAAAACATTCTATGCAAAGTTACGAAAATATTTCACTTCTTTTCGTATCTTTGCACACAATAAAGCACATATATACATGAGCAAGAAACAGATACTCCTTATCAACGATATGGCAGGATATGGAAAGGTGGCCACGGCTGCCATGCTGCCCATCCTTTCTTATATGGGGCTACCCACTTACAACCTGCCTACAGCGCTCGTTTCCAACACGCTCGACTATGGCAAGTTCCATATTCTCGACACCACAGACTATATCAAGAATGTCTTTCCTGTCTGGAAGGAATTGGGATTCTCGTTCGACGCCATCGCGACAGGCTTTATCGTGTCTGAGCGTCAGGCCCGTTTGGTATCGCAGTATTGTCGCGAGCAGGCAGCCACAGGTACTACAATATTCGTCGATCCCATCATGGGCGACGAGGGAAAACTCTACAATGGGGTGACACCGGCTACCGTACAGAATATGCGCGAGATGGTGAGTGTGGCCCACCTTGTATTTCCCAATCACACCGAAGCATGCTATCTTACCGATTCGCCCTATCAGCCGGAGGGAGTAGACCATGCCGGTGCGCGTGCTTTGATAGACGGTCTACGTGGCATAGGGGCTAAGTCGGTACTCATCACGAGCATCCCTGTCGACGGACAACCGTCGGTCGTGGGCTACAATCATGAGGAAGATACCTATTTCCAGTTGCCTTATACCGAGATACCTGTACATTTTCCTGGTACTGGCGATATCTTTTCTGCCGTTCTCATTGGCCATTTGCTCAATGGCGAACTGCTCAAGGAGAGTACTCGCAAGGCTATGGATGCAGTCTATAAACTCATAGACTTGAATAAGGACAATGCCGACAAGAACCGCGGTATACCCTTGGAAAAATATCTGGAAGTATTGTAAGATAGGGAGGTAAGCCTAAAGGGCTGCCCGTTGATAACCGAAGACAATCCCCGTTGTCTTCGTAGGTTGTTATTAATAGTGGGACGCATGATGTTAAAGTAGTCATATTTTGAACAGATAAACAAAGAAAAATTAGTTTGCTGTTCAATTTTTGACTCTCCTTACAGCTTCCATCGTCGGGCCTTAGCTATCCATAATAGACAGGAGCATGCTGCTTCCATGCAGCATGCTCCTGTCTATATTATCCCCATCATCCTTAATATCGAGGGTGTGAGCAGGGCGGTGAAGATGCCGTTGAGCGTGATACCCAGACTGGCAAAAGCCCCATACTTGCTGCTTACATCCATCGCCGTGGAAGCCCCGACGGCGTGGGAAGCCGTGCCCATGCTCAATCCTTGGGCGATGGGACTGCTTACATGTCCGATGGCCAGCATCTTGAATCCGAAGATAGCGCCGATGATTCCCGTCACGATGACGATGGCGGCAGTGAGCGAGGGGATGCCGTTGAGGGCCTGGGTCACCTCCATCGCAATGGGCGTGGTGACCGACTTGCTGGCCAGCGACACGATGACCACCTGCGAAGCACCCAGCAGCTTGGCCGTGAGTACGACGCTTGCGACACCCACCAGACATCCTACGAGTTGCGAAATAACGATGGGCAGCCACAGGCGCTTGATGGCTTCGAGCTGTAGATAGAGTGGGACGCCGAGCGCCACGACGGCCGGTTTCAGCCAGAACTCGATGAGTGCGCCGTTGGCTCTGTAGGTCTCGAAGGGTACACCGGTGAGTTTCAGGTAGGCTATGATGACCACTATCGTAATCAGGATGGGATTGACAAGCACCCAGCCCGTGCGGCGTTGCAGGCGACGCATCATGAAGAAGACGGCAAAGGTGAGTGCCAGCGAGACGTACTGGTTGGAAAAAATCTGCAATAGGTATTCGTGATTCATGTGTGTGGCTTATTTGCGGTTCTTTCTACAATGGCCGACATACCATCTCAGAAACAAGCGCTCGCTGCGTATCACGAGCTGGTGCATGTGGCCGGTAACTATCAGTACGAGGGCCGTACTGACGAATGTGGCCACGGCGATGGGAACTATCTGTGGCCTGATGATGTCGAAATAGAGCATGATGGCCACTCCGGGCGGCACAAAGAAAAAACCAAGGTTACCGATGAGGAAGTCGCACAACTGGCGAACCCACTCCAGTTTCACCCACTTGAGCTTCAAGAAGAGGGTCAGGAGCAACATCCCTATGATGCTCGAAGGCAATTTGATGCCGGTGGCCCACACTGCAAATTCTCCCAATGCCAAGCATCCGAAGATGATAAAAAACTGTCTAGCCATGAATACAATAAAACTTTTCGGGCGTCGAAACGCGACTGCAAAGGTATCATTTTTTCGTCGGTTATAGGGTCGGCAGTGTTCATTTGCTTGTAGAATGCGTATAAAAACTGACGAATATCAAGCCTGTCTTGCTTGCCGGCTGCCTGTTCCTGCCCCAAAAGTTTTACGGTATTCATGGCTCGGAGACACTTTTCCTGTCGTGGATTTTAGTCTGTCACTATCTTTCCGTCGAACATTTTGATGGTGCGATGGGCAAAGCCTGCATCGTGTTCGTTGTGGGTTACCATGACGATGGTAGTGCCTTCCTGGTTGAGTTCGGTCAGCAGGCTCATCACCTCAGCCCCGTTCTTGGAGTCCAGATTACCCGTAGGCTCATCGGCCAATATCAGCTTGGGATTGAATACCAGTGCGCGGGCAATAGCCACACGCTGCTGCTGTCCGCCACTGAGCTGATGGGGGAAGTGGCCTGCACGGTGACTGATGCTCATTCGCTTCATCATAGCCTGGACACGCTCCCTGCGTTCCGATGCCTTCACGCCGAGATAGGTGAGTGGCAGTGCTATGTTCTCGGCCACGTTGAGTTCGTCTATCAGATTGAAGCTCTGGAAGACGAAGCCTATATTGCCTTTGCGCATCTGGGTACGGTCTTTTTCTTTCAGTGCCTGTACGGGCTGTCCGTCGAGCAGGTAAGTACCCTGGGTGGGATTGTCGAGCAGTCCCAGAATATTGAGCAGGGTAGACTTGCCACAGCCCGACGGGCCCATGATGGCAACGAATTCATGGTCGGCAACTTCGAACGACACATGGTCGAGGGCTATGGTTTCCACGTCTTCCGTGCGAAACGACTTGCATAGATTTTCTACTTGTATCATGATGATGTATGATGTTTTTGGTTTGATGTTTTCTGTTGTTTTCTATCGAATTACTGCAGAGGCTTGGCAGTATTGCTGTTTGGCCTTGGCAGTGGTGCTGTTAAGGCTCTGCAGCACTCCTGCAAAGGCTTTGCAGTTTGCCGGGGTGCGGTAGTAGGGATGCAGAGGGGTGTGGTCTACTCCTGTTTCAGATGCTTGACGGGGTTCTCGTTGCTGGCTGCATGGCTCTGGACGAACACGGCGGCGAGCGAGAAAAAGAGCACAATGAGACCGGCGACGAGGTATATCCACGGACTCAGGGCTATGCGATAGCTGTAGGCCTGTAGCCAGTCGCCCATGAAATGCCATATCACTGGAACGGCCACGACGAACGATACGGCCACATAGATGGCAAACCGGTGCAGCAGTCGGGTCAGTATCTGGCGATTGGTACTGCCAAACACCTTGCGCAGGGCTATCTCCCGGCGGTGCTGTTGGATGAAGTAGGTAGACATGGCTACCAATCCCAGAAGCGAGATGAGGATGGCAATGCCGGTGAAGATGGAGATGATGCTGGCTGTGCGCTGCTCTTTCTCGAAGCGGCTTTTCACCTGGTCGTCTACGAACACGGGTTTGCTGTCGTCTATGTCTTCGTGGAACACATCTTTGTAGAGGGCTGCTATCTGGCGATAACTGTCTGTAGGATTGCCTTTGATTTTGATGGCATATTGCCACGGTATGAGTGGCTTGTGCCGGACGACGTATATGACTACGGGATTGGTCTCGGTGGTGATGACGCCCAGATGGAGGGGACCTAATACGCCTGCAACGGGTGTCTTACCGTCGATGCCGGCCTTGAAGGTACGGCTGTCGGCCGATTCGCCGGTGGCGTGGAAAGCTCCCTGCGATACATAGACAGCGGGCGAGGTGGCGATGGGATAGGTCTTGGCGAGCTGTATGTCGAACACCTTGAGATAATTGGAGTCGCCGACGAGATACTGTATGCTCACGGTGCGCCCGTCGAGTTCTCTGGTTATATTGTTTCCTGCTTCGAGTGGGGTGGATTGGCAAGCCGTTGCTACCTCCACGCAGGGCAGTGTCTGTAGGCGTTGCATGAATTGTCCGACGCGCACGCTGTCGCCCGTTGGGTTGAAGATATTGAGTATATTGCGGGTCTGGTAGCCCAGTGGCGCACTGATGAGGTGGTGGAGTTGCAGACCGATGGTGAGCGAACAGGCCAGCAGAATGATGGTGGCCGTGGTCTGGACGATGATGAACAGATGGCTGAAACGCATCTTGACAGACATGCGGAAAGTGCCTCGTACCACGTCGATGGGCTTGTTCTGCGACACGTAGTAGGCCGGCAGGATGCCCGCCAACAGCCCTACCGCGAGCACACCGAGGGCGATGAGCGACAGGTTGGGGATGCCGAACAGGTGAGAGAAGATGATGTCGGTGCCGATGATTCGGCTGGCATAGGGAGCCAGAAGTGCTGCCAATACGACGCTCAATACGGCCGACAGCGTGCAGAGCAGGATGCTCTCGCGGATGAGTCGTAGCATGATGTCATGGCGTTGACTGCCAAACAGGCGGCGTGTGGCCATCTCTTTGGAGCGCAGTCCCGACTGTGCTACGGTGAGATTGATATAGTTGAAGATGGCAAAAAGCAGGATAATAAGACCCACCCAGAACAGGATTTTGACCAGTTGGGAGTCGGCTTTGACGAAGCTATCTGTATAGGCTGGTATCGTAGAGAAGTGTAGGTGGCTAAGTGGAGCAAAGAAGATATGGGGCTTGCTGTTGGGCATCTGGTATATCCAGTTGACGTCTTTGAGGTATCGGTCCATATCGGCCGACTTGCTATTGGGGTCGAAACCATCCTTGACAAGAAAGGCAAGTTGCGCCCCGACAGAGTTGCCCATGTGCTCATCGGTAAGGAAAGAGTTGAAGAGGTTGGTCTTTTCAAATCGTATGATAGCCTCGGCGGGGGTTATCGACGAGCCTTCCATCTTCTGCATCACGCCGGTGATGATGGTGTGAACGGAATCCTGCAAGATGAGCGGACGCCCTATTGGGTCGGCATCGCCATAGAGCTTGCGGGCCAACTCTTCGCTGATGATGGCATTGTCCTGTGCATTGAGTACGCTCGATGGGTTGCCTTTGACCAGTGGAAAATCGAAGATGCGGAAGAATGTGGAGTCGGTCATGAGTACCTTGATGCGCATCTCTTCGCCTACAGGGGTTGATACTTTTAGGTCTTGGTGTACGATGGCGCAGCTGTTCTCGATTTCCGGGCAGAGGCTTCTGAGATGTTTCTGCATGCGCCAGTGGCTGCCCAATACGTTCTTGGTGGCTCCCTGTAGCTTCATGTCGTAGCCCTGGAACCAGATGCGCGATGCCTTGGTGTGCATCTTGTCGACGTTGTACTCCTGCTGTACGTAGAGTCCGATGAGGATAACGAACATGAGCGAGATGCTGAAACCGAATACATTGATGGCTGTGTAGGCCTTGTTACGGCTGAGAAAGGTGAGGAAAGACGACATCCCCACGCGTGTTTTCCCCAACAGGGAAGAAGGGATGAGGTGGTCGGAAGATTGTTTCATGTCTTGATGATTGTTCATGTGATTTATAGTATGGGTGCTGTCTAAAATTTCAATACTTCACTGTCTTTGTAGGCTTCGTACCCGCTGACGATGACTTCTTCGCCCGGTTGCAGTCCTTCGAGTACTTCGTAGTATTGCGGATTCTGTCGCCCGATGCGTATCTTACGGCGATATGCCTTGTTGCCCGACTCGTCTACGACGAATATCCACGTACCTCCGGTGGTGCTGTAGAATGTGCCTTTGGGTATGATGACGGCCTTTTTGGCCGCTCCCAGTTGCAGGTCGAGATAGTAGGTCTGCCCCGTTCGGATGTTGGTGGGGCGTCGGCCGTCGAACACGAAGTCTACCTTGAAGCGCCCGTTGGCCACTTCGGGATATACCTTGCGCATCTGTAACCGGTAGGTTTGGCCGTTGTGCTGGAACGAGGCCGACAAGCCGGCGTGTACACGGTCGATATAATGCTCGTCGACGAAGGCTTGCACCTTGAAGTCGCTCATATCGTTGATTTGCCCGATGCGCTGTCCCGGCGCAATGTTCTGGCCGAGTTCCACATCGAGTGTGCCCACTTCGCCGTCTATGAGGCTGCGCACATTGAGGCGCTCCTTGCGCTGTCGGACGAGTTCGACGTTCTGTTTCATGTTGTCGAGATTGTCGTTCAGCTGGTCTATCTGGGCACGTCGGTAGCGGCTGTCCTGCTGTATGCGCTTGTCGATGAGGCTGTGTCGTTTGGCAGCCAGCTTCCAGTCTTCCTGCGCCTGCAAGTATTCTTCGCGCGAGATGAGCCGCTCCTGATAGAGCGAAGCCTTGTGCTGGAAGTCGCGGCGCTTGCGTTCCACGTCCATGTCTTGCTGCAATTTGTCGTTATGATTGGTCAGTGCATCCTGCTCCAGGCTTATCTGTGTGTTGCGGAGCATGTTCTGTTTCTCGGCCAACTCGCTTTCGGCATTGAGTATTTCGAGGTCCAGGTGGGTGTTGGAGAGTCGCAACAGCACGTCGCCTTTGTGTACATGGCTGCCTTCTTCCACCACTTTCTCCACGACGACGCCACCCTCCTGCGGGCTTATCTGCACGATGCTGATGGGTACTACCTGTCCGTCTACGCTCACATAGTCGTTGAATTGTGCTTCTTTCACGTCGGCGATGCTGATGGTCCGTCGCTCTACACGCAGCGTATGGGAATAGTTGCCCAGGGCCAACCAGAGCAGGGCAGCACCTACTACTGTCGCTCCACCTATCCACGGCCAGTATTTTCGTGGAATGATATACTTCTTATGTTTGATTTGAATATCCATATTTCTTTCTTTTGTATTATTTGGTAGTTCCTGTCTCAAAGCTCTCCACCAAGCGGCTTTTGACCACATACATCATCTGCATTTGCAATAAACGGGTGCGAGACTCCAATAGTGTGTTGGCCGAAGTGCGCAGGTCGAAGACCGAGAGCATGCCTTCTTCGTACTTACGGCGCGAGAGATGCCAGGCCAGGGAGTCGCTCCCGACCTTGCGCTGCATCTGTCTGAGTTCGCCGGCATAGCCATCCCGGTCCATGATGGCCTGATAAATGTCGTCGTGCAACCGTCGTAGGGTCTCTTCACGGTCTATCTCTGCCATGCGAATCTTGTTGCGTGCACGGCGCAGACCGCTGTAGAGGGCGTAGTTGAAGAGCGGAATGGAGACCGAAGCGTACACATATTCGCCCATGTTGTTGTGGAACTGACTGCCAAAGGAGGCCGATGCGGCACGGGAAGACAAGTTCCGGTAGTAGTTGGTAGACACACCGGCCGAGAGCGAGAGACGTGGGAATAGGCTGCCACGCTGTTGCCGATACTCGCTGACAGCCACTTGCTGACTATAATAGGCGGCCAGTGCCTGTGGATGATAGAGCGATGCCGAAGCATAGATAGTGGCAGCATCGGTCGGTCGGACAATGCGGTTGATAGTCGTCGTGTCGATGGTCAGTGAGTCGGCCAAGGGATAGTTCATGGCCGATTTGAGCGACATCAGCGCCGCGGCATGCAGATGTTGATGGTGCACGAGGTTGTATTCGTCTTCCGCCACCTGTGCTTCGGCCTGTGCCACATCGGGCAGACTCTTCATACCCAAGGTTTCCATGCGCTGTGTTTTCTGCAACAGCTGCCGGCTGTCGTCCAGTTTCTCCGTCATCAGCGTCATCATCTTGCCATAATATACGGCATCCACAAACTTTGTCATCACCTCTGTCTGGCGGTCCAGACGAATGCGGTCCAGTTCGTTGAGCTGCTGTCTGCGACTCATCAAGGCCCTGCGGTATGCTGCCCATGTGCTGCCACCGTCGAACAAGGTGAGCGAGGCTTCCAGCTGATAGTAGTTGTTAAACGTGTTGACGGTGTTGTAAGTATTGGTCTGAGGGTCTACGTTTCGGCCCCAGGAATACTGCGTACTGACGGACCCTGACACCTTCGGGAGGAAGCCGGCCAAGGCCGTTTGCCGGTCGAGCAGGGCATTGTCGGTCTCTATCAGCTGCTTGCGGATGGCCGTGCCGTGCTTCTGTGCATAGGCTATACAGGCCTCCATGTTCCACGGCTGTTGCCCGCTTGCCGGGCAACAGAGACTTGTGGCCACGCCAGTCATGAGTGATATGATGAAAGTTCTGTCCATATTTCAAGGCATATTGATGCACCGTAGACAGTGCCAATAGCGTGCCAAAAACGCTAATTCTCTAATTATCAGTTCTTTATATTGTTTTTCTCACATCCACATCTGTCCACTTATTAGACACTGGTATCAAAAAAATAGACAGTGAACGAGCGATTATCAAGAATAATTCTTATTTTTGCAACAACAATAACTTAAAACTTGACCAATATGTTAGGCACACCGGAAATTATCCTTATTGTACTCATTGTCTTGCTCCTGTTCGGAGGTAAGAAGATTCCTGAACTGATGAGAGGTCTTGGTAAAGGCGTAAAGAGTTTCAAGGAGGGAGTAAACGGCATTGAGAACGACCTCACCCCAGACGCTCCGAAAAAGGAAGAAGCGAAAAAAGACTAACCGCATGGCAGACGAAGAGCTCTCTTTCTGGGAGCATCTTGACGTGTTCCGCAACTGTCTCATCAAGGTTATTTGCGTGACCGTGGTGGCCGGTATTGTCGCGTTTTGCCTGAAAGAGCAACTCTTCGACATCGTACTGGCACCCAAAGATGCCCACTTCATCACGTATAGACTGTTGGGTTCTGAACCGTTCAGCATCCATCTGGTGAACGTGGGACTGACCGAACAGTTCATGGTACACATGAAAACGGCACTCTGTTTCGGTCTGCTGGCGGCGTTGCCTTATGTGCTTTACGAACTCTACGGCTTTGTTTCTCCGGCCCTGTATCAGCGGGAACGGCGCTATTCGGCGCGTGTCGTGGTGGCCGGCTATCTACTCTTTTGTGTAGGTGTGCTGATTAATTATTTCTTGTTTTTCCCCCTGACGGTCAAGTTTCTGGCTACCTACCAGGTGAGTAGCGAGGTAGAAAACCTGTTGTCGCTGCAATCTTATATCGACACTCTGTTGCTGATGAGCCTGGTTTTCGGTCTGATATTCGAGATACCTGTCGTCAGTTGGCTCATGGCCAAGCTCGGTGTGCTGCGCGCTTCGTGGATGCGACGCTACCGTAGGCATGCCGTGGTGGTGATACTGATTGTCGCTGCCGTCATTACACCTACTTCCGACGTCTTCACCCTCAGCATTGTGGCCGTGCCCATTTGGCTGCTCTACGAAATCAGCATCTTCTTGGTGCAGAGCGTGGAAGGCCCGGAAGTAGAGGCAGAAGCGAGCGATGAAGAAGTCGGGTAGACGGCTTTCGGTTGCAGTTGTTTCCTTGTTTCGGTCAGTAATTTATTCCTTTGCCTGGTTGTCTTTTTATCGACTGTTTGCTGCAAAGGCTTCGCAGTGTCGCTGCCTAGCCTCTGCAGCAGTGCTGTTCGGGCTTTGCAGCAATGCTGCCGAGCCTTTGCAGTTTTTTAGGGGCATGAGCTTTTTAGTTTCCGAGTGTAGGGAATGGCCAATTATCAACTCTCAATGATTGACTCTCTACTCTCGATTAACAAACTTGCTAACTGAAAAACTAACAAAAACTAAAAAGCGGAAAACGACTCAATTTCGTGGAAAAATAATTATCTTTGCATGCAAAGCAATCAGAATTTTCTTGCCCATCAGTGAGCAAGAGAGAAACGAAGGACAAAGAACATTATGGAGAATCACAAGATTTACGAACCCAGCGACCAGATGATAAGCCTCATCAGCGACAACCGTGAAGTGTTGCAGAGTTTGGGAAGTTTCGGCATTAACCTTGGATTTGGCGACAAGACTGTGAAGGAGGTATGCGAGGAACAGCATGTAGACACGTTTACTTTCCTGACGATTGTCAACTTTACCATCAACGGTTACAAGAATTCAGCGAGCATAGACAAGCTCCATATTCCCACGCTGTTGAAATACCTGCGGGCCTGCCATGAGTATTATCTGGGCTTCCAGCTGCCTACCATCCGTGAGCAACTGGCCGAATCGGTGACTCCCGACGACAAGATTGGGCAGCTGATTCTTTCCTTGTTCGACGACTTCTCGCGACTGATGCACCGCCACATGAAATACGAGGAGCGTAACGTGTTTCCCTATATCGAGAAGCTCATTGCCCACCAGATGCCTACCGACTACGACATCGAAACCTATTCCACCCACCACGAGCCTACCGACGCCAAACTTCATGAACTGAAAGACATCATCATCAAATATCTGCCCACCAACGGACTGCTCAACAACAAGCTCATGGCCACCCTCTACAAGCTCTACAGCAACGAGGAATGGCTGAAACAACACACCCGCGTGGAAGACGAAATCATGGTGCCGGCCATCCGGCTTTACGAAGAGAAAATAGGCAAGAATGCCATCAGCAGCAACATTGAGGCCATGCTCACCAAAGCACCTCATGCCAAGGACGCACTGAGCGAACGCGAAAAAGATATCGTCATCTGCATCGTGCAGGGCATGACCAATCAGGAGATAGCCGACCATCTGTTCATCTCTTTCAACACCGTCATCACCCATCGGCGCAACATCGCCCGCAAATTGCAGATTCATTCTTCGGCCGGACTCACCATCTACGCCATCGTGAACAATCTGGTGGACATCTCCAACGTGAAGTTGTAAGGCGCTGCACCCAGTCCCATGAAGTTCTTGGCTTTTACATATTTTGAGAAATTTAGTTTGTAAAAGCTAAGTTTTATTGCTATTTTTGCAGAAATAAATACCAACAACCCAACATCTATGAACAAACTTTTTCTTATCGCCGCATTGACTTCGACATTGCCGGTATGTGCAGGTAATATCTCTACGATACAGCCTACATTTACTGAGTGGCACGATATGTCGGTCAATGAGGTCAACCGTTTTAAACTTCATACCAACTACTTTGCCTACGAATCGGCAGAGAAGGCAATGAAAGGAGACAAGAGTCAGTCGGCCAATTACCTTTCATTGCATGGTGCGTGGAAGTTTAACTGGGTGGTAAATGCCGACCAGCGTCCCACCGACTTTTTCAAGACCGACTACAACGATGCTTCTTGGAAGAACCTCAACGTTCCCGGTATATGGGAACTCAACGGCTATGGCGACCCTGTCTACATCAATGTGGGCTTCGCATGGCGTGGCCATTTCAAGGACAATCCGCCCGAAGTGCCTGTCAAGAACAACCACGTGGGCAGCTATCGCCGCACCATCAACATTCCCGAAAGCTGGGATGGAAAGCAGGTTATCGCCCATTTCGGCTCTGTCACATCCAACATGTATCTCTGGGTCAACGGTCAGTACGTGGGCTATACGGAAGACAGTAAGGTGGCAGCAGAGTTCGACATTACCAAATACCTGAAGAAAGGGGAAAACCTGATAGCCTTCCAGAGCTTCCGATGGAGCGACGGTTCGTACTGCGAAGACCAGGACTTCTGGCGCTTGTCGGGCGTGGCTCGCGAGAGTTATCTCTATGCCCGCGATGCCAATGTGCAGATGACGAACATCCGCATCACCCCCGACTTGCAGAACAATTACCAGGATGGGCAGGCGCTTATCAGTGTCGACGTGAAGGGACAACCCATCGTCGACTTCCAACTCTATAATGCCAATGGCATAGAAGTGCTGAAATCGGAGACCGACTTCAAGGGACGTACATCCGGTACAGTACAGTTCTTGCTCCGCAACGTGAAGACCTGGACAGCCGAGACTCCTTACCTTTACACCCTCGTTGCGACCGTAAAAGACCGCGAGAAAAACGTGAAAGAGGTCATCACACAGAAGATTGGATTCCGCAAGATAGAGATGAAGGGCGCACAGATGCTCGTCAATGGCAAGCCCATCTACATCAAGGGAGCTAACCGACACGAGATGGATCCCGATGGTGGATACGTTGTCAGCCGCGAAAGGATGATTCAGGACATTCAGATTATGAAGCGTCTCAATATCAATGCGGTGCGTACCTGTCACTATCCCGACGACCCTATGTGGTACGACCTGTGCGATGAATACGGTCTGTATGTATGTGCCGAGGCCAATCAGGAAAGCCACGGGTTCGGTTACAACGACGACTCTGAGGCCAAGAAACCACTCTTTGCCAAGCAGATATTGGAGCGCAACCAGCACAACGTGGAGCTGTATGTGAACCATCCGAGTATTATTTACTGGAGCTTGGGCAACGAAACCGTAGACGGACCGAACTTCACGGCGGCCTACCAGTGGATTAAGAACTTCGACAGCAGTCGTCCTATCCAGTGGGAGCGTGCCGAGAAGGGGGCTAACACCGACTTCTACTGCCCCATGTATCGCACGCCCGAAGCCTGCGAGAAATATGCCCTCAGTACGGCAGCCGAAGACCAGAAGCCACTCATACAGTGCGAATACAACCACACGATGGGTAACTCAAGCGGCGGACTCAAGGAATATTGGGAACTCGTGCGTAAATATCCGAAGTTCCAGGGTGGTTTCATCTGGGACTTTGTAGACCAGGCCCTGCACGGCAAGGACGCCAACGGAGTGAGCATCTATAAATATGGTGGCGACTACAACGACTACGATGGCAGCGACAACAACTTCAACTGCAACGGTATCATCGGTCCTGACCGCCAGCTCAATCCGCATGCCTACGAGGTAGCCTACCAGTACCAGAACATCTGGGCCGAGGCCGTAGATCTCAAAGTAGGCAAGATAAGCGTACACAATGAGTATTTCTTCCGCGACCTGAGCAACTACAAGCTCGTGTGGACGATGACAGAAGACGGCAAGGCTGTGCAGACGGGAGAAGTGAACGACCTCCAGGTAGCACCGCAGCAGACCGTGGAATATACCCTGCCTTACGATGCCCAGGCTTATAAGGGAGAACTTCTGCTCAACATCAGCTTCGTACTCAAGACCGCAGAACCGTTGATGAAGGCCGGACAGGAAGTGGCTTATCGCCAGCTACACATCACCCTGCCCAAGTATCAGTACGCCGGACCGGCAGTAGATGGTAAGCTGAAATTGCAGAACAAGAAGAAAGATACGCAAATAAGCATCACTGCCAACGGTGTAGAGGTGAAGTTCGACAAGGCCACGGGTCTGCTCGCTTCTTACAACGTGAACGGTACTTCCATGCTCGGCGAAGGCGGTACACTGAAACCAAACTTCTGGCGTGCAGTGACCGACAACGACATGGGTTCGCGCATTAACATCGCCTACAAGGCATGGCATCATCCAACCATGAACCTCCAGAGCCTCACAGCGACGAGCGACAAGCGCACCGCTACCATCGTGGCACGCTACGATATGCCCGAAGTAAAGGCACAGCTGGTACTCACCTACGTGGTTTATCCGAACGGAGAAATCAAGGTGAACCAGAAGATGACAGCCACTCCGGGAGCGAAGGTCAGCAACATGTTCCGCTTCGGAATGGTGCTTCAGATGCCATACGGCATGGACCAGTCTGAATATTTCGGTCGCGGACCTATTGAGAACTATCTCGACCGCAGGGAATGTATGAACATCAGCATCAACAAGCAGTCGGCCGACGAGCAGTTCTTCTCTTACGTGCGTCCGCAGGAGAGCGGTACCAAGACCGATATGCGCTGGTGGAAACAGACCACAACGGCCGGTACAGGCTTGTGTGTAGTGTCTGACAATGCCTTCTCGGCAAGTGCGATACACTACAACATCAACGACTTGGACGATGGAGAAGAGAAGGAACAGCGTCACACGCAGCAAGTACCGAAGAGCAAGTATACCAATCTCTTCCTCGACAAGCGCATGGCTGGTGTCGGTGGTATCGACAGTTGGTCGCATCATGCCAAGGCTATGCCGAAGTATGAGGTGAAATATGGTAACTATGACTTCACCACATGGCTCATTCCACTGAAGTAAACTGCATGTATATAGCGGCTTGATGGTCGCCTAAAATGAGAATGGCATGGAAATTATTTCCATGCCATTCTTTGGTTTTAGACCTCAATCATTGATAATTGATGACTGAAAAGTAAGTTTGTAAGTTGCAGGGATGGGGCTATTACAGCCTGAACGGCAACCATTGGTCGACGTTCTCTCCTGCTGCCATACGCCGCCGTATCTCGGTACTGCTGATGTCGTATAGCTCGGTTTCGAGCAGATGGACATTGGAAGGGAGAGTGGTGGCATCTATCGGACTGTTGCGACGCGGATAAATGAAGATTTCGTAGTCGCGCAGAATATCTTCATGATGTGCCCATTGTGGGAAGCTGAGCCAGTTATCAGCACCGATGATGAGACTGAACTGGCGATGGGGATAATCGTGGTGGAGATGTTGTAGCGTGTTCCATGTGTACGAGGGCTTGGGTAGGTGGAACTCGTAGTCGGATGCTATCAGCCGAGGCTCGTTGGCCAAAGCCTGACGCACCCACTCCAACCGTTGCTCGTCGGGCATTAAATCTCGTTGCTGCTTGAGTGGGTTTTGGGGGGAGACGATGAACCAGACTTCGTCGAGTCTGGCAGCCTTGAGTATCTGTTTGGCCAGTGCGACGTGTCCGGTATGGATGGGGTTGAACGAACCGCCGTAGATACCGGTGCGAATGGGGGAGCTTGCAGAATTCATCTGTCCAGGAAGTCCTTGATGAGTTGATAGGTCTCCTGCTTGGCTTTGTCGAGATCGTCGTTGATGATGATGTGGTCGAAACGGGGCGCAAAGGTAAGCTCGTAGGCCGCGCGTGCCAGGCGTTGCTCTATCACTTCGGGGGCATCGGTGTTGCGTCCGATGAGTCGTTGACGCAATGCGTCGATGGAAGGAGGCTGGATGAAGAGACTCATGGCGCGTTCGCCATAGAACTGCTTGATATTGCATCCGCCCTTGACGTCGACATCGAAGACCACGTTCTGGCCTGCGGCAGACTGCTTCTCTACCTGAGATTTGAGCGTGCCGTAGAACCTGTCCTCATATACTTCTTCGTATTCCAGAAACTCGTCGGCTGCTATCTTGGTGCGGAACTCGTCGGGGGTGAGGAAGAAGTATTCCACTCCATCCTGCTCAGTGCCACGGGGCGCTCTGCTGGTACAGCTGATGGAGAACGCCAGGTTGAGTTCCGGATGCTCGGTCATGAGCCAGTTGATAATGGTACTTTTGCCGCTGCCGGAGGGAGCAGAGAAGATGAGTAACCTTCCCCTGGCAGATTCTTTCTTGTCAAATGAAGGAGTGAAACCGGATGATTGCTGATTGATGGCTTGATTGCTCATGAGTTATATTGTAGAAGTGTGATATGGCGAGTGACGGCAAGGTAATGAAGTCACTGCCAGTATTGTATCGACGATGTGGAGAGGACTGTCCGAACGATGTAAAAGGCTGCTTTGGGGGAAGGTTGCCCTACAGTGCATTGAGCACCTGCTCCTTGATTTGTTCCAGCTCATCCTTCATCTTGACGACGATGTTTTGCATTTCTGCCTGATTGCTTTTAGAACCGGTGGTGTTGATTTCGCGCCCCATTTCCTGCGCGATGAAGCCCAACTTCTTGCCTACTGGACCTTCTTCGGCCATTGTTTCGCGGAAGTATTTGAGGTGATTGGTGAGACGTTGCTTCTCTTCGTTGATATCCAACTTCTCAATATAGTAGATGAGTTCCTGCTCCAGACGGTTGGCGTCGTAAGCCACGCCGGGTATCTGTTCGAGTCCTTTGATGATGTTTGCCCTGATTTTCTCCACACGTGCCTGCTCGTAAGGCTCGATGCTGGCAAGCAACTGTTGGATGTTGTCAATCTTTTCGGTGAATTTCTGTTGCAGGGCAGTACCCTCTTGATGGCGGAATTCCACGAGTTCGCCGATGGCTTCGTGGATAGCTTGGAGCGCTACGCCCCACTCGTCGTCTGCCAAGACCTCTACCTCGGTGCGTGTGGTGACGTCGGGCATACGCATGAGTGTGTTGTACCAGTCCTGTGGTTCGGGGATGCCAGTGGTGGCAGATATTTGCTTGAGCTGTTGATAGTAGTTCTCTACCAGTGCCGCATTGATGGGAGAGGCATCGAGGGCAGCATCCTTCTCTATCCAGATAGAAAAGTCTATCTTGCCTCGTTGCAAAGCCTGTGTGATAATCTGGCGTATCTCCATCTCCTTCTCACGGTAGAGTGGGGCGATGCGAGTGGATAGATCAAGTGATTTACTGTTAAGAGATTTGATTTCTACATGAATCTTCTTCTCGTTGTAGATTGCGACAGATTTGCCGTAACCAGTCATAGATTGTATCATAATTCGAATCGCGTTAAATTTCTGCAAAAGTAAGCAAATTGCAGGAAAAATCCGTAAATTTGCGCTTTATTTAGAATATATTTGTAGTTATGTCGTGTATATTAAATATCGAGACGAGCACCGATGTCTGCTCGGTGTCCGTCGGGCGTGATGGAGACTGTATCTTTAATCAGGAAGATCACAGTGGGCCTAATCATGCGGTGAAGCTCGGAGTGTTCGTAGACGAGGCTCTGGCATATATCGACGAGCAGGGCATACAGCTCGATGCTGTGGCAGTGAGTTGCGGTCCGGGGTCGTATACTGGTTTGCGTATCGGCGTAAGTATGGCTAAGGGTGTATGCTTCGGCCGCTCGGCCAGGCTCATCGCTATACCGACTTTGCAACTACTGTGTGTTCCGGTGTTGCTGAAAGAACAGATAGAAGAAGAGGAAGCCTTGCTTGTACCTATGCTTGATGCCAGGAGAATGGAAGTGTATGCACAGGTGACTGACCGGGCTTTGAAAGAAATACGCCCCATTCAGGCCGACATCGTGGATGCTGATACGTATAAGGCATATTTGGATTGTGGACCGGTGTACTTCTTTGGCAATGGTGCGGCGAAGTGCATGGATGCGATTGCTCATCCCAATGCCCGCCTGATAGAGCATGTAGAGCCGTTGGCTAAGTACATGTTGCCACTGGCCGAGAAAGCTATGGCCGAGCAACGGTTTGAAGATGTGGCCTATTTCGTGCCGTTCTATCTGAAAGACTTTGTGGCAAAGATGCCGAAGAAATTGTTGTAAGAACTATAAACCCTCTAAACTCCATTTCATGAATATCCCAGGACTAGATTATAATACACAGCGCGAACGCTTGAAACTCCCGGAATACGGGCGCGAGATACAGAGCATGGTAGACTATGCCATGCAGCTTCCAACAAAGGAAGAACGTCAGGCTTGTGCCGAAAGTATCATTGCCATCATGGACAGAATGTTCCCACAAAACCACGAAAATCCTGACTATCTACAGAAACTATGGGATCATCTGGCTATCATGAGTGACTTTAAGTTGGATGTGGATTATCCCTTCGACATCAGCGAAGCTGTGAAGATGGGAGATAAGCCAGCCCCCGTAAGTTATCCGATGAAGTCTATTCCGGTGCGCCATTATGGCTACATGTTGTTCGAGGTGTTTGAAAAACTGAAGACGATGGAGGAGGGTGTGGAGCGCGAAGAGTTGGTCAGACTGACGGCAAATCAGATGAAACGCAATCTGGTGCAGTGGAGTCATGGGTCGAACGACGACGAGAAAGTAGCGTCGGACTTGGCCCGTTTTACAGACGGAAAGGTGCAGTTGGACTTGTCTACGTTCAAGTTTGATAAGATTGTCGACCGCGAACCTCAGTCTGCTAATAACAAGCGAAAGAGAAAATAATGGAGTCTTTTGTGATAGAGGGGGGGCATAAACTCCAAGGAACGATTAAGCCGCAGGGCGCGAAGAATGAGGCGCTTGAGGTGATATGTGCAGCGTTGCTGACCCCAGAACCTGTCCGGATAGATAATATTCCGGATATTCAAGATGTAGTCAACCTGATAAAGTTGCTACAGACGATAGGGGTGAAGGTGACACGGCATAGTAAGAACGACTATACTTTCCAAGCCGACGAGTTGGACTTGGGATATTTGGACAGCCTGGATTTCGTAAAAGCCTGTGCGGCCTTGCGTGGCAGCGTGCTTATGATAGGTCCGCTGCTCGGTAGGTTTGGCAAGGCTACGGTGGCCAAACCTGGTGGCGACAAGATAGGCCGACGCCGTTTGGACACCCACTTTCTGGGTTTCAAATATCTTGGTGCGAAATTTTCGCGCGAAGATGAGCGCGAGGTGTTCCACATAGAGGCTCGCAAGTTGAAAGGATGCTATATGCTATTGGACGAGGCTTCGGTGACGGGTACGGCCAATATCATCATGGCAGCCGTGCTGGCTGTAGGGACGACGACCATCTATAATGCTGCGTGCGAACCTTATATTCAGCAACTTTGTCATTTGCTGAACGCGATGGGAGCAAATATCAGTGGCATCGGCAGCAACCTGATAACAATAGTCGGGGTGTCGTCGTTGCATGGTGCGACCCACCGTATATTGCCCGATATGATAGAGGTAGGGTCGTTTATCGGTATGGCAGCTATGTGTGGCAACGGTATTAGAATCAAGGATGTATCGGTACGCGACCTTGGCATCATCCCCGATGCGTTCCGCCGGCTAGGCGTGAAAGTCAAGATAGAGGGTGATGACCTGTGGATTCCACCCACCAATCATTACGAGATAGATTCCTTTATAGACGGCACTATCATGACATTGTCGGATGCTCCGTGGCCGGGACTGACGCCCGACCTGCTGTCCGTGTTGCTTGTGGTGGCTACCCAAGCCCGTGGCAGCGTGCTGTTCCATCAGAAGATGTTTGAAAGCCGACTGTTCTTCGTCGACAAGTTGATAGATATGGGGGCACAGATTATCTTGTGTGACCCTCATCGGGCCGTTGTTATCGGGCATGACCGCAAGCGCCAGTTGAGGGCAGGGAGAATGACCAGCCCCGATATTCGTGCCGGTATTGCGCTGCTGATAGCTGCATTGAGTGCGGCGGGAACAAGCAAGATAGCCAATATTGCACAGATAGACCGTGGCTATGAGAATATAGAAGAGCGACTGAACTCGTTGGGTGCAAAAATTACTCGTGTGGATGATTAAGGCGGAAGAAGTATATAAAATAGGTAGGATAGGTAAGCCTCATGGGGTGAAAGGAGAGGTGTCGATGTCTTTCTCAGACGATGTTTTCGACCGGGTAGAGGCAGATTATCTCGTTCTGGAGATTGATGGCATCCTCGTACCTTTTTTTATGGAAGAGTATCGTTTTCATGGTGAAGATACGGCATTGGTGAAATTTTGCGATATTGATACGCAGGAGCAGGCCCGACAGCTCACCGGTAGCAATGTGTTCTTTCCTCGGTATTTATCTGATTCGGACGCTGAGAACGTGACGTGGGCCGAGATTATCGGGTGGACGGTGCGTAATTCGAATGACGGAGCAGTGGCAGGCAAGATACAGCATGTGGACGACTCTACCATCAACACGCTTTTTGAAGTGGTTACTCCGGACGGACGGGGGGTGCTTATCCCTGCTTCTGACGACCTGATAGCAGGAATAGACCACGACCGACATGAAATAAGTCTTGCGATACCTGAAGGTATTATGGGACTGGAATAAAAGAAGATAACGGAATATGAAGAAACAGATATGTATTCTCGGCTCTACAGGAAGCATCGGAACGCAGGCTCTTGATGTTATTGAGCAGCACAGCGAACTGTATGAGGTGTATTGTCTGACGGCTAATAACCGTGTGGACGAACTGGCTGCACAGGCTCGAAAGTTCCATCCGGCAGCTGTGGTCATAGGCAATGAGGCCCATTATGAGAAGTTGAAAGACTTGCTCTCGGACCAACCGGATATCAAGGTTTATGCAGGACGGGAAGCTCTTGAGCAGATTGTTGAGGCCGAGCCGATAGATATGGTGCTGACGGCGATGGTGGGATATGCTGGACTAGCGCCGACCATTCATGCCATC
Organism: Prevotella mikamonis; assembly: GCF_055381405.1. Lineage (NCBI taxonomy): Bacteria > Pseudomonadati > Bacteroidota > Bacteroidia > Bacteroidales > Prevotellaceae > Prevotella > Prevotella mikamonis. The sequence goes on from NZ_AP035785.1 coordinate 2,591,434, forward strand.
AAGGCGCGTAAGAAAATTTGCCTGGCCAATAAGGAGACACTGGTTGTTGCCGGAGAATTGATTTGCCAGTTGGCTCAGGAGTATCATGCTCCGATTCTTCCTGTGGACAGTGAGCACAGTGCTATTTTCCAAAGCCTTGTAGGCGAAGACCATAATGAGATAGAAAAGATACTGCTGACGTGCTCTGGAGGACCTTTCCGTAAGTTCAGCAGTGAGCAGATAGCCCGTGTGACAGCAGCAGATGCACTGAAACATCCAACTTGGGACATGGGAGCTAAGATAACTATCGACTCGGCATCGCTCATGAATAAAGGTTTTGAAGTGATGGAGGCAAAGTGGCTTTTCGGTATTCCGGCTGATAAGATACAGGTGCTTATCCATCCACAGAGCATCGTGCATAGTGCTGTACAGTTTGCAGATGGTGGCGTGAAAGCCCAGTTGGGGGTGCCCGACATGCGATTGCCCATACAGTATGCGTTCTCTTTTCCCGACCGTCTGTCCCTGAATGGCGACCGTCTCGACTTATTCAAGCAGCCGTTGGAGTTCTTCGAGCCGGATGTGAATAAGTTTAAATGCTTGGCATTGGCTTATGATGCTATTGCAAAAGGCGGTAACATGCCTTGCATCCTGAACGCTGCCAATGAGATTGTCAACGAAGGCTTCCGCCGTAATCAATGTTCTTTCATGGGGATGGCCGATATTATCGAGCGAACCATGCAGCAAGCTACCTTCGATGCAACGCCTACGTACGAAACCTATGTGGCCTCCGATGCCCAGGCTCGCGCTATTGCCGGCGAGTTGATGGTGTCAGGATTATAATAATTAACAGAATCATTCATTTAGTCCAAACAACTATAGACAATGGAAATATTTTTGATAAGACTGCTACAGTTTATGTTGGCAATCTCGTTATTGGTGCTGCTCCATGAGGGTGGACACTTCTTTTTCTCTAAGCTTTTCGGTGTTCGTGTCGAGAAGTTCTACCTCTTTTTCGACCCTTGGTTCCATCTGTTCCAATTCAAGCCACGCAAGAGTGATACGACATATGGTATAGGCTGGCTTCCACTCGGTGGATATTGTAAGATATCGGGAATGATAGACGAGAGTTTTGATACCGAGCAGATGAAGAAACCTGCCGAATCTTGGGAATTCAGATCGAAGCCGGCATGGCAGCGACTCCTTATTATGATAGGTGGAGTATTGGTGAACTTCCTCTTGGCCCTGTTCATTTACTCGATGGTCTTGTTCCATTGGGGAGAATCATACGTGGCTGTCAAGGACATGTCTATGGGTATGAAGTTCAACAAGGAAGCTAAGGCCCTGGGTTTTCAAGACCGAGACATATTGCTGGGAACGGAGAAAGGCGATTTTAAGGATTATGGTGCAGATATGTTCCGCGACCTCTCTGAGGCTCATAGTGTACGACTTGTGCGTGACGGAAAGGTTATGACATTGTCTCTTCCAGGCGAGATTAATCTGCTCGGCATGCTGAAGTCGGAACCTCGTTTCGTTTCTCCTTTCGTGCCAGCACAGGTAGATAGTGTACTAGGCGGTTCTCCAGCAGCCAAGATAGGGCTTGCCAAGGGGGATGTAATGATGGCCGTGAACGGTAAACCGGTCGATTCTTACAATGAATTTATGGATGAGTTGGCCCGCCTGTCAGATGCGATGATGGATGCAAAGACACCACAAGACAGCCTGAAAGTACGCACAGCATCGTTTGTTGTCAAGAAGGCCGGGACAGAGAAGCTGGATACCGTCAACACGATATTGACTTCTGAACTGAAGTTAGGTTTCGTCGTAAAGAATCTCTTTAATATATATAAGGAGACGCATGTGTCTTATGGATTCTTCGAAAGTTTCCCTGCTGGTGTGCGATATGGATGGGATGTGTTGTCTGGATATGTCAGTGACATGAAGTATGTGTTCACTGCCGACGGAGCAAAGAGTCTTGGTGGATTCGGCGCTATAGGCAGTCTCTTTCCTCCAACATGGGATTGGCATATGTTTTGGCTGATGACAGCGTTCCTCAGCATTATCCTTGCTTTTATGAATATCCTGCCGATTCCGGCACTTGATGGTGGACATGTATTGTTCCTTCTATACGAGATGATAACGCGGCGCAAGCCCAGTGAGACGTTTATGATTCGTGCTGAGTATGTGGGCATCGGCATTTTGATGTTATTGATGGTGCTTGCCAATCTCAATGATATCTTGCGTTGGTTGGGTTATATGTAGTCATCCAAAATGGATTGTTGATGAGCAGCGCATCTATGTAAACCGAGCATAGATGCACTGCTTTTTCATTTTTTAGCAAAGGCAGAGATGAAGTATGTCTATATTACCTCAAAATAGTTCAAAATTTAATATATTTCATTCAAAAGCTATCTTTAGTGTTAAAAAAGTTGTGGTATAATAAGGATTGTTGTAATTTTGTCCCATAATTTTATATAATCAAGTATTACAAGATTTAAGTCTGGCGTACTTTTAAGGTTTTTATTTATTTAATTTATGCGTAAACTACTTTCTATTATTGCAGCCGGTGTTATGACACTGAGCGCAAACGCACAAGGATTCGAGGGTAATAAATTCTTCGATAACTGGTCTCTTGGGGTTGAGGTTGGTGGCAATACATCTTCCAGCCATTTGGATCAAGTCCCTGGTTCTAATAAAGCTTTCAAGCAAGGAGCATTCTGGGGAGGCATGCGTCCTATCTTTGGTCTTGAATTGACCAAGCAGATAGTTCCTGCTTTTGGAATTGCTGTTCAAGATCATGCAGCAGTGAACTGGACAGACAGTAAGACAGCTATAGACTACAATGACTTCGTTGTATTGGGTAAGCTGAACTTCATGAATTTCTTTGGTGGTTACAAGGGTGTTCCCCGTACTTTCGAGTTGGAAGGTGTATTGGGTCTTGGTTGGCGTTACTATTTCAATGCTGACCATCTGGAGTATATCAATAATGGTAATCCCGGTACAGCTTATAAAGATGCATCAGGCAAAATCTTGAATGATGGTTACAGCGATGGTCGCGACTCTTGGATTACAAAAGCAGGTTTGAACTTCCTTTTCAATCTTGGCGAGAAAAAGGCTTGGACTCTTGCCGTAAAGCCAGCCATCGTATGGGATATGGATGGTTTTGCTGTTCAGCACAACAATGGTGCACGCTTTGACATGAATCATAGCAACATTGAGTTGATGGCAGGTCTTACTTATCATTTCAAGAGTTCTAACGGCGAGCATCATTTCACACTCGTAGAGCCTTGTGATCCTAACGAAATTGCAGGGTTGAATGCACAAATCAACGATTTGCGTAATCAGCTTAACGACCGCGATTCTAAGATTAACGGGCTTAACGGTGAGATTGATCGTTTGAAAGAAATGCTGAAAACACCTAATACGGTGCAGAGTGTATCTGTTAAAGAGTTTATCACAACTCCTATTTCTGTATTCTTCGATTTGAACAAGATTGATATTGCTTCTCAGAAGGATCTTGTGAACGTTCGCGCACTGGCTAAGTATGCTAGAGAGAACAATTCTAATATCCTTGTTACCGGTTATGCTGACAGTGCAACGGGTTCAGCAGAACGCAACCTGTGGTTGGCAGAGCATCGTGCTCAAATTGTTGCTAACGAACTTATCAATAATATGGGTATTGATAGTAAGAAGATTAAGACTGTTGGAAGAGGTGGTGTAGCTACTCTGTCACCAGTATCTTTCAATCGCCGTGCTACTGTTCAGATTACAGAGTAATCAGGAATTATCAGAGATATAAAAAGAGAGTGAATCCTCAACGGGATTCACTCTCTTTTTGTTTTGGGGAATATCAATTCTCTCTATTTCTTACTTTCAACCGTAATACCAACCAGTTCTACGGTGAAGACGAGAGTAGAGTAAGGTTTGATTTTACCGGCCTGACGGTCACCGTATCCAAGTTCCTGAGGGATGAACAGCTCCCATTTGCTTCCCATGGGCATCATGGTCAGTGCTTCTGTCCAGCCTTTGATGACTTGATTACAGCGGAAAGATGTGGTCTGTGGGTTGCGATTATAGCTGTTGTCGAATTCTGTACCGTCTATCAGTTTGCCAACATACTTCACGGTTACCTCCTGCGTCTCTGTGGGTTTAGCGCCGTTACCAGCCCTGAGTATCTTGTACTGTAGTCCGCTAGGCAACGTCACCACTCCCTCTTTCTTTGCATTGCGAGCTAACCAGTCTGCATTCTCTTTCTTGTAAGCAGCGTTTTTTAGCTCTTGGTCGGCAGCCATACGCTCGCGGTACATCTTATCGGCAGCTGTCAGGGTATATAGTGTGGTGTCGTTGGTCAGGGCGGCAATGAATCCTGCATGGAACTTCTCTTGATTGATAGAATCGCGTGTACCCTCAAATGCACTGCGAGCATGTGTGATGATGCGCTCGTTCACCATGTTGGCTATCTGTCCGCCGGCATTGTAAGCCTTAAACTTCGGGTCGTTAGAGCGATTCAGCGCGTCGCGGAAACCCTGTATGAAGTCGGCCATATAAGTGGTGTCTACCTCATATTGTTGCTTGATAAAGGGAATCAACCCCTGCGTGGCCGACATTCCTGCTGCGTAGCTTACCGAGTCGCTGGGGGTAACCAGTTTGATGGTAATCGCTGTCTGTGCAGCCTGTTTCTTCTTGTTCTTGTCTTTGGCCTGAAGAGTCAGAGCCTGTGTACCCATCAGGAGGGCGATGGAGATTAAAATGGTTTTCTTCATTTCTGTTATGTTTTATATGCAACAAACCCCCTCTCCACGAGGGAAAGAGGGTTTGTTTTAATTAAATATGGTCAGGTAAGCGGTTTACTTCACGCCTAACAATTCTATCTTGAAGATAAGGGCAGAGAAAGGTTTGATAGGACCTTGCTCGCGTTCGCCGTATGCAAGGTTCTGAGGAATATACACTTCCCATACCGAACCTACAGGCATGTGAACCAAAGCATCGGTCCAACCCTTGATTACCTGGTTGGCACGGAGGCTTACAGGGTTGCCACGCTGGTAAGAACTGTCGAACACCTTGCCGTCGATAGTCTTGCCTTCGTACTGTACTTCTACCATAGAAGTGTCTTTCGGCATAGCGCCCTTACCCTCTTTGATGACCTTGTATTGCACCCCGCTAGGCAATGTCTTCACACCGGCCTTGCTCTTGTTGGCTGCGAGGAACTTCTCGCCTGCTTCCTTGTTAGGGCCATACTGTTTCTCCATGTTCTTGCCCTTGATGCGTGCCATCATTGTCTGAGCTATCATCTGAGCCTGCTCCTGAGTCATCTTCACGTTGCCGGTCTTGCCGGTTGTGCCTGCAATGAATCCTGCCATGAAGTTCTTCATAGAGATAGTCTTGGTAGAATCATCACCGAATACTTCGTGATTGATGCCCTTGAACATCTGCTGACTAATCTGCTGGCCAATCTGAATACCTGCATAGTAGGCAGCCTTCTTCTTGTTGTCACCGGCATTAGCACCTTCGTTCAAACCCTTGATGAAGTCTTCCATATAGGTAGTGTCAATCTGCATACGGCCTACGAGATAGTCTTTCAGGCCCTGAGTCTGCGACAGTCCCATAGCGTAACTCATCGTATCAACATCATTTTTAAGGTCAGCCTTGGGGGTTGAGTTGCCGCATGATGTCAGGGCGGCTACACTGATAGCCAAAGCGGCTACGATTGAAAGTTTTTTCATTATTTTATAATTGATTTTTTAAGATATTCCTATTTGACGGCTACCAACTCTACATCGAAAATCAATGCTGCGCAAGGAGGAATAGATGCCCCTGCACCACGCTCGCCATAACCCAACTGGTAGGGGATGAAGAAACGGTACATAGCGCCTTCCTGCATCAACTGCAAGCCCTCAGTCCAGCCTGCAATAACCTGGTTCAGGCCGAAAGTAGCGGTCTGTCCGCGGTCGTAACTGCTGTCAAACTGTGTTCCGTCAATCAATGTACCGCGATAGTGGCACTCCACTTGGTCGGTAGCCTTGGGACTCTTGCCGTTGCCTTCGCGCAACACCGTATATTGCAGACCGCTGGCAGTGGTCTTTACGTCTTCTTTCTTGGCATTCTCTTGCAAGAAAGCTTCGCCCTCTTCCCTGGCTGCCTTGCCCTTCTCGGCGGCAGCGGCTTGCTGTTGGGCTTCTTTCTCTGCAAAGAAATTCTGTACGATGGTCTGCGCTTCCTGGTCGCCGAGTTTCAGCTCTGCACCGGCAATCACATCTTTGATGGCCTGTGCGAAATCATCGATGTTCAAGCCTTCGGCACCCATTCCCGACAGCTGTCGGCCGATACCCAATCCTAAAGCGTAACTTACTTTATCCATAAATATATGTTCTGTTGTTATAATAATGTGCTTATATTTTTGCAAAGTTACCATTTTTTATCTGACTTTCTTTCGCGCGATAGCCAAAAAATCCTTAATTTTATGGGGGAGTAGAGAGTTTTGCACGTCTCTCAGAATGATAGAAGAATGGAGTGTTTAGGTGGCCGACAGTGTTGAGACTGATTGGCTTGCCATCTCGTCAATTTAAAATATATGAAGCATATCGTATTTCTAACCGGAGCAGGGATGTCGGTGGAGAGTGGATTCAAGACTTTTCGCGGCAACGATGGATTGTGGGAGAACTATCCTGTAGAGCAGATTGCCACCCACGAAGGATGGGAGGCCGACCCCACATTGGTGACTAACTTCTACAATATGTTGCGTAAGAAATTGTATCAGGCTGTGCCCAACGAGGGCCATCGGCTCATCCGTGAGTTGGAAAAGCAGTTCGATGTGACCGTGGTTACGCAGAATGTAGACAATCTGCACGAGAAAGCCGGCTCGTCGCGGGTTGTCCACCTGCACGGCGAACTGGCTAAAGTGTGTTCCAGCCGTGTCCCTTACGACAGTCGGTTCATACGCGAACTGCCTGAAGACGACTGCGAGATACAGCCGGGAACCAAGGCCGGCGACGGTTCGTTGCTGCGTCCTTTCATCGTGTTTTTCGGCGAGTCTGTTCCAATGATGGACTCTGCCGCCCTGGCAGCTCGCCAATCCGATGTGTTCGTTATCATCGGGACGTCGCTCAATGTCTATCCGGCTGCCGGACTCGTACAGTATGTTCGCCCAGGCGTACCGGTCTACCTCATCGACCCGAACCCTGTGAATACTGTCGGCCGACCGATAATCCACATTGCGAAAGGGGCGTCGGAGGGTATGCGACAGCTCGTCAGCGAATTGGAAAAACTTTGAATTGACATAAAACAGTAGTATATGAAACGAATAATGATAGTCATGTTGCTGTTCGTCTCGATGGCGTGCAGCGCACAGTCGCAAATACAATTAGACTCCCTGATCCAGACTTATAACACAACTTGGCACTTGTACAAGAGTCCTTCTACGAGCCTTTTCTTCAGCCTGAATACCTGCACGGGCGAATTGAAGCAAGTGTCTTTGGGTACTACACTTAGCAGCAGGCGTGGTATCACGGTTATCAATGCCCGCCCACTCGTGCCGGCAGAGGCGCAGTATAAGGGGCGTTTTGCCCTGGTCTTCCATCCCAGCAGCCATGCCTTCGTACTGTTTGATACCGAAGACGGGCGTGCTTGGGAAATTTCTTCCCGCAAAACGTTCTCGCTCGATTACCATTACCAGATGTCGCCCCTGAGCGAATCGGAGTAGCATGTCGTCTCGGCTCAACTGCAACAGAACCGGCCTGACAGCTCCATCTCAGTTTGCTTGTGTCTCGTCTGTCCGTCACTCATCAAAGTGCAAAGCCTCGGCAGTGTTGCTGCCGAGGCTTAACAGCAACACTGCCAAGGCTTTGCAGCCATACTGTTGCAGCCTTGCAGGGGAACATCTGTTTTTTTATTTTAAATCAACCGGTGTACAGGTGTAAATCTTTAGTTTGCTATCGGGTTGCTTCTATTGTATAAGTGAAACTGTCAGCGCGGTAATATCCAATATTGAATTCAATGGGTTTACCGTCCTGGTCATATACAAATCGCTTACGGATAAGAATCGGGTCTTTGTCGTCGATACGTAGTGCCTTGGCAATGAAGCTTCCGGCAAGTGCAGCGCGTATCTCTTCCTTGCTGGTTTTGACTATAACATTATAATCCTTCTCAAGGATTTCATATAGCGGTTTGGCAAAATTCTCTTCGACTGTAAATGGTATTTCAGGATTGAAATAAGACTTGAAATAAACGAATGGAAACTCTTTGTTTCCTCGTACACGCTCCAGAACAAGGCAGTTTGTGGCATTGTCATCGTTAGGAAGATTGAAAAAGTTTCTTATTTCCATCTCACGCGGATTCATAAAGCTCACATGCAGTTCGTAATTACGAATCTCGATACCAAGCCTTTTCATCTCCTGAGAGAAACTGAGCCAATTCTGTACTCTGCTTACTAAACCTTTCTGTACGACCTTGGTGCCTATTCCTCGCTTGCGTATCAATAATCCTTCGAAAACAAGTTTGTTAATAGCTTGTCTCAAAGTGTTTCTGGAGATGTTTAATTGTTCAGACAATTCAACTTCATTGGGAATAAATTTCCCGCGCTGATATTCGTCTTTACTTATCAACTGTCGGAGAATGGCTTCTGCTTGTTCATGTAATGGCTTCTCTGACTGGGGGTTAATGCCTAGTTCCATAGTCTTTAATGATTTTGAAGACAAATATAATGTTTTTCTCAGAAACTTCAAAAAATATTTGGATGCTATTGTTATTATACATATATTTGCACAAAATTAATATGTTCGAACAATCTATTTGAAAATATGAGAAAATCCAATTACGACAAATACCCTGCTACAGCTGTGTCTGGCGACATTGCTATGGGATGGGAAGATATTCTTGACAGGCTCTCCGAAGAATATGCTTCCGCTCAGGTTTGGGCTGTAGAACTGTATACAGGTGTGCATGAAGCCGAAGTAGAGGCTGCGTTTGCAAATTCGGACAGAGAAGTGTTGCGCACAAGAGACTTTATGAAGCCGGAGGCAGAGGTGATGGAACTCACCAGGCGATTTATGACCGACGATGTCTTGTTTGGTTATATTTCCAATGTGCAATTAGAGGAATACTTTGATCAGACAAAGATTGGAAACTTGAAGTATAAGACATCTGCCAAGTATGTTGTGATTGGGACAGGGGCGGCTTTGTTTGTAGGCAAGGATGCGCCTGTCTTCTATCTTGATATGGCACGGTGGGAAATCCAGCAGCGTTTCAGGGCTCATACTGTTAAGGCATTGGGTGTTGATAACAGTGCAGAGTCGCCTTCTCTACAGTATAAGAGGGGGTTCTTCAATGATTGGAATATCTGTGACAGGCACAAATACAGTCTTGGAGCGGCTGGTCGTATTGCGTATTGGATTGATACCAACAAAGCCGGCGAACCAAAGATGATTTCCAATGTGTTGATGATGGAAGGCCTGAAGAAGACTGCACGGCAGCCGTTCCGGGTTGTTCCGTTCTTTGACCCGGCTCCCTGGGGAGGGCAGTGGATGAAGACGGTCTGCGGTCTGGATATGGAGAAAATCAACTATGGATGGTGCTTCGACTGTGTGCCGGAAGAGAATAGTCTGTACTTCAATGTGGATGGTGTGGATTTTGAGATGCCGTCGCAAAATCTTGTACTCTTCGAAACTCGTCGTCTGCTTGGTGAAGCTGTAGAGAGCCGTTTCGGAAAGAGTTTTCCTATCCGCTTTGACTTCCTTGACACGATGGAAGGTGGAAACCTTAGTCTTCAGGTTCATCCAACGACGCAGTTTGTACACGAGAACTTTGGCATACATTATACGCAAGACGAAAGCTATTATCTGCTCGATGCTACTGACGAAGCTGTTGTCTACCTGGGATTGAAAGAAGGCATAGACAAGGAGCAGATGATTGACGATTTGCGTGCAGCCCAGAAGGGGAATCTGGTTTTCGATGCAGAAAAATATGTAAACAAGTTCCCTGCAAAAAAGCACGACCATTATTTGATTCCTGGTGGAACTATTCATTGTTCCGGCCAAAACAGTATGGTGCTTGAGATAAGTTCTACACCAAATCTTTTCACCTTCAAACTTTGGGACTGGCAACGTCTCGGCCTTGATGGTAAACCACGTCCTATCAATGTTGAACGAGGGAGACAGGTCATTGACTGGGGGCGCGATACAGAATATGCCCGGAAACACCTTTGCAACCGTTTTTCTGTTATCGAGGAAACCGATGACTATGTGGAAGAACGAACGGGATTGCATCCGAACGAATTTATTGAAACCCGTCGCCATACTTTTACGGGAAAGGTATTTCATAAAACCGACGGAAGTGTAAATGTGCTTAACCTCGTAGATGGGGACGAAGCTGTCATTACAAGCCCGACGAATGCGTTTGAGCCATTTGTCGTACACTATGCAGAAACGTTTATTATCCCAGCCTCTGTTGAAGAATATGTGATAGAGCCTTATGGATTGTCGGCAGGCAAGCGCTGTATGACATTGAAAGCATATGTGAGAATATAGTCTATTACCAAAACCTACTACCTACCTAAATATGAAGTATAAAAAATCTATTATCTTGTGTTCGGTGATGTCAATTCTCTTGACAGTTGGATTTACATCATGCGATAGTGACCGGAGTGCTGTTAATCTGCTGACTCTCAGCCAGTACACGGCCACTGTGAAAATTGGTGATACCGTTGCTGTCGATATCAACTTGTCAGACCCATCTGCAGTAAATGCTATTAACGTAAAGAAAAGTATCAATGGTAAGACCGTTGAGTCGTACGAGCATACTTTTCAGGCGGCTTCTATGACGTTTCCATACACCTTCAGGCAGGAAATCGTGTCTGGAGATGAGACTGGTATTCTTGTCTATTCTTTCTATGCCAAAGATGCTAATAATGATAACGTTGATGCTGCCGACATTGTTTGTACGGTGGATATAGCGCAGATGCCACTTCTCCTGAAGTATGATTGGAAGTTGACTTCTCAGATTATTCAAAGCGATGATTATGCTACGGCCGATATGAAAGACAACATCAATCGCTTCAATCCCGACCTAACCTGGGAGGTAGATTGGGGAGATGTGTATTCGGCAGGCAGGATGGAAACTCTGGATTCTTACTGCTCATGGCAGGCTGTCATGAATGGTGCGAAGGTAGATTCTCTCTATACGATTAAGTATAATATCTTCTCGCCTGCTGCCCCTGTCATTACTAAATACAAGGTACTTCAACTCGAAGACCGAAAAATGATTCTCGAAAGTCGCCAAGATCTTTCATTCCTTCCAGGATATGCAGCTGATGAGCGTGTGGTCGAAACGTTCGAACCAGTTTCAAAGACAGACGACTTCCGCCCGTATGGTGGTGCAAATCCGGCAAGCTATCATATTGAAGCCTGTAATCCGGGCAGCTATTAATCTTTAATTGTTTAGAGTATGAAAACGCAAAAACATATGAAATTTTTCCTATTGCTTCTCGCCATGTTCGTGTCTGTGGCAAGCGCTATGGCCCAACAGCAAATCACAGGTGTAGTTGTGGATGCCGGCGATGCACCAATTCTGGGTGCTACAGTAGCTGTCAATAAAGGTAAGGCAGCTACTATTACCGACCTGGATGGTCGTTTCAAAGTAATGGCTTCTCCGAACGATGTCATTAGTGTGTCTTATATCGGTTATCAGACTGCCACTGTTAAAGTCGTAGCAGGTAAAACCACGTATACTATTACTATGCAGGAAGACCTCAAGGCTCTTGATGATGTGGTTGTTGTCGGTTATGGTGTCCAGAAGAAGAGCGATCTTACATCTGCCATTTCTACTATCAAGGCCGACGAACTTAGTCGTACCGCGATAACATCTTTCGACCAGGGACTCCAAGGGCGTGCATCGGGTGTAGTGGTAATGAATACATCGGGACAACCTGGTGGTGGCACTTCTATTCGTATTCGTGGTACAAGTTCTATCAATGGTAACAACGAACCACTTTACGTTATCGACGGTATGCCGGTGATTAGCGACCCGACATCGTTGTCAACAGGTGCTACCAAGAATCCTACGCTGAATCCTCTTACCACAATTAATCCTAGCGATATAGAGTCTGTGGAGATTCTCAAGGATGCTTCTGCAACAGCTATCTACGGTTCTAGAGGTGCCAATGGTGTTGTGCTTGTTACGACAAAGCAAGGAAAGTCTGGTAAGCCTGTCATCAATTTTGGTTCACATCTCTCTTTTCAGCATCTTTCAAAGAAGATGGATATGCTTAATGCTGTTCAGCTTGCAAATCTTGCTAACGAAGCTGCTGACAATGACGGTGTAGAGCGAAAGCCTGTTTTTGCGGGCTTGAATAACCTTGCAAAGTCCTCGACAGACTGGCAAGACGAAATATTCCGCACCGCTTTGTTGCAGAATTATGATGTTTCTATTGCCGGTGGTACTGATAAGACTAAGTATCTTGCATCTGGCAATCTTGTGCTTCAGGATGGTATCATCATCGGTTCAGACTTTGGAAAGGGTAATTTCCGTATGAACTTCTCACAAGAAATCAATAAGTGGCTTACATTCGGGGTTACAAGTAATTTGAGCTATAGCCAATCACATGGCGTTGTAACGAACTCAGAGGGTGGTTTTGCATCGAGTATCACTTCATGGGCATTAGAGATGAATCCAGCACTCGGTGTTTATACTAATGGGGAGTACACATACGAGAACAATCTTTCGTCTCCTAATGTGGGTAATCCTGTTCAGGATGCTTATGAAGCAAAGAATACAAATACGACCTTCCGTACACTCGATAATGCCTATTTGCAGTGGAACCCTATTGCAAGTCTTATCCTCAAGTCAAGTATCGGTATAGACTATTTCAACATTAAAGACCAGTCGTTTGCCCCGAAGACTATCAAACGGGCAGAGTCGAATGGTGGATATGCCAACATAGGACATCGTGATGGTTACACGTGGGTATGGGAAAATACGGCCAATTATCTTAGAAGTTTCGGCAAGCACAACTTCAATTTCCTGGCTGGTATGACAGCACAGGGATTCAGAAGTGAAATTTCTAATGTTGCTACAGCCGATTTTGAAGATGGATTCCTGGGCTATCATTCCATCCAATCGGGTAGTCTTACGCAGCTTGCAACATCAGGCATCGCTGAGTGGCAGATGGTGTCTTACCTCGGACGTGTAAACTATAACCTTGCAGAAAAATATCTTTTCTCAGTTTCTGGGCGTGTCGACGGCTCTTCAAAGTTCGGTAGAGGAAATAAGTACGGTTTCTTTCCTTCTGCGTCTGCGGCATGGAGAGTCTCTGAAGAAAAGTTTATGAAAAATCAGAGTACGGTTTCTAACCTTAAACTCAGATTGAGTTATGGTGTAGTGGGCAATGAAGGTATTGCTCCTTACAGTTCACAGGGCCTGATGTATGCTACTGAAGCCTACTTCGGAAACTCAGAAGTAGCAACGGGGCTAGCACCTTATACCTTGAGTAATCAGGATTTAAAGTGGGAGACAACAGCGCAGACCAACCTTGGTTTTGATCTCGGTTTATTCAGTAACAGATTGAATCTTACTGCAGATTTCTATGTGAAGAAGACTTCGAACTTGCTTCTTAATATGCCAGTATCATACCATAGTGGTTACGATGCCATCATGAAGAACGTTGGTAATCTTGAAAACAAAGGATTTGATTTTACCATCAATGCAGTGCCATTTGCCGGTAAGTTCAACTGGAATATAGATGTTACATTCGGGTATAACAAGAACAGGATTACCGATCTTGCTGGTTCAACGGAGTCGCTTCACGGTGCTTCCATCCTAGGTATTACATATTGGACAAGAATTACCGAAGGCAAGCCTATCGGAACGCTCTATGGTTATCGGACTAATGGTATCGTGCAGTCTGATGAAGTCCCTGGACAGATTCCATTCTTTGCTGGAAAAACCCTCAGAGTTGGAGACAGGAAGTATGTAGACAAAGATGAAAACGGAGTATTGAACGAGAACGACCTTTACGAGTTGGGCAATGCTAACCCTGATATAGCTTATGGTCTTAACAATACGTTCAGCTATACTTTCAACGATAAGTCTTCCCTCTCGTTGACCGTTTATCTCCAAGGCAATATCGGCAATAAGATAGTGAACTTCAATAAGTTCTCTCTAGAGAGTCTCGATGGCTACCACAATAACTCTGTAGCAGTATTGAACCGATGGACACCAGACAATCCTTCGAGTATTTATCCACGTGCTACCATGCAGTCGGCAGGCTATATTCTCTCCGACCATTATGTTGAAAGCGGTACGTATATGAGAGTAAAAGATATCACACTTAGCTACACTTTCAATAAAACGCTATTGAGCAAGTTCCTCTGCACTGGTCTTACAGTTTACGTTGGTGCTAAGAATATGTTTACCATTACAGACTATTCCGGCTACGACCCAGAAGTAAGCCGTTTCGCAAATGACAATCTCTCTATGGGTGCTGATTACGGAACTTATCCAATGAGCAAATCTATTGAATTCGGTTTAAAAGCTAACTTCTAAAAACTTCCAATATGAAAAAGTATATATATTACTTCATAGCAACTGCGCTTTTGTCCTCTTGTAGCAGTGACTTTCTAGAAGAGACTCCAAAGGGAAATATGACAACGGGGAGTTACTATAAAACGTCTCAGCAGGCAGTATCGGCTACCAATGCTATCTACGATTATCTCATCAGCGGGTATTCACCAAATGGCCTTTGGGACGAGAACTTTGGTGGGTTGTTCTATAATTATTACTGGGTGTTGCAAGATTTGGCATCCGACAATGCCGGCTCTAATAATACCAGCAACGATTTCAAGTCTATTGACAATCTGGAAATCGACAAATACAACAAACCTCTTGAGATACTTTGGCGCGATTTTTATCAGACAGTGAAGTGTTGCAATGTTGTCATCGACAAAATACCTGGAGTAGAAATGGATGAAACTTTGAAGAACCAACTGCTGTCCGAAGCTCGTTTCTTCCGTGGAATGGTTTATTTCGACCTCGTCCGTATGTTCGGTGATGTCCCCCTTCGTCTTCATGATATGACAGGAGCAAGTGATGAACAGATGCCTAGAACACCGGCTATCCAGATTTATGCTCAGATTTTTGAGGACTTGCAGTTTGCAGAAAAGAATATGAACTATGCTGCACGTCAGGGGGGTGGGCGTCCTTATGCCCTTTCTGCTACAGCCCTTCTAGCACGTGTTTATAACACATATGCCGCCGAAACGGGCGACAAAAGTTACTATCAGCGTGCCATCGACTGTGCCCAGCGTGTTATCCCATCGTTCCCAATGATGAGCAACTTTGCCGATTTGTATAAGATAGCCAATCGTTTCAACTCTGAAATCATCTATGGTGTGAACTTCAATACAAGTCTTAGCGAAGGATGGAAAGGTGGGCAATTCCTTGTACGTCTCCTTCCAAACATGGATACGGGCAAGGGTGGTCCTAACAATGCACAGGGTTGGGAATATTGCACTGATAATCTTTACGATAGTTACGATGCTAACGATCTTAGAAAAGATATTACTGTCAAAAAGCGCTTTACTTACAATGATGGTTCGGTAGAGACATTGCCCAAGGCCTATTTCTTCAAGTATTGGGATCAGTCTGCCGAGCCAAAAGGTAATAACTCCGATGCTATCTTCCCGGCAATTCGTACAGCGGAGATGTATCTGATTATTGCTGAGGCATCTAACGAACTACACTCTGCTCCTACAGCAGAGGCTAAGAATGCTTTGAAGGCTGTAAGAACAAGAGCAGGGCTTGGAAACAATCCTATTCCTACAAGCTATACTGACTTCAAGAAGGCAGTTCTCGATGAATATCGTCATGAGTTTGCTATGGAAGGCCATCGTTGGTTTGACCTGAAACGAATGCTTGCACCACAGGAGTTCGTGAATGTAATCAAAACAGCTAAAAGCAGTTCTAAGCCGCGCGTAGAGAATAGGTACTTCCCCATACCCCAAAGAGAAATTAACCTGTCAAATGGGCAGCTAACACAGAATGACGGATATTAATCTTTAATTTACGTATGAAGAAAAAACTTTTCATGACCCTTTCTTTTGTCTTGATAGCTTGTTCTGCAAGTTTAGCAAGAGTAGATAAGGGTGATAGTAATAGCAATAGCAAAAAAGCCCCCGTGGATTATGTAGATCCTTTTATCGGAACCAGTAATTCGCGTTGGGCTCTGCATCCCGGTCCCTGCATGCCATTCGGTATGGTACAGTTGGCGCCAGACAATCAAGATACAGGTTGGAAGGCTGGTTACGAATACAATATTCATAACATTGCCGGATTCTCCCATATCCACGGTTGGACTTTAGCTGGACTGTTGGCGATGCCTACGACTGGCGAACTCAAAATCGTTCCTGGCGATGAAGATAAACCGTGGTCGGGCTATCGTTCTAATATCCGTAAGGAAACAGAAGTGAGCAAAGTTGGGTATTATTCCGTTATACTCGACGATTACAATGTAAAAGCTGAGCTTACTTCTACAGAACGTGTGGGGGTACACCGTTACACATTCCCTAAAAATTATCGTTCTCGTATTCTCTTTGATCTCAATATCAACGATGAATATGGTTACGAACTCACCAATAGCTATATTACCAAGGTCTCTGACACAGAAATAAAAGGCTTCACTTTCCAACAAGGACATGCTGGTGCAAGCTTTCAGAATTATATGGTATGTTTCTATATCAAATTCAACAAGCCATTCATAACATTCAATGGATGGAAGAAAGACAAGGTTTCACGTAATGTAGATGGTACTTTTTCGTCTGGTTGGGGGAATAAAAAAGCTGGCTTTTTTGTGGAATACGATACAGAAAAAGACGAGCAGATAGAGTTCCAGGTAGGACTTTCCTTTGTTAGTCCTGAACAGGCAAAATTGAATCTCGAAGCAGAGATGTCCCCATTCAACAGCAACTTTGATGCTATTGTTAAGAATCAACAAGATAAATGGAATGAGATTCTTGGCAAGATAGAGATTACTTCCAATGATGAGGCGGCGAAACGCAAGTTCTATACAAACTTTTACAGAACTTATTGTGCACGAATGATAATGAGCGACGTAGATGGTAAGTATGTTGACATGTACGAAAAGCCACAGAAATTGAGCAATCCTTCTTCTCCTATGATTGGCAGCGATGCCTATTGGAATACTTTCTGGAATCTTAATGGTTTGTGGAATCTCTTTACTCCCTCGGTTTCAAAGACTTTCATCAACACCATGCTTGAGATGTACGATAAGGGCGGTTGGTTACCTAAAGGGCCAGCTGGTCTGGAATATACCGGTATCATGGTCGCCTCTCATGCTACAGAACTTATTACCTCAGCATATATGGCTGGTATTCGCGACTTCGATACGTCGAAGGCTTTTGAGGCGATGTTGCATCAGCAGACGGTTCAGGGACGTCCTCACGAGGCTGATGGGTGGGTCGGAAACAGGCATTTGAATGCTTATATGAAACACGGTTATGTGCCTACCGAAGTAGGGCCTGTATCCAATACATTGGAATATGCTTACGACGACTGGGCTTTCAGCGAATACGCCAAAGCTCTAGGTAAGAGTGAAGTTGCTGCAAAGTTTGCTAAGCGTGCACGTAATTTTGAAAATATTTTCGATTCGAATGTGAAATATGTTCGTATGAAGAATGCTGACGGCAGTTGGTACGAGCCGTTCGATTCCTTGGGTAATACAACTTTTCTTGGGGCAGGTTTCGTGGAAGGCAACGCATGGCAATATACATGGTTTGTACCTCATGATGTGAAATACGTGGTAGACTTTCTTGGCAAGGATGAATTCTGTACTCGTCTGAACAGGGGATTCGTTACATCGGAGAAATGGCATTTCAGTTCTGAAAGCGTCGATTTCTCCGAGAGTCTCAGTTCTATGGGGGTACTCCCTATCAATCATGGTAACCAGCCCAATATGCAAGCTGCTTATCTTTTCAATTATGCCGGAAAGCCTTGGCTTACACAAAAGTGGGTACGCTCTATCATGAATGGATTTTATGGTGACAAGCCTGAAGGAGGTTGGATGGGCGACGAAGATGAAGGCCAGATGGGGGCATGGTATACCCTCAGTGCACTTGGACTCTTCCAGATGCAGGGAGGTTGTGCTGTAGAACCAATTTGGGATCTTGGCAGCCCTGTATTCTCTAAAGTAGTATTGCATCTCGATAAGCAATACTATGGTGGAAAGACCTTTACTATCGAAGCCCAGAACGCATCGCCAGAGAATATCTACGTGCAGAGAGCATATCTCAACGGCAAGTTGCTTGATAGGTCTTGGATTTACCATAAAGATATAGTAAACGGTGGTACCCTGAAATTTGTAATGGGGGCGAAGCCCAATACCAAATGGGGTAGTGCTGATGCTGCTATGCCTCCAACGATGTCTCACCCTACATCCTACAAATGATTACGTATGCGACTGAAAACTATCTTTTTCTTACTGAGTCTGTTTTTCATTCAGGGTTTTGCACAGGATAATGTCAGTATCCGTATTGACACTGTTTTTGCAAAGATACTCTTCAAGTCTGGAGTGGGAAACGTTACTGGTGGTGACGGCGCTATCTCATTCCCTCTGCCGGGTAGTAGGTCGTTGTTCCTTTGGGGCGACTCCTTTTATGGTGGCGTATCGGGCAACACCCGTCCTTCCGATGCTCCTTTCATCAGTGGAAACTCAATCTCTGTCGTAGAGGGAGAAAAGGCTGTCACTATAACAAAAGGAACACCTGATGCCCCTGCTGCGTTTTTCACGACTCCCAACAAGGATAGCCTGCGGACAGTACAGTGGCCTGGACATGGCTTCTGCAAGAGTGGTTCTGCCTATATCTTTCTGGAGAATATCGTCATGACGGGCAAAGGGACTTTCGATTTCTACTGGCATTCCATCGATTTGGCCGAAGTAAGCCTGAAAGATTTCAGAATTGTGCGTACATTCAACATACCGTCAAAGGCTATTAACGGTATTCACTTCGGATTTGGATGTATGCAGGAGAAAGATTATATTTACACCTATGGTTCAAAAAAGATAGGTGAGAAAAACAAATTGTTTGTCATGCGCTACAAGAATACCAGTCCGGAAAACCTCGACATGGAGTTCTACACAGGTAAAGGTTGGAGTCGTAATGCTGTCGAAGCCACACCTCTGTCGGGCAAGATGGTGAGCCTTTCAGAGCAGTTCTCAGTGTTCAGATATAAGAAGAAGTATGTATTGCTCACGCAGAAGCATGGCAGTAGGGAAATCTATACCTATGTTTCTTCTACGCCTTATGGTCCGTGGGGTAAGGAACACATGATTTACGATACTCCTGAATATGGATTGAAGAAGGGGTGGACTACGTACAACGCTATGGCACATCCCCAGTATATTGACCGCGGATGGATGTTGGTGGGCTATTGTGTGAATACCCTTGACTTCCCACAACTGTGGAGCGACATTACTTCTTATCAGCCCAGATTCTTCTGGGTGAAATTAAAAGATATCTTAAAGTGAAAAATATGAATAGCAAATCTACTCTTCTCCAGATAATCCCCCTCATGCTGGGATTCTTCGTTATGGGCTTCTGTGACATTGTGGGTATGTCGTCCGACTATGTGCAGCGCTCTTTCGGCTGGTCGGCCACCATGACAGGTTTTGTACCCTCTATGGTTTTCATCTGGTTTCTGTTTCTCAGTATTCCCTTTGCAAACGTCATGAACCGCATAGGTCGTAAGAATACTGTCATCGTGAGTCTTATTGTTACCGTGGCAGGAATGCTCTTGCCATTGTTCTATTATGATACTGTGACCTGCGTGTTGGCCTTTGCTCTCCTTGGTATTGGTAATACTATTATCCAGGTATCGCTGAATCCTCTGGTTACGAATGTTATCAAAAACAAGCGGTATCTTACAAGTTCACTTACGGCAGGACAGGTGGTGAAAGCCGTTTCGTCGCTTTGCGGACCGGAAATCGTAATCTTAGCCGTTCACCAATGGGGCGAAGAAAAGTGGTTCTATTGCTTTCCAATTCTTGGCCTTATCACAATTATTACGGGTATATGGCTTTGGGCTACTCCGATTGAGAAGGAACACGTAGATGCTCCTGACCTTTCTTTTGCTGCGACATTCAGTCTTCTGAAAAACGGCAAAATTCTTATGCTGTTCCTCGGCATCCTATTCATTGTGGGGCTTGATGTCTCCGTAAACTTTATCAGCTCTAAGCTTATGATGACGCGTTTTTCATGGACGGCTGCCGATGCTAAGTTTGCACCGCAGTTCTATTTCCTTTTCAGGACAATAGGTGCTCTTCTCGGTTCTTATTGGCTCACCAGGGTGAGCGAGGCTAGATATTTTAGAATCAACATCGTTCTATGTATCGTGTCTATCCTCGTATTATGGATGAGCAGCGAACCTCATGTGAGTATGGTAGCCATCAGCGCTATCGGATTCTTTGCTTCATCGGTATTCTCTATTATCTACTCTGTAGCCATGCAAATATGCCCCGACAAGGCAAACGACATTTCCGGTTTGATGATGACGGCAGTATCGGGAGGTGCAGTAATAACACCTGTTATAGGTTTCTGCATTTCCAGATATGGAGTAACCAGCAGTGTGTTGGTAATCCTTGTGTGCGCGCTTTACCTTGCTTTATGTGCCTTTACTGTAAATGACAAGGCATTAACGACATAAAAACTATCATAAGACATGGATTATTCTAAAGACAGTAGAGTTGTATTGACCTTAGATGCCGGGGGAACAAATTTTATTTTCTCAGCAATGCAGTATGGCAAGTTCATCGCTGAACCCTATTCCCTGCCTTCTAATGCCGACAATCTTGGAATGTGTCTTGCACAACTCGTAAAAGGATTTGAGCATGTGAAAAGGCTTTGCCCTGAAACTCCTTGTGCAATCAGTTTCGCATTTCCCGGTCCTGCTGACTATGAGCGCGGTGTTATTGGAGACTTACCCAATTTCCCATCATTCCGTGGTGGCGTGGCTCTTGGCCCATTCCTTGAGAGCAAGTTCGATATTCCTGTATTCATCAATAATGATGGGGCTCTCTTTGCATACGGCGAAGCGATGAATGGTGCATTGCCGGAAATCAACAATATGTTGAAACAAAGCGGTAGCACTAAAGTTTATAAACACTTGTTGGGTATTACCCTCGGAACAGGTTTCGGCTGCGGAGCTGTCATCGGTGGCAAATTGCTGATGGGCGACAATGGTCTTGGTGGTAGTATTTGGTGTTTTCGCAATAAGAAGTATAGTGACCATATTATAGAAGAGAGCGTTGCTATCAGGGCAATAAAGCGTGTTTACAAAGAACTAAGCAACGATGCACGCGAGCTTACGCCCAAGGATATTGCTGCTATTGCCAAGAGTAAAGCCGAGGGTGATGTAAAAGCGGCAAGGCTGAGTTTTGCAGAATTGGGCGAGATGGCTGGAGATGCTATTGCAATGGCCGACACTGTTATTGACGGCGTGGTAGTTGTCGGTGGGGGCTTGGCAAATAGTGCCGACCTCATATTTCCAGCCTTGGTTGACGAGATGAATAGTAAGCTCAAGATGATGAATGGTTGTGAAGTCGGCCATATGCAGGCAGTAGTTTATAATCTGGAAGACCCCAAGAGTATGGCAGAATTCTGTAAGATGGGGACTAAGAAGGTGAGAGTGCCAGGAACCGACCACGAAGTAGAGTATCAGGAAAGTAAACGTATCGGCGTCATCCGTTCCCGTTTCGGCACTAGCGAATCCATTTCTCTCGGCGCTTATGTTTTTGCATTGAACAAACTGGATGAATAGAGTAAGCTGTTAAGGAGTTTGTGAGATATAAAAACAGGTTGGAATCGAATTTGGTTCCAACCTGTTTTATATATATGCTCAATTTTCCTTCTCAGACTGCAAAGCCTTGGCAGTGTTGCTGCAAGGTGCAAACAGGAATGCTGCAAAGCCCGGGCAGCGATGCTGCCGGGCCTTTGCAGAAAATCGAGTGTCAGTAGGCTGTGAGTCGATTGAGACTATTAAAATAACACAACCTTCAATGTATGAAAGATTTTCAAACTCAGACTGTTTGTATTATTTATGATGGCTATGTTACTCGGAATGTTGAATGAACTGATTGTTACTGGCATGCTTGAATGAATTCAACATTTAAAGCAGACTGTTATTATATACATAACACATACAGGAGAGGATATTTACTTTCCCAGTTATATATGATTGAAATTAAGGATGTGTTTTCCAATACTCATCCAAAGTCCCTGTGTACCAAGCCTTCATGGGTGCAATTACCCAGTCAGCAGGAGGATTCTTATAAGGAGACTCTGTCGGTATGCCCAATTTGTCATCCCCAGGCACCAAATTTAAATCAGTTACATATAAATGTCCCACATTCAGTTTATAAGCCTTTTCATACACGTCCTTTAATTGTTCTTTCTTTACTCCATAAACAACATGCCAAATACGATTAGATGGCTGGCGAATCATCTTTTTAGTGGGTTGATACCAAGTCTTAGGGGTGGCAGATAAGTATTCGTCAGCAGTTGTCTCTATTGTCATATAAGTATCTACAGGAATATCTAACAAACCATCAGCTATGGTCGTACCAGGATTCCCTACTATGTAGAAATCCTTACCATAACGAGCCTTAATACTCTGAACAAGATCTCGATACCAGTCAAGACGTTCTGCATGACTTCCCATACACGAACTGAATTCATCTAAGAAAACTCCTTCAAAAATAGGATAATTCTTCTTGCAATGATCTAATACCTCTAAAATGTATTCCTTTGACCACTTTGCAGCATCAGCTCTACCTTCACCCCACTTTGTCGGATTACCAGCCATTCCTTTGTGAGTTGGGACATAATACAAGACTTTTTTTGCACCAGCGGCTTTTGCTTCCTCTCCTGCACGTTTATATATATTGATACGTGTTTTATCAGTCCAGTCGTTCTCCGAATGATTTAATATAACAAAACTTAAACCGCCAGCTCTAAAATATTGTTTCCATACGCTGGCATCGCCTTTGTCTAAGTCAGGCCAATGATAGCTAATGGGAGCATAACTTCTCTCTTTGGCTGATTCTTCTACTGGATTTTCCTGAGTTTCGTCTGTCAATTCATTATTACAAGCGCAGAATATAATAATGAAACTCAACATCAGGCTTGTAACAATACTTACTTTTTGTGTCTTCATCTCTTTGTATAATTATAAAATTGATTTCAGTTCTCTATTTTTTCTAAGCGGAATAATAATGATGAGTATCCCCCTCACAAGAGCTACAAGGTATTACTATCTTGTTCATATGAAAAAGATAAATTCACCGAATATACCAATACTTATTTATATTTCTCCATACACTCATATCTCATAATATGTTCTTAATTCTGACTATTTTAATGACATGTTTAACTCAGTGATAGACATACATATGAGAAATAGTTTTAGCAAATGTAGTCATTAAATGACAAACTCAAAGTTGTTTACTGATGGAATGCTGATTTTTTTAACAAAATATAACCCAATGAGGCCCATACATATTTAAAAGAGTATTTTTTTTTGTTATTTTTCTGACTAAAAGATACAAGAAATCAAATAATTATTTAAATTTGCAATTTGATAATCGTAAAATCTTACTGACGTGTATTATCGTCAATAATAATGTAATAAAGTGTAACCATGATGCTTAAATTATTAATATCAAATACCAAAAACCAAGATCTAATGAAAAGTAGAATTGTTCTGTGTGGCATTTTTATGCTAACAATGGGATTCCTACCCTTTTCTGCAACATCTGCATCGCCAGGGCCAAACTATATTAATGTGGCTGACAAGAAAGTTGATGTATATGGAACGGTCGTTGACGAAATGGGGCCTGTTGTAGGTGCAACAGTAAGAGTAGTAGGTGCAAAATCAGGGACTGTCACCAATGTACAAGGTGAATTCCACTTAACGGTCGCGCTGAAGTCCAAAATTGAGATTTCATGTGTGGGATATCTGTCACAGACAGTTGTTGTGAAAGATAATTCGCCCATAAGAATACAACTGCGTGAAGATGCGGTGTCACTCGGTGACGTACAAGTTATTGCTTACGGTACAACTCGTAAGGTAACAGTAACGGGGGCTTTATCTTCTGTTAACCAGAAAGAGTTGCTTAAATCGCCAGTTGCCAGTATGACAAATGCTTTAGCTGGTAAAGTGCCTGGTCTGTCAAGTATTCAGGAAAGTGGCCAACCTGGTGCCGATGAATCTTCTTTATTAGTGCGTGGTGTCGGTTCTATGAATGCCGAATTGTCTCGTCCTCTAATTCTTGTCGATGGTGTTGAGCGTTCTTTTTCGCAGATAGATCCGAATGAAGTTGAGGATATAACCGTCTTGAAGGATGCGTCGGCAACAGCCGTATTTGGTGTACGTGGTGCCAACGGCGTTATTCTTGTTACGACCAAACGTGGTACTAATCAAGCACCCAAAATAAACTTCTCTACTTCGGTTGCTTGCCAAATTCCTTCCAGAATTCCTGAATTTGCCAACAGCTATGAATGGGCTTCTGAATATAATAAGGCACAGCTACACGATGGTGTAAGCAAAGATATGCTGCTTTTCAATGATGACGATTTGGAGAAATTTCGCACACATAGCAGTCCTTTGACTCATCCAGATGTAAATTGGACTGATATGCTTGTTAGGAAGTCGGCCCTCCAAACACAGCATAATATCAATGTTTCGGGTGGTGCAGAAAAAATTAAGTACTTTGCATCATTAAGTGTTTTTACACAAGAGGGACTGTTCAAAGTTTTTAAAAACAGGAACGATCGTGGCTTCAACTATGAACGCTATAATTATCGCATGAATCTGGATATCAGTCTAACGAAAACCACTTCGCTGCAACTGAATTTAGGAGGTTATTTTGGTAATAGACAAGAGCCTAATTATAATAATGGTGCAAATACTAGTCTTGCCATGATGTTCAGAGATATCTATGCTGCTGTTCCTTTTGCAGGAGCAGGAATTGTAGATGGTAAGCATATTAGGATGAACTCCAGTCAATTTGCTATCAGCAATATTCACGATGGCTTAAAGTATTATGGTACAGGGTATAATACAACCTTGAATAACGTGATGAATTTTGACGCTCAAATCACCCAAAAATTGGACTTTCTTACTAAAGGCCTTACATTCCATCTTAAAGGTGCTTACAATAGTGGTGTTGTTGTTTATAAGCGACATGAAGGTTATGAGGCCTTGTATGAGCCAGTTACCGATGAGAATGGCAACCTCGCTTTGAGAATCGTAAACAATTATGCTAGAACCTATTTACAAGAGTCTAACAGTCACTCTAAAGATTGGTACTTAGAAGGGGCTTTGAATTATAAACGAGATTTCGGAGATCACCATGTTTCGGGATTGGCTATGTATAATCAAACTATGAAATATTATCCTACTGGCTATTTTGAAGGAATTCCAAGAGGTTATATAGGATTCGTTGGTCGCGGTACCTACGACTATAAGACCAAGTATCTCTTGGATGTCAGTGTGGGATACAATGGCTCAGAAAACTTTGCCAAAGGACACCGATTTG
The DNA here is from genome assembly GCF_055381405.1 of Prevotella mikamonis. Taxonomy (NCBI): domain Bacteria; kingdom Pseudomonadati; phylum Bacteroidota; class Bacteroidia; order Bacteroidales; family Prevotellaceae; genus Prevotella; species Prevotella mikamonis. The sequence continues at coordinate 2,617,004 of NZ_AP035785.1, forward strand.
GTCTATTCCCCGCAGGCTCTATCGGTTGGATTCTCTCTGAAGAAGATTTCTTTAAATCATTGAAATCTACTATAGGATATATGAAGCTGAGAGCGTCATATGGTAAGGTGGGAAACGACATTACAAGTGACAACTCACGTTTCTTGTATCTGCCGGACTCATACAATATCTCTACAGGGTCATATAGCTTTGGAACCACAACCAATACCAATATTACAGGAGCATCTGAAGGTAAAGTGGGAAATCCTAATGTAACTTGGGAAACGTCTGTAAAGCAAAATTACGGTTTAGATTTGAAACTGTTCAAAGAAAAATTGAGTCTAAACTTCGACTACTTCATAGAACACCGAGAGAATATTCTTATTTCTCGCGGTACGGTTCCACTCTATTTGGCAATAAATCTTCCGGTAATGAATCTAGGAAAAGTAGACAATCATGGATACGAACTTAGCCTACGTTGGCAGGATAAATTTAAGGACTTCTCATATTATATAGGCGGTAATTTGTCTTATGCCAAGAATAAGATTGTTTTCATGGATGAGACTAAGTTCCCATATGAATGGATGCAACAAACAGGAAAATCAGTCGGTCAAGGATTTGGCTATGTTTTTGATGGATATTTTACAGAGGAAGAAGTTGCAAATTATGCAACCTTAAAGGGACAGCCAGGTGGTATTCCTGATCAAGGAAGTGGATACATACCATTGGCAGGAGATGTAAAATATAAAGACTTAAATGGAGATGGGCGCATAGACAACAATGATGAATGTAGTATTGGCAATCCCACTTACCCTATTTACACGATGGGAATGAATATGGGATTTTCATGGAGAGGTTTTGATTTCAGCATGACTTTTTCTGGCGCATTCAAGACATCACGTTTATTATATGATATCTATCGTCTCCCATTCGGAGAATCAAGAAACTTCAGTTTAATGAAGTATATGATAACTGATGCTTGGACTCCTGAAAAAGGAAATTCGGCTAAAGCTCCAGCTCTGTCTTTACGCAATCAAACACACAATTATCAAGGTTCTGATCTTTGGATGAGGAATGCTTCATATTTGCGTTTAAAGAATATTGAGCTTGGATATAGTTTCCCTAAAAATATCATACAAAGTCTGCGTATCAGCTCTTTACGTATGTCATTGTCTGGTTACAATCTACTTACTTTTGACAAATTGAAAGTATCTGACCCAGAAGCTAATCCTATGGGGCATACTTATCCCTTGATTAAAGTTGTTAATTTCGGTCTTAGAGTAGGATTTTAATAAAACCTTATTATAGAATAGATATGAAGACATTAAAAAATATAAAGATAGCACTAGTCGCAGTACTGATACTAGGGGCTTTCACCGCGTGTGAGGATTTGGCTGTTGGAGATAAGTTTTTACAGAAGCCCCCTAGCACAGATGTGACAATTGATACTATTTTCGGGAAAGCAGAATACGCTCGAAGAATTTTGTGGCATAGTTACGAACTACTTCCCTATGGCATGGAAACTCCTGGTTTTACAACACAGATGCATTATGCAACTATTGAAGGATTGACAGATATCAACTATGATAATATGGGCTATTCTTCTTTGGCAGTATTCTATTATCCCGGCTTATACAATGCAGCTACAGAGGACTACCAGAACTATACGAAGATGGATTTTTCGCGTACGGGAGTTTGGACTGCTATTCGTCATGCTTGGATATTCTATCAGAATGTAGACAAAGTTCCCGATATGGGGACTGCGGAAAAAGCGCGTATGAAGGCAGAAGCAAAGTTAATGGTGGCTGTATTCTATGCTCACATGTTACGTCATTACGGAGCTTTACCACTTGTCGATCATGCGATATCGCTTGAAGAGACAGAACTTCCTCCACGTGCAACATTGCAAGAGACTGTAGATTTCATTGTTAAACTGCTCAATGAAGCTATTGCAGAACCAGAGCTCCCTTGGAGTATTCCTGAAGACGAAATTGGGACTTGGGAAGGACGTTTGACAAAAGCAGGGGCAATGGCGTTAAAAACACGCGTTTTATTGTTTGCTGCCAGCCCATTATTTAATAGTGATAAAGCTTTTGCTGAGGGTGAAGCTTCTACAAAGCTCATGACTTGGTTCGGCAGCTATGATAAGCAACGTTGGAAATTGGCAGCAGACGCATGCAAGGATTTCTTTGATGCAGTAAATGCCAATGGATATTATAAGTTGGTAGAAGTTGGTGATAAGGGTCTCACCGACGAGCGTGATGCCTATACCAGTGCTTATTTTGATCGTGATAATACTGAAACACTAATTGGTTCAAGGAGAAGTTTCCTTAGTACAGGGAAAAATCCGGAATTTGACCGTGCTCTTCGTTGGGGGGCTTATTGTCCGACAAAAGAATTCTTTGATATGTTTGAAATGAAAAACGGAGATAAATTTGACTGGAATAATCCTGAACATGCAAAGCATCCTTTTACCAATCGTGATCCCCGTCTCTATGAGAATATTATCCTCACAGGTGACAGATATAATGGCCGTACAGCACAAATGTTTGAAGAAAAGCCTGGAGATGTAGCCAATTATCCAAAAGGAATTGATTGGAAACAAGGCAGAATGCATCAATTAAGTCTGGTAACTGGTCTTGCATGCCGTAAATGGGGATTAGACCGTACTACGGCTTCTTATAATCGTCCCGTACAATGGCCTATCATCAGAATGGCCGAAGTATATCTTAATTATGCTGAAGCTTTGAATGAATACAATGGTGGACCTACTCCGGAAGCTTATGCAGCCGTTGACAAAGTTAGAAATCGTGTCGGGATGCCAGGATTGAAAAGAGGTATGAATCAGGTCGAATTCCGTGAAGCTCTTTTACATGAACGAGCTGTAGAGTTTGCCTATGAAGAAGTAAGATTCTTTGATTTGATAAGATGGAAAATGTATAAAGTGTTTGAGACTCCGCTACATGGTCTGCATGTTTATCAAAACAAAAATACCAAAGCAATCGAATGTGAACCTTTTGAGCTGACTAAATATACGCGTGTATGGTGGAAGAGTGGCTGGGATCCTAGAATGTGTTTAAGTGCTTTCCCATCAAAAGAGATTAATAAGGACTATGGATTAATCCAAAATCCAGGTTGGTAAACAATATAATAAAAACTTTGAATCATGACTTTCAGAACATATATGGCAAGTCTTTTAGCCTTGCCGCTCTGTTATCCTATGCTGTTGCAGGCACAATCTGATAGCTTACAGAAAGAGAAAAATAACCAAGCCGTTGAATACGGACGACATATTTCTGTTGACTTGAAAGAGTCTACGACCGCAACGGCTTATATAACAAGTGATCAACTCACACACCGTCAAGGTATAAATCCGAGAGATGTATTGTATGGGCTGATTCCTGGGTTGCAAGTAATGCAGAAACAAGGTGCTTCATGGGAAACAACCGGTGAACTTTCTGTACGTGGAAGAAATACGGTCAACGCAGCTACTCCCCTCCTAATCGTTGATGGTTTTGAGCGGGATTTAGACTTATTGTCCGTAAATGAAATCGAATCCATAACAGTGTTGAAGGATGCTCCTTCTACAGCCTTATATGGTGTTCGAGGAGCTAACGGAGTTATTTTAGTTAAAACGAAACGGGGCAGTACAGGCTCTCCGACTATCAATCTCTCTTATGAGTTTAATGTAGCCAAAGCTTTCCGCACACCAAAGTTTCTTAACAGCTATAATTATGCACAAGCTCTCAATGAAGCTCGCGTGAATGACGGCCTGTCTCCACGTTTTGATGCAGAAGATTTAGCCATCTTTCAGGAGAAGTCTTACAGAACAGTATATCCTGATGTTGATTGGTGGAAGCATTCATTGCGTGATTATGGTACAGGAAACAGTATCAACTTTTCTGTAACTGGTGGTGGTAAGTACGTAAAGTATTACACTCAATTGAGCTATCTCAATGACTTAGGTCTGCTACGACCTACAGAAGAGAATGATGGATACTCCACCCAGCTCAAATATTCCCGCTTGAACCTACGTTCCAATTTAGACATTGCAATCAATCGTAACACCGAACTGCAATTGAATATCTTAGGAACATTCTCTGAATATAATCGTCCGCATTCTTCGCTTGAGAGCATTTTCAGTGCCCTCTATTCTGTACCATCAGCGGCTTTTCCTATTAAAAGTCTAAATGGGGTATGGGGAGGAACAACAGAGATTTCTACCAATCCAGTTGCAATGATTTCCGGAACTGGTTATGACCGAGTACAGCAACGTGATTTTTATGCTGATACGAGAATCACGCACAAGCTTGATTCCTGGCTTCCAGGCCTGTCGATAGGAGCTTTTATCGGTCTTGACAATATGGCTACATACTGGGACACGAATGCCCGTAACTACGGATATGAACAAACAGCTTATGACTGGGGTATGCAAAAGTATGTTTACACCCCTTTGCGCAACGAAACAGCTTTGGCATTTAGTCACTCTGTTGACCAATCTAAAAACCATTATAATATAGGTGCATTCGCCAAATATAATCAAACATGGGGACTACATACGCTCTCTTCTACACTGCAATACTCAATGGATAAAATATTAGCTAAAGGGAAAAATGTTTCTTATTCATTCATTGATGCCGTGGGACAAGTACACTATGCGTATGCACAGCGCTATATCGTAGACCTGGCTTTGTCGGGTTCTGCTGCTAGCGTATTACGTCCTGGTCATCGTTGGGGTATATTCCCTGCTGTTGGCGCAGCATGGCTGATTTCTCAGGAGAAATTTATTCAGGCAGCCTGGTTGAACATGTTGAAGTTACGTGCAAGTTATGGAATTTCGGGAAGAGCCGACAATGGCTATGGAATCTCTATTGATATGTATGGTAATGGTGACAGTTATCTTTTTGGAAGAACACCAACTTCTGCAACTGGTATAAGGATGTGGCAATTAGGTATTGCCGATCTTACATACGAGAAGTCGCATAAATGGAATTTAGGATTAGATTTCCAAGCTTTCAGAAAGTTATCTGTCACCGTAGACTTATTCCACGACCGTCGCACAGATATTCTTGTTGCGAGTGCAGGTAAGATTTCATCAGCATTAGGCTTGGATGCTCCTCGTAAGAATGCGGGTATTGTTACCAATCAAGGTATTGAAGCTTTGGCTCGTTGGAGTGACAATATCGGTAATTTTAAATATTCAATTGGCGGTAATTTTGCTTTTACACGCAATAAAATCGTAGAACAAAATGAGGAGTATCGTCCTTATGATTATCTAAACAGAACAGGTCATCAGATAGGCCAATTCTATGGTTATGTAGTTGAGGGAATCTATCAAAACCAAGAAGAAATAGACCAGCGTGGCGTGGTTCAGACCCTATCGGAAGTTAGGCCTGGTGACTTGAGGTATAAAGACCTCAATGGAGATAAAGTTATAGACAGCTATGATCAAACGTTTATCGGTTATAGCACTATGCCGGAGATATACTATGCAACCGATTTAAATCTAGAATACAGAGGATTTGGATTTTTTGCTCAATTCCAAGGAGTTGCAAACCGCAGTGTTCTCTCAAGTGTGCCAAGTGTTTATCGCCCCCTTTATGGCAACCGAACTATATCAGAAGAGTATTATGCCAATCGTTGGACACCCGAGACACCTAATGCAATTTATCCCCGTCTGACCTCTGTTGGCTCCGATAACAATTATGCCAATAACTCCCTATGGATAAAAGATGGATCTTTCTTAAAATTGCGTACTTTGGAAGTTTACTACCAGTTCAATGCTCATCAACTACGCGCATTGAAATATGTACATGGGGCAAAGCTCTATGTTAGAGGCTATGATCTCTTCAGTTTCGACCATATCAAAGTTATGGATCCAGAGAACATGACTTCTGGACATCCTTCCGTACGTCGCTATGCCTTTGGTATCAACTTAACATTCTAAAAAAATGAATACAATGAAAACTAAATATCATATTCTTTTCCTGCTTTGTATGGGATACATCCCTTTGTTCACAAGCTGCGACTTCTTGGAACTAGGAGAATACAATTACTTTGATAAACAAGAGACAACCATCGAGCCGGCTCGTGTCAGCCAACTTTGTACACAAGTATATACCTATCTTCCCAATGGTTTGAATGGTATATCAGGAGCTTTACAAGATGCAGCTACTGACGACGCCGTCCATGCTTACCCCACAGCAACAGTACAGCGTTTTGTCAACGGCTCATGGGCACCAAATTACACTGTCGACGATATCTATGGTAATCTTTACAAAGGAATCCATAGTGCGAATTTCTATTTGGAAAATTGTCTGGGATTAACATTTGACGATTGGAAATATTCAGACGGCTTCGCAGATACATATACCAGTTATCTCAACTATCAGTACGAAGTAAGATTCCTGCGTGCATACTATTATTTCGAACTTGTAAGACGGTATGGAAATGTTCCTTTGCTGACAAAGACCATCGGTATAGATGAAGTCAATAATATATTACCTGCCACCGCCGATGAAATATTCAAGTTTATTATTGACGAATGCACCGAGATAGCCAAGCATTTACCTGCCAAGGTTACCGATCTTCCTGGAGGCCCATCCAACTATCAGCGTGTAACCAGTGGTACTGCGCTCGCCCTGAGAGCGAGAGCTGCGCTCTATTATGCTAGCCCGTTGTTTAATTCTGGTAACGAAATCTCACGTTGGAAAGCTGCTGCCGAAGCTGCATATGATATCATTAACCAAGCTTCCACCTATGGTTATAGGTTGGAATCAAATTATAGCAATCTGTTTGGAGCTACCAACAATCAGAGTGCTGAGATTATTATGTGTCGTCCTGGTGGCAAAAGTACTGCCTTTGAAGCAGGGAATTTTCCTATTGGGGTAAAAGGTGGAAAAGGCAATACATGTCCAACAGAAAATTTGGTTAGTGCCTATGAAATGAAAGATGGTACTAAGTTTAGTTGGGATAATCCCGCTCAAGCTTCCAATCCATATAGGAATCGTGATCCGCGTATGGCTATGACCGTTGTTTGCAATGGTGATAGGTGGCCTGCCAACACTGCTGTTGAGACCTTTGTGGGTGGAAGAAATGGACAACCTTTAGCCAATGCTACCCTCACAGGGTATTATTTGCGCAAATATGTTAATAAGGGAGTTAGCTTTGAAGCTGGTCAGACTACCAATCAATACGACCACAACTGGGTATTATTCCGCTATGCAGAGGTACTTCTTAATTATGCTGAAGCTGCAGCACATGCCTTTGGGCCTGATAATATTCCGGCAGGCTTTACACTCTCTGCCCGCGACGCTGTCAATCAGGTACGCCAACGCTCGTCCGTAAGAATGCCGAACTTTCCTGCCGGCATGTCTACCTCTGACTTCCTTGCCCGTTTGTATAACGAGCGTCGTGTGGAGTTTGCCTTTGAAGGACACCGTTTCTGGGATTTGCGCCGTTGGAAAGCACTACATGAGATGAAGGACATATATAAAGTCTGCATTGAGAAAAATGAATCTGGGGGTTTCTCTTATCAGCGTGAGAAACTGGATACCTATAATATTTCAGATAAGATGTATTTCTATCCATTTGCCAATACCGAACTTTTCAAGAATAAAAACTTGAAACAAAATCCAGGATGGGAATAATTTGTTCGTGAGGATAAGTGTTTTTTAGTAAGCTGTGTGTCATAATGTAATATATAATATCCATTGACACACAGCTTTTACTATTAAAAATATCAGGCTGTGAGTCTGGAAGCTATTAAGGAGTTAGTGAGATATAAGATAGGTTGGAATCGAATTTGGTTCCAACCTGTTTTATATATATGCTCAATTTTCCTTCTCAGACTGCAAAGGCTCGGCAGTGTTGGTGCAAGGTGCAAACAGGAATGCTGCAAAGCCCGGACAGCAATGCTGCCGGGCCTTTGCAGAAAAAATGAGTGTCAGTAGGCTGTGAGTCGATGGATGATATATTTTTTTTGCGTAATGTGTAGAGTGTCTCGATAATGGGGCTTGTTTTCATATTTTATGCTTACCTTTGTTGCTAAATACACAATATGGAGTAATTACTTGGAATATGAATTTGGACAGTGAATACCGTGATGGTTATCTAGTCTCTGCGGAGATGAAGAAAGTATGGGCAGTTGAACTCGATTTGCTCAAGAAATTGGTTGATATTTGCCAGAGACACCATCTGCGTGTCTGGATAGAAGGAGGAACGCTGTTGGGAGCAGTGCGTCATCAGGGATTCATTCCTTGGGATGACGATATAGACGTTACGATGCCACGTCCTGACTACGAGAAATTGAAGCTCGTCTGTGCGAAGGAGTTGGAAGCTCCTTACTTTTTGCAGACTCCTTATAGTGACGAGCATTATTATTGCGGGCATGCCCAGTTGCGCAATAGCAATACCACGGGTGTGCGTCCGTCTGACTGCTATCGCCCTTACAATCAGGGTATATTTATAGATATATTTATTCTTGACGGCATACCTGATGACATGGCGGAACGGAAGATGCTTGTCAAGCAGGTGCATAGACGGTTGACGCGTCTCAAGTCGATAGATTATCCCATCTTGATTTCAGGTCGTTGGGGACTGTTGTTCCGCAAGTGGTGGTGGCGTCGGAAGGTGGCGAAGCATGGATTTGCTAATCTGTATAAGTATATAGACGATATGCTGCTGCAACATTCTTGGGACGAAAGTCAGAAGGTGGGGCATGTAGCCTTTGTCGGTGACAGGTTTATGTGGGACAGATGTATTTTCGACCGTACGGCGATGCTCTCTTTCGAGGGAATGCAGATGCCTGCTCCGGGCGATTACGATGCTTATCTGAAAGAGGTGTTCGGGCCAGACTATATGACTCCTGTCCAGTGTTCAAGCATGCACGGTGCTGTGGTCTTCGATACGGAGTACAGTTATCGGGAGCGCATGCCGGAAATACGCAGGGCGTACCGACGCTCGGCGCTTAAACGCCTTTTATCAAAAATAAGAAGATGAAAAAACAAGTGGATATGCTGAATTTTACCGTAGGACCGGTGATGTCTTCCGGGGCTGTCCGTCGGATAGGCGGAGAGCAAGTTCCATATTTCCGTACTCCGGAATTTTCGGAGCTAACGTTGGATAGTGAGGGGCTTATCAAGCAATTTGCTCATGCTGAAGATTCGGCACGTGTGTTGTTTTTGACGGGGTCGGGAACTGCTGCAATGGAAGCAACGGTGATGAATGTGCTGATTCCGTCTGATCGTGTCCTAGTGGTCAATGGCGGTAGTTTTGGCCATCGTTTCGTGCAACTCTGTGAAATACATGGTCTGGATTATTCGGAGATAAAAGTTCCGATGGGCAAGCAGTTGACGGAATTGATGCTTGAACCTTTTGCCGGTCAGGGATTCACGGCATTCTTGGTGAATGTGGGAGAAACTTCTACCGGTGTACACTATGATATGGAACTGATAAGTCGTTTCTGTCAAGAGCAAGGCCTTTTGTTGGTGGTCGATGCCATCAGCTCTTTCCTGGCCGACCCACTTGATATGGAGTCGTTGCATGTGGATGTGATGATTACCGGCTCACAGAAAGCTCTGGCCTGTGCGCCGGGTGTGTCCGTGATAGTGTTAGGTGAAAGGGCTGTAGGGCGCGTCGAGGATAATCGGGTGCGAAGCATGTATTTTGATTTGAAAGATGCGCTGAAGAATGCGGAGCGAGGCCAGACGCCTTTTACTCCGGCAGTGGGAATCTTGCGACAGATAAATGTCCGTCTCCATGAGATAGCCGATGGTGGTGGTGCTGCGGTAGAGATAGAACGTACTCGCTTGTTGGCCGAAGATTTCAGACAGCATATCCGGCATTTGCCACTTGAACCTTTTGCCGAATCGCCTTCGAATGCGCTTACTTCGCTGCATCCACTCCATGTTTCGGCTTATGATGTTTTTGTCCGGCTGAAAGATGAGTATGGTATATGGATTTGTCCGAATGGCGGAGAATTGCGCGACAGGGTGTTCCGCGTGGGGCATATCGGTGCTTTAACTGTAGGGGACAACATGGTGTTGGTAGAAGCCTTGAACGACTTGCATGATAGAGGAATGTTATGAGGAAAGTAATTACTTACGGAACATATGATCTTTTGCATAGTGGGCATGTCAGATTGTTGGAACGTGCCAAGGCATTGGGCGACTATTTGATAGTGGGAGTAACTGCCGACGCCTTTGATCGGTCGCGTGGAAAGATTAATGTACGGCAGTCGTTGATAGAGCGTATCAAGAATGTACGTGAGACAGGACTGGCTGATGAAATCATCGTGGAGGAATATATAGGGCAGAAAATTGATGATATACGGCGATTGGGGGTCGATGTATTCACCGTAGGCTCAGACTGGAAGGGAAAGTTCGATTATCTGAAAGAGTTCTGCGAAGTGGTATATCTGGACCGTACGGAGGGTATTTCCAGCACGGAGTTGCGTTCGGAGCAACAAGATATAAGGATAGGGCTGGTGGGCGACTCTGCCATTCTGAACAAGTTTGAGAATGAAAGCCATTATGTGAATGGGGTAAATATCAGTGGAGTATGTACAAACAATGGAAGTTTGTTGGCCGACAGGCTTCATGAGCTGCCCTGTGTGACGGACATATTGGACGATTTGTTGGATGTGTCAGATGCCATATACGTCATCTCACAACCCGAAATGCACTATGTACATATACGTCGTGCGCTCGAAAGGGGGAAGCACGTGTTGTGCGAAACTCCCATAACGATAAAGGTTGAGCAATGGCACGAATTGCAGCAAATGGCTGCGGAGAGGGGCTTGGTGCTGACGGATGGGCTGAAAACTGCTTATTCCATGGCCTATTATAGACTCTGCTTGTTGGCAAAGAGTGGAGCGATAGGGAAGATAGTTTCGGTGGATGCCACTTGTACGAGTCTGCAAGATATAGACAAATTGCGCGAGGAAAACCGGCCTTACCCGTGGAACAGTGTTTGTGCGTGGGGACCGACGGCTCTCTTACCCATATTCCAATTGCTGGGAACAGGTTATCAGAGTAAGCAGATAGTAACACATCTGTTGGATGGAGAGTTGTTTTTCGATGCCTTTACGAAGGTGTCTTTCGTCTATCCGCATGCAGTAGCATCGTTGAAAGTGGGGCAGGGAATTAAGTCGGAAGGCGAACTCGTTGTATCGGGAACAAAAGGCTATATCTATGTGCCGGCTCCGTGGTGGAAGACAGATTATTTTGAAGTAAGATACGAGAATCCTGCTGAAAACAAACGCTATTTCTATCAGTTGGATGGCGAAGGCATCAGGTATGAGATATTATCATTCATTCAGTCTGTCAGGTCGGCTCATACCACTTCTTATATAGACACCGACACGTCTGAAGCTATCATCCGGGTGATTCAAGATTTCTATGATGGGCAGGATGTTATAAAGATATAGAGCTTATCTTTTTCCTAATTTTTCGTGGATACCGTCGCTATAGGCCTGCCACAACATGGCAAGGTCTTGCTTTTGCCATGCCTTCGAGAAGGGCATGGAAAGGATGGCGGGGACGATATAGCCTATCATGCCGATGAAGCTGCGCAGATATCTGACGCCCCAGTTCTGACCGTAGTAATGGTTCATATAGGCTTCGTTGCGTATCTGGTAGTATCGTTTCCACTTCTTTTTCTGGTTGCGTGTGGTCCACGTATCGTTGCTGAAGAACTTGTGTTTGTCCATGAGGGCTTCAGGAACGTACAGCAAGCGGAAGCCGGCCAGATGAGTCCGCAGGCAATAGTCGGTGTCGTCGCAGAATATGAACAGGTTTTTGTTAGGCAGACCGATTCTTTCTACGACCTTGCGATTGATGAATGGGCCTTCAAAGTCTGCACCGACAATCTCTGTGGCTTGGCTTATCTGCTGCTTGGCGAGCTTACGGCCGTGCATGGAAGCAAATGGGTTGGCGAAGTCGAATTGTTGAAATTCGTGTGTAAACACCTGTCCGTCGAGCAACCGGCGTGGTGAAAGAATACCGATATTGGGCTGATGGATGTATTCCAAGAGGTGCGTAAGGCAGTCGGGGCGTGGGAAAACATCGTCGTCCATGCACCATATCCAGTCCGCTCCTTCTGCATAGGCATGTTGTATTCCGGTGTGGAATCCACCACTACCTCCTACATTCTCTTGATGGATGACAGTCAGGTCATCCTGCGTGTCGAGCCATTGGGAAGTCCCGTCGGTGCATCCGTTGTCGACAACCACTATCTTTGACAGTCCTTGCTGGCTGCGTAGGCATGCAATCCCGTGCTGAAGCAGCTTCATACGGTTGTAGGTTACGACTACGGCTATGATTCTCTGATTTTCTGTCATGTCCTTACTTTGTCAGTTGGCCGATGGCCTTTTGCAATGCTTCTGTGAAATATCGGCCGGTTCTCAGCCGTTCGCTTACATGTTGTACCTGCTTTTTCATCTCTTCATATCGTTCGGCCGTCATGGTTGGGAGCAAATCGTTGAGTTCTTCGAGCGAGTCTATGCAGAGGCCGATACCCTCTTCTTGTACGAGTTTTGCGAGTGCTGCCTGTCGCCAAATGATGACAGGCAGGCCGGCACGGAGGTAGAATGATACTTTATGCGGACTGTTCCAGCGTAGGTATTCGCCGAATGAACCGCTGCATGTATGCAGGTCTGCCCCGTCCCATACGAGTCCAAAATGGCCTTCTACATGCTCTATGAATGCGTCGGATGGCATGAATCCGCCTATCTTGACATGCTCACTGTCTGTCAATCCCGGTAGTCCGTTCTTATTTCCATAGATGTCCAGTTGGTAGCTTTTGACTTGCTGTGACATCAATCGAAGAAAGCTGTTCTTGTTTTCGGCCAACGCTCCGGCATATACCACGCGTGGACAGTTGGTCCATGATGTCTGTTCCTGGGGCGTGGTAAGGCTTCGATAGTCGAAAAGTCCCAGTGCCCCCAATAGATGTGTGTATCCATTCTCATGCAGATATTGCTCCATGTGTTCGTTGGAAGCTATCACATAGTCGGCTTTCATCAGTCGGTTGATTTCGTGTCGGGTGGTGATTTTCTTTCTACGCATGGACCCCAGGTCGTGTATCAATGCTATGGTCGAAGCTCCACGCAGTCGGGCAAAGCGGCAGATGAAGGCGAAATATTTCTTGACAGGATACTGGAGTACGACCATATCACCGCTACGTAGCGTGCATAGCATCCTCAGAATGCCGATTAAATTCAAGCAGAAAGTCAGTACCTTGCTGTTATAATAGGTCGTGGGCAGCCCCAGGTTATATGCGTTCAGGTCGGCCAACGTTTCTTCATTGTCGGTCTTAGCCTTGTTACCGGAGCTTTCTATGCCCCGATAGTTGCGTGAAATGTAGCATAATCTTATTTCTTTCATAGTTCCAGTTTAAAGGGGATATCGTGTTTGCGTTGGTAATGTGTCCAGAATTTATGGCGTAATTCCAAGGCCTTGGCAATGACTTGCTGTGGATTTGCGCCCCGTTCTTCGGCATAATGCTGCATCAGCAGTATGAAAAACTCTTTTGGCCCCCACATCCGTTTCAGGTTGTTGATACCTTTATCTATGCTTACCGGTCCGAAGTACATGCGATTGGTGTCTACCAACGAGAACTTATATCCGTCGGCATCGCGTTTCCACAGTATGTTACCGGGGGTAAAATCGAGGTGCAGGATGTTCTTGCTGTGCATGGTGGCAGCCAGATGTGCCAGTGCTTTTGCCATAGGCTTGTATTGTTCCGGAGAAGCATTCCCCATGTCATAGAGTGTGTACGGATAGTCACACTGCTCACTGATGAAGTAGGTATAACGTATGAATCTGGCGCTGCGTTCCTCTATATAGGCGATTGGCGTGGGGGTGTTGATACCGTTTTGTAAGAGAATCGCAGGATATTCAAAAGCTCTCAGGCCTTTGGGCTTGCGCAGTCCCCATGAGTATATCAGCAGATTCAGCCCTTTGGGTACATGATACCGTTTCACATTCAGTTTCTTGCCATCGGGTGTTTCCATCACCTTTATCTCGTTGCGGAGATGGTATATGGTTGTTCCTTCGGTTTCAAAGCGTGATGGAATACTCTCTATCACGGGGCGTAGGTATTCGTATGTGGGATTTAACAATATCATGCGTGCTTGCTCTCCATTCTTTTATTGTACTCTTCGTGTGTACGTTTCCAGCGGTTGTGACTCCATAGATAATACTCCGGCTGGCGTCGGATAGTCTGTTCCAACAGCTCGAAAAAGCGACGGGTAATCTCGTGTTCGGGCAATTCGTTGGGTGTTTTGGTAATCAGATGATACGTGCAGGTATAGTAACCGCGACGCGGTCGGCTCATCTCTACATAGTAAACGGCGTTGTTAAGTTTCCGCATGAGCCGCTCACCCCCAGTAAATACGGGGGTGTCGTGATTGAGGAAAGGCAACCAGAGATGGATGTTCTCCCACTTGGGAGTCTGATCTGAGATGTAGCCGAAGAGCGAATGGATGCCCTGTTGCTTGTAGGTCAGCAGATAGCGTAGTGTGTCTTGCTTGGGCACAGGCACTCCATTTGGCTGTGAAGAGCGTATGCGTCGGAACAGATAGTCGAAGAAGTGGTTGCGAAGTGGGTGGTAGACCAGTCCGCAACGGCTCTCTTTGGGCAGTTCCATGCCCACGCATGAGAGCCACTCCCAGTTACAGTAATGCCCCAGGATGGCTGCTACCGACTGGTCGTTGCCGAAACATTCGATGATTTCTTGGGAGTTGTGGATGGTGAATCGACGCTTCAGCTCGGCGTCGCTGATACTCAATAGCTTGATAGACTCGAAACCGTAATCGCAAAACCAGTGGTAGAATCTTCTTTCAATGCGTGCTATCTCGGCCTTATCCTTGTCTGGAAAGGCTGTCGACAGATTGTTTCTGACGATGCTGCGACGGTATCTCAACAGCCGGTACACCACCAGATAGGCGATGTCGGAGAGGCCGTAAAGGATGCGGAAAGGCAGGAGTGAGAGGGCATAGAAAGCGCAGAAAGCCATCTTTCCCCATATTCCGAGCCGCTCTTCGTGCTGAAGTTGTGGGTCCGAGCCTGCTATTTGACCGTTTTGCTTCGTCATATTCGTGTTTTCAGAATCGTTCTGTTTGCTCCCTCTTTTCCTGGATTCAGGGTAGGGATAAATTCCTATTTCTGCATTTCGTGCAGTTTCCTGTAGTATCCGTCTTTCGTTATCAGCTCGTCGTGTGTACCCCGTTCCACGATTTCACCGTCGTGCAACACACATATTTCGTCTGCATGCTTGATGGTCGAAAGCCGATGCGCCACTGCAATCGTGGTACGCGTGCTCATCAGATGTTCCAATGCGTCTTGCACCAGTCGTTCGCTCTCGGTGTCGAGCGCACTCGTAGCTTCGTCCAAAATGAGGATAGGCGGGTTTTTCAAGATAGCCCGTGCGATGCTTACACGCTGTCGCTGACCACCCGACAGACGCCCTCCGCGGTCGCCGATGGATGTATCGTAGCCATGTTCCGACTGCATGATAAACTCGTGGGCATTGGCTATTCGGGCCGCTTGTTCCACCTGTTCGGGCGTGGCATCGTCGAGTCCGAAGGATATGTTGTTGAAGAACGTGTCGTTGAAAAGTATGGCCTCCTGATTCACATTGCCTATCAGCTGGCGCAAATCATGGATGCCAAGGTCGCGAACATTGATTCCATCGATGAGCACTTCGCCCTCCTGTACGTCGTAGTAACGCGGAATGAGGTCGACCAGCGTAGATTTTCCGCTGCCACTCTGACCTACCAATGCCACCGTTTTCCCTTTCTCTATCACGAGATTGATGTCGCGCAACACCCATTTCTCCGCATACTTGAACGACACATGGCGGAACTCTATCCGGTGTTCGAAGCTGTGGATAGGCTTCGGGCGGTCTGCCTCTTTGATGGAAATCTCTGCCAACAGAATCTTATCGACGCGCTCCATTGATGCCAGACCTTTGGGAATGTTGTATCCTGCCTTCGAAAACTCCTTCAAAGGATTGATAATCGAGTAGAGAATCACGAGGTAGTAGATGAACGTCGGACCACTGATAGACTGGTTGTTCAGCACCAATACGCCGCCAAACCAGAGCACGATGACAATCATCACCGTTCCCAGAAACTCGCTCATGGGGTGTGCCATCTGTTGCCGGATGTTCACCTTCATGATGTTGTCGCGATATTCGGAGTTGATACGGTCAAACCGTTGGTTCATCTTCTCTTCTGCACAGAATGCCTTGATGATACGCAGTCCGCCGAGTGTTTCCTCTACCTGGCTCATCGTATCGCTCCAGAGCGCCTGTGCCTTGATGCTCTTGGCCTTCAGTTTACGGCCTACATAGCCCATCAACCAGCCGAACAGCGGCACGAAGACGACCGTGAACAACGTGAGCTGCCAACTGATTACAATCAACGTGGCGAAGTAGGCGATGATAAGTACCGGATTCTTGAACAGCATATCCAGGCTCGACATGATGGAGTTTTCTATCTCCTGCACGTCTCCACTCATGCGGGCAATGATGTCGCCTTTGCGCTCTTCGGAGAAGAAACCGAGCGAGAGTGCATTGATTTTCCTGTAGAGCTGGTTGCGAATGTCTCTTACGATGCCTGTGCGAATGGGGATGATAGTAGCCGACGAAAGGAAATAAGCCCCTGTCTTGAGAAACGTCATGAGGGCCAGGAACAGGCCGATGACCAGCAATGTGGTCGTAGCGCCCATCTGTCCTATCAGCGACTGCACGTAGTAGTTGACGTTGTTGCTCACCACTTCCTTTGCCGAAGCCTCGCTCCATGCCATCAGTGCCGTGGCCTTGGTGGCATCCCCGGTGTTGAAGAGTATCTGTAGGATGGGGATTAAGGCGGCAAACGAGAAGATGTTGAGCACAGCCGAGAGGATGTTGAACACCACCGACAGCACCAGATACCGCTTATACGGTGGAACAAACCTTTGTAATATCTTGAAAAATTCTTTCATTGGCGATGTGGTCTTGCGTTGGGACTGGGCTTACACCTCTTCTCCAAACAGCGTGGCACTGGTGCTTCCGGTGATTCTTACCTTCACGAATTCACCGATATGGTGATTGCCCTTATCCATGATGACCGCCTTGTTCTGTTCGGTGCGGCCCATCAACTGCTGTCGGCTGCGCTTGCTGAAACCTTCGATAAGGATGGTAAACTCCTTGCCCTCATCTTTCTTGTTCTGCTCGGCACTTACCTCGGTCTGTAGCTGTATCAGTTCGTTCAGGCGGGCCACTTTCTCTTCTTCCGGCACGTTGTCGGGCAGATGCTTGGCTGCGTAAGTACCCGGACGCTCACTGTATTTGAACATGAAGGCCGAGTCGAATCCCACTTCGCGTACCAGCGACAATGTCTCTTCGAAGTCGGCGCGGCTCTCGTTGTGGTAGCCTATGAAGATGTCGGTAGTGATACCGCATCCGGGAACGATGCGGCGTATATTGTCTATCATCGCCAGATACTCCTCGCGGGTGTACTTGCGGTTCATCAGCCTGAGCTGGCTGTTGCTTCCGCTCTGTGCCGGGAAGTGGATGTGGCGGCACAGGTTTGGCTCTTCGGCGATGGCATGCAGTATGTCTTCGGTCATATCCTCTGGATTGGAGGTAGTAAAACGCACGCGCATGTCGGGTACAGACTGCGCCACGGTCCTCAGCAGCTGTGCAAACGAGGTGCTGCCCTCTTCGCGTTTGCCCGAGGGTGACAGCCCGTAGCTGTTCACATTCTGTCCGAGCAGTGTCACCTCCTTGAATCCCTTGTCGTGCAGGTCGCGCACCTCTTTCAGGATGCTTTCCACGTCTCGCGAGCGTTCACGGCCACGGGTGAAGGGCACGATGCAATAGTGACAGAAGTTGTTGCAGCCACGCATGATGCTCACGAAGCCACTCACGTGATTCCCACCGATGCGTTGTGGCACCACGTCGCGATAGGTCTCGGTCTTCGACAGTTCTATATCCATCGCCTTGTGGCCTGTCTCCACCTGTGCAATCATGTCGGGCAGGTTCAGATAACTGTCCGGACCGCACACCAGGTCGGCATGGTGGTTGTTGATAAGGTCGTCTTTCACGCGTTCGGCCATGCAGCCCAGCACGCCCAGAATCAGCCGGCGGCCTTTCTTCTGTTCGGCATGCAGCGTGTCCAGACGGTTGTAAATCTTGTTCTCCGCATTCTCTCTTACGCTACAGGTGTTCATGAATACGGCGTCTGCATCCTCTTCTTTCTCGCACACTTCGTATCCCGCCATCTGCATCACAGAGGCCACTACCTCGCTGTCAGCTACGTTCATCTGGCAACCGTAGGTTTCTATATATAGTTTCTTCATCAGTCTTTAATTAGTTATATGGATAATATGGCGACATATCATCTTCTGCAAAGGTAGTGTAAATCAGCAAGATAAGCAAGCAAACGACTCCTTTTGTGATGTAGATTCGATTATCTTCCGGCTCGTCGAGCCGACAGTCGGTTTACTGCCAAGGCTTTGCAGCATTGCTGTTTGGGCTTTGCAGTTTTGCTGAAAAGGCTTTGCAGCGAGTGTGCCTGGGCCTTGCAGTTTTTTGAAGTTGAGTTGGTGAGTTCTTGAGTTGATTGTTGGCATGTTGCGTCCCTATAGCTTACGAAGCAAAAATGTCTCTTGTGTTCTTCCGTCCAGACATAATTATCTAGGCAGTTTTGCCACACTCTCGTACGCACTTGCCAGTCGCCCATGAGTAGGAAATCCCCTATGCTATCTTTTCTTTCAGTTCCTGGAATCGCTGTTGACACCGTTTCTTGTAGTCATAGTGGCAGGCGTGTTTCAGAAACTTCCTGTAGTTGTAGGTCAGGACGAAACGCAGGCGGTCGGCAAGGGGCGGATGGGCCTCCCGATAGATGCTTGGCGGTATGTTGACATAGTAGAGGTCGGCAATGGTCTCGAATGCCGACAGACAGCGCTGGGGGCGTTCGAAGAGCCATACCTCGGAGTAGAAACGATTCGTACGGATAACTTCTGTATCGAAGTCGGGCAACTTTCGGATGAAAGCAGAGCGCACCCACCAGAAGTTTCCCGAAAACATGGTGTAGTTTTTTGGTGGCCATCGGTAGCTGCCATAGGTATCGTAGCCCTCGGTGAGGGCGTTGACGGCTACCCTCCACCTGTAGAATATGAAGTGTTGTATGAGCTTGCGCCATGCCTTTATCTTGCGCGAGAACGAGCGGAACGTGGGGTCGTTGCTGTCCAGGCATTGATAGCTGATGCCTTTGGAGTGGAAATAATAGATGAGACAGTCTTCGCGCCCGGCCAGTTGCTTGATAAACTTCAAGGCCGGATATTCGTATTCCCGTGGGTTGCTCTTGAGCGAGATAAGCTCCATCTTCGGGCTTGGCAGCATCTGGCGGAGCTGTTCCAACCGGTCGGTATCGTCGGTGATGACGCTTATATAGAGTTTCTCCGTGGCATCGAGCAGTCCGCTGTCCTGCAACTCGCCCAGTTGCTCGGCAGCCAACTCTTCCCATCCGGTATCCATCATCAGGTGATAGACGCCGTAGATGGGGGCGTGCGTGTCCGGCTCAACGTCCCATGTGGTGAGGTCGCGTCGCTCGTACACGTGGCAGAAAGAATGATAGATACGTTTGAGAACAGATGTCATGGGCGGTCTTGTTTGATGGATTCTATCAGTCGGGCAAACATTTCGTGCAGGCCGTAAGCCGGTTTCCACCCCAGATTGCGCATGCGCCGGGTGTCAAGCCTGAGTCGGGTGGTGGGCGAATAGCCTATTCCCTCGGTCGGCCTGATGACTACCTGTAGGGCTGGATTGAACTCGTGGCAGAGCATGCGGGCCATGTCGGCGATAGAGATGTAGGTGTCTTCGTTGGCAATATTGTAGGCCAGACCGCTGTCTCCGCGCGTTGCCAGGCAAAGCATGGCGCTCATGGCGTCCATCGTGTAGCAGTAGCAACGGCTCAGCAGACCCGTGGTGTGCAGTTCTATGTCGCGTCCGTCGATGATGCTGCGGGCAAACTGGGCGAACACACGGTTGTCGTCGGCTGCCACACCAGCCCCGAATGTCTGGGCTAGTCGGGCTGTCTTCACGGGCAGTCCGTATTCTATGGCGTAGGCATGACACAGGCATTCGGCCGCGCGCTTGGCCATCGGATAGCTGCTGCGTGTGTCCATCGGGTCGAGATAGCCCTGGCGGTCTTCGGTCAGTGCTGTGGTGTCGTCGAGTATAGTACCGTAGACTTCGAGCGAAGAGGCGTAGACTACAGACTTGACAGCGTGTGTACGGGCATATTCCAGAATCGTGCGTGTGCCGTCAAGCACGATTGCGAATGTCTCGGCAGGATGCTCTACGAAGTAGCGCGAAGCTGTGGGAGCAGCGAAGTGGATGATGTGTGTAGGGGCTTCTTCGGGTATGAAAGACTGGGAAGAAGCAAAGTCGTAAACGTAGTATTGGTGCTGTGGGGTGGGCGCTCCGAGCAGTTGGATGGCCTTGTCGAGATTTCTCACCACACTGATGATGCTGATGTGGGCTTGCTGATGCTCGTTAAGGGCCAGCAGGCAGCGCACCATGCACGAGCCGAGG
Source organism: Prevotella mikamonis (assembly GCF_055381405.1). Taxonomy (NCBI): domain Bacteria; kingdom Pseudomonadati; phylum Bacteroidota; class Bacteroidia; order Bacteroidales; family Prevotellaceae; genus Prevotella; species Prevotella mikamonis. The sequence goes on from NZ_AP035785.1 coordinate 2,637,569, forward strand.
AGTCCGGTGGCACCTGTCACCATGATGCGACTGCCACGCAACGCACTGCTGTCGAACGTGGTGGCAAACCGCTTGATGTCTTCTTGTTGAACGTGGTTCATTATTTAGAGTCCGAATATTTGTTGGTCTTCGTGTACCTTGACCATTGCACGGAACACGAAAAAGTCGGTCGGGGTGGTAATCTTGATGTTCTCCATCGGGCCGATGACAGTGCCGAGCCGGTAGCCGTAGTGGCTCATCATGGTACACGAGTCGATGAAATCGTGCTGTCCTTCGGCGATAGCGCGCTCGTGTGCAGCGAGTATCTCCGACAATCTGAAGCTCTGGGGTGCGCGTGCTATCAGCGAATCGGCACGCGAAGGAATCTCCAAAGAGTCGTCTGCCTGTCGCACGATAAAGGTCTCGGTGGCCGGAATACAGGTGATGCAGCTGCCGCATTCTGCAACCTTGCGCAGGTTGTCGGTGATGGTCTGCTCGGTAATCAGGGGGCGCACACCGTCGTGGATGAGTACCTTTGCCTCGCCCTGGGCTATCTCTCGCGCAGCTTTAAGCCCTTGGTAGATGGAGTCTTGTCCCGTCTTTCCGCCGGGTACTACCTTGACTACCTTGTTGATTTCAAATTTGCGCAGTTGTTTTTCGAGGAAAGGAATCCAGCTCTCGATACATGCTACCACGATGGCATCAATCTCCGGATGGTTGTCGAACAACTCCAGCGTATAGATGATGATGGGTTTCCCGTTGAGTTCGAGAAACTGTTTGGGGCGTGACTTGGTGTGCATGCGCAGGCCGGAACCGCCGGCAAAGATTACAGCTATGTTCATATCGTGAGGCGTTGTTAGTCGTAGAAAGTGATGTCTATTTGATGTCGGTTGCGCTTATCGCGTGGCGGCAGGTCCATATAGTTGCCATACGCGATGCGACACAGCTCTTCGGGATTGGCCGGACCTTCGAAAGTGTGGCCCTCGAAAACGATGGGTTTGTGTGGAATCATGTATTTTTTGGGGTTCTGTTCGTAGAACCATGCGCCGTAGGAGTGCATGTAGAGATTGGGATTTCCAAAGGCTCGGCCTATCAGACGGAATGTTGGGAACACTACGTGATGAAGTGCCTTGTAGGCCAGTTGGGCCAACCGTGGATGCGCTCCGGCCAGATACAGGTTGGTGTTGACCGACAGTTTGGCGGCCAAATGTTGCAACCAGGGAATCATGTAGCCCTCGTAGGGGAAGATGTCGACATGGAGTCCGCGGTATTTCAGGGCTTCGTGCATGCGTCGGTCTTTGCTGTCGGCCGATGCGGTGCTGTGGTTCTCGCTTTTTAAATCGCGCAGGCATGCCCATTCCTTGTAGAATCCGGGATCGGTATCATTGTCTTGTAACACGTATTGAGGGTGTGGATGGGCCTTCAGATAGCGGCACAGCTTCTTGTAGTCCTTGTAGCTCAGTACCATGTCGATGTCGTCGTCCCACGGAATGAAGCCGCCGTGGCGCAGTGCGCCGAGTATGTTTCCGCCGTCGAGTCGGCACGCCACGCCTATCTTCTGTGCCGTCTGTTGCAGATAGATGGCCATGTCGAGCATGCGTAGCTGTGCCTGTCGCAGTGTCGAACCGTCGGGATTGTAGTCTCGGCGCAAGGTTTCGTCGGTCTCGCCTGTATTATATGTTTTGGTCATTGTCGGTCGTATGTTTGCAAATTATGTTTTCACCCAAAGCCGATAGTTGTACATCTGCATGATAGGGTAGAGGAGGGCGCGCAGCCATTTTACGATTCCGCCGCCCGGAGTTTGGAACAATCGGCTGCGATGTCGGATGAAGAAGCAAGTCAGGCGTATATAAGCTATCGGGCCATTGGTCAGTTGCAAGCCAATGAGTCGACATCCCTCACGGTAGATTTGGGTGTCGGGATGAAGCTCGCGGAATAAGGCTTGCCTGCCGCGGAAGTAGCGTTGCAGATGGGGTTTGGCCTTGGTGTAGTTGCAGAGCGACCAGCGGAGAATGCGGAAGGCGTTGCCTACGGTGGGCAGACTGCCACTGAACTCTGTATAGGTGGCTGCGCGGGCATAGCGACGCTGGTGTACCAACACCTTGTCTACGAAGACGATGCTGTCGAATGCGGCTGCCGTCATACCCAGAATAGCGTCGTAGAGCGAGATTCCGTAAATGATGTTATCGGCAGGCAACAGGTCTATCAATTTGCGATTGATGAGCATGGTGTGGCCAGGCAGACTGGCAAAAAGCAGTCGGATGAGGCTGGTGTTGGGGTGTCGGCTATCGAACGAGGCAAAAGAACCGTCTTCTGAGAAAGGCCGGGAGAAGCAACTGCACAGCAGATGGTCGCCGATGGCCGCCGCCTGTAGTTCTAGTTTGGTAGGTTCCCACAGGTCGTCTTGGTCGCAAATGGCAATCAAGTCGCCGGTAGCCTTGCGCAGTGCACCGAAGAAATTGGAGTTTACTCCTCGCTCACCATCGTTCAGGCACACCCTGATAAAAGGATAGCGGGCGGCATACTCCTTCAATATGGTCAGCGTACCATCCGTGGAATGGTCGTCTTGGATGATGATTTCGTCGGGCAGCAAGGTTTGGGTAACTAGCGTATCTAACTGTTCCCGCAGAAACAGCTCGCCGTTGTAGGTGCACATCACCACCGAGATACGCTTCTTTTCCATTGTTTTTCGCCTGTAAATACAGGTACTGGTTTCATGCAAAAGTAGTATTAATATTTTAATATTCAAAGGAATTTACTACTTTTGTAGCGTGAATCAATACTTGTAACACCACCTGTTCAGATGAGTTCATTGAAGGAAAAAACCGCCAAGGGATTGTTTTGGGGAGCCGTGAACAGCGGTTCTACCCAGCTGTTGAATGTCGTTATCGGGGTGTGTCTGGCCCGCTTGCTCGACTTGTCTGATTACGGTATCGTGGGCATGCTGACCATTTTTACAGCCATTGCGGGCAATTTGCAGGACAGTGGGTTCTCTACAGCCCTCATCAATCTGCCCAAGATACGGCATCGTGACTACAATGCTGTGTTCTGGTTTGGAGTCTCTGTGAGTACGATTCTTTACGTTATCCTGTTCTTCTGTGCTCCGTTGATAGCCGATTTCTTTCATCAACCCAGTCTGATACCGCTTTCTCGATTCGTCTTTCTCAGCTTTGTGCTGGCCTCATTGGGTATTCCCCATAGTGCCTATATGATTCGGAACTTCATGAATAAGGAGAAAGCCCTCATGGGATTTGTGGCCTTGCTGGTGTCGGGTGGAGTGGGAATCCTGTTGGCATTCCGTGGCTATGGCTACTGGAGTCTGGCTTGGCAACAGCTGCTTTTCATCCTTGTGCTGGATATAGGCCGGCTTTATTACACCCGCTGGCTGCCCACTTTTGAGTTTGATTTTGCTCCCATCCGCTCGATGTTCGGGTTCAGTAACAAGATATTGATAACGACTGTCATCAGTACCATCAGCAATAATTTCCTTACGTTTATATTCGGTCATCTGTTTACATCGAAGACTGTGGGTAGCTTTACACAAGCCTATAAATGGGATATGATGGGTTATTCGCTCATATCGAACACTGTGGCACAGGTGGCGCAGCCTGTTTTTGCGCAGGTGGGCAATGACAAAGCCCGGCTCAAGGGCGTGTTCCGGAAGATGGTACGCTTCACGGCTTTCCTGTCATTTCCCCTGATGTTCGGTCTCTGTATCGTCTCGAAAGAGTTTATCGTGGTCGCGATAGGGGCGAAATGGATGGCCAGTGTACCCTTGTTGCAGATATTGTGTGTGAGTGGTGCGTTCTTTCCTTTCTACACGCTTTACCAGAATCTGGCCATCAGCCATTCGCGTTCCGATATCCTGATGTGGTGCAACGTGGGACAGATAGCCCTGCAACTCGTCCTGGTATTTATCTCGGCGCCCTATGGCATTCAAGCGATGGTTGTGGTCTATTCGTTGTTCAACATCGTGTGGCTGGGTGTATGGCAGTATGTTGCCAAGCGTCTGGTGGGTATAACACTGCTCGACATGTTTCGCGATGTAGTGCCTTTCCTGCTCGCTTCACTGGCTATTATGGGACTTACCTATGTCGTAACGTTGCCCATCCACTCGCTTCTGCCCCTACTTGTCGTTAGAATACTGCTGGCTGCGGGCCTTTATTTTGCAGTCATGAAAGTGGCCCATGTCGCTATTCTAGAAGAAAGTCTGACCTATTTAGGTATCAGAAAGAAGCAGAAATAGGCAGCAGCAAATAGTTGCATGCACATTTTTGCATGCTCAATTCACCTATTTAAGATGTTTTATGGCATTGGTGTTGCCGCTAACTAGTAGGATATTCCCCCGTTAGCGGCATTTTTTTATCTGATGAACATCAGTTCGCGGAACTTTGGCAGTGTCCATAACTCGTCGGCCACAATCAGCTCCAACTTATCTATCTGATAACGTATCTCTTCCATTTTTGGCGCAATGTTGTCGTGGTAGGCAATGGCTTTTTCGCGCTCGCAGTCTATCCTGTTGGCCACACGGCGTGCGTCTATCAGCTCTTCCACCTCGGTTTCGATGGCCTGTGTGCGTTCTGCTATCTCACGGATAATCTTCAGGTTGCGCTCAGACAGCTTCAAGGCTTCCTCACGACCAAAGATATCTATCATGTTCTGCACGTTCTTGGCCAGTTGGCTCTGGTAGTGGGTAGCCACAGGAATGATGTGATTCATCGTCAGGTCGCCTATCACGCGTGCCTCTATCTGTATCTTCTTGGTGTAGGTTTCCCACTTCACCTCGTTGCGTGCTTCGAGTTCGTTGCGCTTCATCACGTTCATAGACTCAAACATCCTTACGCTCGACTCGTCCATGTAGCGGTCGAAGACCACCGGACACGATGTCTCGCAATCCAGTCCGCGCTTCTTGGCCTCTTCCACCCACTCGTCGCTGTAGCCGTTTCCGTCGAAGTGGATAGGCTTGCAGGTACGTATATCCTCGCGTATCACGTCGATGATAGCGCTGTTCTTACTCTCGCCCTTGGCTATGAGGGCATCCACACGCTCCTTGAAGTGGGTCAATGCCTCGGCCACGGCCGTGTTCAGCACAATCATAGACGAGGCACAGTTGGCCTCCGAACCTACTGCGCGGAACTCAAATCGGTTGCCCGTGAAGGCAAAGGGGCTCGTGCGGTTGCGGTCGGTATTGTCTATCATCAGTTCGGGAATCTCCGGAATGTCGAGCTTGATACCTTTCTTTCCGGCCACGGTGAACAACTCGTCCTTGTCGGCTTTCTCGATATGTTCCAGCAAGTCGGTGAGCTGCTTGCCCAGGAAACTGGAGATGATGGCAGGGGGAGCTTCGTTTCCGCCCAGTCGGTGGGCATTGGTGGCGCTCATGATACTGGCCTTGAGCACACCGTTGTGGCGATATACGCCCATCAGTGTCTCTACGATGAATACCACGAAGCGCAGATTGTCTTCCGAAGTCTTGCCCGCTGCATGCAGCAGCACGCCGGTATCGGTGGTCAGACTCCAGTTGTTGTGCTTGCCCGACCCATTGACTCCGGCAAAAGGTTTCTCGTGCAAGAGGGCGCGAAACCCATGTTTGCGGGCCACACGCTTCATGAGCGACATGAGCAGCATGTTGTGGTCGACGGCCAGATTGCACTCCTCATAGATGGGCGCAAGCTCAAACTGGTTGGGAGCTACCTCATTGTGGCGCGTCTTGCAGGGTATACCCAGTTCGAGGGCCTGCACCTCCAGATCTTTCATGAAGGTCTGCACGCGCTCCGGAATGGTTCCGAAATAGTGGTCTTCCATCTGTTGGTTCTTCGCCGAGTCGTGTCCCATGAGGGTACGGCCGGTCAACATCAGGTCTGGTCGGGCCAGGTATAGGCTGTCGTCGACGAGGAAATACTCCTGTTCCCAGCCAAGATTGGTCTGTACCTTCTTCACTTTCGGGTCGAAATAGTGGCATACGGCGGTAGCAGCCACGTCGATGGCGTGGAGCGAGCGCAGCAGCGGAGCTTTGTAGTCGAGTGCCTCGCCGGTGTAAGAGATGAAGATAGTCGGAATACAGAGCGTGTCGTCGATGATGAATACCGGCGACGTAGGGTCCCAGGCCGAATATCCACGTGCCTCGAAGGTGTTGCGAATACCACCGTTGGGGAACGAGCTGGCATCAGGCTCTTGCTGTACGAGCAACTTGCCGGAGAACTCTTCGAGCATGCCGCCCTTGCCATCGTGTTCTACGAAGGCGTCATGTTTCTCGGCCGTTCCCTCGGTGAGGGGCTGAAACCAGTGAGTGTAGTGCGTCACGCCATGCTCCTTGGCCCACTTCTTCATACCACGTGCCACCGCGTCGGCGATGCTGCGGTCCAGTCGCGTGCCGTTGTCCATCACGTCGATGAGCTTGTTGTACACCTCTGTGGGAAGATACTTGTACATCTTGGCACGGTTGAAGACGTACTTGCCGAAGTACTCGGAAGGGCGCTCTTTGGGCAATTCTACCTCGACCGGCTTCTTTCTGAAAGCCTCGGCCACTACCTCAAATCTTAAATTCGTCATATCTCCTTATTGCTATTTGTTTCTTATTCAGTCTCTGTTTGTGTGCGTCTGGCTGTAGAAAACGAAAAAGGATTCCCATGCGTGCATGAGAATCCATATCCGATATTTACCAGAATTTATTGTTTGCTTCGCTATATTCGAAACCGGCTGTGGCCAGTTCCGCTTCCAATGCAGTGCGTTCCACGTTCATGTCGTCGCAAAGTTCGTCGAGCGAACCATAGTTGTCGCGCAACAACATATTGACCGTACTGAACAATATCATTGGATCTTTGGGTAATTTATCCATCTTTCGACAGTTTGTTAGAATCAGCCGCAAAGTTACAAAATAAAGATGAAACTTGCTGTTACTATGTCCCAAAAAACTTTACGGCCTCTGTCAATAGCCTTCGTCTGCCAGTTTGGAATCCTAAAATCCTGCCCTCGGTTCACTGCTCGGGCTTAGCAGCCCCGCTGCCAAGCCTCTGCAGCCTGCCTGCCGAGCCTCTGCAGTATCGCTGCCGCAGCCCTGCAGCTCAATAACTCATGAACTCATAAACTAAAAAACTTCCCCAATCATTTGGAACTTATCAATATTTTTCCTAACTTGCGCACAAATTGAGACAAATAGTATTTTACAACCTTAATATAAACGGTAATTGATATGAATATGATACAAATTTGTCTTATGTATTTTGTTGGCTGCCCATTGATGCAGCCCTTTGATAGTCTGTGTTCTCGTCTTAATGCTCCTCGTGCTGAAGATTGCTTAGTAGAACAAGTTATGGATTATTCTTCCGTTGGCCCTCAAGGAGATAATGCTATTTGGGACTTTTCAAATGTAAGGATGAGAGGGAAGGACTATAAGGTGTCTTTTGATAGTGTTAAGCACGAGTCAGCAGATTTTATTAGTATGGAGCATCAGACGAAATACTATTATAAAATGTCTAATGACAGCTTGTTTTTATGTGGATATGAGAATCCTACAACATCAGTATCCTTTTCTTGTCCCGAATTATTATTGAATTTTCCCATGACTTATGGTCAAAGCATCAGTAGTTCTTATGAAGGGAAAGGAAAATATTGCAATAAAGTTGATATGAAAGTTTATGGCTTATCTCGAAGTAGAATCGATGGTAGGGGCATTCTTGTTCTACCCACTGGTGATACTCTTCGGCATGTGCTACGTTTGCATAGAACCAAAAGATTCTTTCATGATTTTTTCTCGCAAAAAGATTCTGTTATAAGATCGTATGACAGTATAAAAACGCATTATGAAGACATAATGCGGGCACGTCTCTCAACAGATAGTTTGATTTTATATGAAGATGTTTACCAATGGTATGCACCAGGATATCGTTATCCCGTCTATGAATCAATATTAGCCCGTGATGGAAAAACAAATCAAGAATCTCCGTCTTATGCCATTGCATTCTTTTATCCTCCATCGGCCCATATGTATTTGACAGATGATCAAGCCAATCGATTATTGATAAGAGAAAAGGCTACTGGCAAGACGCGGAGTTTATACGGAGCTGAGCAGAATGAATTATTGGATTTCGGGAAGAATATTCAACTGCTTCGGAATGGAAATAAACTTTCATTGTCTTATTTCTTGAATGGGAATCATGCCGTGTCATTCGGAATCTACGATATAAAGGGATATGTCTATCAATATAATGAAAGGACATATGCACAAGCGGGAATATACCATGAAGATATGAATATTGCGGAATTAAAACCAGGCATATATATCGTAAAGATAACTCTGGATGGATATGATAATATCTTGAAGTTCATCAAGGATTGAAATTGCCTTCAGGTAAGCTTTTAATGAAGTAATTGATTCGAATAAACCGTAATTTAATTCAGATATATGAAGACGAGTAGAATTATATGTATCGTATGCTTGGTAGGTAGTGTGCTGACTTGTATGGGACAAAGAGTCCCTAACATTATAGATCTCAAGAGTGAGAAGGTAATTCCGCAAAGTCCTATAGTGGCATCTTTGGCCCGTTATGGCAGTTATCCTGTCAGTCTAAGTTCTGGGCTGGTTGATATCTCTGTTCCCATATTCACGATAAAGACTCGACATTTCACAATGCCGATAGGGATTTCTTATCATTCATCAGGAATCAAAGTTAATGATATTGCTAGTCAAATAGGGCTTGGATGGACTCTTAATGCTGGTGGAGTTCTTTCTGTAGAAGTTCGAGGGAATAATATGGACGATTATACTGAACCAGAGATTCTGACCGAACAAGAAGTGGAAGAAAGGCGTGATGGTAAAAAATATCCTTATTTTTTTAACACGATGCTTGGATATAGTGATGGTAAGGTAGATACGCAGTCAGACAAATACTCATATACTGTTGCAGGAAGTATTTCCGGTAACTTTGTCAAAGACAATCACAATAACATTATCCAGCTTCCAGCTACTGATCGTAAGATTTTTATCAAGAATAAAACTTATTATATTTTAGATGAAGACGGAACCCGTTATGAATTTGGTGCAGGAAATTACACATTGACAAAGAATGCTGAAGGACGTTTGATAACTGCTTACCATCTCACCAAGATAGTTTCTGCGGACAAAACAGATTCCATGCTTTTCCATTATCGTCAAGTACCGAACTATTATTTGTCACAAGTTCATTTTGTAGGCCGTAAATGCAATGATTATAATATGGTGGCACCTTCATCTTATTATGATAATATAAAGACCTACTCTCTTTGCACATATTCTGATGTGATATTGAGCAGTATCGTCTTTCAAGGCGGTGACATCGAATTTGTTTCTACAGATGACAGAGATGATCTTGGGAAGGGGAAAATCACAGATATTAATATTTGTCAGCAGACAGACAAACTATCACATGCTAAGATTATTACATGCCATTTAGAACAAAGTTATTTTATCTCAGACAATTTACAAGAAAAATATGCCCCTTATTATAAACGTTTAAGACTGGACAAATTAGAACTTCAAGTAAATGATAATACACGTACATACAGTTTTGATTATAATAGGATAAAACTGCCTAATTATGATTTTGGAGCTGAACAGCGAAATTCTTGGCCTATAGGTGAAGCAAATGTGAATTATGGACAAGATATGTGGGGGTATTATAATGGTGTAACTTCCAATAGACATCTTATTCCGTTCTCTATGGAAGTGCCAAAGGGTGATTTCCTTAAAATGACAGATTGTTCACAACTGCCTCAAAGAAAAGTCTCTCCTTCTCATTCCAAGGCTTGCATGTTAAGCAGAATTCATTATCCATCAGGAGGTTATACAGAATTTGAATACGAATCGAATAGAGTCGGACATGAAGGTACTCTTTGTGGTGGGATGCGAATTAAAGAAATTATTTCTTATGATAGAAATTCGAAGATGTTGAAGAAGAAATCTTATTCCTATGGTGCGGGAGAGGATATTACATTGACACAGTTCCTTGGTCAGTCATCGGTTTATTCGCAGAAATATCGTTATACAGGTAGTTTGTTATTAGGTTCCCCTCAAAATGCTCCTATCAATACTGAAACTTTTATTTGCACATCTTCGCCGGCATTATTAAATACGACTTATTCATCTCCAGTCTTTTATCCCTTTGTTACAGAGTATGAGGGAGATGAGAAAAACAATACGGGGAAAACGGAGTATAGTTATAATTATGTTCCTAACAGGGTTTTTCCTAATATGTCTAGATCTGGTTCTACGCGAAGATACAAATGGAATGTCATTGATAATTTTTGGATGAGGGGTGATTTGTGCGATTTGAAGAAATACAAAAATATCGACGGGAAATATACCCTAGTCAAGTCGGAAGCACATCATTATGCTTTCCCCAATACCAAAGAGGTTATTACAGGACTGGTCGTTACTCATGATGTGGTAGATTATTATGATTATCATGGTATGCAGGCTAGAATAGAAGATATGAATAAATGGTTCGATTGGTTTAATACAAAGACGCAGGCTGGTAGCAAGGTGCTCATTCACAGCATCTTTTATGATTGTCTGTCGGAAGGGAAAAAGCCTGTCACTAAAGAAATTCTGTATGAATACGGAAAAATAAGTGCTACACATTCCCATCAACAGTTAACTCAAAAGATAGAACGGTTGGGGCAATCTGCCTGTGTGTCTACTAAATATTTTTATCCTCAGGATGTTACACTTAACACTGTTTCTGGTGCCGATTATGGTGTAAATTGTAAGTTTAGAGAGCTTAATATCCTGAATCAGCCTATAGAAATTCTTGTGCGCAGGGCTGTGGGGACCAGCTCTTTCCAGTTAGTATCAGGTGTGTTTTTGCATTTTGAGGATATTGGTAGAATTGGTAAGGTCTATAGTCTTAAAATACCATGTAATGCTGATTATACTGGCATTACGCAGCTTAGTCATGCTGGATACAATAAAAGTAATAATTATGATCTGGAAATAGCAAATGTCTATGATGCCAAAAAGAATATTGTGGAAAGTACAGATAGAGATGGAATTCCCACTACGATATTATGGGGATATGGTGGGCGAATGCCGGTTGCCTATATACGGAATGCAAATTTCTCAGCAGTCAGCACGAAATTACAGCAATATACGGGATTTACGCCGAAATCTTTGTTAACTTCCTACAATCTGGACTTGAGCAAACTGGGAGTATTAAGGAGGGAGTTGCCGAAAGCTCATGTGCAACTTTTCAAACATGCATCTCTTCTTGGGTTAACGGATATTGTCAATGAAAATGGTATTCAGGTACATTATGATTATGATGGATTTGGGAGATTGGTGTTTACTGCGCTTAATGGCAAACCTTTTCATGCTTACTCGTATCATGAGGATTCTCAGAATGCTGATGCTCTCATTTTGCATACAACATCTGAATACCAGCAGTTTAGAGAGGCAGTCTTTTCTGTAGATGTGACAGGTAATGAGGATGATTATCATTACACTTGGAAAATTCTGGATAGCAAAGGAACTACACTTGTAGAAAATACAGGAAATCCATTTAGAGTAATGCTAAAGAAATGGGGCGAAGAAATAAGCTTGATCTGTGATGTGACAGGAAAGCGGACACTTCATCTGGTGCGTAAAATTCATACGGTTCCGGCACCTGTTATGAAAGTTTCTGAAATAATTTCTACCGATTCTGTCATCCGTGTCGATGGTAGAAAATATGGTTTCTCCATACATGCTCAGGATGGTTCTGGCCAATATTCTTTTAGATGGACTTTAAAATATGGCACGGTAACTAAAACGTTTGATACCCCTGATATAGAATTCTCTGCGGACAATACATATACAGGAATGCTTCTTTGTGAAGTTACGGATAAAGAATATGGTACAAAAGTAATGCGAAGCTATAGTATAAAGGTCTTACCGCCTTTGCCACTCCAGCTGGAAGGTATATCTGGTCATACCACATATGCTGTTGGAATGGAGACCTCTTATACTCCCATTGTTGAACCAGGTACGGGGTCTGGAAATTATTTATGCACATGGAGATTAAAGGCTCCTTCTGGACAGGTCTCCAATAAGAGTTCAAATCCCAGCAAGCCGAATCAATTTAATTTTATTTTCCCGGATTATGGGACCTATCAACTAACTTGTATTCTAACAGATAATTTTACGAAGAAGACGTATGAAGCCACAACAATTATTCATATCAGACCAACGGTAAATTTTGTAGAAGAATCTACAAAGCGTGGTATGATAGAACAAGAGATAACCGGCTATATCAGATGTGATAGAGATGTCACTCTTAAAATAGAATATGGAACCGATAGACCTGCAAATCCTAAAGACGATAGGGCTCAATTCTCTATTGGAGGAAATTATTTTGATTTGTTTACCGGGACGGAGGAGAGAGAAATTACCCTAAAAAAAGGGAAAAGTAGCTTTAATATCTTTGTAACTAAACAGAGAGACAATAATCGGGTGATGGAATTCTGGATAAAAATACTTTCGGTTTCTCCCGATTGCTTGATATTGAATGATATTGTAAGACTGGTTGTATTATGAAATTTAAATGTATTCTTATGAGACACATCTTTCTATTCATATTGTTGTGGTTTGCTTTGCCTTTCTGTCTTTCTGTTTCTGCACAAACCGAGAGCATGAATTATGTCAAGAGTCGAAACTATCTTGGTACAGACGAGTATTTGGATGAGATTGTCTACCATGATGGGTTGGGACGGCCCGTAGAGACCATAAGGCAAAGTTATGCACCAAACAGGCAGGATATTATCAGTTATCAAGAGTATGACAGAGCCGATAATCTTATTCGTCAGTGGCTTCCTATTCCAGCCCAAACGACAGGACAATATATGGCCGAATCCGTCTTTCGATCCTCTGCTCTGCAGCAGGGGCTGTACGGAAATGATACAAATCCATATAAAGAAACGATATATGAGCCGTCTCCTTTGAATCGTCCTTTGAAAAGTTTTGGTCCAGGGCAGGCTTGGTACACTGCAACAAAATATCAATCGACGGAATATCTGACCAATAAGGAAACGGGAGAACTGAATTGTGCCTATTACGAGGTGACAAACGATCATAAACTCATCAAGAGGGGTAATTGGTATGAAGGCGAATTATACGTCAACAAACAGACTGATGAAGATGGATATGTCTATTATATCTTTACAAATCTGTTGGAGCAAAAGGTATTGGTACGTCGATTGGCTGGTAAAGCTTTTGAAGATACATATTATGTATACGATGTTTATGGAGATTTAAGATACGTGCTACCGCCTGCTGCTTCTGAGAAATTAACTGATGTCAAAAAAACATGGAGCATGGCAGACAATAAAACTTTGTCAGACTATGGTTATTACTATCAATATGATGGCCGACATCATTGTGTTGAGAAAAAACTTCCTGGTTGTGAACCTATTAAAATGCACTATGACTATGCCGATCATCTAGTAGGTATACAAGATGGTAATCTGCGTAAACAGAATTTATGGAAGTTTATCCTCTATGATGCTTTTGGACGCATTACAGTTGTTGGTCTTTGTAAAAGTGCGAGTTTCGCTCCAGGAGGCAGAGTTGTCATAACTTCACATTATACGGGCAAGGGAGTATTGGGCGGCTATGAGTCCAATGTTGGATTTCCTAATCCCGTTGTGCTCAAAGTTTTGTATTATGACGAGTATACCTTCATAGATGATTTGGAAAATATACATAAGTCTCACCTTATTCATACTGGAGATAATCAGTCTAGTGGAAATTTGTCACCGGTGGCAATGGGATTATTGACAGGTGAACGGGTAAGAATGTTGGAAACAGACAGCTTTCTTGTTTCTGTATATTATTATGATGCTGATGGTAGGAGAATACAAACACGCTCTACCAATCATTTGGGCGGATATAACGAAGAAACATTGCAGTTGAGTATGACAGGGAAGGTTCTTCAACGTCATTATGAACATACAATCAAAGAAGAGTATCGTATTGTGCAAAATTTTATTTACCAATACGATCATGCAGAGCGTCTTCTCACCGTGAACCATCAGTTTATGAACCATCCTGCTGTTACATTAGCAAAGTACAGTTACGATGATATTGGAAGAATGGTATGTAAAGAGATGGGCGGAGGAAGAGAGAAAACCGTTTATAGCTATAACGTACGAGGTCAGTTGACGAAGCAAACAGGGCAATCTTTCTCGGAATTAATAGCCTACCAAGGACCTGTAGATGGAGTCTCTCCTGTAAAAGCCTGTTACAATGGTAATATCAGTGCCTCGGCATGGCTGGTAGAGGGAAAACGGCGAGGGTACAAATATAGCTATGACAGTATGGGACGATTAATCCATGCTGTTTATGGAGAGGGTACAGACCTGTCTGTCAATATCGGACGCTTCGACGAGCAAATGAATTATGATAAGATGGGGAATATTACGAAGTTGCAGCGCAAAGGGTTACAAGACAATGGACAATATGGAGCGATAGACAAACTTGTATATGAATATTCCGGGAATCGACTTGTTCGCGTAAGCGATGCTATTTCTGGTCCTCTATATGTAGGTGCCTTTCATTTCATGGATGGTGAAGACCTTGGAGAGGAATATATTTACGATGCCAATGGTAATATGACGAAAGATTATAATAAGAAAATAGTCGACATTCAGTATAATTTACTAAATTTGCCAAGAGGGATGCAGTTTGCGGCTGGACATACCATTAATTGGCTCCATGATGCCAATGGTCAAAAACTTCGTACAAGCTATCACACCGCTAAAATAGGAGTGAGTATTCCGATGACTAGTGTGATGACACCATTAAAACCTTCGGAAACAATGATGAAGACACAGACTGATTATAGTGGAAATCTGATATATGAGGACGGAAAACTCAGTAAGATATTGACCGACGAAGGGTACATCTCCTTTAAAGGAAACACCCCTGTATACCATTATTATCTACGAGATCATCTCGGTAGTATCCGAGTTGTGATAGATGATAATGGCAGTGTGGAGCAGGTGAACCATTACTATCCCTTCGGCGGACTGTTCGGTGAGTCTACGGGTGGTGGCACGCAGCCATATAAATACAACGGCAAGGAGCTGGACCGCATGCACGGTCTCGACTGGTACGACTATGGTGCCCGCCATAGTGATGCTGCATTGGGCAAATGGATGTGTATGGATCCGTTGGCGGAGAAATATCATGATGTGACTCCGTATGGGTATTGCCATGAAAACCCTGTAAGATTGGTTGATAAAGACGGGAAGGATGATTACTATGATAATGCTGGAATGTTTGTTTTTAAAGATGATAAAAATACTAATAATATTATGATATTAGATTTTAGTTATTATCTAAGACAGATGACAGGAGCAGAATGGTTACCAAAAGGATACAAGTCTATCAAGGATGTGATTTTGTCTGCAGAAGCTTACTCTCATATTCTTACAGATGTACTTTGTCGTTATTCCGGCCCTCATCCTGATAGACTTTATAATGGTGAAGTCTCTGTAGTAGTAAGCCCTGATAACGAGAGGATAGTAAGTACCTATAATAATCCCAATCTACTATCAACAGCACTAGGAAATGATAATGCTTCAACTAGGAAAATGGACGATGGGAGTATAAAGGTTACAGCCTGTATTAATTATGAGGGGGTATTTGACAACAGGGAATTGTTTTCTACAGCCGATAATATTTACAATTTGCTATATAGACATGAATATAAAGGACATGGTTTGATGAGACTTAGTGATCATTATAAGGTCTATCAACTTCAATTTAGTGATCCCTCATGGGAAAAAGCGACAGATGAATTTAAACGGAGAATGCAAAAAGAATCTGAACAATATAAATGAATTATGATAAAAAGAATATCTTTTCTCGCCTATATTGCTATATTAATTTGTATTAGCTCTTGTAATACAAAGAAAGAACGCCAGAAAGATTTGGACAATACATTGTATTGTACTATTACTAGTATTTTTATATCTCCACAAGATAGTACAGGGAAATATAATTTAATGTTAGAGATTAAAATAAAGAACCCAACATCAGACACAATCTTTTTGCCAGAGAGAAAAGCAATAGCATTCCATGGGATTCCCTTTTTCTATAGATCGTTTATTGATGCGAAATTGATGAATAAGCGTATTCCCCTCTTTATTTCAACATCATTTGGTAACAAAGTATATATGGGACCACATTGGGATTCACTTCGTCTTCTTAGTTATGATAATTTTACTATAGATGGGGATAGAAAGCTGAATATGGATAGTCTTAGGAATATAAAACTGATATATCGATACGAAGGGCTTTCCGGATATAAGATGTTAAAAAGGATAAAATTTGAATATCAGTCTCCTGCTGTCTTTATTTTGCCTGCAGGGCTAAATCGTTTTTCTGCATATCGAGAGCTTTGTAGAAAAAGATTACAATGGGCAGACGGTACTCCTGTCAGCTATTAAATAGTTTTGTGAATGATAAATTATTTTCAATACAACGGCAAGGAGCTGGACCGCATGCACGGTCTCGACTGGTACGACTATGGTGCCCGTCATTACGATGCAGTGCTTGGCAGATGGATGTGCATGGACCCACTGGTGGAGAAAACTTTTCCTGTTAGTGGTTATATATATTGCTTAAATAATCCTATAAAGTTTATAGACCCCAACGGAGATAAAGCTATGATTTGGTATGTTGACAAGAATGGGAAAAACCGTACCTTTATGTATGATGGCACGCAAAAACGGGTACCAAACAATGCTTTTGTTTTAGATTTTGTGCATACATATAATTACCTTAAAGGTAAAGAAGCTGGTGAAAATTTATGCAAAGCTGTTACAGACCCCAATATAATAATAGAAGTACAAGAATCCTCAGAGGAAAATCTATACGACAATAGCGATCGGAGATATACTGTGTTTTGGATGCCTAGAAAGGGGCTGAGAACGTCTGATGGTGGGAAACAATCTCCTGCAGTTAGGCTAGAACATGAATTTGATCATGCACTTGACGATATTAAGAATCATAAAGAGCATCGTGAGAAACGTGAAGTTAGAGATTCACAGTATGATAATGCAGAAGAAAAAAGGGTTATCAGAGGTAGTGAAACGAAGACGGCTAGAAAACTAGGAGAGAGTATCAGAACGAACCATAGAGGAACAGATTATGATGTGGTAGATCCAAGAACAACAGTCCCATTAAATAAGTGACATGAAAAAAATAATATTTTTATTACTGCTGGCGATGAATATCTCATGTATACATGATGTATCAAAAGAAGAATACATCGGTGCTTTATTTCTTCCTGTATATATAGATACTTCAATACCAATAAGGTGTGAAAGTCTCCTTTCAATGTGGACGACATCAAAAATGAAAATTGATACCTGCGATATTGATCAGGAAAGTTTTATGAGAATAAAAGCATTTATACAAAAGTTTCAGTTAGCAGATACCGGTAATGTGTGTGATTCGAGATTACTGATACAGCTTGACTCTATGCATCTGTGTATAGGCACTAATAATTGCATTAGTGACTTAGGAAGCAATCTTGAAAGAAATGACATGAATACCATTTATTTGATCAAATGGAAAATAGGATATTATAATCTTTATGAAAAGGAGGATTTAAAGGATATACCTGAAATTAAGCTTTTCGGAATACCTAGAGACTACAAACACTATGTCTCAGATTGTAATAAGCCTAAAAAAGAATTCATGATGAAAGTTTTAAGATATAAATCAAAATGTTGTCGTATATTTTGATCAAAGCATAGGAGCCGCAAATTAGGCTATCAATATAAAGAGGTAAGTGTTACATGGCGACCACCCTGAAAACCGATTATTGTGGCAATATGATATACGAGGACGGAAAACTCAGTAAGATTCTGACCGACGAAGGCTACATCTCCTTTAAAGGAAACGCCCCTGTATATCATTATTATCTACGAGATCATCTCGGTAGTATCCGAGTTGTGATAGATGATAATGGCAGTGTGGAGCAGGTGAACCATTACTATCCCTTCGGCGGATTGTTCGGTGAGTCTACGGGTGGTGGCACACAGCCATATAAATACAACGGCAAGGAGCTGGACCGCATGCACGGTCTCGACTGGTACGACTATGGTGCCCGACATAGTGATGCTGTGCTGGGCAGATGGATGTGCATGGACCCACTGGCAGAGAAATATTATGATGTGACCCCGTATGGGTATTGTGGAAACGACCCTGTAAACAGGTTTGATCCCGATGGTATGGATTGGGTTGAAGATAATAATGGTAATGTGACATGGAGGGCAGATGTTAATACAAGAAATCATGGTAGTGCCATAAAAAAGGGGGAGACTTATAGAGGGAGATATTATGAGAGAGTTAAAAACTGGAATAATAGTAAATATCAAGGCATGGTTTTGGAAACCTACCACACTTATAGTAAAATGTCTTATTCTCCTGCAAAAGATGTTTATGTAGATGTCGGAGGAAAAATGCGAAATTATAAAATTGGTGATGTTAGCATAAAACTGATTGCTACTTTTAAAAACGGGAAAACAAGAGTACTAGGTCTTTATAATGCTGTTGCCGGTGGATTTGGAAACGGGGCACCAGAAAACGGGAATTATACAATTAGTACCTATCAAGACAGAAGCCCTAAAGGATGGTATAATAAGGGCATGAATAGAGATGGCGTGGGATTTAGCTATAATTTAAATCCTCTTTTCGACACAGGTAGAACAGACTTAAGAATCCATCCTGATGGGAATAATGAAGGAACTTTAGGCTGTATCGGTCTTTTAGGGAATGCTAAAAAACTGATTGATTTTAAAGATACTTTAAATCGTATGCTGAAAGTTAATAAAACTATTTTTACTAACATACATATATATAACAACCCTAATAATAATGGTAAAAATGGGACAAAAATACCGAATGTTAATGAGTAGCCTTGTTTTTGTTTGTATGTTTGTCTGTTGCCAGCAATCAACGAAGACTGCGAGTCGAAGGAGTGTGCTCAAAGCTATCACAAAAGTGCAAGGGGAAGATAAAGAATTCCAACCGGAAATGAGTATAAATCATTCGCTGTACTTGAGGGATGGGACTTCAATAAACAATTTTTGTCAAGGGTTTAAGAGATTGACCAGCACAACAAAATTAAGAGAAACACCTGTATTCATTTTATCGAATAAGACTGCAAAGGAATATTTACTGATGTATCATTATGAAGGAGATAATAAAAATATCTTTAGTGTATTTGAATTTGGTTATTTGAAAGATGATACTCTATTGAAAAAGTGCATAATCAATAAAACAAATTACATAAGTTTTGCAACGGAATCTGGGCTAAAATTGGGAATGGCTTTTAAGGATGTGGTAAGGTTGAAAGGGAAGAGCTATACATTAGAAAAAGAAATAGTTGGAAAAATTCTGAAATATACGATAAACGATGCTGGTGCTTCTATATTAAAGCAATATGAAATGTCATCATATTTTATGGAACTGTATTTTAGAGATGACATTGTTTATAAGGTTAAGTTTGGGTTTGAATATCCATAATTATTAATAGAGTTGGCCATACACGACTATGCAAGGCGCACAACGGATTCGGACTGATAGACAAACAGCGGTAACCAGCTGGCCAAGGTTTCCGATGCTAACGGCAACATGACACAAGATTATAACAAGAAAATTTCGAAAATAGGATATAATTCAGTAAATTTACCGTCGAAGCTCCAATTCTGCTATGGGCATTTGGCAGAGTATGCTTACGATGCTACGGGGCGGAAGCTGCGTGTGACATTCACCACGTCGAAGACTAACCTGTTAGTGGCGATGGGAAGCATCGTACCGCCCCAGGCTACGAATGTGGCAACCACCCTGAAAACCGATTATTGTGGCAATATGATATACGAGGACGGAAAACTCAGTAAGATTCTGACCGACGAAGGCTACATCTCCTTTAAAGGAAACGCCCCTGTATACCATTATTATCTACGAGATCATCTCGGTAGTATCCGAGTTGTGATAGATGATAATGGCAGTGTGGAGCAGGTGAACCATTACTGTCCCTTCGGCGGACTGTTCGGTGAGTCTACGGGTGGTGGCACGCAGCCATATAAATACAACGGCAAGGAGCTGGACCGCATGCACGGTCTCGACTGGTACGACTATGGTGCCCGACATAGTGATGCTGTGCTGGGCAGATGGATGTGTATGGACCCACTGGCAGAGAAATATTATGATGTGACCCCGTATGGGTATTGTGGAAACGACCCTGTAAACAGGTTTGATCCCGATGGTATGGACTGGTATAGAGATAAAGATGGAACTTATCAATTCTCACCTGGGGTCCATAGCCAAGCTGATTTGCAAAAAGGGCAACTGTATTTATGGAAATCACATCAGTTTAAAACTATAAATTATAGAGATGATGGAAGTATAATATATGCCAATGAGACAGCAGCATATAACAGAATGTGGAATCAAGCAGATAAACATTATAGACAGAAATATCATAGAGGTCGTGAGGTAGGTGCCTTCATTCTAACGACTGGATATATACTAGTTTTACCAGACTATAATAATAATTTTAATACAAGTAATATTTCACAACTCGGATATGTCATATTAGGCAATGGTAAAATAAGGCATGGTCAGGAAATCTTTAAAGTATCTGCCCAAATTCATACTCATCAGAAAGGATGTGGTGATGCAAGCCCTTCTTATGTAGGTAAGTATAGTGATGCTATTATCTCAGAAAAAATAAGTCGACCTGTATTTACAATGTCCCACGATGGTAATGTTTGGTATATTATTGCCAATCAGAATAGTCAAAATATAAATATTACGCCTTTTAAAGTAAAAGAACTATTGCGAGGTTTTGCGTTGAAAGGTAGTTTCGTAAAATATGCAGGAGATCCTGCTTGGAAAAGATTTGGCAAATGAAGAAAAACGTATTTATTGCTTTTATTTTAGCATCCATCATGTTCTGTGGTTTAAGTTGCAATATCAGCAAGTCGAATAAACCTAAATTATATGGATTACAACTTGTTGATACTTCGAATTTCAAGAAACATTTTCTGAAGGAGTTGAGTAACTATGTTAGGAGAGACAAGAAATGTAAAGTGTTTCTTTTAAAATCGACAACACTGTTCAGGCACGCGAACAGACTCGAAGAAGATGAAATAGGGGGACGGGTAATTTACAATGAGATTTTTGTGATAGAACGCGCTACGCCCTATTCCATAGGAAAAGGAGAATTCGTTTTTTCTAGAAATTATCCTTCACAATTTTTTATGATAGGGGATAAGACAATATTCATATCCTCAGGACAAGATGTTTTGCAGAATCAAAAGTTATTAAAGGAAGTATATCATAAATTGATAAAAGAAGATTTCTTAAATTCTCAAAAATATTATATGCTCGTATTTGACGCTATTGATAGTGTCGAGACAGTGCAAGAGAAACAGGTCTATTTGTCCCCTGAGTTTGATTTGATACATGGTACACATAAAACGGAAGACGTGGACTTTATTCCTCCCCAAATAGAAAGAGATAAGAACTAATTAGGCGAAAGGATAGGAAGACGAAATTTGCCCCATTGCTCGAAGGGCTGTAAATGAATCTCCCCCTGCTAAAGACT
This sequence comes from Prevotella mikamonis, assembly GCF_055381405.1. Classification (NCBI taxonomy): domain Bacteria; kingdom Pseudomonadati; phylum Bacteroidota; class Bacteroidia; order Bacteroidales; family Prevotellaceae; genus Prevotella; species Prevotella mikamonis. The sequence continues at coordinate 2,659,183 of NZ_AP035785.1, forward strand.
TTGTCAACAGGCCTGCTTGTTCACAGGGCAACTCATAGGTGGGAATTCAATTCGCCCCTACAACTTATAAACTTACAAACTCGTAAACTACCATATATAATATGGTGATACATGAATATTTGTGTGATGGAGTTGTAGAATATGATGCCGTTAGCTATATTGATGTATGCTGAAAGGGGCTGAAGTGAGGAATTTGTAGACTTATGCGATAGTTACAAATATCTTACCAAAGTTATATTTTGTTAAATATTGGGTTTGTAAAAATATCGTAGTCTATATATGTTAGGTAATTTAAATAATTGTTCGTACCTTTGCAGCCCGAAATGGCATGTTGTATTGTGTCTGTTTCGTAACGGTTTGATAATAAACAAAATATATATAATTAAAAAGTAAAATTATGCCTACTATTTCACAATTGGTAAGAAAAGGCAGAAAGGACATCGTAGACAAGAGCAAGTCTCCGGCTTTGGACAACTGTCCTCAGCGTCGTGGCGTTTGTGTTCGTGTTTACACTACAACTCCTAAGAAGCCTAATTCGGCAATGCGTAAGGTTGCCCGTGTTCGTTTGACAAACTCTAAGGAAGTAAACTCTTACATTCCCGGAGAAGGTCACAACTTGCAGGAACACAGTATCGTATTGGTGCGTGGCGGTCGTGTAAAAGACCTTCCCGGTGTTCGTTATCACATCGTGCGTGGTACTCTTGATACCGCAGGTGTTGCTAACCGTACACAGCGTCGCTCTAAATATGGAGCTAAGCGTCCTAAGGCAGCTAAGAAGTAAGCTGTAAAGGCATTTCGAGTAGGCTTGGTGCTGGCTTTTGCTAGTTTTCCTGTCTACTTGTTATTTAAGAAAAATCGTTTTGCTGGAGAATTGTTAACGACAGGTTGAGTAAATGTCCGAGTGAGGATGTTGAAGAAAACAGAAGTACAGCCCCAAGCAGAATTTTATTTTAAAAACAAAAATGAGAAAAGCAAAACCAAAGAAGCGTGTGATCTTACCAGATCCAGTCTTCAACGACCAGAAGGTCTCTAAGTTCGTGAATCATTTGATGTATGACGGTAAGAAGAATACATCTTATGAAATTTTCTACAAAGCTCTTGATGTAGTGACAGAGAAGATGGCTAAGGAAGAAAAGTCAGCTCTCGAAATCTGGAAGCAGGCTCTTGACAACATTACTCCCCAGGTGGAGGTGAAGAGTCGCCGTATCGGTGGTGCAACATTCCAGGTACCTACAGAAATTCGTCCCGACCGTAAAGAGAGTATTTCTATGAAGAATCTGATCCTCTTTGCCCGTAAGCGTGGTGGTAAGACTATGGCAGAGAAACTTGCTGCAGAAATTGCTGATGCTTACAACAATCAGGGTGGTGCTTATAAGCGTAAGGAAGATATGCATCGTATGGCTGAGGCTAACCGTGCATTTGCTCACTTCAGATTCTAATCATATTAATCAGGAAAAGAAAAAATGGCAAATCGCGATTTACATTTGACACGTAATATCGGTATCATGGCTCACATTGATGCCGGTAAGACAACAACATCAGAGCGTATCCTTTTCTACACCGGAAAGACTCACAAGATTGGTGAGGTACATGACGGTGCAGCTACTATGGACTGGATGGCTCAGGAGCAGGAACGTGGTATCACTATTACATCTGCTGCTACCACCTGTAACTGGAACTATAACGGCAAGTCGTTCAAAATCAACCTGATTGATACTCCGGGACACGTTGACTTCACTGCTGAGGTAGAGCGTTCACTCCGTGTTCTTGATGGTGCTGTGGCTACATACTCTGCTGCCGACGGCGTTCAGCCTCAGTCGGAAACAGTATGGCGTCAGGCTGACAAGTACAATGTTCCCCGTATCGGTTATGTGAACAAGATGGACCGCTCTGGTGCAGACTTCTTCGAGACTGTACAGCAGATGAAGGATATCTTGGGTGCTAACCCCTGTCCTGTTCAGATTCCAATCGGAGCTGAAGAGAACTTCAAGGGTATCGTAGACCTGATTAAGATGAAGGCTATCCTGTGGCACGATGAGACCATGGGTGCAGAATATGATGTAGAGGAAATTCCTGCTGATCTCGTAGACGAGGCAAACGAGTGGAGAGAGAAAATGGTAGAGAATGCTGCCAACTACGACGACGAACTGATGGAACTTTATCTGGAAGGCAAGGATATTCCTGAGGAGTTGTTGATGAAGGCTATCCGCAAGGGTACTATCTCTATGGAAATGACTCCTATGGTGCTCGGTTCTTCATACAAGAACAAGGGTGTCCAGCCCTTGCTCGACTATGTTTGTGCATTCCTTCCTTCACCTCTGGATACAGAGAATATCATTGGTACGAATCCTGATACTGAAGAAGAGGAAGACCGCAAGCCTTCAGACGAGGCTCCTACCTCTGCACTCGCATTTAAGATTGCTACCGACCCGTTCATGGGCCGTCTGGTATTCTTCCGTGTTTACTCTGGTAAGGTGGTTGCAGGCTCTTATGTTTACAACCCTCGTTCGAGAAAGCGTGAGCGTATCAGCCGTCTGTTCCAGATGAACTCTAAGCAGGAAATTCCAATGGAGTCTATCGACGCAGGAGATATCGGAGCAGGTGTAGGTTTCAAGGATATCCGCACTGGTGATACATTGTGTGACGAGAATCATCCTATCGTATTGGAATCTATGACATTCCCTGATACCGTAATTTCTATCGCCGTAGAACCGAAGAGCCAGGCAGACGTTGCCAAGATGGACAACGGTCTTGCTAAGCTTGCAGAAGAAGACCCGACATTTACCGTGCGTACCGACGAGCAGAGTGGTCAGACGATTATCTCTGGTATGGGTGAGCTTCACTTGGATATCATCATCGACCGTTTGAAGCGTGAGTTCAAGGTAGAATGTAATCAAGGTAAGCCTCAGGTTAACTATAAGGAAGCTATTACCAAGCCTGTTACACTTCGCGAAGTTTACAAGAAGCAGAGTGGTGGTCGTGGTAAGTTTGCTGATATTATTGTTACTATCGGTCCTAAGGACGAGGATTACAAGGAAGGCGACTTGCAGTTTGTGAATGAGGTGAAGGGCGGTAACGTTCCTAAGGAATTCATTCCTTCGGTACAGAAGGGTTTCCAGGATTCATTGAAGAATGGTATCTTGGGTGGCTATCCTATGACCGGTATGAAAGTTACGCTGACCGACGGTAGCTTCCACCCTGTAGACTCTGACCAGTTGTCATTCGAGCTTGCTGCACACAACGCATTCAAGAACGGATGTCCTAAGGCAGGTCCTGTCTTGATGGAGCCTATCATGAAAGTAGAGGTTGTAACTCCGGAAGAGAACATGGGTGATGTTATCGGTGACTTGAACAAGCGCCGTGGTATGGTTCAGGGTATGGACGAAGCCCGTAGTGGTGCTCGCATCGTGAAGGCGATGGTTCCTTTGGCAGAAATGTTCGGCTATGTAACAACTCTGCGTACCATTACTTCCGGCCGTGCTACAAGCTCTATGGAGTATGATCACCATGCAGCTCTCTCTTCAAGCATTGCCAAGGCTGTACTTGAGGAAAGTCACGGACGTGCAGACCTGTTGTAATTCAGAGAAAAAAATAGGTGAGGGGAGACATGGCTTAGCGAATGACTCTTAAGCCATGTATCTCTCTTCCTAATAATAACAATAATCATCATTTAAAAGAAATGAGTCAGAAAATCAGAATTAAGCTGAAGTCTTACGACCACATGTTGGTAGACAAGTCAGCAGAGAAGATTGTGAAAGCCGTTAAGGCCACCGGTGCTATCGTGAGTGGACCGATTCCATTGCCAACACGTAAGCGTATCTATACTGTAAACCGCAGTACTTTCGTTAACAAGAAAGCTCGTGAACAGTTCCAGTTGCAGGATTTCAAGCGTCTTATCGATATCTATAGCTCTACAGCTAAGACTGTTGACGCATTGATGAAGCTGGAGTTGCCTAGTGGTGTGGAAGTAGAGATTAAGGTATAAGAAAGTTGACGAATGGAGAGGGGCTGGTTGGCAGCTCGATGATGAGACAGGTCAGTAGCTCTCTCGATATTCATAAACTCATAAATCATTTTAAAATAAAAAATTGAAATGCCAGGATTAATTGGAAGAAAAATCGGAATGACATCCGTTTTCAGTGCCGACGGTAAGAATGTACCGTGCACTGTTATCGAAGCTGGTCCTTGTGTTGTAACCCAGGTTAAGACTGTAGAGAAAGATGGTTACAAGGCTGTTCAGTTGGGTTTCGCAGAAGCTAAGGAGTCTCGTACTACTCAGCCTATGATGGGAGTCTTTAAGAAAGCCGGCACAACACCGAAGAAGCACTTGGCCGAGTTCAAGTTTGACGAGGAGTATAACCTCGGCGACACCATTACGGTTGAACTGTTCAACGGAGCAGAATTCGTTGACGTGGTTGGTACATCTAAAGGTAAGGGTTTCCAGGGAGTTGTTAAACGTCATGGATTTGGCGGTGTAGGCCAGAGTACTCACGGTCAGGACGACCGCGCACGTAAGCCGGGTTCTATCGGTGCTTGTTCTTACCCTGCAAAGGTATTTAAGGGTATGCGCATGGCAGGCCAAATGGGAGGCGACAGAGTGACTACTCAGAACCTCAAAGTGTTAAAGGTAATTCCAGAACAGAATCTGATCATCGTGAAAGGTTCGTTCGCTGGATGCAAAGGTTCAACCGTATTAATAGAGAAATAATGGAAGTTAGCGTATTAAATATCAATGGTCAGGAGACCGGGAGAAAGGTTACGTTAAACGAATCTATCTTCGGAATTGAGCCTAACGATCACGTGCTTTATCTTGATGTAAAGCAGTATCTCGCTAATCAGCGTCAGGGTACAGCTAAGTCGAAAGAGAGAAGTGAAGTTAGTGGTTCTACTCGTAAGTTGGGACGTCAGAAAGGTGGTGGCGGTGCTCGTCGCGGTGATATCAACTCACCTGTACTCGTAGGTGGTGGTCGTGTATTCGGTCCTAAGCCACGTGACTATCGTTTCAAATTGAACAAGCAGGTAAAGACACTTGCTCGTAAATCTGCTTTGTCGTACAAGGCTCAAGATAATGCGATTGTTGTTGTTGAGGACTTCAGTTTTGATGCTCCAAAGACAAAAGATTTCGTAAACTTTGCTAAAAATATCAAAGTTGACGGTAAGAAGACACTCGTTCTTTTGCCAGAAGTAGATAAAAACGTATATTTGTCAGCTCGTAACTTGCAGCGTTCTGAAGTTATGCTCGCTTCTGCACTCAATGCGTATAAAGTTTTGAATGCGGATGTTGTTGTCATTACTGAAAATTCACTGAAGGCTATTGACGAGATCTTAACAAAGTAATTAAGGAGAAGTAAATTATGGCATTTATTGTAAAACCTCTGGTCACTGAGAAGATGACCAAAATTACAGAGAAGCGTCCGAACCGTTTCGGTTTCATCGTGCGCCCTGAGGCAAACAAGCTCCAAATCAAGAACGAGGTCGAAGGTCAGTACAATGTGAAAGTAGTGGACGTGAATACAGTTCGTTATGCCGGTAAGCGTCAAAGCCGCTATACCAAGGCAGGTCTTGTGAAAGGACAGAAGAACGCATTCAAGAAGGCAGTCGTTACGCTGAAAGATGGCGACACAATTGATTTTTACAGCAATATTTAAATAAAAAATGGCAGTACGTAAATTAAAGCCCGTTACTCCGGGTCAAAGACACAAGGTTATTGGCACGTTCGAGGATATTACTGCATCCGTGCCAGAGAAGTCTCTCGTTTACGGTAAGCATTCTACCGGTGGTCGAAACAACACCGGTAAGATGACCGTACGCTACATTGGCGGTGGCCATAAGCGTAAGATTCGTTTCATCGATTTCAAGCGAGAGAAAGATGGTGTTCCAGCTGTAGTAAAGACAATCGAATACGATCCGAACCGTTCGGCTCGTATCGCTTTGTTGTACTATGCTGATGGTGAAAAACGTTACATTATTGCTCCCAATGGACTGCAGGTGGGTACAACCCTGATGTCAGGTGCAGAAGCTGCTCCTGAAGTAGGAAACTCTCTGCCTTTGGCAAACATCCCCGTAGGTACGGTAATTCATAATATTGAGTTGCGTCCGGGTCAGGGTGCTCTGCTCGTTCGTTCGGCTGGTAATTTTGCTCAGTTGACTTCTCGTGAGGGTAGTTATTGTGTAATTAAGCTCCCTTCTGGCGAGACTCGTAAGATTCTCTCTGCTTGTAAGGCTACTGTAGGTAGTGTAGGTAACTCTGATCACGCATTGGAGCAGTCTGGTAAGGCTGGACGCTCACGCTGGTTGGGTCGTCGTCCTCACAACCGTGGTGTTGTTATGAACCCTGTTGATCACCCAATGGGTGGTGGTGAAGGTCGCCAGAGTGGTGGTCACCCACGTTCACGCAAGGGCTTGTACGCTAAGGGTCTTAAGACTCGTGCACCTAAGAAGCTCTCCAACAAGTATATTATTGAAAGAGCTAAAAAATAACAAAGTTAACTAAGAGTAAATTATGAGTCGTTCATTAAAAAAAGGTCCATATATCAACGTATCACTCGAGAAGAAGATTCTCGCCATGAATGAGAGTGGTAAAAAGAATGTCGTAAAGACATGGGCCAGAGCATCAATGATTTCCCCCGATTTCGTGGGACACACTGTTGCAGTTCATAACGGAAACAAATTTATCCCTGTTTACATTACTGAGAACATGGTAGGACACAAGCTCGGCGAATTCTCTCCGACACGTCGCTTCGGTGGTCACTCTGGTAACAACAAGAAGTAAGCGGGTTTAATCCATTTAAAAATTAGAAATAATAATGGGAGCAAGAAAACATATCGCAGCTGAAAGAAATAAAGAAGCTCGCAAAAATCTGTACTTCGCTAAGCTCAATGGCGTCCCCTCATCTCCTCGAAAGATGCGCTACGTGGTAGACATGGTTCGTGGTATGGAAGTGAATCGCGCCCTCGGAGTACTGAAGTTCTCCAAAAAGCAGGCTGCTGCAGACGTTGAGAAACTGCTGCGTTCAGCTATCGCTAACTGGGAGACGAAGAATGACCGCAAGGCTGAAGACGGTGAACTCTATATCAGCAAAATCTTCGTAGACGAAGGTGTTACAATGAAGCGTATGCGTCCCGCACCTCAGGGTCGTGGCTATAGAATCCGCAAGCGCTCTAATCATGTGACATTGTTTGTTGATGCCAAAACTAACGACGAAAAATAATAAATAGAATGGGACAGAAAGTTAATCCAATAAGCAACCGTCTTGGTATTATCCGTGGTTGGGAATCAAATTGGTTTGGTGGCAAGGACTTCGGAGACAGCCTCGTAGAGGATATGAAAATCCGTAAGTATCTGAATGAGCGTTTGGCAAAAGCCAGTCTTTCTCGTATTGTCATTGAGCGTACTTTGAAGCTCGTCACCATCACTATTTGTACTGCTCGTCCAGGTATCGTCATCGGTAAGGGTGGACAGGATGTAGACAAGCTCAAGGAAGAGTTGAAGAAACTTTACAAGAAAGATATTCAAATCAACATCTTTGAGGTTAAGAAGCCTGAGTTGGACGCTAACATCGTTGGTTACAACATCGCTCGCCAGGTAGAAGGCAAGATTTCTTATCGTCGTGCCATTAAGATGGCAGTTCAAAATACAATGCGCGCAGGTGCAGAAGGTATTAAAGTTCAAATTACTGGTCGTCTGAACGGAGCTGAAATGGCTCGTAAGGAAATGTTTAAGGAAGGACGTACTCCCTTACATACATTCCGTGCAGACATCGATTATTGTCAGACCGAGGCGCTCACAAAGGTGGGTCTGCTAGGTATCAAGGTGTGGATTTGCCGTGGAGAAATTTACGGAAAGAAAGATTTGACACCTAACTTCACTCAGGAGAAGCAGAATACCGGCCGTCAGAACGGTGGTACTCGTCAGGGTGGTCGCGGTAATCGTAAGAGAAACAATAACCGTTAAAAGTAGAAGCTATCATGTTACAGCCAAAAAGAGTAAAATATAGAAGGCCTCAAGATGGACGTGGCAACAAAGGCAACGCCCACAGAGGTACACAACTGGCTTTCGGTTCTTTTGGTATCAAGACTCTTGAGCCAAAATGGATAGATAGCCGTCAGATAGAAGCTGCTCGTGTAGCTTTGAACCGCTACATGAACCGTCAGGGACAGGTTTGGATTCGTATTTTCCCGGACAAACCTATTACTCGTAAGCCTGCTGATGTCCGTATGGGTAAAGGTAAAGGTGATCCAGCAGGATGGGTAGCACCGGTAACTCCCGGTCGCATCCTCTTCGAAGTAGAAGGTGTAAGTTTTGACATTGCCAAGGAGGCTCTTCGTCTTGCTGCACAGAAACTTCCCGTGAAGACTAAGTTTATTGTTAGACGTGATTACGATAAAAACGCTTAAGCTATGAAGATTAAAGAAGTAAGAGAAATCGAAACCAAGGACTTGGTTGAGAAATTGGAGGCTACACGTGCTAAGCTTCAGCAGATGAAGTTGAATCATGCGATTGCTCCTCTTGAAAATCCATCACAGATTAAGGTTGCTCGTCGTGATATCGCGCGTATTGAGACCGAACTTCATCAGAGAGAACTTAATAAATAACAATGGTCCAGATGGAAACAAGAAATTTAAGAAAAGTAAGACAGGGTGTCGTTGTCAGCAACAAAATGGATAAAACCATTGTTATCGCTGCTAAGTTCAAGGAGAAGCACCCCATATATGGTAAGTTTGTCCAGAAGACAAAGAAATACCATGCTCATGATGAAAAGAACGAGGCCAATGTAGGCGATACCGTACTCATCATGGAAACTCGTCCTTTGTCAAAAACAAAGAGATGGAGATTAGTACAAATTGTTGAAAAAGCTAAGTAATTATGATACAAGCAGAATCAAGACTTACAGTATGTGATAACAGCGGTGCACGTGAGGCTCTTTGCATCCGTGTTCTCGGTGGTACCGGCCGTCGTTATGCAAGTGTTGGTGACGTGATTGTCGTTGCTGTCAAGAACGTTATCCCATCAAGTGATTTGAAAAAGGGTGCAGTATCTAAGGCTTTGATCGTACGCACAAAGAAGGAGATTCGTCGCGCTGACGGTTCTTATATTCGTTTCGACGATAACGCATGCGTACTGTTGAACAACGCCGGTGAACTCCGCGGTAGCCGTATCTTTGGTCCGGTAGCTCGTGAGTTACGTGCAGTGAATATGAAAGTGGTTTCTTTGGCACCTGAAGTTCTTTAATTTTTAATTTAGTAGAGTAATGAGTAAATTACATATAAAGAAAGGTGATACCGTTATCGTACTTGCTGGAGATCGCAAGGATAAGGGTAAATCAGGGAAGGTTCTCAAAGTCTTGGTAGACAAGAATCGTGCCATTGTTGAAGGCCGTAACCTCGTATCTAAGAGTGCGAAGCCTTCAGCAAAAAATCCTCAGGGAGGTATCATTAAGCAAGAAGCTCCTATCCATATTTCTAATCTGAGTCTGATTGACCCGAAGAGTGGTAAACCTACTCGTGTGGCTATCAAGACTACAGAGGATGGAAAGAAAGTTCGCATCGCTAAAAAGTCAGGGGAGGAAATTAAGTAATGGATACAGCACAGTTAAAGAAAGTCTATAAAGAGACTATTGCTCCTGAACTACAGAAGCAGTTCAACTATTCTTCGGCAATGCAGATTCCTGTACTGAAGAAGATTGTTATCAACCAGGGACTTGGCGATGCTACACAGGACAAGAAGATTGTTGATGTAGCTGTCAACGAGATTACCGCTATCACCGGTCAGAAGGCTGTGGCAACTTATTCTAAGAAGGATATTGCCAACTTCAAGCTTCGTAAGAAGATGCCTATCGGTGTTATGGTAACTCTCCGCCGCGAGCGTATGTATGAGTTCCTTGAGAAACTCGTGCGTGTTGCTCTTCCTCGTATCCGCGACTTCAAGGGTATTGAGAGCAAGTTCGATGGCCGTGGTAACTATACATTGGGTATCACAGAGCAGATTATCTTCCCGGAAATCAACCTCGATGAGATTGATCGTATCCAGGGTATGAACATCACTTTCGTGACTTCAGCTCAAACCGACGAGGAGGGCTATGCTCTTCTTAAGGCATTTGGTCTTCCATTCAAGAACGCTAAAAAGGATTAAGCAATATGGCAAAAGAATCAATGAAAGCTCGCGAGGTAAAGCGTGCAAAACTTGTTGCTCGTTATGCTGAAAAGCGCGCAGCTCTGAAAAAGATTATAGCTACTTCCGAGGATTATGCAGAGGCTTACGAGGCTGCTCGCAAGCTTCAGTCTATTCCTAAGAATGCAAACCCAATTCGCCTTCACAACCGTTGCAAGGTGACCGGACGTCCTAAAGGATATATCCGTCAGTTCGGTCTCTCTCGTATTCAGTTCCGTGAGATGGCATCAGCTGGTTTGATTCCCGGAGTGAAGAAGGCGAGCTGGTAATCCTTATGAGGTTTAGTTCGTTCGAAACAAGATTTTTTTAATATTGTCGGGAAAGTCCCGATCAATTAAACTTTTATATAATATGACAGATCCAATAGCAGATTATCTGACTAGACTCAGAAATGCCATTATGGCTCACCACCGTGTGGTTGAGGTACCTGCGTCTAACTTGAAGAAAGAAATCACTAAGATTCTCTTCGAGAAGGGTTACATCCTGAACTACAAGTTCGTTGAGGATGGTCCTCAGGGTTCTATTAAGGTTGCCCTTAAGTACAACCCCACAACAAAAGAGAGCGCTATCAAGAGTTTGAAGCGCGTATCAACACCTGGTCTCCGTAAGTATACCGGATACAAGGACATGCCGAGAGTAATTAACGGATTAGGTATTGCTATCTTATCTACATCCAAAGGTGTCATGACAGACAAGGAAGCTGCCAGCTTGAAGATTGGTGGCGAAGTTCTTTGTTACATTTATTAATTGGAGGATTTTATATGTCAAGAATAGGAAAATTGCCAATTAGTGTTCCTGCCGGAGTTACTGTTAACTTCGACGAGAAAACAAATGTAGTATCTGTTAAAGGACCTAAGGGTGAACTTTCTCAGGAAATTGATTCTTCTATCAAGTTTACAAACGAGAATGGTCAGATAACTTTCGATATTGATGAGAATAGCTCTGTAGATGTTAAGCAGAAGCAGGCTTTCCATGGCCTATACCGTTCGTTGGTAAACAACATGATTGTTGGTGTAAGTGAAGGTTACAAGAAAGTTCTGGAGTTGGTAGGTGTAGGTTATCGTGTTTCTAACCAGGGCAACTTGATAGAGTTGTCATTGGGCTATACACACCCTATCTTCATTGAGTTGCCTTCTGAAGTGAAGGTTGAGACAAAGTCTGAGAGAAACCAGAATCCAATTCTTATTTTGGAAACTTGTGACAAGCAGTTGTTAGGACTCATCTGTGCAAAGATTCGTTCTTTCCGTATGCCTGAGCCTTATAAGGGTAAGGGTGTTCTCTTCCAGGGCGAGGTTATCCGCAGAAAGTCTGGTAAGACAGCTTCAGCTAAGTAATTTTAATTATTTACGATTATGACAACAAAGAAAGTTGAAAGACGAATTAAGATAAAGTTCCGTGTTCGTAAAAGAGTGAACGGAACAGCTGAGCGTCCCCGTCTTAGTGTATTCCGCTCTAACAAGCAAATCTACGCTCAGGTTATTAACGATTTGACAGGTACAACTCTTGCTGCTGCATCTTCTTTAGGTCTTGAGAAAATGGCTAAGTGTGAGCAGGCTGCCAAAGTTGGCGAGTTGCTCGCTGAGAAGGCTAAGGCTGCGGGTATAGAGTCTGTAGTGTTCGACCGTAATGGCTATCTTTATCATGGCCGTGTCAAGGAATTGGCAGATGGTGCACGTAAGGGTGGTCTTAAATTTTAAACGATTATGGCAATGAATAAAGTAAAAGTAAATAGTGACGTAGAACTGAAGGACCGTCTGGTTGCTATCAACCGTGTAACCAAGGTTACCAAGGGTGGTCGTACATTCACATTCGCTGCTATCGTCGTTGTTGGTGATGGCAAGGGTGTTATCGGTTGGGGCCTCGGCAAAGCCGGTGAAGTAACTACTGCTATCGCTAAAGGTGTAGAGTCTGCAAAGAAGAACCTCGTTAAGGTTCCCGTACTCAATGGAACTGTACCTCATGAGATTGAGGTTTCGTTTGGTGGAGCTCAAGTGTTCTTGCGTCCGGCTGCTGCCGGTACAGGAATGGTTGCAGGTGGTGCTATGCGTGCCGTACTGGAATCAGCAGGTGTTACAGATGTTCTTGCAAAGTCTAAGGGTTCATCAAATCCTCATAACCTTGTAAAAGCAACAATTCTCGCTTTGAGTCAGATGCGTGATGCCTATACAATAGCAGGTGTACGTGGTATCAGTATGCAAAAGGTGTTTAATGGTTAATAGGAAAGACAATGGCAACAATTAAAATCAAGCAGATTAAAAGTAAGATTGGTTATCCGGTTGACCAGAAGCGTACCCTCTTGGCTTTAGGATTTCACAAAATCTCTCAGGTAGTAGAGGTTGAAGATACTCCTAGCATCCGTGGTATGATCCGCAAGGTGCATCACTTGGTAACTGTAGTTGAATAAATGAATCTTTAATATCGAATCGATTATGAAATTAAATAATTTGAAACCAGCAGAAGGTTCTACTCATTCTCGTCGTCGAATCGGTCGTGGTACCGGTTCTGGACTTGGTGGAACTTCTACCCGTGGTCACAAGGGTGCCAAGGCTCGTTCTGGTTATAAGAGAAAGATTGGTTTCGAAGGTGGTCAGATGCCACTGCAACGTCGTGTTCCGAAGGCTGGTTTCAAGAATATCAACCACAAGGAATATTTGGCTGTGAACCTGTCTACGCTCCAGCAGATTGCTGAAAGCAAGAACCTGGCAAAGATTGGAATCGCAGAACTCAAAGAAGCAGGACTTACCAATGGTAAAGAGCTTGTTAAAATTTTGGGTAATGGCGAGTTGAAGGCTAAAATTGAAGTTGAAGCAAATGCTTTCTCTAAGACTGCCGAAGAAGCAATCAAGGCAGTTGGTGGTAACGCAACTATAATCTAACAAATGAAAAAGTTTATTGAGACACTAAAGAACTGTTGGAAGGTGGAGGATTTGCGCCAGCGACTCCTCATTACTCTTCTGTTTACGGCTATCTACCGTTTTGGGTCGTTCGTTGTACTTCCCGGTATCAATCCGGCCATGTTGGACAAACTTCAGTCGCAAACCTCTGGTGGCCTTATGTCACTTTTGGACATGTTCTCTGGTGGAGCATTTTCCAATGCATCAATCTTTGCACTTGGAATCATGCCCTACATCTCAGCTTCTATTGTTATGCAGCTGCTTGCTGTCGCTGTGCCTTATTTCCAGAAGATGCAGCGTGAAGGTGAAAGTGGTCATAAAAAGATTAACTGGTATACACGTGTGCTTACAGTAGCAATCCTGCTGTTCCAAGCACCGTCTTACCTGTTGAACCTCAAGATGCAGGCAAGCCAGGCTTTGGCTTCCGGCATCTCTTGGACAGTCTTCATGATTCCTGCCACCATTATTTTGGCAGCTGGCAGTATGTTCATCCTCTGGTTGGGTGAGCGTATCACTGATAAGGGTGTTGGAAATGGTATCTCGTTGATTATTATGCTTGGTATCATTGCACGTCTGCCTCAGGCATTCGTTCAGGAAATCGGCTCTAGGTTCACTGCTATTTCCGGTGGTGGTTTGGTGATGTTCATCGTAGAGCTTCTAATCCTTTATTTCGTGGTATGTGCATCTCTACTGTTGGTACAAGGAACTCGCAAGATTCCAGTTCAGTATGCAAAGCGTCTTGTAGGAAACAAACAATATGGTGGTGCTCGCCAGTACATCCCTCTGAAACTTTTCGCAGCTAATGTGATGCCTATCATCTTTGCTCAGGCATTGATGTTCATTCCTTTGGCTATTGTTCAGTATCAGTCTGAAAGTACTTCTTGGGTTATCAGTTCTTTGATGAATAACCATAGCTTGTTGTATAATGTTATTTATGTGACATTGATTATCGCATTTACGTATTTCTACACGGCTATTACTTTGAATCCAACCCAGATGGCTGAAGATATGAAGCGTAATAATGGTTTCATTCCTGGTATTCGCCCAGGAAAGGAGACAGCTGATTATATAGACACCATAATGTCTCGTATTACTTTGCCGGGTTCATTATTCATTGCGTTCATTGCCGTCATGCCAGCTCTTGCTGGACTGTTGAATGTTCAGAATGCGTTTTCCCAGTTCTTCGGAGGAACATCATTGTTGATTCTTGTCGGTGTGGTTATTGATACGCTACAGCAAATTGAGAGCCACTTGATGATGCGTCACTATGATGGCTTACTGAATTCCGGGCATACACGTAATAACGGAGGTGTCTCAGCATACTAAGCTGTAAGATGAAGATATCTCTGAAAACGGATGATGAAATAGAGCTGATGCGCAAGGCAAACCGATTAGTCGGGGCGACTCTTGCAGAATTAGCAAAGCATATTAAGCCAGGTGTAACGACTCTCCATTTGGATACAATCGCAGAAGAGTTCATCAGAGATCATGGGGCTGTCCCCACGTTCAAGAACTTTCCTAATCCTTATGGAGAGCCTTTTCCCGCCTCTATCTGCACCTCTGTGAATGAAGTTGTTGTTCATGGTATTCCCAGCGAGCAGACCATTCTAAAAGATGGTGATATTATATCAATAGACTGCGGTACATTGCTTGATGGATACAATGGTGATTCTGCTTATACTTTTTGTGTAGGTGAGGTTGCCGAAGAGACCAGACAATTGCTAAAGATTACGAAAGAGTCTCTTTATCTAGGTATTGAACAGGCAGTTGCAGGGAATAGAGTTGGGGACATAGGATATGCCGTTCAGCATTATTGTGAGACATCGGGTTACGGTGTTGTCCGAGAGCTGACCGGACATGGTATAGGAAAGGAGATGCACGAGCAACCCTCCATTCCTAATTATGGTTCGCGTGGTTCCGGGATTCTACTGAAGGCAGGAATGTGCATTGCAATAGAACCTATGATTACGCTGGGTAATCGGCAGATAGGGCTGTTGCCAGACCGATGGAGTATTATGACACTCGACCGGAAGCCGGCAGCTCATTTCGAGCATACCATTGCAATATCAAAAGGCAAAGCCGAGATTTTATCAACGTTCGAAGATATTGAACATTTTGAAAGAGAATTAAATTAGTTATGGCAAAACAATCCGCTATCGAACAGGACGGAACCATCTTGGAAAGTCTTTCCAATGCAATGTTCCGTGTGGAACTTGAAAACGGGGTTCAGATTATAGCGCATATCTCTGGTAAGATGAGAATGCATTACATTAAAATCCTTCCCGGAGACAAGGTTAAAGTAGAGATGAGTCCCTACGACCTGACAAAGGGCAGAATAGTTTTCAGATACAAGTAATATTTCAAGATATGAAGACAAGAGCATCATTAAAGAAGCGTACACCCGACTGCAAAATCGTTCGTCGTAAGGGTCGTTTGTTCGTTATCAACAAGAAAAACCCTAAGTACAAGTTGCGTCAGGGTTAATGTTAAAGTATTGTAAAAGTAAAAAGATATACAATATTATCTTTAACTTTGCAAGCTCTTTAGCAAGAAATCAGATTTTATTAATTTATTTTTATTCAATTAAGAATGGCAATAAGAATTGTTGGAGTAGATTTGCCCCAGAATAAGCGTGGCGAAATCGCATTGACCTATATCTATGGTATTGGTCGAAGTAGTTCAGCAAAGATATTGGATAAAGCCGGCGTAAGCCGCGACCTGAAGGTCAGCGAATGGACTGACGATCAGGCAGCTAGTATCCGTGAAATTATCGGCGCTGAGTTCAAAGTAGAAGGTGATCTCCGTTCTGAGATCCAGATGAATATCAAGCGACTGATGGATATTGGTTGCTATCGTGGAGTTCGTCATCGTAATGGTCTTCCTGTTCGTGGTCAGAGCACCAAGAATAATGCACGTACCCGTAAGGGCAAGAAGAAGACTGTTGCTAACAAGAAGAAGGCTACTAAGTAAAATTTAGTTTTCGGTTCTTTAGTTTTTTGGTTGATTGCTTCGTAAGCTAAACTCAAAAACTCAAAAACTTAAAACTCAAAACTAAAAAAGATTATGGCAAAAACAAAAGCAACATCTAAGAAAAGAAATGTAAGAGTTGACGCTATCGGCCAGCTCCATGTGCACAGCTCTTTCAATAATATCATTGTGTCTTTGGCAAATAGCGAGGGTCAGATTATCTCTTGGTCTTCTGCTGGTAAGATGGGATTCCGTGGCTCCAAAAAGAATACTCCCTATGCTGCTCAGATGGCAGGTGAGGATTGTGCAAAAGTAGCTTTCGAGTTGGGTCTCCGCAAAGTGAAGGCATACGTTAAGGGTCCAGGTAATGGTCGTGAATCAGCTATCCGTGCCGTTCATGGCGCAGGTATTGAAGTGACAGAGATTGTCGATGTTACTCCATTACCACACAACGGATGCCGTCCTCCCAAGCGTCGTAAGGTCTAATCCATCTTGAGAAGATTGCATTATCACAGATACAATTAAAATTATAAGCATATTTTTATTTTATGGCTAGATACATAGGTCCGAAATCTAAGATTGCACGCCGATTTGGTGAACCCATTTTCGGCGCCGACAAAGTTTTGTCCAAGAGAAACTTCCCTCCTGGACAGCATGGCAACAACCGTCGCAGAAAAGTTTCTGAGTACGGTGTCATGTTGGCAGAGAAGCAAAAGGCCAAGTACACCTATGGAGTACTTGAGCGTCAGTTCCGTAATATGTTTGACAAGGCTGCAAAGGCTGAAGGTATTACCGGTGAGGTTTTGCTTCAGAATTTGGAAAGCCGTCTTGACAACGTTGTATTCCGTTTGGGCATAGCTCCTACTCGTGCAGCTGCACGTCAGTTGGTAGGTCACAAGCATATCGTTGTTGACGGTCAGGTTGTAAACATTCCCTCTTACTCTGTAGCACCAGGTCAAGTTGTTGGTGTTCGTGAGAAGTCAAAGTCACTCGAAGTTATCGAAGCTGCTCTTGCAGGTTTCAACCATAGCAAATATCCTTGGATGGAATGGGATGATAATTCAAAGAGTGGTAAGTTCCTGCACAAGCCGGAGCGTGCTGACATTCCAGAGAACATTAAGGAACAGTTAATCGTTGAGTTGTACTCTAAATAAATCATTAAATTAATGGCGATATTAGCATTTCAAAAACCTGATAAAGTTGTAATGCTGGAGGCTGATGATAAGTTCGGAAAATTCGAATTCCGTCCTTTGGAGCCTGGCTTCGGAGTTACCATCGGTAATTCTTTGCGCCGCATTCTTCTTTCATCCCTCGAAGGCTTTGCTATCAATACCATCCGTATCGGTGGTGTTGAGCATGAGTTCTCTTCGGTTCCGGGTGTAAAGGAAGATGTTACCAACATTATCTTGAATTTGAAACAAGTAAGATTCAAGCAAGTAGTAGAAGAATTCGAGAACGAGAAAGTTAGTATCACTGTAGAGAATTCCACTGAGTTCAAAGCAGGAGATATAGGCAAGTATCTGACTGGATTTGAAGTGTTAAACCCTGATTTGGTGATTTGTCATTTAGATGTCAAAGCTTCAATGCAGATAGATCTTACTGTTAACAAGGGCCGTGGCTATGTGCCGGCTGATGAGAATCGTGAGTTCTGTACAGACGTCAACGTCCTCCCTATAGATTCTATCTACACCCCAATTCGTAACGTGAAATATTCAGTTGAGCCATATCGTGTTGAACAGAAGACCGACTATGACAAACTGGTTATCGAAGTTACAACAGATGGTTCCATATCTCCTAAGGATGCGCTGAAAGAGGCAGCAAAGATTTTGATTTACCATTTTATGCTCTTCTCTGATGAGAAGATTACTTTGGAAAATCCAGATCAGGATGGTAACCAAGAGTTCGACGAAGAAGTGCTTCACATGCGCCAACTCCTCAAGACCAAGTTGATAGATATGAACCTCAGTGTTCGTGCTCTCAACTGCTTGAAGGCAGCAGATGTTGAAACGCTCGGCGACTTGGTACAATACAACAAGACCGACCTCTTGAAGTTCCGCAACTTTGGTAAGAAATCGCTTTCTGAGCTTGATGATTTGCTCGAAGGTCTGAATCTGTCATTTGGAACCGACATCACAAAGTATAAACTGGATAAGGAGTAAGAGAACTCAGTTTCTTGATTCCGTCCATCAAAGAAAAAAACAAAAATGAGACATAATAAAAAATTCAACCACTTAGGTCGTACTGCATCTCATCGTGATGCCATGCTTGCGAATATGGCAATCTCTTTGATTATGCACAAAAGAATCACTACGACCCTCGCAAAGGCTAAGGCCTTGAAGAAGTATGTAGAACCTCTTATCACCCGTTCAAAGGATGATAGCACAAACTCTCGCCGTGTAGTATTCCGCTATCTACAGAATAAGGAAGCTGTTAAGGCATTGTTTGGTGAGGTAGCTGAAAAAGTGGCTGAACGTCCCGGTGGTTATACACGTGTAATCAAGTTGGGTACTCGTCAGGGTGATGCAGCTGAGATGGCTTTCATTGAGCTTGTTGACTTCGATGAGAACATGGCAAAAGCTCCTGCAGCAGCTAAGAAGACACGTCGTAGTCGTAAGTCTACTGCTACAGCTACAGAGGCTGCTCCCGCAGCTGAAGAGGTTAAGGTAGAACCCACAGCAGAAGAAACCAAGACAGAAGAATAATCAGTTACTGATTAGTACAACAATAAAGCGCTTCCATTCGAGAGAGTGGAAGCGCTTTTTATATCGGCTCGTTACATGCCCCTATTCTTGAGAGGTACAATCGTTAATAAGAGATTGGAGGAATATATTCTGTGCGGTAGAATAAATTGGTAACACTGATAGCTCTCAGCACATTAGCTTTGGTATTAATATCGGTGAATAAAATTAGGTTTTTAACGCTTGAGCCGAAGAGTAGCATGTTCGGAGTTACTAGTTGTACATTGCCACGATTAGGCGTACTGTATTCTTTAGATATTTCACTGTCAATAGCTAATTGTACCGTGTTATTTTCTGTATTGATTTTATAGAGTAAAGCCCGGCTGCCTTTTGTGCCTAGTCTGCCGTTATCTAGTGCTAATATCTCATCCGGAGCTATTGGATTTGCGCAATGTAGTCCATTAGCCCATCCCTCTTCTGGAGTTTTTATAGTACCGTTTTTACCTATTCTATAGAGAGTTTTGCCTGTTTGAGCATCAATTTTCCAAAGTTGACTGATAGTATTAAATGTCATATAATAATTCCCATCCATATCAGTATTGATAGAATTTGCATGTAGCCAATCTTTTTTGCTCTGCATGATACCAGAATCATCAGCAGGATTGAGTGTGCCGAAGCAATCCCATTGATATACGACCTTGCCTTGAGGATTTAGTACAATAAAGCCATCACCAGTCACTTCTTCATCTTTTGTGCCTCCTTGCGCCGTTAAGTCGAACGATTGGGTCACGCTAGTTACTATCATTACATTGCCATTAGGAAGAGGCCGACACTCATGATGTGCATGACGGTTTTTCATTTCTGGTAGTGTAGTGAGCAGTTTCTGGAATCGTATATGGCCAAACAAATCTATTACTTTCAGTTTATCGCCCGTATAATATCCACCGGAAATATCTGGATTGGCAGAGTTTGGGGCTACAGAGAGTACGTAAAAACAATTATTGGTTTTATTGAAGTTCGCAACAAGTACACCTTCGGGCATCTTCTCATACCAGACGGGGATACCTTTTGTATCCATAAGATAGAGTACACCAGGCGACTTACGGCTATAGCTCAGTAAATATCCGTCTAGAGTTTCTTTCAGATTGTCTGTGATTAGTGTTGAAGTTGGAACGATGCTTGGGACTTCTTTGGTGTTGAAGTGCTTTACAGGCGAAGTGTCCTTTGCATCATTATACACTATGCGGCACGCATATTCTGTGTGGGGTTTCAGAAGTACAAGGGTATCTTGCGTTGCTCCATAGGTCTCATAAGTGAGTGTATGGTGTCGCGTATCTTCCTTGGATGTTTCCCAGTATTCTATGTAATAGGAAACAGATTTGGAAAACTTGGCTTTTACCTCTGCACGCAAAGTATTATTCTCAGTTAATTGTACCTGAAAATCTATGAGTGTTGCGCTGTTATGATTGGTATTTTCATCGGTGTTCCCACATGAGCAGAGGAGCGAGAACACCGATATGAAAATAGCTAAATGACTTTTGAATTTCATTTAATAGATGTTTAATAAGCTACATATTCTATATAGTCGAATGCAGCGGAATACTTCTTTGAGATATTGTTACCTGGCATCCATCCTCGGTCTGATTCTGCTGATGAGATAAACATGAATTTCACGGCATCAGTACCATAGTTTGTTTGTAATACCTGTAATACTTCATCATTGAGCGAATATATGATAACATATTTCTCACTTACTTTCTTTAGTTCAATGGTAAGTTTGTAGTCGACGTTCGGATCAAGAACGGCTGCTGCTTTATCTAATCCGGGAATCTCCGAGTAGAGTCGAAGTAGTAATTGCCCGGGCTTAGCTCCCAATCTTTTTCTGTCAGCGTCATTTCCATACCATCCTGTGATGGTTAGTGTGTGGTATCCCTTGGTCTCGTCGGCGGTATAGAGAGTTCCACCGGCCATAAATTTCTCTGCACCTGCAAGTTCTGGGAATCGTACCCGCCACGTATACTTGCCATAACCAACCGGTGAACCGTATGTAAATTTAGAAGTAGTACAATAGCCATCATTAGATAGGATTAATGCCCCGTTTGATGCGCTGTAATATCCAATACCGTCGCCCCCTACGTTGGTCCATACGTTCCAGTTCTGAGGTATTTCATTCATATCCCATTTCAATATAGTTCCTTCGTCGGGTTCCGGAGCTGGATCAACAGGGTCAGAGGCTTCAGTTGGAGCTGTGGGTTCCATGGAATAGGAATATGGAGTATAGGTGACATAATCCCACAGGCCGTAGTTGGTCTGATAAGGCCATGTGTCTCCGACAAACTTCAGATTCTCAACGCTACAGAAGATATAGAACGGATTTTCTTCTCCGAATGCCAGTTGTTGTATAGCATATGGAGTACCATCTATCAACCATGTAGCGAGATATTTGTCGTTCACAAGTTTCAAATCTATTTGGAAGATATGCCAACTATTCTTTTTAATACGCACTTTCTGGTGTAACCATGGGTTAGCTTGCGAAGTCATATAGGCAATTACTTCGTCATCGGCCAGATTCAAAGCCTTTCGTTCTTTGCCAGTACCCGATCCTACTTCAAAATCGAGTTCGTGTTTATCATCATGCCAAAGCCATGAGCCGATACTGGTACGTTCGGTCTCGCCTAAATCCGAGATATAGGTTCGCCATGTATATAGGCCGGCTCCATATTGTTTTACAGTTCTTATCTTCTTACGCTGTTGCGAATTGGCTTCTGTGTATATTTTAAGGGCTTTTCCGTCTTTGCACTCGTCATTAGCGATAACGGAGGCGTGGTTTACAGCATCGTTGCCCTGATTGGCTATTTGCCAATCCTTACCGAACGTATCAAATTGCCATGTTTGCTTCTTGGACTCTACGAGACTGTCATTGGCAGGTGTTGTAATCTCACTTATTGGATTATTGCTGAATCTACTATCGGCATCTTGAGAACTGCAAGCTGCCAATATCATCATACCAGTGATAAACAATATATTCATTTTTTGTATATTCATAAGGGTACAAAACTAAAATAAAAAACTTACTCTTCTTTAAAATCTCTATTGTCTAGCAGACTTGGATATTTTGTGCTGTAGACTTTAGGAATAGGATAATATCGCCGTTTGTCATATTGTTTTAATGGTTCATTCGAGAATTTAGGATAAATACTCCATTCTGCACTTAACGAACCTGGGGTTAATCCCATATTCTGCTCCTTCTGTTGTGTTGTTTTCTGTATGGTATTCATATAGGCATCCATACATTTTTTCCACAATCCCATTCTGATAAGATCTATACGCCGTACACCCTCGTTATTCAGTTCAAGCAAGCGTTCTTCGCATAGTATATTTCTGAATTCTTCTGCCGAAGCGAAATCGCTTATTGCATAATTGTGGCTGTCATTGCCAAAGGCGCGATGACGAATCATATTCAATAGATTAACCGATTCCTCATTCAGTCCTTTTATTTCGTTCAGAATCTCAGCCTTGCACAAGAGTACGTCTGCATAGCGTAGTAGAGGTAGATTATTGGGGGTATTATAATTATAAGTACCTGCTTTCTCATACCAATACTTGTTGGTATAGGCCTGTGCCAGTTCTATAACGATAGGCGAGCTTGCTTCATTGTTCAGTGTGCCGACTTCTGTCAATGATGGTACTTTATATTTCTTATCAGCATTATACACATCAGGATATTCTCCGACCATCAATTTAGAGAATCGCTCGTCCTGAGAATCAAACTTCCAATATAGTGCCAATGGAACGTTGATGATGTCCCAGCCATAATTATAAGCCCAAGGAGTGAAGTACAGAGCCAAATCCGAACTGCCCGATGGGATACTTTCGCTAGAGCGTACGGCAAAGATAATTTCATTGTTATTCAGCTTTTGCTCACTGCTGGGATCAAAAATATCCCACACAGTAGGTTGCAGAGCATATCGGCCTGTAGCAATTACGTTATTTGCATAGGTAAGGGCTTGCTGCCAACTATGTTCCGCATTCTGTTTCAATTCGCGTTCACGTCCGGCTTTTCTCATATACAGGCGCATGAGATAACCGTAGGCAGCTCCTACAGTAGGTCGTCCTGAACCTCCACCCACATTTTTGCCTTCCCATGTTTCTGGTAATGCCCCGGCAGCTATCAGCAAGTCATGCTCTATCTGCTTGTCCAGCTCGTCGGGCGTTGCCAACGTCGGATGAGTTTCTGAGTCATAGAAGCCATTGGTGATGAGGGGCACACGATAGAAATCATTGGTTAATTGGTAATAGGCGAAAGCTCTCATGAAGTGTGCTTCAGCCAGTAGCTCATTCTTCTTGGCAATATCGCTGAATTTCTCATTATCCATGAGTGTTATATTATCTATGGCAGAATTGGCACATCCTACCATTTGCCAATTACCATTATAAACGCGTGCCACATCCACGTTACCGGCCAGGTTGTTGTCATTCATGATCTCAAAGTCCAGACCGGATTTATAGGCTGCGTCGGTAGACATGTCGTTAAAATAAAATATTCCGGGATGGGTGCCTGCCTTTAAGTATCTATAGATGCCATTTACTCCCTCTTGGGCATTTTGTTCTGTAGTATACGCGTTGTCGGCATTATATACCGAGGTTAGCTCTTCGTTTAAGTTGCATGATACCAGTGACAGACTGGTAAATATACATCCCAGAAGCACAGGGATGTTTGGTTTTCTGATTTTTCTCATATTGATGGTATTAAAAAGTTATCTTTGCTCCGAAATTTAAGGTACGGTATGCAGGATAAGAGTTGAGATCCAGTCCTTGTGCAATAGCGCTGCTCCCATTCGTACTGATATCTGGATCAAAGCCTTTATATTTTGTCAAGGTCAATAGATTTTGTGCTCCCACGAATAATCTTATAGCCTTTACAAAGTTGATATTCCATTGTTTTCCTACAAGAGTATATCCCAATTCTATATTTCTCAATTTCAGATAGTCCGTTTCCTCTACGAACCTGGAATTAATGTATGAGCCATATTGTATTTCGGCATTGCGCTGATAGCCTTTACGTGGAACAGTCGTAGAAGCGTAGCCCTCTGTAGTTATACTTTTCCCCTCGGCATCGGTTATGATACGACCGCCTTGCGTCCAGCGCTGTTGAGATTCGCTGAGTCTGTTGTTGTCTTCCAGATAGATTCGTGTCAGATTCAGCATTTTGCCTCCTAGCGATGAATCTATGAATATAGACAAATCCAAATTCTTATATGTGAAGGTGTTTTGCAGTCCAAGGAAGGTTGTAGGTATACCTGAGCCTAAGACCTTGCGGTCTTGCTGGTCGATGATACCGTCTCCATTCAGGTCTTTGAATTTAGGGTCTCCCGGCACAGCGTTAGGTTGGGCCTTGTAGGTTTCCCCGGTTTGAATGATACCGTCAAACACATAGCCATAGATGGCACTCAGTGGCTCTCCTTCTTTCAGAATCAGGTATTCTTTCTCGTCATAAAGTCCATGAGGGCGGATGTATTGAAAACGAGCCTTGCCATTGTTCAGTTCCAATACACGGCTTTTATTAGTAGAAAAGTTGAAAGTCGAACTCCATAGAAAGTCCTTGGTTCGGATATTCGTCGACTTGATAGACAGCTCAAATCCCTTGTTCTGTATTTTTCCATCATTGGTCATCATGGCTGTATACTCATATCGGCGGCCATCAGAGTCTGTGAAGTTAGGAAATCCTCCAGAAGGATTAATCGGTGTCGGGTTCAGCAGGTTCTTGGTGCGTTTGATGTAATAATCCAAGCTGGCCTCTATACGGCCGTCTAGCATGGTCAGGTCTAGGCCGACATTCCATTGTGAAGTTGTTTCCCAGCGTAGTTCCGGATTATAGGGGTTAGAAGGATACATACCCTTTTGTGCTTCGTTCCCTCCAATGTGTACATCTCTGACCGAATATTGATATTGGGATAGGCCGAACCGTATTCCGTCATTTCCGCTGAGTCCATAGCTGGTGCGAAGTTTGATACGTGAGAAGAAGGGTTTGGCAAAATCCATGAACTTTTCATCACCAATGTGCCATGCGAACGAGCCGGCAGGGAATGTACCCCATCGGTGGTTAGCTCCAAATACCGAAGAGCCGTCAGCGCGTACCGAAGCATTGATGATATACTTGTTATTGAGTATATATTCTACTCTTCCAAAGAAAGACTCTTTCTTAAGATTGGACTCGCCTGAGCCAATCCAGTCGATATGTGCCGCCGCTGCTATATTCTTAAATGAGAATACATCCGATGCAAAACCGTAGGCTTGCATTTCGTCGGCTGGTCCTTTCTGGAATATATACGATGTACCTCCAGTAAGTTTTAGACTATGGTTTTCACCAAGGCGAGGTGTCCATGTGGCGATTCCTTCTATCTGATGTTTCCATATCTCTTCATGCCCTAGAAAAGCTTGTCCGTTGTAAGATTGCCCTATTGTCGTGGAACGGTCATAGTACTTTTCGGTTTTCAAATGGTCGTAACCGTATGTATAACGTCCGGTCAAAGTCAATGTGGGTAGGAGGTCAAAGTCGGTATAGACCGTACCATACATAGTGTTGAATGTACGGTATAACTGAGCACCGTTCATCTCTTCGAAGACACCGGGACGCCGGCTCTTGATGCCAAACACGTCGTAGCCTTCTTTATCTTTCCAGGGTTCGAGGTTAAAGATACGATACATTACATTCTTATCTGATGATATTGTTCCCATATCCAGGTATTTCTTCCTGGAGCGTGAAAAACTTAAATTAGCTCCGAATCTGAGTCTCTTGTTAATTTGGTAAGCAAGATTGGTTCTTCCGCCAAACCGGCTATAGTCCGTATTCAGCAGTACGCCTGGCTCTGATAAGATGTTGGCCGAAACAAAAGCCGTCAGCTTTTCATTGCCACCAGATACGGCCAGTTCATGCGTGGTCGTTATAATATCTCTGGTAGTCTCCTTGATCCAGTCTGTACCCTTGCCTCGGTATTGGGCCTGTTCTGCAGTCCAGTCCGAACTCGTGGAAGTCGGATTCTGTTCGAATAGACGGCGCGATAGGGCAATAGTTTCTCCTGCATCCAGCAAAGACCAGGGGTTATATGTCATTTTAAGGGCATTCCGGGTATTGTATTCTATTTTAAATTCGCCTGCTTTTCCCTTTTTGGTTGTAATCAGTACAACTCCGTTAGCACCCCTGGCACCATATATTGCTGTTGTCGAAGCATCTTTCAGGACTTCGATAGACTCAATATCGTCTACATTAATATGAGTCATATTATCTGTCTGGAAACCATCTACTACGTATAAGGGTTCGTTGTCCGCACTCACAGACGATGCTCCTCTGACGCGTATAGACACACTGCCACCGGGCTCCAGCGAGTTCTGGCGTACCTGAACACCGGAAGCTCTTCCTTTCAGGAACTGAGACATGTCACTGACTACGCCTGCATTGACATCTCCAGGTTTCAGTGATGAGATAGCGCCTGCCAAATCTCTTTTCTTGGTTACTCCGTATCCCACGACCACCACCTCATTGAGTTCCTCGGCAGTTGTGAGAAGCGACATGTTGATAATAGCCTGGTTTCCTACTTCTACTCTCTTCGGTGCAAACCCTAGATAATTGGTTTCCAAAACATCGTCTGTATAGACATCTTCCAGAGTATATCGCCCGTTAATGTCGGTAATGGCCACTTTCCCCGGATTGTTTTTGACAGATACCGTAGCTCCGATGATTGGTTCACCGTTTGCATCGACTATCGTACCAGTAACTTTCTTTTTTGTGACTCCGTCTTTCCTCTGTGGTGTTTGCGGAGTCTTCTTGTCATAGATAACAATGGACTTTTCTGACATGATATAAGTCAGATTACGAGGGGCAAGCAGTTCATTGAGAATCTGCTTTACGCTTGTATTTGTATAGTTTACTGTTACGTGGGTGTTATCTACTATCACATCGCGGTAACTGAAACGACAGGCAGTTTGTTTTTCAATAGATTTAAACACTTGTTTGAGGGTGACATTCCTCAGGCGGAGTGTGACCTTTTGTTCCTGTGCGCTTATTGCTACACTGTACAGTAGTACCAACAGTAGCGCAGCCCATCTTTTAAACTTAGGAGGTGTCTTCATGTTTTGTTGTTTTAAAAATGTTTGTTCATGTGAGAAAATTATTCTTTATGTAGTAGTACAGAGAAGGGCGATAAAAGTACCATGAAAATTTTGTTTTTTCTTAAATAAGATGCTATTCCGCGGCTCATCAATGTGAGACTGGTACCTCGTCGGGAGGTAGATATTGCCAGATACCTTCGTATTTTGTAAATCATATTTTGTTAACAAGAAAATGTTTAATATCTTTGTCCGGTCAAATTTTGTATCGGAAATCATGGAATACAATATGGTAAATACAACACGGCAAGATGAAAGTGCATTGATAGCAGATCTGAGAAATGGGTCTGACAAGGCTTTTTCAGCGTTGTTCGATCTTTACGGGAAACGCTTGTTTGCATTTTGTATGCTCTATTGTAAGCATCGAGAACAAAGCCAGGATATTGTTCAAGATGTATTTCTGGCTTTATGGAACAAGCGACGGGAAATAAGAGAGGGTACTGACAGTATCTATTCGCTATTGTTTGTTATGGCAAAAAACGAGTTGGTCAATGCCTATCGAATGCAGTTGAACTCGGCTGGTTATGAACAGTATGTATATTACTGTAATGAGAGAACTCAGAATGAAGGTCTGGCATATATGGAATTTGAAGAATTCGAACATCTGTTAAATCGGATGATAGATAAGCTTCCTGCTACGCAACGGGAGGTTGTGAGGTTGTCAAAGTTTGAAGGCTTGAAAGTTCGAGACATCTCAGAACAACTAAAGTTGAGTGAACAGACTGTAAAAAATCAACTTTCGTTGGGTATGAAGCAGTTGAGAAAACGTTTTGGGATATTGAAACTAGTGTTCTATTTGTTATCAATTATTAATTAAGGTGTCGATGCTAGTTACCTTTTGCTGTTGAAAACGTATTCCTAGAGAGTAGTCGATAGTATCGTAATGAAATGAAATAACTATTATGGCAGATTTGGAAGATAAATATTTGGCAGACCAGCTGACCCCCGAAGAACTTCAGCAGTTGCGTAAAGATGTAGCTTTACAGACTGATAGGGAGGTAGGCGATGTCATGCAACGTCGTTGGCTTGGTGCTCATTTTGAAGATCGCTTCGAAGCATCAGATGGCTTGATGGCTGATGTGAAACATACCTTAATGTCTCAATTACATCACGACATCGGCTTGCAACGCAGCAGTTGGCGTACACATATCTGGGCTGTTGCTGCCATTGCCCTTATCCTGCTATTGGCAGGTACAACTTGGTATTTCTATCAGTTAGGTTCTGCAGCGCTGTCTCAGTCGGTGGTAGTGGCAACCGGTGGTGGCGAACATGCCCATGTAGCCCTACCCGATGGTACGCTGCTGGAACTGAATGGCAATTCACGTGTCAGCTATGCGCCACAGGACTTTAATCAGGGTCGGCGTCATGTCTCTTTGGTAGGCGAGGCCTATGTCAAGGTGGCGAAAGACGCTACCCATCCTTTTAAACTCACGACAGAGAAGGCACAGGTCGTCGTTTTAGGAACTACCTTCAATCTGGCTGCCTATCCGCAGTCTGATATCACAGAATTGTCTTTGGAAGAAGGTAGTGTGAACTTCACGTCTTTGCAGACCAATACCTATGTCAGTTTGAAAGCCGGGCAGAAAGTGACGATGGATAATCTTTCAGGAAGTATGAAGACCTATAATCTTAAAACAGATGTTGTGGATGCGGGTTTGTGGAGACAAGGAGTCATTGTCTTCCGTAATGCTCCGTTAAGCGAAGTGCTAGACAAGGTAGAAGAGGTCTTCTCCGTTGAGGTAATAACTAAAGTCCCCGATTATGCCGATGATGTGTTGACGGGCGTGGTGTCCAATCGTAACATCAATGATATCTTGGATGTTATTCGCAAAACTTATCATTTACGGGTAGTGAAGCAAGGGCAGAAGGTCATTATTTCGAAAGATTAGAGCTATTTGTTGATTCCTTGCTGAGTGGGGAAATGAAGAAGGCTGCGAACCTCACGGTCCACAGCCTTGTTCTTCTGTCTTCCACAGAATTACTTATAGAATTATACAACTTAACAGTTCTGAGTTTTTATTTTATATCTATACCTTTTGGACTTAAATCTGGTCCTCCTCCAGCTGTATATCCACAGCTTTCGCCCGTTATCCAGGGAGAAATCCAAAATGAGTATAATTCTCCTTGTTTAAGATAAAACTTAAAATGAACATTCTTTTTATTAATTGATGCTAGATTCTTCTTGTTCTTCCAAGTGATGAGCCATTTTGTACTATTACGTCCTTTCATAGCAATGCAATCTTTATAAGAGAATCCTGGAATAATATTGCCTTCTTCGTCGAGAATTTCAATTTTAAGTACTCCTTTTCTCATATCTGCATTTACAAAAAGATATTCTCCGTTGAATGTAATAGTTTCTGTCTCAAGAAATCCTTCTTGCTTTCCTGATTGCATAGAGACAAATCCATCCCTACGTAGAGTGGCAAGTCCTGTAGAACTGTATCCATCCCAGAATATATTGTTCAGTCTTCTGCCACTTGAATAAAAATAGAGCGAGTCTCCAACGATTAAAGGGACGCCATTGATACTTTGCATATTTCCCCAGTTCCAAGCCCCTTCTGTCTCATTTACGTTCATAAAAGGAGTGTGGGTAGGACGTGAAAAATGGAATCCGTCTCGGCTATATCCTAAAGATATGACATTTCTCTTTTGTATGTTGTCTTTGGCGCATATATTATTTTCTGGTCCTTGCCAAGCAGAGTAGAATCCTAACATAATACTTTCATAAGGGATACAGTCAAAATTATATATACCGGGTTTGGTCTCTGTATACTTTTCATGATGTAATTCCTTATCGTCTGGAGTAAACCAGAAAACTATATTTTTGTCTTGTACATCTTTTCGGGTTCTATGAGCGATACTGACCAGCATTTCCGGGTCAGAATGTTCTACGTAAGCCCGTGAGCGTGATGATATGTCGGTGCTATAACGCATACTCAATCCCCATTTGTTTGTAAATGGATTATAGAAGGCCGTCGTCCTATCAAAAAGGTCTCCACTTTGGGCCACTCCTTTACTCCAATGAATACCATCGGATGAATACTTTAAGACCATTTGCCATCGCCCGTCAGTAGCCCTTCTTTCGATGTTAAAGAACTTCCAACGTTTATTGAAATCTTTTTCATTTCTATCTAACCATATTGTTGCAGCGTCTCGATTGCAAGTATCCACAATATTTGTATTGCCGTACAGCCCTAGATTAGGTTTTATCCATTTTTTTCCGTCGTTTGATTCAGCATAACATGTATGGAAAGTCTGGCGTCCATTATCGTATTCGTTATTTGCTCCGGCCAAATACCACATTTTGTATTTATTATCAAGCTCGTCATACCAGATACCATCGCTGAAAGGCGCTGCATATGGTACTCCATTTCTTGTTTTTTCCCATTCCTTATCTGGTTCTAAAACCGGATTTCCCTCATAAAAGTGAGGAGTATGGAAAATCCTTTTTAAGTTAGTGGAACTAATGAGAAAATCATCGACAAATAATTGCCGACCGACATTAATAGGTATGACTCGCGGCTTTGTTTGCAGATATGGAACGGGCATTTCTGCTCTTTTTGTTGGGATTTCGAGTCTCGGAGGCCATTGTGCAGGCAATTCAATTCCGTTGCTTAAGGTTTGTGCATGCGCACTCGTAAGCATTGAGAATAATAGGATACTTATGAATACTCTTTTCATTTCTCAAAATTTAACAGAGAGGAAATTTCTATGGAATTTCCTCTCTAGATTTATATTTAATTCCAGCCAGGATTATTTGAAGTGATGTGTGGATTGCCTTCTACTTCATCAACAGGTATAGGCAACCACTCATTCTTGTTCTCTTGGAAGCCTAGATACTTTGATGTTGTATATTGTTTGAAGTTAGGGTCATTGGCCTCTAAATAGCGGAAACGTGATACGACTTTTCCCCAACGGAGCAAATCAAAGAACCTATGGCCTTCTCCTGTCAACTCTAGTATGCGCTCATTCTCGATATCATCCATTTTCAGACTTGTGCGAGCAGGAAGATTTACACTTTTCCTTGCGCGTACCCGATTAACAGCTTCTAATGCGCTTATAGACCCTTGTTTTCCTCCAGAGAGTACGGCTTCGGCATACATGAGAAGCACGTCTGCATAACGGATATATACATAATTCAGACCATTTGCCCGGAGATTCCACAGATACATGTTATTACCGGGATTTACGGTAGGTAGAGTCCAGTCGATACCCTTGCGACATGCGCTTTTATATTTCCCTGCTTGGGTATTGACAGATGCGAAGCCGTTGTCTCCATAGAAATCCTTAAACTTCTTACCGTCAAATATGCGGACTGTATCTCCGGATTTAGCATTGATGGCACTATTTGTATCATCAAATATTAAAGTGCCGAACATTCGCGAATCAGTCTTGCCATTTGCATCCTTGGATGCAACGAACGTATTATAAACCCAATCATGTATTACATGGTCTGCTGTTGTCTTGTTTGATGGTGGATTCCATCCTCTAGGATCTCTCCATACACCGGAGCTTGTTGTTCCTGGATTGAATCCTGTATTTACAGCATCCCCCATAAATTGGAGTTCGAAGATGGATTCATCGTTGTTTTCTGTGGCAATTTTGAAGTTGTCATTATAATCATCCATTAATTTATATGTCCCATGCTTACCACTAATTATTTCATTGAAACATTCAGCGGCTTCATTATAATATGTTTTCTCTGAATGCCCATAGTATTTTTCAATACCACTCCTATATAGGTATGCCTTGCCCAACAGCGATGTAGCAGAACCACTGGTTACTCTGCCAATATTGTCGCCAGTCCAGTAACCTTTTTTAGGTAATAATTCTTTTGCCTTTTTCAGGTCACTGATAATAAAATCCCAAGTTTCCTCAGGCTTAGCCTGTGGTCTGTAGTCTTTTGTTGAAGATGGGAAGCGGTCCATTAATGAAATATTACGGTATTCTAGAAATAGAAACCAATGAGCAAAGGCTCTCAGAAAATACGCTTCACCCAGATAAGCCTTTTTAAGTTCCTGATTAGTAAAAGTCACCTTGTCTACTGTCTCTATTATCTGGCATGCCTGCGATGCTGCCGTATAGAAAAGGCTATATGGCTGGACGATGGTATAGTATGAAGATGTCAGACTGGCATTGTACTGGCCTGGTAATCCGTAGTCAGACCTGTCACTACTCTCGTCGCTGCGATTTGCTAAAATTCTTGTACCCGCTGCTCCCATACATCGTGGAGTGGTGATATAGGAGTATATTCCTAATACGCCTTTATTCACACTTTCTGGAGATGTATAGTACGAGGTAACATCTTGCTGGTTGGGATTTACAGCTAATTTATCAAATGTTGATTCGCAGCTTATGAGTGCGATGCTTACAACTACCGTTATAATATATGATGTTATATGTTTCATAATCATGTAGTCATTAAAGGGTTATGTTAATACCGAAGTTCCATGTCCTGGCATTGATGCGCGGTGCATTTCTGTACAATCCATCAATACCTCTGTCGAAGAGAGTATTGCTGCTTACTTCTGGGTCATAAAGAGGATATGATGTTATGGTAAAGAGGTTTTGTACCCCCACATATATTCGGCATGCAGAAATAAAGTTCGTTTTTTGAAGAAGTTTCTCATTGAAGTTATATCCTAATTGGATATTCTTACAACGGAGATACGAACCGTTTTCTACATAGAAGCTGCTGGGTAGGGAATTGCCACCATAGTAATTATCTGTTTTAGCAATAGGTAGAGTGCTGCCACTATTTGTGGTGGTCCAGGAGTTTAGTGCATCGACCAGGCAGTTACTATCATAGTTGAAGTAAAAATTATATTTCGCTGCTGCGAAGATATCATTGCCATGTGAACCTTGGAGAAACATTGTCAAGTCCCAGTTCTTGTACCCTAAATTGATATTCAAGCCATAAGTGAAGTCTGGAGTAGGATTACCAATAACTTGTTTGTCGGTTTCAGCAATATCTTTTGCAGTTTTAGACGTTCCATCTACGGATTCATATAAGAAATCGCCATTTTCATTGATGCCTGCAACCTTGTATCCCCAAAACGAACCGATGGGTAATCCTTCTTTTGTTATAGTCGGACGGTCATTGAATTTGGAACTCATCAAAGAGCCTCGGATAGGTTGTACTCCTTCGCCAAGTTTGATAACCTTGTTCTTCATGAATGTAATATTCCCTAGTATGTCAAACGACCAGTCTTTCCAGTGGTTTCTGTAGCCTAAGGTAAATTCCCATCCTTTATTTTCAACCGAAGCTGAATTATAGTAAGGCACGTCAGGATTGTTTATTACAATCGTTTGTCCGGATGACGGTAATGCCTCTAATGGGGCAAGTAAGTCATTGTTGCGCTTGTAATAGTACTCTCCTGTGAATGTCAAGGTGTTGTTCAAGAATCCCATTTCAATACCCATATTCGAAGAGATAGCCTTCTCCCACTTTAAATCTGATTGTGCGAATCTTGTTACATAGCCGAATTGACGCTTGTTGTTGAGTATGGTGGGAACAGGGCCATAGGCTGTAGACACGAAAGAGTAAGGAGTGATAAAATTAGCGCCAAGAATCCCATAACTTGCACGTAATTTCATTTTCGAAATCCATGGGATGTTAAAGAACTTCTCTTCACTGACATTCCATCCGGCAGATACTGAGGGAAACCAGCCTGTACGGTGGTTTTTCGCGAATTTAGAACTCTTATCACTGCGCACACTTAACGACAGCATGTAGCGATTCATATAGTCATAGTTCAGTCGTGCGAAGAAAGAAAGCAGTGCTGCATCATATTCGTCGGACCCTACTACACCTACTCCATTATAAGTGGTAACACTTGCAGCCCCAAGGTCGTTAGTACCCGAATTAATCGACATTGTCCTATTCCATTCTTGCATCCAGCTTGTACCTAGCAGGGCATCGAAGGTGTGTCCGCCCAATTCTTTGTTATAGGTCAACAAGTTATCAATGGTGTAATTGAACTGCTCATTACGCGATTCTGCCAATGAAGTATATGGTTGACTGAACCTTGAATCGGCAACGCCATTAACATCCCAGTATGATGCGTATGCCGGAGTGTGGGTATAACCATGCGCGTTAAGGTAGCTTCCGGCAAATCCTATCTTATAAGCGAGTCCTTTAAGAATATCATACTTTACACTTACACTTCCTGTTATATCAGTTTTTTTCGTCCACTGATTTCTGTTATATATTTGTGCTAAGCTATTATCAATGTCAATGTTTGTAGTTGCATAACCAAGTTCTGCCGGTGTAGAAATATACCGTCCATAACTGTCTGTTACGGGGACTGTAGGTATTTCGATAGGGCGCGAAGTAGGGGGAGTTTGTTTCTTTGTAAATGCAACGGCAAGATTCTCTGCTACCGTGAAACGGCCTTTCTGATATGTACCATTGATACGTCCGTTATATTTCTTATAGTCTGATTGGATGATGATTCCAGTTTGGTCTTGATATCCTAAGCTGGTGCTGAATGTAGAATGTTCTCCTCCACCAGATACAGAAGCCCCAAACGAATACATGGACGCATTACGATAGTACAGGTCTTGCCAGTCTATATCGGCATTGGGATTTGTAGGACTTGCATTTTCCTTAGCTACTTCGTATGCGGGACTGTTGTTTGCCACGGTGGTGGCGAATTGTCTCCACTGGCTGGAATTCATGAAATCCAGCATGTGCATGGGAGTCTGGTAAGAGAAGTCAGAACTTAGTTCTACCTTTGTTTTACCAGCTCGTCCTGATTTTGTCGTAATTAGTACCACACCGTTAGCTGCGCGTGAACCGTAGATTGCAGCTGCTGAGCCATCTTTAAGAATCTCGATAGATTCAATATCCTTTGAATTCAAAGAGTTCAAACCATTGTTGCTGAAAGCACCGTCAATAACATAGAGTGGTTCTGTCGAGCCAAACGAACCTGCTCCGCGTATCAGGATGCTTACATCACCTCCTGCTTCACCACCGTTCTGAAGAATTTCAACACCAGGTGCACGCCCTTGCAGTGCAGATGCTACATTTGTTGTTACCTGCTTAGCTAAATCAGAAGATTTAACTGTTGAGATAGATGCTGTGAGACTTGATTTCTTCTGCGTACCGTAACCCACGACCACCAATTCGTCGAGCGATTGTGCGTCTTCGTTCATGACGATGTTGAGGGGGGCGCCACCCTTTGCCTCCACAGCCTGTGCTGTATATCCGATATAGGTCACTTCCAACGTGGCATTGGCAGCTACATTATTCAGAGTGAAGTTACCTTCGAGGTCGGTAACGGTGGCTGCCGAACTGCCTTTCACTTTAACGGCCGCGCCGATGAGCGGTTCTCCTTTAGAGTCTACCACCCGGCCCGATACCTTTTTAGTTTGCTGTGTGCTGTTAGTGCTGTGTGTTTGTCCGTTTGTTGCAGCGTCGGCAGTAGCGTCGCTGATGATAATGTGTTTGTTGCGTATTTCGTAACGCATTTTCTGTCCTTTCAGAGCTGCGGTCAACAGGTCGCCCATGCGCATTTCGTGTCCTTTTACTCTTACTGGAGTGTTCAGATTTAATTTGCTATTGGAGTAGACCACCGAATAATCAGTTTGCTCTTCAATCAGTTGGATAGTCTGTTTACAGGTTAGTCTGTTGCTTTGCAACCTGATGGTTTCGTCTTGTCCAAATGCCATGAGTGTAGTTGCCAGAGACAATGCCAGCAAACCAAACTTTCTTGTCTTGTGATGGAACATAGATTTTAGGTTTTGATAGTTTTATTAAATAAATGTGATTACGTAATCATATAAGGTGTTAGGAGAGGATGTGTATTCGTGGGTGATATGCTTGAGCGCACATCATCATGTGCCACCTCCTTTCTTATAAATGCGAATGTTGTTGCCTCGGCGTTGGTATGATGCCCCGCCCAGTGCCCTGCATAACACATCAAGAACCTCTGTGAGCGATTCTTGGTTTGTAAATTTCATCGTATAAGTATATGCTGTATTAATGTTTTGGTCAATGTTGATGTCTATTCCATAGCGACGTTCCATTGCACGTGTAATCTCACCGAGCGACTGGTCGCTGAATACTAAATATCCCTTGCGCCATGCCGTTTCGTTGGCCGTGTTGGTGTGTACTATGCAGAGCTGTTTGCTCTTACGATTGAATACGGCCTGGTCGTGGGGTGCTATGCTCACTTGATTGGTCTGATTGCCTGTCTCGCTCACATTGACAGAGCCCTCTATCAGCGTCGTGGTGATGAGTTCTTCTTCGGGGTAGGCCTTCACATTGAAGTGTGTGCCCAGCACGCGCACGTCTACACCTCCAGCTTTAACGATGAATGGATGTTCCGTATCTCGCTGCACATCAAAGTAGGCTTCGCCGCTCACGTGTACCTGGCGAGACTGCTGATGTGCAAAGGTGCTGGGATAGATAAGTGTGCTTCCGGCATTGAGTTGCACGTGGGTACTGTCGGACAGGGTTATCGTGCGGGTCTCACCGCTGGGTACATGGATTTCCACCAAGGCCAAATCGTCGGTCTGTCGATAGTTCATGTAAGCCCACATGGCAAAGGCCGAGAGCAGCGGCAGCAACAGCATGGCAGCATATTGCAGCCATGCCGGCCGACGTTTCGAGACTTTCTGCCCATTATCTATACCTAAACCTATGTTTTGTTTACATAGGTTTAGCTGTTCTATAGTGTCTATATCAATATCTGCCGGAGTGCGGTCCCAAAAATATCTTAGTGCCTCGTCGGCCTCTTCCTGATGTGCTTCGTCGCTGAGCCACACCATGACCTTGAGTCTGAAATTTCCGGGAAGCAATCCGCATGTATAGCTGTTGAGAATGTGAATTAACTTCTCTTTTGTCATTTTGTTAAGTTATGAAGAATGTATCTTACAATGGTAAGAGTACAGGATTTTGCAAAATGCGTAATCACAAAGCGTTAATAAATGCCAAAACCAATGCGATGGTTATCTTTCTGATGTCTGCAAGTGCCAAGGAAATATGTTTGTCCACGGTTCGCTTGCTGATATTCAGCTCGTCCGCGATTTCTTGGTGGCTCATATTTTCATATCTGCTCATCATGAAGATGCGTCTGCGTTGTTCCGGCATCTGGGCAACGGCTTCTTGAATACAGGCTTCCAGTCGGCTGGTAAATTCCGGAGTGTCAAGCTCAGGCACATCGGCTATTTCCGTATGCTGCCTGTCGAGTCTCTCTATAATATGGTGTCTGATGTTGCGCAAGGCTGCATTTCGTGCAGTAATATAGAAATAGTTATCTAGATTCTGAATGTTTCCCATGCTTTGCCTCTTCAGCCATAGACGCGCAAAAATATCTTGCGCCACGTCTTTAGCTTCGTCTTCGTCACCTATAAACATGGTTACGAAGCGCAGCACCTTTCCGTGGTATTTCAGGAAAAGCCTGTCAAACGCTGGCATGCTATCCTTGCTCAGCTCCTGCAATAGCGTTTCGTCGTCCGTTTCGTATGGAATATTCACTCTAGGCATATCAAGAAGTGAAGCAAAAGTACAAAAAATGTTTGAAAGGCTATAAGAATCTCTGGGAAGAATCTAGTTTTGTCAATGAATTGTCATATTATCAATATTCTCTTTAAACTCTCAATTGCCAATTTATCAATTATCAACTAAAAAACTGCAAGGCCGTGGCAGCGATGCTGTTGGGCCTTTGCAGCATTGCTGTTTGGCCCTTGCAGCGATTGTGCCGCGACTTTGCAGTATTTTGAGTTGGTAGGGTTTTAAGTTTATGGGTTGAGGAATTGGTGTGCAGGCAGACAGCATTGGTGTTGTCAGTGGATGGGGGTGCTATGCAATCAAAATGTTAGTAGTGGTAGACGCTGATACAATTAACATGGCAAAAAATAAAAAAAGTGCATAGAAAGTGTTTTATTATTTATTTTTATGTTATATTTGCAGGGTACAAGAAGCACTCGTCGGAAAACCGTAAATGCGTTTACGGATGTAAAGGTCTGTAAAACAGGCTGGGCGAGGGGCATGGATGCGCAGGGAAATGCGTCAAAAAACTATCATCAACTAAAAACAAATTAAAAACAAGCATCAATTAGGAAAAGTGAGGATGGACGCTTTGGCGTTCATTGTATGCACGTATATTACGTGTTTAAGCGATTAGGATTAATTAATACTTTTATTACAGTATCAATGAGAAGAATAATGTTTCTGTTCATGGCAGTCGTAATGACGTGCCAGCTCTATGCGCAAAAGACATTGACGGGCGTCGTTACCGACGGTACGGCCAATGGTGAGCCTATTATTGGAGCAAGTGTTGTTGTTACTGGTACGGGCTCTGGTGGAGTGACCGATTTGGACGGCCGTTTCAGCATTCAAGTTCCTGCCGGTAAGAAAAGTGTAACTGTATCGTACATCGGCTATCGCAGCCAGACGGTGAATATTGAGGGAAAGACTCGTATCACGGTGGCTCTGCAGCCCGATGAGAACAGCCTCGACGAAGTGGTGGTTGTGGGTTACGGTACGATGAAACGGTCGGACTTGACGGGTTCGGTGGCCTCCATCGACGAGAAAGCTATCAAGGAAGGTGTGAATACCTCGCTCGAACAGGCTATGCAGGGACGTATAGCTGGTGTGCAGGTGATGCAGAACTCCGGTGCTCCGGGTGGCGGTATCTCTGTGCAGATTCGTGGTATCAACTCTCTGAGTGGCAACGAGCCGCTCTACGTTATCGACGGTATTGCCATGAGCGGCAGTACGAGCAGTAATACATCAGTGCTGGCCAGCATCAACCCTTCGGACATTACGCGTATCGAGGTGTTGAAGGATGCGTCGGCAACGGCTATCTACGGTTCGCGCGCCAGCAATGGTGTGGTATTGATTACCACCAAGCGTGGCGACGAGGGCAAGGCCAAAATACAGTACGAAGGATATGCGGGCTGGCAGAAGATGCCGAAGTATCTCGACGTGATGAATCTGCCACAATATGCAGAGTTTTATAATGTACGCGCGAAGATACAGGGTTGGGGCACTCGCCAGGACTATGCTCATCCCGAATTGTTGACAGAGGGAACTAACTGGCAGGACGAGTTGTTCCAGACAGCTTTTATGCATAATCACAACGTAAACATCAATGGTGGTACGAAGGATATGCACTATTCGCTCAGCGGAGGATTCCTCGACCAGGACGGTGTGGGTATCGGCTCGGGCTTCAAGCGTGCCAGCTTCCGTACCAACTTCGATACCAATATCACGAATTGGTTGCAGGTGGGTATGAATATGGCTTATTCTAACACTAAGCAGCTGATTACCTTTACCGAGGGTAACGTGATTTCGACTGCTCTGAGCCAGTTCCCCGACGTGGCGCCACGCAATCCTGACGGCACTTACGGATTCCCGCAGACCAACGATGCGAATACTTATTACAGCAATCCTATCTTCGAAGCGCAGATGAAGGAGAACCGTACGAACAATTATCAGCTCGACTATAACGTGTTCGCCAATATCATGCCGCTGAAGGGATTGAATATCCGAGTAGAGTATGGTGGCAACCGTGGATGGTATAACACCTACTACTTTACGCCTCAATACCAATATGGCAGCATCAGGAATGAGAGTCAGAGTACGCGTTCGAAGAATCTGAGCAAGTACAACTCGTTCAAGCAGTATGCTACCTACGACTTCGAACCGTTGAAGAGTCACCGTTTCCAGGTGATGATGGGACACGAAGCGCAGTGGGGTAACTGGGAGAGTCTCTCAGGCACTCGCAAGGGCTATATCTCCGATGTGCTGCATTCGCTGAATGTGGGCGACACGTCTAGCTCTACCAACAGTGGTGACGACGGTACGCAGTGGAGCATCGAGTCGGTCTTCGGCCGCTTGAACTACAATCTGCTCGACCGCTATCTGCTGACAGCAACGGTGCGTGCCGACGGCTCTTCGAGCTTCGGCGAGAACTATCGTTGGGGTTGGTTCCCCTCGGCTGCACTTGCATGGCGTGTGAACAATGAAGACTTCCTGAAAGACGTGAAGTGGTTGAGCAATCTGAAACTGCGTCTGGGATGGGGTCTTGTAGGTAACCAAAGCTCTCAGTCGTATGCTTATGGTGCTGTAATGGCCAATACGCCTACGGCCTGGGGTACGGGTTATTATCCCGGAAACTTCCCCAATGCCAACCTGAAGTGGGAGAGCACGAATTCATGGAACGTGGGTCTGGACTTCTCTGCATTCCAAAACAGACTGGAATTCATCGTAGACTGGTATTATAAGAATACCAAGAACCTGTTGATGCAGGCTGCATTGCCATCGTATGTCATCAATAACGACTGGATGGGTATGACCGCTCCTTGGGTGAACACAGGTGCTATCCGCAACACGGGTATTGAGTTTACGCTGAACAGTGTGAACATTTCGCGCCCCAATCTGATGTGGCGCACGGGTGCAACCCTCTCTTTCAACCGCAATAAGTTGACCAAGCTGAACAGCGATGCGTCTACCATTACGGGCACTATCGGCACGAATACCTACACATTGTCGGAGGTTGGCGGTCCTGTAGGGCGTTTCTACGGTTACAATGTCATCGGCATGTTCAAGGACGAAAGCGATTTCTACCAGAAAAATGCACAGGGCGAATTCCTGCTCAACGCTTCGGGCGCACGTGTTCCCGTTGCTCGTCCGGTAGATACCAACGGCAATTTGCAGCCTATTGCGCAGAACTCTATCTGGGTGGGTGACTTTATCTACGAAGATGTGAACAAGGATGGCAAGATAACCGAGGCCGACCGTACTTATATCGGCAATCCGAATCCCGACTTCACCTTTGGTCTGAACAACACGATTACATGGAAAGACTTCGAGTTCAGCTTCTTCCTGAACGGTTCGGTGGGTGGAGACATCTACAATCTCGTGGCTATGGAGCACACCAATACACAGGGCTATGGCAATAAGATGAGCCAGGTGGCCAACTACGCACGGGTAGAGATGCGCGACGCCAGTGGCTCGGCTACCGACATCACAAACGCTTATGTGGCCAATCCCGATGCTTCTGTACAGCGTATCAGTGCTGCCGGAACATCGCTGAACGACAATAACCGCGTGAGCAACCGATTTGTAGAGGATGGCTCTTACTTGCGTCTGAAGACGGTTTCGCTGGCTTGGAATCTGCCGAAGCGATGGCTTTCTCCGTTGAAGCTCGACTGGGTACAGGTGTATGGCAACATCCAGAACCTGTTCACCATCTGCGGTTACGATGGTTATGATCCTGAAATCGGTGCACAGGGCCAGAGTGTGATACTGCAAGGAATAGACAACTATCGCTATCCATCACAGCGTATCTACACCGTAGGATTAAAGGTTAAGTTCTAATTCAACAAGCTATTAAGATGAAAAAAATAAATATATACATACTCTCAGCCATTGCCGGAGCGTCGTTACTGACTACCAGTTGCGGTAGCGACTTCCTCGACCAGAAGCCCAGGGGCAACTACACGGCAGAGACTTTTTACGCATCTGACGATGCGGTGATGAAGGGCATAGAGCCTTTATACAACCGTGCTTGGTTCGATTTCAACCGCCGTGCCATCGTGGGTATGGGTTCTTATCGTGCCAACGACGCGTGGAATCCTTACGTAAGTGCCGAGTTTGCGCGCTTTCAGGTAACGGCTCAGACCCAGGACATGGGTTTGGCGTGGTCGGCCTTGTACACTGTGGTGACTACAGCCAATGCCGTATTGAAGAACGTACAGGACTATTGCGGTCCGAATGTGACCGAGAAGGTGAAGAATGCTGCCCAGGGTGAGTGCTATCTGATGCGTGGTTGGGCTTACTTCTACCTGCTTCGCGGTTGGGGTGACAACATCTTGTTCGAAGATAATCAGGATGCAGTAGACAATCCTATACGTCCGTTGAATCCAGAGTCGGACGTACTGAAGTTCATCATCCGCGACTTCCGCAAGGCAGCCGAGCTTCTTCCGGAGACCGGAAGTAACCATCATCCGTCGCGTTATGCTGCCAAAGCCGCACTGGCCAAGGCTCTGTTGGCACAGAGTGGATGGGATGCTACGGCCAAGGGCGACCATAATAGAAATCAAGCTACGTTGAACGAGGTGGTAGCTCTGTGCAATGAGGTAATCAACAGTGGCCAGTATTCGCTGATGTCTAGCTACGAAGAACTCTTCAAAGCGCAGAACAACGATAATAGTGAGACCATTCTGGCCATGCGTTGGGCCGATGCCAATCTCGGAAATTCCGGCGGATGGGGAGCTGTCAACGGCTTGTATTCCGACCTGGCATTTGCCGAAGTGACCGATGTCAACGTATGGGGAGGTTCGCTGATTGCCTCTACCGACATGATAGACCTCTACAATGAAGATCCCACTGACTCGCTCCGAATCCGTGGAACGTTCTTCACACCGAACCGTCGGTACAGCTATATCCTCCAGAGCGAGGGTGGCTACACCTATAAGCATAACTGGATGCAGCTGAAGAAAGGCGTGCTTGGAACGAAAGCCGATGCCGGTGGACATCTTGCACAGGCCGCTTCTCCGCTCAATACCTATATTCAGCGTCTGGCCGATGTGTATCTGATGAAGGCCGAAGCGCTCTTGGGCAACAACGAGAAGACCACCAATGCCGAGGCGTTGGCAGCCATCAATGCCGTCAGGGCACGTGCCAATGTGAAGCCGTATGCTGAACTTACCTTGGCCAAAATCATTCGTGAGCGCCGTATAGAGTTCTGTATGGAATACTTCAACTGGTGGGATATGGTCACCTACTACCGTTGGAAACCGCAGACTATGCTTGAATTCTTCAATACCAAGCAGCATCGTGCCAACGAATACAGGGAAGGCGACGTGATTCAGAATGCTGATGGAACACTGAGCTATCGCTGTGTTCCCCCCGGAGTAAACACTTGGTACATCAGCGATGCAGAGACAGGCCATGTGTATTGGAATGACTTTGTGGCTACCTCTGAGACCGACAACACGCCTGTAGCAGGCAGGGGAACGAAGGTGCCTTATAAATATGACTATGCCGACTTGGTGAGCAAGCATGTAACAGGATACCAGCCTATCGTCTTGAGCGAGGCCAATATCTTCATGCCTTATCCCGAAAGCGATGTCATTCAGAATCATTATCTCAACGAGGCACCGCAGCCTTATAATTTCGGAGAATAAACAATAATCAAAAGCAGAACAGAGATGAAAAAGATAAAGCAACATACGAGCTTTTTAATTGTGATGCTCATGGCGATGTTCTCGTTCGTGCTGGCAGCCTGTGGCGACGACAAGTCGGGGGGCGGACAGCCGGAGATAACCTCGGTCAAGATACTGAGTTCAGACACCCTGAACTATAGTTACGAGCAAACCTACACCAAGGCAAGCCCTGGAACGATGCTTGCGCTGATGGGTGTGAGTCTGAACGATGCGAGAAAAGTGTACGTCAACAATCAGGAAGTGTACTTCAACCCGACGATGAACACCGACCACAGCATCATCATTACAGTTCCGTCGGAGGCCGATGGATTCAAGTTGTCGGCTTTCGACAGCTCTATCCCCGACGAGATACGCGTGGAGACCAGTCACGGAACGGCTACCTACAGTTTCAAAATCACAGCTCCCGGTCCGCAGCTTCAGCGTTTGGAGGCTGCTTATCCGCGTAAGGCAGGCAATGTAGTGAAACTCTACGGTCTCAATCTGGTCGATATTCAGAAAATGTATATCACCGATACCATGTCAGGTGTACTCGATACGACCACTTGGGAAGAAGTGCCCGGTAAGCATTATGCTATTTCTACGTATAAGAGCATCACCCAGGACCACCACCTCAACGAGTCTACACAGGGCTACGAGACGACATCTGTATTGGCAGCTAC
This sequence comes from Prevotella mikamonis, assembly GCF_055381405.1. NCBI lineage: Bacteria > Pseudomonadati > Bacteroidota > Bacteroidia > Bacteroidales > Prevotellaceae > Prevotella > Prevotella mikamonis. The sequence continues at coordinate 2,702,900 of NZ_AP035785.1, forward strand.
GCTCCCGGCGCAGTTCCCCGATTCCGGTTCTGTAGTCATAGAGTGTGCCGGTGGAATCGCTTACGTAGGTTTCTCGGTGATTCCAAGCAAGCCCGTCATCACCAGCGTGTCGTCAGACATGCCGCAGATAGGGGAGGATTTGGTCATCCTGGGACGCGACTTCGTACAGGTAGAGAGTGTCAGCTACGGCGATGTGAAGCTCACTTCGAGTGATTTCCGCGTGTCTGCGTCGGAAGATTCCATCATCGTTCCGTTCAAGAAGAAGCCTGCTAAGGGCAGCGAAATGAAGCTGACGGTGAAGACTCCGGGCGGTGCGACCTCTGTAGAACGTTTCTACGACTACTCTACCATCCTCACTACATTCGACGGCGACGCCACCGATAACGGCTGGGGACCCAATGCCTTGTATCCCGATGCAGGCAATGAGGACGGTAAGTTTGCCCATATCAATGTCGACGACAACGGCAGCAACTTCTGGGGAACGATGGTCTTCTTCCGCAAAGACTGGAGCGGACCGTTCACATTGTCTACCAATATCCCCAGTACGGCCAGTGCCAAGGATGTATATCTGGCTTATAACGTCTTCGACAACAACTCTGCGTTCAACAGCACTACGTTCTCCGGTATGATACGTTATATGATTGAGAAGATAGGTGGTGGCGAAAGCTATTGGGGCGGACCTGAAGACGGCGGCTTCAAGTGGATAGTTTACAACGAAAGTTGGGAGTTCACACCTCCTGTCTTGGCCGATGTCAATGGTGAAGCCCATAAGGGCAAGTGGTATCGCGTGGTGATTCCACTCGACAACTTTGCTTGCTTCAAGGGCATGGACTATGCCAATATCGTGAAGACGGGTATCAACCAGTTCCGTTTCATGGAGTTCAATGGTGGAGCAAACAAGGGACATGTCGATGTCAAGATTGACAATGTACGTGTGATTTATATTCCCAGTAAGTAAACCGAAAAACTAGATGACAATGAAATTAAGAAATATATTTGGTTTAATGGTTATCCTCTTTACAGCTCTGTTCGTGCAGAGCTGTGGAGACGATGCCGATGGTCAGGGTAAGGAGGCAACCGGACTGAGCGTGCTGCGCAATGGTGTGGCAATCGAAACCCTAAACTTCAATACCACGGCAGCCTATCAGATGCTGGGTATTGCAACCGATGGCAACTGGACAGCGAGTGTACCCGATGCCGATACCACATGGCTGAAGATTACTCCCCATGCCGGTTATGGCTGGAACTATGCCGACTCCGGCGCTGTCAACACCAATGCCTATATCCGCGTAGACGCCATGACGAACAGTGGGGCTGAACGCAAATCGACCATCACTATCACGGCCGGAGCTTTCTCCAAGGTCATTACCGTGACACAGTCGGGTCGAGGCTCTGCTGGCAACGAGCCTATAGAGAGTGCATGGGACATGATAGCCAAGCTCAAGATGGGCTATAACCTGGGTAACACATTGGAGTCTGAACCGTCGGGCGACTGGTGGAATCCTGTAGGGAAGACCCCTGCCGACTTCGAAACATCGTGGGGACAGCCCGTCACTACGCAGGCTATCATTGATGCCATCTGCGACCAGGGCTTCAATATCATTCGTGTGCCGGTGACATGGGGCAACCACATGAGTGCCGACAACAAGATAGATGAGGCTTGGATGAAGCGTGTGGAAGAAGTCGTGAACTATGTCATGAACCGCAAGGATGTCTACTGCATCATCAATGTGATGCACGATACCGGTACAAATAGTTGGCTGTATGCCGACCTGGACGCCTATCCCGAACAGACGAAGAAGTATCAGGCCATCTGGAAGCAGATAGCCGAGCGTTTCAAGAAATACGACCAGCGTCTCATCTTCGAGTCTTTCAACGAGATTCTGGATAAGAACTCCAGTTGGACGACACCCGCAGCCGGGTCAGCAGCCTATGAAGCCATCAACAAGCTACAGCAGGATTTCGTAAATACCGTGCGTGCTACGGGCGGCAACAATGAATACCGCAATCTGGCAGTGACCACTTATGCCGCTACGGGCAACAGTGCCAATGCGCTCAACGCACTGAAAGTACCGACCGACAAGCATGCCAACCACATCTATGGTACTATCCACAGCTACGACCCCTACAATTTCTGTAACAACAATGCCGGAAAGAATGCAGATGGTTCTACGTTCGATTACAACATTACTACGTTCAACGACGATTGCAAGGCCGAGATAGACAGAATCTTTGCACAGGTGAATGCACGTTTTGCCGACCTGGGTATACCTTATATCTATGGTGAGTTCGGTGCTATCGATGAGAACAAGAACATGGACGAGCGCGTGAAATACGCTACCTATGTGGCTCAGAAGATGAAGTCGTACAACACCACCGGACTCTGGTGGATGGGACTCTACAAGCGCGATACGAAAGAGTGGTACGAGCAGCGTATCGTGAATGCGCTGAAGACAGGCTTCGGATTGTAAGCTAGAACATATTTCTCAGCCTCCGTGGCTGATATCTGTTAAGGGCAGGAAGTTTCTATAACGCTACAGAAACTTCCTGCCCTTTTTCTGGTTGTTGTGGCTATTGCCCCTTGGGTGTAACCTGCCTCTTATCACTTACCCGCCTACTTAAAAACTCAACTCGTTTACTTGTATCTCGTCTACTCGTCTACTTCAAAAAACTGCAAGGGCTTAGCAGCGTTGCTGTCCGGCCTTTGCAGCATTGCTGTTTGGGCTTTGCAGCGATTGTGCCGCGGCCTTGCAGGAATTTCATTGATAATTTTGATAGTTGAGAATTGATGATAGGGTAGGTGAGAGTTTAGGAGATTGCAGGGAATGATAGCCTACATTCCGAACGACTCCCTCTCCTAGGGCAAGGGTTGGGGATAGGTGTTCATTCGTAGGAGCGAGTGTAATTCCTCTCTGGGAATGCCCTTGTAGTGTACGCATTGTCCGTTTTCGGACAGTTATGAAAATCATTCTGTGCTGATTATCAGCGATTTATGATTTTGGCACGCACCTTGTCTGTCTTGTTAAGAGCAAAAACAATGTAAGCTATATGATATCACTATCCAACATCAGTAAAGTGTACAGTGCAGGCGACATAGAGACCGTGGCACTGGAAAACGTCAATATTGAAGTAGAGAAAGGAGAGTTTCTCAGCATCATGGGACCCTCTGGATGTGGCAAGTCGACCCTGCTCAACATCATGGGGCTGCTCGACACGCCCACCACGGGCAGCGTCGTCATCGACAGGACGGCCACCGAGGGCATGCGAGACAGTGCGATGGCCGATTTCCGCAACCGCAAATTGGGCTTCGTCTTCCAGTCGTTCCACCTCATCAATTCGCTCGACGTACTCGACAATGTATCCATGCCGTTGCTCTACCGCGGCGTGAGTGCCAAGGAGCGCAAGCGCCGTGCCGAGGAAGTGCTGGCCAAAGTAGGGCTGACCCACCGCATGCACCATCTGCCGGCACAGCTCTCCGGCGGTCAGTGCCAGCGCGTGGCCATAGCCCGTGCCATCATCGGACACCCCGAAATCATACTGGCCGACGAGCCTACCGGTAACCTTGATTCAAAGATGGGGGCCGACATCATGGAACTGCTCCACCGTCTGAACCGCGAAGACGGCACAACCATCGTCATGGTGACGCACAACGAGCAACAAGCCCGCGACACATCGCGCACCATTCGCTTCTTCGACGGTCGGCAAGTGGAATAAGACTATAGCGCATGGACAGAGAAATTACCACACAGCAGAAACGCCGCCGGCTGCTCATGAGGCTTGCCAAGGTGGGCGGAGCGGTAGGATGCCTCGTCGTCGCACTGCTCATCGTGCGCTCCAGACTCACACCTCACGTGGCTGGGCACACACTCGTATTGGCCCGCGTAGACCGTGGCGACGTCGCAGCGAGCGTCAGTGCCAGTGGCAAAGTAGTACCGATGTTCGAAGAAATCATCAATTCGCCCATCTCGTCGCGCATCCTGAAGGTCTACAAGCGCGCAGGCGACCAGGTGGAGGCAGGCACACCCTTGATGCTGCTCGACCTGCATGTGGCCGAAACCGAATATCAGCGTGCACAAGACGACGCCCAGATGCGCCAGGCAAGGCTTAGCCAGTTACGGGTGAACCAGCAGACCGCACTCTCCAATCAGGAGATGGAAATACGCGTGGCACGCATGAAGATGAACCGACTGGAGGCTGAACTGCGGGCCGAGCAACATCTTGACAGCATAGGGTCGAGTACACGCGACAACGTAGAGCGCAAACGCATGGAATACCATGTGGCCCGACTGCAACTGCAACAGCAGGAACGCCAACTGGCCAATACCCATCGCATACAGCGAGCAGAGATGCGTGCCCAGCAACTCGACGTGGCCATGCAGCACAGGTCGATGGCCGAAAACAGGCGCACACTGGAGGATGCCCGTATCCACTCGCCGCGTCGGGCCACGCTCACCTACATACAGACACAGGTGGGAACGCAGATAGGCCAAGGGCAGCAAGTGGCCGTCATTGCCGACATGGACCACTTTAAAATCAATGCAGAGATAGCAGCCGACTATGCCGACCAGCTGACTATAGGCGGCAAGGCCAACATCAAGATAGGTTCAAGTGTATGTACGGGGATTATCAGCAGTATCGCGCCACAGGCACAGAACGGCATCGTACAGTTTACCATTGAACTCAACACGCCGCCGAGAAAACTCAGACTGCGTCCCGGACTGGTGGCCGACGTGTTCGTGATGACGGCCACTCACCCCGCCACACTGCGGCTGCCCAACGGCAACTACTATCATGGCGCCGGCGAGTATATATTATATGTAAAAGAAGACGAAGACAGGCTCGTGGCCCGGCAGGTAAGACTGGGCGATGGAAACTTTGACTTTGTTGAAGTAAAAAGTGGGCTGCAACTGGGCGAAAGCGTGGTGACGAGCGACCTGAGCCAATATAAGAACAATGTATTAAAAATCAAAAGACAATGAATATCTACCTCCGTCAAGCCTATACAATGATCAGGCAACACAGGCTGTTTTCCACTATCTATATCGTCGGAACGGCTCTTTCGGTGATGTTGACCATGTCGGTCATTATCCTGGCCTACATCAAATCGGCCTCTCTCTATCCTTACAATGAGCGCAGGCAGATGCTGGAAATAACGACACTGCGCATAGTGAAACCTGGCAAAGCGAAAGATGCCGACCAGGATGTCAGGATGGGAAGACTCAACTATCGACTGGCCGACGAACTGAAAGGCCTCAAGGGCATACGCCATGTGGCTGCCAAGACACCATCGGCGAAGGCCCAGATGAGCCTCCCCAACAATCTGCAAGCCACCACGGCCAGCTATAGCTATACCAATGCTGACTTCTGGAAAGTGTTCAACTTCAGATTTCTGAAAGGCAAAGGCTATGGAGAGGCTGAAATACTTCGCGGTGCGGGCGATATCGTCATCAGCGAATCGCTGGCCAAACGCATGTTCGACACAAGCCAAGCTGCCGGCCGAGAGATACTCTTCAACGGCACTCTGCGCCGTGTGGCAGGAGTGGTGGCCGACGTGTCGTCCGTCGTGAGCGAGCCGTATGCAGAGGTATGGATTCCGGCCTCGCCCCAGATGCGGCAGAGCAGTGCCACCACGGACGGCGAAAAATGGCTGGGTTCGTGGCATATATACCTCTCGACAGCCGACAGGCAGGAAGCCCGACGGGCAATCATCGGCTATTTCAAACGGGTGAATGCCTCGCAGAAAGAGTACCACATCGACTTGGGTACGCAGCCAAACACGGGAGGATTCGACCTGGGCAACGGCGATTTCAACTATACGACGCTCATTCTGCTGGCCATACTGGTAGTGGGGCTGCTCGTAGTCCCATCGCTCAACTTGAGCAGTCTCATCTCCAGCCGCATGGAAAAACGACTTCCCGAAATGGGCATACGCAAGGCTTTCGGCGCCCGCCGTTCCACACTGCTGTGGCAGGTAATGGTAGAGAACATCCTGCTCACGGCCATAGGGTCGGCCGTGGGACTCTTGCTGGCCTATGCAGTTGTGGTACTCAACGCATCGGCTTTGAAATCTATGCTTACCCAGACGGGCGACGACCCCATCATTACAGGCGAGATGCTGTTCAGTCCCTGGATTATCTTATGCACCGTTCTGGTGTGTCTGGCGGTCAACGTATTGGCTGCCGTAGTGCCAGGCTATCTATCTCTGCGTCGCAACATCGTAGATTCGTTGAACCTAAAAAAATAAAACCACATGCTCAAAATAATCTTCAAGACCCTTTGGAACGAGCGCAGCAAGAATGGTTGGCTGGCAGTAGAGCTGACACTCGTGGGCTTCTTCCTGTTCTTTATTGTCTATTTTGCCTTGTTTCAGTGGCCCATGTTCCAAAGCGGAAAGGGCTATGACAATCACCATTTATACATGGTGGAGTTCAGTCGGCATACCAATCAGGATGAAGGATGGAAGCCGGCAAGTGCCAATGATTCTGTCTACGAGCAGGAAGTGCGCCATGCCTTGCAGCTCGTCCGAGGCCATGAGGCGGTAGAAGAATGCGTGGCCGGCACAGCCGAATCGGGCCTGTATGGCAACAATATTACCGCTACCCGGTTTGCAGTACACGCCGATTCGGCGAGAAAAATATCGGCACAGTTTTTCGAACTCCTCCCGATGGTAGGCGGAGACCTGCTCCATCTCTATCGTTTTCGCGATGCGTATACGGGACAGCCCATCCATTTGCTGCGACCGGGAGAGCGAGGCATCACCGCTCCACACACCGTCTATATATCCAAATACATAGCCGAGACGACATTCCCCGGCCAGAATCCCATCGGCAGGCAGATACGCTTTGACGACGAAAGAGGGTCGACCTTCACCGTGGCAGGCGTGTTCGACGATGTCCATTTCCAGACCATGTCTGTCAATGATGGCAGTCTGATGGTGTTTCACAATCCCAATCTCGACATGAAAGAGCGATGGGAGGGTGTCAGAATCATGCTGCGATTACGCGAAGATGCCGATGTGGGCGCGTTCCGACAGTGGTTTGATACGACCGTAGTGCCCCAGTTACGCACCGGCAACATCTATGCCGTCTCGCTCAAGAGCATCGTCGACCTGCAGAAAGAGCAGTTGGAGACCTACGGACTGATGGGGGCTGTGCGCATAGCGGGCATCTTTACACTCTTCCTGTTGGCCTGTATATTCCTTGGAACATTGGGTACTTTCTGGCTGAGAATGGCCGATCGACGAGACCAGATAGGCGTACAAAAGGCAATGGGAGCCGACACACGCAGCATCATTAAGCAATACCTGCTGGAGTCGGGCATGCTCACTACACTCTCGTTCCTCATGGCTTTGGTGTTAGCTGCCAGCATCTTGCAACCGATGGGCATGTTCCATATAAGCCCAAACCAAGAGAGTTTAGGCGCTCACTACTCATACTTGATGTATCATCCCGTGCGACTGTTCTGCCTATCGGCCCTCATTACCTACGCCGTTTTGATACTTATCAGCTGTCTGGCCACCCTGATTCCGGCGAAACAGGCCGCCAGTGAGCTGCCATCCGAAGCCCTACGAGAACTATGAGACGACTATCCCTGCTGCTCATGGCAGCCCTCTTTCCCTGTTTTGCAGTGGCCGAACCTCTGCAACTATCGCTCACCGATGCCATCGTCATGGCCCGTCGGCAGAGTCTGGACGCCGCCGTGGCACGCAACTCTCTGCTCGCTGCCTATTGGGAGTACCGTGCCTATCAGGCCGATATGCTTCCGGAGCTGTCGCTTGTAGGCACACTGCCGCAGTTCAACCAAAGCTACAGTGCCTATCAACAGGTCGACGGGACATATAAATATGTGAGAAATGAGGTCACATCCCTATCCGGTGCGCTCAACGTCAGGCAGAATATATGGCTCACCGGTGGACGATTGTCGCTCACGTCGTCGCTCGACTACATCCGCGACACAGACAACAAAAACTTCATGGCAGTACCTTTGAGCCTTACACTGGAGCAACCGCTCTTCGGCGTGAACCACCACAAATGGCGTCGACGCATCGAACCCGTGAAGTACAATGAGGCAAAAGCCGCCTTCATATCGGCCACCGAAGAGGTGACGATGAAGACGATTCAGTATTTCTTCGACCTTCTTCTGGCTGGCGAAAACGTGAATATAGCCCAACAGAATATGAAGAATGCGCAGCGCCTATACGACATTGCCCGCGAAAGAAGGCGTATGGGACATGTCAGCGAGAGCGATGTCATGCAGCTACGGCTATCCCTGCTCAATGCCGAAGCTGCACTGGCGCGTGCCGAGAGCAGCCGTAACAGCAGTTTGTTCCAACTGCGAGCCTTCCTTGATATAGCCGATTCCACTGATTTACAAGTAGTTCCACCCACCCAACAAGTGGCCGATGACACCCCACAACTGCATTATACAGATGTCTTGGATAAAGCTCTTACTCGCAATTCTTTCGTGCAGAGCATCCGAAGAAGCCAACTGGAAGCCGACTATGCAGTGGCTCAAGCCAAGGGAAAGCTGCGGGATATATCGCTCAACGTGACGATGGGATGGAGCGGAACGGCCAACGACAGGATGCAGCATGCCTATCAACAGCTGCGCGACAATGCCATCATAAGGGTCGGGGTAGCCATTCCCTTGGTGGATTGGGGGAAACGTCGCGGTACGCTACGGATGGCCGAGAGCAACAGAAAGGTGACTGAGAGCCGACTACGACAGCAGCAACAGGCCTTCAACCAGAACATATTCCTGCTCGTAGAGAACTTCAACAACCAGCGACGTCAGCTCTCCATTGCCACCGAAGCCGACAGCATAGCCCGACGACGCTACCATACAAGCATCGAAACATTTGTCATGGGAAAAATCAACACACTCGACCTGAACGACGCGCAAGTCAGAAAAGACGAGGCACGGCAGAAACTTATCAACGAGACCTACCTCTTTTGGCACTATTATTATCAACTTCGCAGCCTCACGTTATGGGATTTCTCAACAAACAACGGCATTGATGCTGATTTCGAAGCAATAATTTGCGAGAAGCCATGAAAATATATAGCTTTGTGTTATGATACTCATTATCGACGACGACATCACCATACGTTCATCGCTGACCTTCATGCTGAAGCGGGCCGGACAGATTCCGCTGGCCGTCAGCAATGCCACGGAAGCCATGAATACAGTGCGTACCCAGACCGCAGAAGTGCAACTGATACTCATGGATATGAACTTCTCGCTCTCCACATCGGGCGAAGAAGGACTCACATTATTGCGACAGGTGAAGCTCTTTCTGCCCCATGTTCCGGTCATACTCATGACAGCGTGGGGCAGCATAGACCTTGCGGTGAAGGGCATGAGGGCCGGAGCATTCGACTTCATCACCAAACCTTGGAACAATGCGACCCTATTACAGCGCATCGAGACAGCTCTCCAGATGAGTGAGCCGCCACAGCCGGAAGCACCAAACAGCTTTCCACAAATCATCGGAAAGAGCCGTGCGCTCAGGGAATGTCTCGACATCGTGGCACGAGTGGCCCGCACGCAGGCTTCCGTCTTGATTACCGGCGAGAGCGGAACAGGCAAGGAACTCATCGCCGAAGCCATTCACAGTAACAGCACCCGTGCCGGGAAGCCGTTTGTCAAGGTCAATTTGGGTGGCATATCGCAGTCGCTTTTCGAGAGTGAGATGTTCGGTCATCGCAAAGGAGCGTTCACTGATGCACAGTCAGATCGCATCGGTCGATTCGAAATGGCAGACAAGGGCACTATCTTTCTCGACGAGATAGGCGATTTGGACATAGCTTCGCAGGTGAAGCTGTTGCGTGTGTTGCAAGACCAGACCTTCGAACCGTTGGGCGACAGTCGTCCCCGTAAGGTCGACATCCGTGTGGTATCGGCTACCAATGCCGACCTGCCCAGTCGCATCAGTGAGCGTAGATTCCGCGAAGACCTGTTCTATCGCATCAATCTTATCACCATTCATCTGCCCTCACTCAGCGAGCGTCGCGAAGACATACCGTTGTTGGTAGCCCACTTCGCAGCCCGACTACGCCCTGTAGACATAGCCCCGGAGGCCATGAACATGCTGTCCGAGCAAGATTATTCTGGCAACATCCGAGAACTGAAAAACCTCGTGGAGCGCACCATCCTCATCAGTGGAAAGGACCATTTAGACGCCGACGACTTCCTGCTGGCCCTGAAACACGGCGACAGAATAACCTCATCGCCCTCTACTGGTACGTTGGCCGATGCCGAGCGTGCACGCATCGAACAGGCCATGCAACTATTCGGTGGCAACATCACACGTGCGGCAGCCCATCTGGGCATCACACGCCAGGCCCTATACCGTAGGTTAGAGAAATACAGCAAGCCATGATATACGTCGTAGCAGCCCTTATAGCCTTTCTTATACTGACCGGTCTCTACTACCGTTATGTCGTCAAGCCACGACGAATCATCGAGAGTGGCATGGACCTACTGTCGGCTCAGGACTTCAACTCGCGCCTCCGACATGTGGGACAAAAGGATGCCGACCGCATCATAGACATCTTCAACCGCATGATGAGCCAACTGAAAGAGAACCGATTACGCGTCCGCGAGCAGAATCATTTTCTCGATTTGCTCGTCGAGGCTTCTCCTATGGGTGTGGTACGGATGGACTTCGAGGGCCGTCCCACGTCGCTGAACCCCGCTGCACAGCGTTTTCTTGCCAATCAAGAACTGGCCCAACACGTCTCTACACTGCAAGAGGGGGAGACCGTAACCCTCCATCTCAGCGACAGCCACATCTACCGTCTGGCCCGTCTCTCGTTCATCGACCACGGTTTCCAACACCCCTTCGTACTCATAGAATCCATGACCGAAGAAGTAAGAAAAGCCGAGAACAAGGCCTACAAACAGGTGGTACGCATGATAGCCCACGAAGTCAATAACACTGTGGCAGGCATCACGTCAAGCCTTGAGAGCATTTCTGAGGAATTAAAGGAAGATGCCGACATGGCCGAACTGATGCGGGTGTGCATTGACCGCAGCTATGCCATGAGTCGCTTCATCACCCGTTTTGCCGACGTGGTGAAGATTCCCGACCCCACACTACAGCCTATGGATGTGTGCGAGCATCTGGATACCTGTCTCAGGTCGATGGAAAATCTCTGCCAAGGCATTACCATACGCCGACAATACGAACCGCTCACCATCCAGGCCGACCCCGTCTTGATGGAACAGGTGTTCGTGAATATCATCAAAAATGCCATCGAGAGCATACACGGCGAGGGTACTGTCACCCTCACTACCACTCCCCACAGCATCGAAATCAGCGACGACGGCGACCCCATCAGCGCCGAGACCGAGTCGCATCTCTTTACGCCTTTCTACTCGTCGAAGCCCAATGGCCAGGGCATCGGCCTCATCTTCGTGCGCGAGGTGCTCACGCGCCACGGCTTCACCTTCTCGCTGAAGACCGAAAGCAACGGCCTTACAGTCTTCAGAATCTGTCTTTAAAATCGGTACGAAACCTCATCAGAGTTTCGAAACCTTCACCCAGTCTATCCACATTTCGCCCGGCAGGTCGGCATCATTGATGCTGCCGGCCCACGTTTTCCCTCCCTTGAACTCTCCGCCGAGCGAGAAATTCAGGATAATATCAAAGTCGTAGTCGGCAAACGGATACTGTATGTTACCCTTGTCGTCGGTCTTTTGCTGGTTTTCATAGCGCCATGTCTCGTGCCCGTCGATATAGAAGACGAGTGCGTTTGCAGTCCTGTCCACGGCATATACATGGTCTTGTGTAATGTCTACAGTCCGATTGGGCTGGGCATTGCTCTCTCCGGTACACCCCAGCTGTGCTTCATTGTACGATGTGTGTACCGTCTGATAGATTTCACCGGGCGTACTCTGCACCCATTCCATGATGTCTATCTCGCCGCTTTGAGGCCAGCTCTTCCCCCCGACAGGCATCTGCCAGATGGCTGGAAAACCACCCCCGACCCGATGGGTGAACCGCGCTTTCACCTCCACACGTGTGTTACACGGAAATCCTTTGATGGTACGGATGCCCCCAGTGCGGTAAATGCCATTGCGCTTATCGGCTCGCAGCTTCAGATAACCGCCCTCCACGCTCACATTATCATAGTTAGGCGAAGCGTCGAAATAGCGCCCCCACACCGTATTGGAATACCGGCAAGGCATCCACACGGTCGTGTCGGGCTGCCGGTTCACACCGTCGAAGTTCTCTGTCAGTAACACATCGCCGGCCTGTAGGCTGACTGCCCCCAGTAAGAAAATAGAGGTTAATATCAAGTTCCGGATGGGTTGAGCCATGATTCTCATTGTTTTAGATTGATATAGATTGTGTTTGCAAAAATAATATAAGTCCGTCGCAACACCAAACAATTCACAGCTATTTAGTTGCGCGAGTAAATATGTTTTGTAACTTTGCAGCATACATAGGTAGAGACGATTATAAACCATTATATTTATGAAGAAAAATTTGAAGACATCCACCCTCTGCGTACAGGCAGGATGGGAACCTAAGAACGGCGAACCACGTGTGTTGCCGATTGTACAGAGCACCACTTTCAAGTACGATAACACCGAGGAAATGGCCCAGCTTTTCGACCTGAAGAAAGAGGGATATTTCTATAGCCGACTACAGAACCCCACCAACGACGCCGTAGCCAAGAAGATTGCTACACTTGAGGGCGGTATCGGCGCTGTACTCACATCGAGCGGACAGGCTGCCAATTTCTTCGCCATCTTCAATATCTGTGAGGCCGGCGGTCATATTGTGGTCTCCAATGAAATCTATGGAGGCACTTACAACCTCTTCGGCGTAACGCTGAAGAAGCTGGGGATAGACTGCACGTTTGTCAATCAAGACGCCAGCGAAGAGGAATTGAGTGCAGCTTTCCGCCCCAATACCAAGCTCGTGTTCGGTGAAACCATCTCCAATCCCGGCTGTAGTGTGCTTGACATTGAGAAATTTGCCAAGGTTGCGCACGCTCATGGTGTACCTCTCGTCATCGACAACACCTTTGCCACACCCGTCAACTGCCGTCCATTCGAATGGGGATGCGACATCGTCACCCACTCTACGACCAAATACATGGACGGCCATGCCACCCAAGTGGGCGGCGTAGTGGTCGACAGCGGCAACTTCGATTGGGAAGCTCATGCCGATAAGTTCCCCGGACTGTGCACACCCGACGATTCATACCACGGACTTACTTATACCAAAGCATTCGGCAAGATGGCCTATATCACCAAGCTCGTGGCACAGCTGATGCGCGACCTTGGTGCTATTCCAGGCCCGCAAAATTCGTTCCTGCTCAATCTGGGACTCGAAACGCTCCACCTCCGCATGCCCCAACACTGTCGCAACGCGCAGCGTATCGCAGAGTTTCTGGCTGCCGACGACCGCGTGGCATGGGTACACTATGCCGGATTGTCCACCGACCCCAATCATGCCAAGGCTCAGAAATATCTGCCTAACGGTACATGTGGTGTTCTGGCCTTCGGCCTGAAAGGCGACCGTGAGACTGCTATCAAGTTCATGGACTCGTTGCAACTCATCGCCATCGTGACCCACGTGGCCGACGCCCGCACCTGTGTGCTCCATCCGGCCAGCCACACCCACCGCCAATTATCCGACGAACAGTTGCGCGAGGCAGGCATTGCGCCCGACCTCATTCGTCTCTCTGTGGGTATAGAAGATGCCGACGACCTGCTCGACGACATCAAGCAGGCACTTGATAAGATTTAATATTCCATATGCAGAAAGGTGTGTTCGAGCAGGGTACACCTTTCTTTTTTACTCACAAACTTGAAAAATTCATACTCCACCAAGCTCTTACACGGGTAAGGCCTGGCCATATACAAGTGGAAATGCCACCATGTAACGGGACTAACCCTGATACATGGTGGCATTTTTTAGTGATTCAGTCTTAATTCAGAGGTGTGCCGTAGTAGGGGCGCAACTCATCATTCGACTTATAATAGTAATAGGTAGACGGATTGGTATATGGGTTGTTGTAGTGATATACCGCGTTGTTGGCATTGCGTTCGGCCTGATTCCATCCCGGCGTCCATCCAGGGAAGACACCGTCGATATTGATACAGTGCTGATAACGCTCACAGTTAGTACCCTTATAAGCACGATGTATACCCACTTCCAGACGCTTAGCATCGAAATAGTTGATGCCTTCGCCCCAGAACTCCACACCTTTTTGGAATACGTATTCATCCATAAACTCCTTCTCGTTGGCAGCCTTGCAGGTGTAGTCGCTGTTTCTGGTCTTCACGATGTTCTCCAATTCTTTCTTGGCTGCTGCCAACCCCGATGTATGAAGGGCTGCTTCAGCCTTCAGGAAGTACATCTCTTCCACGCGCATAACGGGGAAGTCGGTAGCTCCACCCACTTCAAAGTTGGTGTAATTGCCATTGTGTGGGCGGAACTTGATGTTGACATAGAGCCACGGCCACGACTGGTAACCATACGATTTGTTGATGCGTGAGCGAATCCATGAGGGCGAGCTGTTCAGCCTGTATTGATACTTGTCGCTGCCGTAACCAGTATAGAGGTCGGTCCAGTCGCTCTGCTCGGTACTGGTAAATTCGGCATTTCCTTTCTGGTATTTGTTGTTGATGAAGTTGCCTTTGGCGTCTCTCTCAATCAGATAGGGCTGTCCCGGCACCTGATTCTTTGACTCGTAGAAGAAGTTAGGAGCTAGCCAAGACTTCTTGCGGAAGTCTTTGTCAGACAGTTGTTCGTACCATTTGCGGTCGAGCGAACGCCCTACACGCCAGCCATATTCGCTGAAGTTGGTCTCTGTGCAGAATATCATGGAGTAAGAGAACGACTGCCAGTCGCCTCCGGTAGCGGCAAACGTGTTGCCCTCGGAGATAGATGTAGCGAGCAACCATGAGTTCTGAGAGTTACGATTGTTGAATCCGTTGACAGGATCAGTCCACTGGTCTTCGGTCAGCGGTGTGCATTTGGAAGTCGTGATAGCCTTGTCGGCATAGTCGCTTGCTTTCTTCCAGTAGGCAGCTTCGTCCTTGTATTTAGCTGCTGTCTTGACTCTCGATGCCAAGTTGGTGTATGCGCGTGCATAGAGACCATACACTACGCTCTGGTCGGGCTGTACCTTGTCGCTTCTGGTGAATCCTTGCAGGTATTTATCGGCCTTGGCTAGGTCGCCCAATATCAGGTCGTACACGGCGTCGACTGTAGCGCGCGGGTTGTTGATAGCCTCTTCCGAGGTTGTTTTCTCGGTAACGATGGGGATGCCGAGATTGGTCAGGTCGTTCTCAGGAGCGGTGAAGGTGTACCGGCTGTCGGTCGGTTTCTTGTACTCCATGATTTGCACCAAGTCCATATAGAAGAGTGCGCGGTAGGCATGGGCAATGCCCAGATAGGCACGTTTGGTGGCATCTGTCTCCGTAGAGTCGATGAGTCCGATGACGTTGTTGGCAGTCTTGATGTAGCCGTAATAGGTGTACGAGGGGTATGTACCACGATTAGAACCGTTGGCACTCACCGACCCCATGCAGTAAGCTCCCATGGTATTATAACCGTTCGTACCTGTACAGACCAGTTGGGTAGTACCGTGTTCGAGCATGGAGACGAGACATCCGTATGATATAAGTTCTATACCGCCGTCGTCGTTCTTGTATCCTACCATCGTGGTATAGATAGAATTGACCATTCCTTCCAGTGCGCTGGTAGATTTCTGAATCTGTTCGGCATGCACGAATTCGGTAGATGTGGTCTCATCTATGCAGCTTCCAAGGCATAGGGCAGCTGCGGCTATTGCCAAATATAATTTTAAATTCTTTTTCATAGTGCGAATTTCATTTCAAGATTAGAATGTAACTGAGACTCCGGCAGACAGCGTTCGCATGGGCGAGTACAATTCCGGATTGGTGTAACCCTTCAGGGTATAGCGAGGATCCAGACCTTGGCGGGCCGAAACGTAGAACAGATTTTCGGCAGAGAAATATACTCTTACGTTCTGTAGCTGCCATTTGCTGACGAGAGACTGAGGCAGATTGTAGCCCAAGTTCAGGTTCTGGAGGTTCAGATAGCTTGCACTTTTGAGGAAACGGTCGCTGCGTGCGCTCTGTGAATACTTCTCCGAGAAGCGCAGACGGGGAATGTCGCTGCCTGTATTTTCGGCGGTCCATGCCTTGAGCATGTCTTCGTGCCAGTTGGTAGCTGTTGTGCCGCCAGTGTGCATCAGGGTCTGATAGGTGTAGTCGTAGGCCTTGCCGCCGAGCTGATAGTTGAAGTTGACAGACAAGTCGAAGCCATAGAAAGTGAACGTCGTGCCGAAACCGCCTGAGAACGAAGGCAGGGCGTCGCCGCACAGATAGTCGGTTGCGACGGCTGCATCCTTGGTGGTCTCGCGTCCGGTAACGTTTCCGTTGCCGTCGACCACATCCTTGTAATAGAGTGCCTCGCCCGTCTGAGCGTCTACACCGGCATATTTAGGCAGATACCATGTGTACAGTGGTAAGCCTTCGGCTACGAAATACTGGTATTTGGAAACGAACGAATGGTCCAGGTTCACATAGCCGTTATGGCCTTCCACCATCGTGGTCTTGATTTCATCGGGCAGGCTCAACACCTTGTTCTTGATGTGGGAGATGTTGAAACTTACGTCCCATCTGAAGTTTTTCTTCATCATCGGCACGGCATTCAATACCAATTCCACACCGGCATTGCGCATGTCGCCGAGGTTCACGTAGTAGCTCGTGTAGCCAATAGAGGGCGGAGAGGTGAGCGCGAACAGCATGTCGCTGGTCTTACGGTAGAAGTAATCCAGACTACCGCTGAGTCGATGGTTGAACAAATCGAATTCCACGCCCACGTTCCAGTTGGAGTTTGTCTCCCAGGTGATGTTGTCAGTACCTTTCTGTCTCCACTGGTAAGCCACCTTATTGTCGCTGTTCACTACGTTGTAGGTGTCTGTATAGAGGTAGTTTCCGATATTGTCGTTACCCTGTGAACCTACCGAAACCTTCAGTTTCAGAGAGTTGACAGCCTCGGCATGGAAGAACTTCTCTTTAGAGATAACCCATGCACCGCCGACCGACCAGAAGTTACCCCATCTGTGTGCTTTGTCGAAACGCGATGAAGCATCGCGGCGGAAAGACAGTGAGCCGTAGTATTTGTCGTCGTAATCGTACATGCCGCGGAAGAAGAAACCTTCGTTGTTGTAGCGTGTGGAATACGATGTGGGGTTGTTGTTCTTGTTGAGTACGGTAGCCAGTTCGTGTGTGCCGTCAATACCGAAGTTATGTCCTGAGGCATAGAGATACTCGTACTTGTCGTTGTAGTATTCGTGTCCCAGCAATGCACTGATGGTATGTTTGCCCAAATCCTTGTTGTAGTTCAGCAACTGCTGGGTGTTGTAGGTGAAGCTCGTGGTAGAGTTTTTCTCCAGGTTACCGTTGTTGGAAGACCCCGTGTAGTGGTCGGCAAACGGACTGCTGATGTAGGTATATCTGCTATTGTTGTTGTAGATGTTGGCATTGATGGTGAATGTCAGGTCAGATGTGAGCTTGACATCGGCATAGCCACTGGCACTTAGCACGTTGGAGGTAGTGCGCGAATCCCTGTACTTGTTTTCGAAGATGGGGTTGCCACCGACTCCTCCGGCACGGCTCAGGTCGTATGCACGGGCAAAGTCGAACATCTTTTCGCCCCACTGGTCAATCATGATGCTGCCGTCGGGATTTCGGTAATAGATAGGATAGACGGGCGCCTGTGTCTTGATGACGCTCCAGATAGTTCCCGTTCCGATAGTACCTTCGTCGGTTTGGGCATATTTATAGCGGGTGTAGCTGAAGTTTGTACCCACCTTCAGCCATTTGTTGGCCTGATAGTCGAGCTTCACACGGCTGGTGATACGGTCTTCGTTGGAACGCTCCTGAATACCCTCCTGGCTCAGATAGCCCAGCGATGTGTAGTAGTTTACGCGGTCTGTAGCGCCTGAGATGGTGGCATTGTATTCCTGGCGGAAACCGTTCTGCAAGCCTTCCTTCTGCCAGTCGTCGGCCTGTAGCCACAAATCCTGTCCGTTGGCCGAATACTTCGTACCCATCTTGGCTGCGGGATTCATCGTGCCGCCGGCCTGGATGAAGTCTTGGCCTTGCGGTACGTCGTAGACCATATAGCCCGGACCTACACCGGCCGAAGCGTTGACCAGGTTCTTGTTGGCCAGTTCGTGAGCTGCCTGTGCGCTCATGCTGCCGCCTTCCTGGCTCACATAGTGGTTGTAGAGCATCTGGTAGTAGGTCTCATAGAACTGCTTGGAGTTCATTACCTTGTAGTTTTGCAGGCCGTTGGAGTTGACACCCCATTTGGCATCGAGCGTGATACGCGACTTGCCGTAAGCACCCTTGCGGGTGGTAATCATGATGACACCGTTGGCACCGCGCGCACCATACAGGGCATTGGAAGCCGCATCCTTTAATACGGTCATCGACTCGATGTCGTTGGTATTGAGTGTATTCAGGTTGCCGTCGAAGGGCATGCCGTCTACAACAATCAGAGGTTCGGTGTCGGAAGAGATAGAACCGAAACCGCGGATGGTGATAGAGGGAGACGAACCCATCTGCGACGAGGTGTTCGAGAGCTGAACACCGGCCACATGACCGGCCAGAGCCTGTGCCGGATTGGTTACTTGCATCTTCTGCAGGTCCTCGTCTTTCATCACACCGGCCGAACCTGTGAAGGCTTCGCGTTTCATCTTACCGAACGCTACCACCACTACTTCGTCGAGCGCTGCACTCTCGTTTTTCATGACTACTTTCAGATAAGACTGTCGGGCCACCTTGATAGTCTGCGTGGCATAGCCTACATACGAGAATTGCAGCGAGCCTGTGGGGCTGGCATTTACTGTAAACTCGCCGTTGACATTGGTTGTGACGCCGTTGGAAGTACCCACTTCGAGAATACTTACACCGATTAGAGGCTCACCGGTATCGTCGGTTACGACACCTTTTACTGCTTGTTGGGCCATCGCAAGAGTGGCCGTCAGCAACAGTAACATGAAGCTTAGGATTCTTTTCATTGGAATGGATTTAAAGAACGTTATTACTAAGGTTAATATAATGGCACAAAGATAAGAAAAAAAACAATATGCAAACAAAATTGGATGAAAAAATAATAAATTTCATGTAGATAAATATGTTTCACGAGAAAGTATTACCGGAAAGGTGTCTGAAACCGTATCTCGACATGGATAGGCCGGGATGGGGTGGCTGGCTAATAACTTAAAAACTCACAAACTTAGAAACTTAAAAAACTGCAAGGCTTCCGCAGCATCGCTGCAAAGGCCAAACAGCAGTGCTGCAAAGCCCAGTCAGTAACGCTGCCGAGCCTTTGCAGTTTTTTAAGTTTCTAAGTTTCTAAGTTTTTAAGTTTTTAAGTTTATGAGTTATTGAGGTAAGAGTTAATAAGGTAAGATATGAGCAAGGCAAGAGGTTGCTTGTAATCTGTTGCACATATTATCTGGTATGTGCAAAGAAATGGTTTTTCTTATCCTCATTACTGGGTATTTCTGTCAATATGTGTGCCATATCCTTCCCGATATGGAGAAATGGTAGTACCTTTGTACGCGGAAAATTCTGACCGATAAAAGTCTTTATATTACATATAAGGTGATTTTTGAACGGATAACATGACGTAACAACAGTGGCGTCCAGATTTATTTTTTTTTACTCAAAATATTTAGGAACATGAAGAATGAATGGAGAAGTTTCGTAGGAAACCAGTGGACAAGCGAGGTCAATGTACGGGATTTTATTCAGAACAATTACACGGGCTTTGATGGTAACGAAGATTTCTTGGCTGCTCCAACGGCTGCCACGGAGAAACTTTGGGATGTATTGCAACAGTTGCAGAAGGAAGAACGTGCCAAGGGTGGTGTACTTGATATGGAGACCGAGGTGGTTTCGAGTATGACGGCCTATGGGGCGGCTTATATAGACGGGCAGTTGAAGGACCTTGAAAAGGTGGTGGGACTCCAGACCGACAAGCCCCTGAAGCGTGCCTTCATGCCCTATGGCGGTATCAAGATGGCCGAGCAGGCATGTACCACTTATGGCTATACACCGTCTGAGAAGCTGCACGAAATCTTTACGAAGTATTGCAAGACACACAACGACGGAGTGTTCGATGCCTATACCGACGAGATGAAGCTGGTGCGCCATAATCATATTCTGACAGGACTGCCCGATACGTACGGTCGTGGGCGCATCGTGGGCGACTACCGACGTGTGGCTCTGTACGGTGTCGACTTCCTGATAGAAGCCAAGAAGAAAGATTTGCGTCTTTGTGGGGACGGTACGATGACCGACCATGTGATTCGTCTGCGTGAAGAGATATCTATGCAAATCAAGGCTCTCAAAGAGATGAAGGCTATGGCCGAGCTGTATGGCTACGATATTTCGCAACCGGCACGGAATGCCCGTGAGGCTGTGCAGTGGCTTTACTTCGGCTATCTGGCTGCCATCAAGACGCAGAACGGTGCTGCCATGTCGGTGGGTCGTATCTCTACTTTCCTCGATATCTATATAGAGCGCGACTTCCGCGAGGGTACGCTTACCGAAGAGGAAGCACAGGAACTGATAGACCATCTGGTGATGAAGTTCCGCATGGTGAAGTTTGCGCGTATTCCTTCATACAATCAGCTGTTCAGTGGCGACCCTGTATGGGCCACCTTGGAAGTGGCTGGTATGGGAATGGACGGTCGCTCGATGGTGACGAAGACCGATTTCCGCTTCCTCCACACGCTTGAGAATATGGGTCCGTCGCCCGAACCTAACCTCACTGTGCTGTATAGTCCACGATTGCCCGAAGGATTCAAGAAATATACTGCTGCCATTTCGGTGAAGACCAGTTCTATACAGTATGAGAACGACGACGTGATGCGTGTGGTATGGGGCGACGATTACAGTATCTGCTGCTGCGTATCTGCTACGCAGACGGGTAAGGAGATGCAGTTCTTCGGTGCTCGTGCCAATTTGGCCAAGTGTCTCACTTATGCCATTAGCGGTGGTGTGGATGCCCGTACGCGCGAGCAGTGCGGTCCGGCCTTGCGCCCGATAGAGGGCGACGTGGTGACTTACGATGAGTTCATGCCCCGTTTCATGGATATGATGGAGTGGTTGGCAGGTGTCTATGTGAACACCCTCAACCTCATTCACTATATGCACGACAAGTACTTCTATGAGGCTGCCGAGATGGCTCTCATTGATACCGACGTGCGCCGTACTTTCGCAACCGGTATTGCCGGCTTCAGCCATGTGGTCGATTCCATCAGTGCCATCAAGTATGCCAAGGTCAATATCCTGCGTGATGAGACAGGATTCCCGCTCGAATTCAAGACCGAAGGCGAGTTCCCCCGTTACGGAAACGACGACGACCGTGCTGACGATATTGCCGTGTGGCTGCTCAAGACATTCATCGGCATGATTAAGAAACACCATACTTATCGTGATTCCGAGCCTACCACGAGTATTCTCACCATTACCTCGAATGTGGTCTATGGTAAGTTTACCAGTAATATGCCCGATGGCCGTCCTGCCGGAACACCTCTTGCGCCAGGTGCTAACCCCTCGTACGGTGCAGAGAAGAACGGCCTGTTGGCATCGCTCAATTCTGTGGCTAAGCTGCCTTATGAGTATGCACTCGACGGAATCAGCAATACACAGACCATCAGCCCCGACACATTGGGACACGATGATGAGGAGCGTGCGAACACGCTTGTGGGTGTGATGGATGGCTATTTCAGTCGTGGTGCACACCATCTTAATGTCAATGTGTTTGGTGTAGACAAGTTGAAAGACGCTATGGAGCATCCTGAGAAGCCGGAATATGCCAATTTCACCATCCGTGTGAGTGGCTATGCCGTGAAATTCATCGACCTGACGCGCGAGCAGCAGGAAGATGTGATAGCACGTCAGGCACATAATAAGATGTAGGAAGTGGAAATGGTCCTTGCTTGCTCGGCATGAATGGGGCAGGCAGCAGACTTATTTTCGGATATAGAAAAGAAACGGAGTGCTGGTGTGGCGCTCCGTTTCCAATTAAAAAAGAGTGAGGGCTGAAAATGGAAACAGATAAGTTGAGTGTGCAGAAACGGAAATATGATGTGCTGGCAGAGGACGGGTTGCCTGATTTAGCGACTGATATGGAAAGTCCTAAGATGGCTTTCCTGCATTCTACCGAGTCGTTTGGGTCGGTCGACGGACCGGGTATTCGTTTCGTTATTTTCCTGCAAGGCTGTCCCATGCGTTGCCGTTATTGTCATAATCCCGATTCGTGGAAAAGGGAAGAGCTACAGAAGACCACGGCAGACGAGTTGCTCGACCGTGCCGAACGCTACCGCAGTTATTGGGGAAAGACCGGAGGGATTACCGTGAGTGGGGGCGAAGCGCTGCTCCAGATAGATTTCTTGATAGAGCTGTTTGCCAAAGCTCATGAGCGCGGAATCAATACATGTCTCGACACCTCTGCACAGCCTTTCTCACGCCAAGCGCCCTTTTACGATAAATTCGTGCAACTGATGCAGCACACGGATTTGGTGTTGCTCGATATCAAGCATATAGACAGTGAGGCCCATCATAGGCTTACGGGCCATCCCAATGAGAATATTCTGGATGCTGCCCGCTGTCTCTCGGATATGGGGAAGCCCGTATGGATTCGCCATGTACTGGTGCCGGGCCTGACCGATGATGAAGATGCGCTGCGCCGATTGGCCGATTTCATTCAGACATTGGCCAATGTGCAGCGCATAGAGGTGCTGCCTTATCATGCCTTGGGCATGTATAAGTGGGAGAATCTGGGAATACCTTACACCTTGAAAGATGTGCCTGCGCCTACGAAAGAGCAGGTGGAATGGGCTGGGAAAATACTTCGTGGCGAGTTGTAAGTGTATGCGCTGGATGTTTATCGTAGAAAATCGTTGGCCAATCTGATGGATTCCTGGAAGGCAGACTCCTGACCTCTGACGGTAATAAACAGATGGACGCTGCCTTGTAACACCCTGCGACGGGCATCGACGCCTAATTGTCGGATTCTGCCGATGAAGGTTTCGCCCTGCGTGCATAGGATGTCGCGCTCGGCAGCCACCAACAGTAGCTTGGGAAGTTGTGCCAACAAGGTATCTGAAGCCATTGAGGGAGAAACGAGAGGGTGGCGTTCCTGTCCTTGGGCATAGGCCCGATTGAATGCTTCCATGATGCTCCCGTCTAAGGCAGTTCCCTGCTGATAGGCCTGCCACGAAGCGGAATGGTCGTTCCATGCCGATACCACGGGATAGAACAGCAGCAGGGAATGGAGAGGAGAAGTTCCGTTTTGCAAGAAAGATAGCGTAGTGGTCAGGGCAAGATTTCCCCCGGCACTATCGCCCCCTATAGATATTCGGCTACTGTCTGCGCCCCAGTCAGTAGCTTTTTCTTTGGCCATACGTACAGCATGGATGCAGTCTTGCAGTGCGGCAGGGAAAGGATGTTCGGGCGCGAGTCGGTAGTTGAGTGCCAAAACCATCACCTCGCCTTGGGCAGCCAACTGCTGACAGAAGCGGGCACAGCTGTTGATACTGCCGAATGTCCATCCGCCACCGTGCAGATAGATAAGGAGTGGCAGTGTCTTTCGGTGCTTGTGACGGGGAGTATATAGGCAAAGTGCAGGGGCGATATAAGATGTTACGACCTCATGGCATGCTTCCGGAGACCGATTGCGCGATTTTCTGATGGCCGCCAGTGGAATGGTATCGCCTTCGATGGCTTTCAGGATGGCCGCCGTCTGTCTCTCTTGCAAGTCACTGGGCATTTGGTGTAAGAACCAGTCGGCTTCTTGCTTGAAATCATATTGAGTGATGATGTCGTGTTGTTGTGCGAAAGTAGGAAAGCTACATACTGTCATCAGACAGACGATAAGGGATAAGATGCGCTGCATGTTGAAACTGTTTTGAAGTGTGAAGTGCAAAGCTACGATAAAAAGAGAAGTCTGCAAAACGTTCGTAGCCTTATCTTGTGGGCAAATGGCATAAGACTGCCGGCATATAGATAAAAACCGTGTAAGTTTCGTTATTATCTTCTATTTGCATTATCTTTGTCCGTAACAAAATCAAGAATGATGGGCGACGATACCGGACAACAGAAGTTTCTGAATAAGTTTTACCTCAAGGATGTGACGTTTGTCAATCTGATGATGCGTCGTATCTACAATGTGCTTATCGTGGCTAATCCCTACGATGCGTTCATGTTGGAAGATGACGGGCGAGTGGAAGAGAAGATATACAACGAGTATATGCAGTTGGGGTTGCGCTATCCGCCCACGTTTACGCAGGTGAGCACGATAGAAGAGGCGTCGAAGGTGCTGCATACGACGAACATAGACCTTGTTATCTGTATGCCGGGCAATGCCGACAACGATGCCTTCACCGTGGCCCATGCCATCAAAGATGAGTTTCCGAGTATCCATTGTATCGTATTGACGCCTTTCTCCCATGGTATTACGCGTCGCATGCAGAACGAAGATTTGAGCATCTTCGACTATGTATTCTGCTGGTTGGGCAACACCAATCTCATCTTGTCTATCATCAAACTGATAGAAGATAAGATGAATATAGAGCACGATATACGCGAGGGTGGGGTGCAGATGATTCTGCTGGTGGAAGACAGCATCCGGTTCTACTCGTCCATCTTGCCCAATCTATACAATTATATATTGCTACAGAGTCAGCGATTCTCTACCGAAGCACTGAACAGGCATACCGCCACGCTGCGTATGCGAGGCCGTCCGAAAGTGGTACTGGCACGCACTTACGAGGAAGCACTGGCCATGTACGAGAAGTATAAGGACAATACGCTGGGGGTAATCAGCGATGTCCGCTTTCCACGTGGGGGAGTGAAGGATGCCGAAGCGGGTCTTGCGCTCTTGCGCGAAATCAGAAGTCGCGACGAATATGTACCGCTTATCATGGAGAGCGCGGAGTCTGAGAATCGGCAGATGGCCGAGGCGGCAGGATTCCATTTCGTAGACAAGAACTCGAAGAAGATGAGTATCGACCTCCGTCATCTGATGGAAGAGCACATGGGATTCGGCGATTTCATCTTCCGCAATCCCAAGACACACGAGGAAGTGATGAGGGTAGGCTCGCTCAAGGAGCTGCAAGACAACATCTTCAAGATTCCCGACGACTCCATGCTCTATCATGTGAGCCGCAACCACATGAGCCGTTGGCTCTCGGCCCGTGCCATTTTCCCCGTATCGGCGTTCCTGAAACATATCACCTGGCACAAGTTGCAGGATGTAGCTGCCCACCGACAGATAATATTCGACGCCATCGTGCAGTACAGGCACATGAAGAATATCGGTGTGGTGGCCGTGTTCGACCGCATGAAGTTCGACCGCTATGCCCATTTCGCACGTATTGGCGAAGGTTCGTTGGGCGGTAAGGGGCGTGGTCTGGCATTCCTTGACAATGTGGTGAAGCTGCATCCGGAGTTCAATGCCTATGATAATATGAAGGTGCAGATACCCAAAACCGTGGTGCTGTGTACCGATATCTTCGATCAGTTCATGGAACAGAACAACCTGTACCAGATAGCCTTGAGCGATGCCACGGACGAAGTGATACTCCAATACTTCTTGCGGGCGCAGCTGCCCGACTCGTTGATAGCCGATTTCTTCACGTTCTTTGAGGCCACGAAGCGTCCTATCGCCATTCGGTCTAGCTCGTTGTTGGAAGACAGCCACTATCAGCCGTTTGCCGGAATCTACAGCACTTACATGATACCTTATCTGGACGACAAATATACCATGTTGCATATGCTGGCCGCAGCTATCAAGAGCGTGTATGCGTCTGTGTACTATCGCGATTCGAAGGCTTACATGACGGCTACGAGCAACGTGATAGACCAGGAGAAGATGGCCGTGATATTGCAGGAAGTGGTGGGAAAACAATATGGTACACATTATTATCCGAATATCAGTGGAGTGTTGCGTTCGCTCAACTATTACCCCATCGGCAACGAAACGGCAGAAGAAGGAATAGCCTCGTTGGCTCTCGGACTGGGTAAATACATTGTGGATGGCGGACAGACATTGCGTGTCTCGCCCTATCATCCTGACCAGGTGTTGCAGATGAGTGAGCTGGAAATAGCCCTACGGGAAACCCAAACGCAATTCTATGCGCTCGATGTGGCCAACGTGAGCGATAACTTCAATGTGGACGATGGGTTCAATATCAGCAAGCGGAAGGTGAAGGATGCCGACAAAGATGGTTCGCTCTACCTGGTAGCATCGACCTTCGACCCTTACGATCAGGTGATACGCGATGGGCTGTATGAGGGTGGACGGAAAATTATTTCGTTTGCCGGCGTGTTGCAGCAAGGGGTAGTTCCGTTTGCCGAAGTGATGCAGATGTCGATGAAGTATGGCTCTGAGGCCATGCGAAGACCGGTAGAAATAGAGTTTGCCTGCAATATATCGGAAGACAATACGGCCGAATTCAATCTGTTGCAGGTGCGACCGATAGTAGACGCCAAGCAGATGTTGGATGAGGATGTACGCGGTATAGCCGATACCGACTGCCTGTTGCGCTCTCATCATTCGCTGGGGCATGGTATCTCGGAAGACGTGACCGATGTGGTATATGTGAAGTACGACGACTCATTCTCGGCCATGAACAATTACTATGTAGCCGACGATATAGAGCGCATCAACCGTAAATTCCTGGTCGATGGCAATAACTATATTCTCGTAGGGCCTGGTCGGTGGGGTTCGAGCGACCACTATCTGGGTGTACCGGTGAAGTGGCCGCATATCAGTGCAGCCCGTGTCATCGTGGAAGTAGCACTCAAGGATTACCGCGTAGACCCAAGCCAGGGCACTCATTTCTTCCAGAATCTGACGAGTTTCGGTGTGGGGTATTTTACCATAGACATGAATACGGCAGATGGCGGACTCATTCGGAAAGAGTTGTTGGATAGTCTGCCGGCTGTAGAAGAGACGCCGTATGTGCGCCATGTACGGTTTGACCATCCGCTTCGCATCCTCATGGACGGTAAGAAACAAGAAGGTGTGGTGTTGAGGTAAGTAATTGTTAATAAGCCTTTTAAAGAAAATAAAAATCTAAATAAATTACATTTCTGCTACAAAATATTTGGAAGTAATTACTTTTCCTGTTACCTTTGCATCGTGTTTTTCATGGTATTAGATTTAAGGTTAATAAAGGTTGGGACTCAGCGGAGCCCCTTTTTTTATGCCCTTACGTTTGTATCATGATTTTTTTGTGCATGATAGGCACGTTTAGTTTTGTGGTATTCAGTTTTTTTACTTACTTTTGTTGTCAATAATGCGATACGGATTATGACCGGATTACTATGTGCTTAACCTCTCAGCTACATTGGTATAATGACAGAATTTGAAAGACTTTATATCACGTGGTATGCTCGTATGAAGAGCTTCGCGCTGGTTTATGTGAAGCGGGAAGCCGATGCAGAGGACGTAGTGCAGGATGTCTTCGCAAAAATATACGAACGCGAAGACTTGTTTGGTAAAGACATCAACATCACCAGTTATTTGTTTACGTCGGTCAAGCATGCTTGCCTGAACCATTTACGCGAAAGCCTGACGGTGTCGATGGCCTATTCCAAATATTACGAAAGCCAGCGATTGGAGATGCAACTCATGTATGATTCGTTGGAACAACTGGATATGGCCTTCCCTGATGCGTCTATAGAAGAATTGTTGGAGGATGCCATTAACCGGTTGCCTGAGAAGTGCAGGCAGATATTTATCATGAGCAAGCTCAAAGGCACGAAGCAGAAAGACATCGCACGAGAGCTGGGAGTGTCGGTCAATACGGTGGAAGTGCAGATGGGTATTGCGTATAAGAAGTTGCGAGAAAGACTCAAAAACTGCATTCCTTTATTGGCGTTCCTGTATATAGTTCCTTAGACTCTTTACCCCATTTCTTGTTTTGATGGTGTTACGGCGTGATTCTCAGTTTCACCCATACACCTTTGTGGTCGGTGGGCCACACGCCCAAAGGAAGCGTGAAGAGGTCTTTTGTATTTTCCTTGATGGCTGTCGAGCGACAGACAGACATGGTCGGACCGAATATCCGGGCCGTTACGGGCGTCACGTTCTTACCTTTATAATAGATGAAGTCGATACGTTCGCGCTCGTCGGCCTTTGGTGCCCACGTCAGTTTATCCATCTTTGCGGCCGGATTGTAGCTCGGATAGGTGAATCCGGGATGCGTCACTGGGTTGGGATAAAGTTCACGATAGCTATCCTTGAAGCCGTGTTTGTAGAGCATGGTAGACACCGTCCACGGCACAATCATACCTTGATGGTCGTAGAGGTCTTTGGTCTGGGCGGTCCAGTCCAAATGGGATGGCTCATTGAAATCGCCTCCGAAGATGACACAGTGGCCGGCTTCGATGTCGTGACGGGCCTCGTTGATGAATGCCTGTACCTCGTTGTCGCGCCAGGAGAGATCGTTCAGTCTCAGCAGTTCGGCTACCGACTGCGGTCGTTCACACTCTTTCCACGTGTTTCCGTCGTATCCGTAGACATTGTAGTAGGCGCAGTCCAGGTAGTCCAGATGGCCCGTATAGACGCTGATTTTATGTCCCTGCACTTCGGCGGTGAGCTTGTAGACACTCCCATGATCCTTGTTGAGAGTCGATACATAGACCGAGTCGATGATAGGATAGCGGCTCAGCAGTCCCGAATCGTCTGTACGGAATGAGTAGTAGGTCAGTCCCTTGGACTTCAAGTCGTTGACAAGTCGTCGCGTGAAGTCCACGTTATGATAGTTGCGGACTTCGCTTAGTGTCACAAAGTCGGGTTTCAGGCGGCATAGTTCGCTGACGATGGCCTCGTAACCACCTGGTATCAACGTGCCTTCCTGCCATATATTCCATTGTAATACGGTGATGTCGATGGGTTTGCGGGCCTGACAATAGAGGCTTGTCAGCACCAGCATCAGCGTGAATATAGCTTTTCTCATTTTGCAGTTTCCGTTTTATAAGTATCTGTTTCGCGGTTCAGGTCGAAGCAATTATATCCCTTGCTCCTCAAGTACGACTCCATACTGAGCACTCGTTTCCTAAAGTCGGCATACGAAGATTTTGTTCCCCAGGCCGTTTCGGCAATGGCCAGAAGGCGCGGATACATCATGTATTCAGCGTGAGAAGAGGTCTCTACGCATTCTGTCCATAGGTTGCCTTGTATTCCGTCGATATATTTCTCGGCGTCAGTACCCTTCAGTTCGGCCGGAACTGGGTCGTAGGTGTACACCTTTTCCAACGGAGAGTAACCACCGAAAGCCTTCGGCTGTGTCTCAGGCTTGTCCTGATAATGGTCCAGATAGTAGAATTTGGACGGCGACATCACTACATGATGTTTCATCTGCGAAGCCTTGATACCTCCCTGTTCGCCGCGCCACGACATGACAAGAGCCTGTGGCGAGAGTGTCGTTCCGTCGAGAATTTCGTCCCAGCCTATCATCCTGCGACCGTTGGCAGTGAGAAAACTGTCGATTCTGCTGATGATGTAGCCCTGTATCTGTGTTGTGTCGGTCATGTTCATACGGTTGTACAGACCTATACATTTGGGACATTTTTTCCAATAGAGCATGGTGGCTTCGTCGCCGCCGATATGGATTACCTTTGAAGGGAACACGCTTATCACCTCTTTCAGTACGTCGGTAAGAAACTTGAACGTGCGCTCGTTGCCCACACAGAGGTCGAAGCCGTCGCCCTGTCCGGTGCAGGATAGGTCTTTGAACACCTGCATCACCTCGTGGCTATGGCCGGGTATCTCGATTTCGGGAATCACATTGATATACCGGCTGCGTGCATAGGCCACGATTTCTTTCAGGTCTTTCTGTGTATAATAGCCTCCGTAGGCCCCTGGCGTACCTTTCTTGCAGTATTTGCGTCCACCGTCTATCCATTGGGAGTGGTTAATCAATGGGCGATAGGCAGTCTCGTCGGTCAGCTGTGGGTATTTCTTGATTTGCATTCGCCATCCCTCGCTGTCGGTAAGATGCAGATGCAGGCTGTTCAGTTTGAAGTAGGCGAGGGCATCTATTTGTTTTTTGATGAACTCTTTCGACCAGAAGTGGCGCGATGTATCAAGCATGAATCCTCGGTGGACGAAGCGTGGGCTGTCGGCAATCTTGGTACAGGGAATGCGCTGTTGCTGCTCCAACTGGCGCAAGGTCTGTATTCCATAGAAGATACCGGCAGCCGTAGAGGCCTCTATTCTGATAGTGTCGGTCGTCACGTTCAACTTGTATCCTTCTGCCGCAGAGGCCTCCGGATTTAGCCGAAGCATGATGACTCCCCTGGGCTGTGCCTGTGCTGTCGATTGGGGACTGCCCATGAGCATGGCCACTTGTTCCTTGATATACTTCGAGTCCTCGCCTTTGAGATTGCTTATGATCTTGTAACGCCTGTCGAGCGCGAAAGTTCCGTTGCCCGCCTGTTGCTGTACGGGTAGTGGCAGTAGCGTTTGTGCCTGGATGCCAAGGCTGCAGAACAGGCTTAGATAGAATAAAAAGTGTTTCATGTCAGTGTATTTATTGTACTGTGGGTGGCTTCGACAAGATGCCGCCCTCGTTGTATTGCTGATTGTTGGGAAGTCCCTGGCCGCCCACTCCCTGCTTCATAAGCTGCTTCAGGTTGCTCAGATAGCGCGTATAGATGTCGCGTGGACTTGCCCGATGCTGTTTGCAGAGCGATGCAGCCATGCCCACTACCTCGCCCATCATGCCCGTGGTGCGCATCACGCGGACCGAGCCAAGGGCTATATGCGTCACGCTGATGTCGCGACCGGCCATAAACAGGTTGTCTATATTTCTGGAATAGAGGCAGCGGTAAGGCACGCCGTAGGGATAGATTACCTTCTGCTTCGAGATGGCCTTGAACTCGTTGTCGGGAAAGTGGATGCCGTTGATGGAGTCGGGGTAGTGCAGGTCGATGCTCCACGTGGTGGTAAACGACGCGTCTTCGTGCGAAACATGCTTCACGAGGTCTTGTTCGCTCAGCACATAGTCGCCCAGCAGGCGGCGCGACTCACGCTTGCCGGCTACGTAGGCCACCCATCCCAGCCGCTCGTTCCTGAAGTCTTTTTTGTCGAGATATTGGTTTTTCAGGTAGCTCCAGTTGGAATATACCACCATCAGCCCGTAGTCCCTGATTCGTTCGAAGTCGCCTATCTGGTCTCTGTTGAGGCCTGTCTCCCATGTCCATTCGCCTTTCTTGATAGGTTCGCAGCTCTCATCGGTAAACTCGATACCGTAGTTGAAAGGTCCGAACGCAGTAGCTTTTTTCGTAGGCACGGCATACCACTGTACCGACGCCCCCATAGTCATCTTGTCGGCCTGCTTGGGTGCTAGCTGTTCTTCGAATTCGTCGTAGGCTTCACGCCCCGTTTTGTAGTCTGCTCCTGCCAGATATCCCACGGTGGCATCGCCTGTGCAGTCGGCAAACAGGGGAGCTTTGAAGAGCAGGGGTTGTGCTGTCAGTGTGTTCTGAGCTATGACACCGACAATCTTCTTACCCTCTGTCTGTACCTTGTTCACATGATAATTGGTGAAGAGCGAGATGTTTGGCTCGCGCTGCACTATCTCCATCTTCTTGTGGTCGGCATAGTTTTCGGCCGGCATGGCATTGCCTTCTTCCGTAGGGGCGAACTCTTTCTGGAGTCCGCCCAGGCGCGGATATTTGCCGGTCTCGATTCTTCCGCCCAGATGAACCCTTACTTCCGAACTGTTATTGCCGCCCAGGATGGGACGGTCTTGCACCAGAGCTACGCGCATGCCGAGTCGGGCTGCCGTCACGGCTGCACTGATACCCGCCACGCCGCCGCCCACAACGACGAGATCGAACACTCCTGCCGACGGTGCAACGGCCGGAAGTCGGAGCAGCCGTTGGCGCATTTCAGTCAGTGCCGACAAGTCGGTGGGCGGCATGTTGTCGCCCGTAGTGAGGTAGATGGCGTCGCATCTGCCGTCAAATCCGGTCAGGTCTTTCAGTCTGATAGCGGCCTTTCCCTTTTTCAGAGCTATCTTTCCGGCGTCCTGCCACATCCACTGTGTGCCGGTATCTCCAAGTGTGGGTGATAGCTTCCGGCCGTTGATTAGAAGCGAGAAAGCCCCTGCACCACGGCCTTTGTGCCACGGCGAGGTCCAGTTATAGGTTCTCACGAATACGCGATACGTCCCCTCGTGGGGCACGGCTATGGTCGTCGTGGCGTCGGCCACAGGCACGCCCATACCATGAGCGATGAGATAGGGTGAACCCATCTGGTCCATAAACTGCTGGTCAACAGCCCATCCGCCTTTCGTTTCGAAGCTCTCGGCCTCTACCAGAATGTCTGTGGCAAGGGCTGGAGTCGTGACGAACAGGGCAGTCAGGAGGATTGATAGAATCTTTTTCATGTGCGTGTATCAGTATAATATGATTTCGTCTTTTTCGGTATTGTGATTGATATTGAACGGATGCACCTTCGAGATGAGTTGCAGGATGGATGTGACGCCATCGTGCAAGCGGAATTTTCCGGTGTATTCCTGATTGACTATATCGGCATTCTTGATGATGATGTCGACATGGTAATACTGGTGCAGCCGTTCGGCCACTTCCTGCATGGTGGCCGATTTAAACGAGATGATGCCGTCGCGCCACAATATGTCGTCCTGGTCTACAGCCAGCATTCGCTGTTGATTGCCCACGATGACGAGCTGCTGGCGAGGCGTGAGTACCGTTCCCTGTTCCTCTTTGCTAGGTTCATAGACCCTGACCGAGCCATCGTAGAGCGACACGTCGATGGCATCGGGAGCGTAGCTGCGTACATTGAACTCCGTGCCAAGTGCCTTCACCCGCCGCCCTCCGGCCTGTACGACGAAGGGATGGTCTGCATCTTTGGCCACGTCGAAATAGGCCTCGCCGTGGAGTTGGACGGTGCGCTCGTTGCCAAAGCTAGACGGAAAACTGATGGTAGACCCGGAGTTGACCCATGCCGATGTGCCGTCGGGCAGGGTTATCTGTGCGCGCTGCCCCTCCGGTACGCTCAGCTTTTGGTAAGCTGTGGGTTGCTGGTGGGCCGTGTGGTATTTGAATACGGCCACAGTGCCCACAATGCCCAGTATCAAGATGGCTGCATAGCGGAGCATCTGGCGCATGAGTCTCTGCGTAGCGACTCGCTTCTGTGATTTCTGTCTCTGCTGCAGACGCTCTCTACCTTCAGCCTCGTTGGCCACTTGTGGGTGGAGAGTCATCAATGCTTTCATATTGATGGCACGGATAAGGTCGGCCTTTAGTTCTGCCGATGCTTGTGCATCGAGCAGCAGTTGCTCGGTTTCTTGGCTGTTGAGGCTTCCTTCTAAATATCGATTGACGCGTTCGTCCATTTGTTCTAGTTTTTATGATATAGACAAGCAAATATAAGAAAACCACTAAACATAGGGGGCAGAAAGTGAAACAAATTTGTAACATTTGATATTTTGCAGGGATATTTCGTAGCAAAGCTGAAGTCTCTGGGGCAGAAGCTTTCTCCCAATCCCTGCCTGTGGTTTCGCATCTTCATATTCCTTATCCCCGACTTGTCTACTTGTATCTTGTCTACTCGTCAACTCTTTATCCCCGGCTTGTTTACTTGTGTCTTGTCTACTCGTCAACTTTAAAAAACTGCAAGGCCTCCGCAGCGATGCTGCAAAGGCCGGACAGTAATGCTGCCGAGCCTAGGCAGCGATGTTGCCGAGCCTTTGCAGTAAACCGAAAAAAAAGAGACAGCGTGTCACCACGCCGTCTCTCCTACTTAATACAACCTTAATGCTTTATGTTTGAATTTAAAGAGGCATCGGCAGCTGGGTAAGGCAGATAGATACTCTTTTCTCCATTCCACGTCACATTGTCGGGAATGAGGACGTTTTCTTTCTCCGTTACCCCCGCAGTAATCTCAATCGGGGCATTCTTCTTGCGGTAGTTGAAGAGTGCTTCCAGACGATTGAGGCGGAACAAATCTTGACGGCGGCAGACCAGAGCGGGCCAGTAGCCGGCCACTTCCCAGCCGTGTTCCTGTACACAGGCTTCGGCAAAGGCAGCTCCCGACATGCCTGTTGGGAGGGCAGTCAGGCCGGCTCTCTGTCTTACCTGGTTGATACACTCGTAGGCCAGGGCGTTGGGAGTACCCTCTGAACGGGCTTGCGATTCGGCATACCACAGCAATACTTCGGAGTAACGCACCAGACGATGGCGGTGGCTGTTGGTATTCTTGGTGCCTGCCGGCTTGGTATAATCATAGTCGGTGAAGCCCGGTCCGGTGAGCAGATTGCAGTACATGGGGTGCTTCTCTTCCACCTGCCACCAGTCTATCAGTTCGGTTTCGCCGTTGCGTCCGTTGTTCTTGACAATCTTGGGGCTGATGGTGGCGTCTTTGCGAGCGCCTGCGGGGAAGTCTTTCCAGAACTTGTATTCGCTCCATCCGTCTCCCCATCCGCCGAGAGATTCAAACAAATCGCTGATAGACATCTCGGAGTCTTCGTCCCAAACGTATGCGCCGTTGTAGTTGATGCCTACGACCGTCTCGTTGGTATAGTTGCGGCTGGGGGCGTAAACCAGGTTGTAGCTAGGTTCAAGCATGTATTCGTATTTGCCGGCTTTCACTCCGTCGATGACGGCCTTGGCACTGGCAGCAGCCTGCTTGTAGTATTCGGTCTTGTTGAGAGGCCATCCTGCCATTCCCATATAGGCAGCTGCGAGTACCGACTGTGCTGCCTGCTTGGTGATGTAGATGTTAGCTCCGTTCATCTTTCGGGGTTCTTTCGAGTACGAGGTGGGCAATATCTCGACGCAGTCTTTGAGATCGGCTACAATCTGATTGTACACTTCTTCTACCGATGCCAGCGGGCGTGAGTAGTCTACTTCGCCGTTGAGGTTCATGGGGATAGGTCCGAAGACTCTTACCAGTTTGAGATAATTGACCGCACGCCAGAACTTTGCCTGTCCGATAGCGATGTTCACCTCTTCCTTGGTAGTCGGGGTTTTCCCGGCACTGTTAATCAGATAGTTGGCTGCCTTGATTACCTTGTACCCCGAATTCCATACAGCGGCAGCACCCTTGTTGCCGTCTGTGGGGTGGAAGGCGTCTACGTCGGCATACGCCTGCTTGTTGCTTCCGGGGTGTGTAGTGATGTCGTCGCCTTGCCAGGCTATAATCAATGGGTTGGTGTTGTTCTGCGAATTCATCACTTGTCGGTACAGGGCGTAAGTGCCCATGTCCAGTTCTTCCTGGGTAGAGAAGAATGTATCGGCTGTCAGTCTGCCCTTGGGGTCTTCGTCGAGGAAGTTCTGGCATGAGGTCGTCAGTGCCAGACAGGCGGTCAATCCGGCTATAATATAAGTCTTTTTCATATTGTCTGTGTTTGTTAGAAGTTAACTTTCAATCCAAATGTTACGGTTCTTGAGAGTGGGTAAGCACCCATGTCGATACCGTCGTTGAGGTCGGTACTGCCTAGTTCGGTACTCATGAACGAGATACCGGCAGGGTCCATACCCTTGTATTTGGTAATGGTGAAGAGGTTTTGCACGCTGAGCGAGAGAGTGGCATCGGCAAAGCGGAGCACACGCTTGGGCAGGGTGTATGCCAGCGACAGGTTGTCGAGCCTGAAGTAGTCGGCATCTTCGAGCCACTTGGTAGATGCGGCCTCGTAGTCGTTGTCGGTTACGGTGACAGACGGATACATCGGATTGCTGACCTTGCCGAAAGAGTTGTAGTAGGCATCGCGCAGTGTGATGAACTTGGAGTTGCCGTTGAAAGAGGCTGCTGTGTAGCGAATGAGGTTGAGGCGCTGTACACCCAAAGCACCGGTAAAGAATGCACTGAGAGTCCAGTTGCGCCATGTGACGGTGTTGTTCCAGCCGAAACTGAAGTCGGGAGAAGCCTTTCCGGTCATAATCTTGTCGCCTTCGGAGAGTGTTCCGCTATTGTCGTAGTCGGCATAGGTGTCGTGTCCCTTGGCGTCGATACCTGTCCAGTCGTAGAGGAAGAACGAACCGATGGGATAACCCACCTTGACGCGCGATACAGCTTCTACCAATCCGTTGGCAGGAGAGTATCCGGCGATGAATGGAATGTTGTCTAACGAAGTGACTTTATTCTTCAGGAAAGTGCCCGTAAAGGCCGAGTTCCAAGAAAAATCCTTCGATTTGAGGACATCGGCATCAATGGTGAAGTCCAGACCGCGGTTGGTTACTTCGCAGGCATTGACCCAGTAAGAGCCGCCACCGTCGTAGTTGGGCATGTTCTTGCGCAACAATCCGTCCTTGGTAAACTTCACGAAGTAATCGAATGTGAATCTTATGCGGCTGTCGAGGATACCGAAGTCGAGACCTACGTTGAACTGGTGGGTCTTCTCCCAAGTGAGTTCAGGTGTCGGAACATTTGTTCCTGTCCAGTAGCCGGTGTACTTGGAGTCGCCACCGAAGGCGATGGTAGTCTGCGACATCAATCCCAACGTCTCGTAAGGCTCGATGGCCTGGCTACCCACGATACCGTAGCTGAGACGCAGTTTGGCGTTCTGGATGGCATTCTGATGCTGCATGAAGCTCTCATTGCCGAGCTGCCAAGCCAGTGCAAGAGACGGGAAGTAGCCCCATTTCTGGTTAGCGAACTTGGAAGAACCGTCGGCACGGAATGTTCCGGTGACGAGATAGCGGTCGTTGTAGTTATACATCAAGCGGCTGACATAAGACAGGAGCGACCACGAAGAGTAGCTGTTGTTGTCTTGGCGGCTTCTGGCGAGTGTGGAATTCCACCAGCCCACGCTCTCGGTCAAGAGGTTGTCGCCCGAAATCTTCATGTATCTGGTCTTGGAGAATGAAGATTCGAATACGCCGGTAACGGTGAGCGAGTGCAGTCCCCACTGTCCCTGATAGGTCAGGTTGTTGGTAGTTTGCAGTGCCATACGCTGTGTGTCGGCGTTCGACATACCATTGTTGATGTTGACGGAAATCTTCTTCGAGTTGAAATAGTAGTACTTGTAGTCGCTGTAGTCCACACCATTGGTAGAGGTGAAGGTGAGGTTCGGCAAGATGTTGAACTTCAAGTCTACTCGCGCATTGAGGATGTCGTGACGGTTTTGTGAGCGGCTTTCTTTCAGTGTAGCAACAGGGTTGTACTCTGTGATGGCGCAATAACGGTCGGGATTGTAGCCTCCGTTGGCATCGTAGATGTCTGTCACGGGCGAATAGTTGAGCATGGCCCAAAGCACATTGTTTTTGGATGCGCTGAAGTTATGGCTCTTGTCGGCACTGTGAGAGAAGTTGATGTCGGTTGTAAGGCTCAACCATTTCGACACGTCAGAAGTCATGTTGGCCCTGAACTGGTAACGGTTGTAGTTGTTCTCGATGACCGTACCGGTCTGGCCCACGTAGTTGGCAGATACGTAATATTGAGTCTTGTCGTTGCCATTAGACAGTGCCACCTTGTAATCTTGCGTGATACCGGTCTTGAAGACTGCATCCTGCCAGTCAGTTCCTGCTGTTCCGTTCTGGAAAGCGGTTAGCTGACTGCTGTCAAACGTGTTGGGATGAGCTTCGTTGTAAGCTGTGGCAAACTCGTAAGGACTAAGGGTGTCGTAGCGCTTTGCCACACTGCTGATACCCAGTTTGGCATCGAATGTGATGAGTTGCTGGTTGGCTTTACCGGTCTTCGTGGTAATCAGGATGACGCCGTTAGAACCTCTTGAACCGTAAATGGCCGTGGCTGAAGCATCTTTAAGCACCTGCATAGACTGTATGTCCTCCGGGTCGAGACCGGTAACACCGCTTTCGCGCACGATACCATCGACTACATAGAGCGGGTCGTTGCTGCGGTTGATGGAGCTGGCACCGCGCACTCTGACCTTGATAGTACCACCGGGAGCACCGCTGTTGGTGACGGAAACACCGGCCACGCGACCTTGCAAGGCATCGGTAGCGTTGACAATGGGTTGGTTTCTGTACGACTTGTTGTCGAGAACGGATATAGAACCGGCTAAATCGGCTTTCTTCACGCTACCGTAACCGATGACAACGACTTCGTCGAGAGCCTCGATGTCGTCGGCCATAGTTATCTGCATGCCCTCGGCAGCTTTGATTTCCTTGTCCTTTGCACCGATGTACGATACGAGTAGTGTGCTTCCCTGAGGTGCATCTATCTCGAAGTTGCCATCCATATCGGTGATGACTTTGTTCTGTGTACCCTTCTGTACGATGGTAGCACCGATGAGTGGTTCTCCGCTTTCGTCAGTGATGTGTCCGGAAAGTTTACCACCCTTGTAGGCTTGGGGATGTGTTTCGGCAGCTTTCTTTCTGAATACGACATACTTGTTCTGTGTAATGTCGTAGCTGAGGCGAAGCTCTGAAGCCAGCTGGGAGAGGAAGTATTTCAGATTACCCTTGGTCTGTGCAAACGTAATCTTCGTGTTCACGTCGATGTCTTTGTCGCTGTAAACGAGCAGATAACCTGTAGAACGCTCGATTTCGGCAAACACTTTGCTTACCGGGAGGGTTTTGGCAGGAATCTCAAGACTCTTGTTCTGAGCAAAAGCTTGTGGCGTTGATAATAATAAGAAAAGGAAGAGTAGGAGTTTCACCGGAT
Organism: Prevotella mikamonis; assembly: GCF_055381405.1. Taxonomy (NCBI): domain Bacteria; kingdom Pseudomonadati; phylum Bacteroidota; class Bacteroidia; order Bacteroidales; family Prevotellaceae; genus Prevotella; species Prevotella mikamonis. The sequence goes on from NZ_AP035785.1 coordinate 2,741,583, forward strand.
GGAAATAGGATGAAGGTGAACTCTTCCGACATTTAACTGGATAACGATTCATAGGTTTTATGTTTATAATTAATGAATTCATGAATAGAGAGTTGTTGCATAGCCTTTATTATTAAGGTGTGCATGGAATGTTTTTCGGGTCATTTCGTCATAGGCATTTTCTTACAAGTTTTGCTATCATAACACGTCGAAAGTAAAAAACCACTAAGAGGATTTAGAAAAAAATAAGAGAAATTGCAATAAACTTTATTCTTGTTTAAAATCTTTTTTGACAGAATGATTTGGCTCTTCTGCATAAAAACTCTATATTTGCAACATAACCAGGGCATTAGGTGCGCCAGCCCTTTAATCGGAAATATCTATGGAAGTAACTGGAATCTTGAATGATTTGGAGCGCAGGCATCCAGGCGAAAAGGAATACTTGCAGGCCGTGAGCGAAGTTCTTATGTCTATAGAAGACGTGTATAACAAGCATCCGGAGTTTGACAGAGTGAAGATTGTGGAACGTTTGGTAGAGCCGGAACGCGTCATTACGTTCCGTGTACCGTGGGTCGACGACCGTGGGGAAGTGCATGTGAATCTTGGATATCGCGTACAATTCAACAGCGCGATAGGTCCTTACAAGGGTGGACTGCGTTTCCACCCGTCGGTGAATCTCTCGATATTGAAGTTTTTAGGCTTCGAACAGACATTCAAGAATGCACTCACTACGCTGCCTATGGGTGGTGGTAAGGGTGGAAGCGACTTTTCCATACGTGGTAAGAGCGATGCCGAAGTGATGCGGTTCTGCCAGTCTTTCATGCAGGAACTCTACCATTATATAGGTCCGGATGAGGATGTTCCTGCCGGCGATATAGGTGTCGGAGCGCGCGAGATAGGCTATCTCTTCGGCACATACAAGAAGTTGACGCATCGTTGGGAGGGCATGCTGACAGGCAAAGGCATAGAGTGGGGCGGCTCGCGTATTCGTCCTGAAGCCACGGGATTTGGTGCTTTATACTTTGTCAATCAGATGTTACAGACCCACGATATAGATATCAAGGGCAAGACCGTGGCTATTTCGGGTTTCGGCAATGTGGCTTGGGGAGCTGCCAAGAAGGCTACCCAGCTCGGCGCAAAGGTCATTACGATTAGCGGACCGGATGGATATATCTACGATCCGGATGGTATCTGCGACGAGAAGATAGACTACATGCTCGAACTCAGGGCCAGCGGCAATGACGTGTGCCAGCCCTATGCCGACGAGTTTGAAAGCGGACAGTTCTTCGCCGGGCGCAAGCCTTGGGAACAGAAAGCCGATATCTATCTGCCTTGTGCCACCCAGAACGAACTCAATGGTGGCGATGCCGACCGCATATTGGCCCATCGACCGCTTTGTGTGGCAGAGGTTTCTAACATGGGATGTACTGCCGAGGCGGTAGAAAAGTTTATCCAGGCTCGGCAACTCTTTGCTCCCGGAAAGGCCGTGAATGCCGGTGGTGTGGCTACGTCGGGGCTTGAAATGACACAGAACAGCATGCGTCTGTCGTGGTCGGAAAACGAGGTCGATGCCCAGCTACACCGCATCATGCACTCCATCCACGAGCAATGTACGCTCTATGGTAAGCAGCCCGACGACTATTTGAACTATGTGAAAGGGGCAAACATTGCAGGATTCATGAAAGTGGCCAAGGCAATGATGGCACAAGGTGTCGTGTGATATAACGTGGAGATAGCAGGTATTGATGAGACTTCGGTCCGTCTGACTACCGGCAAGCGTACGGATTCCTGCTACCTCCTTATTATTAACTAACAATATAACGAGTGAAATATCGAAGAAGCGTAATACTATTGATTTGGTTATGTGCCTTTACCATGATGTTTGCACAGCAAACCGGAAAGGCATCCTACTACTCCAAGAAAGCTACGGGAGCGCGTACGAGTAGTGGGGAGAGGTTGCATCACGACAGCCTCACATGCGCCCACCGTACCTATCCGTTCGGTACGTTGCTGAAGGTGAGAAACCTTAGCAATGACAAGTCGGTCATCGTGCGAGTCACCGACCGCGGACCGTTTGGTCGGGGGCGTATCATCGACCTCTCATGGGGGGCAGCTAAAGAATTGGGCATGCTGGCTCAAGGGGTAACCAGTGTCGTGGTAGAGGTCTATGCTGAAGCTCCTGCCATCCCTTTCAAGCCCGATGAGGAAATCTCTGTACCGAGTCTGGACTTCGGTATTGCCGAACAGAGTTCCAGCTTTGTGACAGACTGGGCTGAAGACGTAGATCGTGCAGCCAAGAAACTGCCGCAGAAAGCTACTGCACGTAAGCCCATGATGCGGAAGTCGAAGACTGCTCGACCGCCTGCAAAACAGACTCCCAAGACCAATAGCTGGAAAAATATATTCGATAAAATATTAGAGTAGAGCCACTATGCTCTACTTTTTTGTGTCCGTAAGAATCTTCCGGAGAGTGAGGAACATCTATAAAAGATGTCGACAGAGCCCCCGCCTTCACCTTTATGGCTACGATTCTTCAGTAAGAATCAGCTGAGTCTCTGTCGACAAATATGTGGTATCTACTTTCGTGTAGTCTTTCTGGAGTTTTGAAGGCAATGCTGCCACTATTTCCGTGTAGGAATATTAAACTCGCTCACCTTCGATATGGCCTTGTTTCCCTGTACCACCGAGATACAGATTTTGGCAGTTCCGTTTTTCAGTTTGTTGTCTGCTTTCACCACAGCCGTATATCTGATGCCCTTTTCCGGCAGTATCTTCTCGATATGGATGCCTGGCGAAATGTAGAGATGCTTGTTTCCTTCGGCTTCCACCACCATAGGCTGCACGTCGCTGATGGTCTCCTTGCCACGGTTGTAGACCTCAAAGATGACCTTGCAAATCTCTCCACGGCTTATCTTGTTGTCTTGGTTGGCATCTACAAATCGGGCATTCCTGATTTCTATCGTAGGACTGTACTTGTAGCCGTTGGCCAATTCTTCCACGCTAGACGACAGGGGCATGTTGGTAGTAGGCTGCTGTGCGCTGTAGTTTCCTGTGTAGTCTGTACCGTCAAAGTCGTAGATACGGTCGTCGCCGCTGTTGGTCTGGTCAAATCCGCTGTCGTCCATTGTGTCCGAATAGGTGTATTCGTCGTTGCCTTGCCGGTCACGATGGCGTATCTTGTCGCGCACTCTCTCGTAACGGTCGTGGCGCATCGGCTCGTCCTGATAGACACGTTCTTGCGCACGCTGGTCGGCTGCGTTGCCTATAGCACCGCCAATCACCGCGCCACCCACCATACCTACGATGGTGCCTAAATCTGCACCGCGTGGTCCACTGCTTATTCCGCCGACGGCCGAACCCAGTATTGACCCCATGCTGGCACCCGCATAAGCGCCCGTACCCATAAATGTACCGCAGCTACTGGCCAATAGGATGGCACTCATTGCTAATATCGTAACTCTCTTCATGACGGTTTTTGCTTTTTCTTCTTGTTTCTGTGGCAAAGATACAGCATTTCGTCCATCCTTTCAGGATAGTTTCCCTACAAGGGGATAGGGAAATTCCTATTTCAGTATTTCCACCTATATATATTATAGGTGTAGTGTCAGTCGGTCACTATCCGGTCGAAGTTGTCCTTCGCCCAGGCTATGAGTCCTTCGATACTGGGCATGAGCGACTTACCCATATCGGTGAGCGAGTATTCCACGCGAGGCGGTACTTCCGGATAAATCTGGCGATTGACCAGATGGTAGCGTTCCAGATTCTTCAATGTCTGCGACAACATTTTCTGCGAACAGTCGCTCATTCGCCGGCGCAGTTCGTTGAATCTCATGACGCCGGACTCTTCTACATGCAGATGGTATAGCACGAGCAACGACCATTTGTCGCCGAAGTGGCTGATGACGTTGCGTATAGGGCAGTTCAGATAGGCTGCCGATGTCTCATTAGTTGTTATCATATATGCAAAAATAGTGATTACCAGGATAGTATATATTAGTTACCAGGTTAATATAAGTTAAGTGTAATTGCCTTGAAGAACCTGTTTGCTTAATTCCTACTTTTTGGTAACTATTTCCCCTTGGCGTGCCTTCTTGTGCGGTTATTTTGTTATGTCTATCTTTGCATTGTAAATTCATAACAATACATATTAATACAAAGAACAATGGAAAAGTTTAGTAAATTGAGCGTAAACGAGAGTGAACCACGTACCGAACTGCACGAGCAACTGGGATTGACAGGCAGCGAAATAAGTGTAAACAGCATGCCGGCCGGCGCACAAGTGCCTTTTGTGCATAGTCACAAGCAGAATGAAGAAGTTTATGGCGTGCTTGCCGGTGAAGCTGTCATGACGCTCGATGGCGAAGATGTTGTATTGAAGAAGGGCGATTGGCTGCGCGTTTCCCCCGACGTAAAGCGCCAGCTGCGTGCAGCGACAGGCGGCCCTGTCACTTTTGTCTGTATCCAAACCAAAGCCGGTTCGTTGGAAGGATACACAGTCGACGATGCCGTGATAGCATGATAAGGTAATCCTCATTTCTCTCCCGTTTTATCCTGTACACTCCTAAAAGTTGTGATGATTGCGGAAAAAGTCTTTCAATCGGGCTAGGTCTTGAATATTTTTCGCATATTTGCAGTCGAAATATATATACGACCGAATGAATTTAGAAGCATACTATAGTGGCCATGCCGAGGCATTGACGCTAGAGATAGCACAACTGAAAAGGAAAGGAAACGCATTGGTAATAGCCCAAATAGCACTCTTCGTGCTGTTTGTGGCTTTTATTGTTTTATATACAGTGGTGTCGTGGGGTTGGCCTTTGCTGGCCTGTTCGGCACTCCCGTTGGTGGGTTACGCTGTCGTGAGACGTATAGACGGACTGAATTCTGACCGTCTGCAACGGAAAACCGACTTACGCCAAGTCTATTTGCACGAGTTGGCATCTCTTGCCGGCGACTTCTCCGCATTCGATGCCGGTGGTCACTATGCAGATGCGCGCCACGAATACACCTTCGATTTGGATGTCTTTGGGGCGGAATCGTTGTTCCAACGCATGAATCGAACGATTACATCGGGTGGTAGTGACTGCCTGGCCGACCGCCTGTCTCGGTTGGATTATGTAGTCGGAAGGGCTGAAGCTCTTGCCGAACTGGCTGCCAAGGATGCTTGGCGAGCCGATTTCATAGCGCTCGGACAGCAGCGGCGGTTGGACACCGAGGAGGTGATGCGAGCAGTGATGCTGATGCGCGAGACTCGTATTCCGGGCTTTGCACTCAATGGTGGCATGCGTATCTTGGCTTGGGTGGCCATCGTGGGATGTCTGGGCGCTTTTGTCGCAGCCTCATTGGGCATGGCCGATTGGAATCTACCGATATGGTGGGTCATTCTGCAATTTGGTCTGGTATTCCTCTTTACTTCGGGTACGCTGAAGAGAGTAGGGGGCGTGGTAGACCGCTTGCACGAGCAGATGGCTACCTATATTAAAGTGGTGAGGCACATTGCAGACGAGACATTCGTTTCTGCGCTCAATGCAGACGACAGCAGGACGTTACGCGAAGCCATCGACTCGTTTGCCCAGTTGGAACAGATATTGGGCGGACTCGACCGTCGTGGCAACATCCTGGGTCTTTTCTTTGCCGACGGACTGGCGTGGAGCGATTTTTTCCTCTTGCGCCGTTTCGCCCTGTGGCAGCGCGATTATGCCGGCAAGATGGGCGATTGGCTGGATGCGGTGAGCCGTGTGGATGTCCGTGTTTCGATGGCTACGTTCAGCTATAACCATCCCGAAGCACGGCCGGCAGAGGTGTTGACAGATAGCAGAGAGGTGGTCTGCGAAGCTCGTGGACTGTTCCATCCGTTTCTGGGGGCTAAGGCCGTGCGCAATGATTTCAGCATCGTCGACCACCATTATTATATCATCACGGGAGCCAATATGGCTGGCAAGAGTACCTTCCTGCGTGCGGTGGGCATCAATTATATCTTGGCCATGAACGGCATACCGGTGTTTGCCGACGGTTATCGCGTATCAATATTCCATTTGTTCAGCAGCATGCGTACCACCGATGACCTTGCTCACGGCATTTCCTACTTCAATGCCGAACTTTTGCGGTTGCAACAGTTGCTGCAATTCTGTCACGACCACCGTCCTACGCTCATCATCCTCGACGAGATACTGAAGGGTACTAACTCGCTCGACAAGCTCAATGGCTCGCGTATGTTCCTGGAAGCCATCAGCCGGCTCGACGTGACAGGCATCATTGCTACCCACGATTTGGAACTTTCGAAGATGCAGAGTGAGCGATTCCACAACTATTGTTTCGAGATAGAACTGGGTGCTGACGTCACGTATTCGTACAAGATTACGCCCGGTGTGGCCCGTAATCAGAATGCCACCTATCTGCTCCGGCGCATCCTGGAGACCCAGTAAGGGAGAATTTCCAGCTCTGTCTGATGTTTTTAGACAAAAAAGCATAAGAGACGTATTTAGTTTGTGATTTGTAGGGACGCGGCATGCCGCGTCCGTAGGCAAGATAGTCACATACCATCCTATTCATGCTTGCACATTGCGAGACGAACATGCGGATAGGGTAGAGACGGTGTGTACACCATCTTATCAGCAAGAAATGACAACTGCCAGCCTAGGTAAACATGGAGACGGAGTACACTCCGTCTCTACCTTAATCCTCCTATATTAAACAAACGCAAACTCATCCCTGCGGACGCGGCATGCCGCGTCCCTACAATCTCCCCTATTTGCGATTGGACTACTCGCTGTTTACAAAAGACAACACTATTATAGCGGTGAAACCGCTACAGTTTATACTAGCCGATGTGTTGTCGCGCAGCGGCAACTGTCGGATAAAGAGGAAAATAAAGTATGAGTGCCGATAGGTACTCCACATGATAAGTGGATTTTTGAGCTTGTAAGTTTTGGAGTCGTAAGGGCAAATGCAATTCGCTCCTACACGCAAGGCTGGGACTTATTCTTCCTTCTTGCGGACGCAGCATGCCACGTCCCTACAATCCTATAAACTCTTGCCTACCAATCATCCATTCTCCATTCTCAATTGTCAATCATCAATTGATTAATTAAAAACTCATAGACTCAAAAACTCACCAACTCAAACTCAAATTCCTGCAAAACCTTTGCAGCAAAACTGAAGAGGCCAAACAGCAATGCTGCAAGGGCTTGGCAGCGTTGCTGCGGAGGCCTTGCAGTTTTTTCAAGTTGGCGGGTAGGCAAGATACAGGTGATGAGTTGAGCGTCTAAGGTGGTGGACAATCGGGAAAGAATCGGGGGCAGGCGCAGTGTGGAAGGCGAAACACCGCTTGGCGTATCATTGCCCTTTTGGGCTTCGGCGAAGTGAAACAAATACCGAAAAAACAGAGATGTTTAAGGAAAAATGTACAAAAAGTGTAAATATTTGTTGCGACCTAAGAATAATTTGCCTATATTTGCGTTGTCTAAAAAAGAGAATCACCAATTTTTAAAAAGAGTTATATGAAAAAGTATTTAGCAGAAATGATTGGCACGATGGTGCTGGTCTTGATGGGTTGCGGCGTTGCTGTCAGCCTGAATTGTTCTTCAAACTGTGCAGATGTAGCTAATGCGGGTACTGTTATCGGTACTGCTATGGCATTCGGTTTGTCTGTAGTGGCTATGGCTTACACCATCGGCGGTATTTCCGGTTGCCATATCAATCCGGCCATCACGCTCGGTGTGTACCTCAGCGGAAGAATGAATGCCAAGGATTGCGGTATGTATATGCTGTTCCAGGTCATTGGTGCAATCATCGGTTCTGCCATCCTCTATGTGTTGACCATGAATGCCGGGCTGGTAGGTACAGGTGCGAACGACCTACAGGTTATCAACGAAGCCGGACAGACCGTTACTGTCTTGGGCGGTGTACTGGCAGAGATTTTCTTCACCTGTGTATTCGTACTCGTCGTATTGGGTGCTACATCTAAGACCAATGGTGCTACCAACAACTTCGCAGGTCTGGCTATCGGTTTGTCACTCATTCTCGTTCACCTCGTTTGTATCCGCTATACCGGTACATCGGTGAACCCTGCACGCTCTATCGGTCCGGCTTTGTTCCAGGGTGGTACAGCGCTTGCTAACCTTTGGATTTTCATCGTTGGTCCGTTTGTAGGTGCAGCTTGTGCAGCAGGCATCTGGAAGATGATTGACCCTGCAACCAAGTAATTGCAGCAGGCATGAAATCTAGTGGGCGTGTCAGAAGAGTTGATTGACAGCCCGGAGGGCTACCTGTTCATAGCCGGAGACAGCCGGGCGTATGCGACGATTGTCTCCGGTCTGGATTCGGCCCAATGAGCCAGTCTGACAGGGCTGTCCCGATATAGGCAGCTGTTTGCCGGGGAGAGTGTGTCAGACTCGCTTATCTACAGCCAACCTTTCCGTAGGTTTCCACTTCGTTCGGACCTACGGCTTGTGTAGAGGTTGGTGTCCTACAGGGGTATGGTTTTCTGATTCATTGCAGAGAGCGATGATTATTATCTGTATTCTGTACCCCATATTTCCTTTTATCAGCTTGCCGACCGCGACCATGCAGGCAAGTAGGCTGTGAACAGAGGCGAAAAAAGTTGTGTGTGGCGTCTCTATAGTGTGTCATTCAATAATCTTATGAAGTTGTGAAAACTCCGCGATTAGAAGAGCAGCGTGGGGAAACGCCCCGGCAGTTGTCGACAGCCCGTGCCTCGCTGACAGACAGGAAGTATGTCGTTCCGTTTATTCTGATAACGACCCTATTCTTCTTGTGGGGCTTTGCCCGTGCTATACTGGATGTGCTGAACAAGCATTTCCAGAACGAATTCAGTATTTCCATTACCCAGTCGTCGCTCATTCAGGTTACCACCTATCTGGGCTATTTCCTGATGGCGATACCGGCTGGTATCTTCATCAACAAGTATGGATATCGCAAAGGTGTGGTCTTCGGGCTGTTGCTGTTCGGCATCGGCGCGTTGCTGTTCATCCCCGGCTCGGCTTGGGGCACGTTCAATGCCTTTCTGGGGGCGCTGTTTGTGATAGGCTGTGGACTCGTTTTTCTGGAGACTTCGGCCAATCCCTACGTCACGGAACTGGGCGACAAGTCTACGGCTACGAGCCGTCTGAACCTCTCGCAGTCGTTTAATGGACTGGGAAGCCTGTTCGCTACATTCGTTGTAGGGCAGTTCCTGTTCGGTGATTCCATCGAGGGTGGCGACGTGGCTGTGCCTTATGCCATACTCGGCGTGTTGGTGCTGATGATAGCGGTGGTCTTTGCCAAGGTGCGACTGCCCGAAATCAGTCATGGCGAAGGGCCTGCGTCGGGTGGCGGATTGTGGAGCGATATACGCGAACTGGGGCAGCATAAGGTCTTTGTCTTCGGTTTGATAGCCCTGCTGGCCTATGAGGTATCCGAGATTTCCATCAACAGCTATTTCATCAATTTCGTAACCGGGCAAGGCTGGATGGACGACAATGTGGCTGCCGTGGTGCTCACCTGTGCGCTGGCTTTTTTCATGATAGGCCGTTTCTTGGGCAGCTGGATTATGCGATATGTGCGTCCCGAATGCCTGCTGTTTATCTGTGCGGTGGGCAGTGTGTCGTGTCTGTCGCTTGTGTTGCTCGATATTCGTATCGTCTCGTTGGTGGCATTGATAGCCAACTACCTCTTCGAAGCCATCATGTTCCCGACGATATTCTCGCTCGCCCTGATGGGTTTGGGACGGCTTACCAAGAGTGCGTCGGCGTTATTGATGATGACTCCGATAGGCGGGTGCGGCTTCCTGTTGATGGGCTTGATAGCTGACAATGTGAGCGTAGTGGCTCCGTTTTTGGTTCCGCTCGATGGTTTCATTATCGTATTGCTCTATGCCTACAAATTGTTGAAACATCATCGGGAATGTGCAGCTTAGTGGGTGCTTGGTGCTTCCTGCTACGCCAGGCTTCCACGGTATTGGGGTATTTAGACTAAATTAACCCTGTGGGAGTTTGAAAAAAGCAGTACATGTTTTTCTTATTCCAAAAGAAAATGGTAATTTTGCATGCAGTAGGCGTGTCCATGCGGGCGCTGCCGACTGACACCTATCTCGTTATAGGCAAATCATATTAAAACATAAATAAATTATGGCAGTAGATTACAAAAAACTAGGCTTGGTAAACACTCGCGAGATGTTTAAGAAAGCCATCAACGGAGGTTATGCTATTCCGGCATTCAACTTTAACAACATGGAGCAGTTGCAGGCTATCATCAAGGCTTCTTCTGACTTGAAGTCACCTGTAATCCTTCAGGTTTCTAAGGGCGCTCGCAACTATGCTAACGCTACTTTGCTTCGTTATATGTCTCAGGGCGCTGTAGAATATGCAAAGGAATTGGGTTGTAACCATCCTGAAATTGCTGTTCACCTGGACCACGGAGATTCTTTCGAGACCTGTAAGAGCTGTGTAGACTCTGGTTTCTCTTCTGTAATGATTGATGGTTCTTCTCTTCCTTACGATGAGAACGTAGCTTTGACCAAGAAGGTTGTAGAATATGCACATCAGTTCGACGTAACCGTAGAAGGTGAGCTGGGTGTATTGGCAGGTGTAGAGGATGATGTTGTTGCAACAGAATCTCACTATACAAAGCCTGAAGAAGTTATCGACTTCGTTACAAAGACCGGTGTTGACTCACTGGCTATCTCTATCGGTACTTCTCACGGTGCTTACAAGTTCACTCCTGAGCAGTGCACACGCGACCCGAAGACAGGTAAGCTCGTGCCTCCTCCATTGGCATTCGACGTGCTCGATGCAATCATGGAGAAGCTCCCTGGATTCCCAATCGTACTCCACGGTTCTTCTTCTGTACCACAGGAGTATGTTGACATGATCAACGAATACGGTGGCAAGTTGCCCGATGCAGTGGGTATTCCTGAAGAACAGCTCCGTAAGGCTTCTAAGAGCGCAGTATGTAAGATTAACATCGACTCTGACTCTCGTTTGGCATTCACTGCCGCTGTTCGCAAGGTATTTGCTGAAAAGCCGGGTGAATTCGACCCACGTAAGTATTGTGGACCTGCTCGTGACTTGATGACAGAGCTTTACTCACACAAGATTAAGGAAGTGTTGGGTTCTGACAACAAGCTTGCTCAGCTCGACTAATTCGACATTGGCATATATAAATAAAGGTGGAACGCTTCGTAAGAAGCGTTCCACCTTTATTCGTTTCTGCCCTTCATGGGAGCGTGTTTGCTGGCCGATGGGTCATGATTTTTTAGCTGTCGGCAGGTGTAGGATATGTTGTGTCTGGGCGTTGTAATACTTCATTATCATTCGTTGTCTACATTTTTATGTGTGTAAATATAAATTATCATAATAATGGGTGGGCATTCCAATTTCTTTTGTATATTTGCATCATCTGCATCAACTATTATTATCATGAAAACAGACAGACGTAATTTTATCAAAACAGCAGGTGCTTTGGGACTGTTTTCCATCGTTCCGCGTAGGGTTTTGGGCGGCAATGGGTTCATTGCACCTAGTGATCAACTCACCAAGGGTATTATCGGAGTGGGAGGCATCGGTAAGACCTCTTATCATTTTACAAGCGATCAGACTTGCAGGCTGACAGCTGTGTGCGACGTAGATGCCAAGCATCTACAGCAAGCAGTGAATCTGGGGAAAAGCAAGTTTGGTGAAGACCTGAAGACTTATCACGATTTCCGTGAACTGATTCACCAGTCGAACGTAGACATTGTGCACATCGCAACGCCTCCCCATTGGCATGCGTTGATGGCCGTTGAGGCTGCCAAGGCCGGAAAGGACATTTGGTGTGAGAAGCCGATGACACGTACTATCGGTGAAGGGCGGAAAGTAGTAGAGGCTGTGCAGCGCTATAATCGCGTGTTCAGACTGAATACCTGGTTCAGGTTTACCGATACATTCTACGGTTTGGGTACGACGGTGACACCTTTGAAGAAACTGGTCGATAGCAAATTGCTGGGTTGGCCACTCAAAGTGAGGGTGTCTGGTGCTACCGGTTTTACTTGGAAATTCTATTGGGTGGGCAAAGATCATCTGGAAGTGCAGCCTGTTCCGCGTGAGCTTGATTATGATATGTGGCTCGGTCCAGCTCCATTCAAACCCTACAGTGCGCATCGCGTACATCAGACTTTCCGCGGATATTGGGATTATGATGGCGGTGGACTTACCGATATGGGGCAGCATTATCTTGACCCTGTGCAGTATTTGTTGGGCAAGGACAATGAGTCGCCCGTGAAGGTGGAGGTAGATGCTCCGCAGCAGCATTGGGATGCTGTGGGTATCTGGCGTAAGATTACGTATACATATGCCGACGGTTGCCAGATAATTCTTGAAGGCGAGGGCTTTGAGAGCAAGGGACATGTGCCTTATATCGAAGGACCGGAAGGTAAAGTGTATAAGGGTTTCGAGTGTACTATCCCCGATGTCATGAACCGACTGGCCGAATTCCCCGACCCAGAACCGCAGCGTACCGACTTCTACGACTGTATTCGCACCCGTCAGAAGTTTGCGCTGAACGAAGAGAATGGGCATCGTAGTTGTACGTTGGTGAATATGGCAACGGTTGCCTTGCGCTTGCATCGCGACATTCTCAATTATGACCCTGAGAAAGAACAGTTTATTGGTGACGATGCTGCCAATGCTTTGGTGAATCAACCCATGCGTGGTGGTTGGACATTGTAATGTTTCATATAAATATACTATACCAGATGAAAACATTGAGATATTCATATATTATATTGTTGTTGTGCTGTCTGTGTTTCCACACAAGCATGCGTGGGCAGGATGCACGTAATCGCGTAACGTCAACAATCATAGCAGACGGTTTGGCGCAATTACCTGCACAGAGCAGTGCTGTGTATAATGAGGTGATGGACGAGATGGCCCGCACCGGTGAGGAGGGTATAGCGTCTTTAGTAGGAATGCTGTCTCCATCGGGAAAAGGAAACAATGCGCCATTCGAATACGCCATCAGTAGTGTGACAGATTATGTGACACATCCCGATAAGGTAGCTTTGCGTGATGGTGTAAAGCAAGGACTTGTCAAGGGATTGGCGTCTTGTAAGGATAATGCGAACAAGGCTTTCTTGCTGGCACAGATTCAGAAAGTGGCCACAGCGGCAGACATCAAGCTCTTTATGGGGTATCTGGACGACAGTTATTTGCAGTCGTATGCGTTGGAAGGGCTTGCTTTGATACCGGGTGTCGATGCCCAACAGATTCTGAAAATGGGTGGCATGAGGGTATCAAAAGTAGGGATAGCCCATCTTATATCCATGCGCAAGATGGCAGACAATAGTTTGGAAGAGATGTTGTTGGCGTGGATTCCAGGCGCAGATGCAGCTACATTGAAGGGTATCTATGATGCTTTGACCTATTGTGGAACGGAAAAGTCGATGAAAGTATTGGCTGTCGCAGCGCAGAAAGCGGGTTTTAAGTATGAGGAAACCCATGCTACAGATGCTTATCTGAGATTGTTGAATCGGCTTGTAGCGAGCAATTCTAAGGCTGTGATGAAGGCTTCGAAGCAGCTTATTGCCCAGGGTGACAGGGCCGTAAGGTGTGGTGGACTGGAGTTGTTGCTGCAATCGGCCGGTACAAAAGGAGCTGCTGAAGTATTGAAAGCACTGAAAGACAACGATATTCAATACCGTAATACGGCGTTGAAGCTGGCCCAAAGCTGTGCCGGCGACGATATTTATGCCTCTGTGTTGCGCAACTTTGGTAAACTGTCTCCTGCTGCCCAGTGCGATGTAGTGCGCTGGTTGGGTAACAACCATGTGTCATCGGCTGTCGAAACAGTGGCAAATGCGATGAACAGTGCCGATGAAACCTTGGCAAAGGCAGCTATCCAGGCTGCTGGAAAGATAGGTGGCGAGCGTGCATTGGCTTCTCTCTGCGGTCTGTTGGGTGGTAAATATGCCAAGGAGACTATGGATGCTCTACTCGCATTTAATGGAAAAGTAGATGCTGCTGTCGTAGGTTTGTTGGCAGACACGAATCCTTCTACGTTGACACATGCGCTTCGTATCGTTTCCAACCGCCATCTCTATTCAGCCTACGATGCTGTACTGCGCCTGCTGGACAGTCAGAACGACGAGGTGAAGCAAGCTGCCTATGGCGCGTTGGCGGGTATTACAAGGCCTAGTGAGTTTACCCAGTTGTGCGATATGCTTGAGAAAGCCGATGCAGCTGCGGCACCTAAACTCCAGAAAGCCCTTCTCTTTGCTTTGCATACGCTGTCTCCTGAACAGCAGTTTGCCCAGGTGAGTGGGCGTATGGCAGGCAGTAAGCGCCCTCAGCTTTATTATCCTCTGCTGTCACAAGCAGGTAATAAGGAGGCACTTCAGCTGTTACAGAGTGAATATGCCAAGCCTTCAAAACAGGCCGATGCTTTTGCCGCTTTGTTGAAAGTGAAGAATCCGGAAGCCGTTTCTACCCTTTATACCATAGCAGCTACGGATGACAAACGTAAAGATGCAGCTTTGATGAGCATGTTGTCACTGCTCAAAGCGTCGCCGAAGAATGCCATGAGCAGATTTCTTGACTACACAAAGGCGCTCTCTTTGAATCCGTCTGCTGCGGTCAAAAATTCATTTATCGGCGCTATAGGTACTATCTACGAGTTACCGGCATTGTCTTGGGCAGCCAATTATCTTTCGGATAAGGCCACTTCTTTTGCTGCTGCCACGGCGGTGAAGAATATTATCGCTAAGAATAAGGGGCTTCAAAAGGGTGCTATGACACGTGGATGGCTGGAAAAAGCGCAGCAGGTGTTTGCTGCAAAGACCCATGATGCGGATGCAGGGTATGCCGTCGATGAGATAAAAGGTATTTTGGCCAAATTCGGTACAGATGGTTTTGCTCCTGCCATGAATGATGGCAAGGCAAGACGGGGACTGAGCCTGAATACCAAGAAGGGCTATGAGAACTTCGAATTGTATGCCGAGTGGCGGGCCAATGAGGTTTCTGAGTTGTGGTTGCGGTCTATGCCGGCCATCAGATTGGCTCCGAGTGGTGAGGTTGAAATCCTTACATCTGGCTCGAAAGCTATTAGCGGAAAGCAGGGAGTAGTTCCTGCTGAGTGGAATGTGCTTTATGTCAAGTTGGTCAACGACCGCTTGATGGTGGTTTCCAACGGCGTAGTCATCAATGACAATGCAATTTTTGCCCCCAAGGGTGGTAAGAATGCAGCCAATATCAGTGGCCTGATTAAGTTTATCAGTGATGGGGATGGAATCGATGTGTGTAACTGCTATGTGAACGAGTTGCCTTCGACGCCTGTATTTACGCTTTCCAAGGAAGAGAAAGCGCAGGGCTTTGAAGTGCTGTTCGACGGTCGGTCACTTGATAAATGGCAAGGCAACTTCGACAACTATGTTCCCGAAGATGGCAGCATCTATGTGAAAGCTCACTTCGGCGTAGGTGGCAATCTCTACTCGAAGAAGACCTATAGCGATTTCGTTTACCGTTTTGAGTTCTGCTTTGTAAGTCCGGGTGTGAACAATGGCATTGGTATTCGTACCAAGCTCAATACCAATGCAGCTTACGAGGGTATGGAGATTCAGGTGCTAGACCACGACGATCCTATCTACAAAGGGCTTCGCGACTATCAGCAGCATGGCTCTGTCTATGGCATCATCGTACCCAAACATGTGAAGTTTGGTAAACTTGGAACTTGGAATACCGAAGAAATCAGGGCCGTAGGCGACCGCATCACCGTCACTGTGAATGGCGAAGTTATCCTCGATGGCAATATCCGCGAGGCTTGTCAAGGGCACAATATTGCACCCGACGGTGGCAAGAGCAATCCCTATACCATTGATCACAACAACCATCCGGGCTTGTTCAACAAGGAAGGACACATCAGCTTCTGCGGGCATGGTGAGGGTGTGAAGTTCAGAAACTTGAGAATTCTGGATTTGAGCAAGAAGAAAGTGCGTAAGTAGGTTTGTGTGTATGGTATGCAGCAGCCTTGTTTTTAACGAAAAACAAGATAATGTTTGCTATTGTCCGCTAATTCCATTACTTTTGCATTCAGAATCAAATACATCATTTATATGTCAGCACTCATTGCATTTATATTGTTCGTAGCCGTGGCTTTGGTAGGCTGGGGCCTTGCCGAACTGAAAAATAAGAGTTGTACCTATACACATTCTGAAGAAGAACGTGAAGAAGCTGAGATGCTTCATAAAATTTTGGAAGACCGTAACTTCAGGGAGTTGAACCTGAAAGACCTGTTGGCCCACAACAGCACAAAGGGTTTCAATGCCGTATAACTTATAGCTATCAAGATAAAAAGCCAAGACAGTAGCAAGCTGTCTTGGCTTTTTTTTGTATCTGTCGATGTGGTTATTTCAGTTCGAATGCTGCTTTCAGTGACAGGTTGTCGGAGGCATTTCCTACGAGTGCCTCAAACTTACCTGGTTCAGCTTTCCAGTCGTGCGACAGTTCATCGTAGAAAGATAATGCCCGTTTGTCGATGGTAATTTCCACATCGCGACTCTCGCCCGGCTTCAGATTTACTTTTGCAAATCCCTTCAGCTCTTTGTAAGGACGGTCTACCGATGACTTCACGTCGTGGATATAGAGCTGTACTACCTCGCTGCCTTCGCGTTTTCCTGTGTTCTTGACATTTACGGTGAAGGTCAAAGTACCGTCAGATTGCATACTTTTGGCCGAAGTTCTGAGGTCGGAAATCGCGAACGTCGTATAGCTGAGTCCGTGTCCGAAGGCGAAGGTAGGTTTAATTTTTTTAAGGTCTGTCCACCGATAACCCACGTAGATGCCCTCTTTATATTCTATATCGATGATGTCTTTCTTGGGTCTCCATGTGCCGGGATAAGCATCAAGTGCATGTGCGCCGACATCTTTCAGGCTTGCATGCCATGTAAATGGCAGCTTGCCCGATGGATTGGTGTCGCCAGTGAGTACCGCTGCCAACGCCTCTCCGGCCACGCTTCCGATGTACCATCCCTGTACGATGGCAGGCACCTTGTTTTTCCAAGGCATGGCTACTGCGTTGCCGGATATGTTGACATATACAAGATTCGGGTTGGCCTTGGCCAATGCTTCTACCACCTTATCCTGCTGATAGGGCAGTTCATAGCTCTTGCGGTCGTGCCCCTCGGCATCTTGATAGCTGCTCTTGTTGAGTCCACCGAAGAAGATTACATAGTCGGCCTTGCGTGCTTTCTCCACGGCGTCGGCTATGAGCTGGGCCTGGCTGCGCTTTTCTGTCAGATTTTGTCCGGTGGTAACACCATTGTAAGCACCTGTGGTGTCGCCTACATAGCCACGCTCAAACTCCACACTGATGCCGGGAGCGCGTTGCTTTAGCAGGCTCTTCAGACCGTCGAAAGGTAATGTCTCGCGCTGTGCTTTCAGCGAAGAGCTGCCTCCACCCACTGTCATCATCTTGATGGCATTCTCTCCTACAACCAATATCCGGCGTGCCTTGCCAAGGTCGAGAGGCAGTATGTTGCGTTGGTTCTGCAACAGCACGATACCTTCGGTCGCTATCTGGCGAGCAGCATCGTAGTGGGCTTCCGAGCACATGCTGCCTTTCTTCCTGTCGGTCATGGTCGTGCGGTAATATAGCCGGAGTATTCGGCGCACTTTGTCATCTAATTCCTTGGTAGTATATTTCCCTTCTTGGATGCCTTTCAGGTAGGGCCCTGCCAGATAATACTGGTCGTAAGCGTTGCCTTTTCCGCTGTGTAAACCGTCTGTCCAAGTACCAAACTCCAGGTCAAGGCCGTTCTTGACGGCTTCGTCTGTGTTGTGGGCAGCTCCCCAGTCAGATACCACGACACCGTCAAATCCCCATTCACCTTTCAAAATCTTGTTGATAAGGATGTCGTTGTGACTGCTGTGCTGGTTCTTGTAGAGGTTGTATGCTCCCATGATACCCCACGCATGTCCTTTCTTCACAGCTGCTTCGAATGCCGGCAGATAGATTTCGCGCATGGCTCGGTCGCTGATAATGACATTGTCCTCACTGCGATTTTCTTCGTCGTTGTTCATGGCATAGTGCTTCACACATGCTGCCACGCCATTGCTTTGCAGGCCTTGAACGTAGGGTACTACCATTCTTGAGGCCAGATAAGGGTCTTCGCCCATGTATTCGAAGTTACGTCCATTGAGCGGTGTGCGGTATATATTCACGCCCGGACCGAGCACCATGTCCTTGCGTCTGTATAGTGCTTCCTCGCCAAGATTCTTTCCGTAGAGCATGGCCATCTGCGGATTCCACGATGCAGCAAGACAGGTGAGGGCTGGGAATGCCGTGCAAGAGTCGTTGGACTGTCCTGCCTGGTCCCACTGGTCCCATAAAGTTTCGGCACGAATACCGTGAGGACCGTCGTCGGTCCAGAAGTCGGGGAATCCCAGTCGGGGTACTCCGGCCGACGAGAACTTGCTCTGTGCATGCAGCACTCTGATTTTTTCTCGCAGCGTCATTCTGCTCAGTGCGTCTTCTACGCGCTGTTCGATGGGCTTTGTCTCGTTCAGGTAAACCGGGATTTGGGCATGGCTGCCCAGCGTTGCGAGCAAGGCCAGTGCCATGACGATAGTTTTTTTGATTTTCATTTTTAGGTTTTTGGTTGTTTGTTCTACTACATACAAGTGGTTGATTCCTGTATGTCGCAAAGTTAGTAAAAATACGATACATCGCAATTTAAAAGCAGATAAATATCGCCAGAAATATATTTCCATGCCTATCTCTCTTCATGTTTGGTCCGTTAGCATGGTTTTGATATAAAAATTCCCATTCAGTGCGTGAGCTACTGAATGGGAATTCTTGTTTGGTTTGCAGTCTTATCTATCTTGCACGGTCAGCCCAAGTTAGGCACGACGGCCAGATAAACGACATCGTGGTCGGTGCAGTTCTCAAACCAGTGCTTGTGGCCTTCCTGGCAATAGTGTACCTGTCCGACACGGGCTACCTCCATATGTCCGTCGTAGTGTACCGTCAGTTCGCCACTGACCACGTACATCACTTCGAACGACCCGCTGTGTTCGTGTTCGCCACTGCGGGCACCAGGGCGCAGCGTGGAATACATAATACGTGCTTTGTCGTCTACGACTGCACGCATATCCAGCTTGCCCTCTCCGCCCTTGAAACCTTCTATATGCTCTTCTTTGAGCTTGTCGAAATCAATAATCATAATAAGTTGGTATTATTAAGATGCAGTCTGCATTATTTCTTCAGGTCGAATCCCATGCGCATGCCGTCGTAGTTCTTGCTCAATGCGCTGATGGTCTTCAGGCTGCTGTTACCGCTAAGCTGTGCGCCTGTCTGGAATAATTTCAGCAATTTGGTCGACTCGAAAAGCAGACTCAGGCCCGATGTCGACTTCTGTACGTAGCAGGGAATGCTTACCAGTGCTGTTTTCAGCGTCAGTTTTGCTGTAGACGGGTCGTAGGTATAGGTACCTTTGAGACTTTTACCGCGCAGCTTTCCACTGAAAGTTTTGTCCTGATTAAAGGTAAACTGGGTGTTGCTGCCCTGAAGACCTACCTTGCTGAAACTGCTCTTCAGTTTTGTCTTGACCGTGCTGGCAGCCACCTGACCACCGGCCTTGGCCAATACGTTCTTGCTGGTGAATGCCACTCCGGGCTGATTGTACTTCCATGTACCAGCCAAATCGTTCTCGCTGGGCTTGTCAGTACCCAACACGCTCGACAGGATGTTGCCGGCCGCATCGCCGGTCGTACTGCTTCCGGCAGCGCTCTTTACCTTGCTTAAAATCTTGTCGAACTGTGGGGTGGCAGCCGATGCTGTCAGTGTCATGGCTGCAAGAGCCATGCTTAAAATCGTAATTTTCTTCATTTATGTTATTGTAATTTACTTCGGTGTGTAGCTGTTTCAGCCTTATGCACCGTGGAACAGATATTCTGCCTGTATGTCTTGGGTCAATCTCGTGAAGAGTTCGTCCTGCAATTCGTCGGCTACGGCCAGCGCCTCGGTCAGCACTTTGTCCGAGAAAGCCTGTAATAGTTCCTGTGCGTGCATGGGCTGAGTCTTGTAGATGGCCAGATACTGCTCTTCCATCTCGTGCTGGTATTGTGCAGTTTCTGCCTCGAACCGTGCATACCGCTCTTGTATGATGGGTGCATAGCGGTTGTAGTTTACCATGCCCAATGTCATCACCTTGCGGAATTTCCAGTAGGCCGAGTCCTTGTCTGCCCGTCCGTCACCTATGGTATATGCCTTCGGATAGCTCTTCACACCCTGATACAGGGGAACGAATACGCCGAGTGCGGCCATTCCTTCGGCCATGTAGTCTACGCGACCGATGGCTGTAGGCAACTCCGGACGCACGTGCAGAATGTGGGTCTGCGTGGTGCGGAAGATAGATACGGGACGGAAACGCTCCTTGGGATTATTGTTCAGGTAAGGATCGTGTTCCGTCCCATTGTAGTGGAAACGGAATGCGCGGCGCATGTCGTCGAGCGATAGCGGATGGTCGGCCTTGGCAAAGACGGGGAATGTGTTCCGGGTTACATCGTTCTTGATATCGGGACTCAGCATACCTTGCAATCCCCATACACGCGGATAGTTGTAGGTAGTGTCCAGTTCTGCGTCGCGGGCGTATGCTTCGTGGAAGTCGAACGCTGCACCCTTGGCTGGGTCGTATAGCCCGTTGGCCGCCGCATGCTCTATCAAGTCGGCCGATGCCATGTAGTTGTCTGTGTCCTGTGGATCGTAGGTACGGAAGCGACTCTGGTTTCCCGTCACGAAATATCGGTCGTCTGGAATGCGTGTAGCCAGCCAGCGATGGCCGCCGGCATTCTCTAGATACCATGATTCCCGGCTGTCTACGAGTCCGATGGCAAACCCTTCGGCCGAGCCATATTCCTCTATCAGCCGTCCGATGCGTGCCACGCCTTCGCGTGCAGTACTTACGTATGGCAATACAATATTATATATACAGTTCTCGGCCACGCCCGTCTCTACCAGTGGGTCGGCGGCCAATGCCTTGTCGTTGGTGAATATCGTCTCCGTGGCACTCATGCCTACGCCCACCGTATTGAATCCGGCGCTGCCCCAGTGGCCGTGCAGATGGTAGGGCGACAGAGCCGAATAGCCGAACGCCTTCTTCGGCAGAGGGCAGCGGAACTTGCTGTCTCGCGCCACAAACTCTTCCGGGCCGTTGTCGGTATCTTCGAATATCTGTAGGTTCTTGGCCACCATGCCGTCCCAGTCTTCCGACCGCGCCACGATCATGCTGCCGTCGGTCGTCATCTTCTTACCCACGAGTATCGTCGTACATTCCGAGGGTAATGTCGTTATATGTTGCATGTTCAGTTTCTTGTGTTTGGTTCTTATGTGTTATGTTCTTGTCTTGTGCTGCTTGTCCCAGCCCCCCTTGGGGTGGGACAGGGATGGAACTTTAGTCTCTGTTGCCGAATATCCTGAGCAGATAGAGGAACAGGTTGATGAAATCCAGATACAGCGACATCGCACCCAGTACGGCCAACTTCTGCGAACTCTCGCTCAGGTCTTCGGCTTGTGCCATCATTACCTTGATGCGCTGGCTGTCCCACGCTGTCAGTCCCACGAAGATGAGTACACCGATATAGCTCACGATGAGGTCGAAACCGCTGCTCTTCACCAGAAATACATTCACCAGTGAAGCGATGATGAGACCGATGAGGCCCATTGTCAGCAGACTACCCAGTTTGCTCAGGTCGCGTTTGGTAGAGTAGCCATAGAGGGCCGTGGCGGCGAAAGTACCGGCCGTGATGAAAAATACCTTTGCGATGATGGTCATGGTGTAGGCCAGGAAGATGAATGACAAAGTGGCACCATTGAGCACCGAGAACAGGGCAAAGAGCAGAGTTGCCGTGGTGAGCGACATCTTATTGATGCCGGCATTGATGGCCAGCACCAGTCCCAGCTCGCCCAGGAGCAAGCCCCACATGATGAAACTGTTGTTGGCGATGAGCGCAAGCAGGTTGGGCGAGGTGGCAACACCGTAGGCCGTAACGCCACTGAGCACCAGAGCCAGCGTCATCCATACATATACTTTGCGCATGAGAGCAGGGAATGCTGCCGATACGGCCATATCCATACCACTCTCTTGCTGTCTGATCATTCTTTCAAGTTCTTTTACGTCCATATTCTTTCTATTTATAATGGTTGATAATCATGTGATTGCAAAAATACAATATAAGTATGAATATACAAAGATAGTGCCAAAATGTTTTTGCCTTTTTGCCCACTTCACGCTTCGGGCAGGGGGTGGCCTGTCCGCCCTCTGTGGTACAATGTCGTGTCAGGCAGTTCTGTTTATTCATCCCCTCAATATCTTTGAAACAGACGAACTCATCTACTTGGAAAAACTGCAAGGTCTCGGCAGCATTGCTGTTCGGCCTTTGCAACAATGCTGTTTGGCCCTTGCAGCGATGCTGCCGAGGCTTTGCAGTTTTTTGTTGGGGACGGAACTGATTTCTCTTTACATACGCTCCTGAATCTCGGTATTGGAATATCTCTTCCCAGACAGTTTAGCTCCGAGGATATAGGTGATGGAAAGATTGAGGGTAGGGTAGCTGTATGTGTTGTCGAATGACATCTTAAAGTCGGGCGAGTTGACGTTTCCTCTTATATGGGAAGACAGGATGCTGTTCAGGCTTAAAGCAATTTTCAGCTTCCTGTCAAGCAAGGCATATTGCGCTCCCAAGTTGAAATTGTAGGTGGCTTTTGTGTCTGTCGTGGCCAAATTCTGTGGAGAAGAGTAAGAGGCATTCATCCAGCCGGTAAATGTTTTCTCTCTGTTGAAGAAAACACAGATATTGTGTAAAGTGTGAAATTATTTCGTATGGTAAGCTGGTCTCTAGTTTTTGGGGGAGTAAATGTCTTGGACCATCTGTTGCGGTCGTATGTTTTTTTTCGTCAGTGACAGTCGGTTTGACAGGTGTTGAGGCCCTGTTGTAATGGGCTTTTGCGGAGCTTTATAGATAGCATCAATATGCGTATAGTTTTTATCTGTTGTGGTGTCGTGATAGAAGGGCTATCTTTGCATCGTAAACAAAAAACAAAATGATTAATTAAAGAAAGGAAAACGATATGAGAACTTTAGATTATTTACAGTTGAACGAGAACAAAGTAAACGTAGTAGTAGAATCTTTGAATGGTCTGTTGGCCGACTTGCAGATATTTTATAGCAACTTGCGCGGATTGCACTGGAATGTAAGAGGACGTGGATTCTTCGCTTTGCATGCTAAATATGAAGAGCTTTATAACAGTGTAGCCAATCAGGTGGATGAGGTTGCGGAGCGTATCTTGCAGCTAGGTAGCAGACCTGAGAACCGTTACAGCGAATATCTGAAGGTATCGCGCTTGCAGGAAGATGGTTTTGAACCATTGGGACGTGCCGGAATCCAGAAGGTGCTTGACATGCTTTCGGTGCTGATAGGCGAGGAGCGTGAGGTGTCGGCTAAGGCTGCCGAGGCAAATGATGAAGTGACGGTGGCTTTGATAGGTGACTTCTTGCGCGGTCAAGAGAAGTTGGTCTGGATGCTTTCTGCCTTCTTGACAAGAAAATCGGAAGTTGAAAGCGAGAAGTAATCGTTGCTCGTTATTGTGAGGCGAAAGCTAAACAAAAAAAGTCTCCTGAAAGTTTTGAATGACTTTCAGGAGATTTTTTTCTCCGCCTGGCAGCGGGACGTATCGTTTGGTCAGGGATAACAATTGAACTCAAAAAACTGCAAGGACTTGGCAGTGTTGCTGTTAGGCCTTTGCAGCGATGCTGCCGCGACCTTGCAGTTTTTTGAAGTTGACGAGTAGATAAGAGACAAGTAGACGAGTTGAAATTTGATGATTATTAGATAAAAGTTGGAAAGCTTGTAGGGACGCGGCATGCCGCGTCCGGAAACGGTGGACATCCCTGCCTATAAGGGCGAATGCAATTCGCCCCTACAGACGGCAATAGGCTTTCTCGCATGCGGACGCGGCATGCCGCGTCCCTACAACTCACAAACTCACAAACTCACCAACCTCAATTCTTCGTTCTCACAACGAGGAATTTGCTTGTACTCCAGAATTCATCCGGATTGGTGATGCGCAGAGTGTATTGCTTGTTGGCATCGCGTACAAGAGTGTAGCTGCTGGAAGGATGCGTGGTCAGCAATTTGGCGTAAGTAGAAGACAGTTTGAATTCCAATCTTTCGCGAATGTCGATTCTCTCGAAGTAGCTGTGGTTGAAGGTGTTTCTGAGAATCTTGCCATCAACCCAGATGCGCTTCTGCTTCAATTCTTGCTTTGTTCCGAAGAGCACGTAACCGGTATGCAGCTGCTTGTCTTGCTGACTGATGGTCTCGCTCTTTTGTTGAGTTTCGGTAGTGAGGTTGTTTACGTTGGTGTGCAAGTCGGTAATTGTAGAGTCCAGTTGGGCAATGTGGATGTTCTTCTGAGCTAGCTCGGCTCTCAAAGATTCCAGTTCCTTGTTCTTCTCTTCTAATTGACCTTGTAGGTTTTCAATGGTCTTTTGCAGGGCAGTGCCTTTGAACGAACTTTTAGCCAGCTGGGCTTGCAACTCTTTGATGCGTTCGCGGTTTTGCTGCATGGTCTCGGAAATGAGCTTGATGTTTTCCCTGATTACCTGCGTGCGATTAGCTCTTTCTCCTAGTCTGGCCACCGTTACGCGGTTCTGGGCTGCGTTGATGGCTTGGAATCCCTCTTGAATGTCGTTGAAATTTTCCATCATGCCGTTGATTTCGGTGTCCCGCTCTGCGATGATGGCTTGCAGGGAGTCGATGCGTTCGTTGCTGGCCATGTTAGCCTGTTGGTTGTTGCAGGCAGTCAGTGTTGCAAAGATGGCTAATGCCATAAATAAGAACTTTTTCATAAATCTCGAGTTTTTTGGTTAAACATATAAAGCAAGGTAATTGGCGATAGACTGTCATACGAGTTTAGGGCGTTTCCCTTGTCTTTGATTAAAAACTGCCGGTAAAGAAACAAATATATTTTCTGATGAAATCAATTTTCAAATTAAAAAAACTCATATTTATTTTATTTTGCGTTAACTCTACAAAAATTAAAATCTGGGGATTTCCTGCAACTGCTATATATAATATATTATGGTGTAAAGGAGGAAAGGGATGTTTGTTTGTAATGTTTGTTGAAAATGTGAAGCTGAAATTTGAATTTTCTTTTGAAAACGTTTGGTGGTTGTTTTATTTCTTATTACTTTTGCATCCGCTTACGAGAACAACGCCTACAGCGCGTTCGTCGTAGCACTGAAGAAAGAGTTCTTTGAAAAGATTTACATAGACAGAGAAGTAGTACAAGAAGCGACTCTGCCGTATTTTTGATACGGTGAGAGTCGGGTAAAAGAAACGAACCGTCAATATGATATTGAGACAGGTATTCTTTAGACCATGAATGCTAATCCTACGAGCAAAGGTATATAAGTTCCTTATTATGGAACACAGACAGATTTTACAATGTAGAGTTTGATCCTGGCTCAGGATGAACGCTAGCTACAGGCTTAACACATGCAAGTCGCGGGGCAGCATGGGAGTTGCTTGCAATTCCTGATGGCGACCGGCGCACGGGTGAGTAACACGTATCCAACCTTCTCCTTACAACGGGATAACCCGGCGAAAGTCGGACTAATACCGTATAGCATCCGACGCAGGCATCTAACTCGGATTAAAGGTTCAGCGGTAAGGAATGGGGATGCGTCTGATTAGGCAGTTGGCGGGGTAACGGCCCACCAAACCGACGATCAGTAGGGGTTCTGAGAGGAAGGTCCCCCACATTGGAACTGAGACACGGTCCAAACTCCTACGGGAGGCAGCAGTGAGGAATATTGGTCAATGGGCGGAAGCCTGAACCAGCCAAGTAGCGTGCAGGATGACGGCCCTATGGGTTGTAAACTGCTTTTATACGGGGATAAAGTGGGCCACGTGTGGCCTTTTGCAGGTACCGTATGAATAAGGACCGGCTAATTCCGTGCCAGCAGCCGCGGTAATACGGAAGGTCCGGGCGTTATCCGGATTTATTGGGTTTAAAGGGAGCGTAGGCCGCTTGTCAAGCGTGTTGTGAAATGTAGATGCTCAACATCTGAATTGCAGCGCGAACTGGCGAGCTTGAGTATGCACAACGTAGGCGGAATTCGTCGTGTAGCGGTGAAATGCTTAGATATGACGAAGAACTCCGATTGCGAAGGCAGCTTACGGGAGCATTACTGACGCTGAAGCTCGAAAGTGCGGGTATCGAACAGGATTAGATACCCTGGTAGTCCGCACGGTAAACGATGGATGCCCGTTGTATGGTCTTCGGACCATGTGACCAAGCGAAAGCATTAAGCATCCCACCTGGGGAGTACGCCGGCAACGGTGAAACTCAAAGGAATTGACGGGGGCCCGCACAAGCGGAGGAACATGTGGTTTAATTCGATGATACGCGAGGAACCTTACCCGGGCTTGAATTGCAGAGGAAAGATCCAGAGATGGTGATGCCCTTCGGGGCCTCTGTGAAGGTGCTGCATGGTTGTCGTCAGCTCGTGCCGTGAGGTGTCGGCTTAAGTGCCATAACGAGCGCAACCCCTTTTCCCAGTTGCCATCGGGTAATGCCGGGCACTCCGGGGATACTGCCGCCGCAAGGTGTGAGGAAGGTGGGGATGACGTCAAATCAGCACGGCCCTTACGTCCGGGGCTACACACGTGTTACAATGGCCGGTACAGAGCGTCGGTCGTATGCAAATGCGATCCAATCCTTAAAACCGGTCTCAGTTCGGACTGGGGTCTGCAACCCGACCCCACGAAGCTGGATTCGCTAGTAATCGCGCATCAGCCATGGCGCGGTGAATACGTTCCCGGGCCTTGTACACACCGCCCGTCAAGCCATGAAAGCCGGGGGCGCCTGAAGTCCGCGACCGCGAGGACCGGCCTAGGGCGAAACCGGTGATTGGGGCTAAGTCGTAACAAGGTAGCCGTACCGGAAGGTGCGGCTGGAACACCTCCTTTCTGGAGCCGTGGGTTTTAGCATGGTATGTTGGATACCTGTATGGTTCGTTTTTTTTCTTGTACTTCTTGATCTGTTTAAAAATAAGAGAAAAGGGAAGCCGGGCGGTCCAGCCCAGAGGCCTGAACACCGCCGGACAGAGTCCTATAGCTCAGTTGGTCAGAGCGCCACACTGATAATGTGGAGGTCGGCAGTTCAAGTCTGCCTGGGACTACTCTGTAGTGTAAACCCTTGCGGGGGATTAGCTCAGCTGGCTAGAGCACCTGCTTTGCAAGCAGGGGGTCAACGGTTCGAATCCGTTATTCTCCACAACAGTGGGTATAGGTAGTAAGTGATGAATCCATGGGTCAACAACTCATGAACTTACAGACTTACGTACTTACAGACTCACATCCGATCTTTGACATATTGACACAAGCAAGACTGTAGAATATAACAACAGTACAAAGTATGAGCATCCAAATTTATTTTGGTGCCGTGAAAGTAAGTAAGGGCGTATGGCGGATGCCTAGGCTCATGGAGGCGATGAAGGACGTGATAAGCTGCGATAAGCTGCGGGTAGATGCAAATAATCTTTGATCCGCGGATTTCCGAATGGGACAACCCGGCCGTCTGAAGGACGGTCATCCCCGCTGTGCGGGGAGGCTAACCGAGGGAACTGAAACATCTTAGTACCTCGAGGAAAAGAAAATAAATGAATGATTCCCCCAGTAGTGGCGAGCGAACGGGGAACAGCCCAAACCCCGGTTGTGGCAACGCATCCGGGGGGTTGTAGGACCACGCCGTTGTACCTTGCGTGTGAGAGGAACCGTCTGGAAAGCCGGACCGTAGCGGGTGACAGTCCCGTACTCGAAGCACAATGGGGCATAGTGGTATCCTGAGTAACGCGGAACACGAGGAATTCTGCGCGAATCCGCCGGGACCATCCGGTAAGGCTAAATACTCCCATGAGACCGATAGTGAACCAGTACCGTGAGGGAAAGGTGAAAAGCACTTCGATGAGAAGAGTGAAACAGTTCCTGAAACCATACGCCTACAAGCGGTCGGAGCTCAGTAATGAGTGACGGCGTGCCTTTTGCATAATGAACCTACGAGTTACCGTCACCGGCAAGGTTAAGGTGTTCAGCACCCGAGCCGCAGTGAAAGCGAGCCTGAACAGGGCGTATAGTCGGTGGTGGTAGACGCGAAACCAAGTGATCTACACTTGACCAGGTTGAAGTCCCGGTAACACGGGATGGAGGACCGCACCAATAAGCGTTGAAAAGCTTCTGGATGAGTTGAGTGTAGGAGTGAAAGGCCAATCAAACTTGGAGATAGCTCGTACTCCCCGAAAGGCATTTAGGTGCCGCGTACAGTGTTCTCCGTGAGAGGTAGAGCGACCGATAGGTCAAGAGGGCTTCACCGCCTATCGCGACCTGACGAACTCCGAATGCTCACGGACC
>NZ_AP035785.1:2772500-2948037 GCF_055381405.1 Prevotella mikamonis
GGAGTTGGTATATCTTACAAGTATGCGTGGAGTCGTTCAGGTGTGGGAAAGTTTTCTATATATGGGAAATAATATATATAAATATTAAGCATTTTATAGTATGAAAGTTGCAGTTGCCGGTACAGGGTATGTAGGATTGAGTATTGCTACACTATTGAGTCAGCATCATCAGGTTACAGCAGTAGATGTTGTATCCGAAAAAGTTGAGATGATTAATGCTCGTCACTCTCCAATCCAGGATGAGTATATAGAAAAGTACCTGGCAGAGAAGTCTCTAAACTTGACGGCTACTCTAGACGGGGCTACAGCTTATAAAGATGCTGATTTCGTAGTGATAGCCACTCCGACCAATTACGATCCTGTAAAGAATTACTTTGATACACGGCATGTAGAAGAAGTGATAGAGCTTGTGTTGCAGATGAATCCCAATGCAATTATGGTGATTAAGTCTACCATCCCGGTAGGTTACACTGTAAGTGTTAGAGAGAAATATCATTGCGATAATATTCTTTTTGCTCCGGAGTTCTTGCGCGAGAGTAAGGCTCTATATGACAATCTCTATCCCAGCCGTATCATTATCGGTAGGCCGGAGAATGATGAACGATTAGACCGTGCAGCCCATGTCTTTGCGGCTCTCTTGCAGGAGGGAGCAGTTAAGGAGAATATAGATACGCTCTATATGGGGGTGACAGAAGCTGAAGCCGTGAAGCTCTTTGCCAATACATATTTGGCTCTGCGCGTCAGTTATTTTAATGAACTTGATACGTATGCAGAGATGAAGGGCTTGAATACGAAGGATATAATAGATGGTGTAGGACTTGACCCGCGTATTGGCACATTCTATAATAATCCGTCTTTCGGGTATGGAGGGTACTGTCTGCCAAAAGATACCAAACAGTTGTTAGCTAATTATGAAAATGTACCGGAGAATCTGATTGGAGCTATTGTTGAAAGCAACCGTACTCGTAAGGATTTCATAGCTGACCGCGTTCTGCACATGGCTGGTTATTATGACTATTACAATCGTGGAGATTTTGATGTCAAGGAAGAAAAACATTGCGTAATCGGCGTTTATCGCCTGACGATGAAGAGCAACAGCGACAATTTCCGGCAAAGCAGTATTCAGGGAGTCATGAAGCGTATCAAGGCCAAGGGTGCTGAAGTGATAATCTATGAACCGGCTCTGGAGGACGGAATCACTTTCTTTGGCAGTCGGGTGATTAACAATCTTACAGAGTTTAAATCACAGTGCAATGCCATTATCGCCAACCGTTACGATGCTTGTCTCGACGATGTAGCTGAGAAAGTATATACAAGAGATATATTTAGGAGAGATTAGGGTGTTCTGTTTCACCAGTTAGATCTTACTTCCAATTTATTGGAATGTTTTTAGAATAATCTTTTTCTTTTACTAATATATAAAGAAATAATTCGGATTTCTATGTTTTTTATAGGCTATTAGTCCTTAATTATAAACTGGAATTAATATAGCTTAATGGCTTCTACTGTAAATAGAATAATAAAGAATTCTGTATTTTTGTATGCAAGGTTAGCTATCACCATGTTTATATCTTTGTATACTACGCGGCTTATATTGAATTCTTTGGGGGCGTCTGATTTTGGTGTTTTCAATGTCTTAGGTGGAGCTATTGCCATGCTTGGATTCCTTAATGCTGCAATGGCAAGTGCGACACAGCGATTTATGAGCTATAGTGAAGGAAGTGGAGATAAAGAAAATCAAAGGGTGATATTTAATGTAAGTCTCATCTTGCATGTTTTTATAGCATGTTTGGCGGGACTTCTTTTTTTGCTATTTGGTTACTTCTTCTTTCATGGATTGCTCAATATACCTTCTGAGAGATACTTTGCTGCAAAAATAGTGTATGGAAGTCTTATTGTAAGTACAATGTTCACAGTTATGACTGTTCCATATGATGCAGTTATGAATGCACATGAGAATTTTAAGTATTATGCTATTATTGGCATCTTTGAGTCTCTATTAAAATTATCTGTTGCCTTTGTCTGTGTGTATAGTTTGTACGATAAGTTAATTATCTATGGTCTATTGATGGGAGGAATTCCTTTAGTCACATTGAGCATTATGCGAATTTATTGTCATCGTCGTTATACGGAATGTGTAGTGCAGCCAAGGAAATATTGGGATAAGAATATTTTGCATTCTATGACATCCTTTGCAGGGTGGAATTTGTTAGGGAATTCATCTACAATGATAGGTAATTATGGTAATGCTATTGTTGTGAATCACTTCTTTGGGGCTGTTATTAATGCGTCAATGGGTATTGTAAGTCAGTTGCAAGGTCAGTTGTTGGTTCTCACCAATAATATGTTAAAGGTGCTTATACCGGTTATTATCAAGAAGGAAGGTGCGAATCAGCGTGATGAAATGCTAAAATGGTCATTGGAAGGGTGTCGGTTTTCCTATCTTTTGTTAGTGTGGATTGCAATTCCTTTTTGTGTGGAAGCTCCATTCATATTGAAGATGTGGTTGAAAGATGTGCCGGAATGGACAGTCTTGTTTTTGCGTTTACAAGTTGTTAGGACCTTATTAGAGCTGACTACACAAAGTTTTTCTACATCTTTGGATGCTACGGGAAAAATAAAGGAGGTAAACTTAATCACAGCTATTTTGTTTTTTTCTCCTTTGATATTAGAGTGGGTAATGTTTGGTATCGGATTTCGTGCATATTGGATGTATATATTAATGATCATAGTAGTTATTATTCAAAATTTAGTGCGAATAACTCTATGTAAGAAGTATTGTGGTCTAAATATTTCTTTATACGTTAAAGATTTTTTGCTCCCAATGTTGCTATTTACGATAGAATTGATTGTGATTGCAATATTGCCCTCACTGTTTATGTCTATAGGATGGGGGAGGGCGATATTAAGTGTATCCTTAAGTATAGTTGTATTCCTCGTGTCTGGATATGTCTATATCTTACATGAAGACGAAAAAAATATTGTGAATAAACTTTTAGTGAAAATCTATAAACCACTTTCTCCTTATTTTAAGAATTCTGATAATTTGTAGTTTATAATATACAGTTATATTAAAAAAGAAATGATATGGTTAGAATTGAAGAAATAATTCTAAAGGGTCTCCGCAAGATTTACTTGACAACAATAGGTAAGTTGGAAAAAAATGTGAAGTCTGTAGTCACTGTTCCTGATGATGCTTCTGACATAATATATTCGGTTTTGTCCAGTAATCAACCATGTATGATAGCCCGTTTTGGCTCTACAGAACTCAATGCAATCGTTAACTATATGGCTGTGGCCGATTCGCGCCATTCTGTCATTGACTTTATCACAGGGCGACAATATCAATGGTGGTGGAATGACTTGGGTATAGAGCAGATGGAAACCCATTCTGGTTTTTTCCCGTCAAATAAAGAGACTATTTCAAAATTTAGTGAGATGATGTTCCAGGAGGTGGCAGAATGCGATGTGTTATTGTCTTGGCAAAGAAATGAGCAGTTATTATATCCCCGCATGAAACCAAACCTTATCCTCACTGAATTGCTAGCTTCTGAACCTTGGTGGGGTAAAAGGCCTTGGAGTAGAGTTCTGAAAGGGAAACATGTATTGGTAGTTCATCCCTTTTCAGAACTGATTGAGTCGCAGTATTATAATCATCGAGAAGAATTATTTCCCGGTACTGATGTTTTGCCGGAATTTGCTTCACTCCGCACCGTAAAGGCTGTACAAAGTCTGGGTGGGAGCAATGGACAGGGATTCCATGATTGGTTTGATGCTCTCGAATGGATGAAAAAGGAAATGGATAAGCAAGATTATGACATAGCTCTTATCGGGTGTGGTGCTTATGGTTTTCCGCTAGCAGCCTATGCCAAGAGATGTGGACATCAAGCTTTCCATATGGGTGGAGTCTTGCAATTGTTATTCGGTATAAAAGGCAAGCGTTGGGAGTATCCAAATTATGGAGAAAAGGAACTCCATGAGGGAGGTAAATATCTGAAGATGTTTAATGATAAATGGGTTTATCCTTCGGTTTCGGATAGACCAGCCAATGCAAGTAATGTGGAGGGTGCGTGCTATTGGTGATTTTTTTAAATATATATATAAGAATTAGTTGTTCTATATGCTGGTTGCTGTCTATAAAATAGTGAGAAAGATTTGCTTAACGATACAATGTGCTATTGAGAAGACACGTACCGTATTTTCTTTTTTAGGCAATGGTGTGGAATTTCATAGTTTCAAGACTAGCGGTATTCCTTATGTCATGGTTGCTCGTGGAGGGAAATTGGTGATAGGTGACAATTTCTCAATGAATAATGGGTTGAAGAGTAATCCCATTGGTTGCAGTGATAGGTGTATCTTGTTCGTAGATAAAGGTGCCGAGCTTATTATTGGACGTAATGTCGGTATTTCGCAAACAACTCTTGTGGCGCTTGATAGATTAGAGATACAAGATAATGTTAAAATAGGAGGTGGCTCACGTATCTATACTTCAGATTTTCATTCTATCAATCCTCTGATAAGAAAGTCTTCTCATGATATGGAACACAGAAAGAACGCACCTGTGGTGATTAAAGAAAATGCTTTTATTGGTGCAGGGTGTTTGATACTCAAAGGTGTTACAATAGGTGAGAATAGCATTGTGGGCGCTGGCTCTGTTGTAACAAAGTCTATTCCTGATAATGAAATATGGGGTGGTAATCCCGCCCGTCTTATTAGAAAAATAATATATGAAAAAGATAGCAGTATTACTTACCGTTCATAATCGGAAAGCAATGACAATTCGATGTCTAGCTCAAGTATTTAATCAGAAAATAGAAACAGGAAAATACCAGTTAGAAGTATATCTTACCGATGATGGTTGTACTGATGGAACAAGTGAAGCGGTGCAATCGCAATTTCCACAAGTTCATGTTATTGCCGGTGATGGGAATCTATTTTGGAATAGAGGAATGTATGTGGCGTGGGATGCGGCTTCTAAGTCTTACGATTATGATTATTATTTGTGGCTGAACGATGATACTTTTATTTATGATGACTGTATAGACCGGCTTTTGCGGACATCTGAATCGTATAATAACGAATCTGTCATTGTCGGGACTTGTTGTGCTGTAGGCAATCAATCCATTATTACCTATGGTGGTTGTCATGGCTTAGACTTGATAAAGGACATAAGTCAAGAGCAAAGTTGTGATACCTTTAATGGAAATATAGTTCTTATTCCCGCATTTGTATATCATAAGCTAGGCCAGCTGGACTACCGTTATCACCATGCGTGTGGTGATACTGATTATGGATTTCGCGTGTCAGACAGTGGACTGAGAAATATTGTTCCTGTTGGCATCTTGGGTGAATGCAATGAGCATGACCGGATAGAAAAGTGGCGTGACCCGTCTGTTCCTGTGCGGATGCGTTGGAATAATTATTTCTTCAATCATCGAACTTCTGATACTTACTTATGCTTCTCGAAGCACTATGGTAAATTCTATGCAATCCGCGTTACGCTTACTAGTTTTTTGCATATGCTGATGCCGCGAGTTTATAATCTTATCAAGGGTTAAAAAATAAGAAAGTTCTCTGTTCATGGAATGCCTCTGGTTTCTGAAGCCGATTATCGATATGCTGTACACACTCCAGTTTCTGGATTATGTACTGTTCGGGCTTGCTATATTTCTATTGTTGAAATCCAAGTTTAATTCTTTTTGCAAAATAGATGTTGTAGTATTCATCTTATGTCTTCTCTATATGGTTGCTTATGAAAGGAACACAGAGGAGGCTTTTCCTAATTTGGCAAAGGCACTTACTGCCTTTGTACTCTATTTCTTAGGCAGGGCTTATTATTCCAATTGGAAAGACTATATTAAGCCACTGAGATATTCTTTCTATATAGTATTGGCTGTTACGGTGTTCAGTTATGTCACGGGTGTAGGATTTCAGGAATGGGGAGGGGTGAATACATTCACAGGATTGTATTTCTTTAAGACCGACTTGGCTGCTGCACTGTCTCAATGCCTATTGGTGTTCTTATTTAAGGAAAAGCGAGGGTATACTAAGATAGAAGTGTTGACAATTGGCGTGTGTGCTATATTTATTTTGCTTGCAAATGCTCGAATCTATTATTTGGTATTAGTCGTATTCTTTGTATTTGCGTACATGCACCAGCGCGAAATCAAAACAGGGAGAATTGTAAAGATCTCTCCAAGATTCATTGCCCTAATCCTTTTGTCTGTAGGATTATTGATTGTCAGTATGAGTTATGTTGCAACCAACACCAAGCTAGGCGAAGAATATCTGCTAATCAATCTAAATGACGAAGGCGGTCTTCTTAGTGCTGGAAATACACAAGGACGATCGGTAACCTGGGCAAACATATTGATGTTTTTCAATAACCAGCCTCTTATCACTAGATTCTTTGGGTATGATTTGGTTTCTGATGCGAATGCGGGAGGAATAGGTTTCAATGCCCACAGTTTATATATCAAGCTGTTGTTTAGTTTGGGCTATTTTGGATGCTTTGTCTTTTTTATGTTAGTATGGGCGGTTATCATGAATTTGAATAAATTGAGTGATAGGCGTTTATTCTATTTGACCATAGGATACATGCTAATCTTTTTTGTTGGTGGAATTTCCTATACTTCGATAGAATCGACCCAGCTCTCATGGTATGCCTTGTTCTTTATGGGGCTTTCCATCTCTGGAACTCGGATGTTATCTCCTCAAAACCATAGCAATATCTAAGCTCTAATAAGATTGGGGCTGCTAAATGAATTAGTTTTTATTTAAATATGTCGTTTAATTTGTCTATGTTTGTTCAGAGCATTAAAGCTGATTTGGTCCAAGTGAGAGGCGGCGTTGGACTGAAAGACTTTCTTTCGGCTGTGTTACTCAATCAGTCTTTTAAGCGTATTCTCCTTTATCGTGTTTGCCATTACTGCAATAACAAAATCCTGAGTTCCGTTTTGGGTATTATCGATCGTTTGGTCTCTACACATTATAATGTATATATAGTAAAGGATGCTGAAATAGGGAAAGGCTTTTGTATAGGACATTGTTTCTCTATTATCATATCACAATGCAAAATAGGGAATAATGTCGTGGTTATGCAACAAGTTACTATAGGGTCTAGTCGGGGTGGTAAACGTGCCGGTGTCCCGGTTATTGGTGATAATGTCTTTATAGGGTGTGGAGCAAAGATATTAGGCAATGTCCATATTGGGAATCATGTGATGATTGGTGCAAATGCTGTGGTGACCCATGATGTTCCTGATGGTGCTGTTGTTGGAGGTGTACCTGCTAAAATCCTTAGTATGGATGGAGTTGAACAGTCTAAACTTTGGTGCTTACCTTATAATACTCATTGTTAATGAAAAATTTATACTTAGGAATTGCTTTAGCAACATACCGGATAGATTTCTGTAATTATTTACATGATAGATGTAATTTTAGTATCTATCACTATACAATTGGTACAGAATTTAAAAATCAGATGGATGAGTTAAAAGCCCAATGTAATTTCCCATATCAGACATTTAAGGTACATTATCTCGGAGGTTATAGCAGAGCTTTTGCCCGTGGACTTAATAAACTTATCAGAAAGAATAATCCAGAATTTGTCTTTGTCCCGGAATTTTCAATCATAGCACTTCAAGTAATCATCCTTAGGTGGGTGTTTGGCTATAAATATAAGATTATATCATTATGCGATGATAGTTATGATATGATACAAGGGAATGATTTCTCCAGGGTACACCGTTATTCTAGAAAATTGATAGTACCTTTTGTTGATAACCTGATATTGAATAATGCCAAATCTTGCAAGTGGTATCAAGAGAATTATCATAAAGGTGTTTATTTCCCTATTATTACGGATGAGCGTGTTTTTAGACATAAGGTAGAAGCTTCACTACCATTGGCTGCTAAACTGCAAGAGCAATACCAGTTGTCTCATCGTAAAATTATCCTCTATGTAGGGAGGTTGATGGAGTTAAAACGGATAGACGATTTGCTACATGCGTTTCGGTTGGTAAAAGAAGATGCGGTATTGGTTGTCATTGGCAGTGGAGCCGAAGAACAGCGACTTAAAGCATTAGATGCTGTGTTAGATACACATGCTATATTCTTAGAGTGGAAAGTGGGACAAGAGTTGTTTGCTTGGTATGCCCTGGCCGATGTATTGGTGTTACCATCACGCCAGGAGGCTTTCGGCGCAGTTGTCAACGAAGGACTTATTTCAGGATGCCTATGTGTGGTGAGCGATAAATGCGGAAGCGAGACATTGGTAACTCCTAGTGTCAATGGATTTATTTTTAAGTCATTGGATATTGCTGATTTATCAGAGAAGATAGGCTTGGCACTTGACAAGGTCTCAAAAAGTAGTAGTCTCACATTGAAGCCTAATATGATGCCGTTTTCATTTGACCAGATGCTTTGTGATATAGCAAAGAACCTAAACTTATTTGAAAATAGATGCCTATGAGGATATTGCATATTATCAGCCATTTCGAGATGGGCGGCGCCGAACGCGTAGCATTGAATATCGTTAAGTCGTCTAATCCAGATTTTGAGTATTCGATAGTAGAGGTGATACGAGGAAGGGGTGTGTTTGCTGATAAATTTATAGAAGAATTAGCAAATAGCGGTATCAAATATCACCGGTCGCACATTTCAAATAGTAAGTTAGCTATAGTATTATTCCCCATATTCTTAATTCCCTTATTATTTAAGATAAAGCCAGCTATTGTTCATACGCATACCGAAGTTCCAGATTTGGCATGGTATTGGTGTAATCTACTGTTTGGCAGGTTTATGCGGAAAATAAAATCAGTCAGGACTATTCATAACACGGAATTGTGGAATAGTTGGGGAATGGTAGGTAGGGCGGTTGAAAAGTTCTTCTCGAAAAAAGAAGCCAATATTGCCATCAGTCAAGCTACACAAGGTTGTTACAGAGCAGTGTATGCTGAATGTCCACCTATTATATATAATGGGATAGAGGAAATGTCGCAGCAAACTTTTAAGGGAATAATAGCAGGTAAGATAAATATCCTGTTTGCCGGGAGAATGGAAGAACAAAAAGGAGTCTCGGTATTGGTGGATGTTATTTCCCGTCTGAAAGAAGATGGCCGATTTGTATTCCATATTGTTGGTAATGGATCACAGGAATGGCAGGTGAGGAACGCACTTTCAGATTCCACATGTGTGTATTTCTATGATAAGATATACGGTTTGTCATCATTGTTGTCATCTTTCGATTATCTATTTATGCCTTCTCGTTTTGAGGGTTTGGCACTGATGTCTATAGAAGCAAGTATGGCCAAACTACCAGCGGTTATCAATGATTGTCCCGGACTGGGAGAAACCTTGCCTGAAGATTGGCCTTTAAAGGTTGAAAACAATGATACGGAATCGTTTATACGAATATTTACCCATTATATACCAACTTGTAATCGTGAATCATTGACAGAATTAGCTTACAGTTATGTGAAAACGAACTTTTCTCTGGAAAAGATGCAGAAAGCGTATGAGGAATTATATTCTTATAAGTAAAAATGGTGGTTAGGTCATGAAATCAAGGATTCTTTTTATTCTTCACCTTCCCCCTCCTGTGCATGGAGCATCTGTTGTCGGGAAAAGCATACGTGATAGTAAGCTTATCAATGATGCTTTCGACTGCCATTATATGAATATGACTTTGGCACAGAGTATTGGAGATGTAGGAAAAGGCGGATTGGGGAAATTGCTACGTTATTTCAATCTGCTTCATCAGATTCGAAAAGAAGTGAAGCGCATAAAGCCGTCCTTGGTATATATTACGCCAAATTCGGCAGGGGTGCCTTTCTATAAAGATTTTGTCATCGTTCAATTAGTGAAGAGTCTTGGTTGTCGAGTTATGGTGCATTTCCATAATAAGGGAGTGGTCACGAGACAAGACAAGTTGGTGGATAATTTCCTTTATAAGAGATTTTTTAGAAATACAAAAATAATACTTTTGGCAAAGTCTCTGTATCGTGATATAGAGAAGTATGTTGATGAACGGGATGTGTATTTTTGCAGCAATGGTATTCCAGAATCCCTTACTCACCATCGAATAACAGATGCAAGGAGGCTTAATATATTGTTCCTTTCTAACATGATGCGGGCAAAAGGGGTTTTGACACTGCTTCTTGCATGTGCAAAGTTGAAGTCGCGCAGACTTCCCTTCCATTGCATCTTTGCCGGAGCGTGGAAAGATATTAGTGAGGCTGACTTTGCAATAAAAGTGAATGAGTTGCATTTGGATGAAGATGTGGAAGCTGTCGGTCCTCAATATGGAGAAGATAAGGAGAAATACTTGAATCTTGCAGATGTATTTGTATTGCCTTCGTATAATGAGTGCCTGCCTCTGACGATAATAGAGTCGATGCAGCATGGGGTGGCTTGTATCAGTACGAATGTTGGTGCAATCCCTTCTGTCATTGATGAGGGTGAGACCGGTTTTGTTATAGCTCCCGGCGATTCTGACGCTCTTGCTGATAAGTTGCAATGGTTGATAGAACATCCGGAAGCATGCAAGGCAATGGGTAAGTGCGGGTATGAGAAGTACAGGCGGAATTATACTTTAGAGCAGTTTGAAAATAACTTCTCTAAAATATTGAGAGAGGAGACAAGCTGTTATACGGGGTAATCTTGATGTAAGAGCTTAGGAATGATGGTTCTTCGTTTTTCGTATTAGAATTTATAGTATTAATTTTATAGGATGTTCAAGTTTACAGATAGGCATATATTAGGGAGTAGGGCGGAATTAGAAACTTTGCCTATGGGTAAGTTGCTGATTAATACAGTGAATGCACATTCGTACAATCAGGCACAAGGAGATTCCCAGTTTTCTGATGCACTTCGGAATGGGGATGTACTGATTCCCGATGGAATGAGTGTTGTCAAGGCTTTTCAATGGGTAGGATGGCCCGATGCCCCCAAAGAGCGTGTTTCGGGGTGGGATTTGTTCGAATTTGAGATGCAGAGACTGAATGGACAAGGCGGTAGGTGCATGTTCATGGGGTCTTCTGAAAAAGTATTGAGGCTCATCAAGCAGCGTGCGGTTGTAGATTATCCAAATATAGAGATTACAACTTATTCTCCTCCATATAAGGATGAGTTTGATGAGAATGATAACACGGCTATCATAAATGCAATCAATCTGGCAACCCCAGATTTGCTTTGGATAGGTATGACCGCTCCAAAACAGGAGAAGTGGGCTTATAGTCATTGGAAAGAACTGAATATTCATTGCCATTGTGGAACGATAGGAGCTGTGTTTGATTTTTATGCAGGTACTGTCAAGCGAGCTCCTTTGTGGTGGCAACGGCATGGATTGGAATGGCTCTATCGTTTGATAAAAGAGCCGAAACGGATGTGGAGGAGATATATTATTGGGAATACAAAATTCTTGTGGTATATGTTTGCTGAAAAGCGAAATAATAAAATTCCCTGTAATAAGAAACCATAGCAATGGGCAGTACGCCCCCTTACATGGTAGTCTTTATAGGGGGGATAAGTATGTGTAGTATTATATATAGCGGAGATAACGGATTTGGTCGGTAGCTGTATATGGATAAATAGGTTGAAGAAGTGTTTGATAGATATGTAGGGAACATGTAGGTATTCTTTCCCTTTTCTGCCAGGCCTTCGCAGCAATGCTGCGGGGGCCTGGCAGTTTTGTTGAAGGGGCTTGGCAGCATTGCTGCGGAGGCTTTGCAGAAAATGGAGGGAGAAGTGGTGAGGGGAAGATATGGTTTGGTGGATATAATATTTCCGGCGAGGGAGCGTTAGATAGTATATGTTGTGGACGGATAGGATATGGCAGGTGAAGCTGCTATTGGTGGTTGGAGCTGTCGTGATTGCGATAGCATCGCTTGTCGTGTCGCATTTGCTAACACGCGACCTGTCTATGGAGGAGCGGCAGAAGATGGAGGTGTGGGCAGAAGCGATGTCACAACTGAACCGGGCTGATGAGAATACAGACTTGGGATTGGTGCTGAAAGTGATGGATGGGAATAATACGATACCCGTTGTGGTGACGGATAATCGGGGAGAGGCGCAGCTGTTTCGCAATGTGGAAATGCAGGAAGGGTCTTACGAGGACAGCCTGAGACAGGCCAGAGAGATGGCCAGGCAGATGAGAGCTTCCGGACGGTATATCCGTATTCAGTTGAACGACTCGGTGAAGAGTGACTATGTGGATGTATGTTACGATGAGTCGCTGATGCTCAAACGTTTACAGAGTTACCCGTTTGTGCAGCTGGGCGTGGTGATGTTGTTTGTGGTAGTGGCTATTTTTGCTTTGCTGACGTCGAAACGTGCCGAGCAGAACAAGGTGTGGGTGGGACTTTCGAAGGAGACTGCTCACCAGTTGGGTACACCAATCAGTAGTCTGATGGCATGGACGGAGATGCTGAAGGAGACCTATCCGCACGATGAACTGATACCGGAGATGGATAGGGATGTGAAGAGACTGGAATTGATTGCCGACAGGTTTTCCAAGATAGGGTCGCTCCCCGAATTAGTGCCGACGCGTATGGCTGAGGTGTTGGAACATGTGGTGGACTATATGAATTGCAGGACATCCAACAAGGTAGAGATTACGATGGAGATGCCCGACCACGATGTGCTGGTGATGATGAACGGACCGCTGTTTGAATGGGTGGTGGAAAATCTGTGCAAGAACGCTGTCGACGCGATGGGAGGGGAGCGTGGCAGTATCAGGTTGCATGTGGAAGAAGCCGAAAGCATCGTGATACTGGATGTGGTGGATACGGGTAAGGGCATTCGGAAGCGCGATATACATAATGTGTTCCGCCCCGGATTTACGACGAAGAAGCGTGGCTGGGGACTGGGCCTGTCGCTTGCCCGGCGTATCGTGGAGGAATATCACAAGGGGCGCATCAGCGTGAAATCGTCGGAAGTGGGAGTCGGTACGACGTTCCGTATCGTTCTGAAGGCTTTGTGATGGCGCATATTGGTAGAATATTGATTCGTACTTTGCATTCATGTCGTTCCAGTCCTGTTGTTCGCTAGTCCTATTATATTATATGGTGAGAGGGCTAAATTGCACATTTTGAGCGTTTTGTATATTTAGTTTTTCTCATTTAATTCTTTGTATATCAGAATTTATTCGTAACTTTGCAGCCCGTATGGGTAGTTTAGAACCATTTAAGATAGACTTAAAAGGATTGAAAGAGGGCGATACCGAGCTTGTCTTTCATCTTGACGATAGCTACTTTGAGGCGATAGACGCTCCCGAAGTGCAGCGAGGTGAGTTGCGTACAGATCTTTCCATTCATCGAGTGGGAGACTTTTTCGAACTCAACTTCCATACTTCCGGTACCATACAGGTTCCATGCGACCGCTGTCTGGAGCCTATGGCGCAGGCTATAGACACGCAGAATAAGCTGGTCGTGAAGTTTGGAGAAGACTATGTAGAGGACGATGACCTGGTGACGGTGCCTGAGAATGAAGGCGTTGTCGATGTGTCATGGTTCGTTTATGAGTTTGTGGAACTTTCCATTCCGTTCAAGCATGCGCATGCGCCTGGGGAATGTGACCCTGCAATGTTGAAACTGCTGGAGGCGCACTCTACGACGGAAAATGCCAACGAGGACGACAGCAAAGACACGATAGATCCTCGCTGGGCCGGATTAGAAAAAATAAAAACAACAATTAAAGAATAAATTAAAATGGCACATCCTAAAAGAAGACAATCGAAGACTCGTACACTCAAGAGAAGAACGCACGATAAGGCAGTAGCCCCCACACTGGCAGTATGCCCTAACTGTGGCAGTTACCATGTATATCACACAGTATGCCCTACTTGTGGATACTATAGAGGTAAGTTGGCTGTTGTAAAGGAAGTAGCTGAATAATGGAGCAAATCAATGCCATTATCACGGGTGTTGCGGGATATGTACCTGACTACGTGCTCAACAATGAAGAGCTGTCGAGGATGGTGGATACCAACGACGAGTGGATAACGGCACGCACGGGTATCAAGGAACGTCGCATTCTGACCGAAGAGGGGCTGGGAACGTCCTACATGGCGCGCAAGGCTGCCAAGCTTCTGATACAGAAGACGGGTGTAGATCCTGATACCATTGATGCGGTCATAGTGGCAACGACCACGCCCGACTATATTCATCCGTCTACAGCATCTATCGTATTGGGCAAGTTGGGACTGAAGAATGCTTTTGCTTTCGACTTCTCTGCTGCCTGCTGCGGTTTCATGTATGCTTTCGATGTGGCCTGCAACATGATTCAGAGTGGACGCCACAAGCGTATCATTGTGATTGGTGCAGACAAGATGTCGTCGATTACCGACTATCAGGACCGTAGCACTTGTGCGCTGTTCGGTGACGGTGCTGGGGCTGTAATGGTCGAAGGTACGACCGAGGAGAATGTCGGTTTGATAGACTCTTATCATCGTACGGATGGCAAGGGTCTGCCGTTCTTGCACATCAAGGCCGGCGGTTCGGTATGTCCTTCATCTCATTTCACGGTAGACCATCGTCTGCATTCCACTTATCAAGAGGGGCGCACGGTGTTCCGTTATGCTGTGACAGCGATGGGCGATGACTGTCTGGAACTGCTGAAGCGCAATGGACTGACCCGTGAAGATGTAACTTATATCGTTCCTCATCAGGCAAATCTGCGAATCATCGAAGCTGTTGCAAAGCGCGTCGGATGCCCGATAGAGAAGGTTCTTGTCAATATTCAGCGTTACGGTAACACCAGTGCGGCTTGTATGCCGTTGGTATTATGGGACTTCGAGAAGCAGTTGAAGAAGGGCGATAACATCATCTTCACAGCCTTTGGAGCTGGATTTGTGAACGGAGCTAGCTATTATCGCTGGGCTTACGACTCATAAGCAGCTTTGATTTGACTCTCGCCAGTGAGAGTAGAAGAATATTTGTAATAAACAGAATACGGAGAGACGCATCTTTATATCAGTTAAGGATGCGTCTTTTTGTCCTAAAAGGAGGTTAAAATGCACAAAGCCGGATTTGTAAATATCGTTGGCAATCCGAACGTAGGGAAGAGTACTTTGATGAACCAGTTGGTGGGCGAGCGCATCAGCATCGCTACATTTAAGGCGCAGACCACCCGCCATCGTATCATGGGTATAGTGAATACCGATGATATGCAGATTGTTTTCTCTGACACGCCCGGTGTCCTGAAGCCGAATTACAAGATGCAGGAGTATATGTTGGCGTTCTCTGAATCGGCCTTGACCGATGCAGATATTCTGCTCTATGTGACCGATGTGGTCGAGAATCCGGAAAAGAACATGGAGTTTCTGGAGAAAGTCAGTAAGATGACAATTCCGGTATTGCTACTCATCAACAAGATAGATGAGAGCAATCAAAACTCATTAGGCGATATCGTGGAGCATTGGCATCGCCTGTTGCCCAATGCAGAGATATTGCCGATATCGGCCAAGAATAAATTTGGTGTGGATGTATTGTTGAAACGCATCAAAGAGCTGTTGCCTGATTCTCCCCCCTATTTCGACAAAGAGCAACTGACCGACAAGCCAGCTCGATTTTTTGTATCAGAGATTATACGCGAGAAGATACTGCTGTATTACGACAAGGAGATACCCTACAGTGTCGAAGTGCGCGTGGAAAGTTTCAAGGAAGAGGAGAAACAGATTAATATAGGTGCTGTCATCTATGTGGAGCGAGACTCACAAAAAGGCATTATCATCGGGCATCAGGGCGTTGCGCTGAAGAAGATGAACATGGAGTCGCGCAAGACTTTGGAGAAATTTTTCGGCAAGAAGATATTCCTGGAAACCTTTGTCAAGGTAGATAAGGACTGGCGCAGTTCCAAGAAAGAGTTGGAAAGTTTCGGCTATAGTCCGGAATAGTTTCACTCTTTGGTTTTACCTCATTTCCCTGAAGAGGGGAGTAGGATGTAATTCATGATTTATTATTAGTATATGGCAAATTTAGTAGCAATAGTAGGACGTCCTAATGTGGGTAAGTCTACGCTTTTCAATAGATTGACACAGTCGCGTCGTGCGATTGTCAGTGATA
The DNA here is from genome assembly GCF_055381405.1 of Prevotella mikamonis. Classification (NCBI taxonomy): domain Bacteria; kingdom Pseudomonadati; phylum Bacteroidota; class Bacteroidia; order Bacteroidales; family Prevotellaceae; genus Prevotella; species Prevotella mikamonis. The sequence continues at coordinate 2,788,565 of NZ_AP035785.1, forward strand.
CCGCCGGCACCACGCGTGACCGCCAATATGGCAAGTGTTCGTGGAATGGAAACGAGTTTTCGGTGGTCGATACCGGTGGCTGGGTAGTGAATTCGGATGATATTTTCGAAGATGCCATCCGTAAACAGGTGCTTATTGCCACCGAGGAGGCCGACTTGGTATTGTTCCTTGTCGACGTCACTACGGGTGTAACCGACTGGGATCAAGATGTTGCGCAGATTCTGCGTCGCGCGAAATTGCCCGTCATCTTGGTAGCTAACAAGGTGGACAACAGCTCTGAATACTATCAGGCAGCCGATTTCTATAGTCTCGGATTGGGCGATCCGCAGTGTATCAGTGCTGCTACAGGTGGCGGAACAGGCGATTTGCTCGACTTGCTGTTGTCGAAACTGGAGAAGAAGGTAGACGAGGTGTTGGAAGAAGATATTCCGCGTTTTGCTGTCGTTGGTCGTCCGAATGCCGGCAAGAGTAGCCTGATTAATGCTTTTATCGGTGAAGACCGCAACATCGTGACAGAGATTGCAGGTACGACCAGAGACAGTATCTATACCCGTTACGACAAGTTCGGCTTCGACTTCTATCTGGTCGATACCGCCGGTATCCGTCGTAAGAACAAGGTTTCGGAAGACTTGGAGTTCTATTCCGTGATGCGTAGCATCCGTGCCATAGAAAATAGCGATGTCTGTATCTTGATGATTGATGCGCTACGTGGCATTGAAGCGCAGGATATGAACATCTTCCAGTTGGTCCAGAAGAATAACAAGTCGCTTGTAGTCGTGGTGAATAAGTGGGATTTGGTGGAAGATAAGTCGCAGATTTCCATCAAGACTTTCGAGAATGCGATACGCGAACGTATGGCTCCTTTCGTAGATTTCCCCATTATCTTTGCTTCTGCACTGACCAAACAGCGCATCTTTAAGGTGTTGGAGACGGCTAAACAGGTGTATCTGAACCGTACTTCGAAGGTAGGAACATCGAAGTTGAACGAAGTCATGCTGCCTATTATCGAGGCCACTCCGCCCCCATCAATCAAGGGAAAATATATCAAAATCAAGTATTGTATGCAGATTCCGAACACGCAGATACCATCGTTTGTGTTCTATGCCAACCTGCCTCAGTACGTGAAAGAGAATTATCGCCGTTTCCTGGAGAACAAGATACGTGAGAACTGGGACATGCATGGTTGTCCCATCAACATCTTTATCCGTCAGAAGTAAGTGCGATGAAGAGATTCCCTGTTCTGATTCTGGCTTGTCTGCTACTGGGCTTTGCTGCTTGTAGCGATAAGAAAGATGACTCCGGCGAGGTGGCTGCGCGTGCAGCCAAGCTCTATTACGACTACCTGTTGCATGGCGATTACGATGCTTTCGTGGCTGGAACTTACCGTCCGGACAGTCTTCCGGCGAGTTATCAGAGGCAGTTGGCCGATAATGCAGCCATGTTTGTCGGGCAGCAGAACGACGAGCATCGCGGCATCAAGGATATCCGTATTGTCAATAGTAAGGCCGATACAGCAAAGCATGTGGCCCAGGTGATGTTGCAGTTTGTCTATGGCGACAGCACCAACGAGCAGATAGTAGTGCCTATGGTACAGCATAAGGGTGTGTGGTATCTGCGATAAAACGTCCGGATAACGTCTGGTCAGCATTTCATATCAACAAAAAAGAGGATTGGAGTTTGGATAAAATAACTCTAATCCTCTTTTCGTTTTCTTGCAGCTTCTATTTCGTTGCCTTAGCTTCGTTCTCGTTTTCGGCCTTCTTCACCATCTTGAACAAGTCTGAGGCAAACACCAATGCGTTGAGTTTGTCGTTGGTCGAACTCATCACCTCGTCTTTGTTTCCTTGCCATTCCTTATGCCCTTTGTAGATAAAGAGGATATTGTCGCCGATGCCCATGACCGAATTCATGTCGTGGGTATTGATGATGGTGGTGATGTTGAATTCCTTGGTGATGCCCGACAGCAGTTCGTCGATGACGAGCGAAGTCTTCGGGTCGAGTCCGGAATTAGGTTCGTCGCAGAACAGATATTTGGGATTCAGCACGATGGCACGCGCTATGGCCACACGCTTCTGCATACCTCCGGAGATTTCGCCGGGGAATTTGTTTTGTGCATCGAGCAGGTTCACACGCGCCAAGCAGTCTTGTGCACGCTTCTGCCGCTCTCTCAGCGTCATGCTGGAGAACATATCGAGTGGGAACATTACGTTTTCCAGTACGTTCAGCGAGTCAAACAGGGCTGCACTCTGGAATATCATGCCCATCTCACGACGCATCATGACGCGCTCATGTTTGGACATTGTCACGAAATCGCGCCCGTCGTACAGCACTTGCCCCACTGTCGGGTCGAGCAGTCCCACCAGGTTTTTCATCAGAACAGTCTTTCCGCTACCACTTTGCCCGATGATGAGATTGGTCTTTCCGTCCTCAAACACCATATTGATGTCTTTGAGTACGGTCTTGTCTTCGAACGATTTAGTGAGATGTCTTACTTCTATCATTGTATGCGGAAATTAAGATAAGAGTTGGGTGAGGAACACATCTGAGAACAGAATGAGCACACTGCTGCTCACGACTGCATCGGTACTTGATTTACCTACTTCAACAGAACCGCCCTCAACGGTGTAGCCGAAGTAGGAAGACACGCTGGCTATGATGAATGCGAAGAATGTACTCTTGATGATACTCATCCATACGAACCACGCATTAAATGAGTGTTGCAGGCCCAGTGTCAGGTCGTCGGGCGACAGCATGTGCCCCACGTAGGCCGTGGCATACGCACCTATGATGCCCATGAACGAACTGAATATCACCAGGAAAGGCATGATGGTCATCAGGCCCATTATCTTGGGGAGGATGAGATAGCTTGCCGAGTTCACACCCATGATATCGAGTGCGTCGATTTGTTGCGTTACGCGCATCGTTCCCAGCTCTGAAGCGATGTTCGACCCTACCTTTCCGGCCAATATCAGGCACATGATAGAGCTTGAAAATTCAAGCAGCATGATTTCGCGTGTGGTATATCCCGTTACCCATCTTGGCATCCACGGACTCTGGATGTTCACTTTCATCTGAATGCAAATCACTGCACCGATAAAGAAAGAGATAAGCAACACGATGCCGATAGAGTTGATACCCAGCTGCGACATTTCCTTCACGTATTGCTTGAAGAACATGCGCATGCGTTCGGGGCGACTGAATGTGCGCCCCATGAGCAATAGGTATTTGCCTAGTGTATTGAGATATTTGAAGATAAGCATATCGTTGCAAAAATACGAAATAAACAGGAAAACGGCAAACGAACCCTCTCTTTTATTGTTACGGTAGGTTAATATGTATTATTCCGGCATGGCCGAATGCTCTTCCCTCAGATACCTTTTCAGCAGGAATGCGAGGAAATTGGGAAATGTGTAGAACTTTCCGTTGAACCCGATGTTCCTTTCATTAATCAAGGCGAACAATCCTTATATCACAAAAAATGGACGGTTTTAGAGGCGAAAATCATATTTTCTGAATACAAATATAGGTAAAAATCACAAAAATCGAACTGTTTTGGGCCTTAAAATCACATTTTCCAAGAAAAGTGGCTGATTATGGGCAAAAAACTGCAAAGGCCTGGCAGCATTGCTGCCTAGGCTTTGCAGCACCGCTGTTCGGGCTTTGCAGTGATGCTGCGGAGGCCTTGCAGTAAAATCATTAAAAACAGGTGGGATAGAAAGCAGGTGCGTAGAGGGGATGAGGATGGCTCTGTGGCGGTGGTTCAAGGGGTGTGGAACGGGCGAAGATGGGGCGAGACAGATGCTGTTGTAATCATCAGGCAGCACTCTTTCGGAAAAATAGGTAGACTTCCGATTTTTCTTTTTATCTTTGCAGACAAACATAGATACAACAAAACGATGAGTGAAACGGACAACGGACAGGTGTATGGCGATGGCGAAAAACTCGTGTTGCGCACCGAGGGACTGGTGAAGCGCTACGGAAAGCGTACGGTAGCCAATGGTGTAAGCATCAATGTGCGGCAGGGAGAAATCGTAGGATTGCTGGGACCGAACGGTGCCGGTAAGACCACTTCGTTCTACATGACGACGGGATTGGTAGTGCCGAACGAGGGGCATGTCTATATCAACGACGAGGAAATAACCTACGACCCGGTGTATAAGCGTGCCCGTAAGGGTATCGGCTACCTGCCTCAGGAGGCCAGTGTGTTCCGCAAGATGAGTGTGGAAGACAATATCATGTCGGTGTTGGAGATGACCAAGCTCAACCATGAGCAGCAGCTCGAACGCCTGGAGACGCTTATCCGCGAGTTTCGTCTGGGCAAGGTGCGCAAGAATAAGGGCGACCAGCTGTCGGGAGGTGAGCGTCGTCGTACCGAGATAGCGCGCTGTCTGGCCATCGACCCTAAGTTTATCATGCTCGATGAGCCTTTTGCCGGTGTCGACCCTATCGCCGTGGAGGATATTCAACACATCGTGTGGCAGTTGAAATACCGCAATATCGGTATCTTGATTACCGACCACAATGTGCAGGAGACGCTCACGATTACCGACCGTGCTTACCTCTTGTTCGAGGGCAAGATATTGTTCCAGGGCAATCCGGAAGAGCTTGCCAATAATAAGATAGTACGCGAGAAATATCTGAGCAACAGTTTTGTGCTGCGCAAGAAAGACTTCCAGATGATAGACGAGGAGAAGAGAAAGCGCGAAGCAGAGGCGATGTAAATGGAGAAAAAGAAAATACATAGATAGAGATTTCTGTCCCAACAAGAAAGTTTGACAGTTTTATAAGGCTGCTTTGTCTGCATAGCCGGGCATGGCAGATATTCATTGCAGTAGGCTGTTTAGTGTATAATAAGGTCATGTGTAAAGACTGATTTTTGCAAAATAAGGTGTTTGTAAGTTGTAAAAACTGTAAAATAAGGCAATAACTTGAAAGAAAAATTGCAAAATAAGGCGTTTCGTTGACTGTTGTTTTGTATCTTTGCTTGTGAGGATAATTGTGTACGGCAGTTGTAGGCTGCTTATTTTATACCGAAGTGACGTGTTTCATCTATAGACTATAATGCAAATAAAAAATGCCTTCTATATTTCTGTATGAGCAGAAACATAGAAGGCATAAGTTTTTAGTATAGTGCTGTTAGAACTGATAGCCGAATCCTACGTTCAGGTAGATGGGGTACATATTGAACGTGATGGTCTTGAAGTCGCTCTTGAAGATGTCGGAGAAGGCCCATGTGAAGTCGGCATTTACCGAGAAATGCTTGTATGCACGCCACGAGCCGCCAATCTGTGCTCCCCACTGCCAGTGGCGCAGGTCGCTGGTGAAGTCGTAGGTAGCGGTCTTCCCGTCGGTAAATGTTATTTTCTCGCCCGTGGGATTTCCTTGGCGCAGATAGCCGTCGGACACATGTCCGGAGAAGTCGCCGTCGAGTCGTAGAGATGCGAACAGGCCGGCACGAGCCTTCCATCGGTTGTTGAAACGGTAGTTGGCCATCACCGGTAAGGTGAGCAAGGTGTTGCTGTATTTGGTCTTGACGTAACCTGTCCAGTGACCGGCTACGTGGCTACCGTCGTTGATAATCTCGGTGCTGTAGTTCTTCACGGTCGCCCCGGTTTCCATTCCCTTGTTCTCTAAACGCAGTCCGGCAGATACACCCCATTGCTTTTGGGTGTCGAACCAACGCGTGACGATGCCCTCAAGCGAACCGGCAAACTTGGGATTATAGCTGTCTATGCTTCTGATTTCGACGGGGAGAGGGAGCGGTGTAGCTCCGCCGATGTTGATACCGGCACGTACTTCGTATTCCCATCCGTTTTTCTCGGAGTTGATAAGATTCTGGTCGCGCTCCTGTTGCGCTTGTATGTTGGTGGCTACAGCTGCCAAGAGCAGTGCCAAAATGAGTTTTAATTTCATAGTCAAAAGTTATTCGTAAAACAATTCCATTTCGTCTATATAGAGCGTACTGCCTACGGCACCGATGAATTTAGCGCCGTCGATACTCGACGACATGACGATGGCCAGGCTGTATTTGCCCTCTTTGAGTCTGGCGGCATCAACGGTCTTACCGTTCATGGGTTGGAATTTGATGGAGAAGTATGTCCACTCGTCGGTCTCTTTCTTGTCGGTGAGGCGTGCTATCGAAACGATGTTCTTGCTTGTGAGCGAGTTAGTACCATCGAGATAAGGTGTCTCCTTTGAAGTTTCGAAGAATACGGCGTAGACGTCGAATGTGTCTTTTTTGCCCTTGACTTCGGCCTGGTTGGCATCGGTAACTTTCGCACCGGCCTTGTATTTGTAGAATCCTGTGAGGTAAGTAGGAGACTTGCGGAAGGGCACACCGAAATGGGTCAGCTTGGCTTTGTCGGATGCAAGGAAATTATTGGTCATTTCTCCTGTGAACAAGTTGCCGGCTGCAATGGGCGCTTTGAAGATTTTACCGAGTGCTCCGGTGTCCTTTGTTTCGAGCTTTACACACTTGCCCTCCACGCCATTCTCGGCTTGGCACGTGGGATAATCGGTTGCGGGCGACGTGCTGTGTGTAATCATGAAGCCTGCGTTGCCACTGGCCCAATCCATCGTATTGCCCTCGGTTGTGGTCTCGGTGAATATCTGATAGAACTTCTGTGGCTCTTTGCCGGAAGAGGAATTATCGCCGTAGGTGTAATACTTCACGTTCTCAAAGTGATATGTCGTAACAGGATCGTCGGAGATGAAAGATACCTTGTAGGTCTTTTTCCACTGCCCGTCTTGCGAAGTCACAGTGTAAGTCTGGGGCGTAGTGAAGTTGCGCACAGTACCGTTGGCCGGTTCTATGGTTGCTCCTTCGGTGAGTGTGAAGGATGGGGCTAGCTTGGTCACGTCGTTCCACCCGTTGGTGTAGAATTTTACTTCGTCGTTGGTGATGACCGGAGTTCTGATGAGCATGCCTGCATCGGGAAGTGTGCAAGCGGTGATGTCGGCTTCTGCGTTCGGTGCTTCATCTTGAATACAAGATGTAAAAGCGCATGAAAGCAGGAGCATCGCTGCTGGGAGCGAGTTCTTGAGTTTCTGCATAATCTAATACCTATTTATTTCTGAATTGTGTATGTATAGAGGACAAAAGTAATAAAAGATATGGAAAAACAGGAAGCTGGGTCTGTAAGATTTGTAAGAAATAATAAAAAAGAAGTTAACTTATTGCAGGAACACAGTTAATTTTGTAATTTTGCACTCCATTGTAAAGTGTTGGCAGTTATCGGCTTTTGGCATGGTCTTTGCTCAACTTTGGAATTAGAATAATAAAAAACATAAATAATAAACAAAACATCGAAGATGAATATCTCATTTGAAAATCCCGACAAAATCAATGGTCTGTTGACCGTTACAGTCGAAGAAGCAGATTACAAAGAGCAGGTCGAGAAGACATTGAAAGATTATCGCAAGAAGGCTAATTTCCCAGGTTTCCGTCCTGGTATGGTTCCTATGGGGCTTATCAAGAAGCAGTTCGGTGAGTCTGCCAAGATGGACGCTATCAACAAGTTCGTGGGCGACCAGCTTTACAAGTATATCCAGGACAACAAGATTCAGATGCTGGGCGAGCCTCTGCCTTCTGAGAAGCAGGAACCGCAGGACTTGTCAAAGGATGCCCCTTATACATTTGCATTTGATATAGCCGTAGCACCTGAATTCCAGTGCGACCTGAATGGTCACAACAAGATTGACTATTACAATATTACCGTAGACGATGCACTGATTGACCGCCAGGTAGACATGTTTGCATCTCGTTCGGGCAACTACGAAAAGGCTGAAGACTATCAGGAGAACGATATGCTGAAGGGCGACTTGCGCGAACTCGATGAGCAGGGCAACACCAAAGAGGGTGGCGTTACTGTTGAGGCAGCAGTGCTGATGCCTAGCTACATCAAGGTAGACGACCAGAAGAAGCTTTTCGATGGCACTAAGTTAGGCGATATTATCACATTCAATCCTCGCAAGGCATATCCTGAGAACGATACGGAGGTGTCTACACTGTTGAAGATAGACCGTGCACAGGTGGGCGAGCATACCGGCGACTTCAGCTATCAGATTACGGAAATCCAGCGTTTCCAGAAGCATGCTGTAGACCAGGAATTGTTTGACAGCGTCTTCGGTAAGGATGCAGTGAAAGGCGAAAAAGAGTTCCGCGATAAGATTGCTGAGGGCTTGAAGGTGCAGTTGGCAACCGACAGCGACTACAAGTTCATCCTCGATGTACGTGCATACTGCGAGAAGAAAGTTGGCAAGCTGGAATATCCTGATGCATTGCTGAAGCGCATCATGCTGAACAACAACAAGGAGCGCGGTGAGGAATTCGTAGAAAGCAACTACGAGCAGAGCATCAAGGAACTGACATGGCATCTGATTAAGGAGCAGCTGGTAGCAGCACATAATATCAAGGTGGAAGATGCTGATATACTTGAATCGGCTAAAGAGACCACACGTGCTCAGTTTGCCCAATATGGCATGAACAATATTCCTGAAGAGTACATCGAGCAGGGAGCTCAGGAACTGTTGAAGAAGCGCGAGAATATCGACGGCTTCGTGAACAGGGCTGTAGACCGTAAGCTCGGTGCTGTATTGAAGAATGTAGTGAAGTTGAACGAGAAGGAAATTTCTCTTGACGACTTCAACAAACTGATGGAAGAGTAAATCGAAGGAGTTCTCAATATAGATATTTCGCAGTTACCGAAATAAAAAAACTTCTTATCATTAAGAGGTTATCGACTTTTTTTAGTATCTTTGTTCCTAGAAGATTTGAAAAGAGGGTCGTTAACCTCTATTTTTATCTATATAAACGAAAGGAAAGAATAACAAATGAACGATTTTAGGAAATATGCTACCAAGCATCTTGGTATGAATGGTATGGTGCTTGATGACGTAATGAAAGCTCAGGCACAATATTTGAACCCTTATATTTTGGAAGAACGCCAGTTGAACGTGACACAGATGGATGTGTTCTCGCGTTTGATGATGGACCGTATCATTTTCCTCGGTACGGAGATTGACGACTATACGGCCAATACATTGCAGGCACAGCTGTTGTATCTGGACTCGGTAGACAGCGGTAAAGATATCTCTATCTATATCAACAGTCCCGGTGGAAGCGTTACGGCAGGCTTGGGTATCTACGATACGATGCAGTTTATCTCCAGCGATGTGGCTACCATCTGTACCGGTATGGCAGCTTCGATGGCTGCTGTGCTGCTCGTTTCGGGTCAGGAGGGTAAGCGTTCGGCACTGACTCACAGCCGTGTGATGATTCATCAACCGCTTGGTGGTGTGCAGGGACAGGCTTCCGATATAGAGATTGAGGCTAAGGAAATACAGAAGTTTAAGAAAGAACTCTATACCATCATATCTAATCACTCTCATACTCCCTTCGAGAAGGTATGGCAGGATTCTGACCGTAACTATTGGATGAATGCGGAAGAGGCTAAGGAGTATGGCATGATAGATACCGTGCTTGTGCGTAAGAAATAAACGTAAGCAAAGATGGCAACACAGAAAAAGGTATGCAGCTTCTGCGGAAGAAGCGAAAAAGAGGTAACATTGTTGATTACGGGACTCAATGGATATATCTGTGAGAACTGTGCGCAACAGGCCTATGAGATTGTAAGGTCTACAGGTATTGCTGTTTCGAATGCCCAGGATAAGAAGGAAAACGGAGCTTTCAAGCTCAAGAAAGTGCCGAAGCCGGTAGAAATCAAGAAGTATCTTGATCAGTATATCATTGGTCAGGATGAGGCTAAGCGTTATCTGTCGGTATCGGTATATAACCACTACAAGCGTCTGCAACAACCGAAAGACGAGAGTGGAGTGGAGATAGAGAAGAGCAATATTATCATGGTGGGCAGCACGGGAACGGGAAAAACCCTTCTTGCCCGCACTATTGCGAAACTGCTCGACGTCCCCTTTACCATCGTAGATGCTACCGTGTTCACCGAAGCAGGATATGTAGGCGAAGATGTCGAGAGTATTCTGAGTCGCTTGTTGCAGGTGGCTAACTATGATGTGCCGGCTGCTGAGCGTGGTATTGTGTTCATCGACGAGATAGATAAGATTGCGCGTAAGAGCGACAATCCATCCATAACACGCGATGTGAGCGGTGAAGGTGTGCAGCAAGGCTTGCTGAAACTGCTCGAAGGAACGATGGTAAATGTTCCGCCACAGGGCGGACGTAAGCATCCGGACCAAGAGTATATCCACGTCGATACCAAGAATATACTGTTTATCTGTGGCGGTGCATTCGACGGAATAGAGCGCAAGATAGCTCAACGATTGAACACTCACGTGGTGGGTTACAACTCCGTGCAAAACGTTCGCAATGTAGACAAGACGGATTTGATGAAGTATATACTCCCGCAAGACTTGAAATCATTCGGTTTGATACCTGAAATCATTGGTCGTCTGCCGGTACTTACCTATCTTAATCCTCTTGACAGGGAGGCTTTGCGCCGAATTCTCGAAGAACCGAAGAATTCAATTATCAAGCAATATGTGAAGCTTTTTGATATGGATGGCATTGAGTTGTCGTTCGCCAAAGATACGCTCGACTTTATCGTAGACAAGGCTGTGGAGTACAAACTCGGTGCCCGCGGACTACGTTCTATCGTAGAGTCGGTGATGATGGATGCCATGTTTGAGATTCCATCGAAACACGTGAAGAACTTTGAAGTGTCGCTCGACTATGCAAAAGCGCAGTTGGACAAGGCACATCTACAGGGACTGGCCTCAGTTTAAGGCTCGGTCTCTGTAGCCCTTTATACGATTTTACAATGAAAGACATTCCTTATTCAGATAAGTAGTTGCTTATTGACATGACGAAAGAAGTTAATCTAACCCAGGAACTGAAAAATTACTTCGGCTTTGATAAGTTCAAAGGCGACCAGGAAGCTATTATCCGTAATCTCATGGCTGGTAACGATACGTTTGTATTGATGCCCACGGGAGGTGGCAAGAGTCTGTGTTATCAGCTGCCATCTCTTATCATGGAGGGTACAGCCATCGTGATTTCGCCCTTGATTGCCCTGATGAAGAATCAGGTAGACGTTGTCAATGGCATGAGCGAGGATGGCGGTGTGGCCCATTATCTGAACTCATCGTTGAACAAGGCTGCCATTCAACAGGTGGTAGACGATGTGCGAACGGGGAAGACCAAACTGCTCTATGTGGCGCCAGAGTCGCTGAATAAGGATGAGAATGTGGAGTTCTTGAAGACCATCAAGATTTCATTCTACGCCATCGACGAGGCACATTGTATCTCGGAATGGGGGCACGATTTCCGTCCGGAATACCGAAACATACGCCCAACGATAGGCAGAATCGGCAACGCGCCAGTCATAGCGCTTACCGCTACGGCCACTGACAAGGTACGTACTGATATCAAGAAGAGTCTTGGTATCATGGATGCGAAAGAGTTTAAAAGCTCCTTCAACCGTCCTAATCTTTATTATGAGGTGCGCCCGAAGACGAAAGAGATTGATAAGCAAATCATCCGTTTCATCAAGCAGAATTCGGGTAAGAGCGGTATTATTTATTGCCTGTCGCGTAAGAAAGTGGAAGAATTGGCGCAGGTGTTGCTGGCCAACGAAATCAAGGCAGCTGCCTATCATGCCGGACTGGACAGTGCGACGCGCTCACAGACGCAAGACGACTTCCTGATGGAGAAGATAGACGTCATCGTGGCGACTATCGCTTTCGGTATGGGCATTGACAAACCCGATGTAAGATTTGTCATCCACTATGATATTCCCAAGAGTCTGGAGGGCTACTATCAGGAAACCGGACGTGCCGGACGCGACGGTGGCGAGGGGGTGTGCATAGCTTTCTATGCCAATAAAGACTTGCAGAAACTGGAAAAATTTATGGAAGGCAAGCCGTTAGCCGAGCAGGACATTGGCCGACAGTTGCTGCAAGAGACTGCCGCATACGCAGAATCATCCGTATGTAGGCGTAAGATGCTGCTTCACTACTTCGGCGAAGAGTATCCACGCGATAACTGTCATAATTGTGATAACTGTTCGCATCCCAAGACAAAGATTGAGGGAGAAGAAGCATTGGTGGTCATTCTGAAGGCTGTGAAAGCACTGAAAGAAGACTTCCGTCAAGAGTACATCCTCGATTTCGTGAAAGGTCGTGGCACGGATGACATCGTCTCGCATAAGCACGACCAGCTGGAAGAGTTTGGAGCGGGCGAAGAAATGAATCCTAAATTGTGGAATCCCGTCATCCGCCAGGCCCTCATAGCGGGCTATCTCAAGAAAGATGTAGAAAACTACGGGCTCTTGAAGCTTACCGCAGCGGGCAAGAAGTTCATCAAGAATCCGCAGTCTTTCATGATTGTAGAGGACACCGAGTTCAGTAAGTACGACGATGAAGAGGGCGAAGAAACTACCGGTGCGCTCGATCCGCAGTTGTTCTCGATGCTCAAAGACTTGCGCAAGAAACTCGCGCAGAAGATGCAGATACCGGCCTACGTGATATTCCAAGACATCTCTTTGGAACAGATGGCGACGATGTATCCCGTGAGTGTGGACGAATTGAAGAATATTCAGGGAGTAGGCATCGGCAAGGCCAACCGATACGGTAAGGATTTTCTGGAACTCATCAAGCAGTATTGCGAGGACAACGACATCGAGCGCCCGGAAGAATTGCGTGTCCGCACGGTGGCCAAAAAGTCAATGGTCAAAGTGAAGATTATCCAGAATATCGACCGACAAGTGGCACTCGACGACATTGCCGATACGCTTGGCATTGATTTCGACGAGCTTCTTGACGAGGTAGAGGCCATTGTCTACAGTGGGACGAAGCTGAATATCGACTACTTCTTGGAAGAAGTGATGGACGACGACCATATAGACGACATCTACGACTATTTCCATAATAGTGAAACCGATGCTATGGAGGCTGCACTGAAAGAGCTTGGACTCGATTATTCGGAGGATGAAATCAGGCTTGTGAGAATCAAGTTCATGTCTGAGATGGCTAACTAATCAAGTCGGGACGCCTTGAAACAACTTCTGTTCATCATACAGTTTGTTTTTATACAGTTGACATTGTGTGCGCAACCGTCAACTGTGTTTTTTCGTGGTGAGGGTGGGTATGCCTGTTTTCGCATACCCTCTGTCATTCGCACTCCCAAATCTTTATTGGCATTTGCCGAAGGTCGGCGTCATGGATGTTCCGATACCGGCGACATAGACATCGTGATGAAGTCGTCGAAGGACGGTGGTAAGACCTGGAGCAAACTTTTTGTGGTATGGGATGCCGGCGATGGTGTCTGTGGAAATCCTGTGCCTATCTACGACTCGCGACGCCGCCAGGTGGTGTTGGTGTGCTGCTGGAACTATGGCAAGGACACCGAGTCGCAACTGATGAGTGGCTCTTCGCGCCATCCGCGCCGTATCTATGTGCTCACGGCTACGCCCGATGGCCGCTGCTGGTCAGTCCCCAGAGAGATTACGGATAGCGTCAAGTTGCCGTCGTGGGGGTGGTATGCTACCGGCCCTTGTCATGGCATACAGCTGAAGCGGGCGCATCGTGGACGCTTGGTAGTGCCTGCCAACCATTCCTCATTGGCTGATAAAACTTATTATTCCCACCTTATTTATTCAGACGATGGGGGCAAGACGTGGCATTTGGGCGGTCTTGTCAAGGAGAAAGGGGGCAACGAGAGCAGTGTGGCAGAATTGCCCGACGGACGCCTGATGCTTAATATGCGCAACTACAATTCGCAGCATCCCCACGTGCGGGCCTATGCGCTGAGCCGTGACGGTGGTCGGACGATGGGACAGATGCAATTCCACGACGACTTGATAGAACCCGTCTGCCAAGGCAGTCTCTTGGCTTTCGACAAGCATACGTTGCTGTTCTCCAATCCCCATTCGCTCCAACGCAAGAATCTGGCTATTCACAAAAGTGTGGATGGTGGCCGGCATTGGCAGCTGATGCAAACGGTATATCCCGGCCATGCTGCCTATTCCGACATCGTGAAACTTGACCGAGGTCATGTCGGCGTACTCTTCGAGCATGGCATCAATGATGCCTATGAGCAGATAAGCTTTGTATCTATTCCTGTAAAATAAGACAAATATCAATATGTCCAAACCCGTTTCCGCTGCATCTTTTGCAGACACCAAACCGCATTACGACATTCTCGACGGCCTGCGCGGAGTCGCTGCCCTCATGGTTTTAATCTATCATCTGTTCGAAGGATTTGCTACCAGTCCGGCCGACCAGGTTTGCAATCACGGCTATCTGGCCGTACCGTTCTTCTTCATCCTGTCTGGTTTTGTCATCGGCTATGCCTACGACGACCGCTGGCATCGTATGTCGATAGGTGAATTCTGCAAACGTCGACTCATCCGTTTGCATCCGATGGTGGTCATGGGTGTCGTGCTGGGCACGATGTCCTTCTTCGTTCAGGGCAGTGTGAAGTGGGATGGAAGCCACGTGGCTACCTCGCTGACGATGCTGGCCATGCTGTGTACCCTGTTCATGATACCGGCTGCACCTGGTGCCGGCATCGAGGTTAGGGGCAATGGTGAACTTTTTCCCTTGAACGGACCGTATTGGTCGCTCTTCATGGAGTACATCGGGAACATCCTATATGCTGTTTTCATCCACCGGTTACCGACCAAAGTGCTGGCCGGTCTCACCGCTTTGTTGGGAGGTGGACTGGCATGGTATGCCGTTGGTAACGGTTCGGGTAGCTACCATCTGGGAGTAGGATGGACCATGACCGACGGACTCCACTATGCCGGAATGCTCCTGATGCTCTTCTGCTATACGGCTGGTCTGCTCATGTCGCGCGTGTTCCGCCCTGTCAAGATACGCGGTGCTTTCTGGCTATGCTCGCTCCTTGTCGTGGGACTGACGGCCATGCCATATCTGCAATTCGGCGAAACGGCAGTGGTCAATGGTGTGTACGATGCCGTAGTGGTAGTTGTTTTGTTCCCCGTCCTGGTTTGGCTGGGAGCGTCGGGCAGTGTCACCGACAGGCGTTCGGCAAGTATCTGTAGGTTTCTGGGCGACGTGTCTTACCCAGTCTACGCCATCCACTATCCATCCATGTATCTCTTCTATTCGTGGGTATGGGGCAATCATGTGCCCATGACAGAAGCCTTGCCGGTGGGAGTGGCTGTCCTCATGGCCAATATCGTCCTGGCCTACGTGCTGTTGCATTGCTATGACATGCCTGTACGTAGGTGGTTGACAAACATACTGCTCAAAAAGTGAGAAGTATGTTACGTTGTGAAAAGATGAAATAGTAAGGGGCTGATTCCTACTGTTTCCTTAAATCGGCCATTGCCCTTTCCTCTTGGCGTATTCTTACGGCCAGCAGGCAGCAGTAGAGGGGGAAACCGATGGCCAATGTAGTCCAGGATTGGCAGAGCAGGGCCACGCCGATAAGCTCAGGTATGATGTTGAGCAGATAGTTGGGGTGGCGCACGGTGCGGAACAGGAAACTGGTGTCGATGCGGTGGTTGGGTACGATGTAGAGCTTGACCGTCCACACGTCGCGCAACTGGAAGATAACGTAGAAGAGCATAATGTAGGCAAAGGTCATGACACCGACGCCCGCCCAGGCCAACGTGCCGAATGTCTGGTTGCACGAATACGCTTCGTAGAGACTGCCGAAATAATAGGCAATGTGGGCCAGGGTGAGTAACAGCGAGTTTGTCTTGCCGTATTGTACCGCTCCCGCTTTCACGATTCGTTTCTCATTGTAGATGGAATAAGCCAATGATACAAGGCGCAAGGCAAAGAAAATAGCAAATGCTAAAATAATGTAGTTCATCTTCTGAAAATGGTTTATAATTACTGTTCGGGGTGCAAAGGTAAGAAATAAATAGCAAAAAGACAAATGCTGTTCTCCATAGACATTCATCTTGATTTACTGCAAAGGCTCTTCAGCATTGCTGCAAGGGCCAAACAGCATTGCTGCAAAGCCACGGCAGTAATACTGCTAAGGCCTTGCAGTTTTTTAAAGTTGACGGGTAGACGAGAGACAAGTAGACGAGCTGAGTTTTAATTGGTGAATTGATGATTAGGAAATGACAATTTAGAAGATTGTAAGGACGTGGCATGCCGCGTCCCTACAGTCCCCTGCATTCTCCATTCTCAAATCTCAATCATCCATTCTCCATTCTCTATGTGGAGTACCTATCGGCACTCGACATTCCTTGTACATCTTGTCCTACGGTTTTCGCTTTGCTTCAACCGTAGGCTATTATAAACTGTAACTGCGTTGCGGTTAGTCTCGTTGTCCATCACCAAATGATAGCAGTGAAACCGCTACAGTTTATACTAGCCGATGAGTTGTCGCATAGCGACAACCGTCGGGCAGGAAGATAAATTAAGAATGAGTGCCGATAGGTACTCCACATGATGCTAAAATATCGGGGGAATTGTATTCGCCCTTCTGATGATGTTCAGACAGAAGAGCATGAGGAGACGTGTTTAGTTTGTGAGTTCGTGAGTTGTAGGGACGCAGCATGCCGCGTCCGCACGATTTCATATATCTAAGTTGTTGTTAGAGATTAGGTAGAGACGTGGTGTACCCCATCTCCATAGCCAGCCGTTGATTACTTGCAAGATAAAAAATAAGAGACGGTGTACACACCGTCTCTACAGGCAAGAGCGACTGTAATTGTACAGTCCAATATAAATTTCCAATCACTATGGGCGAATTAACTTTGCCCATACAATTTTCGGACATGTGGCACGGTGTCGTGATAGAGCTGTCAAGTGGCTTCTATTCAGCTGCAAACGCGAGTGCAAAGACCACCGGTGCCTGCCAGTTGATGGCTATCTCGTTGAGAGAGTATTCCCCTTGGTCGTCCTTCCAGTTGGTTGCCGAGAGTCCTCCACCCACCACATAGCCGGGCCAGGGGGCTTTGTTTTCGTCGAAAGCGCTGCGGCGGTCGTGCGGATAGAGGGCCGGATTGACGCCTAGACCAGTGACGAATGAACGGCCGTAGTAGTTTCGCCCGAAGAGATGGGCCACGGCGTCGAGTGCCGTTGTGCGATAGTCGGCCTTGCCGGTGAGCCGGTAGGCCACATACAGATTGATGGTCTGGCGTGCCACCGTGCCATTGCAACCCCATCCATAAGATGTGCCGAGCGGACGACGATAGACGTCGTTCAGGCCGTCGGCCACGATTTCGTCGGCGCTGGCAATGGCGGCTTTGTGCAGCTGTTCGGCAATCTGTGGATTCTTACCGCTGCGCTTGGAGAGCAGATAGGTGAAAGTGCCGAGGTTGGTCACGTTGCCCCAGTCCCATACCTTGTCCACCTGGTTGCGGTTGGCCAGCGAACGGGCCTCGAAGTCCTTGAGATATTGCGCTTCGCCGGTAGTCTCCCACAGTTCGGCAGCAGCCCAGAGACGGTCGTCGGGGTCGGTGGTCTGATAGCCTCCTGTCTTGAAATCGCCTTGTACGAATGGTTTCTCTTCGGGATGCTTCTTCAGGCACTGATAGCTCAGTCGGGCTGCGTCGAGACATTTCTTGGCATAGGCTGCGTCGTAAGGTTGGAACACACGCGCTGCCTGGGCGAGCGAAGCGGCGAAGTTGGCCGTTGCAGCACTGCTCCAGTCGGTATAGAATCGCTTTTCCAAATCTTTCTCCGGCATGGCGCCCCATGAAAATTCGCGACGCGTGAGTTTATGCGATACGCGCCACGACCCGTCGGCATATTGCATTTTCAGCAGCCAGTCGGTCTCCCACTTCAGTTCCTGTAAGAATTGCGGATAGCCTTCGGCCGTCTGCGGAAGGTCGAGTGGAAGGGTAGAGAGCTGCTTGCTGAAACTCTTGTAGGCACGGAAGAGGCAACCCAGTGTGATGCCGGCGTTGACGGTGTATTTGCCGTAGTCGCCTGCATCGTGCCATCCGCCTACACCATCGCGTATTGTTCCCTTTTGCCCGATGTAGTCTTCATAGCCGTCGTTCAGATGGCATGCGTCGTAATGATAGGTCTGACCGTTGTGCTTGCCGGTCACGGCCATGCCGCATCGCCACAGATAAAAGGCACGCATGGTGGTGATGAGCGGTTGGGTGTAGACCTTGTCGCCGATGTTGAACGTGGCCGAGCGTCGGCCGTTGACCGTAAGATAGTAGCTTCCCGGCTTGGTAATCTTCGAGAAATCGGCCGTGCATACGCTCTGGTTGATGTCTTTCTGATAGCGGGCTGCCGATGTACTGCCTCTGAATACCACTTTCCCCGTCTTGGCATTCACTACGTTGAAAGCACATTTCTTACCAACGATGCTGGCCTGTTTCGGTGCGGTAGGCAGATAGCCGATGGAGTTGAGCCGGACGTTGGAGGCACGCTGACCGCGTGGTGTGGCTGCGAATCCCGTCAACGGGAGACATAGACACAGCATGGAAATGAAAATCTTTTTCATGTCACGTTATTAATTTGTTATTGTAGATTGATAGTTTGTTGTGTGGCAAAGATATAACTTTTCCAGCACAATGTGGATGTTTTGTGCTGTAATTCGTTGATGAAATATATTCTTTCTCCCAAAGAAAGGAATCCAGGGTGAATTCAATTCGTCCCTACAACCCAAGTGATAGTCAACTTGCATATCTACGACAGTGGTATCCCGCTCGTATTTTTAGGTAGGGTTAGTTGTTCCACTTCTACTTTATCCTATAAAAGCAACTTCCCAGAGAGATTGAGTCCCATGCTTTTTGTTTGTTTTTTCTAGCTTTGAGAGGGAGTGGAGGAGGAGTTACTATTGTTATAGGGAGCGTGAGGACGGTATACACAGAGAACTTTTAGAAACTACGTGGTGTTAAATCCTCTTAAACTAGAGCCAGGGTGGTTAATGTCTAAAATAAACATATAGTGGACTTGCAAATTTGAGGGATGTGTAGCGAATTGGCTGATACAGCGTTTATTATGTTTTGTTTTTCGTTTGACTTGAAGTTATCGGAAATCGTTGTGAAACCAAACATGCCAAGAAGTTAGTTACCATTCTGTTAGTCTTGTAACAAGTGTAGATTTCTTGTTGAAAGGTTCTGTTTCTACAATCTTTTGCGTTCTGCATAGCGGTCGGTAGCTCACTAAGTTTTTTTTGTGACAAAAAAGGTGAGTTATGCGTAGTACATTAAGGTCTTATTTTACATGAAGAAAGACAGCGCAGAGCTGAACGGTAACTTGCCTCTAATGTGCTGTATCACGGTGGACGGCGAGATCAAATAGTTTAATTGCAAGATGAGTGTCTCCCCCATACGGTTGTGGGATGTGAAAATAGGCGTGCTTCGTGCAAGAGTATTGAAACACAGAAAATCAACCTTATGCTAGATAAAATTCGTGATATTAGTAGTTTACATCTAAATATATCACGGATTTTTTATACTTTTGTATTTGGATAGAGATAACTCTCTCCAAGACACATTTAGAAAAGAAAGAAGCGTTATGCTTATCTTGTACTTGGAAACGTAGGAAATATTCAGATTAGATACAAGAATAGCCTCATGATTCTCATGCTATAATGAGGGTTGCTATTGTTACATCCGTATCCAAGGTTTCCTACGACTTTCAAGTAAGTGTATGCCATATTGTTCCACGCTTCTGTATAATTAACGGCTTGGATAGGAACTTAATGAGCCATAGGAATGAAGAAAAAGATGAAATTAATCAAACATGTTATATCTATTGCTATTATTATAACATTAATGACATCTTGTGCATCAAGCAAGATTGTACTATCAAACAATGCAGATATAAGTAAGTATAAGTATGTTATTTTTGGTAGTGAGTCGTCAGGAAACAGAGAATTAGATGATATTGTAATGGCAGTCCAAAATCAAATTGCAGAAACAAGTCTAAAAGTATTATCTGTTTCTGATATCTCAAAGGTGTTGGAATGTTCTGATAGTATTCTTTCGCCTAATATCCATGTTACTTCTGAAAAATGGGATGGAGGACATACATATATTACAGTAACATTTTACGATTACAGTAATAATCAATGTATAGCAGTAGTAAAAAGTAGTGGAATAGGAATGACTATAAGCCATGACCAAAGTATAGCGTTAGGTGCAATAAGGAAAAAACTTGATAGGTTATTTAAAGATAATTGAATGTTTACCACAATGAGGATAGTATATGTCTCCATGCGATAATCTCTTTAATATTTGTTAAAACATGGGCAAATAAATTTTATTTTTAGTTAAACGGTATGGATTGGGATTAGCATGGTCATCAAGTGTAGAGAGGCGTATTGACCCTATCAAGATAGAACTTTTTGGGTTGAAACAATAAAGTCCCGTGGTAAATTACGGAAAGGCTTATGGTAAATGTTTTGTGATATGGTAAACCTAATGACACTTGTAAGAAAGAATGTTATCCAAATATCAGAAAAGGGGAAATTCCTTGTGATGGATGTGGAGAGTGGGGCTTAATTGATATTCTGGGCGTATCTCTTGATGAAATATTTCCTATTGACAAAACGGATGATGTACTTATATTTGGGAATTTTTGGGGATAAAGATTCGACAATATTAAAGATGATATTTTTATCTTGAATGGCTCGTGTTTATTGGTAGTAGCTGGCAATGATTACTATTTTGTATTTTGCCTAATCTTGTTTCTTTGTATATGGTTTGAACGATGAAACGATTTACTTTGGAGTGGTAAGGGTTTTGCCTTATATAGATGGTCGTTAAATAGCATTAATAAGAAATGAAATCTTGTGCAGAGAGAAGGCCTATGTGGAAAATTATTGCTATATTTGCACGCAATAAATTTTTAAAATTACAATATGTCATCATTTGTTGCAGATAAAATTGTAATGGACGGCCTCACCTTTGATGACGTCCTCTTGATTCCAGCTTATTCCAATGTACTGCCCAAAGAGGTAGAGTTAAAAACACAGTTATCACGTAACATTACGCTTAATATTCCGTTTGTGACGGCAGCTATGGACACTGTTACAGAGTCGGCTATGGCTATTGCCATTGCGCGTGAAGGTGGTATCGGGGTTATTCATAAGAATATGACGATAGAGGACCAGGCGCGCCAGGTGGCTATCGTGAAGCGTGCGGAGAATGGAATGATCTACGACCCGGTGACTATTCGTCGTGGTAGGACGGTGCGTGATGCGCTGGAGATGATGCACGAATATCATATTGGCGGTATTCCCGTGGTAGACGAGGAAAACCATCTGGTAGGTATCGTGACCAACCGCGACTTGCGTTTTGAGCGCCGACTGGACAAGAAGATTGATGAAGTGATGACATCTGAGAACCTGGTTACGACCCATCAGCAGACAGACTTGACAGCTGCGGCACAGATTCTTCAGGAAAACAAGATAGAGAAATTGCCGGTAGTAGATGCCGAAAACCATTTGGTAGGCTTGATTACCTATAAGGATATAACCAAAGCGAAGGATAAACCGATGGCTTGTAAAGACGTCAAAGGACGTTTGCGCGTGGCTGCCGGTGTCGGTGTGACGGTAGATACATTGGACCGTGCACGGGCTTTGGTAGAGGCTGGGGCTGATGCTATTGTGATAGATACGGCCCACGGACACTCACAGGGCGTGATTGACAAGTTGCGCGAAGTGAAGGCTGCATTCCCACAGGTAGATGTTATCGTGGGCAATGTGGCTACAGGAGCTGCTGCCAAGATGCTGGTAGAGAATGGTGCCGACGGTATCAAGGTGGGTATCGGTCCGGGTTCTATCTGTACTACGCGTGTGGTAGCCGGTGTGGGTGTGCCCCAGTTGAGTGCTGTCTACGATGTATATTCGGCGCTGAAGGGTACTGGAGTGCCATTGATTGCCGATGGCGGTCTGCGCTATTCGGGCGACGTGGTGAAGGCATTGGCAGCCGGTGGCAGCTGTGTGATGATAGGTTCGCTGGTAGCCGGTACTGAAGAAAGTCCGGGCGAGACTATCATTTTCAACGGTCGTAAGTTCAAGAGTTACCGCGGAATGGGATCGCTCGAAGCTATGGAACAGAAGAACGGTTCGAAAGACCGCTATTTCCAGGGCGATACGAAAGATGTGAAGAAACTCGTTCCGGAAGGTATTGCAGGACGTGTACCCTACAAGGGAACGGTTCAGGAAGTGATTTACCAGATGACGGGCGGTTTGCGTTCGGGTATGGGATATTGCGGTGCAGCCTCTATCGAGCAACTGCATGAGGCCAAGTTTACCCGCATTACCAATGCCGGTGTGCAGGAGAGCCATCCTCATGATATTTCCATCACGAGCGAAGCTCCTAACTATTCTCGCTTCGAATAAGTTGATGCGGCGTACACCTTCTGCGTTGTTACTGGTAGGTATGCTCCTCACAGGGAGCATGGTGTTCGGGCAGACTGCCGATCCCGTGGTGATGACCATCAACGGAAAGGCTGTCACACGTTCGGAATTTGAATATTCCTACAATAAAAACAATGCAGCGGGTGTTATAGATAAGAAGTCGGTCGAGGACTATCTGCCTCTCTTCGTCGACTATAAATTGAAAATAGAGGCAGCACTTGATGCGCGTCTGGATACGTTGTCGTCGTTTCGGAGCAATTTGGCTGCTTATCGTAGTGGTCAGGCGAGGTCGGCGATGGTGTCGGGTATGGATGCAGAAGTGGTGGCCCGTAGTCTCTACGAAGATGTGAAAAGGCGCACGGCGGCCAATGGAGGACTGTATAAGGTGGCTCAAATCTACTTGCATGTGGGGCAACGTGCCCCGCGTAGTGCAGAGATGGCAGCCCGGCAACGTATAGATTCGATTTATCGGGTACTGCAACGGGGAGACGACTTTGCTGCGTTGGCACGTCGTAGCTCTGAAGACAAGCGCTCGGCTGCACGTGGCGGTGAACTGCCTTGGATGCAGCGGGGCGAGATGTTGGCTGAAGTGGAGACTGCGATGCTGGCTCTGAAGGTAGGTGAGATGAGCAGGCCGTTTGAGTCGCCGAGTGGTTTCCATATCATCAAACTGATAGAGAAACGCGATTTCTTGCCTTACGATTCTGTGCATGCCGACCTGTTGAAATGGGTAGAGCGACAGAATGTTCGCAAAAGAATGACCGGTAGGAGAATCCGCCAGATAGTAGAAACACTGCAAACGGATAGCAGCCGGACAATGGACGACCGCCGGATAATATCGGGAAGTCGGGACTTTCTGATGCAGGAATATCGCGATGGTTTGCTGCTATATGATATCTGTAGTCGTAGGGTGTGGGATAGTGCTGCTCGCGATGAGGCTGGACTGGAACGCTATTTTCGGAAAAACAAGAAGAAATATCGCTGGGGACAACCTCGTTATAAAGGCATAGCTTACTATGCTAAGACGAAGAAAGAGCTGAAAGCCGTGAAAAAATTGCTGAAAACGGCAGACTTCAATAGCTGGGCAGACATGATAAAGCGCACTTTCAGTCAGGACGGTGTAACGACGGTGCGGGCAAGGCAAGGTCTCTTCAAACCGGGAGACGACCTACTCGTCGATGCCAAGGTGTTTGGCAACGGTGTCGGACGCAGCGCTACGGTGGAAGGCTATCCCTATATGGCTGTCTATGGAAAGAAGTTGAAAGCCCCTAAGTCTATTGACGATGTGCGCCATTTGGTAGTGGCCGATTATCAGGAAGAGCGGGAGAAGGATTGGGTGAACGGTTTGCGGAAAAAGTACACCGTGTCTATAGACCGAGACGTGTTGCAGACCGTGAACAAGCATTAATGTATATTCAGAAATATAAGATACATGAAAAAAGGAAATAAGATATTGATGGGCTGTGTGGCTGTGATGCTGTTGGCCGGCATGTCGGCTCGCGCCGGTAAGACGGGTAGGCAGACTGGCAGTCAGGCTGATACGACTTCGGCTAAGGAAGAAGTACAGGTTCCACAGAATGCAGTAGTAGATGAAGTCATCTGGGTGGTAGGTGATGAACCTATTTTGAAGTCGGATGTTGAGGCAGCCCGCATGCAGGGCGAGGTAGAAGGTGTCAAGTGGGGGGGTAACCCTGATTGTATGATTCCGGAACAGATAGCTGTTCAGAAACTGTTTTTGCACCAGGCTGCCATCGACTCTATAGAGGTGTCGGATGCAGAAGTGAACCAAGATGTGGAACAGCAAATCAACTTTTGGATAAATAGTGCCGGCTCGCGCGAGAAACTGGAAGAATACCGTAATCAGACCATTGCGCAGATGCGCGATGAAATGCACGATGAGTTCAAGAATCGCAAGCTGATTGAGAATATGCGCCGTGAGTTGGTGAAAGACGTAACGGTGACACCTTCTGATGTGCGCAATTATTTCCGTAATGTTCCGGAGGACAGTCTGCCTTTCGTACCTACTGAGGTGGAGGTGGAAATCATCGTTCGCCAGCCTCGTATAGAGCAGACAGAGATTAACAGGGTGAAAGACCAACTGCGTAATTTCACGGAGCGTGTAACTTCCGGTGAAACTTCGTTTGCTACACTGGCCCGTTTGTATTCTGAAGATCCCGGTTCTGCACGTATGGGTGGCGAGATGGATTATATGGGGCGCGGTATGCTTGATCCGACTTTTGCTTCAGTGGCTTTCAATCTGACAGATCCCAAGAAGATTTCCAAAATATGTGAAAGTGAGTTTGGTTTTCATATCATTCAGTTGATTGACAAGCGTGGCGACAAAGTGAAGGTGCGCCATCTCCTGATGAAACCGAAGGTTTCTGAAGATGCGCTGGCTAAGGCCCATGCCCGTCTCGATTCTATCAGTAGTGATATCAAAGCGGGTAAATTTACTTTCGAGGAAGCTGCCACTTTTATATCGGAAGATAAGGATACGAAGAATAATCATGGCTTGATGGCATTCAATGATGTGCAGAACCAGGCAATGACTTCAAAATTCCAGATGAAAGACCTGCCAACAGAGGTGGCCCGTCAGGTGGAAGGCATGAAGGTGGGCGACATTTCTGAACCGTTCAGTATGATTAATAGTAAGGGTAAGCAGGTGGTTGCCATCGTGAAACTGAAGAGCAGGACGGAGGGGCATAAAGCCAAGATTACCGAGGACTTCCAGGTGATGAAGAATCTTGTCTTGGCCAAAGAGAAGGAAAAGAAGATTCACGATTGGGTTGTCGATAAGATAAAGCATACCTATGTGAGGATGAACGAGCACTATAGAGGTTGTAAATTTGAGTATCAAGGATGGGTTAAATGATAGACCTCAACGATAGAAAACAAAATACAAAAAGCGGGCATAGAATCATGACAGGCATGATTTTATGCCTGTTTGGACTATGTCTGTTTCAAGCTATGTGGGCTATTCGGCCACCGAAAAAGCCACAGAAAGACGACCGTGTATACTTGGTACACTCGGACGAATTGAAGTTTGATATGTATAGTCAGGTACCCGATGCACAGATAGTCAAGGGGCATGTGCACTTCACACATCAAGGCGCACAGCTATGGTGTGACAGTGCGTATTTCTACCAACAGTCAAATTCGGTGAAAGCATTTGGGCATGTAAGGTTCAAGCAGGGCGATACGCTGTCTTTGACGTGTGACAGAGGCGTGTATGATGGGCAGAACCAGATGCTGACGGCACGTAGCAATGTGGTGTTGAAGCATCGCAGGCAAACACTCTATACGGATAGTCTGGACTATGATAAGCTGTATAACTATGCTTACTTCTTCGAAGGTGGACGGCTGATAGATGGTAAGGACAGATTATCCTCGGACTGGGGCGAATACAGGATGGATACGCGAGAGGCGACATTCCGCTTCAATGTGCGTATGACGAATGCCGGAAGGCTCATTACCACTGATACGTTGCATTATGATACACGGCGGTCGAAGGCGCATGTGACAGGACCTTCAAAGATTACACAGAATGGGAGTGTGATTGATACCGAAAATGCTTACTTCGATACGAAGACCGACCAGGCAGAGATGTATGGCCGGTCTACAGTGGTAGACAAAGAGAAGACCATTACCGGAGACAGTTTGTTCTATGATAAGAATACCGGATTGGCACGTGGATATGGCAACGTCATCTATATAGATAAGGTAAATAAGAACCGGTTGGAATGCGAGCGCATGAACTATAACGAGAAGACCGGCTATGGATGGGCTACTCGGAAAGTGCTTGCCAAGGACTATTCTCAGAAAGATACGCTCTATATGCATGCCGATTCGATGAAGATATATACCTTCCATATCAATACCGACTCGATGTATCGCAAGGTGCATTGCTTTGACCATGTGAAAGTGTACCGTGCCGACATGCAAGCTATCTGTGACTCGTTGGTAGCGAATTCAAAGGATAGTTGCATGACGATGTATAAAGACCCGATAGCTTGGAATGGCGGACGGCAGATATTGGGCGAGAAGATATTGGTGTATATGAACGATAGTACGATACGAGATGCTCACGTAGTGGGGCAGGCTCTGTCTGTTGAACGTATGCCTGATGGAAAGAATTACAATCAGGTGTCGTCGAAAGTGATGGATGCTTACTTTACGGATGGCGTCGTTCGACGTATTGTGGCGACTGGTAATGTGAAGGTGATATACTATCCTATGGACGATAAGGATTCTTCGTTGATAGGCTTGAATTATGTGGAATCAGATACGATGCGTATGTTCATGAACAAGAATCGGCAGTTGGAAAAAATCTGGATGCCCAAACCCCAAGGCACGCTATATCCGATGACGCAGATTCCGCCGATGAAATACAAACTTCCGGAGTTTGCCTGGTTCGAGGAACTGAGACCAACCAGCCCTACAGATGTGTTTGAATGGCGTGGAAAAGCAGCTGGTTCCGTGCTGAAGGTGGTCAAACGTCAGGAAGCTCCATTGCAGCATCTTAATCGTCAGAAGCCGACGGTGATAAGGCCGAAGGAGGACTATACGAAATGAATTTCTTCAAACAACCCAAGCCACGTGGCTTCCACCATGAAATGATATATGTGGATGAACGGAGTGAGAGACTCGCAGAAATAGAACGGCGGGCCAGATGTGAGTTGGGTATGATGCAGGAAGAAGGATATTCACCAGATAAGATACGACAGGCGCTTCATCAAGCGACACCCCGTGTACAGCGTCGCCGGCAGCACAGATTGATGCAGGGGAATGCGTTGGGCTTTGGACTGTTAGTGGTGTTGATACTGCTTTTGGTGCTGCTGTGGGTATACCTTATATAATAATAGGATAAAAGAAAGAACATATATGAGCGACATCATACAACTTTTACCGGATTCGGTGGCTAATCAGATAGCTGCCGGCGAGGTGATACAGCGTCCGGCCAGCGTTATTAAAGAGTTGGTGGAAAATGCTGTGGATGCTGGTGCCAAGAATATACATGTGATTGTGGTGGATGCCGGTCGGACATCTATTCAGGTGATAGACGACGGGAAAGGCATGTCGGAGACCGATGCCCGGCTCTCTTTTGAACGGCACGCGACGTCTAAGATTCGCAAGGCAGATGATCTCTTTGCGCTGCATACGATGGGATTCAGAGGCGAAGCTTTGGCTTCTATCGCCGCTGTGGCCCAGATAGAATTGAAGACGCGTCGGCCAGATGATGAACTTGGTACAGTATTGACCGTCTCTGCGGGTAAGTTTACCGGTCAGGAAGCATGTTCATGTGCAGTGGGTAGCAACTTCAAAGTGGAGAATTTGTTTTTTAACGTACCTGCAAGACGAAAATTCCTCAAGTCAAACTCTACAGAACTGAACCATATTATCGCTGCTTTCGAGCGTATTGTGTTGGTCTATCCCGATGTGGCTTTTACGTTGCATAGCAATGATTCCGAGGTTTTCAATTTGCGACAGGGGAGTCTCCGGCAGCGAATCATAGAAGTGTTTGGCAAACGGCTCAATCAGGATTTGCTTCCGGTAGATGTTGAAACGAGCATGTGCGATATTCATGGGTTTGTGGGTAAGCCGGAGTCTGCGCGTAAGAAAGGAGTATATCAGTATTTCTTTGTCAATGGGCGCTATATGAAACACCCCTATTTTGGGAAAGCTGTGCAGACGGCTTTCGAGCGATTAGTCCCTATGGGAGAGCAAGTTCCTTATTTCATATACTTCCAAGTGAATCCAGAGGATATTGATGTGAATATCCATCCTACGAAGACAGAAATTAAATTTGAGAACGAACAGCCTATTTGGCAGATACTGATGGCAGCCGTCAAGGAAGCTGTCGGAATGTTCAATGATATTCCGACCATTGATTTTGATACCGAAGGGCGTCCTGAAATTCCTGTATTTACACAGAATACTCATGTAGAAGTGCCGAAGGTGAAGTATAATCCCAATTATAATCCGTTTAAATCGGATAAGCCAGCTAGTGTTCCTAGCCAGTGGGAGGAACTTTATCAGGGATTGGCACAGCCTCATGAGAATGATGTGTTTGCTTCTCGGCCGACCGAGGAGGGCAGTATGGAGTTGCCAGACGAGCATGTAACGGCCGATAAGTCACCTGTACATTACCAATATAAGGGCAAATATATCATGACGGCTGTCAAGTCCGGCCTGATGATAATCGATCAATATCGTGCCCATGTCCGTATTCTTTTCGAACAATACATGCAACAGTTGCAGGTGCATCATGCTCCTTCGCAGAAAGTGTTATTTCCCCAGACAGTTCAATTATCGACTACTGAGAGCCTAACTTTGGATAAAATTCAAGATGAGTTTGTACATATGGGTTTCGAATTTTCTGCCTTGGGTGGAAATAGTTATGCTGTCAATGCGATTCCTGCAGAATTAGAAGGTGTAGATATTCCCACATTGGTCAAAGAAATGATAGTTGCTGCAATGGAGAAGCCGATTGATATGCGAACGGAAATTCATGAGGCTTTGGCATTGGTCATGGCAAGAAAGGCTGCCATTCCTTATGGTCAGGTATTGAGTAATGATGAGATGGAAGGTATAGTCAATAACCTTTTTGCCTGTCAGAATGCCAGTTATACGCCAGATGGTAAAAATGTACTTGGCATCTTAAAACAGAGTGAGATAGAACATTTGTTGAAGTAAAAAACAGAAAAAAACTCAAATAATTGCGGTAAATCAAAAAAATAAATGGTTTTTATCATTTTTTCTTAATAAAAACGTACTTTGTTAGGAATTAATTATTAACTTTGCTCCCAGATTATCGGCTAGTAATGGCATGATAATATATGTTAGAGAGAAAATATTTTTTGATTATAAATAGTAATAGATTATGAAAAAGTTATTCATGGTACTGGCTTTCGCCGGTGTATCAATGGCTACAATGGCACAGGACGCTGATCCTGTTCAGAAATACAGTGTAGCTACAAATTCATTTTGGAGCAATTGGTTCATTCAGGTAGGTGCTGATTGGAACGCTTGGTATTCACAGGAAGAACATGGCTTGGGTCTAAGCAATAGCCCAATCAAGAAGTTCCGTTCTAATCCTGGTGCTGCTGTTGCAATCGGTAAGTGGTTTACTCCTGGTCTCGGTCTCCGTACAAAAGTACAGGGTATTTGGGGTAAGACTGTAACTGACGGAAACAATGCTGGTAATGGCAACAGATACTGGATTGCCAACGAGCAGGTTTTGTTCAACGTAAGCAATATGCTTTGTGGTTACAACCCTGATCGTGTTTGGAACTTCGTACCATTCGCAGGTATGGGTGTAGGTCGTTCTATGACTTATAACAGATATGCTCTTGGTTTCAGTGCAGGTATCTTGAATCAATTCTACGTAAGCAAGAAAGTTGCTGTTAACGTTGAACTTGGTTGGAACAGCATGAGCAATGATATTGATGGAAAAGCTAGTAAGCCTTCTACTCATCGTGGTTGGGACAAGCGTGATAACAACCTCTATGGTGAAATTGGTTTGACCTTCAATTTGGGTAAGGCATCTTGGGACAAGACTCCAGATGTTGATGCTATCAAGGCTCTTTCTCAGTCTCAGATCGACGCTCTCAATGCTCAGCTCAACGATGCTAATGCAGAGATTGCTCGCCTGAAGGATATGTTGGCTAACCAGAAGCCTGTTGAGAACAAGTCTGTTAAGGAATATGTTACAACTCCTGTATCTGTATTCTTCAACATTGGTAAGAGCGTAGTTGCTTCTAAGAAGGATCTCGTTAACGTTGAAGCTTTGGCTAAGTATGCTAAGGACAACAACACTAACCTCCTCGTTACAGGTTTCGCTGATAGCAAGACTGGTACTCCTGAGTTCAACCAGGCTCTTTCTGAGCGTCGTGCTAACACTGTTGCTGATGCACTTGTTAACATGGGTGTTGATCGTGATAAGATCCAGACTACTGGTAAGGGTGGTGTAAACGAACTTTCACCAGTTTCTTACAACCGTCGCGCTACTGTTCAGGTTGCTGAATAATCTAGAATTACGATTCATATATAAGAGGGTAAGTTTTATGCTTACCCTCTTTTTTTGTGCATTTATCTATCAATGAGTAATTGATGGTATCAGCCACAATTGCATAAAGGCATCAGATGAGAGGGCCTTTGTGTGCTTAATCTTTTTCTTATTCAGGAGACTTATTTATCAGATAATGATAGTGAAGGAAAGGCATTTCCTGATGTAGTTTGCTTTGCAGGGCAGGGGAAGAGATTATGTTGATAGTGTGATTGATTCATCTACCATGTAGGAGATACGTTTACCATTCATAATTCAATCATCCAAGCAGTAAAAGTTTTACAGGAATTTCTTTTGGTAGAGGTGATGGTGGACATCGCACATGATATTGCAGATAGTAAAAAAATAAAAACGGACGCCTGAATGAGGTGTCCGTTTTTGTATGAGGAGCGGTAGAAGTCTTTCCTACCTTTCTTCAAAGCAGAGAGAAAATCTATTTCTTTTTGTAGTCAATATAGCGTTTCAATGCTTCCAGGTAGTAATAATCAGCGTAGTTGATAGGTGTATTTATTTCCGACCCGTTGGGCAGCGACCCTACCGAGTGCATCAGAATGAAGCCATTGTTAGTGCCTTTAGCGGCTAGATATCGGGGAGATGACAAACTGCGCAGAATAGTACGGGCATAGTCGAAATATCTCTTACCATCAGGTGTCAAAGTACTTAGCTCAATCAGGGCCGACGCCGTAATGGCAGCTGCCGACGCATCGCGCGGTGTATCGGTGTATGCAGGAGCGTCATAGTCCCAATAGGGGATGCGGTCTTGTGTCTTGACACGTTTCATAATCATGTCGGCTATATTCACAGCTTGCGCTAGGAAGGCTTTGTTACCTGTCTCCCGATAGCATGCAGTATATCCGTATACAGCCCAGGCCTGTCCTCTGGCCCATGCCGAATTATCAGCTTTACCTTGAAAGGTGCATTGCTTTTCCACGCTCCCGTCCGCATTGTAGCTCACCACATGGAACGAGGTGAAGTCTCTGCGGAAGTGATGTTTGATTGTTGTAAGGGCATGCTTGATGGCAATGTCGCGGTATTTGGTATCGCCGGTGAGCTTGCTGGCATTGAACAGCAAATCCAGATTCATCATATTATCAATGATGACGGGGAAGTTCCATGTACCGAAATCCCATGAACGAATACATCCTATCCGCGAATCGAACCGCTTGCAGAGGTTGTCGGCCGTTTCTGTGATGACAGCCTTGATGGTATCGTTGTGCTGCAATCTGAGCGCATTGCCGTAGCTACAGTTTACCATGAACCCGATATCGTGCGTCTCGGTATATCTTCGAATAGGATTGAGCATGGTGGTAAATCGTTCGGCCTCGGTTTTCAACTTGTTATTCTTGGTCAGTTCGTAGGCATACCATAGCGAACCGGGATAGAATCCGCTGGTCCAGTCGTAGATATCGCACGTGCGCAACGTACCCACTTTGTCGGCTGGAGTCTGTTTCACCAGTTCGCGGGCAAAGTGCATACTGTCAGCTTCCATCTGTTTTTCCAGGAAGGCGATGTCGTATCCTCGCCACGACGATCGGGGCAGGGTATTAGGCGTGTTGATGGATTTGGCAGTGTATAAGAGTTGGTGGGTGGCAGTGCGCAAAGCGTTGTCCACCCATTTTTCATTTTGTTTGTCGGCTGCCATAGAACCTGTTGATACCAGTAAGCAAGCCGATAGAATTTGTAGTTTCATGATGAATAAAGGGTTTTTAAGCTGTTTTCCATTGGAGTTGACGTTTCTTACCGTCGATGTCGATATTGATTTTGAGCGAATTCTCGCCTGCATCTACGATGTCAGCCTTGAAAGATTTCACTGCACCTTGCTCTTTACAAGGATAGACAAGTGTCACGAATCGTATCGCCGCATCGCTTTGTTTCTCGGTGCTGAAGCGGATAGCGGGACGCGCCTGTTTCTTTCTGTAGGCCGTCGAATACCATCCTTCTTCCTGTATGGTGCTGAAAGATTGTGGTCCGACGGTCTGTATCACCATATTGCTCTCGCCGTCGTAGCAGGTAGTTACACGATGCTGGGTTTCGTCGATGTCCAGTTTCCCGTCGCAAGGCAGGAAGTGCAGGTCGATAGTTCCCTTGGCATTGCCCAATGCTTCGTCTACAATCACGAAGTAGGTTTGGTCTACAAAGAACACCGTCCGGCGATGTCGTAGGTCGGTATAGCTGGGATTCTCCGTGACGAGTGTCTGTACGTTTCCTTCAGGTCGCCATAGCAGGGTCTTCGAGCTGGTGGTTTGCAGATTCTGCTTGTTCAGCGTCAGGGTGTTGTGTACAGCCGTCTGTCTGAACCAATCACGCTGTTTCTGCACCACACTGTCTCCCGCATAGATATATGAACCGCTGTCGGGAAACAAGTTTTTGCCGTTGTACCATATATCAAATGTGCCGTTGTCGGGCTGACAATGCCACTCTCCCTTCGGGCCGGCCTTGACAACCATCACCGTCGCATTCTGTTTCCATCCGTTTCTGAATACGAAGAAGCCCGACGTGAGGAATCCCTTGGAGAGATAGGTAGGCTGTGCGCCCTTCTTGCCTGTGGATGCGAAGTAGGCTATCTGCTTGTTATGGGGGAACAGTCTCGACCAAGCGCGATAGTCCTTGACAATTTCCTGATAGGGTGTGAGCTTGGCATCGCTGAAACAGGGGTTGGAGTAATCGGGGAAACAGATGTTGCTATACAGCTCTATCATCTTTTCCACCGTATCTATATACGTCTGCGGAATGACGTGTTGCAGACGGTTTGCCTGTGCTATCTCTATGGCTCGGCAGAAGATGTTGATACATGCCAGGTGGTAATGAGGGTCCAGTTCAAACTGTCCCCCGTCGTCATACACCTGCTGATGTATCTCCTTGTTCAGGATGTCCATTCCCTCGCTCTGCCACCGCTTGGCTTCCTTGAATTCGGGGAAGAAAGTCCCTGCGAAGAATATCCGCTGTGCCTCGAAGAGCAAGTGGTTTCCTCGTTCCGAATAGTTGCGCGTGATGTGTACGGCGTGTCTGTGATAGTTGTCGAGAAAGAGGGTGAGAAATTCGGGAGTGAAAGCCGGTGAATTCAGGAAGAGTACAAACTGGTGTATCTGGTCTTGCAGTCGGTGGCTCACCTCCAAAGGCCTCCATGCAAACCTCACGTTTTCCTTTTCCCGCTCGGTAATTTTCACATTGCCCTCGTAGGCATTCTTCTTGATGTCGAGCAGTGGATTCTTAGCTATCCAGTCGGCATATTGCAAAGCCCACTCGCGGGCATAGCGCACGTCATGAGTGGTATGATAAGCCTTGCCCATCGGGGTGAACCATTTGTGCCGATGCAACTGCCATCTTAGTTCGTTGTCCTTGACAGGCCAGTATTGCCAGTCTATGTCTTTGCCGTAATTAAACGACGGCTGGTAGCCATCGTGTACATAGAAAGTGTGGCTCAGTGCTTCCTCAGCCCGTTTTTGCTCTTTGTCGCTCAGCTTCACCTTGGCCGGATTTATGTCCGGGTCTACCACTCCTTGACGCGCCCTGTAGTATTTGAGCAACTCGCGGGCAGCCCCTTTCATATCCTTCTTGGTATAGCACGCCTTTACTTTTTCCAGTCCGGGATAATCTAGATTCAGGTTCTGGAACACGCCGTCTGTCACCCTGTCGGGCGTCCTTCCCCATACAGTCTGGCTACCGACACTCATCAAGAGCAAAAAGGACATTCCCAAAGCTTTTAATTTCATAGTTACGAATGTTTTTGATGGTTGTTTTAATGATAAGGCAAAGATAGTTTAAAAGTCTCATCTGCATCAGTCTATTTGTTGAAAACAATGTCAGTTTTGTGCAATAAAATGCCTGTTTAGGCTGCTTTTGAACGATATTGCTAATTGTTTGGACAATTTTGCTAGTGCGATTCATGCGCTTTTCATAATTTCGCCACATCAGTAATACCATGTATATGAATACAAGAGCAATTATATTTTCGTTGACGATGCCTTTGCCTCTGCTGGCAATGGCACAGAAGCGTCCTAACATCCTTTATATCATGACCGACCAACAGTCGGCCATGGCCATGTCGTGTGCCGGGAATCCATACGTCAAGACGCCCAACATGGACCGTTTGGCGGCCCGTGGCGTGAGGTTTGCCAACGCCTATTGTGCATTCCCGTTGAGTGGTCCTTCGCGTGCGGCGATGTTCACCGGCTACATGCCTACCGAGACAGGTATGCAGGAAAACGGGAATCCTTTGCCCGACTCGTTGCGCAATCAGACCCTAGGCTCATTGCTGTCTCAGGGCGGTTATGAGTGTGCTTACGCCGGTAAATGGCATGTCAATACGGCCGAACTGCCCTCGGCTACGGCATTCGGCTTCACAAAGTTGCACGGTTTCGACGACGAGGGGTTAGCCGAAGCCTGCGTATCATTCCTACGCCGCAAGCACGATTCCCCCTTTTTCCTGGTAGCCTCGTTTAACAATCCGCATGGAATATGCGAGTTTGCCCGTGGGCAGAATCCGCCCGATGGCCGAATCGTGGAGAAGCGTCCTGATGAGCGTCCGCCATTGCCGGCCAACTTTGCCCGTAATCCCTACGATGCGTCGGCACTGTCGTACGAAAAACGCTCCAGCCTGAAGATCTATCCCACGGCCGAATATACGCCCGACGACTGGCGGAGCTATCTGAATGCCTACTATCAACTGGTAGAAACCGTAGATGCCAAGATAGGACAGATAGTCGACGAACTGGACAGACAGCGTCTGTGGGACAACACACTGGTGATATTCACCAGCGACCACGGCGACGGTTGCGCGGCCCATCAGTGGAATCAGAAGACGGCACTCTACGAGAACGTGGTGAATATCCCCTTGATAGTGTGCATGCCCCACGGCAAGAACCACGGCAAGGTGATGTCCCAGTTGGTCAGCAACGGCGAAGACCTGATGCCCACCCTCTGCGATTTCGCAGGCATATCTCTGCCCGCAGGCAGGCTCGGAAAGAGTTGGCGTGCAGCCTTGGAGCGTGGCGATGGCAGTGTGGAGATTCACCCCTATGTCGTCACGGAGACCAACTTTGCCCAGACAGCAGGTACGCTGGGATGGATGGTGCGCACTCCACAATATAAATATGTGATGTACGACACGGGCAAGAACCGTGAACAGCTGTTCGATATGTCGACCGATAGAGGCGAGATGGTCAATCTGGCAGTGGTGGCGCAATACCGCGATGTGCTGCGGGCGCATAGGCATATGTTGGCCGAGTGGATGCAACGCCATCCCTCCAAAGCCACTCGGATGAAGGCGAAGTGGATGCCTGTGGAACAAAAGAAATGATAGTCGGTTTACTGCAAGGGCCTGGCAGCATTGCTGCCTAGGCTCTGCAGCAGTGCTGTTCGGGCTTTGCAGCGATGCTGCCAAGCCGTAGCAGTAAATAGAAGTAGTCTATGATGAAAAACAAGAGCGTATATATCGCAGCGTTGGGACTGTGCTTCGCCACATACAGTGTGATGGAAGTGCAGGCACAGACGCGCATCGTACTCGACGACGTGACGCTGATGCACGAGATGAGAGCCACGCCCTCGCCTGCCGATGGCGACGAGATAACGCGTCGTGCTGTAGCCTTTCAGTGGCCTTTGGGTGTGCAGTTGCCGGTAGCGACAGGCCTGGACGGGCTTGAGAGCGACCGTCCGACCCCCAAAAAGAGCTTCACTTATAAGATAAGGTATTCGCGGAAACCGACGTTTCCCGATGCGGAGACGGTGGAACATACGACGAAATACCCATTCTATAACACCGAGAAGCCCTTGGCTCGCGGCACGTGGTATTGGCAATATGGATACGTGGAAGGGCGGAAGGTGCATTGGAGCAACACACTGAAGCTGGTGATGAATCCTACGGCAGATTATTTCTGTCCGCCGTCCGTGCAGACCCTGCTGTCCAGAATGCCCGATGCGCATCCCCGTGTATTGGTGCTGAAAGCAGATTGGGAGCAGTTGCGCGTCCGAAAGGCCTTGCCCGAATATCGCTGGTATTGCAAGAAGGCCGACCGGGTGATGCAAGGCGAGATGCAGCAGATAGGAAATATACGCACTGCGCGGCTGAAACACCTGACGAACGAGATGCAGGTGAAGGCTTATCTGACGCGCGAAAGCCGGCGCATCATCGACAAGGAAGAAACCGATTGCAACGCACTCATACGCGCCTATCTGCTTACCAAGCAGGCTGCATACGCCCGCGAGGCCATGAAGCGTATCTTGGTGATGATGGACTGGGACAGGAATCCTAATGTGAAGGGCGACTTCAACGATGCCACGCTGCTCTCGCTGGCCTCTACGGCCTACGATTCGTTCTACGATTTGCTCAGTGCTGACGAGAAGGTCAGGCTGCTTGACGTTATCAGAACGAAGGCTCGGAAGATGTATCAGCACTATCAGAACCGACTGGAGAATCATATTGCCGACAATCATGTGTGGCAGATGACGCTCCGCATCTTGACAATGGCCGCCGTAAGCGTGTATGGTGAAGAGCCGGAGGCTGCCGAGTGGCTGCGCTATTGTTACGGTGTGTGGCTCACACGCATGCCCGGACTCAATGCCGATGGAGCGTGGCACAATGGCGATTCGTATTTCACGGTGAATACCCGTACGCTGATAGAGTTGCCTTATTTCTATAGTCGTGTTACGGGATTCGACTTCTTTGCCGACCCTTGGTATCGGGCGAATGTCTATTATACGATGTATCAGCAGCCACCTTTCTCCAAGTCGGGCGGTAACGGCAGTTCGCATCAGAAGAAACTGAAACCCGCGGGGGCGCGGATAGGCTATCTGGACGCCCTGGCCCGACTTACCGTTAATACCCATGCTGCCGATTACGTGCGCCGGACGATGCGTGCCGACTCTACTATTCTGAAGGGAGCATTCGGTGGAAAGTCGGCCGACCTGTCGTGGTTTCGCCTGCTGTGCCATCGCGAGTTACCTGTAGGCGACGGTCTTGACCGTTTGCCGCCGAGCTATATATTTCCCGAATCTGGACTGGCATCGGGCATGACCGATTGGCATGACTATCGGCAGAATGCCATGTGGAGCTTCCGTTCCAGTCCGTATGGTTCTACTTCGCATGCCCTTGCCAATCAGAATGCGTGGAACACCTTCTATGGTGGCGAGTCGCTATTCTATAGCAGTGGGCATCATGTGGCATTTATCGACCCGCATAGTGTCTATTGCCATCGCGGTACGCGTGCCCATAACACCATCTTGGTCAATGGCATGATGCAGCGCATCGGAACTGAAGGCTACGGCTGGATGCCCCGTTGGTATGCCGGTCGGGAGGTGTCTTACGTGTTGGGCGATGCCTCGAATGCCTATGGCGAAGTGGTGTCTGAACTGTGGAAAAACCGTGCTGCGGTGTCGGATGTGCATTTCGACGAAGCGCATGGATGGGGAAAGAATCACGTGAAGACCTATCGTCGCCATCTGGTGAGCCTGGGACGTACGGGTATCATCTTTGTCTACGACGAGTTGGAAGCCGACGAGCCTGTAGAGTGGAGCTACCTTCTGCATGCCGTGTTGCAGCCTATCACAGTGGAACAGCGCGACCGTTGTGTGAAAATATCGACTTCGAATACGCATGGTATCAGCGATGCCTACCTGTTTTCGTCGGGCAGTCTGACCACCGATGTCACCGACCGCTTCTTCTGTCAGCCCGTAAGTTGGTTGCGGG
This sequence comes from Prevotella mikamonis, assembly GCF_055381405.1. NCBI lineage: Bacteria > Pseudomonadati > Bacteroidota > Bacteroidia > Bacteroidales > Prevotellaceae > Prevotella > Prevotella mikamonis. The sequence continues at coordinate 2,826,605 of NZ_AP035785.1, forward strand.
CCGACGAGAAAGGTAAGATGGAAACCTACAGCAATCATTGGCATTTTACGGCTAAAACGGCCAAAGTCCGCCAATATCGGTTTGCTACCATCGTAGACACGCACGCCAAGACGGCGATGCCAAGACCGATGAAGCAGGAGGCCGATGGCACTTGGCAGATAGGAGAGTGGCGTATCAAGTTTGCTCTGGATGGGCAAAAGCCGGGAGCTTTCTGCGTCTATACGCGCGATATGCGCACGAAGGTGGAATATCAGGGCGGAGCAACCACCGTGAACGACGATGGGCAGCAGACGCTGTTGACAGATGTGTTGCCTAAGTTGGAGATATAAGTCTCGTTCGCGTATCTGAACGTTGATAACAGGCTGGAGCAGAATATCGAAGGCCTTGCGACATGAAAAATAATCATAGATAATATAACCAGATGAAACACTTTGCATTTTACCCAGTGATGGCCTTGTGTCTCGGTGTTCCCCTCTGTGTGGGATGCTCAGAAGACACACTGAACGCTAAGGAGAAGGATGTATTAGAACTAGTATCTTATCCCGATTCCCTGTCGGCCGATTCGGTAGATAAAGCCGCATTCGGAGTATTAAACCTGGACTATCCCGGACTGGAAAAAGTAAAAGCGCAGTATGCGCAGGGACAGTATTACTACGCAGCTTGCGAACTGTTGACGTATTATAGGAATCGGGCAAACGTGGTCAATCCTCATGCCGACCTGATGACTCCGACGATAACGCCGGCAGAACAAAACATGGCCGACCAGGCCCTGCAACACCGTTTCTACATCCGCAACTTCAAGGAGAGTAGCGTAAACGGGGTCGATACCTATTATTCTTTCGACAGCAATGGGAAGATAGATTGGGAAACACTGGCAGCAACGATGCCCGACCAGGAGTTCAGGAATCAGCTGCATCGGCATCAGTGGATGCCGGCATTGGCCAAAGCCTATCGGCTGTCGGGCGACGAGAAGTATCTTGATGCGTGGAAGTCGGCCTATCAGGCTTGGATGGCGCAGTATCCGAATCCGCAAGCCAAACCCTCTGACAAGAATGTAGCGTGGGTGGGTCTTCAGCCTACCGAGCGTGTGAGGGACAGGATGGACTTCCTGCCATACTTCATACAGTCTACGAAGTTCGGTGCCGGATGGCTGACTACTGTCCTGAAGGCATTCAATGATGAGGTAGAGACCATCAGGCGAGGGTATTACGGCGATGGGAGCAATATCAAGTTGTCGCAGGCTAAGTCGGTGGCCACGGCAGGATTGCTGATGCCGGAGTTCAAGAAATCGGAAGAATGGTTGAAAGAAGGTGCAGCCGTAGTGAGTCAGGAGTTGAGCAATCAGTTTAATGCCGATGGTGTGCAGAACGAACTCGACCCCAGCTACCATATTGCAGCTATCAGCGACTTCCATGCTATGTATCGGATGGCTCAGGTGAACAATCGTCTGGATGTGTTCTCGCCGAGTTATACGAGTCGTATAAAGGATGCCGTGAAGTTTGTATGCGACTTGATATTTCCGAACTATTCGCTTGACAACTTCAATGACACGCGCAATTCATCTTATACAAAGAGCGTGATATTGAAAAACCTGCGACTTTATGCCGACATGTATCCCGACGATGCAGAACTGCGATGGCTGGCCACCGAGGGGCGTCAGGGAATGATGCCTAAACGCCTGGTGAGTACCTATGCCACATCGGGCTACTATATGTTGCGCAACGGATGGAAGGCCGATGCTACGATGATGGTGCTGAAGAACAATGCCAACCCGAATAACAAATGGCATTGCCAACCCGATAACGGTACATTCTGTATCTATCGGAAGGGTAGGAACTTCTTTCCCGATGCAGGAGTGTACTCCTATGGCGGAACTGCCGAGAGCAATATGATGAGAAATTCTTATGCCGCCACGAAGATGCACAATACGATGACCGATTTGAGTGCGGTCATCAAGAAGGGCTATATGAATGGCAAGATGCTGAAGTGTGAGCAGCAAGGCAATGCACAGTTGCTGGTGACGGAGAATCAATCGTATGCCCGACTGACCCATCGCAGAGCCGTATTCTTTGTAGAGAACAGGTTCTTTGTGATTGTAGATGAAGGCTATGGCGACGGAAACAAGGATAAAATCAATCTGAACTTCCATCTGGCTACGGGTACAGGCGCAGAGACAACGGTGGTGGACGATTTGTCGGCTCAACATGTCTATGGGGCGCACACTGCCTTTGGAGACAATAACAACATGCTCATCCGCACTTTTGCAGAGACGGCACAGGACTTTGCCTGCACCAAGCTCACCTCGCCTTATTCCAACAAACTGGGCGAAGTGAATGGTGACAGGATTGGCTATCAATACACTATCAGGAAACCGGAAAGGGGAGCGGCCCGTTTTGTCACTGTGATTTGCCCGTTTGGAGCAGTTTCCGACTTTGGGAAGCAGAAGATAGAAGCAGGATTTACGGATAATACCAAGGAAACAGTAGGCACTTTCCATGCTGGTGGAGCATCGGTAGAGGTGAGTGTAAATGGTAAAGTATATCAATTGACATACACGCTTTAAAGTTAGACTATGAAACAAAAAATCAAATGTATGACGGGAAAATTTCTCCATGCACTGATGGTGTTGATGGCAGGAATAATGATAGTTTCGTGTTCGGAAGAGACAACGGATAGTGGTAAGTTCCAACTATACTATTCTGATGTTACCGACATAGGACCGTCTATGAGCATGACGCTCTATGCACCTACCTATATCGGTGCGAAACCTTACGACTTTGAGATAACACGCGTATCGCTCGATGGTGAGAATGTGCAGAACGAAAGTTTTGGCATAGATAAGGAAACTGGTGCGATTATCATTGCCAATACCAATCAGTTGGCTATTGGCAGCTATGCGCTGAGCGTGGCATGTACATCGGACGGGAAGCATTACAGCTTTGACGATATAGTGCATATCAATATGATGCGTACGGTGCCGGAAGGTATCGTGGCTACGCCGAAGAAGCTGGACGTGAAGTATGAGGATGTGTTGTCGAAAAGCGAGGCTGATTTACCCACCTCTGCGATAACTACCGACGGAAACCATATCCACATTACGAAGTATGTCGTAGCGAATGTACGACACGAGGGAGAACTGGTAGACAATGACGAGTTGTTCACCGTATCGGATGCCGGAGTGGTCTCGTTTGGCAAGAAACATCAGAACCTGAAACCGGGTAAGTATGTCATCGACATGAAACTGACTACGGCTGTGGTTGATGCGGAATCCAGCGAAGGTTTGTTTGCCAATGCCGTAGAGGTGAATGTGGTGTCGAAGCCTTTGTCGCTGGTCTATGAGCCTGATTTCAGTAAGGTAGAGCTTGGTACTGACGAACCGACCAAGACGGTAGTCCCGAAGATGGTGGGTTCGCGCGATGGACTGAAATACAGTGTGAAGTCGATAGTACCGGCCAATGCGCCTGTCACCATTGATGCGATGACGGGCGAATTGACATTGGCGAAAAACGATCTGGCATTGGGTACAGAATGCAAGGTTACCGTTACGGCGACCAATGCGTATGGCTCTACCGACTTCAATGAGGTATATACTTTCACGATAGTACCGCTTATTCATGCCATCACTCAGTTTGCCTACGAACCGACAGTGGAGATGGTTGAGGGTACGGCGTTGGTGCAAAAGGTGAAGGCTGTGACGGGTGACGAGGTGAAATACGCGTTCAAGGATTTGCCGAGTGTGCTGGCTGGAAAACTGAATATCAACCCACAGACTGGCGAGGTCGGTGCTGTAAAAGGAAACGATATTCCTCAGGGGAATTACAATATACAGGTAGTGGCTGAAAATCCCAAGGGCAGTATGACGGCCACTTTTGTCCTGAAGGTTATCAAGAACAAATATCTCTTCACTTATGTGCATTGGGGAAACAACGTCGGTCTGTCTCCTGTGCGTGGTTATGCCAGCCAATACCGCATCAAATCATCAGGACCACTGGTGATGAAGGTGCAGTCGAGCGATATTCAGAGTGGTGTGGAGGCTGTGTATAGTATTGATACCAAGAATTCGTCGACCTCTGATGCGACTATTGATTCGCGTACCGGCGAGATTACGTTCAAAAAGTGGCAGGCAGGAAAGGTGTTCATGGTGCTTGTCGTTACCACTACCGGTAAGGGTACTTCGGCCGAGGTGACGGTGAAGACACCGGTATTTGTACACTGCTCGGCAGCCGTTAAGGGTATCACTGTCGATTATACACCGTTTGTACTACAGGTGAATCCGCGTACAGGTGGCATCTCGAATGCACCGGCGGTAAGCGGAGGTACACCGGGCAAATTCCTGATGGACTATCGCCGTTCGTTCAACTATTATAATATAGGTGGACCAGCTTCGCATGTGACGGGTGTATTGAAGGGCGGAGATACCAACACCTTCATGTATGAGATGTGGAAGAACTATTATGGCAGTGCAGCCGTGAATGCGGGTGCCCGTAAGCCTGTATCGTATTATGACAATACCAGTGCGCTGAACACGACGTTGTGTTATGTGGATGCAACCAAGGATTGTGCGGTTCGGGTGAATGCCGGTAAATGGATATTTGACCAGGAATATGCCAATGGTGTGTTTATCGGTCAGATGACATATACGAATGACGGCAATGCAAACAAAGTGGCGTCGGGCAGTCAGATATTCCCGCTGGCTATCTGGTTTGATACCAGCTTCAAGTAAAACATGCACTGAATAGTAATGAAATTAATCGAAGAATGAATATGAGAAAGATAATTCTGGATATGAGTAAGAAAGGCATCCTGACGATGTTGTTGCTATTGGTGGGGATGATAGGAGCTTTTGCACAGTCGGGTTTGAAAGGAACTGTGGTCGACGAAGACGGCGAACCGCTGATAGGTGTTACCGTAAGGGCAAAGTCGGGGAACGGCGGTGCTATTACGGATATTGATGGAAAGTTTGTGATTCCGAAAGTGAAGAGCAAAGTCTTTGTATTCTCTTATATCGGGTATAAGAATGTGGAGATGAGACTCACGGCCGATAAGGAGCATCGTATCGTGATGCAGGGCAACAATGCCACGCTGAACGAGGTGGTGGTAGTGGGCTATGGTAATATGAAACGCAGCGACATCACCGGTTCGATAACAAGTGTCAACGAACAGAAAATTCAGAACTTCAAGACAGGTTCGGTGATGGAGGCTCTGGGTGGACAGATGGCCGGTGTACAGGTGACGGCCTCTGACGGTACGCCCGGTTCGGGGTTTGATATTAGGATTCGCGGTGTAGGCACTGTGAACGGAGATTCCTCTCCTCTGTTTATAGTTGACGGGTTCGAGGTGAGCAATATAGACTATCTTGCCAATTCGGATATAGAGTCTATCGACGTATTGAAAGACGCGTCTGCCTCTGCCATTTATGGTGCGCGTGCGGCTAATGGTGTGGTGCTGGTCAAGACAAAGTCGGGTAGGCAAGGACGCCCTGTCATTGCATACAACGGTTCGTTTAGCCTGCGTTCCATCTCTAAACATCTGGATTTGTTAGACCCCTATGAGTTTGCGAAATTGCAGATGGAGATTAATCCTACTAAATATGCGGGGACTTATTATAAGGAAGGTAACGATGCGGATGGTGCGCCTTATCGCTATCAGTCGTTGGATGATTATATGAATGTGGCAGGCATTGACTGGCAGGACGAGGCTTTTAAGTCTACATGGTCGCAGAATCATGACTTCAGTATATCCGGAGGTAGCAAGGAGTCGCAGTATGCCGTCTCGTTCTCACACTTCGATGAAGATGGTATTTTTACCAACAGCAGTTTCCAAAAAAATACCGGGAAGCTGCGGTTGAAGCAGAATATCAATAAGAGCATCAATATGGATGCGACTATTAATTATTCCAATTCGGTGAAAAAAGGCATCGGCACGGCTGGTACGGGAGGAAGTCTGAATGTGTTGTCGAACTTGTTGCGTGCGCGTCCTACGGGTGGATTGCAGGTATCGGACGAGGAGTTGCTCACTTCTGTATTCGACCCTCTGTTGCTCCAGGAGAATGACAGCTATTCCCAAATTAACCCCATCAGGCAGGCTGAGGCTGTGAACAACAGGGTGCAGGCTGAGCTGTGGGGAGCTAATCTGGCCTTCAATGTGAGGTTGATGAAAGGTCTGACGCTGAGGAGTGCAGCTACGTACAATGTAACCAATACACGTTCCGATCTGTTCTATGGCGAGAATTCCAGTCAGGCTTATCGTGGTGGTGGGACGTATGGCTCTACCCAGATGCAGAAAGATTTACGTTGGTCTGCCAATAACACGCTTACCTATAAGACAGTCTTGGAGAAGAAACATCATCTGGAGGCGATGTTGGGACATGAATTCTCTTTCCGTAGCAATGAGTATCTCATAGGGCAAGCTAAAGATTTCCCATTTGAAAATCTTGGTAACGACAATCTTGGCTTGGGAGCGACGCCTAGTCAGGTGGGTACTAATCGCTATGAGAAGAAATTGTTGTCGTTCTTTGCGCGAGCTAATTACAACTTCGATAACCGCTACTTGCTCACCGCTACTTTGCGTGCAGATGGTTCTACGGTGTTTGCCCAGAATCATAAGTGGGGATATTTCCCGTCTTTCTCGGCAGCATGGCGTGTGTCGGAAGAATCGTTCATGAAGAATGTGAAGCCCATTTCCAACCTGAAATTGCGCCTGGGCTGGGGAACGGTGGGCAACGACCGTATTTCCAACTATCTCTCTATGGACCTCTATACAGAAAGCAAGTACGGCGTGGGAAACAAGGTGGTGACGGTACTTACCCCGAAGCAGTTGGCTAATATGAATCTGAAGTGGGAAGGTCAGTCGACACTGAATGCCGGAATTGATTTGGGATTGTTTGATAGTAGGGTGAACCTGTCGGCAGACTTTTATATCAAGAATACCAAAGACCTGTTATTGGCACAGAATCTGGCTTACATCACAGGCTTTGAATCGCAATGGCAGAATATCGGTAAGGTTCAGAATAAGGGATTGGAATTGAATTTGAATACGGTCAATGTGCGCAGCAAGAAGTTGATGTGGCAGACGGATATTAACGTGTCTTTCGTGAAAAACACGTTGAAGTCGTTACAAGACGGAGCACAATCTATGTATTCTGCCACACGATTCAACTCCAATTTCAGTAGTTATGACTACGTCGCAATGGTAGGTGAATCGCTCGGTAAGATTTATGGTTATCAGTTTGATGGTGTTTACCAGATGTCGGACTTCAATCTTACGCCTTCGGGAACGATGACCTTGAAACCTGGTGTGGCTGATATTAGCAAGCATGCCGGCCGTCCGGTGGTTCCCGGTATGGTGAAATATAAGGATGTGGACGGTAATGGCATGATAGATACTGCCGATCGTACAGTCATAGGCAATGGTTATCCCACATGGTATGGTGGTATTACCAACACTCTTCATTATGCAGGTGTTGATTTGAGTATTCTTTTCCAATTTAGCTGTGGAAATGATATATATAATGCCACTCGCATGTTTAATACGCAGACGCAAGACGAACGTAGTAACCAGTTGGCTGAAACAGCCGACCGATGGACTCCTACCCATGCTTCGAACATGGTGCCGTCGGCCAAGGGATATGTGAAAAACGAACTCTATTCGCGCTTTGTGGAAGATGGTTCTTACCTGCGTTTAAAGAATGTAACGCTGGGTTACACTGTTCCGGCAAAGCTTGTCCGTAAATGGCATCTTAGTAAATTACGTGTGTATGGTACGGCTCAGAATCTCTTCTGTCTGACAAAATATAGTGGTTACGATCCGGAAGTGAATATGAGAAATAGTCCGTTGATGCCCGGTTTCGATTGGGGAGCATATCCTAAGAGCCGTGTATTTACATTTGGTTTAGAGGTGCAATTCTAATAAAATAAATGAAAGTGTCATGAAGAAAAATGTTTTTCGATATATAGCTTGCGGTCTGGCCGCTTTGACAATGCTGGGTTCTTGCTCGCTCAATGAGCAGAACTTCACAGAGGTAGAGAAAGATGAATATGTGAATAGTGCAAAAGAGGCCGAGAAAGTTTTGCTGGGCGTCTATCGCAGTATGACTGATGAGGGACTTTATCGGTATCATCTTTCGTTGCTTTTCACCCTTCCTACCGATTTGGCAAAGTGTGAAGGCTCTAGTACAAACGGATTCCGTCTGGTGCCGGCTAATGCGTATACCAGTACTCAGGACGAAGTGAGGGCCACCTGGAAATCGCTGTATGCGGCTATCTATAATGCCAATGATTTCTTGGAAAACCTGTCGAGCAAGGTCGATACCTATAATGATGTCGACAAGAAGTTGGCCACAGTCTATATGGCTGAGGCGCGATGTCTGCGTGCTTTGTATTATTTTGAACTGTTACGTTGGTATGGACATATCACGCTGACGACGAAGACCAGTGCTTCACAAGATAGTCCGGAGACTTTTGAACAGACTGCCCCTGACAGTGTATTTCGTTTCATAGAGGCTGATTTGAAATACGCTATACGGAATTTACCGTATTCCGGTGATGATAAGTTGCGTTCGGACAATTCTTTCCGCGTATCTAAGGGGGCGGCTTTAGGACTTCTGACGAAGGTGTATGCTACGTGGGCTGGGTATCCTGTACGCGATGAAAGTAAATGGGAGGCGGCTGCTAAAACGGCTAAAGTGTTGATAGAGTCGGGTAAGCATCGCCTGCTAGACGACTATGAACAACTTTGGAGAAATACTTGTAATGGTAAGTGGGATGCGGCGGAAAGCCTTATAGAGGTGTCGTTCTATTCACCTTCGATTGTAGGACGCGAAACGGAGGATGCAAGTGGACGTATTGGTAAATGGAATGGAGTGTCGGCAAGTGGTATCAAGGGTATTCGTAATGCCGGCAACTGGCGTGTCATCCCTACATTCTTGAACTCATGGCCTAATCATGCCAATGATAAAAGATGGGCAGTCTCTTTTGCCGACTATCGTTATACAGCCAAGGGTAGGCAGGCTTTGTCTAACCAGGGCAGTCTCGAAGAGTCGTTTGCTGAGGATGCAAAAGACGAGTTGAAGCGTTCTTATGCCAATAATATTTGTCCGGCTAAGTGGGATACAGAGAAGTATATAGAGGAAAGCAACTATCTGGTGGATGCCAATCTGTCGAATGTGAATTGGTATGTATTGCGCTATGCCGATGTATTGTTGCTTTATGCCGAGGCTCTGAATGAATGGCATAAGCGTCCTACGGCTGAGGCTTATACCGCGATAAATATGGTACGTCGGCGCGGTTATGGGTTACCTGTAGCTAGCCCAAGTAGTGTCTGCGACTTGTCGGAAATGGATTATAGCTCTTTCCAACAGGCTGTTCGCAATGAGCGTGCCTACGAACTGGCGTTCGAAGGGCAGCGCCGGCAGGATTTGGTGCGTTGGGGTATATACTATCAGGCTATCAAGAAGACGGAGCAAGACCTCGTTAATTGGTACAGTGAGGGTGCTACCTATTATATCTGTTCGGAGTTTACACAAGAAGGTAAGCACGAGTTACTGCCTATTCCACAGCGCGATTTGGACTTGTTGCCTAAGTATCAGCAGAATCCGATGTGGAAGTAGCATCTCTGTCGGCGTACTCCGATGGCAGACAATTGAAGCGAGATTTAAAACTTGCGGTGAAGTAGGAGGGTGTGTTGAATCCCGTCATATACGCGATTTCACTGATGCTGTATCTCCTACTTTGCAGCAGTTCGCAAGCTTTCTTGAACTTGACACGCTTGATAAATTCGTTGGTAGATTCACCGGTAAGGGCTTTCATCTTGAGATGAAGATTCGATCTGCTCATCAGTATCTCACGGGCAAATTTCTCTGTGGAGAATTCTGTGTCGGTGAGATGCTTCTCCACTATCTCCAGAGCCTTCTTCAGAAAGTCTTGGTCTAGTGAATTGATGGCTATCTTTTGTGGCTGAACGGTAATTTCGCCCTTGTAATATTCGATGGCCAATCTGCGAGTACGAAGTATATTATGAATCTTACTTTTCAGAATCGACATGGAAAAAGGTTTGGCCATGTAGTCGTCGGCGCCTTGCGTAAGTCCTTCCAGCTGTTCGTTTTGTTCGGTTTTTGCCGATAAGATGATGACTGGAATATGACAAGTCTCTATCGACAGTTTCACCTGCTTGCAGAATTCCAGACCGTCCATAATCGGCATCATGACGTCGGTGATGATGAGCTGTGGCTGTTCTGTCTTTAATAAATTGATGGCCTCTTGTCCATTCTCTGCCGTCAAAATGCGGTATTCCGATGCCAGTGAAGTCTGAATATAGTCTCGGATGTCTTTATTGTCTTCTACTATCAAGATGGTTTCTGTATCTTCAGGGGTAGGTGTTGGAAGTGGAAGAGTAGTGGCAGCTTTCTCTGTTTCTTGATAATCCTCTGCCCGATAAGGTAGCAGAATCGTGAAACGACTTCCTTCTCCCAGCTTACTTTCTACATTGATAGTACCATGATGTAGTATGCAGAGATGCTTGACGAGTGAAAGTCCGATTCCAGTCCCGGTATGATTTTTATCAGCCTGATAGAATCGTTCAAATATTTTCTCCTGATGTTCAGGCGCGATTCCTTCACCAGTGTCTGCTACCGAAATACACATATAACCGTCTTGTACACAGCCTGACAGGCAAATATTTTGTCCACGCTTGGTGTGTTTAAAAGCGTTTGAAAGCAGATTGTTCACGATTATATCAATGAAATTGGGGTCGCAACATACGTTTTCGGGCATGTCTTCTACGTTGATTTGGTAGTCTATACCTAGTTTAGTGGCTTTTTTCTCAAAGGCTTCATACAGTTTTGTCAACAGACTGGACATAGAGATGGGTTTTACTTTCAATTGAAAGTTGCCCGTTTCTGCTTTTCGGTAGTCTAGTAATTGGTTCACCAAGTGCAATAGTCGGTTGGTGTTGGTGTGTATTAGTTGTAATTGGTGTTGTTGCCATTGGTCGTTGACCTGCTCCTGTAATTCTTCTAAGGGAGATGTTATCAAGGTTAGCGGCGTGCGTAGTTCGTGCGAGATGTCGATAAAAAACTTATGTTTCATCTCATTGATTTCGCTGATTCGCTTCTTGTCGGCCCGTTCTTGGGCCAACTGCATCTCCATTTTCTTTTTTGCTAGGAGATAACGAAATACCATGATTGCTGCCAAAGCAATAAAAGCAATGGTTAAAAGTCTAAACCACCATGTATGATACCAATGGGGTAAGACCTTGATTTGGAGTATGTTTTCTTCTTGTCCCCATATACCATCATTGTTGGCAGCTTTGATGAGTAGGCGGTAGGTGCCGTGGGGCAGGTTCGAGTAGGATGCTATGCGGCTCTTGTTGTCTTGGTGCCACTCTGTTTCATAGCCATCTAGCTTGTAGGCGAATGTGTTGTGAGTACCTGCGATGAAGTTAGGTACAGAGAATTTCAAAGCCAGCATAGACTGGCCTGGTGACAAAGTGATATCACGTGTGTTTTCTATTTGTTGATGAAGTATGTGGGTGTTGTCGTTGGGTGTGATGGGAGTATTAAACAGATTGAGTTCTGTAAGAATGGGGCGTGGAGTATAATGGTTATTGGCAAAGTACTGTGGATTGAACTTTGTGATGCCATTCACGCTGCCGAAGTATATGTCTCCCTGTTGGCTCTGGTAGTAGGCATTGGGTAGAAACTGGTTGCTGGATATGCCGTCGGCGTTGGTGAAGTTTCTGAATTGGCGGTTTTGGGAATTCCAACAGCACAGGCCGTTGTCGGTGCTAATCCATAGATTGTTCTTCTTGTCTGCCACAATTCCGTAAACCATATTACTGGAAAGCCCATTGTCTACAGTATATTGCCTGGTGACTCCGCTAGTGAGGTCTACGCTGTAGAGTCCATGCGGAGTGCCCACCCATGCTTGTTGTGGGGTGATGGTGATGCTGTTGATGGCTATATGTCGCAGAACGTGCTTAGGGGATATGATGCTCTCTTCCCGTAACCAATTTCCTTTAGCTTCATACACTATCAGTCCGTTCTCAGCTCCGGTCCATAGTCTCTTCTTTCCATCCTGTGCGATGACTCTGATTTTGCGTTGGGGGAGTTTGTTTCCTCCGACCGTATGTATCTCAGAAAATTGGTGGGTAATGGTGTTAAAACTCCTTAGTCCGGTCAGTGTTCCTAATAGTAATGTCTGTAGGGTAGGGCCACTCATGATAGCATAAATGCTATTGTCGTCGGCATTGCCGGTCTGTGTGGCGTATACTTTTACCTGATGTGTATGCGGATTGACGATACAGAGTCCTCCTAATTGCGCTCCTACATAGATATTTCCGTCGGTAGGATGTATATATATGGACTTGATGTCGTTAGAACGCAAGCCGTCTTTTGTGGTAATGTAGTTGAAAGCATGTTGCTGATGGTCGTATATGGCAATGCCTCCATTAGTTCCTAGCCACAATCTTTGGCGCGAGTCTTGCGTTATAAAACTGGTGATATTATGATTGTTGGCGTCTATACTGCGGTTATGCCGTATCTTCGTGAAGCGGTTTTTCTGTGGATGGTAGTAATTCAAACCACCGAAATAAGTACCTACCCACATACCTTTCAGGTTGTCGCGCAATATACATCTTACAGAGTTTTGCGACAGACTGCCTTCGTCGAGAGAGTTACTGCCTATGTATTGCCATTTTCCTTGTGCGTCTATGATGTTGAGTCCATTGACCGTTCCTATCCAAAGCTGCCCTTTTCCGTCTATAGACAGGCTGCGTACGTAGTTGGAGCATAAGGGAGAATTACTTGTAGTGAAATGTGTCTCTTGCTTGTTTTGCAGGTTTATACAGAATAGGCCTCCCCCTTCAGTCCCTATCCATAGTCTGTTTTTGCGGAGAAACATATCCTGTATATGCTGTCCCTGTAATTTGGCATGAAGTGTTTTCTGTAGCTTCCTGGTCTGTGTATTGAGTGTATAGAGGCCGTCTGTCGTTGCGATATACACCGTCTGTCCGCATTGATATATGCAGGAAGTGGATGGAATGTGTAGTCTCTGTGTGAATTTCCTGTTTTGTATATCGAATAGATAGACACTGCCATTATTGTTTACAATCAGCTTTGCAGGGGCATATTGGCAAATACCGTTGATGCTCCCACTTTTCGGCGATTTGTAGTTTTCAAAACTTCCTAGCTCTTTGTTGTAGTGTGACAGTCCCGTTCCCGTTCCTATCCATAAATGGTCTGTATTGTCTATGAACAAATCTTTGATGGCGTCGTTGCCAATACTTTGTCTGTTGGTGTTCGAATGGCGGAATACTTTAAACTCGTAGCCATCGTATCGGTTGAGTCCTGCGCCCGTAGCCACCCATAGAAAACCTCTCTTATCTTGCACAATATCAAATACAGTGCTTTGTGATAACCCTTCTGCTAGTCCTATATGGTAGAAAAATAAAGGATTTGAAGCTTTTGTCCATTGCGAAAGACAAGCGAGAAATATGGTCAATAAGAGAATCTGTCTTTTCATGTACTGTTTGTTTATAAGAATTGTTGGGAATTCCTATCGTTCAGATAGAAGTTACTCAGATAATAAAGGATTTATAGTTCGTTTTGTCATCTGGCAGAAACGAGCAAAGAGGGATTCATACATCGGTTGATAACAATACCTGTATATGGCCTCTGACACCTTTTGTCCTTCAATTAAGCATATTCGGAAATTGTTGTCCGTGACACATACGACCTCTAGATAGCACCGCAAAGATAATTGTTTTTCCTCTAAAATACAAGTGGAATAGAGCATTCCTTCTGCTACTACTTGTATTTAAACGAAAACGAGGATTTCTGTAATGAAATCCTCGTTGTTTGGTGATCCGCATGGGGCTCGAACCCATGACCCCAACATTAAAAGTGTTGTGCTCTACCAGCTGAGCTAGCGGATCAAGACTTGATAGTCCTTAAAAGCGAGTGCAAAGGTAGTTAATTTTGTTGATATGAGGGAATAGAAGTGAAATTATTTACTCTCTTTTACATCATTTAACAAAGGCGGGGCGTCTTCCCCTGCTTCTTTTTCCTTTGTTACGTAGCGTTGCCAGTAAGCAATGAGCAGGGTAGTCAGAGGCAGGGCTATAATCAGGCCGATAAAGCCGAGGATAGCACCCCAGATAGAGAGTGATAGGAGTAGGATGGCAGGGTTGAGTCCCATTGCCTTGCCCATGATTTTGGGTGTCACTATCATATCGGTGATTACCTGCACCAGGCAGAATAAGCCTACGGCCAAACCGAAAATTACCCAGAAATTCTGCCCCGTATCGGCTGCTTTCAGCATGGCCAGGAAGGCCGTGGGGATAAGGGCAAAGGTGTGTAGATAGGGTACCAGGTCGAGAATCCCGATGAGAATGCCCAGACCTATGGCCATCGGAAAATCCAGAATGGTAAACCCGATACAGAACATAATACCCATGCAGAGGGCCACCATGCCTTGCCCGCGAATATAGTTGTTGAGTTCTCGCGTCACGTCTTCTCTGAGTGACTGCCAGAACGGGCGGTTCTTTTCCGGGAAGATACGAATCCAGTTGGTCGTCAGGTATTCGTAGTCCATGAGGATAAAGAACATGTAGAGCAAGGTGATGAGTGAGGCTACGATGCTAATCAGGATGCTGGCAGTCTGTCCCACTAGCGAGAAAACCTTGGGCATGGCCGTCTTCAGACTCTCTGTAAAGTCATGACTGTCGAAGAATTTCTCTATCGCTCCTTGATTTTCCTGCACCCATTGCGATATATAATTGGTGAGATTGTTGGTGTGTGCCGTCTTGTGCGCCCAGCGACTGATAAAATCTCCCAGCTTATCGAACTGCTCAATCATCGGCGGAACAATCATATAGCCCAAGAGTCCGATAACCGATAGCACCACGAGCATGGTCAGCAGAATGGCCAATGCACGCACTTTGACATGCAGTTTGTACTGGAAAAACTTGACCAGTGGATATAACAGATAGGCAAAAAGCCATGCAACGAAGAATGGCAGCAGCACACTGCTGAGGTAATTGACCATGTAGAGTATGCCCACGATGAGCAGTCCTGTGCCTGTCCATCGGATGAATTTGTCGAATGTTATCTCCTTTCTCATTCCGTGGTTATTGATGCTTCTTCCTCCAATGCCTTCTGATAGCAGTCGCGGCATAGCGGCTCATATTTCTCCTGCTCGCCCAGCATGACGCGTTTATCGCTCTTCACCAGACGATGGCTGACGTAAGCCAGTGCTCCACACTTCACACAGATGGCATGTACTTTGGTCACTTCGTCGGCAATGGCACATAGGGCCGGAATCGGCCCGAAGGGTATTCCCTGGTAGTCCATGTCCAATCCGGCCACGATGACACGCACCCCCCGGTTGGCCAGTTGGTTGCAGATGCTTACCAAACCGTCATCCAGAAATTGCGCTTCGTCTATGCCTACCACGTCTATATCTTCTGCCAGAAGCAATATCGACCCCGAAGATTCGATGGGGGTACACTTAATCGTATTCCTGTCATGGCTCACCACATCTTCTTCGGAATATCGGGTATCCAGTGCCGGTTTGAATATTTCAACCCGCTGATGAGCAAAATTTGCCCGTCTCATGCGGCGAATCAGTTCCTCGGTCTTGCCTGAGAACATGGAACCGCACACCACTTCTATACGTCCGGGACGGTGTGATTCCACTATCAAGTTGTTTGTCATATAGACGCAAAATTACGAAGACGTTTTAAAAATTGCAAAGAAATAGTTGCTTTTTTTGCAGTAATAGATTATTTAACTACATTTGTGACCAATATGGGTATATTGTACATTGTGCCTACGCCTGTAGGAAACTTGGAAGATATGACGATGCGTGCGGTCAGAATATTGAAAGAGGTCGACCTCATTCTCGCTGAAGATACACGCACGTCGGGCATTTTGTTGAAGCATTTCGACATCAAGAACCGACTCATGTCTCATCATAAGTTCAACGAACACGGCACGGCCGATGGCATTATAGAGCGGCTCAAGGCCGGTCAGAACGTGGCACTTATCAGCGATGCCGGCACGCCGGGCATCAGCGATCCCGGATTTTATCTGGCCCGAGAGGCTGCCAATGCCGGTATAGAAGTGCAGACACTGCCCGGACCGACAGCCTGTATACCGGCTATCGTGTCGTCGGGATTGCCCTGCGACCGCTTCTGTTTCGAAGGATTCCTTCCACAGAAGAAAGGGCGGCAGACTCGTCTGCTCTCGTTGCAAAGCGAGACGCGTAGCATGGTGTTCTACGAATCGCCCTATCGGCTGCTGAAAACATTGCAGCAGTTTGCCGAGTTTTTCGGCGAAGACAGGCTAGTGAGCGTGGCACGCGAGATATCTAAATTGCACGAAGAGTACGTACGTGGCTCATTAAAGGAAGTAATAGAGCATTTTACTGCCACAGAACCGCGAGGCGAAATCGTGATTGTGCTGGCAGGAACAGATGCTAAAGCAAATAAAAAAATAAAGGAATAGTCATGATGAAAAAGTTTTTTTTGTTGGCAGCAGGCGCATTTATGCTGACACTGGCGGGTTGCAAACAGGGTAAACCGCAGTCGGGTCTCGCCGATATGGCGCAAGCCGATTCCCTTCAGAGAATCATTGCCCAGAAAGACGATGAGGTGAACGATATGATGGCCACACTGAATGAGATTCAGGAGGGGTTTCGCGAAATCAACGAGGCAGAGAATAGAGTCAGCATTGTCAAGGACGGTGAGGGTGCTAACAGGTCGCAGCAGATTCGTGAGAACATCCAGTTTATCTCGCAGACCATGAAGCGCAACCGTGAACTCATTGCCAAGTTGCGCAATCAGGTGAGCCAGAGTAGCATGAAGGGTACGCAGATGCAGAGTACCATAGAGAATCTTGTGAAGCAGTTGGACGAGAAAGACCAGCAGCTACAGCAGCTCAGAGCCGAACTCGATGCAAAGGATATTCATATTTCAGAGCTTGATGAGACCATCAACAATCTCAATACAAATGTGAACAACCTGGCTTCGGAGAGCAATTCCAAGAGCCAGACTATCAGCGCTCAGGATAAGCAACTCAATACGGCATGGTATGTATTCGGTACGAAGAAGGAGCTGAAAGAGCAGCGTATTCTTGACGATGGCAAGGTGTTGCAGGCCAATTTCAACAAGAGCTACTTCACGAAGATAGATATTCGTGTAGACAATACCATCAAACTGTATAGCAAGTCGGCCAAGATTATGACCACTCATCCTTCGAGCAGCTACACGCTGACTACGGATGCCAACAAGCAATACGTGCTTCGCATCACGAATCCGCTGCTCTTCTGGAGCACCAGTAAGTATCTCGTGATTCTGGTTAAGTAAGTAGTATCAATCAGATAGTACTCCCGGTAGACCAAAGCGGTTTGCCGGGAGTTTTTGTTTTCTTTCATCCTTGATATTGGTTATATGGATAATATAGCATCGGTTTTATAGGGAAAAAGAACCCGTTTTAGTCTTGTTTCTAGGATTTTAGGAGAACAAATTATTGGTTTTCTATAGTGTGTAAACGAAATAAAAGTAGTAAATTTGTCAAATAACGTCAAGCCTCTAGGTGAAATAATGCTACTCAAGTAGTGAGATTGGCGCAAAAGACTTTATAAGTATTATGAATCGTATTGAAATTATAGGAAACACAGAACATAAGATAATCCATTCAGATGCAATAATAGCTTTGAATGATAAGATTGCGGATGAATCTATTGATTTAATCTTTGCAGACCCTCCTTACAATATAGGAAAGAATTTTGCGGGTTGTAAAGATAAATGGGAGACGGATGACGCTTATTTAGAATGGTGCTATGAATGGCTGAATCTATGTATTAAAAAACTGAAACCATCAGGCGCTTTCTATGTTATGACATCAACGCAGTTCATGCCTTATTTTGATATTTTTTTGCAGAAAAAACTTACAATATTATCTCGACTAGTATGGTCTTATGATAGTTCGGGGGTACAAGCAAAACGTTACTTTGGCTCTATGTATGAGCCTATTCTTTTTTGTGTAAAAGATAAAAAAAACTATACCTTTAATGCTGAAGATATAAAGGTAGAGGCTAAGACTGGTGCAAAGCGTAAGTTGATAGACTATAGGAAGAATCCGCCACAGCCTTACAATACAGAAAAAGTACCAGGTAATGTTTGGAACTTTGCACGAGTTAGGTATAGAATGGATGAATATGAGAATCATCCAACTCAAAAACCAATTGCTTTACTTGAAAGAATAATAAGGGCAAGTTCCAATGTGGGAGATGTTGTGCTAGATCCTTTTTCTGGTACATTTACAACTTCTTATGTGGCAAAAACTTTAGGGAGAAAGTCTATTGGGATTGAGTTGCAAGAAGAATATATTAAAATCGGACTTAGACGGTTAGAGTTGGCAACAGAATACAAAGGATTACCATTGAAGGCCTTACAAAAGGTGTATAAACCAGTAGTATCTCCGGATATTCAACAACCGTCATTGTTTTTTTGAGGTTATGGAGCATAGCTTTACACTAATTATTAAAGATATTTTATCCCGAATATACGGAAGGGACGGACTGGAGATTTACACAAAAAATCTTTTGATTCAATATATTAATGAAAAAACAAAATCTGCAAGTAAAGGTTCTAAATCTCGTTCAAGTTTTGCCAATCTTTATGCTATATATGTTATCATAGAAGATTATATAGCACATGGTTTTGATACAGATTCCATGTATAGGTATTACGAAGGAGCGCAATTTTCTCGTTTATTTCAGTGACAACGCGAACTTCCTTTTGGAAGTAAGTTGCAAAATCATGCGTTAAATAATCGGGTGAATGCAGAATTTCAAAAATACTTTCCGACAGCAGAAATAACTCCCATCTTGAGGAATTTGGAGACTAATCGTTATTGGATAAATGAAAACTTATTGATTACTAATATTAATGAAACCCAATATAATGTTGCTAAGGCTATTATTGCAATCATAGATGAATATGTAAAAATTAAGCAAGATTCATTTCTACGTTTCATCAGACAATGTGAAGAGTTGCAAACGATTGGAGATAGTGATAGAGTGGATGTCCATAATTTTATTGTAGGATTGCTTGCCCCAAATGTTGATGCTAGATTATTTGAGATAGTCAGTTACGCCATTCTAAAATATTACTATAAAGAGCAGACCATTATATGGGGATATTCTTGGAAAGATTTGAATGAAGAAACTTTGAAACTTTATAAGACTGGGAGAACAAATGCTAATGATGGTGGTATTGATTTTGTAATGAAACCTTTGGGGCGATTTTTCCAAGTCACAGAAACATTGGACTTCAAGAAATATTTTCTCGATATAGAGAAAATAGAAAAATATCCGATTACTTTTGTGGTTAAATCGCTTGATAGTGTAGAAATATTGAAAGATAAGTTATATAAAGATGCATCAAAGACTTATGTTGTGGAAGATGTTGTTCGTAAGTATGTGGAATGTATAGAAGAAATAATAAATATCTCTACACTATTACATTATTTTCAAAAAATAGAAGATGCAGGACTGATTTCCGGTGTACTCAACGAAATAATACTTCAAAGTAGGGTTGAGTTTAACTATGAGGATGAATTCTAAAAAGAGAAGTATATGGAAGTTAATATCAAGCAAGCCTTGAAAATGTTTTTCTCTAAATCATATGGAATAGATTGCTTCTTTCTTTGATAAGTAGTTGCCTCTCTACGAAATATTGGTGACGATGTGGACTCGCGTGTCTGTATTTTTCGTATATTTGCATGTAACCAAAAATGTGTTTCGTATGAAGAAGACAGTGCTTGTGAAACCTGTGTTATGGCTGATGGGAGGTGTCAGCCTTCTGTTGGTAGGGTGTGGTCTGAAACAAGGCAATCCACCGATTGGAGAATCCGATGTCGCAGTGTTGAATCCGCGTCTTGACAAAGCCGCTCAAGACTTTATGGATTCGCGTAGACCGTCGGCCAGAGACAGTGCCGTGGTGCAGCAGACAAACAATCGGATGGCCTTCCATCTTTTCAGATTGCTGGTTGGCCTGTCGTCTGGTAAATCAGTTTTCGTCTCTCCGCAGGGACTTACCTATGTGCTTAGTCTGCTCAACTACGGTGCGGCTGGCGATACGCGCAGTGCTTTCGGTCGGGTATTGGGCTTCGACAATCCGCAACAGATGCGCGTCATGCAGCACGAGATGATATTGAGCCATGCCTATAGAGGCTATGGTGAGCAAGAGCCTAAGTGGTCGTTTACCGAGATAGCCAATACTGTAGATGTGCCGAAGGAATTGACGCTGTCGACGGAATTCAAGAACAATGCCGAGAATTATTATTTTGCTGATGTACTTAAATCCAGCAAGCAACATATCAGATTGACTTCGGAAGTGTTTTTTCATGGGTTTTGGCGTTATCCGTTCGATATCTCTAAAACGAAAGCCGACGTATCTTTTTTCGATGGAAAAAAGGTGATTGCGAAGGTGCAGATGATGAATGCCGTGTTACCTGACTTGCTGTTTGCCAATGCCGGAGACTTCCGACTGTTGCGGATACCTTACACGGCCGGTTACCACATGTATGTGTTGCTGCCAAACGAGAGGAAAGGAATACCGACGATTGTCGGGCAATTGAATGCAGATATGTGGAGTCGGTTGCTGAAAAATATGTATAAAGTGGCGCAGGTAGATTTATCCTTGCCACGCATGGAGTTGGAAACGTCTTATGATCTCGCTGACTATCTGAAGTCGATGGGCCTGGGAGTGGCCTTCGGGCAGCAGGCTGACTTCTCTGGGGTGACTGTGGGACAAGTGCCACTCTATATAGAAAGCGTGAAACAGAGGTCGAGGTTGGTAGTAGCGGAGAAGAAAACAGAGGCCGTCTCTGAAACCGTTGGAGCGCTTGTTGAGTTGAGTGTGAAGAAAGAAAAACCTTTGTTGAAGAAATTGCAATTCTTATGCGACCATCCCTTTGTCTACGTTGTCACCGATAAATATGGTTCTGTCAACTTCATCGGCACATTTTTAGGGAAGTAAGGCGTTGGCTTATGTGGGCAGGAATTGGACTTCCCGTATCTCTATGATGTAACCATCTTATTGATTATCAGCGCTGTGTAATGTGAGACGGAACAGGCTTCATCTCTACTGTTGGACATGCTGATAGATAATTGTGAATGGTTCTGCAATCTAGATACGTTACCCGCGTTTTGCTGCAAAGGCTCGGCAGCAAGACTGCAAGAGCCAGACAGCATCGTTGCAAAGGCCAAACAGCAGTGCTGCCGAGCCTTTGCAGTGAAATGGATTGATAGTGGTTGATGCGTAATGCGATAACGGTGGGGGATGATACCGTCACGATTTCTCTGCTATCTCCCTTGAGGAAGGCAGGAGTGGGACTAGAATTCCACGCTTCTCGAACCGTCTTCCTCGGTGGTAATGGTCACGGTGGTGGCATCGCCGGGCAGAATTTCCTCGATGAGTTCGGGCCATTCCAGGAAGCAGAGTGCACCGCTATAGAAGTAGTCTTCGTAGCCCATGTCGTAGACTTCTTCGAGTTTCTTGATGCGATAGAAGTCGAAATGGTAGATGAGTTCGTCGGTGGTAGCCGAGCGGTATTCGTTGACGATGGCGAAAGTGGGCGATGTGATGACGTCTTCTACGCCCAGTTCTTCGCATACGGCCTTGATGAATGTGGTCTTGCCAGCCCCCATCTTGCCGTAGAAAGCGAAAACCTTGCCTTCGCCCATGTGCTCGATGAACTGCTTGGCAGCCTCGTGAATGTTGTCTAGTGAGTTGATTTTAATTTTCATATTCTGTCTTTTTATTTGTTGTTACTATGTGAATATCGACGAGATACCTGCAATAAGCATGGCACCTATCGGAATGATGAGACTGACGATGAAGTATGCTCTGGCGCTTTTTGGGGTGTCCCTGCGATAGATGAGGTAAAGCGCGAGGCCTAAGAATGGTCCTGCTATAAGACATAATAGGGATAAGAGCAGGCTCGGCGAGTCGGGGTGGTCGATTGCTTCATACGCTGGTTGGTCGGTATGGCGCATGAAGTGCATGGCTATCTTGTCTCTGACGTCGAGGTCGTCGGTATCGTGGAAAACGTAGTATGTATGTTTCCGGGCCATGACTTTGGCGTAATGGCGGTACAGGAACACGCGGTCTACGGCGTCCCAGCTGTCTTCCATGTAGCATACCGTAGCGTTGTCGAGGGTACTCGTGAGCCTGACTCCCTGGGCAGAGAGTTCCACCGCCGGCATCTTAGGACTTAGCCGCATGTAGTGGGCGGTGTGTCTGCCCAAGCGGTAAAGGAGGGTGATGAGCATGATGACCGCCCCGATGATAGGGCCAATGAGGTTGATAGGCGTGATAGTGAGCAATCCTATAAACGCGTAATAAGTGCCGAAATGCAGGTCTTTCGGATTGAAAAAGGTATAAAACAGATATTTGGACAGGCTCGTAGGGTAGTAGCACGTGATGGTGTGGTCGATGTTACGTCCTAAAGGCAACGGCTGGACAGAGCGTCGGGTGCTGACGATGCGCCAGGTCATGATGATAATGGTCAGCATGACGAGGGGTATGATGATACCGACCGCTATGTATGTTAATTCTTGTTTTGACATCTACGCGGATATTAGCGCTTACGCGGTGTGAGCATGACCAGCGGTATGAGCATTTCTTCCATAGAGATGCCGCCATGCTGGAAGGTATCTTTGTAGTAAGATACGTAGTAGTTGTAGTTGTTGGGATAGGCAAAGAAGTCGTCGCCCGTGGCAAACACGTAGCTCGTGCTGATGTTGGGCGAGGGCAGCATGGCCTTGCGCGGGTCTTTGATGACAAAGAGTTGGCGGTCGTCGTAGCTGAGATTTCGTCCCAGCTTGTATCGCAGATTGGTGTTGGTGTTGCGGTCGCCGATGATTTTTACAGGTCTTTGCGTGCGTATGCTGCCGTGGTCGGTGGTGACAATGATGCGACATGATTGTTGCGAAAGGTGCTTGAAGAGGTCGGCAAGTACCGAATGTCTGAACCAACTCTGCGTGATGGAGCGGTAAGCGCTCTCGTCTTTGGCCAGCTCGCGTACCATGCGCGACTCAGTGCGGGCATGCGACAACATGTCGATGAAGTTGACCACGACGACGTTCAGGTCGTAATTGTCGAGGTGGTTGAGATGGTCCATGAGGTCTTTTGCGCCCTCGGAGTCGTTGATTTTATGGTAGCTGAAGGTGTCGCGACGTCTGAAACGTGCTATCTGTGTGGCTATCAGTTCGTCTTCTTTCAGGTTCTTTCCCTCGTCTTCATCTTCGTCTACCCACAGTTCGGGGAACATCGTGGCAATCTCGGCAGGCATCAGACCGCTGAAGATAGCATTGCGTGCATACTGCGTGGCGGTGGGGAGAATAGACTGGTAGAGGCTCTCGCTGATTTCGAACTGGTCGCCGATGTCTTGCATGATGGTGCGCCACTGGTCGTAGCGGAAGTTGTCTATGACAATGAGATACACCTTTTCGCCCTGGTCGAGCAGTGGGAATATGCGGCTCTTGAATATGTCCGGGCTCATCAGCGGTCTGTCTGTCGTCTGTTGTCCGGTCTTGCGTGCCTGTGCCAACTGTTCCATCCAGTCCATATAGTGCTGTCTGACGTACTTGGCGTAGCCTAGGTTGGCCTCCTCCTTCTGCATGCGCAGCATGTCGGTCATGGCACTGTCGGCCTGGCTCAATTCCAGTTCCCAGTGTACCAGACGGCGATACAGCGTCATCCAGTCGTCGTGGGTGCGACAGTCTTGCATCTGCATGGAAATCTGCTGGAAGCTCTGTTGGTAGCTGGTCTGTGTGACTTCGCTCACAATCTCACGGCTGTGGATGTTTTTTTTGAGCGACAGAAGAATCTGGTTGGGATTGACGGGCTTGATGAGATAGTCGGCTATCTTTTTTCCAATGGCCTGTTCCATGATGTTCTCTTCCTCGCTCCGCGTCACCATGACAACGGGCGTGGAGGGGGAAATCTCCTTGATGCGCTGCAAAGTCTCCAGTCCGGAGAGGCCTGGCATCATCTCGTCGAGCAAGATAAGGTCGTAGGTGCGTTGCGATACCATGTCTATGGCGTCGCTGCCGTTGTTGGTTGTCTCTACTTCGTACCCTTTCTTGGTGAGGAAGAGGATGTGGGCGCGGAGCAATTCTATCTCGTCGTCTACCCAAAGTAACAATCCGTTGCTCATATTCTAGAATCCGTCTAAGTCGTAATATTCATCTTCCAAATCGAGTGGCTTGGATTTCTTGTTGTCTTTTTCTTTCTCCTGTGCAGTCTTTTGCTTGTCCTGTGTCTTTGGCAAACCGTTGTCGAAGTAGATGCCGGTATTCTCTTTGCGAGTCTTGGCAGGTTGGGGCAGTGGTTTGGGTTTCACTGTCGGGAGGGCGTTTTTGTCGACCTTCGGCTGCTTGACGGGCTGTGCGATGGGAATGGTGATACCTCCTGCGGGCGGTTGAGGTGTGGGTTTGGCTGTCTCAATCGGAATCGTTGTCCCGGTCGCAGGAGTTTTCGGTTGAGGTTTCTCGTCGTCAATCGGAATGAAAATGCCGTTGTTGATGTCGTCGCTGTTGTCGAGTATGCGGTCTATTTCTTCTTCGGTCTTGGGTGCGGCAGGCTGCTGTTTGTCGGTCGTAATCTCCGTTGGCTCGGTCAGGAGTTGATAGAGCGAAACCTTGAGTTGGGCGAAATGCTTCGCGTAGAATGCCTCGTAGTCGGCATAGCTGAACTGCGTGCCGAGCAAGGGTAGGTTGGTATCGCTGATGATGACGGGATGTGCATGGCCGTTGAGGTTGTTGATAGTCTCTTGGCGGCGCAGCTGTCGGGCATATTGTAATGTCTCGTCGAAGTTGCGGAAGCCCGTTACCATCATTCTCCGGAGTCCGTCGGCATCTTCAATCTTGATGTCGAAGTCGCGCACCAGATAGCTGGTGAAGTTGTATTTGGCCAACTCGAAGAGCAGTTGGTTCTCTCTCACGGAGTCGGGATGATATACAAGCATGAAAACAAACGGGGTGGCTCGCTCGGTCGAGAAGCCTTGCAGCTTCGTCGTATCGCTGTCGTTGAGGACGATGTTGCGCCGTTCCCACATATCGTTCATGTCGAAATGGCCGCTTCGTACAGGTCTGCCGGCCTTCACACCGTTGATAATCATGCCGGCCATGACGCTGAGCTGACTCTCCGGATATTTCTCTACGAGCGTGTTGAGACTGCGTAGACATTCGTCGAGTCGGTTGTCGTTGAGCTGGTTGAGTGCCCCGATGAAGAGGAACTTGTCGCGATTAGCCCCATCGGCAAAGCGCGTGTCTGAGATGGAGACATTGTTGCGAACCACGTCGTAGTGGTTGTTGCGGAAGGCGTTGTAGGTGGCTGTATAGAGCGAATCTTCCACCTGTTCACCCCTACGGGCATTCTCTTCGAAGTAAGGATTGGCTATGAGGTGCGTCCATTCGCTTTGGGGATGGTTGCGCTTCAGCATGTCCAGATAGGTTTGGGCGCGGTCTCTGCGCCCCAGTCTCGAATAAAGTAGGAAGAGATGATAGTAGGCTTCGTCCATTTTCTCAAACTTCGGAAAATGGCCGACGAGCCTGATGAGGGTACGTTCGCTTAGCGATAGGGCGTCCATTTTGTCCTTGAAGATGACGCCTGAGCCGAAAAGACCGTCTGCCAACAGTTTGTTGCTGGCTTCGAGTTGTTGCTCGGAGAATGGTATCTGAGCGAGATAATAGGCGCGGGTGTGTGGGTCGGCAGCTGGATTGTCGGCAGATTGGTGAGACGACGGGTCCTCGTTTTGCGCTTGTTGGACAGAATCTACGGGCAAGGTGGGGTCGGTCGTCATAGTCTGTACTACACTCTTGTTGATGCGTTGCCAGTTGTCTACATTGTCACGCTTGCCCCACAGGCGTTGGAAAGTCTCTTTTCCCTGTGCCACGACCATTGGGTTGTAGAAGTACCATTTGCTGTCTTGTGTGTTTGTGGGGCGTGTCGGAGGCGTCGGGATAGGTCCTGATTCGGCCTGACCGCCATTTTGCGCCCCTGCCATCTCGGCTTGGGCATCGCGTTCCTCACGCTCCTTCTTCTTCAAGTCGCTGATGATGCGGTCGATGATGCGGTTGCGTTCGGGTTCGGCCATGCGTGCCAAGCGTTGCAGGGAATCCTGTAACTCCACGGCATTTGTATGCGGTACCAGCTCGTCTAATATCTTCGTGCGCTCCGCGAGTTGTTGATAGTCCTTGCGGTCTTGGTCGAGTAAGCCCAGGGCTTCGTTGTAACAACGCTGCGCATCGGCAAACTTCTGTCGGTCCCAATAGAGATTTCCCAACTTCAGCAGGAGTACTCCCTTCTCTATACCACTGCGTTTGGCCTTTTGGTTGCCCTGTTCGTAGGCATCGATGGCGTGCAAGGTATCGCGTCGGGCCAGGTAGATATTGCCGATGGCATAATACACCTGGTCGAGATACTCGGCATTGTTGGGCGATGAGGCCATGCGCTTGAGGCGCGAAATCATCTTGTCTGACGGGCCTTCGGGCATGACCTTGGTCATGGAAATGCGTGCATTGAACTCCAAGTTGTAAGGCGGATTCAGTCGGATGACGTGCTGATAAGCCTTCAGGGCCTCTGCCTTATTGTCCTGAAGTTCCAGTAGCTGGCCCAGCAAGAACCATTCACGTGCCCGCTGTTTGCGTCGCATTTCGTGGCGAATCACCTTGCGCAAGTATGGGATGGCCTTATCGTATTCTCCCGTATGGATGTAGTAGTCGGTGTAGGTGTAGTCCCACTCTTTCTGAGCTGTCCAGTGAATAGAGTCGCGTTGCATGTTGCGAATCACGTCTTCGGCATCATATAGCCACCCTTCTTCGATGTAGGCCTTGGCCAACCATGCCCGCGCCTTGCCGTAAATGGCGGGTTGCGAGCGATAGAGCCTGCTCATGTAGGCAAATGTGGAGGCTGCATCGTCGAATGCACCTTCGTGAAATTGTGCCCGCCCCATGAGCATCCATACCTTCCATAGGAATGGGTTGTACTCGCGACGGCTCAGCCATTCGATGTCTTTGGCTGTCTTGTGACGTCCCGGTTTCCATTCCGGCCGACGCTTGATGCTGTGCAGATGAATGGCTTTCTGGCTCTTCTCGATGGCTCTGTCGAAGTTTGTTTTGCCCAGTTCGCGACTATTCTTGTTGCCGACGGTGTAGAGAGGGATGAGTTCGGTGAAGTTGTCGGCGTTGCCGTTTTCCTTTTCCAAAGAGCCGTCTATATAAGCCTGGCTTCCATTGTAATACACGTTGTAGCGCGTATTGAAAGCCTGCCACCACCTAGATTTGGCAGTGTTGCGCTGGGCGGAGCAACCGGTCATGAGCATCAGTGATAAGACCGGCAGTGCGAGGACTATATGTCGGAGGCTCGTTTTCAGTTTTGTGAGAGGGTTTGTTTGACAATCCACTTCGAGCGAAGTGAGACGATAGCTTTCATGATGACAAGGATGATGATGCTCATAAAGATGATGGAAGCACCCGACGGCACGTTCAGACTGTACGAAAGTGCCAGCCCCAACAGGCAATCTATCCATCCGAAGAAGATGCTGAGCGCCACAATACGCTTGAAGCTGAAGGTGAAAAGGTTGGCTGTCATCTGCGGAATGGTGAGCAGGCTGATGGCCAATACGATGCCGACCATGCGCAGTGTGGCGACGATGGTCATGGCAATGAGTATCATCATCATGTATTCGATGAATTCGACAGGCAACTTCTGGGAGCGTGCAAAGTAGGAATCGAACGATACGGTTAGTATCTGTCTGAAGAAAAGGGTGAACACGGCGATGACAACGAGGGTGAGCAGACCGAGCAACCATAGGTCGGGAGTGTTGATGGTGAGGATGCTTCCGAAGAGGAAGGAAGACAGGTCGGGCATGAATCCGGGCGTGAGAAAACTACAGATGATACCCACGCTCATGCCGAATGTCCAAAATACAGCTATCGCTGAATCTTCCCTGGTGTTGCCTTGATGCGACATCCACTGCACACCACAGGCACTTAGAACCGAGAATATCATGGCCGAGAGTATCGGGTTGATACCCAGATATACGCCTAAGCCTACACCACCGAACGATGCGTGAGTGATTCCGCCACTGATAAATACCAGTCGTCGCGTCACGATATACGTACCTATGAATCCGCAAAGAATGCTGGCCAGCAGACTGCCGAGCAGCGCATTCTGGAAAAAACTGTAACTGAGAATATCCATTATTGGGCTAATGCTATGAATTCATCCTTGATTTGGTCGGGCATGTTGATGCCTCTGAGGATGAGACTACGGTTCCATGCCTTCACTTCTTCGGGTTTCATGGTGTACATGATTTCCGAAAATTCATCGGCTTCAGTGTCAGAATAGCTGTTGGATGGGCGGTCGCGATAAGCGTCGAGTTCCTCGTCGTCAAAGTATTCTATGTCTTTGACGGCTGCTTCGAGCATGCAGTCTTGTTCGCACATGTCGTTTTCGCCGGTACAGGTGGCGCAGCTCGACGTGGTGGGTTGTACGATGTCGTCGCTTTCACCACGCAGAGAAGAGATGGTGCCCAGCACGGCAGCAACTCCTCCTAAGGCTATCAGAATCAGTATGAGAAATATCATAATCGTTCATCTTGTTTGATAATGCGGAAGCCCGCAGTCTGTAAATCGTCCCAATAGTGAGGGTAGGACTTGGTGACCACCTCTGGATGGCGAATCTCGATATGGCCTAAAGCGAGGGCAGCGGGTGCAAATGCCAAGGCCATGCGATGGTCTTCGTAGGTGTCTATGGGTTCAAAAGTGGGTTCACATCGCTCGCCATTCCACAGCAGTTCGCTGTCGCTTTGCGACTGAATGACATAACCTAGTTTGCGAAGCTCACGCTTGAGTGCTTCGATGCGGTCGGTCTCCTTGATTTTCAGGCTTGCCAATCCCGTGAAATGGAAGTGGACTCCCATGAGCGCACAGCTTACAACCACCGTCTGGGCCAGGTCGGGAGACCCTGTAAAGTCGTAGTCCAAGCGTGGTAGCATGCGTCGATGGCGCGACAATGTGACTATCGGCAGAGAAGCTGACGGACTCGCTTCGAAAGTGGTCTTTACGCCCATGAGCGAGAAGAGGTATTTCACTACGGAGTCGCCTTGCTTGCTGGCATCCAGCAGACCGACCAAATTGATGGTCGCATCGACATCTTTCGTGAGTGCCATCATCTCGTACCAGTACGAGGCAGCACTCCAGTCGCTCTCTATGCGGTAGGGCTTCTGGATGTAGGGATGCGGTTTGACGGTGACGGTGTCCATGTCTGACCATTCAGCTTCTGCTCCAAATTCGCGCATGGTACATAGCGTTAGGTCTATATAGGGGCGCGACACGATTTCTCCGGTCATGCGCAGTTCAAGTCCTTGGGCCAATACCGGTCCAATCATAAGCAGTGCCGAAATGTATTGCGAACTGATGTCGCCCGGTATTTCAAGATGACCGCCTGACAAGGTGTGGCCTTTGATGCGGAGTGGGGGAAAGCCCTCTTCACCCTCGTAGGTGATGTCGGCCCCCAGATAGCGCAGTGCGTCCACCAATACCCCGATGGGGCGATGCTTCATGCGCTCTGTGCCGGTGATGGAATGTTCGCCCTCTATGGTACTCAGATAGGCCGTCATGAAGCGCATGGCAGTACCCGCAGCCTTGATATCTACTGTTTCCGGCAAGTTGTCGATGACGCGTAAGATGACCTCGGTGTCGTCGCAGTCGGACAGATTGTCGGGTAATATGTTGCCTCCGGACAATGCGTGGATAATCAACGCGCGGTTGCTGATGCTCTTGGAAGCTGGCGGTGTGATGCTGGCTTGCAGTTGTTGCGGAGCTATAATGTCGTATATCATGAGTCTGGATAGGATTCTTACGGATTATTTACGAAGCGTCATGGGGAGATTGACGACGCCTTCGGGCAGTGCGATGAAGCCTCGCCTCTTTGTCAGCGGCTTCTTAGGGCCTGGGATGAGCAGTCCGTAGTAGAGTACGGTGCGCATGCGTCTCACCTGGTCGTCGGTGAATTGATAGCCCTGGTTCACATCGTAGTCCATGAAGTTGCAGGCGTGGAACATCTTGCCGGTACACGGATTGCGTTCCAACATCTTGTAAAGATCGTGCTGACCAGGATTGATGGTGGCGAGATAGTCTTTCAGCTCTTTCTCGTATTCCACACGGTTGTAACTTTGGGTGTCCTTGCAGTAGTCGGTATCGCCACAGCTATCCACAGTAGCGGTGTCGTTTTCGGTGAATACATGGTGCAAGCCGAGATAGTGCCCCAACTCGTGTGCCAAGGTTACATTGGCGTCTACCGAAGAAAAATTATAGCCCTTAGAGCCTTTGTTCTTGTCCTTATAGCGCGAGGACTCCATGTAGATGTAGTCGCTGTTGATGGAGGTACAGAAGGGATAATTCAGGTTTTGCTTGGACAGCACCGTGTAGTCCACGCGGCGCAGCCCTTCCAGCGAGTCGGTCAAGGCCTTCGGCATGAGAGGCAGGTGACTGATACCGAGCGTACTGCTATGCTGCTCGCCGTCGCCGGGCTTGAACGGATAGACCATTACATTGATGTATTCGCCCGGTTCCCACAGATATTTCGCGTTGTCCTGGGACTCCATGAATTTCTGGAAGTCGATAGGGTACTCACCCGTCCACTTGATATATTCGACACCTGGCGTGCTGAGTGGATTGTCCCTCTCGTCGGTCTTTGCCAGTTGGAAGTCTACTTTCACAGCACTGCTGGTACCGTAAATGCCACCCTGGTACAGCTCGTTGAGATACTTCACCATTGTTCGGAGTCGCTCGGCATGCACATGTTGCATGGTGTCGGCAGCATTCTGATAGAATACATGGAATATGATGGGCAACTTATACGTATAATCGTCTGTGACGGTAGCGTTGTCATCGTCTTGATCGGCGACCGCTGGTGTATCGGGATGCGGGCTTGTCACGACCTCGTCTTTCGTGCAAGAAGCCAATAAGAGAAGTCCTGAACATACCCATAGAAAAATATTTTTTCTCATCTACCTATTTATATATAATGTAAATACAAAGGTAAACGAAAAACCATGAAACACAAAATAAACAGCTGCTTTTTCATCTTGGCGCGGTTGTAGGGCAGATGATTTGATGCAGAATACCCAGTTTATGTTGGCAAAAATGGAAGTAGGTGAGCATAAGAAGTATGATTGGTTTGTAAAATAAGTCTGCTCATGGGATTTTAGTATTGATTATAGTTGGAAAAAGTGGAAAAGAAATCGTTAACCTATCATATAATTAAAATAATTTATATATTTGCATATTATAAGAATAGTTGATGTGACGATGGTGAAAAGTACGATTGGTAAGAAATTGCCCCGGCAATTAGAAGAAGACCTGTCCATTGTGGGCGAACAGATCAAGTTGGCCCGGTTGCGTAGAAACCTTACGCAGAAGCAGATAGCAGAGCGTGCGATGATTTCCGTCCTCACGCTTACACGAGTAGAGCGGGGATTTCCGAATGTGGCTATCGGCATCTATCTGCGTGTACTATATGCGCTTCAACTCTCGGATGATATTCTTTTTTTGGCGAAAGAAGACGTGCTTGGGCGTGAGCTACAGGATTTGAACCTCAAGCAGCGTGAACGTGCATCCAAGAAAAAGTAGTGAGTTATGGACAGATTATTGGTATATGCAAATTTTGACTGGCTTGATGCTGAGGAATTAGTGGGCACACTGTATCACGAGCGTCTACGCGGTACGGATAAGTATGGATTTGAGTATGATACTGGATGGCTTCGCCGACATCCTGATATCTCGTTTGGAGCGGACATTATGAACTATGCCAGTGTGCAATGGTCGGCTTCTGGAAAAGATATATTCGGCTGTTTCTCTGACATGATGCCCGACCGATGGGGGCGCACTCTGATGATGAGACGAGAGCAACTGGCAGCCCGTGACGAGCAAAGAGTGGTTCGGCAGTTGAGTTCGTATGATTATTTGACAGGGGTAAGCGATTTTACCCGACTGGGTGGTTTGCGCCTGAAGAATGAAAACGGAGATGGGTATGTCATGTCAGCAACGCCATTGAGCGTTCCGCCGTTGGCCAATGTTCGGGAACTTATCTATGCAGCCGGACAGATAGAGCAGAGTGAGGAGCGGAGCGAATTGCCTGAAGCTAGATGGTTGCGGCAGCTGATGAATCCCGGTTCTTCGCTTGGTGGTGCCCGCCCAAAGGCTAATGTGCAGGATGGAGGTCAGTTGTATATCGCCAAATTTCCCTCTCGCAAAGATACTTATGACGTGGAGCTGTGGGAGCATTTATGTCATTTGCTGGCATTCCGTGTGGGTGTTTTGACAGCCGAAACATCGCTGCTGAATGTGGGGACAGGTTTTCATACGTTGCTGTCTAAGCGGTTCGACCGTCGAGGCGATACGCGCATACATTTCGCCTCGGCCATGACGATGCTCGGACTTACCGACGGTTGTGATGCCAATACCGGGCATGGGTATCTGGATATGGTAGACTTTATCGTGCAGAGCTGTGTAGATGTTGAGCGAAACCTGAAAGAGTTGTTCCGTAGGGTTGCATTCTATATTTGTATAGGCAATAGTGATGACCATTTTCGCAATCATGGTTTCATACTGACCAAGGGCGGTTGGACCTTAGCTCCAGCTTATGACATCAACCCTACGCTCAATACGTATCAGGGATTATTGATTAGTAGAAACAGTAACGAGGCCAATCTCAACGTCTTGCTTGATGCCTGTGAAGACTATATGTTGCGACGGTCGGATGCAGAGAATATTGTAGAAGAGGTGAGGAGTGGCATGGCTGATTGGGCGTCGTTGGCTGCCCGTTTGCAGATACGGAAGGGCGAAATGGCCCTGTTTGCCGATAGAATCAACCGTTTTTGTGTGAAGGTATAAAGTTAGTTGGATAGCCAGAAATGCAAGGTCAAGTTATGTGGAAAGTGCAAAAAGCGTGGCTGAAACAGAAAAAGCATAGAAAAAGTGGCGCGTAAATTTGCAGATGTCTATACTAATGCCTACCTTTGCAGACGCAAAATAATAGTTCGGGATTTAGCGCAGTTGGTAGCGCACACGTCTGGGGGGCGCGAGGTCGCTGGTTCGAGTCCAGTAATCCCGACTTGATTGAAGGAAAAGGGACTGTCAAACAGTCCCTTTTCCTTTTTTTATAATATCCTGTCAGTAGATTTCAAATGTTCTTTCTTGATTCTGTAAATGCTGTGTCTGGGCAGGTCTTTGTCGCTGTAGGCGAAAACTTGAGATAGATATAGGATGTTGGTAATGGCGGTTTATGAAGCCTTGTAGACTATGTTGTTTTCATAAACCTATTACTTGATTTTACTGCAAGGTCTCGGCAGCGATACTGACTGGTCGTAGCAGCATTGCTGTTCGGGCTTTGCAGCAATGCTGCCGAGCCTTTGCAGTAAATTGTTTAGCGAAAGGCTGGGAGGACAACTCGGACAGACGGGCATCTGAATGATGTTTTTGTGGATGCTGTGTCAGTACTATTGTTTAATTAGATGTAAAGTTAGGGGCGATTGTTTGTCGTTGTAAACATTAATATATATCTTTGTCGGAGTGGGCAGGGAGTCGCGGTATATGGGTGTTGGCAGGGCTGATATGTTTCCATAGAGATGTCGGAAGCTCGCTGATTGTTGGATTTAACATGATATACAGATGATGAGGAATTTATATGTGATGGCCTTGGTGGCCACGTTGTTGGCTGCGTGTGGTACGCCAAGGACCGCAGCAGAGAAGGCGGTGTTGCGGCAGCGCACGGCACAGCAGATGGAGCAGGCACTTGCCGAGCGGCATTATACGATTGCGGTAGACTATATGCAGCCGGCTGTAGGGCCGACACGCCGGTTGGACTATGGTTATAGCCTGACGGTGAAGGGCGATACGCTGAATTCTTATTTGCCTTACTTCGGGCGTGCCTACAGTGTGCCTTATGGCGGGGGCAAGGGACTTAACTTCGTTGCTCCGATTGTGGGATATGCCGAACGGCAGATGAAACCCGGTCTCAGGGAGATTGTGATTGAGACGGATAACAAGGAAGACCAACTGCAATATGTATTGTCGGTATTTGAAAATGGGAGTACGTCGATTATGGTGTATGCCCGCCAACGCGAGCGAATCGGGTTCACGGGTAATATGGAGTTGGATAAATAATCGGGAAGGAAGCTGATATATGAAACGAATTGCAATGGTGTGGGGATTGCTCTTGGTTGCAGTGGCTGCATTTTCTCAAAACCCTTCTGCCCGGTACCAGATAACCTACGACCGCGAGCACCTGGTTCTCAGGCAGGGACATGATATGAATGTGGTGGATATGGAACTGGAATGGCCGCGCTTGCTCAATGGCGAGCGGGCCGATTCGTTGCAAGCCGAATTGTGCAGGGTGGCTTTCGGGCGGTACGTCGGAGGAGTGGAGGACAGCAGGCAGGCTTTTGTACAGCAATTCGGGAAGCCGGTAGAGGGAATGCTGGATTCACTTCCCGACGACAAAAAGTTTTGCTATGTGCGTTGCAAGGTGCAGCAATTGGGTTTCGCGCCCGAACGCTTTATGTCGTTCCGTGTGGAGTACGACTGTCAACCGGAGGCGCTGTCATCGCAGAAATCTGAAAGCAGAATACGCTTTATTACCTATGATATGACTACGCGCAAGGTGATGGAAGAGGGCGACATGATGGATTTGGACGCGTTGGTGAATGATCCTTATAACTATTCGGCGTTGTTGCAGTATCTGTCGCGTGGCGCCCGAACTTCGATTCAAGGTGAGGTGGAGGCGTCGTCGGTGCTTGGTCCGGCATTGAGCGGTGAACATTCGGCGGTGTTCGAGGTCTTTTATAATAATGGTGCGGATAGTTTTCTGAGCGATATTCCGTACGAGGTGTTGCGTGGAGCGATGAAGCGTCGGGTGAAGAAAATGATGAAGGTTGACGTTCGGCCTGCCGTTGCGGTCGGTAATTTGGATTTTGATGCCGAAAAGGATGACTCACTTACAATCTGTAAGCAGGTGGATGTTCGTCCTATATATAAGAATGGTAATGCAGAGTTGGCAGACTATCTGGCTCATCATTTTGCAATTCCAGAATTGGCGAAAGTGGAAGGAATGCGTAGCAGGGTAGTGGCAAGATTCGTTGTAGAGCGCGATGGCAGCTTGTCTCACTTGTCGATTGTCAGTCCTTCTTCGCCCTCGGTAGATAGGGCGTTTGTGGAGAGTCTGCGACAAATGTATGGATGGAAACCCGGACAGAAAGATGGGAAAACTGTCCGCACAGAGTATGTGTTATCTATGAAATTGGTGACACCTTGATACTGTTTGGCTGAAAATCGTAACAAGGTGTATGGGATGAAAGGCCGAAACAGGTGTTTAATATCTGTGAAAAATATGTTTTATAGCAGTAAAAGTGTCATATTGTAAGTATAAGGATGTATTTGTAGTGCTTTTGTGTGCTGTTGTTTTGCAAATTGTAAGTAAAATCGGAGAAAACTAAAAGTTTTAAACTGAAAGTAGGGGCGTGGATTTCAGTTAAAAAAGAGGAATGATTTTTATGCAAAATAGTGTTAAATTCGGAGGTGGAAATCATATATCTTGTATATATTTGCAATAGAAAAACGAAACCTATTAAACTATTTGACTTATGAAACGTACCCTTTTGATAACCGCAATGGTAATGATGGCCATCTCTAGTTTTGGCCGTAAGCATATTGAAAACGCAACAGTTGTAGCCGATACTATTTTCTATGCTGAGAATATGTTGCACGTTACGAGTAGCGAACAGGCAAGTTATTATCGCCTGCTGATGACGGCCGGAACAGGCTTGAAGAAGCAGGACGTATTCCAGGATTTCTATATGAACGGTACTTTGAAGGCTGAGGGTGGTTACAGTTTTATAGACCTCGGCAACGATAAGAATACGGTTCTTAATGGCGAGGTTACCACTTATTATCAGAATGGTAACGAGAAGTGGCACGGCAAGTTTGTGAATGGCAAGCGCGAAGGATACTTCACATTGCAGATGCGCGACGGTAGTATCGCTGTGGTAGAGTTTGCCGGCGGTGTATCAAAGCACGACTACTTCACTGTAACCCATCAAGACGGCACGATGGACAAGCGCCCTGTAGACGAAATAAAATCTCTCTTATAAACAAATATAAAAGTCTCTATTATAACATTAAAAAAGGAGTCTGCTTCGTGAGAAGCGGACTCCTTTATCTTTTTGCTCATCCCAAAGAATTGGAATAGTCTTTCTGTATGTGCTTAATCGTTGAGAATGAGCTCTACGGGGCAATGGTCGGAACCGAAGATGTCGGTATGTATCTTTGCATCCGCGATGCGGTCGCGCAATCGCTGCGATGCCAGAAAATAGTCAATACGCCATCCTGTGTTGCGCTCGCGGGCCTTGAAGCGATACGA
Organism: Prevotella mikamonis; assembly: GCF_055381405.1. Classification (NCBI taxonomy): domain Bacteria; kingdom Pseudomonadati; phylum Bacteroidota; class Bacteroidia; order Bacteroidales; family Prevotellaceae; genus Prevotella; species Prevotella mikamonis. The sequence goes on from NZ_AP035785.1 coordinate 2,863,100, forward strand.
CCACCAACTATAGGTGACTTGTTCGGGATAGAGTGTGCGGAAAGTATCTATGAAACCCTTGCCGAGCAGAGCAGTCATTTTCTCGCGTTCTTCGTCGGTGAAACCGGCATTGCGATGATTGGTCTTGGGATTCTTGATGTCTATTTCCTCGTGGGCTACGTTCATATCGCCACAGACGATGACGGGTTTACGGGCATCGAGGGCTTGTAGATACTTGGAAAAGTCGTCTTCCCACTGCATGCGATAGTCTAGGCGTCGCAACTCATCTTGCGAGTTGGGGGTATAGACTGTGATTAAGAAGAAGTCGGCATACTCTAAAGTGATGACGCGTCCTTCGTGATCGTGCTCGTCAATGCCCATTCCATAAGCCACACTGAGTGGCTTATGCTTGGTATAAATAGCCGTACCAGAGTAGCCTTTCTTGTCGGCATAGTTCCAATACGACTCATATCCATCGAATTGTAAATCCAACTGGCCGGCCTGCATCTTTGTCTCTTGCAAGCAAAAGAAATCGGCATCGAGTGCTTTGAAGTCGGCTTCAAAGTTCTTACCTACGCAGGCACGCAGCCCATTTACATTCCATGAGATGAATTTTAACATATAGTATTTTATTTTTTACCTTTGATACGCAGTGGCAGATTTACGTCGTAGGTACTGTCATCAACCTTAATGCTCTTGATAAGGAATGTGCAAGCAATTTCGTTCTTATAGGACTCGCATAGAGGATATAATGCTGCTTGGCCAAAGTTCAGTTGGTTGGCATACTCAATAGTGACAGTCTTGGAACCCACAGTGAATTTTGTGATGCCTGGGACTAATATAAATTGATAATAAGCCTTGTTGAAGTAGTCGAGAGAATAAGATGCCGGTGTACGTGTTTCGGCTTTTAGAGTGAAACTCTTTGCTCGATTTACCAGTATGCTGTCGTCGCTGGTGATGTATTTACTGATGAGCTTTGTGGGAATATTAGGAGTGATAACGGTAGAGTCTATTGCCGCCTTTATCATGACTTCTGCAGAATCCGGCTTGGTATCAGAGAGATTCTTGTAGGTATATACTTTACCTTTATAGAAGCCTGCCAGTGCTGTTATCATTGTGGCTTTGTCTGCCTGGGTCAACTTTTTGTAATTTTGTGTAAAATCATCGTTGCCAGAACCTAAACAAGAAGTAAAAGAAGCTGTTGCCAAAAGACCACAGCATACTAAAGTAAATACATTCTTTAAATTTTTCATGTGATAAGTTATTTATTCGTTATGTGTATAAAACGAAATGAAAAAGAGAATCTTGCATGTGGAATAGTTAAATTCTCTTAGATTCTCCTCGTAGTAAATTCATGAATTCTTCACGTGTCTTGGCTTGATTGAAAGCTCCGCTGAAATCGCTGGTTGTCGTAATGGAGTTTTGTTTTTCGACACCTCGCATTTGCATGCACATGTGTTTGGCCTCGATAACCACCATTACGCCGAGTGGGTGCAGGGTGTTTTGAATGCAGTCTTTAATCTGCTGAGTCAGGCGTTCTTGCACTTGCAGTCGGTGGCTGAAGATGTCTACGACGCGTGCTATCTTGCTAAGGCCGGTGATATATCCATCGGGTATGTAGGCCACGTGTACTTTCCCGTAGAATGGGAGCATGTGGTGTTCACACATAGAAAAGAAGTCAATATCCTTAACGATGACCATTTGATTGTATTTCTCGGCAAAGAGAGCGTCGGTCAACACCTTGTGTGGATCTTGTGAGTACCCCCTTGTCAGCACTTGCATGGCCTTTGCCACGCGCATAGGTGTCTTTTCCAGTCCTTCGCGTTCAGTGTCTTCACCCAGCAGTTTCAGGATAGCTTGATAGTGTGATGCGAGTTCTTTTAGTCCCTCACGAAATTCTGTTTCAGGATTCATTCTATGTGGTTCGTATGTGAGCGGCTTATAGCCGGTATATTCTCGTGTAATGTTAGTCTTGTACGGTGATTTTTCCGCGTACAATGGTTGCTTGCTTGTAGCCCATCTTGCGAATATTCTGCAACATGTGGACTGCCTCTTGCATGCTACGATAGTTGCCAATGCGGCAAATCCATCGTGGCGAATAGAAATGTACATAGACCGGTTGGTCGGGGTAAGCCATCTTAATGGCATTACCAATTTGCTGTGCACGTTGTTTGTCGGCTCTGGAGTTTCCCCCTGAGAAAGCCTGTACCCTGTATCCATTTACCTTGTAGCTTCTCACCATCACCTTTTTGCGCATGTCTATGGTGGGTGTTTCAAGCTCGTTATTATCGTCTTCTGTCGTCTTCTGAGGGCTTACAACGGGCTTCTGAGTTGTAGGAATCGTTTCTTTATGTACCGGTTCACGCTTGGTAGAGTCTCCGTTGTTATGCTGTGCGATAGGTGTTGGATGCTCCGTAGGTTTTGTTTCCTTGGGCTTAGGTGTGTTTTTGGCCTTGGTAACATCCTGTTGCGACTTGCTACCATTCACCAATTCGTCTATCTCTTTGCTTTGATTGACAGACACAGTGCCTTGTCCAGGAACTTTCTTTTGCAATTGTTCCAGGAATGTTTGGGCGTTCATGGTCATAAACGGACACATAACCAATATCAATAGAGCGACGAATTTATTCTTAATCATATTGATTTAAATATGGAAAGATGGGCGGGAAAGCTCTCTCATAATGATTAATAAGCCTTCTCCTCCCATCATCAATGATTTATTTCTTATTTCTTCCAAGCGTCGATGATACCCTTGAAGTCAGCGCACTTCAATGCAGCGCCACCAATCAAGCCGCCATCAATGTCGGGTTTAGCGAAGAGTTCGGGAGCATTGCTAGCCTTGCAGCTTCCACCGTAGAGGATAGATGTCTCGTCAGCAACAGCTTCGCCGTACTTAGCAGCAACTGCTGAGCGGATGAATGCGTGGATCTCTTCTGCCTGTTCTGATGTAGCAGTCTTGCCAGTACCGATGGCCCAGATAGGCTCGTAAGCAATGATGATATTCTTGAATTCTTCCTCTGACAGGTTGAAGACAGAACCTTCGAGTTCAGCCTTTACAACTTCGTTCTGCTTATTGGCTTCACGCTCTTCGAGAGTCTCACCGATACAGAAGATAACCTTCAAGCCATTCTTCAGTGCCAACAACACTTTCTCTTTCAAAACTTCAGGAGTTTCGTTGTAATATTGGCGACGCTCAGAGTGGCCAAGGATTACGTATTGAGCACCAGTGCTCTTTACCATCTCGGCAGAAACCTCACCTGTGAAAGCACCCTTTTCCTTGTCAGCACAGTTCTCTGCACCAAGTCCGATGGTATTGCTGTCCAAAATGCCGGCTACGGTAGCCAAGTGGATGAATGGAGTACAGATGACAACATCACAGTTAGGCTTGTCTGCTGCCAGAGCTTCGTTGAGTTCCTTAGCCAAAGCCACACCGTCTTGCAGGTTCATGTTCATTTTCCAGTTGCCTGCTACAATTTTCTTTCTCATTTTACTATTCTTTTTATTAAAGAGTTGAACAATATGTTTCTTTTCTTTCAGTTCTTTTGCCCTCACCCATCTGCTCCACGCCCATAGTCTATCGGCCAGTGTCAGGAGCATCAATGGCAATACAAACCAGAGTATTATCTTCAATATGTCGCCGGTCACGGTGTTACCTGGCATCTGTCCTATCTCTGCTTGGGCCAGTGGCTTCTTTAAGTCTTCGTCCTGTGGCAGACTGTTATGACTCCACTTTCGGATGATAGTACCATCTTTGATGAGTACCAATCCCGGATTGCTCCGGATAATTGTCTTCAGCGTTGTTTCGTCTGTGGTGCAGAACGGATACTCTGCCCCAGTCATATCTTCCCACTTGCTAATAGCGACACTGTCGCTTGCGGTCAGTCCGTAGAACGGTACACCATAGTTTTGAGCGTATTCATACACCTGGTCAATGTCTCCAAAGTTCCCGTCGTCTGCCACTTCCAGATGTGGAGAGATGAGCAGAAACGTATAACTTTTGTCGGTGAGAATCTGCTGGGTGATGTCCTCGCCTGTGCTATTGAGTTGAATAGAGAAATCGTGAATAGGTGGTATGTATCCTTCTTCTGTCTGTACAGTCTTGCTATCCACGAAAGTCCACGTTGAATCAGGATAGTTGTCGAGTGAAAACTCACGCGTCTCTCCGTTCTTCTTCAGCGTGAATGTTGTCTCAAATTTCGGTTGTTTAGCCCCTTTGGGAATCTCCATCCCCTTCAGGATGTTAGCTCCTACGTGATAGGGACGGAAGTCGAACTGAGGCAAGTCGTAGAGACTGTATCCACTGGAGATGACGATAAACAGCATCGTGTAGTTGATGACAATCCACTGATTGCTTTTCGAGATGAAGCGCACTTGGAGCAATGGCCACACCATCACGACAATGGCTGCTACGAGCAACACTACATTTTTCAGCAATGTTTCGGTATTTGAGAGTATGAGAGCATCGCCGAAACAACCGCAATCTTTCACAGGATTGAACACTGCTACCCATATTGTCGTCACTGTCATGATAGCCATGAACAGCACGACTAACTTGGAAGTGGTGCGACGGCGAATTGCGAATAGCATGAAGATTCCCAATGAGAACTCCAAAGCTGCCAGTCCTACAGATGTAGAGAGTGTCAGCCAGTCGGGCAATACATTTCCTAATCCCGCTGCATTCAGGTAATCCTGTATCTTGTATTGAGTGCCTATAGGGTCGATAGCCTTTACATACCCCGAAAAGATAAATGTAAATGCTAGCAGCAATCTACATAGATTGGTGAGGATGGTCTTTATTTTATCCACTTCCTTAGCTTATTCCGATAGCTTGATCGCACCAAACACGGCATAATTGATGATGTCCATGTAGTTGGCATCAATTCCCTCTGACACGAGTGTCTCCCCCCCTATATCCTCAATCTCTTTGACACGCTCTATTTTGGTCAGTATGAAGTCGGTGTAACTGCTGATACGCATATCTCTCCAAGCTTCATCGTAGTCGTGGTTTTTCTTCAACATCAGGTTCAGAGCTTCTTCCGCATGTCGGTCGTAGAGTGCCAGTGCGTCTGTCGGCGACATATCTGTAGAGTCGGCAAATCCTTTTTCCAGCTGTATCAGTCCAATGATACCATAGTTGATAAGTGCCACGAATTCTGTCCTGATACCATCGCCCACGCGCGATTCCTTTTTGATTTCGAGCGAGCGAATGCGTTTGGCTTTGATAAAAAGTTGATCGGTGAGAGAAGAAGGACGCAATATACGCCATGAAGCTCCATAGTCATGTAGCTTCTTTTCGAACAGCGTGCGACATTCGCGCATGATGTTCCTGAACTGTTCTTCCGTGTTGGAATGACTCATGAATCTTATATTTTCGCGTGCAAATTTAATGAATTCCGCCGAGAAAAGCAAATAAATATATAATAAGGTGTTAAACTTTCAATCGTGAAAGTTTAGGACTTGAGAGGGATGAATTGCTCTGTTGCCCGACAATAGTTGGCAGTTATATGTAAATTCGTTCTTCTTCCTGAGCTTGTGTCAGTATGATGGCTTTGTCTGGCAGACTTCCCACCGCCCGGTTTTGTCACTGCCATTGCGTTCTATGATGCCGAGCTGGCGAAACTTCTGAAATTGTTTTTCTATGGCCCGCTGGCTAATACCGACTTGTTGAGCTATCTCAGAACTGGTTAGCAGGGGATTCTTGGCAAGGAGTAGAAGTGTCTGTTTTTCGTTTACACCGAACTTTACACCGAACTTTACACCGAACTCTGTGCCGAATACCACTTTGAATTCTTCGTTAATGTGCTTCTTCAGTCCTTGACTTTTGTTGAGAGGATGTCCTTGGTGTGACTTCAATGTTTTCAAAATTTCATCAAGCATGAACTCGATAAATGGTGTACTGTTAACCTGGTCATTGGCAGCTGCTATAGCTTCATAATATTGTTCTTGATTAGAATGGACAATATTTTCGACGGGCAAATAGGAAAAAAGGGGATGTAACTTTGAAAGGATTAGTGATTGCCATAATCTGCCGGTCCGTCCATTCCCATCGCTGAATGGATGGATGAATTCAAATTCATAATGAAATACGCAGGAACGGATGAGCAAGTGGTCTTGGGCCTTTTTGAGCCAAGAGAAAAGCTCCTCGATTAGGTACGGGACTCTATCGGCAGGTGGGGCTATATGTACCATTCCCTGTTCTGAAAACACCCCGACATTACCTCGTCGGAAGTGTCCGGCATCGTCGGTAAGTGCCCTCATCATAGTTCCATGAGCACGTAGCAAATCGGTGATGTCAAAAGGGTTCAACTCATTGAAAATGTCGTATGTACTCAAAGCATTCTTCACCTCTTGTATTTGGCGAAATGGTGCTACGACTGTTTTCCCCTCGAAGATTTCTTTCACTTCGTTTTCAGAAAGTGTATTTCCCTCTATTGCTAATGAGCTGTGAATGGTCTTGATACGGTTTGCTTTGCGTAGCCGGAGTGTATCATCCTGTTCAAGTTTAATGGCATATCGTTCTATTTGAGCAGAGATGTCAGCTATTTGATTAACAATTTTTGCTGTTATGGTAAATGGTGGCGTGTACATATTCTGTCAAATGGCTTTAGTCAGATGCTTTTTTGAAAGCTTTCGTCAATTTCAATTATCTTCCAGTTCTTATCAGAAAAAGGTTATTTCCCCTCTTTCTGTCGCATCCTAATCATACGCACCACACCGCACATGGCTTCATACCGGGCTTTCAACGAATCACGTCTGACGCCCAATCGGTTACGTTCGCCGATGCTGGTCGATGCTTGTATGATGGCGATGGTGGCTTGCAGGGCAGAGTCGGTAGTGGCTATGTCGGATTGAGCGAGTTTTAACGAGGCATTTTGCCATACCGTCAGTGCATGCTTACGCGACTCAATGGCCATAGGATAGGTTCTACGTAACGACTCAATCGAGTCAAGTGCATCGGTATATTTACCTTGGGCATATAGGGAATCTATCGTTTGTACCAAGGTGGCAGCTTTCTCATCTTCGCTTGGCGTACACGAAACCAGCCATATCGTGATTATCAAAAGTATATTGAGTTGCCTCTTCATCTACGGATTGTTAGTTGGATGACAAATATACACATTTTTATTTCAAATACAAAAAGGGCTGTGAAACTTTTCTGCATTCTCTTTTTTTCTTTAACTTTGTGAGTGTCTAAATGAAGTAATTTTATGAAATACCTGATGCACCGCATTCTCCCAAAGTTATTGCTGTCTGTAATCTTTTTCCCGTTGTCGACTTTTGCCGATATATCTCATCTTCTGCCCACTCCTCATCGCGTTCAAAAGGCGAAAGGACAATTCTCCCTTCATCGGTCTGTTGTTATCGTGATGCCCGATAGTGTGGCCACTGTCGGAGGACCACGTGTTGCTGCTGAACTATCCGGATTAGTGGCCGAGGGGGGTGGAAAAGTCGCTGCTGGTGCCCGTGCTAACATCGTCGTACGAATGGTAGCGACGGTCCTCGGTGCTCGTTTTCAGGAAGAAGCCTACCATCTGAACGTAGGTCAGCACGCCATTGTCATAGAAGCCGTTACCCGTTTGGGAGCTTTGCGTGCCGCACAGACCCTCCGACAGTTGGCCGAAGGGCGCCGTGGGTCGATTGCCTGTTGCGATATTACCGACTGGGCGGCTTTTCGGGTGCGTGGTTACATGCACGATATTGGGCGCAGCTACATCCCGTTCGAGCGTTTGAAAGAGGAAGTGGTGGCTTTGTCTCGCTACAAGATCAACGTGTTTCAGTGGCATCTCACTGACAACCAAGGTTGGCGGTTGCAGAGCGATATTTACCCTCAGCTGAATGCTGACTCCAGTTACACGCGTTTCCCCGGCCGATACTACACCAAGGCGCAGGTGCGCGAACTTGTCAGTATGGCCGCCGCCTATGGTATCACGGTGATTCCCGAACTCGATATGCCAGGCCATAGCGAGGCGTTTCGGCGTGCAATGGGGCATAGTATGGTCACTATGGAAGGTCTGAATGAACTCAAGAGGCTGCTGACAGAGGCTGCCGAAACTTTTTGCGGTACTCCCTGGATGCACATCGGAACAGACGAATACCGTGCCGCCGATAGGCCTATGCCTGGGCAGCATGCACTGGATTTGAATACTTTTGTCAGCGAAATCGTAGCCCATCTCAAGTCGCTGGGTCGCAAAACGATGGCGTGGAGTCCCGGTGTGGGAAACAAATCGGTACTCGATATGACCCAAATGTGGAGCGGAGCAGGCAGACCTACTCCCGGCGTGCCGGCTGTCGACTCGCGTTATCATTACATCAATCACTTTGATACATACGCCGATGTAGCCCTGCTCTATGCTTCTACTGTTGCAGGGCAGCAGGAGGGGAGTGCGCAATATGCCGGTATCATCATGGGGATGTGGAACGACAGACTGCTGCCCGACTATGAGTCTATTATCAAGCAGAACAACTTCTATGCCTCTATGTTGGCTGCTGCCGAACGCTCATGGCTTGGCGGAAGTCATGGATATTTTACGACCAAAGGCGTAAGATTGTCTGCATCCGATACCGATTTCATAGATTGGGAGCGTCGTTTCCTCTATCACAAGACCCATTTTCTGCACGGTAAGGCCATTGGGTACGTGAAACAGACCAACGTGAAGTGGAATATCACCGACGCATTCCCTAATCATGGCGATTTGACAGCAGTGTTCCCACCGGAGACAGAGGGTTTGAAGTCTTCTTATACTTATCAGGGAAAAATATATGGTACGCGTTCTGCGCTGGGGGCTACGGTTTTCCTTCGCCATTATTGGGGCGAAAGGCTGATTCCGGCTTTCTTTGAGCATCCTCAACCCAACACCACTGCCTATGCCTATACTTATGTATATTCGCCCGTGAAGCAGGTAGCTGGTGCGCAGATAGAATTTTATAATTACAGTCGTAGTGAGGCCGATGTGGCACCACGTCAGGCTAAGTGGGATTATAGGGAGAGCCGTATCTGGGTGAATGACAAGGAGATAGCTCCACCCGTGTGGCAGAATACGTACACCGAACGTACGAACGAGCGCGCTCTTCTCAACGAGAACTTCAGTGCACGCAAGCCCACTCTCATCTCTCTCAACAAGGGTTGGAACAAGATACTGATTAAGTTGCCCAACAACGGGTTCGGTAGTACGCCGGCCACCCGTCTAGCCAAATGGATGTTTACCTTTGTACTGACCAATCAGGCGGGTACACGCGAACTGGAGCACATAGTCTATTCGCCCACACGCTAGCTTTCCTGCAATAGCATTCTTGTCTTCTTGGGTAGCGATTGGACCACCAGTTGATAGGATTCCGCTATGCAGTCGATTACCAGTTGGGACGGCACTAAATCCAGATAGATGTCGTTCCAATGTTTTTTATTCATGTGGTATGCCGGTCTCACTCCATCGTATTGCTCGCGCAGTTCCTGTCCGTGTTCGGGCTTCAGCTTCACGGCAATGCGTGGTTCGGGCGTGTCCAGCTCTATCAGCATAAACCATTTGCCTTCGATGCGGAACGAAATCCATCGCTCCGCAAACAATTCTTCTGTCACTCCTTTGTGTTGCAGTGCCAACGACCGTGCTTCTTCTATGTTCATGGTGAGTTGCTTGTTTTAGTCTTTTTGTTATTATTCCTATTTCTAGCTCACATGTTTCTTCTTCCTAGAAGCATGTGCGTAACACCTCGACGATATTCCGTGGCTTCCCCATGGTATAGAAATGAACGGCTGGAACTCCGTGTTTCAACAGGTCTTTACATTGTGCGATACACCATTCGACGCCTGTCTGGTAAACAGCTTCCTTGGCTTGGGCGTCTGATGTATTTCGTCCCTGGGTAGCTTCTTTGACCATTGTTGTCAATTCCAGGGGAATATCTATGGAGAATGATTCCGGGAGCAAAGTGAGTTGTCTGATGGTTGAGAGTGGTTTCAGTCCCGGAATAATGGGAACAGTGATGCCTGCTTCACGGCATTTCCTCTCAAAGCGGTAGAAGACCTCGTTATCGAAGAACATCTGCGTGATGATATAGTCGGCCCCGGCATCCACTTTCTTTTTCAGCATAGCGATGTCCGACTCTAGGTTGGCTGCCTCAAAATGCTTCTCAGGATAAGCACCTACGCCTATGCAGAACTCGTCTTCATGCTCCGCATTAAACTGTCTGACGGCAGTTACCAGTTCGCTGGCATAGCCGTATCCGCCTTTGGTCGGGACGAATCTCTTTTCGCTGATGAGCGAGTCGCCTCGCAGGGCCATGATATTGTCGATGCCCAGGTAACGGAGGTCGTGCAGTTCGCTCATAATCTCATCTGTAGTCTGACCGCCGCAGATGACGTGTGGCACTAGCTCTACCGCATATTTGGCCATGATAGAGCCACATACGGCCACGGGGCTGACCCTGTTGCGCACCAGGTGTTTGCTGAATGTGCCGTCGGGGCGTTCCCTGAACTCATATTCGTCGCGGTGACACGTCACGTTGATATACTTAGGTTCAAAAGGCATAAACTGTTTCACTGTGTCCAGCAGTTCTTCTTTTCGGATGCCATGAAGCGGGGGGACTATCTCCAGTGAGGGATAAGGCTTTGTGCTGCCCTGTATAATGTCTGTTACTTTCATTCTCCAGTATTTTTTCTTGTTTGATGTGTTTTATAGAAGATGGCCTAAAAACAGGCGTGCTTCCTGTTGACTCATGCCCCGTTCGGCTGCATAGGCATCGTATTGCTGACGGCTAATCTTGTGAATGTCAGGATAGCCTGCGGCAGGATGTGCGAAAATAAAACCGCAGATGGATGCTTCGGGTAGCATGGTGTAGGTCTCGCTCAGTGTTATTCCGGTTTGTTCCTTGTCGGGCAACAGTGCTAAGATGTCTTTTTTCAATGTATGGTCCGGGCAACAGGCATATCCTGCTGCCGGTTTCGCTACCTTAACATCCTTGCGATGTATCTGTGCTTCCAGCTCCACGTCGAGCCATCGCGAGGCCGCCTCGGCAATCACCAAGGTGAGCATGCGCCTGAATAGACCATTGGTTTCATGCGTACAGGCATTGCACTGGCAACCCTCTTGGTGTTTGTGTCGTGGTTTCACCGAGACGGCAAACACGCCGAAGGGCGATGTGATGCCGTATGCTTTGGGCGGTACATAGTCGCAGAGCGAGCGATGCTGGTCGCGCTCCTGTCTCAGAAGCGGTATTCTGACTCCCTCTGCACACAGCACATTGCCCTCGCTCCAACCATCGAATATCTGTGTGGTGATCCATATCTCGCACGCATTTTCGGCTGCCATCTGGTCGAGTAGGGTCTTCCCCTCTGCGAGTACTTTGGCTACGTTCGGGTCGTCGTGGTCGAGTTTACCGTATTTGATGCCCCATACCGATAGGAACATGCGCCAGTCGATATACTCTATAAGGTCGGCAATGGCCAGCTGGCGGACAGGCATGCTGGTCAGGTTGTGCTCATGGGGTTGCAGGAAACTCTCGCGTGCGAATGGTTCAAACGTGCTGTCGCAGGACTGCTTGATGGTTCTTGCCTCATGGCGGGCACGTATTCCGTCCTGTATGGCATGCTCCTCGTCCTCAAATTTGGCGCGGTTCATGATACAACGCTTGGCCATGACGGCGGCTGCCGAGGCATCTGCGCCATAGAAGACATGTGCATAGAGCGGTGCTAGCTTCACCGATGTATGGAGGGCCGACGTGGTAGCGCCGCCTACTATCAGCGGTTTGTCCATACCGCGGCTGTTCATTTCTCGGCAGAGTTCCTCCATCTGGAAAAGCGATGGGGTGATGAGTCCGCTCACGGCAACGATGTCGGCATGCTGCCGTTCGGCTTCGGCCAGTATCACCTCCTTGTCTACCATGACGCCGAGGTCAATTACTTCAAATCCGTTGCATCCGAACACGATGCCGGTAATATTCTTCCCGATGTCGTGTACATCGCCCTTGACCGTTGCCATCACGATACGAGGCTTCTTGGTTGTCTGTCGTGAGTCGGTGTCTGCCGTGAGTCGAGGTTGTAGGATGGCTACACAGTCGCGCATAATCTTGGCCGACTTCACTACCTGTGGCAGAAACATCTTGCCGGCACCAAACAATTCGCCAACCCTTTCCATCCCTTGCATCAGCGGTCCTTCGATGACGGCCACGGCCGAGCCTAACTGTTCGCAGCAGAGGGCGAGGTCTTGTTCCAAATCCACGGCCTTGCCCTTGACCAGGCATTCCTGCAATCGCTCCTCGGCACTGAGCGGTCTGCGTTGGCTGGTTGCTTCGGTCGTCTTTCCGTCTTCGCCGGTTTTCTTCTCGGCCAGAATCTTCTGGGCCATCTCTATCAGCCGTTCGGTGGCATCGGGGTCGCGGTTGAAGATGACATCTTCTACCCCTTTGAGCAGCGTAGGCTCTATTTCGTCATAAATCTGCAACATGCCCGGATTGACAATTCCCATATCCAGTCCGGCAGCGATGGCATGATAGAGGAATGCAGAGTGCATGGCCTCGCGTACCACATTGTTGCCTCGGAAGGCGAACGAGAGATTGGACACGCCGCCTGAGGTGTATGCTCCTGGCAGATGCTCCTTGATCCATTGCACGGCCCGTATGAAGTCTATGGCATAGTTGGCGTGTTCCTCGATACCTGTGCCGACAGATAGGATGTTGCAGTCGAAGATAATGTCGGTGGGTTTGATGCCGGCTTCTTGCGTGAGCAGTCGGTAGGCACGCTCGCATATTTCTATCTTGCGCTCATAGGTAGTGGCCTGTCCCTGCTCGTCGAAGGCCATGACGACCATAGCCGCTCCCATGCGGCTGATTTCGCGTGCCTTTTCTACGAACACCTCACTTCCCTCCTTCAGGCTTATCGAGTTGACGATACATTTGCCCTGTGCATTTTTCAGTCCGGCAAGAATGGTCTCCCAGTGCGACGAGTCTATCATCAATGCAGCCTTGGCCACCGCGGGATCGTTGGAAATGTAGCGCACGAAGTTTTCCATCTCCCTTCGGCTGTCGAGCATGGCATCGTCCATGTTGATGTCGATGATGCTTGCTCCGTTTTCAATCTGGGCAGCAGCAATCTGCAAGGCCGTCTCGTAGTCGCCGGCGGCAATGAGTTTGGCAAACTTGCGCGAGCCGGCTACATTGGTACGTTCGCCGATATTGGTGAAATTATTTGTCTGCGTGTCGAGAATCGTTGTTTCGAGTCCACTCACGGTTAGGCAGACCTTGGGCTTGTTGACGTGGTGCGTCTGGAATCCTTCCGATGCCGTCATGACCTGTCGGATGGTGCGGATATGCTCCGGTGTCGTGCCACAACATCCGCCGACGATATTCACCAGGCCCATGTCGCCCATCCGTTTCAGGGCAGTGGCCATCTGTTCCGGACTCTCGTCGTATCCTCCCATTTCGTTGGGAAGTCCGGCATTTGGGTAACATATCACGGGTACGGCGCTGTAGGAAGCCACATCCTGCACAAAGGCCACAAGGTCTTCTGCGCCAAACGAGCAGTTGAGTCCGAAGGCCTTGAGCGGATAATGGCTCACCGATGTATAGAAGGCTTGCAGCTGTTGCCCCGTGAGTGTGCGTCCGCTCCGGTCGCTTGCCGTGACCGAGATGATGACGGGGAATCCCGGAGTCACCTTATCGATGGCGTAGAGCATGGCTTTGGTGTTCAGTGCATCGAAGCACGTCTCTATCAATAACAAGTCTGCTCCACCCTGTATCAGTCCCTTCACCTGCTCGGTGAAGGCGACCACCATGTCGTCGAACGAATAATGTCGGAAGGCAGGCTGCGAAATGTCGGGAGCCAGCGACAGCGACTTGGAGGTCGGCCCGATGCTTCCTGCCACCAACGCCTTGCCTTTGGCCGCTTCGCGGGCGATGCGTGCGCCCTGGTATGCCATGTCGTAGACATAGTCCTCGCAGCCATATTCTGCCTGCGAGATGCGGTTGGCGCTGAACGTATTGGTCGTGATGATGTCCGCTCCGGCCTCTATATATTTTCTGTGAATTTCCCTGATAATTTCGGGATGTGTCAGATTCAGACACTCGTTGTTGCCTTTCAGCTCTTTTTTTACCTGTGTGAAAGGGGCGTCGTGAAAATCATTCTCCGTCAGTTCATATTGTTGTATCATGGTGCCCATCGCACCATCGAGAAAGTACAGTCGGTCGCTAAAATCCATATTCGTGTAGAGTTGATATGCTATTGGCAGAATTAAATCCTTGAAATCCAGCGCAATATTCGTTATTTTTTTCGAGATATACAAACGTTTGCAAAAAGAATTGTTGCCGTGTATCGCATATTGTATGCAGCATGGGGTTGCAATGGGGCTGCAAAGGGGCTAACTTTGCAGCGACTAAAATACAAACGACATGAATACTACAACAAATCAAAGACCGGCAGACTATGCAGTCTGCATGCTGACCGGGGACAGGTGCGCTTTGAGCGCATCTTGTCTGCGGAGCAAGATGTTTGCTGCCAGCAGGGACGGACAGCAGATGTATCTGAACGTATTGAATCCCCATGCACTGGCCAGTGGCCAGAGTGGACGGGCATGTGTGCATTATCGTTCGGCGCGCAAGATACTGCTGGCCCGCGGTATGTCGCACATCTTCGACAATGTACCTCGGCGACTCTATCCCGAACTGCGTAGAAAGGTGATGGACTGTTTCTCGTCCGACCGCCAGTTTTATTATTGTCAGAAGGGTGAGAAGCCCATTTCGCCTGGCGTTCAAAAAGCCATAGGGCAGCTGTTTATGAACTATCGGCTTGGTACGGAATCGCTTTTCGATGCTCACGAAGAAGGGTTCGACTGGTAGCAGCATTTTCTTGTTTTTTCTGCAAGGCCTTGGCAGCGTTGTTGCAGGGTGCAAACAGCAATGCTGACCGGGCTTTGCAGCAAGATTGCCGAGACTTTGCAGTTTTTTGAGCTTTTGAGTTCTTTAGTTTATGAGTTAGTTCGTTTTGGTTTGAGTTTTTTAGTTTTTAAGTTTATGAGTTGGTGTAGTGAGCATCTTTTTGTGTATATTTGTAATGACGAAACAGGAAGGAGTGTAGGTATGAATATATTTGAACGTATGGGGAGTTGGTTCTCATGTCAGCCCGACGAACGCCGGGTAGCGCTGGTCTTGTCGGGTGGTGGCGCCCGTGGATTGGCCCATATTGGAGCTATAGACGAGCTGGTGGCTCGTGGATACACCATCTCTTCCATAGCCGGCACGTCGATGGGGGCACTCATCGGCGGACTCTGGGCAGCCGGACAGTTGGATGCCTTTAGGCAAGAGCTGGCCACACTCGACCGTAGGCGCATCCTGGCGCTCATGGGAATCTCGCTGGGATTGGACCATGTGGCTACGGGCGAGAAGCTGATGGTGGCTTTGGAAGGGTTGATAGGCGACAGGAAGATAGAAGACCTCTCGGTAGATTTCTGTTGTGTGGCAAGCGATATAGTGTCGGGACGGGAGATGGTTTTCCGCGAGGGGCCGCTGCTTCGGGCCATCCGTGCATCTATCTCGATACCGGGTTTCTTCAGTCCTGTGATAGATGGCGAGTGCGTGTTGGTAGATGGGAGCGTGCATAACACATTGCCGCTCGACCGTGTAGTGCGCCGTGAAAGCGATTTGTTGGTGGCAGTCAACGTCAGTGCACCCGATGACGAACCCTATGTTTCTTATCTGAAACCGAACTGCGAACGGCATGGTTCTCTGGATTCTGCTATCCGTTCGCACTTCCCCTTCAATAAGATAAAATTCTCGGAGAACTATTTCAACATGGCTTTGCGCGTGGCCCGACTGACAATTCAGAACAACACGCAGATGGCCTTGCGGCTCACGCCACCCGATGTGTATGCCCAGTTGCCCATGTGTCGCTACAGTTTGTTCGACTACGACAGGGCCGAAGAAATCATCGCATACGGCAGAGAAGAGATGAGCAGAAAGTTAGATGAATTCGAAAAAAAATAGTAACTTTGCATCCCAACAAGACTAAAATAGAAGAATGAGGAATCTTACTGATGCCGATTTGGCTCAATTACTCGACCAAAATATATTCCATCAAATTTCGTTAGCAGCCGATTCTCTCCACATGGAATGCTATGTGGTGGGCGGATATGTGCGCGACTTGTTCCTGGAACGCCCGTCCAACGATATTGATGTGGTCGTCGTGGGCAGTGGTATACAGGTGGCCGACGCCCTGAAGAAGCAGTTGGGCAAGAAAGCTCATCTCTCGGTGTTCCGCAATTTCGGAACAGCTCAGGTGAAATTCCGCGGTATGGAGGTGGAGTTCGTGGGGGCACGCAAGGAGAGCTACAGTCACGATTCGCGTAAACCGGTGGTAGAGAACGGTACACTGGAAGACGACCAGAATCGTCGCGACTTCACCATCAATGCGATGGCCGTGTGTCTGAATGCCGATAGATTCGGCGAATTGGTAGATCCTTTCGATGGTCTTCTGGATATGGAAGACGGCATTATCCGTACACCGCTCGCCCCGGATATCACGTTCTCGGACGATCCTTTGCGCATGATGCGGTGTATTCGTTTTGCCACCCAACTGAATTTCTTTATCGACGACGAGACGTTTGAGGCGTTGGAGCGCAATGCCGAGCGTATAAATATTATCAGCGGTGAGCGCATTGCCGACGAGATGAACAAAATCATGATGACGAAGACACCTAGCAAGGGCTTCGTCGATTTACAGCGTTGCGGACTGCTGAAGCTCATCTTGCCCGAATTGTCGGCTATGGATGTGGTGGAAGTGCGCAACGGGCGTGCGCATAAAAATAATTTCTACCACACGCTGGAGGTGCTCGACAACATCTGTCGGCACACCGATAATCTGTGGTTGAGGTGGTCGGCGTTGTTCCACGATGTAGGAAAACCGCGCAGCAAGCGTTGGGATAACGTGGTCGGATGGACATTCCATAACCATAATTATATAGGGGCGAAGATGGTATCGACCATCTTCCGACGTATGAAGTTGCCGATGGATGCGAAGATGAAGTTCGTAGAGAAGATGGTAGACTTGCACATGCGCCCCATAGCGATAGCCGACGACGAGGTGACCGACAGTGCCGTGCGTCGCCTGATGAACGATGCCGGTGACGACATAGACTCGCTGATGACTCTCTGTGAGGCCGACATCACGAGTAAGAACCAGCAGCGTAAACAACGATTCCTCGACAACTTCCGCATTGTGCGTGAGAAATTGGCCGACCTTCAGGAGCGCGATTACAAACGACTGTTGCAGCCGGTGATTGATGGCAACGAAATCATGGAGATGTTCCATCTGCCCCCTTCGAGAGAGGTGGGAGCGCTGAAGCAGGCGCTGAAAGATGCCGTGCTGGATAACAAAGTGCCTAATGAGCGCGAACCGCTGATGGAACTGCTGCGGAAGAAAGCAGCCTCGATGGGCTTGTCTGTTTGATAGGATTCAGGAAGGTAAGCCTCCTTATAATGTTTGTTAAATAAAACGAGATTGCAGACAGAAGTTTGCAAAGAATATGTAACTTTGCAGTGCAAAACTTTTTAAGTGAGATAAGTTTTGAAAAGATACGTCATAGAAAGCCAGATGGTAAGAAATAGAGTGATTGGGCAACGTTTTCAAGATAGAAATAATAATTATATATAGTATTTAAGGTATGAAGATTAAAACTTATTTGTTTGTCGGAGCTATTGGGCTCTTCATGGCTTCATGTGGTAAGAAGAGCAATCAGCTGCCTACCGACAACCATTATCCGGTAGTAACCATTGGTTCTCAAAGCACAGAGTTGCAGACTACATATCCTGCAACTATCAAGGGTGTGCAGGATGTAGAGATTCGTCCGAAGGTTTCAGGGTTCATAACAAAGGTTTGTGTGCAGCAAGGCCAGGCTGTGAAAGCCGGCCAGTTGTTGTTCGTGATAGACAACGAGACCTATCAGGCTGCTGTTCGCCAGGCCCAGGCTGCGGTGAATACGGCCCGTTCGGGTATGAATACGGCTAAGTTGACTTACGATAACAGTCAGAAACTTTTCAGCAACAACGTTATCGGTTCGTTTGAGCTACAATCGGCTAAGAATACTTATGAGAGTGCGCGTGCATCTTTGGCGCAGGCTCAGGCTTCCCTGGCTTCTGCTCGTGAGATGCTGAGCTACTGCTACGTGACGAGTCCGGCCAACGGCGTTGTAGGCGACATTCCCTATAAGGTAGGTGCGCTGGTGAGTGCATCTAGCCCTGAAGCGCTGACCACGGTGTCTAACACGAGTACGATGGAAGTTTACTTCTCGGTGACAGAGAAGGATATGCTGGAGCTTTCAAAGAAAGCCGGTGGCGTGCATGCTGCCATCAACGATTATCCGGCAGTGAAACTCCAGTTGGCCGACGGAACTATCTACAACCGTTCGGGCAAGGTGACGAAGGTGAGCGGAGTCATTGACCAGCGCACAGGTTCGCTCTCGATGATTGCCCGTTTTGAGAATCCCGACCGCGTATTGAAGAGCGGTGGTTCAGGTTCTATCGTTGTTCCGGTATCTCATAGCAATGCCATTGTGATTCCGCAGAGTGCAACTACCGAGATTCAGGATAAGATATTCGTCTATACGGTAGGCTCTGAGGGCAAGGTGAAATATACGGAAATTACGGTCGATCCGCAGAATGATGGCCGCAACTATGTGGTTCTTACCGGTTTGAAGGTAGGCGACCGCATTGTAACCAAGGGTTTGACATCGTTGACCGACGGCATGAAGATAGAGCCGGTAACAGAGGCTCAGTATGAAGCCAACCTACAGAAGGCTACCAAGATGGCAGCCAACCAAGAATCTGCCAAGGGCTTCATTGAGACGATGACAGGTAAAAAGTAAAGAAAAAGATTGTCGAAAATAACTGTTTATTATGACATTTGCAAGATTTATTGAACGTCCTGTACTGTCGACAGTGGTATCTATCTTCCTCGTTCTGTTGGGAATGATAGGTTTGATATCGCTTCCTGTCGAGCAGTATCCGGACATTGCGCCACCTACTATATCTGTGTCTACAGTATATACGGGTGCAGATGCCCAGACTGTATTGAACTCCGTGGTCACGCCTTTGGAGGAAAGTATCAACGGAGTAGAGAACATGACCTACATGACATCGTCGGCAACGAACGATGGTATGGCCATGATAACGGTGTACTTCAAGCAAGGTACCGACCCGAATATGGCTGCCGTGAACGTGCAGAACCGTGTGCAACAGGCACAGGCACTACTGCCTGCCGAGGTAACCCAAGTGGGTGTGACCACGTCGAAGCGCCAGACGAGTAACGTTATCATGTATAGTATCACGACAGAAGACGGGCGTTACGATGCCAAGTTCGTGACCAACTACAACAATATTAATATTATTCCGGCCTTGAAGCGTGTGTCGGGTGTGGGCGACGTGCAGACTTTCAGCACCAAGACCTATTCGATGCGTATCTGGTTGCAACCTGATAAGATGAAGCAGTATGGCTTGATTCCGTCTGATATATCCGCTGCCTTGGCCGAACAGAATATCGAAGCAGCTCCAGGTAAGTTCGGTGAGCAGAGCAATGCGAGCTTTGAATACGTGATGCGCTATAAAGGTAGATTGAAGACTCCGACCGAATATGGCAACATTCTCATCAGCAATTCATCTACAGGGCAGACATTGCATTTGCGCGATGTGGCAAAGATTGAGCTTGGCGGACTGAACTATTCCGTTGGACAGAAGAACAACAACCAGCCTTCTGTGATGGGTATGGTGCAGCAGATTGCCGGTTCTAATGCCAATGATATTGCCAAAGGGGTGAAGCAGGTACTTGAAGAGCAGTCTAAGAACTTCCCTCCAGGACTGGAATATAAGATAAACTATGATGTGACGGAGTTCCTTTACGCTTCTATCGAAGAGGTTGTGATGACACTGATTATTACCTTTGTACTGGTATTCTTCGTGGTTTACATCTTCTTGCAGGACTTCCGTTCGACGTTGATTCCGTTGATAGCCGTGCCGGTGTCATTGGTTGGTACGTTCCTGTTCCTCTGGATGTTCGGCTTCTCTATTAACTTGCTGACGCTATCTGCCCTCCTTCTGGCCATTGCTATTGTGGTGGACGATGCCATTGTGGTGGTAGAAGCCGTGCATGCTAAGCTCGATTTGGGTTACAAGAGTGCGAAGACGGCCTCTATAGATGCCATGAACGAAATTTCGGGTGCTATCATTTCTATTACGCTCGTGATGGCTTCGGTGTTCGTTCCGGTGTCGTTCATCAGCGGAACAAGCGGTACGTTCTATCGTGAGTTCGGTGTTACGATGGCTGTAAGTATCGTAATCTCGGCTATCAATGCCTTGACATTGTCACCGGCTCTTTGTGCTATGTTCCTGAAACCGCACGATAAGAATGGCCACGAGCGTGAGATGAGTCGGATAGACCGTTTCCATACCGCTTTCAATACTGCCTTCGACAAGATGTTGGTGAAGTATCGCAAGGGTGTGGAGAATATCATTGGCCATCGCATCGTTACTATCTCGACGGTCATTGTAGGTATCGTGGTGCTGATTGTATCAATGGGTGTGACCAAGACAGGACTCGTGCCGGATGAAGATACGGGTACGTTGTTCGTGACAATCTCACTTCCGCCGGCCACCAGTCAGGAAGAAACCCAGAAGGTTACCGACCGTGTGGATGCCATGTTGGCCAACAATCCTGCCATTCAGAGCCGCGAACAGATTGTGGGTTACAACTTCATTGCCGGTCAAGGTTCCGACCAGGCCACCTTTATTATCAAGCTGAAACCTTTCGACGAGCGTCCCAGTGGCTTCTTCTACAAGCTTTCTGGCTTGTGGCAGGGTGATGGTGTGATGCGATTCTTTGTGAACCCAATGGAAAATACTTCCGTTCTGGGTATGATATACAAGCAGATAGCTTCTATCAAGGGAGCACAGATTCTGGCCTTCGGACCTCCTATGATTCCTGGATTCTCGGCTACCAACGGTCTTACTTTCTCTATGCAGGATAAGACGGGTGGTGATCTGAACAAATTTTTCAGCGTTACTCAAGACTTCTTGAAGGAGTTGAATAAGCGTCCGGAGATTTCAACTGCGATGACATCGTACAATCCTAACTATCCACAATACATGGTAGATGTGGATGTGGCCAAGTGTAAGCAGAGCGGAATCAGCCCTAGAGTGGTTCTCTCTACATTGCAGGGATACTACGGTGGACTCTATGCTTCTAACTTCAATAGCTATGGTAAGCTGTTCCGCGTGATGATTCAGGGCGACGTTGCAAGTCGTATGCGTCCCGGAGACCTGACAAACATCTATGTACGTACGGCTGCGGGAATGGCTCCTATCAGTGAATATTGCACGCTGAAGCGCGTCTATGGACCAGCCAACGTGAACCGTTTCAACCTGTTTACCAGTATCAATGTCAATGCGACACCAGCCGATGGATATTCCTCGGGAGATGCTATCAAGGCGGTACAGGAAGTTGCTTCCAGCACATTGCCTACCGGTTACGGTTACGACTTCTCAGGTCTGACCCGTTCAGAGCAGGAGTCCAGCAACACTACAGCCATCATCTTTGCGCTGTGTATCGTGTTTGTCTACCTCATTTTGTCGGCTCAATACGAGAGTTACTTGCTTCCGTTGTCGGTTATCCTGTCGTTGCCATTCGGTTTGGCCGGAGCATTTATCTTCACCAATTTGTTTGGTCACAGCAATGACATCTACATGCAGATTTCGCTGATTATGCTTATTGGTCTGTTGGCCAAGAATGCTATCTTGATTGTGGAGTTTGCCTTGCAACGCCGTCGTACCGGTATGGCTATCAAGTATGCTGCTATCTTGGGTGCATCTTCGCGTCTGCGTCCTATCCTTATGACAGGTTTTGCTATGGTCATAGGTCTGTTACCGATGATGTTTGCAAGCGGTGTGGGCAAGAATGGTAACCAGACTCTGGGTGCAGCTGCCGTAGGTGGTATGCTCATCGGTATGATTATTCAGATTTTCGTAGTACCGGCTTTGTTCGTCATCTTCGAATATTTGCAGGAGAAGTTCAAGCCTATTGTCTTCGAAGACGAGAACAATCCCGAAGTTGCTACCGAATTACAGCAATATGCTCGACGCCCTATTGAATATAAAGTAGAAGAAAAGTAAATGATGAAAATAAAGAGTTTAATCATATTGGGTCTTGCGAGTCTGTCTCTGACAGGCTGCAAGAGCCTATACGGAAAATACGAACGCCCCGACATCAACGTCAGGGGACTGGTCAGAGACACCGTCTCCGCTACCGATACACTGGCAGTTCGCGACACTGCCAGCTTCGGAAATCTACCTTGGCGTAGCGTGTTTACCGACCCACAGTTGCGTGTTCTCATCGAGAAGGGGTTGACCAACAACACCGATTTGCTCAATGCTGCCCTCAATGTAGACATGGCTGAAGCGCAGCTCAAGGCTGCTAAGCTGGCATTTCTGCCTTCTTTCAGTTTTGCTCCCAACGGTACTATCGCCTCTTGGGATGGCAGTAAGGCCACGAAGACATACACCCTGCCAATTTCGGCCAGTTGGACTGTCGACCTGTTTGGCAACCTATTGTCGTCCAAACGCAGCTCGCAGATGGCCCTGATTGGTACCAAGGACTATCAGGTGGTGGTGAAAACAAAGTTGATAGCCAACATTGCCAACCTGTATTATACGCTGCTGATGCTTGATGAAGAAGTGAACATCATCACCGACATGGAGAAACTGACTAAGGATACTTGGGAGGTGATGAAGATACAGAAGGAACTAGGCCGCGTGCGTTCTACCGGTGTGCAGAGTGCCGAAGCCAGTTACTATTCTGTCATGACGCAGAAAACCGATCTCTTGCGCACGGTCCGTGAGACCGAGAATTCGCTTTCTCTCTTGCTCGGACAGCCCGCCCAGACCATTGCGCGTGGCAAATTGGCCGACCAGAATCTTCCCGACAACTTCTCTACCGGCATCTCTTTGCAGTTGTTGAACAACCGTGCCGACGTGCATGCTGCCGAGATGAATCTCGCGCAGTGTTTCTACGGTGTGGAGAATGCGCGCAGCCGCTTCTATCCCAGCTTGACGATTTCGCCTACAGGGGCTTTCACCAACAGCGGTGGTATGGGTATTGTGAATCCCGGTAAGTTCCTGTTGAGCGCAGTAGGCAGTCTGGTACAGCCTATCTTCCAGCGTGGACAGATTATTGCCGGACTCCGTGTAGCCAAAGACCAGTACCAAGCTGCTTACAACACATGGCAGCAGTCGGTCTTGAGTGCGGGCAGCGAAGTGAGCAATGCGCTGATACTTTACAACGCCTCGGCAGCCAAGAGCCGTATCGAAGAGAAGCAAGTGGCCGTATTGAAGCAATCAGTGGCCGATACCAAGCTGTTGATGTCGCAGTCCAACAGCACCTATCTGGAGGTTATCGGAGCACAGCAGAGCTTGCTCAATGCAGAGCTTTCCAAGGTGCAGGACGACTTCTCCAAGATGCAAGCCGTCGTCAATCTGTATTATGCACTGGGCGGTGGTGCCAAGTAATAGTCTAACCTTAAAACAAGTAAAGATGGCAAGTAAAATCAGTCCTAAAGCAGAAATATCTCCCAATGCCAAGATTGGAGACAACTGTACCATCTTCCCGTTTGTCTTCATCGAAGACGATGTGGAGATAGGCGACAACTGTATAATCTTCCCTTTCGTGAGCATTCTCAACGGCACGCGTATGGGAAACAACAATAAGGTGCACCAGTGCACGGTACTGGGAGCGCTCCCACAGGATTTCGAGTTCACCGGAGAGTATTCGCAGCTCATCATCGGTAATAACAATATCATTCGCGAGAACGTGGTCATCAACCGTGCCACACACCGCGGATGTACCACGATGATAGGAGACGACAACTTCCTCATGGAAGGCTCTCACATCTCGCATGACACCAAGGTGGGCAATCAGTGCGTGTTCGGATATGGTACCAAGATTGCCGGCGATTGCGAAATCGGCGATGGAGTAATCTTCTCCAGCAGCGTCATTGAAAACAGCAAGACGCGCGTAGGCGACCGTGCGATGATTCAAGCCGGCACTACATTCTCCAAAGATATTCCACCTTATATTATAGCAGGTGGACGTCCGGTATCTTATACCGGCATCAACGATGTCATGCTGACGCAGGCCGGCATCGACGAGAAGGTGCAGAAGCACATTGCCAATGCCTATCGTCTGGTGTTCCACGGGCAGACAAGCGTGTTCGATGCAGTGCTTCAGGTGAAAGAGCAAGTGCCCGACAGCGTAGAAATTCAGAATATCGTGAATTTCATCGAGGGTACTCAATTAGGAATTATTAGCAAGATGTAGTTCATACCTATACATCTTGTATTGATGATAAGGGCTGGCCGTGAGGTCGGCCCTTTTTGTTTTTTTGCATGAAAAGCAAAACTATTTGCAGAAAAACGTTTTGTATAAATGAAGTTTTATTACTTTTGTAGTAGCAACAAGATTCAAGAGATTGCCTGTTCATGTCATGACAATCCCATCATTTAAGATTTTAGCATTATGACAATTACTATGTTTGTAGAGCTGCTCATCGTTTTGCTCGCCCTGTGGGTGGGTTCTCGTTACGGTAGTCTGGCTCTGGGCGCCATCTCCGGAATCGGTCTGGCCCTGCTCGTGTTTGGTTTCGGACTCAAACCGGGTTCTCCTCCCACCGATGTTATCTACATCATCATTGCCGCTGTGACGTGTGCCGGCATCATGCAGGCATCGGGTGGAATGGACTGGCTCATCCAAGTGGCCGAGCGACTGCTGCGTAAACATCCCGAACGCATCACTTTTCTGGCACCGCTCTGCACCTTTGTGCTCACCGTCTTGGTAGGTACGGGCCATGTGGTCTATACCTTGATGCCCATTATCTGTGACATCGCACTGAAGAAAGGCATTCGTCCCGAACGTCCCTGCGGTATTGCCAGTGTGGCTTCGCAGATTGGTATCACGTGTTCGCCCATTGCAGCTGCCGTGGTAGCCTTTGTTACCATATCGGGTGAGAACGGTTTCGATGTCACCATTCCTCAGGTTCTCATGATTACCATTCCAGCCTGCCTCTGCGGCATCATTGCTGCCTCTGCGGCTTCTTATCATCGCGGTCTTGATTTGGATAAAGACCCTGAGTTCCAGCGCAAGCTGCAAGATCCGGCACAGTATGCCTATATCTATGGTGGTACGGCTACCACCCTCGACAAGAAGGTGGCTCCGGAGAGCAAGCGTGCCGTTTACATCTTCTTTGCAGCCCTGGCCGTCATCGTGCTTTTCGCCGTGTTCCAGAATCTGCTTCCTACCTATACTCAGATAGAAGCCATTGATGGTGCGAAAGATGTAGTGCTCGGCAATGGCGTCACCGAGAGTGCCAAGCAGTTGGCCAAGGCGGGCGTGCTGGTAGCCGGCGTGACCGAGAAAGTGACCGTATCGCTGAAGATGAACCTCGTCATTCAGATTGTGATGATTTCAGCAGCCGCCCTGATGATTATCCTCTGCAAGGCCAGTCCCAAGAAAGCAGTGGCCGGTGCGGTGTGGCAAAGTGGTATGGTGGCTGTTGTAGCCATCTATGGTATCGCTTGGTTGGCCGACACTTACTTCAGCAATTACATGGACCAGATGCAGGCCATGTTGGGCGATATGGTGGCAGCCTATCCCTGGACCATTGCCATTGCATTCTTCGCCGTGTCGGTACTTATCAATTCTCAAGGGGCAGTAGTGGTTGCCATGCTTCCACTGGCCTATAAGCTGGGCATCGACGGCTGGGTGCTTTTGGGTGTGATGCCGAGTGTTTACGGTTATTTCTTCATCCCCAACTATCCTTCAGACATTGCCACGGTCAACTTCGACCGCAGTGGTACGACCGTCATCGGCAAGTATCTGCTCAACCATTCATTCATGATGCCGGGCATGATACACGTCGTTGTAGCCACAGTGGTGGGCTATGCGCTCAGCTTCCTCATCTATCATGTGTGATGGAATAGGATGTGGTAGAAATGGAAATATAATCCATTGATAATCAGATAGTTTGCTACGGCGTTGCAAAAGAGCCTATTTGAGCTTACTGCAAGGCCGTAGCAGCATTGCTGAACAGGCTTTGCAGCCTTGCTGCCGAGGCTCTGCAGTTTTTGAGTTATTTAGTTTTTGAGTTCGTGCGTTCTTAAATTGCATGCCACTCCCATCGAATTTCCAGATATTTCCTCTTTTTATCTTCCTGATTTCTTCAGTCTAAACGTTTCTTATCGGGTTCTTTTGCTATGCTCCTTCTGTTCTTTTTATCAAAGAAACAGAGAACTCAGCAACTAAAAAGCCGAAGACTATCTCTGCATTTGCTCGATAGTCCTCGGCTATGTGTGGTCAGCCCGTCGGGCTTGTTGATAGGATGTGCCTGCCTATACTTGTAAGCAGCCATATCCAAATGGAATGTATAACTCTGTCAATCCGGTTTATTTGCGAATCTTGTAGCCTGCAAATCCGTAGTAGAAGATGAAGAGGAAGCAGGGTACGGCAAGCCAATAGGCGTTCTGCGGACCGCATGCGTCTTTCAGGAAACCGAAGATGGTGGGGATTACAGCACCGCCGGCGATGGCCATGGTGAGCAGTCCGCTACCTTGCTTGGTAAACTTTCCGAGGTCGGCCATAGCCAGTGGCCACAGTGCCGGCCACATCAGCGAGCAGCCCAAAGCCATGAGGAATATCATCCAGATAGATGCCTGGGCGGGCAACAGTACGATGGCCAGCGAACCAATGACACCGATGACAGCACAGATGCGCATAGCACCGTCTTGCGAAATCACTTTCGGGATGAACAGAATACCGCAGATATATCCTACTACCATGCCTATACTTGGAATCCAGGAATAGACGTCGGCATTGTCAAGCCCTAGGGATTTGGCATAGTCGGTGGCTGTGGCGAGCGACAATGTCTCCACACCTACGTAGATGAACAGCGTGAGTGCACCCAGAATCAGGTGGGGGAACTGCCAGATGGAAGTCTTGTTGGCTGCATAGGCACAGTCTTCCACGCTGTCTTCGCTCTCTCCGGCAGCCTTCACTTCGGGCAGCGGTGCCATCAGCGAAACGATGCCCAGGACGACGAACACAGCAATAATAATGTAGAACGGCAGGAAAAGGTCGACCATAGCCACATGGCTGGCATCGGGAACGACGAGCGAGAAGAACAGCGGAGCTACCGGCCAAGCCAGCTTATTGCAAATACCCATGATACTCATACGGCTTGCTGCGCTCTCTATCGGGCCGAGAATGGTGATGTAGGGGTTCACCGAAGCTTGCAGGATGGTGTTGGCTGCACCGCTGACGAACGAGGCCACGAGGAACAGTACGATATTTCCCGACTTAGCCGACAGTACGAAAAGCACGAACGCCAAGGCGAATACGCCGAACGCCAGGGCCATCGTGCGCTTGTAGCCTATCTTGCCGATGGTCCACGATGCGGGCATACCGAAGAGGAGGAACGGCGTGAAAGTGGCTGCAATGAGTAGGTAGGACACGCCCGACGACACGTTGAGCGACGATTTGAGGGTTGGCACGAGGAACGAGTTGATACCGAGTGCAAAGCCGATGGCAAAGAACATCAGTCCCACAAATGCCAAGGGAATGGCATAATTTCTTTTTTCCATTGTATTGAAATTGTTTTTTGTAAATAATTAAGGTTGATACTTCTGTGTGCGAAAGTACGAAAATAATTCCACAAACATCATCCTTCTTGTAGAAAAAGAGAAAATTGTGATGGCAGTACACAAGCTGCATGGAGCTTAAGCTTCTCAATGCAGACAAGGGCAGTCTGTTGGAATTATTGGAGATTATGGGGATTTCCGGTCTGAGCGGAATTTGCCGATATGGGCAGATGGCAGTCCGGAGAGGTGATAGGGGATTTGTCCTTCTCCTTACCCACCTCTGCTGCCATGTCAATACGATGCCGTACACGGGCTGCCGGCAGCTATGACGCGGTCGCGGATGGTATCCAGCTCTTCGCGAGTGGCTTTTTGTAGATGCGTGTCGGGTGTCTCGCGGTCGATGGTGTAGACCATAACCTCGCTGGGAGCAATCTCCTTGACGGCTGCAAGCCACGGAGCTACATAGTATTCTGAAGTATTGTCGACACTCTCTCCGGCAGCATTGCATCCTTTCATAAACATGGTCTGGATGATGACGTGGCCATGGAAGCTCTTCAGTTGGTCGATGATAAGCTCTACACTGTAGTGCGGATTCAGGGGCTTGTCCACCTTCCTGATATAATTGATGTCTACGGTGTCGAGTTTCTGAATGTTGTTGTCAACCTTCATGAGGGCCTCGCGTACGGCTTTTAGTTTGAGGAAGGTGGCGTTGCTGAGTACGCTGACCTTTGCATTGGGGCAATACAGATTGCGAAGGCGGATGGTGTCGTCGATGATTTGGGGAAATTGTGGATTGCTGGTTGGTTCGCCATTGCCCGCAAATGTCAGTACGTCGGGTTGCTCTCCGGCTTCGTACATCTGCTTGAGCTGTGCCTCGAGTTTCTCGGCTACGAGTTCGCGCGTGGGGAAGGGAGATTGGGTACGATGGTCGGCGTTGAACCCACATTCGCAGTAGATGCAGTCGAAGGTACACACCTTGCCGTCGCCCGGCAAGAGGTTGATGCCCAATGACAGTCCTAGTCGACGACTATGAATAGGGCCAAAGATGGGTGAGGGATATATGATAGTACTCATAATGTCTGTATTTGTCTTGTGCAAAGGTAATTAAAATATAGGTAGAGTAGTAGTTCTCAATAGATATAAAACCGCAGAGATGGTGGAAAGGATAAGATATATCAAGTGTAGAGACCTAGGCTGGGGCTATAGGCTTGGATTACACACGTTGCATTAAGAGCTTGCGCTGTTCGGGATCGAACTTCTCGATAGCATAACGCAGCATGGTACGCGGCATCACGGCGCGGTTTTTAAGGACATAACTATACAGGCGGTCGGCATCGCGCTTACCAGCTTCGCGCAGCATCCATCCTATAGCCTTGTGCATGAGGTCGTGACGATGGTGCATCATGAGGTCGCTCAGTGCATAGGTGTCTTCCAGCTGTCCTTGTCGGATAAAGGCATAGGTAGAGACGATGGCGATGCGATTGTCCCATAATAGTTTGCTGTCAGCCAGGCGATAGAGTATATCGCGGTCTCTATCCAGCAGATATTCGCCCACGATAAAGCGGCAGGAGAGGTCTACCAAGTCCCAGTTGTTGATTCTGTCGGTAACGGAGAGGTAGAGTTCGAACAAGTGTTGCTTTAAAGTCTCGTCGGCTTTCTTGGTCTTTTCTACCATGATAAGCAAGGCACAGAGTCTGACTTCATGCCATTCCGACTGCATCAAACAGCGGATTTCTTCTAAGGAAATATCTTTGTAGCGCTTGGCTACGTTTCGGACATTGGGAACAACTACGCCAAGGAAGCGGTCGTCCTCGCCATATTCTCCCTTGCCCGTCTTAAAGAAACGAGGGAAGACTTCGCTTTTTTCTGCTGATGACAGCGCGCGCAATTCATTGATGATAGCCTCTGTATTTCTGCTCATGATAAGTATAGTGCTCGTTTGGTAAATTCTTGGTTTTACGTTTGACTGGTTGCTATAACCTTAGACTTACAGGCAATCATAGTCAAGGACAAAGTTACGGAATAATTCTGTATGGTAGTTGGTTGGGCTGTCAGATAAGCCTGCTCCAAACAAAAAATTAAAGTTTGCAGATTGAATAAAATTCTTTATATCATCTATTTTCATTACTGTTTACTATTTACTATTATATATTTGCACAATATAGGGATGTCGCAGAATCCAAATAGCTGATGAAATCTACTATCTTATATGGTCTGATAGCAACTTGTTTTCTATCTTTTGCCCAATCTATCTGATCCTTGGTGTCTGCAAAGATACTTGGAGCCACAAATACACATTGAGAATCTTCAAACTCGTATTTGTCCTTAAACTCCTCCAAATGTCGTGAGATAGGCCATACCTCCATCATCGTTTGTTGGCGCCCTTCGGCCATTGTAACCTCAACCAATATGCTATTTGGAGCTTCAAAGCATTCAATGTCTCCATTATTACCTCCTGCGGTAGAGGTTGGCAAGCCTTCATCATCACAAGGATAGTTTGGAACCACTTCAACTGTAGGTAGTTTAGACTTAATAGCAAGTGCTGTCAAGAATTCTAATCTCGCAGGAGCTGATATAAATTTCAATACATTATGATTTGAAGATGTCTTCTTTGCTAAATGATAAAGCTCTGTCTTTATAGAGTCCCAAGGGTAAGCAGGGATTAGCTGAGTTAATTTCTCCGCTGCATCGGTCTTGGATATCTCAACAGTTCTTAATGCAAACAAAGCATCGTCTATCGTTGACATATAATCAAAGTATTCTTTTTCAGTCGTATACTTTGTATACTTTGCATAATGACTAAGTATATAATCTATCTTCTCATCTTCATTATGATTGATATCAATAAACCTACCCCCACCTCTAAATGATATAAGTCCAGTCATTCTCATTTTGCGTACAAATTCATCGGGATACTCTGATACGATAGATTTTAGCTTGAATTTCTTGAAACCTCCAAGAATCTCATTTACGCATATATCCTCAATCACTTCGTTTGAAGGCTTGTATCTATATTCGTTTCGCAAAAGTTTAATTCGTTGATAAAGTGCCTCTGCATCATTATCTTTCCAGAATATAACCAATGGTATTTCTTTGTATGATATTCCTGTTCCACTATACTCCTCGTCTGCGTTTAATTTCTTAATGACCTCCAATAGAAGTATTAAGGGAATATTGTCATTGAGCTCCCGAATAAATGGGTTGTATCTTTGCTGCTTTGCAAAAGCTTGCATAAAAGCAATTTGCTCATTTTGAGGTTTTACGATTTCTCGTGATATAACTCCTTCATTTATGCTTATTGAGACAGTATCTGCAAGATAATGTCCTGTTTGAGAGAACTCAATCGGTTGCTCCCATTCATAGTAAACAAAGCCTAATACTTTCATCAACTTAAATTGAGTGTCAAATCTACTTGGCCAACCTTTTGGATAGCCAGCTTCTTGGTGCCCTTTAAGTGTAGTATTTATGTTTGGGTTATTGCTTTGGTATATTGTCGCTGTTTCCGCATCTGTCAATGGTACATCTGCAAATTCACCTCTTTTGGTAAATCTCCATTTACTCTTAACGGATTCAGGCAGAGTCATAGGTCTATATAATCCAATCTTAAACAATTCTCTCTCAAATAACTCAACCGTACGATCGTTAAGAATTTCTCCATTGAATCGCTTGAGTATATGCATAAAGTCTTTATAACGCTCTGGATTACGAATCGTAGTCGTATAAAGCAACGGTTTGTATTCAAGTTCTCTTGGCATATTAGTAGTTTGTTATTAGTACTTCATTAAATTGTTTAATAGAATTATCGTGGTAATTTATATAGTTGCTCTTTATCGAATGAATATGATATTTTTGAGCCCACTCTATAAATATATCGTTTTGTCTATCCTTGTAATGAGTTACATTGGATATTGCAAATCTAATATTTCGGTCATTTAGCTTGTCAAGTAATTGCAATAACTCCATTTCATCATTCTCATTCCACAACTTATTATACTCACTAAATGTAATAAGGTATGGTGGATCCAAATATATGAAATCATTCTCAGATAGTTGAAGTTTTTTTAGGAATACTTTATAATCAAGGTTATACCACTTAGGTTTCTTGTTTTTAACTTCCTGAAAATAGTCCTCTAATGCAGATGCAACATTTGAGTTAAAATCAACATTTCCGACAGGCAAGTTAAAGTCCCCACTTTTATTAAATCTCAACATTCTATTAAAACCGTATATCAGCAGTAAATACAATACGGCCATATCGTCTTTAGAAGACTCATTAAAGTCTATTCTCATTTGTTCATAAGCGACCTTATTATATTTAGCAAAATAGGTCTTCTTATATTCTCTTTTTAGTTCGGCAGGAATATTATCTTCCTTATAAGAATATGACAAACTATACTCCTTTATAATATCTTCTATATGAGCAAAGAATGATGTCTGTTTATTAGCAGCTTTGCATAAATATTTATGAAGATCTATGATGTAACCATCAATATCATTTAGAAGATATTGTTCCGCTGAGGTGTTCATAAATACCGAACCTCCTCCAACAAATGGTTCCACAAACTTTCCTATGTCAGTAGGAAAGTGAGTGCTTATTTCCTCCATTAGTTTATACTTATCACCGACGTAAAACAATGGAGATCTTAGAATCTGATTTTTCATCGTTTTACCTCTGTAATAAATAATAACTCTTTATGGTCTGCAAACTCTGTTTTTCCTGTATTGAAATAACGATGTGCACAATCATATACAATAGTATCACCTCTCTCCTCTAATATCGATTTAATTTGTTCAAGGGTTATTTTATTCTTTGACGAACCACTCTTAGAATCATAGGTGTTGTTATATGATACTGCAATGTACTTCACATTAAGATTCTGTATCAAATCTCTAAATGCAATAGGTGCACTTGATGTGCAATATGCACTCATATTTTGAGCTTTAGGCTTCATTGCAACACCGAAGAGTTTAGGTTTTTTCCACTCAACAAGATTCTCATAAATATGGTAAAATCTACTATATTGACGGGAGTTGTATGGTGGGTCAATGTATGCAACATCCGCAGTAATTCTTCTTGCCAAAATATTAGAGTCCTCTTTATGTATCTCTGTTTTTGGGGGATCTAACGGTTTTATTAATTGTATTGATAGAGGATTATACACTATCTCCTTTTTAATATATGCATCAAAATGACCTACTGTATTGGCTATTTTGTCAATACTATATATCAAAGACGCTAATAATATTGCATACTCTTTCGCTGTTAGATTATATTTTCGTCTTTCAATATCTTCTCGGATATATCCTATTAATTTAGAGTTTTTATAATCAAAGAATTTGTCTCCAAAATTATCTGAGAAATAATTGTTATTTAATGAATTAGGGTCTATGGAATTATAATATTCGATTATTGAATATAACTTATCCATATCATATATATCATTGGCAAAAAATGCTTGATATACAATATTATTAGATGAAAGGAAGTCGTTCATTATAATCTTTTCTGCATATGGTATTGCTGCTTTTGAAACTGATGCGGTACCAGCAAATACATCAAAAAATGTATTAAAACCACCTGTATGCTCATTGATTATATCCATAATCCAACGGGTGAGTTTGGCTTTATTACCTATATATCTACGACTTTCAAGGTCAAACATTTTATATCCAACCTCAACCAACTCTGGAAAAAGGGATGGCATCTTTCCTAATCTTACTTTCTCTGATACAGATTGAATGACTTCCAACTTATACTCATTATCTCCATCCAAAGTAAATAAGACCTTTTCCGTTCCTAATAATACTAACGATTTATGTTCATCGCACCCATAAAGTCTTACCAATAATTGTACTTGTTCTTTGGTTGGTAATCTTCTTCCGTTCTCTATTCTACTTAATAGAGTAACATCTATATTGGTTCGATTATAGACTTCTTGTAACGGCAAATTTAATCCCTCACGAACATCTCTTAAATATTGACCTAACGATTCCATTTTTCTTTTTGGCTTGACAATTTTTGTCAAAGGTAAAACAAAAAAATCAAATTGACGAATTTCGGGACATAAAAATGATAGCAGAAAGATGTATTTATTGAAACGTGTAATTGCATTTATAGTCAGTGAAAAATGCACTATTATTCCGATTTCAGTTGATTATTCCAGCGTTTTTTTATATCTTTGTAGTCGTAAGGTGATACGAATGCTCGAAGGCATATTGGTTTGAGATTCATATATATTATAAGGTATATACCCTTACTTTTTTCACTTAATCAATATTAGATGATACAACATTATCAACAGGCAATAGGGCGACATGTGTTCATGCCCATACAGCAATTCATGCAAAAAGAGCGGGCGAGCAGTATGGTTCTAGGGCTCTCGGTCGTCATAGCACTGCTATTGGCAAACTCGCCTTGGCGCGAAGAATATTTTGCTTTTTTCGAGCAACATTTCGGTTTTATATGGAATGGTGAACCCTATCTGAATTTTAGTTTGGAACACTGGGTGAACGATGGACTCATGTCTATTTTCTTCTTTGTTATCGGATTGGAACTGAAACGGGAGTTTATCGGTGGTGAACTGCGACATGTGCGTCAGGTGGTGTTGCCTATTGGGGCGGCAGTCTTCGGTATGCTGATACCATCGCTCATCTATCTTGTGTTCAATGCCGGCACGCCGGTGGCTCATGGATGGGGAATCCCGATGGCCACCGACATCGCTTTTGCGCTGGCTGTACTCTATCTGTTGGGCGACCGAGTGCCCCTGTCGGCAAAGATATTCCTGACGACATTGGCGATAGTCGACGACTTGGGCTCAGTATTGGTGATAGCACTGTTTTATACATCTAATATCTCGATGGTGAGTATAGGTGTTGGTATGCTCTTCTTGTTGCTGATGTTTGTTGGCAATAAACTGGGGGTGAAGAACGTATGGTTTTATGGACTTATCGGTGTAGGAGGCGTATGGGTGTGCTTCCTGATGTCGGGAGTACACGCTACTATCTCGGCTGTGCTGTCGGCCTTTATGATTCCGGCAGATTCTTCGATTCCTGAAGCGGCATTCATTGCCCGACTGAAGCGACGGATGAAGAATTTTGAGGAGGCAGAGTCTAATGATGTGATAACACTGGAAGAGGAACAGGTGGAGATAATATCGAGCGTGAAGAGAGATACGCGGAACGCAATTCCGCCGTTGCAGCGGCTTGAGTATAGTATCCAACCGTTCGTGTCGTTTGTTATCATGCCGATATTTGCGCTTGCCAATGCCGGTGTGTCGTTTGTGGATATGGATGCTTCGATGATATTCGAGAATCACGTGGCTATCGGGGTGATGCTCGGACTGCTGCTGGGTAAGCCCATTGGCATCCTGTCATCGGTGTGGTTGCTGACCAAACTGAAAATCGGTAAGCGCGACAAGGCCATGTCTTGGCGCGTGTTGGCTGGACTTGGCTTCTTGGCATCCATCGGTTTTACGATGTCGATGTTTGTGTCTGTGCTTGCCTTTACCGATTCGGGTAGCATTGTCCTGGCCAAAATAGGAATCTTTGCAGCGTCGATTCTGGGTGGAATCATAGGCTATCTGCTGTTGCGCAGAGCTTGATGGAAAGACAGGAAAACTGCAAAGGCATTGTCGGAGTTCGGATATGGGTGTTAATACACGTTAATCACTCGTTTTCTCAACGATTTTTTTGTTACTTTGCAGCGATTTTGGTGTAATATACCTTGTACGGAATGAGAAAGAAAAAGAACGGTACCCGTAATCCGCGTGGGTTGCAGGTTGTTACTCTTTGTATCAGCACTGCGTTGGTACTGATATTGTTGGGAATGGTAGTATTCTCTGTATTGACAGCGAAAAACCTGTCTGACTACGTCAAAGAAAACCTGATGGTGACGATGATGTTGCAGGACGATATGACCAATCCGGAAGCAAAACAGCTGTGCCAATCGCTGGAACACCGTCCTTATATTAACAGTATTCACTTTATCAGTAAGGAAGATGCGCTGAAAGAGCAAACCCAGGCTATGGGTACAGACCCCTCGGAGTTTATCGGTGCAAATCCTTTCCTGGCTTCCATAGAGGTTCAGCTCAAGGCCGACTACGCCAATAGTGACTCTTTGAAATGGATTACAAAGGAGTTGAAACGCAATTCCAAGGTGAGCGACATTACCTATCAACAGGATTTGATGGACAGTGTGAACACCAATCTGAAACGCATCAGCTTTGTATTGCTGATCTTGGCTGCCTTGCTGACTTTCGTTTCTTTCTCTCTGATCAACAATACGGTACGTCTCAGTATCTATGCGCGTCGATTCTCCATCCACACGATGAAACTGGTGGGAGCATCGTGGAGCTTCATTCGCAAGCCGTTTATCAGGCGGACAGTTGTCATCGGACTTGTGGCTGCATTGCTTGCCGACGTAGTGTTGGGAGCTATGATATTTGCTCTCTACACTTATGAACCGGGCGTTCTGACGGTAGTTACATGGCAGGTGATGGCTATAACCGGTGCTTCGGTGTTCCTCTTTGGAATCATTATCACGGCTATTTGTGCCAATATATCTGTCAACAAGTTCCTCCGTATGAAGGCCGGAGACTTGTATAAGATTTAATGTCGAACATCAATTAGGATTATCATGGATAAAAGAAATCTGGCTTTTGGCAAGACCAACTTTGTGTTGTTGGCCATAGGCATGTTAGTTGTCATCATTGGGTTTGTCTTGATGAGTGGTGGAAGTTCTACAGAGAGTATGTACGACCCTTCCATTTTCAGTGCCCAGCGCATTAAGGTGGCTCCGGTTGTATGCCTGATAGGCTTTCTGTCTATTATCTATGCCATATTGTATAAATCTAAAGACGCTAACGATAATAAGGAATAATGACAGTTATACAGACGATTATCCTGGCCATCGTAGAAGGACTGACGGAGTTTTTGCCCGTATCTTCTACTGGCCACATGATTATTACACAAGGATTGTTAGGCATTGAGAGCACTCCGTTCGTGAAGGCTTTCACCATTATTATACAATTTGGAGCGATTCTTTCGGTGGTATGTCTCTATTGGAATCGCTTTTTCCGTTTGGACCGTAGTCCTGCACCAGTAGACAGTACACCGTTACAGAAGTTCCTGCATAAGTGGGATTTCTATTGGAAATTGCTGGTGGCCTTTATTCCTGCGGTGGTTATCGGCCTCATAGGAAAGAAGACGGGCTTGATAGACCGATTTCTGGAGAGTGTTGAGGTAGTAGCTATCATGCTCGTTGTAGGCGGTATATTCATGCTGTTCTGCGACCGTATCTTCAATAAAGGAAGCGAAGAGAACAAGATAACAGAGAAGCGGGCATTCAATATCGGTCTGTTTCAATGTATAGCCATGATACCCGGTGTGTCCCGTTCGATGGCAACCATCGTTGGAGGTATGTCGCAGAAGCTCACCCGTAGGGCTGCTGCCGAGTTCTCTTTCTTCCTGGCAGTGCCGACAATGGCAGCTGCGACGGTGCTCGATGTGTATGAAATGTTCTTCTCGTCAGAGGCAGGAACAGCCAGTTGGGTAACGACCGATAATCTGTTGATGCTGGCTTTGGGTTGCGTGGTTGCCTTTATCGTGGCACTCCTTGCCATGAAATGGTTTGTCGCTTTCCTGACAAAATATGGATTTAGAGTATTTGGCATCTATCGAATCATCGTAGGAGGCTTTATCCTGTTTTGGTTGTTGAGTGGTCACTCTTTAGCAATGGTGTCCTGATGAACTTTAAGACAGGAGAAATCTTCGGTATTGACAAACCGTATGGAAAGTCGAGTTTCGGTGCTTTGGCTCATGTTCGGTATGTGCTGAGCAAGCATGTGGGATATAAGGTAAAGATTGGACATGCAGGAACGCTCGACCCTTTGGCTACAGGAGTGTTGGTGCTTTGTACAGGTAAATGTACCAAGCAGATAGAACAACTACAGAGTCATACCAAGGAATATACGGCAACCTTGCAGCTGGGGGCAACAACGGTGAGCTATGATATGGAACACCCGGTGAATGCTACATACCCGACCGAGCATATTACTCGAGAACTAGTGGAGCAGAAACTTGCCGAATTTGTGGGCGATATTCAACAGATACCGCCTACCTATAGTGCATGTAAGGTCAATGGCGACCGTGCTTATGCGCTCCGTAGGGCCGGTGAAGAAGTGCAGTTGCAGCCCAAGAGCGTGCATATAGACGAAATTACGTTGACTGATTTCGACCCGGTCAAGATGCAGGCCGGCATTCGGGTAATCTGTGGTAAGGGTACTTATATCCGTGCCTTGGCCCGCGATTTAGGCAGGGCGTTGCAGAGTGGGGCTTATCTGACGGCCCTTCGTCGCACTCGTGTAGGCGAGATAAAGGCAGAAGATTGTATTGATTTCGACCACGTACAGGAGTGGCTCGATGAGCAAGAAATAGAAAAGTAAAGGTGGAACTATAATGAAACTATCGCAATTCAAATTTGATTTAGCCAAGGAGCAAGTGGCTCTCTATCCTCATAGCATCGTGCATGAGTTTACTAACGACAAGGGTGAGAAGAATTCTTTCACTGTTACGCGCCGTGACGAAGCCCGTCTGATGGTGCTTCATCGCAAGTCTGAAAAAATAGACATGTACCAGACCGACGAGAAAGGCGAACCGCTGAAAGATAAAGATGGCAATCCTGTTTATCTGGAATTCCGTAATATCCTCGATTACTTCGACGAGGGAGACACCTTTATCCTGAATGATACCAAGGTGTTCCCGGCGCGTCTGTATGGCACGAAAGAGAAGACCGACGCAAAGATAGAGGTGTTCTTGCTGCGCGAATTAAACGAAGAGATGCGCCTTTGGGACGTATTGGTAGAGCCGGCACGCAAGATTCGTATCGGGAACAAGCTGTTCTTCGATGAGAGTGGTACGATGGTGGCTGAGGTTATCGACAATACTACGAGTCGTGGCCGTACGCTCCGATTCCTCTATGACTGTCCTCACGATGAGTTCAAGAGAGAGCTGTTTGCGCTTGGCGAAGCTCCGCTGCCTCGTTACATCATCGACAATCGTGAGAGCCAGACCGCTACGGCCGAGGACATGGATGACTTCCAGTGTGTATTTGCGCAGAACGAGGGTGCTGTAACTGCTCCCGCTACAGGTTTACACTTCAGCCGTGAGCTGATGAAGCGTATGGAAATACGCGGTATCAATACAGCCTATATCACGCTGCATTGTGGCCTTGGCAATTTCAATCCGATTGAAGTGGAGGATCTGACCAAGCATAAGATGGAGTCGGAGCAGATGATTATCGGTGCTGAGGCTTGCAAAATAGTGAATAAGACCAAGCAGTCTGGGCATCGTGTATGCGCAGTCGGCACCAGTATCGTGAAAGCTACGGAGACGGCTGTAGGTACTGATGGTATGCTGAAGGAATACGATGGATGGACCAATAAGTTTATCTTCCCTCCTTATGACTTCGGTTTGGCCGACTGTATGGTAGCCAATTTCTATCATCCTTATTCTACACTGCTTATGTCGACGGCTGCTTTTGGTGGTTATGACATGGTGATGGAAGCCTACAATCTGGCCTCTACGAATGGTTATAAGTTCGGCTGTTTCGGCGATTCCTTGCTCATACTCGACGATTGATGCACACAGTCTATCTGTCGTTGGGGGCTAACATCGGCAATCGTAAACGCACGATGCACGATGCCATAGCACTGCTGGAAGAGAAAGTGGGAACTGTCTTGCGCAGTTCCTCGTTTCTCGAAACAGAGCCTTGGGGCTTTTCTTCCCCTAACAAGTTTATCAATATGTGTGTCTGTGTGGCCACTCCGCTGTCTCCACGGCAGTTGTTGAAGATGACACAGCTGATAGAACGCAAACTTGGCAGGATGGAGAAGACCGATGGAACAAACTATATCGACCGCATCATTGATATAGACATTCTTCTCTACGACCATATTCACGTTGATGAACCCGATTTGAAGATTCCCCATCCATTGATGGAACAGCGTGATTTTGTGATGATTCCGCTTCGCGAAATACTTGAAGATTAATTTTCATTTTTCTTCCTTTTGACATGAAAAGAAGTATTCTTTTTTCCCTCTTTCTCCTATTTTCTCTCGTATCTATGGGGCAAACTGCTGTTTTGATGGTTCATTATGGGACTACCGATGATGCCAGCCGTGCCAAGACGTTGGATGCTATCAATGCCCTGGTGCATCGACAGACGGGCTTGGAAGTGCGTGAAGCCTATTCTTCCAAGATGGTTATAGCCGCTTTGAAGAAGCGCAATATCCCGAAACAGACGATAACTGAGGCACTTCTGGCGCTTCGTCGCGATGGTTATCGTAAGGTAGTAGTGCAGCCGACTCATCTGCTTGACGGTATCATGACGAATATGATGCACGATTCCATAGCACCCCTTCGCCATGAGTTTGATACGATTGCGATAGGAAGTCCACTGTTCAGTAGCGTCGAGACATGTCGACAGATGGTTGAGATGCTTACTCGCTCGGTACGAGTGGAGTCAGATACCGAAGTCTTCTATGTGGGGCATGGTACTCAAAGTATGGCCAATGCTGTCTACAGTATGCTTGATTACATGTTCAAAGAGCAGGGAAACGCCCATCAACATGTGGTAACTATCGAGGGCTATCCTGGTTTTGACAGCCTTCGGAAGATACTGCAAAAGTCTGATTGTAAGCATGTGGTCCTTATACCATTATTATATATTGCCGGCAATCATAAGAGCGAAGATCTCGATG
This sequence comes from Prevotella mikamonis, assembly GCF_055381405.1. NCBI lineage: Bacteria > Pseudomonadati > Bacteroidota > Bacteroidia > Bacteroidales > Prevotellaceae > Prevotella > Prevotella mikamonis. The sequence goes on from NZ_AP035785.1 coordinate 2,903,482, forward strand.
GAGAGTGGAAAGAAGTATTGGAACGAACCGGTTATCGCGTGGAGGTTGTACAACATGGCTTGGGCGAATGGCCCGAAGTGCAGCAGTTCTTAGTCGGTCGTATTCTACATTTACTCAAGTAATAAAAAGAATAATCCCTGCCATCTCATGAGAGAGGCAGGGATTTTTTCATTAGCAAAAGTGCCGACGTCTTCAGATTACTTGCGCAATCCGAGAGCCTTAATGATGGCACGGTAGCGCTCGATGTCTCTGTCGTAGAGATAGTCGAGCAATGCACGACGCTTTCCTACCAACTGTGTCAATGCACGTGTGGTAGTATGATCTTTACGGTTCTTCTTTACGTGCTCCGTCAAGTGGGCAATACGGAACGAGAACAATGCTATCTGGCTCTCAGCAGAACCAGTATCAGAGTTAGACTTTCCGTACTTACCAAAGATCTCTTCTTTCTTTGCTTTGTCTAAATACATAAGCTTTTTGTTAATATTGATGTTATTTTTTTGCGTGCCTTCGCCTGCTTGAACAGGCAAAAGCGGTGCAAAGGTACGCTTTTTTTTGTGTCCTGCCTAAAAAAATGTACATTATTTTGTGGGCTTTGATGCTTTTCTCTTCTTTTTCTTCTTCTTGATAGAGATGGACTTGTGCTTGCTGGAATAGGGAAGGGGAGAATTTGTCGGATGTTGCCATCTTATCGCTTACACGGATATATTCTGTTAAAAATCATATTATATCTTCGGCTTTGTGCCCTTTTAAGGTCTATTTTTGAAAAAAGGGGGATGATGAAAATGTTTTTTTAATAATTTCTTTTTGTATATTTAAAATTTTTCTTAACTTTACCGCCGATATAATTAATTATGCGTAAGTAACGTTAAACTAGGAACCAAAAAACATATAAAATGCTATGTTTGTAAAAATCTAATTAACATTTTAGGATTATGACAACTAACTACAGGAAAGTTTTATTGGGAGGAGCTATTCTTGCTTTGGGTAGCTCACCATGCCTCGCGGCAGCTTCCAGCAATTCGGCTGAAATCTTATCGGTTCAGCAGCAGACATCAAAGGTAACGGGTACCGTTACAGATGATTACGGTCCTATTATCGGTGCCTCCGTTGTTGTGAAGGGGCAGTCGATGGGAACGGTGACCGATCTCGATGGTCACTTCTCTCTCAATGTCAAGAAAGGACAGACTTTGGTGATTACGTATGTCGGCTTTGATAAAAAAGAAGTCGTATATAATGGTGAGGGCAGTCTGAATATTAAGATGGCAGAAAGCTCACAGCTTATCTCCGAGGTTGTCGTAACTGGTTACGGTGGAAAGACTCGCCGTGCCAAGTTGACCAACTCTATCAGTAAGGTGAAGGAAGATGCCTTCAATGTAGGTGTATATTCTAACCCAGCACAGGCTTTGGCGGGTGCTGTTGCCGGTTTGCGTGTCACCAGCACTTCGGGTAATCCCGGTTCTACTCCTCGTATCGTATTGCGTGGTGGTACCAATCTCGATGGTACAGGTTCTCCGCTGGTGATGGTCGATGGCCAGTTGCGCGAAAGTCTGAGTGATATCAACCCTGAGGATATTGAATCTATGGAAATCCTGAAAGATGCCGGTGCAACGGCTCTTTATGGTGCTCGTGCCAACAATGGTGTAATCCTTGTTACCACAAAAACGGGTAAGAGCGGACATCGCGAAATCAACTTGAAAGCCAAGGTGGGCTGGAACTACGTGAACAATCCATACAAATTTCTCGGTGCTAAAGACTATATCACCTACCAACGTCTGGCTTACGCAAATTCAGATTGGGCAGATAAAAGCAACTTGATTGGAACTCGTCCTTTTGGTACTGGGAATAAATATGGTCCTGGCTTGCTTTGGAATATTCTTCCATTGACCGATGAAAACAAGGGATTGCTCGATAAGGGATGGCAGAGTATGGCTGATCCTCTCGATGCCAACAAGACTCTGATTTACCGCGAGACCGACTTTGAAAAGTATAGTTTCAACAATCCTGCTTTGACACAAGACTATAATGTAAGTATGTCTGGTGGAAATGATCGTGGTACTTATTATGCAGGTTTGGGTTACAACAAGTCTGAGGGTATTCCAATCAAATCGTTTTACGAGCGTTATAACTTCACTTTCAATGGCAGTTATAAGGTTACCGATTGGTTGAAATCTACTTCCAACTTCAGTTTCAACCGTGCTAACTGGCAGTCTATGCCGGGTTCTCAGACCAGTGAGGCTAATTACTTCGGCCGTATCCAATCGTTGCCTCCCACGGCTCGTTTTGATGATGAAGACGGGAATATGGTACTTGGTCCAAACTCTGGCGACGGTAACCAGTCTTATCAGCCCGAAAAGTGGGATTACGACAACCAATCAGACAAGTTCACGATGGTTCAGAGCTTCGATGCAGAACTGATTCCTAATTTGATGTTGCATGCTTCCGGACAGTGGTATTACGACGAAGTGTTCCAAAGTGCGTTTGTGAAAGACTTCCTGGCCAGTCCTGGTAAAATCAATCCTACTCGCTCAACTACAGAATATTTTAACCGTGCTTTCTCTCAAACCTACAATGCAACCATCAGTTATAACACGACCTTCTTGAAAGATCACACGATTGATGGATTGTTGGGTACTGAATATTATGACAGGTACACCAAGGGCTTCCAGGCTCAGGGTGTTGAAGCTCCTACCGATGACTTTGCCGATCTGGGACTCACCAGTACCAAGGAGAATAAGCGTGCCATCGACTCTTGGCATGAGAGATACCGCATTCTGTCTTACTTCGGTCGTGTGAACTACGACTATCAAGACAAGTATTTGCTCTCTGGAGTGTTCCGTTACGATGGCTACTCTTCGTTGTTGGGCAGCAACCGTTGGGGCTTCTTCCCCGGTGTGTCTGCCGGTTGGGTAGCAACCAAAGAAAACTTCGTGAAAGAAGCGCTCCCATTCCTCTCATATGGTAAGCTGCGTACCAGCTATGGTGTCAACGGTAATGCTTCGGGGATTGGCGCCTATAAATTGCAAGGTCGTTATAATACAACAACCTATAATGGCAATACCGGTTTCTTGATTGGTGAATTGCCTAACCCTACACTGCGTTGGGAAAAGAGCCATACGTTTGAAATTGCGGTTGAGCTTGGCTTCCTGAAGAACCGACTGACGGCTAATTTTACGTATTACAACCGTTTGACGCAGGATAAGTATGCTACACTGACACTTCCTTCAACCACCGGTTTCTCCGGTATTACCAATAATAACGGTAAGTTCCGCAACCGTGGTGTGGAAATGGAGTTCGGTGCACAAATCCTGAAGACTAAGGATATGAGTTGGAATGCCAACCTTAATTTGGCTTATAACATCAACAAGATAGTTGCACTTCCTTATAACAAACTCGAACGTAACCGCCAGAATGCACAGGAAATCTATACCGGTAGAAAAATTAAAAATGCTGCTGGTAAGGAAGTCGACGAAACCGTCTTTGTCGGTGGCTATCAGGAAGGCCAAGAGCCAGGCTTGCTCGTAGGCTATCAGGCAGATGGTATCTACAAGAGCTACGACGAGATTCCAGGCAATCTGATAGTAAAATCTGGTAATATTAATGCTAAAAGTATGTATGGTCCTAAAGCATGGGAAAGCCTGACCGACGAACAGAAGAAAAATGCGTTGAGAATTCAGCCGGGTGACGTGAAGTGGAGAGACATCAATGGCGACGGTATCATCGACAATCTCGACCAAGTGAAACTGGGGCATACCATGCCTCACTGGACAGGTGGTTTCAACTCTACCTTCAAATATAAGGGCTTTACCCTGTACGCTCGTCTCGACTTTGCTTTGGATTTCAAGACCTACGACGGTACAACTCCTTGGTTCTTGGGTAACATGCAGGGTACTTATAATGCGACAACCGATGCTCTCAACACATGGTCGGAGTCTAACCCCAATGCCAAGTATCCTCGTTATGTATGGGCCGATCAGCTTGGAACAGCCAACTATTATCGTACATCAAGTATGTTCACTTACGATGGCAGTTATCTGTCTTTCCGCGAGATAGCACTCTCTTATAGCTTGCCAAAGGCGTGGATAAGCAAACTCGCCCTGAAGAATCTTGAGGTGTCTGTTACCGGTCAGAATTTAGGTTACATCAAGTCTGCCCCCATCGCAACTCCTGAATATTCTCATGGTGCAGGTGCATACTCTGGTATGGGTTATGGATTGCCACGTACAATTATTTTGGGTGTGAATGCAACGTTTTAATTGATACATAAGAATAACAATATGAAAACAAAATATATTTTATCAACCCTTTTGGTTGGAACCGTCATGGGGCTGTCGTCTTGCGCTGATAAGCTGGAATTGGCACCGATTGATTTCTATGGCAGCACATCGTATTGGAAGAAGGCTGCACAGGCTCAAGGATATATAGATGGTCTGCACAGCAACATGCGTAGTGCAGAGTGGACTCACAACATCTTGTTCGGCGAACTGCGTGGTGGACAATATAAGATTGGAACCACGGCTGACGGTTCGTCTACCGATAATGGTAGCATCGCTTTGCAGAATTTCGATTCAGAGCGTCCCGGTGTATCTAAGTTTGGCAATTACTTTGGTTATATAGCCAACTGCAACCTTGCCATTGCCCGTATCGAGGCTGCTGACTACTTGTCAGATGCCGATAAGAAGTATTTTCTAGGTATCGCTTATGGTCTGAGAGCGTTCTATTTCTTCGACTTGTATCGCATTTATGGTGGTGTGCCATTGCGTTTGGGCACTGAGGTTATCGACGGTGAGATTCGCCCTTCAGAACTTTATTTGCCTCGCGCCAAAGCTTCTGAGGTGATGGCTCAAATCAAGAAGGACCTCAATAAGTCGTTGGAGAATTTCGGCAATATGAATGCATTTGACTATGGTAAGCGTCAAAACAGAAAGAGTTATTGGTCAAAAGCTGCTACAGAATGTCTCATGGGTGAAGTATATCTGTGGAATGCCAAGGTAAGCATTGGTGACAACAAAGCCAATATCGCTGATTTGGCTACTGCTAAAACCCATCTGGAAAATGTAGCAAATAACTATAGCTTGTCTTTGCAGCCTAAGTTTGCCGATGTTTTCGATGCAACTCCTAGCAAAAAGGGAAACAGCGAAATCGTGTTTGCCATCCGTTATACCGAGGGCGAAGCTACCAATCCCTATCGCTCTTATGTGTACAACATTGGTACTGGTCAGTTGAGCAATAATGTATACCTCGAAGATGGAACATTGTTCGTTGACCCGTTGCAGATGTCGGGTGCAGGCGGTATTCAGCGCTATGAGTATAAAGAAGCGCTCTTCAACAAGTTCGACAAGAAGGATTCTCGTCGCCTGTCTACTTTCTTACCTACCTATAAGAAGGCCGATAACGGGACACTGAACTACTGGGGAACAGTGGTAAGAAAGAACATCGGTATCATCAACTCTGCCGGATTGCGTGTGTTTGCAGGCGACGTACCTTACTATCGTTTGGCGTGGGTTTATCTCACATTGGCCGAAATCGCCAATATGCAGGATGATAAAGCTGGTGTTGAAAAGTATGTCAACGCGGTTCGCAAGCGCGCTTATGGTGACAACTGGGGCGACGAATTTAAGTTTGTTGCCGGCGATTTCACCAAGAACGAGTTGGCTATCCTGGCTGAGAAGGATAAGGAATTCGTACAGGAAGGCCAGCGTTGGTGGGATTTGTGTCGTATGACTTATACCAAGGGTGGCAAGCACCTCGTCTTCGTGAAAGAAGGCAGCGTAGAGGGTACAAGTCCTGTGTTGGAAGAATCAGAGGCTTACAAGCTCTTGTGGCCGGTTGATAAGGGTACACTTGACAATGACGACGCATTGGAGCAGACTCCTGGTTATGGCAAATAACCGTATATTAGGTTTGTAAATATAGAATTCGGGTTGGGGGAACATGAGTCCTCAACCCGTTTTTTGTATTGGGGCGAAACTGGGGCGTGAATTCGATTTGCTCCCTACAATTCATAAAACTCAAAAACTCATAGACTTATAAACTCACAACAGCCCGAAGGGCTACCCATACATAGCCGTGGGCCTTTAGGCCTATGGAATCAGCATTGAGCATATCATCCAGTCTGATAAGACTGCCCTCGTGGCAGATATACAGGGGGAGTCTTCAAGCTCGCCTTACACCCCTCTTTTTTTCCGTAGGTTTCTGCTCTTCTCCAGCCCACGGCTATGCAAGGGAAGTCCCTCGGACTATTTAAGCTTAGGTCCTTCTGATGATTTTAGGCAGAAGAACATGAGAGACATATCTGGTATCCTGCATGTGGGAGAAACTTTAAGGAAAGAGTGTTGTTTGAAACTCAGAAAACTGCAAGGCTTCGGCAGCATTGCTGCAAAGTCCGTTCAGCAATGCTGCCGAGGCCAAACAGCAACGCTGCGAAGCCTTTGCAGTTTTGTAGTTTGTGTTTTTTGAGTTATCAAGTTCATTTGTTTTTGGGGTTGCCTAAGGGAAAAAATAGGATTTATAGGGGCACAACGCCGACGGCGTTATGCTTTTTATAGGGTAGGTATTGGGAGCGAAGCGAACAACCCAGCCTAAAGGTATGGGCAAGAATCCTGTTTGGTAAGACTGCCCTACACCATATTATATATGAGGAGTCTTTCAGAGTCGTTTGTTTTTGTTAGCCTTAAAGGTCTACGATTCAAAAACTTATAAACTCAATAACTCACAAACTCATGAACTTAAAAACTCATAAAGTCACAAACTCAACCGAACTAATCCCGTGTGATAAATAGTGTTATGAGCGTGTTGATATGTGAAGAATATTCTGTACCTTTGCATCGAACTTTAAGGTAAAAGAATGCAAGACATTAGAAACATTGCGATTATAGCACACGTCGATCACGGTAAAACGACATTGGTCGACAAGATGATGCTCGCTGGAAAGCTCTTCCGTGACGGCCAGAATAACAGCGGCGAGGTATTGGACTCCAATGATTTGGAGCGTGAGCGAGGGATAACGATTCTGTCAAAAAACGTATCTATCAACTGGAAAGGTACGAAAATCAATATTATAGATACTCCGGGGCACTCTGATTTCGGCGGTGAGGTGGAGCGTGTGCTGAATATGGCCGACGGCTGTATTCTGCTTGTAGACGCTTTCGAAGGCCCGATGCCTCAGACGCGTTTTGTGCTTCAGAAAGCTCTCCAGATTGGTCTGAAACCGTTGGTGGTTGTCAACAAGGTAGACAAGCCCAACTGCCGACCGGAAGAGGTGTACGAGATGGTATTCGACCTGATGTGCGACTTGAAGGCTACGGAAGACCAGCTGGATTTCCCTGTGGTGTATGGTTCGGCCAAGAACGGCTGGATGGCCGAGGACTGGAAGCAGCCTACCGACAACATCGAGTATCTGCTAGACAAAATTGTGGACGTGATTCCTGCTCCGAAGCAGTTGGAAGGTACGCCGCAGTTGCTCATTACGTCGCTCGACTATAGCAGTTATACGGGGCGTATTGCCGTGGGGCGTGTGCATCGTGGCACGCTGACCGATGGCATGAACGTGACGGTTTGTCACCGTGACGGTTCGAAGGAGCGCACGAAGATTAAGGAACTGCACACTTTCGAGGGTATGGGGCATGTGAAGACCGACCACGTAGACAGTGGCGATATATGTGCTGTCATCGGCTTGGAGAAGTTTGAGATTGGCGATACCATTTGCGATTTCGAGAATCCGGAACCTCTGCCACCTATTGCCATCGACGAGCCTACGATGAGTATGCTGTTTACCATCAACGATTCCCCGTTTTTCGGACGTGAAGGTAAGTTCTGCACTTCCCGTCATATCAGTGACCGATTGAAGCACGAATTGGAGAAAAACCTCGCCTTGCGTGTCCGTCCTTTCGAAGACAGTACCGATAAATGGATTGTCAGTGGACGTGGTGTGCTTCATCTCTCGGTGTTGGTAGAGACCATGCGCCGTGAGGGTTACGAGCTACAGGTGGGTCAGCCACAGGTAATCTATAAGGAAATCAACGGCGAAAAGTGTGAGCCAGTCGAGGAATTGACCATCAATGTGCCTGAGATTTTCTCCAGTAAGATGATTGATATGGTAACCCGTCGTAAGGGCGACCTGATTGGTATGGAGAATCAGGGCGACCGTGTGAATATCGAATTCGAGATTCCCTCGCGCGGTATCATCGGTCTGCGTACCAACGTACTGACTGCCAGCCAGGGCGAAGCCATCATGGCGCATCGTTACAAGGAATACCAGCCGTTCAAGGGAGAGATTCAGCGTCGTTCCAACGGTTCGCTTATCGTGATGGAAACCGGCACGGCCTATGCTTACTCTATCGACAAACTGCAAGACCGCGGTAAGTTCTTCATTGATCCGGGTGAGGAGGTTTATGCTGGTCAGGTAGTGGGTGAGCACATCCATGAGAACGACTTGGTAATCAATGTGACTAAGGCTAAGCAGCTGACCAACGTGCGTGCCAGTGGTTCGGATGAGAAGGCGAGAGTCGTTCCGAAGACTGTGATGAGCTTGGAGGAATGTCTGGAGTACATTCGTCAGGACGAATTGGTGGAGGTAACGCCGAAGAACATGCGCATGCGCAAGTTGATTCTCGACCATCTGGAGCGTAAGCGTGCGAATAAGGAGTGAGTTTTGAGTTTGTGAGTTTTTGAGTTTTTAAGTTGACGAGTAAACGAGTAGACGAGTAGACAAGTTATAAACTCACAAACTTATAAACTTACATAAATATAAGGATAGAGTCTGAAAGACTCCCCCCTGTAATATATACTGGTAGGGAGCTTTTCAGACTTTATTGCATTTCGCCTTTACGATAGTGTTAGTTTTTTTAGTTGATGAGTTCGTTAGTTTGTAGGGACGCAGCATGCCGCGTCCGTAGGAGGGATAGAGACCTCTTCCTAATCCCTTTCCAAGGAGAGGGAATGTTTGGGAAGTTGGCAATAAAACTCAATAATTTATAAACTTACGAACTTGCTGATGATGTGGAGTACCTGTCGGCACTCCTTTTTCTTTTTAATTTACTTTATCCGACGGTTGTCGCTATGCGACAACACATCGGCTAGTATAAACTGTAGTGGTTTCACCGCTAGGATTTGTTGATAGAGCGATTGACGAACCGCGAAGCGGTTACAGTTTATAGTAGCCTACGGTTGGAGCAAAGCGAAAACCGTAGGAAAATATGTGTGCAAAATAATGAGTGCCGATAGGTACTCCATATGACAAGTAAGTCTTTGAGTTTGTAAGTTGATGGGTTATAGGAAAAGGAGAAAAATCATCGGGCGAATGTAATTCGCCCAAATGGGTTTATATAATGTTGATATATTCTATCCTTATGTGGTCGGGGGGACTTGCTTTTTCGGACGCGGCATGCCGCGTCCCTACAGTTGTATTTGTGTGTTAGTTTCTGAGTTGATGTGTTCGTTAGTTTGTAGGGACGCGGCATGCCGCGTCCGTAGGAGAGGAGGGAGTCTTCTAACGAATCAATTACTTCTTTCCTTCTGCCAGTTTGAACAATGTACCTGTGGGACATATGAAGCGGCAGTAGGGGCGAGGAACAAAGATGGCTAGAATAAAGAATACGACAGCCAATGCCAGCACCACCCATGAAGCCGATTGTAGGATGAAAGCTGCAAAGAGTTCGTAGTCCATCCAACTGAACCCGACGCCGACGAGCATCATGGCCATGAGGCAGGCCCATAATAATTGGCGGAAAAGAGTCAGACGCTTGACGGTCTGCTGCGACATCTTCCATTTCCTGTGTGTTAATTTGCCGGCTAGGTCTTGCATCGAACCGCATGGACAGATATTGTTGCAATAATAGTTTTTCTTGCCAAAGAAGGGATAGATAAATGCCGTGATGAGCATGATGAGCGGTATGAGTGAAGTCCACAGGTTGACGCCATTGGCTAGGTAGCCTGTGATGAGCGAGTAGCTGATGAACGTGCCGCTCCAGAATCCCAGTACAATGACGTTGAGGATGAGTTGCAGTGTGCGATATCTCTTGTTCCTGAAAAAGAGTGGGAGGATAGCTCCCATGAGTACGACAATGAGTCCGGCAGCATACTTCCACGAAAGTCCCATCTTCTCCCAGACACTTGGCTGGCTTGCATTCTTGTCTGCGTATTGTAATCCGAGCCGCATGTTGGCGATGATGGCACGCGAGGAATAGGTAGCGCCACTCACACCGTCCACCTTCATGGTCAATGCCTCTTTAGGTGTTTTTCCGTTCCAGCGTGTCAATAGGCTGGACGCCTCGGCAAAGAAATCTTCGGACTCGGAGTTGCGGAGTGCATTGACCTTTTGTATCTTTCCCTCTTTCATGTAGATTTCCAGTGGTACAGGACCGCCGTAGCCCAGGATGTCTTTGCCCAATAAGGTGGTGTTGATGACGTATGTACCATCCTGTAACTGTTGTAGAGGGGTGGCTGTTGTAGCTTTTACCTGTTGTCTGTTGTCGCTGCTGAGTGCGTGGCCGAGCAGCTTCCCATCTCGTCGGGCAGCTACTGCAAGGAGCACAACCAGGCATGTGACGAACATCAATATATGTTGTAGTCTTTTCGCATTCATGTTTTCTATGTTTATTTTGCAGGCGCAAAGGTAATAAATAAAAGTGAGTGTGTGGGACTGTGTGTGTAATCGGTAGGAAAAGTTAATTCTTTTTTGTTTTTTCTTTGCAATATCTATGGTAGCATTGCGTTTATGTTAATAATTAAAAGATAAAGCTATGAAACGTCTGATGTTGATTTTAGCTTTGGCTACATTGTTTGTGGCAACACAGGCACAAAGTCGTCAAGGTACATTCTCGCTGATACCGAAGGTGGGTATCACGCTGGCTAATATGACGAATATGAATCTGAGTACTGATGACGGAGAACTGGAAACCGGTTTTAAGGCTGGATTTGTGGGTGGAGTGCAAACTGAGTATCAGCTCACTCCGAAGCTCAGTGTATCGCTAGCTGCTCTGTATTCCATGCAAGGTTGCCGTTATGCCGACTATCATATCAAAGCCCCCATGCAAGTAACGGAAGACAAAGAGTATCTGGGATTGCATAATCACCATGTTAATTTGGATTACGTGAGTGTGCCGTTGATGTTGAACTACTATGTAATCCGAGGTTTGGCCGTGAAAGTAGGAGTACAATGGGTCGGGCTTGTCAATGCCAAGGAGAGCAAGGAGGAAACTCCCTACAAGGTGAATAAGGCGGGTGCTTATACCTATGGTGAGATGAAACAGACGAAAGCAGACCTCATGGAGAAATACGAAAAGACGGAGTTTTCTATCCCTTTGGGTGTCTCCTACGAATATATGAATGTGGTTGTGGAGGCGCGTTACAATCTAGGTTTGAGTCGGATAACCCAGACGGAAAAATCCCGTAATCGTTGTTTCACGATTACAGCAGGGTATAAGTTCGATTTGTAGGAGTGGTTTTGTGTCTTGATGGTGAAAGTATTCATTGGCAATGAAGATATTTCCAAAAAACTTTCATCCTGAATGAATACTTTTATTCAAATATGTTTTCTTTCTGGTCGTAGATATAGTAGATGAAGGCCAGGGTGCAACCAGACAGTAAGCCAGACAAATGGCCGGCCAGGCTGACGGTGGCCTGGAAGCTGAAAAGAAGTGTGAAGCCTGCCATGATAGTGGCCAGGCCAATGTTGTCTTTAGCTTTGTGTTCTAAAAGGATGTTGACGATGGTGTATCCGTACATGCCCATCAGTCCACCAGACAGGCCTACCACTGTGTGCGGAGAGAGGCTGATGGCAAAGAAAATGCTCAAAAGACCTGAGAGGTAAAAGGAGAAAATGAGCCGTCGGCTGCCTATTGTAAATATATATAGGTATAAGATGAGCCAATAATTGATGAGGTTGTATGCAATGTGTATGAGGTTTCCGTGTAGGAAGAAAGCCGTAGCGATGCGCCACCATTCGCCTGACTCCATAACCAAATAGCTGTTAGCACCTCCCCAACTGATGATTTCGGAGACATCGGGTGACATGAGACTGACACCCGAAAATACCATAGCCAGGTAATAGATGATACTGACGATGGGTGGCAGGGCGATGAGTACGGCCATGATGATGTGCCATCTGCGCTCTGTTTTTTTCGGTTCATGTATCTCTCCTTTGCGTTTTGCAGCCCCTAATACAGCCGGTGAAGTCAATAAGAGAAGGAATATTGTTTTCAGCCACGGTTCTCTGCATTCTTCATATAGCTTCCGGGTAGGTTTGCCCAAGGCCACAATGAGAAAGGTGATGAGGCAGTATGCAATGATGATACAACAGATGAGCAGATAGTTGAAATGTCCACTGGGAATCTCATTCTCGTCTGCCAGTCGGAAAATAGTGGCTTCTTCGGGGGCTATGTGGTTGAAATTGCCATTCGTAACCGCCTGTACAAAGCCCTTGTATAAATCGGAATGGTGCTCGTGTTTGAGTAGATAAGGTAGGTTGTTGCGTGGATAGGCGTGGCGGTTGATGCCTTGGTAGTAGAAATCGTTGTAATGTTTTTCCAGCTTTTCTTCGCTGCTCATGGAACTGTATTCCCGACTGTTGAACACTGTTCCGATGTAGACGTTGGGCAGTTTATTGACTTCGTAGACGTCTAGCATCTCGAAGTAGAGTTTGTCTGCACCATACCGTTGAGGCTTGGAGCGCATGTGAGTGTAAGTTCCACTATACGTGGTGTCAACTTCCAGCCGTGAAACGTGTATCCAATCGGTTTGTGACAGGTCTTCGACTTGTTGCAGTGTTTCTACATAGAGCACGCTGCTTTTCGATTCTGTAGTCTGGAAAGTCATGGTGATTCCAAGAATCAATGTGCCAAATGTGGCTAGGACAGGGTAGGAAAAACGTCTTGTGCCGCTGTGTGGAAATGCCTCATCGATATTCCAAGTGCAGCCGAGGACTACCAGACTCAGCAAAAGTGGGATGCCGAATTCGCGTAGTTCTTTGCCAATGTGTTGGACGAGTGGGGTGTCCCATGCCAGCCAGAGGAACAGGAAATAAAGCAAGGCAGCCCCAAGTGACAGCGAAAGCAATCGAAAAGAGATGACGCGAATGAGTGCCCAGTCTCTTTTCGGGTTGTTTTTCTTTCTGCTATGTGTAGCCATGGCGAAGATGTTGGGAACTACTCTGGATAGTTCAAGTTTTCATCTTTGATAGCGTTCAGCACCTCGTCTAGATATTTGCGCGACTCCCAACGCGCCATGGGGAGGTCGTGGAGCAGATAGTTGCCGCAGTCTTTGGGTGCTGCGCCGGGAATTTCTCCCTCAAAGTTGGCCACAAATTCAAAAGTCTTTTTCATCAATTCTACGATGTCGCTGCTCTTCAGGTTGCCTTTCATCACGAGGTAATTGCCTGTGAGACATCCCATCGGCCCCCAGTAGATGATGCTGTCTTTCCACTCCGGGGCGTTACGGAGATAGGTGGCAGCGAGGTGTTCGATGGTATGAATAGCGCCAACGTGCAGTGCCGGCTCACGATTCGGCTCTTTCATGCGAATGTCAAACGTTGTAACGGTTTCGCCACCGACAGTGTCTTGGCGACTGACATAGATACCACGCAACAGGCGGTTGTGGTCTATGGTGAATGAAGGTATTTTATCCATAAGTTGATGTATGTGTTAGTTTAATCTAATTTTTCCAAGAAACGGCGAGTCACTTCGAACGATCCATCGGCCATGCGATTCCAGAAATCAAAATATTGTTGTGCCTTATGGTCTTTCAGTGGCACGTCGCTGATAATTCGGAATGAGATGAAGGGCACGCTGTAGATATGGCATGTCTGCGCAATAGAGCAACTCTCCATATCGACAGCCATTGCCTGGGGGAACTGTTCGAGGATAGATGACATCTTCTCGCGACTGTCTACAAACCATTCGCCGCTTACAATGAGTCCTGCACGTAGATGGGTATCAGTCTTAATACTCAATGCTTTCTCCACCAATTCTTTGGGAGAATCAAACAGGGCCGGCATGCCGAGAATCTGTCCGGGCTGACATTCCGAACCACAGTAGGCATCGTGGTAGGTACATGAGGTAGAAACAACTACGTCGGTGACGTTGAGTGACGTGTCGGCCCCGCCTGCACAGCCCGACGAGATAATCAGGTCGGGATGGTAATGACTTATCATTTCGACAGCTCCGATGGTAGAGTTGACCTTGCCGATGCCGCATTGCTGTAATATAATATGGTGTTGACCGACAGTGCCGATCAGGAACTTCCGACCGGCATGCTCTTCGGGGTGGACATCGTGGAGAAGCGCGTGTAGCTGTCTGTACTCCTTGTCCATAGCTACGATTAATCCTATGTTCATATTCGATGATATTTCTTGCAAATTTACGAAAAAACTTGCATGACGTCTTGTTGTGTGTGGGTTTTCTTGTTGGTTTGCAACTATTTCCTTATTTTTGCATCTATAAAATAAACGTTTATTTATGAAATCCTTGAAGACTTATCTGCCCGATATTGTGGCAGTTGTATTATTTGCCGTGATTTCTTTCGCTTATTTCTTTCCTGCCGACATAGAGGGAAGAATCTTATACCGACACGATTCGTCGGCGGGTAGGGGAGCTGGGCAAGAGCAGGCAGCCTATCATGAGCGTACGGGGAAGATGACTCGTTGGTCGAACTCCGCGTTTAGTGGTATGCCGACGTATCAGACAGCACCATCGTATAGCAGTACGACGGCACTCAAACAGGCCATCAATGCCTACCATCTGTGGTTGCCGGAAAATGTCTGGTATGTCTTTGCCTATCTGTTGGGCTTCTATATCCTGCTCAGGGCGTTCGATTTCCGCCATTCCTTGGCCGTTCTCGGTTCTATTATCTGGGCTTTCTCCAGTTATTTCTTTATCATCATAGCGGCCGGTCACATCTGGAAAGTGATGGCGCTGGCCTATCTTCCACCGATGATAGCGGGAGTGGTACTGGCCTATCGAGGCAAGTTCTTGCCCGGATTGATAGTCACTGCCATCTTCTCGGCGTTCGAAGTAAATGCCAACCATGTGCAGATGACCTATTATTATCTGTTCATTATTCTGTTTATGATTATAGCTTTCCTTGTCGAAGCCATCCGCGAAAAGCAGTTGGCTCGTTTCTGGAAGGCCACCGGTGTATGCTTGGTAGGCGCTGCCATCGGCATCAGTCTCAATCTCTCTAATCTCTATCACACGTGGCAGTATTCTCAGGAGTCGATGAGAGGAAAGAGCGAACTGGTCAAGAAGAATGCTGCCAACCAAACAAATTCAGGACTTGAGCGTGATTATATCACTCAATGGAGCTATGGGGTGGATGAGACTTGGACGCTTCTAGTACCCAATACCAAGGGCGGAGCATCAGTACCACTGGCTGCCAATAAGACTGCGATGGAGAAGGCCAATCCTGATTTCATGCAGATTTATCAGCAGTTGGGACAATATTGGGGCGAACAGCCCGGCACGAGCGGTCCTGTCTATGTAGGTGCTTTCGTGCTGATGCTGTTTGTTCTTGGGTTGTTTATTGTCAAAGGACCTATGAAATGGGCGCTCTTGGCAGCCACTGTCCTGTCTATACTCCTGTCATGGGGGCGTAATTTCATGCCATTTACCGATTTCTTCCTGGACTATGTACCGATGTATTCCAAGTTCCGAACGGTGGCATCTATCCTTGTGATGGCCGAATTCACCATTCCTCTGCTGGCCATGTTGGCTTTGAAGAAGATTATCGATGAGCCGGAGCTGTTGACCAAGAAAATTAAGTTGGTCTATATCAGTTTTGCTTTGACCGGTGGTATCGCTCTGCTTTTTGCCCTGATGCCCGACATGTTCTTCGGAGATTTCATCTCTTCTTCGGAGATGAATGCCTTGAAGAGCATCCCGGCAGAATATCTCGGTGCGCTGGAAGGAAATCTCCGCGAGATGCGTCGTGCCATCTTCACGGCCGATTGTTGGCGTTCTTTCTGGATTATCGTGGTTGGGACGTTCCTCTTGTTACTTTTCAAAGCCCGCAAGCTGAAGGCTGAATACATGATAGGTGCAGTGGCTGTACTCTGTCTGATAGACATGTGGCAGGTGAACAAGCGTTACCTTTACGACGATATGTTCGTAGAGAAGAGTGTGCGCGAATCTCCCCAGGCCATGACCAATGTTGACCGTCAGATTCTCCGCGACAAGTCGTTGAATTATCGTGTATTGAATCTGGCATCGAATACATTCAATGAAAACGAGACCTCTTACTACCATAAGAGCATCGGTGGTTACCATGCTGCAAAGCTACGTCGCTATCAGGAACTCATCGAAGCCTACATACAGCCTGAGATGCAGAAGATATTGCCGGCCATAGCTCAGACTGGAGGCGATATGACCAAGGTGGCCGGAGACTCCATCTACCCTGTTCTGAATATGCTGAATGCCAAGCATTTCATCCTGCCGTTGCAGAACAATCAGGCCGTAGACGTGCAGAATCCCTATGTTTATGGCAATGGATGGTTTGTGGATAAGTTGACGTATGTGGACAATGCAAATCAGGAACTGGAGACATTGGGACGCCTGAATCTGCGTCATGAGGCTGTGGCGGATGCCAAGTTCCGCTCACAACTGGGACAGGCTGCCCATCAAGACGGTACGTCTATCGTCACATTGACTTCGTATGAACCCAACGAACTGCATTACGATGTCAACTCTACCAAGGGCGGAGTAGTGGTATTCTCAGAGATTTTCTATCCCGAATGGACTGCCACCGTCGATGGTCAGCCTGTAGAATTGGGCCGCGTCAACTATGTATTGCGTGCCCTGAATGTGAAAGCAGGTCAACACAAAGTCGTTCTCAGTTTCTATCCGAAGAGTGTAGATGCCACCGAAACAGTGGCATACGTATCTTATGCGGCTCTCTTGATTTTCATCTTGTTAGGCATATTCATGTCTAAGAACAGGAAAGAAGAAAGAGTGGAATAAGAAAGAACAATATAGTGATTTCCATAGACTCGGTAGATAAGCAAATCTGTGTTTATCTACCGAGTCTCTTTTTATAGCTTGTATCTTTTTTGATATATATCCTTACTATTTATTAAAATTTTAGTATAAATAAGTTTAAAACCTTATTTTTTATTTAAATATATCGCTATATTTGCAGTGTAATATTTTAACCTTTTAATAAAGAACCTTTTAATCTTCTGAGTTTTAATTATGCAACATCATCTTAACAATCAAGAAATTCCAAAGACATGCACAGCATTGTTGCTTGGATTGTTTATGTTTGGTACTCCGATGAGTCTGGCAGCCGCTTCTGGTAGTGTGCAGTCGATTCAGCAGGATTCTAAACTGCAAATCAAAGGAGTCGTCTTAGACGAAACGGGAGAACCGGTTATTGGTGCTAGTGTTGTGGTGAAGGGTTCGTCTACCGGAGGTGTTACCGACCTCAATGGTCGTTTCTCCGTGTCAGCACGCTCTAATGCCGTACTCACTGTATCTTACATTGGATACAAGACTATGGAAATACCTGTAGCCGGAAAGTCTGATTTCCGTGTCGTCCTACAGCCCGAAGCATCCAGTTTGGACGAAGTGGTGGTAACTGCTTTGGGTATCAAGCGTGAGAAGAAAGCCTTGGGTTATGCCATGCAGGAGGTGAAAACCGACGGACTGACCGAAAACAAGTCGTTCAGCGTAGCTAATATGTTGCAAGGCAAGGTTGCCGGTGTGCAGATTTCGCAGTCGGGTACAGGTCTTGGCGGTTCCACCCGTATCGTGATGCGCGGTCTGAATTCGCTCTCCGGCAACAATCAACCTCTTTGGGTTGTCGACGGTTTCCCCATCAACGACAATACCGTTAGCCAGGCCGACCAGTGGGGAGGTTCTGATTATGCGGGCGCAGCTTCAGAAATCAATCCCGAAGATATTGAGAGCATCTCTGTGCTGAAGGGTGCTAATGCCGCTGCCCTCTACGGTTCGCGTGCGCAGAATGGTGCTATCGTCATCACTACCAAGAAAGGCAAGTACGGCCAACCGTTGCGCGTGGAGTATAATGGTACGCTCGATATCACCAATGTGTATTCGCCTTACGACTATCAGAATGTGTATGGACAGGGCAAGGGTGGAGCTTACGATATGAAGTCTCAGATGAGTTGGGGTGCCAAGATGACCGGACAGACGGTCGATAACTGGCGCAACGTCTTGTACGGCGATACCAGCTATCAGCCTTATGCGCTCACTCCGCAAAAGGATTATATCAAGGATTTCTACCGCACAGGAACTTCTTACACCAACACTGTGACGGCTTCGGCCGGTGGCGAATATGCTACGGCGCGTCTGTCTTTCACCGATACACGGGCCAACTCCGTTGTTCCGAACTATAATCAGAATCGTCAGTATTTCGATTTGAACGCAGAGTTGAAGAGCAAAGTCCTGACGCTGGGTGCAAAGATGAGCTACATGAACGAGCACACCAACAACCGTCCGGGACAGGGCGAATATGGTCTGATGGTCCAGCTGGTGAAGATGCCTAGGGGCATTCGGCTGGTAGACTTGCAGAATCCACGTGGTGTAGGTGCCTATATGAATAACGTCGTCAACTGGTCAGGACCTAGCGATAACTATGCCAACCCTTATGGACTGACCATGAGCGAGAATGGCAACAAGTCGGAGCGCAACCGCTTTATCGGTCAGCTCTCGGCTACAGCTCGCTTTACCGACTACCTACGTCTGACCGGACGTGTGGGTGTAGACTGGTACAACGACAACATACGTAACTACTCTATCCTTACCGACCCCACTTCCTCGGCTTCGCAGTATGCCAAGAGCGTGCTGACCAACAAGGAGTTCAATGCCGACTTGATTTTGTACTTCGACAAGACATTTGGCGACTTCTCTGTCAATGCCAACCTCGGTACGTCGATGACCAACATGCGCTATGAGGGCCTGGCCGGCTCGTCGGGCCGTTTTGCCGTGCCAGGATTAGCCACCTTGTCAAACGGTCTGACACAGACCGTGTCAGAGACTTTCTCCAAGAAGGAAATCCAGTCTATGTTCTTCTCTGCCTCCTTCGGCTACAAGAGCATGGCCTATCTCGACATTACAGGGCGTAACGACTGGTCGTCTACGCTCCCTGCCAGCAATCGTTCTTACTTCTATCCCTCTGTCAGCCTGAGCGGTATTCTCTCCGAAATGTTCAAGTTGCCCGATTGGGTGACTTACTGGAAGGTGCGTGGTTCATTGGCCAAGGTGGGTAACGACACCGACCCTTACAAGCTGGCTTCGCTCTATTATCTGTTTACTACCGGCGACAACGTGAACCCAAGCATCATCAAGTCGTACATGGGAGCAACGAAAGCCTTGGCCGACCTGAAGCCTGAGTCTACCTTGTCGGGCGAAGTGG
The DNA here is from genome assembly GCF_055381405.1 of Prevotella mikamonis. Lineage (NCBI taxonomy): Bacteria > Pseudomonadati > Bacteroidota > Bacteroidia > Bacteroidales > Prevotellaceae > Prevotella > Prevotella mikamonis. The sequence goes on from NZ_AP035785.1 coordinate 2,922,844, forward strand.
GTACGGAGATTCGCCTGTTCGACAATCGTCTGAGCTTAGACTTCACCTATTATAATACGAAGACTACGAATCAGATTCTGAGTGTTACGATGCCTAGTTCTTCGGGCTTCACCGCCAAGAGCATCAATGCCGGTAAGATTACGAGCCACGGTTTCGAGTTGATGCTGAACGGTACGCCTGTCAAGACGAAGGATTGGCAGTGGGATCTCGGTTTCAACTGGGGATTGAGTCGCACGCTCTGCAAGGAACTGGATAGTGAAATATCCCGCTTCACGATGGGAGCTACCCGTACCGGGTCTGTCGTTGTGGACGAGGGTGGCAAGTTTGGCGATATCGTAGGCAAGGCTTTCAAGCGCGATGCCAGCGGCAACATCGTCGTAGACGGCAATGGCTTGCCACAGAGTGTGTCCGATCAGGTCATCGGTAACATGATGCCTAACTGGACGGGGTCTGTTTCTTCGTCGCTCCGTTACAAAGACTTCACCTTCTCGGCCTTGGTAGATGTGCGCCAAGGTGGTAAGTTTATCTCGAACACCGATAACTATGCTTGCCAGCAAGGTACTTCTGCCAAGACGCTGAAGGGACGTGAGGCCGGCGACGAAATCATAGTCGAAGGCGTCACCGAAGACGGCAAGGCTAACACCAAGAAGGTGAGTGCCGAAACCTACTGGTCGGCCATTGCAGGCCCGGAAGGCATTGCCGAAGCCTTTACCTATAAGGGTACTTATGTCAAGATGCGCGAAATGTCGCTGGGTTACATCCTGCCACAGGCTTGGTTCCGTAATACGCCGATTCGTTATGTGAAGGTGGCACTCGTAGGTCGCGACTTGTTCTACTTCTACAAGGCTGCCCCTGTGAATCCAGAGGGTGCATTCTCTCGCTCAGACTATGCACAGGCCTTCGAACTGGCAGCCATGCCTCCTACCCGCAGCATCGGTTTTTCGCTCAATGTTAAATTCTAATACAGGTAAATCATGAAACGTTCAATTATCAAGTATATTGGTGTTTTAGGCCTTGCTACGGCTGCCATGACAGGCTGTACCGACAAGTTCGACTCTATCAATACCGACCCGACGGCCATCACCGAATGTGTTCCGGGCTATATCTTGCCTTACATGCAGCAGCAGGGCACTCGCGTAATGTCGTGGGAATATCAGGTTGGCGACAACCTCCATACCAATCTTTATGCCCAGTACTTCGCCAATGGAGCAGCCTACTTCAATTCCGACAGTTACACCTATAAGAGTGCCTGGGTGACCGACGGTTTCTGGACTACTTATTATGTGGGTGTGCTCAAGCAAGCAAGACAGGTGGCAGAGCATGTGAAGACACATCCGGAGTTTGGCAATATCTATCAGATTATGCGTATCTTCACTGCCCGATGCACGGCACAGACCACTGACATCTTCGGCGACATACCTTATACCGAGGGAGCTACGGGCATCAGCAATGCCAAGTACGACAGCCAGAAAGATATTTATGCCGACATCTTCAAGGAGTTGAGCGAGGCTTCGGCTGCCCTCACGGCCCATCTGAATGATGCCTCGATGGCCAAGCTCAGCGACAATCAAGACCTTATCTACAATGGTGACCTCTCCAAATGGGTGAAACTGGCCAATTCGCTGCGCCTGCGCTATGCACTGCGTCTCAGCTACGTAGATGCTGCTACGGCCAAGCGTGAGGGTGAAGCGGCCCTGAAGGCTGCCGGCGGTCTGTTGTCTTCCAATGCCGATAATGCCGGAGTCTACATCACCGGTACAGGTACGAACGGATGGCCCTTGTTCCAGATTTCGGGCTGGGGCGAATTCTGCATGAGCAAGACGATGGAAGATATGCTGAAGAACACCAGTACGGTGCTCGACCCGCGCACGGCGCTGTGGTTCGGACACACCCAGAAGTCGACTAAGGACAATCCTGAATTCAAGGGCATTCCCAATGGTCTGTCGACCGAGGGATTGGGCAAGTATGCTGCCGACGAACGCTCGTTTGTGTGGGGTGCGCAGGCTATGCCTAACTGGAATTCGAATGATGACAGCAAATCTTCCTATGTGTTGGGCAAACGCCAGAAAGTGATGGATTTCTCCGAAGTATGTTTCCTGAAAGCCGAGGCAGCACTGAAGGGCTGGAGCGGTGCAGGGGCTGCCAAGGACGACTATCTGGCAGGTATTCAGGCATCGTTCGATGCCGAGAGAGCCGGGGTAGACGCTGCCTTGTACACGGCCGACAAGGATGAGACCTATAAGACGACGGGTAGTGTGGCCTGGGATTCACAGTCTTCTACAGAGGGACATCTGAAGCAGATTATCACGCAGAAATGGCTGGCGCTGTATCCCGATGGTGTTGAGGCTTGGTCGGAGTTCCGCCGCACGGGCTATCCGGTCTTGATGCCGGTTGCCACAACCTTGGAGACGACCCTGCCCAAGGGTACTTTCGTGAAGAAGCTACGCTATGTGGACGACGAGCTGCGCGAGAATCCGAATGCCAAGAATGCTGCACTGAATGGGGGTAAGGGCGACGGTATGAACGTCAGGGTATGGTGGGACACCGGTCGTTATAAATAATTGAAATTGCTGCAAAGGCTTCGCAGCGTCGCTGCGGAGTCTATTCAGCAATGCTGCCACGGCTTAACAGTAATGTTGCAAAGCCGTGGCAGTTTTTTATTCTGAATCTTCTCTTGCAGCAAGGTAGGTGGCGACGGATTGTCTTTCGGTGATGATGGGCGGTGGTGAGCGGTCTGTAGACAGTTCGGCCGGTGTATTGACGTGTTGTATCAATACACCGGCCGATATGCAGGGTAGCCTTATTGTAGGTGTCGGCTTACTGCTGGTCGATGACAAATTTGCGGGCAAGCATACATGCACCGATGACGCCGGCACGCTCCTTCAGCTTGGACTGTACGATGTGGGTGTCTTTGTTGACCAGGTTGAGTGAGTATTTGAGTACGCTGGTCTCGATGGAGTGCATCAGGAAATTGCCGGTCTGCGACAGGATACCGCCGATAACTACCAGGTCGGGGTTGAAGATATTGATGATACCGGCCAATGCCTTGCCCAGGTTGAGGCCTATCTGTTCCAATACTTCCAGGCACAATGGGTCTTCACGGTTGGTGGCATTGATGAGGTCTTCTACCGTGAAGTCGGTCTGTCCGTCTTGTGAGAGGATGGATGTTTCGCCTGCTTCGATGTGTTCTTTCACCTTGCGGTAGAATGCACGGCCCGAAGTCTCAGTCTCCAGGCAACCCTTCTTGCCACAGTGGCAGATGATTTCGTTGTCGAAATAGGGCATGTGGCCGATTTCTCCGGCATAGCCCGACTTGCCTGTATAGAGATGGCCGTCGAGGATGATGCCCATGCCGAGCCCCCAGCTCATGTTGATGAAGATGATGTCTTTCTCGCCCTTCACGCATCCCTGCATGTATTCGCCGTAGGCCATGGCCCGTGTATCGTTGTCGATGTTGGTGTGTATGCCTATCTTGTTGGTCAGTATGGCTGTGAGCGGTTCTTCGGATACGTTGTAATAGCTGTAGCTATAGCCTGTTCCGGAGTTCACGCGACCAGGGATATTGAGGTTGACATTGAGAATCTTCTTGCGCGGAATGTCGAGCGAGTTGATAAACTTGTTGATGTGGTGGCACAGTTCATCGAGCGACTCCATGGTGTTGGCATAGCAGAAGGGGATGTCCATGAGCAGATTGACAAGCTCGCCACGGAAGTTCATCTGACCCATGTGGATGCAGTCCTGACCCATATCTACGCCGATGAAGTGGCCTGAATCGGGGTTCAGGCCGTACAGGATGGGCTTGCGTCCTTCGCTTGTTTCCTGCTTGCCGTATTCCAGTACGAATCCCTCTTCAATCATGTCGTTGATGAGTTTGGAGACGGTGGGGATACTCAGATTCAACTCTTTCGACAAATCCGTATTGGTGGAGTTGCCATTGTGGATGAAAAACTCTACAATCTTATTTTTGATAAGTGCGTTTTTTGAGTCTTTTTCGTTTTGGAAGATATTAATCATTGTATATTGTTGTTTAGTTGCCACCCCATTATCATTGATATTTGAGGAATGAGAGTCATGGCGATTTTTTGTTGTCCTTGATAATTCGGATGCCAGTCGGAACCGGTATCAAACTCGTCGCTGACGATGTTGAGCATCGGTGTGGCGAGATATACCTTGTTCATGCCGGCCACGGCAGTCTTGAGTTCACCGAAGTTGGCTTGCAGATAGACGCTTGCAGAGTGGGGGAGAATGCAGAGTACGGGTACGTTGCCGTAGTTGGCTTTGACACGTTCTATGAGTTTAACGTATGCGCCTACGTATTGCGCACTGCTCGGAATGGCAGTGGGCGAGAAGTCGTTCGTACCCAGATTGATGATGACCAGATGAGGATGGTAGGCCTTGAAGTCGTAGGCTTGGGTGCTATGGGCGTCGAACAGTTGACCGTAGCGGTCGCTCATGTTGGCTTTTGAAATCTGTACGCTGTCGCCATAGTTGCGCACCATGCCCCGGCCGGAGTGGGCCACGAGAGCATAATCGGCGTCGAAATAGCGGGCAATGATGCAGCCATAGGCCTTGTTGCAGTTCTCGGTAGAGAGCTTGAAATGCTCGGTGGCCTTCTTGCCCTCTGCCCCGTAGCCGCAGGTATAGGAGTCGCCGATGAACTCAATCATCCTGTTCTTACGGGCTACCGGACTGAGCTGCGCGTTCTTGTCGATGTAGAATCCGTGGATGGTGGTACATCCGAATTCGCCCTCGGTACACTTCTGTAGGCGCAGCGTGTGTGTACCCTTGTCCAAGTTATCGGCTAAGATTAGCTTGTGAGGCTTGCGGCCGTAGACTTTTACCTTGCGCACGGGCTGGTTATCAATGAATATGTTGTGATAACTGGTATCGGTTTCGGAGATGTCGACGGCGATGGAACTGCCCGTAAATCGCGTTTGCACGTAAGTACCCACCCAATCGTAAGATACACTTCCGTCTGCTTGCTGGGCTGTTCTGCCGGTATAGATAATATTGGAGTCGGTACCCTTGATTAGTTTCTCATTGCCGCTCTTGGCAAATATGGGCATGACACAGGCACAGCATAGTGCCAGGATGCAAGTAGCTTTTTTCATTATATTATGTTTAGATATCTTTATTGTGTATCCCTTGGCCAGTAGGAAAACATCATTGTGTTATTATTCCAATGCAAAAATAAAAAAAAATGATGATATTGACGTGTTTTAAGGCAAAAAACTATAAAATAAGAATATCGTATTTGTTTTGTCGATGCAATTTAATGAAGATGTGGGGGTAACTTGATGTGGATTCATAAATAATTTGGTTAAATAAGATAGAAAATGCTATATTCTTTTGGAATTTTTATCAAAAAAGACTAATTTTGCATCATATCGCATAAAAATAGAATTGTTAGCAAAATATATAGCTATGGACAAAAAAGAATATTTGAGTTTTTGGGCGAATTCCTATAAGAATGATTTGACGAAAATCATCATGCCATTTTGGATGGAACATGGTTGGGATCAAAAGAACGGCGGTGTCTATACGTGCGTAAACCGTGATGGCTCGCTGATGGATTCGACCAAATCTGTTTGGTTTCAGGGACGTTTTGCCTTTGTGTGTGCGTATGCGTACAACCATGTTGAGAAAAATCAGCAGTGGCTCGACGCAGCTGCCAGCACACTGGAGTTTATCGAGAAGCACTGCTTCGATGAGCAGGGGCATATGTATTTCTCTGTGACGGCAGAGGGAACGCCGCTTCGCAAGCGTCGTTACGTGTTCTCAGAGACCTTCGCTGCAATAGCTATGTCGGAATATGCTTTGGCTACGGGAGACCGGAAGTATGCAAAGAGGGCATTGGAAATCTTCTCAGATGCAGTGAGATTCCTCAATACTCCGGGTTTTCTGCCCGCTAAGTTCGAGCCGGTGGTGAACTTGCAGAGCCACTCTATCGTGATGATTCTGATTAATGTCGGGGCGTGTCTGCGCAAGGTTTGCGACGATTCGCGACTGACTCAGCAGATTGATGAGTCGATAGATAAGTTGCAGAAATATTTTATGCACCCGGAGTTCAAGGCTTTGCTGGAAAGCGTTGGTCCTAATGGTGAGTTTGTAGATACTAATGCTACGCGTGTCATCAATCCCGGTCACTGTATCGAGACCTCTTGGTTCTTGCTGGAAGAAGCACGCTATCGTGGCTGGGACAAGAAGCTCACGGATATGGCCCTTACCATCTTTAACTGGTCGTGGGACTGGGGTTGGGACAAGCAATATGGCGGAATCATCAACTTTGTGGACTGCAAAAACCTGCCACCGCAGGACTATTCGCAGGATATGAAGTTCTGGTGGCCGCAGTGTGAGACCATCATTTCGTCGCTCTATGCTTATTTGGCTACCGGTGATGATGAATATCTGTACCGCCATCGTCAGATAAGTGAGTGGACTTATGCCCACTTCCCCGACGCGGAATTTGGCGAGTGGTATGGCTATCTGCACCGCGACGGTACGGTGGCACAGCCTGCTAAGGGTAATCTTTACAAAGGTCCGTTCCACATCCCGCGTATGATGGTGAAATCGTACGAACTCTGCAATGAGATTTTGAAGACATTGTAAGTACACGATAGTACGCAGAAAATTCTTATTTTCTGACTCCACGAGGGAGCGAATGTGAGTTTTTTTTCTTATTTTTGCAAGAGATAAAATCTACAGAAATGAAAAAACTCCTTTCGCTCCCTCCTAATTTGGTAGGTTGTTTTCACGACGTTACCGGTTATTCCCGTGATGAATGGTTTTGTACGAACGACCCCGTCGGGCATAAGTTAGGCTCAGGTGGTGGGTCTACCTGGTTGTTGCAGGCTTGCCATGAAGCTCAGAATGCAGGACAGAGCATGCACGAGTGGCTCGGCAGTGAGCGCAGATTGTTGCTCCATGCCGGTGGACAAAGTCGCCGGTTGCCTTCGTATGCGCCTTCGGGTAAGATACTGACGCCCATCCCGGTATTCCGTTGGGAGCGTGGGCAGCGACTCTCCCAAGATCTCTTGTCGCTACAGATACCCCTTTATGAACGTATTATGGAGGCTGCTCCAGAGCGTCTTCATACCATGATAGTGAGTGGCGACGTGTATATCCGTGCCACGAAGCCATTGCAGGAAATCCCCGATGCCGATGTGGTGTGCTATGGCCTGTGGCTCGATTCGAGTATTGCGAAAGATCATGGTGTATTTGTGGCATCCCGACAATCGCCTGGTGTGATGAAGTGCATGCTGCAAAAGCCGTCGGTAGAGACGTTGAATGGCTTGCTGAAAGACCATTTCTATCTCACGGATATTGGTATCTGGCTCTTCAGCGACCGCGCTATCGAGTTGTTGATGAAGCGTTCGATGAAGGATGGAGAACTTATCAACTACGATATGTACAGTGATTTCGGCTGTTGTCTGGGTACGAATCCGACGATGGTCGACGAGGAAATTGCGCAGCTGAAGGTCGCAGTGTTGCCGTTGCCGGGTGGAGAATTCTATCATTTTGGTACGTCTCACGAACTCCTTTCTTCTACGTTGGCGGTGCAGAATTTGGAGAGCGACCAGCGTAAAATCATGCACCATTCGCGCAAACCGCATCCTTCGATGTTCGTACAGAACTGCCTATTACGGGTGAAACTGACGGCAGAGAACCAAAATCTGTGGATAGAGAATAGTTGTGTAGGCTCGCGTTGGACGTTGTCTCACGAACATATTATTACCGGTGTACCCGAAAACGACTTTGAATTGACCTTGAAAGCCGGACAATGTGTAGATGTTGTGCCTGTGGGAGAGGCGCAGTACGTGGTTCGCCCCTATGGCTTTCAAGACCGATTTGATGGCGCATTACAGCAGACGCCCATGTTCCCGGTGGTTGGTTCAGTAGAAGAGGTCGGTCTGATGTTGCGCTATATGCTCGGTCTGGAGACAGGGCAAGATGCTCAAAAGCTATTTGAGGGATGTCGGAAGATGAGTGCCGAGGAGATTTCTGCAGAAGCAAACCTACGCAGACTCTTCGCTCAACGTCGTTCGTTCCGTAATCAGAATTGGCCTGCATTGGCCCGTAACCACGAGCATAGCGTGTTCTACCAAGTGGATTTGGAGGATGCGGCCAGGGAATATGCGGCTGCCAACTTGCCCGAACCGGATGCTCTGACGGGACAGGAACTGCTGATGACACGCATCCACGATGCGATGTTCCGCAGTGAATTGCGCCGTCTGAAAGGCGAACAAGGAAGTGAAGAGCAAGGCGAAAAGGCTTTCTCTCTGCTTCGTCAAGGTTTGATGGAGCAGGTTTCTGCTGCCGGTCAGCGCCCACATCCCACTACTTATCAAGACCAAATTGTCTGGGCGCGTAGTCCGGTACGTATAGATATTGCCGGCGGATGGACCGATACGCCTCCATATTGTTTGATGGAAGGTGGTCGTGTTATCAATCTTGCCATCGAATTGAATGGTCAGCCGCCCCTGCAAACCTATGTGAAGCCCTGCAAGGAGCGTCATATTATCTTGAGAAGTATTGATCTCGGTGCTTCTGAAGAGATAACCACGTATGAGCAGTTGGGCGATTTCAACCATGTGGGCAGTCCGTTCTCAATTCCCAAAGCAGCTTTAGCTCTGGCTGGATTCCATCCTACTTATGGTGAAGAAAGTTTCGTTTCGCTCGAACAACAGCTCGACGCATTCGGCAGCGGTATCGAACTGACGATGCTGTCGGCCATTCCTGCGGGCAGTGGATTGGGTACTAGCAGTATTTTGGCAGCCACGGTTTTAGGAGCATTGAACGATTTTTGTGGGCTTTCATGGGATAAGAGTGAGATTGGTCGACGCACATTGGTACTCGAACAGTTGCTGACTACCGGTGGCGGATGGCAAGACCAGTTTGGCGGTTTGCTCCAAGGTGTGAAGCTATTGCAGACAGGTCGAGGGTTTGAACAGACGCCCGATGTGCGCTATCTGCCCAACGATTTGTTTGTGCAGCCTGAATATAAGGCTTGCCACCTATTATATTATACAGGTATTACGCGCACGGCAAAGACTATCTTGGGAGAGATTGTGCGTCGCATGTTCCTGAATCAACACGATGAGATAGAGTTGTTGCGTCGTATGAAGGAGCATACCAAGGAAATGTATGAGGCCTTGTTGCGGCAGGAATTCAATACGATGGGTACGCTGGTACGCCGCACTTGGCAACAGAATCAGCTGCTCGATGCCGGGACAAATCCTGCCGAAGTGGCTCAGCTCACAGCTTTGATAGACGACCTGTGTCTGGGTTATAAGTTGCCTGGTGCTGGTGGAGGCGGTTATCTTTATATGGTGGCTAGAGATCCGGAGGCTGCTGCGCGTATCAAGAAGATACTCAACGACCGTCGCTTAAATGCCAATGCCCGTTTTGTGGATATGAGTCTCAGTACGACGGGCCTGCAAGTGAGTCGCAGTTGATGCGTATGGAGCTACAGACAAAAGTCGAAATACGACGTTCGGCGTGGACGATTGAGCCACGCCATCGTCTTTTTTTCGTCGGTTCGTGCTTTGCCGAGAACATCGGCCGACGCTTTGCCGATTCTCAATTCCGCGTTGTGGTCAATCCGTTTGGGGTGATGTATAACCCTGCGAGCATCTTTCATACAGTGCAAAGGTATGAAGGTGACGTGCCCGATGTAGCTGTATTTACGCTCGGCACTAATCATGTTTATGTGTTGAAAGAGACTGGAGAGATAGTCGATAATTGTCAGAAACGTCCGCAAGTCCTTTTTGATGAGCAGGAATTGAGCGTGGAACAGTGTGCCGACTATCTGAAACAAACCATTCAAATGCTCGTAGAGCAGAATCCTGATGTGCATGTTGTTCTGACCGTCAGCCCTATTCGCTATCGCAAGTACGGCTATCATGGCAGTCAGCTTTCTAAATCCACGCTCTTATTGGCAGCCCATCAGCTGGTCCAGGCGATGCCCGAACGAGTCACTTATTTTGATGCCTATGAGTTAATGAACGATGAATTGCGCGATTACCGTTTCTATCGCGAAGACATGCTTCATCCCAGTGAACAGGCTGTATCGTATATCTGGCAGCGCTTTGGAGAGACTTTCTTCTCCAAAGCGACGATTGATTTTATCGAAGAATGGCGTCCGATAGGTCAGGCCTTGGCCCATCGTCCTTTCCATGCCGATACTTCTGAATACCAAGCATTCTTGGAAAAAGCGCAAGAACGTGCAAAAGCGTTTCGAAAGAAGTATGGATTGCAGGAAATCCTTTAGCTAAAGTAAAGTTTGTTAAGGAGTTAGTGTCATTGCGTAATTTGCGTAACGTAATTTGCACAATGACACTAAATAGCCAAAGGGTAGGGCTGATAGTCGAACAAGACTGGATGTCCGGCTGCGAGCGAGCGGCGTACATCAATGAGCCGTTGGTTGGAAGAGCCGCGGAACAGTAAACCGGTGTCGTGCAGTGATTGTACGAACGGGCCATCCACCAATACGTCTATCTGCTCCAGCAAGGCGTGTGTGCGCTCATTTTTGAGCAGCACCTCAAAGGTAAAACCTGAAAAACACCAAATCGTTTTTGTCGTTTCGCGTCGAATAGCCAATGCCAGTTCCAGAAATCCTTCGGGCTGATACATCGGGTCGCCCCCTGTGAATGTCACGTTGGCAAACGGGTCTTGCTTGATTTCCAGCATGATTTGTTCGGTCGTCATGGGTGTACCGTGCTTGATGTCCCACGATTGTGGATTGTGGCAACCGGGACAAGCGTTCGGACAACCGGCACAGTAGACGGAAGTGCGAAAGCCCGGTCCGTCTACCGTGGTGTCGTGTATGATATCTAGAATGCTTATCATCCTCTCGGCGTGTCAATGTGAGTCACGCGGTCGTTCAGCTCGGCCAGTTTCCCTTGATTCCATCTGTCGGTTGTTCCCACGAGGTAACCGGTGATGCGTTGCAGTTTGTCGATGTGGTGGCTGCCGCATTCCGGACATGCCTCCAGATTGGCTTCGGCATTCTCATGACCACATTCCATGCAACGGTTGCGATTGTGATTCACCGAGCCGTAACCCATATTCAGCCTGTCCATCATGTCTACTACGCTCATGATTACCTGTGGATTGTGTGTTGCGTCGCCATCTATCTCTACGTAGAAGATGTGTCCGCCACGCGTCAGGTCATGATATGGTGCTTCTACCTGTGCCTTGTGCAGAGCCGGGCACTTATAGTATACCGGCACATGGTTGGAGTTGGTATAGTAGTCGCGGTCGGTCACGCCCTCAATGCAGCCAAAGTCTTTGCGGTCTCTCTTGGTGAATTTGCCCGAAAGTCCCTCGGCCGGCGTTGCCAGTACGCTGTAGTTATGGCCGTAGTGCTCGGAAAAATCCTTCACGCGGTCGCGCATATAGGTGACAATTTTTACACCCAACTGCTGCGATTCCTCGTTTTCTCCATGATGATGGCCGGTCAGTGCCTTCAGACATTCGGCCAGACCGATAAATCCGATACCCAGTGTACCCTGATTGATGACACTCTCTATCGTGTCGTTGGCATTGAGATGGTCGGCCCCATTCCATAGATACCGCATGAGTAGGGGGAACTGTTTAGCATAGGCAGTCTTCTGGAATTGGAAGCGCTCGTCGAGTTGTCTTGCTGTGAGTTCGAGCATGTTGTCCAGTTTGGCAAAAAACTTGTTGATGCGTTCTTGCTTGTCTGCTATGCCCATACATTCTATGGCCAGCCTTACTATATTAATAGTGGTGAAGCTCAGGTTGCCTCGTCCCACCGAAGTCTTGTCTCCATATCTGTTTTCAAACACACGCGTGCGGCATCCCATTGTTGCAATCTCCCATTTATAACGCTCCGGGTCGTTGGCTTGCCACTTCTCATGCTGATTGAAAGTTGCATCCAGATTCAGGAAGTTGGGGAAGAACCGACGGGCCGTCACCTTGCATGCCAGTTGGTAAAGGTCGTAGTTGCGGTCTTCAGGCAGATAGTTGACGCCCCGTTTCTTCTTCCATATCTGGATAGGGAAGATGGCCGTCTCGCCATTGCCCACGCCCTGATAGGTAGAGATGAGCAGTTCGCGCATCACGCAACGGCCCTCGGCCGACGTGTCTGTACCGTAATTGATGGATGAGAATACCACCTGATTGCCACCACGGCTGTGGATGGTATTCATGTTGTGGATGAATGCTTCCATAGCCTGATGCACGCGGCCCACAGTGGAATTGATGGCATGCTGCTTCACACGTTCAGCTCCCTCCAGCCCATCGAGCGGACGATTGACAAAGTCGTCTATCTCTGCATCGTAGAGAGCCGAGAAGTCTTCGCCATATAGCTTTTCCAGATTCTTCACCTCTTGCTGGTACGACAGGCGCACATAGGGGGCCAAATAGAAATCGAAAGCAGGAATGGCCTGTCCGCCGTGCATCTCGTTCTGGCAAGTCTCCAGAGAGATACAAGCCAGTACGGCAGCCGTCTCGATGCGCTTGGCCGGTCGCGAACTGCCATGTCCGGCAGTGAATCCATGTTGCAGGATGACGTCAAGCGGATGCTGTACGCACGTCAGCGATTTGGTGGGGTAGTAGTCCTTGTCATGAATATGGATGTAGTTGTTCTGCACGGCCTCGCGTACATCTTCTGACAGCAGATAGTCGTCGACGAAAGGTTTAGTGGTCTCCGAGGCAAACTTCATCATCATTCCGGCCGGTGTATCGGCGTTCATGTTGGCATTTTCGCGCGTCACGTCGTTGCTTTTGATGTTGACGATGTCGAGGAAGATGTCGCGAGTCTTGGCCTTACGGGCAATCGAACGCTGGTTGCGGTACTGTATGTACTTCTGCGCAACGTCCTTTCGAGAACTCTTCATCAGCTCTTTCTCTACAGCGTCTTGAATGTCCTCGACGGTCATTTGCGCCTTCCCTTTGAAGTTTACATGGTCGGTGATTTTGACGATGAGCGCTTCGTCTTCTCCTTTTTCAGTGTGGAGCATGGCCTTGCGAATCGCTGCACTGATCTTCTGTTCGTTGAATCCAACGATACGGCCATCTCTCTTGACTACTGTCTGAATCATGATAGGATAAATAAGATGTATTTTATGTTCTTATATTGTTGATAGAATGCTTTTGCAAAGATAGCCTATTTATCTATACAAAAATCGTTTCTGGAAACTTTTTGCATGTTAAATTATGTCAAGTGTATGTGTATCAATGACTTGAAAAATAAAATGGAAAACTTTTGTTTGAATTTTATTTATTTTGTTTTCCAAAGAGTTGAATGTGTAAACGATTTTCTCTTATAGTGGTTGCCAGTTTTTATGAAGGTGTAGGGAAGCGTGGCAAGCCGTGTTCATAGGTTCTGATAGACAAGCGATGTAATCGTATTTGTAGCTTGTTTTGCCTACTTATATTTCGTCTACACGCCACTCATAAATTTAAAAACTCGCAAACTTTAAAAACTGCAAAGGCTCGGCAACGTTGCTGTTCGGCCTTTGCAGCAATGCTGTTTGGGCTTTGCAGCGAGACTGTTCAGGCCTTGCAGTTTACGGAGGGTGATGTGGGCAGCTTGCAGGCTGGTCTGCCTTGTCGGTTCATGCAGTCCAGACAACCCTGTATGTGGGTTTTCTGGTATTGTGCTGCGTATGAGATTTTCAGCGTTTTTGGTTGAGCCATGCCTTTCTGATGAGCAGGAATGACATCAAGAGGATGTGGAGCAGATAGGCAGAAGCCAGCAGCACGAACCATAAAAGGCTGGTGCCATAGGCACCATGTTCTATCATGCCGTAGACGAGGGCGCACGTATAGCATAGGAAGATGATGGCATGCGCAATGTAGCAATGCCTGCCAAATGCCTTTCCCGTCACTCCTATCATGACCATACAGGCCACGGCCAGCAGTAGTAATAATTCTTGGTCGCCCATCGTTCTTGTTCATTGTGTTGAGGCGAGGTAGCGGAGCTGTCGTTCGTTCTGCCTGGTCTCAATGGTATTCGTTTTCGCAAATATCGTTGATATTTTCCACATCTGCAAGAAAATCGGCGTTTTATCCGCTGTTTTTCGTATCTTTGCGCGTATGAAGGAAACGATATTGAAACGTAGGACGATTCGTCGATATAGCCCGAAAGAAGTGAGCGATGAACTGTTGGATGGTTTGTTGGAAGCAGCCGGGCGTACTCCCACGATGGGTAATCTGCAACTCTACAGTGTGCTTGTGACGCGCGACGAGCAGATGCGAGCTGCTTTGTCGCCGGCACACTTCAACCAGCCGATGGTGATGTCGGCTCCCGTGGTAGTCACTGTCTGTGCCGATTTCCGTCGGACGAGTGTCTGGGCGGGGAATCGGAAGGCTGTGCCGGGGTATGATAACTTCCTGTCGTTTATGAATGCGGCCACAGATGCCCTGCTCTACACGCAGACCTTTACTTGTCTGGCCGAAGAGGCCGGGCTGGGAACTTGCTTCCTGGGTACGACCATCTATATGCCGCAGCTCATCGTCGATACCTTGAAGCTGCCGCGACTCGTGATGCCCGTGGCTACATTGACAGTGGGATGGCCCGACGAAGAGCCTGCACTCAGCGACCGTTTGCCGCTCGAAGCATTCGTCCATCGCGAGATTTATACCGACTATACGCCACAGAGTATCGACGAATACTACACTCCCAAGGAGCAGCTGGAGGAAAATCGCCGTTTTGTGGAAATCAACCACAAGGAGACGTTAGCCCAGATTTTCACCGACATTCGTTATACCAAGAAAGATAATGAGGCTCTGTCGGAGAACTTCTTGAAGGTTTTGAAGGCGCAGGGCTTCTAATGTAGGACCGTATGGGTGGTTTTTTGTGGATTCTGAAAGTAAAAATCCTTGATTTATATCAAAAATGTATTAAAGAACGAAAAAATATCTTTGAAAATTTGGAATCTATACAGAAATGATATATCTTTGCATCGTGTTTTTCATGGTATTAGATTATTAAGGTTAATAAAAGATTGGTTGTCGTGATGATAATCAATTTTTTTTTGCCCGTTTGGGTAAATTTTTAAGTTCATGAGTTTATAAGTTTTTGAGTTGTAAGGGTGAATTGCATTCGCCCTATGAATAGACAAGTTGACAAGCCCGTGTTCCTTGCGGGCTTAGACATAAGAACAAAAGAATGTAAGATGTGGGAATGGCACCAACAAATCTATGATAAATCTTTTGTTTGTGTGCGAATTGCATTACCTTTGCACGAGACATTCAACACATCATACGATGACATATACTATTGAAAAAGTAACCACACTGATAGGTGCGCGTCGTTTTGGAGAACATGAAGCTAACATCGGGTTTGTTCTAACCGATAGCCGTTCACTGTGTTTCCCTGAAGAAACCCTGTTTTTTGCATTAAAGTCCGGTCGCAACGATGGACATTATTATATCCCGGAACTGTATCGCCGCGGGGTGCGTAACTTTGTTGTAGGGCATGTGCCTCACGATTTTGCACAGCTCTATGCCGATGCAAATTTCCTGAAAGTGGTCAATCCGTTGGAAGCCTTGCAGCGTTTGGCCGAGCGGCATCGCGACGAATTCAACATTCCCATCGTGGGTATTACCGGCAGCAACGGTAAGACGATGGTGAAGGAATGGCTCTACCAACTGGTATCACCGCAGCTGATGACCACTCGCAGTCCTCGTAGTTACAATTCGCAGATAGGTGTTCCGCTCTCCGTATGGCTGATGAACGAGCAGACACAGGTAGGAATCTTCGAGGCAGGTATCAGTTTGCCGGGTGAGATGTTGGCTTTGCGCGACATCATTCAGCCCACTATCGGTGTGTTGACCAGTCTGGGGCTGGCTCATCAGGAGAACTTCTCGTCGATGGAAGAGAAGTGTCGTGAGAAGTTGAGATTATTCCATGATGCGTCGAATGTGGTATATTGTTCAGACGACGAGGTCGTTGTGCGTTGTCTGGAGGAATCGGACTACAAAGGGGAAAAGACCGACTGGAGTATGAAGAATCCAGAGGCTGCTCTCTATATATATAAGGTGGAAAAGGGTGAGACGATGACTCGCGTCTCTTATATATTCCGTGGCACGGAGCAGGGGGAGTACGATTTACCTTTTATCGACGATGCCTCGGTGGCTAATAGTGTTACTTCGGCAGCTGTGGCACTGCTGCTCGGTGTGTCGAAAGATGATTTGAAGCTGCGCATGGCAACACTCGAACCTGTAGCCATGCGCCTGGAGGTGAAGCAGGGGCAGCATGGCTGTACGCTGATTAACGATAGTTACAATTCCGACATTAACTCCTTGGATATTGCACTTGACTTTATGAATCGTCGGCCGGACCATCAGGGACGTCGGCGGACATTGATTTTGAGTGATATATTTCAAAGTGGTGAGCAGCCGAGGCGGCTCTATCAAGAGGTGTCGAACATGGCTGTAGAGCGTGGAGTGCAGAAGTTTATCGGTATCGGACCGCAACTGCTGCAACAGGCCGACGTGATAGCCGTGGGCGAGAAATACTTCTTTGAGAATGTGGAAGATTTCATCCACAGCGATGTGTTTCATGGATTGCGCGACGAAGTGATATTGTTGAAGGGGGCACGTCCGTTCGGTTTCGACCAATTAACGGAACTCCTGGTGCAGAAAGTGCATGAAACCATTTTGGAGGTCAACCTGAATGCAGTGGTGGATAACCTGAACTGGTATCGCTCCTTCATGCGCCCTGAGACCAAGTTGGTGTGCATGATCAAGGCCGATGCGTATGGGGCAGGGAGCGTGGAGATAGCCAAGACGTTGCAAGACCATCGGGTGGACTATCTTGCCGTGGCCGTAGCCGACGAGGGTGTGACGCTCCGGAAGAACGGAATCACGAGTAATATCATGATTATGAATCCTGAGATGTCGTCGTTCAAGACGATGTTCGACTATGAACTCGAACCCGAAGTCTACAGTTTCCGCCTGTTGGAAGCACTGATTAAGGCTGCGGAGAAAGAGGGTATCACAGGTTATCCCGTACATATCAAGCTCGATACGGGCATGCACCGGTTGGGATTCAATCCCCGTGAAGACATGCCGCGACTCATCGACCGTCTGAAACATCAGAATGCGATTATTCCCCGGTCGGTATTCTCGCATTTCGTAGGTTCGGACAGCGACTCTTTTGATGTGTTTTCGGCAGCTCAGTTCGCTCTCTTTGAAGAAGGCTGCAAGCAGTTGCAGGATGCCTTTGAGCATAAGATATTGCGCCACATGGACAATTCGGCCGGTATCGTTCACTTTCCGGAACGCCAGTTGGATATGTGCAGACTTGGACTTGGGCTCTACGGTATCAACAGTCGTGACAATGCAACCATCAACAATGTGAGTACGCTGAAGACCACGATATTGCAGCTGCGCAATGTTCCGGCCGACGAAACGGTGGGCTATAGCCGTAAAGGTAAGTTGGAGAAAGACAGTGTAATAGCAGCCATCCCTATCGGATATGCCGATGGTTTGAACCGTCATTTGGGCAATCGTCACTGCTATTGCCTTGTAAACGGACAGAAAGCCTACTATGTCGGCAATATCTGTATGGACGTTGCGATGATAGACGTGACGGGAATAGACTGCAAGGAGGGCGATGTTGTTGAAATATTCGGCGATCATCTGCCGGTAACAGTGCTCAGCGATGTGCTTGATACTATTCCTTACGAGGTGTTGACAGGTATCAGTCCGCGAGTGAAGCGAGTCTATTTTCAGGATTGACAGGTCGTTCTGGGGTGGCTGGATTTACTAATTGAATATGTCAAATAATAATCTTAATAATATGAAACTACAGAAATCGGGCAGGATGTCCAATTTTCGTTGGGTTATCTGTGGCTTGTTGTTTTTGGCAACAACAGTAAATTATCTGGACCGTCAGGTGTTATCGCTCACCTGGAAAGATTTTATTGCTCCAGAATTTCACTGGAGCGACAACGACTACGGTACTATTACCGGATTCTTTTCCATCTTCTATGCCATCGCAAACCTGTTTGCGGGGAAGCTGATAGACTGGCTTGGTACGAAGCGAGGGTATCTCATAGCCATCTTCGTATGGTCTACGGGAGCTATCCTTCATGCCGGTTGCGGTTGGTTGGCCATGCACATAGAGGGTTATGGCAGTATGGAAGAGTTGGCCCTTATACAGCATGGGAGCGATGCAGCGGTGGCTTTGGCCACTGTCAGTGTGTGGTTGTTTCTCTCTTGCAGACTGGTACTTGCTATTGGGGAAGGGGGGAATTTTCCGGCTGCTATCAAAGTGACGGCAGAGTATTTCCCGAAAAAAGACCGTGCTTTTGCCACGTCCATCTTCAATAGTGGGGCTTCTGTGGGTGCATTGGCAGCTCCGGCTACCATTCCGCTGTTGGCCCGTGCATGGGGATGGGAGATGGCTTTCGTCATCATTGGTATGCTCGGATTCGTCTGGATGGGGCTGTGGATATGGCTCTATGACAAGCCTGTCGGCAGCAAATATGTGAACGAAGCCGAGCTGGCTTATATAGAACAGGACGACGAGACGGGAACGAATGTACCTCAGAAAGTGCAGGCCGATGAGAAACCTATTGGTTTCTGGAAATGTTTTACCTATCGGCAGACGTGGGCTTTCTTTGTCGGAAAGTTCTCTACCGATGGTGTCTGGTGGTTCTTTCTCTTCTGGGCACCAGCCTATTTCTCCGACCAATACGGTTATACCTCGGACTCGTCGATGGGTATCCTGCTTGTTTTCACGCTCTATGCCATCTGTACGGTACTCAGCATCGGGGGTGGTTATCTGCCTACGTACTTCGTGGATAAGAAGGGCATGAATCCTTATGCCGGCCGTATGCGGGCCATGTTGATATTTGCCTGTTTCCCTGTCTTGGGTTTGCTGGCTCAACCTTTGGGTACGCTGAGTGCCTGGTGGGCTGCCATCATCATCGGCCTGTTGGGGGCAGGGCATCAAGCTTGGTCGGCCAATCTGTATTCCACGATTGGCGACATGTTTCCCAAGTCAACCATAGCGACGATTACCGGTATCGGCTCGATGGCGGGCGGTGTGAGCAGTTTCATGCTGAACAAAGGTTCGGGATTGCTCTTTACCTATGCGGCAGAGCAAGGCTCGGCTTTCCGTTTCATGGGATTTGAGGGGAAGCCAGGCGGCTATATGATAGTATTCTGCATCTGTGCTGTGGCTTATCTGATAGGGTGGACGTTGATAAAACTGCTAGTCCCCAAATACAAACCTATTGTCTGATGAGGCTTGGGATGTGTTACTCCCGACGGGGGATGCCGAAGTGTTTGAAGTTATATTCTGCCTCGTTTTTCTGTTAGGCTTTTGCAGGATTGCTGCAAGGGCCTAACAGTTTTGTAGAATAGGCCTTGCAGCGATGTTGCCAAGGCTTTGCAGTATGTTGATAGAAAAATGGATGTGTGGAAGAGTGGGCATGGTATTGAGAGAATCGGACTTGATGTAGCTTGTAAGTTGTTCAAAATGGGAAACTTTTGTATTTTTACTTCGAGAATAAATTTTCTTTTTGGAAAATTACAAAGTTGTTAATTTTGAATTTATCTTCCAAAAAGGAGATATAAAATGAAATATATTGTGTACATTTGCAACATCAATCCTACTGATCAAGACAAACATGGAAAAGAATAAGATTTACTCTTATGAGGAGGCTTTTCAGGCTTCCTTGAGGTACTTTGACGGTGACGAGCTGGCTGCCAGGGTATGGGTTAACAAGTATGCGATGAAAGACAGCTTCGGAAATATTTTCGAACAGAGTCCGGCAGATATGCACTGGCGTATTGCCAACGAAATCGCACGTGTTGAAAAGAAATATCCGAATCCGATGTCGGCACAGGAAGTGTTCGACCTGATGGATCATTTCCGCTATATTGTTCCGGCCGGCAGTCCGATGACGGGCATCGGTAACGACCATCAGGTAGCCAGCCTGAGCAACTGTTTTGTGATTGGTCTTGACGGCGATGCAGACAGTTACGGAGCTATCATGCGCGTAGACGAAGAGCAGGTGCAGCTGATGAAGCGTCGCGGTGGGGTAGGTCATGACCTGAGTCATATCCGCCCGAAAGGTTCGCCGGTGAACAACTCGGCCTTGACGAGTACCGGCTTGGTGCCTTTCATGGAGCGTTACAGCAACTCTACGCGCGAAGTGGCGCAGGATGGTCGTCGCGGTGCGTTGATGTTGAGTGTAAGTATCAAGCACCCCGACAGCGAGGCTTTTATCGACGCCAAGATGACTGAGGGCAAGGTGACAGGTGCTAATGTGTCGGTAAAGTTGAACGATGAATTCATGCAGGCAGCCGTAGACGGCAAGCCTTATGTGCAGCAATATCCTATTGACAGCGACAGTCCGGTGGTGACGAAGGAAATCTCTGCCAAGGAATTGTGGGAAAAGATAGTACACAATGCGTGGAAGAGTGCCGAGCCGGGTGTGCTGTTTTGGGATACGATTATACGTGAGAGTATTCCCGACTGCTATGCCGACTTGGGCTTCCGAACGGTGAGTACCAATCCTTGTGGCGAGATTCCATTGTGTCCCTACGACTCTTGTCGTTTGTTGAGCATCAATCTTTATAGCTATGTAGAGAATCCGTTTACCGATAAGGCTACCTTCAACTACGAGAAGTTCAAGAAGCACGTGCAACTGGCACAGCGCATCATGGATGATATCGTGGACCTGGAGATGGAGAAAATCGACCTGATAATGAAGAAAATCGAGGCCGACCCACAGAGCAATGAGGTGAAGGGGGCAGAATATCATCTATGGGAAAAGATTCAGCGCAAGAGCGGTATGGGCCGTCGTACCGGCGTAGGCATCACGGCCGAGGGCGATATGCTGGCTGCCATGAATCTGCGCTATGGCACGCAGGAGGCTACCGACTTCAGCGTCAATGTGCATAAGACGTTGGCACTGAATGCCTATCGCAGTTCGGTGACGATGGCCGAAGAGCGCGGAGCATTCGAAATCTACGATGCGAAGCGTGAGGCTGCCAACCCGTTTGTGCTGCGTATCAAGGATGAAGCCCCTGAGCTGTATGCAGATATGGAGAAATATGGTCGTCGTAACATCGCCTGTCTGACCATCGCTCCTACGGGTACTACCTCGCTGATGACACAGACGACGAGCGGTATCGAGCCCGTGTTCATGCCGTTCTACAAGCGTCGTCGCAAGGTGAACCCCAATGATACCGACGTGCATGTGGATTTCGTGGACGAGGTGGGCGACTCTTTCGAGGAGTACATCGTGTACCATCGCAAGTTCCTGACATGGATGCAAGTAAACGGATACGATCCCAATCAGCGTTACACCGCAGAAGAAATGGATGCGCTGGTGGCTAAATCGCCTTACTACAAGGCTACGGCCAACGATGTAGACTGGCTGATGAAGGTGAAGATGCAGGGCGCTATCCAGAAGTGGGTAGACCATTCTATCAGCGTAACGGTGAACCTGCCGAACAATGTTGACGAGGAATTGGTGAACCGCCTGTATGTGGAAGCCTGGAAGAGTGGCTGCAAGGGATGTACAATCTATCGCGACGGCAGTCGCGCAGGGGTGATGATTTCGGTATCGAAGAAAGATAAGAAGAAAGAAGAAAAGCAGGAAACACCGGAACCCTTGACTGCTCCTGCACCTCCTTGTCATCATGCCGAGGTGACGGAAGTCCGTCCGGCAGAGTTGGAGTGCGACGTCGTAAGATTCCAGAACAATAAGGAGAAGTGGGTAGCTTTCGTGGGCTTGCTCAATGGTTATCCTTATGAAATCTTCACAGGTCTGCAAGACGATGAGGAAGGTATCGTGTTGCCGAAGACCATAACCAAAGGTAAGATTATCAAGAAAAAGAGCGAGGATGGCAGCAGCCGTTACGACTTCCAGTTTGAGAACAAGCGTGGTTATAAGACGACGGTGGAAGGATTGAGCGAGAAATTCAATCCCGAATATTGGAATTATGCCAAGCTCATATCCGGTGTATTGCGCTATCGTATGCCCATCGACCATGTGATGAAGCTGGTAGGTTCGCTCCAGTTGAAGGACGAGAGCATCAATACATGGAAGAACGGTGTAGAACGTGCGCTGAAGAAGTATATCACGGACGGTACTCAGGCAAAGGGACAGAAGTGTCCGGTTTGTGGTAGTGAGAGTCTGGTATATCAGGAAGGCTGTCTGATTTGTACCAGCTGTGGTGCAAGCAGGTGCGGATAAGACCATAGCAGAAGTGAATGGCGAAGTTCCGCGAGATGGTAAATGCTGTCTCGTGGAATTTCGGATATAATACAAACCGCATGAAGTTAGAAGAAAGTTTCATCTGTCTGAAAGGATTGAGGTATCATGCTTTCCATGGTGTGCTGCCGCAGGAACGGCTTGCGGGTAACGACTATGTGGTGAATCTGCGAATGGGCTATGATGTGTCGCGAGCCATGCGGTCGGACCATGTGGACGATACGCTGAACTATGCCGAGGTATATCTTGTGGTGAGCGAGGTCATGTCGGAGCGTTGTAACCTGTTGGAGCGTGTGGCAGGAAACATCGGGCAGCGACTGCTGGCGAGATTTACCGATATGAAATCCGTCGAGATAGAAGTGGTCAAGGAGAATCCTCCGATGGGTACGGATTCGGGTAGCGCAAGCGTAAAACTACTTTTAATAAATGATAAAACCTAGGTGTAGATAGTGATTTTGTAATATTAAATGGTTACTTTTGTCCATTATACCTCTATGATATATAAGAAAACATTGCTCTCATTGATAACATTGCTGCTGGTTGCTGTCAATTCTATGGCTGCCAATGGACATTTTACGCTTGTTATCGACCCTGGGCATGGAGGCCACGATACGGGAGCTATGGGGGCTTTTTCTAAGGAAAAAGACATAAATCTGACGATAGCACTGGCTTTTGGCAAATTGGTGGAACGCAACTGTCCCGATGTGAGAGTTGTATATACGCGGAAGACGGATGTATTTATTCCTCTGAAAGACCGTGCCGACCTGGCTAATCGACACAAGGCCGACTTGTTTGTATCGGTGCATACGAATGCACTGCCGGGCGGACATATTGCCCGTGGATTTCAGACCTATACGTTGGGTAGTGGAAGGGCGAGCGGTAGCAAGCGCGGCATTGTGCAGAATCTGGAGGTGGCCAAGCGCGAGAATGCCGTTATCTATATGGAGAAAGACTACCGGCAGACGTATCAGGGCTTTGATCCGAACTCTGCCGAGAGCAATATCATGTATGAGTTTATTCAGGATAAGAACATGGAGCAGAGCGTGGCATTGGCCAAGATGATGCAGCGCAATGTGTGTTCGGCTACGGGGCGTGCCGATATGGGGGCGCACCAAGACAACCTGGCTGTATTGAGGCTGTCTTCGATGCCGAGTTGTTTGTTGGAGCTGGGATTTATCTCAACCCCCGATGAGGAGCAGTTCCTGAATTCCGCCGATGCCGTAGACCGCTATGCGAAGGGAATCTTCAATGCCTTTGTGGCCTATAAGTCGAAATATTATGGGGGAGATATCGTAGTTCCTTACAAGGTGACAGCACCTGCCAAATCGTCTATACAAGACATTGTGCCCGAACAATATAAGAAACCTGAGATGCCGGAAACGGTCGAAGCACCGGCACAGGAGACCAATGAACGCCCTGTGTTCAAGGTTCAGGTGTTTACATCTGGCCATAAGCTCAGTGCCGGTGAGATGAATTCCCGTGGGGTGGAGAACATCGATTTCTATCAGGAGAATAATATTTATAAATATACATGTGGCGCTTCGAGCGACTACAATGAAATCAATAGATTGCGTATACAGCTGCGTGATAAGTTTCCGGAGGCCTTTGTCATAGCCTTTAAAAACGGTGTGAAGATGGACGTGAGGGAAGCTATCAGGGAGTTTAAGCAGAACAAATAACGAGTAAGCGAAATGAAGAAATTATTCACAAGAGAAGTTAAGATAGCTATTGTAGCCATTCTGGGAGTGATAGTGCTGTACTTTGGGTTGAATTATCTCAAAGGTATGTCTATATTCTCCAATAAATATATATACTTTGTGCAGTTCACGGATATCAGCGGGTTGTCGTCTTCCAACCCTATCTATGCCGATGGCTATCAGGTGGGAGTGGTGAAGGGAATACAGTACAACTATAATCAGGCTAAAGATATCTTGGTGGAAATAGAAGTGGATAATAATCTTCGAATCCCGAAGGGTAGCTCGGCTGAGATTGTAAGCGACTTCATGGGCAACGTGAAGATGAATATTCTCATGGCCAATAACCCGCATGAGCGCATGGTTTTGGGCGATACGATAGTCGGAGTGATTAACGGCGGTGCGCTTGCGCAGGCAGCTTCGATGATGCCTACGGTACAGCAGATGTTGCCGAAGTTGGATAGTATCTTGACAAAGGTGAATCAACTGTTGTCCAATCCGGCCATAGCTCAGACCTTGGCGAACGCTCAACAGGTGTCTGCAAACTTGACTACGACCACCCAGCAGCTCAATACATTGATGGCAGGGTTGAATAAGAATGTGCCTGGCATGATGACAAAGGCAAATAGCGTGCTTGACCATACAAACCGGTTGACAGCTAATTTGGCTGCCGTAGATGTTGCCGGAACAATGGCTAAGGTTGATGCGACGATTGCAAATGTACAGTCTGTCACGGCTAAACTGAACAGCAATGAGGGTAGTCTGGGCTTGTTGATGAACGATGCACGCCTATATAATAATCTGAATGCGACGATGCTGAGTGCCGACTCGTTGCTCAATAATTTACGAGAGCATCCTAAGCGCTATGTTCATTTCTCGGTTTTTGGCCGCAAGGATAAATAGCTCATTTGATTAAAGGATTTAAATTGTAACTATTTAAAAGTAGTCTAAATAGGAGGGACTGATGTTTCACGGACTTAGAAAAGGCTCGGAACACGTTTTATAGTGGGCTGTTTCGGCAATGTTTATGCTTGCATGTTACACAACTTCCATAAACTTGGGGAAGCTGTGTAATGTGCGTAAAATCAAGAGGTTGTAATTATGAAAGCTTATTTAGATAACCGGCAAGACGTAAAACTGCTAAACGCCCTATTATAAAGGCTTTACGCTATATTCCTTAAAAAACGCTAAACAAGGCTCATTTGTTTTATTCATATTTCTTTGCTAAATTTGCAAACACGTTAATAGACTGAGAGTCGAAAGACATACTAAATAAGAATAAATTTCAA